>NZ_CP136420.1:182500-2773270 GCF_045278715.1 Neomoorella carbonis | reverse complement strand
AAAAGGAACCTCCCTGGGGAAGATGTTAATAAAGGCTGTTGTATATAACATGAAAAATGGGGATAAGTGATGGGAGCAAAAGAAATCACGCAATCTTATCTTAACAGCTTTGGGTATAACTATCAACAGGCAACAAAAATTCCTTTTCCTTGACAGAAGGAAAAAGACTCGGCTATAATTTGAATGATAAGGCTGGAAAAAGATAAAAGATAAATTTGGCAGGAGGGAAAAACAAGTTTGAAACGGACTTATCAACCCAAAAGGAGACGCCATAAGAGGGTACATGGTTTTTTAAAGCGGATGCGCACTAAAGCCGGGCGGGAAGTCATCAAGAGGCGACGCCGGAAAGGTCGTAAACGCCTGTCTGCTTAAGGCAGGCCTATCCCTTTATCCTGGGGGCAGGATGTTGTTAACTGCGAGGCGGCGTATTGTCAAGGCAAGGGATTTTCGCCGGGTTTACCGTCAGGGACGCAAAGTAAACGGCAAAATGTTAAAAATGTATTACTTACCCAATACCTGGGGCCTGACCCGTTTTGGTTTTTCCATATCCAAAAAAGTAGGCAAAGCTGTAAAGCGCAATTTATTAAAACGCCGCCTGCGGGAAATCTGTCGTAAACATATAACTTCTTTCCAGCCGGGTTTGGATGTAGTTCTGGTAGCCAGGGAAAATGCAGTGCAAAGTAGCTATAATGAACTGCAGCAAGAAGTATTAAATTTGGGGCGCTGGGGGAAAATTTTAGCTAAAGAGGAAAGCAGTGGCCCAGGTGATTAAAAGAAGTATTGTGTTCTTGATACGTTTATACCAGATATTTATATCCCCTGTCCTGGGAAAAAATTGCCGTTTCTATCCCAGTTGTTCCCAGTATACTTTGGAAGCAATCAGCAGATATGGAGTGTTCCGGGGAAGTTTCCTGGCTGTAAAAAGATTGGCACGTTGTCACCCGTGGCACCCTGGTGGTTATGATCCGCTTCGTTAAAGCCAGCGTGGAGGTGAAGGCTGCCTTTTCCTAAAGGGAGGTAAGGCAGGAACTAGTTGAGTATATTAGTTAATTTCCTTTCACAATCAATACAATTTTTATATAATATTACCCGGACGTTAGGAGTACCCAATTACGGCCTGGCTATAATTTTATTTACCATTCTCGTTAAGGTAATCCTTTTCCCTTTGACCTACAGGCAGCTGCGTTCCATGAAACGGCTGCAGGAACTTCAACCTAAAATCCAGGAACTGCAAAAAAAGTATAAAGGGAACCCCCAGAAAGCCCAACAGGCCATGATGGAACTGTACCAGAAAGAAGGCGTTAATCCCCTGGGGGGGTGTCTGCCTTTGCTGGTGCAAATGCCCATTCTTTTTGCTTTATTCACTGCCCTGCGTACCTTCTTTGACCCTGTCCATCATCCGGCCTACGTGGAACTGGCTCACGCTAACTTTTTATGGATAAGCAATCTAGGGCAACCGGATCCCTATATCTTACCTATTTTAGTCGCCCTGGGAACTTATTTCCAGCAGAAGGTTAGTATGGTTAGCAGCAATCAGGATCAGACCCAGAGAACGATGCTTTTTGTTATGCCACTGGTAATTGGCTGGATGAGCCGGAGCTTTTCAGCCGGCCTCTCTCTCTACTGGGTAACTTTTAGCTTAATGGGCATTTTAGAACAATGGCTAATACGCCGGCAACCGCAGCTGGTAAAGGAGGAAATCAGCGCCAAATGAAGGAGATCGAAACCAGCGGCAAGACTGTTGAGGAAGCCATTGAGGCAGCGCTGAGAAGTTTGGGGGCCAAAAGGGAAGAGGTAGAAATTTATATTTTAGAAGAAGGCAGTAAGGGATTTTTAGGTTTGCTGGGTTCACGCCAGGCCCGGGTAAAGGTTGTTCTGCCCGATAGCCCGGAAAAGGTGATTAATGACTTTTTAACGCGGGTATTGAAGGCCATGAACATTGAAGCAGGTATCGAAATACGGCAGCGGGAAGGATACTTTTTTGTCAGTTTTCATGGTAAAGATCTGGGTATCTTAATCGGCCGGCGGGGCGACAACCTGGATGCCCTGCAGTATTTATGCAACCTGGCCGTAAACAGGGTATTAAAGAACAAAGTAAAGATCATCCTGGATGTAGAGGGCTACCGCAAGCGCCGGGAGCAAACATTAATCAATCTCGCCCGCCGCTTGTCGGCCCGGGTAAAAGCAACCGGGAAAAGGATTGTCCTGGAACCCATGAATCCCCAGGAACGACGCGTTATCCATACCGCACTGCAAAATGATAGTGAAATCTTGACCTTCAGCGAAGGGCAGGAACCGAACCGCAAAATTGTTATTGCCTTGCGCCAATAAGTTTTTTGCGTTAAAATATGATTACCCAGGTATTTATCTGTGGCCCAGTGATACCTTAAGTATTACTGGGTCTTATTATGTGGGGAGGACAGGAATGCTGGCCGACACCATAGCCGCAGTAGCAACCCCGCCGGGTGAAGGCGGCATCGGTATTGTACGCCTGAGCGGGAGCGATGCTGTTGCCATCGCCAGTAAAATATTTCAACCCCGCCGGGGACCGCATTTTTCTGCCAGCCGCAGCCATACCCTGCGCCTGGGAGTGATTATCGATCCCGAAACAGGGGAAACCGTCGATGAGGTGCTGGCAAGCATAATGCGAGCTCCCCACAGCTATACGGCCGAAGATGTCGTGGAAATCAACTGCCATGGTGGCGCCCTGGCAGTAGCCAGAGTTTTACAACTTGCTTTACGCCATGGAGCCAGGCTGGCCGAGCCGGGAGAATTCACGCGGCGTGCCTTTTTAAACGGCCGCCTGGACCTGGCTCAGGCTGAGGCGGTACTGGATGTCATTCGCGCCAGGAGCAGCCAGGGACTGGCTGCTGCCGTAGGCCAGCTGCAGGGTAAGCTGTCACAAAAAATAGCAGCGATAAACGATTTCCTTACCGGTGTACTGGCGGCAATCGAAGCCAGCCTGGATTTTCCCGAAGAGGTCGGCGAGGTAAGTGCCAGCGAGCTCGAGAAATTGAAACAAGCCCGGGAAGAGGTATTAAAACTCCTGGCAACCTGGGAAGAAGGTCGTCTCCTCAACGAGGGCCTGAAAATTGCCATTGTCGGGCGGCCCAACGTCGGCAAGTCCAGCCTTTTAAATGCCCTGCTGCGCCAGGAAAGGGCTATTGTCAGCCAGATCCCGGGTACCACCAGGGATACCATTGAAGAAACTTTACTCCTGGGCGGCTTTGCCTGCCGGCTTGTCGATACGGCGGGCTTGCGGGAAACTGCCGACACACTGGAGAGTATCGGTGTGGCGCGGACAAGGCAGGCTGTCAAGGAAGCCGATCTGGTCCTGATGGTCGTGGATCTAAGTACCGGTATCTTGCCTGACGATAAGCGCATTCTGCAGGAAATTACGGGTAAAAGTGTGATTATCGTCGGTAATAAAGTTGACCTGGTAGGTGAAAAAGAGACCGGGCTGGAGGCTTTTGCCCCCAGCTACCCCCGGGTGACTATTTCGGCCAGGGAAGGCAAGGGCCTGGATGAACTGGCCGGAATGATAAGAGAGATCGTCCTCAGCGGTAAGGTGGTAAGGACGAGGGAAGAGCCCCTCCTTACCCGGGCCCGCCACCGGGACGCCCTGGAAAAATGCCTGGAGCACCTTAACGCCGCCATAGCCGCCTGGGAAGAGGGTATGCCCGGCGATTTAATCGCCGTTGACCTCTGGGCGGCCCGCGATTTCCTGGGTGAAATCACCGGCGCTACAGCCCGGGAGGATCTCCTGGACCGGATTTTTAGCGACTTCTGTATTGGTAAATAGATGACAAGAAAGTTAAATAGAAAGAAGGTGAAAAGGATGTACAACGCCGGAAATTACGATGTCATCGTCGTTGGCGCCGGTCATGCCGGCTGTGAAGCCGCCCTGGCAGCGGCAAAACTTGGCTGCCGTACCCTGGTGCTGACCATCAGCCTGGAGAGTATTGCCATGATGCCCTGCAACCCTTCGGTGGGGGGGCCGGCCAAGGGACACCTGGTACGGGAGATTGACGCCCTGGGCGGCGCCATGGGCTTAAATACCGACCGCAGCCGCATTCAGATCCGCCGTCTCAACAGCGGCAAGGGACCGGCGGTCAGGGCCCTGCGGGCCCAGGCTGATAAAAAGCTTTACCAGCAGCTGATGACCCTTACCCTGGAACGGCAAGAGAATCTCGAAGTTAAGCAGGGGGAAGTCACCCGTCTTGTGGTGGAAAATGGCCGCATCAAGGGTGTCGTGACCAGGACGGGAGCTTTCTTTACCTGTTCTGCTGTTGTTTTAACTACCGGCACTTATCTAAGGGGACGGATAATCATTGGCGATGTTGCCTACTCCGGCGGTCCTAACGGCCAGTTCCCGGCCATTGAACTGGCAGCGAGTTTAAAAGACCTGGGTCTCACCATGGGCCGCTTTAAGACCGGTACCCCACCCAGGATCAGCAGCCGTTCCATTAACTGGGACAAGTTGATTGAGCAACCCGGTGACAGGGAGCCCTTAAATTTCTCTTTTTGGGAGGACAACAGCCATCGGCCCAATGTCTCCTGCTGGTTGACCCATACCAATGAGACAACCCATCGGATTATACGGGATAACCTGGACCGAGCGCCGCTGTTTAGCGGAATGATAGAAGGTAAAGGACCGCGCTATTGCCCGTCAATAGAAGACAAAGTGGTACGTTTTGCCGACAAACCGGCGCACCAGATCTTCCTGGAGCCAGAAGGGCTAGGAACGGAAGAGTGGTACGTCCAGGGTCTGTCCACCAGCCTGCCGGAAGACGTCCAGCTGGCCGCCCTGCACAGTATACCGGGGCTTGAAAAAGCAGAATTGATGCGGCCGGGTTATGCCATTGAGTATGATTATCTGGACCCGACCCAGCTCAAGGCAACGCTGGAATGCAAGACTATAAGTGGTTTATTCACTGCCGGACAGATCAACGGTACCTCGGGTTATGAAGAAGCCGCAGCTCAGGGGCTAATAGCGGGAATAAATGCTGCTCGTCTGGTAAAGGGAAAAGAGCCGTTTATTCTAAGACGCGATCAGGCCTATATCGGTGTCCTTATCGATGACCTGGTAACCAGGGGTGTGACCGAACCATACCGCATGCTTACCGCCAGGGCCGAACACCGCTTGCTGCTGCGGGAAGATAACGCCGACCTGCGCCTTGCCGCCCTTGGTTATGAAGTAGGGCTCCTGGATGAAGAAAGGTACAGGAAGCTCCAGGCCAAAGAAAAAGCCATCAAAGCGGGAATAGAACTTTTACAAAAGCAGCATGTTGGTAGTAACAATGAAAACATCCAGGAAATCCTACAACGCCGCCGGGAAACACCGCTGAAGGGGACAGCCAGCCTGGCCGATCTCCTGAAAAGGCCCGGAATAAAATATCAAGATTTAGCAGAAGCCGGAGTGGTTCCAGAAATTCCAGCTGACATTGCCGGGGAGATCGAAATGATTCTCAAGTACGAAGGCTATATAGCCAAGGAAAAAGCCCAGGTAGAGCGGATGTTAAAGCTGGAAGGAAGGCGTTTGCCAGAAAATCTCAATTATCGGGAAATCCGTGGCTTATCCCGGGAGAGTATCGATCATCTGGAAAGGGTAAGGCCCCGTTCCCTGGGCCAGGCCCTGCGCATTCCAGGTGTTACGCCGGCAGATATCAGTATTTTAATGGTCTATCTAGAACAAAAAAGGCGTGAAGGTGTCAATACCTGTGCTGGATAAAAATAATATAATAAACAATTTAATCAAAAAGGCCGGCGTAGATATAACTGTTGACCAAGCTGCTGCCATAAAAGCTTATATCGATCTCCTTTTAGAAACAAACAAACAGATAAACTTAACGGCCATTGTAGAGGAGGGAGAAATCTGGCGGAAGCACATCCTGGATTCCCTCCTCATTTTTTGTGCCCTGGCTGTCCCGCCAGGTGCCAGGGTTATCGACGTTGGCACCGGAGCAGGAATACCAGGTTTTATCCTTAAAATATGCCGGCCGGACCTGCACCTTACACTTCTGGACGCCCAACAAAAAAAGGTTAAATTCCTGGAAAAGGTAGTAACCAGGTTGGGATTAAACGGAGTTGAATGCCTGTGGGGCCGGGCCGAAGAGGTAGGTCAAAATAAAAATTACCGGGAAAAATATCACCTGGCCGTAGCCAGGGCTGTAGCACCTTTAAATACCCTGGCGGAATACTGCCTGCCCCTGGTACAGATAGGAGGTTTTATGGCAGCCTATAAAGGACCGACCGGCGAGCAGGAATTAAAGGAGGCCGCAGGGGCAATAAACCTCATGGGAGGTACTGCGACAAAAATATGGCAGCGTCAGCTTCCGGGGGGGGAAGAAAGACGCATTCTTGTTATAGTCAAAAAGGAAAGGGTCACCCCGCCGGCTTACCCGCGCCGCCCTGGACTTCCCGCCAAACGGCCCCTTAAGTAAAGGAAAATAAGCGTCGCCGGCAGGAACCATAACAAACATGCCGAAATAAAGAAAAAAAGTCAAGGGAGAGGTCAATCCCATGGGCAAGGTTATGGCCATTGCCAATCAAAAGGGAGGGGTTGGTAAAACTACCACAGCCGTCAATTTAAGTGCTTTTTTAGCCCAGGCAGGAAAGAAAGTTCTTCTGGTAGATATTGATCCCCAGGGTAACGCCACCAGCGGTCTGGGCATTGATCGCCTGCATATCGAGCACTGTATCTATGATGTTATTATTAATGGCGTGCCTATAGCGGGCATAATTATTGCTACAGAAGTACCCCATCTCGATCTTGTACCAGCGACCATTGAACTGGCAGGTGCTGAAGTTGAATTGGTGACAGCCATAGCCAGGGAGCAAAAATTAAAGAAAGCATTGCAGGATGTCAAAGATGACTATGACTACATAATTATCGACTGCCCGCCTTCCCTGGGTCTGCTAACCATCAATGCCCTGACGGCAGCCGAAGGCGTTTTGATACCAATTCAGTGCGAATATTATGCCCTGGAGGGGCTGGGCCAGCTGATGAACACCATCCAGCTGGTTACCCGCCACTTAAACCCCCGCTTGAAAGTAGAAGGGGTTGTCTTGACCATGTTTGACCCGAGGACAAATTTGTCAATGCAGGTCGTAGATGAAGTAAAAAATCACTTCCCCGAAAAAGTATTTAAAAGCATCATCCCGCGCAATGTGCGGCTAAGTGAAGCGCCGAGCTATGGCCAGCCGATTAGTCTCTATGATCCTCGTTCCCGCGGGGCCGAAGCCTATAAAGAACTGGCCCGGGAGGTGATGAACAATGGCTAAAAGGGGCCTGGGCCGGGGCCTGGAAGCTTTATTACCTGCACTCGAAGAAAAAGAGGTTTTGTCCGGAGAAGTAACCCGACTGGCAGTGGACCGGATTATCGCCGGACGGCACCAGCCAAGGCGTGATTTTGATGCCACGAAATTAGAGGAGCTGGCACAGTCAATTAAAACCCACGGCGTCATCCAGCCCATTGTTGTTAGACCCATTGGTGATGAACGCTATGAATTAATTGCCGGTGAACGCCGCTTGCGGGCCTGTAAAATCGCCGGGTTAAGGGAAATACCGGCCATTATCAAAGACCTGGATGCCCGGGAAACAGCAGAAATAGCTTTGATCGAGAACTTGCAACGTGAAGATCTGAATCCCATGGAAGAAGCTGAAGCTTACCAGGCGTTAATTGACGAACATAATCTTACCCAGGAAGAAATCGCCCGCCGCGTAGGCAAAAGCCGGCCGGTAATCGCCAATGCCCTGCGCCTGTTACAGTTGCCGGAAGAAATCCAGGCAATGCTCCGGAAGGGTGCCATATCCCCAGGTCATGCCAGGATAATCCTGAGCTTGAAGGATAGGGAACAACAGTTAGTGCTGGCAAGAAAAATTAAAGAAGAAGGACTGGCGGTAAGGGAGACAGAATTAATTGCCAAAAAGATGCAGGCTGCAACCGACCGCCCTCCCAAAAAGGAAAGTAATAACGTAAATGTTAATATAGAAGTCAAACAGCTAGAAGATCGACTGCAGCACATTTTAAGCACAAAGGTTAAACTGTCTCACGGAAAAAATAAAGGTAAAATAGAAATCTATTATTTTGGCACCGAGGACTTAGAAAGAATTATAGCCGTACTAACCAGGGAAAATGTTTCACGTGAAACATTTTAAAGTTTGGTGCCCGGGGGTCTACCGGGAAAAGAGCGACCCGGCCCGGTTGGTGAAGCAGCCACAGGTGGAGCATAAGGGCGGGGTCGAGGACAAGAATGTCCGGAGCCGGTCCTCGAGGCAAGGAAAAGGAGGATACAACAATGACGACATACTGGCAAGCAAAAGGAAAGACCAACACAGAAGGCACGGTTAAATTAGCTCTGGAACGTGCCAGGCAACTGGGGGTAAAGGATGTTGTCGTTGCCTCGGTAACGGGCTACAGCGCCTTACTGTGCCTGGGAAATAACGATTTAAATATCGTTTGTGTAACCCATCAGGCCGGTTTCAAAAAACCGGGGGAAATAGAGATGGATGCGGCCACGCGGCGGCGTCTGGAGGAAGGGGGCATTAAAGTCCTGACCACCACCCACCTGATGGCCGGCCTTGACCGCGCCCTGCGCTTCGCCTTCCAGGGTATTTATCCGGCTGAAATTATTGCCAATACATTGCGCCTCTTCGGCCAGGGTACCAAGGTGGCCGTTGAGGTTGCCGGTATGGCCCTGGATGCCGGCCTCATACCGGCAGGGGTGGATGTCATCGCCCTGGGCGGGAGCAACGAAGGCGTCGACACGGCCCTGGTTTTACGCCCGGCCCATTCCCAGGACTTTTTCGCCACCAAAATCAAAGAGATAATTTGCAAACCAAGGGAGTTTTAAAGGGAAAGGTGCCGAGAGTAAACTGAAATCGGGGTGAAGAACTTGTGGGGTACGTGGGTTAATGTCCTGGCCATCCTGGCCGGATCCCTTTTGGGAACGATAATTGGCCGGCGCCTGCCTCAGCGCCTGCTGACAACAGTTACCCAGGCCACCGGCCTGGGTATATTACTTGTAGGGCTGGCCATGGCCATCCAGAGCCGAAACATCGTCCTGATAATTGTCAGCCTGGTAGCCGGTGGCATTTGCGGAGAGCTCCTGGATATTGAAGGGCGCCTGGCCGAGCTGGGGAAGCGCCTGGAGTTACTCCTCGCCCGCGGCGGCAGTGGTGAGATTACCCGGGCCTTTGTAAGCGCCAGCCTTCTCTACTGTGTCGGTGCCATGGCCATTATGGGGTCCCTGGAGGCAGGTTTACGCGGTAATTACAATACCCTCTATGCCAAGGCTATACTGGACGGCATTCTCGCCGTTACTATGAGCACCATCCAGGGGTGGGGAGTAGCCCTATCGGCACTACCTGTGCTTGTTTACCAGGGCAGCCTGACTCTTCTGGCAGCCTGGCTGCAGAATTACCTGACGCCTCCGGTAGCAACAGAAATTACCGCCAGCGGCGGGTTGCTTATTATCGCCATTGCCCTAAGTGTACTGAAAATAAAAGAGATTCATGTCGGCAACCTTTTACCGGCCCTATTCTTTGCCGCCCTCCTGTCATTATGGTGGCACTAAAAAATAACCCCTTGACCTGTGGTTGCAGGCAAGGGGCTTTTTTCAGGTCACCAAACCTTTACGGCCCGGGCGGCAGCCAGGGCGGCGGCGTAGACTTCCTTCACAGGCACGCCGGCGGCCATGGCGGCCCGGCGGCAGGATTCATATTCCGGGGCCACGTTAGTGATTTCCCGGCCTTCAGGATCTTTGTAGCGACCCCACTTGACAATTACCGGGCCGTAAGGCGTTAGCACCTCTGTTTGCTGCCGCTGGCAGACCAGGCGCTGGTCGCGGCGGAAGCGCAGGCCTAGGGTGCTGGAATGGCGGAAGATGGCCGCCGCTACGGCCGCAAGGCGGTTTTCCGGGCAGAGGGCCGTAAAGAGGACGCCGGGCCGGCCCTTTTTCATCTGTACCGGTGTAAAGTAGGCATCAACTGCTCCGGCAGCCAGGACCTGTTCCTGCAGGGCGGGGAAAAACTCGGGGTTCATGTCATCAATGGTCGTCTCGATAACCAGGCTGCTCTCGTCTCCCTCCAGCTGAGTTGCGGTGATTTCTCCCAGGGCCAGGCGCAGGAGATTGGGATGCGCTAAAGCTGTTTTCCCGGCGCCGAAGCCTACGCTGGTCAAATTCATGGCCGGGAAAGGGCCGAAACTATCGGCCAGGGTGGTGATAAGGGCCGCGCCGGTGGGAGTTACCAGCTCGGCTTTATCTTCCGTGCCGTAAACAGGATAACCACGGAGCAGGTAAAGGGTAGCTGGAGCCGGTACCGGCAGCTTGCCGTGATGGCATTCGACCCATCCGGAGCCCAGGGGCAGGGGCGAGGATATAACCCGCTCAATACCCAGGAGGTGCAGACCCAGGACGGTGCCCACAATATCGATAATAGCATCGACGGCTCCAACTTCATGGAAGTGTACTTTTTCCGGACTGATGCCGTGAACCTGGCCCTCAGCCCGGGCCAGGTTATGGAAAACGGCTGATGCTTTTTCCCGCACCGGCAGGGGCAGCGGGCTGTTGTCGATTAGCTCCAGGATATCTTTCAGGTGGCGGTGAGGGTGGCGACCGGTCACCTGCACAGCTACATCTATGGCCGCAATACCTTGCTGGCTGGTCTCACTGACCTTTAATTCCCACCCGTCCAGGGCAAGTTCTTTTAACCGCCCTACCAGTTCATCCCTGGGAAGGCCGTTGGCCAGCAGGGCCCCCAGGCACATATCGCCGCTGATACCGGAAAAGCAGTCAAAGTAGGCAACTTTCATCTTTCTCCCCCTGCTCTAAGGATTGTGCTTTACTGCCCGTTCCTCCGGGCTAAGGACGGCATTCATGCTGCCGCTGCGGAAGCCTTCCAAATCCAGGGTGATATAGGTAAACCCAAGTTCGTGGAAACGGTTGACCAACTTTTCCCGGACTTTTGCATCAATAAGGAGGGCAAAGGCGGATGGGTTCACCTCCAGGCGGGCAATGGCACCGTGGTGGCGTACCCGGATTTCCCTTAGACCCAGCTGGCGTAAGAAAGCTTCGGCAGCAGCTACCTGTTCCAGCTTTTCCGGCGTAATGGCCTGGCCGTAGGGGATGCGGGAGGAAAGGCAGGCCATTGAAGGCTTATCCCAGTTGGGCAGGTTTAAATGCCTGGCCAGCTGGCGGATCTCCTCTTTGGTCAGTCCTGCTTCCTGCAGGGGGCTGCGGACGCCGAACTCCCTGGCCGCCCGGCTGCCGGGGCGGAAATCGCCGCTATCATCGGCATTGGCGCCATCAACGATTACTTTCAGGCCGTATTCCCGGGCCAGTTCCTGCAGTTTAGCAAAAAGTTCCTTTTTGCAATGATAACAGCGTTCCGGCGGGTTAGCAGTAAAGGCCGGATTCTCCATTTCGTCGGTATTTATTACCAGATACTGTACCCCAAGTTCCTGCGCCAGCCGGGTAGCGGCTTCTATTTCCACCTGGGGATAAGTGGGTGAAGCGGCCGTAACTGCCAGGACCTTGGCCGGCGTCATACTGGCTACCTTGAGTAAAAGGCTGCTGTCGACGCCGCCGGAATAAGCCACCAGGATGGCTTCCATGTCCGTTAAATTTTTTTGCAGGAGTTCCAGTTTGGCAGCTAAAGTATCAGATAACATTAACACCACCACGCTTTAAATTTTTTAGGATGAAAACTTTCTCCATGGGCCGGGATAAATCCTGCTGGGTTTAATCTTCTTCAGTGCTGAAAAAATTTGCCGGCTTACTAAATTTAGACCATCGCATGAAATACGCGCAGGAAAATGGCGTTTCATGTGGAAATAAATCATTTGCCGTAATTTAGTAGGGAGGATTTTACCTTGGCGGTACTGAATTCTTTACTGGCATCCTATAATATCCCTATCCTTCTGGGGCTGGCCGTTCTGCAGCTGCTTATCCTCCTTTTTCTCTGGTATAACCATGCTGAGGTAAAACGCCTGGAGGGACGCATAAAACGTTTAGTTGAAACTGGCGCGGGCAATGACCTGACCGCCGTTCTGGAGCGCTTCCACGACCTGGGGCAGATAAAGAAGGCCCTTGACCAGATGCAGGAAAAGGTAGCCGACCTCCAGGTGGGCTTGGAGAAAAGTTTTAGCCGCATAGGTTTGATCCGCTTTAATGCCTTTCCGGATACGGGTAGTGATTTGAGTTTTGCCCTGGCCCTCCTTAACCGGGAAGCCCATGGTTTTATCCTCACCAGCCTTTATGCCCGGGACGAGACCCGTGTCTTTATTAAACCCGTTCACAACGGGCGCTCTACTTACCGACTGAGCGAGGAGGAAGAGAAGGCCCTGGCCATGGCCCTGGGACTGCTAACCCCGGAAAAGGCAGCCAGTTAGGGGACCCGGTTGCCGGCTTTAGAGTTGTTGACGCGATCCATGCCGGACAGGCCGCTCAGATGCTGCAATTGGAGGAACAGGCCCCAAGGAGCGGATACGGGAAGTGCCGGGGAGAAAGAATGACGCTGTTTGCGGCAATGGTAGATACGTTCATCGGTTAAGGGAGCTAAAATAACCGGGAAACTGGTGGCGGAAGATGCCGTCCGCATGGACGGTAATTTTGCAGGCGAGGCAAGTATCGATGGTGGCCTGGCGGTCGGGGAAAGAGGCCGGGTGGTAGCCGCGGTGAGGGCTCGCAACCTGCTGTTGTAGGAAGAAGAAAAGTGATGATGGGGTCACTGCCTGATTGCCGGTACCGTATTCAGGCCAGGGAGGGCCAGCCCCCATGAAATTGATGTGCCTTCGGCCGGGAGAATACATAGCCAAATGTAAATAAGGGAAAAGCTATTACTACTTATCTTTTCCGGGGGTCAGAACCACATGCTCTTTCAAAACCGCCACGACGCCGGTTGCCGGCTGGCCGCGGCCCTGCAGGCATACCGGGGCCGGCAACCCCTGGTGCTGGCTGTACCCAGGGGCGGGGTGATGGTCGCCGCGCCCATCGTCGCGGCCCTGGCAGGAGAACTGGATTTGATTATTCCCCGCAAAGTGGGTTTGCCTGGCAATCCGGAACTGGCCGTAGCCGCTGTGGCGCCGGATGGTACAGTTTTATATAACCAATCCGTTATGCGTGCTTTAAACCTGGTACCGGCCGATCTTAAAGCCCTCATCGAAGGCGAAGTGGCGGAAATCAAACGGCGGCTGGAGGTTTACCGGGGTCACGCCGGTAAACCGGAAATCACAGGAAGGGTTGTTATTGTAGTCGATGACGGTATCGCTACCGGCCTGACTATAGAGGCGGCCCTGCTGTCGGTAAAGCAGGCCAATCCCGCCCGGCTGGTTCTGGCTGTGCCGGTGGCCCCGCCGGATACCGCCGCACGCCTGCGGCCTTTAGTAGACGATTTAATCTGCCTGGCAACTCCAGTACCCTTTTACGCCGTTGGCCAGTTCTATGAAGATTTCAGCCAGGTTGCAGACGACGAGGTAGAGAATATTTTGGAGAAATACAAACGTACTTTCTAATCACTGCAGGCCCCGGGCAACGGCAATGCTGCGATGCTTGTAAACCAGGCACACGCCCTGGTAAATGGCGTTGGCAATTTGCTGGGCCATGCGCATGACAATGGACAAGCGGGTATTCTGCAGAACAAAGTATTCCATGTAGCCGCCAACGTTGACGATGCCCGTAAAGTGAATGTCTCCCACAGCCGGGAGATTTTTATTTACCCCGGCGCCGGGTTTTAAAGCCCCCGGGGCCAGGGTAATGGCACCGACATTTTCCGCCTGTCCCAGGCAGGCATCAACGGCGATGATTATGGGATCGGGATGGTTGGTCTTAATATAGGCCAGTTTTTCCGTCAGGTTGCTGGCATGAACCGGTTCATCCAGGGTCCCGTATACGGCAAAGGGCAAATTGGGCATGTGCAAAAGATTGGTGCCCACCAGAGGGCCCAGGCAGTCACCCGTTGAACGATCAGTACCAATGCAAACCACGACAAGAGGTTGTTTGCCTTCGGGATTAAGTTCCTGCAGGTGACTGGCCAGGGTCTGGCTTAATTTTTCCACCGCCAGGGGGTCCTGGTAGTAATATTTGATTTTCGCAGGCGGAACTGCCTCTGGTTGATTAGAGGTGAAAAAAGGTAATGGTGCCATACCTTACCTCCCGAGAAACCTTGTGCCTAGAGTATATGCCGGATTGTGTTTTTTTATACTATTAGACGTCCCTCCCGGCATATTAATGTACAAAGGTTGTGGGGAGGGTGGTCCTGATCCTTAGGGCCGAACTGGCTGTAGCTATAGCTGTTGTGGGAACTATGGTCGGAGCCGGCTTTGCTTCCGGCCAGGAACTGGTCCAGTTTTTCGTGATGCTGGGGCCGGAGGCCCCGGCGGCCGTAATGTTAATGGGGACGCTATTAATCCTGGCTACCAGCCAGGTACGCCGCCTGGCGTTAAAATGGCACACCAATTCTTACCATGACTTCCTGGTAGTGCTCCTGGGCAAATGGGAAAAACCAGCCGACCTGGCGACAGGCGCCTTCCTGTTCGGCGGCCTGGCTATTATGCTGGCCGGGTCCGGCGCCGTGGTCCAGGAGCATTTTGGCCTCGCACCCCTTACCGGAATCATGGCCTGCGGTGTCCTGGCTTTCCTGGCCAGCCTGGGCAAGGGCCACGGTCTCTTGCTTATAAATGCCTTCCTGGTGCCGGTGATGCTGGCGATTATAATTGTAACCGCCGTAATTGCCGTTTTCTTCCGGCCAGGGCCATTCCATGCTACCCCGCCTGCATCACCAGGGGGGCTCATCAGCAGTAACTGGGTCCTCAACGCTTGCCTGTACGTTACTTATAATATGGTCGGAATTGCGGTTTTACTTACCTCCCTGCCGGCCTCCCGCAAGGGGGTCCTGGGGGCGGGCCTGGGCGGGCTTTTTTTGGGAGTCCTGGCGTACTTGCTGGTGAAGGCCCTGAGGGGTTTGAGTCCTGCTGGCCTGCAGGCAGAACTACCCTTATTGTATCTGGTGTCCGGCCTGCAACCGGGGCTGGTTCACTTATATGCCCTGGCCCTCTGGCTGGCCATAGTGACAACGGCGGCGAGTAATCTTTACGGGCTGGCGACAAGGCTGGGTCAAATTCCCGCCCTTCCCCCCTGGCGGGCAGCGGTGCTAATACTTATTCTTGCTTTGCCGGTGGCCACCTGTGGTTTTATCAACCTGGTAAGCTGGATTTACCCCTTTTTCGGCTACCTGGGCCTGGTCATGCTATTCCTTGCCCTGGTATGCCGTCTTTAAAATTCAGGACAGGCAGGATTTTAGCCCCCGTTTGTCGAAAAAGTCGTTAAAAACCCCTGGGAGGGAGTGAAAGATATGAAGGCAGGCCACCCGGGAAACTGGCGCTGGGGGTGGTCAGGCACAGCACTGGCTTTTATGTTACTGGTGCTGGTTGTGCTTAGCAGCGGTTGTTTCAGCAACCCCAAACCCGCTGACCAGGGTTTGCCCGGCAAAACTGCCAAAGAAAGGCGGCCATTATTGGATGATAGAGAATTAAACCAGGTTTTAGTGTATTATTTGACCCAGGATGGTTCTTATCTGGTACCGGTGACGATTACCTTTACCCCCACTCGCGAAGTAGCTAAAGTAGCAGTGGAAAAACTCATCGCCGGTCCCCAGGTGAACGGTTTAAAAGGAGTAATGCCCGATGGCGTAAAGCTACGGGATATATATATTTTAGATGACCAGCAGACGGTATATGTGGATTTAACAAAAGAATTATTGCAGTTGAAGGATAATGGGCAAGCAGAAAGGGCTATTAAAGCCCTGGTTTTAACTTTGACCAGTCTGGGCAATGCCCGCCATGTGCAGGTTCTGGTTGAGGGGCAGGCTGTAGCGGAGGTTGGCGGGGTAAAGCTTGATGCACCTCTTTCCCGGCCGGCCACGATTAACAGCCTCTTAAAAAAAGATAACCAGCAGGGTGTCCAGGTCTACTTTAATGACGCCAGCGCCAGCTTTCTGGTGCCGGTCACAGTGGCGCTGCCGCCCGGAGCCACGGGAAGCGATCTGCCCCGGGCGGCTATGCTGGCCTTGCTGGCCGGGCCACCGCCCAACAGCGGGCTGGTGCGAACCGTCTGGCCCGGTACCAGGCTCCTGGATCTAAAAATTGAGCAGGGGCTGGCCACTGTGAATTTAAGTCGCGAAGTAACAGGCTATGGTGGGGGCAGTGCGGCCGAAACAGCCCTCCTAAATTCCCTCCTCTTTACCTTGACCCAGTTCCCGGAGATTGACAGGGTGCAGCTGTTGATTGAAGGGCAGAAACGCGAATATTTACCGGAGGGTTCAGTTATTGACAACCCCCTGTCCCGGCCGGAACAATTGAATTTTATTAAACACTAGTGGAGATTAATGGGGATACGCCGCTGCCGCTGGTTTTCCGCTTTGGGCAGGCGAATCTCCAGGATACCGTTTTTATAAGTCGCCGTCGCTTTTTCCGGTTCTACCCTGGCCGGCAGGCTGACGGTCCGGGCGAAGGTACCGTAAAAACGTTCGGCACGGTGGTAATCCTGTTCCCCTGTTTCTTCGCTGCGGCGAATTTCACCCCGAATGGCCAAGGTGTCTTCGGTGGCAGTGATCTCCACGTCATCCCTGGAAGTAAGGCCCGGTAATTCTGCTGTGGCTACCACTTCCCTTTTGTTCTGGTAGATGTCAAAGCGGGGGCCGATTTCCCAGAGGCCGGGCATGAAGTTACGGAACATGGCCTCGCGGAAATCGGCCAGTTCGCGCCAGGGGCGCCATGGACCAATACTCATAGGAAAGCCTCCTTTTGTATACCTTCTTTGGATTATATTTTCTAACCAGTAGCCAGAGTTTATAACCTGCTTGGGAAAACTTTAAGCGGAACTATAGGTTCCACATTTTTTAGCTTATGGTTATAATAACGTTAGTTCGTTTTTGTTAAACCGCAGTTGTCTTACTTTGTTTTTGGAGGGTTGCGCAGGTAACCATGGAGCAGCCCCAAAACCTTTTACGGCAGTTACCGGCGGTAGACCAGCTCCTGCGGCACCCACTGCTCCGGGAATTATCCCAAGCGGACCATAACCTGGTGGTTGCCTGTACACGCCAGGTCCTGGCTGGCTGGCGGGAGAAAATACTGGCTGCAGGAATCGAGCCGCCTGGTCCGGAAGAACTGGCGCGGGAAATAAAGAACAGGTACAAAGCCAGCAGACGCAGCAGCCTGCGAGCGGTCATTAATGCCACCGGGGTTGTTTTACATACCAATCTGGGGCGGGCTGTTTTAAGCCAGGCGGCAGCGGAAGCAGCCCTGATGGCGGCCCGGCGCTATACCAACCTGGAATTTAACCTGGATAGGGGACAGCGAGGTAACCGCTATGATCATGTGTCCGCTTTGCTCCAGGAGCTGACCGGTGCCGAAGCAGCTCTGGTGGTTAACAACAACGCAGCTGCTGTTTTTTTAAGCCTGGCTGCTCTGGCCGCCGGCAGGGAAACCATTATTTCCCGGGGCCAGCTGGTGGAAATCGGCGGCTCCTTCCGGGTACCGGAGGTTATGGCCCAGAGCGGCACCAGACTGGTGGAAGTGGGTACTACCAATAAGACCTACCTGCGGGACTACGAGGCGGCCATGGGACCGGATACAGCTCTGCTTCTCAAGGTTCACCCCAGCAATTATCGCATCCAGGGTTTTACCCATGAGGTGACTACGGCCGAACTGGTTGACCTGGGCCGGCGCCGGCAGGTACCCGTCATGGAAGACCTGGGCAGCGGTGTTCTTGTGGACCTGGAGAGCTACGGCATTAGCGGCGAACCGACTGTCCAGGCTGAAATTAAACAAGGGGTGGATCTTTTAACCTTCAGCGGGGACAAACTGCTGGGAGGGCCCCAAGCGGGGATTATCCTGGGCCGCCGGGAACTGGTGGCCGCTATTGCCCGCCATCCTTTAACCCGCGCCCTGCGGGTTGATAAAATGACCCTGGCCGCCCTGGAGGCAACCCTGCGGGCTTATCGCCACCCGGACCGGGCCGTCCGGGAGATCCCCGTCCTGGCCGCCCTGGTAGCCAGGCCGGAGGACCTGCGGCGCCGGGCGGAACAGCTACAGGCCTTGCTGGCGGGAGCGCTGGGTTCCCGGGCGCAGGTAGGTATAAAAGCAATTACCTCCCAGGCCGGAGGCGGTTCCCTGCCGTTAACCGAACTGCCGTCCTGGGGCGTAACCGTTGCGCCGGCACAGGTTACGGTAGAAGAACTGGCCAGGCGCCTGCGACGAACTGATCCCCCGGTACTGGTGCGGGTTCAGGAAGAGACCTTAATCCTCGACGTCCGCACCCTCCTGCCCGGCGAAAGTGAAGAACTGGCTCGCGCCCTGGTAGAGGCCCTCGATGGGATTAACGACCCCACCGGGGAAACCTGAAAAAGTGGGCCAGCGCTCAGGAAGCCAGCTAATAATCGCCTAATTTTGTAGATCCCTTTGGAGGAGCGTATGTTTGGTGGACTACATTATTGTCGGGACAGCCGGCCATGTCGATCACGGCAAGACAGTGCTGGTCAAGGCCCTAACCGGCGTTGATACGGACCGGCTCAAGGAAGAAAAGGAGCGGGGCATATCTATTGAACTGGGGTTTGCTCCCCTGATTTTACCCAGCGGGCGCCAGTTAGGCCTGGTGGATGTACCCGGCCATGAACGCTTTATTCGCCAGATGCTGGCCGGTGTCGGCGGTATGGACCTGGTCATGCTGGTGGTCGCGGCGGACGAAGGCGTGATGCCCCAGACCAGGGAACATCTGGCCATCATCGACCTGCTACAGATCAAGCAGGGTATCATCGTGCTGACGAAAATCGACCTGGTGGATGCCGAGTGGCTGGAACTGGTCCGGGAAGAAGTGCGCCAGGCCGTTCAGGGGACGGTGCTGGCTGAGGCCCCTATCATCCCTGTGTCGGCTCTGACCGGCGAAGGGATACCAGAGCTCCTGGCACGGCTGGACGCCCTGGCGGCAGCGACGCCGCCCCGGCCGGCACAAGGAGGGGTAAGGCTCCCCATCGACCGGGTTTTTTCCATTACGGGTTTTGGCACGGTAGTTACCGGCACCCTCTGGTCGGGAACCATCCGCGTAGGAGACGACCTGGAGGTCCAGCCGGAAGGTATAAGGACCAAGGTCCGCAACCTCCAGGTTCACGGTAAGAATGTCAAAGAAGCCCTGGCCGGCCAGCGAGTAGCCGTAAATTTAGCCGGCGTAGAAAAGGAAGCCATTAGACGGGGCAGTACCCTGCTGACCCCGGGCTTTCTGCAGCCTAGCTACCGCCTGGACGCCAGTTTTAAGCTTCTGGCAGGCGCCCGTACCCTGGCCAACCGCAGCCGCATCCGGTTTTACCTGGGTACGGCGGAGGTTCTGGGAAGAATTATCCTCCTCGATCGAGATGAATTAAAAGGTGGAGAAAAGGCTTTTGTCCAGCTGCTCATGGAGGAGGCGGTGGTGGCCACGCGGGCCGATCGCTTCATCTTGCGCAGCTATTCGCCTATGGAAACCATTGGCGGCGGGCTGGTCATCGACCCGGCGCCGCCCCGGCACCGCCGTTTTGATCCCTCCGTCCTTGCTTCTTTAAAACGGCGTCTGGAAGGTTCGCCGCAAGAAATTCTAGCCCAGATTGTCCGGGAGCACCGGGACGGCCTGGACTGGCAGGAAGCTGCTGTCAGGGCGGCGTTAACGCCGCAAGAAACCAGGAAATTGTTACAGGATATGGCTGCCGCGGGACAGCTCGCCATACTGGCTGCCGATAACGACCTGTATGCTGTGAGCAATGAACGTATGGCTGCGTGGTGGCAGGAAGCGGCCCGGGCCCTGGCTGATTTTCACCGCCAGTATCCCCTGCGGCCCGGTTTGGCGAGGGAAGAATTGCGTTCCCGTTATTTCTCCCGCCTGCCGGCGCGGGTCTTTCAAGCCTTGCTGGAACGATGGTTCCGGGAAGGCCGTATTCAGCTGACGGCAAGCAGTGTGGCCCTGGCTGATTTTAAGCCTGAGTTTAGCTCCCGGCAAAAAGAACTTTTACAGGCCCTGGCAGAGCGTTACCGGTCGGCCCGTTGGCAGCCCCCTGGTTTTAATGAAGTAGCAGCTGCTTACAACCTGGCCCCGGCAGAGCTGGAAGAGCTCCTTCACTACCTCATGCGGGAAGGAGTGCTGGTTAAAATCAATGACGAGTTTTACTGGCACCGGGAAGCCTTCGAGGAGGCCCTGGCGGTAGTTAAAAATATAGGCCTTGCCGGCCCCTTTGGCCTGGCTGAAGTTAGGGACGCCCTGGGCAGCTCGCGCAAATATGTTCTGCCCTTTTTAGAATATCTGGACCGGATAAAATTTACCCGCCGCCAGGGTGACAAGCGAATGGTTATTGCCAATTGACAGTTCTTCAAGGGCAGGTTTATAATAAATGCAAATGTGCCTGCCAATGGCAAAAAAACCGGAGGAGGTTCTTTAAAATGGGGAGGATTAAAAAAATAGCCCTGATTACCCTGGTTTTGCTCCTGGCGGCGGCATTAATCGCCGGTTGCGGCCAGCAAAAATCAGGGGCGGAGAAACAGGGAGCTTCCGGCGGTGATACCATTAATATCGGTGTCAATTATGAACTTTCGGGTGATGTAGCTACTTATGGTACTAATTCCAAGGACGCCATCCTGCTGGCCTTTGAAGAAATCAACCAGAACGGCGGTGTCCTGGGCGGCAAAAAGCTCAATCCTATTGTCCTGGACAATGGCGGTAAAAGAGAAGAAGCCATGAGTGCGGCCGCGAAATTGATCACGGAGAATAAAGTCGTCGCCCTCCTGGGCCCGGCTACCTCCGGTGCCACCATGGCGGCTTCGACCATGGCTACTAAATATAAAGTACCTATTATTAGCCCGTCGGCGACGAATCCGGATGTAACTGTCGATCCCCAGACCAAGAAAGTGCGCGACTACGTTTTCCGTGTCTGCTTTATCGATCCCACCCAGGCCATCGTGGGCGCGGAATTCGCTACCAAAGATCTTGGAACTAAAAAGGCGGCCATTATTTACAGCAACTCTGATGAGTACAGCAAGGGGTTATATAAAGTATTTAAAGAGGAATTCGTTAAAAACGGCGGCCAGGTTGTGGCGGAAGAGAGCTTTAATTCCGGCGATCAGGACTTCCGTCCCGCCCTTACCAGGATTAAGGATGCCGGTGCCGACCTGATCTACGTGCCGGCCTATTACGGTGACGTGGGCAAGATCGTTAACCAGGCGCGGGAACTGGGCATAAAGGTTCCCATGCTGGGTGCTGACGGGTGGGATTCTCCCAAACTGGCTGAGTACGCCGGCGGGGCAGCCAACCTGAATAATACTTACTTTACCAACCATTACGCTGCCAGTGATCCCAACCCGCGGCTCCAGGCCTTTATCAAGGCTTTTAAAGCCAAATACAACAGGGAACCGGACGCCTTTGCTGCCCTCGCTTATGATACAGCTTACCTGCTGGCCGATGCTATCAATCGGGCCGGGTCGGCCGATCCGGAGGCCATCCGCAATGCCCTGGCCAGTACGAAGAATTTTGACGGCATTACCAGTAAGATTACCATTGATGAAAACCACAACCCGGTTAAAGATGTAGCCATTATTGCCATGGTAGACGGCAAGCAAACGCTAAAGAAAAAGATTACCCATTAAAACCCTGGCCTAAATATAAGGCCGGAAACCAACCAATGGGGGGGTTCTAACCCCCTCATTGGAGTTTATTTTAGGGCCGAGTTGGGAGTTGGCAGCATGGCCGTATTTCTCCAGCAAATAATCAACGGGCTGTCCCTGGGCAGCATCTACGCCCTCATTGCCCTGGGCTATACCATGGTTTATGGCATTATTCAGTTGATTAATTTTGCCCATGGCGACATTTTAATGGTGGGCGCTTACATTGCCTTTTTTGTGGTAGTTTATCTCAAATTAAATATCTGGCTGGCCATTATCATTTCCATGATCGGTTCTGCTATCCTGGGGGTTATCATTGAACGGGTCGCCTATAAGCCTTTACGTAACGCTGGCCGCCTGGCCCCTTTGATTACAGCGATCGGCGTGTCACTATTTCTGGAGAACGGGGGCCTGATGGTCCTGGGAACCGAAATTCGTTCCTATCCGGCGGGGCTAATCACCAACGCGCAACTGCCCCTGACGATATTTGGCATAAAACTCACAGCCACCACCTTGCAGCTTTTAATTTTAGCCATTACTATCGCAATGATGATCGTATTGCAGTATATTGTCCATTATACCTGGGCCGGTAAAGCCATGCGGGCCGTCTCCTACGACCCGGATGCTGCCAGGCTCATGGGAATTAATGTTGATAACACTATTTCCCTGACCTTCGCCATAGGGTCGACCTTTGCGGCCGTGGCCGGGGTCCTGCTGGGGCTCTATTACAACACCATTCAGCCCTTAATGGGTATTATGCCGGGTTTAAAGGCCTTCGTGGCGGCGGTTATTGGCGGCATCGGCCTGATTCCCGGCGCCATGGTGGGGGGCTTTGCCCTGGGTATTTTTGAAACCATGGTCAGCGGTTACTGGAGCAGTAAATTACGGGACCCTATTGTGTTTCTCCTCCTTATCTTAATCCTGCTGGTCAAGCCGTCCGGCCTGCTGGGAAAGAACAATACTGAAAAGGTGTAGGTGAAACAGGTGCGATTTAGCAAAAAAAATCTAATCTCCCTGGCCGGCGCGATCGTAATTTATTTTTTGGTATACTGGCTGCAAGCAGTGGGTGTAATCAGTGCCTTCCAGGAGATTAATTTAATGATGATGGGGATCAATATTATCCTGGCAGTCAGCCTGAATCTCATTGTGGGCTTTACCGGCCAGTTGGCCCTTGGCCATGCGGGCTTTATGGCCGTGGGTGCCTATGTGTCCGCTATTCTGACTACCAACTTAGGCCAGCCTTTTCCGGTGGCTATCCTGGCCGGAGCCTGCGCGGCGGCCGTTGCCGGGATTATCATCGGGTTACCCACCTTACGCTTGCGGGGAGATTACTTGGCCATCGCCACCCTGGGGTTTGGAGAAATTATCCGGGGAGCAGCCAACAATATTAACTATATCGGCGGCGCCGCCGGGATGATTGGTATTCCCCAATTGACCAATTGGACCTGGCTTTACCTGATGATGGTCCTGACCATCCTGGTAATTGTCAATTTCCTTAATTCTACCCACGGGCGGGCCTGTGTGGCCATCAGGGAAAACGAGATTGCCGCCGAAACCATGGGAATCAACACCACTTACTATAAAGTCCTGGCCTTTGCCATGGGCGCCTTTTTTGCCGGTATTGCCGGTGCCCTTTATGCCCATTATTTCTACCTCATCCAGCCGGCCACTTTTACCTTTTTCCGCTCCTTTGACATCCTGGTCATGGTGGTTTTCGGCGGGCTGGGAAGCATCACCGGCTCCATCATTGCCGCAGCGGCCATCACCCTTATTAATGCCGCCCTCCAGGACCTGGCTGTTTTGAGGATGGTTATCTACGCTATATTATTGATTGTCATCATGGTCTTCCGCCCCCAGGGTTTAATGGGTACCAGGGAATTTACCCTCGACCGCTGGGTGCCGAAACGGGGTGAAGCCAGTGGCCCTGCTGGAAACTAGGGAGTTGACAATTACCTTTGGCGGCCTGATGGCGGTAGCCAATGTGGACCTGCGTTTACGGCCGGGAGAACTGGTAGGGCTGATTGGTCCCAACGGGGCGGGGAAAACGACGATTTTTAACCTGCTGACCGGTGTTTACCGCCCCACCAGGGGAGAGATTATTTTTAACGGCCGCAGTCTGGTAGGACTGAAACCCTATCAAATTACCCAGCAAGGGATCGCCAGAACTTTCCAGAATATCCGCCTTTTCGGCAATCTGAGTGTCCTTGACAATATCCGTATAGCGTACCACTGGCACAGCCGATATGGCGTACTTGACGCCATTCTGCGCCTGCCTTCCTATCACCGGGGCGAGGCGGAGGTACTGGCAAGGAGCCAGGAACTGCTGCGGATATTTAAACTGGAACCCTATCAAAATGAAAAAGCCAAAAATCTGCCTTACGGCGAGCAGCGCCGGCTGGAGATTGCCCGCGCCCTGGCGGCACGGCCTAAACTCCTTTTGCTCGACGAGCCGGCAGCCGGGATGAACCCTCAGGAAACAAGGGAATTAATGACTTTGATCAACTGGATACGGCAGGAGTTTGACCTGACGATTTTATTAATCGAGCACGACATGTCCCTGGTGATGGGTATTTGTGAGCGCATCTATGTCCTGGATTACGGCCAGGTTATTGCCGAGGGACCGCCGGAGGCCATTCGCAACAACGAGCGGGTTATCGAAGCTTATCTGGGACGGGAGGTGAACGGTGTTGCTCCTCAAGGTGGAAAATCTTAATGTCTATTACGGCGCCATCCATGCCCTGAAGGGTATCTCCCTGGAAGTAAATGAAGGCGAAATTGTAACTCTCATCGGGGCCAACGGGGCCGGTAAAAGCACTACCTTGAAAACTATTTCTGGCCTTTTACATCCGCAGAGCGGCACTATCACCTACCGGGGACAGAACATTAACGGCCTCCCGGCCCAGGCCATAGTAAAAATGGGTATTTCCCAGGTGCCGGAAGGCCGGCGGATTTTCCCCAATCTCACCGTGCGGGAAAACCTGGAGCTGGGAGCCTATATTCACCGGGACCGGGAAGGAATAAATAAAAGTATGCAGGAGGTTTTCCGGCGCTTCCCCCGTCTCAAGGAACGCCAGAAACAGATGGCCGGTACCTTAAGCGGCGGTGAACAGCAGATGCTGGCCATCGGCCGGGCGCTGATGTCCAGACCAAAGCTCATGCTGCTGGACGAACCGTCCATGGGTCTGGCCCCTATCCTGGTGCAGGAAATCTTTAATATTATCAGGGAGATCAACGAACAAGGAACGACGATTTTACTGGTGGAGCAGAACGCCAACATGGCCTTGAGCGTGGCCCACCGCGGTTATGTTTTAGAGACGGGACGGATCACCCTGGCAGGCAGCGCCGCCGATCTGGCCAGCAGTGAAGCCGTCAAAAAAGCCTATCTGGGCGGATAAGCGGAAAGCCAGGGAATAACAGTACCTATACCCCTAAACAGTCAGAATTCTGGGGATAACTTGACTTAATTACACAGAAGGTCGTATAATGGCGTGGGGGTGGATCGGGCCTGGTGGCCTGCCTGGACTTCAAATCCAGCCGGCGCGCGGGTGAGGCCCGGGCGCGGTGGGTTCGATTCCCACACACTCCCGCCAGAAGTGTAGATTTAACTAGGCTCGTAGTATTCGCGCCATTTATATCGCGGGCCGGGTTTTGCTTAAAAACAGGGAAGGAGGTTCAAACTGTGGCTGTTCTGGAAGTAGTCATAGCCCCCGTGGGAACAGGCAGCACCAGCATCAGCCAGTATGTGGCCGATGCCCACAGGGTCCTGCAGGAAACACCAGGAATCAAGTACCAATTAACACCTATGGGCACTATTGTCGAAGGGGAACTGGAAGTATTATTTCCCCTGCTGGCGCGGCTGCATGAGGTACCTTTTGAAAAGGGCGCCCGGCGTTCTATGACCATTATCCGCATTGACGACCGGCGCGATAAGGAATTGACTATGGAAGGAAAAGTTAAATCGGTAGAAGAAAAACTGAAGCAGGTAAAGGATTAATTCCTCTGTAATATGCTGTGGCCGGTCTTTTATTCTTTTTGCTATTACCTGTTGGAAGGAAATGGTTTAAAATAGAGAGAAAAAGATGGTATTCCGCTGGCTTTTGTGCTATTTTCTTTACAAAGCCCCTTTAACCGATTATAATGATAAACATGATGGGGTGTTAGACCTTTTTTAGGAGGTGAATCCTGTGGCCACCATTACCAAGGAAATGAGCATTACAGAAGTAGTCAGCAAGTACCCGCAGACTGTGCCGGTTTTTATGGAGCATGGGATGGGTTGCCTGGGCTGCGCGGCGGCACGATTTGAAAATATCGAGCAAGGAGCCATGGCCCACGGTATTGATGTTGATAGCCTTGTTGCCGACCTGAATAAGGTAGTAAACAAAGAGGCTAAGGAAGGCTAAAGTAGATTTTAGGGTAAATCGCTCTTTATAACCACATAAAGGGCGATTTTTTTATAAAGGGGGGCGGGGGCGGTGGGGTGCCCGGCGGATCGTTCTTTCTGCGAGCTGGTAGTGGCCCTATCGACTATCCTGGATGTGGAAGAAGAAACCAAACTGTACCATGCCTGGCGGGTAGCCCTCGTGGCCAGGGAGCTGGCACAAAAAGTTTTGCCCGGCCAGACAACGCCGGTTTTTTATGCCGGCCTGCTCCACGACATCGGTGGAATGGGCCTGGACGACCACCTGGTCCACCTTGTTCTTAAGGCAGGTTCCCGGCAAAACCCGGAAATCAGGGCCCACCCTGCTAGAGGGGCGGACATGGTAACGCCGATTCCCGGTCTGGGCGAGGAAGTGGCGGCTATAATCCGGGACCACCATGAGCGCTGGGACGGTTCCGGTTACCCCCGGGGCCTGAAGGGGGAGGCCATTGTTCCCGGCGCCCTGCTGCTGGGGCTTGCCGATGAATTTGATCTAACCTTGCGCCATTACCCGGGCAGCGATTGGTCTACCGTAAGGAAGGCTCTGGCCCGGAGGGCCCGGGGGGCCTTTCCCCCAGAACTGTTCGCAGCTCTCGATAGTTTAATGGCAGGTTCGTTATTTACGGAAGTGGCTACCAATACTTCTCTGGAGTTAAAGATGTTCAGGATAATTTTAGACCTGCCGCCCGTAAACTTTCATGTTGATGAACCGATGAAAGTTACTATCAACCTTTTTGCCCAAATAATCGATGCCAAACATGCTTATACGGCCGGTCATTCCCGGCGGGTGGCCAGCTATGCCATGCGGCTGGCCCGTTGCCTCGGTTTTAATGAAGAAAAAATCCAGCGTCTGGAAATTGCCGGCCTCCTCCACGACTTTGGCAAAATCGCCGTTCCCCGGGCTATTTTAGATAAACCGGGGCGGCTCGATGCCAGGGAATTAAAGATAGTACGCCAGCACCCGGTGCGGACGATAGATTTATTGACCAGTGTTACAAGTTTGAAAGATATAGCCCATGACGCGGGCCTGCATCACGAACGTTATGATGGCAGGGGTTATCCTTATGGCCTGCATGATGGGGAAATTCCCCTGGGGGCCCGCATCATAGCCGTGGCTGATGCCTTTGATGCCATGACTTCCTTGAGACCTTACCAGCCAACCCGGACTCCTGAAGAAGCGCTGGACATTTTGACCAGGGGTAGTGGTACCCAGTTTGACCCGGCAGTTGTGGCCGTAGCCCCATGCTTGCTTACATAACTGATGCTGGTGGTGAGGGCCATGCGTTCTTTAAGCTGGAAGATCGCCTCAAACTTTTTAGTCCTGCTCTTTTTGACCCTGATGGCTGCTTATCTTTTCCTGCGCCAGGCCATTCTTAACGCCGTGGGTCTGCCGGGGCTGCCGCCTTTACGGGCCGGGTTACTGGTGGCCAGGCTGGAAGGGCAGCTCCTGCTGGCCATGATAGTAGTCATGGTAGTGATGACCATTGGGACCTTTATCCTGGCGCGGGGGATAATTATGCCTCTGAAGGCCCTGTTACCTTTGACGCAAAAAATTGCCGACGGCGACCTGGAGCAGCGTATAGAAATTCAAAGTAATGACGAAATAGGATTGTTGAGCCATCACCTCAATGTCATGGTGGAAACATTAAGAAATAATTTTCGGGAAATGGCTGAAGAAAAAAATAAAATCAAGGCAATTCTTGCCAGTATGAGTGACGCCCTGTTAACTGTAGACCAGGTTGGCCGAGTAATGCTCTTAAATCCGGCGGCGGAGGCCATGTTTGGTAAAAGAGGAGGAGAAGTTGAGAACAAATATTTGTTGGAAGTAATTCGCAGTCATGAGGTCGATAAACTGGTCAAAGAGATCCTGGCCAGCGGCATACCCCTGGAAATTGAAACCCGCCTTTTTCCTACAACCAACCAGATTTTTAAAATTTATGGCTCGCCCATTATCAGTGCCCAAAGACGGGTTGTGGGAGTGGCCCTGACTATCCGGGATATAACAAACATCCGCCGTCTGGAACAAATGCGCACGGAATTTGTGGCCAATGTTTCCCATGAACTGCGCACGCCCCTGACGTCTATCCGGGGGTTTGTAGAGACTTTGTTGGAAGGGGCTCTGGAAGATCCGCAGGTAAGCCGTCGCTTCTTGAGTATCATCAATAAAGAAGCCCAACGCCTGCAGCAGCTAATTGAAGATCTCCTTGCTCTGTCGAGCCTGGAGAACAATCCCAGGGGGATCCGCGCCGGCAAGGCGCAGCTGAAGCCTGTCCTGGAAGGGGTTTTGGCTACCGTAAATCCCCTGGCCCGGGAAAAGGGAGTTAACCTGGAAGTAGAAATACCGGAAGGCCTGCCGCCTCTGGCCATTGGCGAGAATTATTTAAGCCAGGTTTTGCTAAATTTAATCGACAATGGCATTAAATATACCCCTGCCGGGGGCAGGGTGACGGTACGGGCCACGCTGGAAGATAAGGACCTCCGGGTGGAAGTAGAAGATACCGGCATTGGGATACCAGCAGAAAGCCTGCCGCGGGTTTTTGAACGTTTTTACCGGGTTGACAAGGCTCGCTCCAGGGAAATGGGGGGGACCGGCCTGGGTCTGGCCATTGTTAAGCATATTGTTGAAGCCCACAACGGTAACGTCGGTGTCGTCAGCCAGCCGGGACGGGGCAGCCGTTTCTTCTTTACTTTACCGGTAGTAACTGGGGAAAAGGAACAGGAGAAAAACACCATACCGGAGAAGGGCCCAAAATTAATCTAAACTTAACAAGGCCATTATTAATTTTTAACAGTAATGAGTTATAATATCATTGAACCTAATACCTGATTTCTCCAAATCAGGTGTCCTCTGACCTCCTTATAATATATATCCCTTTGAGCCCAGGTCTTCTGGGCCACTTTTTTAGCTATAAAATGAAGGCCACTCCTTTTAAGGAGGGCCTTCATTTTAAAGAGCCGGTCAGAACCTTAACTCCGGCTACTGCAGCTACCTGCATAGCCGGCGACAACCTTTCGGCTGCCACAGACCATTACGGCAACTACAATAACCTTTGCTCGACGCCCACAGCTACCTGGGAAGCCCGTAAAGATCTCTCGACCTTTAGGGACCTCCAGCTTTTTGGTGCGCAAAAGCCTTGCGGCAACTATGGTCATCTTAGCTCGACCAGCAACCATCCTTACCGACCTGCCATTAATCTCCGGACCAACGGCAAGCCGTGACGAACAGTTGCTGATCTGCCCGCCGGCCGGCCAGCAAGCCCTTTGACCTGCTAGCGACCTTTGGCCGAAAATTACCGAGCCCGTCATAGGGACCCGATAATTTTCTGGGCTCGGCCCTGGCCGACCCTGCTGTTAATATTGTGCCCCCGCTGGCAGCCAGTATGTATTCTTAAGCTGTAATATTTTTACCAATTTATGGATAGAGACAGAAGATTAAGCATCTCTAATGTTCCTTTAATAATCTTGTGGTAAGCTAACAGGAGTAAAAAATAAAAAAGGAGTGAGGCAAGTGCACCTGGAAGCGGATCTCCACACCCACACTATTGCCAGCGGTCATGGTTACAGTACTGTTAAGGAACTGGCTGAAGCTGCTGAAAAAAGGGGGCTGAAGATGATTGCCATTACCGATCACGGCCTCAAAATGCCTGGCGGACCCCATGAATATCACTTTGAAAATTTGGTAGCCCTGCCCCGCCGGATTGGCAACGTAGAAATTCTCCGCGGCGTGGAAGCCAACATTTTGGATGCAGAGGGGCACCTGGATGTGCCAGACCGCCTGCTGGACCAGTTGGACATTGTCCTGGCTGGCTTTCATACGGGTACAGGTTTTGACAACCGTTCCGAGGAAGAATATACCACGGCTGCCCTGGCGGCCTTAAGGAATCCGCGGGTACATATTATCGTCCATCCGGGCAATCCTGAATTTCCCCTGAATATAGAAAAGCTGGTGCTGGCGGCCGCTGCCGAGCATAAAGCCCTGGAGATCAATAACAATTCCTTTAATACCAGCCGGCCTGGCAGCCTGCCCCGCTGCCAGCTCCTGGCCAGGCTGGCCCAGAAACATAAAGTCTGGGTAGCTTTAAATAGCGACGCCCATGTTTTCACGGCCGTGGGCAATTTTGCCCGGGCCTGGCAGGTAGCACGCAGCGCCGGAATTGACGAGGACCAGGTACTGAATTTGACCGCCGAACGGGTTAAAGAGTACTTGCGGTGGCATCGCCGCCGTCTTCAGACAGCCAAGGAAGAAAAGGCCTGGGTTGGCAGTACTTCCCAATCCCGGGTAGTTGGTGTATAATGCCTGGGGGAGGTGATCTTCCTGGCGAAAACAAAAGAGCGTTTTGTCTGCCAGCAATGTGGTTATGAAAGCTTAAGTTTTTTAGGCCGCTGCCCGGCCTGCGGCAGCTGGAACAGCCTGGTAGCAGAAGTTTTACCCCTGGAAGGAATAAGCCGCGCGACCGGATTGAAAGCGTCTCCCGCCCTGCTGGCAGATATTTCCGATATTACCGGTGAGCGTTTGATAAGTACTTTGGGTGAATGGGACCGGGTAGTGGGTGGTGGCCTGGTACCGGGTTCTCTAATTCTGGTCGGCGGGGCGCCGGGCATTGGCAAGTCGACCTTACTCCTCCAGGTGGGCCAAAGGCTTGCCGCCAGGTACGGCAAGATCCTCTATGTTTCCGGCGAAGAATCTCCCGGGCAGGTCAGGCTCAGAGCCCAGCGCCTGGACGCCCTCCACGGCGAGATCTATTTCCTGGCCGAGACGGATGTAGAAGCCATCCTGGCCGGGATAGAAAGTTTAAGCCCGGTAGCAGTCATTGTAGATTCCATTCAAACCATGTTCCTGCCCGCTATCCAGGCAGCGCCAGGGAGCGTATCCCAGGTGCGGGAATGTGCGGCGCGTTTCTTGCGCCTGGCAAAAGGTGGCGGCCCGGCCGTAATCCTGGTCGGTCATGTCACCAAAGAAGGATTTCTGGCCGGTCCCCGGGTCCTGGAACATCTGGTGGACACTGTCCTCTACCTGGAAGGGGAACGTTATCAGGCTTACCGGATCCTGCGTGCTGCCAAAAATCGTTTTGGTTCTACCAATGAAATCGGGATTTTTGAGATGGTTACCGGGGGGCTCAAGGAAGTGGCCAACCCATCGGAGCTGCTCCTGGCCGAACGGCCGGCCGGTGTTGCCGGCTCCAGTGTGGTGGCCTGTTTGGAAGGGACCCGTCCCTTACTCCTGGAGATCCAGGCCCTGGTAAGCCCGACCACCTTTGGCAACCCGCGGCGGCTGGCCACAGGGGTCGATTTTAACCGCGCCCTGCTGCTTACGGCAGTCCTGGAAAAAAGGGCGGGATTACACCTGGGCGGCTATGACATTTACCTTAACGTCGCCGGGGGCATCGCCATCAATGAGCCGGCAGCCGACCTTGCCATATGCCTGGCCATAGCCTCCGGCCTTAAAGACCGGCCGGTAGAGGCCGAAACTTTAGTTTTAGGGGAGGTCGGCCTGGCAGGTGAAGTCCGGGCCATAGGCCAGGTTGAAAGGCGTATAGAAGAAGCAGCCAGGTTGGGTTTCAAGCGTTTTCTTATCCCGGCGGGGAATAAGAGCCGTCTTATAAACCAGAGTGATTACGAAATCTATGCTGTACGGTCAGTGGTTGAGGCCCTGGAACTCGGTTTGATGGTTTAAATTCATGTTATAATTCTAATTAGCACGGTTCTGCCCGCATGGAGGGTAGCAAGGGATGTTTCAACTGAGCGCAGCTGGAAAATGCCCGTTAGTTTAACAAGTGAGTTAATATTAGCTCGTAGGAAAAACTTTTAGCCTGATGGTTCCGATGGTATAAGATGGGGCGGGTTGAGGAAAAATTGAAAAGAAAGAGAGTAAAGAAGGTGAAAGCATATGTTATACCGGATTTTACGGGCTGCCATAGCCCTGGTCGCGGCAGCGACGGGCTTTTATGCGGCCCAACTGGGGCTGACCATATGGCAGCAGAGCTGGGGGTCCAGGCCGCTGCCGGGCCTGCGTTTGACCCTGCTGGCCCTGGTAACCCTGATTGCAGCTTTAACTGGCTATAGCCTGGCGCAGCGCTTGATTAATTTTGTCACCCAGTCGACGCGCTGGTTGGAAGGAAGGTTGCAGCGGATACCGGCCCAGGAAATAATCAGTGGTTCCCTAGGACTTATTTTTGGACTTATAATTGCTAATTTATTGGGGGCCTCTTTTTTTCACCTGCCCCTGGTGGGCCCCTATATTCCTATGGCCGGCAGCCTTTTCTTTGGCTACCTGGGCTGGAGCCTGGGCACCAAGCGCAAGGACGAAGTCTGGGGGTTGTTTAACCTCATTCCCCGCCTGGGTGGCAAGGAACGGGAAAAAGGTAAAATTGATAGTGGGAAACCGGGAGCCAAAATCCTGGATACCAGCGTTATCATTGACGGCCGTATCGCCGATATAATTAAAAGCGGCTTTATTGAAGGCACCATTGTAATACCCTCCTTTGTCCTGGAAGAATTGCGGCACATAGCTGATTCCTCCGACCTGTTGAAACGTAACCGCGGCCGGCGGGGCCTCGATATCCTCAATAAAATTCGCAAGGAAATGGGTGTAAATGTCAAAGTCCTGGAAGTTGACTTTGAAGACCTGACGGAGGTGGATAGCAAGCTCGTCCGCCTGGCCCAGAAACTGGCTGCACCCATCCTGACCAATGATTTCAACTTGAATAAGGTCGCCGAACTTCAGGGCGTACGGGTATTGAACATCAATGAGCTGGCCAATGCCGTCAAACCTGTTGTCTTACCTGGGGAAGAAATGACTGTTCAGGTTATCAAGGATGGCAAAGAGATTGGCCAGGGGGTAGCTTACCTGGACGACGGCACCATGATTGTGGTCGAAAATGGGCGCCGCTATATTGGCCAGACTATCGCCGTTATGGTAACAAGCGTCCTGCAAACAGCAGCAGGACGGATGATTTTTGCCCGGCCCAAGGGGCCGGAACGTAAAATAAGTTCCAACCACCAGGCCCTGGAGCGGGGTGAGTACCAGTGCCTTTCCTAAGCCTGATTGTGGCCGCCGCCGGCCAGGGCCGGCGGCTGGGGGCTGGCAGTAATAAGGTTTTTTTGCCCCTGGGAGGCAAACCCATCCTGGCTCACACCCTGGCGGTAGCCGAGGCCTCCCCGCTGGTAGATGAAGTCATCGTCGTTACCCGGCCGGAAGATATCCCCCTGTGCCATCGGGTGGTGGCCACAGGTCCTTACCGGAAGGTGAGGCAAATAGTCGCCGGTGGCAAGGAAAGGCAGGATTCCATTGCCGCCGGCCTTAAGGCCGTAGCACCGGGGACGGAGTGGGTGGCCGTGCATGATGGTGCACGGCCTTTTTTGAGTCCGGCCCTCCTGGAACGGGTAATTGCCGCGGCCCGGGATACCGGGGCGGCCATTGCGGCCCTGCCGGTTAAAGAAACCATTAAGCGGGGTAATACCGAGGATCTGGTTACTGCCACCCTGGAACGCCGGGGCCTCTGGGCTGTACAGACGCCCCAGGTTTTCCGCCGGGAGTGGCTGGCAGCGGCCTACCGGGAGGCTGAAATTAACGGCTGGCAGGCTACCGATGATGCGGCCCTGGTGGAAAGGGCGGGTTACCCGGTGAAATTAGTTCCAGGAGAAGAAGTCAATATTAAAATTACCACCCCGGGCGACATGGTTCTGGCCCGGGCCCTTATGGCAGGTGATAGTTAATGCGCATCGGCTGCGGCTTTGATGTCCACCGGCTGGTTCCTCACCGGCGCCTGGTCCTGGGCGGAGTCGAAATCCCTTATTCCCTCGGCCTGGCCGGTCATTCCGATGCCGATGTTTTGCTTCACGCCCTGGCCGATGCCCTGCTGGGTGCGGCGGCTCTGGGGGATATCGGCAGGCATTTTCCCCCCGGTGATCCCCGTTATCAGGACGCCGACAGCCTGGTTCTCCTGCAAGAGGTTTACCGTATGGTCAGGGAGGCGGGATACCGGCTGGGCAATGCCGATACCATTATCATTGCCGAGCAACCCAAACTCGCACCTTTTATTGACAGCATGCGGGAACGAATAGCCCGGGCCCTGGAGGTTCAAAAGGGTCAGATCAGCATCAAGGCCACCACGACCGAAGGCCTGGGTTTTACCGGGCGGGGGGAGGGTATTGCCGCCCAGGCCAGCGTCCTGTTACTTGACAGTGATGAACGCCCCGGTTTATAATGTTTCTGACTTAAAATTTATTGCGCTAATGGCTATGAGCAGGGAGAGTAGGCGTACCAGGGATCACCAGAGAGGGACCACCATGGGCTGGAAGTGGACCCTGATACCGGGCGCTGAAGTGCTCCTGGGAGCTGCAGGGCTGAAAGTGAAGTAGGTTCTGCCGGCCGGCCCCGTTATTGGCCTGGGCATTATATTGCCCGCTGAGAGGGAGAGCAATTCTCCAAGCAGGGTGGAACCGCGGCCTTTCGTCCCTGACGGGATGAAAGGTTTTTATATTATAGGGAGGAGGTTGTTAACTTTGTGGCGGCAGCTAAAAAGAGATATTGAAGTTATTTTCCAGCGTGATCCGGCAGCCAGGAGCCTCCTGGAGGTCATCCTGTGTTATCCCGGTTTTCATGCCCTGCTCCTCCACCGCATCGCCCATTTCTTTTACAGCCATGGAATGAAGCTGCTGGCAAGGTTTATATCCCAGATCAACCGCTTCCTGACCGGCATTGAAATCCATCCCGGAGCTAAACTGGGGGAAGGCATTTTTATCGATCACGGCATGGGAGTGGTTATCGGCGAAACGGCAGAAGTGGGCAATAATGTTACCCTGTACCAGGGAGTTACCCTGGGAGGCACCGGCAAGGAAAAGGGGAAGCGCCACCCTACCATTGGCAACAACGTCGTCATCAGCGCCGGAGCCAAGGTCCTGGGGAATATTACTATCGGCGATAATGTTAAAATAGGGGCCGGTTCCGTAGTTTTACGTGATGTACCCGCCAACTGTACGGTGGTCGGCGTACCGGGCAAGGTAGTTGTGCGTAACGGCCGCAAAATTGCCGATGCCGAAGTCAGCGAAATCGATCTCCGCCACGACGAACTGCCGGATCCGGTTGCCGAAATGCTCCTCTGCCTGCAACGCCAGATCCAGCGTCTGGAACAAAGGATCGAAGAATTGGAGGCCAGCAAGGATGAGCATCTACCTGTACAATACGCTGACGGGACGAAAGGAAGAGTTCACACCGTCTGAGCCGGGCCGGGTGCGGATGTATGTTTGCGGGCCCACTACTTACAACTATATCCATCTGGGCAACGCCCGGCCCCTGGTGGTCTTTGACACCCTGCGCCGTTATCTGGAATATCGGAATTATGACGTCTTGTATGTCCAGAATTTCACCGACATCGATGATAAGGTCATCAACAGGGCCCGGGAAGAAGGAGTACCGGCTTTAAGTTTAGCTGATCGTTATATCCAGGAGTTTTTCCGCGACGCCGATGCTCTAAATGTGAAGCGGGCCTCCCTTTATCCCCGGGTCAGCCAGCATATAGGAGATATAATCGCCGCCATCGAAGAGCTCATGCGGCGTGGTTTTGCCTATGAAGCCGGGGGCGACGTTTACTTTGAAGTAGAAAAGTTTCCCGCCTACGGTCGCCTGTCCAAGCGTACCCCCGGAGAGATGCGGGCCGGTGCTCGGGTGGAGGTCAATACCGCCAAGCGCAACCCTCTGGATTTTGCCCTCTGGAAGGCCGCCTGCCCCGGCGAACCGGCCTGGGATAGCCCCTGGGGACCGGGCCGCCCGGGCTGGCATATTGAGTGCTCCACCATGGCCTTGAAATATCTGGGGCCAGGATTCGATATCCACGGCGGCGGCGCCGATCTCATTTTCCCCCATCATGAAAATGAAATTGCTCAGGCAGAAGCCGGGACAGGCTGCCCCTTTGCTCGTTTCTGGCTGCATAACGGCTTTATCACCGTCAACCAGGAAAAGATGTCTAAGTCAAAAGGCAATTTTTTCCTCGTAAGAGACATCACCAGCCGTTTCCGGCCCCTGGCCGTGCGCTTGTTTTTACTTTCAACCCATTATCGCAGCCCCATTGACTTTGATGACGCCGGGCTCCTGGCTGCAGAGAAGGGCCTGGAACGGTTGGAAAATACCCGTCGTCTTTTAAACGAGACCCGCTGCCACCTGGCTGGTGACGGTAGTTCAACGGCCAGCGGCGAAGAGGGTGCTGCCCTGGTCGGCCGGGTTGAAGAACTGCGCCGGGAGTTTATGACCGCCCTGGATGATGACTTCAATACGGCGCGGGCCCTGGCGGCCCTTTATGACCTGGCCCGGGAGATCAATACCTACCTGGGTGGGACGACCCGTCCGGACGCCGGGGTTGTTATCAAGGCAGCTACGGTTTTTGAAGAACTGGGCGAAAACGTTATGGGCCTCTTTGGTCGGTCTCACCAGCAGGTGAATGATGCCCTCCTGGAAGGTCTTATGGACATCATTTTAAGTATCCGCCAGGAAGCGCGGCAGCGCAAAGACTGGGCCACGGCCGACGCCATTCGCGACCGTCTCAAGGGCTTGGGGATAATCCTGGAGGACACCCCCCGCGGGCCCCGCTGGAAGAAAAGTTAAGGAGTGGAGGCAGTGGATCCCGTTGCCGGCCTTTCGCCCCTGGTTCTCGCCTACGTCGGTGACGCCGTATACGAACTGCTGGTCCGCACCCACCTGGTGCGCCGCGGCCCCGCCAGGCTGGAGCAATTGCACCGGGAAGCCGTGCGTTTTGTCCGGGCCGCCGGCCAGGCCAGGTTAGTACCGGCCCTGGAGGCCCATTTGACGGCTGCGGAAAAGGACATCCTGCGCCGGGGGCGGAATGCCCGGCCGGGGCATCTGCCCCGCAGCGCCGTCCCGGAGGAATACCATTCCAGTACAGCCCTGGAAAGCCTCTTCGGTTACCTGTACCTGAAGGGCGAGTGGCAGAGGCTGGACGAGCTTACCCGGCTCATTTTTGAACTGGCGGAAGTATAACAGGGAGAGGAATAAAATGCAAGTTGAACTCATCAGCCATACCCCGGATCCAGAGCGTTTGGTCGCAGCAGCCGCTCGCCTTTGTTACGCGCCACGTGGGGCAAGCAGGCTGATGGCCGAAATGGATAAAGACGAAGTTGAGAGGCTGCTGCGCCTGCTAATATCCCTGGGTCATGAATCCCCCCTGGAGCATATCACCTTTACCTTTGCCATAGAAGGAGTTAGCCGCGTCCTTTCCCACCAGCTGGTAAGGCACCGCATAGCTTCCTATTCCCAGAAATCCCAGCGTTACGTCAACGAAGATGATTTTACCTACATTATCCCTCCCAGCATCGCCGCCATCCCCGAAGCCCTGGCTCGCTATCAGGAATGTATGCGGGCCTTACAAAAGGCATATCATGAAATACAGGAGCTGGTTCCCCGGGAAGATGCCCGCTACCTGTTACCAAATGCCTGCGAAACCAAGCTGGTATGTACCTTTAATGCCCGCAGTTTGTTTAATTTTTTCCGCCTGCGTTGCTGTAGCCGGGCCCAGTGGGAAATCCGGGAGCTGGCCTTAAAAATGAGGGAGCAGGTGAGAAAGGTGGCTCCCCTCATTTTTAGCTATGCCGGGCCCGCCTGCGAGACGGAGGGCGTTTGCCGCGAAGGGTCCCGGAGTTGTGGGCGGGCACCAGTTGTTCGTGCCAGGGAGGAAATTTGATGGACGATATTCTTGCCGGCCGCAACCCGGTCCGGGAAGCCCTGCGGGCCGGCCGGCCCTTGCACAAGATTTTAATGGCTTTCCGGCTGGAAGGGAGGTCAATTAGCGAGATACTCACCCTGGCTCGAAGCCAGGGCGTCCCTGTCCAGCGGGTGGACAGGTCGGTCCTGGATAGAGTGGCAGGAGCCCGGCACCAGGGAGTGGTAGCCCTGGCTGCGGCCAAAAGTTATATCGAGCTTGAGGACCTCCTATCCCTGGTGCGGGAGAAAGGGGAGCCCCCCTTTTTAATCATGCTGGATCAGGTAGAAGATCCCCATAATCTGGGGGCCATTTTGCGCTCCGCAGAGGCTGCCGGTGCCCACGGCATCATTGTTCCCCGGCGGCGTACGGCAGGGTTAACTACAGCCGTGGCCCGGGCTGCTGCCGGAGCCCTGGAGTATCTCCCTGTAGCCAGAGTAACCAACCTGTCCCAGGCCATAGTTAAACTAAAGAAGGAAGGCATCTGGGTTGTTGGCGCCGAGGGCGATGGTACAAGGGATGCCTTTACCAGCGATTTTACTGTACCCCTGGTCCTGGTCTTTGGCAGCGAGGGTCGGGGGCTTTCCCCCCTGGTCAGATCCCACTGTGATTTTATCGTCAGACTGCCCATGCGCGGGAGAATTAACTCATTAAATGTTGCTGCCGCAGCTACGGTTTTAATGTATGAGGTAGTGCGCCAGAGGTATTGTTGCCCGGTATGAAGCGGGGTGAACCTGTGCCTGATGTGCTCATTGTTGACGGCTATAACTTTTTATATAGCTGGCCGGAATTAGTTAAGCTAAAAGAAGAGTCAAGTTTTGCCCATGCCCGCGATAAACTAATAGCAGAGTTAATTAATTACCAGGCCTACTGGGGAGGGCAGGTAATAGTTGTCTTTGATGCCCATCGGGTTTCCGGGGCAGGAGAAAAAAAGGAAAAAATCGGCGGGGTAGAGATAATTTATAGCCAGGAAGGAGAAACGGCGGATGCCGTCATCGAGAAACTTGTGAGGACCCTTAATACCCAGGGCCAGGTTTACGTAGCTACTTCCGATGCGGCCGAGCAGCGCATGATCCTGGGAGGCGGGGCTCTCCGCTTACCGGTTGCCGAGTTAAAGGCTTACATTGAAAACGCCCGCCGGGAGATGGCCAGAGAGGGGCAGAAGGGTATCCAGAGAAACTCCATCGACGGACGCCTCCAAGGGGAAACACTTAAAGTTCTGGAAAACTGGCGGCGCCGGTAGCCAGTAGTTAACTCTTGCGGTTGAGATAGGTTTCTTGTATAATTATTGATGTTATTGGACAAGATATAGGCCTCCTTTTGTTACTATGGTTCTTGGAAATCCAGGGTGGAGGCGTTGGCATGAGTGTCAATGTACAGCAGGAACCGTGGCAACCCTATGAAGTTCTTGGGGATGAAGACATTGTTTATCTGGCCCAGGAAGGTGATGAAGTAGCCCAGGAATATTTGATTAATAAGTACCGTAATTTTGTCCGCGCGAAAGCGCGTTCCTATTTCCTCATTGGCGCTGACCGGGAAGATATTGTGCAAGAAGGGATGATTGGCCTTTACAAGGCCATCCGCGATTTTCGCGGCGACAAGTTATCCTCCTTCCGGGCCTTTGCCGAGCTGTGCATTACCCGGCAGATTATCACCGCCATCAAAACGGCTACCCGGCAAAAGCACATCCCCCTGAACTCTTATGTCTCCCTCAATAAGCCCATTTATGACGAAGATTCCGATCGCACCCTGCTGGACATTATTTCCGGTTCCAAGATTACCGACCCGGAAGAATTAATCATCAGCCAGGAAGAATTTGTTGACATCGAAGAAAAAATGGGCGAGATTTTAAGCTCCCTGGAGTGGAAAGTTTTAATGTCCTACCTGGAAGGGAAATCCTACCAGGAGATTGCCGTGGATCTGAAACGCCATGTCAAATCTATCGATAATGCCCTCCAGCGCGTAAAACGCAAGCTGGAACGTTATCTGGAACGGCGGGATAATAGCCAGTAATTACCGGCAAAAAGGGCTTGACGCCTTCAAAACATGATGCTATAATTACTGTTGCGTCTGAAAAGGAAATATGGAGGGGTTCCCGAGTTGGCCAAAGGGGGCAGACTGTAAATCTGCTGGCGCAGCCTTCGCTGGTTCAAATCCAGCCCCCTCCACCAAAATAATGTTGCGGGGTGGAGCAGCTGGAAGCTCGTCGGGCTCATAACCCGAAGGTCGATGGTTCAAATCCATCCCCCGCAACCATGCCCATATAGCTCAGTCGGTAGAGCGTCGCCTTGGTAAGGCGGAGGTCACCGGTTCAATCCCGGTTATGGGCTCCATAATATTTTTATTTATAAAAGGAGCAGTATGCTCCTTTTTTTATTGTCCTGAAAAATTATAAGTACCGGCCTTTCCTTTTGGCACCGGAGTTGTTATACTGTAGCCGAGGTGAAGAGAGTTGGCCCTTACCTGTGGAATCATTGGCCTGCCCCTGGTAGGCAAAACGACGTTATTCAACCTTTTAACCCAGGCTGAGGTGGAGACCTCGGCCTTTGCTGGCCGGACAAAAACCAATATCAGGACTGCCCCTATTCCCGATCCCCGTCTTGATTTTCTAGCTTCCCTTTATCACCCGCGTAAAGTTACCCCTGCCACCCTGGAGATTATTGATGTACCGGGATTAACCCGCGGCAGCGGGGCGGCTTTCCTCGCTGCCGTCCGGGAGGTTGATGCCCTGATTCATGTCGTCCGGGCCTTTCACCGGGAGGATGTGCTCCATGTAGAGGGGAGCCTCAATCCGGTGCGGGACCTGGAGATGATCAATGCCGAGCTCCTGCTGGCTGACCTGCAATTGGTGGAAACCAGGCTGGAACGTATTGCCGCCAGCAAGAAAGTTAAGGGCGACCTGCTGGCCGAACAAAGCGCCTTACGCCGCTGCCAGGAAGCCCTGGAGGCGGAAAAGCCTCTACTGGAAGCGGGTCTTACGGCCGGAGAATGGCAGGCTTTACGTCACATGGGGTTTTTAACCACCAAGCCCATGATCATTGTGGTCAATATTGACGAGGGGCAGCTAAGGGAAGGCCATTATGAAGGTCAGGAAGAGGTTGAGGCTTACGCTGCCGCCCGGGGCATCCCGGTTTTAACCCTTTGCGCGGCACTGGAAGCCGAAATAGCCCGCCTGGAACCAGCCGACCGGGAAGTATTCTTACAAGAAATGGGCATTACCGAACCGGGTATTGACCGCCTGGCCCGGGCCATCTACCGCCGCCTGGGATTAATCTCCTTCCTTACGGCCGGGGAAGATGAGGTCCGCGCCTGGACTATCAAAGAAGGAACAACTGCTCGGGCCGCTGCTGGCAAGATTCATAGCGATATTGAGCGGGGTTTTATTCGTGCTGAGGTGGTAAGTTTTAGTGACCTGGCAAGGCTGGGTGACATGAATAAAGTTAAGGAAAAAGGCCTTGTCCGCCTGGAGGGCAAGGATTACATCGTCCAGGATGGTGATATTATTAACTTTCGCTTTAATGTTTAATTAAAATTATCCGGCCCCGATCCCCCCTGTGTGGGGGATTTTTTATTGGGTAACCACAGGCGTAAGCAATACATAAACTACCAAGAGAGACCTATAAGCCTGTTTTAAAGGGCCTGAAGGCAGGAAAAACATGGTGGTGGCCGCATCTATTTTCAGAGGGGGTGGCATCATGGCTGAAGTCCAGATCCAGCCTGAAGCCCAGGGACGGGACATTTTGGCCGATGGCGGTCTGGTATTCCTTTTTCTGTTCCTGTTGATCGTTTTATTTATCTTCGTTTAGCCCGGGTAAGCTGCCGGTTTTTTTCTGGGGGTGTAACCTCCTGGCAGGCATTGGCATAACTTAAAGTAAAACCTGGAGAAAGTGGAGAGGGGGACCACAGGATGGCAGACGGCATTTTCGGCAATTGGGCTTTTATTCTCTTCCTGATACTGATCCTCCTGTTCTTCGGTAATTAACGCTTCTAACTACCAGGGAAAGGAGGAATAACCGTGGGCGGCTTCTTCGGACCAGGTTTCTCGGGTAGCTGGGCCTTGATCCTGTTCCTGATCCTTATCCTGCTCTTTTTTGGCAACTAACCCTGGTTAATAATCCAGGTTAGGTATTAGGGAAAGGAGGAATAACCGTGGGCGGCTTCTTCGGACCAGGTTTCTCCGGCAGCTGGGCCTTGATCCTGTTCCTGGTTCTCATCCTGCTCTTCTTTGGTAACTAGCAATCGAGTAGGAGGGAGCGGCTGGCTCCCTCCTATCTCGTATACCAGCTGGCAGAGCGTTCATTACGCGGATACCCTTCAAGACACGCTGGTGAGCCCCCGGTTGCGCCAACAGGCGAGGCCAGGGGCTTTGTTTTATTTATAGAACGTTAGAGTTTCCCGGGCTGCCTGATAATACTAAGAAAATGGTGCAGGACCCGGGCGGTCAGCCCCCAGATAATGCGCCCTTCAAAATCGTAAAACAGCTCAGGCCAGGTGGCCCGGCGCCAGGGGTATTGCCGGCCATGGGGGATCTTATGGAAGGGGAAATCATCGGGTGGTTGCACCTGCAACGTAATTTCATGATATTCAGGGGTGAGCTTCAGGAGCCGATTTAGCGGTGCCGTAAAGACTTCCTCCACCTCCAGGGGGGTGGGGCTGATGTTTTGGGGCTCTTGTAAGAGGCCGACAAAGGGATAGATGACCTGCTGGAAGGGAGTAACCAGGATGTCCAGGCCGCCCCAGATTGCAATAGAATCCGCGGCCAGACCCAATTCCTCACAGGTTTCCCTTAAGGCTGCTTCTTTCTCACTCCTGTCACCGGGTTGAAGGCGTCCGCCGGGGAAACAGATCTCGCCGGGCTGGGTTTTTAAATTGTGGGAACGTACTTCAAAAAGGAGCGAGAGGGAACCGTCATTTTCTTTTAGCAGGGGTAAAAGGACGGCTGATTTAGCATACAGGCGGGCATCCAGGAGCCCTCTTTGATGCTGTTTTACTTTAGCCTTTATATCTTCCAAATGAAAATCCAGCATTTAAATATCACCTGCCTGCTATTTATCCAGCCAGTGTGGCTGGCAAAGCCCGGTAACGCGGCTTTATCTTAAAACGTAAAAATTAGCTCCGGGAAATAAGAAGGATGCCGCCGATAATTAAGGCCAGCCCAACGATTCGTAAGGCCGGTATGCTTTCTCCCAGGTATAACCAGGAGAACAAAAAGACAAACACATAACCCAGGCTGACCATGGGATAAGCATAACTTAAAGGGACTTCGGCCAGGACTTTCAGCCAGAGGAGGAAACTGGCGGCAAAAGCTGCCAGTCCCCCCAGGATGTAAGGGCTGAAAAGCAAGCCGGTGATCCCCGGAATATTAAATTTAAGGGTATCTAGCTGCAGGACGCCGACTTTAAATAATATCTGGGCCCCGGCCCCCAGGAAGACGGATAAAAGGATTAAGAAAAGGACGGGCATGGCTAGGCCCTCTCCCTTCAACAATATGGCAGTTAGATGTAAGTCTATCATATCTTTTTGTATGGTAAAAGCAACCTGTTAACGGAATTATTTTACAGCACTGGGGTAATAATATACAGGGTACAAGCAGGAAAAGGCTAACTAATGTAGAAATATCTTTTGGGATAGCCACGCCCGGCTACGTGAAAGAGGCGCGGCGCAAGGGAAGCGAATAGTAATGCTATTTTAGGAGGAGGCAAAACGACACATGGCCAAACAAAAATTTGAGCGCAAGAAACCCCACGTGAACGTAGGGACGATAGGACACGTAGACCACGGCAAGACGACGCTGACGGCAGCCATCACCTTCTGTCTGGCGAAAGCGGGGGGTGCAGTACCGACAGCGTACGACCAGATCGACAAAGCGCCGGAAGAGCGGGAACGGGGCATCACCATAGCCACGGCCCACGTAGAGTACGAGACAGAGAAGCGGCATTATGCCCACGTGGACTGCCCCGGGCACGCGGACTACGTAAAGAACATGATCACGGGAGCAGCCCAGATGGACGGCGCCATATTGGTAGTATCGGCGGCGGACGGTCCCATGCCGCAGACGCGGGAACATATACTTTTAGCGCGGCAGGTAGGCGTGCCGTATATTGTAGTCTTCATGAACAAGGTCGACCAGGTAGACGATCCGGAGTTGTTAGAGCTGGTAGAGATGGAAGTGAGGGAACTGTTAAGCGAATACGAATTCCCGGGAGACGAGATTCCGATTGTGAAAGGGAGCGCACTGAAAGCGATGGAATGCGGCTGCGGCAAGCGGGAATGCGAATGGTGCAGCCATATCTGGGAACTGATGGACGCGGTAGACAGCTACATTCCGACGCCGGAACGGGATGTTGACAAACCCTTCCTGATGCCCATCGAAGACGTATTCACGATTACGGGCCGGGGCACGGTGACCACCGGCAGGGTAGAGCGCGGGAAAGTGAAGGTAGGGGATGAAGTAGAGATAATAGGCTTAAGGGACCAGATAAGGAAGACGGTAGTGACCGGTGTAGAGATGTTCAGGAAGATATTAGACGAAGCGGTAGCGGGGGACAACATCGGGACGCTGCTGCGGGGCGTAGAGCGCAAAGAAGTAGAACGGGGGATGGTACTGGCCAAGCCCGGGTCCATCAAACCGCACACGAAATTCAACGCCGAAGTATACGTACTGACGAAAGAAGAAGGAGGGCGGCACACACCGTTTTTCAACGGGTACCGGCCGCAGTTCTACTTCCGGACGACGGATGTGACGGGTGTAGTGAAGCTACCGGAAGGTGTAGAGATGGTGATGCCGGGGGACAACATCCGCATGAGCATCGAGCTCATTACGCCCATAGCCATAGAAGAAGGTTTACGGTTTGCCATCCGTGAAGGCGGCCGCACTGTAGGCGCCGGCGTCGTGACCGGGATTATTGACTAAATAAATATTGACAGGGTTTTATATTTATGGCAAACTAATAAGAGTGTTTAACCGTCCAGGAAAAATTCCGGGCGGGGAAGAATGGTTTGGCAAGCAGGGAAATTTGCAAGAAGTGGGAAGGTGGATTGCCACGGTGGCAATTTTCCACCTCCCCACTTCGATCATAATGGAGGTGGCCGGCAGTGCGGGTGGGGATTACCCTGGCATGTACTGAATGCAAGCGACGTAATTATACTTCCAGCAAAAACAAAAAAAATGACCCCGATCGCCTGGAACTGAAAAAGTACTGCAGTAACTGCGGCAGGCACACTGTGCACAAGGAAACGAAATAGGGTAGGGGTTTTTAAATGGTAACCAAGACCGTGGCCAGAACCGTTAACAACAAAACCAGTTTTAAAGAGCAGGTCACTAAATTTTTCCGGGGCTCCTGGGCCGAGTTGAAAAAGGTTCATTGGCCGACGCGCAGGGAACTGGTAACCTATACTTCTGTAGTACTGGTTTCAGTACTCGTTATGGCGGCCTTATTGTGGATTTTTGACTCTGTCTTTAGTTTCCTTCTGGGTAAATTGATATTGCGGTAGAGGTTAACATGGAAAAGGCCTGGTTTGTCATTCACACTTATTCCGGCTACGAAAATAAGGTCAAAGCCAACCTGGAAAAGCGCGTCGAGTCTATGAACATGGGCGATAAAATCTTCCGGGTAGTAGTGCCCATGGAAGATGAGATCCAGGTTAAGGACGGCAAGCGCAAAATCGTCAAACGGAAAATATACCCCGGTTATGTTCTGGTAGAAATGATTTTAACCGACGCTTCCTGGTATGTAGTGCGCAACACGCCGGGGGTAACTGGATTTGTGGGTACGGGTAATAAGCCCATACCCCTCCGGGAAGAAGAGGCCCAGCAAATCCTGCAACAGATGGGTGTTGAAGAGCCGCGGCCACGGATCGATGTAGCCGTGGGGGAAAATGTACGCGTTACCAGCGGCCCCTTTGAAAACTTTATTGGTTCGATCGAAGAGATCCAGCCCGATAAGGGTAAGATAAAGGTCATGGTTTCCATGTTCGGCCGGGAAACGCCCATTGAGCTGGATATCAACCAGATCGAGAAAATCGTTTAAAGGAGGTGTTAAAATTGGCACCCAAAGCCAAGAAAGTAACAGCAGTAGTTAAACTCCAGGTACCGGCAGGCAAGGCAACGCCGGCACCACCGGTAGGCCCGGCCCTTGGCCAGCACGGGGTTAACATTATGGCCTTCGTCAAAGAGTTTAACGACCGGACAGCCAATCAGGCGGGCCTGATTATCCCGGTAGAGATAACTGTTTACGAAGATCGTTCCTTTACCTTTATTACCAAAACGCCACCAGCGTCCGTTTTGCTGAAAAAAGCCCTGGGTATAGAGACAGCATCCGGGGAGCCCAACCGTAAAAAAGTCGGCAAGGTTTCCCGGGAAAAGATCCGGGAGATTGCCGAGCTCAAGATGAAAGATCTCAATGCCGCCAGTATTGAAGCTGCCATGCGCATGATCGAAGGCACTGCCCGCAGTATGGGTGTGGAAGTGGAGGCTTAAACAGAGGCTGGTGGGAGGAGTAATCCGCTGGAACCACGAGGAGGAATGCCCAAATGCCCAAACACGGTAAAAGGTACCGCGAGGTTAGTAAACTGGTAGACAGGCAGCAGCTTTACGAACCCGGCGAAGCTATAGCCCTGGTCAAGAAAACCGCCAGCGCCAAATTTGATGAAACTATTGAGGTGGCGGTAAGACTTGGGGTTGATCCCCGTCATGCCGACCAGCAGGTACGCGGGACGGTAGTTCTGCCCAACGGTACCGGTAAAACCCGGCGGGTGCTGGTGTTTGCCAAGGGCGAAAAGGCCAGAGAAGCCGAGGAAGCCGGGGCCGATTTTGTAGGCGCCGAGGACCTGGTGGAAAAAATCCAGGGCGGTTGGCTTGACTTTGATGTGGCCATTGCCACCCCTGATATGATGGGTACGGTTGGCAAGTTAGGCCGTATTTTAGGCCCGCGTGGACTTATGCCCAATCCCAAGGCGGGAACGGTAACCATGGACCTGGCCCGGGCCATTAAGGAAGTTAAAGCCGGTAAAATTGAATTCCGGGTAGATAAGACAGCCATTGTCCATGCTCCCATAGGCAAAGCCAGTTTTGCGGAAGATAAGCTGAAAGAAAACTTCCAGGCCCTAATAGAAGCCCTGGTAAGGGCCAAACCGGCAGCGGCCAAGGGCCAGTATTTAAAGAGCATCAGTATTTCTTCGACTATGGGGCCGGGGATAAAAGTTAACCCCCTGCGGGCCATAAGGTAAAAAACCATAAGCTCAGTTAAAACTTCATACTGGTATTAACCGTAGACAGCAGGTGCCTTTAAGGCTTAATATATCCTGCCGAGGTAGTTTCAATTAGCTGTTATCATTTTGCCATTTGCCCTCGCTTGTCTGCGGGGGCTTTTATTTTTTAGCAGAACGGAGGTGGGGAAATGAACAAGCAACGGGAAGCCAAGGCGGCGGCAGTGGCCGAGATAAAGGAAAAGCTGGGGAACTCTATTGTAACCATTCTGGCCGACTACCGGGGAATGAATGTAGCTGAAATGACCAAGCTGCGCCGTCAGTTACGGGAAGCCGGTGTGGAATTTAAAGTAGTGAAAAATACCCTGACGCGCAGGGCCGCGCAGGAATTGGGGCTGGAGGGCCTTGAACCTTTCCTGGAAGGGCCAACTGCCGCGGCCTTTAGCTTAAACGACCCTGCGGCTCCTGCTAAAATCTTATCGGAAGTTATGCGCAACAGCAAAACCTTCCAGATCAAGGCGGGCGTTTTGCAGGGAAGGATTATTGGCCTGGACGAAATCAAAGCCCTGGCCGACCTGCCCTCCCGCGAGGAGCTCCTGGCCAAAGTGGTGGGCGGTTTCCAGGCCCCCCTGGCCGGGCTGGTCAACGTCCTGGCCGGCAATATCCGCAATTTGGTCTACGTCCTGGAGGCCATCCGCAAAAAGAAGGAAGAAGCAGCTTAAGACCCTCATACCGCTAACACGGTACCCCCAAAGGGCCGGCATTTGTTTGAAGCGAGCGACTTGGTCCGAGTGGTTAAGCAGCCGCAGGCTGTGCCGAGGAGCGAGGGCGGGGCCGAGGACAGGATGTCCGAGGCCGGCCTCTGAGGCAAGGATGCCGAATAGGCCGGGAACCCCGCCCGAGCCCGAGGCAGAGCCGTAGGCTGATCCGCGAGGACCAGGGAGCGAGCAAAAACAATGCCAGCCTGGAACGAAGTTATTTTCAGGTAGAATGATTTTCAGAGGAGGAGTGGCTCATCATGAGCAAAGTACAGGAAATTATCGAAGCCGTCAAAGGTTTGACGGTGCTGGAACTCGCCGAACTGGTCAAGGCCCTGGAAGAAGAATTTGGCGTCAGTGCTGCCGCGCCGGTAGCCATGGCCGTAGCCCCGGGAGCAGCTGCCCCGGCTGAAGCCCAGGCAGAGGAGCAAACGGAATTTGACGTCATCCTGAAGTCCGCCGGCGACAAGAAGATTAACGTCATCAAAGTAGTACGCGAAATTACCGCCCTGGGCCTCAAAGAAGCCAAAGATCTGGTGGACAACGCTCCCAAGCCGGTTAAAGAAAAGGTCAGCAAAGAGGAAGCTGAAAGCATCAAGGCCAAGCTGGAAGAAGCCGGCGCCACTGTGGAAATTAAATAGTCGCCTGCTGTCAGCAGCCGGGGAACCAGCCCTCCCCGGCTATAATTTTTTCCTTGACACTAATCGCCTTTTATGCTAACATATCAAAATGCCATTAATTTGCCGGTACATGATTAAGTATTTCCTTGGACGGCAATAATAGGTAGCAGGAACTTTAAAGGTCAAAAGCGAGGTTGTCATTACCTTGCTTTTGAATTTCTTGTGGGGGGGACCCAAGTTGGCTTATCCGGTTAAAGTCGGGACCAGGGAACGTTGGACCTTTGCCAAAATCAAGGAAACCCTGGAGTTACCAAATCTGATTGAAATTCAACGTAACTCCTACCAGTGGTTCATTGATGAAGGTTTGCGGGAAATTTTGCATGACATTTCACCAATCCAGGATTTTACTGGCAACCTGGTCCTGGAGTTTGTTGATTATTCCCTGGGTGAGCCCAAGTACTCCCAGGAAGAATGCAAAGAGCGGGATATGACCTATGCTGCCCCCCTGCGGGTCAAGGTTCGTCTAATTAACAAAGAAACAGGCGAAGTTAAAGAGCAGGAAGTATTTATGGGGGATTTCCCCCTCATGACGGAAAAGGGCACTTTTATCATTAATGGTGCCGAAAGGGTAATTGTCAGCCAGCTGGTCCGTTCACCGGGGGCCTATTATACGGAAAGTATTGATGCCAGCGGGACGAAAGTATACGGTGCTACCATTATTCCCAACAGGGGTGCCTGGCTGGAGTTTGAAACCGACAATACCGAAAGCATCTATGTCCGTATTGACCGCACGCGGAAGATCCCGGCCACCGTCCTGCTGCGTGCCCTGGGCTATACCACCAATGCCCGCATCCTCGAACTCTTTGATTTTGACACGCGTATCCAGAATACCCTGGAAAAGGATAACACCGATTCCGAAGAGGAAGCTCTGGTAGAGATCTATAAACGCCTGCGTCCTGGTGAGCCCCCGACTGTCGAGAGCGCCAGAAACCTGCTGGAATCCTTGTTCTTTGATCCCAAGCGCTATGATCTGGGCAATGTCGGTCGCTACAAGCTGAACAAAAAGCTGGGTCATGGCGTTTTGACCCACGAAATCAACGGCCGGCAGGAATATATTCGTTGCCTCACAAAAGAGGATATTATTCACGCCATTAAATACCTTCTGCGCCTTATGGATGGCGAGGTTAAACCCGACGATATCGACCACCTTGGCAACCGCCGCCTGCGTTCCGTGGGCGAGCTCCTCCAGAACCAATTCCGCATTGGTCTGGCCCGCATGGAGCGGGTAGTGCGGGAGCGGATGACCATCCAGGATGTCGACGTCATTACGCCCCAGGTGCTGATTAACATCCGGCCGGTGGTGGCGGCCATCAAGGAATTCTTTGGTTCCAGCCAGCTGTCCCAGTTTATGGACCAGACCAACCCCCTGGCCGAGTTAACCCATAAACGGCGCCTCTCAGCCCTGGGTCCCGGCGGCCTGTCCCGGGAACGTGCCGGTTTTGAAGTGCGGGACGTGCATACCTCCCACTATGGCCGCATGTGTCCCATTGAGACCCCTGAAGGCCCGAACATCGGCCTGATTGGTTCTTTGAGTACCTATGCCCGCATTAATGAGTTTGGTTTCATTGAAACCCCCTACCGCCGGGTAGACAAAGAAAAAGGCATCGTCACCAACGAAATTCATTACCTGACTGCCGATGAAGAGGACAAGTACGTCATCGCCCAGGCTAACGCCCCCCTGGATGAAGAGGGTCATTTCTTAGAGAAGCGGGTTAATGCCCGTCATGCCGGAGAAATCGTAGTTGTGCCGGCCGAACGGGTTGATTACATGGACGTATCTCCCAAGCAGATGGTCAGTGTGGCCACGGCCCTCATCCCCTTCCTGGAGCATGATGACGCCAACCGTGCCCTCATGGGAGCCAACATGCAGCGCCAGGCCGTACCTCTTTTAAGGACCGAGGCGCCGGTGGTAGGTACCGGCATGGAATGGCGGGCGGCCCGCGATTCCGGGGTGGTTGTCCTGGCAAGGAACAGCGGCGTTGTTGAAAGGGTAACGGCCCGGGAGATTGTCATTCGTAACGATGACGGTACCCTGGATACTTACCGCCTGCAAAAATTCGTCCGTTCCAATCAGGGTACCTGCATTAACCAGAAGCCCATTGTCCGCAAAGGGGAGCGGGTAAATGTCGGTCAGCCCATAGCCGACGGACCTTCCACCAATCAGGGCGAACTGGCCCTGGGCCGCAATATCCTGGTGGCCTTTATGACCTGGGAAGGGTATAACTATGAGGACGCCATCCTCATTAGCGAGAAGCTGGTCAAGGAAGACATTTTTACCTCTATACACATTGAAGAATATGAATGCGACGCCCGGGATACCAAGCTGGGACCGGAAGAGATCACCCGCGATATTCCCAACGTCAGTGAAGACGTTTTAAAAGACCTGGACGAGCGGGGCATCATCCGGATCGGCGCCGAGGTACGCCCGGGCGACATCCTGGTAGGTAAAGTCACTCCCAAGGGCGAGACGGAGCTGACTGCCGAAGAGCGTTTGCTCAGGGCCATTTTCGGCGAAAAGGCCCGGGAAGTTAGGGATACTTCCTTAAGGGTGCCCCACGGGGAATCCGGCATTGTCGTCGACGTCAAGGTCTTTTCCCGCGAGAATGGCGACGAGCTGGCACCCGGGGTCAATGAGCTGGTCCGGGTTTACGTCGCCCAGAAACGGAAAATTTCCGTAGGTGATAAGATGGCCGGGCGCCACGGGAACAAGGGCGTTATCTCCCGCATCCTGCCGGAGGAGGATATGCCCTTCCTCCCCGACGGTACGCCCATTGAGATTGTTTTAAATCCCCTGGGCGTGCCGTCGCGGATGAATTTAGGCCAGATCCTGGAAACCCACCTGGGCTGGGCGGCCAAAACCCTGGGGATCCATGTGGCCACTCCGGTTTTTGACGGGGCTTCAGAAGAGGAAATTAAGGAAAAACTGCGAGAAGCCGGCCTGCCCGAAGACGGCAAAACTATCCTTTATGACGGCCGTACCGGCGAGCCCTTTGATCGTCCCATCACCGTGGGCTATATGTATATGCTGAAACTGGCCCACTTGGTGGATGACAAGATTCATGCCCGGTCCACGGGCCCCTATTCCCTGGTTACCCAGCAACCCCTGGGCGGTAAAGCCCAGTTTGGTGGCCAGCGCTTCGGGGAAATGGAGGTCTGGGCTTTGGAGGCCTATGGTGCAGCCTATACCCTCCAGGAGATCCTGACGGTAAAATCCGATGACGTCGTCGGCCGCGTCAAGACCTACGAGGCTATCGTCAAAGGGGAAAATGTCCCCGAACCAGGGGTGCCGGAATCCTTTAAGGTACTAATTAAAGAACTCCAGAGCCTGGGGCTGGATGTCAAAGTCCTCTCCGAGGAAAACGAAGAGATTGAGATTAAGGAAGACGAAGACGATGGTGTTGAAGCGGTCCAGGATCTGAGCCTGGATATCCAGGGCCAGCCTGAAGCCGAGCCGGCAGAAGCCGCCGGAGAGGCCGAAGAAGAGGAAGAGGAAGAAGACCTGGACTTTGAACCAGCCGACCTCGATCCTGACGCGCTGGAACTTGAGGTCGACGGTGATGATTTCGACAGTGATTTTTCGGTCATTAAACCCCGGGCCAGGGCGGTCCCGGGCGGTAAATATGAAGAAGAATAAATTTAAGGTCTTCAAGGGGGGGCAGGAATAATGCTGGATGTAAGCAACTTTGAGCGCATGCGCATTGGCCTGGCTTCACCGGAACAGATCCGTGCCTGGTCCAGCGGTGAGGTGAAGAAACCGGAAACCATCAACTACCGCACCCTGAAGCCGGAGCGCGACGGCCTTTTCTGCGAACGCATTTTTGGGCCGACCAAAGACTGGGAATGTCACTGCGGTAAATACAAGCGTGTCCGTTACAAGGGGATTGTCTGCGACCGCTGCGGGGTGGAAGTGACCCGTTCCAAGGTGCGCCGGGAGCGGATGGGTCATATTGAGCTGGCGGCTCCCGTTTCCCACATCTGGTACTTTAAAGGCATCCCCAGTCGCATGGGCCTCATCCTCGACATGTCGCCCCGTGCCCTGGAGAAGGTCCTTTATTTCGTGTCCTACGTGGTAATTGATCCTGGCGACACCCCCCTCTTGAAGAAACAGCTGCTCACCGAGGCGGAATACCGGGAATACCGGGATAAGTACGGCAACAGTTTTCGGGCGGCCATGGGCGCCGAGGCCATTAAGGAACTCCTCCAGGAGATCGATCTCGACCAGCTGGCCGCCGAACTGCGCCAGGAGCTGAAGGAAAGCAGCGGCCAGAGGAAAATTCGGGCCATCCGCCGCCTGGAAGTGGTAGAAGCCTTCCGCGCCTCCGGCAACCGTCCCGAGTGGATGATCCTGGATGTTATTCCGGTGATTCCTCCGGAGCTGCGGCCCATGGTGCAGCTGGACGGCGGGCGTTTTGCCACTTCCGACTTAAACGACCTCTACCGCCGGGTAATCAACCGCAACAACCGGCTGAAAAGACTTCTGGACCTGGGGGCGCCGGACATCATTGTCCGCAATGAAAAACGCATGCTCCAGGAAGCCGTGGACGCCCTGATTGATAACGGCCGCCGCGGCCGGCCGGTGACCGGACCCGGCAACCGTCCCCTGAAGTCCTTAAGCGACATGCTCAAAGGCAAACAGGGCCGCTTCCGCCAGAACCTTTTGGGCAAGCGGGTCGACTACTCGGGCCGGTCGGTGATCGTCGTCGGGCCGGAGCTGAAGATCCACCAGTGCGGCCTGCCCAAAGAGATGGCCCTGGAGCTTTTCAAGCCCTTTGTCATGAAGCGGCTGGTGGACAAAGGGTTGGCCCATAATATAAAAAGCGCCAAGCGGATGGTGGAACGGGTAAAAAATGAGGTCTGGGACGTCCTGGAGGAGGTCATCGCCGAGCACCCGGTCCTCTTAAACCGGGCGCCGACCCTGCACCGTTTGGGAATCCAGGCCTTTGAGCCGGTGCTGGTGGAAGGGCGGGCCATCCAGATTCACCCCCTGGTCTGCACGGCGTACAACGCCGACTTCGACGGCGACCAGATGGCCGTCCATGTTCCCCTTTCGGCCGAGGCCCAGGCCGAGGCGCGCCTTTTAATGATGGCCGCCCACCATATCCTGAACCCCAAGGATGGCAAGCCCGTCGTTTCGCCGACCCAGGATATGGTGTTGGGATCTTATTACCTGACCACCGTAAGCCCGGGGGCCAGGGGCGAAGGGCGAGTATTTAGCAGCTATGATGAGGCCTATATGGCCTATCTCAACAAAGATATTGACGTCCATGCCCTGATCAAAGTGCGCATGGAAGACGGCAAGCTCCTGGAGACGACCATCGGCCGCCTGATTTTTAACCGGGAAATCCCCATCCCCAAAGAGCTGGGTTACTATAACTGTGAAGTTGACAAAAAGAAGCTGACGGAGATCATCGCCCGCTGTTATAAACTCCTGGGAACGGAAGCTACTGCCACATTGTTGGACGGCATCAAAAAAGTGGGCTTCCATTACTCCACCCTGGCCGGCTTTACCATTGGCATCAATGATATCGTTGTGCCGGAGGAGAAAAAGGAGATAATCGCCGAAACGGAAGCGGCGGTAGAAAAAATCGACCAGCAATACCGCAAAGGTTTAATCAGCGAGGAAGAACGTTACCAGAAGGTCATATCCCTCTGGAATAAGGCCACCGACACCCTGACCAAAAAGCTTATGGCGAGCATGGACAAATTCAACCCCGTGTTCATGATGGCCAATTCCGGTGCCCGGGGTAATGTCCAGCAGATCCGCCAGCTGGCCGGTATGCGGGGCCTTATGGCCGACCCGGCCGGCCGGATTATCGACCTGCCCATCAAGGCCAATTTCCGTGAAGGACTGACAGTGCTGGAGTACTTTATTTCCACCCACGGCGCCCGTAAGGGTTTGGCCGATACGGCCCTGCGCACGGCGGACTCCGGTTACCTTACCCGGCGCCTGGTGGACGTGGCCCAGGATGTAATAGTCCGGGAAGACGACTGCGGCACCACGGCCGGCATTGAAGTGGAGGAGATCCACGAGGGCAATCAGGTAATCGAAAAAATGGAGGAGCGTCTGACCGGGCGCTATGCCCTGGAGGATGTCTACCACCCGGAAACCGGGGAACTCCTGGTCGCCGCCGACACCATGATCAGTGAAGAGGCGGCCCGGGCCATTGTAGCTGCCGGCATTAAAAAGGTAAAGATCCGCTCGGTCCTCACCTGCCGGACCCGCTACGGCGTCTGCCGCAAGTGCTACGGTCAGGACCTGTCCACGGGTAAGGATGTAGAAATCGGCGAAGCGGTTGGCATCATCGCCGCCCAGTCCATCGGCGAACCGGGTACCCAGCTGACCATGCGCACCTTCCATACCGGCGGTGTGGCCGGTGAGGACATCACCCAGGGTCTACCCCGGGTAGAAGAACTTTTTGAAGCCCGCAAACCCAAAGGTCAGGCCATCATCGCCGAGGTTAGCGGCACCATTACCGCCATTAACGAAGTCCGGGGCCGGCGGGGACGGGAGATTGAAATTACCGACGCCAACGGGGAAAAGTTTACCTATAATGTTCCCTATGGCTCCCGCCTGAAGGTTAACGAAGGCGACCATGTAGAAGCCGGTGATGAGTTAACGGAAGGCTCCGTTAACCCCCACGACCTGTTAAAGGTAAAGGGCGTCCGGGGTGTCCAGCTCTATCTTCTGCGGGAAGTGCAGCGGGTTTACCGCCTGCAGGGGGTGGACATCAACGACAAGCATATCGAAGTGATGATCCGCCAGATGCTGCGTAAAGTCAAGGTAGAAGACGAAGGCGACACCGACCTCCTGCCCGGCACCCTGGTGGATGCCTTTGAATTTGAAGAGGTAAACCAGAGGGTCCAGGCGACGGGCGGCCGTCCGGCCACGGCGCGGCCGGTGCTGCTGGGTATCACCAAGGCCTCTCTGGCGACGGATTCCTTCCTGTCGGCAGCTTCCTTCCAGGAGACGACGCGGGTGCTGACGGAAGCGGCTATCAAGGGACGGGTAGACCCCCTCCTGGGCCTGAAGGAGAACGTCATTATCGGCAAGCTGATCCCGGCCGGTACCGGTATGAGCCGTTACCGGCAGCTCCGCGTAATAACCCCGGAAGCTGAAACCCAAGAAGAGGCTGCTCCAGAATCTGTTGACACGGCTACCGGAAAATGATACTATAAAAAAGTGTGACTGCCCAGGGGGGTTGAACTATGTCCTATGAACGTTTGCGGGTGGCCAAAAAACGAGCGGTGGGCACCAAGCAGGTCACCAAAGCGGTAATGAAGGGGACAGCCCGGGTGGTCTATATAGCTAAGGATGCCGAGCCCCATGTAACCGGGCCTTTAATTCAGCTATGCCGCGCACGGGGTGTAGAAATAGTCGAGGTGGACTCAATGAAAGAGCTGGGGCGGGCCTGCGGTATCGAAGTGGGCTCGGCCTCAGCCGTCATTCTGGAAGAATAGCCGGGGAAGGAGGTGGAAGGAATGCCGACAATCCAGCAGCTGGTACGCGAGGCGCGGGAAAAGGTCGTCAAAAAGTCGACGGCGCCAGCCCTGAAGGAATGCCCCCAGAAGCGGGGTGTCTGCACCCGTGTATATACAACCACGCCTAAAAAGCCCAATTCAGCCCTGCGCAAGGTAGCCCGGGTACGCCTCACCAATGGCATTGAGGTAACCGCCTATATCCCCGGTATTGGTCATAATTTGCAGGAACACTCAGTGGTCCTGGTAAGAGGGGGCAGGGTTAAGGATTTGCCGGGTGTTAGGTATCATATCATCAGGGGTGCCCTCGATTCTGCCGGCGTCCAGAACCGTAACCAGGGCCGCTCCAAGTACGGGGCCAAGCGGCCCAAAAAGTAGTGGTAAGGGGGGATAAGGGTTGCCACGGCGAGGCAGTGTTCCCCGGCGGGAGGTATTGCCGGACCCGCTTTACGGGAGCACCAAGGTTACCAAATTGATTAACCAGGTCATGCTCAATGGTAAGAAATCGCTGGCCCAGCGGATTTGCTATGAAGCCTTTGACACCATCAGGAAAAAAACCGGTAAGGACCCGGTGGAGGTCTTTGAGCAGGCCCTCAAAAATGTAATGCCCCTGCTGGAAGTTAAGGCGCGCCGCGTAGGTGGTGCCAACTACCAGGTGCCGGTGGAGGTACGGCCGGAAAGGCGGCAAACTTTGGGTATCCGCTGGCTGGTAAACTACGCCCGGGCGCGTAGCGGGAAGAGTATGGCCGAGAAACTTGCTGCCGAGTTGATGGATGCCGCCAATAACACCGGCGGTGCCGTGAAAAAGCGCGAAGATACCCATAAGATGGCGGAAGCCAACAAAGCCTTTGCTCATTACCGGTGGTAGGTGTGGGGGTCAGGGGCCCAGGAACTGGGGGTCTCGCCTCACAGCGACCTCCGGTACCTGAAACCTGATTATAAGAAGGGATGAAACTTTATGGCTCGAGAATACCCACTGGAAAAAACCAGGAATATCGGCATCATGGCCCATATTGATGCCGGTAAAACCACTACCACCGAGAGGATACTTTTTTATACCGGCCGCGTGCATCGTATGGGCGAAGTACATGATGGTAATGCAACGATGGACTGGATGGTCCAGGAACAGGAACGGGGTATCACTATAACCTCGGCTGCCACTACCTGCTTCTGGCGTGATCATCGTATTAACATTATCGACACGCCAGGCCACGTGGACTTTACCGTAGAAGTAGAACGCTCCCTGCGCGTCCTGGATGGGGCAATAGCCGTCTTCTGTTCTGTAGGCGGGGTAGAGCCCCAGTCGGAAACTGTCTGGCGCCAGGCGGATAAATACGGTGTGCCCCGGATCGCCTACATCAATAAAATGGACCGCATCGGGGCCGATTTTTACCGGGGCGTCAAGATGATTGCCGACCGCCTGGGAGCCAATCCGGTACCCATCCAGTTACCCATTGGCGCCGAAGATAATTTCCGCGGCCTGGTGGATTTAATCCGGCTGAAGGCCATTTACTTTACTGATGAGTTAGGAACCACGATTGAAGAAGGGCCTGTACCGGAAGATATGGAAGAACTGGTGCGCGAATACCGGGAAAAGCTGCTGGAGGCCGTGGCCGAAAGCGATGAAGAGTTGATGCTCAAGTACCTGGAAGGGGAAGAGCTGACGGAAGAGGAGATCAAAGCCGGTATTCGCAAGGCGACCATTGCGGTGAAAATAGTGCCGGTCCTCTGCGGTTCTTCCTTCAAAAACAAAGGCGTCCAGCCGCTCCTGGATGCGGTGGTAGATTTCTTGCCGGCGCCTACTGACGTGCCGGCCATCCAGGGTATTGACCCGGAAACAGGCTCCGAGGACGAGCGTCACTCCAGCGATAACGAGCCCTTTGCCGCCCTGGCCTTTAAAATTATGGCCGACCCCTACGTGGGCAAGTTAACCTTTTTCCGGGTTTATTCCGGGACCATAAAATCCGGCTCTTATGTTTACAATTCCACCAAGGGACGCCGGGAGCGAATCGGCCGCATCTTACGCATGCACGCCAATCACCGGGAGGAAGTTGATGAGGCCTATGCCGGTGATATCGCGGCGGCGGTGGGCTTGAAGGAAACGACCACCGGCGATACCCTGTGTGATGAGCAGCATCCCATTGTCCTGGAGGCCATGGAATTCCCCGAGCCGGTTATTTCTGTGGCCATCGAACCCAAAACTAAAGCCGACCAGGAGAAGATGAGCCTGGCCCTCCAGAAGCTGGCCGAAGAGGACCCAACCTTTAAGATGCATACCGACCCTGAAACCGGCCAGACCATTATCTCCGGCATGGGCGAATTGCACCTGGAGATAATTGTCGATCGCCTGCTGCGGGAGTTTAAAGTGGGGGCCAAGGTCGGTCGGCCCCAGGTGGCCTACAAAGAAACTATTCGCCGGCCGGTCAAGGCCGAAGGCAAGTTTATCCGCCAGACGGGCGGCCGCGGCCAGTACGGGCACGTGGTTATTGAAGTAGAGCCTCAGGAGCCCGGCAAGGGTTATGAGTTCGTCAACAAGATCGTCGGCGGGGTCGTTCCCAAAGAGTATGTACCGGCAGTTGACGCCGGCGTCCAGGAAGCCATGAGCAACGGCGTCCTGGCCGGCTACCCGGTAGTAGATGTCCGGGTGTCCCTGGTAGACGGTTCCTACCACGAGGTCGACTCTTCAGAAATGGCCTTTAAGATTGCCGGTTCGCTGGCCTTCAAGGATGCTGCCAAAAAGGCCGGGCCGGTTCTGCTGGAACCGATCATGAAGGTCGAGGTAGTGGTACCGGAGGAATATATGGGCGACGTGATTGGCGACCTGAATGCCCGCCGCGGCCGGGTGGAGGGTATGGAACCACGGGCCGGTGCCCAGGTCATTCGCGCCTTTGTTCCCCTGGCCGAGATGTTCGGCTATGCCACCGACCTGCGGTCGCGGACTCAGGGCCGGGGTACCTATGTGATGCAGTTTGATCATTACGAAGAGGTGCCCCAGAATATTGCTGCCGAGATTATAGCTAAACGCCAGGGAGCATAGGAGAAGTGGGAAGGGAGAAGCGGTTCCACTTCTCCCCGGTTCATTTCTGCATAGCCATCCAGATTAGCAAGCTGCCACCAGCAAAGGCATAAAAAAGGCTGGCATTTGTCGGGAGCGAGCGAGTTTTTGACCTGGGAGACGTTGCGTTATCCCGGTAATGCCGATGACGCGAGCGCGCGACGGCCGGCCTGCAACAGAGTTTTTAGGAGGAGGCAAAACGACACATGGCCAAACAAAAATTTGAGCGCAAGAAACCCCACGTGAACGTAGGGACGATAGGACACGTAGACCACGGCAAGACGACGCTGACGGCAGCCATCACCTTCTGTCTGGCGAAAGCCGGGGGTGCAGTACCGACAGCGTACGACCAGATCGACAAAGCGCCGGAAGAGCGGGAACGGGGCATCACCATAGCCACGGCGCACGTAGAGTACGAGACAGAGAAGCGGCATTACGCCCACGTCGACTGCCCCGGGCACGCGGACTACGTAAAGAACATGATCACGGGAGCAGCCCAGATGGACGGCGCCATATTAGTAGTATCGGCGGCGGACGGTCCCATGCCGCAGACGCGGGAACATATACTTTTAGCGCGGCAGGTAGGCGTACCGTACATTGTAGTCTTCATGAACAAGGTCGACCAGGTAGACGATCCCGAGCTGTTAGAGCTGGTAGAGATGGAAGTGAGGGAACTGTTAAGCGAATACGAATTCCCGGGAGACGAGATTCCGATTGTGAAAGGGAGCGCCCTGAAAGCGATGGAATGCGGCTGCGGCAAGCGGGAATGCGAATGGTGCAGCCATATCTGGGAACTGATGGACGCGGTAGACAGCTACATTCCGACGCCGGAACGGGATGTTGACAAACCCTTCCTGATGCCCATCGAAGACGTATTCACGATTACGGGCCGGGGTACGGTGACCACCGGCAGGGTAGAGCGCGGGAAAGTGAAGGTAGGGGATGAAGTAGAGATAATAGGCTTAAGGGACCAGATAAGGAAGACGGTAGTGACCGGTGTAGAGATGTTCAGGAAGATATTAGACGAAGCGGTAGCGGGGGACAACATCGGGACGCTGCTGCGGGGCGTAGAGCGCAAAGAAGTAGAACGGGGGATGGTACTGGCCAAGCCCGGGTCCATCAAACCGCACACGAAATTCAACGCCGAAGTATACGTACTGACGAAAGAAGAAGGAGGGCGGCACACACCGTTTTTCAACGGGTACCGGCCGCAGTTCTACTTCCGGACGACGGATGTGACGGGTGTAGTGAAGCTACCGGAAGGTGTAGAGATGGTGATGCCGGGGGACAACATCCGCATGAGCATCGAGCTCATTACGCCCATAGCCATAGAAGAAGGCTTACGGTTTGCCATCCGTGAAGGCGGCCGCACTGTAGGCGCCGGCGTCGTGACCGGGATTATTGAATAATTACCAGGCCAGGGATCAGGCTTTATGCCTGATCCCGTGCCATGAAGGAGGGTAAATAACCCATGGCCAGGCAGAAGATCCGCATCCGTCTTAAGGCCTTTGATCACCGCCTGTTAGACCAGTCATCCCAAAAAATTGTCGAGACGGCCAGGCGCACCGGGGCAGTAGTATCCGGCCCCATTCCGCTGCCGACGGAGAAAAATATTTTTACGATTTTACGCTCACCCCATGTGAATAAAGATTCCCGGGAGCAGTTTGAAATGCGGACCCACAAGCGTTTGATTGATATTCACGAGCCAACGCCCAAGACGGTAGACGCATTGATGCGCCTGGATCTCCCGGCAGGGGTTGATATTGAGATCAAGCTGTAGGGGGTAGTATCAGGGTGCGCAAGGGTATTTTAGGGAAAAAAATAGGCATGACCCAGATTTTTGATGATACCGGCCGGGCCATTCCGGTAACAGTTGTCCAGGCCGGCCCCTGTGTCGTCATCCAGAAAAAGACTGTCGCTACCGATGGATATGAAGCCTTGCAGGTGGGTTTTGAACCCATCAAAGAAAAGAAGGTTAATAAACCATTGCGGGGACATTTTAGCAAGGCCGGAGTAACTCCTTTTCGTTATGTCCGGGAATTACGTTTAGAAGATAGCAAGGATTATCAAGTGGGCCAGGAAATTAAAGCTGATATTTTTAGCCCCGGCGAAAAGGTTGATGTTACCGGTATATCCAAAGGTAAAGGTTTTGCCGGCGGCATTAAACGTCACGGTTTTCACCGTGGCCCCATGGAGCACGGTTCCAAGTACCACCGCCGTCCCGGGTCCCTGGCGGCCAAAGGACCGGCCCGCGTTTTTAAAGGGCGTCGCTTGCCCGGGCATATGGGTGCCGAAAGGGTTACGGTACTGGGCCTGGAGGTTATCAAGAACGACCCCGAGCGCAATCTCCTGCTGATCAAGGGTTCCGTTCCGGGCCCGCGCCGGGGGCTGCTGGTAATTAAGAATTCGGTAAAGGGAGGCTAACAGGCAATGCCCAGAGTAGCCGTGTACAATATACAGGGCCAGCAAGTAGGGGAAATGGACCTGGATGACCGCATCTTTGGTGGCGAGGTTAACGAAGCCGTCCTCCATCAGGCTGTGGTCATGCAGCTGGCCAGCCGGCGCCGGGGCACGGCAGCAACCCGCGGTTGGGCCGAAGTTAGCGGCGGCGGCCGCAAGCCCTGGCGGCAAAAGGGCACCGGCCGGGCCCGGGCGGGTAGTATTCGCTCGCCCCTGTGGCGTGGCGGAGCAGTAATTTTTGGTCCCCAGCCCCGCGATTATGGCTTCAAGCTGCCCAAAAAAGTGCGCCGTTTGGCTCTACGTTCGGCCCTGGCGAGCAAAGTACGTGAGGGCAATATAATTGTCCTGGACGAGTTAAAGCTGGCCAGGCCGCGGACGAAGGACATGGTGGCCGTTCTCAAGGCTCTGCATGTCGAAGATAAAGCTCTTGTAGTCACCGCAGGCAAAGAGCCCAATGTTGAGTTGTCGGCCCGTAATTTACCGGGAGTGACTTGTTTGACCTCTGCGGGACTAAACGTCTATGATCTTCTAGCTCATGACAAGCTGGTCATTACTAAAGAGGCGATATCCCGAATTGAGGAATCCCTTATTCCAGCTGAGAAACCGGCAATTGCCCAGGAAGCTTAAATATGAACATGACGCTTCTGACCTCTGACTTAGCGATAAGGAGGTGCCGGCCTGATGCGGGCTCCTGAAGAAATAATCCTTCAGCCCCTGGTAACGGAAAAAACTACCGGGTTGATGGCGGAAAATAAATATACTTTTATAGTTGATCGCGGGGCCAATAAAATTGAAATCAAGAATGCCATCGAGAAACTTTTTAACGTCAAAGTGTTGAAGGTCAATACCCTGATGGACCGCGGCAAAATGCGCCGGGTAGGTCGTTACCAGGGGCGGCAACCGGATCGGAAGAAAGCTATTGTTACCTTGAGACCTGGCGATAAAATCAAGGTCTTTGAAGGGTTGGAGTAGCTTAAAATCAAGGAGAGAAGCAAAATGGCCATTAAGAAGTTTAAACCCACTTCTCCCGGCCGGCGGCAGATGACAGTATCTACCTTTGCCGAGATTACCGCAGTGGAACCTTATAAACCCCTGGTGGCACCTTTAAAGAAAACCGGGGGGCGTAATAACCAGGGACGGCTTACTGTCAGGCACCGGGGCGGGGGGCACAAGCGCCTGTACCGGATCATCGATTTTAAACGTGATAAAGATGGCATTCCCGGCCGCGTGGCGACCATTGAGTATGATCCCAATCGTTCGGCCAATATTGCCCTGATTAATTATGCCGACGGCGAGAAGCGCTATATCCTGGCACCGGAAAACCTGCAGGTTGGTGACCAGATTATCAGCGGTCCCGGGGCTGATATAAAAACCGGTAACGCGCTGCCTTTAAGCCAGATACCGGTTGGTACTTTGGTGCACAATATTGAGCTTAAGCCCGGGAAAGGCGGCCAGATGGTCCGGGCAGCCGGGACCAGTGCCCAGCTGATGGCCAAAGAAAACGGTTATGCCCTCCTGCGCCTGCCTTCCGGCGAATTGCGCAAGGTGCAGGAAGAATGCCGGGCAACTATTGGCCAGGTGGGCAACCTCGACTGGGAAAATATCACCATTGGCAAAGCAGGACGCAGTCGCTGGCTGGGTATCCGGCCGACGGTGCGCGGTGTGGTCATGAATCCGGTGGACCATCCCCATGGCGGCGGCGAAGGAAAAGCTCCAGTAGGCCGCAAGCACCCGGTAACACCGTGGGGCAAACCGGCCCTGGGCGTTAAAACACGTAAAAAGCGGAAGCCAAGCGATAAGCTCATTGTCAAGCGCCGGAACCAATAAAGGGGTGAAAGGAGGTTCCTTTTTATGGGCCGCTCCCTGAAAAAAGGGCCGTATTGTGATGAAAAGCTGCTCAAGAAAATTATTGAAATGAACGAGAAGGGTACTAAACGGGTGATCAAAACCTGGTCCCGCCGTTCAACTATCTTTCCGGAAATGGTAGGACACACCATAGCCGTCCACGACGGCCGCAAGCACGTACCAATTTATATCACCGAAGATATGGTCGGGCACAAGCTGGGCGAGTTTGCTCCCACCCGTATTTTCCGGGGGCACGGCGCCCACACTGAGCGTTCCACAGCGCTGAAGTAGGGGGTAAACAGATGGAAGCAAGGGCGGTAGCTAAATATATCCGGATTTCCCCGCGGCGCGTCCGCCAGGTGGTTGATTTGATACGCGGCAAAGGAGTGCGGGAGGCCGAGGCCATCCTGATGGTCACGCCCAAACGGGGGGCCCGGGCGGTAGCCAAGGTATTAAAATCGGCTGTCGCCAATGCTGAGCATAATTACGATCTGGATGCCAGCCAGCTGGTGGTCACCCGCGCTTATGTTGACGAAGGGCCGACCTTGAAACGCTACCAGCCGCGGGCCATGGGCAGGGCCAATATTCGGCGGAAACGTACCAGCCATATAACTGTGGTGGTTGGGGAAAAGGAGGATTGATTTCGTGGGTCAAAAAGTTCACCCCAAGGGATTACGTCTCGGCATTATCCGCGATTGGGATTCCCGCTGGTATGCGGACAAGGAATATAAAACCTTGCTCCACGAAGACCTGAAAATACGCGAGTTCATAAAGAAGCGTCTCTACCAGGCGGGTATTGCCAATGTGGAGATTGAACGGGCGGCCAATCGCGTCAAGGTGATAATCAATACTGCCAGGCCGGGAGTTATCATCGGCCGGGGCGGTTCCGAAGTTGAGGCCCTGCGGAAAGAACTGGAGCGTTTAACCGGTAAGCAAGTAAGCCTCAACATCGTTGAGATTAAAAAACCGGAACTTAATGCCCAGCTGGTGGCCGAAAATATTGCCGCCCAGCTGGAAAAGAGGGTTGCTTTCCGGCGGGCCATGAAGCAGGCCGTAAGCCGTGCCATGCGCCTGGGGGCTTTAGGGATTAAAATAGCCTGCGGCGGTCGCCTGGCAGGGGCCGAAATCGCCCGCACCGAGTGGTACAGCGAGGGCAAGGTCCCCCTGCACACATTGAGGGCGGATATCGATTATGGCTTTGCCGAGGCCAGCACCACCTATGGTAAAATAGGTGTTAAGGTGTGGATTTATAAAGGCGAAGTATTACCTGAACGGGCCAGGGTCCAGGAAGGGGGCCGCAAATAATGTTAATGCCCAAAAGGGTAAAATACCGCAAACCGCATCGACCGGGCACCAGGGGCAAGGCAACCCGGGGGAATGAGATTCACTTCGGGGAATACGGGTTGCAGGCCCTGGAACCGGCCTGGATCACCAGCCGCCAGATTGAGGCTGCCCGTATAGCCATGACCCGTTATATTAAACGCGGCGGCAAGGTATGGATCAAGATTTTTCCCGACACCCCCATTACCGCAAAGCCGGCTGAGACCCGGATGGGCAGCGGCAAGGGAGCGCCGGAGTACTGGGTAGCCGTTGTTAAGCCGGGGCGGATCCTTTTTGAGATGGCCGGAGTTACCGAAGATGTAGCCCGCGAGGCAATGCGCCTGGCCTCCCACAAGCTGCCAATTAAAACCAAGTTCGTAAAACGGTCGGAAGTGGGTGGTGAGGTCAATGAAAGCTAAAGAAATACGCGAGTTGACCACGGAAGAGTTGCTGCAAAAGGTGGGCGAGCTGAAGCAGGAACTTTTTAACCTGCGTTTCCAGTTGGCCACCGGCCAGATAGACAATCCCATGCGCCTGCGGGAAGTCCGCCGGAGCATCGCCCGGGCCAAGACAATCTTACGGGAACGGGAACTGAAACGGGAACGGGCATAATGACAATTACGGTACAGGAAGGGGGCAGGCCTTTTGGAAAGAAATTACCGTAAGACCAGGATCGGCAGTGTTGTCAGCGATAAAATGGACAAAACCGTGGTGGTAGCGGTAGAAAACCGGGTTCGCCACCCGCTGCTCGGTAAAATCATCCGCAAAACAAAGAAATTCAAGGCCCATGATGAAAAAAATGAATGCCGCATTGGCGATAAAGTCAAGATTATGGAAACCCGGCCTTTAAGCAAAGAAAAGCGCTGGCGGGTGGTGGAGATCCTGGAGAAAGCCAGGTAGCCTTATTTTTCGCCGGGAAGGAGGTAAAGCATGATCCAGCAACAGACGATCCTCAAAGTCGGCGACAATACCGGCGCCAGGAAACTGATGTGCATACGCGTCCTGGGCGGCTCCAAACGGCGTTATGCCAGTGTTGGTGATGTGATTATTGCCTCCGTTAAAGAGGCAACGCCAGGGGGCGTGGTTAAGAAGGGGGATGTCGTCCGGGCGGTAGTCGTACGGACGACAAAGGCAATAAAACGCGAAGACGGTTCCTATATCCGCTTTAATGAAAACGCAGCGGTAATCATCAACGAACAAAACAACCCGCGAGGTACGCGCATTTTTGGGCCGGTAGCCAGGGAACTGCGGGATAAAGATTTCATGAAGATCATCTCCCTGGCCCCGGAAGTCCTGTAGGAAAAGGGAGGTGGCTTGAAATTGACCCCAGTCAAGGTACACGTTAAAAAAGGTGACCTGGTCATGGTAATCACCGGTAAGGATGCCGGCAAAAAAGGCAAAGTATTGAGCGTCGACCGCGCTAAAGGCCGGGTCATCGTCGAAGGGGTAAACATCGTTAAACGGCACACCCGTCCCACCCCCAAGATGCCCCAAGGAGGGATTATTGAAAAGGAGGCTCCGGTGGCCAGCAGCAATGTCATGCTCTTTTGCAGCAAGTGCAACCGGCCTACCCGCATCGGGAAACAATTTCTGGCCGATGGGACCAAGACCCGGGTGTGTAAAAAGTGCGGCGAAGTAATTGATTAAGCCCAGGTAAAGGAGGGCTGGCTTTGGCTAGACTGAAGGAAAAATACCTGACAGAGATACGCAAGCTCTTGCAGGATAAATTTGGCTACAAAAATGTCATGGAGATCCCCAAACTGGAAAAAATCGTTGTCAACATGGGTGTCGGCGAGGCAACCCAGAACCCCAAGGCCATAGAGAATGCGGTTCAGGACCTGATGGCCATTACCGGGCAAAAACCTATTGTTACCAAGGCCAAAAAATCTATTGCTGCCTTTAAACTGCGCCAGGGAAACAGTATCGGCTGCAAGGTAACCCTGCGGGGAGACAGAATGTACGAGTTTCTGGACCGCCTGATCAACGTGGCCCTGCCCCGGGTTAGGGATTTCCAGGGCGTGTCTCCCAATTCCTTTGACGGCCGCGGTAACTATTCCCTGGGCCTGAGAGAACAGCTGATTTTCCCGGAGATTGAATATGACAAGATCGACAAAACCCGGGGCCTGGAAATAACTATGGTGACTACGGCAAAAAGCGATGAAGAAGCGCGGGAACTCCTGCGCGCTTTTGGCATGCCGTTCCGGGAACAATGATGAAGGAGGAAATCCATGGCCAAGAAATCTTTACGTGTCAAACAAGCACGTCCCCAGAAGTTCAAGGTACGCGCATATAACCGTTGCCTGCGCTGTGGCCGTCCCCATGCTTATATGCGGAAGTTCGGCCTGTGCCGTATCTGTTTCCGCGAGCTGGCCTACAGGGGAGAGCTTCCTGGTATAGTGAAAGCCAGCTGGTAAGTGCGGGACGAGAAGGAAGGGGGTAGTTCAAGTTGATGACCGATCCCATTGCTGATTTCCTGACCCGCATTCGTAACGCCAACATGGTGTACCAGGAGAAGGTGGAAGTACCGGCTTCCAAAATGAAGCGGGCTATAGCTGAAATAATGAAGAACGAAGGTTATATCAAGAACTACGAGTATATTGAAGACAACAAGCAGGGCATCTTAAGAATTTATCTCAAGTACGGGCCCAACAAAGAAAAGGTTATTACCGGCATTAAGCGCATCAGCCGCCCGGGGCTCCGGATCTATGCCAGGAAGGGCGAAATCCCCAAAGTTCTTGGAGGCCTGGGAGTGGCTATAATTTCTACCAGCAAAGGGATACTCACGGATAAACAGGCTCGCCGGGAAGGCGTCGGCGGCGAAGTTATCTGTTATATCTGGTAAGGCTGGAGGTGTTTAAGTGTCACGCATAGGCAGAAAGCCGGTGCAGGTACCGGCAGGGGTAGAAGTAAGCATTGACGGCAATACGGTAACGGTAAAGGGCCCCAGGGGAAAACTTACCCGCCAGTTCCCGGCCGAGATTACCATTAGCCGGGAAGGCGATGTATTGAAGGTCAGCCGCCCCTCGGATGCCAAACCCCACCGCGCCCTGCATGGTCTTTCCCGGGCCCTGCTGCAAAATATGGTTGATGGTGTCACCAAGGGCTTTCAAAAAAGCCTGGAGCTGGTAGGGGTAGGCTACCGCGCCGCCAAGCAGGGGAACAAACTGGTGCTGACGGTAGGCTATTCCCATCCGGTAGAAATAGTGCCGGGAGAAGGGCTGGAGATTGAAGTGCCGGCCCCCAACAAGATAATTGTCAAAGGCATCGACAAAGAAGCGGTAGGGGCACTGGCGGCCAATATTCGCGACGTCCGTCCCCCGGAGCCCTATAAGGGCAAGGGCATTAAGTATGAAGATGAGTATATCCGGCGCAAAGTTGGTAAGACTGGCGCCAAGGGCGGTAAAAAATAGGGGGTAAAGGAATGTTCAAGAGGATAGACCGCAAACTCACGCGGCAGCGGAAGCACCTGCGGGTGCGGCGGCGCATAATGGGCACTCCTGAACGGCCCCGTCTGAGTGTCTACCGCAGCCTGCGCCATATCTACGCCCAGGTAGTGGACGATACCCGGGGTATAACCCTGGTGGCTGCTTCAACCCTGGACCCGGCATTAAAAGACCTGGAAGCTACCGGGAATAAAGCTGCCGCCAGGAAGGTTGGCGAACTTATCGCCCAGAAGGCTCTGGCTAAAGGGATTAAGAAAGTAGTTTTTGATCGGGGCGGCAATATTTACCATGGCCGCATAGCTGCCCTGGCTGAAGGCGCCCGGGAAGCAGGGCTGGATTTTTAAAGGGGAAGGAGGGGAAAAATGCCGCGCGTTGAAAATAAGGACCTGGAGTTAACGGAAAAAGTCGTCCATATCAACCGTGTTGCTAAAGTTGTAAAGGGCGGCCGGCGCTTTAGTTTTTCAGCCCTGGTGGTTGTCGGCGACGGCAAAGGCCATGTCGGTGCGGGCCTGGGCAAGGCCAGCGAAGTGCCGGAAGCCATCCGCAAGGGTATTGAAGATGCCAAAAAGAATCTCATTAAAGTACCCATGGTGGGTACGACCATTCCCCACGAAATTATAGGCCATTTTGGCGCGGGGAAAGTTTTGCTTAAACCCGCAGCCCCCGGTACCGGAGTTATTGCCGGAGGACCGGTGCGAGCGGTTCTGGAAGCTGCCGGAATCAGGGACATCTTGACCAAAAGCTTGGGATCGGCCAACCCCAATAATGTTGTCTATGCCACCCTCGAAGGTTTAAAGGGTCTGAAGAGGGCTGAAGACGTAGCCCGCCTCCGGGGTAAAACTGTGGCCGAGCTGCTTGGCTAGGAGGAGTTGGCATTGGCAAATTTGAAGATTACCCTGGTAAAAAGCTTAATCGGTCGACCGGAAACGGAAAGGAAGACGGCCCGCGCACTGGGTCTTAAGAAATTGCATGCGGAAATTATCCGCCCTGACACGCCGGTTGTCAGGGGCCAGATAAAAAAGCTGGCCCACCTGGTCAAGTGCGAGGAAGTAGAATAGGAGGTGACAGGGGTGCGGCTGCATGAGTTACATCCAGCACCTGGTTCCAGGTTTAAACCTACCCGGGTAGGACGGGGTATCGGCTCCGGCCTGGGCAAAACTTCCGGTCGCGGCCATAAAGGGCAAAAAGCACGCTCCGGGGGCGGCGTCCGCCGTGGCTTTGAAGGTGGCCAGATGCCCTTGAGCCGCCGCCTGCCGAAAAGGGGCTTCACCAATAAATTTGCCCGCGAGTTAACGGTTGTTAATGTCGGCGAACTGGAACGCTTTGAACCGGATACTGTCGTGACGCCGGAGGTTCTGGCCAGGGCCGGCCTCGTCAAGCAGGCCAGGAACGGCGTCAAAATCCTGGGCGATGGTGAAATAACCAAGCCCCTGACCGTGAGGGTTCAGGCTGCCAGCCGCCAGGCCATTGCCAAAATTGAGGCTGCCGGCGGCAAAGTTGAGGTGATGTAAGTGCTAAATACCCTGGCCAGCGCCTGGAAGCTGGAAGACCTGCGGAAGAAGATATTTTTTACCATGATGATGTTTATCGTCTTCCGCTTTGGCGCCCATGTGCCCCTGCCGGGAATCAATAATGCCGTCCTGCAGGAACTGGTTCGTGGCGGCACGATACTGGGTTTTTTTGACGTTATTTCCGGGGGGGCCTTCAAGCGATTTACCGTGTTTGCCATGGGCATTATGCCCTATATCAATGCCTCGATTATCATGCAGCTCCTGACGGTGGTCATTCCAGCCCTGGAGCGGCTGGCCAAAGAGGATATCGAAGGCCGCAAAAAAATCGTCCAGTATACCCGTTACGGGACGGTCATTTTAGGCCTCCTCCAGGCCCTGGGTATGGCCCTGTATCTCGCGCGTTCGGGGGCCTTCTTGAGGCCAGGCCTGCACAATTACCTGGTGGTCGCGGTAATGCTGACTGCAGGGACGGCTTTCCTCATGTGGCTGGGGGAACTGATTACGGAAAAGGGTATTGGTAACGGCATTTCCTTGATCATCTTCGCCGGGATTGTTTCCCGCCTGCCGGCTGGTGCTGTAAGCCTCTACCAGTACCTCGCATCCGGAGAGGTAAGTATCATTTCTCTAATCCTCTTTGCCATTATTGCCGTAGTAATCATTGCTGCCGTAGTGGCCATGCAGCAAGGGGAACGCCGGATTACCGTGCAGTATGCCAAGAGGGTGGTGGGCCGGAGGATTTACGGCGGGCAGAGTACCCACATCCCCTTAAAGGTCAACCAGGCCGGGGTTATTCCTGTGATCTTTGCCATGTCCATCCTGCTCTTTCCCAGCACCCTGGCTTCCTGGTTCCCGCACAGCAGCCTGGCCCAGGCTATTGTTAGGTTCTTTGACCCGCGGTCGGCTTTCTATATGATCCTCTATGCGCTGCTGATTATCTTCTTCACCTACTTCTATACGGCCGTGACCTTTAACCCGCAGGATGTGGCCGATAATATGAAGAAGTACGGCGGCTTTATCCCGGGTTTGCGACCCGGCCGGCCGACTGCCGAATATATTGAACGGATCTTAACCCGGATAACCCTGGCAGGGGCGATTTTCCTGGCCTTTATCGCCGTGCTGCCCAATATTCTGATGGCCGCTACCGGCATTAACGTTTACTTCGGGGGTACTTCCCTCCTGATTGTAGTCGGTGTGGCCCTGGAAACCATGAAACAGCTGGAGTCCCACCTGTTGCTGCGGCACTATCAGGGCTTTATGAAGTAAATACGGGGGGCTAAAAAGGATGCGTTTGGTATTGCTGGGGCCACCTGGGGCCGGTAAGGGTACCCAGGCCGGGTTAATCTGCAAGCATTTGGGTATACCCCATATTTCTTCCGGGGATATGTTCCGCCAGGCCATTAAAGAAGGTACAGAATTGGGACGCCAGGCAGCAAAGTATCTGCAAAGCGGGAGCCTGGTGCCCGATGCTGTAACTATTGGGCTGGTCCAGGAACGCCTGAGCCAGTTCGACTGCCGGCACGGTTTTTTACTGGACGGTTTCCCGCGGACGGTGGCCCAGGCCGAAGCCCTGGATGCCTGGCTGGCCGGGAGAAAGGAAAAGCTGGACGCGGTTATTGATATTGAGGTGCCGCGGGAGGAACTCATGGCACGCCTGACAGGCCGCCGTGTCTGCCGCCAGTGCGGGGCCACCTACCATCTCCAGTACAATCCACCGGCTGAAGCCGGCAAATGCGATGTTTGCGGCGGGGAGCTCATCCAGCGAGCCGACGACAACGCAGCAACCGTAGGCAAACGGCTGGATGTCTACAGGGAGCAAACGGCGCCCCTCATCACCTATTACCGCCAGCGCGGTATCTTAAAGGAAATTGACGGCAGCCAGGATATTGCGGCCGTAAGCCGGGCCATCGGTACGGCCCTGGGAAGAGACTGGCAATGATAGTTTTAAAGTCGCGGCGGGAAATAGCCCTGATGCGTGAGGCGGGACGGATCGTGGCCCGGACCCTGGCTAAACTTAAAGACCATATCGCCCCCGGGGTAACTACTGCCGAACTGGACCGGATAGCTGAGGATTATATCCGGAAGAATGGTGCCGTACCGGCTTTTAAGGGTTATCAGGGCTTCCCGGCCAGTATTTGTGTTTCCGTTAATGAGGAAGTGGTCCACGGCATCCCAGGTTTAAAGCAACTGGCTGAAGGAGATATTATTAGTATTGACATCGGTGCGGTAAAAAATGGGTATGTTGGTGACGCCGCGGTTACTTTTCCAGTTGGCGCTATTGATGCCGAGAAGCAGCATTTGCTGGCAGTTACCGAAGCCGCCCTTTATGAAGGCATCAAACATGCAGTCGCAGGCAACCGGCTGACTGATATATCCCACGCTATCCAGACCTATGTTGAAAAAAATGGCCTCTCGGTAGTCCGTGATTATGTGGGCCATGGTATTGGCCGGGCGATGCATGAAGACCCCCAGGTACCGAACTTTGGTCCCCCGGGTTACGGCCCCCGCCTCCGGGTGGGGATGGTCCTGGCCATCGAACCCATGGTTAATGCCGGTACCCATGAGGTTTATACCCTGGCCAATCGCTGGACAGTAGTGACCAGGGATAAGAAACCTTCGGCGCACTTTGAGCATACGGTAGCTGTGACGGATAACGGACCGGAGATCCTGACGTTACTCTAACTGGCAGGTGGAGGCGAAGGTTATGCCGGCAGGTGAACTAAAAGTGGGGCAACTGGTATATTCCCGGGCCGGGCGCGACCGGGGGCGGCCTTTCCTGATCTGGCAGCTGGCCGGGCCCGGCCGGGTTTACCTTGTTGACGGCCGTTTACGACGTACCAGTAAACCCAAACTGAAAAACGTCCTCCATGTCCAGGCGGTTAACCGGGTGGCGACGGTTATCGCTGACCGGTTAAAACGGGGAGAAGTAGTTACCGATGCCGAAGTACGACGGGCTATTGCCCAGCTCTTAGAGACTGAGCAGGCTTGAGAAGGAGGGGTTTATTTGGCCAAAGAGGATGTCATTGAAGTCGAAGGCACGGTGATCGAACCCCTGCCCAATGCCATGTTTCGGGTAGAGCTGGCCAATGGGCACCGGGTGCTGGCCCATGTCTCCGGTAAGATCCGGATGAACTTTATCCGTATTTTGCCGGGCGATCGGGTAATGGTGGAATTATCACCCTATGACCTGAACCGGGGACGCATCGTTTACCGCTATAAATAAGCTGGGAGGGTTTAGTTTGAAAGTCAAGCCTTCAGTGCGGCCTATTTGTGAGAAATGCAAGATCATAAAACGCAAGGGTAGAATTATGGTTATTTGCGAAAATCCCAAGCACAAGCAAAAACAGGGATAGACAGGGGGTAAGGCGTAAATGGCAAGGATTGCCGGGGTAGACCTTCCCCGGGATAAGCGGGTGGAAATCGCCCTGACTTATATTTATGGCATTGGCCGGCCAATGGCAAATAAAATCCTGGCGGCGACAGCCGTTAACCCTGATACCAGGGTGAGGGATCTAACGGAAGAAGAAGTTAGCCGGCTACGCGAATATATAGACAAAAATTTAACGGTCGAAGGGGATCTGCGCCGGGAAGTAGCGTTAAATATCAAGCGGTTGATGGAAATCGGCTGTTACCGCGGTCTGCGCCATCGCCGGGGGTTGCCGGTACGCGGCCAGCGCACCAAGACCAATGCCCGTACGCGTAAAGGTCCCCGCAAGACTGTGGGCGTGCGGCGCAAGAAGTAAGGGGGAGAAGCTATGCCAAGGAAAACTACCCGGCCACGCCGGCGCGAACGTAAAAATATTGAAAGCGGTGTGGCCCATATTAAATCAACCTTTAACAATACCCTGGTAACCATCACTGATAAAAATGGCAATACCATTGCCTGGGCCAGTGCTGGCACCGTGGGGTTTAAAGGTTCCCGCAAGAGCACACCTTTTGCCGCCCAGATGGCGGCCGAAGCAGCCGCCAGGCAGGCTATGGAACACGGCATGCGCGAAGTGGAGTGCTACGTAAAAGGTCCGGGAGCCGGCCGGGAAGCGGCCATTCGTTCCCTGCAGGCCGCAGGGCTTGAAGTCAGCGTCATTAAAGATGTGACCCCTATTCCCCACAACGGCTGCCGGCCTCCCAAGCGGCGGCGAGTGTAACAGGAGCTTTTAAAGGTCGCAGGAGCACATCATCGTTAGGAAGCATGCGACTTGCAGAGGAGGTAATACTTTGGCAAGGTATAAAGATGCTACCTGTCGCCTGTGCCGGCGGGAAGGCATGAAGCTTTTCCTTAAAGGCGATCGCTGCTACTCGGATAAATGTGCTGTGGCCCGGCGGTCCTATGCCCCCGGCCAGCACGGTCAGACGAGGAAAAAGCTTTCCGAATACGGCCTGCAGCTAAGGGAAAAGCAGAAAGCCCGCCGCATTTACGGCGTCCTGGAACGCCAGTTCAGCAACTACTTTGAGAAAGCCGAGCGCATGAAAGGCGTTACCGGTGAAAACCTGCTCATTCTGCTGGAAAGGCGCCTGGATAATGTTGTCTATCGCCTGGGATTTGCCGATTCCCGTGCCCAGGCGAGGCAATTAGTCCGGCACGGCCATTTTACGGTTAATGGCCATAAGGTGAACATCCCTTCCTACCTGGTCCGGCCCGGTGATGTCATTGCCGTTCGGGAGAAGAGCAAGGAGAGCCCCCTTTTCAAAGAGATTGCCGCGGCGGCAGCCCACCGGACGGTTCCGGCCTGGCTTAAAGCTGACCCGGCAGCTTTAGAAGGTCACGTCCTCTCCCTGCCGACGCGGGAACAGATTGATGTACCGGTGCAAGAACACCTCATCGTTGAGCTTTACTCAAAGTAAGAAGCAGGCTGGATGAGCTCACGAGAAGGAGGGGAACAATGCTCGAAATTGAAAGGCCTAGGATTGAGTGCCTGGAAATGTCCAACAAGTACGGGCGGTTTGTAGTCGAGCCCCTGGAGCGGGGTTATGGAATCACCCTGGGTAATTCCCTGCGGCGGATTCTTCTCTCCTCACTGCCCGGGGCTGCTGTAACCACGGTCAAAATTGAAGGGGTTCTCCATGAGTTTTCCACCATTCCCGGGGTCGTCGAGGATACCACGGAGATTATTTTAAACCTCAAGTCCCTGGCCCTGAAGCTCCACGGCGACGAACCCAAAATTATAAGGATTGAGGCCGAGGGCGAAGGCGAGGTTACAGCTGCCGATATTATTACTGACGCTGACGTTGAGGTCCTAAACCCCGACCTGCACATTGCCACCGTCGAAAAAGGTGGCCGCCTGTTTATTGAAATGACGGTGGAAAAAGGGCGGGGTTATGTCAGCGCGGAAAAAAACAAAAAAGAGGATCAGCCCATTGGGATTATTCCCGTCGATTCCCTCTTTTCGCCAGTCCATAAAGTGAACTATCAGGTGGAAAATACCCGGGTGGGACAGGTTACCGACTACGATAAACTTACCCTGGAGGTATGGACTGACGGTACTATTGCCCCTGATGAGGCAGTGAGCTCGGCAGCCAGGATTCTTATCGAACACATGCGTCTCTTTTTAGGTTTGACGGAGCGCGTCAGCGACGAAGTAACTATGGTCGAGAAAGAAGAAGAAAGCCGGGATCGCCTCATGGACATGTCCATTGAGGAACTTGATCTCTCGGTGCGTTCTTACAACTGCCTGAAGCGGGCGGGCATTAATACCGTTGGCGAGCTTTTACAGCGTACCGAAGAAGATATGATGAAGGTACGCAATCTGGGCAAAAAATCCCTGGAAGAAGTTACGCAAAAGCTCGCGGAACTGGGCCTGTCCCTGCGACAGAGTGATGGGTAAAGGGGTGACATTCAGATGGGTTACCGGAAATTAGGCCGCCTGTCCGGCCACCGGAAAATGATGCTGCGCAATATCGTCACTTCTTTTTTGCGGGAAGGTAAAATAGAAACTACAGAAACGCGGGCTAAAGAACTAAAAAGCCTGGCCGAGAAGATGATTACCCTGGGCAAAAGGGGCGACCTCCATGCCCGGCGCCAGGCTCTGGCCTACCTGCTGGATGAAGACGTGGTTACCAAATTATTTAAAGAAATCGGCCCGCGCTATCAGGACAAAAACGGCGGCTATACCCGGATAATTAAGACCGGCTTCCGGCAGGGTGACGGCGCGCCCATGGTCCGCATTGAACTGGTATAAGCGATGCTCGAGGTCCGGGGCGTCACTTTTTTCTACCCGGGAACTAACGAACCGGCCCTGGAAAATATAAGCTTAACCATCAAGCCGGGGGAATTTGTGGCCGTCACTGGCCCCAACGGTTCAGGTAAATCTACCCTGGCCCGGTTATTAAACGGCCTGCTCCGACCCCGGGAAGGCCGCGTCCTGGTAGACGGGCTGGACACCGGGGACGAAGCTTCCCTGGTGGAGATTCGCCGCCGGGTAGGGATGGTTTTCCAGGACCCTGACAACCAGCTGGTGGCCGCTACCGTCGAAGATGATGTGGCCTTCGGGCTGGAAAATCTGGGTCTGCCGCCGGCTGTAATCAGGCAGCGGGTTGCGGCCGCCCTGGCGGCAGTGGATCTGGCAGATTTAAGGACCAGGCCCCCCCACCGCCTCTCCGGAGGGCAGAAACAGCGCCTGGCGCTGGCTGGCGTTCTGGCCATGGAACCACGCTACCTGGTGCTGGACGAAGCTACGGCCATGCTGGACCCGGTAGCCCGGGAGGAAGTTCTCCAGAAAGTACTCGATTTACGCCGGGAAAAAGGGCTGGCCATTATCCTCATTACCCATCTTATGGAAGAGGCCGCCCTGGCAGAACGGATGCTGGTCCTGAATGCCGGGCGCATACTTTTGGCCGGCCCGCCCGCGGAAGTGCTGCAGCAGGAGGAGAAGCTGGCGGCGGCGGGACTAAAGGCGCCGGTAACTGTTGCCCTGGGCAAAAGCTTAAGGCAGGCAGGGCTCAAATTACCGGCCGATTTAATCACAGTGGAGGAGATGGCCCGGGCCCTATGGAAATTGGCCTCCAGGAAGTAAGCTTCGCCTACAAAGTAGCCGGCGGGCAGTTACCGGTGTTGGAAAACATCAATATCAAAGTTTCCCCGGGCGATTTCCTGGCGATTACCGGGGCCGGGGGGTCGGGGAAATCAACTCTGGCCATGCTTATGGCCGGCCTGCTGGAACCGACGGCGGGCCGGGTTACCCTGGACGGGCGACCGGTCAGGGGGCGGGGCAAAGGGAAAGGCCTGTCACCCTGGCAGAAGGTGGGCATGGTCTTTCAACAGCCGGAGCAGCAACTTTTTGCCGAAACGGTAGCTGAAGATGTAGCCTTCGGCCCCAGGAATCTGGGCCTTGCCGGTAACGAGCTCGAAGCCAGGGTCAACGCGGCCCTCCGTGCTGTAGGTCTGGACCCGCAAGCAGTAGGCAAGCGTTCTCCCTTTAGCTTAAGCGGGGGGCAGCAACGCCGGGCAGCCATTGCCGGGATCCTGGCCATGGAGCCGGAGGTTCTAATTCTGGATGAGCCGACGGCCGGCCTGGATCCGGCCGGCCGGGAACAGGTGCTCAACGTTATCCGGTCCTTTTACCGCCGGCCCGGAAAGGCAGTAGTCCTTATCTCCCATAATATGGCCGAGGTGGCCGAACTGGCCCGGGAGGTTATAGTTTTACACCGGGGACGGGTGGCTCTCCAGGGTACACCCCGGGACATTTTCCGCCAGGGAGAAGCGTTAAGATCCTATGGCCTTATCCCTCCGCCCCTCACCCGCCTGATGCAGGAGTTGCACCGCCAGGGAGCCCCGGTAAGCTTGGAAGTCCTTACCCTGACCGAAGCCCGGGACGCCATCTTGGCCTGGCTGGGGGCTTAGCCTTATGGTTAGCGAACTGGGGCAATATGTCCCGGGGACAAGCAGCATCCATAACCTGGATCCCCGGGTCAAACTACTGGGCCTGCTCCTTTACGGCATAGCTCTCCTAACCGCGCCGACCGGTATCGCCGCAAGCCTTACCGGGGCGGCCATTTTGCCGGTAATAATTCTGGCCGGTCTGGCACCCGCCTTTATCTGGCGCCAGCTGAGGCCCCTTATTGTTTTTCTCGTAATTATCTTTATCCTCCAGGCATCCTTTACACCGGGGGAAGTGGTGGCTGTGGTGGGGCCGGTTAGGATTACCCGGGAGGGACTTGACTACGGCTTACTGGGCCTGGCCAGGGTGTTTTTTCTGGTTCTTGCGGCAGCCGTACTTACGGCGACGACCGATCCCCTGGCCCTGGCCGACGGCCTCGAACGGCTGCTCCGACCAGGGCAGAGGCTGGGCCTGCCGGCCGCTGAACTGGCCCTGATGCTGACCCTGGCCCTCAGGTTTGTGCCCACCCTGCTGGAAGAGGCCGAGCGGATTATGCGGGCGCAGGTTGCCCGGGGAGCGACCTTCCAGGGCAGCCGGATTAAAAACCTGATGCCCCTGGTCATCCCGCTTTTTGTCAGCGCCTTTCGCCGGGCCGAAGGCCTGGCCGAAGCTATGGAAGCCCGGGCTTATCAGGGGGGTAAAGGCCGCACCAGGATGCGGGAACTGCATTTTAAGGCGGCAGACTATATCTTCCTTCTGCTGGCCGGCCTCCTGGCGGCAGGGTCGGCCTATTTTCGCCTAAGGTTCGGAAGTTAGGAGATGGATGGAATCAGCCAGGGAGGGCCCTACAGTAGCTGGCGGGGTATGTCCCGGAGCCGCGAATAGTGGAGCGCCGGTAACAGGACAGGCGAGGTGAGGCTAACCGTTGCCGCCGCCGAGGACGCCTGAGCGCACCTTTAAGAGGGAACAAACGCCAACTCATAGAAGGACCTGGGTTTGCGGAACCTGGAGCCTTATCATTGGCAATCCGCAGGCGGCCCGCAACGGTCCGAACCGAGCCGTCGTCCTGTCGGCGCGCAACTTCTGAGCGGCGAGGGACATACCCCGCCGCCATCAGAAGGAGAGACACCCATGCCGCACCTGAAAATTACCCTGGCCTATGACGGCACCAATTATGCCGGCTGGCAGGTCCAGCCGGAAGCTCACGGGCCAACCATCCAGGGTATCGTGGCCGCCGCCTTGAAAAGGCTGACAGGAGAAAGGATCTGCCCGGTGGCTGCAGGGCGGACGGACGCCGGGGTCCATGCTCGCGGCCAGGTAATCAGCTTCAGTACTTCCAGCCGCATACCGGTGGAGCGCTGGCCCCTGGCCTTGAACAGCCTGCTGCCGGAAGATATTGCGGCATTGAGCGCCGAGGTAGTATCACCCGAATTTCACGCCCGTTACAGTGCCCGGTGGAAATGGTACCGCTATACCATTTACAACCACAGCCTGCCCGACGTTTTCAGCCGCCGTTACAGCTGGCAGGTACGTTACCCTCTGGACTTTGCCGCCATGGCCCGGGGCGCAAGTTACTTTACGGGCCGCCATGATTTTCGTTCTTTCTGCGCCGCCGGCAGCCCGGTGCGCCAATTTGAACGCGATGTACTGAAGGCGCACTTGCACTGCCAGGGTCACTACATTTTTTTTGATGTGGTGGCCAACGGCTTTCTTTACCATATGGTAAGAATTATGGTCGGCACCCTGGTGGAAATTGGCAGGGGTCGGCTGCTGCCGGAGGATATTCCGGTTATACTTGCCGCCCGTTCCCGGGAAAAGGCCGGACCGACGGCCCCGCCCCAGGGACTGTGCCTGGAAAGGGTAGCTTACTAATTTTCTTGACTTGCCGTAGCTAATTGCTTAAAATAGTCTCGTGATAGGAACAGGAGGGAGAAAATGTCCACCTTTATGGCCAAACCACATGAGGTGGAGCGAAAGTGGTATATCATTGACGCGGCCGGTAAAACGCTAGGCCGCGTAGCCACCGAAGCCGCCCGCCTCCTCAGAGGCAAGCATAAACCCATCTTTACCCCCCATGTGGATTGTGGCGATCACGTTATTGTCATCAACGCAGAAAAAGTACGGCTCACCGGTAAAAAGCTCCTGCAGAAGAAATATATTCGCCACAGCGGTTACCCCGGTGGCTTAAAGGTTATGAACTATGCCCAGCTCTTAAAGACCTTTCCCGAGCGAGCCATTGAGAAGGCCGTGAAAGGGATGATCCCGCATAATCGCCTGGGCCGGCAGATGGTCAAGAAGCTCAAGGTCTACCGGGGCGATAGCCATCCCCATGCGGCCCAGCGGCCGGAAGTATGGGAGATCAAGGATTAATCGAAGGAGGGGAAAATTTTGGCCCAGGTTCAATTTTACGGCACGGGAAGGCGAAAAAATGCCGTGGCCCGGGTGTACCTGGTTCCCGGCGAGGGCCGGGTGTTAGTTAACGACCGCCCCCTCGATGAATATTTTGGCCAGCAGATCCTGGCTATGCAGGTACGCCAGCCCCTGGAAGTAACCAACAACACGGGCCGCTTTGATGTCCTGGCTAAAGTTAGGGGCGGCGGGATCAGCGGCCAGGCCGGTGCTATCAGGATGGGCATTGCCAGGGCCCTGTTACAGGCTGACGCCGACCTGCGCCCGGTTTTGAAAAGCCATGGTTTCCTTACCCGTGATCCCAGGATGAAGGAAAGAAGAAAGTACGGCTTAAAGAAAGCCCGCAAGGCGCCACAATTCTCCAAGCGATAAAAAGGGGTGTCCCATATGCACATCCAGACGGTTTTTACGCCCCGCCTGCAGGAGAGTATCAGGCAGGGCGGCTGCGGCAACTGCCATGTTTCCTGCCAGTCGGCCTGCAAGACCTCTATTACCGTCAGCAACCAGCCCTGTGAACGTGAAGAAAAGAAATAAGCCCCAAGGCCCGACTTTCACGGTCGGGCTTTTGTTGTTAGGAGGAGACCGATATTGCCATTCCTGAATCTCCAGAACGTGGACTGGCAGGGTGATGTCCACTGGTTCGATTTTGAAGATCTCTGCCTGCTCCTGGACGTCAACAGTGGTGCTGTCCATATAATCGACGCTCCTACCCGGGCCGTTCTGGAAGAATTACGGGCCGGGGAAGAGCGCGGTACCTTCACCGAAGCCGACTGGCCTGCACTTCTGCCCCGGTCTCTCCGGGAGTGGGGTGCCGGTACGGTTCTGGAAGTCTGCCGGGAACTGGCTGCTAAACAGGCCGAAGGGACTCTCTTTACCGTCGATGAAGTTGGCCGGAATTACCGGCCGCCGGAACCCAGCCTCCAGGCCCTCTGCCTCCACGTTGCCCATGACTGCAATATGCGCTGCCGGTACTGCTTTGCCGGCGGGGGCCCTTTTGGCGGCGAGCGGGGCTTAATGAGCCGGGAGACGGGGTACCAGGCCCTGGACTTGCTTTTTAAAGAATCCGGCATCCGCCCCCGGGTGGAAGTCGATTTCTTCGGCGGCGAGCCGCTGCTCAATTTCAGCGTCGTACAGGCACTGGTAGCTTACGGCCGGGAAAAGGCTGCGGCGGCCGGGAAAAAAATCAGCTTTACCCTGACCACCAACGGCCTGGGCTTGACGCCGGCCATCGAGGAGTACCTCATTGAGAACCAGATCAGTGTTATTTTGAGCCTTGACGGTCGCCCGGAAGTCCATGACCTCAACCGGCGGACCCTCACCGGCCAGGGCACTTATCATTTAGTGGTCCCCAGGGAGCAGCATTTTGTCGCGGCGTATGAGCAGGGGGACTACTGGGTGCGGGGAACCTACACCCGCCAGAACCTTGATTTTACCAGGGACATCCTGCATATGGTAGAATTAGGATTTCGCCACCTGTCCCTGGAACCGGTAGTAGCGGCTCCGGAGGATGAATATGCTATTAGGGAGGAAGATCTGGATCTGCTGGCGGCACAATACCGCCACCTGGCCCGGGCCTACCTGGAAGCGAGGGCTAAAGGTACGCCCTTTAACTTTTTCCACTTCAACATTGACCCTAGTGGCGGCCCATGCCTTACCAAAAGGCTTACCGGTTGTGGCGCGGGCACCAGTTACCTGGCGGTTACCCCGGGCGGCGACCTGTATCCCTGCCATCAGCTGGTGAGGAGCAAGGACTACTGCCTGGGCAACGTCCGGGAAGGGATCTTGCGCCCTGATATACGGGAAGATTTTCGCCAGGCTCATGTATATAACCAGCCGGCCTGCAGCCGTTGTTGGGCACGCTTCTATTGCAGCGGCGGCTGCCATGCGGCCAACCTGGCCGCTACGGGGAATTTGCGGCAACCGGCGCCTGTACCCTGCGCCATCCAGAAGATGCGCCTGGAAGCGGCCCTTTATGTGCAGGTCAAAGAAGCCACTGGAGCCTGATTTTACCCGGCTTTCCAGCGCGCCGGGCCTCCAGGTTAAAAAAGGGCAAAAAATTTCTAAATGGGGAGGAATCCTGGCTTCAAAGGTAGAATAATAGAGGTGAAGGGCAGGAAGAAGCAGCTCCTGCCGTATTCAGGGGAGAGGAGGTAAGCCATGCCGCCGCCGGGTAAGCTGCCGGATGTGGCGGCCGCAGCGGGTCGCTTTTTAAAGGAATGGCCGGCACGGTGGAAAGAAACATACCGGAATAAAAAAAGGTTTTTCATAATAAACGGTATCCTGGCCGGGGGATTGATGCTGCTGGCCGGGTGGTACCAGCTAACCGCTCCCAATGCCTGGGCTGTGATAGTCAACGGTCGCCAGGTGGCTGTGGTCAGCCGCCAGGTAGATGTCAACCAGACCATCCAGGATATTCTCAAGGAAAGCGGGGCAGGAAGCTACCAGGGCCTGCAGATTACCGATCAGATTGACTACCAAAAGGTCCGGGTCAACCCGCGGGAAATTATGGATGGCCAGCAATTAAAAAACATTCTCAAGGAGACGCTCCATTTTGTCGCGGCAGCGACAGTAATAACCATTAACGGTCAACCCGAGCTTGTGGTGCGGGATGACAGTACGGCGGATGCGGTCCTGGCCCAATTAAAACAAGCCTACCTGCCACCGCCGGGGAGCGGGGAGGTCCAGGAGGTCAGGTTCCTGGAGGAGGTAGCCTATCAGCACCGGCCGGCCCGGCCAGAAGAAATTTTAAGCCCGGAGGCGGCCCTGGCCAGGCTCAAGGGGACTTCCACGGCGAGCAAAGAATATGTTGTCAAAGAAGGGGACTCTCTGTGGACCATAGCCCGGGAACACGGGTTGCTGGTTGAAGATATTAGAGCCGCCAACCCGGAACTCCAGGGCGAACGCCTGGACATAGGCCAGCGATTAAGGCTTACGACGGCGAAGCCTCTCCTCCAGGTAATGGTCGTCTATAGCCAGGAAGTGAAAGAGCCTGTTCCCTATGAAGTGCAAGTTGAAACCAATAGCGAACTCTTACGGGGCCAGGAAAGGGTAAAGCAGGAAGGGTCAGAGGGCGAACGGCTGGTCACCTACCAGGTGGTGACTAAAAACGGCGTCCAGGTTGAGAAGAAAGTTATCCAGCAGCAGGTGCTGAAAGAGCCGGTAACTAAAATAGTGGAACGAGGGACGCGGGTAGTCCTGGCTTCCCGCGGGGGCGGTTCCGGCCGGCTGGCCTGGCCCATCCGCGGGATTATTACTTCCCCCTACGGCTACCGCGGCCGGGAGTTCCATTCGGGTATGGATATTGACGGCTACGTTGGACAGCCGGTGGGCGCCGCCGGGGAAGGAACGGTGACCTTTGCCGGTTACGACGGCGGCTACGGCCGGATGATTGCCATTGACCACGGCGGGGGCCTGGTTACCCGGTATGCCCACCTATCGGGCTTTAACGTCCGCGTAGGCCAGCGGGTGAGCCGGGGTCAGGTCATCGGTTATGTAGGGGATAGTGGGCGAACCACCGGATCTCACCTGCACTTTGAGGTCCTGGTCAATGGCAGTTTCCGTAACCCGTCGGGATTTTTAAATTAGATTTTTAATGCCCTCCCTGGGGACAAGCCTCAGGGATTTTTTTCTTGCCTGACCTTGCCTAATCAAAAGCGAGAGCGTATAATAACTATAGTTTAAACCGAAAAGGGCATGACGGACTGCAAGCAGGCGCATAATATAGCCAAAGTGGAGCCATTGAATTGAAATCAAGCGATGCTATGAAATGCCGTGAGGCCTTGGTCCGGGAGAGAGCTTTAGCCTGATCGGTGAAGCTGATCGAAGCGGGGCGCTCCGCAAGGGCCAGGGAACGAACGGTACAGTGCAAGCCTGTGACAAGGTTATTCCGGAGGAGGTAGGCAAAATGCCCCATGATTTGCTTATTATTGGTGGTGGGCCGGCCGGGCTGACGGCGGCTCTTTATGGTGCCCGGGGCGGGCTGGACACCGTGGTGCTGGAGATGGGTGCTCCCGGGGGTCAGGCCGGGCTGACGGACAGGATTGAAAATTATCCCGGCTTTCCCGAAGGCATTAACGGTATGGAGCTCGCCATGAAATTTGCCGAACAAGCCAAGCGGTTCGGTGCCAGGATAGAGATGGCCACAGTCCAGGGAGTGGAGCTTAACGGGGAGATTAAAAAGGCCTTTACCGGGAGCGGTGAGTTCAAGTCGCGGGCAGTGATCATCGCCAGCGGTGCTCATCCGCGGCCCCTGGGAGTACCGGGGGAAGAGGAATTTCGCGGCCGGGGCGTTTCCTATTGCGCCACCTGCGACGGCGCCTTCTTCCGGGACAAAAAGGTCGCTGTAGTCGGCGGCGGCGATTCAGCTGTGGAAGAAGCCCTCTTTCTGACCCGTTTTGCCAGCCAGGTGACCATTATCCACCGTCGTGACGCTTTAAGGGCAACGAAAGTGCTTCAGGAACGGGCCCGGGACAACCCCAAAATATCTTTCTGCTGGAATACGGTTGTAACGAGGATAAAGGGCGGGGAAAAAGTCGACAGCCTGGAGTTAAAAGATGTAAAAAGTGGAGTCGCCAGGGAAGAAGCTTTCGACGGGGTCTTTATCTTTATCGGTATGGAGCCTAACACTGATTTCCTGAAGGGGGCCTTGACCCTGGATCCCCAGGGGTATATTGTTACCCGCGACAACCTGGCCACTTCCATCCCCGGGGTCTTTGCCGCCGGCGACGTCCGGTCCAAAGATTTCCGCCAGGTGAGTACGGCTGTAGGCGACGGGGCAGTGGCGGCCATGGCGGCGGAACGTTACCTGGCCGGCCTGTGAAAAAGTAAGGTCCGGGAGCGACATGTTTGACTCTTTCACCCCGGTAGGTTATAATACCTATATACCCGTACCGGGTAGGAAGGGGGTGACGGGATGGCGGAAGCTGTCCTGCAGGTCGAGGGGATGACCTGTAATCATTGTAAAATGAGTGTGGAAAAGGCCCTGAAGGGGCTGGCAGGCGTTACGGCAGTAGCGGTCGACCTGGCGGCTAAGACGGCCCGCGTTACTTATGATCCTGGCAAGATAACCCTGGAAGCCATGAAAAAGGCAGTAACTGAGGCCGGTTATGAAGTAAAGTAGAGGATATCACCAAGCGAACTTTTTTAAAAATCCGGAGCCTGGCTGGCTCCGGATTTTTACACTCATTACCAGTGAAGCTGCCACCAGGAATATAGTATAATCGAAACGGGAGAGCCCCTGGGGGAGGGGAGAAACTTGTTGCAACACTGGTGGCAGGTAATTATTGTTAGCTGCCTGGCTGTGCTGGCAGTTGCAGGAGTTATCCTGGCGCGTACTACAGCTTTACCGCGTACTTTAAGTTATAGCCTGGTCCGTCAGATAGTGACAGGACATACCGCCTGGCAGACCCGTAACTGGTTGGAGATAGATAGCCCTCATTTCCGCCTCCGCTACCGGCAGGAGGATGCCGCCATTGCCCCCCTGGTCCTGGCAACCGCCGAGGAGGCTTACGGGCCGGCAGGCGCTATGTTACAGCATGAACCCCGTGGTAAAACTTTAATTATACTTTACCCGGACCGGGAGAGTCTTGCGTACCAGTTTGGCTGGCCGGCCAGTGAAAGTGCCATGGGGGTTTACTGGGGCGGGGTTATCCGTGTCCTTTCGCCCTTTGACTGGGTGGCGAGCCGGGACCTGGAAGAGATTGCCCATATTTTTGCTGTTTCAGGACCCGTAGCCCATGAATTGACCCACCTTCTAGTGGACGAGAAGGCGCGTGGTAACTACCCGCGCTGGCTGACGGAAGGTATTGCCCAGTATGTGGAAAAGGAACTTACCGGCTTTACCATGCCGGGTTCACCGGATGCTGGCGGCTGGTATCCCTTAAAGGTCATGGATTATGGTTTTGACAGCCTGCCTGACCAGGCCCTGGCTTACCGCCAGTCGTTTTTAATGGTTGACTACCTGGTAGAACGCTGGGGCTTACCCGCCTTACGCCAGGTCCTGGAACGCCTCGGCCGGGGGGCTCCCCTGGAAAGAGCCTTCCAGGAAGTCCTGGGCGTCAGTACTGTTGCCTTTGAGGAAGCCTTTTCCCGGGAATTTCCTGTAAGCAAGTTTTCACAAAGCCTTTAACTTTCCTTCATAAAAATATCACATCTCCAGTCTATATTGAAACCATGGAAAATACTCTGCAAGGGTATTTTCAAAAGTGGAGGTGCAATGCCATGTTGAGGCTCAAGAGGTACTTCCTGCGGCCGGTGGCCCACTGTTCTGGTGGTCACTGTAGTTAGTCCCGGGCACGACGATAAACTGCCCAACCATCCTCCCTATAGCTTTTTTCCTTAGCTCCTGGAACGCCTTCCAGGGGCTTTTTTATTTTGACATTATAAAGTAGGGGGCGGCAGGTAATATTAGAACTGAAAGATGGTAAGCAGCCTTCATTTGGAGCAAGGAGGTATTATTTTGCGTTATCTTTCTCCCGGCAGCTTAAAGTACGTGCGGATCCTGGCATTAGTCGTGCTATTTTTTTTCGGTGCAGCCCTCGGTGCCGGGACGGCCATTGTTACGGCCCCCCGCCTGATGCAGCGACCCCTGGCACCGGCACCTGGCTCTTCGGCACCCTTGACTCCGCCGGCAGGCCAACCGGTCCAGTTTACGGCCAGTTCACCGGTAGTTACCATTGCCAGGCAGGTTGGCCCAACCGTCGTTGGAGTGGCGGCCATGACCAGCCGCAGCTTTACGGGTGATGGCGGGATAAAACAGGGTTCCGGCGTCATTTTTGACGGTGCTAACGGCTATATTGTCACCAATAACCACGTTATTGCCGGCGCTGAGAGGGTCACTGTCAGCCTCGATCATGACCAGGTTTATCCGGCCACCGTCGTAGGAGTCGATGAGCGAAGCGACCTGGCGGTTTTGCAAATCAAGGGAACCAATTTGCCCCAGGCCCGCCTGGGAGATTCGGGCGCTGTCCAGGTGGGGGAGACAGTAGTGGCCATTGGCAACCCCCTGGGCCGGGCATTTGCCCGTTCGGTGACGGTGGGGGTTATCAGTGCCTTGAACCGGGAAGTGACCGTGCCCGGACCCCGCGGAGTAGAGATCACCCTGCGGACCCTGCAGACCGACGCTCCCATTAACCCCGGCAACAGCGGCGGTGCCCTGGTAAATTTAAGGGGAGAAGTTATCGGCATCAACAGCGTAAAGATAGCCGCCAGCGGGGTAGAGGGCATGGGTTTTGCCATCCCCATCAACGACGTCCGACCGATTATCGACCAGATCATAACCCGGGGCTATGTCACCCATCCTTTCCTGGGCGTTTATAACCTCCGGGAGATTACCCCGGAAATGGCCCGGTGGTATAATATTCCGGAGGGGGTATATATCGGCGGCATCTTTAATGATGGCCCGGCGGCTAAGGCCGGGCTGCAGGTAGGCGATGTCATTATCGCTGTGGACAACAATAAGGTGGCGAGCTATGCCGACATCCAGAGCCTCATTAATAGAAAATCACCGGGGGATAAAGTAACCTTGACTGCTGTGCGCCTGGCCGGCAAAAAGCAGCTTAATTTTACAGTAACCCTGGGTGAATTGCCGTCGAAGTAAGGAAGCATGCAGCATATTGACATTGTAGCCGTTGGTCGTGTACGGGAGCAATACCTGCGTGACGGGATAAACGAATACTTAAAGCGACTGCAGCCCTATGCCCGGGTGCGCATCCTGGAAGGCCCCGAAGGCAAGATCCCGGAGCCTTTAAATCCGGCCCGGGTAGAGCAGATCCTGGCCGCTGAAGGAGAAGGCCTGCAGCGTCTCCTGCGGCCGGGCGCTTATACCATCGCCCTGGACCGGGAGGGCGTGATGCTATCTTCGGAAGAGCTGGCAATGCGGCTGGCCGATTTAGCCCTGGCCGGGCGCAATAACCTGGCCTTTGTCATTGGCGGCACCTTGGGCCTGGCTCGAGACCTCCTGGAAGCTGCCGACCTGCGCCTCTCTTTTTCCCGCTTTACTTTCCCGCACCAGCTCATGCGGTTAATCCTGCTCGAACAGCTCTACCGTGCCTATAAAATCCAGCGCGGAGAAACCTATCACCGCTAAAGATCCCATCCTCAATCCCATAAACGCCAGCCCCGCATGTGCACGCCTTTGCGGATGGTGGCTGACCGCCAGGGGTGGCCCCTTCCCGAGCCCTTGTCTTTTCTTGCTTCTTACAATAGAATTTAGAGAGGTTATATAAGTTCAGCGCTATGTGGAGGGTAACTTACCCTGAGAACGAAGTCGTAAGCAGGTCTTTTGAAAGGGGATCAAGACTATGGGGAAAGAGATCCTGGTAATTGGGCACCAGCGACCGGATACGGATTCTATTGCCGCGGCCATTGGTTATGCCGCTTTAAAGAATGAACTGCACCAGGGGGGCTTCCAGGCCGCCAGGTGCGGCAAGCTCAACCGGGAAACGGAGTATGTTCTATCTTATTTCGATGTCACTGCCCCGCCTTTAGTTAACGATGTCCGTACCCGGGTAAAGGATGTCCTGGACGGCGGGCTCCTCTTTATCCATCCGGAAGCTACAGTGCGCCAGGCAGGTATTTTTATGCGCCAGCATGGCGTTAAAACCCTGGCCGTTGTCGATAAAGACCGGCACCTGCTGGGCCTTTTTACCGTGGGGGACCTGGCACGGTTACTCCTGGAAGCCTGGGATACCGGCAACGTGCCTATGGACGAGCCCGTTCAACAGGTGATGCAAAGGGATAACCTGGTAGTTTTTCACCAGGACGATCTTATCACGGAAGTCCGCCAGACCATGCTGGAAACGCGTTACCGCAATTACCCGGTAGTCGATGATGACCACTGCCTGGTGGGTTTAATTGCTCGCTATCACCTGCTGGCCATGCGGGGCAAAAGGGTTATCCTGGTCGACCATAATGAAAAAAGCCAGGCCGTGCCCGGCATTGAAGAAGCGAAGATCCTGGAGGTCATTGATCACCATCGCCTGGCTGATATCGAAACGGCCGAGCCCGTGATGGTTCGCAATGAACCGGTAGGGAGCACGGCAACCATTGTCAGCAAGATGTACCGCGAACAGGGCCTTGAACCCGAAAAGGGCATTGCCGGCGTCCTGTGCGCGGCCATCCTATCCGACACCCTGCTTTTTAAATCACCAACAAGCACTTTAACCGATAAAGAGCAGGCAGGGTGGCTGGCCGGGATAGCAGGGATAGACGTTAATGATTTTGGCCGGGATATGATCCGGGCCGCTTCTTCCCTGGTCGGCCGCTCGGGACGGGAGATTATCCTGGAGGACTTTAAAAACTTCAACTTTGGCGGTACCACGGTCGGCATTGGCCAGATTGAGATTATCGATTCCGGCACCCTGCCGGTCAGCCGCCAGGAACTCCTGGCCGAACTGGAAAAGCTTCAGGTAGAAAGGAATTATGATTTAATTGTCCTGATGGTCACCGATTTGATGCGTAACGGTACGGAGCTGCTGTTTACCGGGCCCCAGGCGCGGGCCGTGGAACGGGCCTTTAATGTTGCTGCAGGGGCGGGCAGCGTCTTTTTGCCCGGGGTCATGTCCCGCAAAAAACAGGTGGTACCGCCTTTGCAGCGCCTGTTGCAGAAGTAAAAGATAATGGCGCCTCCGGAGGGGTGAAAGGAGGCGCCATTGCTTTTAAAACATGTTTTACCACTATATCTTTACACCTGTCTTGACATATGATAAGATAATGATGCCGCTAGTTTGGTGAGTTTAAGGAAGGGGATGTTCTTTGAGTATTGCCCGTCGTTTAGAAGGACTGCCCCTGGGGGCCTTTCATTACCGGCTGCTCTTTATCTGCGGCATCGGCTGGCTTTTTGACGCCATGGACGTAGGCCTGGTCGCTTTTGTCTTGCCGGCAGTGGGTAAAGAGTGGCTCCTTTCAGCCGCCCAGATGGGAGCCCTGGGCAGCATTGGCCTTTTAGGAATGGGCCTGGGCGCAGTTGTGGGTGGAGCTTTAAGCGACCTCCTGGGCCGCAGGAGGGTCTTTACTTACACCCTGATTTTTTACGGTACAGCCACTTTCCTGGCGGGGCTGGCAGTTAGTTACCCCTGGCTGATGTTTTGGCGCTTCCTGGTGGGCCTGGGTCTGGGGGCCGAGGTACCGGTGGCCTTTACCTTGATGAGCGAATTTTCACCGGCCCGGTACCGGGGTCGCATGGCGGTCCTGCTGGAAAGCTTCTGGGCTTTGGGCTGGATCGCTGCCGCCCTGATAGGCTACCTGGTCGTACCCCGATGGGGCTGGCGCCTGGCCTTTTTTATCGGTGCCCTGCCGGCCCTGTATGCTGCCGTTCTGCGCCGCGCCCTGCCGGAATCCCCCCGCTATCTGGAGAAGATAGGTAAAGTAAAGGCGGCTGCAGCAGTAGTGGCCATGGTGGAGAAAAGCAACGGCGGCCCTGCGGGCGAAATACCGCCTGGCCCGGAAGGGGAGGGGGAAACTGCAGCCGGTGTAACCTTTAGGGACCTCTGGTCGCGGCGCTATTTCCGGCGCACCCTCTGCCTGTGGCTTTTATGGTTCGGGATTAACTTTTCTTATTATGGCATCGTCACCTGGTTGCCTTCCCTGATGGTGGGCAGGGGTTTTGCCATCATCAAGAGCTTTGAATACGTTTTAATCATGACCCTGGGCCAGGTACCGGGCTATTTCAGTGCCGCCTACCTGGTGGAGAAGATCGGCCGTAAAGCCACCCTGGTGACTTACCTGGCCCTGAGCGGGGCGGCGGCCTATATGTTTTCCCTGAGCACCACCACCGGCCAGCTTATTCTCTGGGGCCTGGCAGTCTACTTCTTTAACCTGGGAGCCTGGGGCGTCCTTTATGCCTATACACCGGAACTTTACCCCACGGCCATCCGGGCAACCGGTTCCGGCTGGGCTTCCTTCTGCGGCCGCATTGGCGCCATCCTCGCTCCCCTGATGGTGGGGCAGATGCTGGTCCTTATGGGCCAGGCGGCCGCCTATCCGGTGATCTTCTTCCTCTTTACTGCCGTCTTTGTGGCTACGGCCCTGGGAATGCTTATCTTGGGCATTGAAACAAAAGGTAAAACCCTGGAGGAACTTTATTTTACCCCTTGACGCCGGCCACGTCCATCTGCTAAATTATCCTTACACAACCTGGAAAAATAAATCCCATGAAGGGGAAGAGTAGGCTGTAGCGGCCTGCCCAGCGAGCCGGTGGAGGTGGGAGACCGGCCGGGAAGCTAGAGCTGAAGTTCGCCCCGGAGGAGCAGGCTGAAGGCTGGCAACAGCCGGCTGGGTAGGCCGGGCCGGAGCTCCCGCCGTTAAAAGGGAGGGGGTATCGGAAAGGATTCCGCCGGAGCCTTTCTCCCGTGCCATTTATGACGCGTGCTGGGGAAGGACGGCAGGAGGGCCTACTTCTTTTCCCGTACCCTTTAATGAGCGGGCTGCTTTGGCAGCCAAATAGGGTGGTACCGCGGGTATAACTCCTCGTCCCTAGGACGGGGGGTTTTTATTTTGCCGTTTATTTCCAGAAGCTCCTTATAGGGCGTTAAGCCCCGCCAAAAGTAGCACAATCCTATTTTCGGAGGATGGGAGGAACGGACTATGATCATCGTTATGAAACCGGGAGCTACCCGGGAGCAGATCGAGGCTGTGAGCGAGCGCCTGGTGGAACTGGGCTTTAAGACTCACCCCATTTACGGCCAGGAAAAGACTGTTATTGGCGCCATTGGCGATAAGAAAGCCCTCAGTTCGGAAGCCATCATCAACCTGCCCGGCGTGGAAAAAATCGTCCCCATTATGAAGCCCTATAAGCTGGTCAGCCGGGAACTGAAGGAGACACCGTCCATAGTGCGGGTCGGCGGGGTGCCGGTGGGCGGCCGCGGCCTGGTGGTTATGGCCGGGCCCTGTGCCGTGGAAAGCGAGGAACAGCTTTTGAGCACGGCCCGGGCCGTCAAGGCCGCTGGAGCCCAAATCTTACGCGGCGGCGCCTTTAAACCGCGCACCTCTCCCTATGCCTTCCAGGGGCTGGAGGAAGAAGGCCTCAAAATGCTGGCCCGGGTGCGTGAGGAGGCAGGGTTACCCTTTGTCACCGAAGTCGTGGACACCCGGGATGTGGCCCTGGTAGCCGAATATGCCGACGCCATCCAGATTGGCGCCCGTAATATGCAGAACTTCCGCCTCCTGAAGGAAGCCGGGGCTACCGGTAAACCCATCCTTCTGAAGCGCGGCCTGGCGGCTACCGTCGAAGAATGGCTCATGGCGGCCGAGTACATCCTGGACAGCGGCAATCCCAACGTGATTTTATGCGAGCGGGGGATCCGTACCTTTGAGACGGCCACCCGTTTCACCCTGGACCTGGCCGCCGTAGCTGTGGTAAAGGAAAACTCCCACCTGCCGGTGATCGTTGATCCGAGCCACGGTACGGGCAGCTGGCGCCTTGTCCTGCCCATGGCCCGGGCTGCAGTGGCTGCCGGCGCCGACGGGCTAATCATCGAGGTGCACCCCGATCCGGCCCGGGCCCTTTGTGATGGTCCCCAGTCCCTGCACCCGGAAACCTTTGACCGCCTTATGGGCGAGCTGGCGCCGGTGGCCCTGGCCGTCGGCCGCGGCCTGGCACCCACAGGGCTGTTCCTGGAAAAGGCTGCCGCCCTGGCGGGGGCGGCCGGTAAGTAGCCAGCAGTTTATATAAGCTCCCAGCTGGGAGCTTTCTTTTTTGACCAGGCGATAATTGTTATAGCAGGGTATAATTAACAACAAGAATTGTTAAATTATCATTAAAAATAAAAAGGAAATCCTTCTTTTCTGGAGAATTATAACTTGAGGACCCAAAAAATCCCGAAGGGATGTGCGTAGCTTGAAGAAGGACGTACTGGTAAAGGTTAAGGGCACCCAGACCAACGAGCTGGGGGAAAAGGATTCCATCGAGCTGGTTACCGAAGGTCGCTTCTTCATCCGGGACCAACACTACTACATCCTTTACAATGAAACCTGCCTATCGGGAATGGAGGGTACCACCACCACTTTAAAGGTCGAACCCCGGCGGGTTACCTTGAACCGCATGGGTACGGCCGAGCAGAAAACAACTTTTGAAGCAGGTATTTTAAATGCCGGTTTCTATGTAACTCCTTATGGTACTATGAAGATTACAGTTTTACCTTCGAAAGTGGAAGTTGACTTGACAGATCGGGGCGGAAGTATTAATCTAGAGTATGAATTGCAGGTCGGCCAGGAGAAAATCAGCGACAACCAGTTAGAAATCACCGTTGAGTACCTGGAAAACTATGCTTAACCCTGGAGAGAAGCTACTGGGTAAAAAGGAGTACAGGTAAGGCGTGAATGTATTACAGGAAACTAAAAGGCGGCTGGCAGCGGCACTGCGTGATGCCGCTGCTGCCGCCCGGGCAGCCGGAGAGATAAGCTTTGATGTGCTGCCTGATTTTGTAATTGAGGCGCCGCGGGATAAATCTCACGGCGACTTTGCTGCTAACCTGGCCTTGCTGCTGGCCAGGCAGGCCCGCCAGTCGCCCAGGAACGTAGCGGATATTTTAGTACGACACCTGGAAATACCCCAACCCGGCGTGGCCAGGATCGAGGTGGCCGGACCGGGCTTTATTAATTTTACCCTGGACAACCAGTGGCTCTTGCCGGTATTGCCGGCCGTCCTGGCCGAAGACGAACATTACGGCTGGTCCAATATCGGCCAGGGGGTTAAGGTCCAGGTGGAGTTTGTCAGCGCCAATCCTACCGGGCTCCTGCATATGGGCAATGCCCGGGGGGCGGCCCTGGGGGATAGTATTGCCAACCTCCTTACAGCCGTGGGCTACGACGTTACGCGGGAATTCTATATTAACGATGCCGGCAACCAGATTGAGAACTTCGGCCTTTCCCTGGAAGCCCGCTACCTGCAGGCCCTGGGCTTTGATGCGACCCTTCCCCCCGATGGTTACCACGGGGAAGACCTGGTGGAGACGGTGCGCCATTTTATCGACCGGTACGGAGACAAGTACCTGGACGCCGACCCGGCATTACGCCGGGAAATGCTGGTCCGCTTTGCCCTGGAGGAAAAGCTGGCCGCCATCCGCCAGGTGCTGGAGGATTTCGGCGTTACCTATGATGTCTGGTTCAGCGAGCAGTCCCTTCATGATTCCGGGGCCGTTGCCCGGGCCATAGCCGACCTGGACAGGGCTGGCTATATTTATGAAAAGGACGGCGCCCTGTGGTTTAAAGCCACCCGTTTCGGCGCCGAAAAGGATGAGGTGGTGGTGCGCAAGAATGGCCTGCCTACCTATTTTGCGGCCGATATCGCCTACCACCGCAATAAATTCGAGCGGGGCTTTGAACGGGTCATCAATATCTGGGGCGCCGATCACCACGGTCATGTGGCCCGCCTGAAAGGGGCCCTCCAGGCCCTCGGTTACGACCCGGGGCGCCTGGAAGTGGTTCTCATGCAGCTCGTCCGTCTCTACCAGGGCGGCGAGGTTCTGCGCATGTCCAAGCGTACCGGCCGTTACGTAACGTTGAATGAGTTAATTGAAGAGGTGGGCCGGGACGCCGCCCGTTATTTCTTTGTCATGCTGAAGAGCGACAGCCACCTGGAATTTGACCTGGACCTGGCCCGGTCGCAAACGGCCGAAAACCCCGTTTTCTACGTCCAGTACGCCCATGCCCGTATTTGCAGTATCCTGCGCCTGGCAAAGGAAAGGGGCCTGGAAGTTCCCCCGGCCCGGGAGGCCCGCCTGGATCTTTTAAAAGAACCGGCCGAACTGGAGTTAATCAAGCAGATCGCCGCCTTACCGGAAACGGTGGCCGGGGCGGCCCAGGCGTTGGAACCCCACAGGCTCACCCGTTTTGCCCATGAACTGGCCAGCCTGTTCCACAGCTTTTATACCAGCTGCCGCGTCCTGGCCGACGACCCGGAGTTAAGGAAGGCGCGCCTGGTACTGGTGGAAGCTACCCGTATAACCTTACGCAATGTCCTGCACCTCCTTGGGGTCAGCGCCCCGGAAAGGATGTAGGCTGAAGCAAAGAGTCTTTTACGGAGGAAATTATGCCTGCGAAATTTATTTTTGTTACCGGCGGTGTCACCTCTTCTTTAGGGAAAGGGATAACCGCCGCTTCTTTAGGTAGACTTTTAAAGAGCCGCGGCTTGAAAGTCGCCATCCAGAAATTTGACCCCTATATCAACATTGACCCCGGCACCATGAGCCCCTACCAGCACGGTGAGGTTTTTGTCACCGATGACGGCGCTGAGACCGATTTGGACCTGGGTCACTACGAACGTTTTATCGATATTAACCTGACCCGGGCCAGCAACGTCACTGCCGGCAAGATTTACTGGTCGGTCATTACCAAAGAACGCCGGGGCGACTACCTGGGTGGAACTGTCCAGGTAATACCCCACATTACCAATGAGATCAAAGAGCAGCTTTACCGTGTGGTCGAAGAAAGCGACCCGGATGTGGTTATCACCGAGATCGGCGGTACGGTGGGCGACATTGAGTCCCTGCCCTTCCTGGAAGCCATACGCCAGATGAAAAGCGATATCGGCCGCGACCGCGTCCTCTATATCCACGTTACCCTCGTTCCCTACCTGCAGGCTGCCAGGGAGGCCAAAACCAAGCCGACCCAGCACAGCGTCAAAGAGTTGCGCAGTATTGGTATCCAGCCCGATATCATCGTCTGCCGGACGGAACGTCCTTTTTCCCGGGAAATGGAGGAAAAAATAGCCCTCTTCTGCGACATCGATCCCGATGCCGTCATCCAGGCCTGGGATGTCGATTCCATCTATGAAGTCCCCTTGCTGATGGAAAAGGAAGGCCTGGACAGCATTGTGGTGGAACGCCTGAAGTTACAGTGCGGCCCCGCCCAGATGGACGACTGGCGCGCCATGGTAGAGCGCATGAAGAGCATTACCCGCCACCTGGAGATTGCCCTGGTGGGTAAATACGTAACCCTGCCCGACGCTTATTTAAGCGTCGTTGAGGCTTTGCGCCACGCCGGTTTCTATCACGGCGTCCAGGTGGATATCCGCTGGATCTACTCTGGCGAGCTGGAGCGGGGCGGGCTGGAACAGCTTGAGGGGGCGGCCGGCATCCTGGTGCCGGGGGGATTTGGTGACCGGGGCACCGAAGGCAAGATTTTAGCAGCCCAGTATGCCCGGGAAAAAAGGGTGCCTTACCTGGGTATCTGCCTGGGCATGCAGCTGGCGGTGGTGGAGTTTGCCCGCCATGTCTGCGGGCTTAAAGAAGCCCACAGCGCGGAATTCAATCAGGAAACCCCCCACCCGGTCATTGATTTGTTGCCGGAACAGAAGAATATAGCCGAAAAGGGCGGTACCATGCGCCTGGGGTTGTACCCCTGCCGGCTGCGGCCGGGAACGAAGGCCTACCAGGCCTACGGCGAGGAAGTAATCTACGAGCGCCACCGCCATCGCTACGAATTCAATAACAGCTACCGGGAAGAACTCACGGCGAGAGGAATGATCATCAGCGGGACTTCCCCCGACAACCGCCTGGTGGAGATTATCGAACTGGCCGACCATCCCTGGTTTGTCGCCAGCCAGTTTCACCCGGAATTCAAATCGCGGCCCAACCGGCCCCATCCCCTGTTCCGGGACTTTATCGGGGCGGCCCTGGCTTATCAAGGGGGGACGGGGGCATGAACCTTCGGGCAAGGCTTATTGGCCCTGAAGAGGAAAAACGCTTTGACGCCTTCATTGCCGGCCACCCCAAGGGCCATTTTCTCCAGTCCTACGGCTGGGGCGAGGTGAAGGCTTCTACCGGGTGGCGACCTTTAAGGCTCGTCCTGGAGGAAGGGGGCAGCATCGTGGCTGCCGCCAGCCTTCTGAAAAGGCAGCTCCCTTACGTTGGCAAATCTATCCTCTATGCCCCCCGGGGACCGGTGGTGGACTTCCATGATCCTGCCCTCTTCAGCGAGCTCCTGGCTGCCATCGACAATGTGGCGCGGCAGGAAGGGGCTATTTTACTGAAAATCGACCCCGACATCCCGGAAAACGATACGGCCGTAAAGGAACTGCTGCGGGCCAAGGGCTTCCGCCTGGCCAACAAAGGGGAGGGTTTTGAAGGCGTCCAGCCGCGCCATGTTTTCCGCCTCGACATAACCCCTTCCCCGGAAGAGCTCCTGGCCAGAATGCACGGCAAAACCCGTTATAATATCCGCCTGGCGCAAAAAAAAGGCGTAGTTATCAAAGACGACTGTACCCTGGAGGACCTGCCGGTTTTTTACGAGATTTTAAAAGAAACCACTATCAGAGACCGCTTCCTGGTACGCTCCTACAGCTATTTTGAAACCATGTGGCGGGAAATGGTAGAGCGCGGCTACGCTAAACTCTTCCTGGCTTACTACCAGGGGGAAGCCATTGCCGGTACCCTGGCTTTTATCATGGGTGACAAGGCCTGGTACCTCTACGGCGCCTCCAGCAACCGCCACCGCAACGTTATGCCCAACTACCTCCTCCAGTGGACCATGATCCTGTGGGCCAGGGAGCAGGGATGTACCATATACGACTTCCGGGGCGTGCCGGGGGACCTGGACGAAAATAACCCCCTCTACGGCCTCTATCGCTTTAAGAAGGGCTTCAACGGCACCTTTACCGAGTTTATCGGCGAATACGACCGGGTTTACTCCCCCTTTTACTACTGGCTCTGGCAGTCGGTCCTCCCCCTCTATTCTCGTGGTTTCCGCCGTTTGCTTTTCTGGAAGAAAAAGGCTGCCACGGAGGAATGAAATTACTCTTTCAAGATATGGTGGTGGCAATCCCCTGTGGATTTGGCAAAGCTAACCCGGCTGGTCGGCCCCCGCTGGATTGAGATCGAAGCTACAGCCCTGGAGCATAACCTGCGCGCCGTCAAAAGCCTGCTCCAACCCCCGACCCGGCTGCTGGCCGTCATCAAGGCCGATGCCTACGGTGCCGGCGCCGTCGAGGCAGCCCGGATTTTTACGGCAGCAGGAGCAGACTACCTGGGGGTTACTACCCTGGCCGAAGGGCTGGAGTTACGCCGGGCCGGCATTACGGCTCCCATCCTGTTAATGAGCCCCCTGCTGCCGGAGGAACTGCCGCAGGCCCTGCACAATGACCTCACCCTGACCATCAGCAGCCGCAGCGGGGCTGAAGCGGCAGCGGCTGCCGCGGCGGCGATGGGCCGGCAGGCCAGGGTGCACCTGAAGGTAGAGACCGGCCTGCAGCGCACCGGCCTGGAACCGGGAGAAGTGGTCCCCCTGGCAAAGGAAATGCAGCGCTGGCCCGGGGTGCAACTGGAAGGCCTCTACAGCCATCTGGCCGAAGCGGCCCGCCCGGGGGCAGCCCGCAGGCAGCTGCAATGTTTCCAAAAAGTTATTATGGACCTGGAAGGGCAGCAAATATTCCTGCCATTAAAGCATATCTGCAACAGCACCGGCCTGCTGCTCCACCCGGAAATGCATCTTGATATGGTGCGGGCCGGCACCCTTTTGTACGGCCAGTTCCCTTACCGGGCTCCCCGCCGGGGCCTGGAATTAAAGAATCCCTGGCGGTTTAAAGCCCGCATTCTCTTTATCCATGATGTGGCGGCCGGTACTCCCGTTGGCTATGGTGGCGATTATGTAGTCAAAAAGGCGACCCGCCTGGCCGTCATCCCCGTGGGTTATGCCGATGGCTTTGCTTTAACGGCCGTAAGCCGCCCCAAAAATCTAAACGACCTGGCCCGCCACCTGGCGAAGACCGTCCTGGCCTACCTGGGTCGCGGCGGCGGGGAGGGAACGGCAGTAACCATTGCCGGGCGGAAAGCGCCGGTGGTAGGCCGGGTGGGTATGCAGCTCTCCATAGTCGACGTAGGTCACCTGGCGGAGGTAAAGGTCGGGCAGGAAGTAGAGGTGGATATCCGGCGACCGACGGCCAGCGCCCGCCTGCCGCGGGTTTATTGCCGGGAGGGGCAACCCTACCTGGTGCGGATGACCTCCGGGGAGATGGTGCCGGTAGTTTCCTCCGCCGGCCAAAGTTTAACTTCTGAAGCAGGAATTTAGCGATTTATAGCTAAATATTGGATATATAGAGGAGCTTGAGCGAAGTGCTGAAGAAAGGGGGGCTTTGGGACCGCCGCGGTTGGAGGTGAGCTGGTCTGATAGACAAAAAAGTAATGGTAATCGACGACCAGCCGGGTGTACGTCGTTTAATTTGCGAAGCCTTGGGACAGCTCGGTTATAGCTTATGTGTAGCCAGTGAAGGCAGGGAGGCCCTCGATAAAATTGTCAGCGAAGCGCCAGACCTGGTTATCCTGGATATAAAGATGCCAGGCATGAGTGGAGTGGAATTTTTAAAGGAATTGCGGAAACTTTCTGTTGCTACACCGGTTATAATCATTACGGCATATAATGAGCTGGATCTGGCAGAACAGGTGGGTAAATTCGGTGCCCGGTATGTCCTGCAGAAGCCCTTTGATATCCAGCAGCTATACCGGCTGGTGCAGGCGGCTTTGCAGCCGGAATAATGCCCGATCCAGGAGGCGGAACAGATGTAATGTTGTTGTTGTTGTCACGAAAAGGATGGGGGCCTTGCTGCTAGCAGGCCCTTTAAAATTTACCCTGGAGCAGGAATTTTCCCGATTGCGGCGAATATGGAGGGGTGAGGAGGATTAAATAAAGGTGATCATCCCCACTTTGAATGTTGTGGTTTTACGCTGTCCATCATGCGGTCGCCTGGAGTTCCGCGGTTTTTCCCTCTTTAATTTTGCCGGCGGCCGGACATGGCAGGTAGATTGCAGTTGCGGTACCCCTTTGTTAACCATTAGCAGGAAAAAGGGGAGAAATTTCTGGCTCCAGTATCGCTGCGGCATGTGTGACAGCATCCATATCACCCACCATACCCGCAGGGAACTGTGGTCGCGGGAGCTCCTGACCCTGACCTGTAAAGAGACAGAGCTGGAAGTAGGCTTTATCGGTCCCCGGGAAAAGGTGCAGCGGGCGGTGCAGCATCATGACCGCACCCTGGCCGAGGTGGCCCGTGACCTTGGTTTCAGCGATTATTTTGAGGAACCGGAGGTCATGTATCAACTGCTGTCCCTTATTTACCAGCTGGCCGAAGAAGGCCGGGTGAACTGCGGCTGTGGCAACGAAAACATAGAAATTGAAATTTTTCCCGGCCATTTACAGCTGCGCTGCCAGGCCTGCCGGGCGGAAAAGAGCCTGCCGGCCGCTACCATGGCCGACCTGGAGCAGGCAGAGAACTTACAGGAAATCCGCCTGCCCGGTCATTCCAAGCAGCGTTATCGCCGCCGCCGCCAGAAATCGCGGGTATAATGACGGGAAGTTAGAGGCACAATTTTTAAAAGGAGCTGAGCCTATGCCTTTAGTTACCCTGGCCGAGGTTCTCAAAGACGCTGATGCTAAGGGTTATGCCGTCGGCGCTTTTAACTGCAATAATATGGAAATTGTGCAGGCCATTATCAATGCCGCCGAGGCGGAAGGGGCCCCGGTCATCATCCAGGCCAGCCAGGGAGCGATTAAATATGCCGGCCTGGAGTACATAACAGCCCTGGTGCGGGCAGCGGCGGCAGGAACCCCGGTCCCGGTGGTCCTGCACCTGGACCATGGCACTGACTTCAACCAGGTCCTGCGTTGCCTGCGGGCCGGTTTCACCTCGGTCATGATCGACGGGTCCAAATACCCTCTGGAAGAAAACATCGCCCTGACCAGGCGCGTCGCGGAGATTGCCCATGCTATGGGCGCTTCTGTTGAGGGAGAACTGGGTAGAATTGGCGGCACCGAGGACCACATCAGCGTGTCCGAGCGCGAGGCGACCATGACCGACCCGGAAGAAGCCAGGCGTTTCGTCGCCGAGACGGGCGTCGATGCCCTGGCTATAGCTATCGGTACGGCGCATGGTCGTTATAAAGGTACGCCCAAATTGGATTTTGACCGCCTGGCAGCCATCGACCGCCTGATCCCCACCCCCATAGTCCTCCATGGTTCCTCCGGCGTTCCCGATGCCGATATCCGCCGCGCCGTGGAGCTGGGCGTCCGCAAGATTAACATCGATACCGATATTCGTATCGCCTTTGTCGAAGCTGCCCGCCAGGCCCTGGCAGCCAACCCCGATGAAATCGATCCCCGCAAAGTGCTGGGACCGGCCCGGGAAGCAGCCGCCGGCATTATCCGCCATAAAATGCAGGTTTTTGGCTGTGCCGGCCGCTTGCATATTTCTCCCCGGGGGTGAGAACCCTATAGGTAAACACCCCAAGGAGGTAGAGAAAATGGCGGGCATTAAATGTGGCGTAGAAGAGTGTCATTTCTGGGACAACATGGCCTGTACCGCCGATGCCATCGAAGTCAGGTCCAGCGGTGACCGCCAAGTCACCACTTCTGATGGGACGGCCTGCCATACTTTCCGCCCCAAGAAGAGATAACTTCAGCGGGCTTTAACAAGAGCCCTGCGGCCCCGCCGCCGGGCTCTTTCCATTAACGATACTTTTTGCCATCCAGGAGCAGGAATTTTGCTGCGGGTGGTGAATGTTTTTTAAATAAGCCGCTAACTTGTGGAGGTGCCCCGGAGAAGTGCGCATTTTTATCGATTCCGCCAATATTGAAGAGATTAAAGCAGCCAGTGATCTGGGTATAATTTCAGGTGTAACCACCAATCCTTCCCTGATTGCCAGGGAAGGGCGTAATTTGCGCCAGGTCGTGAAAGAGATTGCCGCTATCGTTGACGGCCCTATCAGTGCGGAAGTAATCAGCACGGAAGCCGGAGCCATGATAACCGAGGCCATGGAACTGGCAGCCATTTCCCCCAACATTGTCATCAAAATCCCCATGATAGCCGAAGGCCTTAAAGCCGTCAAAAAACTGGCGTCTCAAGGTATTAAAACCAACGTTACCCTGGTCTTTTCCGCCAACCAGGCGCTTCTCGCCGCCCTGGCCGGCGCAACCTATGTAAGTCCCTTTGTTGGGCGCCTCGACGACATCAACCATGACGGCATGCAGGTCATTGCCGATATTGTTCCCATTTATGCCCAGTACGGCCTGGAAACCCAGATTATTGCCGCCAGTATCCGCCATCCCCTCCATGTGCTCCAGGCCGCCCGCCTGGGTGCTGATATTGCCACCGTTCCCTATAAAGTTATCATGCAGATGGTAAAGCACCCCCTGACAGATGCCGGTTTGGCCAAATTTCTCGCCGATTGGGAGAAAGTAAAGGATAAGTAATTATGGAGGTTATTTCCATTTGCATACTGCCGAGTTAGAAAGCAAGACCATGGTCGAGCTTTACCGGATAGCCCGGGAGCTCAATTTAAGCGGCTACTACCGCCTGCGCAAGAAAGAGCTGGTCTTTGAAATTGCCAAGGCCCTGGCCCAGAAGGAGCAGCAGGAAAAGGAAAAGGAAGAGCAACTGCAGGCCCAGGGCATTCTGGAGATCCTGCCGGATGGCTACGGCTTCTTACGCCCCTTCGGCTACATACCCAGCGGCGACGATATCTATATCTCCCCTTCCCAGATCCGCCGCTTCGACCTGCGCACGGGAGACAAGGTAGCCGGCCTGGTCCGCCCTCCGAAGGATAACGAGCGTTTTTTCGCCCTGCTGCGGGTAGAGAAGGTCAACGGGGAAAACCCGGAGACATCACCGGAACGGCTGCACTTTGATGCCCTGACGCCCATTTATCCTTACGAACGTTATACCCTGGAGACGGAGAACGGCGATCCGTCTACCAGGATTATCGACCTGATTGCTCCCCTGGGCAAAGGCCAGCGCGCCCTGATCGTTTCCCCTCCCAAGGCCGGCAAGACCGTGCTGCTGAAAAAAATCGCCAATGCCATCACTACCAACTATCCCGATGTTGAGCTGATAATTTTATTAATCGACGAACGGCCCGAAGAAGTCACCGACATTGAACGCTCGGTGCGGGGCGAGGTGGTAAGCTCCACTTTTGACGAACTGCCGGAGAACCACGTCAAGGTGGCCGATATGGTTCTGGAACGGGCCAAACGCCTGGTGGAGCATAAAAAAGATGTTGTCGTCCTCCTGGACAGTATCACCCGCCTGGCCCGGGCCCACAACCTGGTCGTCCCTCCCAGCGGCCGCACCCTTTCCGGCGGCGTTGATCCAACCGCCCTCTATAAACCCAAGCGTTTCTTCGGCGCTGCCCGCAAGGTGGAAGAGGGCGGGAGCCTCACCATTGTGGCGACGGCCCTGATTGAAACCGGGAGCCGCATGGATGAAGTTATCTTTGAAGAATTCAAAGGAACGGGCAATATGGAACTCATCCTGGACCGGAAGCTGGCCGAACGTCGCATTTTCCCGGCTATTGACGTCAAGCGCTCCGGCACGAGGCGGGAAGAATTGTTGTTAAGCCCCGAAGAGCTGGAGCTGGTATGGAATTTCCGGCGGGTCACCAGCGGTATGGGACCGGTGGAAGTGGCCGAGGTTTTAATTGAATCCATGCAAAAGACCAAAAGCAACAAAGACCTCCTGCGCGCCCTGCCGGCCTTGTTCCCCAAGACTTGAACTTTTCGCCTGCGCCATTAGCGCTTTACAATTTTCTCGACTTCCAGATGCCTGCCCCACGTTGCCTGTCCCCGGCCTCTTTTTTCCGGGGTATATTTTTGTTTGCGTATGGCTAAAATAAAGGCTAAATGGGAAAAAAGGCAACTTATACCATAATGGTAAAGAACAGGAGTGAAAAAATGCTGTACAAAAAGATGGCGGTAAGCCTGGCCCTGGGGTTGGCCCTGCTGGCTAACAGCCTTTTCCCTCTCCCGGCGCAAGGGGCCGTCATCGAGGATTTGCAGCAGGTGGCAACTGCCTTGGCACCGGAAACCTATCAGGAACTGGCTGCCCGGGTGAATAACTATACCCGCATTTACCGGGTAGAAGAGGGCGATACCCTGGAGCGCATTGCCCGCCGGTACCAGACGGAACCCGAACTGGTGGCGGCTATGAACTACCTGGAACCTGATGCCGTCCTGGCACCGGGGCAGTTCCTGGTGCTGCCCCACGAAACAGAGCAGAGCTATACGGTAGCTGCCGGGGACACCCTCTGGGAAATTGCGCGGCGCTTTGGCACCAGCGTAGAAAGCCTGGCCGCCGCCAACGGGATTGTCGATGCCAGACGGCTGCGGATTGGTATGGTCCTGACTATCCCCGGTTCACCGGGCGGGGTACCGGTCACCAGGGTAGAGGCGGCACCTGTTTCCCGCAGCTTAAGACCGGTTTCCTTTCTCTGGCCCCTCATCGGCGCCATTACCTCCGGCTTTGGCTGGCGGGATAATGAGTTCCACCACGGCCTGGATATAGCAGGTAAGGTCGGAGATAAAATCCGGGCTGCCTGGTCCGGGATGGTAACCTTTTCCGGCTGGGGTAACGGTATTTACGGCCGTATGGTTAAAATTGATCACGGCAACGGCCTGGAGACGGTATATGCCCATAACTCTCGCAACCTGGTCAAGGTTGGCGAGTACGTCCGGGCCGGCGAGCCTGTTGCCGAAGTGGGCGGTACCGGCAATGCCACCGGCCCCCACGTTCATTTTGAAATCCGGGAAAGGGGCAAGGCCGTCAATCCCGAACGTTTCTTAAACAGGTAATAAGGCCGGTTCGCCGGCCTTTTTTGATGGTAAAGGCATTTCGCGCCAATTTTTTTCTTTGCACTGGCGGCTCTTTCGTGGTATACTGAAATGAGTTTGATTTTCCCGCGGAGGTGAAGATGGCGTGAAACCGGATATTCATCCCAATTACGACAAAGCGCGAATTATCTGCGCCTGCGGAAATGTCATTGAGACACGCTCCACCAAAAAAGAGATCCGGGTAGAGATATGCTCCCAGTGCCATCCCTTTTACACCGGCAACCGGCAAAGGGTAGTCGAGCGTGGCGGGCGGATCGAGCGTTTCCGGCAGAAATATGGTCGCTAGGGCAAAAAGGCGGAGCCGCAGGCTCTGCTTTTTCCTATTGCCGGCGGCATCCGGCGTACAGTACGGCGGTCAGGCCGTCATTGAAGGCGTCATGATGCGGGGGCCGCACAAAACGGCCGTAGCCATCCGTAAAGCCAGCGGGGAGATCCTGGTCCAGGCCGAACCCCATAGTTCTATCGCTGCCCGTTACCCTGTTTTAAAACTGCCCCTGCTCCGCGGCGTTGTGGCTTTATTTGAGTCTTTAATCCTGGGTATCCGTTATTTGACCTTTTCGGCCAACCAGGCCGTGGAGGGCGAAGGGGAGGAGTTAAGTACCAGGGACCTGGTCCTGACGGTAGCCATTGCCATAGCGGCGGCGGTGGGTATCTTTGTCCTGCTTCCTGCCGGGGCGGCCCTGCTTCTCCACAACCATTTATCTATTCTATGGCAGAATGTAGTTGAGGGGCTGCTCAGGATGCTCCTCTTTTTAGGCTACGTGGTGGCCATTGGCCGGGTCAAAGACGTCGAGCGCGTCTTCCAGTACCACGGAGCCGAGCATAAAGTAATTAATGCCCTGGAGGCGGGGGAAGATTTGAGGGTGGAAGCGGTGCGGCCCTATCCGACCCTGCACCCCCGCTGCGGCACCAGTTTTCTCCTGCTGGTCCTGATATTAACTATCGTCTTTTTTTCCGTCGTTGGCCGGGGCGGAATCCTCTGGCGTCTGGCCTCCCGGCTGGTACTGCTCCCGGTAGTGGCCGGCCTGGCCTATGAGCTGCTCAAATTCACCGGCCGCCATTTAAACGTACCCCTGGTGCGGGCCATAGCCGCCCCGGGACTCTGGCTGCAGAAGCTCACTACGCGGGAGCCCGACGACGGTATGCTGGAGGTAGCCCTGGCCGCCCTGGAGGCGGTGCGGGAGAAGCCCCATCGGGAAAGGGATGCTCTGGCGTGAGCTTTTGACCTGAGCGGTTGAGCACCGCAGGCTGTGCCGGGGGATGAAAGGCCTGGAGCGGAGTATATTCCGGGTGGGAAAAGAGGTGATGTCATGTGCTGGAGAAGCTAGAACAGATCGAAGCTAAATATGAAGAGCTGGGGCGGCTTATGGGCGACCCGGCGGTAATAGCTGATCCGGAGCAACTGCAGAAGCATGCCCGGGCCCACGCGGCCCTGGAAGATATAGTTACGACCTTTCGCCAGTATCGCCGGGTCATGTCCGATTTGGAAGAAAGCCGCAACCTTCTGGAAGAAGAAAAGGATCCCGAGTTCCGCGATTTCCTTACAGGAGAAATAAAACGCCTGGAAGGGGAAAAGGAGAACCTGGAACGGCAGTTAAAGATCCTGCTCCTGCCCAAAGATCCCAACGACGAAAAAAACATCATCATGGAGATCCGGGCCGGAGCCGGCGGTGATGAAGCGGCCCTTTTTGCCGGCGACCTTTTCCGCATGTACCAGCGCTATGCGGAAAAAAAGCGCTGGCGGACGGAGATTATCAGCGCCCATCCTACGGAACTGGGGGGCTTCAAAGAGATTATTTTCCTGATTGAAGGCCAGGGAGTGTACAGCCGCCTGAAATTTGAAAGCGGCGTCCACCGGGTGCAGCGCATCCCTACCACCGAGTCCGGCGGGCGGATTCATACCTCCACAGCAACCGTAGCCGTCCTGCCCGAAGCGGAAGAAGTAGATGTGGAGATAAACCCCGAGGACCTGCGGATTGACATCTTTTGTTCCAGCGGGCCCGGGGGCCAGTCCGTTAACACCACTTACTCGGCGGTACGGATCACTCACCTCCCGACAGGCCTGGTAGTATCCTGCCAGGACGAGAAATCCCAGCTGAAGAATAAGGAGAAGGCCCTGAAGGTCCTGCGGGCGCGGCTCCTGGATATGGCCAGGGCCGAACAGGAGGGGGAACTGGCAGCCGAACGGCGCTCCCAGGTGGGTACCGGCGACCGCAGCGAGCGGATCCGCACCTATAATTTTCCCCAGAACAGGGTCACCGACCACCGCATCGGCCTGACTCTGCACCACCTGGATACCATCCTGGATGGTGAGCTGGACGAAATCATCGATGCCCTGGTGACCAATGACCAGGCCGAAAGGTTAAAGAATATGGAGGCTTAAGGCGTTGGCGTCGACCCTCCAGGAAGCCTTGAACGAAGCAAGCCTGAAATTTGCGGCAGCAGGAATACCCCGGCCCCGCCTGGAGGCGGAAGTACTGCTCGCCTGGGCCGGCCGGTATACCCGGCCCCAGCTCCTGGCCCGTCTGGGGGAGGAACTGGAGCCTGCCGCTGCTGCCAGGTTCTGGCCGGCCGTGGAGCGCCGGGCGGCCGGGTACCCTCTGCAGTATTTGACCTGCCGCCAGGAATTCATGTCCCTGGAGTTTAAAGTTACTCCGGCGGTTTTGATCCCCCGCCAGGACACGGAAGTGCTGGTGGAAGCCGTCTTAGAGCGCCTTGACGCAAGGGGGAGTTTTGTTATTGCCGATTGCGGCACGGGCAGCGGGGCCATAGCTTTAAGCCTGGCCTACTACCTGCCCAACGCCAGCGTTTACGCCACTGACTTAAGCCCGGCAGCCCTGGAAGTAGCCCGGCAGAATGCCCAAGCTTTAGGCCTGGCAGGCCGGGTTACTTTCTTGCAGGGCGATTTTTTGGCACCCCTCAAGGGTTTAAAGTTAGACGCCCTGGTGGCCAACCCTCCTTACATACCTGCGGCCGAGCTGGACAGGCTGCCGCCGGAGGTCCGGGCCGAGCCGCGCCTGGCCCTGGATGGCGGCCCCGATGGTTTACGCGCCTACCGGATCCTGTTGCCCGGAGTACCGGAAGTTTTAAAGGCCGGAGGTCTCCTGGCCCTGGAAATCGGGTATAATCAAGGCAAGGCCGTCCTGGAGCTGGCAGCGTCCACCGGGGCTTACCGGGATATGGTGGTGTTACCCGATTATGGCGGCCGCGATCGTTGTTTCCTTGCCTATCGGCGGGAAGAATAATAACTGTGATAAATACATAGAGGTGAAATGGGTGGCTGTGGGTAAGCGAACGAAATACTTAAAAATAGACCCCCGGGTGCCGGAACTCCATAAAATTCGCCTGGCAGCCCGGATTCTTAACCGGGGCGGAGTGGTGGCTTTCCCCACGGAAACGGTCTACGGCCTGGGGGCCAATGCCCTGGACAGCCGGGCGGTGCGGCGTATCTTTCGCGCCAAAGGACGGCCGGCCGACAACCCCCTTATTGTCCATATCGCCAGTTTCCGGGATGTCCAGGACCTGGTGGCCTACCTGCCGCCGCGGGCGACCCTGCTCATGCAGCGCTTCTGGCCCGGGCCCCTGACCCTGGTTCTGCCGCGGAGCGACCTGATTCCGGATATCGTGACCGCCGGCCTGGATACGGTAGGCATCCGCATGCCTGCCCACCCGGTAGCCCAGGCCCTCATTCGGGTCGCCCGCCTGCCCATAGCCGCGCCCAGCGCCAATATCTCCGGCCGTCCCAGCCCTACCACCGGCCAGCACGTCCTTAAAGACCTGCGGGGCAAGATCGATGCCGTCGTCGACGGCGGCCCGGCTACCGTGGGGGTAGAATCGACGGTCCTGGACCTGACAACCCCGGTACCTACTATTTTAAGGCCGGGAGGAGTGACTTATGAGGAGCTCAAGGCGGTCCTCGGCGAAGTCGCTATTGACCCGGCCGTCCGGGGCAGCCAGGTAGCGCAGCCGCGTGCGCCGGGAATGAAGTACAAACACTACGCCCCGCGGGGAGAAGTTTTTGTCGTTACCGGGGAACTGGAGCGGGTGACGGCCAAGATCCGCGCCCTGGTGGCAGCGTGGCAGCAAAGGGGCTACCGGGTGGCCGTCCTGGCAACCCGGGAAACGGCCGCGGCCTACCAGCAGGACCCCCGGCCGGATTACCTGGAGGTCTTGGGCAGCCGCTCCCAGCCGGCCACCATTGCCGCCAATCTCTTCAACGCGTTGCGCAACTGCGACCGCTACCGGGCCGACATTATCCTGGCCGAAGCCATTGCCGAAGAAGGCCTGGGCCTGGCCATTATGAACCGCCTGCGCAAGTCGGCAGCCAACCGCATCATCCATGCTTAAGATGGAGGTATTGACATGGAGCCTTTAGGTCTCATCCTGGTAGCCATGGCCCTGGGGACCGATGCCTTTTCCCTGGCTACCGGCCTGGCCCTGGGAGGTCTCCGGGGCCGGCAGGCTTTGCTCTTTGCCGGGACGGTGGGTATTTTTCACATCATTATGCCCCTGACGGGTCTCTACCTGGGCCTGCTTCTGGGCCGGATCCTGGGGAAACTGGCGGCTATTATCGGCGCCCTGGTCCTGGCCGGCATGGGAGGGCTGATGCTCTGGGAGGCAGTTGCCTCCCCGAAGGAAAGCGGCGGTCTGGCCGGCCAGGTGCTGCGGGCCGTGCCCGGCCGGAAAGGAATACTCAGCGGCCTGATGGCCGTCCTGCTTATGGCCGGCAGCGTTAGCCTGGATGCCCTCAGCGTCGGCTTCGGCCTTGGCGCCATCAGCGTCAATATCCCCCTGACGGTCCTGACCATGGGCTTTATTGCCGGGACCATGACGGCCCTGGGGCTCCTGGCCGGCCGGCGCCTGGGCGCCTACCTGGGCAGCAGGGCCGAGATTGTCGGTGGTCTGATTCTGGTAGGTATCGGCTTAAAAATGTTGATGGGGGTATAGGATATGCCGGGTATTCTTTTTATTTGTACCGGTAACACCTGCCGCAGCAGCATGGCGGCGGCCATAGCCTCCCGCATAAAGGATGAACGGGGTTTAGATATTGCTATTGCCTCGGCCGGCCTGGCGGCCCGGGAGGGCGATCCGGCGACACCGGAGGCCATTCAGGCACTGGCGGCCATGGGTATCAATCTCCAGGATCACCGCGCCCGGCAGGTTACAGGGGCTCTGGTGGAAGACGCCGACCTGATTTTAACCATGACCAGGTCCCATAAGGAATTTCTCCTCGATTTTTACCCGGCCGCCAGGGGCAAAACCTTTACCTTGAAGGAATATGTCCGGAAAGGAGAAGAAAAGCCCTCCCGGGAGGAGCTGCGGGAAGAGGCGGGTGCAAAGGCGGCCGCAGGAGAACCGTCCGCTAGTGTTGATGACGATATTCCCGATCCTTTTGGCCGTCCCCTGGAAGTTTACCAGGCTACTGCCAGGGAACTGGCCAGCCTTATTGGACGGGCTCTGGAGAAATATGTCCAAGACACCCATGCCGCTAATCCGGCACCGTCAGAAGGATGAACATAACGGGCTGGCATTTGTTTGGAGCGAGCAAAACAATGCCGGCCTGGAGAGAAGTTATTTGCAGCAGGAATTAGCGCTAACACGGCGAATAATTAAATAGTATTTAATCTTTACGGCAAGAGGTGCAGTTAAATTGCGCGTCGCCCTGGGTAGTGATCACGGCGGTTTTCACCTCAAGGCAGCAATTAAAGACTACCTGGACCGGCAGGGTATTGCCAATCACGATTTCGGCACCTATGACGCCAGCGCGGTCGATTACCCTGACTACGCCCGTAAGGTGGCCGAAGCTGTGGCCAGCGGTGAATACGATCGGGGCATCCTCTGTTGCGGCACGGGGATCGGCGTCTGCATCGCGGCCAATAAAGTCCCCGGCATCCGCGCCGCCCTTTGCCACGATACCTTTTCAGCCCGGGCGGCGCGGGAACATAATGATGCCAATATCCTGACCATGGGCGAGCGGGTCATCGGCCCCGGCCTGGCCCTGGAAATTGTCGCCACCTGGCTGGCAGCCGGATTCAGCGGCGGCCGCCATGCCCGCCGGGTGGCCAAAATTAGTGCCATAGAGGCCAGTTACCGCTGCCAGGAAAAGTAGGGTGGGGCAGAAAGGACGAATAGGATGGCCGATTTAAGCGCCATTACAGCGGCGGTTAAAGCAGCTGCTATGGAACTTATTGAAGTTGCCGCTCTAAAGCCCGGCCAGATCCTGGTAGCCGGCTGCAGTACCAGTGAGATTACGGGCCAGCGGATAGGTACGGCCTCTTCCCTGGCAATCGGCCAGGCCGTGGTAGCGGGCCTGCTCCAGGCCACCAATGCCGCCCAGGTATACCTGGCAGCCCAGTGCTGCGAGCACTTAAACAGGGCCCTGGTAATTGAGGCCGGCGCCGCCAGGCTTTACAACCTGCCGGTGGTAACAGTCGTTCCGGCGCCAAAGGCCGGCGGTTCTCTGGCTACGGCGGCTTTTTCCGCCCTGCACCGGCCGGTGGTGGTCGCCGGGCTCCAGGCCCATGCCGGCCTGGACATCGGCGCCACCCTCATCGGTATGCATCTGCGGCCGGTAGCGGTGCCCGTCCGCCTGCAGGTCAAAACCATAGGTAGCGCCTTCGTCACGGCGGCGCGGACGCGACCTCCGCTGATTGGTGGTGAACGGGCTGTATATAGATTTCAGGGGCAGCAAGTTTAGATGACAGGAGAGATAGCCGGCCTGTGACACCTTGTAACAGGACAGGGATGCGGAACCGGAAAAGAGAAAGTTAGAAGCAGGCAGAAGGAAAAAGCTGCCAGCCAGAAACAGGAGGGAAAATTTAATGAACTTAGAGACCGTAGCGCGAGTGGACCCCGAGCTGGTTGAGGCCGTCAAGGGCGAACTGCAACGCCAGCGTACCCATCTGGAACTCATCGCCTCGGAGAACTTCGTCAGCCGGGCTGTCATGGAAACCTACGGTTCGGTCCTGACCAATAAGTACGCCGAAGGCTACCCGGGCCAACGATATTACGGCGGCTGCGAGTGGGTAGATGTGGTCGAGAACCTGGCCCGGGAACGGGCCAAAGTCCTCTTCGGCGCTGAACATGCCAACGTCCAGCCCCATTCCGGCAGCCAGGCCAATACAGCCGTTTACCTCGCCGCCCTAAAGCCGGGCGATAAAGCCCTGGGGATGAACCTGGCCCACGGCGGTCACCTGACTCACGGTAGCCCGGTCAGCATCTCCGGCCGGTACTATAATTTTTCCTTTTACGGCGTCAATCCCGATACCGGCCGGATTGATTACGACGAAGTGGCCCGGATAGCCAGGGAAGTAAGGCCCAAACTAATTGTCGCCGGAGCCAGCGCATACCCGCGGGTAATCGATTTTGCCCGTTTCCGGGAGATAGCCGACGAAGTCGGCGCCCTTCTCATGGTGGACATGGCCCACATCGCCGGTCTGGTGGCCGCCGGCATTCACCCCAGCCCCATACCTTACGCCCATTTTGTGACCACTACCACCCACAAGACTATGCGGGGACCGCGGGGAGGTATTATTTTTACCACCCGGGAATACGCCAGGGAAATCGACAAGGCGGTCTTTCCAGGCATCCAGGGCGGGCCCCTGATGCACGTCATCGCCGCCAAGGCGGTGGCCTTGAAGGAGGCTATGCAGCCAGAATTTAAACGCTACCAGGAAAGAATTGTCGCCAACGCCCGTACCCTGGCCGATGCCCTGCAGGGTTACGGTTTTAACCTGGTATCCGGCGGTACCGACAACCACCTGATCCTCGTGGACCTGCGCAATAAAGGCCTTACCGGTCGCGAGGCCGAGGATATTCTGGGTTCCGTGCAGATAACCGTCAATAAAAACGCTATCCCCTTCGACCCGGAAAAGCCCAGTGTAACCAGCGGCATCCGCCTGGGCACAGCCGCCCTTACCACCCGGGGTATGGACGCCGACGCCATGCGGATGGTAGCCAGGGCTATAGACCTCGCCCTCTCCTACGGCCCTGATGCCAAGAAGCTTGATGCAGCGCGGGGCATCGTTGCCGAACTCTGCCAGGCCTATCCCCTGTACCCGGAGCTTGATTGAGCCGGAAGGCCCGCTGGAGGTAAAAGTCCAGCGGGTTTCGCTTTAAAAAACTCTAGTAGCCAGGGAAAAATTATGCTAAAATAAGCCCGGGATACGCGCAATTTAATTTTTAATTTCGGCGGGTACGACCCGCTAAAATTTTACCTGTTATTTTACACTACAGGTGAAGTTTATGCGTAAAGACTGGGACGAATACTTCCTGGATATCGCCTTCCAGGTGGCCGGCCGGAGCACCTGCAACCGGCGGGCCGTGGGCGCCCTGGTGGTCAAGGACAAGCGCATCAAAGGTACCGGTTACAACGGCGCCCCCCACGGCCTGCCCCATTGCCTGGATGCCGGCTGCCTTATGGAGGGGGAGCACTGCCAGCGGACCATTCACGCCGAAATCAACGCCCTCCTGGAGTGTTCGCCGGAAGAACGGGCCGGGGCTACCATGTACGTGACCGACTATCCCTGCGAGAGGTGCGCCCTGATCATTATCCAGGCTGGGATTAAAAGGATCGTCTATGCCCGGCCCTACCCGGTCGCCCACGACTGGCTGCGGGAAGCCGGGCTCGAAATCGTACACCTGCCCCGCTAGAGGGTAACAACCGGCATGTTTTTCTAGCAGCGAAGGCCGAGTGAACTTATAAGAGATCCTCTCCGGTTGGAGGGAAAAATTTTGCAGCAAAAGATTATCGCCCTGCCCAAACTGGACAACCTGACACCCACCATGGAATCCACCGCCTTGAAGCTCATGGAAGAAGCCGGGGAACTGGCCCAGGCCATCGGCAAGCTCCGGGGGCTTAGCGGCGAGGAGATCAATATGGACCATAACGCCGTCCTGGCGGCCATTACCCGCGAGCTGCTGGACGTAGCCCAGACGGCAGTTTCCCTCATGTTTGTCCTGGAAGACCAGTACGGCGTCGACATTCAGCAGGCCCTGGAAGAACATATCAATAAACTGCGGGCCAAAAAGTATCTGAAGTAAAGGGAGGCCCTTTTTAAGGGTTTACGGAGGAAACTTTCCATGCCGCCTTTAAAGGTTTTAACTGTCTTTGGCACCCGACCCGAGGCCATCAAAATGGCCCCGGTCGTAAAAGAACTAAACCGTTACCCGGAAGAATTCAACTGCCAGGTGGCCGTCACGGCCCAGCATCGGGAAATGCTGGATCAAGTCCTCCACCTGTTCCAGATCCAGCCCGGCTATGACCTGGATATCATGCGGCCCCGCCAGACCCTGGAAGAAGTGACGACCAGGGCTTTAAATGGTTTGGCCGAGGTTTTGGAAACCTCCCGGCCGGATGTGGTCCTGGTTCACGGGGACACCACTACCACCTTCGTAGCGGCCCTGGCCGCTTTTTACCATCAAATTCCTGTCGGCCATGTCGAAGCAGGCTTGAGGACTGGTGACCGCTACGCCCCGTTCCCGGAAGAGATGAACCGCCGTCTGGCCGGGGCCCTGGCCGACATTCATTTTGCCCCCACGGCCACTGCCCGGGACAACCTTTTGCGGGAAGGTGTACCGGCAGAGCATATCTACGTTACCGGCAATACCGTTATTGATGCCTTGAAGGCTACCGTCCGCCCCGGATACTGCTTTAGCGATCCCCGCCTGCAAGAGCTGGATATGGAGAGGTGGCGGGTCGTCCTGGTAACGGCCCACCGCCGGGAAAACTGGGGCGAGCCCATGCGCGAAATTTTCAGCGCCTTGCGGGACCTGGTCAAGCGCTATAGCGATATTGTCGTCGTTTTCCCCGTCCACTACAACCCCCGTGTCCGCGAACTGGCCGGGGAAATCCTCGGCAACCGGGAGCGTATTTACTTGATTGACCCCCTGGACTACGAGCCTTTTGTCAATCTTATGGCCCGTTCCTACCTGGTATTGACAGACTCCGGCGGCCTCCAGGAAGAAGCGCCGGCCCTCGGTAAACCCGTGCTGGTCCTGCGGGAAGTCACCGAACGCCCGGAAGCCGTTGCTGCCGGTACTGTACGCCTGGTGGGTACGGGCTACCACGAGATCCTGGCAGCGGCCGGTGAACTCCTGGAAGACCGGCAGGCTTACCTGCGCATGGCCCATGCCGTCAACCCCTATGGTGATGGCCAGGCCTCGCGGCGTATCCGCGGTGCTCTGCGTCATTATTTCGGCCTGACCATTGCCCGACCACAGGAATTTACGCCCGCATAAAAATTCTCTATCTGTTGGGTTAAAAAATAAACATTTTTGTGGCAGGAATTTCATTGACAAAAGAGAATACTTTTTAGCACTGGCAGGGTATAAAAATTTCCTCCAGGCACAATTTAACATCAATGGTAGCTAAGAAGCGTCACTACTGGGATTACGCGAGATTTGCCAATATGGCCTTTTCCTTCGGGGTTACCATGACTGCCGCCATCCTCCTCGGCCTTTATGGCGGAGCCTGGTTGGACCGGCGGTTGGGTACGTCACCTCTTTTCCTGCTGGCCGGCGTCTTTCTGGGGGTAGGGGTGGGATTTCGCTCCATTTTAAGCGAATTGCGTGTCCTGGAAAAGGAAGCACCAGAGATTAAAACCGATGATCAAGATAAAACTCACCCGGACTGAAAAGGGGATGCTGGCCCTGGCTGCCCTGGCAGCAGCAGCTGGCCTGGGGGGCGGTTATTATGCCTTTGTTGCCGGCCTGGGGATAGCTTTGCCTGTCTCCCTGGGGTTGTTCCGCTGGCAGCTGGGGGCCGTCGCCAACCTGGACAACCTGCCGCCCCAGAAGGCCTTTAATCGTTTCTTCGGCCGTTCCCTCATGCGCTCCTCCCTGACTCTGGCCCTTCTGGGCCTGGCCCTGGCCGGGGGGATAGAGTTTCTTTTTGGTGTGTTTGCAGGGCTGCTCCTTCAGGTCCTGGTCTACATGGGCGAGGCCATTCTCATCATCCTGGGAAAGGAGGGATAGAATAATGGGACTGCGGGCCTTAGGGGAAATAATGGCCGAGGTCCGGCCCCATGAAATATTTTACCTGGGGCCTATCCCGGTCTACTCCACGGTGGTCAATACCTGGATTATCATGGTTCTCTTATTCGTGGGGGTTTTCCTGGCGAGCCGGAAATTAAACTTTATCCCCCGTGGTATCCAGCATATTTTTGAGCTGCTCCTGGAATTTTTGTATGGCCTCCTGGAGGAAACCATGGGCAAGGAAGGCCGGCGCTACCTGCCTCTGGTAGCCACCCTGTTTATTTTCATCCTGAGCCTTAATCTTTCCTGGTTTATCCCCGGGATGAAGCCCCCGACCATGGACCTCTCGACCACGGCGGCCTTTGCCGTGACCACCATTATCCTGGTCCAGTTGATCGGCATCCGGAAAAGGGGCCTGGTGGGCTACATCAAGCACTTTTTCCAGCCGGTGCCCTTTCTCTTTCCCCTGAATGTAATTGAAGAGCTGGTCAAGCCGGTATCCCTTTCCCTGCGTCTATTCGGCAATATGTTCGGGGAAGAGATGGTGGTGACGATCCTGTTCATCATGCTGCCCTTTTTATTACCGACGCCCATTATGATCCTGGGCGTCCTCATGGGCTTGATTCAGGCCTTTGTTTTTACCCTGCTTACAGTTACTTATATCGCTAACTTTATTCACGGGCATTAAGAAGCCGCGCTTACGGGGTTAGTTCCCCGGGAATGGACAGCATACAGCGGCTGGCTAACCGGTAACATAGCCGGCCTCAAAAAGAAGCCATTCTTAAAGGAGGATCTGATACAACATGACAGCACTAGGTTTTATCGGCGTCGGCCTGGCCATTGGCCTGGCAGCACTGGGTTCGGGCCTCGGCCAGGGTTTTGCTTCCCGCGGAGCAATGGAAGGTATCGCTCGCCAGCCCGAGGCCAGCGGCAACATCCGTACCACCCTGCTCCTGGCCCTGGCCTTTATGGAAGCGCTGACGCTCTTTTCCTTCGTTATAGCCATCCTCATGTGGACCAAGCTCTAAAATACCTATGGGCGGGTAAGGCGGGTAAAAACCGTCTTATTCGCCCCTGACCTGTTTTTGGGAACAGCGAAAGGGGGGTGGCCACGTGCAGGGCATCTTTCAGGCCCTGAATTTTAGCGGTTGGACCTTTTTGTTCCAGGTCATCAACCTCCTGGTAGTGATGGGGGTTCTTTATATTCTCCTTTACAAACCCCTGGGCAAGATCCTGGCCGACCGCGAGGCGAAAATTGAGGGCAATTTAAGGGACGCGGCGGCGGCCAAAGAGAAGGCGGAGCAGATGCTTGCCGAGTACCAGCAGCAGCTCCGGGGCGCCCGCCAGGAAGCCCAGGCAATACTGGACCGGGCTAACAGGATGGCCGAAGAGACGCGGGCGGAAATAGTTGCCAGGGCTAAAGAGGAAGCCAGCCGTGCGCTGGAACAGGCACGGGCCGAGATTGAAGGCGAAAAGAGCAAGGCCCTGGCCGCTATCCGCAATGAAGCAGCGACCCTGGCCGTCCTGGCGGCGGGAAAAGTTTTAGGGCGCACCTTAACGCCTGACGACCAGGAACGCCTGGCCCGGGAAGCGCTGGCTGAGGTGGAGCGATTGCAATGAGCAGCCAGACCATCGCCAGGCGCTATGCCCGCGCCCTCTTTGAAATTGCCCGGCAGAAAGGCGACACGGAAGGCTTTGCCGCCGTCCTGGAAGCAGCCGGCCGGGCCCTGGTAGAGAACCTCGAATTGCGCCGGGTCCTTTATCACCAGCTTATTCCCATCCGGGAGAAGCAAAGAATAATTGATGCCCTCTTCCCGGACGTCGACCCGTTGTTAAAAAACTTTTTCCACCTGGTCCTGGCCAAAGGCCGGGAGCGGGCCCTGCCGGAGATAGCGGCCCAATTCCGGCGCCTGGTTGACCGGGAAAACAGGGTGCTGCCGGTGGAAGTGGAGGCAGCAGCACCTCTTTCTGAGGAGATCACCGCCGCTCTGAAAGAAAGGCTGGCCCGGATAACGGGACAAAACGTCCGCCTGCAAACCAGAGTGGATCCGTCCCTCCTGGGCGGGATGGTCATCCGCCTGGGGGACAGGGTCCTGGACGCCAGCCTGAAGAAAAAGCTGGAACTTTTGGGCGAGCACTTGAAAGGCGCATAAACAAAACCAGAGGTGCAAAGGGGTGAAAAGCAGTCTTGAGCATCCGGCCCGATGAAATAACCAGTATTCTCAAGAACCAGATCGAACAGTACCAGCTGGAAGTAGAAGTAGCCGATACGGGGATCATCACCCAGGTCGGTGATGGCATCGCCCGCATCTACGGCCTGGAGCGGGCCATGGCCGGCGAGCTGCTGGAGTTTCCCGGCAATGTCTACGGCATGGTCCTGAACCTGGAAGAAGACAACGTCGGCGCCGTGGTCCTGGGCCCTTACACGCACATCAAAGAAGGAGACCAGGTCAAACGCACCGGTCGCATTGTCGAAGTGCCGGTAGGGGAAGCCCTGATCGGCCGGGTAGTCAACGCCATGGGCCAGCCCATTGACGGCAAGGGGCCCATCAAGACGGAAAAGTTCCGGCCGGTAGAATCGCCGGCGCCGGGCGTCGTTTACCGCCAGCCGGTGAATACCCCCCTTCAGACGGGCCTTAAGGCCGTTGATTCCATGATCCCCATCGGCCGCGGTCAGCGGGAATTGATTATCGGCGACCGCCAGACGGGCAAAACGGCCATCGCCGTGGACACCATCATCAATCAAAAAGGGCAGAACGTCATCTGCATCTATGTGGCCATAGGCCAGAAGGCTTCCACTGTGGCGGGCGTCGTCCAGCGCCTGGAGGAAGCCGGGGCCATGGATTATACTATTGTCGTCTCGGCAACGGCCAGCGAGCCGGCGCCCATGCTCTACATCGCTCCCTATGCCGGCTGCGCCATGGGCGAGTATTTCATGTACGAGCAGCACCGGGATGTCCTCTGCATCTACGACGACCTGTCCAAACACGCCGCCGCCTACCGTGAACTTTCCCTGCTGCTGAGGCGGCCGCCGGGACGGGAGGCCTACCCGGGCGACGTCTTCTACCTCCATTCCCGCCTGCTGGAACGAGCGGCCCGCCTGAACGACGCCATGGGGGGCGGGTCCCTGACGGCCCTGCCCATAATTGAAACCCAGGCCGGGGACGTGTCGGCCTATATTCCCACCAACGTCATATCCATCACCGACGGCCAGATCTACCTGGAGTCCGACCTCTTCTACGCCGGCCAGCGCCCGGCCGTCAACGTGGGCCTGTCGGTGTCCCGGGTGGGGGGCGCGGCCCAGATCAAAGCCATGAAACAGGTGGCCGGCCGCCTGCGCCTGGATCTGGCCCAGTACCGCGAGCTGGCGGCCTTCGCCCAGTTCGGCTCCGACCTGGACAAGACCACCCAGGCGCGCCTCGCCCGCGGCGAGCGCATGATGGAGATTTTAAAACAGGACCAGTACCAGCCCATGCCGGTGGAAGAACAGGTGGCGGTTCTCTACGCGGCCGTTAACGGGTTCCTGGATGACCTGCCGGTAGAAAGGGTACGGCCCTTCGAAAAGGAATTTTTACGCTTCCTGCACAGCATGCACCCGGAGATTCTCACCGGCATCCGGGAAAAACGCCAGCTGGACGATGAGCTCCAGGAGCAGCTGAAGAAAAGCATAGAAGAATTCAAGAGCAGCTTCGCCGCTGCCGGGACAGTATAAGGTGGTGAGCCGGCATGCCCAATATGCGTGACCTGAAGCGCCGTATCCGCAGCATCAGGAGCACCCAGCATATTACCCGGGCCATGAAGATGGTGGCGGCGGCCAAACTGCGCAAGGCCCAGGCCCAGGTCACGGCAGCCCGGCCCTACGCCGAGAAACTTGAGGAAGTCATCGGCCGCCTCATGGGGGCCGTGGATCCGGAGACCCAGCCCCTGGCGGCAACCAGGGAAGTCAAAAGAGCCGGCTACGTGCTGATTACCGGCGATCGGGGCCTGGCCGGCGGCTATAATGCCAACCTCATCCGCCTGGCGGAAGAACGCCTGCAGGCGGATGAGCGCCCGGTGGCCCTGGTGACCGTGGGCCGGAAAGGAAGGGACTACTTCCGCCGCCGCCGGGTGGAGATAGTCCGGTCCTTTACCGATATCGGCGATGAACCGGACCTCATCCAGGCCCGCGAACTGGCCCGCCAGCTGGTGGAGCTGTACCTGGAGGGAACCGTGGATGAGGTAAACCTCATCTATACCCGTTTCTACTCCGCCCTCCGCCAGGTACCCCGGATCGACCGCTTGCTGCCCATCAAAGCCAGCGCGTCCAGGGGGGGCGGCGGGGACTATATTTATGAACCCTCCCCTGCCGAGGTCTTAAAGGCCCTGCTGCCCCGTTACTGCGAGATCAAGGTCTACCAGGCCCTCCTGGAGGCCAAGGCCAGCGAGCACGGCGCCAGAATGACGGCCATGGACAACGCTACCGAGAACGCAGCCGAAATGATCGATAAATTAACCCTATCCTTCAACCGCGCCCGCCAGGCGGCCATCACCAGGGAGATCGTCGAGGTTGTGGCCGGCGCCGACGCTCTGAAGTAAAGGAGGGGATATGGATTGAACGAGGGACAGGTAGTACAGGTAATCGGCCCGGTAGTTGACGTGGAATTTGCCAGCGACCAGCTGCCCGACCTGTATAACGCCATTACCATCAAGAATGACAAGATCAATATCACCATGGAAGCCATGCAGCACCTGGGCAACAATACCGTGCGCTGCGTGGCCCTGTCTTCCACCGACGGCCTGCAGCGGGGGATGAAGGCCGTGGATACCGGCGCTCCCATCACCGTGCCGGTAGGTCGGGCGACGTTAGGCCGGCTGTTTAACGTCCTGGGAGAACCCATTGACAACCAGGGCCCGGTAGAAGCCACGGAGCGGCTGCCCATCCACCGGCCGGCACCATCCTTCGAGGAACAGCAGCCGTCGACGGAAATCCTGGAGACAGGCATTAAAGTAGTTGACCTGCTGGCCCCCTACGCCAAGGGAGGTAAAATCGGCCTTTTCGGCGGTGCCGGCGTGGGCAAGACGGTCCTCATCATGGAGCTCATCCGCAATATTGCCTACGAGCACGGCGGCTTTTCCGTCTTCGCCGGTGTCGGCGAGCGCACCCGTGAAGGCAACGACCTCTACCTGGAAATGAAAGAATCCGGAGTCCTGGAGAAAACGGCCCTAGTCTTCGGCCAGATGAACGAGCCCCCGGGGGCCCGCCTGCGAGTGGGTCTGACGGGCCTGACCATGGCCGAGTATTTCCGGGACGCCGAAGGTCAGGACGTCCTCCTCTTTATCGATAATATTTTCCGTTTTGTCCAGGCCGGCTCCGAAGTATCTGCCCTCCTGGGACGCATGCCTTCGGCCGTGGGTTACCAGCCCACCCTGGCCACGGAGATGGGTGCCCTCCAGGAGCGCATCACTTCCACCAAAAAGGGCTCCATAACCTCCGTCCAGGCCATTTACGTCCCGGCCGACGACCTGACCGACCCGGCGCCGGCGACGACCTTTGCCCACCTGGACGCCACCACGGTGCTTTCCCGGCAGATCGCCGAGCTGGGCATCTATCCGGCCGTGGACCCCCTGGATTCCACTTCCCGCATCCTCGACCCCAGGATCGTGGGCGAAGAGCACTACCAGGTGGCCCGGGGCGTGCAGCGCATCCTGCAGCGCTACAAGGAGCTCCAGGACATCATCGCCATCCTGGGCATGGATGAACTCTCGGAAGACGACAAGCTTGTCGTGGCCCGGGCGCGTAAAATACAGCGCTTCCTCTCCCAGCCCTTCCACGTGGCGGAGGCCTTTACCGGCCAGCCCGGCGTCTACGTGCCATTAAAAGAAACCATCCGCGGCTTCAAGGAGATCCTGGAGGGCCGTCACGACAACTTGCCCGAACAGGCCTTCTATATGGTCGGGACCATTGACGAAGCCGTAAAGAAGGGGCAGGAGATGATGTAAATGGCCCCTCTGAAACTGGAGGTTATTACTCCCGAGAGGGTGACCTTAAAGACAGAGGCTGAAGGCGTTGTCGCGCCGGGCCTCATGGGCTACCTGGGCATTTTGCCCGGCCATGCCCCCCTCATTACCCCCCTTAAGGCCGGGGTGGTAACCTATCGCCAGCACGGCGGCGGGGAGGAGCGTCTGGCCGTGTCGGGCGGTTTCCTGGAAGCCGGGCCGGAGCATGCTGTCATCCTGGCAGATACGGCGGAAAAGGCGGCAGAAATCGATGTGGAGCGGGCGCGCCGGGCGAAAGAGAGGGCCGAAAGGCGCCTGCGGGAACGGCCGCCCGGCCTGGATGTGGCCCGGGCCGAGGCCGCCCTGCAGCGGGCCGTAGCCCGCCTCAAGGCCGCGGGCGCCCTCTGATAGTTTATTCCTCTAGCCCCCTGGCAAGAATAGGTATGAACCTATTTCTGCAAGGGGGCATTTAATTTGCGCCGGTTTTTATTTAATTCTCTGCCTTTTCAATTCAAGATCGTCCTGCTAATACTTTTCCTCGTGAGCTTCATCGGGGGTCTGGCCCTGGCCGGGCATCTGTTATTACCGGGGCCGCGGCAACTCTTAGCTTCAGGTAAAAACGCTACCAGTATCCGACAGGCTGTGGACGGGGAGAACCAGGTACCCCACCTTTTATTTAACGCCTTTATCGCCGGCGGAGCCCGCCTGGATACCATGGCCCTGGAAGCATGGGGCAGCCTTAATTCTACTTTTATGGACAGCGAGGCCCTTCGCGACCTGGCCGGCCGGGCGGCAACCGCTCTGGGGCTGGAGGGTATAACGAATTTTACCAGACAGGATGACGCCGGTTTTCACGCCCTGTACTGGCAAGGGGAGTTGCAGCCGGGGGTGGCCCTGTTTTTTTCTCTCCAGAGCCTGGCCGGAACGGGGGAGGGAGGTGAGACTTACCTCCTCATCAACCTTGAAGGCCGGCCCCGGGAGGGTGAAAGGGAGATACTGGCCTGGCAGGAAAGGGTGAAGGCGGCTTTCCGGTCCTGGCAGGTGGAACCCCACCTTACCTACACCCTGACCGGCGTTATTCCCGGGAAACTTTCACCGGCAGAAAGGGAGCAGCGGGCCAGGGCCGTCCTGGACGCCCTTAAAGCCGAAAAGGTCGAGGGCGTAGAAGATGGTGAACTCCTCTCCATCAGCGCCTACTCACCCCGGTTGCCCCGCTCCCTGGAAGTAGCCGGTCGTCCGGTGAACGCTAACGTGGCCCTGCGCTACCACGCCGCCGATGGCAACACGTATATGTATTTAGGCTCTCCCCTTTTAGGTGGCGAGTATTAGCCGATATATGTTATAATAGAATTTAAATAAGCTTTATAGCCAAAGGGGCCAAGGGAAATTGGAGGCAATCGTCGTTCAAGGCCGGTCGCGCCTTCACGGACGGGTAGCCATCAGCGGCGCCAAAAACGCTGTGCTACCCATTATTGCAGCCTGCCTGCTTACTGAGGATGAATGTTACCTGGAGGATATTCCCCGCCTGGCTGATGTAGAGACCATGTGCGAGGTTATTGGCGAAATGGGGGCCGAAGTTTACCCCGAAGGGGTAAAGAATTTAAGGGTGGCGGCCGCATCTTTAAACAAAGTAGAGCCACCCTATGAATTTGTCCGCCGCATGCGGGCTTCCTTCCTGGTTATGGGCCCGCTGCTGGCGCGCCTGGGCCGGGTGAGGGTATCCCTGCCCGGCGGTTGCGCCATAGGCGCCAGGCCCATCGACCTGCATCTTAAAGGCATGGCTGCCCTGGGGGCCAGCATTCGGGTTAACAATGGCAGCGTTGAGGCTGAGGCCGGGCGCCTGAAGGGAGCGTCCATTTACCTGGATTTTCCCAGCGTCGGGGCAACGGAAAACATCATGATGGCCGCCGCCCTGGCCGAAGGGACGACCATCATCGAGAACGCCGCCGGCGAGCCCGAGATTGTCGACCTGGCCAACTTCATCAACGCCATGGGCGGCCGCATCAGCGGCGCCGGTACCAGGGTTATCAAGATCGAAGGTGTCAGGGAACTTCACGGCGCCCGCCACGCTGTCATCCCCGACCGGGTGGAGGCCGGCACCTACATGATTGCCGCAGCCGCCACCGGGGGTGACGTGTTCCTGGAGAACGTCATTTCCACCCACCTGAAGGCCGTCATGGCCAAGCTCGCAGAAGCCGGGGCCGAACTTTCCGAGGAGGACGGCGGCATCAGGGTGCGGGCAAAACTGCCCTTGAAGGCTGTAGACATCAAGACCATGCCTTATCCCGGCTTTCCCACGGACATGCAGGCCCAGTTCATGGCCCTTCTCACGACGGCCCGCGGCAGCAGCGTTGTCACCGAGACGGTCTTTGAAAACCGCTTCATGCATGTCAATGAGCTAAAGCGTATGGGAGCCAGCATCGTCATTGAGGGCCACTGTGCCGTGGTGAAAGGCAGAGAAAAGCTTGTCGGGGCGCCGGTCAAGGCCACCGACCTGCGGGCCGGTGCCGCCCTGGTCATCGCCGGCCTCATGGCTGAAGGGGAGACGGTAATTTCCTGCGTCCATCACATTGACCGGGGCTATGAGGACCTGGTGGGCAAGTTCCAGGCCCTGGGAGCGAAGATTAGCCGGGAAGAAAGGTAGAGATATCCGGCGTGGCGCCGGATTTTTGTTTTTATGCTGACCGCCTGTGGGGGCGGTCTTTTTTTGGTCAAGCCCACATATACATGGACATAGCAGGTGGACAAAACCTTAAGCCCACCGGAGGGGGAGCACCATGCGTAAAGTAATGGGCATTTTTATTATCTTAATTTTTGCGGCCGTAATTATCCTGCCGGCCATTATTATTGAAGGCATCCGCATTTTCCAGCCGCCGGTCCGGGTCCAGGCGGGTCAGCAGCTGGTGCGGGTCTACTTTCACCAGAACGGTGATATTAAGATCATTCCCCTGGAGCAGTATATAACCGGGGTAGTGGCCGGGGAAATGCCGGCCGACTTTGAGCCGGAAGCCCTCAAAGCCCAGGCCGTAGCCGCCCGGACCTATACCCTCAAAAAGATAGAAGAAGCCAAAATCAAGCCCGACGACCACCATCCAGGTGCTGATATATGCACCGACCCGGCCCACTGCCAGGCTTTTGCCGCTGATGACGTTTTGCGGCAGCGCTGGGGTTTCTTTAATTTCTGGCGCTATAAAAGCAAAATCCAGGAAGCCGTTCGGGCCACCCAGGGGATGGTCCTGACCTACCAGGGCAAGCTCATTGATCCCGTTTACCATGCCAATAGCGGCGGCCGGACGGAAAGCGCTGCTGCCGTTTGGGGCCGGGACCTGCCCTACCTTCAGAGCGTACCCTCCCCCTGGGATAAGGAAGCCCCCCGCTACCAGACCACCATCGCCTTGACCCTGGAAGAAATGGACCGGAAGCTGGGGGTAAACCTCAAGGCCGTGCCGGCAGCAGCCGTAAACCCGCCCGCGGGTACGGCCATGAAGGTTCTGGAAAAGACCGCCACCGGCCGCATCAAGACCATAAAAATCGGTAACAAGACCTTTGCCGCCACTGAGTTACGGCAGCTCCTGGGCCTGCCTTCAACCGATTTCACCTGGCAGGTCCAGGGGGACCGCATCATTTTCGACACTACCGGTTACGGTCACGGCGTAGGCATGAGCCAGTACGGCGCCAACGGTATGGCCAGGGAGGGCAAAAACTTCGCCGAGATCCTTACCTACTACTACCGGGGGGTAAAAATCGAAAATCGATGAGGCATTATTTCGACAGCCAAGCATTTTTTAGGTATTAAATGCCAAAAAATGGGGCAGAATCCAGCTGAGGTGATGCAACCACATGCTGAAGATTCTGGCCTCATGGAAAAAACTTTTACCACGGAACCCCTTGGCCGGACAGGGAAACCTTGGGAGGCTTGAGCGGGCATTAAAACGTCGCGGCCTCTACATGGTACTGCTGGTCCTTCTCTTTTGCGGTACCTACTACCTGGTTACCAACGACGCCGTGTTCAAAAAGTCCGCCATCCAGACCTTCACCTTAGCTGAGCAACCGGCCCCCCAGGGAACGCCGGCACCCCGGGAACCCCTTGCCGGTTCTACCACCGTGCCTCCTGACCTCAAGGGGCAAACCGGGGCCCATGCTGCCCCGGCTACGGCAACGGAAGAGGACGGCCAAGCCGAGGCCCTGCCTTCCCTGGCCCTGCCCGTTGCCGGGAAAATGGGCAAGGGCTACGGCTTTACCTATGCCCCGGCCTTTGGCGATTACCGCTTCCACCCTGGGGTAGACCTGGAAGCCCCGGCTGGCAGCGAGGTTAAAGCCGCCGCTGCCGGGGTGGTGAAGCAGGTAGAGCACAGCGAGGCGTGGCGTTACCGCCTGATTCTCGACCTGGACAACGGCTATCAGCTCGTCTATGCCCACTTAAGCAGCATCAAGGTCGCCAAGGGAGATAAGGTTCAGGCAGGTACCGTCCTGGGAGAGCTGGGTGATCCGGGTACGGCCGAAGCCGGAACCTCAGCCCACCTGCACCTGGAATTACTAAAAAACGGCAAGGCCATCGATCCGGTTTCCGCCCTGCAATAAGTTCTTTTTTCGGCAGCCTGCCAATAAAATTATAGCGGAGTTGAAATTGGGAGGCTGCCCCATGCAGGATTATATCCAGGAGAGGGTATTGCAAATAGCCGCCTACATCGTGGAGTACCGATGTACTGTCCGCCAGGCGGCTACTGTTTTTAATGTCAGCAAAAGCACCGTGCACAAGGATGTTACCGAACGCCTGCCGCGCCTTAATAAGAACCTGGCCCGGGAGGTACGAGCGGTGCTCAACGCCAACAAAGCCGAGCGGCACCTGCGGGGTGGGGAAGCTACCAGAAAAAAATATAAAGAACCCCGGGTTTCCTGAAAGGCCGAAAGGAATTCTTTCCTCTTCTGGAGAATAATTAACAATATTGTGCTGGGAGAGGAAGGGAGAAAGATTAATGTTTGGCCTGGGTCATCAGGATATCGGCATCGATTTGGGGACAGCCACTGTTCTGGTATATGTGCAGGGTAAGGGGATTGTGTTACGCGAACCTTCGGTGGTAGCCCTTAACCGGGATAACGGCCAGATTTTTGCCGTTGGGGAAGAAGCCCGGCGCATGCTGGGCCGTACACCGGGAAATATCATCGCCCTGCGCCCATTAAGGGACGGGGTAATTGCCGACTACGACAGTACCGAAAAAATGCTGCGCTATTTTATAGAAAAAGCCTGCGGCCGCCAGGGACTGCTCCGGCCGCGGGTGATGGTCTGCATCCCCTCCGGGGTTACCAGCGTGGAGGAGCGCGCGGTACGCCAGGCGGCCCTCCAGGCCGGGGCCAGGCAGGCCTATGTCATTGAAGAACCCCTGGCGGCGGCCCTGGGTGCCGGTCTGGACATTGCCGAACCCAGCGGTTCCATGGTGGTGGATATCGGCGGGGGGACCACCGACATCGCCGTTCTCTCCCTTGGAGGTATTGTCTGCAGCAATTCTTTACGGGTGGCCGGGGACAAGCTCGATGAAGCCATTGTCCGTTATATCCGCCGCGAGCACAACCTGATGATCGGCGAGCGCAGCGCCGAGGAATTAAAGATCAACATTGGTACGGCCCATCCTTCGTCCCGGGCCGAAGCCAGTATGGATGTCCGCGGCCGCGACCTGGTAACCGGCCTGCCCAAAACGGTAAAGATCACTTCCAGGGAAATCTACGCTGCCATCCAGGAGCCCCTGCAGCAGATTACCGGGGCAGTAAAAGAAGTACTGGAAAAAACGCCGCCGGAGCTGGCGGCGGACCTGGTGAACAAAGGTATCGTCATGACCGGCGGGGGCAGCCTTCTCCACGGCCTGGACATAACTTTAAGCGAAGAGACGGGACTGCCGGTGCATGTGGCCGACGATCCCGTTTCCTGTGTAGCCCTGGGGACAGGCAAGGCCCTGACCATGCTCGACGTTTTAAAGCAGGGCAATTTCTGGGAAGGCCGACGCCCGGGCCGGTGAGGATTTTACCGGAAGAGGCAAGTAGATGCGCAACGACTTGCCTCTTCTTATTTTTTATATGCGAGCTTATATGCGAGAAATTTTGTTCAAAATTGATGGCAAGCATTGATTATCTTACCAGCTGATGCTACTATAAATCCGAATAGTGACCGACCATCCGGTCAATTTAGAGATGGGGGAGTTGTAACCGTGAGGCTAAAAAGGAACTGCGCCGGCGTTATCATGGCCCTTTTCCTCCTGGCTGTAACTTTAGGTGGCTGTGGCAAAAATCCGGCAGGCCAGGAGGAAACACCACGGGTGCCGGTGGAGCTGGCGCCGGTCAGGCGGGGCAGTATCGCCCTGCCGGTGCGGGTAAGCGGCCTGGTCCAGGCAGGGGCCACTATCCAGGTAATGGCCGCCAGCCCGGGGAAGATAAAGTCTATTCGCGTGGATGTCGGGGATAAAGTGGTCCAGGGGCAAATAATAGCAGAATTAGAAAACAGCGACCTGGAAGCGCGCGTGCAGCAGGCAAGGGCGAACCTGGAGCAGGCGCGCCTCGGCCTGGACCAGGCTGACGCCCGGGTGAAGCAGGCGGAAGTCAGGGCGGGGCTGGATGAAACCAACCTGAAACGCACCCAGGCGTTGTTCGACCAGGGCGCAGCTTCCCAGCAGCAGTTGGACGCTGCCCGCACAGCCGCGGCCGTCAGCCAGGAAGACCTGGCTGTAGCCCGCGCCTCCCTGGCGGCCTCCCGCGCCCAGGTCGCCGCCGCCGAGGCGGCCGTACGCCAGGCCGAGGTAGCCCTGGAGAATACATACATCAAGGCGCCGGTGAGCGGGGAAGTAGCGGCGCGCCTGCTGGAGCCCGGCGCCCTGGCCCAGGGAGCGGTGGTCACCCTGGTGACTTCCGGCGACCGCCAGGTGGAGATAGGCGTTACCGAACAGGATGTCAACTACCTCCAGCCGGGCCGGGAGGTAACCGTGGAGGTGCCTGCGGCAGCGGCAGAAGCCCTGAAAGGTAGGGTCGCCAGCGTCAGCCCGGCGGCCGACGAACGCTCCCGGGTTTTTAAAGTCAAAATCAGCCTTCCCGGTGCCCCTGCTGGAGTCAAGCCGGGTATGGCCGCCACGGTTATCTACACTACCAGGCAGGTAAATAATGCCCTCCTGGTCCCCAAAAACGCCGTGGTCAAGCGCGGCGCCCAGGACATAGTCTACACAGTCGTTGAAGGCAAGGCGGCAGGCCGGGTAGTCACCACCGGTATAGCAGACGATAAAAACGTCGAGATCGTCAAGGGGCTGACTGACCAGGACAGCGTTATCGTGAAAGGCCAGGACTTCGTCAGTGAAGGTCAGCCGGTGGAAATTGTAAACGGGGGTGCGGGGGCATGAACTGGCTTCAGGCACTGGTCAGGCGCCCGGTAGCGGTAACCGTGGCCGTCCTGGTGGCGTTCATCCTGGGGGCCGTGTCCCTGGCACGCTTGCAGATAGACCTCCTGCCCGATTTGAACCTGCCCTACGCCGCGGTGATTACCACCTACCGGGGTGCCGGGCCGGAAGAAATTGAAAAGACCATTACTAAACCCCTGGAAGACGTGCTGGGCACGGTCCAGGGAGTCAAAAATATTCAATCATACAGTATGTCCGGCACTTCCGTGGTCCTGCTGGAGTTCAACTGGGGCCAGGATATGGATTTTGCGGCCCTGAATATGCGGGAGAAAGTCGACCAGGTTGAGCGCTTTTTACCCGAGGCAGCAGATAAACCGATGATCATCAAGTTTGACCCGAACATGATGCCCGTGATGACCCTGGCCATGTACGGCGACATGGACGAGCAGCGGCTGAAAGACCTGGCGGAAAACACCATCAAGAGCCGTCTCGAGCGTCTGGACGGCGTCGCCTCGGTAAACATCACCGGCGGCCTGGAACGCGAGATCCAGGTGCTGGTAGACCCGGCCCGGCTGCAGCTCTACGGTTTGTCCATCAGCCAGGTGGTCCAGGCCCTGCAGGCGGAGAACAGCACCTTTTCCGCCGGCAAGGTCAGTGACGCCGGCAAGGACGTCCTGGTCCGGGTCGATGGCGAGTTTAAAGACCTGGACCAGGTCCGCCAGGTAACCCTGACCACCGCCGCGGGGACGGTGCGCCTGGGCGATATAGCGGAAGTACGGGATTATCATGCCGAGCGGCAGAACTATGCCCTTTTCAACGGCCGGCCGGCCATCGGCCTGTCCATCCAGAAACAGACCAGCGGCAATACGGTACAGATCGCCCATGCCGTTAAACAAACTATCAGGGAGCTGCAAAAGGAGTTGCCGCCGGGGGTAAGCCTGGAGCCGGTAGTCGACCAGTCCCGCTACATCGAAAGCGCCATCAGCGGCGTTTACCGGGATATGCTGTACGGCGGGCTGCTGGCCATGCTGATTATTTTCATTTTCCTGCGGAACTTCCGCGCCACCCTGGTCATCGGCCTCACCATTCCTATCTCGGTAATTACGACTTTTGTCCTGCTCTATTTTGGCAAGATGACCCTCAATATGATGACCCTGGGCGGCCTCTCCCTGGGGATAGGCCGCATGGTTGACGATGCCATTGTTGTCTTTGACAACATCTACCGCCACCGCCAGGAGGGCCGGGAAGCCATGGCGGCAGCCGTCTCGGGGACCCGGCAGGTGACCACGGCCGTGGTGGCTTCCACCCTGACCACCGTATCCGTCTTTTTGCCCATCGCCTTTATCGAGGGAATGGCCAGGGAGATTTTCGGCCCCCTGGCCCTGACGGTGGCCTTCTCCCTGATGGCTTCCCTGGCCGTCTCCATGACCGTCACCCCCACTGTAGCGGCCCGCCTCCTGGCCGGCACCCTGCCCCCGGAGGCCACGACAGCCCGGAGTTTCTGGCAGAGCCTGGTTAACGGCCTGTGGCTGGCGCGTTTAAGCAACGCCTACAGCCGCTTCCTGAACTGGGCCCTGCGGCACCGCAAGCTGACCGTAGCGGCGGTGGCCTTCATCTTTGCCGGCAGCCTGGCCCTGGTGCCGGCGGTGGGGGTTGAGTTCATGCCGGCCACCGACGAAGGAACCGTCAACGTATCCATCGAGCTCCCCAAAGGCTCGACCCTGGAGGCCACCGCCGCGGTAGCCGACCAGGTGGTGCAGGTGGCCCGGCAGCAGCCGGAGGTCCAGAGCATCTACCAGCAGATCGGCAGTACCGGCGGCAGGGCCAGCTTTATGAGCGGTGAGACGCCGGAGGCAGCCAGCCTGAATATCAATCTGGTGCCGCTGGAGCAGCGCCGTCGCAGTTCGACCGAGGTGGCGGCGGCTATCCGGGCGCAGGTCCGTAAAATCGCAGGAGCCAGGATCAACGTCACTACCTCTTCCAGCTTCGGTGGGGCGATGAGCGGCGCGCCGGTGCAGGTCGACATACACGGATCCGACCTGGAGCGCCTGAAAGAGCTTGCTGATGCGGCGCAACAGCTGGTGGCCGCCGTGCCGGGCGCGGTAGGCGTGGAAAACAGCCTGGCTAAAGGCCGTCCCCAGGTAGAGATCACTGTCGACCGGGAAAAGGCCGCCCTGTACCGGCTGGGGGCGGGGCAGGTCGGTGCGGTGGTGGCCACGGCCGTAGGCGGCACGGTAGCCACCCGCTACCGCACCGGCGGTGACGAATACGACATCCGCGTCGTCCTGCCCGAAACCAGCCGTCGCAACATTGCCGACCTGGAGAACCTTACGGTGCTGTCCCCTCTGGGGGTGCAGGTGCCTTTAAAAGAGATCGCCAGCCTCAAGCTGGACACCACTCCCAGCACCATCAACCGCTACAACCAGGACCGGGTGGCCAGTATCACCGCCAATTTAAGCGGCGCCCGCCCCCTGGCCGAAGTGTTGCGCGACGTGCGGGCGAAGATGGAGCAGCTCAAGCTGCCGCCGGGCTACAGCATCGATTACACCGGCCAGAACAAGATGATGAACGAAACTTTTAGCCAGCTGGGCCAGGCCCTGCTCCTGGCGGTAGTCCTGGTGTACCTGGTCATGGCGGCCCAGTTTGAATCCTTCTTCCACCCCTTTATCATCATGTTTTCCATCCCGGTGTCTTTAACAGGGGTGGTCCTGGCCCTGCTGGCAACGGGAAGAACTTTCAACGTTGTCGCCTTTATCGGGATCATCATGCTGGCGGGCATTGTACTCTCCAACGCCATTGTCCTGGTGGACTACATCAACATCCTGAGGCGGGAAGGCGTACCGCGGCAGGAGGCTATCTTGACGGCCGGCCGCACCCGCCTGCGGCCTATCCTGATGACGGCTCTGACCACAATCCTGGCCATGCTGCCTCTCGCTGCCGGCATCGGTGAAGGAGCCGAGATGAACGCCAGCCTGGCCACGGCGGTTATCGGCGGCTTGATGGCTTCCACGGTGCTGACCCTGGTCCTGGTACCGGTGCTGTACACCCTTCTGGAAGACCTGGGCCGGCGCCTGGCCCGGCTGCTGTCGCCGGCGCGGCGCCGGCAGGGGGTAGGGGCATAGGTACGGAGGTTTCCGGCAGGACCCGGCGGCGGGGCAAAACGCATCCGGTATTGCCTGGTCCTGCCGGAGAGGCCGGTGCCGGGATTTGAATAACAGGCATGGAAAGCAAGAGAAAGGGGGAGGGGAGAGGTATGAACCGCGCGGCAGGCGACAAGCGCCAGCAGATCCTGGCCGCTGCCACCGGGGTTTTTGCCACTCGCGGCTTTTACCAGGCTAAAATAGCCGACATAGCTGCGGCCGCCGGAGTAGGGAAGGGGACCGTATACGAGTACTTCCGCAGCAAAAAAGACCTTTTCCAGCAATTGCTACTGCACCTTTTCAACGACCACCTGGACCACCTGCAGGAGATAAGTCAGGAACCGACCCTGACCGGGTTCCTGGAGCGCTTTTTTAGGGAAAGCCTGGGCTACTTCCAGACGCACCGGGAAATTGCCAGAATTCTCTTGAGCGATCACCCGCCCATCGATGCCGCCACCCAGCGCTTGCTCTTCGCTGCCAAGCAAGAGATGCTCCAACGCCTGGCCTCTTACCTGCAGGCGGCCGCCAGGCGGGGTGAAATGCGGCCGGTGCCGCCCTGGCTGGCGGCCAGCCTGATCATGGGTTTTATAGTGGCCCTGGGGCACCAGCTTTTCTTTGATAGTGGTCAAGATATGGATCCGGCGGCCGTCGCCGCCGAAGCCGTGGCGATGATTCTCCGGGGCATCGGCGGCCTGACCGGGTCGCCGGAAAAACCCATGGCCGGAGATTGCCCCAGCTAGTCATGACTGCGCCTGCCAGGCTGGCATCCACGAAAAAAGCGCGGCTTAAAACCGCGCCTTTTACTCCTCCTAGACCACATTTCGCTTGGGAAGCCTGGCCCGGGGCCTGCTTTTGCTTTTGCCCAGTTCAAGCTGCTCGTCGATGTCCATAATCCTGACGAGCAGGTGGGGCCGTTCTCTTTCCGAAGCATAGGCCCACTGCTCCAAGAGCGCCTTGCGTTCGCGGAGGAGATTGCGCTGGATGTCCTTTAACATTTTTATGCCTCCCTTCTTCGATATAAATAAGTAAACCGGGGGAATTGCAGAAAACTAGATTCTTTTGCTAAATAGTATCTCTCATTGCCCCCGTTTTTATTATACCATAAAGATAGGTACTTTGTGAATTATATCTTGAGAAAAAATTGCAATTATTTCTCCTTGTCAGGACAACAAAATTGCTAACAGGAATCTCGCCCTTTGTGTCGAATTAAGTTTAGATAAGCCTTAAGTGCATTTTTGTGATTAAGTTATTTTCGTGAGGAGGCCCTGGAGGAATGCAACATTCTTCCTTGCGTAACTGGAAAGTAGTCCTGCCCCTGTCCCTGCTAATGCTCGCCGGCATTTATTTTGCCGGCCGGTCAGTCCAGGCCGGAGGACCGGAGCCGGGCAGCAGCCAGGACCCCCTGGTAACTAAATCTTATGTCGACAATTATATCGACAGCCGTACCCGGGAACTGCAGGGACAACTTGATAACATAAACAAGCAGATTGCCGAGCTGGAAGCCAGGGTGACGGCCCTGGAGCAGCGGCCGGTGATTAAGTTAACAATCGGCAGCAAAACGGCCTATGTGGGCGGCACCGCCAAACAGCTGCCGGTTGCTCCCTACCAGACGGGCAACGGTACCTCCATGGTCCCCTTCCGCTTTATCGGCGAGGCCCTCGGGGCTAAAGTAGACTATAATGAAGCGACGCAAACTGTCAGCTATACCACGGCAGCACATTCCGTTATACTGAAAATCGGTACTCTCAGCGGTACCTTTGACGGCCGGAAAGTCGACATTCCTGCGCCGGCCACCCTGGTAAACGGGACGACCATGGTGCCGGTGCGGGTCATCAGCCAGGGCCTGGGAGCCAGGGTGGACTGGGATCAGGCTGCCATGACCATTACCATCAGGCCGTGACTTTAGAATCTTGGCAGGCACGGCAGAAGCAAAGTAAAGGGCGCGTCAGGCGCCCCTTCCTTTGTCACGGCGAAAAATTTTTGCAGGCAGAGGAACCCGAAAGGATAATTTATCGTCTATAAGTTTGGAGGAAGAGTTCATGGCGACACCAGACCAGTATCAAACTGAATTCTGGGGTGAAGGGTCGGCCCTGGCCAAACGGCGCCGCAGCTCTTTCCCTTTGATTTTGGGTTTAATGCTGCTCGCCTTTTTTACCTTTGGCGTCTTCGCCTTTGCCGGTTACCGGCTGGCCAACCTCTGGCTGACCGGAGACCTGGCTACCGGCCAGGGGAATAAGGACGGCGGCGGCCTGGCCGAGGCGGCACCCGGCCAGCCCCAGACTATTCTCATAATTGGTGTCGACCGTCGCCAGCCCCAGGAGCCTTCCCGGTCCGATACCATTATCCTGGCGGTCCTCGATCCCCGCAAACCCGGGGTTGATCTCCTCTCCATACCGCGGGACACGCGGGTAAAAATACCCGGCCACGGCTATGATAAAATCAATGCCGCCCACGCCCTGGGCGGCCCCCAACTCCTGATGGACACCATCAACGATTTCCTGGGCACCCATATCGAGAAGTATGTGGAAGTCGACTTCCAGGGGTTTGAAAAGATCATTGACATACTGGGCGGCGTCGACATCGATGTGGACAAGCGCATGTATTACCCGGAAGAGGGCATAAATCTCCGCCCGGGCTTCCAGCACTTGAACGGTCACGACGCCCTGGGCTACGTGCGTTATCGCTACGACCCGGAAGGAGACATCACCAGAATCGGCCGCCAGCAGAAATTTATCAAGGCCGTAGTCGACCAGACTTTGAAACTAAGCACCCTCCCTAAAATCCCGAAACTAATCAATGAAATCAGCAAGGAAGTCACGACCAACCTGAGCATAAAGGAAATGCTTTCCCTGGCGCTAAGCATGAAGGATTTAAACGGCAGCGCCGTGACCTCATACATGCTTCCCGGAGAAGGCAGGTATATCAACGGCATCAGCTATTACCTGGTCGACCAGAAGAAGCTGGCGGAAACCCTGGCCGCCATACCCAACCTGCGGTAAAAAGAAGGCCGGTCGCTGCAGGGAGCCTCTCCAGGCGAACTGCCGGTGGGAACGCAGGACCTCCATCGGCCAGGCAGTCGGCAGAGCACCGGCCCTCGCTTAATCCACCGTTTACACCCCTGCTCCCCACCTTTAGCGAAGGAGAAGGCAGTCTTATGTCAAGCTGCTATGTCCTGGGCAACCGGGTCGATCCCCTTACCCTGGCCGGGGCCGTGGCCAGGGTGGCAGAGTTTGTCACGACCGGTACCCCCCACCACGTGGTGACCCTGAATGCTGAAATCGCCTACCGGGCCTACCGTGAGCCGGAGCTCCAGGCCGTCATCAACCGCGCCCAACTGGTGACGGCCGACGGCGCCGGCATCCTCTGGGCGGCCCGCAAGCTGGGAACACCCCTCCCGGAACGGGTAACGGGCATCGACCTCCTCCAGGCCCTGGCCGCAGAGGGCGCCCGCCGGAGCTGGCGCTTTTTTCTTTATGGCGCCGCCCCCGGCGTGGCTGAGGCGGCAGCTGCAAGGCTAAGAAGGGAGCATCCCGGCCTGGTGGTGGCCGGCACCAGCCACGGCTACCTTTCCTCCCGGGAAATGCCGGCACTTATAGAGGCCATCAAAAGGGCGCGGCCCCACATCCTCCTCGTGGGCCTGGGCGCCCCCAAGCAGGAATACTGGATCGCCGGCCACCTGCAGGAGCTCCAGGTGCCGGTGGCCGTGGGCGTGGGAGGCAGCTTCGATGTCCTGGCGGGGCGGGTGCGGCGGGCACCGGCCTGGGTGCAGCGGCTGAACCTGGAGTGGCTGTACCGGGTGCTCCAGGAACCGGCAAGGGTCAAAAGAACGCTGGCCCTGCCGAAGTTTATGCTGGCAGTACTGCGGCAGGCCAGCAAAAAGGGCTGATGCCCGCGCCTGCTACCGGCCGGGCTTGGTTAATCAAACAACAACGGCAGTCTTTTACCGGCAGTTGTACCCGGCAAGGAGTATACATATGGGCGTAAGTTTACATAAAACCAGAACCGTTACCAAGGTGCTTGTCTTTTCTATGTTTCTGCTCCTGCTGGTCCTCCTGGGACCTCCCCCCGGGCGGCAGGGCCGGGGCTTCCTCACCGACCGCGCCGCCGATATTATCGGGGCCCGCCCCCTGGCGGCGCCCGGTCTGGTGGCGCCGGCCGGCCTTACCGGCAGGGGCGAGATTGTGGGCCTGGCCGATAGCGGCCTGGATGCCGGGAGCATCAGCGACATTCACCCCGACCTGCAGGGCGCTCCCGGCCAGATGCCCAAGGTGGTCATGCTCAAGAGCTGGGCCGGGAGGGAAAAGGCCGACGACCCTGTCGGCCACGGCACCCACCTGGCCGGTATTGTTGCCGGCACCGGTGCCGCCTCAAACGGCCAGTACCGCGGCATCGCCCCAGGGGCGAGCATCTATTTCCAGGGCCTGTTAAACTCCAGGGGGGAAATGGCGATCCCTGAAGACCTTTCCCGCCTCTTCCGCCCCGCCTACGATGCCGGCGTCCGCATCCACGTCGACGGCTGGGGCGGCGGCCCCAACGCCTACCGCGACGCTGCCGCCCAGATTGACAGCTTTGTCCGCCTGCATCCCGATTTCCTGCCTATTTTCGGCGCCGGCAACAGCGGGCCGGTCCAGGGGTCCCTAACCGCCGAAGCCAACAGCAAAAACGCCCTGGTGGTAGGGGCGAGCGAATCCGTGCGCCCGGCCTTCAGCCCCGACGCCAACGATGCCCGCCGCCAGGCCGATTTTTCCAGCCGCGGTCCCACCAGTGACGGGCGCTTTAAACCCGACATCCTGGCGCCGGGTACAGGTATTGTCGCCCCCCGTTCCCGCCAGGTGGAGAGTAATTTCCCCTCTAATAATAGCTATAACGTCCAGAGCGGTACCAGCCAAGCGGCGGCTGTGACCGGCGGTGCCGCGGCTATCTTACGCCAGTTTTTGAAAACAAAGGGCTTTGCCGATCCATCGGCCGCCCTGATGAAAGCCGCCCTGGTCAACGGTGCCTGGACACCGCCGGAGGGGCCCATGACCGCTTTTCCCGGCATCCTGGACCTCGCCGGCACGGTGCTGGCCCTGGAGGAAAAGACCATGCATCTGGTGGACGCCGGCGAAGGCCTGGCGGCGGGGCAGGAAATGACCTTTCAGGTCGAAGTGGCTACCGCAGCGGCGCCTTTCAAGGCCACCCTGGCCTGGACCGACCCGGCACCGGCACCTGGAGCCGAGGCCGCCCTGGTCAACGATCTGGACCTCGTGGTAATTGCGCCCGACGGCCGGCAGTTTTTCGGTAATGATTACAGCGGTGCCGGTAAAGCCGATCGCCGCAACAATCTGGAGAAAGTTTACATAAAAGACCCGGCCCCCGGCACTTACATCGTTAAAGTACGGGCCGTAACCGTCAACAAAAGCGCCCTGCCCGGCACCGGACAACCGGTCCAGGATTTTGCCCTGGCCTTCGGCCAGCTCCTGGAGCGGGGGGTTGTCGCCGGTGCTGCCGGCAGCAGCGTAACTTTAAGCGACGGTCGCACCATTACCGCACCGCCCGGGGGCATCAAAAACTGCGTCGACGGCGTAGCGGCGCCGGCCGACGCCGCCCACATCCTGCCGGGCTCCGACGTCTACCTGGGGCCGCAAACCCTGTATATAGCAGGCCGGAGCTGGCAGGCCGCCGGCGTTCAGGCCCTGGAGACCGGCCAGGGTAACCTGTTCCTGGAAATTAACAGCCAGGCCCGCACCGGCGGCTACTACTTCAATCCCGCCGGGAGTCTTTCCGTCAACAACCGTTCCGGCGGAGCCGCGGACCTGCCGCCCGGCTTTTCTCTGGCCGCCACCCTCAATCCAGCTACCCAGACCCTCTGGCGGGTTCTGGCTGGCTACCAGGAAAAGGAAGGCATTCTCGCCCGCATTGACCTGGAAAAGCAAGAACTCTGGCTCCTGGGACGCGATGCCCCCTATACCTTCAGTCCCCATGTCGCCGTTACCTTTGCCGACAAAGTGGTCGACGCCGGCAGGGCCGACCTGCCTTACGGCGCCGCCGGGCGGGCCGAACCAGGGTCCCTGGTGCCGGGTATGGCCGTGCGCCTGGTTCTCGACCCGGCAACAGGCCTGGTGGAATACATCGCTGTGAAAAGGGAGCTGGCCCTGGGACAGGTGACCAGGGTAGACGGCAATAGCCTTACCCTGGCCACCGGTGCCAGCTATACCCTCTTCCCCGGCGCGCCCATAAAGCGTGACGGCGAGCCGGCGCAGATGGCCGCCGTCCACCCCGGCGACTGGGCGGTCCTGAACTTGATGCCCGGCAGCCGGCAGATAATCGCCCTGACGGCCTACAGCACCGTCACCTACGGCCGCGTCCTTTATGTGAGCCCGGACCGGCGGCGCCTCTACCTCATGGATTACGCCAATCAGTTCCGCCTCTTCGAGCTGGACGACGGCACCCAGGTCTTCCGCTGGGGCCTGCCGGTTGACGCCGTCACCCTGAGTACGGGGGACTGGGTGCGCCTGACGGCGGTGCCCGGCCAGGAAAAAGCCTGGCGGGTTGATATAGCTAGCCAGGTTACCGAAACCGAAAAAGTCCTGGCCGGCGTCGACGGGCAGCATGGCGTCCTGCGCACCGCCGACGGCAGCAGCTACACTTTAAGCGACCGCACCCTGGTTACCCTGAACGGCTACCGGGTGGACGCCGCCGGCCTGCCGGCCTGGGTACCCGTGACTCTTACCCTCCTGGAAGGGCCGGAGGGGCCCGTCCTGGCTCAGGTGACAGCTGCGAGCCTTCCCGGCAGCCGGCCGCCGGAACTGGCCGTCTCGGTGCTACCACGGGAGGCCGGCTTCCTCCTTAAAGGGACCACTAGCGCCAGCCGCCTGTACTTAAACTATGATGACGGCAGACAGGAGATAATTCCCCTGGATGCCAGGGGGAATTTCCAGCGGCCCCTGCCGGCCGGGGAAAAGGGCGTTCTCCTGGTGGCCCTGGATCAGGCGACGAGCGGGGTGACGGGGCAGAAAATCGACCTGGAAAGCGCGGCGGAAGAGGGCTTTTGGGACACCCGCGGCCACTGGGCGGAAGCAGACATCAAAAAAATGACCGCCCGGGGCATCCTGGCGGGCTATGAGGACGGCAGCTTCCGCCCGGACCTACCGGTAAGGCGGGTGGAGCTGGTAGCCATGCTGGCCCGCCTGGCGGGCTGGGCGTCCGGCGGCGGAGAAGCCCCGACCTTCAGCGACGCGGCCGCCATCCCCGCCTGGGCGCAGGGCGTTGTGGCCGCGGCCCGGGTCCACGGCCTGGTCGTCGGCTACGAAGACGGCACCTTCCGGCCGGACTTGCCCGTCAGCCGCGTGGAGGCGGCGGCCTTTTTCACCCGTTACCTGGAGATAGTAAGTAAAGGCACCGGGAACGGCAGCGCCGCAGACGAGGCCGCCCCTCCCTCCGGAGCGACCGCGCCGCTCCCGGCGACATCCCCGGCCGGGCAGGCGGGATCTTCTCCGCTGGGTACATTTGGTACGCCCGTCTCTTCTACTCCAGCGGTAGCCGATATCTTCCGCGACTGGAACGAAATCCCGGCGTGGGGCCGGGAGGCCGTGGCCCGCGCCTATACAAAAGGCCTCATGCGCGGCGTGGCGCCGGACGTCTTCGCCCCCCTCTCCCCCCTCACCCGCGCCCAAGCAGCGGCTGTGCTGTCGCGAATGTGACGGGAACCGGAGCAACCCTAGCTTTGTTTAACCGCCCAATTTCAGAGCCGGCCTCGGCATCCTTGCTGGCAGTTTAAGGTAATGCTATACTATAATCAGCTAAATAAACAATAAAAGGCAGGTGAAGGGGATGGACATTGCTGCCACCGATGATAAACAGAAATATACTTATGATGACTATATTCGTCTGGATGACGAAAATCGTTATGAGGTGGTAGAGGGGGAGCTGTTGTTGACACCATCGCCGGGTTTTAAACACCAGGATGTTGTTAGGAAACTCGCAGGTTTATTATCCGCCTGGACAGAAGGACAAAACCTGGGAGTGATAATCACGGCTCCCTTTGATGTCGTCCTTGCCCGGGACACCGTCCTCCAGCCTGATATTGTTTATCTAGCCAGAGAGAATTTCCATCGCTTAACAAATGCCTGCCTCCAGGGAGCGCCCGACCTGGCGATAGAAGTAATATCACCCTCTACAATTCGCCTGGATCGCATACGCAAAAGCCGTCTCTACCTGAAATATGGCGTCAAAGAATACTGGCTTGTCGACCCCGAAGGCGGTACGGTAGAAATTTTTACAAATACTCCTGAGGGCTGGCGTCTGGCCGGAACTTATAGCCAGGAAGAGATTTTAAACTCCCCCCTGCTACCGGGGCTGGCAATAGATTTAACTGTCGTCTTTACCTACCCCCAGGGCTTGTCATCCTACATTTCACGGCCTTCCTCAGAATAAATAACAAGGGACCTTGCGGCCCCTTATTTAGTCTCCAGCCATAATATGATCGTGTGCTGTTTTGTTTCCTGGTCCCAGGCGCTTAGCTGCTCTTCAAGGGCCTTCGCTTCCCGGGTGAGCTTTTCCTTTTCCACCGAGTCGGTGGCGGCGTTCACCTGGGCCACCTTGGCCTGATACTGCTCCAGGGTGGCGCTGAACTGCCAGGGGCACACTGCCGTGTGCCGGATTGCTTTACCGGCAATTTTACGGTAAGATGAAATACAAAGGCAAAGGGGTGATAATATGGACCCCAAACCCCGTCCAAACCATCATATATACATAGAAATTTTACGAAAAATGTCTCCGGAACAAAAGCTAATAAAAACATTTGAGCTTTCCCAGTTGGGCAAGCAACTTTTTTTACAAGGCTTACGTCAAAGATATCCTGAACTGCCGGAAACAGAAATAAGAAAAATATATCTGGAGCGTATCGCTAAATGTCACAACAGGAATTATTAATAAAAGTTATTAATACGCTGGAAAGTACCGGCATCGAATATATGCTCACTGGTTCGATTGTTTCCAGTATACAAGGCGAGCCCCGTTTAACACATGATATCGATATTATGATTTCCATTCCTAAAAATGCCGTTAAAGATCTAGTGGCCGCTTTTCCTCAACCTGATTATTATTTAGACGAACAAAGTATTTTAAATGCAATTGAAGAAAAGGGCATGTTCAACCTGATTGATACTAACGAAGGTGACAAAGTAGATTTTTGGCTTCTTACCAATGAACCTTTCGATCGCTCCCGTTTTAAACGCAAGGTAATCAGCGAGTTTTTTGGGCACAAGGTTTTTATTTCCAGTCCTGAGGACACTATATTAGCGAAGCTAAGGTGGGCAAAGCTGGCCGGCGGCAGCGAGAAACAGTTAACAGATGCTTTGCGCGTATATGAAGTACAATTTGGCAATCTGGATATGGAATACTTAGAATCATGGGCCAGAGAATTAGGCGTTGAAAATTTATTAGCGGAGATTAAATCCAGAAGCAAATGTATATAATTTAAGGGACCCTCGCGGGTCCCTTATTTCGTCTCCAGCCACAAGATAATGGTGTGCTGTTTCGTTTCCTCTTCCCAGGTACTGAGCTGTTGTTCCAGGGCTTTAGCTTCCTTAGTGAGCTTCGCCCTCTCCTCCGGGTCGATGGCGGCGTTCACCTGGGCCACCTTGGCCTGATACTGCTCCAGGGCGGCGCTGAACTGCCGGGAGAGGTCCTGGACGTTGGTATTTTGGGCGGTCACCTGGCCCACCTGGCCCAGGGCGGACAGGAGGGACGCGGCCCTGCCTTCCGCGACCTTAAGGAGATAGATGGCCCGCTTATCCCGGCCGTCGTCCTGGTCGGCTATCGTCTGGACCGCTGCGCCGCTGGCGGCCGCCAGGCCCAGGGCCTTCGTCTTGGCCCCGGCCATATCCTCGACGGCGATTTTCAGCATGGTGCTGGTCGCCTGGCGCCGGTCGCTCAAAAAGGTGCGCGCTACGTAGGGCTCGGCGCCGGCTACCCGGGTGGGCCGGTCGCCGCTGCCACCGCCCGTCGGGGTGCCGGCCCCGGCAGGGGGTTCGGCCCCGCCATTACCGCCGATAGCATTAGCGGGCGCCGTCCCCTTTTCAGGAGTTGCTCCCTCGTCCGGCTTGGTCCCGTCCTGCTTTACCTCCGGGCCGGTGGCCCCGCCGGGCGTCGCCGGCGCGACTGTATCGGCTCCCGTACCAGGCGGGAGGTCGACGGCGGCTGTTTTGCCGCCGTTATCTTGTTGTACGCCGGCTACGGTTATAGGCAAGTGCTGCCACAACCCCCGCGCGGCATAACTTAAGGAACCGGCGGCCAGCAGGGCTACGGCCGCGGCGGCGGCCACAAGGCGCCGGATACCCTGCCAGGATCGCACCCTTTGCCGGGCCGCCAGCCTGGCGTTAGCTGCCGCCAGAAAACCCGGCGGCGCCGACACCGGCGTCCCCAGCCCCCGCAGGGCCCGGGATATATCCTGCCACCGCTTCCATTCCGCGCAGCAGTCCGGACATTCCTCCAGGTGCTGCCGGAAAACCTCTCTTTCCGCCGGGGAGAGCTCCCCGTCCAGGTAGGGCGAGAAGAACTCCCGCGCTTCACGGCATTGCATAACCCCTCACCTCAAGGCCGCCTGTGCTCAGGCGGCTTCTCCTCAACCATCTGCATTACTTTCTCCCTCATAGCCTGCCGCGCCCGGTTGAGGCGCGACTTCACCGTCCCCGGGGGACAGTCCAAAATAGCCGCGATTTCTTCATAGCTGTAACCCTGGAGTTCCCGCAGCACCAGCACCGCCTGGTATTCCGCTGGCAGCTGCCTTAAGGCCCTGCGGACAAAGCCCTTCAGCTCCAGCTCCTCCACCAGTTCCTCGGGGTCGCCACCGGCGGCGGCCACCTCCCTGGTGACTTCGCCTTCCCCCGTGTCCAGGGGGGCGTCCAGGGAAACCGCCGGGTGGCGGGCCGTTTTCCGGCGCAGGTTTAAAAATAAATTTACGGTGATGCGGTGTAACCACGTGCCCGGGTCGGCCTCGTAGCGGAACTTATCCAGCCCCAGGTAGGCCCGGACGAAAACCTCCTGGGCCAGGTCCTGGGCATCGGTGTGATTGCCCGTCAGCTGGTAGCTCAAATTATATACCCTATCCTGATAGGTCAGGACCAGTTCTTCGAAGGAAACAGCGCCATTCTTTTTGCCAGGCGCTTTTTTACTCCCAAGGTTCAAGAAGAACACCCCTGGAGGCCCGGTATTCCCCGGACACTTATTAGACAACATTGAAGGACAAAAAGTTCCCATTTTGCAATTTCTAGTATATTATAGCCGCAGGTCCCCCGCAAGCTGGCAAACAATGTATTTAGATTTTCGCTTTGCCGCCAATTTTCTCTTGCATAACTTATTTCCGTTGAATATCTTATGTATTTATTCCCTGTTAAATATAACTTAATTGCTTATCCGGACCCACGCCGTACCATCTCCGCTTTCACTCCGTTTTATGAACTATTGAACCATAAAGTTATATTTAATTTTGTTCTATGCAGTCATAAAAACAAGGGACCTCGCGGTCCCTCATAGTGACTAAAGCCAATACCTGTCTCTGACCCGCTTCATCCCACGCGGCCAGTTGCTGATCCAGGGCCTTCATCTCTCCGGTGAGCTTTTTCTTTTCCACAATTTTCCAATTGCCTTCTCAGGGCATTTATCTCTTTCGGGCCAAGTCCGGTAGCCTTGATAATGGTGTCAATGTCTATGTTGAGCAGCAGCAAGTTTCTGGCTATTTCCTGTTGAGCTTCCAGCTTGCCTTCCAACTTGCCTTCCAACTTACCCTCCAACTTACCCTCAATCTTGCCTTCCATTTTGCCTTTCAATAAAGCCTGCTGCTGCATCTCTGCCAGGGTTAATTCCAGGTTGTAAATCATCCGTCCCACCAACTCTTCCGGGCGCATCTTCTGGTCCAGGAGAAAGACACCGGCGATCAGGTTTGCCGCCCTGATAAGTTCTTCTTCGCTGTAACGGTTGACGTCAAAGAGAAGATAGCGGAAGTCCAGGAGATGCCCGCTGAAATCCTGGTAACTGTCCAGCATTTCTTTGAAGGAGAGCGCCGCCGTCCAGGAGCCGGCTCCGTTGTAGAGCACGGCCGGGATGATGGGCGGCAGGCGGAAAGTCTTGCTCTCCCGCTCACCCTGCGGGGTGTTGTTGTAGATTTCCCGCCAGATCTCTACCATGTAAAGCAATAGACGGAAGGGTATCAGGTAGTCTACCGTTGACTGCAGCTCCAGCAGGACGTAAAAGATGACGTTTTTATCCCTTTTTTTAAGCCTGTAGACGACATCGGCTTCTTTCTCGCTGAAATCCTGGAGGACGTAGGATTTGTTCACCAGGATGAGGTCGTCGGCATCAATGGTTTCTACCCATTTTTCCCGGACGAAGGTCTTTATGAGTTCCAGGAACACCCTTTTGTCGGATAGAAGTTGCTTGTAACCTTTGTCATGGGGGTGATAGGGATGCTCCGCCTGCCCTTCGTTTTCCGGCATGGAAACATCTTCTTCCGGCTATCATTATACCATATCTTTGGGGCAAAAGATACTTTCAGGAAACCCTTAAATAACAAGGGACCTTGCGGTCCCTCACTGCGTCTAAAAGCCGCCGGCCCCCACACCATACATTCTCCGTTTTTACCCTGTTTTAAATTTTGCTGCTAATTTGTTTCGTTACGCCCGGCCGTTCTTACTGGTCGCGGTGCTGTTCATTTACCGCCCGCCAAAATTTTCCCGGGCAGGAGGAAAAATGGTGCGGTATGGAGAAATCTCTCAAATATGGCGAAAACCAAATTGGGGGGATGGTAATTGTCGAAAAAAGGATTGCTGGCGGCGTTGCTCGCCCTGGCGCTGGCAGTGGCGGCTGGGGGAACGGCTGAGGCGAGCGTGGGCAGGAAAACACTCAACGTCGACTACAACAACGTCAAGCTCAACGTCAATGGGACCCTTGTCAACGTGCAGCCGGAGCAGGAACCATTTATCGTCAACGGAGTGACCTTCGTGCCCCTGAGACTGGTGGCCGAAGCATTGAATTCGAATGTGGACTGGCAGGCCGACACCAGCACCGTGGTCATCAACAGCAAAACTTCGCCGGAAGTCATCAACCTCAAAATGCAGCTGATCGAGAAAGACAAGGAGATCCAGAGCCTGCAGCAGCAGGTGGCCCAGTTGCAGCAGGAGCTGGCGGCTAAATCGAGCGCCGGGCTGGACGACCTGGAAGGCGATTTGAGGGATACATACAAAAAGATCGGATATGTTTATCTTGACAATCTGAACCTCAGCGGCGATTCCGACAACGTCCGGGTTGAAGTTCTGGTAGACCTTGATGACTACGGTGACGAGTGGGCCGACCTGAGTAACAGCAAAATTGAGAGCTGGCTGGATGATGTGGTGGGAGCTATACAGGATAAATTCTCGGAAGACACGGCAGTCAGCGGCGAGATTATAAACAGTTATAATGACGACGTCCTGGTGAAATTTAGTAAAGACGGCGACAACGACCTGGAAGTCGACTACCGGGACGAAGATTACCGTGATAGCAGTGATCCTGATGCGGCCATTGACGAGCTGACGGGCAAGAGCTACTACGTGGAAGACATCAGGTTCGCCGTGAGCGATGCCAGCTATTCCGAGAGCAGCGACAGGGCGACCGTCTACCTGAAGGCCAAAACCAGCGGCGCCGGCGACGCCTGGGATGAACTGAGCAGCAGCACAATCGAAAATGAAGTCCAGGACATTTGCGAAAACGTGGTCAATGTGTTCGACGACGCCGGCGTTAGCCTGAAGGAAGTGCGGGCGTATTTTTACGATAGCGATTCCAGCCTGATAGACAGCTTCACCTATGACGTAGACGATGAAACCCTGGATTGAAACCTGAATAAGCGGAATTGAGACGCGGTGGAAGCGGGAAAACCCGGCGCAAAAAAATTTCTTCCGGCCGGGAACTTTTCGCCCGGCTTCGGTGTCTAACTAAATGACTGGTCGAGGAAAAGCCGCCCAAACCAGCAGGAAAACTGGACGGCGGCGTAGAATATTCCTTACCTGGGGAACTTTCCCCTTTTCGGAGCATCAGCCGCAGTCTGAAGACGCAGCAATGGTCGCGAAACTAGCATTAAAGGAGGGATGCGCCGGGCACCAAGGATACCCGGGCCGGAAATTAAACAGTAAGCCGCCCTACATACGGGCAAAAATCTCAAGGAGGGAAAATAGTTGTTAAAGACGAGGAAGAAATGGATTTCCATCCTGCTCACCCTGGCCATGCTGGTGGGCCTGATGGTACCCTTTGCCGGGACGGCAGGGGCTGTGGGTACGGTGTATACATCGCTTGAAGTACCCCCAGTTGAAGATGATACTGATAATGCTAGCCTGGGTAGCTTCCAGATCGAAATTGATCCCCTATATATAGAGGGAACTACTCATGAAGCGTGGGTTGAACTACCTTCAGATTTTGAGATCAATCAGTTGTCAGTTGCAGGCGTCACCTATTCGGTATATAGCGGTGCACCTGCTAAAACGGTTGCAGTAAGTTTACCTAATGGCGCTGGTAATGTTAATGTAACACTTAGTGATTTTAATGAACGGGGCTTTAAAATTACATTAAGTGATGCTGGGGTAACAAATGACGGCCAAAAGTTCAGGGTAAAAATTGGTTTTCCGGATGTAAATATTCCAGCTGGCGTTGAAGGCGATATTAAAGCCACCATTACGAACATTAAGGGGCAACTGGTAAGCGGATCCGTTGTAGTGGCCACGACAAGCGGCGGTGCCTTAAAAGTTGCCGTGTTGGATAGCAACACCTTCTCCGACGCGGGTGATACTGAAGGCGTGAAAATCCGCGTTGAAGAAACTGTTGCTGGTAAATTAAAGGCTAATGACAAGTTAAAATTAGAATTGCCTGATGGCTTTGAGTGGGGAACTCCTGGAAGCCCAACAGTAGTATGGGGCGACATTGGTAGCTTACATGGTAGTGTAAACGCAAACGGAGATGGAAGCAAGATTAGTATTACGCGCAGTAGCGATAAAGATACCCTGGAAATTTCCATTGTTAACGATGTATACAAATCTGATGCTAGATCTGCCTTTGAATTTAGGGCGCCTATTGTCGTTGCCGATACTGACGATGCAAAATATGGAGACGTCATAGCCAAAGTCAAGGGTGATTACGACGTAAGCCCGAGCGAGTTGGTAGTAGGTACGTATGGCGATTTTCAAGTACAGGTCGAGGCTGAAGATCCTGATATCGTTGCTTATGCTGGCCAGAACGATCAGGATGTAAGCAATATAGTTATAAAAGAAAGCTTGAAAGAAAGTCTATTAGCAGGCCGGACCATTACTATTACTTTGCCAGAAAATGCCCGTTGGTGGAAAATCGATGATCAAGAAGTGAAACCCGGTGATACATTAACGGATGTTGCTGACGATAACAGCGTTTACTTAGATTTTGCCGGTCTACAAGGTACTGATGATAGAACAGCTAAGTTTACAATCAGGGGCAAGTCTACAGATGCTGCGGAACTGAAGATCGAAAATATTAGTGTAGCCCTAAAAGCTGGTGTAACAGGTGACTTGGTAGCTAAAGTAGCTGGTAGCCAGGGTGTGTCCGGCGAAATCACCTTAGCAAAGGTTGTTAATCCAGTCGAAGTAACAGCGGAAAAAACCAATGTTCAACTTGGTAAATTTGAGCAAGCTGCTGGTAAAATAACTATTACTGAAGCTGCAGCAGGAGCTATTGATACAGATAATGGTAACAACGCCCTTGAGATAAGGTTGCCTGATGGCATTAAGTTCTCCTCCAAACCTGACGTTGAAGTAACAAAAGGCGATTTGGAGGTTGAAAGCGTATCGTTAGCTCAAGACGATACGGTTTTAAAGATTAAATTTAAGGATGACAGCAACGAAGCCAGCACAATTGAAATTAGTAACATTAGTTATGACGTTGATCGAACCTTTGGTGAAGGCGACATCAAAGTGGAAGTAGGCGGACCAGCTCTAGTACAGACTGACGGGATCGATTACTCGAATAACACTTGGAGCGAATCCTATGATGGCTTCTTTGAAGACAATGACTATGTTGCCAAGGTAGTCAACGCCACCTGCGTGACCCCGGCTCCCGTTGGGGCCAAGTACTCCGCTTCCTTCGTGATTGGCAGCACCACCTACACCGTTAACGGCGTTCAGAACACCATGGACGTTGCCGCCTACACGAAGGACGGCCGCACCTACCTGCCGGTGCGCTATGTGGCCTACGCCCTGGGCATCACCCCGGAGAATATCCTCTGGGACGGCAAGACCGCTACCTTCATCGGTGAGGGTCGCGTGGTCCAGGTGACGCCGGGCAGCGCAGTGCTGACCATCAACGGCGCTCCCGTTACCATGGACGTAACTACGGACCTGGTGAACGGTCGCGTGATGGTGCCCTTCCGCTGGGTAGCCCAGGCCTTCGGGGCTCAGGTGAACTACGACGAAGCCACCCAGACGGTGAGCATTAACTAAAAGCTGTTTCAGTGAAAGGGTAGCTGGCGGAACCCGGATCCACAAGGATCCGGGTTCCGATTATAGAGGTGAATTGTAAATGCGCTTGAAAATGCGCGGACTGCTGGCGCCCCTGGCGGCGGCCCTGCTCTTCATCTACTTTTCTCTACCGGCCGCAGCCGCGGCGGGAAATGGGGAGAGCGGAGAAAGTCAGGTCATTTCTCTGGAAAAGGCCGTGAGCATGGCCGTGCAGAACGATAAGGGTTTAAAAAGTGCCCTGCAGGAAATAGAGCGTACTAGGTCCCTGCGCGAGAGCGCCCAGGAAAATGTAAACTTTACGCCGGTGGAGGGCGGCTACGGCGGCCCCTACGGACCCCAAATTGAAGCAAGCTGGCTCCAGCTCTTAGGTGCAGACCTCAACTACCGCATGAGCCAGCGCACTTATCAGGCCAACCTGGACGCCCTGGCCCTGAAAGTATGCAAAGCCTATTGGGATGTGCAGGTGGCCCAGCAGAAGGTTGCAGTACAGGAAAAGGCCAAACAGCAGGCTCTCTTGAACCTGCAGAACACACGCGCCGCCGTGCAGGCCGGAACGGCCGCTTCTTCCTCCCTCGCTGTAGCCGAGAACCTCTGGCGGCAGGCGGAAGACGGCCTTACCGCCGCCCGTCACTCCCTTGACAATGCCTATACAGTATTCAATAATCTTGTAGGCCTGGATGCCAATGCGCGGCCTATCTTGAACGAGCAGCCGTCCTATTCCCCACTGCAGGTGGCCAATCTGGAGTACGAGGTGCAGCGGGTACTGGAGCACGATCCCAACGTCTGGAAGGCCCAGCAGAACATCGACGTCAAGCGCTGGAGCGCGGAAATGATGTACAGCTCGGGATCTTATACCCCCTATGATGCCCGCCAGGCGGAGCTGAAGCAGGCCGAATACAACCTGGAAAACGTTAAGGAATCAATGGCCAAAGCCACCCGCTCGCTTTACTACCAGGTAAAGAGCGTGGAAGAAAACTATGGCGCCGCCGTGGCAGCTCTGGAGGCGGCCCGGGAAAAGCTGCGGGTAGAGCAGGCAAAAGCGGCGGCAGGCATGAACACAAAGGCCGAGGTGGTAGCGGCCGAGCTAGACGTGGCCAAGGCCCAGGCGACAGTAGATGAGCTAGTGCGCAACCATGCTTACCTAAAGCTAGCCTTTGAAAAACCGTGGGCCATGTCCTCGGGCGGATGATCCTTTTAGAAACCTTGGCCCAAAGATGCACAGGTGTAACCGCAGGGGCAAATTCCCCTACGGTTTTTATTTTACCGCTGTACTTTAAATGTCAGCGGAAGTGAGGAGGGGAAAAATGCAGAACCGCCCTTCATTGCCGCTTTATAAAGTGTTCCTTCTGGCCATTCTGATGGCGGCCGTAGCCATGGTCTTCTTACTGCCGGGGACCGCCCTGGCCGATGACGAAGAAGAAAAGAGCTACAATGAACTGGTTATAGAAGACTTATTGTATTACAAATACTCCTTTGAGCAGGGAAACATCGATGTGGGCACCCTGCTTGACCACCTGCAGGACGCCCTGGATAAGCTCAATAAAAGCGACATCCGGGACGACATGCGGGAAGATATCCGCCAGGTCGTCAGGATGGTCGCCGCCAATATGGCCGAAATTCCGGCCGGCAGTATCCCCGTTAAGACCACCAAAACAAAGGTGATCATTTCCCTGAGTGAGAAAACCCTGCCGGAGCACTACCGCAAAGTAATTTTGAAGGCCGAAAAGCTTTACGACCGTCTTGCTGAGATCGGCCTGAACGACATGGTCCAGCTATTGCAGGAAAGCAGGCCTACCGACGTAATTGGGTTGACCGTGCCGGAAGGTTACTCTAGGGATAGCTTCCAGGTAATTTTGCCTTCGATAAACGCCAACGACTTTGAAGGACTTGAAGGTTACAGCCTGTTGGTAAAAGGTAACGAAGTTACTTTCAAAGTCCCTTTGAAGATTTTGCGCTCCAAAGAAGGGGGCGACAGTTTAAACTTCACTTACAAAACGGTAGAGCCGGCGCCGCTGTCGATCCCCGGCCCCAACGCCTTGAAGAGCGCTGTGTACGATATTGATATTTACTGGCAGCGGCCGGACGGCTCCCGGGTGGATAAACAGACCAGCCAGGTAATGCTGACGCTGCCTTATCGACAAGGAGAAGTTTCCGACTCCGCTTATCTCGGCGTCTTCACCTACAACGAAGCTCGAAGCGATTGGAATATCGTCCAGGGAGATTTTACCTCCCCCGGCCGGGTTGAGATTTCCCTGGTCAATCCCGGCAAATTTGCGGTCCTGGAGTATAAGAAAACCTTTGCCGACGTTGCCGGCCACTGGGCGGAAAAAGATATCGTCTACATGGCTTCCAAGCAGATCGTCCAGGGACTGCTGGATGACCTTTTCCTGCCCGACAACCCTGCAACCCGGGCGCAGTTTGCGGCCATGGTTCTCAGGACCTTCGGCCGACCGGAAGCTGCGCCGGAAAAACCAACCTTCGTCGACGTGACCCCCGGCATCCAGTACTTCGGGGCGATTGAAGGCGCTTACAGGGCCGGGCTGGTTGCCGGTATCGATCAGACCCATTTCGCGCCGGGCCTGACTATCACCCGCGAAGAGATGGCGGCGATGATCGCCAGGGGGCTGGGCGCGGAGTACAAAGCCGCGGTCGATTTGAGCGGCGCCCTGGAGAAGCTGAAAGGTTTTAAGGACTACGGCGACCTTTCTCCCTGGGCCCGGGAAAGCATGGCCCTGTGCTACCAACTGGGGATTATTAAGGGAACGCCGGATGGGGCCATCCTGCCCAAAGCATATACCAGCCGCGCCGAGGCGACGGTCATGCTGCGGCGGGTCCTAAATATCCTCGAGGCAGACAAATCCACCCTTTAAAACCAGGTAATAAGGAAAAAGCTGGCCGCAGGATCGGCATCCTGCGGCTTATTTTTAAAGTATCTTTATCTCCAGCACTTTATCCCAGTCCAGACAGGTTATCTCGACTTTGGCGCCTGCCTGCAGCCCGCCGCTGCCGGTGTACTGATTGCCGTCCTTATCGGAGAGGCGGGCGCGATCCCAGTTGAGGAAGACATTTCCCAGTTCTTTGTCGAATTTGTCCAGGTAAAGCTTGCGGCCTTCGACTGCCTCAATGGTGCCGCTGGCTTTCTTCACCTTCAGGGGTTCGACGTTCCAGACCGCCGCACCGTTCAATTCCACCTTTACCCACTGGCCCTGCTTCAGGGCGAAAAGGCCGCCGGGCACTGTTGTCGCCCAGGTCGCTTCATAGGTCTTCAGGTCGTGGTCCAGGTCCCGCAGTACCAGTTGCAGGCCGCGGCCCCGGACTACCTTTTCTACGGTGCCTGTATTGACGGTTAATTGCCCCGGTTGGCGGGGCTCGTAAGCCTTGATGAAGGCCAGCTCGTTACGCCGGTTGAGGACGGTCAGGACGTGCATATTTTCCAGGGCGAAGGGAGTCGGCAAGGGGACGTTGAAGACGGCGGCGGAGGCGGCCATGGGGTAATCCTTGCTGCCGCTGGTTGGCGTGCTAATGGTCACTAAATAGCGGGCCGCCGCAGTTCCAGGGCTGGTACCGCGGCTTCCAGCTGGGCCTGAAGGATTTCCGGCGCGCCCGGTGTCCTGTTTGACCTCCTGCACCCAGCCATCCAGGCGGCGTTCCGGCGCCGGGTTGAGCCAGCCGTTCTCCACCATCCGGGCCAGCAGGGCCAGCATTTCGGCGCGGGTAATGGTATCCACGGGGCGCAGGGTGCCGTCGGGAAAGCCCCGGATTATCTGCAGGGCCGCCAGGGTGGCGGCGGCCGGGCGGGCCTCTTCCGGCACCAGGACGGCATCGCTGAAGTCCAGGGGCGCGTCCTGCTGCAGGGGCGTCTTCAGGCTGCGGGCCAGGAGCTGCCACACCAGGTAACGCGGCGCCGGCCCCATGAGCAGGCCTTCCTGCAGTTCGTCCGGCAGGAGGATTTTTTGCTCTACGGCCAGGGCCAGGTCGCCTGCGGCCCAGGCGACTCCCGCCGGCACGGCCGGGGCCGTGCCCCGGTTGGCGCTGACGGAAGGACGGGCCGTAGGTAGGGGCATCTGGCCGCCGGGGCGGGCAGGGAGGTTCCCGGCGCTGCTGTAGCCGGTGGAGCGCAGCAGCAGGGAAACCGCCTCCACCGCCGTCAGGGGCTGGTCCGGGCGGCAGGTGCCATCCGGGTAGCCGTGGACGATGTCCAGTGCCCCGAGAAAGTTGATGGGCTCTGCGGCCCAGTGGCCGGCGGCGTCGGGAAAGAGCCCATCGCCCCACGCTGCCAGGGCCGGGCGGGGGAAGGCCAGGAGCAGGGCCGTTAAGATAGCAAGCAAGAAGTGTCGCACAGGGAAATACCTACCCCCAGGATATGTTCAGGTTCAGATTTAGCCGCGGCAAATTTATTGCGCCGCTCTTGCCAGATTGCCCGATGTAGATACTGCGCCCACGGCTCCGCCGGCGGTTCGTGGCGAGGTATTCGCGTAGGCGGTCTGCAGAGCGTAAAGGATGCCTTTACCGCCGGTAAAATAGACCGTCAGGCCGTCAGGGCCCAGTGCGGGAGTAACCTGTACGCCGCCGTCCACCTCCATATCCCACAGGAGCCGACCGTCCCGGCCGTCGACGGCGTAGAGGCGTTCCCGGCCGGGCACATAGATCGTTCCCTGTCGGTCCACGGCCGGGGCCGCCCCGGAAAGGTCGAGGAGGCGGGTGGAGAGCCGTTCTTCCCCTGTAGCGCCGTCCAGGGCATAGAGGCGTTCCTTGCCGGCCACCAGGTAGACCAGGCCGTCGGGGGCCGCGTTGATGTTGCCTATTTCCGCCTGGCTGAAGCGGCGCGCCCAGACGATAGCGCCGCTGGCCGCGTCCAGGGCGTACAAGGCGCATTTATTCATCACGCTCGCTGTTTTGGGTACGCCGGCCACGTAGAGGTATTTTCCGCCGGGGCTTAAGGAGAGATAAAGCTGCTTCTGCTCGGCGAAGCCCCGCCGCCAGACGGTCGCGCCGCTGCCGTCCAGGGCTTCCACCGTGGTGCCGCTGTCTTTTTCGGTGCGGGCCACAAAAACATATTGCCGGTCGGCGTCCACGGCTACGGGGTAGTCGCTCTGCCCCATGTACCAGAGCATGTCGCGCCGCGGTGCCACGGCGTAAAGGCTCTTGCCCAGGAGCAGGTAAAAGCTTTCCCCCGGTCCCCGGGCGAGGGTGGGCGAGGAGGTATTGCCGCCGCTTTCCCCGCTAGCGACGCTGAAGCTCCAGCCGGGGCGGCCGTAGGGTTTGATCTCGTACAGGGTCCTGGTCGTGGGGACGAAGGCGCTGCCGTCGGGGAAGAAGACCGGCGCGCCGGTGGGCCTCTCCCCTGTCTTAAAGTCCCAGATCTGCTCGCCCCGGTCATTGAGGCGTAGGATGCTGCTGCTCGTTACCAGGAAGATATCGCCCCAGGGGCTTATTACCGGCGGCAGGCCGGAATTGCCGGTGCCGCCGGCGATTTGCCGCTGCCAGAGGATGGTGTAGGGACTGCCGGCCCCGGCCGGCCGGAGGGGGGAAAGGCATAAGGAGAGGGCCACGAGCAAGGCTGTTGAGGAATACATAAAACGGCGCCAGATAATCATGACCACACCTTGCCCTCCTTCGCAGGTTGATTTTTCCGGTTACAAGCCGGCCGGCGACTGGCTACTTTTTCCTTATTTATTCGGCGACCGGGTGCGATTTCCTGCCGGCAGTAGGTCCAAAACCTTCTTGACAACTATACATTTGAACCTCAAGATTAATCTTGAGGTGAACATTATGGAAGAGATCCTTGGCGTTGAAGAAGCAAGGCGGAAATTAGGAAGGTTGGTTACCCAGGTCGCGCAAAATAGGGAACCGGTAATCATAATCCACAAAGCAAAGGAAAAAGCTGTTTTAGTGAGTTATGAAGAATATAAACAATTACAAAAGCTATCGGCTGCCAATGCCGCACAAACAGTAAGTAAGGCTTTGAAAAATATTCAGGAAGCGGTAAAAAAAGCCAACCTGGAACAGGATGTCATCGAGAGCGCCATCCTTGAGGTGCGTACCACTTGAAAAAAGTCGTTTTTGATACGAATGTTTTGGTATCAGCCATTGGGTGGGAAGGTTCGCCCCATAGACTCTTAGAAGCCTGGGGAAGCTAGAAGTTATATCCGCATCCAATCCCATTTGCATTACTTTTTTTGATAAAATACTTTATCTGGAAGAAAACTCGTTCGCTTTTTCCAGCACCTGCTGGATAATCGCCTGGGCTTCCTCTTTGGAAGCGGCCTGGAAAAGTCGCACCAGCATGGAATCAAGTAGTTCCAGGTCGTTAACTTCTCTGACTTTGGTCAGCCATTGAGGAGCTATGGGAGCATATTTTATTTTTAGATAGGTGCAAATGGCCTCCTGGGCCTTTTCGATTTTACCTTCCCGGGCGCCTTCAGCCCGGCCTCTGGCCAGGCCTTTGGCCAGGCCCTCTGCCCGGCCTTTGGCCAGCCCTTCCGCCCGGCCTTTGGCCAGGCCTTTGGCCAGGCCCTCTGCCCGGCCTTTGGCCAGGCCCTCAATCCTGGCCTGCTCGGACCATTCCTTGAGCCATTCCTGCATTATAGGAGATTTATTAAAGATCTCTTTAATCCTCTGCCTTTCTTCAGGTGAATACATAAGTTGCTGCACCTCCTCCATTTCTTCGGGCAATACCAGTTCATTCTTTATGGTGAATTCCGCCAGGTCCTTCCTGTACGGGTTAGACGGGTCCTGGAGGAACTTTTTCAGCAAAAGGACGGTTGCTTGCGTCTCTTTACGCCGCCGACCGGTTATAAAGGGGGCGAAGGGATAAAGGGCTTCCGGGTCCTCCAGTTCGTTAATGACCACAACTTGAACGACAAACATTTCGCCTTTAACCTGATAGATACCGGTCGCTGGGACGTCCGCCTGTACCTTGAGTTTTCTGGCCTTGAGCATCTCCATCATGGCCCGGGGGTAGCTGCTGCTGACCAGGGTGAGGGTGAAGTCATCCAGCACCAGCGCTCCAGGATGCTCGATTACTTTATACAGCCGGGCCAGGGCCAGGCCTTTGTCAAAGTCGTTGGCTTCCAGGTAATCTACAGGCGACTTAAACTCAAAGAGGTTATACCTGCGGAACACCCTGGCCACTGGATGGGCGAGGACAATGTCGGCTTTCTTCTTTATAACGATTACGTCGACATCCAACGGCCTGGAGGAAAGGGCTACCTCCGCCTGGATTTCTACCTGGCCCGGCGGGGCGTCGGACAGTGCCTCCTTTAAAGCCGTCACAAAAACCGGGTGCCATTGCTTGTTGGGCAATTCTCCACTCCCTCTCGCTAAAGATATTATATCACGCTCGGGGAGATGGGAAGAAGTCTTTATCGAATTTTTTAACAACCTTCCGGGAGTAGAGCAGGTCACGCGACGATGTGGTTTAAAATGAGATCGGTGATATGCTTGAGCCTCTTTTCCATATTGCCGGGGCTCAAGGGGTCCTCTTCCCAGAGGATGGCCAGAATATCCTTGTTGGTGAAATAGCCGGAGCAGAGGGTGGTGATGCTGGCCAGCACCTGTTTGAGGTCCAGGTCGGGACGGAAGACGCCCCGGGAAATGCCTTCGGCGAGGATGGCCTTGAGGCTGGGCAGTCCCTGTTCCCACACCTCCGGCAGCACCTTGCGGGCGTACTTTCCGCCCTGGAGGGCTTCCCAGGCCATAAGGCGGGGGTAGTTGGGGTTGGCGGCCAGGAAATAAAAGTAATTGCGGATGGCCTCCGCGACCTGCTGCTTCAGGTCCCCCTTCTCGCGGAAGGCCTTTTTCCCGGCGGCGAGGCTTTTTTCGAAATTCACCTTGAGGACGTAAGTATACAGTTCTTCTTTGCTGTTGAAGTAGTGATAGAGCATGCGTTTATTTACCCGCGCCAGGGCGGCGATTTCATCCACCCGCGCGCCGTCGATGCCTTTGGCGGCGAAGACTTCTTCGGCGGCAGCCAGGATGCGTTCCCGGCTGCCTTTTGCGCTCCTTTCCATCATTTGCTCACGCCTTACCTATTAGGTTTACAGACTAAATTTTACCCCACTTTTTCCGGTCCAGCCAGGGTTCCGGGGTTATTTCCAGCGGGAGGGATACGAGGGGCCGCTGTTTATCGCCGGCCCGGCGTCGGGGGGCGGGTTGAGCCGCTTGGGAAAAGTGACGGCGGCCAGCACCGCCAGGAAAGCCATCAGGCTCAAGGCCCGGAGGTGCGGCAGGATATAGCTCATCTCAAGCTCCTTCAGGGCGACCTGGCGAAAGCCCAGCATCATCCAGGTGGAGGGCAGCAGCCGGGCCAGGAAATTGATAAAAGCCGGTATATGGGTCCAGGGCCAGGTAAAGCCGGAGATCATGAACAAGGGGACGGACAAAAGCATCACGTACCTGGTAACCTGCAGAGAGTTGGGTGCACGGGTGGAAATGAAAAAACCGGCAGCGGTGATGATCAAGTCGTAGAGCAGGCCGAGCAGGATAAGCAGGGTCAGGGAACCGCTGATCTTCAGGTGGACGAAGCGGGCGGCGAACCAGAGCAGGAGGGAGTAATTGAAGAAGCCGGCTACGAAATAAGGCAGGGCCTTGCCGGCGAAGATTTTCCACGCCGGCAAGGGTGCGCTCAAGAACTGCAGCCAGGTCCGGCGCTCTTTCTCCCGGGTTACGGTCAGGCTGACGCTGAGGAGGCCGATCTGGTGCAGGATAATCATGATTAACCCCATGTATAAAAAGTTGGTGTAGCTGAAAGTGGGGTTGTACCAGACTTCGGTGTTCAGGGAGACCGTGTCCATAATGGCGCGGATCTCGTTTTTAGTATAACCCAGCCCCGCCAGGTAGGATGCCGCCCTGCCGGCAATGAAATCGTTAAACACCTCGCGGATGTACTTGCGGGTATTGTACCCCCAGATTAAATTGGAGCCGTCGTAAACGGCCAGTACCCGGGTCAAGGCGTGCCGGGACATGTCCTGCTCAAAGTGTTCCGGGATGACCACGCCGGCCCGTACCCGGCCGTTTTTCATCCCCTCCTGAAGCTCGGGATAGGTCTTTATGCCGTCTATTACCTTGAAGTGGGGGCTGTTGGCGAAGGCGGCGGCTATTTCCCGGCTGAGCTTCGAGTCATCCAGGTCGACGATGGCTACAGGCACGTTGTTCAGGACGGCGGTGACATAGGCGGCGCCGAAAAGGGCGGCGTAGCCGAGGGGTACCAGGAAAACCATTAAAAAAAGGATTTTCTCTTTAAAAATATGGAGCATTTCGTAGTAGGCGATGCTAAGGATCTGCCGCATGAGCCTCTTCCCCCTAACTCCGCGCGATAAAGATAGCCGCTGCTCCATAGCATACGGCGGCGACGGCCAGCATGGCTAGTATATAATGGGACATCAAATTCCAACCGGCGTTTTTGAAGGCAAAGTAGTTTATCCCCTGGAAGAACCACGTCTGGGGCAGAATCCAGGCCAGCTTCTGCAGGTAAACCGGCATGGCTTCCAGGGGCCAGGTATAGCCCGACAGTACAAAGGAAGGTAAGGCGATAATCATGCCGAACCTGGCGGCATTAACGGCGTTATGGGCGAAGCTGGACGCCAGGGTGCCGATGCTGTGGACGGCTACGGCGAACGCCAGGGTGAAGAGGAGAAGGGCCGGCCAGCTGAAGTTGAGGGGCAGCTTCAGGGCGCCGAACCCCAGGATATAGATGGGCAAGACGATGGCCATAAAAATAAATATCTGGGCTATCGATTTGCTGGCGAAGAATCTGAATTTGGAAATGCCGCAGGCTTTGATCTGCAGCCAGCTTTTCATGCCCCTTTCGCCGATGACGTTCAGGCACGCCGCCAGGGTGCAGCACTGCTGCCAGATGTTTAAAGCCAGGGCTAGCACCAGGAAGTAGGCGTAGTTTAGGGCCGGGTTGAACCATGCTTCCTCGCTGATATCGATGGCCTGGTAGGCTTCTTTAGCTTGTTGCAATTGGACCCCCCGGGCCACCAGGGCGTTGACGCCGGCCTGGGCGCTGAGGGTACGGGTGACGGTCAGCAAAGCCGCGGAGGCGTTGGTGGCATAGATCATGTTGCTCCCGTCGATAACTGCCAGCACCCGCGCCTGCCGGCCGAGGGCCAGATTCCTGCCGTAGTTTTCGGGGATGACGACGCCCACGACGGCTTTCCCCCGCTTGATTAACTCCTGCAGGTCGTCGTAACTCGTGACCGAGGCGACTAGCTTTAAATATTCCGCCTTTCCTATCTTGTCCACCAGCTCGCGGCTGGCGGCGGAGTTGTCCAGGTCGACGACCGCGGTGGGGATGTCTTTTAATACCTGGGCGCTGTAGACGGCGTAGAAGAGCAGCAGCCCCAATATAGAGCTGCAGAAAAGGATATAGCGCAAGCCCCTGTCGCGCCAGAGGTAAAACACCTCGCGCCGCATAATGGCCAGGCACTGTCTAAGCATCGCCGTCACCGCCCTGCCTGGCCAGGGACTGGAGCCGGGCGTTCCACCGCGTCAGGGCTTCTTCGGGTTTGTAAAAGGTTATTTTGCCATTTTCCAGCCAGCCTACCCGGTGGACGTGGTGCATAAACTCGGCGTTGCTGAAAGCCCAGATACAGGCCCCGCCTCCGGCGAGAAAAGCTTGTAACTCCCGCAAGATGATGCGGCGCGAATCCAGGTCGATGGTGCCGAGGAGCTCGTCCGCGATGAGCAGTCGGGGGCTGTTGAGGAGGGCGCAGGCCAGGGCCAGGCGCTGGTACGGGCCCGCCTCCATGTGGCCCACGGGTTGATTTAACACTTCGCCCAGCTCCAGCCGCTCAATCAGCCGGTCGATATTATCCCGGCCGACGTTTTTCAGCGCGGCGATAAAGTCGAGGTTTTCCGCCGCGTTCAGATCCTGGAAAAGGCTGCGCTCCTGGGTGACCAGTCCCAGGTATCTTTTAAACTTCTCGGTCCTGCGGATATCCATCCCGGCTATCTCTACTTTTCCGGAATTGAACCTGTCGATGCCGGCCAGGATGTGGAGGAGGGCCGTCTTGCCGCTGCCTTTCATGCCGAAGATGCCCAGGCATTCTCCGGCCATTACTTCCATGTTCAGACCGTCCAGGACGGTTTTTCGGCCTATTTTTTGCGTCAGGTCTTTAACGGCGACGATTGTCTCCATTTACTGCTGCTCCCCTTCCAGGATCTTTACCCTGGCCGTCATACCGGTTTTTAAGACCAGATCCGGGTTGGGGACGTCGATTTTGACCTCGAAGCTGCGGATGTCATGCTCGTACTGGTCGTTAATCGCCTTTTTGACGGCAAACTCGCCGGCGTCGTTGATCCACACCACCTTGCCTTTAAAGATTTTGCCTGGGAAGGCGTCTACCGTGATCTCCGCTTCCTGGCCGAGGTGGACACGGCCGATCTTCTTTTCGCTTATGTAAACTTTGACGTAGGTATGGAGCAAATCGGTGATTTCAAAGACGGGCGTCCCGGCGTTAACCATTTCGCCCTGCTCGAGGTATTTCTGGGTGATGAAGCCGGTTATGGGGGCTTTTAAAACGGCGTCGGCCAGGTAGGCTTTTGCTTCCTCTAGCGCACCGCCGGCTTGCTTGGCCTGGCCGGCGGCGGCTTCTTGCTGGGCCTGGGCCACCGCCACGCCTGTCCGGGCCGAAATAGCCTGGTCGAGAAGGGCGCGGGCCTCCTGCAGCTTCTTTTGCGCTGCATCGTAGGCGTTCCGGGCTCGCTCATAGCTGATCTGGGCTGCGTTGTAGGCGTTATGGGCCCGCTCGTAGCCGATTCTGGCTTCTTCCAGTTTGCGGTCATCTATAGCCCCCTGGTCGTGCAGGAGACGGAGGCGTTCGTAGAGGTCTTGGGCATTGTTTAGCTGATCTTTTGCATCTTTAACGCCTACCTCGGCTGCGTTTACCTGATCTTGAGCGTCCTTAACGCCCACCTCGGCTGCGGCGACGCCTGCCTCGGCCTGCTTGATCTTGGCTTCAATTTGCTGGCTCTGTAAGGTCACGTTATGGCTGGCCTGGTTAACCTGCCCCTGGGCGGCGGCATAGGCCCCTTCGGCCTGGGCCAGCTTGGCGTTGAGCTCGCTGCTGTCCAGGCGGGCCAGCTCCTGGCCCTGCTCCACCCTGGCGCCCTCGTCGACGAGAATGGTTTCGATCCTGCCGGGTATTTTAAAGGCCGCCACAGCTGTTCTGGCTTCTATGGTCCCGGTGGCGATGAGGCTGTCGCGCTCTTCGGCGATTGCCGTTTGTTGCTTGTAAAAGTAGTTGTGAAAGATAAAGACGGCTACGGTGAAGATACCTGCCAGTAAGACGGTTACTGCCGTTTTTTTGAGTTTGATGCGGGTTAAAGCGTTCACAGTGGTCACCTCTTTGCATTGCTTAAGTGCGTGTGACTTCCGGGCTGGCTTTGTTTTATGTTAGTTAGCATAATTTTGTATACTAACTAGTTAGTTACCTATCTACTATCTATATAGCCTGGCGTATACGATGTCAAACACGAAAAAAGACCGTCCTGGACCAACGGTCTACCTTATTTACCAGTTCCTTCCCTCTAATGGATTGAAACAGGGTTTTACAAATTTTTTAGTTACTTTAACTACGCAAAACAAAAACAGTACCACGGGGCAGGTAAGGTCTTCATTCACACCGACGTAACCGCCGGAGAAAGACATATCGTTGATCTCCTGGTGGAAACACGACTTAGAGATGAGCCGGGTTTAATCCTGGTCCATATCGAACCGCAAAGCTACATGCAACAAGATTTTAATGAAAGAATGTTTATTTATTTTAGCCGGCTTTATGAAAAGTACCGGCTTAAAATCTTGCCCATAGCCATATTCAGCTACGACCAGATACAGGACGAACCGGATAATTTTACCGTAGATTTTTCTTTTTTGGAAGTGCTAAAGTTCCGTTTCTACAAACTGGAACTAAAAAAGCTTTACTGGCGGGATTATATTAACAGTGATAATCCAGTAGCGGCTGCCCTGTTAAGCAAGATGGGCTTTAAGCCAGAAGAAAAGGTAAAAGTAAAGGTAGAATTCATGCGGATGCTTACGCGTCTTCGCCTCGACCCTGCCCGCATGGAATTGCTGGGCGGCTTTTTTGAGAGCTACTTAAAACTAAACCAGAAAGAAGAAGAGGAATTTTACCGGGAGCTGGATAAGATCGACAGGAAGGAGGCCGATAAGAAGGTAAAAGCTTTCCCCCGGTCCCCGGGCTAGGGTGGGCGAAGATGTATTGCCGCCGCCGCTTTCCCCGCTGGTGACGCTGAAGCTCCAGCCGGGGCGGCCGTAGGGCTTGATCTCGTACAGGGTCCTGGCCGTGGGGACGAAGGTGCTGCCGTCGGGGAAGAAGACCGGCGCGCCGGTGGGCCTCTCCCCTGTCTTAAAGTCCCAGATCTGCTCGCCCCGGTCATTGAGGCGAAGGATGCTGCTGCCCGTTACCAGGAAGATATCGCCCCAGGGGCTTATAACCGGAGACAGGCCGGAATTGCCGGTGCCGCCGGCTATCTGCCGCTGCCAAAGGATGGTGTAGGGTGTGCCGGCCCGAGCCGGCGTGGAAGGGAAAAAGCATAAGGATAGGGCCAGGAGCAAGGCTGTTGAGGAATACATGAAACGGCTCCAGATAATCATGACCACACCTTGCCCTCCTTCGCAGGTTGAATTTTTCCGGTTACAGGCCGGCCGGCGACTGGCTACTTTTTCCTTATTTATTCGGCGATAGGGTGCGATTTCCTGCCTGCTCTGTAAATAGTGCGGCCGTCGCTCCGCGGGGCATCCAGTTCGTATTCTTCTACAATACGGCGGTAATGATCGTTGGATTGACTGGACTATTGGCTAATGATAGGATGTAAAATAAAGAAACTAATTGTAGAGATATTTTCAGTCAAGAGAGGGGAAGGTGATTTCATGTATGAGGAAAGGGCTAATCTTGATGCCGATTTTTTACGTAAGGTAGGTCCTGTGCTGAGGAGTATGGGGTTTGCCAATGAGAGGGAAGCACTTAAGGAGCAAGCTTTACTCCTGATTTTAAGCAAGATAAACCGCTATCGAGCCGAATGCTTATACTACGAAAAAAAGTATGGTATGACTTTTGAAAAGTTTGCTGCCATGGTTCATGAAAATGGTGGCGAGGATTTCGAACATGAGGACGATCTCCTGGACTGGCGGTTTGCAAAGGAAACACTGGAAGATTTAATGCGCCAGAAAAAGGAGATTGAGGATGCTTAATGTCCTTAAAGCCTTTCGGAGCATTATTAAGACTTATGTCGTTGAACTTTTTGAACGGGAAACCAATCGTAAGCGTTTAAAAGCAACCCTTACTTTTATCGATGGGAGTAAGCTTTTCATAAAAGATTATAATTTTGGCTCTGAACGCAAGTATTCATATCACTGGGCAGATAGATATGGAAAACTTATTATTCGCTGGGACAATGCCCCTCACTGGCACCAGCTTGCCACCTTTCCTCATCATAAGCATATAGGTTCACCAGAAAGGGTAGAACCATCATTAGAGATAGAATTAAGTGAGGTATTGATGTTCATAAAGAGCCAAATAAGTGATTTCAGTGATTAGAGTTCATCAGAAAGGGTTACCTAAAGCCCTTTCTTGTTAACTATACATTTTTGCTGTTGACACGTACCTGGTAACCTGCAGGGAGTTGGGCGCGCGGGTGGAAATGCAGCAGTTGACAGGGCACCATGGTGGTGCTATTATTTTTATCGTTATTACTTCGATATCGTAATATTCGGTTTCAAAGCAGGTGGTGGGATTGCAGGAGATCCAGCTATTAGAGCTTTTCAGCCGGGTGTACCGGCGGCTGGGGCGGCGGCTGGCGCCGCTGTTCCATGCGGAAGGGCTTTCCGGGACGGAAATCCTGGTCCTCTGGAAAGTGCAGAAACGGGGCTCTTTGCGGGTGACGGAGCTGGCCGGGCACACCGGCATCCCGCCCAGCACCTTTACCGGCGTCCTGGATCGCCTGGTGGCCCGGGGGCTCCTGGAGCGGGTGCCGGATCCGGGGGACCGCCGCGGCATCTTGGTGCGGGGTACTCCTGCCCTGGCAGAGTTGATGGACCGGCTGGCGGCAGCCCTTGAAGGCGAACTGAGGCGTATCTTTAATGCCCTGCCGGAAGACTGCAGGCGGCGATTGGTGGCTGATCTAGAAGCGCTCAATCAATACCTGGAACGGGAAGAAGGGGAAAGTCATGGCCGGGCGTGAGCGGGAACAAGCCGGGGCGGGAGCAGACCTGCCGGCAACCGGCGATGGACGGCAGGACGTCTGGGTTGTCCCCGTCCTGGTGGCTCTCATCGGGGCTTTTATGTCTATCCTGGACTCCAGCATCGTCAACGTGGCCATCCCCACCATCATGCACGTTTTTAACACCGATACCAGCACAGTCGAGTGGGTGGTCACCATTTACATGTTGGCGCTGGGGGTTATTGTCCCCCTGAGCGGCTGGCTGGGGGACAGGCTGGGCTTTAAAAAGCTGTACATCCTCGCCCTGGTCATCTTCACCTTCGGTTCTCTCCTGTGTGCCCTGAGCTGGAACGTCGATTCCCTTATCGCGGCCCGGGTCGTCCAGGCCCTGGGCGGCGGCTTGATCATGCCCACCACCATGGCCATGATTTACCGCATGGTGCCCCGCGACAGGATTGGCAGCGCCATGGGAGTGCTGGGAATCGCCCTTTTTGTGGCTCCGGCCATCGGGCCGACGCTGGGCGGCTACCTGGTGGAGTATGTTGACTGGCGCTGGATCTTTACCATCAACCTGCCCATTGGGGTGCTGGGGGTGCTGCTTTCCCTGGTCCTCCTGCCCGATTTCCCGACTGCTGGAGCGGGCAAGTTGGATATCGGCGGGGCCATCACCGCGGCGGTAGGACTTTTTACCCTTCTCCTGGCCCTGAGCAAGGGAGCGGACTGGGGCTGGACGTCGGAAGCCACCGTCCTCCTGTTTTACACCAGCGCCGTTTCCCTGGGCCTTTTTGTGTACCTGGAACTTACCTGTCCTAATCCCCTGCTGGACCTGCGGGTGTTCCGCTATCCGGCCTTTACCCTGGCCAATGTCATGGTGGTGGTGACCACCATCGGCCTGTTTGGGGGCATCTTTTATGTTCCCCTTTTTCTCCAGACCGTCCGCGGCCTGGGGGCTATGGAGACAGGCCTGCTGTCTATGCCCGGCGCCCTGGTCTCGGCGCTGATGATGCCGGTAACCGGCCGCCTTTACGACCGCATCGGCCCCCGTCTGATGGCGGTGACCGGGCTGGTAGTGCTGGCTATAACCACCTATCTCTTTCACTTCTTAGATATTGTTACCCCCGACAGGGTCATCATTACCTGGCTGATCCTGCGCAGCGTAAGCATGTCTTTTGCCTCCATGCCGGCCCAGACAGCGGCCCTGGCGGGGCTGCCGCCCGAGCTGGTGGGACGGGCTTCGGCCATGACCAATATTATCAACCGGGTATCGGGCTCTTTTGGTATAGCTATCCTGACCTCGATTTTAAACCACCGCACCGCCCTGCACAGCATGCGGCTGGCCAGCCAGGTGACGGCGGACAACCCGGCCGTTACTGCCTTTGTCCAGCAGGTCGCTTCCTATCTGGGGAGCGGGGCGGCAGCAACCCAGGCTAAAAGCCTTGCTACCACTTACCTGGCGGGACTGGTGTCGCGGGCGGCCTTCGTGCGGGGCATAGATGATATTTTTGTCGTAATGGCCGGCTTTGCCCTGGCCGGCGTCATCCCGGCCTTCTTCCTTCAGAAGGGGCCTGGTGGTGCCCGGCCGGGATTTGGCGGCGGCGAGTAAACAAAATAGGGAGTGAGCGGCAGTTGTCAAGGAAGCTGGTAGTCATCCTGGTGCTGGTCCTGGCCCTGGCTGGAGCCGGTGCCATTGCCTTTTACTACTACTATGAAAGCCTCAATTATGCCAGCACCGACGACGCCCGGGTGGCGGCGGATACGGTGACGGTAAGCCCGGAAATAGCGGGCAAATTGCTGGAATGGCGCATCCAGGAAGGCGATGAGGTAAAAGCCGGGCAGGTTCTGGGCCGGCAGGACCTGGAATCTACCCTGACTTCCAGCGCCGTCAATCCCCAGGCCCTGGGTACGGCGGCCGGCGTCATGGCCCGCAAGGCGGAAATCCGGGCGCCCATAGACGGCCGGGTGCTGCAATCCAAGGCGGTGGTGGGGCAAATGGCGGCGCCGGGCATGCCCCTGGCCATTATTGCCGACACCAATAACCTCTACATCAGCGCCAACATCAAGGAAACGGTTATTGCCAGGGTCAAGGCCGGCCAGATGGTGGACGTCCGTATCGATGCCTACCCGGGCCGGGTCTTCAGCGGCCGGGTGACGTCCATCGGCCGGGCGACGACGTCGGTGTTTTCTCTGCTGCCGGCCCAGAATGCCAGCGGCAATTATACCAAGGTGACCCAGGTCATCCCGGTGAAGATCCAGCTCGTTGACGCCGGCGACGTGCAGTTGATGCCGGGGATGAACGCTACGGTGCGGATTCATATTAGATGAGAAATTTAACCATTGCGGAGGGGAACGAGCCATGCGAATATGGGGGAAAAGGGCGCTGGCCCTTTTGCTTGCCGCTGTCCTGCCCCTTGGCGCCACCGGTTGCGGCGCCAGGGCCGGGGCCAGCGACCGGGTGACTGTCAAAGCCGTGGCCGCCGGCAAGGGGAAGCTGGCGGCCACGGTAGAAATAACCGGCGCCCTGGCGCCGGCGCGGGTGGCCAATGTAGTTAGCAAGCTGGCGGGACAGGTCCTGGCCGTGAAGGCTGATGTCGGCGACCGGGTACAGGCCGGTCAAGTCCTGGTAGAGATCGATACGAAGGAACTCCAGGCCCAGCTCCAGCAGGCCGAGGCGGCCGTCCGCAGCGTCCAGGATCAGGCGGAGCAGGCACGCATCGGCATGGAGGCGGCGCAGGTAGCCGTAGCCAATGCCGGGGTGGCGCTGGACGCCGCCCAGAAATACTACGACCGCATTAAGGCCCTGGTGGACGCCGGTGCGGCGTCCCAGAGCCAGCTGGACGATGCCCGGACCAAGCTGGACCAGGCAAAAAACGGCTATGAGGCTGCCAGCAAGCAGTACGAGGTGGCCAAAAAGCAGTACGAAACCGCCTCCGGGTCCGGTATGGCCCAGGCCGAAGCGGCGGTCAACACCATTAAAGTAAATATGAGCAATGCCGTCATAACCAGCCCGATCACCGGCGTGGTCACCAACAGGAACATTAATCCCGGCGAAATGGCCGCACCGACGAGCCCCCTGCCCCTGCTGACCATCGCCGACACTTCGACGTTGAAACTCCAGGGTACGGTCGGCCAGGAGGCAGTTACCCTGCTGGCTATCGGGCAAAAGGTGACAGTCACCCTGGACGCCATTCCCGGCCGGGAGTTCACCGGCACGGTGACCCAGGTAGGCCCGTTGGCGGCGGCCACTGGCCAGCGTTTCCCGGTGGAGGTGAGCCTCGCCAACCCGGGCGACCTGAAGGCCGGTATGACAGCCCGCGCCGTTTTTAAACTGACAACGCCGGAAGGCGTCGTCGTCCCGCTGGCAGCCGTCCGTACGGACAACGGCCAGGATTATGTCTTCGTGGTTAAAAATGGCGTGGTAGAGCGGCGGCAGGTAACGTTAGGCCTGAAGAACGAGGAGCAGGTGATGGTACTTAAGGGCCTGCAGGAAGGCGAGCAGGTGGCCGTGACCAACGTGGGCGTGCTGCAGGACGGCATGGCCGTAGCAGTGGAATAACGCCCCGGCGATTCCCCAAGGGGACAATCCCGGCCCGGTTTGAGGCCGCACCAATAAAAAGGCGCGGCCTTTACTTTTTCTGGTTGACTGCTGCTCTGGAAGTTTGGTAGCATCAGATATAGATCATTCTTTCATGATATCATTCTTTCATGCCGAACCCATGTGCCTGGGTATAGATTTTAAGCCTGTGAGGGGGATGCCATTATCTTTCAGGAACTCGCTGGAGAGGATAGTATGACACAAGAATTTGTCCGCTTAAAGCGGCTTCTTGACATAAAACGCGAAGAAGGGTTAGATAAGCGCCGGGCCCTGGCCTGGCAGAAGGCCCGGGAGGTGGCCTCCTTTTTGCGGGACGTTTACGGTGTGCAGGAGGTTATCCTCTATGGCTCCCTGGCCCGGGGCGATTTTCGGGAAACGTCCGATATTGATCTCTTTATCAAGGGCTTTACAGGCCCCTACTGGCAAATGCTGGCCCGGGCCGGGCGCCTGGCCGCGCCCTTTGCTATTAGTATTGTATGTGAAGAGGACGCCCTGCCATCCTTGCAGGAAGAAGTCGCCCGGGAAGGGGTGGAACTTTGATCCCTGAAAGATACCTTTTGCTGGAAGCCCGTATTCATAAAGAAGTGGCCAACCTGGAAAGGTTGGAAAGGGAACTGGCGCGGTACAATTTATTTCCCAGGATTCAAGCCGATTCCCTGGGAGGTTTCAGTCTTACAGATGAAGCCTCCCTGCGGATTATAGGTTCCATCTTGCACGATTACCCTCGACCCGGATAAAATCCGCCAGCTCCTGGAGGAATTGCCGGATCTGGCCGGCGATTTTAAGAAAGACCTCCATCTTTTTACCCTAAGAATGCGCCGGATTATCGGACTTGACAGCGTTTAAGTTCTTCAACTGTATTTCGATAATGCAGTTTATTTTTCTACCCTGGCGAGCTCTCCCCGGAGGTAGTCGACGAACTGCCGTGCGGTGCGGCCGCTGGCACCGTTCTGGTAGAGGGCCCACTGCAGGGCGCGGCGGCGCAGCTCGGCCGGTTCCATTTGCAGGCTGGCTTTGCGGGCCAGCTCGCTGACGATGGTCAGGTACTGCTCCTGGTCGGGGCTGGGGAAGATGACGGTAAGGCCAAAGCGCTCCGCCAGGGAGAGCTTTTCCTGGACGGTGTCCTGCAGGCGCACTTCGCCGGCAGCATTCGGCGTGCGGTCGGCAAAGAATTCCTTCACCAGGTGGCGACGGTTGGAGGTGGCGTAAACCAGGACGTTGGCCGGCCGCGCCTGCAGGCTCCCTTCCAGCAGGCCCTTCAGCTCTTTATATTCCACTTCGTCCTCTTCAAAGGAAAGGTCGTCGATGAAGATGATAAACTTCTGCGGCCTGGGCGCCAGGATTTTTAGTATCTCCTGGTAGTCGCCCAGGTACTTTTTGGGCAGCTCTATAAGCCTAAGTCCCCGGGAACCGTATGCGTGCAGGAGGGCCTTGACCGTCGACGACTTGCCGGTACCCCGGGCGCCGTAGAGGAGGAGGTTGACGGCCGGCAGGCCGCACAGGAATTTCTCGGTATTGTGAATGACTTCCTGGCGTTCGGCCTCGTAGCCTACCAGGTCGGCCAGGGTGATGGGGTCGGGGTGGTCGATGCATACGAGCCTGCCGCCTGCCGGGCCGCGTTCCCAGCGGAAGGCCCAGCAGGCGCCGAAGATGCCCGCGCCACAGGTATGGTAGTAGTCGGCCAGGAGCTTGATACCGTCCTGGCCCCAGTCACCGGCAGCCAGGAGTTTTTCCTTGATCTCCCGACGGGCCGCCTCTGGTGGCTGGAGGGGTTGGTCCGGGTTTAGGGGTTGAAGTTGCGTCCAGTCGGGGATGAAACAGCCATTGTGGACTGGAACTCTGCTGGCATGGGCCGGGCCCGGGGATGGCTTTTGCAGGGCAAGCAGGGCGGCCCCATAAGCGGCGGGGCCCAGGCCGGCCAGGGCCTGGAGGGAACGCAGGTCCTGCCGGACGGCGTCTTTAAGGGCGGCGCCCATATCGTTCCAGCGCTGTTGCCCGGCCTTGAGGGTAAAAGTATTTTCAGCTTCAATGACGCGGTCGAGGAGGTAGTTCTGCCAGGGGTCGCCGGTAAAGGGCCCCTGGTAGAGCTCGGTGTAACCCGCCAGCAGGCGAAAAAAGCGGCGGCAGGCGGCGGCCAGCTTCCCGCCGGGTGCCTGCTTATCTGTTTCGTTACCGGTTGCTTTCCTGTCGCTCTCCTCCCCTTCGCCCAGCAGGCGGCAGACTTCAAGGAAGGCAGCGATAACGGGGTCGCTGGGGAGATCCTGGTAGATAAGCAGATCGCAGTTCTGGCGGTAGATTTGCTGAAAGGTATTGGGAGCAAACATTGATGAGGAACCCCCTTTATAAATAAAATTAGACTACATTTGCTGGCTTAAAGCAAGAATTTTTTGCGTCTCCCGACGAGGGATTAAGGGAGCCGCGGGATAATAAAGATATTTTTGCTGTTTTAGGTGAAAGGCGATTGGGAATCAGCTGATGGAGCAACGTTTGCTATTATTTTTTATCGTCTTATGTTTTATGTTAACTTTTTCCGGAGCGGGGACCCGCCCGGAGGGCTGGCCCTTGGCGGCGCCTGCGGTCCGGGCGGATATCGTCGTTTACGGCGGCGGCCTGGCCGGGTGTGCGGCGGCCTGGAAGGCTGCTGCTACGGCGCCGGATAAGTCCGTGGCCCTGGTGGTCCCTTACCTTGGGCGCGAATATGGCGGCCTGGCCACGGTGGGCGGCCAGAACTTTTGGGACGTGCGTTACTGGGCCCGGGACGGGCGGCTGGCCCAGGGAGGATCTTTTGCCCGCTGGTTTAAGGCTGTGGGCCCCTTTTACCGCACGGCGGATCTTGCGGCGCGGATTGCCGCCGACCTGGGTAAACTCTCCAATCTCCATACTTACTGGGCCATGGATATTACTGCCGTCCGGAAGGACCGGCGCGGGCGGCTCAAGGCCCTGGCCCTGCGTAGCATGCAAAGGGATGCCGCCGGGACGGTAATCTGGGGTGAAGAGCGTCTGATACTGGCCGCGACTATCTTTGTCGACGCTTCGGAAGACGGGCGGCTCAGCCGTCTGAGCCAGGCCGGGGTGACGGTGGGCCGCGGGGACTGGCCCGCTGAATTTTTGGCGGCGGATCTGGTCAGCGGGGAAAAGGCGTGGCGTCTTATGAGCCTGCGGTTGCAAGGAGGTAGTACCGGCACCGGAGGAGGAGCGGCCGGCCGGCCGGGGCCCGGCCGCGAGGAGCGTTTCCTGCTGCCCCGTCAGCAGGCGGCTACCCTCATGTTCAAGGTGCGCGGGGTGCAGCCCGGCCGTTACCGGGATATGACTTTCCGCCAGGAGGGAGGGGTATGGGCCGCCTATGGCGGCAGGGAAGTTTACATAAACGACCCGGTGGTTACCGCCTTTAACGACAGGTACGGCCCGACGGGCTTTGCCATAAAGCCTCTCAATGCCGTCCAGGACGGACCGGGGAACCCGGAGTGGTGGGTCAATGCCCTCCTCATCTTTAACGTCGACGGCCGGGCGAATGCCCGCGACCGGGGACACGATGCTTATCCGGAGGATATGGCGCCGGGAGCCCTGGACACGGACACGGCCTGGCAGCGGGCGCGGGAGATGCTGGCGAACCCTGATTTCATTAGGGCCCTGCGCCGCTTCGATGGCTTCCATGAGGCGGAAGTGGTGCCTGATGCGGATGGGAAACCCCTGGCCGGCGGGATGCTCTACCTGCGGGAAACGATTCATACGGTAGTCGATCCCCGGGAAGCAGGACCGGGGACGGAGGACAGCAACTACGCTCTGACTGCGGCGGCCGTCCACGGCGCCGGGCCTGGACCGGCGGAAGGCAACGATCGCGGCAATTATGCAAACCGCATCGGCCTGGGCTTTTACTGGCAGGATATCAATGCCTATCATTTCAGCGACCTTAAGGGGGGCGACGGTCGCTACCGCTGGCCGGTGACGCCTTTCTTGCGGCCTGATTATCCCCGGACCACGCCGGGGCCGGGCGGGTGGCCGCAGAACCCGGTCTATATCCCCTTTAACACCCTCCTCAGCCGCCCGGTGCCCAATTTGCTCATCCCCGGCTATGCGGCCAGCATCTCTTCCCTGGCCTGGGCTGAGCTGCGAGTCTTGCCCAATCAATGCGTCTTGGGGGATGCCGCCGGCGTGGCGGCGGCATACGCCGTGACGAAAGGTCGCGATCCCGGTACCTTCACCGATGCCGACGTGGCGGCCGTCCGGGAGATACTGGTGCAGCGCTTCGGCGCCCGGGTGGACAAATAACATGGTATTTATTGGAAAAAGATCAATTGTTACAAGGTATAAGAGCAGGAAAATCGCTCGTTCTACCGAATAGTTAACAACATCAAACCGGGAGAGGGGAAATGACGGGATGATGCCGAAAGTGCGGCGGTGGGTGTTCTTCCTGGCCATCTTTTTTACCGTTTTTCTGGGTGACCTGGCTGCAGCCCAGGCCGCGGTGGTACCGGTAGGGTCCCTCGTGGACGAGGTGCGTACTCTAACGGAAAAATATTATGCCGGGCCTTTAAGCCGGGCGGCCCTGGAAGCAGAGGCCGTTCAGGGCCTGGTGGAGTCCCTGGGCGATCCATACAGTGAATACATAGCCCCGGAAGATTTACCTGATTTTGCTTCTTCCCTGAATGATGAGTATACAGGTGTGGGGATTATTTTCCAGGATCTTGAGGGTCGGGCGGTAATCAGCAAAACTGTCCCCGGCTCGCCGGCCGCCCGGTTGGGGGTCGCGCCCGGCTCGGTGCTGGTGGCCGTGGACGGCCGGCCGGTCAAGGGCTTGTCCCTGGAGGAGATAGGCCGGCTGCTGAGCGGTAAGCCGGGAACCTATGTGTACCTGACTGTTACCCTGCCCGGCAGTGGCAGTCGCCGGAGCTATTACCTGCGCCGGGAGGTAATCCGGCCGCCGGTGGTCAGCAGCCGCCTGCTCGCCGGGTCGGTAGGCTACCTTTACCTGCGCTCCTTCCCCTACTGGGCGCCTGGGGAGGTGGAAACGGCGCTGGCGGAGCTGGAAGCCCGGGGGGCCCGGGGAATTATCCTGGATCTCCGGGGCAACCCCGGCGGCTACCTGGACGCTGCCCTGGAGATTGCTTCCCTGTTTTTGCTCCCGGATAAACCTGTGGTACAGGTGGTGGGCCGGGATAAAAAGGTTACCGTCCTCCGTTCCCGGGGACCGGGCCGGGACCTGCCCCTGGTGGTCCTGGTGGACCGGGGCACGGCCAGCGCGGCGGAGATCCTGGCCGGTGCCCTGCAGGCCAATCACGCCGCTATTCTGGTGGGAACCAGGACCTACGGGAAAGGGGCGCTGCAGACCATCTTTCCTTTGAGCAACGGCGGCGCTTTAAAATTAACTACGGCATATTATCGTACTCCTGCCGGTGAAGCTATTGACGGGGTAGGGCTAATACCTGATATTGAAGTGACGGAGGGACGGAAGCAATTGGACCGCGCCCTGAATGTCCTGCGGGCGCAAATTGCTCCACCCCTGGTGGTAGGCAACTTGGCCTGTCGGTTATTTACTTTGCCTTTTTTTCAGGCAACCAGATAATGTTGGCCTGCCCGCTGGCTTTATGAAACTCCGGGTCGCCGGTTACTATTTGACTTCCGGTTTGCACCCCCAGGGCGAGGGTAAAACAATCTGCATAGACAATCGGGTTCTTAGCTTTATATTTAGCGGCTTTTAGCGCAAATTCTTTATTTATATTGACAACTTCTATCGGCAACGTTTCCAAAAGGGCCATGGCTTCATTTAGCTTTTTTGTGCCTGCCGCTCTTTCGATAATATAAGCAACTTCGCCAAGATTAACGGCGCTTATTAAAATTTGCGCCGCTTCATTTTGAGCTTCCTCGATCATAGATTCAACCAGATCGGCCCCCGGTTCGTTTTGTAAATAAACCAGGAGGGCATAACTGTCAAAAACATATTTCTTCTTCATTTTTTACCTCTTCTTTTCTGCTGGCCAGGAGCGTTTCTACCAGGGGATAGCCTTGAAGCATTCCTTTACCTGAGGCGATAGGATTCGGGGGGACTGGCGTAAGATAAAGGTGGCCGTCATTTTCTGTAAAAACAATTTTTGAACCGGGGCTGATGTTATAACGCTGGCGTAATGCTTTGGGTATAACTACCCACCCTTTCGAAGATACACGAGCAATATAAGACATACAGATCACCGCCGAGTTATATTATTTGTTATAAAGTATAACACCAGATTATTTGCTTGGCAAGGAGTGTCAGGAAGGAGGAACTGCTTATGCCGGCAAAACTTGCCTCTATTCGCGAGCGGGCCAGGGTGCTCCTGGATGGCATCTGCCACGTCTGCCCGGTGTGCGACGGGCGGCGCTGTCCGACCGGTGTGCCGGGAATGGGCGGCATTGGCACCGGGGCGTCATTCCGCAATAATGTTACGGCCCTGGCGGCCTGGCAGGTCAACATGCGGGTTCTCCATGACCGCAAGGACCAGGACCTGGGGTTAAGGCTTTTCGGCCAGAAGCTCGCCTTTCCCATTCTGGGGGCGGCCGTAGCCGGGGCCAGGGTCAACTTCCAGGGCCGTGTTAGCGAAGAAGAACTGGCGCGGGCCTTCGTCCTGGGGGCCGCCGAGGCCGGCAGCCTTTCCCTCACCGGGGACGGTCCCCTCCCGGAACTCATGGACGCCGGTCTCAAAGCCATCAAGGCCGCTGGAGGACGGGGCATTCCGGTCATCAAACCCCGGGAAGATGGGGAAATAGTGAACCTTATCCGCCGGGCCGAGGATGCCGGCGCCGTGGCCGTAGCTATTGATGTCGATGCTGCCGGGCTGGTCAATATGACCCGCGCCGGCCAGCTGGTGGAACCCAAGACGGTGGACCAGGTTGCCGGGATTGCGGCGGCGACCTCTCTCCCCCTGATTTTAAAAGGCATCATGACGGTGGCCGATGCGGAAGCCGCCGTGGCCGGCGGGGCGGCGGCCATCGTGGTCTCCAACCATGGCGGCCGCGCCCTGGACCACACGCCGGGGACGGCGGCGGTGCTGCCGGAGATCGCGGCGGCGGTGGGAGATAAAATAATAGTCCTGGCCGACGGCGGCGTGCGCTCGGGCGTGGACGTCCTAAAGATGCTGGCCCTGGGTGCCCGGGCGGTCCTGGTGGGCCGACCCCTGGCCGTTGCCGCCATAGGCGGCGGTGCCGCCGGGGTGAGGCTGCAGCTGGAGGCCCTGGCCGACGACCTGGCCGTTGCCATGCGCCTTACCGGTTGCGGCGATTTAGGGGATATAGGACCGGGGATATTAAAGAAGGGTTGGTAATAGTTGAGGTAAAGGCTTATAATAGATTTAAGCGGGGTTAAGTTATAAAGCCAAAGGTGGTAGAGATACATGAGCTTACCTTTTGAGGAAGCAGCCAGTATATTAGAGACTTCTAAAGATAAACTAGCCCGGGATAGTTTAAAAGCCTATTTAAAGCAAAAGTCGAGGGAATTAAGGGCCGAATTGACCACTATATATCTAAAATATCAGGTTGCTTCCTTCCAGGAATTTGATGACAGGATAAAAAAAGGCGAATTAGATGAAGATATGACATTTGACGATTTTGTTAAAGCAGATTACCTGGAAGAACAATTAGAAAAAATTCAAATGGTGTTGAGTAAGTTATCATGATTTATCATGAATTAGCTACCCTGGCTGAAAGGGAATATGCGGATATTATCCTGGAGGCCGAAGTAAGGCCAGATAGGTTACGCCTTCATGTGATAGATGCCAGCTATATTGACGTCTGGTTTTCAAGTAAAATACCGGGTCGCTTTGCCTACCACTGGGAAAGGCGTTTCCTTGATGGCACAATTTATCGCTATGACAACCGCCCCCATAGAGAATACAAATACCTGCAGAGTTATCCCCGGCACTTTCATCAAGGTAAAGTAGTTACGGAGAGCAGCTTCAGCCTTGAGCCGTCCCGGGCACTATCCGAATTTCTTGATTTTGTCCGTTCAAAGTTAAATATGCAAAATAGTAAAATTTAGAGCAAAAAAGTTACTAACTGGTGTGTAAATTTAGTGTTATAATAACAATAAATTGGCGGTAAGCGCCTGATGGGAGGGTTGGGTAGATTTGATGGTTCCTGACGGCAATAATGATGCGAACATTAAGGCAAAAGCCCTGGCAGAGGTCCTGGAACGCTATGCTGGGACTGAAGGAGCCCTGATCCCCATTCTCCAGGAAGCCCAGGATATTTACGGCTACCTGCCGGGGGAGGTCATGCGGGAGATAGCAAGAAAGCTTAAAATACCCTTCAGCCGGGTTTACGGCGTGGCGACTTTCTATACCCAGTTTCACTTAAAACCCCGGGGGCGGAACATCATCCGCATCTGTCAGGGTACGGCGTGCCACGTGCGCGGAGGGGCCCGGCTGCTGGAAGCTCTTTCAGGCGCCCTGGGTATAGGCAAAAATGAGACCACCGCCGACGGCCGCTTTACCCTGGAAACGGTGGCTTGTCTTGGTTCCTGCGGCCTGGCGCCGGTGATGATGATTAACGAAGAAACCTACGGGCGGCTGACGCCAGAAAAGCTCCCGGCCATCCTGGCAAGGTACTAGCGAGGGGTGAAGCTGAATTGCATGATTTGAAGGAATTGCGGGATAAGCCTTCCATCACCGTGGGCATGAGCACCTGCGGCCAGGCGGCCGGGGGAGCAAAGGTAATGGCGGCCCTGGAAGAAGAAATAAACAGGCTGGGTCTGCAGGTAGATATAAGCCAAACGAGCTGTATCGGTATGTGTTACGCCGAGCCCATTGTAGAAATAGCCCTGCCGGGAAAACCGCGGGTTTTCTACGGCGACGTGACCCCGGAGCATGTCGCCAGGTTGATTGAGAGGCACATGGTGCACGGGGAGCCTATCAGGGAATGGGCACTGATCCAGGTGCCCGGTGAAGCAGAACCCTATGAAGGCATCCCGGTGATGGCGGCAAGTACTTACTACGGCCGCCAGGTGCGGGTGGTGACTTCCCGCCTGGGTTTGACCGACCCGGAAAGCCTGGATGAATATATTGCCACCGGCGGCTATGAAGCCCTGGAAAAGGTCTTGAGCCGAATGACTCCGGAACAGGTAATCGAAGAAATCAAAATCTCGGGTCTGCGCGGCCGGGGCGGCGCCGGTTTTCCTACGGGCCTGAAGTGGAGCTTTGCCCGGCAGGCCCCGGGGGACAAAAAATATGTAGTCTGCAACGCCGATGAGGGCGATCCCGGCGCCTTTATGGATCGCAGCGTCCTGGAAGGCGACCCCTTTGCCGTTATTGAGGGCATGACCATCGCCGCCTACGCCATAGGCGCCGATGAGGGTTATATCTACTGCCGCGCCGAGTATCCATTAGCCATCAAGCGCCTGAAAATGGCTACTGCCGCGGCGGAAGAAAAGGGCTTGCTGGGCCGGGATATTCTGGGTACGGGTTTTAATTTTGACCTGCATATCAAGGCCGGCGCCGGCGCCTTTGTCTGCGGCGAGGAGACGGCTTTACTCGCTTCCATCGAAGGCAGGCGGGGCATGCCCCGGGTGCGGCCGCCTTTCCCGGCGCAGCAGGGGTTATGGGGCAAGCCTACCAACATTAATAACGTGGAAACCTACGCCAACGTCCCCTTTATTATCAAGAACGGCGGCCGGTGGTTTGCCGCCATGGGCACGGAAAAGAGCAAGGGGACCAAGGTTTTCTGCCTGACGGGCAAGGTTAAGAAGACCGGGCTCATCGAAGTGCCCATGGGCATAACCCTGCGGGAAATCATTTTTGATATTGCCGGCGGTATCCAGGATGATAAACAGTTTAAGGCCGTCCAGATCGGCGGCCCGTCGGGTGGCTGCCTGCCGGAAGACAAGCTGGACCTGCCGGTGGATTACGAGTCCCTCACTGCCGCAGGGGCCATCATGGGTTCCGGCGGAATGGTGGTCATGGATGAGAATACCTGCATGGTCGATGTTGCCCGGTTTTTCCTGAACTTTACCCAGGCGGAATCCTGCGGCAAGTGTACCCCCTGCCGGGAGGGCACGAAAAGGATGCTGGAGATCCTCACCCGCATCTGTGAAGGTGAAGGAAAGATGGAGGACCTGGAGACCCTGGAGACCCTGGCGCGGGTGGTCAAGAACACGGCCCTCTGCGGCCTGGGGCAGACCTGTCCCAACCCCATCCTCTCCACCCTCCAGTACTTCCGCCACGAATATGAGGCCCACATCAAAGATAAACGCTGCCCGGCCCATGTCTGCCAGGCTTTACTGGTATATACCATCGACGCTGAGAAGTGCACCGGCTGCGGCGCCTGTGCCCGGGCCTGCCCGGCGGGGGCCGTAAGCGGCGAGAAAAAGCAGCCGCACCGCATTGATCCCGCCCGATGTATCAAGTGCGGCAGTTGCATGGAGAAGTGCAAGTTCGGGGCGATATCCAGGCTGTAGTTGCATCAAATAGGGGGGAAAACAGATGGCTGATGTCACCTTGACCATCGATGGCAAGAAAATTACCGTACCGGCCGGGACAACGGTCCTGCAGGCCGCCCGGGATAACGGCATCTTTATCCCTACCCTCTGCCATGACCCGAAGCTCACGCCCTGGGGCGGCTGCCGCCTCTGCGTGGTGGAAATCGAGGGCATGCGCGGCCTGCCGGCCTCCTGCGTGACCACCGTCGCCGAAGGCATGGTGGTGCAGACGGCTTCGCCGCAAGTAGTTGAGGCCCGCAAGATGATGCTGGAACTACTGCTGGCCAACCATCCCCGGGACTGCCTCACCTGCAGCAAGAGCGGCGCCTGCAGCCTGCAGGATTACGCCTACTATTACGGCGTAAGGGGAGACAAATTCCACGGGGAAAAACACGACTATCCCCTGGAGGATGACAACCCCTTCATCGTGCGGGATATGAACAAGTGCATCCTGTGCGGCAAGTGCATCCGCGTTTGCGCGGAAGTCCAGGTTAACAACGTTATCGACTTTGCCCACCGCGGGTTCAACACCAGGGTAACCCCGGCTATGGATCTTACCCTCAAGCAATCAGAGGAATGCGTCTTTTGCGGCAACTGCGTCCAGGTCTGCCCGGTGGGGGCCCTGGCGGAGAAGGCGAGTTTATGGCAGGGCCGCGAGTGGGAGCTGCAAAAAATCCGCAGTGTTTGTTCTTACTGCGGGGTGGGGTGCAATATCACCCTCTATGTAAAGGACGGCAGGGTAGTTAAAGTTAAGGGTTACGAAAACCCGGAGGTCAATAACGGCTGGCTCTGCGTGAAGGGCCGCTTTGGCTTTGACTATATTCACAGTCCCGACAGGCTAACCAGACCGCTGATCCGCGAAGGAGATAGGGAAAGCGGGTATTTCCGGGAAGCAACCTGGGATGAAGCGCTGGCCCTTGTAGCGCAAAAATTAACTCATATCAAAGATAGCTATGGCCCTGAGGCCCTGGGTTTCCTCTGTTCGGCCAAATGTACCAATGAAGAGAATTATCTCTTGCAAAAGCTGGCCCGGGGAGTGCTGGGCACTAATAACGTTGATCACTGCGCGCGCCTTTGACATTCTTCTACAGTTGCCGGTCTGGCAACTACCTTTGGCAGCGGCGCAATGACCAATTCTATCGTTGACATCGCCCGGGCTGATTGTATCTTTGTCATTGGCAGCAATACTACAGAAAATCATCCCGTTATCGCCCTGAAAGTAAAAGAAGCCGTTCGTCGCGGGGCGAGGCTCATTGTGGCCGATCCCCGGGAAATTGAACTGGTGAAGTGGAGCTATTTGTGGTTGAGACAAAAACCGGGGACAGACCTGGCTTTACTGAATGGGCTGCTGCATGTAATCATCAAAGAAGAGCTTTATGATCAAGAATTTATTGCCCGGAGGACGGAAGGTTTTGAAGCTGTAAAACTGGCCGTAGAGGAATATACGCCGGAAAAGGTTGCGGCAGTTACAGGTGTACCGGCAGGCGATATTATTGAGGCGGCAAGAACCTATGCCAGGGGCCCGCGTTCAACCATTTTGTACGCTATGGGTATAACTCAACATGTAACCGGGACCGGCAACGTAATGGCCCTGGCCAACCTGGCCATGGCCTGCGGCCAGATCGGGAAAGAAGGCAGCGGCGTAAATCCCCTGCGGGGGCAGAATAATGTCCAGGGCGCCTGCGATATGGGTGGCCTGCCCAATGTACTGCCCGGATACCAGCCGGTAACCGATCCCGAGATTCGCCGCAAATTTGCGGAAGCCTGGAGGATACCGGGCTTACCCGGAAAACCTGGCTTGACCTTGATGGAGATGATGGCGGCAGCTCAACAGGGCAAATTGAAAGGGATGTATATTTTAGGAGAAAACCCTGTCTTGACTGATCCGGATGTCTCCCATGTAGAAGAAGCTTTAAAGAACCTGGAATTTTTGGTGGTACAGGATATATTTTTAACGGAAACGGCCAGGCTGGCGGACGTTGTTTTACCTGGAGCTTCCTTTGCGGAAAAGGAAGGGACCTTTACCAGTACGGAACGCCGGGTGCAGCTTTTGCATAAAGCCGTTGAACCGCCCGGTAAAGCGAGGCCGGATTGGCTTATTTTAAATGATTTGCTGCTATTGATGGGGTGTCCTGGCAAATATTCGTCGCCTGAGGAAATAATGCGGGAGATAGCAGGGTTAACTCCCAGCTATGCGGGTATAACTTATAAGCGCCTGGAAGATAAAGGGTTACAGTGGCCGGTACTTTCCCTCGATCATCCGGGTACACCCGTTCTCCACCGGGAAAGATTTACTTGCGGCCGGGGCAAGTTCCAGGTAGTACATTACCGGCCGCCGGCCGAAGAACCCGACGAGGAATACCCGTTTTTATTTACGACGGGTAGAATCTTGTATCACTATCACACAGTTATATCCCGTAAGGCCAGAGGGCTGGAGGAGATATGTCCCGTCCCTGTTGTGGAAATTAACAGCGATGACGCTGCGCGTTTAGGAATACAGGAAGGAGAAATGGTTGAAATCGCCTCCAGGCGTGGTAAAGTAAGAGTTAAAGCCCGGTTAACGAGCCGTGTTCCGCAGGGTCAAGTATTTATGAGCTTCCATTTCCATGAAGCGGCAGCCAACCTGCTCACAATTCCCGCCCTGGATCCGGTTGCTAAAATACCTGAGTATAAAACCTGTGCTGTAAAGGTTAATAAAGTAATGGTTTAGCTCACAGTCCCTCATTAGGTTGCGCGCCTTGGGGTTTCCGTGGAGAGTCCCCTTTTTTACGGAAAGGAGGCGAATGCCTGGTATGGGGGCTGCTTGACTGGAAGGAACAGTCAAGTTATGGCACCAGGTCAAGAAGCCGGTAATGAAAGAAGAAGCAACCTGTACCAATACTTTGGTAACCCTATTTGAAAAAGGACGAATTAGCCAGGAAGAAACTTCGATCATTACAGAGTTCCCTTTACAAATTACCGTTAATGGTCAGAGGCTGGTAAACCTGCTTTGCACACCCCGACATTTAAAAGAACTTGTAATTGGTTTCCTTTTTACTGAAGGTCTTATATTTTCCCTGGAAGACATTATTGAGGTTAAAATCGGCGGCGGTAAAGCTGATGTGCGGATTCGAAGGGAAATGGGCGACAGGGGCGGAGGGATGGTTCCCTGGATCATGACGGGGTGTGGCCAAAATGTCGTGTGGCCGGACCGGGGGGATAGGGATTGCATATTTAATATAAGAATCGAATCCCGGCTTGCGTTACCTGCAGCCGTCATCAGCAGCCGTATCCACCAGATGCAAAGGGTCTCAGCTTTATATCAAAAGACACGGGGTGTGCATGGCGCCGCCCTGGCTGATGCGCAAGACCTTATCATTTTCCGGGAAGATATTGGTCGTCATAATGCGGTTGATAAAGTAGTGGGCAGTGCCCTGTGCTCCGGCGTAACTATCGACGATAAGCTTCTCCTTACCACCGGGAGGATTTCTTCGGAAATATTGGTTAAAGCAGCCAGGCTGAAAGTGCCGTTTATAGTTTCGCGTTCAGTACCTACCGATTATGCCGTCTGGTTGGGCCGGGCGTTAGGAATAACTATTGTCGGTTTTGTTCGTGGAGACAGACTTAAAGTGTACACGCACGACTGGCGCGTCCTGGGAAACATTTAGTTTTGCTTCTTATTGCTCAGCCTTCAGCTTCCGCCACAGGGTGGTGCGGCTGACCCCCAAGCGGCGGGCCGCTTCGGCTTTGTTGCCTCCCGTTTCGGCCAGGACGCGCATGATCAAGCCGCGCTCCAGGATGTTCACCTGGCCGGCCAGGCTTTCTAGCCGGCCTTCTCCAGGTGCACCTTCGCCGGGGACCCCGGGCTCCGGCGTTGCTGCCAGCCCCAGGGCCTGGCGCACATCGGCGGCGCTGATGTTAGTGTCATGACAGCGCAAGGATAAGCGCTCCATGCAGTTGCGCAATTCCCGGACGTTGCCCGGCCACCGGTACTGGAGCAATTCCCTGGCCGCCTCCGGGGTGAGGTTCACTGCCGGCCGCTGCAGCTGGCGGCAGAATTCCTGGAGGAAATGTTCGGCCAGGAGGAGCACATCGGCCCCGCGCTCACGTAAAGGCGGGATTTCCAGGTTCAGGACGTTGATGCGGTAGTAAAGGTCTTCCCGGAAAGATTGCTCCTTGACCATCTGCGCGAGATTGCGGTGGGTGGCCGCTATAACCCTTACATTGACTGGGATGATGCGGTCATCCCCCAGGCGCATGATCTCCCCCTCTTCCAGGACCCGCAGCACCCGGGCCTGGAGCCGGGGCGACATTTCCCCGATCTCGTCCAGGAAAATTGTTCCTTCGTGGGCCAGCTCGAAAAGGCCGGGCTTGCCGCCTTTGCGGGCGCCGGTAAAGGCCCCCTCGGCATAGCCAAAAAGCTCGCTTTCCAGGAGATTTTCCGGCAGGGCGGCGCAGTTGACGGCTACAAAGGGACCGTCCTGCCGGGGGCCGGCCAGGTGGATGGCATGGGCAAACATTTCCTTGCCTGAACCTGTCTCCCCGTGGATGAGGACCGTGGACTGGACGGAGGCGTACTCCCGGGCCAGGCGCACGGCTTCCTTCAAGGCCGGGCTTTCGCCAAGGATGTCGGCAAAAGTATACTTGGCCACGTGGCCGCGCCCGGCCAGCCGGCGCCGGACTTTGTGCTCCAGGCTTTGCAGGCTGGAAATGTTCTGGAAAGTAGTCACCACTCCTACGGTGCGGCCGTCGACAATGATGGGTACCCGGTTGGCCACCACCCGGGTATTGCCAATGTCCAGCAACTCCCCCAGTTCCGGTTTTCCTGTCTTTAACAAAGTATGGCACTGGGCGTTGGGGATAACCTCCGTTACCGGGCGGCCGATAGCATCTCCGGCGCGCCAGCCGGAGAGTTTTTCCGCCACGGGGTTGAAGACGGTGATGCGGCCTTCTTCATCCAGGGCGATAATGCCGTCATAGGCAAAGTCCAGGATGGCTTTGAGTTGTTCAGCCCGGCGTTTCTCCTGGTGGCGGACCTGTAACACCCGCCGGGCTTCCTTGAGGGCCTGGTAGACTGTTTCCTTGCCGGAGGTAATGATGACGCTGTTTAAGCCGAAATTGCGCGCCTCGCGGGCCATGGCAATTTTGCCAATGATTACTTCGGCGCCGGCTTCCTTCAGGGCCAGGATGCCCCGCCGGATGTCATCATCCTGGTTTTTTAGAGTGTATTTGAGAAAAGTCTCTCCCAGGATGGTTTCCAGGCTCTCCAGGCCCTGGATGACATCGGGGACATCGGCGATGCCGATGGGGCCGCCGAATTGCTTGGCCTGGTAATAGGCTCGCAGGATATCGTAACCGCCAATGGGAACGTCTACTACCGGGAGGTCCACGGCCTGCTGGATGAGCCAGGCCGTTACGCCGCGGCTGACAATGACCTGGCAACCGTTTCTAGCCAGCTCGCGGGCCAGGTTTGCCCCTTCTTCCATCCTGGCAACGTGGATGGATAGGTCCAGGCCGAGCTCCAGGCTCACCTGGCGGGCGATGTTGGCCAGGTCTTCATAGGGAGCAATAAAGGCAATTTCCGCCATGAATTCGTTCCCCCTAAGTTTTAATCCGGCAACGGCGACAGCCGTTACAAAAAAGAAACACTAAAAGTTTTAATGTTACATTCGACGTTAAAATAGTTTTTCCTTGCAGGTTGCAAAATTTTGTTAAGCCAGGTCGAGCTGCATGTTATAAAAAGCAAAATATTGTGTGGGAACTATTTCTGCTGGTAACGGTATTATTTTGAAACGCACATGAACGTTACGTTTGGTCTTATAAGTAATATTTATGAAACATAGGGGAGTCCCGGCCGACTGCTGCGGCCGGCTTTTCTTTTCCCCTGGAGCTTTAAATAGCAAGGGTTGTAAGGCAGGGAAAAAAATTACGGGCCATTTTCCGGGGACTGGCATGAATTTTGCAATATTAAAATTAATGTCTGGTGTTTTAGCGGAGGAGGCGAATGAAAGTGGCGGCTAAAGAGCTACCGGTAGTACCATCGGCCAGGCCGGGTACCATGGCCGCCGGGGCGGCTATGGAGCGCATCCGCGAACAGCGGCCGGTGATTGATAAACAAAAATGTAATCTCTGCCGCGAGTGCCTGCTGTATTGCCCGGACGCAGCCCTGGCGGTAGATGAAGGGGAAGTGAGGGTGGATTTGCATTTTTGCAAAGGCTGCGGCATCTGCGCCGTCGAGTGCCCCGCCCGGGCTATCACCATGGTTAAGGAATATACCGGCAACCGGGGGTTTATTGAGAAGTAAGCAGGGAGTGAAAGAAAATGCGCCTGTTATTAAACGGCAACGAAGCAGCCGCCCATGCCGCCCGCCTGGCGCGGGTAGAAGTCCTGGCTTCCTACCCCATTACTCCGGCGGCGCCGGTCATGGAAAAGATAACCCAGTTTATAGCTGACGGCAGCCTGAAATGTAATTTTGTCCGGGTGGAGTCCGACCACAGCGCCCTGGCGGCGGCCCTGGGGGCGGCAATGGCCGGGGCCAGGTCTTTTCTCATTACCAATTCCCAGGGTCTGGCCTATATGAGCGAGGTCCTCTACCATACTTCCGGCCTGCGCCAGCCGGTGGTCATGGCTGTGGTCAACCGGGCCCTGGCGGCCCCCCACAGCCGTTTCCCGGAGCACGGTGACGTGGTGGCCCAGGAGGCATGCGGGTGGATCCAGCTCTTCTGCGAGAACAACCAGGAAGTCCTGGACAGCCTCATCCAGGCTTTTCGCCTGGGGGAAGACGAGCGGGTGCGCCTGCCGGTAATGGTCAATTATGAGGGTTACATCCAGTCCCATACCCGGGAAACCGTAGACCTGCCGGAGCAGGAAGCGGTAGATGCCTTCTTGCCCCTGGTGCGGCGGCCGGTCCTGGATGTAAATAACCCCCTGGCCGTCAATACCGTTACCGGCCCGGAACTGTATATGGACTATAAATATCAGCAGGATGCCGCCCTGCAGCGGGCGGGCGAGGTCCTGCAGGAAGTCAGCGCGGCTTATGCCCAACTAACGGGCCGGGACTGGGGCGGCGCGGTAACGGGCTACCGCCTGGAGGATGCTGCCATCGTCCTGGTGGCCATGGGCTCCCTGGCAAGTACGGCCCGGATTGCCGTTGACGCTTTAAGGGCGGCAGGGGAAAAGGCCGGCCTGCTGAAGATCCGCCTCTTCCGGCCCTTCCCGGCAGCACCGGTACGGGAGATCCTGCGGGCGGCGGAAGCCGTAGTCGCCCTGGATAAAAATATTGTCTACGGTGCAGGCGGTGCCCTGGCCCGGGAACTGCGGGCCGGCCTGTACGGCCTGGCAACCGCGCCGGTTTATAGCTACATCCTGGGACTGGGGGGGCGGGATGTCGGCGTGGAAGACCTGATCGGTATTTACCGGCAGGTGCGCGAGCAGCTGGGAGCCGGGACGGCCCCGGCACCCTATCAATGGTACGGCCTGTAGGCCGGAGGTGATAGATCATGGAACTAATTAATAGTTTAGCTGATGTACCAGAAACCGAGCTTTTCACCGGCGGTCACGGCGGCTGCCGCGGCTGCGGTGCGGCTCTGGCGGTGCGCCAGGCCATGAAGGCCCTGGGCCCGCGGACCATCATTACCATTCCCGCTTCCTGTATGGCCACCATCGGTGGTTCGGGCTTAAGTACTGCCTGGAAGATACCCTTTTACCATTCCCTTTTTGAATGCGCCCCGGCCGTCGCCTCCGGTATCCGGGCGGCCCTGGACATCCAGGGGATTAAAGACGTTAATGTAGTCTCCTGGGCCGGTGATGCCGGAACGGCCGACATCGGCTTCCAGTCGCTGACCGGGGCGGCCGAACGCCAGGAGAATATCATCCACGTTTGCTACGATAATGAAACTTATATGAACACCGGCGGCCAGGCCGGCAGCGTTACTCCTTACAAGGCGGTCACGCCTGACACGCCCGCCGGTAAGCCGACGCCGCGGAAGGATATGCTGGCCATTATGGCCGCCCATTACCCGGCCTACCTGGCCACGGCTTCAGTCGCCTATCCCCTGGACCTGATCCGGAAATTCCAGAAGGCCAGGGCCATTCAGGGCTTTCGCTATATCCACATCCTGGCTCCCTGTTTCAGAGGCTGGGGGATCCGGGAGGACCAGACGGTGCAGCTCGCCCGCCTGGCAGTAGAGTGCGGCCTGTGGCAGCTTTATGAAGAGATCGACGGCCGGCGGCGGCTAACGGTCGTCCCGGAACGCCGCATACCGGTAAGGGAGTACCTGCGGCTCCAGGGGCGCTTTAAGAACATGGATGAAGCGGCCATCGAGGCCCTCCAGGCCGAAGTTGACCGCCGCTTCCAGGAGGTGCAGTCATGATCGAAATCCGCTTCCACGGCCGTTACGGCCAGCCGGTGGCCGCCCTGGCCGGGAAAGTAGCGCAGGCCGCCCTGGCGGCAGGCAAATATGCTCAGGTCTTTGAAAACTTTGGCGCCTACCGGCCGGGGGCGCCTATGTATGCGGTGGTGCGTATTGCTGATAGTTTTATCCGGGAACGCTCGGCCAATGCCAGCCGCCCGGATGCCGTGGTGGTTCTGGACAACAGCCTGCTGCCGCTAACGGATGTTACCAAAGGGCTGAAGGAAGGTGGTACGGTGTTCGCCCTGGGGATTGGCCCTGAGGCCCTGGGGGAAAAGGGAAAGAAGTTTAAATTTGTCCAGATAGAACCGGTGGGAGATAAACAGGAGGCCCTTCTCAAGGCCCTGGAGGAATTTATCTAATGATTATGAAGCGGGTGACTCTATGAACTTTCTTAATAAATCCCTGGCGGCTGCCGCCGGTAAAGGACGGGTGGCGCCAGGGGAAGTGATAAGCATCAACGTCGACCTTATCCTGGGCCATGACGGCAGCGCCGGCAAGATCCTGGCCGCCTGGCCCGGGGGCGAGAGGGTGGCCTGCCCGGAGCGGGTTGTTTTTACCCTGGACCACACCCTGCCGGCGCCAACGGTAGCCAGCCGGCAACTGCACCAGGAAATGAAGGCCTTTGCCCGCCGGGAGGGCATCCACCTCTTTGACCGGGGTGAAGGCGTCCTCCACCAGGTGGTGGCGGAAAGATTCACCCCCCGGCCCGGGATGATCATTGCCGGGGCTGACGGCCACGTGGCCACCGCCGGGGCCTTTGGAGCCGTTGCTTTTTCCCTTAAACCTGAAGAACTGGTGAGGCTGCTGGTCACCGGGAAGTTGCAGGTTACGGTGCCTGATGTTTATCGTGTGGAGGTAAAAGGGAAAATGCCGCCGGGGGTGGCGGCGCGGGACCTGGCCTTTGAGGTCTTAAGGCGCCTTGACCCCGAAACTGTTAAGGGCCGGGGTCTGGTTTTCCAGGGCCCGGGGGTATGGGCCCTCAGCACTGCCGGCCGGATGGCTTTATGCAACCTCATTGGCGAAACAGGGGCGGTGACGGGACTTATAATACCGCCACAAGAAGCAGACCAGGGAGTAAAACCGGACCTGGAGGTGGCTCTGGAAAACCTGGAGCCCCTCGTGGCATGCCCTCCTTCTCCCTTTAACGTGCGGCCCCTGAAGGATCTGGAAGGCCTGCCCATTACCCAGGCTGTTGTTGGCGGGTGTGCCAGCGGCAGGATGGAGGATTTAAGGGAACTGGTCCTGGGCCTTAATGGTCGGAAGGTTCATAGAGAGGTGACCCTGCTGGTGACACCGGCAACGCGGGATATTTTACATCAAATGGAAAGGGAGGGCCTGACCCGGGTCCTGCGCGACCAGGGGGCCATCATTCTCCCGCCGGGATGCGGACCCTGCCCGGGCAATCACCTGGGCCTCCTGGCGGCGGGAGACCGGGCGCTGGCAGCTACGGTCCGCAATGTACCGGGCCGGATGGGGTCCGAGCATGGCGAGATCTACCTTGCATCACCTCCGGCCATAGGGGCCGCGGCGGCTGCAGGAGCCATCGTCCCATGGGGAAAGGGGCGCTAGCTTTTGCAAGTTTCCGGAAAGGAGGGGATAGAAAATCACCTTCTCGAAATATACATGCGATTGATTCAAGGAGGTGAAAGGTGAGGGAACAGGAAGTGGCGAAAATCCAGGGCAATAAGCTGGAACGCAGTCTTTCATTACCTGAGGAGGGAAGCACAAGATGTCCGTACCGGTAGTTTCTTTACTGGCCCTGATATTCGTCATTATAATCAGCTGCATCATGCCCCTGAACATCGGCGCCATGTCCCTGGGCTTGGCCCTGCTGGTCGGCAATTATATCGGGGGCCTCAAAGTAGCCGATATACTGAAAAGCTACCCTACCAATATTTTAATCATGCTGGCCGGAACCACCTATCTTTTTTCCCTGGCCCAGGTCAACGGTACTCTGGAGAAAATTGTTAAATATACACTAAAAAGCGTAAAAGGCAATGCTGCTATTCTTCCTATAATTTTCTTCCTTCTGGCCTTTGCTCTTTCTTCCATGGGGCCCGGGCAGATAACGATAGCTGCTTTAATGGCCCCCATGGCCATGCTGCTGGCGGAAGAAGCCGGCATCAGCCCCCTGCTCATGGCCATTGTAGTGGGTAACGGCGGGCAGGCCGGGGCCATGTCTCCCATAGCCCCGGCAGGTGTTATCGCCGCAGGGTTGACCCAGAAGATGGGCCTGACCGGGGTAAGCGGCATCCTGTGGCTGAACCAGTTCCTGGGTCATTTTATCGTCTCGATCCTCGCGTATATAATTTACGGCGGCTTGAAGCTGTGGAAAGTTAAAGAAGCGGGACAGCGGCAAAGCCTGGTCGATATGCAGATTGAACCTTTTACATGCAACCAGCTGATCACCCTCGTCGCTATCCTGGTATTCATTATAGGAGCCCTTTTCTTCAAGATGGACGTCGGTCTGGGCGGTTTCCTTATCGGTACCATCCTGGCCCTGTTCAAGATTGCCGATGAGGGCAAAGCCATCAAGCAGATGCCGTGGGGAACCATCCTTTTCGTGACGGGCGTTACGGTGCTTGTTGACCTCATGAGCAAGATAGGGGGCATGGACCTGTTTGCCAGCATTATTGCCAGGTTCTCTACGCCGCTGACCCTCACCCTGGTAACGGGATTTTTAGCGGCGCTGATTTCTGCCTATGCCAGCACCATCGGTGTTATCCTACCCGCCTTCATCCCCATGGCTCCCATGCTGCTGCAAAAGGTAGGGGCGCCGGCAACAGACCTGATACCCCTGTTATCGACAATTGTTGTTTGCGGTTTCTTGACCGACCTGAGTCCCCTCTCTACCACCGGAGCCATTTTCTACGCCAATGCCGGCGAGAAGACCAACAAGCAAAAGCTTTTCCGGGATATGCTCATCTGGGGCCTGTCCATGTCGGTAGTGGGTGCTGTAGTAAGCTGGCTCGCCTTTACCGTCCTGCGCCTGCCCTGATACTCCCAGTCCCGGATACCGGTCGCCCACGTGCCAGCAGTGGGCGGCTTTTTTATTTTTTAGCTGTAGTTAATGGAAAAACGGCAACAATTGCTTCTCTGTAATGAGAGGTTTATAATTAGTTAGTGTTCATTTATTTGCGGGAGTGGTTACCTTGCGAGCCAAAGATATCTATTTGTTGATCCTGGTCACCTTGATCTGGGGACTATCTTACCCGGCTATGAAGATTGGCGCCAGGTATATGCCGCCTTTATCTTTCGGTGCGTGGCGTTTTTTTCTCGGTGCCTTGTTCCTTTTACCTCTGGTAGTCAAGCGGCAAGGCAAACTGTGGCATCCCGGGCGGGATTTTTGGCCCTTATTTCTCCTGGGCTTTTTGCAAACGGGAATGATGGGTGGAGCCCTTCATCTGGGCATCACTATGGTAAAAAGTGGCATTACTGCGGTGGTTTTATACAGCTACCCCTTCTTTTTCACGCTTCTGGCCTTTTTATTGTTAAAGGAAAACATGACATGGAAACAGGTGACCGGACTAATCATCGGTTTTTTGGGACTTGTCCTGGCGGTCAATCCCTGGCAGATGCATTTAGCAAGGGCCGAGTTTTTGGGCATCGTAGTTCTAATCGGCGGTGCCTTTGTTTGGGGCCTGGCCACAGTATACTTGAAGGCCGCCTTTAAAGACCATGATAAGCTGGCGGTTACCACTTACCAGATGTTATATGGATCCCTGGTATTGCTGTTTATAGCTGCCCTGACCGAGCACGGGCTGCACTTTTCCTGGACCCTTACGGGTTTAGGGACAATAATTTATCTTTCGCTCTTTACCTCGGCCCTGGGTTTTGCCGTCCTTTTACCCATCCAGGCCCGGTACCCGGCCGGCCAGACGAGTGTTTACCTCTTCCTCGTCCCGGTTTTTGGCGTTATCTTCAGCACCCTGCTGCTGGGTGAGAAATTGACCCTGAACCTGCTCCTGGGGCTGGCCCTGGTGGCCCTGGGGATTATCACCGTGAACCTGGGGGCTATGGAGCCGGCCGGGGGAAAGCGGGACTGGATGCGGCCGGCAAGCAAACAAGAGGGCCGCTAATTTTTCTTGACGCCCTGCAAACCGTCTGGTAAAATTATAATGTTGTTCTGGCTAATCCCGTTGCGGGGGCTATTTTTTTGCCCAGAAACAGGTTGAGGAGGGGAGACGGATGGCTGGAAAATATGATGTGGTCATCGTTGGCGCCGGCCCGGCAGGGATTTTCACTGCCCTGGAGCTGGTGCGGCAGAAAAGCGGGCTCAAAGTGCTTATCCTGGAGAAGGGACACGGCTTAAAGCGCCGGGTGTGCCCGTCCAAGGAGACGCGTTCCAGCTGCCTGCACTGCACCCCTTGCTCGGTAGTATCCGGCTGGGGAGGAGCCGGGGCCTTCAGTGACGGCAAATTAACCCTGTCGCCGGAAGTCGGCGGCTGGCTGAGTGAATATATACCGGAGCGGGAAGTTACGGCTTTAATCGATTATGTCGATGGTATTTACCGCCATTTCGGGGCACCGGATAAGGTCTACGGCAGTCTCGAGGATGAGCGGATTGCAGATATTCAGCGCCAGGCCATCCTGGCTGATTTAAAGCTGATTCCGGCTCCCATCCGCCACCTGGGCACCGGACGCACCCAGGAGATCCTCCAGGCCATGAAGGATTACCTGGAGGAGAACGGCGTAGAGGTGCGCACGGATACGCCGGTTGAGGAAATCCTGGTGGACGATAACCGAGTTACCGGGGTGGTTACCCGGCGGGGTGAAGAAATCAGCGCCCGTTATGTGGTCCTGGCCCCCGGCCGGGAAGGCGCCGACTGGCTGCGCCGGGTGGCCGCCGGGCTGAACCTGAAGCTGGCCGTCAATCCCGTGGACATCGGCGTGCGGGTGGAAGTGCCGGCGGCCGTCATGGAGCACCTGACCAGCGTCATTTACGAATCCAAATTTATCTTTTACTCGCGGAAATTTGACGACCGGGTGCGGACCTTTTGCATGAATCCCTACGGGGAAGTAGTGCTGGAAAATAACGAGGGCCTGGTGACGGTGAACGGCCATTCCTATGCGGACAAAAAGACTAACAATACCAACTTTGCGCTGCTGGTGAGCAAGACCTTTACCGAGCCTTTCAAGGAACCCATCGCCTACGGCCGTTATGTGGCCCGGCTGGCCAACCTCCTGGGCGGCGGTGTCCTGGTCCAGCGTCTTGGCGATCTTCTGTCGGGGCGGCGGACCACAGCTGACCGCCTGGAGAAGGGCCTGGTAACACCGACCCTGACCGAGGCCACGCCCGGGGACCTGTCCCTGGTCTTCCCTTACCGGCACCTTACGGCCATTGTGGAGATGCTCGCGGCTATGGATAAGATCGCGCCGGGGGTTTATTCCCGGCATACCCTGCTCTACGGCGTGGAAGTTAAATTTTACTCGTCCCGGTTAAGTCTAAACCGGGAGCTGCAAACAAATATCCACGGCCTGTACGCTGCCGGCGATGGCGCCGGGGTTACCCGCGGCCTGGCCCAGGCTTCGGCGGCCGGTGTCATTGCCGCCCGGGCTATTATAGCCGGCGCTTAACCGGTGGTGGCCTGGCTTGCGCCCGGCCCCAATACCGGGCGGGATGAAATAAAACAAACGAATAAACAAACAATAACTTGAAAGGCGGTGCTTGCATGGCGGCGGTAGTCCTGGTGGGAGCCCAGTGGGGCGACGAGGGCAAGGGTAAAATTACCGATTACCTGGCAGAAAAGGCTGAAGTGGTGGTTCGTTACCAGGGAGGGAGCAACGCCGGCCATACGGTGATGGTCGGGGAACAGGAGTTTAAACTGCACCTGGTACCTTCCGGTATCCTCTATCCAGGCAAGCTCTGCCTTATTGGCAATGGTGTGGTGCTCGATCCTGCCGTCCTGGTGCAGGAACTGGACGGCCTGGCGGAGCGGGGTGTAGATACCTCAAGTTTGAGGATCAGCGACCGGGCCCACCTCATTTTACCTTACCATAAGGGCCTGGATGCTGCCGAGGAAGAGCGGCGGGGTGAAGCCCGGATCGGCACTACCAAACGGGGCATTGGTCCGGCCTATGTAGATAAAACGGCCCGGACGGGCATCCGGGCAGGGGATCTCCTGGACTGGCAGGAGTTTCGTGAGAAACTCGCCCGTAACCTGGCGGCAGTCAACGAGGTGCTGGCTAAAATTTACGACCGGCCGGGTTACGATCTGGAAGCCATCCTGGACGAGTATGCGGGTTATGCCAGGCGCCTGCGGCCCCTCATAGCCGATACCGTTCGCCTGGTTAACGGAGCTTTGAAGGACGGCCGCAGGGTTCTCTTTGAAGGTGCCCAGGGAACCCTCCTGGACCTGGATCAGGGCACTTATCCCTTTGTTACTTCTTCCTACCCCACGGCCGGGGGGGCCTGCATCGGTGCCGGTGTCGGCCCGACGAAGATCAACAAGGTCCTGGGGGTGGCCAAGGCTTATACCACCAGAGTGGGAGCCGGGCCCTTCCCGTCTGAAATAACGGGAAGCCTGGGCGATACTTTGAGGGAGCAGGGAAGGGAATATGGCACCACCACCGGGCGGCCGCGCCGCTGCGGCTGGCTGGATACGGTCATCCTGCGCCATGCCGCCGAGGTCAACGGCCTGACCGGCCTAGCCCTGACCAAGCTGGACGTCCTGACGGGAATTGATCCTTTACGTATTTGTACCGGTTACCGCTACGGCGGTGAGATAATCCGGGATTTCCCGGCCAGCCTGAAGGTCCTGGAGCAGTGTGAACCCGTGTATGAAGAACTCCCCGGCTGGCAGGAAGATATCACTAAGGCCAGGACCCTGGCAGATCTACCGGCCGCCTGCCGAGCATATATCCGGCGGATTGAAGAACTAGCCGGCGTCCCCGTTCATCTCATTGCCGTCGGCCCCCGCCGGGACGAGACTATTGTGGTGGAAGAAGTTTTTTAGCCTTGCCTGTGTTTATCGCTGGCCTGTCAGGCCAGTTTTTTTTAAGCAAAAACGCCGGCACTGATGGCCAGCTGCCGGCGTTTTTAATATTTTTTAATCAAGAGCAGTCGAGGTTTGTGAAAAGGATGACAAGCATTAAATATATCAGGTATTGAAATTGCCATAAAAATGGTCTATCATAAAAATTAACTGACAGGCCTGCCGGAGAAGAGGACAGCGCCGCGATGGAGCAGGACAGAGGGCGCGAGCTTTTCTCTGGCCCGGGAGTTTAACAGGGAAAGGAGGGGATGTGAACGCAAGCGTTCTGTTTGCTACAGGAGGGCACTTAGCAGGTATCCGGTCTGATCACCTGAACGTCGTAACAGTAAATTCGGAATTTAATGATGGTAGGGAGGCGCTGGGAAAATGCCCTGGACCCAAGTCTATGATCCGGCCAATAATCTTGCGGTTTCAGCCCTGCTGGCTGCTATTCCCATTATATTCCTTTTTTATGCCCTGGCCGTTCGGAAAATGAAAGGCCATATTGCCGGCCTTCTAACAGTGGTGGCGGCTATTGCTGTCGCTGTTTTCGGCTACCGCATGCCGGTTGGTCTGGCTATTCTTTCCTTTGTCAACGGCGGACTGTACGGTCTGTTTCCCATTGGCTGGATTGTAGTTGCCGCCGTCTTTTTGTACCAGATAACTGTAAAAACGGGGCAGTTTGAAATTATCAAGGATTCTATTGCCGGTATTACTGAAGATCGGCGCCTGCAGGCATTGTTGATTGCTTTTTCCTTTGGTGCTTTCCTTGAAGGTTCGGCAGGTTTTGGCGCTCCGGTGGCCATTACCGCGGCTATGCTGGCAGGCCTGGGCTTCAACCCCGTGTATGCCGCCAGTATTTGCCTGCTGGCCAACACGGCGCCGGTGGCCTTCGGTGCTATTGGGGTTCCTGTGCTCACCCTCGGCCAGGTGGCAGGGATTGATTCCATGCTCCTGAGCAAAATGATCGGCCGCCAGTTGCCTTTCCTTTCTGTCCTGTTGCCTTTCTGGCTGGTGGCAATCATGTCGGGCTGGAAAGGTGTCAAAGAGACGTGGCCGGCTTGTCTTGTAAGCGGCGGTTCTTTTGCCGTCAGTCAGTGGTTTTCCTCCAACTATTTAAGTCCCATGCTGCCTGATATTATCTCCTCTCTCTTTTCTCTAGTCTGTCTGATATTGTTTCTGCGCGTCTGGAAACCTGAACATATCTGGCGTTTCCCCAACGAATCCGGCTCAAGGGGGCCCCGACCCCACCATGCGCCCGGAACTATTCTGAAAGCGTGGACGCCTTTTATCATCCTCACGTTGATGGTGGCTGACTGGGGTATCGGTCCGGTAAAGGCTGTACTGGACCTGGTTACTATTAAATTCGCCATACCTGGCCTGCATCAGGCCATTATCAAGGCCGGTACTTCCGAACCCATGAACGCTATCTTCACCTTTAACTGGCTTGCGGCCCCGGGCACAGGGATCCTGATTGCTGCTTTCATATCAATGCTGATTCTAGATATGCGCTTTAGCGACTGGCTGCGCCTCTTCGGCGAGACCTTGCATGATTTGCGCTATGCTGTCTTTACAATATTTTTAGTTCTGGGATTTGCTTATACAGCAAACTATTCCGGGATGAGCACCACCCTGGGACAGGCCCTGACAGTTACTGGCAAAGCCTTTCCCTTTGTAGCACCCTTTCTGGGTTGGCTGGGTGTCTTTATTACAGGCAGCGATACGTCCGCCAATGCCCTTTTCGGTAAATTGCAGCATATTACCGCTCAAAATATCGGCGTCGATCCGGTGCTGACGGTAGCAGCCAACTCCTCCGGCGGTGTCACTGGAAAAATGATCTCCCCTCAGAGCATCGCTGTTGCTACGGCGGCTACCGGTCAGGTGGGCCAGGAGGGTGTCCTCTTCCGTTTCGCTATCGTACCCAGCATCTTGATGACGGTTTTTATCAGCGTCATAACAACCCTTCAGGCTTATTTCTTTACATGGATGATCCCGGCCCACGGCGACCTGGCTCAGCCGGCAGCTAACACCGCCGTGGTCAGCCTGTCTGAAGGGCTGTGGATTCTTGCCGGTACTCTGGGTGCTATTGTCATCCTGGCGGTTATCGTTGCTTCAAGTAGCCGCCATGCCCGCCGGCGGGAAGTTTATACCCCGGGTAAGTAGACTGCAGGAAATGGCAAAAGCCCCGTTGAGCGGGGCTTTTTTAATGAGCGTTGCAATCCGGTAAGACACGACTTTGAAGCCTTTCTGAAATAGCGGCAAAATACTTATTGAATTGCCGTAAAAAAATGTTATAATGTAACCATCAGGTGGTCAGGCCGGACAAAATTGTCTGATCATTGAAGCGGCTATCCGGCGGCGTAAGCAGGTTGCGGTTTCTGTGAACGAGCTAATCCCGGGGGAGCTGGTAGACCCCTTGACGGCAAAGGAGCGAACTGCCGTGACTCTTTTCGATGATTTGGCCCTGGTAGAAGAGGAAATGGCCAGATGCATGAAATGCGGCAACTGCCAGGCGGTCTGCCCTCTATATAAAGAGACCCTGGAGGAAGCGGCGGTAGCCCGGGGTAAGATCCAGCTGGCCTATGCCTACCTGAAGGGCGAGATCCCGGCCACCAACATCCTGGCGGAAAAGCTGCTTTTTTGCCTTACCTGCATGGCCTGCGTTGCCAACTGCCCCAATGGTGTCCGGGTCGATACGGTAGTCCTGGCCGCCCGGGCGGCCATGGTGCGGGAAAAGGGCCTGCCCTGGGTAAAAAAAATAATCTTCCAGGGGTTGAAGCGCCCCCGGCTCGTTGATACGGCCCTGAAAACAGGCCGCCGTTTCCAGTCCCTGGCCCTGCGTTACCGGCCGGAAATCCAGCGCTGTCACCCCCGCTTTCCCATCGGGCTGGAACTGCGGCGGGTATTGCCGCCCCTGGCCAAAAGGACTCTGAAAGAAGAGTTCCCCGAGGTAATCCGTCCGGTAAAACCCCGGGCCCGGGCGGCCTTTTTCACCGGTTGCCTGGAAAATTATATCTATACCGACATCGGCCGGGCGGTGGTTAACGTCCTGCTGGTCAATGATATCGAGGTCATAATTCCCCGGGACCAGCACTGCTGCGGTATCCCGGTCCTGGCCCACGGCGACGTCACGGCGGCCAGGGAAATGGCCGCTTCCAACCTGCAGATTTTCCAGCGTTATAACTTTGACTACCTGGTGGTGGCCTGCGCCACCTGCGGCGAGGCCTGGAAGCATTTTTACCCGCAACTCCTTGCGAACAGCTTCCAGGGAGCGGCGGCCCGGGACATGGCCGCCAGGGCTCGGGATATCAGTGAACTGCTGCTGGAGATTGATTACCGCCGGCCTGCCGCCGGCCTGCCCCTCAAGGTGACCTACCATGATCCCTGTCACCTGGCACGCGGCCAGGGCATTTACAATGAACCGCGGCAGGTTTTGCGCTCCATTCCCGGCCTGGAGTTCCAGGAAATGAAAGATGCCGGCCGCTGCTGCGGCAGCGCCGGTTCCTTCAGCCTGACCAACTACAACATATCCATGCAGGTCCAGGCCCACAAGGTGGCGGCCATCAAGGCCACCGGAGCGGATACGGTGGTTACCGGCTGCCCGGCCTGCCGCATGCAGCTGGAAGACGGCCTGGTCCAGGCCGGGCTTTCACCGCGGGTCTTCCACGTCGTTCAGCTCCTGGAGCAGGCCTATGCCAGGGGCGAAGAGGGAAGTGTGAGGCGTGAGGCAGGATAAAGAATATCTAATCACAGGGGGGTTATTCTTGAGCCAAAGCGATTTAATTGCTTTCTTTATCCGCCAGGCTGAGGCTATGGGGGCGCAGGTTATACCAGTGGACGGCGCGTGGGGGATCGGGCCGAAACTGGTCGAGGTTTTACGGCCCTTTGGGCAACGAGTAGCCCTGGTAGAATCCCCTATGTCCAGGGAAGCAGGGCTGGAGACGGCCCTGGCGGTAGCCGGTTTCCACATCGAGAAGGACGGCGCCGATTTTGCCCGCCAGGCCGATACTGGTATTGTTGAGTTTGATTATGGCATTGCCGAGACGGGAACCCTGGCCATGGACGCCACCGACCTGAAAACACGCCTGGCAACAATGTTGCCCCTGACCTGCGTGGCCCTGCTGCGGGCGGAGCGAGTCCGGAGCAATTTAACCGAGGTAATCGACGCCTACCTGGAGCGGGGGAACTGGCCGGGGTATTTCACCCTGGTCACGGGTCCCAGCCGTACGGCCGACATTGAACGCAGCCTGACCATTGGTGTTCACGGCCCGGAAAGGCTGCTGATTATTCTGGTGGAAAATAACGGAGGTGGCCGCCATGGCCGGTAAAGAATTCAAGGAGCGTATTCGTCAGGCCTTGAACAATGCCAGCCTGCGCGGAGCGCTGGGGCGCTTTGCCGACTCTTACATCGTTTCCCGGGAACAGGTCTATGCCGGCCGGGATTTTGCAGCTCTGCGAGAAAGGATTGCCGCTATCAAGGCCGATGCCGCCGGACGTTACGAGGAACTGGCCGACCGGTTCACCCGGGCGGTGGAGGCCCGTGGCGGCAAGGTATTCCGCGCTCACGACGCGGCGGCCGCCAGGGAGTATATCTACCGGGTGGCTAAAGAACATGGCGTAACCGATATCGTCAAGTCCAAGTCTTTTGCATCGGAAGAGATCCACCTGAACGAGTTCCTCCAGGAGCGCGGCATTACCCCCCATGAGACCGACCTGGCCGAGTGGATCCTGCAGCTCATGCCGGGAGAAAGGCCTTCCCACATGGTCATGCCGGCCATTCACCTGCCCAAGGAAGAGGTGGCCCGGGTTTTCAGCCGTTACCTTGGTCAACCGGTGGAACCGGATATTAAAAACCTGGTCCGCCTCGCCCGCCGGGAGCTGAGGAAGAAATTTCTTACCGCCGGCATGGGCATCAGCGGCGCCAACATTGCTGTGGCTGAAACGGGGACCATTGTCATCTGCACCAATGAGGGCAACGCCCGTCTGGCTACGACTGTACCGCCGGTCCACGTGGCCATTGTCGGCTACGAGAAGCTGGTGCCGGAGCTCAAAGATATCGTTCCCATCCTTGAGGCCCTGCCCCGCAGCGGCACGGCCCAGCCCATTACCAGCTATGTGACCATGATTACCGGCCCGGTCCCGGCCTGGCGGGATGATGGCGAGGGGATTAAAGAGCTGCACGTCGTTCTCCTGGACAACGGCCGTACCCGGATGGCCGCCGATCCGGTCTTCAAGGAAGCCCTGCAGTGCATCCGTTGTGCTTCCTGCACCAACGTCTGCCCCGTCTTTCAGCTGGTCAGCGGCCAGGTCTACGGCTATATTTACAACGGCGGCATTGGCAGCATTCTGACGGCTTTCTTTAACTCCCTGGAAGACGCTGCCGAGCCCCAGAGCCTTTGTATCGGCTGCCGACGTTGCGCCGAGGTCTGCCCGGCGAAGATCAACATCCCCGACCTGGTCTTGAAGCTGCGGGAGCGGGTCGTCACGAAACAGGGCCTCTCCAGCGGCTACCGCATCGCCCTCCACGGGGTGGTGGCCAGGCCTAAGCTTATGCACACCCTGCTGCGGGCCGCTGCCCGTCTCCAGGGCCCGGTGACCCATGGCCGGCCCCTCATCCGGCACCTGCCCCTCTTCTTCAGCAGTCTCACGGAAGGGCGCAGCCTCCCGGCCATTGCCCGGGTGCCCCTGCGGGACCGGGTGAAGGACCTGGAACGGCCCTTGAGCCGGCCTCGCCTGCGGGTTGCCTTTTACAGCGGTTGCGTCATTGACTTTGTCTACCCGGAAATCGGTGAGGCCGTTTACAAGGTGCTGGGGCGGGAAGGGGTGCAGGTAGTCTTCCCCCAGGAACAGGCCTGCTGCGGCGCGCCGGCAGCATACGCCGGCGACCGGGAGACGGCGGTTAAACTGGCTAAACAGAATATTGCCGCCCTGGAAGGCACCGGTGCCGGGGTTATCGTTACCGCCTGCCCCACCTGCGCCGTGGCTCTGAAGAAGGACTTTCCCGAGCTCCTGGCCGGAGACCCGGCTTGGGAAGCGCGGGCGCGGATTGTAGCGGCAAAGGTCAAGGACTTTACCGAACTCGTCCATGAACTGACACGGGATCGCCAGGGATCTTCCGGCCAGCCGCTTAAAGAAAGCGGGCAGGCCCTTAAAGTTACCTACCACGATTCCTGCCACTTCAAGCGGCACCTGGGCCTGGACCGGGTGGCGCGGGAGGTGTTAAAAGGCCGGCCGGGGTTAGAACTGGTTGAGATGCAGGAAAGCGACCGCTGCTGCGGCTTTGGCGGCTCCTACAGCATCAAGTACCCGGAAATCAGCAGGCCTATCCTGGAGCGCAAGCTAAAAAATATTGCGGCGAGCGGGGCGGAATTGGTGGCGGTGGACTGCCCGGGCTGCGTCCTCCAGCTCCGCGGCGGTCTGGACCAGATGGGAGGTACTGTACAGGTTAAGCATACGGCCGAGATACTTGCAGCCGCTCAAGACTGAAACATGGGGATAAAAACTGCACCTGGAGGGAACTTGTGCGGACTTAATGCTGGGATTAGACAGGCTGCTTTTTAGAGGTGAGGACAGAGGTGGACCTGAGGCCTATCCGGCCCAAGAAAATCTATGAAGAAATCGTCCAGCAGATCAAGGACCTTATTGGTAAGGGCAACCTGAAACCCGGGGATCGTCTGCCTCCAGAGCGGGAACTGTCCGAGCGTCTGGGTGTCAGCCGCGCCTCCGTCCGGGAAGCCCTTAGCGCCCTGGCGGCCATGGGGGTTATCGACATCCGGCCGGGGGAGGGCACCTTTGTCCAGAATATCCGTTACGGGGCCATTGTAGAACCCCTGGCAATGGCCCTGCTGCTGGACCGCCAGGAAGCCATGGAACTTCTGGAGGCGCGCCAGGCCCTTGAAGGCGAGGCCGCGTATCTCGCGGCCCGCCGCGCCGGGCCGCAAGATTTAGAAAAAATGGCCGGGATTTTAAAGGAAATGGAGCGAGACCTGCGGAATGGCACCCTGGGGGAAGAGGCCGACCTGCGCTTTCACCTGGCCATAGCCGAAGCGGCCCGCAATTCCGTCCTGGCCAGGCTCATGCATACGGTTTCCGACACCATGCGCCAGGCCCTGCGTACCAGCCGCCAGCGCCTCTATACCACCCCTGGCAACCAGGAGCTGCTCTTTGAGCAGCATAAACGTATTTACGAAGCCATCAAAGCCCACACCCCTCGCGACGCCCGGAGGGCCATCTGCCAGCACCTGCGTTTTGTCGAGCGGGAGTTGCAAAAGGAATAGGAGAACTGCCGCCCGGACCTTCTTTAGCGGGATAATATGCATTAGACCCACCGGGGACATCCAGGTGGGTCTAATGAATCATATCGCCGGTTATGTCTTCGGCATTATATAATGTCCAGGGATCAATGGTCAGGCAGTTGGTTTCATCCCTTTTTCCGGTTAAATCCCAGGCCGCCGTATTATCCAGGATCGTTAAAGTGTTTTTAAACACATCTTTGTTTTTCAGGGGTTCAAAAACCCCATATAAGAGATTCTTCATATCGTAGCGGGTCACTTTGCCGTCAGCGAACTGGCAGATAATGGCGTAATCCCTTTCTTTATCAGCATATACTTGGATTAATGCGGGGGGAATCATTTTTATCACGCTCCTATCTGAGGGGATCGATTTTAAACAGCTCTTTTTTATGATAAGCATTATGCCAGTTATCCATTAATTCATCCTGGTGCAGTAAGGTCCAGGCTATAACCAAACTCGCCTGTTTTTTTGGAAGCTGGCCTTTAATAATTACCGCCTTTTGAATATCGACAATAGCATGGTAATCCCCATATTCCACATGAAAATGGGGCGGTAAATGTTCGTCATAAAACATTGAAATCTTGATGCCATAGAACCAGCTAATTTGTACCATAGAAAACACCTTCCCGCATTGCCTGCAAACCCCGCCGGTAAATTCTCGAAAATTATTACAATCTCATCATACCCTAAAAACTGCTTTTACCTCTACATTTATTATACCATGCTATACGTAGCAAAAAAGCCCCTTCCCGGGGCTTTATTCTTTCCTGGCGGAGCCGACGGGAATTGAACCCGCGATCTCCGGCGTGACAGGCCGGCATGTTAGACCGCTACACTACGGCTCCTGGTTTGGTGACCCGTGGGGGAATCGAACCCCCGTTACGAGCGTGAAAGGCTCGTGTCTTAACCTCTTGACCAACGGGCCATATATCTGGTGAGCCATGGTGGATTCGAACCACCGACACCCTGATTAAAAGTCAGGTGCTCTACCGCCTGAGCTAATGGCCCACAGGTTTGTATATTACATGCTTATTTCATCCCTGTCAAGAGGAGAAACGATTGTTTAATTATTGCTAATAGCCATTATTTTCACCTTGGCATTGAGGAGCAAGTATGGTGGCAGAATTATTTTTTAGGAAAACGCAGGGTACAAATTTGTAAATCCAAATTTTAAACAAAAAAATTTGTATAACCAGAAGGAATTTCCGCGTATATGGCGAATTAATTAAGCAAAACAAAAATAAAGATGTTTGTTTTCGGAAGGGAGGGTTGAGGGCTTGCGGGCTGAAGACCGGCGGCGAGAAATTATCAGGCATTTGGATGACCAGGGTATCGTCAAAGTTACCGAACTCAGCAGTATCTTTCAAGTTACGGAAGAAACCATCCGTCGCGATTTAGAACGCCTGGAAAGTGAAGGCTATTTGAAGCGTACCCATGGCGGCGCCGTAAAAATAGCCTCTACCCAGGAAGAAACCGCCTTCCACATCCGCAATATGCGCAATCGTTACGAAAAGCAGCTGATAGGCAGGTGGGCGGCTGAACTGGTCCAGCCCGGTGACGTTATCGCCGTTGACGCCAGCACCACCGCTCTGCAGTTTGTTCATTTTCTTAAAGATAAAAAGGACCTGGTGGTAATTACCCATGCCTTGAAGGTTGTCATGGCCCTAGCTGGCAATCCGGACATTACGGTCATCTGCACCGGCGGAACATTGCATCCCCGCACCCTTTCCTTTGTGGGGCCGCTGGTGGAAAACGCCCTGGCGAGCTACAACATTAAAAAGGCTTTTATCTCCTGCAAGGGGGTCACCCTGGAGGAAGGCATCACCGAATCCACCGAGGTGCAGGCCAGGGTGAAAGCTGAACTGTTGCGGGGAGCCAAGGAAATAATTCTCCTGGCAGATCATGATAAATTTGGTACGGCAGCTCTGGCCACTGTGGCGCCGGTGACGGTTGTGCAGAAGCTAATTACTGATAACGGCACCCCGGGAGAGGAAATAGAAAAATTTCGCCGGGCCGGAGTAGAAATAATTGTAGCCGAGGGGCGAGCGGCTCATCAGGGGAGCGATTTGCAGGCAAGTGGTTAATCGCATAGATGGCTATAAAAATAACCAAAGTATACTGGCCAATCGGGGAAGGACGGAGCTTTATATGAGTCGAAAACCTTTTCTGCAGATGAGGAATATAACTAAAACTTTTCCGGGTGTTCGGGCCTTAGACTCAGTTCAATTGGAAATAATGCCTGGCGAAGTTCATGCCCTGGTGGGTGAAAATGGTGCTGGCAAATCAACCCTGATAAAGATATTGGCTGGCGTGGAGCAACCGGATCCGGGGGCGGAATTTTTAATCGACGGCATTCCGGCAAACATCCGGCAGCCTCTTGATGCCAGCCAAAAAGGCATAGCTGTTATTTACCAGGATTTCAGTCTTTTCCCCAATCTTACGGTGGCGGAGAATATAAGTTTTGGCAAGGAAATCGGCCGGGGAAAACGCTTTGTTAGCTGGCATGAGATTAAAGAAACGGCTACAAATGCCCTGGCTGAGCTGGGAGTTGAATTAGATCTTAATCTACAGCTAGAAAAATTACCTGTTGCGAAACAGCAATTGGTGGCTATAGCCCGTGCCCTTGCATTTAAAGCGAGATTTATTATTATGGATGAGCCTACCTCTTCCCTGTCGCGCGGCGAGGTTGAAAACTTGTTTAAAATTATCCGGGCTCTGAAAGAGAAAGGAATTGCCATTCTTTTCGTTAGCCATAGACTACAAGAATTATTTACTATTGCCGAACGCTTTACCGTTTTGCGTGATGGCAAATATATTGGTACTTATCTTAAGGAACAACTGGATGAGGAAAAGCTCATATCATTAATGGTGGGGCGAAAAGTAGAATTTATTAGGCAATCCGGAAACGAAACGGGGCCGGTACTGTTAGAAGTCGTTAACTTAACTAAGAAGGGCAATTTTAAAGACATCTCTTTTACTTTGCGCAAAGGAGAAATATTAGGCCTTACCGGCTTGGTCGGCGCGGGGCGAACAGAAGTCGCCCAGGCCTTGTTTGGACTTAATATTCCCGATAGCGGAGAAATTTTCTTAGAAGGCGTCAAGGTTAATATACGCTCTCCGGAAGAAGCCATGCGTCTGGGTATTGCCTATATTCCGGAAGGCAGGCAGCGTGAAGGTCTGGTATTAAGGCAATCGGTAGCCAATAATATTTCCCTGGCCATGCTCAAAAAGATGCGGGGCAAATTTGGTCTCTTAAATACCAGCAAAGAGCGAGAACTTGTAGGACAGTATATGGAGGCCCTGGACGTAAGGCCCCGGCTGCCCAATATGCTGGCAATGCAGCTTTCAGGCGGCAATCAACAAAAGGTAGTACTGGCCAAATGGCTGGCAACACGTCCTAAAATCTTAATTATTGACGAACCAACAAATGGCATAGATGTCGGTGCCAAAGCAGAAATTCATAAACTTCTGCGTCAGCTGGCCTCGCAGGGGATGGGTATCCTGATGATTTCTTCGGAACTACCTGAAATTTTAGCTGTAAGTGATCGTATTTTGGTAATGCGCCGTGGGCGGCTGGTGGGCGAGTTTGATATCGAAGAAGCCACCCAGGAAAAAATTATGAACAGGGCTTTCATGGGAATGCCGGGTCGGGTAACGGCTTAAACCTGTCTGTGGTGATACAAGGAGAAGGTGTAATAAAAATGAAACAACGTACTAAATCAAAGGAACTGTGGATTTTATTAATGTTGGTATTCTTATCAGTTTTAATCAGTATTCGCAGCAATGTTTTCTTGCGTCCGGATAATTTGCTTGACTTACTTAAGAACAATGCTGTATTGGGCATCCTGGCTTTAGGAATGACGCTGGTTATTATTACAGGTGGTATTGACGTATCCGTAGGCGCGGTGGTTGCGGTCCTGACGGTATTGATCGGTAAATTTATGGTAACTATTGGCGGTAACCTGCTACTTACTTTTTTCGTTGCTATTGCAGGCGGAATTATCATTGGAATAATAAATGGGACTTTAATCGCCCGGGCTAATATCCCTGCCATTGTAGTTACCCTGGGCTCAATGAGCATTATAAACGGGCTTATGCTTTATTACACCAACGGTACCTGGATCAACGATATTCCCGCGTGGTTTATAGATTTCGGTAAAATTACCCTGTTTAAGTTTACTGATGCCAGCGGCAATATGGTGGGAATCCCTATTCAGATAATAATTTTTCTAATAATGGCATTGCTAACCTGGGCGTTATTGAAATATACCCTGATTGGCAGGGCGGTATATGCAGTGGGCGGTAATCCTGTCTCGGCCAAACGAGTGGGTATTAATATAGAACGTACTTTAATATTTGTATATGCCTACATGGGCTTCCTGGCTGGCGTGGCGGCAGTTGTGCATACATCTATTATGCGTCAGGTCGATCCCAATGCCTTTTTAGGTTTTGAACTACAGGTAATCGCAGCAGTTGTAGTTGGAGGTGCTAATGTTATGGGCGGCAGCGGCTCTGTCGCTGGCACCATCCTTGGCGTTTTATTCATGGCGGTTCTTAATAATGGCCTCATCCTGACCCATATTCCAACCTTCTGGCAAAAAATTATTGTCGGTATCATCATTATCTTTGCCGTCAGCTTTGATGTTATGCAAAGGAAACGGATGGAAAAGAGCCTACCAAGAGTAGATGTAGAATACTAAAGAGGGGTGGCATATTTGTCTAAATCAAGCAAAGAAATGATACTCCTGTATGTTTTTGCGGGTCTCTTTCTGTTAATGTCAGTAATCTCCCCTTCAAAGTTTTTGAGCCTGGGAAACCTCCAATCCATGGCAACCCAGCTGCCCGAGTTAGGGATTATAGCCCTGGGTATGATGGTGGTCATTATCACTGGCGGGATAGATCTTTCAATTACCTTTACAGCTGCCCTATCCGGGATAGCCGGCGCCTTGGTCCTATCTTCCGGCTATAATGCCGGGGTTGCGGGAACAGCAGTACTGCTTTTAATCATGAAGGCAGTCCTGGTTACCCTGATCACCGCCTTAATTTGCGGTTTTATAAACGGCTTCCTCGTATCATATGTAGGTGTTTCGCCTATCCTTGTTACCCTTGGGACTATGACACTGTTTGAAGGACTGAGCATTTGGCTAACCAAAGGAGGGGCTATATCGGGTTTCCCTGAACAGTACCAGTGGATTGGCAATGGTTATCTGGGTTTTGTCCCTGTCCCACTTTTAATATTTATCGCCTTTGCGAGCTTGACCGGGATTCTGCTGGAGCGAACTGCCTGGGGAAGAAGTGTTTATATGTTTGGCTGTAACCCGGTAGCCACATATTTTTCTGGCATCAATACGAAAAAAGTGGTAATGATTGTTTACCTTTATGCGGCAACGCTGGCTGCAATGGCCGCCCTTATTATGACCTCCCGCTATAATTCAGCTAAGGTGGATTATGGTTCGTCATATTTATTACAGAGTGTAGCTATTGTAGTTCTGGGTGGTACCGATATCGCGGGGGGCTATGGCAAGGTCATCGGGACTGTTATCGCAGTCGGCATCGTCCAGGTACTCTCCAGCGGATTGAATTTAATCGGTATAAACAGATTTATAGTTGACGTCACTATGGGGGCTCTGTTAATTGCTGTTTTGTTATTAAACTACTTAATAAATAAAAGGAGACAGGGGAAGGAGGTAAAGATAGAGCAAAAGAAGACAAGTGTTGCTACATGAGAGGCCTGGTAGGGAAGATAAATATGGCTCTAAGGAGGTGGGAGGGAGAAGAAAAGGAATTAAGAAGAAATTTAACTAGGTCTCTCAAGCTCGTACTTTGGCAAAGGAGGTTATCAGTTTTAATGAAAAAGCTTATAACGCTTCTATTATCAATGCTGTTAATTGTTTCTCTCTTAGCTGGTTGCGGCAATAAAACCTCCGGGACCCAGGCGCAGCAGCAACAAGGAAATCAGCAGACCGCTACGGCCAAGGACAAAAAATATAAAATTGTTGTCATGCCCAAACTGGTAGGTATACCCTACTTTAACGCTTCCGAGCAGGGCGCCAAGAAGGCCGGCCAGGATCTGGGTGTAGAGGTCATTTATACCGGTCCCACTAAGGCCGACGCTGCAGAGCAGGTAAAGATGATTGAAGACCTTATCACCCAGGGTGTTGATGCCATTGCCGTGGCGCCCAACGACCCGGCTGCTTTAGCTCCCGTGCTCAAGAAGGCCAAGGATAAAGGCATACTGGTAGCCGACTGGGATACGCCGGCTGATAAGTCACTGGTCGATCTATCGGTGCACCAGATTGATGACAAACAGTATGGCGAACATATCTGGGATATTCTGGTTAAAAGCATGGGCACCGACAGCGCTGAATACGCCATAATTACCGGCGGTCTGTCTGCGGCTAATCTGAATAGCTGGATTAACTACGGCCTGGAATATGCCAAAACTAAATATCCCAACCTGAAACTGGTTACCGATAAGGTCCCTTCCGATGAAAAGCAGCAAGTGGCTTACCAGAAGGCCCTGGAGCTGATCAAGGCTTATCCCAACCTGAAGGGTATCATTGGCATCAGCACCCCGGCTCCCATCGGTGCTGCCCAGGCTGTTCAGGAAAAAGGTTTGCAGGATAAAGTCAGTGTTGTCGGGACCGCCCTGCCCAATGACTCCAAGACCTATTTGAAAGACGGGTCTCTGGATGTTGCGACCTTATGGGATCCGGCCAAACTGGGTTATCTTACGGTAGCATTGATTAAAGACATGCTGGATGGCAAGAAGCCTACCGACGGGCAGGAAGTTCCCAATGTAGGTAAGATTCATGTCCAATCAGACGGCAAGACGGTTATTATGGGACCGCCCACCGATTTTACCAAAGAAAACGTCGATCAATACAACTTCTAAACGTTTAATTGGGGAGGGGCAGGGGCCTGCCCCTCCCCAATCAACCTGAATTAACGTGCAGGCAGGTGGGAATAAGCATGGAAATCAAATTTTCCGCCGGTGTCTGGGCCTTTGACGGCTGCGGTGACCGCTTCCTGTTAAGCGGCTATCGCGACGGCAAACCCGTGGTGGAACGTATCAAAGAAGCTGCCAGCATTCCCGGTTTGAGCGGCGTAGAGTTAAACTACCCGGCCGACGTAACCGATGCCAACCTGGATGAAGTCGAAGAGGCCCTGAAAGCTAACAACCTGCAGGCTTCTATTATTGGCGTGGACCACAGCGGGCAGCGCAGGTGGCAGTTTGGCAGCCTGGCGGCGGCCGATGCCAGTATCCGCGGGGAAGCCGTAACCCTGGCCCAGCGCGGTATGGACGTGGCAGCCAGGCTGGGGGCGAATCAGGTCAATATCTGGCTGGGACAGGATGGTTTTGACTATTGTTTCCAGGTGGACTATCTAAAGTCCTGGCGATGGCTGGTGGAGAGTCTGAAGGAGATAGCCGGTTATCGCGGCGATGTCCGGGTTTGCGTTGAGTATAAGCCCAAGGAGCCGCGGACACATGCTTTCATAAATAACGCCGCCAAGGCCCTCCTGCTGGTCCAGGAGGTAGGACTGGACAATATCGGGGTCACCATTGATGTCGGGCATTCCCTCAATGCCGGGGAAAATGTGGCTGAAGCCCTGGCGTTACTGGCCGGCCACGGCAAAATGTTCCACTTCCACTTCAATGACAACTACCGCAGCTGGGACGACGACCTGCTGGTGGGCTCGGTCCACCTGGTCGAATATATTGAACTCCTTTACTGGCTGCAAAAAGTGGGCTATGACGGCTGGTACTCCCTGGACGTCTTCCCCTACCGGGAGGACCCGGTCCAGGTATGCCGGGAGAGCATTGCTACGTTGAAAGGTATCTTAAACCTTATAGAGCGGCTGGGAATCAACAAACTGGACGAGCTAATCGCTAAAGGTGATGCCATAGCTACCTTGAGCTTTATCCGGCAGCATATCCTGCCCTGAAGGTAGAGGTAGCTGACAAGAGAGGAGACTTCATAGTGGCTTCCGAGTATCAAATCAGGCAGGATATTTGTGAAGTAGGCCGGCGCATTTACGCCAAAGGATTTGTCGCCTCCAATGACGGCAATATCAGCGTCCGCATCGGGGAAAATGAGGTTTTAACCACCCCTACGGGCGTGAGTAAGGGCTTTATGACGCCCGACATGATCATCAAGGTGGACCTGGAAGGGCGAAAAATCGCCGGCAGCCTCAAACCTTCTTCGGAAATAAAAATGCACCTGGATGTTTACCGGCACCGGCCGGATGTGCGGGCGGTAGTCCACGCCCACCCGCCTGTGGCCACCGCCTTTGCCGTGGCCGGTATCCCCCTGGACAAGCCGGTACTGCCGGAAATCATCATCACCCTGGGGGCTGTCCCCATCGCCAGATACGGCACCCCGTCTACCGAAGAGATACCCCTGGCGGTCAGGGAGTACCTGGATAAGTACGACGCCGTCCTGCTGGAAAACCACGGGGCCCTTACCATGGGGACGGACGTCTACAACGCCTTTTACAAGATGGAATCCATCGAGCACTTTGCCAAGATCAGCCTGGCGGCCCGGCAGCTGGGCGGGGAACGCGTACTGCCCTGTGAGGAAGTAGAGAAGCTGCTGCAGATCCGGGAAAAGCTCGGCGTCAGCGGCCGTCACCCGGGGTGCACGGGGTGCGGCGCCTGCAGCATATCCGGCCAGGTGGATAAGGGGACGAGCGGCATCCCGGCGGAAGAGCTCCAGGAAATCATCAGCGCCGTGACCCGACGCGTCCTGGCCTCCCTTGGGGATAGGCAACAGTAAAGGAGGGGCAGGGTAGCGCCGTCTTCCCTTAAGTTAAATTAATTACAACCACACAACCACTGCAAGTCCATTTCGGAGGCAAAATATGAACCATCAAGCCCTGGGTATAATTGAAGTTCGCGGCCTAGCCGCCGCCGTCGCTGCCGCGGACACGGCCGCCAAGACGGCTGCAGTCACCATCCTCGGCTACGAACCGACCAAAGGCAGCGGCCTGGTAGTATTAAAAATCAGCGGTGAAGTCAGTGCCGTCACGGCAGCCATCGAAGCCGCAAAGGAACAGGTTGCTAACGTCAGCACCGTTTTTGCCAGCCGGATTATTGCCCGGCCCCATGAAGAACTGGCGCGGTATTTAAGCTAAGAAACCCTCCAGGTAAAAACCGAGGAGAACCTTAGAAATTAAAGGAGGAAGAGTCAACCCATGAGCGCTTTAGGCCTCATCGAAACCAAAGGACTGGTCGCGGCCATCGAAGCGGCAGATGCCATGCTCAAAGCCGCCGGCGTCGAGCTGGTAGGCATGGAAAAGATCGGTTCGGGTCTTGTCACCGTCATGGTGAGCGGCGAAGTAGGTGCGGTCAAGGCCGCCACCGAGGCGGGTGGTGCCGCCGCCGCCCGGCTCGGGGAAGTCATCGCCGTCCACGTCATCCCGCGGCCCCACAGCGACGTCGCCCGCATCCTGCCCGGGAAAAAAGACGCCTCTGCCAAGGGGGTAGATTAACATGAAGGACGGCGCCCTGGGGCTCATCGAAACCAAAGGGTTGGTTGCGGCCATCGAAGCGGCAGATGCCATGCTCAAAGCCGCCGGCGTCGAGCTGGTAGGCATGGAGAAGATCGGCTCCGGCCTGGTCACCGTCATGGTCAGCGGTGATGTCGGAGCCGTCAAGGCCGCCACCGAAGCCGGAGCCGCTGCCGCCGGGAAACTCGGCGAGATTGTCGCCGTCCACGTCATCCCGCGGCCCCATACGGACCTCAGCAGGATATTACCAGCCTAAGCGGTGAGCAGAAATGATCGACGAAACTACTATCGCCAGCATTGTCGCCGAAGTATTAAAAAACATCCAGCAGCAGTCCCGCAATGGGACAACAGCTACTACGGCAACAGCGTGTAGCGGTGCCTGCCAGGCGCGGGCCGGCCAGGCCGCGGCCACTACCTCCCGCGGTGACAAAGGCGTATACAGCGACTTGAAGGCAGCTATCCGCGCTGCCAAAAGAGCGCAGCAAGAACTGGTAAAGTTAAGCCTCAAAACCAGGGGCGAGATTGTCGCCGCCATCCGCCGGGCGGCCATCGCCAACGTAGAAACAATTGCCCGGCTGGCCCACGAAGAAACCGGCTACGGCCGGGTAGAAGACAAGATCCAGAAGAAGCTCTATGCCGCCCGTCTAACCCCTGGCGTCGAAGACTTAAAGACCGAAGCCATCAGCGGCGACAACGGCCTCATCCTGATTGAGCGGGCGCCCTTCGGCCTCATCGCCTCCATCGAGCCGGCCACCCATCCCGGCTCCTGCGTCATCAACCACGCCATCAGCATGGTCGCCGCCGGCAACAGCATAATCTTCCTGCCCCATCCCAAAGGGCTCAAAACCACCCAGTACCTGGTGCGCCTCTTCAACGCCGCCATCCAGGAAGCCGGCGGGCCGGAAGACTTATTAGTAGTAGGCGATAAAGTCAGCCTGGAAAACCTGGACCTGGTCTTAAGCCATCCCGATGTAGATCTGGTCGTCGCCACCGGCGGGCCGGAAGTAGTCAACCGCGCCTTAAGAAGCGGCAAAAAAGCCATCGCCGCCGGGCCCGGCAATCCCCCCGTAGTCGTCGACGAAACCGTCAAGGACCTGGACTACGCCGCCAGATGTATTGTCGACGGCGCCGCCTTTGACAACACCGTCCTCTGCATAGCCGAAAAGGTCATCATCGCCGTGGAAGCAATAGCCGATGAGCTCCTCTTCCACCTGCAGAGCCACGGCGCCTATCTCGTGCGGGACGAAGGAGATAAAGAAAAACTCATGCGCACCATCCTGCCCGACGGCAAGCGCTTCCACCCCGACCTTATCGGCCGGGACGCCACTGTTATTCTAAAGCAAGCCGGCATCGACGCCCCGGAAAACACCAGGATCGCCCTCATGGAATGTCCCCCGGAGCATCCCCTGGTGCAGGAAGAACAGCTGCTGCCGGTCCTGCCCCTGGTGCGGGTGCCGGACTTCGACGCCGCCGTGGAGCTGGCCGCCCAGGTAGAACACGGCTTCCAACACACAGCCATCATCCACAGCCAGGACGTCAGCCGTATCACCGCTTACGCCCGCAAGCTCCGGACCGACATCCTGGTGGCCAACGCTTCCTCGGCTGCCGGGTTAAACATCGGCGGCGAAGGGCACTTCAGCCACACCATCGCCAGCCCCACAGGCGAAGGCATCTGCACCCCCCGCACCTACACCCGGGAACAGCGGACGGTTATCGTCGGGGCCCTGCGGACGGTAGACTAGTAATTAAATGCAGCTTAATTGTGAAATAAGGAACAAGAGCGGAGTGGAAGCGGCGATGAAGTGGAGCAGGTGGGGGGTTGTCAGGGTTAAGTATAATTTAACGCCTTGAGGAAGGCCCCGGGCTGCCTCTCTCTAGCTGGAGAAGAAACGCATCAGGCGCCAGGGAAGAAAGGATATAAAAAACCCGCACCTGGAGTGAAGGAAATGCCTGGCAGCGAACTAAACGCCATCATAAATAAAATAGCATCTGCCGGCGTGGTCGGCGCCGGCGGGGGCGGTTTCCCCACCGCCTTTAAACTGAAGACCGGAACACCTATCCAGACCGTTATCATTAACGGGGCCGAGTGCGAACCCTTGCTTAAAGTCGACCAGGAACTTATGGCCCGTTACCCGGCGGAACTCCTGGCCACTTTAGCCACCCTTGTTCAGGCCACCGGCGCCCAAACAGGGGTCATAGCCCTCAAAGAAAAATACCGGGAGGCCCATGCTGCCCTGGCAGGAGAAATAAGCAATTACCCGGGGCTAAAGCTTCACCTCCTGCCGGACGTCTACCCCATGGGGGACGAGCACTTATTGACCTATAGCGTCACCGGCCGAACAATCCCGCCGGGAGGTTTACCCCTACAGGCGGGAGCGGTAGTTCTAAACGTCGAGACTTTATATAATATCCACCAGGCTCTGAAAGGAAACCCTGTAACCCATAAGTACGTCACCGTCACCGGTGCCGTCCGGAAGCCCATCACTGCCAGGGTACCGGTCGGCACCCCGGTGCGGGAACTCCTGGCCCTGGCCGGCGGCCCGGCTGTAGACCAATACCTGCTTATCGCCGGCGGCCCCTGCATGGGTAAGGTTACAAGCATTAATGCGCCGGTTACCAAAACTACCAAGGGCATTATTGTCCTGCCCCTGGACCACCCATTGGCTTTCGGTTACCAGCGGGATCTGAACCGGGAGCTAAGACTCGCCCTCAAGGTCTGCTGCCAGTGCCAGCAGTGCACGGACTTCTGCCCGCGGCACCTTTTAGGGCATCCCCTGGAACCCCACCGGGTCATGCGCGCCGTCACCTATGGCCTGGCTGATATAACCCTGCCCCAGGCCCTGCTTTGCAGCGAGTGCGGCCTCTGCGACCTTTACGCCTGCCCCTTCAACCTCTCCCCGCGGCAGGTCAACAGGAAGATAAAGGCCGAACTGCAGCGAAAGGGTTTCCGGCCCGGCCCCTGGCAAGCTACTACCCCTTCCCCTTTCCGGGAAGGACGGCAGGTACCAACTCAACGCCTAATCAGCCGCCTCGGCTTAAGAGAGTATTGCGAACGCCCGGTAACTTTTCGGGAAGAAAACCCCACAGTTAACCAGGTCCACCTGCCCTTAAAGCAGAGCGCCGGGGTCGCGCCGGAGCCGGTAGTAAAGATAGGTGACCGGGTTTCAGCGGGGGACCTTTTAGCACGTATCAAGGACGATACCCCGGGCGCCAACCTCCATGCCAGCATCAACGGCATCATTACCGCTATCAATAGCAACATTGTCATCCAGGGAGGCGCCAACCCATAATACCCATAATGAGGCTCAATAATGGAGGTGGTGACTGATGGGTATCGCCGTCGGACTTATCGAACTTAAGAGCCTGGCGCGGGGATTAATGGTAGCCGACAGCTGTCTTAAGGCCGCGCCGGTAGACCTGAAAATACGCACTACCTGCCCCGGCAAAAGCCTGATTATCATAAGCGGCGAGATCAGCGCCGTAACGAGCGCCGTAGAACATGGCGTCGCTACCGGCGGGGTAACGGTCGTCAATAGTTTAATCCTGGGTAACCTCCATCCCGGGGTCCTGCCGGCCCTGAGCGGGGTGGCCGCAGCATCCCCTAAAGGTGCCCTGGGAGTCCTCGAGACTTTCAGCGTCACGGCCGCCATCAAAGCCGCCGACACCGCCGCCAAGGCGGCCGTTGTCGAACTCCTGGACATCCGTCCGGCCTACGGGCTGGGGGGTAAAGGGGTGGTCATCCTGACCGGTAGCGTCGGCGCTGTCCAGGCCGCCGTAAACGCCGCTACACTTCCCCTCAAAGAAGAAGGGGAACTCGTTGATGCCATCGTTCTTCCATCTCCCCATTCAAAGTTGTGGGAGCAGCTGGGGTAAAGACACCCTGCTAAGCCAAAATATGGGCCTGGATCACTACAGCCTGATGCTAGCTCACTAGTAGTTTGGAACGGAGGGGTTGTCCTTGACACCCACAGGTTTTACGGCAATGGCCCGGGTCTGAAAGCGCATAACTATAAAAGTTGTAAAAGTTGTAGTTTGACCTTTAACCTTTGTAAAGCAAGGTGACCGCTCAATGTCCACAGCCGCCCTTATCGAATTAATCACCAGGGAAGTCCTGGCCGAGCTAAAGGAACGCCGGGATAAAACTGCCGGGACCAGTACTGCAGCCCCTGCCACCCCGGCAGCCAAACGTGTTCCCGTGGCCGTATCAAATCGCCATGTTCACCTGGCCCAAAAGGAGATCGACATCCTTTTCGGCCCCGGCTACCAGCTCACCAAAAGGAACGACCTCTACCAGCCGGGAGAATTTGCCGCCAACGAAGTCGTCACCCTGGTAGGCCCGAAACTGCGCCCCCTGACCAACGTCCGCATCCTGGGGCCGGTACGTGACCGCACCCAGGTAGAGATCTCCCGCACCGATGCCATAACCTTAGGCATTCCGGCGCCGGTGCGCCGTTCCGGGGACCTGGCCGGCTCCGCCCCCATTACCCTGGTCGGCCCGAAAGGTTCAGTTACTTTACCCGAAGGGGCCATTATCGCCAACCGTCACATCCACATGAGCCCGGTCGAAGCGGAAAAGTGGGGGCTAAAAGACAACGACGAAGTCACAGTGCGTACCATTAAATCCGACCGGCCCACCATCTTCGGCGGCGTCCAGGTGCGGGTCAGCCCCAAATTCAGGCTCGTCATGCACATCGACACCGACGACGCCAATGCCGCCGGGCTCCAGTGCAACGACGAAGTGGAAATAAGGTGAGAAGATGCTCATTGCCGAAGTTACCGGGACGGTGGTCGCTACCCGGAAAAATGAAAGCCTTACCGGCAGCAAGCTCCTTCTCGTCCGGCCCTTGAACGGCGGCCGCCGGGGAGAAACCCTGGTGGCCGTGGATACCGTGGGTGCCGGCAGGGGGGAACTGGTGCTGGTGGCCACAGGGAGTGCCGCCCGCCTGGGCCTGGGTGTCCCCCAGGCCCCGGTGGACCTGGCTATCGTGGGCATTATCGATCAGGTAGAGGGGGACATCAAGGGGCTGCCGCGCTAAGTTAGCACCGCCCTTATTATCTCCTCATCCGGTTACCGGTTTGAGCATCCCCCGAGAATGCTGGCAGGAGAAGATATAGAAGCGGGAGGGAAAACCGGTGCAAATTCTGGCTCTAAACTGCGGGGGGTCTTCGATTAAATATAAAGTTTTTTCCATGCCCGAAGAAAAAGTATTGGTCCAGGGCAGCGTTGAACGCATCGGCAGCCAGGGAACTACTCTACGGCATCAAGATTTAACAGGCGAGGCGGCTGAGTGCCGGAAGCATTTACGCCGGGGTGACTATGGCGAAGCCCTGGAAGAAATCCTCAAGTTATTGCAGCCTTACCGGATTGATGCCGTCGGTCACCGGGTGGTTCACGGCGGCGCGAGCCTCCGGCGGCCGGCCCGGATTGATGCCGCTGTCCTGGCCACTTTAAAGGCCTGCTGCCAGCTGGCCCCCCTGCACAACCCGGCCAACGTTGCCGGTATCGAGGCCGTGGCGCGACTCCTGCCGGAAGTACCCCAGGTGGCCGTCTGCGACAATACTTTTCATCTGACCCTGCCGCCCCGGGCCTATCTCTACGGCCTGCCCTATGAATATTACGAGCGTTACGGCCTGCGCCGTTACGGTTTCCACGGTATAACTTTCACCTATATGGTCCACCGCGCCGCGGCAATGCTGGGACGGCGTCTGCAGGAGCTGAAAATTGTTTCCCTCATGCTCGGCAGCGGCACTACGGCCAACGCCTGCTGCGGTGGGGTATCCGTTGATGTCTCCACCGGTTTTACGCCCACGGAGGGGTTACTCCAGTCGACCCGCTGCGGCGATGTCGACCCCGGCGTCCTTGTTTATCTCCTGCGGCAGGAAGGCCTTGCCCCCGATGCCCTGGAGGAAGTCATCAACAAAAAAGGCGGCTGGCTGGGTATCTCCGGCATCAGCAACGATTACCGGGCGGTGGAAGAAGCCGCCCGTCAGGGGCATGAACGGGCCCGCCTGGCCCTGGAAGTCCTGGCCTACCGGGCGAAAAAATATATCGGCGCCTATGCGGCGGCCATGGGCGGGATTGACGTCCTGATTTTCTCCGGTGGCATCGGCGAAAAGAGTAGTATCCTGCGCCGGGAAATCTGCCGCGGCCTGGAGTTCCTGGGTATCAAGCTGGATGCTGAACGCAATGAAAACGGCAGCGGTGACCGCTTAATCTCCAGCCCCGAGGCCAGCGTCCAGGTCCTGGTGGTGCATACCGATGAAGAAGTAATGATCGCCCGGGAAACTGTAAAGGTGTTGACCGGGAAAGAGCCCTCCGGGGCTTTTGGCCAGGGGTGATCCCGATCCCATTTTACCGCAATTATTTCCAAAGGAGCTGGGCAAGCATGCGCTATCTTGCCTTTGACCTGGGAGCAGAGAGCGGCCGGGCCATAATCGGTACCCTGGAGGATGCCCGCCTCACCCTGGAAGAAGTCTATCGTTTTCCCAACGAACCGGTACGGATTCCGGACGGCCTGCACTGGGATGTTTTACGCCTCTTTCACGAAATGAAAGAAGGCCTGCGCCGGGCTGCGGCCCGCTACGGTACGGGCCTTAAAAGCCTGGCCGTCGACACCTGGGGCGTGGACTTCGGCCTCCTGGGGGAAAAGGATGTCCTCCTGGGCAATCCTTACCACTACCGGGACGACCGCACCCGGGGCATGATGGAAGAAGCTTTCAAAGTTGTACCCAGGGAAGAGATTTTTTCCCAGACGGGCATCCAGTTTATGCCCATCAACTCCCTTTACCAGCTTCTGGCCTGGCGGCAGCAGCAGCCCGCCATGTTAAGCCAGGCGCAGACCCTGTTGATGATGCCCGACCTCTTCAACTTCTTTTTTACCGGCATAAAAGCCGGGGAATTCACCAACGCCAGCACCACCCAGATGTACAACCCCCGTACCGGCACCTGGGCCACCGGGATGCTGGAAAAATTAGGATTACCGGTTGCCATCCTGCCGGCCATCAACCCGCCGGGGACGATTGTGGGCCAGATTTTACCCCGGGTGGCCCGGGAAACAGGAGCGGGGGAAATAGCCGTCATTGCCCCCGGCAGCCACGATACGGCCAGCGCCGTAGCCGCCGTGCCGGCAGCAGGGCCGGACTACATGTACATCAGCTGCGGTACCTGGTCTTTAGTAGGGGTTGAGGTCAGGGAACCGGTAATCAACGAGCAAACCTTAAGCCTCAACTTCACCAACGAAGGCGGCGTCGGCGGCACCTTCCGCCTCTTAAAGAACGTCACCGGCCTGTGGCTGGTCCAGGAGTGCCGCCGCACCTGGGAGCGCCAGGGGGAAGCTTTAAGCTATGGCGAACTTACGACTTTGGCCCGGGAGGCCAGTCCCTTGACTGCCGTTATCGACCCGGACCACCCGGCCTTCCTGAACCCGGAAGACATGCCGGCGGCCATCCAGGCCTACTGCCGGGAAACGGGCCAGCCGGTACCCCAGACTAAAGGCGAAATCGTCAGGTGCGCCCTGGAAAGCCTGGCCCTGAAATACCGCTGGGTGCTGGAAAAGCTGGAGGGTATACTGGGGAAGGAACTTCCGGTCATTCACATGGTTGGCGGCGGCACGCGGAACGAGCTTCTCTGCCGGTTTACCGCCAGTGCCACCGGGCGCCCGGTAGTGGCCGGTCCGGTGGAAGCTACGGCCGCCGGCAACCTCCTGGTCCAGGCTATGGCCATGGGAGAAGTGGGAAGCTTGAATGAAGCCCGGAAAATCGTTCGTCGTTCCTTTGCCCTGAAAACTTATGAAGCAGAAAAGACAGATGTGTGGGAGGAAAAGTATGAGGCATTTATTAGGCTGCTGGCGTAGTATTGCCCAGCCAGCATGGTAAAAAGTGGCCAGCCTGATAAATGGGCTGGCCATACTAGTGGTTTTAAACGGCTCTATGTCAATAGTTGTGGGATTAAATTTTGGGGGCAACATCCCAGGAAAATTTTTTTGATGAAATGATTACGATTCCTAAAACCAAAACTTAAGCGTTTGAGCATTTTACTTAAAGTATTCTTGCCTTCTATATAACCATTGGTGTACCGGCGGCCTTGCTGGGTGTATCTAACCAGGTTTAATATTTCTGACCTCCAGGACTTAATAGTACGAGCCCATACCCGTCCCTCTAGATTTGCAGCGCATTCTGCATTTATAAGCCAACGGCTTAAGACAATTTCTGCCTCTTCAACCCGGTCCATCTTTATGATTTGTCTTAAATCTTCTTTTAGCTGGTACAGTTCATAGAGGGACGGGTATTTATTCTTAATTTCTTCTAGCTGCTGTTGTTGTCTGGGAGTAAGTTTTTCTTTAGCCTTGAGCAAGGGTAGGCGAGGTATATTCTCCTTGCCTGCTTCTTGCTCTATCTTGCGTGCTTCATTTAAGCGACGGTTGGCATCCTGAATTACATGGAAAGGGTCTACTATTATCCTAGCTGAAGGAAAGATTGCTTTTATTAACTTGCGCCAGGAGTCTTTCATGTCAATTACTACTGCTTCTACTTTAACCCCGGCTTTTTTGAGCCCCTCCAGGTAAGCCTTTATAGTTGCTTTCCTGTCATCACCCAAAATCGTCAAAGGCCTCTTATCCGGTTCCAGGCGCCCTACTACGCATACATAATCATTCCCGCTAAAGGACAGTTCATCTAAGGTTAAGACTATGGGCTCTTGAGTATCATCTGCTGGAAGACCGGACTGGATATACTTGTCTAGTAATCTTATAACCCTATTAGGAGTAAGGTGTAATATTCGGGCTGCATAGGTAAAGCTCATCCTCTGGGCATAATACACTACTGTCTGCACTCCTAGTTTTGTAAATCTGGCCCAGGGGATGGTATTCGGAGGACGAAGGGTAAAAGTCTTATGACAATGGTAACACTTATACCGTACAGGAACCCAGGATAAAAAAATCCATCTCCCGTATAAAAAAGCGTGACGAATTTTCCTTTCTTGGGGCTTCCGGTTCTTCTTTAAAATGCCGTGCTTATGTAATTTGCCTTTGTTACATGCAGGGCATAATGCTGGCGGGTCTAGCGTCACCCTTAACACAATATCTTTACGTTCCTGCTGTTCTCCTAAAATGGACGGGAGTATTTTATCAAAATTCTCTTGTCCATTGGGGGTGATCGTGCTATTCTTATTCATGGGGGCACTCCTTTCCTGTTGGGGTTTTGTTTGCTAATATTGATTTGGATGTGCCCCCATCTTTTTCCTCCTTTAGCTCCTAATAAAATCTCTTCTCCTCTGTCCTTCCATATCTACCTATCCCTTCCCACACTTTTTATTATAGAGCCGTTTTAAACTTGACAGACAAACAGGAAGAGGGTAAAATAAAAAGTGCATATGCGGAAGTAGCTCAGTGGTAGAGCATCGGCTTCCCAAGCCGAGGGTCGCGGGTTCGAATCCCGTTTTCCGCTCCAGCTATAAATATCAATGGTTTGCTGGTTCGGCCTAGCAGGTTTCTATAACAAGAAATGGGGTAGGCCGACGCTTTAAAACCCACCGTAAGGAGCATAGTCAGTAGTTTGCTCCTTATTTTTTTCACCCTGATATGCCTTTCCCAGCACTTCAATAGCTCGTCCACCCTCCAGATAGCCCGTTCCTTGACCACCGGCTCGTATAAGATATACGGAGTTCCCGGGCATGGGGCCGTGTGACAGCGGGGCCGTCGGGCTAAGCTAATAGACGGCATAACCTGGGTGCCACTGCGTGCCCTGGTAGTACAAACATAATAAGGAGTGAAAGAGAAGCCCCCTTTATCACACAAAAATGCCCCCGTAAACAGGGGGCTAAAGGACCAGGAATTTTGCACAGAATTTTAGTCATCCCCAAAGAACAGCAGGATGAGGATTAGGAACAGGATAAAAGCAAATCTATGACGGAAAAACCCAAAGCCGTCCATAAAGGCCCTCCTTTCCCATTTCTTACTATATTGTATGAAACAGGCGGAGATGTGTGAGTGTTAACATCTAAATCTGGATCTCGTTGATGACGATGCAGCGGAGGCGGTGCGTCGGACACTGCTTATCCTAAATGAGAGAAGCCCCTGGCCCGCGGGTCGACCGCGGGCCAGGGGCTTTTTTTGTGCGCCCGGCATGGGCGTTAAACCGCCGGAGGCGGACCCGCATGTCCGGTGGTGTGAGAGGACGGGGATTAATCGCCCCCTCCTACTCGATGTCACATAATGCCTGGCCGGATTTAGTTTTTAGGGATCTACCTGTACGGGTTCAATCTCAATAGCGCAGATACGGCCTACGGGAATTATGATTGCCCTCATGATCTGCTTATCAACGATTTTACCGCCGCTGAAAATCTTTAGGAAAAGGCAATCGCCCGGTGCGGGAAGCAGAACAGCAAAATTAAAGACGAAAAATAATTTGGATCCGTTTATGACTTTCTTGCAACAATCTCCACACTCGAACTCAATGCCAATTTTTTGTTTTTCGTTGTCCTGCAACTTGTTAATGGCGGCCTCTAGCCCTTCCAATACCGGATCTTTTGTTTCAGTTGAACCATCTTTAATCTTGTCAAAAATGGTGTTCAAATCAGCTTCTGACATCGGGACCACTCCTTTTTTGTCTTTGATTTATAATATGGTTCTGCAAGGAAAAATGTTCCATAAAACCGGCGAAGAAGCCAGGTGTAAGGTTTTTTTATAAAAACCAAGTCCATGGAGCAAAATAGGGAAGGAAGTTAAATTAGGAAGGCGGTTAATAATGGGCCTGGAAAAGCCGGATAATAGTTTGCTGGTGATTTTCGGTGGTACGGGGGACCTGGCTCGCCGTAAACTTTACCCGGCTTTATATAACCTCTTTGTCGATGGTTTTCTCCCGCCTGCCCTGCAGATAGTGGCCGTGGGGCGGCGCCTATTTACCCCGGAGAGTTTTCGTAACGTGATACTATTCCCTTCCCTGCAGGCCTTTTCCCGCCGCGCCTCTAACCTGGACGCCTATTTTGAGCCCTTTGCCAGACGCCTGCACTATTTCCGGACCGATATTTATGACCTGGAGGGATATACCCGCCTCAGGAAGTTGCTGGCGGAAATGGATGAGGCGGCCGGCTGCCGGGGCAACCGCATCTTTTACCTGGCCGTGGCTCCGGAACACTTTGGCCCCTTGGTCAGGAGTTTAAAGGAAGCAGGCCTGGTGCCAGCCCGGGGCTGGCAGCGCGTAGTCATTGAGAAACCCTTTGGTTATGATCTGCCTTCGGCGGCTGAATTAAACCGCCAGCTTCGAGCGGCTTTCAGCGAGGAAGAAATATACCGCATCGATCATTACCTGGGTAAAGAAATGATCCAGAACATCATGGTCATCCGCTTTGCCAATACCTTCTTTGAGCCGGTCTGGAATAATAAATATATTGACCACGTCCAGATTACTTTGGCGGAAACGGTGGGCGTGGCGGAGCGGGGCAGCTATTACGAGCGCGCCGGGGCCCTGCGGGACATGGTCCAGAACCACCTCCTGCAGCTGGTGACCCTGGTGGCCATGGAACCGCCGGCCAGCCTGGCTGCTGAAGCTATTCACGATGAAAAGGTAAAGGTGCTGCGCTCATTACGCCCCCTGGACGCGGCGGCAGTCAGCAGGAACGTCATCCGCGGCCAGTACGGTGCCGGGGAGATAGATGGGCAAACGGTACCGCCTTACCGCCGGGAAAAGGAAGTGGCCCCTGATTCCACGACGGAAACTTTTGTCGCTTTAAAGCTTTTCATCGAAAACTTCCGCTGGGCCGGCGTGCCTTTTTACCTGCGTACGGGCAAGCGCCTGCCGGTTAAAGTGACGGAAATTATCCTCCAGTTCAAATCCCTGCCGGATATCCTGTATTTTAGGGAATACGGTGAATTACGCCCCAATCTCCTGGTCATCCGCGTTCAGCCCCTGGAAGGCGTCTACGTCCAGCTCAATGCGAAGCGGCCGGGGAATAATAATTACATCGTACCCATCTGCCTGAACTTTTGCCAGACCTGCGAGGTGGGCGTTAATTCCCCCGAAGCCTATGAGCGCCTGCTTTATGATGTAATGCGGGGGGACCCCACCCTTTTCACCCGCTGGGATGAGGTGGAGGCGGCCTGGCGGTTTGTGGACCCCATTGCCAATGCCTGGGCGGCGAGGCCGCCCCTTTTTCCCAATTACGCCGCCGGCCAGTGGGGACCACCGGCGGCCCAGGAGCTTGTAATCCGGGATGGACGTTACTGGTGGCAGCAAGATGAATTGGTATGTTTTAAAGAAAGTACCGGGCAAGGGGTTGGTCCTTTTTAGTTGCCAATGGTCTCGCTTTGTAGTTGCTAAATGAACCTGGCTGGCATGGCCAAGCTTGCCGGTGGAGGTGAGAGATTGAATTGCATATTTATGACATCTCCCTACCTATTTACCCGGGTATGCCGGTCTACAAAAACAAGGGGGAAAAGCAGCCGCAAACGGAAATCACCCGTAACTATGAAGATGGCGTCAGAGAAACGCGCTGGCTCCTGGACAGCCACACCGGGACCCATATCGATGCCCCCGCCCATGTAATCCCCGGCGGGGCCACCACCGCCGACCTGGACCTGTCGCTTTTAATCGGATCCTGTCGGGTGCTGGACCTGACGGCAGTCAACGACCGGATTACAGCCAGGGACCTGGAGGGCCAGCCCGTCCGGTCCGGCGACTTTATTCTCCTGAAAACTAAAAACTCCTGGGCTGCCGGAAATGAAGCCGGCTTTATTTACCTGGATGCCGGAGCCGCCTCCTATATAGTTCAAAAGGGGGTGCGCGGCGTCGGCTTGGATGCCCTGGGGGTGGAGCGGGACCAGCCCGGTTATCCAACCCACCGGACTTTGCTGGAAAACGGGGTTGTTATCATTGAAGGCTTACGGCTAAAGGGGGTTCCCCCGGGGGTTTACCATATACTGGCTCTTCCCCTCCCCCTCCTGGGGGCTGAAGCGGCACCGGCCCGGGTAGTGCTGCTGGAAAGGTAGAAAGCTGGGTCCCCGGCTTAATTATAACTTTTTACGCCGGAATAGCCTGGCGGCACCCTGCCGATACTAAAGGAAAAGTACAGGCGGGGTGTTTTTTATGGAGCGACAAATTTTACGGGTAAATTTAAGCGACGGCAGCATCCGCCAGGAAGATATACCGGCAAAGGTATGCCGTGACTTTATCGGCGGCCGGCCTCTGGCGGTCAGATATCTTTATGGCGAACTGGCCGCGGGAGTAGCACCATTAAGCCCGGAGAATATTTTAATTTTTAGCGCCGGCCCCCTGGCCGGCAGCGGGGCCAGGGGGGTTAACCGCTGGCTGGCGGTGACCAAAAGCCCTTTAAGCGGGGGTTTTATCCGTTCCGTTGGCGGCAGCGATTTCGGTGCCTGGCTCCATGGTGCCGGGTACGAAATACTCCTTTTGACCGGCCAGGCCGCCGAGCCGGTTTATCTCTACCTGGGGCCCCGGGGCCAGGTAGAACTGCGGCCGGCAAAAGACCTCTGGGGACAGGGGACGCAGGCTACCCAGGCCGAACTGCGCCGGCGCCATGGCCGGGAGGCGCGCGTGGCCTGCATCGGCCCGGCGGGGGAAAACCTGGTGCGCTATGCCAGCATAGTGAGCAACCACAGTACGGCCGCTCGCGGCGGGGTGGGAACCGTCATGGGGGCCAAAAAACTTAAAGCTGTTGTCGTAGAATCCGAACCGGATATACCTGCGGCTGACAGGGAGCTCTGGTCCCGCCTGCTGGGGCGACAGCGGGAATTGATTGACCGTCGGGATCACCGGGCACCTTTACCGGGGGCTATAAAGGGTGCCATTTTACCCACCCGCAATTTCCAGGGCGCCTGGCAGGCGGATGTTGATCCGGTTAACCAGCCTCACCTCCTGGAGCGAGAAGGACCGGAGTTCCAGACCTGCTGGGCCCTGGGTGCCAACCCGGGTCATTTCGATCCCGACCTGCTAGCGCTAGCCAATGAACGCTGCAACGATCTGGGTCTGGACACGGTTTCCACCGGGGGAAGTATTGTCTTTGCCTATGAACTGCAGCAACGGGGTTTACTTAAAGCTGAGGGCTTTGACCTGGGCTGGGAACGACCGCAAGCCACCCTGGAATTGATCTCCATGATTGCCTACCGGAAAGGTCTCGGTGAACTCCTGGCTGAAGGAGTGAACCGGGCAGCAGAGTACATCGGTTTCGGGGCGGCTGAATATGCTATGACCGTTAAAGGGATTGAGATGCCGGGTTATGATCCTCGGGTGCGCCCCCTCCACGGCCTGGGGATGGTCGTTTCGGCCCTGGGAGGCAGCTACTGCTACGGCAAGGCTCTCCATGCCGGTCTTTTTGCCGCTGACCGGGAAGGGGAAGACCTGGTAGACCAGGTAAGCCGCATCCAGGAGACGACAGCAGCCCTGGAAACAGGTATAGGCTGCCTGTTTGCCCACCTGGGCGGCTGGTTGCCCCTGGAACTGATGACTGCAATGTTGACTGCCGTTACCGGTACGGAGCTGACCCTGGAGGAACTTCATATGGCCGCCACAAGGAGCCTTACCCTGGAGCGGGCCTTCAACCTGCGGGAGGGCCTGGGCCGGGAAGTAGACACCCTGCCGGCCAGGTTCCTGCGAGAAGGTATTGCTGCCGGGGAGATTAAAGCTGGACCCTTTACCAATTTGCCAGAATTAGTGCAGGCTTATTATCGCCGCTGCGGCTGGGATGATCAGGGACGCCCGGAGCCGGCTACCCTGGAACGCCTGGGTTTGGAACTGATACGCCTGGACCAGCCCCGGGAGTTCAAGGTGGCCTTCAGCCGGGAGTTGATATAAAAAAATTAGGACGCGTATAGATAAGCATAAAAGCAACTAAAGGGGCAACCACGTGCCCCTTAGTTATTAAAAAGGTCTTTTACCAACACTTCCTTGCTGATTTTTAGATGTTTTGCCACGTCAACTAGTATGCCATTAAGAGTACCTACTCTTAATGTATTATGGCGGGGAATGGTGATATGATGTTCACCGTTAAACATAGTGGTGAGACGTAGATGGCTCACAGTCTGCCGGGTTATCTGATAACCGAACTTGGCGAGTAGCCCGGCTAGTTCTTCCCCGCTTATGTCCCTCGGGATTTTCATACGGCGATTACTTCATCCTTTACAAAATGGAGGCGAATCGCCCGCGGTAAATCCTTTTCTTCAAAATGGCAGCGAACTGCATCGCGAACAGAATCCTTAAGTTCTTCCACTGATTTACCCTCTGTAAAAATGGAATAACCGAGAGCCCGAGCTTCGTAACCGCCTTCAGGAGACTCTTCGACAAGGAAGAGAATTTCTTGATCCAAGTTGATGCATACCTCCTCGTTTAAGCAAAATTTAAATCAGCTCCGGGTCGAAAAGCAACTTTCTACTTAATATTTTATCACTCTCGAGCTTTTAGCAAAAGCAGTGTCTTATCCCATGGCAACCATCTCGGTAAAATTTTTTACGTTTCCTTAACAACCAGCAGGATTTTCTTTTTTTGTGTAGAAACTTAATAAATAACTTAAAGAAACTTATTAACGGCAAAGATAATTAGATTAACAAACTAACTACCAATTTCACAAAGTAGGTCCTTTATCCTGAGGACATCCAGTCCCTAAACCTGCGGGGCGCATAAAGGCACCATTAGAGGATGTACTTTTAAGGAGCAATACTTATGGTCGTCACCGGTACCCCAAAACTGATACGCGAACTCAACGCCCGCCTGATCATCGATACCATCCGCGAGGCTGGGAGCCTGTCCCGGGCCGAAGTGGCCAGGCAACTGGGGCTTAGTGCTCCAACGGTTTCCCTGATTATTGAACAGTTACTCAATAAGGGCATTTTGCAAGAAACCGGCATCGGGGATTCCAGCGGGGGGCGCCGGCCTATCCTGCTGGCTCTGAATCCTAACTACCGCTATGTCGCCGGTGTAGATTTAAGCAAGCAGGAGATTGGCATTGCTCTGGGCAACCTGAACGGCGAGCTAATTGGCGATACGGCGCTAACCTTCAGCTCTGGGGATGCCGGGGAAAGTGTTCTCAACCGGGTGGCCGGCGCCATAAAAGACCTGTGCCGTGATAAAGGTATCGAACTGCGGCTGCTGGCAGCTATAGCCCTGGCCGTTCCCGGCGTTTACGATCCGGCCTCCGGTCTGGTAAAAATGGTAGCCCGATCCTTCGACTGGGAAGGATTGCAGCCGGAAAAAATCTTCAAAGCCCACTTCGCCGCCCCCGTCCTGATCAAAAACGACGTCAACACCGCTGCCCTGGGCGAGTTTTGGCGCGGTCAGGGTCGCGGTACGAAGAACATGGCTTATATCAGCGTCGGCCTGGGTATCGGCGCGGGCATCATTTTGAACGGCCAGTTGCTGGAGGGCTGTCACGGCGCTGCCGGCGAGATCGGCTTCATGGCTCTGGGAAAAGAAGCCCTGGAACCGGCCTATCGCCGCTATGGTCACCTGGAAACTATCGCGTCGACGGCAACGGTGGTGGAAAAGGCGCGGGAAATAGTTGCAGCCGGCAGGCCCGGCCTGCTCCTGGGCCTCTCCCGCGGTGAGGCGGGCAAAGTGGATTTTCGTATGGTCTGCCGGGCGGCATGTTTAGAAGATGAAGACGCCAGGGAATTGCTGGCGGAGATGGCTTGCTGGGTCGGCCTGGCCATAACCAACCTGCAGCAGGTCCTGGACCTGGAACTAATTGTTATCGGCGGCGAAGTTCTGGCGGCAGGCGAATTTTTTTTGACTAAACTACGGGAAACTGTAAGTACGATTATTAGCCAGCCGCCCCGGATCCTTTTCTCTTCACTTCAGGAAAAAACAGGATTGTTCGGAACTTTTGCCGTAGCCCTTGATTATGTTTATGATAACTTGTTTTAAACCTCCGACAGATAGCTCCTGAAGGGGGTGATGGCGGAAGAAAGGTAGACAGGTGTCGGGCAGTTGAGTCGAATAGCGACAAACAAAAAGAAAAAGAAGGGGTGCGTTATTGATGCAAAGGCGAAAATTATGGGTATTTGGCGTACTGTTGCTTCTGGCTGTCATCACAACAGGATGCGGCGGGCAAAAGGCGAGCCAGACGCCGGAAAGCAAAGCCGGACAGGGAACAGAAGAGAACAAGCTGGTGATTTATACCGCCCGGGAAAAAGGAGTCACCGATATAGTGATACCCAAGTTTGAGGAGCGGTACCCGGAGTATAAAGGCCAGGTCCAGGTGCTGAGCATGGGGGCTCAGGAAATCCTGGAACGTGTCAGGGCCGAGAAGGAGAATCCGCAGGGAGACGTGTGGTGGGGCGGTACGCAGCAGGCACTGGGGCTGGCGGCGAAAGAAGGATTGCTGGCAACTTTAAAGCCCAGCTTTGCCGAAAAGATACCAGCTGCGTATAAAGATCCTGGCGGGATGTGGTATGGAGAAATTCTCCTACCTGAAGTAATCATGTATAACACTCAGGCGCTTAAACCCGAGGATGTACCAAAAGACTGGGACGACTTGCTGGATGCTAAATGGAAGGACAAGATTATAATTCGCGGTGTTACCGCTTCCGGGACGATGCGCACGATTTACGCGGCGATGATTTATCGCTTTTTCAAAGAAGACGGAAAACCCGATCGGGGATTTGAATGGCTGAAGAAGTTGGATGCGAACACCAAGGAGTATACGCCTAATCCGACGACGCTGTATTTGAAGCTGGCGCGGCAAGAGGGCGTTTTGAGCCTCTGGAATATGCAGGATATCCTCATTCAAAAGGACCAGAAGGGGATGCCTTTTGGTTATGTGATACCTGCCAGCGGGGCCCCTATCCTGGTTGACGGGGTGGCGGTGATAAAAGGAGCCAAACATCCCAAGGCGGCAGAGAAGTTTCTTGAATTCTTATTTGAAGAGAAAATGCAGGTGGAGTTAGCCGAAAAGGCATTCCAGATCCCGGCCATAAAGATAAACGAGGCCCAACTCCCCCAGTGGCTGAAAGGGGTTAACTTAAAGGCTTTGGACTTGAATTGGGATGTGATGGCCTCTAAAGAGAAGGAATGGATCGAGTACTGGGATCAAAATATCAAGGGTAAAGGCAGGCAATAACTGTGATTACAGTTACCCTGAAAAACGTTTCTAAAGTATTTCCCGGTGGCAACGTGGTGGTCAAGGATATCAACCTGACCATCCGCGCCGGAGAGTTTTTTACTCTCCTGGGGCCGTCTGGTTGCGGCAAAACAACCACTTTGCGTATGATAGCCGGTTTTAATTATCCTTCGGCGGGAAGTATTTTCTTTGACGACCGTGATGTCACCCATTTACCGCCCAATGAGCGCGGTACGGGGATGGTTTTCCAGAACTACGCCCTCTTTCCTCACATGACGGTATTTGAAAATGTTGCCTTTGGCCTGCGGGTCCGCAAGGTCCCGCAGGCTCAAATTCGCGAGCGTGTTGCTGCCGCCCTTGCCCAGGTAAGGCTTGCCGGGATGGAAGAGCGCCGTATTGACCAGCTTTCGGGTGGGCAACAGCAGCGGGTGGCCCTGGCCAGGGCGCTGGTAATTCAACCTAATTTACTTCTTTTAGATGAACCCCTTTCCAATCTTGATGCCAAGCTGCGAGAAGAAACGCGCACAGAAATTCGACGTTTACAGTTGGCGTCTGGCATTACAGCCATTTACGTCACCCACGATCAAGCAGAGGCCATGGCCATTTCTGACCGCATTGCTGTCATGGAGGGCGGGCGGGTTCACCAGGTGGGCACACCGCCGGAGATTTATCACCGGCCGGCTACCCGGTTTGTAGCCACCTTTATTGGTAAGAGCAACCTGCTCGAGGGTGTCGTTGACAGGATAGATGGGAACAGGGGGTTGGTGAAGGTTGCTGGCAATCTCGTAATCGGGGTAGACCTGGAGCGCCGTAATCCGCAGGTGAAAGCAATCCCCGGCAACCGCGTCTTGCTGGCGGTGCGACCGGAAGGAATCCAGCTGGCTCAACCCGGCGAAATGGACAACGTGCTGGCGGGAACGGTTTTAGGGGTGGAATTTGGCGGTGCCTACACTGAATATACCGTCGGTGTTAATAATTTGAAGCTGGTAGCTTCAGTTGCGGCCTCCGAGGGCGAGCTACGGCGCAAGAATGACCCCATTAAGCTAAAACTTCCCCCGGAAAGAATCTACCTGGTGGAGTGAGAAGCATGTCAAGGCACACCTGGATCGATAGCTGGCAGCGCGCCACTACCTCCCCCCTATTTACCTATATTATCATAGCTCCCCTGGTACTGGTGCTATGGGGCTATGTGATGCAGCCGTTGCTGGCCACATTTTTATCCAGCGTTACTACCCCTGAAGGCGGCTTAACCCTTGCGCATTACCGGGAATTTTTTCACTGGGGTGCTAATCTGGAGGCCCTTTTTACCAGCCTCTTGATTTCAGTTCTTAGCGTGTTAACCACAAGCGCGGTTGGTGTCGGCCTGGCGTTTTTACTCCACCGTTTCGAGTTTCCAGGGCGAAAGTTGCTGGAAACGCTGGCCCTGGTGCCCATGGCCCTACCGCCGCTGATTGGTGTTCTCACTTTTATGTTCCTCTTTTCAGAAAGCGGTATAATTCCGCGCGGCTTGCAAGTGCTGTTCGGGCTGGAAAAAGTTCCGTTCGCCCTCAAGGGCATTGGCGGCGTCCTGATGGTCCACACCTTTACCATGTATCCCTATTTTTATTTATCCGCTGCGGCGGCTTTTGCGGGGATGGATCCTTCAATAGAAGAAGCGGCGTATAACCTGGGGGCGCACCGCTGGCAGGTCTGGACGCGAGTAATCCTGCCCATGCTTACTCCCGCGCTGGTTGCCGGCTCGTTATTGGTTTTTATGATCTCTATGGCTTCATATACTGCCCCGCTAATTTTTGGCGTCGACCGGACTATGACCATGCAAATCTATATCTCCCGGACCAATGGCAATCTGGCCCTGGCCTCAGCCCAGTCAACCATCCTTTCAGCGGTTTCCATTACCTTCCTGGTGCTGATGCGCTGGTATCAGGGGAGGCGGACCTACCGCAGCCTGTCTAAAGGGGTGACTGCTCTCCGCATGGAAGTCCGCAATCCGGTTATGCGTTACCTGGCCATGGCAGGGGCGATAATCGCCGTCATTTTACTGCTGTTGCCAATCCTGACCCTGGTACTGATATCCTTTTCCAAGGATACTACCTGGACGGTGCAGGTTTTGCCTCCCCAATACACCCTGGAGAATTACGTCCGCCTGTTTACCGATCCCCGTGCCTGGGAGCCCATCCGCAACAGCCTGGAAATGAGTGCTATTGCCGCCGGCGGAGACATTATTCTGGGCGTTGCCGCTGCTTACGTGATGACGCGCTTGGCCTTTAAGGGGAAAGGCCTCTTGGACGCTGCCGTCATGCTGCCGTGGGCCCTGCCCGGCACGGTGGTAGGTATTAACCTGATTACAGCCTTTAACCGGCCTTCTATTTTTAGCCTGGGACAGGTACTGGTAGGAACTTTCTGGATTTTACCCCTGGCCTACTTTGTTCGTTTTGCCCCCCTTGTATTCCGTTCCAGTGCGGCGGCCCTGGCCCAGCTCGATCCCAGCCTTGAGGAAGCTGCACGCAACCTGGGCGCCAGCTGGTGGTACAGTTTCCGCCGGGTTACCCTGCCTTTAATGCTGCGTGGAGTAGTTGGAGGCGCGCTCATGGCCTTTGTCCAGGGGGTGGGGGAGTTTGTCGCTTCGATTTTGATCTATACCCACAGCAGCCGGCCCATATCCGTAGAGATTAATAACCGCATGTATTCCTTTGAATTTGGTACTGCGGCAGCCTATGGCGTTTTGCAGATACTCCTGATCTTAGTAGTACTGTTCCTCACGAAACGCATGGAGCAGGGTAGCACCAGCAATATAAATTTGAGTTGAGGTTCAAATACGCCGGTGGTAAGAGGATGAAGAGGTGAACATTATTGAAGTTGCGCTCAGAAATTGTGGCCCGGGATGGGATTGCCTTTCCGGGCAGGAGCTTTGTCGAAGCCGTACTGCGGCCTATTTATGATGAGGCTAAAACAAATTTGCTGCTTCCCATGATAGATATTCATAAAGCCCATCTTGTAATGCTGGTGGAACAGGGGATAGTGGGACGGGAAGTGGCCCGGAAAATCGTGGCGGCCGTGAACAGCCTGGATCTGGAGGCGTTAGCCAGGTCTGATTATGACGGGCAATACGAAGATTTATTTTTCCGGGTAGAAGACCTACTGCTTCAATATGCTGGGGACGTCGCCGGCAACCTGCACATTGCTCGCAGCAGGAACGACATGGGAGTAACCATGTACCGGATGGTGCTGAGGGAGAGAATCCTGGAAGCCATTGACGCCGCGATAAAATTGTATGAAGCACTACTGGCAATGGCGGAAGAGCATGCCGGCACCGTCATGCTGGCCCATACTCATACCCAGCAAGCTCAACCCACAACCCTGGGACACTGGTTCCTGGCCGCCGCCGATGCCTTGTCTCGCGATATCGACAGGTTAAAAGGGGCATATGCCTGTGTAAATCTCAGTCCCATGGGAGCTGCTGCCTTCAGCACTTCCGGTTATCCTATCCGCCGGGAGCGGGTGGCGGAACTACTGGGTTTCGCTGGTCTGATAGAGAACTCCTACGATGCCATTGCCTCGGCCGACTACCTGAGCGGGACGGCGGCCGCTGCCATACTCATAGCCATCCATATCGGGCGGCTGGTACAGGATATGCTCCAGTGGTGCACCGGTGAGTTCCGCAGGATTCGTGTTGCCGACCCGTACGTGCAAATCAGCAGCATCATGCCCCAAAAGCGCAATCCGGTATCCCTGGAACATGCCCGCGCCTTATTGAGCAGTGCGGCCGGTGACGCCACAACCGTCATGCAGATGTTGCATAACACACCCTTCGGTGACATAGTCGATACCGAAGATGATATGCAACCTTATCTCTGGCATTCCCTCTTAACTTTAACCAGGGTTTTGCGGCTTCTGGCAGCGGTTGTTACAACCCTTGAAGTGGACAGGGACTACCTGCTCGAACAGGCTCGCGCCAGCTATGCCAACGTGACGGAATTGGCCGATACTCTGGTAAGAGAGTTCGGTCTGCCGTTCCGGACAGCCCACCGCATCGTTGCCATTGCTGTAAAAGAAACTATGAAGCATGGCGGGGAAGATGTACGGCAGCTGAAAGTTGATATTGTCGAAGCAGCGGCGGAAAAGATTTTAGGACGGCATCTGGGACTGCAACCGCAGCAGCTCAAGCGGGCGCTGGACCCGGAGCATTTTGTTGCGGTGCGCCAGGGGCGGGGTGGTGTGGCCCCGGTAGAAGTAAAACGTATGTTAGCGTCGCGCAACGACATTCTGGACGGCATGAAGATTTGGCTGCACGAAGCACGACAAGGGCTCCAGGAGGCAAGAGCTAAGCTGGAAACAGCCTGGTCAGAATTAGGAACATTGGGGTAGCTCAAAAGGGTTTGCATAATTTTGGGGGAAAGGCCGGGGAAGGCCCCTGGATAAGGAAGTGATTGACAGCAGTGCAACATGATACCAGGTTTTTGGTAACGGGTGACCTTAATCTAGATCTTATTATAAAAGATCTTGAAGCAATGCCCGACCCCGGGCAGGAGCTTTTTATACCCGATGTTTACTTTACCGTGGGCGGGAGCGCGGCTAACACCGCGGTAGCGTTAGCAAAACTGGGGGAGCAGGTAAGCCTGCATGGGTACCGAAGTGACGATTACTTTAGCCAGTATATAAGTAAAACCCTGGAAGAGATGGGTGTGGATACTTCGTTATTGCAAGTTGTGGCCGGCTACAAAACAGGCCTCAGTATAGCTCTCACTTCCAGCAAGGATCGTTCCTTTATAAGTTATCAGGGCAGCAACGCTGCTTATCGACCCCTGATACCGGCCGGGGAGTTGAAGCATTTTACCCACCTCCATATTTCCGCCCTTAACTGGAAGATTAATTTAGCAGCATATAGACAACTACTGCAGGCAGCCAGGGAACAGGGCCTGAGTACGTCCCTGGATACGGGTTGGTCTGAATTTGCGGCGATGCGAGAAGAAATTCTGGGCCTGCTGACCCTGGTAGATATATTCTTTCCCAATGAAGCAGAAGCCCTCGCCCTGACAGGAAAGGAAAGCTGGGAAAAAGCTTTAAAGGTACTGGGAGAACAGGTACGGGTGGCTGTCATTACCAGGGGCCGGCGCGGCGTGGCTGTGCAAAGCGAAAGAGAGCGCTTTAGCTTACCTGCCTTTGCTGTCCAAAGCGTTGACGCTGTTGGAGCTGGAGACGCCTTTGCTGCAGGTTTTTTGAGCGCTTACTCTAAAGGATGGGATCTTAAAAAGTGCGCTCTCTGGGCCAGCGCCTGTGGTGCACTGGCCGCAACCCGGTGGGGCGGGGCGACGGGGGCGCCTACCGCAGCCGAGGTACAGGCCTTTTTCACCGAGAAGGGTATAGGATGCTAGCAGATACCAGCGGGGAGGTTTACCGCGCCTTTCGGCCGGGGAACAGGGTACCCCGGATGGTGCTACAGCTGTCTAGACGAGGGCTAAGCCGGGTGAGGTGGTTAACCATGAAGATAGTGCTAGCCAGAGACTACCAGCATTTGAGCCGGCTGGGAGCCAGCCTGGTAACGAGGGCTATTAAACAAAAACCCAATTTAGTCCTGGGCCTGGCTACCGGAGAAACCCCTTTGGGCCTTTACCAGGAACTGGTCAAGCTTTACCGGCAGGGAAACCTGGATTTTAGCCGCGTGGTTACTTTCAACCTGGATGAATATTACGGATTACCTCCCGATGACCCCCACAGCTATCATTATTATATGGAAACGAATTTCTTCAAGCACGTTAACCTGCGGCGGGAAAACGTCCATCTGCCGCCCGGCCGGCCGGAAAATGTAGTAGCAGCCTGCGCCGCTTATGAAGCCGCCATCGCCGCGGCAGGGGGCATTGATCTCCAAATCCTCGGGATAGGCCAGAACGGTCACATAGGTTTCAATGAGCCCGGAGCAGCCCTGAACGCCACTACGCATCTCGTTGACCTGGCGCCGGAAACCATTCTGGCCAACGCCCGGTTTTTTTCCTGCGTTGAGGAGGTACCGCGCCGGGCCATCTCAATGGGAATAGGGACCATTATGAAGGCCAGGCGGATTTTACTTCTGGCCAGTGGAGAGGATAAAGCTCTGGCGGTGGCGCAGGCCCTGGAGGGGCCGGTGACTACAAGGGTGCCAGCCTCCCTGCTGCAGCTGCACCCCTGTGTAACAGTGATCCTGGACCGGGCGGCGGCCGGGCAGCTCAATGGTAAAACGAACAGGGAAGAAGAACCTGTGTGCTGTTGATGTTTTTGGATCTGGTCCATAAATAAACCACCTGCTATAATAGGGGTAGCCTCAAGGGGTACAGTAGTACCCGGGCTATTCCTATTTCTTTTGAGGGTAGGTGCCTCCGGTGCAGGTCAAGCAGGTCATGCTCAACAACCCGGAGACGTTATACTACTGGCAGACCCTGGCCGATGCCGTGGCCGTCTACCAGCGGCAGCAGGTCAACTGCGCTCCGGTCCTGGACGCCGACGGCGATGTGGTGGGCATTATTACCGTCTTTCGCCTCCTGGAAGCCCTGCAGCAGGGGGCTACCATGGCTACGCCTATTGAAGAGGTCATGGATAGGAAACTGGTCTGCATCGATGAGGATACAGGTTTTGAGCAGGTGGCCAATTTACCTATTGACCGCCTGATTGTTTTAAACAAAGAGCGGCGCTTGAGCGGCGTCCTGACCAGGATTGGCCTGATCAATAAGGTGCACCGGGCCCTGGAAAAGGCGGAACGCGAGCTGGCAGCAGTACTGGAGGCGGTACCAAACGGTATCATTGCCGTCGACCGGGAAGGGAAAATATGCCACATCAACCCGGCGGCGGCCCGGCTCCTCGACCTGCCGGCGGCAGCAGCACTGGAGCAGCCGGCGGCCACCGTCCTGGCGGCGTCTGGTTTAAGCCAGTTTCTTACCAAAGCAGCCGGTGACCAGTTTCATAAGGCGCGTGCAGGAGATAGAACCCTGGCCATCCGGCGCAGCCCTATTACCAGGGATGGCAGGGAACAGGGGGTTGTACTGGTCCTCCAGGATATTTCCGAACTGGAGGCCATCTCCAGTGAATTAAAGGCGGTCAAGTCTTTGAACCGGCAGCTTAAGAGTGTTATCGAGGCCTGCTATGACGGTATGGTTATTGTTGACAGCCAGGGCATTGTCCTGGGGGTTAATGAGGCTTTTGGACGTATTATGGCGCCGGAGGAAGGGCGGCTTGTTGTTGGTGAAAAGTTGCGGCCCGGTGCCGGCCAGGCAGAAGAGCAGCTATACCAGCTCTGGCACCTTGTCCGTGAGAGCCGCAAGGCTGTAACTGTCATGTACCAGACTCCGGCCGACCGGGAGGCCATTCTTACCGGCAGCCCTGTTTTCAATGAGGAGGGGGCTGTCTCTCAAGTCGTTATCAACATCCGCGATATGACGGAATTGCGCCATCTTAAAGAAGAGGCCCAGCGAGCGGCAGCGGAGATCCGGGTCTTGCGAGCCCGCCAGCTGGCAGCCCCTGAGGTGATCCGCCAGAGTATCTCCATGCAAAGGGTGGTGGACCAGGCCTTAAGGGTGGCGGCCGTCGATTCTACCGTCCTTATAACGGGGGAATCCGGTGTCGGCAAGGAAGTCATTGCCAGGCTGATTCACCAGCATAGCCCGCGCTGCAGGGGGCCTTTTATAGAAATAAACTGCGGTGCCATCCCGGAAAACCTGCTGGAATCCGAGCTCTTCGGTTACGAGAAGGGAGCCTTTACCGGAGCCAGTAAAGAGGGGAAAATAGGTCTCCTCGAGGTAGCCAATAACGGCACCCTCTTTCTTGACGAAATAGGAGACCTGCCCCTTGGATTGCAGGTCAAGTTGTTGCGTTTTCTCCAGGAGCAGGAGATTTATCGCCTTGGCGGTCGCCATGCCATTAAGCTCAATGTCCGCGTCCTGGCTGCGACCAACAAGGACCTGGCCCGGATGGTCCGGGAAAAGACTTTCCGCGAAGACCTCTATTACCGTTTAAATGTAGTGCCTATAAGGATCCCGCCTTTGCGGGAGCGGAGGGAAGATATTTTACCTTTGGCCAGGCATTTTTTGGAAAGATTTAACCATAAATACGGTACGGCCAAACGCCTGTCCTTCGCGGCCTGTAAGTTGCTTGAGGCTTATTCCTGGCCTGGGAATGTCCGGGAACTCCAGAATGTTATGGAGCGGGTAGTCATTATGGGCGAAGGAGACTTAATCCAGCCGGAACACCTGCCCCTTGAATTTCAGGAAGAGCCCGGGGATACCGGTAAAGCGCTGCATCTGAGGCAGGTTTTACCCCTTCATGAAGCAAGGGAACAGGTTGAGCGGCAGTTAATAACCCTGGCCCTCGAGCAGCACGGCAGCCTGCGCCGGGCCGCCCGGGCCCTGGGTATATCCCATTCAACGTTGCTCCGCAAGGCCCAAGCGTATGGCCTGATGGTACAAAATCGAACCGATGTGGTTTAAAACTGCACCGCTATAAATTATATTAAGTCAGCTATAATGCGGCTGAAGAAGTAAAGTAATAGACGAAATATCTGGTGCGTATATAGACCAGAAAAAGAAATTTATTTATTCCTTTCCCCTGGGGCCGGAGAAGGTACAGGTGTTTTTTTATGCCCTGGCATGAGTTTTGCAATAAATGACAAGTGATTGCGGTAACAAGAATAATTGTAAGGAGGAAAAATTTATGGGTAAAGTAACTGTCAGCTGGGTGGGAAAGATGCAGTTTGTAGGCGAAGACGGTGCCGGCCATCAGGTAGCCATGGACGCCAGCCCTGTTTATGGTGGCGAAAACCAGGGGACCCGGCCTATGGACCTGATGCTTATGGCCCTGGGCGGTTGCACCGGCATCGAGGTAACCCACATCCTGCGAAAAATGCGGGTCAGCTTTGATAAACTGACTATTGCGGTAGAAGGTGAAAGGGCCGCCGACCACCCCAAGATTTTTACGCGGATGCGGGTAGTTTACGATTTCCAGGGTGCCAATATCCCGCCGGAAAAGGTGGCCCAGGCCATCAAGCTGGCCGACGAGGTGTACTGCTCGGCAGCCAACATGATGAAGACGGCCGGTTCCATCGAGTATGCCTTTAAAATTAACGGAGAAGAGTATCCTTACCCTTTCCTGAAAGAGGGCAGTGGTAATTAAAAGCAGGGAACGGTGAAGATAATCACCGGTAGAATTAAATATTAACAGGGCTATAGGGGGGAACTGGGAATGAATACCTACGCTTTCTGGATTTTATTTATGGCTGTTATCTATACAGTCGTTCTTATTATTGCCGGCAACATTGCCAGGAGCCGTGCCGCCCGCGGTGAGGACTTCTGGGTGGGCGGCCGTAAGTTCAAACCCTGGATGGTAGCCGTCTGTATCACCGGGCTTTTTTCCGGTTCCTCGTATATCGCTATCCTGGAGCTGGCGTACACGACGGGTATCTCTGCCGGCTGGTACGGCGTGGCGGAATTAATCCACGTGATAATTATCGCCTTATTTTTTGTGATACCCTTCCGCAAGCGCCTGGTAGTGACCGTATCGGGTTTAATAGGTGATCGCTATGGCCGGACGGCCAAGGCCATCGCCGGCGCTGTCACGGCCTTTACCTTTCCCATGTACGCCACCGCCAATGCCCTGGCCTTTGCCGCCGCCATGAGCGCCTTTACAGGGATGTCGTTATCTACGTGGGTAATCTTCAGCGCCCTGCTCCTGCTAATTTACCTGCAAGCAGGCGGCATGTGGTCGGTGGTCTTTACGCAAACGGCCAATACGATTGCCTTTACTTTGATGTTTATCATCGGCCTTATCGCCTTCTTTGTTAAACCCGGTTTCGCCGGCCTGGCCCAGCTGGCAGCGGCCAAACCGGCCATGTTCGGCCTGACTACAGTTGGCCTGCAAACAATACTCGCCTGGTTCGGCACCTTCCTGGTCAACGTTTTCCTGGCCCAGGCGGCCTTCCAGATGGCCCTCTCCTGCCGCACGCCGGAAGAGGGGCAAAAGGGTCTCCTCTGGGCGGCAGGTTTTAATATCGTCTTTATTGTCATGGGTGTTCTCTTTGGTATGGCCGCAGCAGTAGTGGCTCCTGGCGTCGGCCGCGGCCTGGTGGCCGTACCCAAATACCTGGCCCAGGTTTTACCGGCACCCCTGGTGGGCATCTTCTTCATGGGTATCTGGGCCTGCGCCCTGGGGTGGGGGGCTCCCTGCCAGTTCTCCGGGGCTACCAGCCTGGGACGGGATGTGGTTTCGTCCTTGAACCCTGAAGTTACCGATAAGCAGATGGTCGCCTACACCAAATGGTCCCTGGTACTTTTAACCGGCTTGATGATTATCTTTGGCTTCCTGCGTACGGAGCAGGCCGCGTGGTGGAATGTCCTGGCCTGGACGGCCCGTAACGGGGCTACCTTTGCCCCCGTCATCGGGGTGCTCTTCTGGCCGCTGGCGACCAGAAAGGCAGCGATAAGCGCCCTGATCGCCGGTTTTGTTTCCGGTATAATCTGGTATCACCTGGGCGGCTGGCACCCTGCGAAGTTTTACCTGAACATCCACCCGGTGTGGATTGGCATGATCTTTAACGTTTCGGCCTTGACCCTGGTGACCCTGGTGGAAAGGGCTGGCGGCTACCGCTGGGCTATACCTGAGAAAGGGATAGCCAAAAATATGGGACTAGGGGCCATAGTTGCCGGGCTGGCTCTGGTAATCCTGGCTGTCAACCAGTTTTCCTGGCTTTATTCTAAAGGCGTTTTTGGTATGATCCTTTTCCTGATCTTTATCTGTGCCTTCTGCATGGTAATTACCTTTACCAAAGAGAGGGAAGAGAGTGCAGTAGTGCCAGGGGTCAGTCCCCAGGCCGGGCCGGCGGGTAAGTAGCATCAGGTAGGGTAAAAAGTAAAAAGGGGAAGATCGGTTGCCCGGTCAGGTTTTTTTCAAGAAATCACAAAAGCGGCTTTACCTGCAGCCGCTTTTTATTATTTACTCCTGCCGGCTGAAGGACCAGGAGCCTAAGAATCCCAGGAACAGGGCCACGCCGGTAACTACGGCCAGGTCAAACTCCAGGCTGTAATGAACAAGATATTGCAACGCCCGGGGGTCGGTGCCACTGTACACCAGTCGCCTGAGGGCATCAACACCGTAGGTGAGGGGGTCTAGTTTCATCAAAACACTCATCCATCCTGGCAGGTTGGTCATGGGGAACATGGCGCCGCTCAGGAAAAAGAGGGGCATGACCAGGAAGTTCATGAACATCTGGAAGCCTTCCATGGTAGTCATGCGGCTGGCAATGGCAATTCCCAGGAAGGTCAGGCCCAGGGAAATAAGGAACAGGATGCCCAGGAGCTTAAGAATCGTAACTGGAGTAAGGGAGACTTTAATCAAAGGTGCCAGGAGGAGCATGATGGCGGCCTGGATAAGGGCCACGGTGCTACCTCCTAGGGCTTTACCCAGGGCGGTGGCCCAGCGGGGTACCGGCGCCACCAGGACCTCTTTTAAAAAGCCGAACTCCCGGTCCCAGATGATGGAGACGCCGGAAAAGATGGAAGTGAAAAGGACGGACATCCCCAGGATGCCGGGATACATGAACTGGACGTAGTTAACGGGGACGCTGGCAGGTACGCCGCGGAAGCCCATGGCCGCCGCAATGCCCTGGCCGACGATGAGGAGGTAGAGCAGCGGCTGGCCGATCATACCGATGATGCGGCTACGCTCGCGGATGAAGCGGATAAATTCCCGGTACCAGATGGTGTAGATGGCCCGCAGGGCAGGTTGCATGGAAGTTACCTCCTTAGTGCCGCCGGCGGCCGTGGCGGCGGTTCAGGCGCATGAGCTCGGTTGAAGAGACCCTGTCTTCCCGGATGGCCCGGCCGGTGAGGCTCAGGAAAACGTCATCCAGGGTAGGGCGCCGTAAATGTATGCTGTTAATCTGTCCCCGGAAATCGGCGGCCACCCGGGGGATAAAGGCAGCCCCGTCATCCACCTGCAGGCGCAGGCCTTCTTCGTCTTTAATGACTTTCACGCCGTAGCGGGCGGCAATTTCCTCCTGCAGGCGGGCGTCATCAACAGTCATCATGGTGACCACATCGCCCCCCAGCCGGCGTTTCAGGTTGTCCGGCGTATCCAGGGCCTGGATGCGGCCGTGATCAATGATGGCGATGCGGTCGCAGTTTTCCGCTTCGTCCATGTAGTGGGTGGTCATAAAGATGGTGATGTTTTTTTCCCGGCGCAGGCGGTGGATGTGCCGCCAGATGACGCTGCGGGTTTGGGGGTCCAGGCCTACTGTCGGCTCATCAAGGAAGAGGACTCGGGGGTGGTGGAGGAAGCCGCGGGCTATTTCCAGCCGCCGCCGCATGCCGCCGGAAAAGGTGCGGACGATATCCCGGCGGCGCCCGGCCAGATCCACCATGGCCAGGACTTCATCCATGCGCTCCTGGATGGTAGCCCGGGAGAGCCCGTAGAGGAGGCCGTGGAAACGCAGGTTTTCTTCGGCCGTCAGGCGGTCGTCCAGGGAGCTGTCCTGGAAAACCAGGCCGATGGCGCGGCGCACGGCATCCGGCTGGCGGGCAACGTCGAACCCGGCCAGGATGACCCGCCCGCTGGTGGGCTTGAGCAGGGTACAGAGGATTTTGATGGTGGTCGATTTACCGGCGCCATTCGGCCCCAGGAAGCCGAAGATTTCTCCCTCTTCGACGTTAAAGGTCACCCCGGCGACGGCGGTGAGGTCGTTAAAGCGCTTGACCAGGTCCTGGACAACGATTACAGCCACAGTTTTTCTTCCCTTCTTATTCCCATAGTTTTCACTTCTCAGGTGGTTTAGGTAACCTTTTTGAAGGACCCTTCGCTTTTGCTTGAGAATTAATTTTAACAATAATAAGGAAGGAGGATCAAGGATTATTTATTTGCCGCGCAGGAAATAGTTCCCTGGTTTAACGAATTAATTTAGGGCATATTTTTTACCGGGGGAGGCGGGGTTCATGGCGCGGGTGGTAATTGTTTCCCGGCGGCGCGGCCTGAAGGTTATGGCCGCCCTGCTGGCAGTTGGAGCTGTTTTTCTGGCCTGGAGCGGTTACCGGAGCCTGGAAGAGGAGCGGGCCATCCAGGCCCTTTCCTGGGCGGTGGCCAACCAGGTGGTGGTGGTCGACCCCGGTCACGGCGGGATTGATTCCGGTGCCACTGGTCCTGGAGGGACCCCGGAAGACCGGGTGAATCTGGCCATCAGCCAGCGACTGGCAGAATTTTTAAGCCAGGGCGGCGCTCACGTTTTCCTCACCCGCCAGGATGAAAACGTCCCGGAAGGGGAATCCGGCGATGACCTGGTGGAACGGGTTAAGCTCGCCCGGAAGGTCAAGGCTGATCTCTTTATCTCCGTCCACTGCAACGCCTTTGACGCCCGGGAAAAGGGCGCCCAGCTCTTTTACGACCCCCGATCGCCGGAAGGGAAAAAACTGGCCGAGGCCATCCAGGCGGAAATCAGGCGCCGCCTGGCCAATACCGACCGGGTACCTTTAAGTATCGACGCTTTTGTCCTCCGCACCCAGGAGATCCCGGCAGTCATTGTGGAAGTCGGCTTTATCTCCAACCCGCGGGAAGAAAAGCTCCTGGCCGATCCCCACTACCAGCGCCAGATGGCCTTTGCCATCTACGCCGGTATTGTTAATTACCTGGCTGGAAAAGGCCCCGGTGCCGGCCAGGCAAATAGGAAAGCCCCCTGATGCCAGGGGGGTAACGTAATTCGTGGCGGGCCGGTTTTTCTTCGCGGGCGATGGGGGCTTGCATCAACCGGCTACCCCTTCCTGCAAAACTGCCTGGCTCTGCCGGGGCAGGGAGAATTCCACTCGCGTACCGCCTCCCGGATTCAGGCTAAAGCGCAGGCCGTATTCCGGTCCGTAGAGCAGGCGCAGGCGCTCATGAACGTTAACCAGGCCGACATTGTTACTATTACCCGGTTTACCCGTTAATAACCCGTTTACCTTGTTTAAATCTATACCCACGCCATTGTCACTGACGGTTATCCGGGCCTCGCCGTCTACCTCCCGGGCGATGATGGTTACCCGGCCTCCTTCCCGGCGGGGTAAAAGGCCGTGCTTGACGGCGTTTTCCACCAGGGGCTGGAGGGTCAGGGCCGGCAAAAGGTAATGGGCTACTCCGGGCTCGATGTCAATGGTTACCTCCAGGCGGGAGCCGAAGCGGGCCTTCTCAATGGCCAGGTAAGAACGTACATGCTCAATTTCTGTAGCCAGGGTGACCGGCCGCTCCGGATGCTGGAGGTTGCGGCGGAAGAAGTCTCCCAGGTACCCCAGGAGTTGCCGCGCCTTTTCCGGGTCCAGGCGGCAGACGGACATGATGGTGTTCAGGGCATTAAACAAAAAGTGGGGGTTGATCTGGGACTGCAACGCCCGGATCTCGGCCCTGGCAACCAGTTGTTCCTGCCGGTCAATTTCCGCCAGTTCGAGCTGGGTGGAGAAGAGGTGGCCCAGGCCCGCGGCCAGCTCCAGGTCCAGGGGGCCAACGGCATTGGCCCGGGTGTGGTAGAGCTTTAAGGTACCGATTACCTTGCCGCGCGAGTGCAGGGGGACGACTACGGCTGCCTTTAAGGGACAACCCTGGTGGTGGCAACCGATTTCCGCTGCCACCTGGGCCACCTGGATTTTGCCGGTTTCCAGGGCCTGGCGGGTGGCACTGGTCAGAACCTTCTGTCCCTGGCGGTGATGGTCGCTCCCGGCACCGACGTGGGCCAGAATTTCATCGCCTCTGGTAAGGGCTACAGCCTCCAGACCCGTAATCTCCATAATAATAGCCGCCGCTTGACGGGCGGAATCCGCATTAAGCCCCCGGCGTAAGTAGGGCAGGGTTTTGTTGGCAATTTTTAAGGCCTTCTGGGCCTGGACGGCACCGGCCAGCTCCTGCTCCCGGAGGACGTTCTGAATAATGATTACCGCCAGGGCAATACCGCTGGCATTAACCAGCATCATGGGCCAGGCGATGACCTTGACCAGGCTCCAGGCGGCAGCAAAGGGCCGTGACAGGGCCAGGATAATCAGCATCTGCAACGCTTCAGCACCGAAACCGGCGGCAAAGGCCACCGGCCAGGGTATGGGGCGCCGGCGGTAGGCCCGGGCTACCAGGCCTCCCAGCAGGCCTTCGACCGTGGTGGAAACGCCACAGGCCAGGGCGGTGAAGCCCCCCAGGAAGTAACGGTGAGCGCCGGCGATCAAGCCGGACAGGAAGCCGACCATGGGACCGCCAAACAGCCCGCCTACCATGGGGGCAATAACCCGGGAGTTGGCCAGGGCATCCTGGAGGGGGATGCCGGAGTAGGTACCAAAGATTCCCAGCGAACCAAAAAGCAGGATTAATAGAAATTTTTGGTAAGAACTGGCCTGCTCCTGCAGCAATTTCCGGAATGTCCGGGAACGGGTCAGGATAAAGGCCAGGGTTATAACTACACTCATCCGTTCAACCAGGGATATGAAAAGAGGCATTTCCTGTCACCTCCGGGTAGGTAAATTGGTATTAAAACCTGCCACCGGGTTGCCGGATATAGCCGTATGCTCAAGCTATATTCCCTTTTATTCTAACGCAAGGAACGCCGCCGGTACAATAGCAAATGGCACCAGGATCTTTACCCCCTGTCAAAGTGCTGGTAGATGTGGTAAAGTAAACCTGAAGGGAAGCCACGGGCTGGAAGCAGTTACATGAAAGGATGAGTGTCGGGTCATATTAAAAGGGGTGATTGTATGGGATGTGTACTGGATGTGGTCTTTATGCCCCACCCGCCGCTTATGGTTCCGGAAGTTGGCCGCGGCGAGGTGACCAGAATTGCGGCCACAGTTAAGGCGGTTAAAGAACTGGCAGCAAAACTTGCCGCCCGCCACCCGGAGGTGGTAGTCATCATTTCTCCCCACGGGCCGGTTTTCCGCGACGCCGTAGGAATCTGGGCCACCGGGGAGTTAAAGGGTGATCTGGCGGCCTTTAGAGCCGGGGAAGTCAGGTTTACTTATCCTTTGGACCTGGAACTCAGCCGGGCCATAGCTGAGGCGGCCCGGGAAAGGGGGGTGCCGGTGGCCTGGCTGGACGATGCCGCCTGCCGTCGTTACAGGTTAACCCCGGAACTGGACCACGGTATGATGGTGCCCCTCTATTACCTGCGACAGGCAGGTATTGCTGCTCCCCTGGTAGCCATGGGTATGGCCTTCCTGGAACGGCAACAGCTCTATGCCTTTGGCGCTGCCCTGGCCCGTGCCATTGAGGCCGGCCCCCGTCGTGCCCTGCTGGTGGCCAGCGGCGATCTTTCCCACCGGCTCCTGCCCGGGGCGCCGGCAGGGTACGACCCGCGGGGCAGGGAGTTTGATGCCAGGGTGAAGGAGCTTTTGGCTCGCCAGGACGTGGAGGGGATCCTGGCCATACCGGATGACCTGGCGGAAAGAGCCGGCGAGTGCGGCCTGCGTTCCTTTATAATGGGCCTGGGGGCCCTGGACGGCTATGAAGTGCGGGGGGAAGTTTTGTCCTATGAAGGCCCCTTTGGCGTCGGTTACCTGGTCGCCCACCTGGAGCCTACAGGGAAAGCGCCGGGGCGGAGCCTGCTGGCTGAAGCAAAGAAACCGGGAGCGGAGTCGTTGCCGGTGCGCCTGGCCCGCCAGAGCCTGGAGCATTACCTGCGGACTGGTAAAGTGTTGCCCGTGCCCGACCCCCTGCCCCCGGAACTGGCCGGCCGGGCCGGTGCCTTTGTATCGATCAAAAAACACGGCAGTTTAAGGGGATGTATCGGTACCATCGGCCCAACCAGGGCCAACCTGGCCGAGGAGATTATTTACAATGCCCTGGCAGCCGGCCTGGAAGATCCCCGTTTTCCCCCGGTGACAGTAGAAGAACTGCCGGAACTTCGATATTCGGTAGACGTCTTGAGCGAACCCGAACCGGCTACCCTGGCCGACCTGGACCCCAAGGTATACGGCGTCATCGTCAGCTGCGGCCGGCGGCGGGGACTGCTCCTCCCGGATCTGGAGGGCATTGATACCGTTGAAGAACAGGTGGCTATTGCCCGTCAGAAGGGCGGCATCGGTCCCGATGAGCCGTACCAGCTGGAAAGGTTTAAGGTTACACGCTACCATTAATTAATAATAAGCCGGCCGGTAAAGGTAATTAAACCAGTGTTGGGAAAAAGATCCGGCGAGCCAGGCAAATGACGAGGGGGTTGTTCAATGGCCGGAAGGGAAGCTGTGTATTATGTAAAGTTACCCGGAGAGAAGGTGGAATGCCGTCTCTGCCCCCATACCTGTGTTATCGCCCCCGGTGGCCGGGGCATCTGCCGGGTGCGGGAAAACCGGGAGGGGCGTCTATATACCCGCAACTACGGCCGCTATTCCTCCCTGGCCCTGGATCCCATTGAAAAAAAGCCTCTCTATCATTTTTATCCCGGGAGCCTCATACTCTCGGCCGGTACGGTGGGCTGCAATTTTCGCTGTGAGTTCTGCCAGAACTGGGAGATAGCCCAGGAAGAACCGGAGACGGCAGCCGTCACCCCGGAGGACCTGGTTCATAAGGCCATGGAAGTGGGCAGCGTGGGGATAGCCTATACCTATTCCGAGCCCCTGGTGTGGTTTGAGTTTGTCCTGGCTACAGCCCGGCTGGCCCGGGAAGCGGGGCTGAAGAATGTTATGGTGACCAACGGCTTTATCCGGCCGGAACCCCTGGCCGAGCTCCTGCCCTGGATTGATGCCTGGAATATCGATGTCAAAGGGTTCAGCCTGGAATTTTACCGCAAAATCGTCCACGGCGACTACCGGCCCGTCCTTGAAACGGCGGCGGCAGCATTAAAGGCTGGCAGCCACGTAGAGATCACGACGCTTCTGGTGACCGGCTTAAACGACGACCCGGAGGAACTGGCCGGGCTGGTAAAATGGGTGGCCGATAATTTAAGCGTAGATACGCCCCTGCACTTTTCCCGCTACTTTCCCCGGTACCGCCTGAAAGCGCCGCCGACGCCCCTGGCAACCATGCGCCGCACCTGGGAAATGGCCCGGCAATACTTACATTATGTTTACCTGGGCAATGTGGCCGACCCGGAGGCCAACAACACCTACTGCCCGGTTTGCGGCGAACTGGTCATCCGGCGGACAGGCTATTATGTTTCCCTGCCGGGCCTGGCAGGGCGTACCTGCCGCGCCTGCGGAAGCGAGCTGGCCATTGTAAGGGATTGAAAGGAGTTGTTAACATGCCTGATCTGGCTTCAGCCTGCCGCCTGGCCCTTATGGAATGCCTGGCGGTCAGGGCCGGAGAAGCAGTTCTCGTGGTTACCGATACTGAACTGCAGCCCGTTGGTGAGGCTTTTTTTGAGGCCGCCCGGGAGCTAAAAGCCGAGGCGGCCATCATCACTATGCTGCCGCGGGACAACCACGGCCAGGAACCGCCGGCTGTGGTTGCGGCCGCCATGCGGGAAAGCCAGGTCGCCGTCCTGGCTACCTCCAGATCCCTATCCCACACCCGGGCCCGCCGGGAGGCTAACGCAAACGGCGCCCGCATCGCCTCCTTACCCGGCGCTACAGTTGATATGCTGGAACGCACCCTGGCCGTCGACTATAAGGCCCTGGCTGCCGATTGTGAGCATTATGCAGCCATTTTGACCCGTGGCCGGGAGGTCCACCTGACGACCCCGGCGGGAACGGATCTTACCTTTAGTATTGCCGGCCGCCAGGGGCACCCCGATACCGGCCTTTACACCCGGCCGGGCAGCTTTGGTAACCTGCCGGCGGGGGAGGCTTATGTGGCCCCGGTGGAAGGAACGGCCCAGGGGCTGCTGGTTATTGACGGAGCCCTGGCCGGCATCGGTGTTTTAGAAAAACCCTTGCGGATTAAAGTTGAAGCAGGACAGGCCGTGGCGGTCGGCGGCGGCCGGGAAGCCCGCCTGTTAGAAGATATTTTTACCCGTTACGGCCCTGCCAGCCGCAACATTGCCGAACTGGGTATCGGGCTAAATCCCCTGGCCAGGTTGACAGGCAACGTCCTGGAAGATGAGAAGGTACGGGGTACCGTGCATATTGCTCTGGGCGATAACAGTACCTTTGGCGGCCAGATTGAAACTCCCAGCCACCTGGACGGCATTCTCCTCCAGCCCCGGCTCAGGGTTGACGGGCAGCAGATCCTTTAGCTTACACCCGGCCCCGGCGGGGCGCTGATCCCCTGGGAAGAGCGGCCGCTGCTGCGGGCAGGATTAGTTCCGGGGTAGCGGTAATGAGGGGGAGTTGCGAAACTGCGGGGCAGTCTGGCCGCCGGAAAGCTTACTTCCCCGGTAAGGGTGGCCGTTACCCGGTGCCGGTAAGGGCAAAGGACGGGCTGGCCCTGTTCCAGGATTCCGCCCAGCTCACAGGTACCGTAGTTTAAATAGGAGCAATGCCGGTTGCAGGTAGCCAGGGTCATGGGAGTACCTCCCTTATTTACGGTTTTATGTTCGCCCCTCAAATGCTCCTCAAGGTTATTATTTCCCCCGCCGGGGCATCTAATCTATCAGCTGCAGGGAGTCACACATGTTTGCCGTCAAAGAAAGAATTGCCCGGGCCATTGATACCTTAAAAGAACAAATTATCAATGTAGCCGAAGCTATTTATGATCACCCGGAACCAGGCAACCAGGAGTATTTTGCCGTAGATCTACTGACAGGCATCCTGGCGGAGCGGGGTTTTAAGATTACCCGGCCCCTGTGTCAGCTGCCGACAGCCTTCAGGGCCGATCTAGATGGCGGTCCCGGCCCGCGGGTGGCCCTGCTGGCCGAATACGACGCCCTGCCGGGGCTGGGGCATGCCTGCGGCCACAACCTGATAGCTGCTGCCAGCCTCGGGGCGGCATTGGCGTTAGCCACTGTAATTAAAGAACTCCGGGGGACCGTTGTCGTTTTAGGTACGCCGGCCGAAGAGACCCGCGGGGCCAAGGTTGTGCTGGTTCGCCAGGGCGTCCTGGACGACCTGGATGCGGCCATGATGTTTCACCCTGGGGATACCAATGCCGCGGAAGTGAACTCCCTGGCCCTGGAAGCCCTGGAATTCGTTTTTGAGGGGCGGGCAGCCCATGCCGCCTCCAGCCCGGAAGAAGGTATTAATGCTCTGGAAGCAGTCATCCAGTTGTTCAATCATATCAACAGCCTGCGCCCCTACTTGAAAGACGGGGCCAGCATCCAGGGTATTATTACCGAGGGGGGGACTTCGCCCAACATCATTCCCGAACGCGCCGTGGCTCGCTTTTACGTCCGCGCCCGGACCCGGGGGGCATTAAATAAGGTTGTCGAGCGGGTGGAAAACTGCGCCGCGGCAGCAGCCCTGGCAACGGGTACCCGCTACTGGTACCACAACTACGAACCTTCCTATGAACCCATGCTGACCAACCGTGCCCTGGCCGCAGCCTGGCGCGACAACTTGAAAAAGCTGGGAGTAATGGATTCGGGCTCACCCAGCTACAGCCGCGGTTCCCTGGATATGGGTAATGTCAGCCGGGTTGTGCCGGCCATCCACCCCTACCTATCTCTGAACGCCGGCAAACTGGTACCCCACAGCTACCAGTTTGCCCGGGCAGTCCGGGGCGAGGCCGGGCGGCGGGTTGTAATCCTGGCGGCCACGGCCCTGGCCTGGACGGCGGCGGATGTCATGCTCGACAGGGAGCTGTTGCAGCGAATTAAAGAGGAATTTGCCGGCAATATTCATACCCGCCATCCTGATGCATAAGAATTTAAAAGGATGGAGGGAGGGGACATGGGTAATCGCTGGCGCTGGTTACGATCATTGATAATTATCGCTGTGGCAGCCGTTGTTTTCTGGCTGCGGACGACAACCGGGGAAGTCAACGTTTATGAAGCCCGGGCCCTGGCCGTGATGGGCCAGGACAGCAAGGAAGGCAGGGAAATATTACAGGAACTGGCCGAAGGACGTAAAATCGGGGTTTATCACCTCCAGGCTGAAGGGGATATTGCCCCGGCGGCAGGGACGGAAAAGATTATCGGCGTTACTGTATCTAAAGACCGGGGCCTGCTGGGTATATTCAGCACCGCGGGAAGCCAGCAGGTAATGCTGGCCTGCCTGAATACCCTGCCCCTGCAGGAAGTAAAGGTGATACAGCTAGAGGCCGGTCGCAATGCCATATTAATCCGGGAGCTCCTGGATGAGCGCTTCGGCGGCTATTTTTTGAGCAGCTTTTATGCCCTGTACAGCTGGCAGGGGGAAGGTTTGCAGGAAATCTGGCGTAAAGTTGCCGGCAATGAAGAACGCTGGCATAAAAAATGGCTGGACCAGGGCGAGGGCTGGCAGGGGGTCAGCGAACAGGTGACGACGGACTTTACCCGGGAAGAGGGGCGGCTGGTCATTAAAACCATCAGCAGCCAGTCCCTCTGGTCGGCCCCGGAAGCAACCGGTCCCCGGACAAAAATCCAGAGCCGGACGGTAACCCACACCTACCGCTGGGAGCCGGCCTGGGGAGCCATGGTCATGGCCGTGGGCAGGGTAAATAAAACCACCAGCCTTAAAGAACGCCGGGGAAGTAAGTATGTTGACATGCTTAACCTGGCGGCCGGGGAAGAGGTAGCTGTCCTGGAGGATGAGGACCTGCTGTCCTGGTTAAAAGCGGAGGAACCTTCTTACTGGCGGGTAAAGACCGGAGGCGGCCAGGTGGGCTATGTTTTGAAGTCCCATTTGGACCTGTTGCCGGGCAGGGTCTAGCAAGTTGTGCTTTTTCATTTTCCACTGCTTATTTTTAAGGCTGCTTGCGGTTCCCTTACTTCCCGCCATACCCAGATAAAATTGAGCATCAGGAGGATGCCTGCGGCGAAAAAAACCGATCGCAGACCGAAAAAGGCCGCCCAGAAGCCGCCGGCCAGGGGACCGGAGAAGTTGCCTAAAAAGAAAGCGCTCTGGGTAAGGCCATAGACCCTACCTCGCTTTTCAAGGGGGGTAAACAGGCCGATCAGGGAATTGGCCATAGGCAACAGACCTCCGAGAAAAAGGCCCTGGAGAAAACGCAGGCCGATGAGGGGGAAAACCTGGCTGATGAGGGCCTGGGGGAAGTAGAACAAAGCCGAACCTGCCAGGCAGGTCAGGAGACAGCGCTTGTAGCCCCAGTAATGGGCATGGCGGCCAAGGATGGTGACGGCGATCACTTGAGCCAGCCCCGTCATCGCCACTGTCAGGCCTACCAGGGTATTAAAATTGGCGCTGCCGGCGACAAGCTCTTGCACATAGAGGGGCATAAGGGGTTCCACACCCCGCGTGGCAAATTGGGAAAGGAAGATAACGACAAACATGATATAAATCGTTAACGGCCAGGAGAGCAGCCCGATCAGGCTGCTCTTTCCTCTGGTATCGACTGCTGTTTTCGCAATCGGGTGAAAATCTTCATGGACCATGGTCGCTGCCAAAATGGTTCCTATGATGCCCAGCAACCCGGCCAGGATAAAGACTATCCGGAAAGGAAAAAAATCAGCCAGTATACCGCCGATTAAAGGTCCCAGCACCAGGCCGAGGACCTGACCTGTTTGCAGCCAGCCCAACGCAAAACCAAGGTAGTTTTCCGGAGTGGTGCTGGCAGCCAGGGCCAGGGCGGCTGAGGAATAACCGCTAAAGACGCCCATCAGGATGCGGCAGATTAAGAGTTGATAGGGGCTGGTGACGAAAGCAGGCAATATGGTAAAGATGGCGATGCTGGCCGATGAACGGACCAGCATGGGCTTGCGGCCGTAACGGTCGGCCAGGCTGCCCCATAGAGGAGATAACAGGCCGGTAAAAAGGGCATTGACTCCAACGAGGATACCGGACCAGGCTTTAAGGTGACTGGGTTCGGTAACCCCCAGCTCGGTGACAAAGAAGGGTAAAAAAGGAGTGGCAATCTGGAAAGTTCCGGTAACCAGCATTTGAACAACAACCATAAAATAAAGATTACGTTGCCATCCTGGCATGATTCTTCTTCCTTTCGCCTTTTTATATCTTAAGACCCCCGGTAACCCCTGTCAATGTTAAAAGAAACAGGAAAGCCGGCTTTTTCACACAGGGCTAATATAAAATTAAGGATTTGTTATTTTTTTGCCGATCTATTGCATTAATATGCAAATCCGTTGTATAATTATAACACCAGATCAAGGAGGTTCCCACCATTGGTCAAAGCAGGCATTATCGGCGCCACCGGTTATACCGGTGCCGAACTGGTGCGTATCTTAAGCAGGCACCCGGAAGTAGAACTGGTGGCCCTGACCTCCCGGCATTATGCCGGTGAGGATATGGCTGACGTTTATCCGGCCCTAACGGGTTATACCAACCTCCCCTGTGAAGATTTAACCCCGGAAGAAGTCCTGGAGCGGGCCGAAGTGGTCTTTATCGCCCTGCCCCACGGCCACGCTGTAATGGTAGCCGCCCAGGCCCTGAAGAAAGGTGTCAAGGTCATCGACCTGGGCGCCGACCTGCGCTTCCGGGAGGCCAGAGTTTACGAGGAATGGTATAAAGTCCCTCACGGTAATCCGGAACTGGCAGCTCACGCCGTCTACGGCCTGCCGGAAATTCATAGAAATGCCATCCGCCGGGCCCGGGTGGTCGCCAACCCCGGTTGTTACCCCACCAGTGTCATTTTAGGCCTGGCGCCCTTGCTCAAGGCCGGTTATATCGATCCGGCAACCATCATTATCGATGCCAAATCGGGTGTGTCCGGAGCCGGCCGGGAGGCCAAAGTAACCAGCCTTTTCGTTGAGTGCCACGAAAACATCAATCCCTACGGCGTCGCCGGCCACCGCCATACCCCGGAGATCGAACAGGAACTGAGCGCTCTCGCAGGCAAGGAGGTTAAGGTATCTTTTACGCCCCACCTCCTGCCTATCAGCCGGGGAATTTTAAGCACCATGTATGCCACCCTGGCCCGACCGGCGACGGAAGCAGAACTCCGGCAGGTTTATCAGGACTTTTATGCCGGAGAGCCCTTTGTCCATCTCCTGCCGCCGGGCAGGTGGCCCCATACTCGCTGGGTCTACGGCAGCAACAACTGTCATATCAACTTAACAGTGGATGGCCGTACCGGTCGGGTCGTGGTTGTCAGCGCCATCGACAACCTGACCAAAGGCGCTTCCGGGCAGGCGGTACAGAACTTCAACCTCATGTACGGCTTTCCGGAGACCACTGCCCTGGCTGCACCGGGAATATGCCCTTAAATACGGAGGAAAGAAAAATGAGTGCTGACATACAGAAAGTTACCGGCGGCATTACCGCTCCGCAGGGTTTTGTGGCTGCCGGCATCCATGCCGGTTTGAAAAAGGAAAAGAAGGACCTGGCCCTGATTGTCAGTGAAGTGCCGGCAGCGGCAGCAGCCGTCTATACCAGAAATCGAGTCAAGGCAGCACCCCTGATAGTTACCAGAGAGCATCTTAAAAGCGGGATAGCCCGGGCCATTGTCTGCAACAGCGGCAATGCCAATGCCTGTACGGGAGAGCGGGGTTACCGCGACGCCCGGGAAATGGCGGCTATTACCGCTGCAGCCATAGGTTGCGAACCCTGGCAGGTGGTGGTGGCCTCTACCGGCGTTATCGGCGTGCCCCTGCCTATGGATAAAATCGGTGCCGGCATCCGGGCGGCCGCAGAAAAGCTGGCAGTGGACGGCGGCGGTGATGCAGCGGCGGCCATTATGACTACCGATACTATAAAGAAAGAAATTGCCGTCCAGTTGTACCTGGGAGGGGTCACGGTAACCATTGGCGGCATAGCCAAAGGTTCCGGCATGATCCACCCCAATATGGGGACCATGCTCTGCTTTTTGACCACCGATGTCGCCATAGATCGGGATGACCTGGACCAGGCCCTGCGGGCAGTGGTGGACCGGACCTTCAATATGGTAACGGTGGACGGCGACACCAGCACCAACGATATGGCCGTCATCCTGGCCAACGGCTGCGCCGGCAACGCTCCCCTGACCATTGAAGATCACGCCGCCTTCCGCGCCGGCCTGGAGTACGTCTGCCGTGAGCTGGCCCGCCTGATTGCCCGGGATGGGGAAGGCGCGACCAAACTGCTCACTGTGGAAGTGCGGCGGGCGGCAAGCGAGGCGGAAGCCCGTTTGGTTGCCCGGGCCGTGGCCGGCTCTAACCTCGTAAAGAGCGCCATCTTTGGCGCCGATGCCAACTGGGGCCGCATTATCTGCGCCGCCGGTTACTCCGGGGCAGAGATCGACCCGGATAGAGTAGACATTTACCTGGAAAGCCGGGCCGGCTGCGAGCAGATGGCCCGGGATGGCGAGCCTCTGCCCTTTAGCGAAGAAAAGGCGGCGGCTATCTTGCGGGAAGAGGAAATCACCATTACCCTGGATTTAAAACAGGGAACGGCCGCAGCCACCGCCTGGGGCTGCGACCTGACCTATGACTATGTAAAGATCAATGCATCCTACCGGACTTAAAATAGAAACTCCCCTAGTGGCTTCGTAGAAAAGCCCCGTTATGGGGGGGCGTACTGGAGGGAACGCAAGATGCCCCTTTCACCCCTGGAAAAAACAGAAATCCTCATCGAAGCCCTGCCCTATATCCGCCAGTTCTACGGCAAAACGGTAGTGATAAAGTACGGCGGCCATGCCATGACCAACTGCGACCTGAAAAGGGCCGTGATGCAGGATGCCGTCCTCATGCACCTGGTGGGCATGCGGCCGGTCATTGTCCACGGCGGCGGGCCGGAAATTACCAGCATGCTTAAACGTCTGGGAAAACAGTCGGAGTTTATCCAGGGCCAGCGGGTAACCGATGCCGAGACAATGGAGATTGTGGAAATGGTCCTGGTGGGGAAGATTAATAAAGAAATCGTCACCAATATCCACCGTTACGGCGGCAAGGCCATCGGCCTCTGCGGCAAGGACGGCAACCTCATTGAAGCCCGGAAACAAATGGCCCATATCCAGCAGGAAGATGGGGCGGAGGTTGACCTGGACCTGGGTTTTGTCGGCCGGGTGGAAAAGATCAATCCCGGCATTATTGAAACCGTCATCGCCGAAGGTTACATCCCCGTGGTGGCCCCCATCGGCGTAGGACCTGATGGTGAAAGCTACAATATCAACGCTGACCTGGTGGCGGGAGAACTGGCCGTGGCTTTGCAGGCCGATAAGCTGGTCCTCCTGACGGATGTGGAGGGGATTCTAGCTGACCGCAACGATCCCGGCTCTTTGATTTCCGCCCTTGAGGTCGGCCGGGTGCCGGAACTCATCCGGCAGGGCGTTATCGAGGGCGGCATGATCCCCAAAGTCAGCTGCTGCATCCGCGCCCTGGAAGGCGGCGTTAAGAAAACCCATATTATTGACGGGCGCATACCCCACTCTATCTTATTGGAGATATTTACCGATACCGGCGTGGGGACCATGGTGGTGCCGGGCTAAAAAATAGATTACTCTGCAGCTGCCAGCTGCTGCCAGGAAAGCCCATGTGGAGAAGCAGGTAGTAGCGAACCAGATGTAAATATGGAGGTGGCCGGAAATGGATAACGCGGCTATTATCGCTATGGGGGAAAAATACGTAATGCGGACCTACGGGCGCTACCCCGTGGCCCTGGTGCGGGGTGAGGGGGCCCGGGTCTGGGATGCCGACGGCCGGGAGTACCTGGACTTTGTAGGCGGCCTGGCAGTTAACTCCCTGGGGCACTGCCACCCCCGTGTGGTGGCGGCCATCCGGGAACAGGCGGTGAAGATCCTCCACTGCTCCAACCTTTACTGGATTGAACCCCAGGTGGAACTGGCCCGGTTGCTGGTTGAAAATTCAGCCCTGGATAAAGTCTTTTTCTGCAACAGCGGTGCGGAGGCCAATGAAGCAGCCATTAAGCTCGCCCGCAAGTATGCCAAAGAACACCGGGGGCCGGAAAGCTACGAGATCATCACCATGCGCCGTTCCTTTCACGGCCGTACCCTGGCTACCCTGACGGCCACCGGGCAGGAGAAATTCCACCGCGGTTTTGCTCCCCTGCCGGCGGGCTTTAGATACGTCCCCTTCAATGACCTTGCCAGCCTGAGGGCGGCGGTAAGTCCCCGGACCTGCGCCATCATGCTGGAACCGGTCCAGGGTGAAGGCGGCGTCTACGCGGCTAATAAAGATTACCTTCAGGCGGTGCGGGCCCTCTGCGACGACGAAGGACTTTTGCTAATCTTTGACGAAGTGCAGTGCGGCCTGGGACGGACGGGCTATCTTTTCGCCTACCAGTATTATGGAGTGGAGCCTGATATCATGACCCTGGCCAAGGCCCTGGCCGGCGGGGTGCCCATCGGCGCCATGCTGGCCAAAGAAAAGGCTGCGGCTGCTTTTGGCCCGGGGGACCATGCTTCCACTTTCGGCGGCAATCCCCTGGCTACGGCCGCCGGGGTGGCTGCCTTCAAGGCCCTGCTGGAAGAGGGCCTGGTGGAGAATGCCCGCGTTGTGGGAGAGTATTTTTATCAGGAGCTGCAGAGGCTGGCCCGGGAATTTCCCCAGTTGACAGAAGTGAGGGGCCGCGGACTGCTGCTGGGACTGGAGATTGAAGGCCCGGCCGACGCGGTGGTGGCCGCCTGTCAGGAACGGGGTTTGTTGATCAACTCCCTCCACGGGCACGTCCTGCGTTTCCTGCCCCCCCTGACTATCAGTAAGGACGAAATCGACCGGGCCATAGCTATTTTAAAGGACGCTTTACAGGAAGTTCTGGGGCAAGGGGCGCATTAAGCGCCAAGGATAACATTTCAAAAGGCGAAAGGAGAGGTTTTTAATGAACGACCTGGCAAAGGGTCTCAAAGGCCGTGACTTCATCTCCCTGAAGGATTTTACCCCCGAGGAAATCTTTTACCTCCTGGACCTGGCCGACGAACTCAAGGCCAAACTTAAAAGAGGGGAGCCCCATCCACTCCTTGCCGGCAAGACCCTGGGCATGATCTTTACCAAGCGTTCCACCCGCACCCGGGTAGCCTTTGAAGTAGGCATGTACCAGCTGGGCGGCTATGCCCTTTTCCTGACCAAAGACGACCTGCAGCTGGGCCGCGGTGAGACCATTGCCGATACGGCCCGGGTCCTGTCCCGTTACCTGGATGGCATAATGATCCGCACATTTGCCCACCAGGATGTAGAGGAACTGGCGGCCCACGCCACCATCCCCGTCATCAACGGCCTGACGGATCTGCTGCACCCCACCCAGGCCCTGGCGGATATCATGACCATCCGCGAGTGGAAGGGTACGGTAAAAGGTTTAAACCTTACCTTTATCGGCGATGGCAATAACGTCGCCCATTCCCTCATGTACGGCGGCGCCAAGGTGGGCCTCAATGTGACCATCGCCTGCCCTCCTGGCTATGAACCATTGCCCCAGGTGGTAGAAGAAGCCCGGCGCATAGCCGCCTATAACGGCTGCCAGATAGCTGTAACCAATAATATCCGGGAAGCCGTCGAGGGTGCCGATATCCTTTACACCGACGTCTGGGCCAGCATGGGCCAGGAAGCCGAGGCGGAAAAGCGGCGCCAGGCCTTCCAGAAATACCAGCTTAACAGCGAGATACTGAAGCTGGCCAAACCTGACGCCATGGTCATGCACTGCCTGCCGGCCCACCGGGGTGAAGAGATTACCGACGAAGTGATGGACGGTCCCCAGTCAGCCGTTTTTGACGAAGCTGAAAACCGTCTCCACGCCCACAAGGCTATTTTGGCAGCACTGATGGGTTAGCCTATCTTGCCAGGTTTCTATTTCCCTCCCAGCGAACTATGAAAATGCAGGCTCAAGTAGAAGGCAGAGATATTTTACCATAAAAATCACTATTTCTGGCAGAACACTATTTTCGCAGGAGGAAGGAGTTTCTACTATGGCGGAAAAGGTAGTCCTCGCCTATTCCGGCGGTCTGGATACTTCCATTATTATCCCCTGGCTAAAGGAAACCTACGGTTATGAGGTCATTGCTATGGCCGTCGATCTCGGCCAGGGAGAGGAACTGGCGCCCCTGGAGGAAAAAGCCCTCAAGAGCGGGGCGAGCAAGGTTTACATCCTCGATAAAAAGCAGGAGTTCGTTGAAGAGTATATCTGGCCGACATTAAAGGCCGGGGCCATTTATGAGGGCAAGTACCTGCTGGGTACCTCCTTCGCGCGGCCCCTCATTGCCAAATGCCTGGTAGAGGTGGCGGAAAAGGAAGGCGCCATCGCCGTGGCCCACGGCGCTACCGGCAAGGGTAATGACCAGGTGCGCTTTGAACTGGGAGTTAAAGCGTTAAACCCCGATCTGAAGGTCATTGCCCCCTGGCGCCTCTGGAACATCCGCTCCCGGGAAGAGGCCATTGACTATGCCACCGCCCGGGGCATCCCCGTACCGGTCACCAAAGACCGGCCCTACAGCATGGACCGCAACCTCTGGCACTTGAGCCACGAAGGCGCCGACCTGGAGAACCCCTGGAACGAACCCCAGGAGGATCTTTATTTAATCATTACCCCCCCGGAACAGGCCCCGGATAAACCTACCTATGTGACTATTGACTTTGAAAAGGGCATCCCGGTGGCCGTGGACGGGGAAAGGCTGGATGCCGTAACCCTGGTGGAAAAATTGAACGACCTGGCGGCGGCCAACGGCGTCGGCATTGCCGACATGGTGGAGAACCGCCTGGTGGGCATGAAATCCAGGGGCGTTTATGAAACCCCCGGCGGCACCGTCCTTTACCTGGCCCACCGGGAACTGGAAGCCCTCACCCTGGACCGCATGACCATGCACTTCAAGGAAATAGTGGCTGCTAAATACGCCGAGCTGGTATATGACGGCAACTGGTTCTCGCCCCTGAAAAAGGCCCTTGATGCCTTTGTGGACAGCACCCAGGAAACGGTCACCGGCAGCGTGCGCATGAAGCTGTACAAGGGCAGCTGCACCCCGGCAGGGGTTAAATCGCCCTACTCTCTTTACAGCGAGGACCTGGCGACCTTCGGCGCCGGCGGCGATTACGACCATAAGGATGCCGCCGGATTTATCAGCCTCTTCGGCCTGCCTTTGAGAGTTCGGGCCTTGATGGAAAAGAAGGCGGGTTTGAGGTAGTACTTCGAAGGCTGACATTTGTTGGGAGTGAGCGAAAAACAAATGTCAGCTTTGAATTATGAACAAAGGGAGTATCTCTATGAAGCTCTGGGGCGGACGCTTTACCAGGACAACCGACCGGCTGGTGGAGGACTTCCATTCCTCCATCAGCTTCGACCAGCGCCTTTACCGGCAGGACATCGCCGGTTCGATAGCCCATGCCCGGATGCTGGCAGCGGTAGGGCTTATCACGCCGGCCGAGGGCGAGGCCATAATCAAAGGCCTGGAAGAAATCAGGGCCGATATCGAGGCCGGCCGGGTATCATTTGACGTGGGCGCTGAAGACATCCACATGAACATCGAAAAGCTGCTCACGGAACGCATCGGCGCGGCCGGCAAAAAGCTGCACACAGCCCGCAGCCGCAACGACCAGGTAGCCCTGGACCTGCGCCTTTATTTAAAAGAAGAAATTCCGGAAGTTAAAAAGCTCCTGGCCGGCCTGCAAAAGGTCCTGGTGGACCTGGCAGCTGAGCACGTGCATACCATCATGCCCGGTTATACCCACCTGCAGAAGGCCCAGCCCGTCACCCTGGCCCACCACTTCCTGGCCTACTTTGAAATGTTCTGCCGCGACCAGGAGCGTTTAGACGGGTGCCTGGCGCGGGTGGACGTTATGCCCCTTGGCGCCGGCGCCCTGGCCGGGACGACCCTTCCCATTGACCGGGAGATGGTGGCCCGGGAACTGGGCTTTAGAGAGATCAGCGCCAACTCCCTGGATGCGGTGGCCGACCGCGATTTTGTGGTGGAATTTCTGGCGGCGGCTTCCCTAATCATGATGCATTTAAGCCGCCTGGCGGAAGAGATTATCCTCTGGGCCAGCGAGGAATTCGGCTTTATCGAGCTGGACGACGCCTACAGCACCGGCTCCAGCATGATGCCCCAGAAGAAAAACCCCGACGTGGCTGAACTGGTGCGGGGGAAGACGGGCCGGGTATACGGCCACCTGATGGGCATGCTGGCGGTCCTGAAAGGATTACCCTTAGCCTACAACAAGGACCTGCAGGAGGATAAGGAAGCCCTCTTTGACGCCCTGGATACGGTCAAAGGGTGCCTCATGGTCTTCACCCCCATGCTGGCCACAGCTAAATTCAGGGTTGAGCGCATGCGGGAGGATGCGGCCCGGGGCTTTGCCAGCGCCACCGACGTAGCTGAATACCTGGTACGTAAAGGTTTACCCTTCCGCGAAGCCCACGCCGTGGTGGGGGCACTCGTCCTCCACTGCCTGGAACAGGGCAAGTCCTTCGAGGACCTCACTTTAGCCGAGTGGCAGTCATTTTCACCATATTTTTCGGAAGACATCTTTAACTACATAACGGTGGAAGCCTGCGTGCAGGGCCGCGACCTCCCCGGTGGCCCTGCACCGGCCGCTGTAGCTAAGGCCCTGGAGCGGGCCAGGCGGATACTGGACGGGCTGGGGTAGAAATAAAACGACGATGATGGCAGGGAATTGCACCATTATTTGCTACCGGCCGCTGTGCGCAAAAAATAATAGCGCCCGGGATATTAGCCCCCGGGCATTTTTACATAATCCACACCGATAGATGCCCAAGCAGGGAACAAATACTAGATGTCGAATATACCCATTAACATTAAGTTTGCCTATCATCTACATCGCCGTACCTTGCGGTCAGGATTGATAGTAAAGACCCTGAAAGCAAATTTTCCGGAGTGCATTCATGAGCATCGAACGTAACTTCGACATAGCCTTTGTGGCCGACCTAGCCCTGCATGAAAAACAAATCCAGCAGAATTACCGGCCCATTATTGCCGTACATAAATGGTTTGCGCGCCGGCCCGGTACGTTGTTTCGAAGTCTGTTACTGGCTGAGTTTACCCAGGGCAATTTAGCCGACAATTATTACCGCTCCCACAACTTTCAGGGCCTAAGGGTGGCCGATCCCTTTATGGGCGGGGGAACACCCCTTATCGAGGCAAACCGTCTCGGGTGCCATGTTCTAGGCTATGATATTAACCCCATGGCTTACTGGATTGTGCGCCAGGAGATTGAGTATCTGGACCTGGAAGCTTACCAGCGAGCTGCTAGAGACGTTGGGTCTTTTTTGGATGAACAGGTGGGTTCTTTTTACCGTACCAGATGCACAATATGCGGGTACGAGGATGCCCCTGTTAAATATTTTCTCTGGGTAAAGGTCCAGCGTTGCCAGTATTGCGGTAGGGAATTTGACCTTTTTCCGGGATACATCCTGGCCCAGAAGGGGCGCCATACTAAGGAGGTAATATTATGCGCTGCCTGTGGCGAGCTTAATGAGGTGGAGGATAAAAAGCATCCTGGCCTCTGCCAGCATTGCGGCGCCAAATTAGTGACTAAAGGGGCGGCCAGCCGCAGTCAGTGCTTTTGCTCCCATTGTGGTGCTAAAAATAGATATCCCGATGCGGACAGCGGGCCCCCCAGGCACCGGATGGTGGCCATCGAGTACCACTGCCCCTACTGTAAACCCCGGCATCAGGGCCGCTTTTTTAAAAAACCGGATGAACAGGATCTGGCCAAATTTAAAGCGGCAGCTGTTTTATGGAAGGCTATCCGGCCACAGTTTGTTCCCGAAGATGAGATACCTGATGGTGATGAAACCGATCGCCTGCATCGCTGGGGTTATCGCTATTACCGGGAACTGTTCAACGAGCGCCAGCTCCTAGGTTTGGAGTTGCTCGCCCGGAAAATAAGCCAGCACCCAGATGAACGCATTAAAAACGCCCTGGCTACCAATCTTTCCGACCTGTTGCGCTATCAAAACATGCTCTGCCGTTATGATCCTTATGCCTTGAAATCCCTGGACATTTTTTCCGTACACGGCTTCCCCGTTGGCTTAATCCAGTGCGAATCCAATTTATTGGGAATTGCCGGGGGAAAAGTCGGGGTCAATATCGGCAGCGGTGGCTGGACCAATATAGTCGACAAATATGTAAAGGCCAAACGCTATTGCCAGTGGCCCTTTGAAATCAAGCATGTTAATGGGCGTAAACGACAGGTATGGCTCAAGGGAGAATGGATAGGGGAAGGATGCCGGGGAATGGCGGAACAGCGGGAGGTGGACTTGAGGTGTGCCAGCGCTACCCGCGCCGTTCTGGCGCCTCGTTCTCTAGACGCCGTTCTAACCGACCCGCCTTACTTCGCCAATGTGCAGTATGCCGAGCTGATGGATTTTTGTTACGTTTGGTTAAGGCGTCTTGTCGGGGCAGGTAATCCAGCATTTACGGCCCGGACGACCCGTAACCCCGAAGAGCTTACCGGGAACAACACCATGGCCAGAGGAATCGATACTTTTACGGAAGGTTTGAGCCGGGTTTTTACTAATATGGCCGCAGCTTTAAAACCTGGAGCGCCGTTTGTATTTACTTATCACCATAACAGGTTGGAAGCTTATTATCCGGTAGCCGTGGCTCTTTTAGATGCCGGGCTGGTATGCACAGTAACGCTGCCGTGTCCGGCGGAAATGGCGGCTTCCATTCATATTAACGGCACCGCTTCTTCGATTATAGATACGGTTTTCGTCTGCCGGACTACCGGTCTCATTTCCCGGCGCCTGCTGGTGAGAGAACCGGAGAAAATTGCAACATTAATAATAAGGGAACTGGAGGAACTGGAAAAGGGCGGGGTGTCTGTCACCCGGGGAGATACCCGTTGTATTATTTACGGCCATTTAATCCGGCTGGCCGTATGGTACTTGCGGGCATCATGGGATAAAAGTTTAAGCTGGGACAAAAAGTTCGTCTTGATTGCCAGGATGATTGATGAACTGGGCGGGGCCACCGCTATCGAGACATATTTGGAGGAAAACGGTGTGCAGCTGAAGACCAAGCGCGAAGCCGTCGTTTGTGAAAGTGAATCTGAATATGGAGCTGGCCGTGATGAAGTATCCTTTTGAAGCTACGCTGGAGGAATTACAGGCCGATCTTGACACCTATGTGGATGTAGTTTTTTCTTGCCTGGAATCTGAATTTATGGTTATACCCAAAGGCCGGGGTTTTATTGAATACCCGGTTTTTGCCAGGGCTTATGAGGCCCTGAAGCAAGCTACCAAGGGTTTTATTTCTTTAAACGCCGATGTAATTTTAGAAACAGTACAAGAGGTCCCGCTGGCCTTAATTGTTTTACGTACCATCCTGGGTTTTACGCCGCCAGAATGGGCTTACATAGCCAGCCAAAGAACTGGCATAGAGATTTCCCAGGGATTCAGTCGCACCCTGGACAGGCGGATTAGGATGGCCCCTTTTACGCCAATTAAGTTTTCTCCTTTAACGAAGCAGCGGGTAATTGCCATGCTTGAGACTGCCTGCCAGTTAATCCAAGAAGGCGTTCCCCAGGTAGAAGGAGACAGGATCCACCGCCTTGATAAAGCGGATACGCATAGCGGACTGGATGGTATCAGAAATCTGGCCAGCATGGGTGTTCCTTACGCCATGTTGCTTTATGAAAGGTTTCTGGGCCGCCCCTTTGCCGGGCACCGCGATTCTGTTTCGGAACTTATAGGTAATGTACTGGAGAACGCTATTGAAGAAATCCTGGCGGGCGCTGGTATCAGTTACCGCAAAACAAAAAGAGCGGAAAAAATCCCCGGTTTTGACCAGGCGCCGGATTTTATTATTCCGGATGAATTTAACCCGCAGGTAATTATAGAAGCTAAAATTACTGAAGACGACGGCACAGCCCGCGATAAAGTTACCCGGGTTCAGCACTTAGGAGAGTTGAGTGCGGAGAGACAAGCAAATGGTAAGCCCGGGTTTGAGGTGATTGCCTGCATCGCTGGCCGTGGTTTTGGCATCCGTAAAGAAGATATGAAAAAGCTCCTGCTGGCAAGCCGGGGCAAGGTATTTACCTTGAAAACTTTAGATCGTTTAATTGAATGTACGCGATTGCGGGAGTTTATAACCAGGCAGTTTTGAACCATATAGACATCGAAGGTATAAAAAAGACGTTCCGGCAACCTGTGCAATTAACTTTACCATCTTCGCAAAACAGTAAAAGAAACTTAACCGGCCGGCAGGATTCTGTCCTTTGGTGTGGAATAAGAAAACCATTAGACTTCAAGGCAGGACGGGAGGAAGGCAGGATGAAGTTTTTTATTTTGGGCTTATATTTTGCAGCACTTATCGTTATCGGCTTTTACAGCTGGAAGAAATCGCGGGATGTCGGCGGGTTTTTCCTGGGCAACCGGACCGTGGGCCCCTGGATATCGGCCTTTGCCTACGGGACGACCTACTTCTCCGCCGTTATTTTTATTGGCTACGCTGGCAAGGTAGGCTGGGGTTTCGGCCTCGCCGATTTATGGATCGTCATCGGCAACGCCTTTGTCGGCAGTTTCCTGGCCTGGAAGGTGCTGGCGCGGCCGACCCGGGAACTGACGGTGCGCCTGAATGCCATGACCATGCCCGAGTTTCTGGCAGCGCGTTATGAAAGCCCGGCCCTGCGGACGGTAGGGGCGCTGTTAATCTTTATTTTCCTGGTTCCCTATTCCGCTTCAGTATATATGGGTTTGAGCTACCTCTTTGAACAGGTCTTCCAGATTGACTTTGCCGCGGCCCTCATCATTATGGCCGCCCTGACGGCCGTCTACCTGGTCCTGGGTGGTTATATCGCCGTCACCCTGACGGATTTCATCCAGGGCCTGATTATGATCGGCGGCGTCTTTGTTCTTATATATTATGTTCTTACCGCGCCGCCGGTGGGCGGCCTGATCACCGGCATCAGCCGCCTGGCAGCCATAAATCCCAGCCTGGTTTCCCCGGTGGGCCCCAACTGGTTTGCCCTTTTATCCCTGGTGGTCCTTACCAGCCTTGGCCCCTGGGGTCTGCCCCAGATGGTGCAGAAGTTCTATGCCATTAAGGATGAGCGTTCCATCTGGCCGGCCACGGTGGTTTCGACCCTTTTTGCCCTCATTATCGCCACCGGCGCTTATTTCACCGGTGCCTTCGGCCGTCTCTTTTTTAACAACCAGATGCCCTTGCTTAACGGCAAGCCCAACCCGGACCTGATTATGCCCCAGATTATCGACCAGTACCTGCCGGACTGGGTGGGCCTGCTTCTGCTCCTGCTGGTGCTGGCGGCTTCCATGTCCACCCTGGCGTCGCTCGTGCTGGTTTCCAGTTCGGCCGTGGCCATTGACCTGGTCCAGGGTTCGGCACCTCAAATATCCCGGCGCGCGGTTATGGTCCTGTTGCGTTTTTTATGCATCTTCTTTATCGGGCTGTCGGTATACATTGCTTTAAAGCCCACCATTATCCTGGTCCTCATGTCCCTGTCCTGGGGCACGGTAGCCGGGGCCTTCCTGGCACCCTACCTGTACGGCCTGTACTGGCCCCGCACCACCAAAGCCGGGGCCTGGGCGGGACTCTTGAGCGGGCTGGTTATATCTCTGGGTTTATCCTTTTACTACCACCTTGACGGCGGCGTCATCCCCACCATCGGCTCCCTGGCCATGATTATTCCCCTGGGAGTGGTACCCCTGGTGAGCCTTGTGACCCCGGCCTTTTCCCGGGAGCATTTAGCCAGGGTTTTTGGCCCCGGCAGGGTGAGTACTGTAGCAACCAAAGGACTGGTGTCTGATGATCTGGGATTTGGCAAATGAGTGTCGTTCCCGGGCGGATATCGAGGCTTTGCAGCTGGCCCGGCTCCAGGAAACGGTAGCCAGGGTCTACGAGCGGGTGCCTTTTTACCGCCAGGCTATGGATGCCAAAGGTATCCGGCCATCGGATATCCGTACCCTGGCGGATGTCCGCCTGCTGCCCATGACCACCAAGGAAGATTTTCGCCAGAATTACCCGTATGGCCTCTTTGCCGTGCCCCTGAGGGAAGTGGTCCGCCTCCATGCTTCTTCCGGTACTACCGGGAAGCCCATTGTCGTGGGCTATACCCGCCGCGATCTGGAAACCTGGACGGACTTGGTGGCACGGATGGTGACTCTCGCCGGCGTCACTGCTGACGATGTCGTCCAGGTTGTCTTCGGTTACGGCCTTTTCACCGGCGGTTTTGGCCTGCACTACGGCCTGGAACGGGTAGGAGCCACGGTGGTACCGGCTTCAGCCGGCAACTCCAAACGGCATATTATGTTAATGCGGGACTTTGGCACCACCGTCCTGGTGGGGACGCCGTCCTATGTCCTGCACCTGGCCGAGGTGGCGGAAGAAGAAGGTGTGGATCCGCGGGAACTCCCCGTGCGCCTGGGCCTGTTTGGCGGCGAGGCCTCCAGCCGGGAAATGCTCAAAGAAATCGAGCGGCGCTGGGGGATGCTGGCCACGGATAACTACGGCCTGTCGGAAGTTATGGGACCGGGCGTTTCCGGCGAGTGCGAGTACCAGGACGGCCAGCACGTGGCCGAAGACCACTTCCTGGTGGAGATCCTTGACCCGGTTACCGGGGAACCCTGCCCGCCGGGAGTCAAGGGCGAGGTGGTCATTACTACCCTGACCAAGGAAGCCCTGCCGGTGCTGCGTTACCGCACCCGGGACATTTCCTCTTTAAATTTTGAACCCTGCCGCTGCGGTCGTACTACAGCGCGCCTGGCCAAAATTACCGGCCGCACCGATGATATGCTCATAATCCGGGGGGTAAATGTCTTCCCTTCCCAGGTGGAGAGCGTCCTCATGGAAATTGAAGGAGTAGCTCCCCATTACCAGCTTATCGTCAGCCGGCGCAACTACCTGGATGAGCTGGAAATCCAGGTGGAAGTAGACCCGGAGTTTTTCAGCGACCGCTACCGGCAGCTGGAGGAACTGGAAGAAAAAGTGGCCGACCGCCTGCATACGGTGCTGCAGCTAAAGGCACGGGTGCGCCTGGTGGAGCCCCACAGCATTCCCCGCAGCGAGGGCAAGGCGCGGCGGGTGGTAGACCTGCGGCCGAAGTAAATATCAATGCACCGGTGAGGGGTAGTGTCAGCTAGAAAACCCGTAAAAACGGGTTTTTATTTTATTCCGGTCGTGCCCCTGGCTTCTTTTAAGAGCCAGGTAGTGACTAAAGGCGGTCATTAAGTTAGAATAAAAGTATTGCGGCCCGGTTTGCGCCGGGCCCGAAGTGCGGGAGAGGTGAAAGCGTGCGGGAACTGTTGATTGGAAACCATGCCCTGGCCCGGGGCGCCTGGGAAGCAGGGGTTAGGGTGGCCGCTGCTTACCCGGGGACACCGAGTACGGAAATAATCGAAGCCCTGGCCGGGTATCCGGAAGTATATGTCGAATGGGCGCCCAACGAGAAGGTGGCCCTGGAGGTGGCCATCGGCGCGGCCATAGGCGGTGCCAGGTCTCTGGCAGCCATGAAACACGTGGGCGTCAATGTGGCCGCCGATCCCCTGATGACCCTGGCCTACACCGGCGTTAACGCCGGCCTGGTCCTGGTATCGGCCGACGACCCGGGGCTTTTTAGCTCCCAGAACGAGCAGGACAACCGTTTTTATGCCCGTTTGGCCCAGATCCCCTGCCTGGAGCCGGCCGACAGCCAGGAAGTTAAGGATATGACCATGCTGGCCTTTAGTCTTAGCGAGGAATTTGATACCCCGGTAATGCTACGTCTGACCACTCGGATCGCCCATTCTTACAGCCTGGTAGAACTGGGCGAGCGCCGGGAAGTGCCGCTGAAGGATTATGTTAAACAACCCGCTAAATACGTCATGCTACCGGCCTTTGGCAAGGTTCGCCACCGGGTGGTGGAAGAAAGGCGTCTCAAACTGGCGGCCTATGCGGAAACTACACCCCTGAACCGGGTGGAATGGGCCGACCGGCGCGTGGGTGTTATTAGTAGCGGTGTTGCCTACCAGTACGTTAAGGAAGCCCTGCCAGGGGTTTCGGTGCTGAAGCTGGGGTTAACCTATCCCCTGCCGGAGAAATTGATCCGCGATTTTGTCAATGCTGTTGAGACCTGTTATGTAGTGGAAGAGCTGGAACCCTTCCTTGAAGATCAAATCCGCGCTTTGGACCTGCCCGTAACTGGAAAGGAACTGGTACCACGGGTAGATGAACTGAGCAGCGTTATTGTCGCCCGCACTGTAGGATCCCGGGTAGCAGCTTTCGCTCCGGAACTCGTTTCGCCGGCACTGGCCCCGGCAGCAAGAGCCCCGGAAGCGGCGGCGACGGCAGCTGCAGAACTTCCCGGCCGCCCGCCCCTCATGTGCCCCGGCTGTCCCCACCGCGGCGTCTTTTACGTCCTGAAAAAGCTCCAGCTGGTAGTGGCCGGAGATATCGGCTGCTATACCCTCGGGGCCACCCCGCCCCTGCAGGCTATGGATACCTGTATCTGCATGGGGGCCAGCCTGGGTGTGGCCATGGGCATGGAGAAGGCCCGGGGCCCGGAGTTTGCCCGCCGGGTGGTGGGTGTTATCGGTGATTCCACCTTCCTGCACTCAGGCATGACCGGCCTCCTGGACATGGTTTATAACGGTAGCAACGGCACCTTGATTATTTTAGACAATGGTACCACGGCCATGACGGGGCACCAGGATCACCCCGGTACCGGTTATACCGCCGCCCACCGGCAGGCTCCCAAGGCCGATCTGGAGCAAATCGCCCGGGCCCTGGGGGTGCAGCGGGTGCAGGTGGTCGATAGCTACGACCTGGAGGCGGTGGAAAGGGCTATCCGCGAAGAAACATCGGTAGCCGGACCTTCGGTAATTATCGCCCGCCGTCCCTGCGCCCTTTTGCATAAGGAGAAAGAAGCAGTTTATATAGTAGATAAGGAAAACTGCCTGGGCTGCCGTTACTGCCTGGAATTGGGCTGTCCGGCCCTATCCTTCAACGGAGAGCAAGCCGTCATTGACCCAATCCAGTGCAACGGCTGTGGCCTCTGCATCCAGGTTTGCCCGGCGGAGGCTATCAGGAAAGCAGGTGAAGGTAATGAATAATGGCGTAGTTAATGTCCTGCTGGTCGGCGTCGGCGGCCAGGGGACGATCCTTGCCGGCCGCGTCCTGTCCCGGGCGGCCGCCTCCCTGGGAGGCGAGGTCAAGGTTTCCGACATCCACGGCATGGCCCAGAGGGGCGGCAGCGTAGTGACTCAGGTCCGTTTCGGCCCCAGGGTATATTCTCCCGTGATGGCTCCCGGTACGGCTGACTTCCTGGTTGCCTTTGAAAAGCTGGAGGCCCGGCGCTGGCTCTATTACCTGAAGGACGGGGGGCAGCTCATCGTAAATAATCAAGAACTCCCGCCGCTACCTGTTCTTACCGGGGCGGCGGTTTACCCGGATAACCTGGTAGCTGAGATGGAAAAGCTGGTTAAAAATATGCTGGTCATCGACGCCCTGGATCTGGCCCGCCGGGCCGGAAACGTCAAGGCCGTCAATATGGTCCTCATGGGAGCCCTGGCCAGGCGCCTGCCTATCAGCCGGGAGGCCTGGGAAGAAGCCCTGGCCGCCTCGGTGCCGGATCGGTTTTTGGAGGTTAATAAAAAGGCATTTAATCTTGGCTGGGACCATAATGGATAACAAAAAGGTCATATCTTCCAGGTTATACCTGGGGATATGACCTTTAGTTTTAGATGAGGAGCTACTCTTGCCCCGGATAAGCCGGCGAGGTATAATGCTTGCAAGAGTATTTCCTGGCATTTCCACCTGGCGGACCGCCAGCAGTTTTTGAGGAGCTTTTTCGTTGCCGGCGGGTGAGAAAAATCGATTGTTAGCGGGAGGTTTATATAATTATGCAGATGCTTGACTTAATCCGCCGCAAGCGGGAGGGCCAGGCCCTGACACCGGCAGAAATTGAGGCCATGATTCAGGGTTATACGGCCGGTACGATTCCCGACTACCAGATGGCGGCCTTTCTTATGGCTGTCTACTTCCGCGGCCTGAACCAGGAAGAGACGGCGGCCCTGACCCGGGCCATGGTGGCCTCGGGGGAGAGAATTGACTGGAGTTCCATCCCCGGTGTCAAGGTCGACAAGCACAGCACCGGCGGCGTAGCCGATACCACTACGCTGGTCCTGGCACCCCTGGTGGCGGCCGCCGGAGTACCGGTGGTCAAGATGTCCGGCCGCGGCCTGGGCCACACCGGCGGCACCATTGACAAGCTGGAAGCCATTCCCGGCTTCCGGGTGCGGCTCTCCCAGGAGGAAATGGTCCGGCAGGTGAAGGAAATCGGGCTGGCCATCACCGCCCAGACGGGGAACCTGGTGCCGGCTGACGGCAAGCTCTATGCCCTGCGGGATGTAACGGCGACGGTGGAAAGCATACCCCTCATTGCCAGCAGCGTCATGAGCAAAAAAATCGCCGCTGGTGCCGACGCCATAGTACTTGACGTCAAGGTTGGCAGCGGGGCCTTTATGCCCGACCTGGCTTCGGCCCGGGAACTGGCCCGGACCATGGTGGCCCTGGGCCGGGAGGTGGGCCGGCGTGTTAGAGCCGTAATTACCAATATGGATGAGCCCCTGGGGATGATGGTGGGCAATGCCCTGGAGGTCCGGGAGGCCATCGCTATTTTATCCGGCGGCGGACCGCAGGAGCTGAGGGAGGTCTGTCTCACCCTGGGCAGCCAGATGCTTTTACTCGCCGGTGCGGCCGGGAGCAACAGAGAAGGACGCCGGCTCCTGGAAAATTTGCTGGCCGGAGGCCAGGGGTTGAAAAAATTCCAGCAGTTTATTGCCGCCCAGGGCGGCGACCCGGACGTGGTAGACAATCCGCAACTCCTGCCGCAAGCCGGGGAAAAGGTGACGGTAGCTGCCCGGAGCAGCGGTTACATCAGCGCCGTCCAGACGCGCCTGGTGGGTGAGGCGGCCCTGCTCCTGGGCGCCGGCCGGTTGACCAAAGAAAACCCCATCGACCTGGCTGTAGGTATCGAGCTTAAAAAGCGCCGGGGAGATTATGTTAGCGCCGGCGAGCCCCTGGCCGTCTTCCACGTCAACGACCGGACCAACCTGGAGGCGGCCCGGGAGAGATTCCTGGCGGCCTATACCCTGGCACCAGAGCCGCCGGCCCCCCAGCCGCTGGTGTATGAGATAATTGAGTGAGGGCTCTGCGGTAATTTTATGCAGGTTATGCCGGTAGCGGCACAGTGCGTTCTCTCGCACAGGGGAGCTTATCAGCCCCTTGCTGGTAACCTTGATCCTGGCCAGGGACAGGATAACGGGGCTCCAGTTTTAAAGAATAGTTGTCAGCAAGGAATACAGGCCGGTGGCAACGACGAGCAAAGGTACGCTGTAATGAAAATGTTTTTGCGAAACCCGGGGAAAAAGGTATATTCCCAGGCTGCTGCCCAGGAAAGCAAAGGGTAAAAGTAGGGCGGCGTTTAAAATAATTTTTGTATTGACGCCCCTGGAAAGAGCCAAAAGGGCAAGACTGACGGCATACAGCAGGGTAAAATAGGCGGAGGCTGTAGCACGAAATTTATCCTTGCTTAAATCCTGATGATTTAAAAACAATATCACCGGTGGTCCGGCGATACCAATACTGGTACTTAAAAAGCCGGAGAGGCTGCCAACAAGGTGTTCTGCCCAGCGACCTTCCAGCTTAGCTATTTTTATGGTCTTTAGCTTCAGCAAGACCAGAGCAAAAACTATAGTTAAAATGCTGATTAATAATTTCAGGCTTTTAACGTCAAAGTGTAAAAAAACATATAAACCTGCTGGTATGCCTAAAAGGCTACCTTGAAAAAGGTGAATAAGTAGTGAGCGAACTATACCCTGCCGTACCCGGAGACTTAAAACCAGCTGGGTACAAAAAGAAACTAGCAGATTTAAAACCACTGCCGTATGGGCATCGAAAACAAACATCAGTAACGGGACGGCAATTAAGGCAAAGCCGAAACCTGTTATTCCCTGTAATACGGCGGCCAGCGAAACAGCCAGGGGGGCAGGCAGCCAGATTAAAAAGCCAGGCAAGCTTATCACCCGCTTCTAAATTTAAATCAAAAAAGGAAAAAAGGATTGCGGCGAATTATTTTTCTGCATAATGCCTTTATAAAGTTGAGGTGTAGCCCATAAACAGTCAGCTCCCCACTTTTGTAACCGTAGTCGAAAAGATAACAAATAATTCACATAATATTTTATGAAAGGAGTATAACTAATGACCCTACCCCCAAATTTTGACCAAAGCATATTTTGGCATCATGAACAGATTGGGGCCAGGGTAACAGAAGCCCTCAAAAGTACGACAGCCATGGAGGCCCGGGAGCAGGTGTTAAATTTCAATTTACCTGATAAGTCGTGCCGGGTGACGGCTATTATTGAGATGTGCCCCAGGGGCAACCGGGAATTCTATATCGTACTGGTAGGAGAAGAATATGGCTATTAAAACCGCCCCTTATAAAAAGCTTTTATAGGATAATAATTTTTATTGATTTGCCTGATAAATTCGTATTCAATAAAATCATGGTTCAATTTTATGATGAATGTGAGGACCTCCACGATATGCCATGGTCTACTCTACTTAGAGCCAGTCTCCATGCTGGGCGCCCACATAAAAGAGGAAGGCTGGTCGCCTTCCCCTGGTCGATTAATCAATTAATCATAGTATGCGGGTGCTTTTTTCAAGGCTTGGTAAAGATCCCAATCGTGACCAAATATAACCTTGGCGTTTTCTCTTTTCGCAATTTGCCGGACCTTTTCGATTGATTTCATAAAAGCTAAGCTGTCGTAAACGATACCAGAAAATTTTCCGGGAGGTCCATAATTGCCTGAAGTATAAATAGCATCGGCGGGGAAGATGAAGGTTCCACTCTTTTTCAGTTTCAACACTAAGCCTAGTACTCCTGGTGTATGGCCCGGGAGCGTGATAATATTTATTCCTGGCAACAGCTCAAAATCTTCATCTACCAGTTGGAAGTTGCAAGGTACTTCTAGTTCAGCTTTGATATAAGCACCGTGGGTTGCAGGATCAGGATTGGTGTGTGTCAACGTCAATCCATACATGAAATCTTGTCGATGCACGTAGACCGGGGCGTGCTTGAACAAATGCAAGTTTCCTGCATGGTCGAGATGCATGTGGGATTGCACAACAATATCCACGTCTCTGGGGTTTAACCCTATGCTATTTAACTGGTTTTCAATACGCTGTTCTTCGTTATAGAAATAAGGGAAAATCTTCCTCAAACCCTCAGGCCAGTATCCCTTCATGGCATCGGGGTGGCAACCGGTATCAAACAATATCTTTGCCTCTGGATGGTCTATTAACACCTGGTAAACCGGAACCTTAATCCATTTGATAGTAGGAGTAGGGTTCTCAAGTGTACCTACTGTTGACATAGCTACAATTTGATTGCTATCGCACTCAAGATGGCCTTGGTCTAAGATGTAAACTTTCATCTTTGTTTATCTTCCCCCCTTCGAGACATTTCAGCCGTTTTCCCTTTACCAAGCAGTCCAGCCACCATCAACATAAATAATTTGGCCCGTGATGAAATTTGCTGCATCCGACGCCAGGAAGATTGCCGCCCCTACAACTTCCCACGTCTCACCAAAACGCTTCATGGGATTTCTTTGAACCAGGTCGTTGTAGCGAATAGGGTCATTCATCAGGGGCTCCACAAGAGGTGTTTTTATATATGACGGGGCAATAGCATTGACTGTTACATTATAGGGAGCCCATTCGACGGCACAGACCTTGGTAAACTGGGCAACACCTCCCTTACTTGAGGCATAACAGGTTTGCCCGGGTAGAGCGACGGTGCTCAGAATAGATGCTAGGTTAATAATCTTACCTCTTTTCTGTGCCACCATGATCCTACCGGCTGCTTGTGACGCAAGAAAAGTACCCTTCAAATTGACCCCGACTACTTTATCCCAGTCGCTTTCTTCTACCTCCACTACAGGCTTGCGGATATTAATGCCCGCGCTATTGACAAGTATGTCAAGGCCACCAAATTCTTCCTGAGTTTTCTTTACCATATCTTCTACTTCCTGTTTGTTTAGGACATTAACTCTTACCGCCTCAGCTGTAAAACCGTTACTTCTCAATTCTTTTTTTAACATTGTAGCACCGTCAAAGTTTAAATCTGCGACCATTACCTTGGCTCCGTACTGGGCTAGCCCACAGCAGATTTCCCTTCCTATACCGCTGGCTCCCCCTGTTACCAGGGCCACCTTTCCGGATAAATCAAATAATTTTGACATGTCCATTATACAACTACACCTCCTGATTAATAATTGATTAGGTTTAAAATCTAATATATGCAAATTTTGTTCCAGGGCCAATTTTCGCTTTTAACCAAATTCTGCAGGTAACTAGCGAAATCCAAAACAATAAAGAAAGTATTTGTAAGCTCAAACTGTCTTTTCGATAAATACCTTTTTCTTCAGTAACCGTAATAACCGGGGAATAATCTATGAATGTTGCAGCAATGTTGCAACATAGCGAGAGAACAGCCATAGGTGCTGTAAAGATGTTTATGTATATTTTATGTTGCAACAGTGATTCGACATTTTGGGGTAAAAAGTGTCGATCTTTCTAAAGTAAAGTGTAGGAAATTCTAGTTCCCTGTTTGGATAAATAACTTCATTATTTAACTTTGGGTCCTAATTGTTGTTTGGCACAGGAATTGCATTATTTAATATGTGAATGTGATTTTATAAGCTAGTAGCGAGGTGATTGGGGGCAAGATATTACATCAGCGCATGATTGGCAAAGGTAATGGTAAGTGGTGGCAAACAGGGGTTGGTAGCAATAGTATTCTTGAGTTATCAAGGAGGAGGTAATTCGGTATGCCACTAAAAACTGATAGTGAATATATTGAAAGCTTGAGGCCCCTCAAGCTACAAGTTTATGCTTTCGGGGAAAAAATAGAAAACGTGGTAGACCATCCGCTTATTCGGCCACATATAAATTCAGCTGCTATGACCTATCGCTTGGCCCATGATCCCATGGCGGAAGAATTGGTGACGGCCACGTCCCATTTAACCGGGAAAAAAATTAACAGATTTACACATATTCATCAGAGCACTGATGACCTTGTGAAGAAGGTAAAAATGTTACGTCTAATCGCCCAACGGACGGGCACATGCTTCCAAAGGTGCGTTGGGTTTGACGCTATCAATGCCCTTTATTCGGTAACTTATGAAATGGATCAGGAGCTGGGCACTAATTATCATGAACGCCTACGTAACTACGTTACGTATATACAGGAAAACGATTTAATGGTTGCTGGTTCGATGACGGATCCGAAGGGAGACCGCAGTCTCAAACCCAGTCAACAGGCCGACCCAGATCTTTACGTGCATATAGTGGAAAAAAATGAAAAGGGAATAGTGATTCGCGGTGCCAAGGCTCACCAAACAGGGATTGTGAATTCTCATGAAATGATAATAATGCCTACCACGGCTTTAACGCCGGAAGATAAAGCCTATGCTGTTGCGTGCGCTATTCCAACTGATGCGCCCGGTATCATCCATATCTTTGGCCGGCAGACCAATGATGAACGTAAATATGGCGAGATTGATCAGGGTAATGCCATGTATGGAATTGTCGGGGGCGAGGCCTTGACAATCTTAGAAAATGTGTTTGTGCCGTGGGATCGTGTTTTTATGTGTGAGGAATACCAATATGCGGGCTTGCTGGTAGAACGCTTTGCTTCCTATCACCGCCAGAATTACGGTGGCTGTAAAGGAGGGGTGAGCGATGTTATTATCGGAGCCGCGGCTACCATAGCAGATTATAACGGAACTGCTAAAGCCAGCCATATAAGGGATAAAATTACGGAAATGATACATCTTACTGAGACCCTATACTGCTGTTCCATTGCATGTTCAGCAGAAGGGCATCGGACCGCGTCGGGGGCTTATTTTGTTGATCCTCTGCTGGCAAACATAGATAAGCAAAATGTTACCCGGTTTATTTATGAGATATGCAGGTTGTGTCATGATATCGCAGGTGGTTTTATCGCTACCCTTCCTTCTGAGAAGGACCTGAGGCATCCTGAGATAGGTAAATATGTTGACAAGTATTTTAAAGGCGTGGCTTCTGTTCCCACCGAAGACAGGATAAGGATGGCCAGATTAATTGAAAACATGACCGGCGGAACGGCACTGGTTGAAAGTATGCACGGCGCAGGTTCCCCGCAAGCACAACGGGTTATGATAGTTCGCCAGGCTAACCTGGAGTTTAAGAAGAATCTGGCCAAGGCGCTTGCGGGAATCAAAGTGTGCCAGTAGCTTTTGGAGGAGGGCAGCAGTTATGAAGGCAGGTATTAAGTTCTGCGGGTTTTGCAATCCGGACTTTGATGCTGCTGCCCTATTCGAACAATTAAAATCGTTGACGCCGGGTGTCACATATGTAAGCCACGGTGATCCTGAAGCCAGCATAATCCTATACTTGAGTGGGTGCTCTAAGGACTGTGCTGCCCGGGGAGCAATTAAAGAGCCAAAGATTATCGTAGGAGGAGCAAAGGTAAATTATAAAGCCGTACCAACAGCGGAACTGGCTACAAGGATTAGCGTTGAACTCAAAAAATTTATGAAGGGGGAGACATAGGTGCCAACGGAGGTAAATTTCAAGAAAAGACCCGATAAGCGGATGACCTTAAAAGAAGCTGTGAGCACCTTTGTCAAGGATGGCAGTTCAGTTGTCTTCAGCGGTATGGGCGGAGCTCAATGTGTAGCTCATGCCTATGAAATAATACGGCAAAACAAAAAAGATCTGGTGCTAATCGGAGATAGTCCCTGTGAAACTGGAGACATGCTTGTGGGTGCAGGTTTAATTCGGAAGATGGAGATCGCATGGTGTGGTTATGCAGTTGCGGGTCTAGGATACAATTTTCGACGGGCTGTGGAGGAAGGTATACCTCATCCCATCGAGCTAGAGGAATATTCCAATTACACCATAGGTCTCCGTCTGTTGGCAGGAGCAATTAATGTACCCTTTCTGCCAACTCGTTCTCTCACTGCAACGGATATACCCAAATACAACAAGAACATCAAATCTGTGACGGATCCTTATAGCGGAGAGGAAATCACCGTAGTGCCTGCGGCCCAACCAGATGTGGCATTTATACACGTGAGCCGGTCCGACAGGCGCGGTAATGCCCAGCAATTTGGCTTTTCTTCGAATGCGGAGAACGCTGCGCGAGCTGCCAAACACGTAGTTATAACCTGTGAAGAAATCGTGTCGACAGATGAAATACGAAAACACCCGACCTTAACCATTATTCCAGAATATGTGGTGGATGCAGTAGTAGAGTTGCCGTATGCTTCCCATCCCTGGAACTTCCCGTATTACTACGCGTATGATATTCCTTTCCATATGCAGCAGATGGAAGCTTTCAGGACGCGGGATGGATTCCTGAAGTGGTTAGATGAATGGTGCTACGGGACAGGCAGTTGGGAAGGTTATTTAGAAAAGGTTGGTTATGAACGTCTAGATATGCTAAGAAGGATCGAAAGGAAATTTACCAAGGCTCTCTACTAAATGGTCCTTACAACTTTGAGAAGTGGGGTGGAAAATATGGTAGCACAACAGTACGCTACCGATTATACGCTGCCGGAAATGCTTGTGGCCTGTGCGGCGCGGGAAATCCAAAACGGGGATGTTGTCTTTGCCGGCGTAGGAACGCCGACCCTAGGGGCCCTGGTCGCCAAGCTAACTAACGCGCCGGAGGCCATAATAGCCATGGAATCGGGGAGTATAGGTTGCCAGCCTTATCGTGTTATCTTGGGCATCGGTGACAATGCCTGTGTGGAGAATGCCATTTGTACAACTTCGTTGTGGCGACTGTTCTCCGACCAACAAAGAGGCTTTTTTGACGTTGGCATGGTGGGTGGTGCCCAGGTTGACAAGTTTGGCAATCTTAATAGCACGGCAATTTTCGGGAGCGGTGATTACTACCGGCCCAAGAGCCGGCTTCCGGGCAGCGGGGGAGCAAATGATATAGGTGCCTCAGCAAAAAGGACTATTATCACCATGCCTTTGGACAAGAGACGCTTCGTAGAAAAAGTGGATTATATCACTACCCCTGGACACCTGGATGGCGGTGACGCAAGGAAGCGGGCTGGACTACCAGGCGACGGACCAGCAGCCATTATAACAGACAAATGCATTTTCCGTTTTGACCCGGTAACAAAAGAAGCTTATCTGGATAGTGTGCATCCGGGTGTTTCCGTTGAGGAAGTAAAAGCCATGGTTGCTTGGGATCTGAAAGTCGCAGAGAATGTAAAGACCACAGAACCGCCAACAGTGGAGCAGGTTAGACTTACAAGGATTCTCGATGCTCATAAAATCTATACCGGTTCGGGGCTTAAAAACCTTACTTTTGAAAACTACGTTAAAATGCTAGAGGAATCTTATGAATTGCTCCATCAACTGTTTTAATAATGAATGGAAGGAGAAGGTGAACAGGTATGAAGTTTCCTGCTTTGGATGTCAAAGATAAAGTGGCTCTTGTTACGGGTTCAACAAAGGGAATCGGGTATGGAATCGCCCTGGCCCTGGCAGAAAATGGAGCTGACCTCATCATCACCAGTAGACATCAAGAAGACTGTGAAAAGGTAGCTGAAACAATTCGGGGAATGGGGCGAAGGGCCCTGGCAAAGGCTAGTGATGTTACTGATGCAGCCAGTATTAAGGCCTTGGTAGAGGCAGCTATAAAAGAGTATGGCAGAATTGATGTTTTGGTAAATAACGCTGGAACTGCAATAACCAAACGAGCCGAAGACCTCGAAGAAGCTGACTGGAACCGAGTAATTAATGTGGACTTAAAAGGGGTGTTCCTCTGCAGTATTGAGGTAGGAAAGCAGATGATAGCCCAAAAGAAAGGCAAAATTATCAACGTGGCTTCTATCTTGGGTTTGGTTGGCGAGAGAATGGTGCTCCCTTACTGTGTTGCTAAAGGCGGCGTCATACAGATGACTAGAGCTCTGGCGCTGGAATGGGCAAGGTATAATATCCAGGTTAATGCCATCTGTCCTGGCTATGTCCTTACACCCATGAACGAAGCCGATATTAAGGGCAACGAAAAGATTTACAATAATATCATTAAGAAAACACCCCTGCGCAGGCTGGGTGAGATAGAAGATATGGTGGGAGCGGTTATTTACCTAGCCTCTGAAGCTTCTAACTATATGACTGGACAAATTATGGTAGTAGATGGTGGATGGACAGCCGAGTAACATTAGGTATAATTACAAGGCTATTTGTATCCTAAGGGATAGGGGAAGCACGATATAGGCTCGGGACAACCACGGATGTGGAGATAGGGGTGGGTAAAGAGTTGCGGTAGGTGATGCATAACAGAAGCAAGCTGGGGTAATCCGTGGTGAGAGTGGCAGTCTATTCCGGTGTTTTTGATCCTATTACCAATGGAGACCAGGACATTATCTGACGTTTCGCTTGGAATGACGAAAGCCTTCAGGAACTCCCTATTATACAAGCAAAAAGGAGGCGCGAGATTATGGTTAAAAACATGACTAAGTATAGGTGGACAGTGCTAATCGTATTATGGTTAGTTTATATCATAAACTATTTTGACCGCACAGCGGTATTGACCTTTCTCCCGCTTATAAGGGAGGAGCTGCATATATCGGCAGCACAGGCAGGATTCGCTACTTCTCTCTTTTTCTTTGCTTATGCTATCGCTCAATTTACCGGAGGATGGCTTGCCGACCGGATAGGGCCCAAAAAAGTGATGTATATTGCTATCTGTACGTTTACATTCGTGACGTTTGTCACAGGATTTATTCGAAATTATACCCACTTTATTCTCACAAGGTTAGGCTTGGGCTTTTTTGAAGGACATCATTTTTCACCGTCACACAAAGCTGTTGCCAACTGGTTCCCTAAAGAGGAGAAAGGTAGGGCTACAAGCTTTTTCTCAACTACGTGGGCTGTCGGGCCGGCAATATTCCCGGTAGTTGGCACATGGATAGCTGCAATCTATGGTAGCTGGCGTCCTGTATTTTACTGGCTGGCTGTTCCTGGAATTATTGGCATATTGATTTTATGGTATTTTGTTGCTGACAAACCAGAGGACATGCTCAACAAGGGGCGTATAAGCCAGGCCGAGGTTGATTACATCAACGCTGGCGTTGTTTCCGAAGAAAGTACTAAGGGTAGCCAGGGTGGTCTGGCGTTCGTAGTCCGAGACCTGCACTTCTGGTTATACAGTATTATGTTATTCGCGAACCTGGCTATTTATTGGGGCAGTACAACCTGGATCTCTTCCTACCTGTATGAACAGCACGGTTTTAGTTTAAAAACTATGGGTGCCCTGGTTTCCCTGCCTTATGCATTAGCATTTGTGGCAATGATTCTGGGTGGATGGTTAACTGATAATGTGTTTAAAAACAAATGTCGTCCGGTATTGTTGATGTCGTACGTAGTTAGTATTCCGGTTTTGTTCTTCATGGGTATGATACCTAAGGGCAATATACCAATGATTATAACATTGCTTATTCTCATGGGATTTTTTGTGAATCTGAGCTTCGGAGCCGTCTATGCCTACCCGCAAATCCGCTATCCCAAGGAAGTTGTAGGTAGCGCGGTGGGGCTTTCAAACGGTTTTGGCCAGTTTGGTTCCTTTGTAGCGCCTCTAATTGCAGGTTTGCTAATAAAGGAGATAGGTGGTAAAGTCTCTTACACTAACGTTTTCATTTTCTTCGCCGTACTGTCCCTTTTGGCAGCGGTAGGCGCCATTCTCCTGAGTGAAAGGCCCTTAACAGCAGAGAAGTTACATACATCGAACCCTGCCCTAAGGGTAAGTAGCAGATAAGTCTTGTTGTTCTACTGGGGGGCGGCCGTTATGCCGTTCCCCCGCAGGAAATAAGTTTACAGAAACAAAAAAATGGGTGAGGTATTATGGAAAACGTAGTCATCGTAGGAGCAGCTCGGACACCTATAGGAGATTTCTTGGGCAGCCTGAAGGAGGTCTCGGCTGTAGAGTTGGGAACGGTTGCGGCCAGGGCTGCCATTGAGCGTGCAGGAATAAATCCGAAACAGGTAGATAATGTGGTAGCGGGGATGGTGTATAAAGAAGGGGTAAAGGGTAACCCCGCAAGGCAAATTCAACTAAAGTGCGATATTCCGGTAGAGGTCGCTGCAGCCACTGTGGACCAGCAATGCGCTAGCGCTATGCGAGCCACCGAGATAATTGCTCAACAGATTATGTTAGGGAAAAGTAAAGTAGGACTGGCCGTTGGCATTGAGAGTATGTCGCAAGTTCCTTATCTATTAATGGGGGCGCGAACGGGTTTGAGGATGGGCCCCGGGAGATTGGAAGATGCGCTGCTTTATGATGCGCTGAATGATGCTTTCTTTGGCTATCATATGGGTATGACTGCTGAAAACCTTGCAGAGAAATATAACATTTCACGGCAGGAACAAGATGAGCTAGCCCTTTTAAGCCACAAGCGTGCTGTAGAAGCTATTCAAGAAGGAAAGTTTAAAGAAGAAATCGTACCGGTAAGCATAAACACCAAGAAAGGTACTGTAGTAATTGACACCGATGAGCACCCACGGGCGGATACCTCTTTAGAAAAACTTTCGAAGCTAGCACCGGCTTTCAAGAAAGAAGGCGGTACAGTAACAGCGGGCAACTCCAGTGGAGTTAATGATGGTGCAGCAGCCTTGGTCCTGATGGCTGAGTCTATGGCTCGTGAACTGGGCATTAAACCTATAGCGAAACTTCTGGCGACTGCGTCTTATGGGGTACAGCCAGAGATAATGGGCATTGGCCCGGTTTATGCCATACCCAAAGCTTTGAAATATGCAGGATTGGAATTGAAGGACGTAGACTACTTTGAGATCAACGAAGCTTTTGCAGCACAGTTTCTTGCAGTGAACAGAGAGTTGAAATTGGATATGAACCGCGTCAATGCTAACGGGTCTGGTATTGCTCTCGGACATCCAGTAGGTTGCACCGGGATTCGGATAATAGTAACGCTTTTGTATGAATTGCGCCGCCGTGGTGGTCGTTACGGAGTTGCGTCATTATGTGCCGGGGGCGGGCCCTCTATGGCGACAGTCGTGCAGATGGTTTATTAATCGAAGAAAAACTTGGGGGCGGTTAAAACATGAATAAAGTTATGGTACTAGGAGCCGGTACAATGGGTGCCGGAATCGTGCAGGTAATGGCGCAGGCCGGTTTATCAGTGGTGATGTGCGATGTGGATGAACAATTCTTGCAAAGAGGAATGGCTACCATCGAGAAGAACCTTGAACGTATGGTAGCGAAAAATAAATTGACGGAAGATGAAAAACAAGCAGTACTAGGAAGAATCCTTCCTTCTCTGGATAAGGGCGATGGTGCAGACGCAGAACTGGTAGTTGAAGCGATAATAGAGAATCTGGAAGCCAAGATTGCTGTTTTCCAGGAACTGGACAATACAGTAAATAAAAACGCTATATTTGCTAGCAACACCTCGGCTTTGAGCATTAGTGCTTTGGCGTCTGCCACCTCCCGCCCAGAAAAGGTCATTGGTATGCATTTTTTTAACCCAGTACAGGTAATGCAACTGGTAGAAGTCATAAAAGGAGCGGCAACAGCTGAAGAAACTGTTAGCTCTATTACATCTCTAGTTAAGCAACTCGGCAAAACTCCTGTCACATTAAACGAGGCGCCAGGGTTTATTGTCAACCGGATGCTAGTACCCATGATTAATGAGGCCGCTTATATCCTCATGGAGGGAGTTGCTAGTGTCGAAGATATCGACACAGCAATGAAATTAGGCGCCAACCATCCTATTGGACCTTTAGCTCTAGCGGATATGATAGGCATTGACATCTGCCTGGCTGTTATGGAGACCCTATATCGGGAGTTCGGAGATTCAAAGTACAGGCCTTGTCCGCTACTAAGAAAACTGGTAAGAGCGGGGTATTTAGGTCGAAAGACGGGGCGTGGGTTTTATAACTACTTGGAGAGTAAGTAGAGCATCAATAGAAAATGTCAGGTAAAACATATCTGTTATTCTGTATTTATTACTTGGTATGATTGGACCTCGAAATAAGCAGTATTACAATTGACATAGCACACTCAATTTTATAATACAAAGGAAGGTGGTACCATTATGGATTTCAAACTAACGGAAGAACAGGAACTGTTACGGAAAAGCGTGCGGGAGTTCGCCGAGCAATATTTGGAACCAATTGCCGGTGAGCTTGATGAAGAGAGCCGCTATCCGGCCGAAATTGTGGCGAAATTAGCGGAAATGGATTGGATGGGCATCCCGTACCCCCAGGAATACGGCGGCGCCGGTGCCGACTATCTAAGCTATGTCATTACCGTAGAAGAAATATCCCGTTCCTGCGCCGCGACAGGGACGATCCTTTCGGCCCACACTTCCTTAGCCTGCGGTCCCATTTATCAGTACGGTACCGAAGAGCAAAAGCAAAAATATCTGGTGCCCTTGTGCAAAGGGGAAAAACTGGGCGCCTTCTGCCTGACGGAACCTGGAGCCGGGACCGATGCAGGAGCAGGTACTACGACGGCAGTGTTGGACGGTAACGAATATGTCATCAACGGTACCAAAACCTTTATCACCAACGGTCCCGTAGCCGATATCTTCATCGTATTTGCCAAGACTGACAAAACCAAGGGAACCAGGGGAATAAGTGCCTTTATCGTACCCAAAGATGCCCCGGGATTAAAAGTCGGTAAACACGAAAATAAAATGGGTATCCGCGCCTCCCAGACATCAGAGATTATTTTCAAAGATTGCCGTATTCCCAAGGAGAACCTTCTCGGGGAAGAAGGTAAAGGTTTCCGGATTGCCATGGAGACGTTAGATGGCGGCCGAATTGGCATTGCTGCCCAGGCTCTCGGCATTGCGCAAGCGGCTTTAGACGAAGCAATTAAATACTCGAAAGAAAGGGTTCAGTTTGGCAAGCCTATTTGCAGCAACCAGGCCATTCAGTGGATGATAGCCAATATGGCTACAGATATCCAGGCAGCCCGCTTTTTGACTTATTACGCGGCCTGGTGCAAGGACAACGGTCTACCTTACACCAAAGAAGCGGCCATGGCCAAGCTCTTTGCGGCGGAAACAGCCTCACGCCATACTTCCAAAGCCGTACAAATTCACGGTGGCTACGGCTATATCAAAGGATACAAGGTTGAGCGCCTGATGCGCGATGCCAAGATAACGGAGATTTACGAAGGCACGTCGGAAGTGCAAAGAATGGTTATTGCCGGCAATCTGCTCCGTTAACAAGTCAATCGAAAAAGCAAAGGAGAATCATGACATGCCACGGATTGTCTCCTGTTTCAAATGGGTAAAAGATGAAGCGGACATTAAGGTAGCTCCTAATTCCCGCGAACTCGTCCTTGACCGGGTAGGTTATAAAATCAGCGATTATGATCGCAATGCCATTGAAGAAGCGATGCGGCTGCAAGAGCGATACGGCGGCAGTGTCGTTGCTGTGACGGTGGGACCGCCGGCGGCCAAGCAGAGCTTAAAGGACGCCCTTTCCCGGGGCCCGGAAAAAGCCTATTTCATCAATGATCCCGGTTTCACCGAACTAGAGCCGTCGCAAACAGCCGCTATTCTGGCTGCAGCCATTAAGGGTCATATTGAATACGACCTGATCATCTGTGCCGAAGGTTCGAGCGATCTTTACGCTCAGCAGGTAGGGCCGCGCCTGGCAGAACTCCTCGGCATCCCGTGTGCCACCTACGTAAACAAGCTGGCAGTGGAAAACAATCAAATTATCGCCGAACGCAAGCTGGACGACGGTGTAGAAGTAGTGACCATGCCGATGCCGGCGCTGGTGACCGTCCTGCCGGAAATAAATACGCCCAGGTTACCGAGCCTCAAACAGGTACTCGGCGCCGCCAAAAAACCGGTAGCGAATATAGGGCTTGCCGATATCGGACAGCTTAAAGAACCCTGCTTGAAAACAACAAGTGTTCTAGCAGCAACAATGGAAAGGCGCCGGGAGAAATACGGAGCTGAAATCGAGGACATCCGCAAAGTTGTTGATGCTCTGATCAAAGAAGGCGTACTTGTTTAAAGGAGTGGTAATTTAAATGTCTGGAGTATGGGTATTCGCCGAAAGACGGGAACAAACACTGGAGCTATTAAACATCGGCCGGTCCCTAGCCGATGAACTGGGGACTGCACTGGTGGCTTTTGCCACCGGGGGAGAACAGGCGGCTAAAGACTATATTAAACACGGGGCGGATGAGGTGTTTAGCCTCTCCCCCCTGGCTGAAGGCCAGCCCCTGGAAGCTTATGTGCCGGTGATGGTCGACGCGGCTCGCAGAGAAGACCCGGATATCTTTCTTATCTGTGCCACCCGGCGCGGGAAAGAAATGGCGGCGCGCATAGCGGCGCAGTTAAACACCGGCCTGGGGAGCGAATGCAACTCTCTGAAGCTGGATAAAGAAAACAAATCTTTAATAATGGAACGCATGATGTTTGGCGGAGCAGCAGTCCAGACCATAGTATGCACGACGCGGCCTCAGATGGCAACCATACCGCCACGTACTTTTGAACAGGCAGCAGCCCAGGAGGGCAGGGAGGGCAAGATAACTGAGTTGCCTGCTCCTGGCGCCAGTGCCGTAAAAGTAATCGACCGTAAGCCCAAGGTAAAGGAAGCAGTAGATATAACGGAGGCCAACGTCATTGTAGCAGTTGGGCGGGGACTGGAAAAACAGGAGGATCTCCGTCTGGTGCAGGAACTGGCCGGAGCCGTGGGGGGCGAAATCGGCTGCTCCAGGCCCATCGCCGAAGAACTGCACTGGCTGCCGGAAGACAGGTACCTGGGTATATCGGGGCAAAAAGTAAAGCCGGCACTCTATATTGGGCTCGGAATATCCGGACAGATCCAGCACGTAAGCGGCATCCGCGACGCCAAGGTTATCGTCGCCGTTAACCGCGATGAGAACGCTCCCATATTTGAAGCAGCAGATTATGGCATAGTCGGCGATCTATATGACGTTGTCCCGAAACTCACCGCGGAGCTAAAAAAGGCTCTAAAAAATAGTTAGAGTGGTGTGAGCATGGCGGAAGAAAAATTCACGGCGATTATAATCGGCGCCGGTCCGGCGGGGAGCACAGCCGCCTATTTACTGGCCCAAGCAGGTCTAGAGGTGCTCCTCATCGAAAAGGGGCCGACACCAGGCAGCAAGAATATGTTTGGCGGCCGGATGTATAGTCATGCCCTTAACCGGATTATACCCAATTTTTGGGAGGAAGCCCCTGTCGAAAGGCCGGTAGTGCGAGAAGTAATCACCTTTATGACCGAAGATAAAAGCGTGTCGCTAGTATGCCAGGACGAAAAATGGGCCAACCAACCTTATCACTCTTTTACCCTTCTGCGGGCGGAGTTTGATGCCTGGCTGGCTTCGAAGGCGGAGGAAGCCGGCGCTCTCCTGGCCTGCGGCGTCCGGGTCGACGATCTCCTGATAGACAACGGCCGGGTAGTAGGTGTTCGGGCCGGAGAAGACGAAATGCTGGCCGATGTAGTTATTGCTGCCGACGGCGTCAACTCCCTTATGGCCCAAAAAGCCGGTTTGCGAAAAGAGCTTGAACCCCGCCAGGTAGCCACAGGAGTAAAAGAAGTCATTGAATTACCTCCCGAGATCATCAGCCAGCGTTTCCAGGTCAGCGGTAACAATGGTGTCGCCCAACTATTTGTCGGCAGCTGTACCAAGGGGATGCAGGGCGGCGGTTTCCTGTACACCAACAAAAACAGCATTTCCCTGGGACTGGTAGTTAAGGCGGCGGAATTGCAACGGAGCAGTTACAGGCTGGTAGATATGATGGAAGATTTCAAAGCCCATCCCCATATTGCGCCTTTGGTGGAAGGTGGCCAGGTGGTAGAGTATTCAGCCCACCTGGTACCCGAAGCCGGCCTGGAAATGATGCCCCGGCTTTACGGCGACGGCATCCTGGTAACAGGGGATGCAGCCGGATTTGTCCTCAACCTAGGTTACCAGGTCAGGGGCATGGATTTTGCCATCGCCTCCGGGGAAGCTGCGGCCAAGGCAGTTAAAGAAGCCAAAGCCAGGAACGACTTCTCCCAGCAGACACTGCGCCTTTACGAGGACTTCCTCAAACAAAGCTTTGTCTTAAGGGATATGGAGGCCTACCGGCAAGCACCCCATTTCCTTGAAAATGAGCGGCTTTTCGGGGCCTATCCTGACCTGGCCACCGGGCTGGTAAGCAAAATGTTTACAGTAGATGGTACAGCACCGGTACACCTGTTAAATAAATTCATGGGCCAGCTCAAAGAGAGCCGGATTGGCTGGCTGCAGCTTGCCGGAGACGCCTTGAAAGGGGGTAGGACCCTCTGAAACGGTTAAGCAGTGAACAATTGCTGGGGATCAATAAGTTCGCGGTAGATGACGAAGAGGCCCATATTGTTCTCAACAAAGAGGTTTGTTCTTCCTGTAAAAGCAAGCCCTGCACCTTTGCCTGCCCGGCTGGCCTTTACACTTTAAAAGATGGGGAAATAAGCTTTGATTATGCAGGCTGCCTTGAGTGTGGTACCTGCCGGGTTATCTGTCCCCAGGCCGGGGCTATTAGCTGGCAATATCCGCGGGGCGGGTTTGGTATCATTTTCCGCTATGGGTAAAGGGTTAGAGGTGAGGGCTGTTGCTACGAACAGCTATCTGTCCGGGAGCCTTTGATCCCATTACCAATGGCCATCTGGATATTATTAAACGGGCAACAGCCCTATTTGATAGAGTTGTTGTAGGTGTAGCCGCCACTCCTATTAAAAAGACATATTTTCCCCTGGAAAAAAGACTGAAGCTGGTCCAGATTGTTTGCCATGACCTGGAGAATGTAACGGTCAAACCATTTTCCGGCTTGTTAGTCGATTTTGCCAGGCAGGAAGGAGCAACAGCCATCATCAGGGGGTTAAGGGCTGTAGCGGATTTTGATTTTGAACTGCAAATGGCTTTAATGAACAAAAAACTTGCCGGCGACATTGAAACCATTTTTCTAATGGCAGCTACGGAGTATTCCTACCTGAACTCAAATCTTGTTCGCCAGGTGGCCATGGTGGGAGGATGCCTTAAAGGTTTGGTGCCGCCGGTGGTGGAGCAGGTCTTAGAACAACATTATCGCCTGCGATAAAAAACATTAAAAAGGAGGTAATCCCGGATGGCCAGGAATTATGTGGAGTTAAAGGTAGAGGAAAGCATCGCCACCCTTACCATCAACCGCCAGGAAGCCCTTAATGCTTTGAACCGGACCGTTTTGGAAGAATTGAAAGAGGTCATCAACAATATCGCGGCTGACGATCAGGTCAAGGCCTTAATTATAACCGGGGCGGGAAGTAAATCTTTTGTCGCCGGCGCCGACATCGCCGCCATGAAAGATATGACGCCCCTGGAAGCAAAGGAATTCAGTTTTCTAGGCCACAGGGTATTTGCGGCCATCGAAAAACTACCCATACCCGTGATAGCCGCCATTAATGGCTTTGCGTTGGGTGGAGGCTGTGAATTGGCTCTCGCCTGTGACATCCGCATCGCTGCCAGTACTGCCCGCCTTGGCCAGCCGGAGGTTAAGCTGGGAATTATCCCCGGTTTTGGTGGTACCCAGCGGTTGGCCCGCATAGTAGGCAAAGGGATTGCCTCGGAGTTAATCTTTAGTGGCGAGATGATCGATGCCGAAAGGGCCCTGGCCATCGGGCTGGTTAACGCTGTGGTCCCGCCGGAGAAGTTGATGGAAGAAGCCCAAAAACTGGCGCAAAAAATTATTGCCAATGGTCCCGTGGCACTTCGCTATGCCAAAGCGGCAATCCACAACGGCCTCCAGATGACTCTGGAACAGGGTTGCCAGTATGAAGTTGAACTCTTTACGGACTGCTTTACCACTGAAGATCAAGACATCGGGATGGCAGCTTTTCTCAGTAAGCAAAAACCGGTCTTCAAAGGGGTTTAATATAGAAAAATCTAGATATCTAGCAAGGGTTAATCCCCCAAGGTAATATTTTTTGTCTCTCCCTGTTTTTAAGATAAAAATTAGAGTGGCGTGCAAGCGAGATAACTGAAACAATCAGGGAACAGCCGTTGGTGGAAGATGTGGCTTGTTACGCTGAGCTCCACCTTCCATTAACGGCGGCTCTCCCCTGGCAAACTTAGCCCGGATTCCTTCCAGGTAAAAATAACCGAAGAGGAGTTGGTTAGAGACGCTAGGCCGAATATTCCTCGAACAGTATCCGGCAAAGCGATCTGTCTATTGAGAAAACGGTTATAGCACCTGGGTTGACGAAGGGGGAGTGGCTGCCGTTGAGGATAATCGCCGGCAAATGTTGATATGGTTGAAAATGGAGGTTGAAAGCTTTGCGCAGTGATTTTCGTTTTTTCTATCCTCTTAGAGTACGGTATGCTGAAATAGATGGACAGGGAATAGTCTTTAATGCACACTATCTCACCTATCTTGATGTAGCGATTACTGAGTATTTTCGGCACCTTGGTATGGACTACAAACAGCTTGCGAGCGAAGGTAAAATGGACATGGCGTTAGTAAAAACAACTCTGGAATTCAGATCACCAGCCTTTTTCGATGATATCCTTGATATAGGGGTGCGTGTTTCCAATATGGGAAACAAGAGTTATACAGTGGACTTTGAAGTGTACAAAGAATCTTCGGACATACTTGTGTTAAAGGCACAGACGATATATGTCAACTATAATCCCAAAACAAGAAAAGCAGAACCGCTACCGTCTTTTTTCCGTTCTGCGGTTGAAAGCTTTGAGACCCTATCCTGATAGCTGGCATTATTGCCGCAACAAAAATAGGGAATTATTGGTGGATAACCGTTTTTAATAAAAATTAATCCTAAATCCGAAGGCTAATGAAGGAGTGAAATAAGGATGCTGGATAGCAGAAGAATACCCATAACTAGACTTGAAACGAGCCAGGATTGGCTCGAACGCTTGCAGTGGCTGGGAATTAAAGTGGAAAAACCTCAGGAAGAGTCCAGCAAACAAGCCGGGTTTGACTCGAATGCCTATAATTGCCGGGGATTAAAGGAAAATCTTGAGGAAAAGAGCAAAGAAAGTAAGCCGTATGATGGTTAACACATTTTTCAACTCTACAGATGCAAAAAGATGATTCCAGGTTATTACAGTAGTTGGGCAATAGCAAGGCTTTTCTGGGGTTTAAACAAAAAGAAGAAAATGCCAAAATGCATAGGCAAACGATTTTGGAGGCACGGCAGGAATTTATTAATATGTATCGAAAAACGTAAAAATGTACATCTAAACCGCGCGACCAAAAAACAAACGAAAAGGGTATGGCCTCTTTAACCACCTGTTTGTCAGAACGTATGAGCTCACCGTCGATGTGGATGAACGCCACCCTGTCAACACCGCAGGCTACGCACTCCTATAGAAAACCTCATTACCATAACGCTGATGATTCACCACATACACGATTGATATTACGGTTTGACTAGTACAGTTCCTGGTATCCAGTTTCCCGGTAGCTGTGTAAAGCGAGGGCTTAATACAAGCTTTAAACATCTAAGAGAGAAAGCATTTTTGTTTTATCCTTAAAAGAGGAAGAATGAGGGTAAGGATTACTATTCCAGTTTTATTTATGAAATATTAATGACGTAGAGAAGGATTATTTTAAAAGAGGTGGAAAACATATAGATTATAGTATTAGTTTTCACTTTCTCAAATGACTTTTCTCCTTAAGGGGTCCTCTCTTTTTAGGAATTAACCAACTGGAAATTTTACTGGTTATATCTATCATGCAAGGAGGGATGTTATGACTGAAATGAGGAAAAACCTTAGTCATAGTACGGATAAACAATGTTACGATACAGCGGGGCAATTAATTCGCCAGGCATGGCATGAATTCGTTGAGAAAGGTCGCGTCCAGGAGGGGATAGTACGACCGTTAATCTTAAAGTCATGGTTAGAATGCAGGAAGATAGGCTTAAGCCCATTCCAAAAAAAGGCTCCATATGTTTTAAGCAAAGAGGAGTTAGAGTCAAGAAAGTCTCAGTGTAGCATATTTCTGGAAGTAGCCATTCCTATTGCAATGAATCTATATAAATTTGTAGCAGGTTCAGGTTTTATTATCGCCATCGCGGATTCAGAAGGATATCTGCTGGAGATTATGGGGGATGACGACGTTAAAGAAAACGTTAAACGAGGTAATTTTATAGAGGGGGCCAACTGGAGCGAGGAATTTACAGGCACTAATGGTGTGGGCAGTTGTTTGAAATACAATTTACCTCTACAAATATGTGGCTACGAACATTATTGTATTTGTTCTCATAATTGGACCTGCTCGGGTGCGCCTATTCATGATTCCAACGGCAAAGTAATTGGCGCATTGGACATGACGGCTATTCGAGAAAAAGCTCATTCTCATACATTAGGAATGATAGTTGGGGCTGCTTATGCTATTGAAAGACAGCTTGCTTTGATGGAGGCCTGGCAAAAGGTTAAAGTTGCAGATCAATATAAGAACGCAATTATCGATGCGGTATCTGACGCACTTATTGCAACTGATAGCGAGTACAAAATCACACACTTTAATGAAAGAGCTCAAGAAATGTTGGGCATTAATAAGTCTGAAGCCTTGGGGGTTGAAATTAGTAAAGTTCTTGGGCTTAACAACAAAGAACTAATGAAAGTATTGGAAGGAAAAAAATATGTTACAGATCATCAGTTCAACCTCTATACGCGAACAGGAAGGCTTCATTGTAGTCTTACCTCACGTCCGATTGTATCTAATGGCAGGTTGGAAGGATTAGTCCTAATTATAGAAAAGGCCAAGAGAGTTCACCGGTTAGCTAATAAAATTTATGGTGCAAAAGCAAGTATAACATTTGCAGACATATTAGGAAACGATCCGCGATTCATAAAAATGATCGAAATGGCTAAAGTAGCTGCTCGTAGTTCATCTAATGTGTTGATACTGGGTGAAACAGGCACAGGAAAAGATATGTTAGCCCAGGCTATTCACAACGCAAGTTCACGAAGGGATGGGCCGTTTATAGCAATTAATTGTGGGGCCATTCCACGAGAATTAATAGCCAGTGAACTGTTTGGTTATGAAGAAGGTGCTTTTACCGGAGCAAGAAAGGGTGGCAAGCCTGGAAAGTTCGAACTAGCTGATGGTGGAACAATTTTCCTTGATGAGATAGGCGAAATGCCTTTGGAATTGCAGACGGCTTTATTACGTGTCTTAGAACAAAAGGCCATTACAAGAGTTGGTGGCACTGATCTAATTCCCGTGAATGTCCGTATTATAGCTGCGACAAATAAAAACCTGCTGGCAGAAATAGAAAAAGGGAATTTCAGAAAGGATCTCTTTTACCGCCTAAACGTAATTGCGATTCGTACTATTCCCCTAAGAGAGAGGAAAACAGATATTAAACCTCTTGCTTTACATTTTATGAGAAAAGTTGCTGATCAAATTGGAAAAAAGATTGAAACAGTAGATGAAGAAATCTGGGAAAGATTTAAAACCTATAACTGGCCGGGAAACGTACGTGAACTTTATAATGTGATAGAAAGAATAGTAAATATTGCTTCTAGCAATTACCTTGGAGTAGATTTGCTACCAGAAGAAATCAAGGAATATGGTCAAAAGGATCAAATAAAAGTTAATGGGAAAAAATTTGGAAGGGAAGAATTAACAACCCTGATAAAAATGTATAATGGTAATATTAGTAAGGTAGCCAAAGAATTAGGAATAGCCCGGACGACAGTATATAGAATGATGTGGAAGTATAATATCCAGCGCACCTCTGTTAAGGTATAATAGGTTGAATGGCAAACAAAATGTCAGGCAGAAAGATAATATTATTTTCGGGTTCCAGGCATAACCGATTGCCATCGGCCTGAAATAATGCAATAATAATCTAAAAAGAACCTCGAGGTAGGGCCGATGGAACTGCAGCCTATCAAAACGAAGAAGATTTATGAAGAAATTGTCGAGCAGGTAAAAAAAATTCTCAGTGAAGGCAAGCTGATGCCTGGGGAACGCTTTTACTCGGAAAGGGAGCTGTCGGAGAAACTGGGCGTCAGCCGGGCATCCGTCCGGGAGGCCATCCGCGCCCTGACTACTATGGGCGTCCTGGAGGTGAAGCCCGGCGAGGGGACCTTCGTCCGCAAGGTGCAGAACTGCGATATTGTCCAGCCCCTGGTAATGGCCCTGCTGTTGGAAGAACAACAGGCCATATATTTACTGGAAGCCAGGCAGATCCTGGAGCGGGAGATAGTTTACCTGGCGACGCGGCGGGCTACGACCGAAGAAAAAGAAAAGCTGGTAGAGATAATCCAGCAGATGGGCAGCGAACTGACCCGGGGATTTCTCCAGGAGGATACGGATGTCAAATTTCATTTAACCATTGCCAGCATGTCCCATAATCCCATCCTTTCCCGTTTGATGTACACTATTGCTGATACCATTGCCCAGACCCTGGCCAATAAAAGAAACCAGCTTTACACCGATCCAGATAACGCTCGCGTGCTTTTTGAACAGCACAGTGAAATTGCCCAGGCCATCATTTCCGGAGCCGCGGAATCGGCCCGCCGGGCCATGGGCAAACACCTGCGCTTCGTGGCCCGGCAATTGAAATAAGAGGCGCTGCGGCCTTGTCCTGGCGGCTTTTTGGCCAACGACTCTAATAAGGGAGATTGTTCTCGTAAAACTCCCCGTAAATTTTATTTAACTTGCGGGGAGATTTTACTTTTTGGAAAAATGCCGGACTCTTTACGGCTCAATTTCCACCACTGCATGTGAGAGGCGGATGAATACGGGCTTGTTATTATGGACGCAGACTGTGCCCAAGCTTACAACTGTTAATAAAAAAAGAAAACGTTTGCCATAACATATAGTGCTAATGGGAAACGTTTACCATAAGAAAAATTTCACGATTTAAAATTACTTATTGACACAGGGGCGAAACCATGCTAATTTATAACCAAGGAAAACGTTTTCCGAAAGGGGTGAAAGCCATGGTCACCATAAAAGATGTCGCCAGGCATGCCGGGGTTTCTGTTACCACCGTTTCCCGTGTTCTTAACAACAGCCAGCATCCCATCAGCCCCGAGACGAGGGAGCGTGTCTTGGCAGCCATCAAAGAGCTTGGCTTTTACCCCAATGCCATGGCCCGCAGCCTCCAGCTGCATGAAACAAAAACCATTGGTCTGATCCTCCCGGATATTGCCAACCCTTACTACCCGGGCATTGTCCGGGGGGTAGAGGATGTGGCCCACGAAAGGGGCTATACAGTTATCCTGTGCAATACCGACCGTTCCCGGGAACGCACGAAAGAATATCTCCGTGTCCTGCGGGAAAAACGGGTGGACGGGGTAATCTTTACCGGCGGTGGAGCTGTAGAGGATGCCAGCCGGGAGCACTTTTTTGACCAGGGGCCGGTGGCGACGGTGGTCATCGGCCGTCATAAAGCCAATCTCCCGGCGGTGCAGGTGGATAATGTACGGGCCGCTCAGGAAGCTGTTGAGCATTTACTGCATCTTGGCCACCGGCGGATTGCCACGGTTACCGGCCCCGCGGTTTCGACTACGGCCAGGGACCGCCTGGAAGGTTACCGCCGTGCTATGGAGGCTGAAGGGGTAGAGATAGAACCCGGGTGGATCATCGAAGGCGACTTTGAGTTTAACAGCGGTTACCAGGCTGTTGCGCAAATGCCCCTTAGCGGCAACCAGAGGATAACTGCCATCTTCGCCCATAACGACCTTATGGCTATAGGCGCTATTAAAGCCCTGTACGAACGGGGAATTAAGGTGCCAGAAGAAGTTGCTGTTGTGGGTTTTGATAATATTCCCCTCGCATCCTTTGTTACGCCGGCACTATCTACTGTAGCAGTCCCGGTCTATGACCTGGGGGTGACTGCCATGAAGGTACTGGCTGAGCTCCTTGCCGGCCGGAAGGTGCCGCCGGTTACCACCCTGGCAACCCACCTCGAGGTCAGGGAATCTTCAATTCTAAAATAAAAATTGGCAGGAGGTTTATCAAATGGCAAAACGTCACAACCTCTTGGAATGTTCCTTTGTTGACGCCCAGGAATGGTTCAAGGAAACCGACACCGTTCTCGTACCGGTCGGGAGCTGTGAAAAGCACGGCGCCCATGTGCCCCTGGGAACTGACAGCATTACCACCATTTCCGTTACCGAGAGGGCCGCTAAGCTTGCCAATGTTCCCCACACACCTTTGCTGCCCTTTGGCTACTCCCCCCACCACATGGGCGAAGTCGGGGAAGGCTGCGGCACCATCACCCTTGCTGCCGAGACTTTCCGCCGTGTGCTCCATGATATTGCTCGCAGCTTGATTTTCCACGGTGCTAACAAGATTGTCTTTGTATCCCACCATGGTTCCAACACCAAACCCATTGATGAACTCTTGCGGAGACTTCGTTACCATACCGGCGCCTTTGTGGCCTGGTACAAGACGCCCACCGAGAGGGAATGCGAGGTAGTTAAAGGTATCCTCGAAGGTCCTCCCGAGGAGACCCCCGGCTGGCACGCCGGTGAAATGGAAACGGCCCAGGTAATGGCCTATAACATCGAGCTGGTTGATATGAGCCGGGCGGTCAATGACCGTGCCCACGCGCCGCGGTGGATGGGACCCGAATTTTCCAAGATCGACGGCACTCCTACCGTTAAATTCCGGGGTTCTGAAAATATCATTGTTCCCATGGAACACCATGAGTACTCCGATCACGCCACCATTGGCAATCCCTTCCGTGGCACTCCCGAAAAAGGCCTGAAGCTCTTTGAGAAAGAGGCCGAGCACCTGGCTGCCTTCATTGAGGAAGTTAAGAAGTTCCCCTTCAAAGTAGAAAACCGCGATTTCCCCGAGAGAGCATAACAGCTGCGTAAACCCCTTGGCTCAAGGTACAAGCCTGGCTTTAAAAGCCTGGCTTGTACCCGCGAGCAAGGCTGGGAGGAAACTAAAAATGATCGATATAGATGCGGTTAACAAGTTGCGCGAGGAAATGGTGCAGGTCAGCCGGCAGATCTTTGCCCGCGGCCTTACGTCGGCTACCAGCGGCAATACCAGCGCCCGCGTCCCGGGACACCCGGAGCAAGTCCTTATTAAAGCCAGCGGCAAGTCTTTCGGGGATGTGGAACCCGAAGATTTCATTCTAGTTGATTTAGAGGGGAATATCCTGGCGGGCGAGGGCAAACCTTCCAAAGAGATCCGCTTTCACCTGGGTATTTTAAAGGCCCGTCCGGAAGTCCAGGCCGTCGTTCACGGCCATTCGGCCTTTGCTACGGCTTATGTGACGGCCAGGGGCGAGCTGCCGGTGGTTACAGCCGCCGCGGAAGCGGGTCTTAACAAAGTAGGCATTGTCGAATATGCCGCGCCGGGGTCAGTGGAACTTGCGGAAATGGTTATTAAAGCCTTTGAGGATCCAACCCTCAAAGCTGCCGTCCTCAAGCGCCATGGTTTCGTTACAGTGGGTAAAGATATTCATCATGCTTTTTACCTGGCAGATGTTTTGGAAGATAATGCTAAGGTCGCCTTCCTGTTATCCCAGTTAGGTTAAATTTTTTTCCAGGAGTTAGCCAGAATTAATCTACACTTCCGGCGAGTGGGGAAAATGGCGTAAATTAAGGGGAGGTTAAGCATGAGGGCTTCCATTTATGAATTCATGAAGGTGGGCATCGTCCATTTTAAAGCCTTTCCCGAAGTAGTAAACGGTACCGGGCCGGTGGTAGAAACCCTGCGCCGCATTGCGGAAGACGACTTTTTTACGGCCGTGGAAGTGGGCTGGATCAAGGACATCAAGCAGCGCACCGAAGCAGCCCATTTATTAAAGATTGCCCACCTCGAGGTCTGCTATGCCTGCCAGCCGGCCATCTTTTCCCAAAAATTGAACCTCAACTCCTTCGATCCCGGGGAAAGGAAGCGGGCCATCAAGCAGGTTTTCAACTGCCTTAAAGAAGCCTCCGACCTGGGGGCTGTTGCTGTGCGCATCCCGGCCGGCAAGGATCCCGGCCCGGAACGGCGGGAAGAGGCCAAGAAATTGCTGGTAGACTCCCTGGCCCAGATTTGTGAATATGCCAGGGAGATGGGCGACCCGGCCATTACCTTAAAGATTTTTGACCGGGACATTGACAAAGAATCCTTGATTGGCCATTTCAGGGATGCCCTTGATATTGCCAGGGAACTGCGTCCCAGTTATCCTAAATTCGGGCTCCTGGCCGACCTCTCCCACTTCCCTTTGCTCCGGGAAAAGCCTGAGGAAGCCCTGCCCCTGGTAAAGGATTATTTAATGGCTTTTCATATCGGCAACTGCGTTATGAAGGATCGGCGTCATCCCCTGTACGGCGACCTGCAGCCCAGGTTCGGCGTGGAGGATGGGGAGATCGATACCGGGGAGGTCAGCGCTTATTTCCGTCTGCTGGCCGACATGGGCCTCATCGGCCCGGAAAAGCGGCCCGTCCTGAGCGCCGAAGTGCGTCCCCTGCTCCCCGGCGAGACTTCGGAGTTAATTCTGGCCAATGCCAAAAGGGTCATTAAAGAAGCCTGGGCCTTGGCTTAAAGCAACCAGGAGGAGAAAAGCGTGCCTCGCGAGGCTATCGCCATTGTTGCTACTGTCGACACCAAAGAAGCTGAAACTCGCTTTTTGCAGGAATTCATCACTTCCCGAGGGTGGCAGGCTCCGGTTCTGGATGTGAGCACCTACCTCCCCCATGGTTTTAAGGCCACCTATCCGCGGGAAGAAATCTGCCGCCTGGGCGGGGTGGATTTTAAGGACCTGCCCTCTTTACGCCGTGATGCCATGATGCAGACCATGGGGCGGGGAGCAGCCCGGGTGTTAACCGACCTCTATGCACGGGGCGAGCTGGCCGGCGTCCTGGGCATCGGCGGCAACCAGGGCACGGCCATTGCAGCCATCGCCATGCGGGCCCTGCCCATCGGGTTGCCCAAGGTGATTGTTTCCACGGTGGCTTCCGGTAACATCCGCCCCTATATTGAGTACAAGGACATTATTATGATGTTCTCGGTAGCCGACCTGTTGGGAGGCCCTAATACCGTCAGCCGGACCATTTTGAGCAACGCCGCCGGCGCGGTTATGGGTATGGCTGCCCACGGCGAACCCCTGAAGGACAGCGGTCGGCCGGTGATTGCCACTACCGCCTTCGGCAATACCAATGCGGTAGTCACGGCCGCCCGGGAGAGGTTGGTAGAGCTAGGTTATGAGGTAATTGCCTTCCATGCTTCCGGAGCCTGCGGTTCGGCCATGGAGGAATTAATCGAGGCCGGGTTGATCCAAGGCGTCCTTGATCTTACCACCCATGAATTGCTCGCCGAGGTTTTTGGTGAGGCCGGTGATATCTATACTCCTATGCGGCCGCGCCTGGAGGCGGCGGGCCAAAAGGGCATACCCATGGTGATTTCCCTGGGAGGCCTGGATTATTTCTGCTTTGGCCCGGCGGAGAGCATACCGCCGGCCTACCGGGGCCGCCCGACCCATTACCATAATCCTTACAACACTAACGTCCGGGCGACTAAAGAAGAATTGACCCGGGTGGGCGAAGTGCTGGCCGCCAGGTTAAACGCCGCTCGCGGGCCGGCAGCTGTTATGGTGCCTCTTAAAGGCTGGTCGGAAAACGGCCGCGCCGGTGGCCCCCTCCACGACCCGGAGGCCGATGCCGCCCTGGTGGCGGCCCTGGAGGCCAACCTGGAGCCCCGGGTAAAGTTAATGAAATTGGACGCCAACATTAACGACCCGGTCTTTGCCGCCAGTGCGGCTGCCGTTATGCACCAGTTGATGGAAGTATGGCTGGCCGGCAGGGAATGTTCTGCCGCCGGTTAGGAACAGCTGGCCATATATTGCTTGCTGCTGCAGGAAAAATGATTCAATAAAGGAGGTCATTTAAAATGGAATATCAAATCCCCGAGAAAATGAAAGCCCTGGTTCTCTTTGGTCCCAACGACGTGCGCCTGGTGGAAAAGCCGGTACCCAAGCCCGGTCCGGGGGAAGTGCTGGTGCGGGTAGCTGCCTGCGGCATTTGCGGTACCGATGTGAAAATCATAACCAAAGGAATGCCCAAGATGCCGCCCTACGGGGAATTTACCTTCGGCCATGAGTGGGCCGGTACGGTAGTGGCGGTAGGCGAAACAGTAGACGAGTTCAAGGTAGGCGACCGGGTGGCCATTGAGGCCCATAAGGGTTGCGGCCGCTGCGAGAATTGCATTGACGGCAAGTATACCGCCTGTTTAAATTACGGCCGCCTGGATAAAGGCCACCGGGCCGCCGGCATGACGGTAGACGGCGGTTTTGCCGAGTATGCCGTTCAGCACGTGAACTCTGTTTATAAAATTCCTGATAATATTTCCTTTAACGAGGCAACCTACGTGACTACCGCCGGCTGTGCCCTTTACGCCATTGATAAGAGCGGCGGCTATATTGCCGGTGATACGGTCCTGGTTATCGGCCCGGGTCCCATAGGCTTATCCGTTGTCCAGGGAGCCCGTGCTTTGGGTGCGGAAAAGATTATCCTCATGGGCACCCGGGAAGACCGCCTGGCCAAGGGCCGTCAGCTGGGAGCCACCCATACTATTAATATCCGCGAGGTTGCTGATCCTGTGGCCGAAGTAATGGCCATCACCGGTGGTAAAGGCGCCGAGAGGGTTTTCGAGTGCGGCGGCAATTCCCAGGCCTTTGAATACGGTATCAAGTCAACTAAAAAAGGCGGCGTTATGGTGCTGGTATCCTTCTATAAAGAACCGGTCACGGCCAACCTGGACTATGTGGTCATGAACCAGATCAGCCTTTTGACGGTACGCGGTGAAGGCAACCAGAACTGCAAGCGCGCCCTGTCCCTGATGGCTCAGGGTAAAATTGACGCTAAACCCATCATGACCCACGCCTTCCCGCTGGAAGAGTTCCATAAGGGCCTGGACTACTTCATCAACCGCAAAGACGGGGCCATGAAGGTGGTTATTAATCCTTAAAAAGAGAACGGCCCTGATTAAGGCCGCTCGTCCCGGCAGGGAGCAGGATAATACCCCTTACCTGAAAGCCAGCTCCCTGCCCACTTATATATTAAATACTCAATTTCCCATTTGGCAATAAAAATATATAAATTAAATAAAATTATTTGGAGGCAGGGATATTTAATGAGTGCAGCTAATCAGGCGGCTAAAATCCAGCCGGCAACGTCTAATAGCAAAACTAACGTTAAATGGGCTTATTTTATTGTCGGACTGGCTATTCTGGGTCTCTTCTACGTGTTACCAGTCCCGGCCGGTATGAAACCCGAGGCTTTGCGTACCCTGGGCGTTATGGCGACTACTGTCTTCTGGTGGCTTACAGAGACGCTGCCCATTCCGGTAACAGCTTTGATGGTTCCGGTAATGCTGCATATAACCGGGATACTAAGTTTGGATAAGTCTATTGGCCAGAGTTTTGGTGACAGCTTTGTGCCGTTCCTGATCGGTGTACTGGCCCTGTCGGTAGCCTTTACTAAGTCCGGTCTTGGCAAGCGGATCACTTACCTGTTACTTGCCCTTTCCGGCACCAAAGTTAGCCGGGTAATAGGTATTTATTTCCTGGTATCTTTTGTTATATCCATGTTTGTTACCGACGTTGCCGTGGTAGCCATGATGCTGCCCATCGTTGTAGGCTTATTGCAGTCGGTGGATGCCAGGCCGGGGCAGAGCAACCTGGGCCGGGGTCTGATGATGGCCATCATGTTTGGGTCGACCCTGGGCGGTATCTGTACTCCTTCGGGGGTTGCTTCCAATGTTATTACCATGAGTTTTCTGACCAAAGCTAAAGTAAGCGTATCGTTTTTGGAATGGACGGCCATTGCCACACCGATCTTTGCTGTAGTGGGCATTATCTCTTGGTGGCTAATTCTTAAGCTATTCCCGCCCGAGATTAAAGAATTGCCCTATGGTAAAGATGTTATTTACAAAGAACTTAAAGGCATGGGTTCCTGGTCCACGGAGGAAATTACTACGCTGGCAGTTTTTCTCCTGGCTGTGGCGTTATGGCTTACCGGAACATGGAATAAATTACCCATAGCCTTTGTTTCCTTACTCATTCTCGGCCTCCTATCAATACCGGGTGTTGGTGCTTTCAAAAAATGGAGCGATGTCGAGAAACACCTGGAATGGGGCGCCTTGATGCTGGTAGTGGGCGGTTTTGCCCTGGGCCTGGCAGCCAGCCAGAGCGGACTGGCCCAGTGGGTAGCCCAGCATGCTTTGAAACCCATGGCAGCATTGCCCCTGGCTTTGCAACCTTTTGCGGTAACCCTGCTGGTAGCCATCGACTCTTTAGGTTTTTCCAGTTTCACAGCAGCAGCTTCTGTTAATGTGCCCTTTATTATTGCCTATGCGCAACAAAATGGTTTCCCGGTGCTATCCCTGGCCCTCGCCGCCGGGTTTGCCTCTTCCACCCATTTCATCCTGGTAACCGAGAGCCCATCCTTCGTTTTGCCCTACGCCTACGGTTACTTCAGCTTTAAAGACCTTTTCAAAATCGGGGTCATTTTAACACTCATCAGCGCAGTTGCCATTGCGGCAGGACTGGTTATTGCCGGGATGCCGGCGGGGATACCGTTACAGTAATAGAACGTCATAAAATTACAAAATAAGTAATCGCATACACCCAGGGGTCGAAATGACCCCTTATTTTTTATCCCAAAAAATTTATTTCAAATAAAGGAATCTGCTATTCTATATCGAATATGAGAGCATATAGTATAACACAATTTTATTTTATTACGGGATAAGGGGGTTATGTAACCTTGGGTGAAAAGATTACTTTAAGCGTCATTAAGGCTGATATTGGTGGCTATGTAGGCCATTCCAGCGTCCACCCGCGCCTTTTGGAGACGGCGGAACGCTATCTGGCCGCCAGCAAGCTGTTAATAGACTACCGGGTAACCCACGTGGGCGATGATATCAACCTTATCATGACCCATAAATATGGCGTTGATAGCCCGGAAATTCACCACCTGGCCTGGAATGTTTTTCTGCAATGTACCGAGGTCGCCCGGGAGCTGAAACTTTACGGTGCCGGGCAGGATCTCCTTTCCGACGCCTTCTCCGGCAACGTCAAGGGCATGGGTCCCGGCGTTGCCGAAATGGAATTTGAGGAACGCAAGAGTGAGCCGGTGATTGTCTTTGCCGCCGACAAGACCGAACCCGGCGCCTGGAACTTCCCCCTCTACAAGATGTTTGCCGATCCCTTCAATACCATCGGCCTGGTAATCGACCCCAAGATGCACCAGGGTTTCCGCTTTGAGGTTTACGACCTGATCAAAAATGAGCGGGTGGAGTTTTCTTTACCCGAAGAGATGTACGATCTCCTGGTCTTCATCGGCGCTCCGGGGCGCTACTGCATCAAGTCCGTTTATTCTAAAACCACAGGCGAAATCGCCGCCGTGTCCAGCACCCAGCGCCTGAACCTCATGGCCGGGCGTTATGTCGGTAAGGATGACCCGGTGTGCATTGTCCGCTGCCAGAGCGGCCTGCCCGCTGTGGGCGAGGCTCTGGAACCCTTTGCCAATCCCCACCTGGTAGCCGGCTGGATGCGCGGTTCCCATATCGGCCCCCTGATGCCTGTAGGCCTTAACCAGGCAGCGCCGACCCGCTTTGACGGGCCGCCGCGGGTGGTGGCCATGGGCTTTCAGCTGACCGGCGGACGCCTGGTAGGTCCCCAGGATCTCTTTGCCGATGTAGCCTTTGACAAGGCACGGCAGATAGCCAACGAAATTGCCAATTACCTGCGTTCCCTGGGGCCCTTCGAACCTCACCGCCTGCCCCTGGAGGATATGGAATACACCACCATGCCCGAAGTTATGGCTAAACTGAAGAGCCGCTTTGTTAAAGTGGGCATGGATGAAAAGACCCAAAGGTTTGCTGCTGAACTGGAACTGGGGGCGAAGTAAAAAGGAGCGCGAATACCGGAGTCATCTGGGGGTGGCTCCCTTTTTTTAGGGGTAACCCGGCATGGCTGAAGCCCATAGAAATATAAAGAAAGATTATGCTTGCATTCCGGCACCTTTTATGGTGTAATAAATTCTGTTGCAAAGCGTGATAGGGGGCGTTTGCCATGCTGGACCAGACCAGGACACCGGTTTTTACGGCCATTAAGCAGTATATTGAAGAAGGAGTTATTCCCTTTCACGTACCCGGCCACAAGCAGGGCCGGGCCCTGGCGGAATTTAAAGAGTATGTCGGCGAGCGGGTCCTGGCCATGGACCTTACTTGTGTACCCGGGCTGGATAATATCTGCAATCCCCGCGATGTTATCCGGGATGCCGAGGCGTTGATGGCGGATGCCTACGGGGCGGATTATGCTTTTTTCCTGGTAAACGGTACAACCTCCGGTATCCAGGCCATGATCATGTCCGTTTGCCAGCCGGGAGAGAAAATTATTATTCCCCGCAATGCCCACCGCTCAGCCCTGGGCGGCCTTATTTTGAGCGGGGCTCATCCTGTTTATATCGAACCGGAGATTAATGAGGATTTCGGCATTTCCATGGGAGTAACGCCGGAGAAGGTGGAAAGGGCGTTAAAAGAGCATCCCGATGCCAGGGCGGTTTTTGTTATTAGCCCCAATTACTACGGTACTGTGCCGCCCCTGAAGGAAATAGTAGCTGTAGCCCACAAGTTTGACGTGCCCGTGCTGGTAGATGAGGCCCATGGTGCCCATTTGCCGTTTCACCCGGCGCTGCCGTTGGCGGCCATGGCGGCGGGGGCGGATCTCGCGGCCGTGAGCGCCCATAAATTAGCCGGTTCTATGACCCAGAGCTCTTTTCTCCTCTTCCAGGGGAAGAGATTGGATGCCAAGCATATTAAGGCCGTCCTCAACCTTTGCCAGACTACCAGCCCATCGTATATTTTGCTGGCCTCCCTGGATGTGGCCCGGAAACAAATGGCCCTCCGGGGACGTGAGCTTTTGGAGCGCACCTTGGAAATAAGCTGGTGGATACGCCGGGAACTTTCCCAGATCGAAGGCCTGAACATCATGGGCGAGGAAGTAACTTCCCTGCCCGGTTGTACCGCCCTGGACCCGACCAAAATTACCGTCAACGTTCAGGGACTGGGTCTTTCCGGATATGAGATGGAAGCGATCCTGCGTCGGGAATACAAGATCCAGGTCGAGCTTTCCGACCTCTATAACGTCCTGCTGCTCGTATCCATTGGTGATGACTGGGAAACGGCCGGCCGCCTGGTTGCTGCCTTCCAGGATATTGCCAGAAAACGCTCTCTAAAAAACGTAGTTCGTTTTTGCCCGCCCTTGCCGGCTATTCCGCGGATGGCCGTGCTGCCCCGGGCGGCCTTCTACAGCCAGACGCGCAGCATAGAACTGGAATACGCCGAAGGAGAAATCAGCGCCGAAGCCATTACGGCTTACCCGCCGGGGATTCCCCTGGTCTGCCCGGGGGAGGTTATTACCCGGGAAATTATAGATTATGTTAACTTGCTGAAAAAAGAACATGCCGATCTCCAGGGCCCGGAAGACCCGGAACTAAAATTCATCCGCATCCTGAAGGATACGGTGAGCCTTATGGAGCACGAGAAGGCCAGTCGCGCCGGACTGGCTTGAGCGTTGACCACAGGGGGTGATTGGGAGTGATTTACGGGATAATAATCCTCGGCGGAGCGGTACTGGCCCTGGGCTATTACCTCTACCGCCAGCATAAAGACCCGGGTTATAGCATTTTCCCCCATAACCAGCAAGCTCGATAAAAAACAACCACCCTGGTAAAGGGTGGTTAATTTTTGCCGGGGGTAAGCCGCCGGCCGGTGCTGCCGTAAATTACCTGCATCAGTTGGACGGCGCGGGAGAAGTCTCACTAGAGGTACAGCCGCAAACCGTAGCACAGGTAAGGGCATCCTCAGAGCTGTAGACTTCTTTAATGGTATAATTATGCCTGGCTAAATCCTGGACGACGATATAAATTTCTTCTGGTTTCAAGCCGCCGTAGGTAATCATGGCCTGGCGAACAGCCTCAATGAGTTTTTGCTTTCTTTGCCGGTCGGGGCCTTCCCAGATCTGGATGGTAGCCAGGGGCATCAGCTATCATCTCCCGCAAGCAATTTTATTAAAATGTTCGCTGGCAGGTGTTATTTTCCTGCTTAAGCCACGGCTCTTCCTGTCGATATTACATACTACCTGTTTTTAAGCAGGCAAGGCCTAGCTGGCCCTGACAGGAAGGATTTTACCCTGATTGGGTGGCGAAAAAGCGGGGCGGCGGGAAAAGGGGAGTGCCGGTTTGCGTAAACTCGCGGTAGCTAGTTTAAAACCGGGGATGGTGGTTGCCCGGGCCATTTACAGTGCCGACGGGCAGGTATTACTCAATCAAGGTGTAGTTCTGAAGCCCAGCTACATAATACGCTTAAAAGAGCTGGGCGTGCCGGCGGTATATATTCGCGATGAACTCCTTGGGGACCTGGAAGTAGAAGATATAGTCAGCGAGCAGACCCGCCTGGCAGCCGTCAAGGCTGTGAGGGAACTCTTCGGCAATTACCAGGGCCGGGGAAAGGGCCATGTACCCCTGCTGGTAGATTCGGCCCGCATCCAGCGGATAGTCAGCAGCTTGCTTGATGACCTTTTAGACCGCAAAGAGCTTATGGTCAATCTTACCGATATTCGTACCCTCGATGATTATACCTTTGCCCATTCGGTTAATGTCTGTATTTTAGCCCTGGTTACTGGTTTGACCCTGCGTTACAGCCGTGAGGCCCTGCTGCACCTGGGCGTAGGAGCCTTGCTCCATGATATCGGTAAAACCTGCGTGCCCCTGCATATATTGAATAAACCCGGAAAACTGACCATGGAGGAATATGAACTTGTCTGCCGCCATGCCCAGTGCGGTTTTGACATTCTCCGGATGCAGAAGGAAGTCAGCCTGGTTTCGGCCCGGGTAGCCCTGGAACACCACGAGCGCTATAACGGCAGCGGCTATCCCCAGGGGTTAAAGGGGCAGGAAATCCATGAATTTGCCCGGATTACCGGCGTAGTGGATGTTTATGATGCCCTGACGGCCGACAGGGTCTACCGCCGCGCCTATCCGCCTCATGAGGCCTACGAAATGCTGGCCGGGTCGGGTAATTTTACCCATGATTTCGAAATAGTTAAAGCCTTTCTGACCAACGTGGCTGCCTACCCGGTGGGCACCGTGGTGCAACTCAACAGCGGTGATGTCGGGGTAGTTACGGGCACGGCCCGGGGACATTCGCACCGGCCCCGGGTACGTCTTCTTTACCGGCCCTCCGGAGAACCTTACGGCGAACAGCTGACCCTTGACCTGGCGGTAGAAATGGACTATTACATCAGCCATATCCTGCCGGCGGAAGATTTACCATCCTTAACCTGTAAACTTCAGGTTGCTGAGGGTGACAAGAAGGGTTACCGGGTGTTATAATCATTAAAGGAAGGAGATGAAGCCATGCCGACCTATGATTTTAAATGTGAAGGATGCGGGCACCTGTTCAGTCAATTTGTAGCCATTAAGGATAAAGATAAAGTCCGCTGCCCGGAGTGCGGTGGCCAGGTAAGCCAGCGGTTTACCGGTTTTTTATATATCCGCAAAGGTGAGCCTGGCGCGACTACTTCCAGCAGCAGCTGCAGCGGCGGCAGTTGCAGCAGCTGCAGCGGTTGTCATTAAAAAAGCCCCGGTCAGGGGCGACCATCACGCCCGGGTTTGTCCCGGGTTTAGGGCCCGGTTTTAAGGTCAACCTTTAGCCGGGCTGTTTTTCTTTAAGGCTAGGAGGTAGATATCCTGGTTGCCGGCGGCATTAATCAGCTTTTCGGTTTCCTGCAGGCGTTTGATTTGTTCCTCGCTTAACCGGGCGACCTCCAGTTCGTTCAACCTGGCCATAACGTCAAGCTCCTTTCGCATTTGTTAATTACTCTGCTTTTATTTTTTAGCATGCATCCGGGAGATTCATTTATACCGCAAAAAATAGTTAAAGTAATCACAAGTTTAAAGTGAAATAATAATTTTTTCATCATTCAGCAGGAGAATCCGGCCTCTCGTTGAATATATAAAATATCATCATCTCGTGGTCTAACCAGCAGAACAGTGACGCCAGGAGGATATGGTGGCATAAAATTAATTAGGGGGTGAGAATGGCGTAATATTAATCATTTACAAAAGTGATTTATTTTTTCATCGCAAATAGTTATGAGGAAAATTGAAAGGAGGGCTACTGTTTGCAGTACTTCCAGAATTATAATCCTCTGAACAACGTCTTTTTATCTACGGTTGTAGCCGCCCTGCCCATTATCGTCCTGCTGTACTTGCTGGCCATTCATCCCCATAAGAATAAATATGGACGGATCGAGCGGGGTATTTTTGCACCTTATGCAGCTATCAGCGCGGCTATTGTCGGTATCCTGGTGGCAGTACTGGTCATGAAAATGCCAGTGCCGACAGCCCTTAGTGCTTTTGTCATGGGTGCTATGTATGGCTTACTGCCCATTGGCTGGATTGTTTTTTCGGCAATTTTCCTTTATACAATGACCTTAGTAACAGGAAAATTTGAAATAGTTAAGAACAGCGTGGCCAGTATTTCTCCCGACCGGCGCCTGCAGGCATTGCTGGTTGCTTTTAGTTTCGGCGCCTTCATGGAAGGTGCGGCTGGCTTCGGCACCCCGGTGGCTGTGGCCGGCGCCTTGATGGTGGGCCTGGGCTTCCGTCCCCTGACCGCGGCCGTGATTTGCCTGATTGCCAACACGGCGCCGGTGGCGTGGGGAGCCATCGGCACCCCTATTCTTACCCTGAGCAATGTCAGCGGTATCCCTGCCGAGTTGATTACCAAGATGGCTGGGCGCCAGTTACCCTTTTTCTCGATCATCGTCCCCTTCTGGCTGGTAGCCACGCTGGTTTTTATGGATAAAGGCAAGTGGAAGGACGTCTGGGAGGTCTGGCCGGCCACTCTGGTCTGCGGCGGTTCCTTTGCTTTGACCCAGTATGCCATGTCCCAGGCCGGAAACGTCATGCTGGTGGATATTGCCAGCGGTATTGTCAGCATGGTGGTTACAGCCCTCTTCCTTAAAGTATGGCAGCCCAAGCACATTATTGCTACGGAAGATGCCCTTGCCGGCGGTGAAACAGCGGCGACCAGCGCCGTGGCCGTAAAGAAGCAGCAGTTACCCCGGTATACAACCGGCGAGCTAATCCAGGCCTGGCTGCCGTGGGTGCTGCTGGCGGCAGCGGTTTTCCTGTGGGGCATGGGCGACTGGAAAGCATTTCTTAATAAAATTTCCGCTCCCAAGATCAATATGCCCTATCTCCACGGCCTTGTCTTCCGTACGCCGCCTGTAGCCCACGGCAACAAGCCGGAATTAGAGGCGGCAGTCTATGTTTTTAACTGGCTTTCGGCCGCCGGTACAGGCATAATGGTGGCGGCGTTGATTTCCGGATTTTTCGTGCTGCGGCTGACGCCGGCCCAGTGGTCGGAAACCCTCCGGCGCACAGTAGTCCGCATGAAGGTGCCCATTACCGTTATCGCGACCGTCGTGGGTCTGGGTTATACCACCCGTTATGCCGGTACCGACGCCATCCTGGGCCTGGCCTTTACCAGGACGGGAGCGGCCTACCCCTTCTTTGCCTCCATGCTCGGCTGGCTGGGGGTCTTCCTGACAGGGAGCGATACCTCGTCCAACGCCATGTTCGGCAGCCTGCAGCGCATCACGGCCGAGCAGTTGGGCTTGAACCCGGTCCTCATAGTAACGGCCAACAGTACCGGTGGCGTTATGGGTAAAATGATTGACGCCCAGAGCATCGTGGTTTCCACGGTAGCCTGTTATGAAGACCATGAAGAAGGCATGGCGGCAGTGGGACCCATCTTCCGCAACGTGGTCTGGCACAGCTTGGCCCTGGCCATCCTTTTGAGCGGCCTGATCTGGCTGCAGGCTTACGTCTTCACTGGCATGCAGGTGCCCTTTACACCATAATACCCTTGCAGGTTATAATGCCGGGCTACTCCTTAAACGGGGTAGCCTTTTTTGTGTTCGGACCGCTGGTGGAAGCGGTACAGGTTATTTTTGAAAAATCCTTGACACTTAATTTACGGTTATTTATACTGAAACATAAACATAATTACGGCTTTTGTCGCGCCGGCTAAAAAAACTGCCACTGACCGGAAAAAATGAGGGGGAAGAAGCGTGGGGCTCATTATCTATCTTGACGGCCAGTATGTTGACGAAGAAGAGGCAAAGTTGTCTGTTTTCGATCATGGTTTACTCTACGGCGATGGTGTCTTTGAAGGGATACGCGCCTATCACGGGCGGGTCTTCCGCCTGAAGGCGCACATCGACCGCCTTTATGAGTCCGCCCGGCATATCAACCTCGACCCGGGCCTGACGAAGGAAGAGATGACGCAGATAGTCCTGGAAACCTGCCGGCGCAATAATTTGCGGGATGCCTATATCCGCCTGGTGGTTACCCGGGGCAAAGGAGACCTGGGACTGGATCCCCGCAAGTGTCCCCGGCCCTCAGTATTTTGTATCGCTGCGGCCATTGAACTTTACCCACTAGAACTATATGAAAAAGGCCTGGAGCTCGTTACCCTGGGTACCCGCCGCAATGCTCCCGACGCCCTGGACCCGCGGATTAAATCCCTGAACTACCTGAACAACATTATCGCCAAAATGGAAGCCACCCGGGCGGGAGCTCCGGAAGGACTGTTTCTAAATAAAGAGGGCTATGTAGCCGAAGCTACAGGCGATAATATTTTTATCGTCAAAAACGGCCAGCTGATTACTCCGCCGCCTTACGTGGGCCTGCTGGAAGGCATTACCCGTAATGCAGTTATGGAGCTGGCCGCCGGGGCCGGGATACCTGTTTATGAAAAGGTCTTTACCCGTCATGACGTTTATACGGCCGACGAATGCTTCCTCACAGGCACGGCGGCAGAGGTCATCCCTGTTGTCAAGGTGGACGGTCGCGCCATAGGGGATGGCCAGCCGGGACCCATTACCAGGGATCTCATCGCCAGGTTCAGGGAACTGACAAAAACAGATGGCCCGGAAATCTTTGTTTAGTTAAAAGTTAGGGGAGAAACCATGCGCAGTGATGCTATGAAAACGGGTCTGGCCAGGGCCCCCCACCGGTCGCTCTTAAAGGCCATGGGCCTGACCGACGCCGAAATAGAACGCCCGCTTATAGGTATTGTCAACGCTCATAACGAACTTATTCCCGGTCATATCCATTTAAATACCCTGGCCGAAGCAGTTAAAGCCGGGGTCCGCCTGGCCGGCGGCACGCCCCTGGAGTTTCCCACCATTGGTGTCTGCGACGGCCTGGCCATGAACCATGTGGGCATGAAGTATTCCCTGGCCAGCCGGGAACTCATTGCCGACATGATTGAAGTAATGGCCACTGCTCACCCCTTTGATGCCCTGGTATTTATCCCCAACTGCGATAAAATCGTCCCGGGCATGCTCATGGCCGCGGCCCGTTTAAATATCCCATCTATTTTCGTCAGCGGTGGCCCGATGCTGGCCGGCCGCTACCGGGGCAGGGACGTCTCCTTAAGCACCATGTTTGAGGCCGTAGGCGCCACCCGGGCCGGTAGAATGACGGAAACCGAACTGGCCGAGCTGGAGGACTGCGCCTGTCCGGGCTGCGGTTCGTGTGCGGGGATGTTTACAGCCAATACCATGAACTGCATGACGGAAGCCTTAGGGATGGCCCTGCCGGGCAACGGTACCATCCCGGCCGTCAGTGCGGCCCGCGTACGCCTGGCGAAGCAGGCCGGGATGCGCATTATGGAATTGCTGAAGGAAAATATTCGACCCAGGGATATCATGACAACAGCTGCTTTTCACAATGCCGTGGCTGTAGATATGGCCCTGGGTGGTTCCACCAATACCTGTCTCCACCTGCCGGCCATTGCCAGGGAAGCGGGCTTGGAGCTGGATTTGAGCACCTTCGCCGCCATTAGCAGGCGGACGCCCCAGATCGTTAAGCTGAGCCCGGCTGGCAGCCAGCATATCCAGGACCTGGATGAAGCCGGCGGCATCCCGGCGGTAATGCACGAGCTTTACCGCCGTGGCCTGATTGATGGCAGCGCCCTGACGGTAACGACTAAAACGGTAGCGGAAAACGTTAGCGGCCGGGAGGTAAGGCGGCGGGATGTCATCCGGCCCCTCGAGGACCCCTACAGCCCTGAAGGTGGCCTGGCTATCCTGTACGGGAATCTCGCTCCGGAAGGAGCGGTGGTAAAAAAAGGCGCTGTCCTGCCGGAAATGATGCAGCATGAAGGACCGGCCCGCGTCTTTAACAGCGAGGAAGAGGCTTTTGCGGCCATTATGGGGCAAAAGATTAAGCCCGGTGATGTCGTCGTTATCCGTTATGAAGGCCCCAGGGGTGGCCCGGGCATGCAGGAAATGCTCAGCCCTACAGCCGCCCTGGCCGGGATGGGCCTGGACAGTTCCGTGGCCCTGATTACCGACGGCCGCTTTTCCGGCGCCAGCCGCGGCGCCTCCATCGGCCACGTCTCGCCCGAGGCGGCGGCAGGGGGGCTCATTGCCCTGGTGGAAGAAGGCGATATCATTGCCATTGATATCGAGGCCGGCAAGTTGGAATTGAAAGTGCCGGAAGAAGAAATTGCCCGCCGCCGGGCCAGGTGGCAGCCGCCGCCGCCGAAGATCACCAGCGGCTACCTGGCCCGTTATGCCCGGATGGTGGGCTCCGGGGCTAAGGGTGCGGTACTCGAGTAAAGGTTGATACAAAACCTATCTCATGCGCAAAGGAGTGCTTCGACCATTGGGGATCGCGCGGAAACGAAAAAATTAACCGGTTCCGAAATCATCATTAGAGCCCTGCAGGCAGAAGGTGTGGATACTGTATTTGGTATTCCGGGAGGGGCGGTTTTGCCCCTATATCATGAACTGGCAGTATCCAGCATCCGCCATATTTTGACCCGCCATGAGCAGGCAGCCGCCCATGCTGCCGAAGGCTATGCCCGCGCCACCGGCAAACCTGGTGTCTGTATAGCTACTTCCGGACCCGGGGCTACTAACCTGGTAACAGGTATAGCCAACGCTTATATGGATTCTATTCCCATTATTGCCATTACCGGCCAAGTCGGTGTAGATATGATTGGCCGGGATTCCTTCCAGGAAGCCGATATTACCGGTATTACCCTGCCTATTACCAAAGCCAACTACCTGGTGAAAAACATCAGGGATCTGGCGGCAACCATCCATGAAGCCTTCTATGTGGCGACTACCGGCCGGCCCGGGCCGGTCCTCATCGATATTCCCAAAGATGTCACTACTCAGAGGGCGGCCTTTCACTACCCGCCCAAATTACGCCTGCCCGGTTACCGCAGCCGGGTGGAACCCCATGCCCTGCAGGTGGCCCAGGCCGCTGCTGCCATTCTGGCTGCCGAAAAACCCCTGCTCTTTATCGGGGGCGGGGTGATTACCTCCGGGGCCCATGAAGAAGTACGGCGGCTCGCTGAAGAACAGGATATTCCCGTAATCATGAGCATGATGGGCAAGGGGGCCTTCCCGGAAAACCATCCCCTCTTTGTTGGCATGGTGGGGATGCATGGTACTGTCGCCGCCAACTACGCCGTCTGCGAGACGGACCTGATTATCGGTATCGGTGTCCGTTTTGATGATAGAGTCACGGGAAAAATTGAGGCCTTTGCCCCGCGAGCGAAAATTATTCACATCGATATTGATGCCGCTGAGATCGGCAAAGTTATTTCGGCCCATATCCCCATTGTCGCCGATGCCCGCCAGGCCCTCCAGGCCATACTGGGAAGGCTCACTGAGAAAAGGGAGCACCCGGCATGGCGCCAAAGAATACGGCGCTGGCAGGAAGAGCATCCCTTACGCTATGATAAGTGCGGCCTGAAACCCCAGTATGTAATTGAGGAATTATACCGCCTAACCCGGGGCCGGGCCATTATCAGCACCGATGTAGGCCAGCATCAGATGTGGGCGGTGCAGTATTATCCCGTGGACCGGCCGCGAGCCTTCCTCTCCTCCTGCGGCCTGGGGACCATGGGCTTTGGCGTCCCGGCAGCCATGGGGGCGGCTGTAGCCAGGCCTGGTGAAACCGTCGTGGCCATTACGGGGGACGGCAGCTTCCAGATGAATATCCAGGAACTGGCCACCTTAAGCCATTACCGCATCCCGGTGAAAATTATCCTCCTCAACAACGGATACCTGGGTATGGTGCGCCAGTGGCAGGAGTTCTTCTTTGACCGGCGCTACGCTTATTCCGAACTGGGCGGCAACCCGGATTTTGTCAAGATAGCTGAAGCTTACCGGCTGCCGGCCCGCCGGGTAGCTGCCCGGGAGGAGGTAATCCCGGCCCTGCAGGAAGCCCTGGAAACCGATGGTCCCTTCCTGGTGGAAGTTTTAATCGACCGGGAAGAAAACGTCTTTCCCATGGTGCCCCCGGGCGGTACCCTGAACAAAATGGTGACGGGAGGTAGGCAGGAGTGAAACGTACCCTTTCGGTTCTGGTAGAAAATCGCCCCGGGGTTTTAACCCGTGTGGCCGGCCTCTTCAGCCGCCGGGGTTATAATATCGACAGCCTGGCTGTAGGCCGTACGGAGAATCCAACCATTTCCCGCATGACCATCGTGGTGGACGGCGATGAACATATTATCGAGCAGGTATGCAAACAGCTCAACAAGCTCATTGATGTCATCAAGCTCAGTGATATCACCGACGATCCCCATGTGGGACGGGAATTGATGCTCATTAAGGTCAATGCCGAGCCGGCAGTCCGGGGCGAGATTATGCAGATAGTTGACATTTTCCGGGCGCGGATCGTCGATATTGCCCGCAACAGCCTGATTATCGAAGCCACCGGCGATGCCGATAAAATTGATGCCCTGGAAAACTCCCTGCGCCCCTTTGGTATCCGGGAAGTGGTACGCACGGGTAAAATCGCCATGCTGCGGGGGGCGAAAACTAAAGGAATGGAGGCCAGCGGTAATGGGACAGGAGACTAAGGTACGCACGGGCGCCCGGGCCGTGATGGAGGTCTTGCTGGCCGAAGGCGTGGAACTGGTCTTCGGCTATCCCGGCGGTGCCGTCCTGCCCCTGTACCATGAGCTGGCGCAGACTTCCATTCGTCATGTCCTGGTGCGCCAGGAGCAGAATGCCGTCCACGCCGCCAGCGGTTACGCCCGCACCAGCGGCAGGACGGGCGTCTGCTTTGCCACCTCCGGTCCCGGGGCCACCAACCTGGTGACAGGTATTGCCACGGCCTATATGGATTCCGTCCCGGTAGTAATCTTTACCGGCCAGGTGCCCACGAGTATGGTCGGCAGCGATGCCTTCCAGGAGACCGATATTACCGGGATAACCATTCCCATTACCAAGCATAATTACCTGGTCAAGGACGTCGAGGAATTGCCTCGCATTGTCAAAGAAGCCTTTTATATCGCCGGTACAGGCCGCCCCGGGCCGGTGCTGATAGATATCCCTAAAGACGTAGCCCTGGCTCCCTGCCAGGCGCCGGTTCCGGAAAAGGTCGAGCTGCGCGGGTATAAACCTACCTACCAGGGCCACCCGGGCCAGCTCCGCGCCCTGGCTAAGCTCCTCCAGGAAGCTGAACGGCCGCTGCTGTTTGCCGGCGGCGGGGTGATCGCTTCCGGGGCGGAACGATACCTGCAGGAACTGGCGGAAAAAATCCAGGCGCCGGTGGCCACCTCCCTCACCGGCCTGGGGGCCTTTCCGGAAGACAATCCCCTGGCCCTGGGGATGGTCGGCCTGCACGGCAAACCCTGTGCCAACCACGCCGTTATGGAATGCGACCTGCTGGTGGGATTGGGGGTTCGCTTTGACGACCGGGTGACGGGGGCCATAGAAAAATTCGCGCCCCGGGCTAAAATAGCCCACATCGATATTGATCCGGCAGAAATCGGTAAAAACCTCCGGGTCGACCTGCCCCTGGTGGGCGATATTAGCTGTGTCTTGAAGGAGCTCCTGCCCCTGGTAGAGCCGGCCGGGCACCCGGAGTGGCTGGAGCGGATAAAAACCCTGCGCAATAATTATCCCCTCACTTACGGCCGGGGCGGTGAGGTGCGGCCCCAGTGGGTCATCGAGCGCCTGGGGGAAATGACCCGCGGCCGGGCCATTATTGCTACCGACGTCGGCCAGCACCAGATGTGGGCGGCCCTCTTTTACGGCTATACCGAGCCCCGCACCTTTATTTCCTCCTGCGGCCTGGGCACCATGGGTTACGGTCTGCCGGCTGCTATCGGCGCCGCCCTCGCCCGGCCCGACAGGCAGGTGTGGGTCATCACCGGCGACGGCAGCTTCCAGATGGGGATGGCCGAGCTGGGTACGGCCATAGAACAGGGATTGCCCTTAAAGATTTTACTTTTCAACAATCAGAGCCTGGCCATGGTACGCCAGCTGCAGCATTTTTACTACGAGCGCCGGTATACGGCGGTGAAATTTACGGGTAACCCCGATTTCGTTCGCCTGGCCGAGTGCTACGGGGCAACCGGCCTGCGTATTACTAAACAAGAAGAAGTGGTACCGGTGCTGGCCCGGGCCATGCAGGATGATGGGCTCACCCTTATCGATTGTCTGATCAGCGAAGAGGAAATGGTTTACCCTATGGTCCTGAATGGAGCGGCCCTGAACGAAATGCTCCTGCCGGAATAAACTGGCCAAGGAAGGTTGATGTGTTTTGACGGATACCAGCAAAAGGATTTATATCTTTGATACCACCCTGCGCGATGGCGAGCAGTCGCCCGGGGTAAGCCTCAATGTCGAGGAAAAGCTGCAAATCGCCCACCAGCTGGCCCGCCTGGGGGTTGACGTTATTGAAGCCGGCTTTCCCATTGCCTCCCCCGGCGACTTTGAAGCCGTGCGGGCCATAGCCCGGGAAGTAGAGGGCCCGATTATAGCCGGCCTGGCGCGGATCAATGACCGGGACATCGACCGCGCCTGGGAGGCGCTGCAGGAAGCCAAACGGCCGCGAATTCATGTCTTTATTGCTACCTCCGATATTCATTTAAAATACAAGCTGCGCATGACACGGGAGGAAGTCCTGGCCGCCGTCCGTAAAGGGGTGGCCCGGGCCAAGAGCTACTGCCAGGATGTGGAGTTTTCCCCGGAAGACGCTTCCCGGAGCGATATCGACTTCCTGTGCCAGGTGCTGGCAGCAGCCGTTGAGTCCGGGGCCACCGTCCTCAACATCCCGGACACCGTCGGCTATGCCACCCCGGCCGAGTTCGGCCGCCTTATCGCCGAGATTCGCCGGCGGGTACCGGGGATTGAACAGGTGCAAATCAGCGTCCACTGCCATAACGACCTGGGGCTGGCAGTGGCCAATTCCCTGGCAGCCATTGAGAACGGCGCCCTCCAGGTAGAAGGGGCCATTAACGGCATCGGCGAGCGGGCCGGCAATACGGCCCTGGAAGAGCTGGTCATGGCCCTCTATACCCGCCGCGACTATTACGGCTGCCACACCGGCATTGTCACCGAGGAGATCTACCGCACCAGCAGGCTGGTGAGCAGCCTGACGGGCATGCCCGTCCAGTACAATAAAGCTATCGTGGGCAAGAACGCCTTCGCCCATGAGGCCGGCATTCACCAGGACGGCGTCCTGAAGGAGCGCACCACCTATGAGATTATGAACCCGACCATGATCGGCCTGGTGCATAACAATATCGTCCTGGGCAAGCACTCCGGCCGCCATGCCCTGCGCAGCCGCCTGGAAGAACTGGGCTTTAAACTCAATGAAGCGGAACTCGACAAAGCCTTTGCCCGCTTTAAAGAACTGGCCGATCGCAAAAAGGAGATTACCGACCGCGACCTGGAGGCTATTGTCGAGCACGAAGTTAAACAGATTCCCGAAAAATTCGTCCTGGAGCATATCCACATCTCCACGGGGAACCGTGTGGTACCCACGGCCACTATCGGCCTCCGAGTGGACCAGGAATTAAAGGAAGAGGCGGCTTGCGGCGAAGGACCGGTGGACGCCGCCTTCAAGGCCATTGACAAGATAACGCGCATTCCTGTTTGTCTTAAATCCTACGCTCTCAATGCCGTTACCGGCGGGAAAGACGCCGTGGGCGAGGTAACCGTCAAGGTCGAGTATGCCGGCCGGGTCTTCATCGGCCGGGGCATCAGCACCGACGTCCTGGAAGCCAGCGCCCGCGCCTACGTGAACGCGATTAATAAAGTCGTTTACGAGATTGGGGAAGAGAACCTGAAGGTTTTGGAAGCATGAAACAGGAAGTCCGAAGTCGGAATAGAGGATGGAGCGAACCATAATAGTTTGAGGCTGGCATTTGTTTGCAGCGAGCGACTTGGTCTGAGCGGCGAAGCGGCCTTGGTGAAGCCGAGGAGCGAGGGCGGGGCCGAGGACAGGAGGTCCGAGGCCGGCCTTTGAGGCAAGGATGCCGAATAGGCCGGGAACCCCGCCCGAGCCCGAGGCTGAACCGCAGGCCGCTCCGCGAAGACCACGGAGCGAGCGCAAACATGGCCAGCCAAAGATAAGTTTTTTCGGAGGAAGAAGGTAAACTCCATGGGCATGACCATCACCGAGAAGATCCTGGCCGCCCACGCCGGCTTAGAGAAGGTGGAGCCGGGCCAGCTCATCAACGCCAGGATAGACCTGGCCCTGGGGAACGACATCACCGCCCCCCTGGCCATCAAGGAGTTCAAGAAACTCGGCCTCAAGAAAGTCTTCGACCCGGAAAGGGTCGTCCTGGTGCCGGACCACTTCACCCCGGCCAAGGACATCAAGTCCGCCGAGCAGGCGAAAATCTTGCGCGATTTCGCCCGGGAGCAGGGGCTTGCCCACTACTTTGAAATCGGCCGCATGGGCATCGAGCACTGCCTGCTGCCCGAGGCGGGGCTGGTCGGCCCCGGGGACCTGGTCATAGGGGCCGACTCCCACACCTGCACCTACGGGGCCCTGGGGGCCTTCGCCACCGGCGTCGGCTCCACGGACCTCGCCGCCGCCATGGCCACCGGCGAGCTGTGGTTTAAAGTACCCGAGACCATCCTCTTCCGCTACCATGGGAAGCTTAAGCCCTGGGTCGGCGGCAAAGACCTCATCCTCTACACCATAGGACAAATCGGCGTCGACGGCGCCCGCTACATGGCCATGGAATTCACCGGCGAAGCCATAGCCGAACTTTCTATGGACGGCCGCTTCACCATGGCCAACATGGCCATCGAAGCCGGGGCCAAGAACGGCATCTTCCCGGTGGACGAAAAGACCATAGCATACATCCGGGGCCGGCTGCAAAGGGACTACCGCATCTACCAGAGCGACCCCGACGCCAGATATGCCCGGGAAATAGACATCGACGCCGGTAGAATCGAGCCCCAGGTAGCCCTGCCCCACCTGCCCGAGAACGCCAGGAGCGTAAGGGAAATAGGAGAGATCAAAATCGACCAGGTAGTCATCGGCAGCTGCACCAACGGCCGCCTGGAGGACCTGCGGGTGGCGGCAGAGATACTCAAAGGGCAAAAGGTCCATCCCGAAGTAAGGCTCATCATCATACCCGGGACCCAAAAGATCTACGCGGAGGCCCTGGCCGAAGGGCTCATCAGCATCTTTATCGAAGCCGGCGCCGCCGTCTCCACGCCCACCTGCGGCCCCTGCCTGGGCGGGCACATGGGGATCCTGGCCCAAGGCGAACGGGCCCTTGCCACCACCAACCGCAACTTCGTCGGCCGCATGGGCCATCCGGAAAGCGAAGTCTATCTCGCCGGCCCGGCCGTAGCCGCCGCCAGCGCCGTTAAAGGGCGCATCGCCGCCCCCGAGGAGGTAGTAAAATGATCATCCAGGGTAAATGCCACACCTTCGGCAACGACATCGACACCGACGCCATCATTCCGGCCCGTTACCTGAATACCTCCGACCCCGAAGAACTCGCCCGCCACTGCATGGAGGACGCCGACCCCACCTTTGCCGGGCGGGTGCAAAAAGGGGAGATTATCGTGGCCGGGAAAAACTTCGGCTGCGGCAGTTCCCGGGAGCACGCGCCGGTGGCCATCAAAGCTGCCGGGGTGGCGGCGGTCATCGCCGCCTCCTTCGCCCGCATTTTCTACCGCAACGCCATCAACATCGGCCTGCCCATCTTTGAGTCCCCGGCCGCGGCAGCAGGGATAGACGCCGGGGATGAAGTAAAGATTGACGCCGAGAAGGGCGAAATTGTGAACCTGACTAAAGGAGAAACCTACCAGGCAGCGCCCTTCCCGCCCTTTATGCAGGAACTCATAGCCGCGGGGGGGCTGATGCCCTACGTGGCCAGGAAGGTGAAGGTGCATGTATAAAATCGCCGTTTTGCCCGGTGACGGTATTGGTCCCGAGATTGTCCCCGAAGCCGTAAAGGTCCTGGAGGTTGTCGGCCGCCGCACGGGGATAGAGTTCCAGTTTACCGAGGCCCTGGTAGGGGGAGCGGCCATTGATGCCCGCGGTCAGGCCCTGCCGCCGGAAACCCTGGACCTCTGCCGCCGGAGCGATGCCGTGCTCCTGGGGGCGGTGGGCGGCCCTAAATGGGATGCCCTGCCGCCGGAAGAGCGTCCGGAAACGGCCGCCCTCCTGCCTTTACGCAAGGAACTGGGTCTATATGCCAATTTAAGGCCGGCCTACCTCTTTGAACCCCTGGCGGAGGCTTCGCCTTTAAAACGGGAAATAGTTACCGGCACCGACCTGATTATTATCCGGGAGCTCACGGGCGGCCTCTACTTCGGCCCCAAAAAGCGGGAAAAAACGGATACAGGCGAGGTAGCCTACGATACCATGCTCTATTCCCGGGCGGAAATAGAGCGCATCGCCCGCCTGGCCTTTGCGATAGCCCGTAGCCGCCGCTGCCACTTAACCAGCGTTGATAAGGCCAACGTCCTCACCAGCTCGCGGCTGTGGCGGGATACGGTGGAAAGCCTGAAAGGAGAGTTTCCCGAGGTAACCGTGGAACACATGTATGTCGATAACTGCGCCATGCAGCTGGTCCGCCAGCCGACCCGGTTTGATGTGATTGTGACCGAAAATACCTTCGGCGATATTTTAAGCGACCAGGCTTCCGTCCTTACGGGTTCCATCGGCATGCTGCCCTCAGCCAGTATTGGCGGGACGACCGCCCTTTATGAACCGGTCCACGGCTCCGCCCCGGATATTGCCGGGCAGCAAAAGGCCAATCCCCTGGCGACCATCCTTTCGGCGGCCATGATGCTCAAGTACTCCTTCAAGATGGACCAGGCGGCGGCAGCCGTGGAGGCAGCCGTCGGCCGGGTGCTGGCCAGAGGTTACCGCACCGCGGATATCTACGTACCGGGGACCACCCTGGTAGGTACAGCAGAGATGGGTGCCCTGGTGCGGCGGGAACTGCAAGAGGGATAGCCCATGCCGGAGAAGATCTACGTCTACGACACCACCCTCCGGGACGGCAGCCAGGGCGAGGGCATCAGCCTGTCGGTAGAAGACAAGTTAAAGATTGCCGCCCGCCTGGACCGCCTGGGCGTGGACTATATCGAAGGTGGCTGGCCCTGGGCCAACCCGAAAGATATGGAGTTTTTCCGGCGGGCCAGGGAGATTGGATGGCGGCAGGCAAAACTCACCGCCTTTGGCCGCACCCGGAAGCCCGGCGGGAAAGCCGGGGAAGACGCCAACCTGCTGGCCATCAAGGAGGCCGGGGTAAAGGTGGCCACCATCTTCGGCAAGTCCTGGGATCTCCATGTAACGGCGGCCCTGGAGACGACCCTGGAGGAAAACCTGGCTATGATTGCGGACAGTATCTCTTTCCTGGTGGAGGCGGGTCTGGAAGTAATCTTTGATGCCGAGCACTTTTTTGATGGCTTCAAGGCCAACCCCGAGTATGCCCTGGCTACCTTAAAGGCCGCGGTGGCTGCCGGGGCCAGCTGGGTGGTCCTGTGCGACACCAACGGCGGCTGCCTGCCGGATGAGGTCGCCGCAGCTGTAGCCCGAGTACGCCAGGAGATCCAGGTACCGCTGGGGATTCACGCCCATAATGACGGGGATCTGGCCGTGGCCAATACTCTGGCCGCTGTAACTTCGGGCTGCCGCCAGGTGCAGGGGACCATCAACGGTTTCGGCGAGCGCTGCGGCAATGCCAATTTGTGTTCGGTACTGCCCAACCTGGAGCTGAAAATGGGCTACCAGTGCCTGCCCCCCGGGCAATTGAGCCATCTTACAGAAGTTTCCCGTTATGTCAGCGAGATTGCCAATGTGGTGCCGGCCGGCAACCAGCCCTTCGTCGGCTACAGTGCCTTTGCCCACAAGGGCGGCATCCATGTAAGTGCCGTCTTAAAGGCTTCCCAAACCTACGAGCACATCCGCCCCCAACTGGTGGGTAACGAGCGGCGCATACTAATGTCGGACCAGGCCGGGGCCAGCAACCTGCGCTGCAAGGCGGAAGAGATGGGAGTGGAGCTTTCTCCAGAAAAGGAGCAGGCCCTCATTAACGGCATCAAGGAAATGGAACGCCAGGGCTACCAGTTCGAAGGGGCCGACGCTTCCCTGGAATTATTTTTACGGAAAACAACGGGGGAATACCGGCAGCCCTTTGAAGTAGAGTACGTCAAGACCCTGGTGGAAAAGCGACCCGGCCAGGAAGCTATCTCGGAAGCCATTGTTAAACTCAAGGTGGGTGACCAGGTAGTCCATACAGCGGCCGAAGGCAATGGGCCCGTCAATGCCATGGACAACGCCCTGCGCAAAGCCCTGGAGGAAGTTTTCCCGGCCATCGGCCGCATGCGCCTGACAGATTACAAGGTGCGGGTCCTGGATGAAAAGGATGCCACCAGCGCCAGGGTCAGGGTTCTCATTGAGTCCCGGGACGGCAGCAGCTCGTGGAATACCGTCGGCGTCTCTACCAACATCATTGAGGCCAGCTGGGAAGCCCTGCTGGACAGCATGGAATACGCCCTTTTAAAGCAGGACCGGGATTTAAATAAAAAGGCGGCAGCAACTTAAAAAAGCCAGGCCTTTATTCTGCCTGGCTTTGCTTTGGCGCTTGTTTATCAGGGGGCAGGGGCTTAGCATACTGCCAGCGGGGGAGGGAAGTCCCCGGCAGCTGCAGGTCCTGCTCTTTTTTAATGTCGGGGTAAATATTGAACATGTTGTTGAGGTTCTCGATCAGCCCGCCGGTGAAGGTTAAACCCTTTTCCAGGGTATGGGGGTCACCAATGGCTTTGATGACAATGGGGTAGAGGAGCTTTTCACCGTCGACGGTGATGTATACCCGCGACCCCTCTTCTTTATCGGCAATGGCAGTGAAGGCGCTGATGCGGTGGTCATTGATGGCGATGGCCTCGGCTCCTGAGACCCAGAGCTCGTTGACGATGTCCACCAGATCCTCGTAGAGGAGAGGGGCGTCGCCGGTAATGGTAACCGTAACCCCCGGGCCTTTGACAGGAGTGAGGCCGGTGCTGACCTGCAGGCGGGCCAGCTCTTTTTCCAGGGCCGTTTCGGCCTCATTATCCTGGCCGGAACTGGCCTTAAGGGTAAAGAGCTGCTGCTGGAGCTTAGCGATTTCTTCTTGGAGCTGGCTGCGCTTGCTGCTCAAATCTTTCCACATAGCCACCAGGTCTTCGGTTTTCTGGGCTTCCAGGGAGCTGGCCAGGAGCCGCTGGGTACGAAATTGGAGCGATAAAAGTAAACCAAGGATTAAGAAAACAACGGTCAGGGAAACATGCCAGTATTTGCCTCGCATTTATTGCTGCCCCCCCGCTTTAACCAACCTGACGTAGTCCTGGGGAAAAACTCCTTTATACGCTGGCAGGATCAGATTCTGGGATTTGGTCACTTTGACCGGGAAATCACGGCTCTTCAAGAAGGAGAAGTCCACCGACCTTTGGACGGCCGCCTCCAGGACATCGGGATTGCCTATTGCCTGAACCTCGTAAGGCGGGGCCAGGCGGGTGGAATTCACCAGGATGACGGTGCCGACACAGCGGATGTCCGAGCTGGTGACAATCCGCTGGCCGTTGACGGCAATGGCCTCGGCGCCGGCAGCTTTTAATTCATTAACCAGGTAGAGGACATTTTTATCATGGATTATATAGTCTTCCGGCTTGTAGGTTGCCGGTGAGCTCTTTTGGGCCGCCTGGGCGCCGGCGTTATTATCATCCAGGGTAACGATGATCCCCGGACCAGTTACGGGAGTTAGGCCGGCAGCCAGTTTCAGGCCTTCTATTTCCTGCTGCAACTGGGCCAGGCGCCCCTTCCCTTGGGAGCGGTCCTTCTGGATGGCTTCAATCTGGCTGCGCAGGGTGGCGATGGTATTTTCTAAAGAAGCGTCTTCTTTTTCCAGGGAATGAATAATATCAATGAGTGCGGGGTCCTGCTTTTCCAGGGCCGCGGTGGCCATATGGGAACGCCACTGCCAGGCTACCAGGAGCCCGGATAAAAGGCTGATGAGGAGCAGGGAAAGGTAAATTTTACGCACCGGGGACTCCTCCTTTAGCGCTATTTTATATGAAGTACCGGCCAGTGACAACTAGTAAAAACGGGTAACTTAAAAAAGAAGGGATTCACCTCTTGATTGTCGAATGAAGTGACCGGACCTCCATATACTAACTAAAGCCGGCGGGAAAATTTGGGGTGAATGGTTTGGCGGCCCTGTGGCGCTACTTGTTATCGTTAAACATAATCGAGCTTTTGCGGATAACCCTTGATATCAGCATCGTCGCCTTTGTCATTTATAAATTTATCATGCTCATCAGAGGCACCCGGGCCGTTCAGCTCATCAAGGGCCTGGTGGTGCTGGTGGTAGCCTCGGTCATTGCCGAGCGCCTGCACCTGACCACCATTAACTGGCTTTTAAGCCAGTTGCGCCTGGTGATTGTCGTGGCCCTGCCGGTAGTCTTCCAGCCGGAACTGCGGCGGGCCCTGGAGCAGCTGGGCCGGGGCAAGTTTTTTGCCCGTCCTTTAACTGTGCTGGGTGCCGAAGATATGGAAAAGCTGATCAATGAGCTGGTCAGGGCCGCCCAGGTACTTTCTAAAAACCGTACCGGTGCCCTGGTGGTTATCGAGCGGGAAACAGGTCTCAATGATTATATTGAAACGGGCATCCGGGTAGACGGCGTCGTTTCCGCCGAGCTGTTAATCAATATCTTCGTACCCCTGACGCCCTTCCACGACGGGGCGGCCATTATCCGGGGGGACCGGGTGGTGGCTGCCGGCTGTTTCCTCCCCCTTTCCGAAAGCCCCTATTTAAGCAAGCAGCTGGGGACCAGGCACCGGGCGGCCCTGGGTATCAGCGAAATATCAGACGCCGTGGTCCTGGTGGTGTCGGAAGAAACGGGCGCCATTTCCGTCGCCGAAGGGGGGAAGCTAACTCGTTTCCTGGACGAGAAAAACCTGAAGGAACTCTTCCAGAGTTTATTATTACCGCAGGTTAACCATAATACTTCCTTCTGGCCCTGGAGGTCGTAAAAATGCGGGAGCATTTTCGCCAGGATTGGATTTATCGCCTGCTGGCAGTCGCACTGGCCATTATTCTCTGGATATACGTAACCGGTGAGCAGAACCCTACCGGGGAAAAGGTGGTCCGGGTCCCCCTGGAAACAGAAAACTTGCGGGAGGGCCTGGTGGTTGCCGACCGCCCGGCGGAAGTCCAGGTACGGGTGGAGGGGCGCAAGGCCGCAGTAAGTACCTTGCTGCCCAGGGATGTCCATGCCTATGTTAACCTGCGGGATGCTAAAGTCGGCGATAATCTGTTACCCGTCCGGGTCGAGGTGCCCGAAGGGATAAATGTGATTCATGTCAACCCTGCCCAGGTGACGATAAAACTCGATAAAATTGAGCAGGTGCAGCTACCGGTGCAGGTGAACCTCCTGGGGACGCCGGCCAGCGGCTACCGGGCGCTGGAACCGGTCATCAAACCTTCCCAGGTAATTGTTTCCGGTTCGGCCGCAACCCTGAAAAGCATCGGCCGGGTTTATGTGGAGGCCAAAATCGACCAGGCCAGCGGCAATTTCCTGGCCCAGCTGCCGGTGAAGCTGGCTGACCGGGAGGGCCATCCTTTGCAGGAGTGGTTAACCGTCACCCCGGAAGTGGTGGAAACCTTTATCCCCGTAGTTCAGGACATGCCTAGCAAGATCCTGGCGGTGCGTCCCCAGCTGGCAGGGGAACCGGCCAGGGGCTATGTCATTGACCGGATAATTCTCCAGCCGGAAGTGGTGGAGGTCTTCGCTCCCTATAACCTTTTAGCGTCGCTGGATTATATAAATACGGCCCCAATTAATATAGCCGGGGCTACGAAAAATGTTACAGTAGAGACGAACCTGGAAATCCCCGCCGGTGTGCAGGTCAGCAGTTTCCCGCGGGTACGGGTGGTAGTCGAAATAAAAAAGGTAAGCGGCACGCCTTGAAAGTAACAATCTAACAACAGGAACATATAATGGAGTACGCAGTTTGAAGGTGATATAAATGGGTAAGTTATTCGGTACTGACGGAGTCCGCGGGGTGGCCAACGCCGGCCTTACCCCGGAGTTAGCTTTTCGCCTGGGAAGGGCCGGCGCTGCCGTGCTGGCGGGGCAGGAAGGCCGGGCCAGGGTGGTGGTGGGCCGGGACACGCGCATTTCCGGCGATATGCTGGAAGCCGCCCTGGTGGCCGGCATTTGTTCTGTCGGGGGTGATGTGCTGAAGGTAGGCGTAGTTCCTACCCCGGCGGTGGCCTGGTTGACCCGGCACCTGGAAGCCGATGCCGGCGTCGTCATCTCGGCGTCCCACAATCCCGTGGCCGATAACGGTATTAAATTCTTCAGCTCCAGCGGTTACAAGCTGCCCGACCCGGTGGAAGAAGAAATTGAACGGCTGGTGCTGGAACCGGAAGATAACCTGCCCCGGCCGGTGGGCGTGGAGCTGGGGCGGGTGCAGGAACTGGAAGAGGCGGCCGAGCGCTATGTAGCCCACGTCTGCAGTACCGCCGACCGGGGCCTGGCCGGCATGCGGGTGGTGCTGGACTGTGCCTATGGTGCCGCCTGCCGGGTTGCGCCGGCAGTTTTCCAGCGCCTGGGGGCGGAAATTTCCCTCTTGCATAATACCCCCGATGGGACTAATATAAACGTCGGGTGCGGTTCTACCCACCCGGAGGTGCTCCAGGCCGAGGTCGTCGCCCGGGGGGCCCATGTGGGCCTGGCCTTTGACGGTGACGCCGACCGGGTGATTGCCGTGGATGAAAAGGGGCAGCTGGTCGATGGCGATGCCATCATGACCATCCTGGCCCTCTACCGCCAGGAACAGGGAGGCCTGCCCGGGGGCCAGGTAGTGGTGACGGTCATGAGCAACTTCGGCCTTCACCAGGCCCTGACAGCAGCAGGCCTGCGGGTGCACCAGACCCGCGTCGGCGACCGCTACGTGCTTGAGGGGATGCTGCGGACTGGTGCCGTCCTGGGCGGCGAGCAGTCGGGCCATATTATCCTCCTGGAACATAATACTACGGGGGATGGCCTGCTTACCGGGGTGCAGCTGCTCCAGGTCATGGCCGCCACCGGCCGGCCCCTGTCGGAGCTGGCGGCAGCTATGCCGCACCTGCCCCAGCTGCTGGTCAACGTAACGGTGACGGATAAAGAGGGTGCCATGGCCAGCCCTGCCCTCCTGGCAGCCGTAGCGGCGGCCCGGGAGCAGCTGGCGGGGCGGGGCCGGGTCCTGGTCAGGCCCTCGGGAACAGAACCCATAATCCGCCTCATGGTAGAAGGACCGGACAGGGAAGAGCTGGAGGCCATTATGGCCGAACTGCAAAGGGCCGTTACCGGGTTGTAACCGGAAAAAAGGGGGTGATTAACCGGGCCGGGAGGGTCCGGGTATTGCGGAGAGGTAAAGATACAAACTAACGCAAGCGCCGGGACCGGCCAGCACTAACTACCCATAATACATAATGGTCATGATGTTAGTGCTGGAAGGTTGACGAGGCGGGGGTTAATCGAGGCATCGGCGGGTGCCCCCCGGTCCGGTTACGACCGTCAAAGGCGCTACAAAACCCGGGAGCAATCCCGGGGACAAAGGGCGCCGGGTAACCCTTTACCTCTCCCTGATTAAAAAATAAAGGGAGAGTGAGCTTTATATGTGCGGTATTGTCGGTTATCTGGGCCCGCGCCCGGCAGTCCCCATATTGGTTGAGGGACTGGAAAGGCTGGAATACCGGGGCTATGATTCTGCCGGCATAGCAGTATTAAATGGTGGCGGATTGGTAGTAGAGAAGAGCGCAGGTAAGCTCCATGTCCTGAAGAGCCGCCTTAATGGCAATCTTGATGGGGCCCGGGTGGGGATCGGCCACACTCGCTGGGCCACCCACGGCCGGCCCTCCGATGTCAACGCCCATCCCCATCTGGACTGCACGGGCAAGTTTGCTGTCGTCCACAACGGCATCATCGAGAACTATCAGGAACTGCGGGAGCAGCTTGTGGCTGCCGGCCACCGCTTTGTGTCCGAGACGGATACGGAAGTCCTGGCTCACCTGGTGGAACAACTTTATGAAGGCGACCTGTTCCAGGCGGTACTCAAGATGCTGCCGGCTTTACGCGGTTCCTATGCCCTGGCAGTGGCCAGTGCTTACCACCCCCAGGAACTGGTCGGGGTACGCCAGGACAGCCCTTTGATTGTAGGCCTGGCTGCTGGGGAAACTTATCTGGCTTCAGATATACCGGCCTTGCTGGCTTATACGCGTGATACTTATATTTTAGAAAACGGGGAAATTGTGCATATCAAACCCGAAGGCGCAAAGGTTTTTGATGCGCAAGGCACACCCAAAGCCAAAGAGATATATCACGTAGGTTGGGACTTCCAGGCGGCCGAAAAAGGCGGCTACGCCCACTTTATGCTCAAAGAAATTCACGAACAGCCCCGGGCATTACGCGATACCCTGAGCGGCCGCCTGCAGCCTGACGGCAAGGTAAAGCTGGAAGGCGTGAATTTAACAGCGGAAATGGCGGCTTCTATCGAAAAGATAGCCGTTATTGCCTGTGGTACCGCCCATTATGCCGGTATGGTCGGCAAGTATCTCATGGAGAAGCTGCTGCGCCTGCCGGTTGAAGATGACATTGCTTCCGAATTTCGTTACCGCGACCCCATTCTTAATGAAAAAACCCTGGGCCTGGTTATCAGCCAGTCGGGGGAAACGGCGGATACCCTGGCCAGCCTGCGGGAGGCTAAAAAAGCAGGGGCGCAGATCCTGGCTATTACCAACGTCGTCGGCAGCTCGGTGGCCAGGGAAGCCGACCACGTCATTTACACCTGGGCGGGACCGGAGATAGCCGTTGCTTCCACCAAAGCTTACCTTACCCAGGTGCTCGCAGAGTATTTATTCACCCTGTACCTGGCAGAAAAGCGCGGCAAAGCACCCTGGGCGGCCGAGCTAGCCAGCCATCTCAGGGTTATGCCGGATTATGTAGCAGAAGTATTAAAGGCCGAAGCGCGGGTGCAAGAACTGGCTGCCCGGGTGGCCTCCCAGGAGCATGTATTTTTCATCGGCCGCGGTATGGATTATGCTGTTTCCCTGGAGGGCGCCTTAAAGCTCAAGGAGATTTCCTATATCCACGCCGAGGCTTATGCTGCGGGAGAGCTCAAACACGGCACCATAGCCCTTATTGAAGAGGGAACGCCGGTCATCGCCCTGGCCACGCAGGCAGAGCTTTTAGAGAAAATGATCAGCAACATCAAGGAAGTCAAGGCCCGGGGCGCCTGGGTACTGGCCCTGACCCAGGAAGGCAACACAGCTATCGAAAAAGAAGTTGACCAGGTCCTTTACCTGCCGGCCGTACCGTCGCTGCTGGCCCCAATCGTCACGGTAGTGCCCCTGCAGCTGCTGGCCTACTACGCCGCCGTCGCCCGCGGCTGCGACGTCGATAAACCGCGCAACCTGGCCAAAAGCGTGACGGTGGAGTAGCAAGATAGAATAATTCTGTTATCCTGATGTGTTGACCTTGGTTCTTCTTGCCAAGAAAAAGGCTCTCTTTCCAGATTGGGAAGAGGGCCTTTTCCTTTGAATTCATGTTGCGAACATAGTATAATCATGATTTAGACTCCAATTTTTCCTTAAGTGGGTTACCGTCAACTCAAGGCAACGCCACTTATATTAAACTCATTTCCTTGAGGCAGGCTATAGCCGCCGGGGGAGGGTCCCGGAATAACCATTCAACTTTAAGCCAGAACCCGGGGATTACCTCTGACCGGTAAATTCCGCTGGCGTCAGGTGCTACGGTGTGGTAACGACCATTATCTCCCAGACGGTAAAATTCTGCCTGCTGCCGGTCGGGGTCAATGAGCCAGTACTCCCTGACACCGGCAGCTTCGTATTCCACATACTTTTCGCCCCTGTCCCGGGCCAGGCTTTCGGGAGAAGTAATCTCAACGATCAAATCGGGAGCGCCGTCCATGTAGGTTTCTTTTAAAAGGTGGATCCTTTCGTTACTGACGTAAAGGAGGTCGGGCTCGCGCCCCCGGCGTAAGGTTTCCGGCAGTCGCACCAGGAAGGGGGCATCCAGAATTCGTCCAGTTTTTTTGTAATATAAGAACTCACGTATAAAGCTATATAAGAAACCCTTAACGTCCTGGTGCTTTCTCGCTGCTGGCGCCAAAACCACGACCTCTCCGTCCACCCACTCTGCCCAGGTGTCCTCGTCGCACCAGGCCAGGAACTCCTCGAAAGTCATTTTGCCTGGCGGTAAGGGTTTACCATTATCGTAACTTAAAGCTGCCTCCGGCACCACGGCATCCACCTGTTTCGTGCCCCCTTTCTTTTAATTCCTTCAGTTCATACCGCCGTTGGGAAGTTCTTCCGACAGCAAGGCCAAATTATTGGCTTTCAATGCCTGCCATACCCTTTGTTTAACTCGTTTTATATAGCGACTTAAGGAGGCTTTCATCTTTCTGATACCGACCTGTTCCATTATTTCCACCTCTTTGTAGTTATATTGTAACGCTTAAGAGATTACCTTTTCAATATATTGACAGATTACTGTTTGTGGCAAGCAAAAAGGGGATCACTGTGATAACTCTTTGCTCCGGATCAATTTTACGACACTGGAACAGCGTATTTACGACGAGCGGGAAAAATACTGCCAGGGATTTAACGAGCAGATCAAGGCCATGGCAGGCGTTTGCATTTTGCTTCGTATGGCGATCCCGTTTTTGAGGGCGTTTTAGAACATATGAACAGTTTCGGGCTTTCCCCGTGTGTCAGGCGGCTGGCTGTGCCCGTTCCCGGGATGGATGGTGTTGAAGGGTGGGCTACGCGGCGGCCTGCCGGGAAGCAGGAGGCAGCCGCGTGGTCCGCCTCATCCTGTCCTGGAAAGACTTAGAAAACCTGCAGCTCGCGGAAGGAGAAACCCTGGGTACCGAGGAAGTGGAACCGCTGCGGGAAAAGCTCGCCCGGATGGCTAGGGAAGAATTCGAACACTATCTGGCGGCGGAGCGGATTGAACGGGCAAACATCCGCGCCGCCCGGGCCCAGGAGACGTTGGATTTCCTGGTGATCGGAAATCTCCTGGAGGTTAAGGGCCGTCCTTTCGGGGAAGACGCCCTTTTCTGGACCGTACTGCGGGAAGTCGAGGATCTTTACGACAAACGCGACAAGATCCTCATTGCCGGCCTGCCGGCGGAAACCCTGAAACCCGTTGCCGGCGACCTGCTTTTCGACTGCCGGGTGCCGCTCGTGGGCGATACGGCCAGTTTTCCAGCGCCGCGCATTCTGATCCGGGCGGCCATAGACGCCGCCAGCCGCCTGGCGGACGGCATGAAGGAACGTAAGAGCGAGCTCCGGGTCGCTGCCGTGCTGGCACGCCTGCAGCGTGAAGTCGGAGTTAGGCGGCGGCAAATACAGCAAATATATTAGCCCGGATTGGTCCCACGCCAGCTCTCTTTACTTTGAAAGGCTTGGTGCAACTGCATTAAGGGAGTAGTTAGGCATACAAAATTAACGCTATAAACTCCAGATTTTCATCACCGTTATTGATAATGCTGTGATACTCACCGTTTTTGGTAAGAACCATGTCGCCGGCCTTAACTACGGTTTCCCTCCCGTTGTCATTTACTATGCCCTGGCCGCTGAGTATGTAATAAGCTTCAGAATCGCCGCTGTGCTGGTGCCAGCCGATTGAGGCACCGGGTTTAAGGGTTAACCGGGCAAATAGTCGTCCCTTGCCATTGAACTCATTTTTGCTTTCTTCTAGTATGTGAACCATTGCGACGTTACCTTTGCCACCCCTTAAACCGGTAACTATTTCCTCTTTCATCTCCTGAGCTCTTCTTATCATGCAATATATCCTCCTTTCCAAAATTATATTATCTGCCAGATTTTACTTTATTTTACCAGATAAGGTATTAGGAAGCAAGCTTTAAGATATAGAACGTGGTAATGATAATGTCCCAGCTCGGGTTTTTGTTCGGCACATTTGCAATGCGGCAGGGATTGTGGTACATATTTAGGGAGGCGATAAACAGGCGTAAGGAGCAAGGCAATGAAATTAAAGGTGATCCCCGAGGACTTCGTGGTCCGGGAGCTGGCCCGCCTGCCTGTCCGGGAAAAGGGTCCTTACCGGCTGTACCTTTTGGAAAAGAAGGGATGGAATACCATTGATCTTTTAATGCGGCTGGCAAAGGCCCATAACCTTCCCTACCGCCTTTTTGCTTACGGGGGATTGAAGGACAGGCACGCCCATACCTTTCAGTACGTCACGGTGAAGCATGCTGCTGATTTAACCACTGAAGAAGAAAACTTTTCCCTGCGGAGCATTGGCTATATGGACCGGCCCATGGGGCCCGATCTCCTGGAGGGGAACGAGTTTGCCATCACCCTCCGCGCCCTCGGCACGGCAGAGGTATCCCGTATCACCCACCGGGTTGATGAGGTGCGGGGTTTCGGCTACCCCAATTACTATGACGACCAGCGTTTCGGCAGCATGGACCACCGGATGGGCTTCATGGCCGAAAGGCTGCTGAAAAGGCACTATAACGGCAGCCTGCAGATCTACCTTACCGGTATTTACCCGGAAGAAAAAAAAGAAGCCAGGGAGCGCAAGCTCTTTTTCCGCGAGCACTGGGGTGACTGGGCCACGTGCCTGACGCGTGCCAAAACCACTATGGAGAGTAGAATATTTTCCTTGCTTGTCGAAAAACCCAAAGCTTACATAGAGGCTTTGCAGATGATACCCCGCGAAGAGCTCTCCCTGCTTTTTTCGGCCTACCAGAGTTTCCTTTTTAACGAGCTTTTAAGAAGGATTTTGCAGGAACTGGGACGCGAACTTGTGGCCGTACCCGGAGTAGCCGGGCCCTACCTTTTTTACCGGCGCCTGGAAAGAAAAGAGCTGGCTTATCTGAAGTCTCTTTTCTTGCCGCTGGCTGCCGGCCGCATGGAGTTTCCCGATGCGCGCACCGAGCAGCTGTTTGCGGCCATCATGGAGGAAAGAGGTATCAAGCGCAGCAGTTTCAACCTGCGTAAAGTCCGGCAGGCCTTTTTTAAGTCTACGCCCAGGAACGCCGTAGTTTTTCCCGGCGATTTTCGTTTGCAGCCCGCGGAGCCCGATGACCTTTACCCCGGCAGGCAGAAAATGCGCCTCTTTTTCAAGCTGCCGCGGGGGAGCTACGGAACAATGCTGATAAAAAGGCTGACCATGCCATGACGACTGACATGGCCGGCGTTTGGGAAAAAGCGGTGAGGTAAGAAAAATGGCGGCAAAAGAGCGGCAGCGCCTGGATAGAGTGCTGGCCCATATGGGGTTGGGCACGCGCAAAGAGATAAGGAAGCTGATAAAAGAAAAAAGAGTGCAGGTCAACGGCAGGCCGGCCGGGGACCCGGGGTTACATGTTTTGCCCGGCTGTGACCTTATTGAAGTGAACGGCGAACCCTTAGCGTACAGACAGTACATCTATTTAATGCTAAATAAGCCGCGGGGTGTTCTGTCCGCCACTGAGGATAGATTCGCGAAAGTAGTAGTTGACCTGCTCCCACCCCGGTACCGTGCCTTTCATCCATTTCCTGTCGGGCGGTTGGACAAAGACGCCGAGGGATTGCTTTTACTTACCAACGACGGCAAGCTGGCCCATCAGCTCCTGTCACCCAAAAAACATGTGCCCAAAACGTATTATGTAGTGGTAGGCGGTATGGTTACAGAAAATGATGCCGAAGCGTTTCGCCGGGGGGTAATCTTAGATGACGGCTACCGTACCATGCCGGGTGAGTTAAAAATTCTCTCTCCCGGACCGGAAGCGGAGGTTGAACTCACTATTTTTGAGGGAAAATATCACCAGGTAAAGCGCATGTTTGCCGCTGTGGGCAAAAAAGTAATCTATCTCAAGCGGATTGCTATAGGGCCTTTAGTCCTGGACAAACTATTAAAGCCGGGGGAGTACCGTGAATTGACGGAAGAAGAAATAGAAAGGCTGCGGGAATTAAACCCGCCGGCATAGCACCAGTCATTGCCTTCCACCCCGCTTTCAGGTAAAATAAAGAAGGAAAAACCCTGTTTTATGCAGGAAGGAGCTGAACCATAATGAGCAGTGGAGAGATTACCCGTGCTCTGGGCAAGATCGCCTGCCCGTGCGGCCTGGTGGGTGTCAAGAAAGGGGAAAAACACGACCTGACCACCGTGGCCTGGTTTACCCAGGAATCCTCCGACCCGCCCCAGGTGATGGTGGCCCTGCACCCCAATCGCTATGTGCTGGAGCTGCTGGATGCCGCCGGGGAGTTTGTTCTTTCCATCCTGGCCGAAGATCAGGAGAATATCGCTGTCTTCTGCGGCACCCATTCGGGGCGGAACGTGGATAAAATTAAGGAACTTGGTATTGCTACCGAACCGGCGACGGTGGTTGCCACTCCCAGGGTAAAAGATGCCCTGGCCAACCTGGAGTGCAAGGTCAGCGGCCGTTACCAGAATGGGGATCATGTGATTGTTGTCGGCCAGGTGGTGGCGGCCAATGTCAGCAGCGATAAAAAACCCCTTCTCTACGTTGAACATAATTTCGCTCGCTGGGACCGGTAAAGGGTGAGAAAATGGCGCAGTGCAATCTGCAGGCCAATAAGGATAGGTGCACCTGTACCTATGAACCCTGCAGCCGCAAGGGTAAATGCTGTGAGTGTATAACCTATCACCGCCAACATGGCGAGCTGCCGGGCTGTCTTTTTCCGCCGGAAATAGAAAGAACTTACGATCGCAGCCTTGCACGCTTTATAGCCTGTAGTAGTCGTGCCTGAAGCGAAGGGCAAACCTGGCAAGAAGGTAGTAGAAAGAAAAGATGGGGCCTCAGCCCCGTCTTTTTAATTCTGCTTTTTACTGTAAACCGGTAAAATTTCGGGCCCCTTAATAAACTACGCCGCCCCGGCTGCCCGGCAGGGGTGACCTTGATAAGTGTCCGGAATTTTCTGCTCCCCGGAAGTAATACCCCTTGATTTATTGCGACGGCGTGATTATTATAATGATTATTATAAGTGGTAACTTAACTGTATTGTATAGAGAAGGGGACGTCGTTGGAAGGGCTCAAGCTGTTGTTGGTGTTCGGGTTAATGATGGTGCTCCTGGGGCGGCGGGCGCCTCTGGGACCGGTGATGCTCGGCAGTTCGCTCCTCCTGGCCGGCCTTTACCACACCGATCCCGTTGCTTTCCTGGGCATGGCCTGGCAGGCCACCAAAAGTCCGGCTACCTTAGAGCTGGAAGTTATCCTGGCCCTCATTATGATCTTTGAACACCTCCTGGGAGAACAGGGTTACCTGGAGAGGATGTTGCAGGGGTTGCGGGGCCTCATCCGCAACCGGCGGCTAGTGATGGCTCTGTTGCCGGCCTTCATCGGCCTCATGCCTTCGGCAGGGGGCGCGCTGTTTTCCGCTCCTCTGGTGGGGCAGGCGGCGGCGCGTACTGCTATAGCCGCCGAAGAAAAGAGCTTTATCAACTACTACTACCGTCATATCTGGGAGTACTTCCTTCCCCTTTACCCCGGGGTCCTGCTGGCCTCCCGCCTCAGCGGGATCCCTTTACCCCGCCTCATTGCTGCCCTGGCTCCCTATGGCCTGCTGGTCATCTTGCTGGGAATACCCGCCCTGCGGCGAGTAAAAATCGAGCCGGAAGGAGAAGAATGGGAAGGCTTGCCGGCCGGTCGCCGCGCCCTGGCCGGGGAACTCTTCCTCAGCATCCTGCCGGTACTGGTGGTGGTGGCCCTGGTACTGGTTTTCCAGGTGGAGGTCGGCCTGGCAGTGGGAGTAGTACTCCTTTTCCTGCTGGTGCGACACCGCTATACACCGTTAAAATTCTGGCACCTGTGCCGGGAGGCCATAGCCGTAAAAACCCTCCTGCTGGTATGGGGGGTAATGCTCTTCAAGGAGGTACTGGTAGATACCCGGGCGGTCGAGGGCCTCCCTGCTTTACTGGCCATGCTGCCTGTACCCGAATTTTTAATTTTCGGCCTCATAAGTTTCCTGGTGGGCATGCTGACCGGTCTGACGGTAGCCTACGTCGGGATTGCTTTTCCCATTGTCATGACTGCCGTTGGCGGCCAGATGAGCCTGCCCCTGACGGTATTCATTTTTATAGCCGGCTTTACCGGAAACATGTTGACCCCCATGCACCTCTGCCTGGCCCTCACCGTGGATTTTTTTAAGGCCGACCTGCGCAAGGTGCTCAGGATGATGGTCGGCCCGGAGGCGGCCCTCCTGGCGGTAGCTATGGCCGCGTATCTGGTGTGGTGACCCCTTCAGGAAGAGGGCAGGGGCCATAAAGCCTCTTTTTTCGGTAAAATGCCGGAAGCCTGTTTACCACCCGGCTGGACCCTGGTCCTTGACAATCCAGATTTTAAAGCATAAACTAATATATGCAGAAATTCGCATATAAGGAGGATATTCATTGGCTGAGAGACTCTACAGCCTGAAGGCGGAATTTTTTAAAGCCCTGGCCCACCCGACTCGGGTGAGGATCCTGGAACAACTGCGCCAGGGGGAGAAGTGTGTCTGCGAGTTTATAGAAGACCTGGAACTGGAGCAACCGAATATCTCCCAGCACCTGGCCGTGCTGCGCAAGGAAGACATTGTCATTACCCGCAAAGAAGGTTTAAAGGTTCTCTACCGGGTTAAGCACCCGGAAATCTTCGAGGTTCTGGACCTGGTGGGCGGTATTTTGACCCGCGAAATAGCCACCACCATGGCGGAACTGCAGGGGCGACATGGTAAAGATGAAAGGAAGGGAAGTTAGACCGGGCTGCAACCCCTGGTGCGGGTACCTACCGCAAAAGATATGTATCGTGGGAAGCTATAAGCTTCCTTTTCTATTTTCTCCAAGAATTATAAAACGTAGTGCGATAATTGACCTCTGCGACACCTTCTGTCCTTCCGGCCACCTTGAGCACCTGAAGGACAGGGTGCTGGATGTAGCCGGTTTATCGGAAATTTTTAAGGTCCTCGGGGACGAAACCCGGACCAAAATCCTCTATCTGCTGGCCCACCAGGAACTTTGCGTGTGTGATCTGGCCGCGCTCCTGGACACGAGTTTACCTGCCGTCTCCCACCACCTGCGCCTGCTGAAAGCTTTACGCCTGGTCAAGTACCGCCGGGACGGCAAGATGGTCTATTATTCGCTGGACGATGAGCACATCCTAAACCTGATCCGCGAGGCGCAGGCCCACTTTGCTGAGGGGAGATAGGAGGCCAAGGTATGCGTTACACCCTGGAGGGACTGGATTGCGCCAGTTGCGCTGCCAGGATTGAGCGAGAACTGCGTAAAGTTAAAGGTTTAGAAAAGGTTACCGTTAACTTCGCCAACCAGAGCTTAGACCTGCCCCCGGAACTGCTACCGGCGGCCCGGGAGGTCATCGCCCGGGTCGAACCCGGCGTGAATATTGTAGATACTACCAGCCAGAGGTCGGAGTCCCAATTATATATCATCTTAGTTGCAGGCCTTCTCCTGGCAATAGGGTTTATTTTTAACGAGCAGCTTCATCGCACTCCTTACGCGTGGGCCGAGTATACGATTCTTTTGTCCTCCTACTTCCTGGTAAGCTGGCGGGTGCTCACGACAGCCGTGCGCAATCTGACCTGGAGCCAGTTTTTTGACGAAAACTTCCTGATGACCATTGCCACTATTGGCGCCATTGCCATTCACCAGCTACCCGAAGCGGCAGCGGTGATGCTCTTTTATGCTGTGGGCGAGTATTTCCAGGAGCGGGCTGTCAATCGCTCCCGCCGCTCCATTGCCGCCCTTCTGGACATCCGGCCGGAATACGCCAACCTGAAGCTAAACGGGGAAACGAAACAGGTGCCGCCGGAGGAGGTAGAGGTCGGGCAAACTATTGTTGTCAAGCCGGGAGAGAGTGCCCCTGGACGGCGAGGTGGTGGAGGGCGTTTCCTTTGTCGACACCTCGGCCCTGACGGGGGAAGCTGTTCCCCGCAAGGTGGAAAAAGGGGAAAAAATCCTGGCCGGGATGATTAACGGCCAGGGCCTACTGACCGTCAAAGTGACGAGGCCCTTCGGCGAATCCTCTGTGGCACGCATCCTGGAGCTGGTAGAAAACGCCGCGGCCCGTAAAGCCCCGACGGAGCAGTTTATCACTGCCTTTTCCCGCTACTACACCCCGGTGGTCGTCCTGGGAGCCCTGGCCCTGGCGGTCATCCCGCCCCTGGTGTTTCCCGGAGCCACCTTCGCTACGTGGGTTTACCGCGCCCTCGTACTACTGGTCATCTCCTGCCCCTGCGCCCTGGTAGTTTCTATTCCCCTGGGATACTTCGGTGGCATCGGCGCAGCTTCCCGCCAGGGCATCCTGGTCAAGGGCGCTAACTTCTTGGACGCCCTGACCGGCCTGCATACCGTGGTTTTTGATAAAACCGGTACCCTGACGAAAGGAGTTTTCCGGGTGACGCAGGTGGTTCCATCCAACGGTTTTCAGGAAGACGAACTCCTGGCAGCTGCCGCCGCCGCCGAGGTCTACTCCAGCCATCCCATCGCCCAGTCCATCCGGACGGCCTACGGCCAGGAGATTGACCCCGAGAGGATCGGTGAATACCGGGAAATTCCCGGCCACGGTATCAGCGCCGTGGTCGATGGGAAAAGGGTCCTGGCCGGTAACGATCGTTTAATGCACCGGGAAGGAATCGCCCATGAGGTTTGCAATGTGGCAGGCACCGGCGTCCACGTGGCCATTGACGGTACCTTTGCCGGCTACATCGTCATTTCCGATGAGGTGAAGCCTGATGCCAGGGAGGCAATTAATAGGCTTAAGGAGCTGGGTATAAAGAAAATAGTGATGCTTACCGGCGATGAGGAGACGGTGGCCCGCCGGGTGGCTGAGGAAGTGGGCGTCGACGCTTATTTTGCCGAGATCCTGCCGGAAGACAAGGTGGCGAAAGTAGAGGAATTGCAGGCCGCTCTGCCTGACCGCCGCCGGAAAATTGCCTTCGTGGGCGACGGCATCAACGATGCCCCGGTTATCACCAGGGCCGACGTGGGGGTGGCCATGGGCGGCTTAGGGAGTGATGCCGCCATCGAGGCCGCCGATGTGGTCCTTATGGAGGACGCCCCCTCCAAACTCCCCATGGCGATAGAAATAGCCAGGCATACAAGCTGCATCGTCAGGCAAAACGTGGCCCTGGCCCTGGGCGTCAAGGGATTCTTTCTTGTCCTGGGAGCCTTTGGCGTGGCCACCATCTGGGAAGCCGTTTTTGCCGATGTAGGCGTCACGCTGGCAGCTATCTTCAACGCCACCAGGATACTGGGGTATGGCGGCAAGGCTGTCCCGCCGGAACAGGCTTAACATTTGCCACCCCTGGCCGTCCGGCGTTAAAACCGCCGGTCCAGGGAAAATGATTATTTATCGACGGGAGAGGGGTACAGATTTATTAATTATGCTATAATTGTTTTAAAGTTGCATCGGGGGGCGGCTGTACCTGATGTCCACCGGGCGGTCAAAGTTAATTTTATTCCTGGCGTTTATTTTGCTCATATTACTGTTATCAGGATGCGCTAAAACAAACCGTGAAGGGATAATCAAACTCAACGATTTGCGCAGCGATTATCCGGGGGCCAGTTATAACGGCTCTGTTCTGGAGGGGGAATTAAAGCGCCCCTTACGCCTTGCTGCGGCACCGGTGATTTCACCGGAAGAGGGTTATCAGGCTTATACCGATCTCACTAGATACTTAGAGGATTTTCTTGGATACCCGGTTGAGTTTATTACCCGCCAAACTTATGCTGAAGTAAATCTCCTCATGAATTCCGGCGACATCGATATAGCCTTTGTTTGCACCTATGCCTATGTCAAAGGCCAGCGCGATTTCGGCATGGAACTGGTGGCTGCTTCCGAAGTGGGCGGGCAGGCCAAGTATGCCTCCTATATTATAGTCCCTAAATCCAGCCCGGTGCAGGATTTCGCGGGCCTGAAGGGTCGGCGTTTCGCTTTTTCCGATCCCATGTCCATGAGCGGTCGCCTGGTGCCCCTTTATTATATCCAGCAGAAGGGTGAGAGACCGGAAACCTTCTTTCAGAGTTATATTTTTACCTACAGCCATGACAAGTCCATCAGGGCGGTGGCCGACGGCATTGTAGATGGAGCTGCCGTTGACAGCCTGGTATATGAGGCCTTTGCCAAAAAGCACCCGGAAATAGCGGCCAAAGTTAAAATCATCCAGAGCTCCGACGATTTTGCCTCCCCGCCCGTGGTGGTGCGCCCGGGCCTGGAACCGGCCCTGAAGGCGAAGGTCCGGGAAGCTTTTTTGCAAATGGATAAGAAGGAAACCGGGCGTAAAATTTTGAACGAACTGGGAATAGAGCGCTTTATACCTATCAACGACGAGGCCTATAACCCGGTAAGGGAAATAGCCCGTAAGGTGGGGTATCCGTGAACTCCGGCCATGATTTAAGAGAAAAGCTTCGCGTTATAGGAGCTAACCTTAGTTTTCGCCATAAAATTTTGGCTTTAGTCCTGGCGATAATTATTTTTATGGGCCTGGCCATGGCCCTTCAGACCAGGGCCGTCCTGGTAACTTCCCTGGGACAGCAATTGGACCAGCGTTCCCTGGCAACAGCAAGGGCCGTGGCCGCCCAGGGTAGCGAGCTGGTGCTCACCGGCAACCTTTATGGCCTGCACCAGATGCTCCTTGATATGCAGGCCAGCGGGAGGGATATTCGTTATATTTATATCCAGGACTCCTGGGGCCGCGTCCTCTCCCATACCTTTAACGGCGGTTTCCCCGTAGATCTGCTGGCTTATAACCAGCTTCCGCCGGGCAAAAAGGAAAGCCAGCAGTTATTGTTGACGGATGAGGGGGTAATTCACGACGCTGCTGTACCGGTCTTCGGCGGCCAGTTAGGGGTGGTCCATGTCGGCCTTTCCGAAGTGGGCTTGCGCCAGGCTGTGTTTGCCGCTACAACACGTTTTGTGATAATGATCACCATTTTTTCCATTCTTTTTATAGTAATGGCCTATATGTTAACGACCATTTTAACCAGGCCGATCCGGGAACTGGTGGGGGCCACCAGGGCGGTGGCCCAGGGAAACCTGGACACCACTGTAACTGTTAGCGGGCATGATGAATTCGGCTTTCTGGCCGCCTCCTTTAACCGCATGCTCGACAGCTTGCGCCGCTCGCGAGCCGAGATTGAAGAGCTGAGCAATTTACGCTCCGAACTCCTTGACAGGGTAGTTACCGCCCAGGAAGCCGAGCGGCGGCGTATCGCCCGGGAATTACACGATGATACCGGAGGGGCCCTGACGGCTATTCTCTTACGTTTAAAAGCCCTGGAGGATAAAGTACAAGGGGAGAAGGAAGTAGCCCGGTCCCTGGCCGAAATCAGGGCCGCTTTAGGGGAGGCCATGGCCGGATTGCGGTGCCTGGCCCTGGAACTCCGGCCTGTTGTTTTTGACGAGCTCGGTCTTACCGGCGCCCTGCAACAAATAGCGCGCGATTACAGCGATAAATTTAACCTTAAAATTCATCTGGCTGCCAGGGGGGTGGAGAAACGCCTGCCGCCCAAAGCAGAGCTGGCCATTTACCGTATTGTCCAGGAAGCCCTGAATAACGTTATTAAACACGCTGAAGCCTCGGAAGTCAGCATCCTCCTGGAACCGCGCGGCGAGGCCTTGCGTTTGATTGTCGAGGATAACGGCCGGGGTTTTGATCCTGAAGCAAGCGCCTATAGAAAGGGGCTGGGGCTTTTTAGCATGCGCGAGCGGGCCGCCCTCCTGGGAGGAAAGGTGATTATCGAATCCACGCCTGCCCGGGGAACAACTATTTATGTCGATATCCCTATAACCGCCTGAAGGGTGGGGAGGTGTAAGCATGGAGTATAACGGGAAAATCAGGATTGTCATCGCCGATGATCACAGCGTCGTTAGGGCCGGGCTGCGTTATTTAATCAATGCTGAATCCGATATGCAGGTAGTAGGTGAGGCCGGTGATGGGGATGAGGCCCTCAAATTAACCCGGGAATTGCGGCCCGATATCCTGCTCCTGGATATTAGTATGCCCTTCTGCAACGGGTTTACGGTGGTAGAACGGATTGCGGCCGAGATGCCACTGGTAAAGGTTTTGGTCCTCTCCATGCACGAAGATTGCGAGTATGTTGAGAAGGCCCTGGCCGCGGGAGCGGCGGGTTATATAATTAAAAGGGCTGCTGATAATGACCTGATCACCGCCATCAGGGTGGTTTCCCAGGGGGGTGTGTTTATCCATCCTCTGGTAGCCAGGTTTTTAGTTGATGCCCTGCAGAAGGGGGCTAAGGGTAAGGGGCATCCGGATAAGAATAGTGAAAAAAGGAATACCCATTTAACTTCGCGGGAGACGGAGGTATTGCGCTTGGTGGCACTGGGTTATACCAATCAAGAGATCGCCGAAGCCCTGGGCCTCAGTGTCAAAACAGTGGAAAGCCACAAGGGGAATATTAGCCGGAAGTTGAATTTAACCAGCCGGGCGGAGCTGGTCCGCTATGCCCTCCAGCAGGGATTGATACCCCGGGATTAAGGGTAAAGGGTTATACGTTATACGGAAGAATGCCTAAGGGAAAAACCTTAGGCATTTTTAATTCCAGGGATAACCCTGATTGGCCGGTGGGTGAAAAGAAGAAATAATTGTGATAGAGGGAGCAGTAACGTCTTTGCCAACTAAAAAAAGAAGAAAGGAGGCACAATGGTGGACAAGGAAGGAAGGGAGATCCGGGAGCCGGTAAGCCGTAGGGAATTTCTCGTTAAAACGGCTACGAGTATGGTTTTGGGAGCTGTCACCCTGGGGGCCCTTTCCAGGACTCCCGCTTATGCTGGCGATAAAGCAGCTGTACCTGCGGCCGGTTCCAATTCCCGGGCTACGGCTGTCAAAGAGTGGCCGGTTAACGGCGACTGGGAAAACAAGATCCGCCGCCTGGAGCAGGACCTGGAAAGGGCCCTGGGCAAGCCCGTGGAGCAGCGGAAATGGGGTATGGTAATTGATTTGCGCCGCTGTGTCGGCTGCAGGGCCTGTACGGTAGCCTGTAAGGCCGAAAACCACTTGCCACCGGGGGTTGTCTACCGGCCAGTTATGGAGGAAGAAAGGGGTACCTACCCTGAAGTACAGCGCCGGTTCCTGCCCCGGCCCTGCATGCACTGCGAAAAACCACCCTGTGTTGCCGTCTGTCCGGTGAAAGCCACCTATAAACGGCCCGACGGTATTGTGGCCATCGATTATAACCGTTGCATAGGTTGCCGTTACTGCCTGGCGGCCTGCCCCTATGGCGCTCGTTCCTTTGACTCCGGCCGGTTCTATACCCAGGATACGCCGCTGCTAGAACCTTACGAAAGCGAACCGGCGCTGGAATATGGCAAGCAGTGGCCGCGCCAAAAGGGTCGTTCACCCATAGGTAACGCCCGTAAGTGCACCTTTTGCCTGCACCGGTTACAAACCGGCCAGCTACCGGCCTGTGTCACTACCTGCCTGGGCGGCGCGACCTGCTTTGGCGACCTCAACGACCCCCGGAGCATGGTCCGGGAGTGGCTGGCCAGGGAAGGCTTAATGCGTTTGAAAGAGGAACTTGGTACGAAACCCCAGGTTTATTACCTGACCTGACGGGAGGTGAAGTTATGAAAAAAATAAGTTGGATAATTACCATAGCAGCTTTGCTGGTCGGCGCCATCGGGGTCTACCACTATCTGGTTTTTGGCGAACAAGCGGCAGGTTATTCCAGCGCCGTCCCCTGGGGACTGGGAGTGGCCACCTATATGCTTGCCAGTGGTTTATCCGCCGGGGTCTACCTCCTCACCAGCCTGGTTTACATTTGCGGCGTAAAAGAGCTGGAGCCGTTCAGGCAGGTGGGTCTCGTGGCGGCCCTGTCGGCTTTACTTGCTGCCCTAGTCGCCATTGGCCTGGACCTGGGACACCTGGGACGGGCCTGGCGGATCTTTATTAGCCCCAATCCCCACTCACCCATGGTCTGGATGGTCTGGTTGTATACTATTTATTTACTACTCCTCATACTCCAGCTTTATTTCGACAGTCGCGGCGATTCAGCACCAGCACCAGACGCAGGGACGGCAGAGATACCTGGAGATAAGCGGCCGGGGCGTTACCTGGCTATCACCGGCGTGCTGGTAGCGCTGGCCTTCAGCGGCGGCCTGGGCGCTTTGCTAGGTGTGGTCCAGGCCAGGCCCTACTGGAGCAATCCTCTTTTGCCGGTTATGTTTTTAGTTGCCGCCCTGGCTTCCGGTTCCGCCCTGCTTATCTTTGTAGTGGCGGTGGTAAATCCCGACCAGCAGGATGAGGAAACCGGCCGGGCCATCAACCTCCTGGCCCGGATTGTTGTCGGACTCCTGGTTTTTTACCTCCTCTTTGAACTGGCGGAAATGCTGCTGGGCAGCTACTACCTCTCCCCATCCCATGCCCTACCGTACCAGCTCATCTTGACCGGTCCGAACTGGTGGATCTTCTGGGTCGTACATCTGGTGGTGGGAGCCTTGATTCCGGTGTTCTTACTGGTACGAGGCAATATCACAGCTAAAACCGCAGGTTGGGCCGGCTTTTTGATCACCCTGGGTTTCCTGGGAGTACGCTACAACATCGTTGTACCGGGTCTGCTGGCGCCGCCTTTCACAGCCCTGCCGTCCGCCTATAGCGAGCCCGGGCTGGCTTACACCTATGTACCCACTTTGAACGAATGGCTGGTAGTACTTTTTGTCCTGGCCCTGGGTGTATTTATCTTTAAGCTGGGAATAGAGTACCTGCCGTTCAGCCGTCGCCCGGACAACGCGGTAACCCCGCCGGCCCATCACGTGGAAACAGGCGCTGATCTGTCTCGTCGATACTCGTAGAGGAGGTGCAATCCATGACCCTTAAAATCGGACGCAGGGAATTTTTAAAAACCTCAGCCTTGCTGGGCGGAGCAACCTTGCTGGCGGCTGAGGCCCCTTCTATGGCCGGCCAGAAAGGGAGTGCAGCGGCCGGCCCGAAGGGAACCCGGGATAGCCAGTACGACCTGGCCCAGGCCGAGAACATGGTTTACGGTGTCTGCCTGCAGTGTAATACCCAATGCACGCTAAAGGGCAAACTGAGTAATGGCGTCCTGGTCAAGCTGGATGGTAACCCCTACAGCCCGGTCAATTATTACCCCCAGATACCTTACAATACCTCCCCCGATGTAGCGGCCAAAATTGATGGCCGGCTTTGTCCCAAGGGCCAGGCCGGCGTCCAAACCCTGTACGATCCTTACCGGCTTGTCAAAGTGCTCAAACGCAACGGCCCCCGGGGCTCCAACAGGTGGAAAACCATTCCCTTTGACCAGGCCATTAAAGAGATTGTTAATGGCGGCAAGCTTTTTGCCGAAATCGGCGAGGATAGGATAGTACCAGGTTTTAAAGATGTTTTTGCCCTCAAAGATGCTACAGTTTTCAAGGCGATGGCTGAAGATGCCGCCAAGGTGGCCAAGAAAGAGATGGCCCTGGCTGATTTTAAAACTAAACATGCTGCCAACCTGGACCTATTACTTGATCCTGACCACCCAGATTTAGGCCCGAAAAATAATCAGTTTGTCTTTATGGCCGGCCGTATTGAGCCTGGCCGCAGCGATTGGACCAAGCGTTTTGTCCTCAACAGCTTCGGTTCGGTTAACTGGTTCGAGCATACCACCATCTGCGAGCAGAGCCATCACGTCGCTTACAAGTGGGCTACGGCCCAGTACAGCGACGGTAAGTGGTCGCCGGGTCCGAACCACATGAAACCCGATTTTCGCTGGTCGCGGTTTGTCATCTTCTGGGGTACCGGCGCCTTTGAGGCCAACTTCGGCCCTACGCCCATGGCCGAGCAAATAACCCGGGCCTTGGCGGAAAAGGGCCTGAAGATAGCCGTGGTCGATCCGCGTTTTTCCAAAACGGCCGCCCACGCCAATTGGTGGATACCCGTCAAGCCGGGCGGAGACCTGGCCCTGGCCCTGGGGATGATCCAGTGGATTCTGGCCAACGAGCGTTACGACGGCAAAGCCCTGGCCAATGCCAACCGGGCCGCTGCGGAACAGGACGGGGAAAAGTCGTGGACCAACGCCACCTGGCTGGTAAAAATCGACCAAGACGGCCAACCGGGAGCCTTCCTGCGGGCCAATGAGGCCGGTTTAGTTGACGGCGATAAGGGTAAGAATCTCTTCGTTGTATCGCGTAACGGTCAACTGGTAGCCGTTGATCCCGAGGACAAAGACAATCCCGTGGAAGGCGATCTCTTTGTTACCGCCGAGGTTAACGGCATGAAGGTCAAATCGGCCTTGACGATCCTTAAAGAACAAGCCGTCTCCAAATCCCTAGAAGAACTGGCTGCCGAGGCCGGGGTTCCGGTCCAGGCTATTATCGACCTGGCCCGGGAATTTACCAGTTACGGCAAGCAGGCCGCCATTGATTTCTATCGCGGCGCCGTCCAGCATACCAATGGCTATTACACGGCCCAAGCCATCATAATCCTCAATTTGCTTATCGGCAATGTAGACTGGCGCGGGGGCCTCACTACCGGCGGCGGTTCCTGGGCCGCCGGCGGGGGCAAGCCGGGTCAACCCTTTGACCTCGGTAAGATGCACAGCGGGAAGATAACCCCTTGGGGGATCAAGCTTACCCGTGAAGGCGCTTATTACGACCGCAGCACTTTGTTTAACGGTTTCCCGGCGGAAAGGCCATGGTATCCCCTGACTTCCGACGTGTATCAGGAAATAATCCCGGCGGCCGGGGCGGGTTATCCTTATCCCATAAAAATCCTCTGGCTGCATATGGGTACCCCGGTCCTGGCGGCACCGGCCGGAGCTGAACAAATTAAGATTTTATGCGATACCGAGCGCATACCGTTATTTATCGCCGACGATATTGTCATCGGCGAGACTTCCATGTATGCCGATTATATCTTCCCCGATATTACCTATCTTGAGCGGTGGGCCTTCCTGGGGGCTCCGCCCTCCACGACTACCAAAACCACCAAGCTGCGCCAACCCATCGCCGCCCCTATACCGGAAACGGTAAAGGTTTTCGGGGAGGAGATGCCGATCTCCGTTGAGGCGGTGATGCTGGCCATAGCGGAAGCTTTAGGGTTGCCGGGTTACGGGAAAGACGGTTTCGCACCTGGCTGGGACTTTAAAAGACCGGAAGATTATTATCTTAAGGCGGTGGCCAACGTGGCCTATGGCGACAAGCCCGGCGATGAAGTCCCCGACGCCGACGACCGTGAACTGGCAGTTTTTAAAGCGGCACGCCGCCATTTGCCGCCGGCCGTATTTAATGAAGCCGCCTGGCGGCGGGCGGTGGGCGAAGACCGCTGGCGCAAAACCGTTTTTGTCCTCAACCGCGGCGGCCGCTTTGAAGAGAGCACTGGCTCTGCCGGCAAATACGTCGAGCATCCCTTCGGCAAACTAATAAACCTTTATGTCGAGCCCGTGGCAACGACGCGGGATAGCATTACGGGCCGCCTATTCGGCGGCGTGCCCCGGTTGGAGCCGGTTAGCAACAGCGACGGAACGCCGGTAAAGGATGCGGATTATCCCCTGCAGCTCATTACCTTTAAAGAAATTTTCGGAGGGCAGTCCCGGACTATTGGCAACTACTGGGGACAGGTGGCCCTTTTACCGGAAAACTTTATCTTGATGCACCGCTCCGACGGTACCAGCCTGGGCCTGCGCGACGGCGACCGGGTAAAACTCGTCTCCCGGACCAACCCCGACGGCAAGCTGGACCTGGGCCCGGGCGGCGTCGAGGCGGTGCAGGGGAAGGTTAAACTGATCGAGGGCATTCGACCGGGTGTAATTGCCGTATCCTGGCATTACGGCCACTGGGCCTACGGCGCCCGGGACGTAGTTATCGACGGGCAGGTCGTCAAGGGCGACGCCCGACGCAGGAGCGGTCTGTGCGCCAATCCAGTGCTGCTCCTCGACACGCGGATGAAAACTACCTGCCTGACCGATCCTATCGGTGGCAGCGCCTCCTTCTACGATACGCGGGTTAAAGTGGAGAAAGTATAAGAAAGTTCCTCATTAAGAAGCGGAGATGGGCGATGAGCCCTTCCCCGCTTTTTTTGTTCCTTCTTGACAAAACCATTAGTTGCTTCTAAACTAATATATAGTTAAATTATAATAAACTAATAGAATAACATAAGAGGAGATGTATTCTATGAGCAAGCAGGCAAAATTGCTATTAATTGTCGCCGTGTTTTTGGCGGCTTACTTCCTGCCCTTCCAACATCCCCGGATGCAGAGCGCTATCCTGGAAGCCTTCTACATGCTGCAGGAGTATGCTCGGGAACACGTGCTGTTCTGCCTGGTGCCCGCCCTTTTCATCGCCGGGGCCATGAGCAATTTCCTTTCCTCCCAGGCAGTCATGAAATACCTGGGACCGGAAAGCCCCAAAGTTACGGCCTATGGCGTGGGCGCTGTATCGGGAGCAATCCTCGCCGTCTGCTCTTGCACCGTCTTACCCTTGTTCATGGGGATTTACAAGCGCGGCGCCGGGCTGGGACCGGCCATAGCTTTCCTGTATTCCGGACCGGCGATAAACGTCCTGGCCATTATCCTCACGGCCCGGGTTCTGGGCTGGCAGATCGGCCTGGGCAGGGCCCTGGGAGCGGTTGTTTTTTCGGTTGTCATCGGCCTAATTATGGCTCTTCTCTTCCGGGGCGAAGAAAAGGAACGGGCCAAAGGGTTGCTCATGCCGGAGGAAAAAGAACCACCCCGGACCCTCGGGCAGACGGTTATCTATTTCCTGGTATTGATTTTAATCCTCGTCTTTGCCGCCTGGGGCAAACCGGCGGAACAGGCCGGCTTCTGGTACGCTGTTTTCAGCGTCAAATGGTACCTGGTTGTCGCGCTTCTGTTAGCCCTGGCCGTGATTTTAAAGGCATGGTTTAAGCGGGAAGAACTGGCGGCCTGGGTAGATTCGACGTGGGATTTCAGCATTAAAATCCTGCCCCTCCTTTTCGGCGGCGTGCTGGTAGCCGGCTTCCTTATGGGGCGGCCCGGCGTCGATACCGGTATTATTCCGGCCAAATATGTGGCCATGGTGGTGGGGGGCAACAGTTTATTAGCCAACTTTACCGCTTCTATCGTCGGCGCCTTTATGTATTTTGCCACTTTGACGGAAGTGCCGATAATTCAGGGACTTATCGGTTCCGGGATGGGGAAGGGGCCGGCCTTAGCCCTCCTGCTGGCTGGTCCGGCCTTGAGTTTGCCCAGTATGCTGGTGATCAACAGCGTGCTGGGCTTCAAGAAAACCTTTGCCTACGTTTCCCTGGTAGTCATCATGGCTACCTTGACGGGGATGGTTTTTGGCGCTTTAGTTGGCTAAAATTAAAGTAAAAATAAAAAAGGAGATGGAAGGTCATGGAAATCAAAGTCTTAGGTACGGGATGCGCCCGGTGCAAAGCGCTGGAACAAAACGTGATGAACGCCCTGGCGGAGATGGGCGTGGCCGCCGATGTGGAAAAGGTGACGGATTTAAACAAAATTACCGATTACGGCGTTATGATCCCACATTCCGCACCTTTGGATATAATTACCAATGTTTACTTGGAGCACTAAAAAATACTCCTACCCACCACCGCGGGGTGGGAAAAGGTAAATTTCCTTGCCGAAACCAGCAAGTTCAAGGGCTCTAATCACCTCCGACCCGTGATAGTTGATTAACGCCCGGTCCGAACCCTGTTTAACTACCAGGAGATAATCAAACATCTCCAGGAGTGCCCGTGCTGTAGGGTTAGTACTCTTACGTTTCCCCGGCAGGATTAAGGGGGACTCCTCTTGCTCCAGATTTTTTCTTACCCGATACTCCAGGTAAGCTGCCACCAGAAGGGCTAGCTGGAAAACAAACGACATGGCTTCTACCCGGTTCTTGTTCTTAAGGAAGATGGGCCCCAGGAGGACCGGCTGTTTTAAGAAACGGAACTGCCTCTCAACAGCGTTCTGTTCCTTATACTCCTTGAGCACCGCCCGGTCGGGGTAAGCTTTGGTATCCATGAGATTGGTAATGAGGACAAAGGTGGAAGCCAGGTCTTTTTCATGGGCCATTGCTTCCCGGTCTTCCTCTATTCTAATATGGGCATGGTAAACGACTGTGTTCTGGGGCTGCTCTCCTTTTTTGGGCCGCCCAGGTCGGACGTAGCTGCTCGCTATTTCTTCATCAACTGTGCCCTTTAGGATGAAAGGTTGGTGGCGGTATTCCCTCAAGAAGAGTTCTATGGCTTTTTTGGCGTCGGCCTCACAGGCGAAAGGGCGCCGGGAAAGAGCTTGGGCGGCCTTTTCCAGAACTTCTCTTTGCTTGGCCCACTTTTTCAAGAGACTATTCTCTTTGCGTTTATCCAGGGTTGTGGAGTGGACCACGATTAAACGAAAGTCATGGCCGCCTATTTCCCGGACAAAGCTCTGGCTTTTATAGTAGGCAGCATCTTTCTTTGAACTCAGTTTTCCGATCTCCTGCCAGGTGCCGGTTCGGAAGGCTTCGGCCTTAATCTCTTCGTTAAGGCCGAAGTTCTCCGGTAACAGGGAGATAAACTGGAGGGCGGGTTTGTTATCTTCCTCCTGCATCAAAAGAGCCAGGTTATCCTTAGTTACCAGGGCGCAGTCCGCCACGAAAATGACCTCTTTAAGCTTTGCCGGGCTCAATGTTTGGACCAATTCTTCAATAACCTCAGGGTACCAGGATTTATCACTGGTATTGCCGCCCAGACTTTGACCCAAAATGGGTAACCCATCTTTGTTTACGGTCAAGCCGATGAGAAACTGCTTGAGGTCAGGACGATGATCCTTGCTAAAACCGAAAGTTATATCTAAATCTCCTTCGCCCTCATAGGCGCCCTGTACGGAAATGGAGGTGGTATCCACATGGATGCCTGTAATGGGCACGTTGTGGGTAGCGGCGGCAGTTAAAGCAATGCTGGAGAACAACTTCTTCAGCTGGCCGCTGGCGAAGAGTTTATCCAGGGCCCGGCCCAGGGCATCATCGTTAAAATCTCTAGGCCGGACCTGTTGCTCAGCTCCAAACAAAACCTCCAGGTCCTGGTTCTCATAAAAGCGCTCCACATGATAGAGGGCCTCTCGGTCTACCAGGAGATTAATGATCAGCGCCTTAACCCGATTTCCCGGGGAAAGATGGCACTGGACCGGGTCCCATTCGACTACGGCATCAATGATTTCTGCTATCTTCAGAACGTCACATAACCTGGCGATAAGGGCTGCGGGACCGGCCCGGAAGAAGCGCATATTATCGATGGCTACAGGCATCGAACATTCCTCCAGAATTCTCTTAGAGGAATGATTCGATACTCAATTAGAAATTCCTGGTTAGAAGATTCTCTCTACTTTTATTTCCTTCTGCACCCTGTAAAAATTATTTTTGGGTTGCTCACAGGGTGCGGAAGATGGGTTATGATGACGCCGGGACTGGTAATTAACGAAAAGGTTAAGGTGTTCGGCCGGGTACCGGACAAAGAAGAGATCAAGAAATGGATACAGGAAGAAATAAGCCAGTAAACGGGAGATGAGCTGGTAGTGGCGAAATGCACATGCGAACCGGCGGAAATTATGCTCTTTCCCTGCGCGGGAGGTTCGAACGTAGGCCAGCTGGCCAACCAGGCGGCGGTAAAGCTGGATCAGGAAGGCGTGGGCAAGTTGTTTTGCCTGGCCGGGCTGGGCGGCCATGTGCAGGGCATAGTTGAGTCTACCAAGGTAGCCAAAAGGATTGTCGCCATAGACGGCTGTCCCATTGACTGCGCGAAGGCTACGGTGGAGCATGCCGGCTTTCCGGTGACAGACTATATTATGGTGACCGGGCTTGGCATCCGGAAAAAGCATGAATTTGCCTGGACGGATGAGGAGCTGGACCGGGTAATCGGGGCGGTAAAAGAATCCCTGGAATCGTAGCAGCAGGGCCACGGGTTATATTTACCGTGGCCCTGTGCTCATCTTGTAGCTTAAAGCATTTGTTAATGTTTCAATGACAGAGAGGGCATATACGCTTCAATCACAACACCTGGATAATGGGGAAATGCCGCAGCAACAATCTTCTGCTGACTGTTTACCCTTACTCCCTGCTGTATTTTCTTCTTTCTTACGTTTGGCCGCAAAGAAGCGCTTTAAATTGTCAGGCAGCTCCTTCGGTGCTTTCCTTTCTGCCGGAGCTTCCATACCGCCGCCGTAAACATGCTTCAAGATGGCCTCAATGATCATCCCTTTGGGAGCTTCGGTATATTCCTTGCCCTGGTATACCCAGACGCGGCAGTCCACATCTTCGCCGCAGAGGTCGCCGCAGGATTCGCAAAGGCTTTCCCTTACGTCCAGTTGGATATCCCGGCCGTCAATGCGGATGGTGGGAGAACTGACAAATCCCAAAGCCAGGGCCTGTTCTTCCGACTGGACGTGGATCTTTTTCAAGTTGACATTTATACCGGTAGCCTGCAATACCCCGGCCACTTCGTTGAGGGCTTCTTCCAGGTTACGTCCCGTACCCCGGCATCGGGTGCAGGCATCCAGGTCCAGGTAGAGAAACTCGATGTCAATGGTGCGCTGGCTATCCCAGGTTGCGGGCGAAGTTTCTAGTTCTTGCCCGGGAGTGTTCCCTGGACTGCCGGGCGCAGAAACACCACAGCAGCAACAGCTGTTAGCGGTTTGGTTTTCACCTTCAGGAATTTCTTCAATTTGAATTGAGCAACAGGAGCTTCCTTGCCGGCCGAAGACCCTGGCCAGCAATCCCTTTTTTTCCACCATAATATATTGCCTCCTTATGCAAAGATAATATTAAAAGCATACCCGGTCAGGACGGCAACCATTAATATGGTAAGGACGAAGGTTGCCACCAGGCGGGGTTTAAAGATGCTCGCCAGCAGGGTAACTTCGGGAATGCTGGCCCCGGCGCCGCCGATGATCAGGGCCATGAGGGTACCCAGGCTTATGCCCTTTTGAAGCAGAACCATACCAATGGGAATCATCGTTTCGACGCGGATATAGAGGGGGATACCGATAACCGCCGCCACCGGGATGGCCAGGGGGTTGCCGGGGCCGGCTACTCGGGCCACCCACTCGGCCGGGACAAAGCCGTAGATAAAGGCGCCTATCGCCACGCCGATCAGGAGATAGGGCAATACACCGGTAAACTGGTGCCATGCCCCGCTTAGGGAGCGAACCAACCGGGAGCGGAAATCATGACTTTCCTGGTTGTCGGCGTGGCCGCCGCTGGTGCGAACCCTCTTTACCTGGTCGGCCAGGCCCAGTTTTTCCCATGCGGCTCCAAGGACGACGCTAAGAATAAAGGTTATAACCGCATAGATCACTGTCGCCCGCCAGCCCAGGAAGGCCAGGAATAAGCCCAGGATGACGGGATTTAGGAGGGGAGAAGCCAGGAGAAAGGAACTGGCGGCGCCGAAGGGAGCGCCGGCGTTTATCAATCCCACCATAATAGGTATGGTGGAACAGGAGCAAAAGGGAGTAATGGCCCCCAGGGCCGCACCCAGGATGTTGCTCTGGCTCCGGCGTCCGGCAAGCAACCGCTGGACGGTTGTCGCCGGGATATATTCCTGCAGCAGTCCTACTAGGAAGCTGATACCGATGAAGAGGACAACCAGTTCGACGGTAATGATAAAAAAGAAGTGAAGGGCCTGGTTTAAGGAGTTGATGCCCATTTTTTGCGCCTCCCTAAGCATAATTATGTTTACCTAATATTAGAGGTAAGCTATCAATACCTAGATGGGCAATGCATAAGTCTAAACATATACCTTTCACCCCCGTTTGCGGCAGGGGAGCTGTAATAATTCATTTTAATTGCTCGTTACTTTCCTGTACCTTTACCGCCTGTAAAATGTAGCTGGTGACCTCCCGCCAGGCCTCGACGGCGATGCGGAAGGCTTCCTGTCCTTTTGGCGTCAGGGTATAAACCTTGCGCTCTCGCCCCCCGGCTATCTCAATGGTAGAAGTTACGTAGCCGCCCTCCTCGAACTCCCGGAGAACCGGGTAAATTGTCCCTTCCGTGGGCGTGCAGCAGCCCCTGGTGACTTCGGCTACGGTGCGGGCTATCTCGTAGCCGTGCATGGGCTGGGTGTAGAGGACCCGCAGGATAAAAAACTTCGACAGGCACATCTTGATGATGCCATTCCAGTACTCGCGATCAGTATAATCCATAATCACCTCTGCCTTTAACCTCTATACATAGATGGGCAATGCTTGCTGCTTGTATTATATGGTACACGTTTGTTGATGTCAAGGCATTTTCCAAAAGGGATGTTGATATTAAAGCGTATTTATTAGGAAAATTAAAGGTGGGGAGTTGGTATCACATGGGTAAAGTTCTTATTGCCCTTGATGAGGAAGAGCAACTAATGCTGCAACGCATCTGCCTGGACAAAGACGCCGGAGAAGCCCTGGAATTTGTATTGCAGAAAATCGCCCCCAAAATACCCAAAAAGATTCCTTGCTTGGCAGGAATGTTGATGCAACCGGAAAGGTAGAAGAATAAGCTAGAAGGTTATGGACCTTGATAAGGAAGCGGGAATAATATGGTAGGGAGAAACAGGGTGTAGGTAAGAAAGGGAGGATATTTGTGCAAAAGAAGCCTGTAATTCTTTTTCTCTGTACCGGCAATTCATGCCGCAGCCAGATGAAAAAGTGGAAGTGTACAGCGCGGGGATTGTACCGGCTGGCTTGAACCCCCGCGCTGTGACGGTGATGGCGGAAGCCGGCATCGATATTTCCCGGCAAACCTCCGACCCTATCGATCCTGAAATCTTAAACAAGGCTGATCTGATTGTCACCCTCTGCGGCGACGCCCGTGATAAATGTCCTGTGACTCCGCCAATATCCGCCGCGAACACTGGCCCCTCCGTGACCCGGCAAAGGCCGAGGGGGAAGAGGAAGAAATCATGGCCGTTTTCCGAGCTGTACGCGACGAGATCCGGTTAAAAGGTGGCTAAGCTCCTGGAAGATTATTAGCACTTCACGCGGGTTTAGCTCTTGGAGCCTTATTTTTACCGGATTGTTGCCAAGAACTCGACCTTATGGATCGAAACCGTTCATGGAGTCGGCTAATGTAGGAATCATGGGGCAATTAGGGTAGCCGATTTTTTTCTGGTTGACAGGAAGTCTTGTTAACGCTACTATATAAGTATTAAAGAATAAAAGAATGTAATACAAGAATAAAGTTGCAAGGAGTGTAAAAAAGTGAAAAATTATCCGCATAACGACAATATTCATCACCACCATCATCACTACAGCCACCTGGAAACAGGAACGGTAAGCGGCCTTAACCTGGTACTAACGATGTTGTTAAATCTAATTATTGCTGTGGCGGAGGTGATAGGAGGATTACTGTCGGGGAGCCTTTCCCTGGTTTCTGATGCCCTGCATAATTTAAGTGATGCGGCGGCCGTAGCTATCAGCCTGGCCGCGTTACGTTTTTCCCGGCGGGGGGCTACCCTGGAAAAAACCTTCGGTTTTCAACGCCTCGAGATCCTGGCGGCCCTGTTCAATGCCGCCGTATTGATAGTGATTTCCATCTTGCTTTTCAAGGAATCCGTGATCCGGTTATTGCATCCCCAGGCTATCAATAGCTCAATGATGGCAGGTGTCGGGGTCGTCGGGTTATTAGCCAACACCCTGGCGGTTTTTCTCTTGCGGCGCGATGCCGGCAAGAGCCTGAATGTGCGATCTTCTTACCTGCATTTATTCTCCGACGCTTTATCTTCAGTGGCGGTAGTTGGCGGAGGTATCGCGATCTATTTCTGGCATATCACCTGGATAGACCCCATCCTGACAATATTAATCGGGCTGTATGTTTTGAAGGAAAGCTGCGAAATTGTGGCTGATACCGTCCAAATTCTCATGGAAGGCACGCCCAAGGGAGTGGAGCTGGAGGAAATATATAAATCTATCAAGAGCCTGCCGGGTATCCGCGACCTGCACCATGTCCATGTCTGGCAATTGGGAGAGCGGCAGATTAATTTCGAGGGCCATATCGACCTGGAAGAGGATATAACTATCAGCGAATCGGAAAAGCTGCGCCGGCAAGTAGAAGTTTTATTGCGAGATAAATTTGGCATCGAACACGTCATGCTGCAGATGGAATACGAAGGTTGCCCTGGAACAGGGCTGGTTCGTAAAACCTACAGTCAATTAATTTGAACAACTAACCTTTGAGAGGATGATATTCATGGAACGCATCTATAATCTGAAAGCGGAATTTTTCAAAGCCCTGGCTCATCCCACTAGGGTGCGGATTATAGAACTTTTACGCCATGGTGAGCGCTGTGTTTGTGAGCTGATGGAAGAGCTAGAATTAGAACAGCCCAACATCTCCCAGCACCTGGCCGTCCTGCGCAAGCAGGACATTGTCGAGGCCACCAAAGATGGTTTACGGGTGATTTACCGTATCAAGGATCCCCGGATCATTACTTTACTGGACCTGGCCGGGGAGATTATCGCCAGGGAGATTGCCGAGACTATGGCGCTCATGCAGGGATTCAACAAAGGCAAAACAAAATGAAAGAAACATCGATACGCCTATTATTATATCGCATTATATATTAGTAAAATTGAATATAATAACCTTGACAAATAAGTAGAAAGTTATATAATAAACCTATCAAGAGCCGAACGGAATATATTTCCGGAGTATCAGGAAAGGGGAAACTAATATGCCTCAAGAAAAGCCGGGTTTGATCATGTGCGTCTGCACCGGCAAGTGCCCGGGGTTTGCCAAGATGGACATCTGGGACTTTATCAACCGCGTACGGGTCGAGTTACCGGTGGAGTACGGGTTTATCCATCCCCAGTTATGCGAGGAGGACGGCGACCGCTTCCTGGCCGACTTCCTCAAGGCCCACCGCAGGGTCATGATTGCCGCCTGCGCCCCCAACATGCAGAATAAAATGTTTCGGGACGCCTTGACGGCTGCCGGGATGGATTTAAAGACCGACTTTTACCCCCTGGATATCCGCGATTTGACCACCGAAGAAGCCTTCCAGAAAGTTGCCGACGCCCTTAAAGATTGGGAGGCGCGAGACAATGGCTGAAACTACTTTTATGGGCGTGCCGCGGGATAAAATCAACTGGGCGCCGGTGATTGATTATACCAGGTGCAACTACTGCCTGGAGTGCGCTAAATTCTGTCCCCATCAGGTCTATGAGGTGCGGGAGGAAGAGCCCCGGCTTATCGTGGCTAATCCCAACAATTGCGTCGTCTTCTGTCGTGCCTGCGCCAAGACCTGCGGACCGGACGCCATTTCTTTTCCCGAAAAATCCCGCGTCCTGGAAGCCATCAAAGCCCTGCGTCAGCAAGAAGGGGGTAAATAGCCGTGGCGGCAAAGTATGTTATCTTACCCTGTAACGGCCTGGATAAAGAGGCCGGATGCCTGGCCCGGGAACTGGCCCTCAAAATGGCGGCAACTATGGACGGCGAGATCATCTGCCCGGTGCTTTACCAGACGGCGCCGTCACGTTATGCCTTCCTCCTCCAGGAAGGAAACCTCATAGTCATCGACGGCTGCGCCACCCGCTGCGCCAGCCGGATTGCGGCCAACAATAACCTAAAGATTTACCGCAAGATAACCATGACCGAAGAAGCTAAGAAGAGGGACTATAACCCCAGCCCGGACTGGCGGCTGGGGTCAGGTGCGGCGGCCTTCGTAGAGGATGTCTGGCGATCCTGGCAGCCCCTCCTCAGGGAGCAGGAACCTGGCGGCCGGGCGCCGGAAGACAGCGGCCTTTTTGCCGGCCCGCTGGAATACGCCGTCCATCGCCACGATAAGTTTATCTTCCGGGTGCCCCTGGAAGGCTTTTATTTCAACGAGAACGACTGCTGGGTCCAGGTCCGGGGCAACAGGGGCCGCGTAGGTATCAGTGACTACCTGCAGCAAAACCTTTCCGATATCACCTTTGTCACGCCCCCCGAACCTGGTACGGAAGTAGAGCAATTCGGGGAGATGGGCACCATCGAATCGGCCAAAGCGGTGTATGAACTGGTTTCCCCGGTTACCGGTAGAGTGGTGGCCGTTAATGAAGCCGTCCTGGAGGCGCCGGAACTCATCAATGAAAACCCCTATGAAAAGGGTTGGATTGCCGAACTGGAACTGACCAACTTCGAGGCCGACCGCGAGTTTTTACTGGACGGGCGGCGCTATATGGAAGTATTGAAGGAAAAGGTGGCTGATTTCAATGCCGGGAAATAGCTCCCGCAAAGTTTACGTCATCCCCTGCAGCGGCATCGGCAAGATGTACGGACTCCTGAGCCGGGAAGCAGTTTTAAAGACTGTAAAAGAGCTGCGGCCCGATAAAGCGGCAACCATGTGCCTGGCCCTGCTGGTTTACGGCGACGATGAGGCCAGGAAGGAGATCAACGGGGCCAGGTGCATTACCGTGGACGGCTGTCCGAAGCTCTGCGCGGCCAAGAACGTCGAGCACGCCGGCGGCGTGGTGGTGGAAAGGGTCCGCGCCGTGGACGCCTTCCGCAACCACCGAGGTGTCGATGCCGGTACCGCCGCCCACCTGACGGCGGCAGGGTGGCAGATTGCCGACGAGCTGGCCGCCGACCTGGCCGCTAAAGTCGACCGCTGGTATGACGCCGGGGGAGAGCAATAAACGCCTGTGGGGGAGGAGAAAGCATGAGCGAAGAAGGAAGATTATCGGTGGGCCTGATTTCCTGCAGCGGCGAGGCCTGCCCCGGGGGGACTATTTCCCGCCTGGCCACCCAGAAGGTGCTGCGCTCCATCAGGCCGGGCTATAATTTCGTAACTATATGCCTGCCCCTGTTTATGGCCGGCGGCGAGGAAGAACGCAACTTCGCCCGCGATTATCCCACGATAACCATTGACGGGTGCGAAAAATGTTGCGCTTTAAAGGCCACCGAAGCCTTGAGCGGGCCGGTGAGCGGCAAGGTGGTTGTTACCGATCTTATTGCCAAAGAAGACATCGGCGAAGGCACTTTATCCATTCGGGAGCTTACAGGGGAGCAGAAGGCCATGGTGGATCAGGTGGCGGCCGCTATCCTGGAGCAGGTGACAAAAATTAAGCAGGAGGGATAAAGTTAAAAATGGCTAAAGTGAAAGTGGAGATTTACGACTACCAGAGCAGCGGGGGAGGGTGCAGTTGCGGTTGCGGCTGCGGGCCGGTTATGACCCCGGCGGCGATTAAAAAGCAGGTCGGCGAGTTGCAGCGGCAGCTTGAGGAAAAGTTCGCCGGCCAGGCGGAGGCGGTTTACATCGACCTCCGGACCGTACCCCGGGAGCAGATACCGTCCGAACTACGGGCTCTCACCAACGGTGCCTACCCGGCGCCTCTGGTGGTGGTCGACGGCACGCCCCGCTATGCCGGTGATATCCCCTTTGAGGAGATAATAAAAGAAGTAGGAAATATTCTTGCTTAGTTGTCCGGGGCCGGACAGGGAGGATAGGAGGTTATCCTCCCTTTTTCAAATTCCGGAAAAAGTTAAGGCCGAATAAAAAGGCCCTGACAGGGGGGTGTAAATAGTGGTCATTTACCTGGATAACGCCGCTACCACCTTTCCCAAGCCGCCGGAGGTCTGGCAGGCCATGGAGCATTTTATGAAGAATATCGGGGCCAGCGCCGGCCGGGGCGGCTACCGCCGCGCCCTGGCGGCGGAAGAAATAGTCTTCCAGTGTAGACGGCTGCTAGGGAAGTTATTTAACATTGACGACGCCACGCGCATCGTTTTTACGGCCAACGCCACCGAAGCCATTAATTTAGTCCTCAAGGGTTGGTTGAATCCCGGGGATCATGTCATTACTACGGCTATGGAACATAATGCCGTCTGGCGGTGTTTGAAAACCCTGGAGAAGGAGCGCGGGATAAGCATTACTGTAGTGCCCTGCCGGGAAGACGGCGAACTGATGCTTCCGGAGCTGGAGGCGGCCTTCCGGGAGGAAACGCGCCTCCTGGCCTGCACCCATGCCTCCAATGTTACGGGAACAGTGATGCCGGTGCAGGCAATTACGACCGTAGCCCACCAGTACGGAGTGCCGGTTCTGCTGGACGCCGCCCAGACGGCCGGGGCATATCCCATAGATGTCCAGGAACTGGATATCGATTTCCTGGCCTTCACCGGTCATAAAGGCCTGCTCGGCCCTACGGGTACCGGCGGCCTCTATATACGTCCCGGTTTCGACCTGCGTCCCCTGAAGGAAGGTGGGACGGGGTCGGTGTCCCGCCTGGAATACATGCCTGAGGGCCTTCCGGATCGCTTTGAGGCCGGGACATTGAATATGGTAGGTATTGCCGGCCTTAAAGCGGCGGTGGAATATATACTTAACCAGGGAATCGACCGCATCCGTGCCCACGAGGAAGAGCTGACGGCCAGGATGCTGGCGGGGTTGGAAGGCTTACCCGGCGTGACCGTCTATGGCCCCCGGGAAACGGAGCGCAAGGTGGGCGTGGTGTCCTTTAACCTTAAAAAACTGGCCCCGGAAGAGGTGGCCTACGCCCTGGACGAAGGCCATGATATTATGGTCCGGGTGGGCCTGCACTGCGCGCCCCTGGCCCATAAAACCATCGGCACCCTGGAACGAGGAACGGTGCGGGCCAGTGTGGGTTATTTCAATACCTCGGAAGAGATAGACACCTTTTTAGCGGCGATAAAGGAGATTATTGAAATATCAAGCTGAAGCGTTTGAGAAACTTCGCTATTTTAGACCATTTTCATGATGGTTGTGTTTGACACTCATGAGAGTAGCGGACAGAGGGGAGGTACTGCCCGTGTTTCTGGAAAAAATAGACGTCACCAAAGTGGAAACCTGCCTGGCCGATGCGGAAAAGATCCGCCTGCAGGCGGTTTTGAGCCAGGACATTGAGGAGTTATTACCCTACCTCAATACCGTGATTAAGAATGCCGTATATAACCATTACGGCAAAAACCTGACTTTTATGAAAGAGTTCAGGTTGATTACCCTCTACTCTCGCAAACTCACCATGGCCAAAGCGGTCAATATGACGGACGCCCTCCAGGTGCTGGAATGGCTCAAAGATTTAATCAACGACACCCACCAGCGGCAAAAGGAAATCACCCCTACTTTCACCAAAAAGGAAAGGCCCACAGCGCTCAAAATATACAAATGGCTGCCCGGGACCAATTGCCGCCGGTGCGGCCAGGTGACCTGCCTGGCCTTTGCCGCCAGGTTACTGAGCGGCGAAAATACCCTGGAAGATTGCCCGCCCCTGGCAGAGCCAGACAATAGTGAACGCTTTAACGCCCTGCAGGGGATGCTGGGATAAACTATGGATTGGTCATCTGGCGGCGGTAGAATTCCGCCTTATCTTCCGCGCCTATAAGGCGATCGATAATATAAGCAATGGCCAGTATCCCGGGGACGTTGACCAGCCAGCGGGTAAGGGCGAACTTTATTCCTAAGGCCGACATTTCAAATAAAAACATGGGGATTTTTAAAGTCGACCAGGAACAGAGGAAGATAATAATGTTGCTGTATTTAGTACCCTTCTTCGCCATGACGGCGGCCACCGGGAAGGCGCCGTAGAGGGGCCCGGCGGCGGCCGCCCCCAGCACTATGCTTAAGACAATGCCCTTTAGCCCGGAGCCTTCACCCAGGTAGCGGATAATCGTTTCCCGCGGTACCCAGACATCTAAGAGGCCCAAAAGGAGAAAAATCGGCGGGATAATGGCGAGCATCTCGACAAAGTTACCGGCGGTGTATTTGAAAATTGTTAAGCCGGTGTCTGGATGAAAGATTGTTATTATCACATCAAAGAGGATAATTAATAAAAAGTAGCGGTAAGTTTTAATTAAGTTAAGTAAGTTCACGATCCCACCACCATCCCGATGATAATAGCCACGATAAAGGAAAAGACATAGCTCAACGAATTACGGAGGATAGTTTCTCTTTTACCGAAATACCTGCTTTCCAGGGGGGCGGTGACGACACCCACCATCATCAAGGTGGAGACAAAGACGGCCATCTGCATGATACCGGCGCCCCGGTCGAGCAAAGATTTGGCCAGGGGAAAGGCGACGAACCCGGGAATAAGGGTGATGGAGCCGACTATGGAGCTGGCCAGCATGCCGGCGAAGCCGCTGTTTTTGCCCACCAGGGCGGCAATGGTATGAGGTGACAGGTAAGTCAGCATGATCCCTATCAGGGCCAGGACGACAGCAAAGTCAGGTAAGATGTTCGTAAAGGCCTTCCAGCCTTTCATTAAAGCCAGCTGGGTTTTATGACGGTCTTTCCCAAAAGAAATTAACAGGCCACCCAGAGCCAGCAGGTAAAGAAGCAGGGTAAACATGTTATCTCTCCTTTATCTGTTAAGCATCTTGTTGACGGGATGGAATTATTGGTTTATCCTATTACTGGATATTAACACACATATGTAAATAGCAGATAGGGAGTGAATCCATGTGCGGTTATGAACCCGGCGGGCATCACAGTCGCTGCGATTGTCGTGGTGCCCGCATGGAAGGCTTTTTGCAGCCCTGCTTATTGTTGCTGCTCTATGAGAAATCCACCCACGGTTACGAGCTAATAGAAAGCATGAACCGCCTGGGGTTATGGGATGGCGTTCCCGATGCCGGGGCCGTTTACCGCAACTTAAGGCGCCTGGAGGAAGAAGGCCTGGTACGGTCCCACTGGTCGACCAGCGGCCCGGGACCGGCCCGCCGCCGGTATGAGATAACCCCGGAAGGAGTAGATTATCTCCATGACTGGGCGGTGACCATCCGGCGCAATAAAGCCGCCCTGGAAACCTTCCTGGCGCGATATGAAAAACTTTTTAGCGGGCACGACACGGATGCGGCGAAGGGGTATTAAGCCCCTTCGCCCAGTTCCTTCAGCCTTTCCTCCACGGCTTTTACTTCGGCCTGCAGCTCCTTGAGATACTCCTCCAGGCGGGCTTTTTTCTCTGCGGTGGTTAAAAAGCGGCGGTGGAAGCCTCCGGGGTGATGGCCATGGCAGCAACATCCCCGCCGCGGGTCGCAATCATGGCTCTTAAACATTGTTTCTTCTCCTCCTTTTTTGATTAGCTTATATATGCTATTAACATATATAAGCTAATTACATGATACTGCTGGTTAATGTTTGTGTCAAGGGGTATCCCCGCCTTTTATCGCGTATCACCGGCCGGTTCTAGCCCGGCCGGGGCGGCCATGTTGGCCCTTACCACCAGGGCCGCCAGAATAATTAGCAGGAAGAAAGAAAAAGCATAGACCAACAAGCAAGACTTAAGTCGAACTCTTAAATATTATTGACAAAGGCTCCTGAACTGTAATATTATATAATTAATAACTTATATAAGGAGGTGAAGAAGTGACATTGAAGGAGTGGGAAAAGGCCTTCAAGGCCCTGGGCCAGCACCTGCGGCTCAGGATTATCACCCTGCTGGCCGAACAGGAGCTGTGCGTCTGCGAGCTGGAAGAGATCCTGGGCATCACCCAGCCGGCCATCTCCCAGCACCTGCGGGTCCTGAAAGAAGCTGATCTGGTCTGGGAGGAAAAAGTGAGCCAGTGGGTCTTTTACCATCTCAATAAAGAAAAACTGGCTGCGGTCCTCCGGGGCTGGCTGGATTATCTGGATGTGCCCCTGGCGGAAAAGAAAGAGTTTACTGCCGACTACCATAAGCTGCTGCAGCTACTGGACAACCCCAAGGTTGCCTGTCGCCCGCTCCGGAAGATGGGCAGTAATAAAGAAAGGGAAAGTTAAACGCAAATCAGTAGTGATGAGGAGGTTTTAGTTTAATGACGACAGCAAACAACAGCCAACCTGTGGCCAGGTTATCCCTGCTGGACCGCTTTTTGACTCTCTGGATCTTCCTGGCCATGGCTTTCGGCGTGGCCCTGGGTTATCTTGTGCCCGGGGTTGCGGAAGCCCTTGATAGAATGTCTATAGGCACGACATCAATCCCCATCGCCATCGGCCTGATCGTCATGATGTACCCGCCCCTGGCCAAAGTCAAGTACGAGGAACTGGGCAAGGTGTTCCGCAACGGAAAAGTTATGGCCCTGTCCCTCGTCCAGAACTGGATTATCGGTCCCGTCTTGATGTTTTTCCTGGCCATCATCTTTTTACACAACTACCCGGAATACATGGCCGGCCTCATCCTAATCGGCCTGGCGCGATGCATTGCTATGGTCATTGTCTGGAACAGCCTGGCCCGGGGAGACGCCGAGTATGCCGCCGCCCTGGTAGCGCTGAACTCCATCTTCCAGGTTATCTTTTATTCAATTTACGCCTATATTTTCATCACCCTGCTGCCGGCGTGGCTGGGCTTCCAGGGGATGAAAGTCCACGTCTCCATCGGCGAGGTGGCCACCAGCGTGGCCATTTACCTGGGTATCCCCTTTGTGGCCGGCTTTTTGACTCGCTTCATCCTGGTGCCGACAAAGGGCAAGGAATGGTATGAGAAAAACTTTGTTCCCAAAATCAGCCCCCTGGCTCTAATCGCCTTGTTGTTTACCATTGTGGTTATGTTTTCCCTGAAAGGCCAGTATATCGTCTCGTTGCCCATGGATGTGGTAAGGGTAGCCATTCCTCTGATCTGCTACTTTGTTATCATGTTTTTAATTTCCTTTTTCCTCAGCATGCGCCTGGGGGTCAACTACGAGCAGACCACGACCCTTTCCTTTACGGCCGCCAGCAACAACTTTGAACTGGCCATCGCCGTGGCCGTGGCCGTCTTCGGCATCAATTCCGGCCAGGCCTTCGCCGCAGTCATCGGTCCTCTTATTGAAGTGCCGGTAATGATCGGATTGGTGAACGTGGCCCTGGGTTTCCAGCGGCGGTACTATGAAGCGGTACCGGGCAAGAAGTAGCATGAAAGGCGGGATATCGAACAGAAAAAGTGAGGCTGTAAGCCTCACTTTTGCTATTACATTGTAGGGGGATAGACAGGTAAGTTTTACTTGTTGGCCCCTACGGGAAGTGTTAAAATATTGGCAGAAAGGAGAGGGGAAGGGGATGGCCATGTCGGAAAAAGAAATAATAGAAGGCGCTCGGAAAGAGATTGCTGCGGCTTCAGAAGGCGTGGAACCTAAGATAGCGGAATTCGGTTATTATCATTTGGCCCAGCGGACGGACAACCTCTCCTTGCGGATAGACAATTTATCCCAGCGTATTGACGGCCTGAAAGATAGTCTAGAGGGGAAAATAGCAACCCTGGACCAAAGAATAGATAATTTACGCCAGGAGATGAAAGGTAAGCGTAAAATAGCCCCCACCTATCACCGAGGTGGGGGCAAAAACAAGCTTAACTATGCATACGGCAAACAGGAGGCAAAGTTTCCGACCAAGGCAGGAGTTGATCCAGGGCATCTTTATCCTGGAGGTCCAGGTTGGGTAATTTTTCAAAGAGGTAAATAAGGTACTGGAAGGGATTTAACTCGTTTTCTTTTGCCGTTTCTATGATGCTATAGGTAATGGCGCTGGCTTTGGCACCCCGCGGGGTGTTGGCAAACAACCAGTTCTTGCGGCCGATGACGAAGGGCTTGATGGAACGTTCACTCCGGTTGTTATCGAGTTCCAAGCGCCCGTCTTGTAAAAAAGCGGTTAGTTTATCCCATTGGCTAAGACAATAGTAAATCGCCTGCCCAAAGGAGCTTTTGGGCAGCACCTGCGCTTTCTGTTTTTTTAGCCACGCCAAAAAGGCGTCCAGCATGGGCCGGCTGCGCACCTGGCGGATTTGATATCGTTCCTCTGGTGGAACTTCTTTCAGGTCACGCTCTATGGCAAAAAGCTGGTTGCAGTACTCCAGCCCCTCCCTGGCAGCCACGGCTGCCGAACGTTTCGCCTCCGGCAGGGCCTTGAGCGCCTCATCGAACTTGCGCCGGGCATGGGCCCAGCAGCCGACCAGGGTGACATCTGGAAGTTCATTGTAGCCGGCATAGCCGTCAACGTGCAAATAACCCTTAAAACCTGACAGGAAGCGGCGGGGGTGTTTGCCGGCCCGGGTGGTCTGGTAGTCGTAAAGGATGATGGGGGGTCCGTCCCGCCCGGTACGGTAAAGCCAAAGATATGATTTGGTGGTAGCTTCCCTCCCGGGTTCCTGCAGCACCTGTAAGGTGGTCTCGTCGGCATGGAGGATATCTCTTTTAAGCAGGTATTCATGGAGGCGGTCATAAATATGGGTTAGCCAGGTGTTGGCTCCATGGAGCACCCAGTTGGCCATTGTCTGCCGGGAAAGGTCTATCCCCAAACCTTTAAACTGCTGCTCCTGGCGGTAGAGGGGTAGGCCTGCCCCGTATTTCTGGGTCATGATGTAGGCCAGGAGGGAGGGAGATAGGGGGCTGCCGGGAAGTACAGGAGCAGGCATGGGTGCCGTGATAACGGGAGTACTTATCTCCTCCTTCTCGCAGCGGCGGCAGGAATAGACGTAGCGCACATGTTTGACCACTTTCACCTGGGCGGGGATTACTTTGAGTTCCTGCCGCACCTCGGTGCTCATTTCATGCAAAGGGCCGCCGCAACACGGGCAGACCCGCTCTTCTTCCGGCAGGCGGTGCTCTATTACTTCTACCGGCAGTTCTTCCAGGTTCATATCCCGGCGGCTGTGTTTTTTGCGGCGCTGGTAGGTGATGGTTTCCAAATCCGGCTCAGGTGCTTCCGGCCGGGCTTCCGCTTCCGCTTCGTTAAAAAGTAAAAGCTGCTCTTCTAAAGGCTTGGTCCGTTCGCTGGAAACACCGAATTGCCGCTTCTTGCTTAAACGAAACTGCTCCATAAACCAGTTTAGCTTGGCGGTTAGTTCGGCATTCTCCCGTTCCAGCTGAACACAGCGCTCTTGCAGCTCTTCTATAGTCATGGCAGCGATAGATTGAGAAGTGTTCATGCATTAATGATTCGACGAATCGCTTCGAATTCCTCTAGAATCAACCATAAACAGAAAATATTTCTTTCTGGTACTTTATATTACAAGATGGTGCGCGCTTTTACCTCGGGATGGGCTTGGGGCTGTTTTAAGGGGAGGCCGTCAAGCAGCCAGCGCAGCTCCCGACGGCTTATGGTGATGGTTGCCGAAGTGGTATCTTGAGGCCATAGGAATTTGCCCTTCTCCAGCCGGCGGTAATAAAGCCAGAAACCGTTGTGCTCCCAGTGGAGGATCTTTAGTTTATCCCTATTGCGGTTACAGAAAACGAAAAGGCAAGAAGAGAAGGGGTCCAGTTCAAACCCTTCCTTGACCAGCACCGCCAGGCCGTCAATGGACTTGCGCAGATCCGTTGCACCGCAGGCGAGATAAACCCGGTCGATGCCTGTTTCGTTTAGCATAAAGCCACCAGCGCCTTAACCACCTGAGAAAGCAAGGCGGGATCAAAGCCGGGCTTTACTTCGATGCTGACCGGTCCTACATTAACCAGTAAAGCGTGGCCCTGTTCTATAGAAGCCTGCTCGGTTATTTTTACCGGCAACCACCGGTTTGAGTTTCCCGGGGAAACCGCATCCTGGTTTTTATACTTCCGCAGCCAGTACCATAATTGCTTGGGGTTAACGTCCTCATGGGAGGAGCACCATTCTTTTACGCTCTGCCCACTCTTCTTGTATTCAGCTATCCGGGTTTCCCATAGTGCTTGCCGTTCGGCTTTGGTCATAAAAAATCCCCCTCCATTGATGTTCTTGAGGGAGATTATCCTATAAATGTTGCTTTGGTGCTAGGTGGGTTGGGTTTGACGCTTACGCAACCCTGGACCAAAGAATAGATAATTTACGCCAGGAGATGAAAGAAGATCTTAACAAACTGCGGCAGGAGACGAAAGCAGAGGTAGACAGGTCGAACCGTGAGCTGAAAGAAGAACTTGAAAAACTGCGGCAGGAGACGAAGGCGGAGGTTGACAAGTCGAGCCGCGAGATGAATGAAAAGCTCGACAAACTGAACCGGGAAACGAAGGAAGATCTTAACGGCTTGGAAGGCAAATCAAACCAATTACGTGATGAAATGAGAGAGGCATATAACAGGTTGGAGGAAAAATTCAACTTACTACATCAAGAATTACATGAGTACAGCAGGAGTCAAAGGAATACTTTAGCCGGTGTGATTATCAGCGCCCTTGCTATAATAATAACTGTTTTATTATCAAGCAAGTACGGTTTCTAAGCTGAGAGGATGCGCCTGTATTTGCAGGGAGAAAGACCAGGGTGAAAGAACGCTTTCCCCTTGAGAAGCAGGAATGCCGGACGGTGGCCGGCTTAAAATATTTTAATTGATGCCCAGAAGGCTTTTCAGCTTGCGGGCCTGGTTGCGGCTCACCGGCACCTCGCTTTGCTGCTTGTCGGCCATAATCAAGGTGTAGGTGCCGTTGAAGAAGGGAACGATTTCCCGCACCCTGGTCAGGTTGACGATATAACAGCGGTGGCAGCGGAAGAAAACCCGGGCATCCAGACGGTTTTCCAGTTCTTTAAGGGTAAAACGGGTGAGGTATTGTTCATTTAATGTTTTTAAATAAACATTATCCCCCTGGGTGCAGGCATAAATCAGGTCGTTTTGATCAAGGAGGATGGTCTTGCCGTCTTTTTCTACCGGCAGGCGGTTGAGGCGGCCCTTGCCGTCGCTGCCGCTCCCTGCTTCAGGAGTTGCCGGCTGCTGGCGCTGTTCCACCAGGCGGCGGACTTTATCGATGGCCTGGCGCAGGCGCTTTTCATCAAAAGGCTTTAAGAGATAATCGACGGCGTTGACTTCAAAGGCCTGCAGGGCGTATTCCTCATAGGCCGTGACAAAGATAATGAAGGGCGGGTTGGGTCGTTTTTGAATAGCCCGGGAGAGCTCCAGGCCGTTCATCCCGGGCATATTGATATCCAGGAAAAGCACCGTGTAATCAAGGGCGCTGACGAGATTTAAAGCCTCCCGGGCATTGGTAGCTTCGCCCACCACTTCTATGTCTTTAAATTCCTGGAGCATAAAGCGCAGTTCCTGTCGCGCCGGGTATTCGTCATCGACAATCAGGGCTTTAAGCTTCATTAACTAGCAACTCCTTTGCTGAGGCATCTTTTACCACTGCCGGCCGGATAACGGGCACCCGCAGGAAAACAGTCGTACCGTTAACGCTGCTCTCCAGGCGCAAACCATAATCCGGGCCGTAAAGGTTCTGGAAGCGCAGGTTGACATTACTTAAACCGACACCGTTACCCGACCCGTACCCCGGCTGGAGTACCAGGGGAATTTTTTCCGGTGGGATACCGACACCATCATCCTTGACGGTTAAATGAAGCTCATTGCCTGCCAGGCGCCCGGATATTTTGATCATCCCGGGCCCCTCTTTGGGCAGCAGGCCGTGGTTGATGGCGTTTTCTACCAGCGGCTGCAAGCTGAGGACGGGAATGTGATAATCCAGCAGTTCTAATGGTACATCCTGAAAGTAACGGAATTTGCTGCCGAACCTGGCCTTTTCCAGGACCAGGTAGGTACGGACACATTCCAGCTCTTCCCGCAAAGTAGTCAGGCTGCCGCGGCGGTTTAAGGTCCGGCGGAAGAGGCTGGCCAGGCGGATCAGCAGGCGGCGGGCCCGCTCCGGGTCGGTACGGCTGAAGCTGATAATGGTATTCAAGGTATTAAAGAAGAAGTGAGGATTGATCTGGGCGTTCAATGCTTCCAGCCGGGCTTCAGTCAGGAGCTGGCGCTGGCGGTCCAGCTCGGCCAGCTCGATTTGCAGGCTCAAAAGATCGGCCAGGCCGATGGCCAGGCGGATGATCTGGGGCGGGAAGACCCCTTCCCGGGTCTGGTAGAGCTTTAAAGCGCCGACTATTTCTTCCCGGCATTTTAAAGGAACGATCACTGCTGCTTTTAAAGGGCAGTTACAGCCCATGTTATACCGCGGGCAGCAAAGCCCCTGGGGGGTATGCACAACTTTCAACTTGCCCGTGGCGATGACTTCTTTGGTGGCTTCCGTTAAAATCCGGTCGCCGGCCCGGTGCTGGTCGCAGCCTACCCCCAGGAAGGTTAGCACGTGTTCGCGGTCGGTTATGGCTATGGCCGGGACTTCGGTGATATTCTGGATGATTTCAGCTGTCTTTGCAGCCGTTGCTTCATTTAAACCCCTGCGTAATACCGGCAGGGTTTCATGGGCAATTTGCAGGGTGGAAGCGAAAATACCTTCCGTCCCGCCGATCTCCTCCTCTTTTTCCACCGGGGACTGGGTTAATGAGCACGGGGGCCCCTGCAAAGCCTTTAAAGCTCCTAACCCCAGGGCGTTGATCCCCCCAAAAATAAGGGGGGTGATTAAGGGTGGGGCGTGAAAAAAGATGATTGCAGTTATAGTTTCCCCCAGGGTCAATGTTATAAAGAGGAGGTATAATTTATAAGCCATGATTATTTCCTCCAATCAGGTGACGAAAAATTAAGAAAGCGGGCGCCGACCTTTGTTGATTCCATGCTACAACGAACTGGCTTCTTTGTCAATCAGGGACAGGCTCTATAATAAAAAGTGTGGGAAGGGATAGGTAGATATGGAAGGACAGAGGAGAAGAGATTTTAGGAGCTAAAGGAGGAAAAAGATGGGGGCACATCCAAATCAATATTAGCAAACAAAACCCCAACAGGAAAGGAGTGCCCCCATGAATAAGAATAGCACGATCACCCTCAATGGACAAGAGAATTTTGATAAAATACTCCCGTCCATTTTAGGAGAACAGCAGGAACGTAAAGATATTGTGTTAAGGGTGACGCTAGACCCGCCAGCATTATGCCCTGCATGTAACAAAGGCAAATTACATAAGCACGGCATTTTAAAGAAGAACCGGAAGCCCCAAGAAAGGAAAATTCGTCACGCTTTTTTATACGGGAGATGGATTTTTTTATCCTGGGTTCCTGTACGGTATAAGTGTTACCATTGTCATAAGACTTTTACCCTTCGTCCTCCGAATACCATCCCCTGGGCCAGATTTACAAAACTAGGAGTGCAGACAGTAGTGTATTATGCCCAGAGGATGAGCTTTACCTATGCAGCCCGAATATTACACCTTACTCCTAATAGGGTTATAAGATTACTAGACAAGTATATCCAGTCCGGTCTTCCAGCAGATGATACTCAAGAGCCCATAGTCTTAACCTTAGATGAACTGTCCTTTAGCGGGAATGATTATGTATGCGTAGTAGGGCGCCTGGAACCGGATAAGAGGCCTTTGACGATTTTGGGTGATGACAGGAAAGCAACTATAAAGGCTTACCTGGAGGGGCTCAAAAAAGCCGGGGTTAAAGTAGAAGCAGTAGTAATTGACATGAAGTAAGCGTAAAATAGCCCCCACCTATCACCGAGGTGGGGGCAAAAACAAGCTTAACTATGCATACGGCAAACAGGAGGCAAAGTTTCCGACCAAGGCAGGAGTTGATCCAGGGCATCTTTATCCTGGAGGTCCAGGTTGGGTAATTTTTCAAAGAGGTAAATAAGGTACTGGAAGGGATTTAACTCGTTTTCTTTTGCCGTTTCTATGATGCTATAGGTAATGGCGCTGGCTTTGGCACCCCGCGGGGTGTTGGCAAACAACCAGTTCTTGCGGCCGATGACGAAGGGCTTGATGGAACGTTCACTCCGGTTGTTATCGAGTTCCAAGCGCCCGTCTTGTAAAAAAGCGGTTAGTTTATCCCATTGGCTAAGACAATAGTAAATCGCCTGCCCAAAGGAGCTTTTGGGCAGCACCTGCGCTTTCTGTTTTTTTAGCCACGCCAAAAAGGCGTCCAGCATGGGCCGGCTGCGCACCTGGCGGATTTGATATCGTTCCTCTGGTGGAACTTCTTTCAGGTCACGCTCTATGGCAAAAAGCTGGTTGCAGTACTCCAGCCCCTCCCTGGCAGCCACGGCTGCCGAACGTTTCGCCTCCGGCAGGGCCTTGAGCGCCTCATCGAACTTGCGCCGGGCATGGGCCCAGCAGCCGACCAGGGTGACATCTGGAAGTTCATTGTAGCCGGCATAGCCGTCAACGTGCAAATAACCCTTAAAACCTGACAGGAAGCGGCGGGGGTGTTTGCCGGCCCGGGTGGTCTGGTAGTCGTAAAGGATGATGGGGGGTCCGTCCCGCCCGGTACGGTAAAGCCAAAGATATGATTTGGTGGTAGCTTCCCTCCCGGGTTCCTGCAGCACCTGTAAGGTGGTCTCGTCGGCATGGAGGATATCTCTTTTAAGCAGGTATTCATGGAGGCGGTCATAAATATGGGTTAGCCAGGTGTTGGCTCCATGGAGCACCCAGTTGGCCATTGTCTGCCGGGAAAGGTCTATCCCCAAACCTTTAAACTGCTGCTCCTGGCGGTAGAGGGGTAGGCCTGCCCCGTATTTCTGGGTCATGATGTAGGCCAGGAGGGAGGGAGATAGGGGGCTGCCGGGAAGTACAGGAGCAGGCATGGGTGCCGTGATAACGGGAGTACTTATCTCCTCCTTCTCGCAGCGGCGGCAGGAATAGACGTAGCGCACATGTTTGACCACTTTCACCTGGGCGGGGATTACTTTGAGTTCCTGCCGCACCTCGGTGCTCATTTCATGCAAAGGGCCGCCGCAACACGGGCAGACCCGCTCTTCTTCCGGCAGGCGGTGCTCTATTACTTCTACCGGCAGTTCTTCCAGGTTCATATCCCGGCGGCTGTGTTTTTTGCGGCGCTGGTAGGTGATGGTTTCCAAATCCGGCTCAGGTGCTTCCGGCCGGGCTTCCGCTTCCGCTTCGTTAAAAAGTAAAAGCTGCTCTTCTAAAGGCTTGGTCCGTTCGCTGGAAACACCGAATTGCCGCTTCTTGCTTAAACGAAACTGCTCCATAAACCAGTTTAGCTTGGCGGTTAGTTCGGCATTCTCCCGTTCCAGCTGAACACAGCGCTCTTGCAGCTCTTCTATAGTCATGGCAGCGATAGATTGAGAAGTGTTCATGCATTAATGATTCGACGAATCGCTTCGAATTCCTCTAGAATCAACCATAAACAGAAAATATTTCTTTCTGGTACTTTATATTACAAGATGGTGCGCGCTTTTACCTCGGGATGGGCTTGGGGCTGTTTTAAGGGGAGGCCGTCAAGCAGCCAGCGCAGCTCCCGACGGCTTATGGTGATGGTTGCCGAAGTGGTATCTTGAGGCCATAGGAATTTGCCCTTCTCCAGCCGGCGGTAATAAAGCCAGAAACCGTTGTGCTCCCAGTGGAGGATCTTTAGTTTATCCCTATTGCGGTTACAGAAAACGAAAAGGCAAGAAGAGAAGGGGTCCAGTTCAAACCCTTCCTTGACCAGCACCGCCAGGCCGTCAATGGACTTGCGCAGATCCGTTGCACCGCAGGCGAGATAAACCCGGTCGATGCCTGTTTCGTTTAGCATAAAGCCACCAGCGCCTTAACCACCTGAGAAAGCAAGGCGGGATCAAAGCCGGGCTTTACTTCGATGCTGACCGGTCCTACATTAACCAGTAAAGCGTGGCCCTGTTCTATAGAAGCCTGCTCGGTTATTTTTACCGGCAACCACCGGTTTGAGTTTCCCGGGGAAACCGCATCCTGGTTTTTATACTTCCGCAGCCAGTACCATAATTGCTTGGGGTTAACGTCCTCATGGGAGGAGCACCATTCTTTTACGCTCTGCCCACTCTTCTTGTATTCAGCTATCCGGGTTTCCCATAGTGCTTGCCGTTCGGCTTTGGTCATAAAAAATCCCCCTCCATTGATGTTCTTGAGGGAGATTATCCTATAAATGTTGCTTTGGTGCTAGGTGGGTTGGGTTTGACGCTTACGACATGAAAGACTCCTGGCGCAAGTTAATAAAAGCAATCTTTCCTTCAGCTAGGATAATAGTAGACCCTTTCCATGTAATTCAGGATGCCAACCGTCGCTTAAATGAAGCACGCAAGATAGAGCAAGAAGCAGGCAAGGAGAATATACCTCGCCTACCCTTGCTCAAGGCTAAAGAAAAACTTACTCCCAGACAACAACAGCAGCTAGAAGAAATTAAGAATAAATACCCGTCCCTCTATGAACTGTACCAGCTAAAAGAAGATTTAAGACAAATCATAAAGATGGACCGGGTTGAAGAGGCAGAAATTGTCTTAAGCCGTTGGCTTATAAATGCAGAATGCGCTGCAAATCTAGAGGGACGGGTATGGGCTCGTACTATTAAGTCCTGGAGGTCAGAAATATTAAACCTGGTTAGATACACCCAGCAAGGCCGCCGGTACACCAATGGTTATATAGAAGGCAAGAATACTTTAAGTAAAATGCTCAAACGCTTAAGTTTTGGTTTTAGGAATCGTAATCATTTCATCAAAAAAATTTTCCTGGGATGTTGCCCCCAAAATTTAATCCCACAACTATTGACATAGAGCCTCAGGGACATCTATAGAGGCACTGCCCAAATATAAAAAGGGAGAACCCCTCTGTTTACGGGCACTCCCTTCTCGCGGAGGAACCGGCTTTAGCCGGTTCCTCCGCGCTTCCGCCCCACGCTTTCCTGCTTCTGACCTCCGGATTACGCTTCTTCGGCGTAAACGGCTTTCAGCCTGGCTACCGTCACCGGGTCGGCCAGGGTGGAGATGTCCCCCAGGGCGCGGCCCTCGGCGATATCCCTGAGGAGGCGGCGCATGATTTTTCCGCTCCTGGTTTTGGGCAATTCGGCGGTGAAGAAAATGGCTTCCGGCCTGGCCAGGGCGCCGATCTTTTGTACTACATGTTCCTTCAGCTCCTGGGCCAGGGCGGGGGTGGCTTCAACGCCGTCCTTGACCGTGACAAAGGCCACTATGGCCTGCCCCTTGATTTCATGTTCCCGGCTGATGACGGCCGCTTCGGCAACACCGGGATGGTCCACCAGGGCGCTTTCTACCTCCATAGTACCGATGCGGTGGCCGGAGACGTTAATGACGTCATCCACGCGGCCCAGGAGCCAGAAATAGCCGTCTTCGTCCACGCGGGCGCCGTCGCCGGTAAAGTAATAACCGGGGATGCGATTCCAGTACTGGTTGACATAGCGCTCGGGATCGTTAAAGATGGTGCGCATCATGGCCGGCCAGGGCTTTTTAATAACCAGGTAGCCGCCTTTACCCGGTGGTACCGGTTCGCCCCGGTCGTCGACCACCGCTGCTTCCACCCCAGGAAAAGGATGGCAGGCTGAGCCGGGTTTTAAAGGCGTCAAACCCGGCAGGGGGGTAATGAGGATCATGCCCGTTTCCGTCTGCCACCAGGTATCGACAATGGGGCAGCGGCGGTGGCCGATATAGTTGTAGTACCACATCCAGGCCTCGGGGTTAATGGGCTCACCGACTGTCCCCAGTAACCTCAGGGAAGAGAGGTCGTGCCGGGCCGGGAAAGCCGGGCCGGCGCGCATAAAGGAGCGGATGGCCGTAGGTGCGGTATAAAAAACGGTAACACCGTATTTCTCAATAATCTGCCAGTAACGGTCCGGCTTGGGATAGTCGGGGCTGCCCTCATACATAAGAACGGTGGCCCCGTTGGCCAGAGGACCGTAGACGACGTAGCTGTGGCCGGTAATCCAGCCGATGTCGGCAGTACACCAGTACACGTCTTCATCTTTAAGGTCGAAGACGTAACGGGAGGTAGTGGCAACGCCGACCAGATAACCGGCCGTGGTATGGACTACTCCCTTGGGCTTACCGGTGGTGCCGCTGGTATGGAGGATGAAGAGGGGATCTTCCGCCTCCATGTGTTCCGGCGGTGTATAGAGAGGAGCGGCGGCCATGAGTTCATGCCACCAGAGGTCCCGCCCCGGCTGCATATTTATCCCCTGCCCCGTACGCTTGGTAACAATGACTTTTTCGACAGAAGGTGCTGCGGTCAGGGCGGTATCGGCATTTTCCTTTAAAGCAACTATTCTTCCTTTACGGAAGCCGCCGTCGGCGGTGATCAGGACCTTGGCGCCAATATCATTAATCCGGTCCCGCAGGGCGGCGGCGCTGAAACCGCCGAAGACCACGTTGTGGACGGCGCCAATGCGGGTGCAGGCGAGCATGGCAATGGGTAGTTCCGGGATCATAGGTAGATATATGGTGACTCGGTCATTGCGCTTAACTCCCAGCGAACGAAGGACGGCAGCAAATTTGTTGACTTCCCGGTACAGGTCGCGGTAGGTAAGGACGACAGAGTCGCCCGGTTCTCCTTCCCAGATAAGGGCCGCCTTGTTGCGGCGCCAGGTTTCCAGGTGCCGGTCCAGGCAGTTGTATGATACGTTGAGGGTGCCGCCGTTAAACCACCAGGCCAGGGGATATTCCCACTCCAGCACCCGGTCCCAGGGCCGGAACCAGTGGAGCTTAGCAGCTTCCCTGGCCCAGAATTGTTCTATATCTTCGCCTTCCTTATATAAGCCGGCATCCCTGGCATTGGCTGCAGCAGCAAAGGCCGGCGGTGGAGGAAAAGTACGGTTTTCCTTCAGCAGCGTTTCGATGGTCCTGGTGTCTTTACTCATGGTTCTCACTCCCTTCTTGTGCTTCTATCTTAAACAGGTAAGCAAGAAAAATAAAGGCTTCTGGCGCCAAAGGTCGTTATAACGGAGTTAACGGTAGGCATTGGGGTTCAAGTTGCCCTGGTATCACTTTGCGCCTGTTAAACGACTTTTTACCGCCAAGGAGGTTTTTCACCATTATTGCCGAATAAAGCAAAGGGGACTAAAAGGCGATTAACATGGTAAGGATGGGATTATGGCGAGCCTTGGTATTGACATCATTGAAATTGAACGCCTGGAAAGGGCTTTAAAGCGCCACCCGCGTTTAATGAACAGATTATTCACGCCGGCGGAACAGGAATACTGTTTGAGCCGGCACCGTCCCGGGGCTTCCCTGGCCGCCCGTTTTGCCGCCAAGGAGGCGGTAATGAAGGCCCTGGGGGTGGGCCTGGGTAGTTGTTCCTTCCGGGACATTGAGATTGGCCGGGAAGAGGGTGGGCGGCCCCGGGTAATGCTCTATGGCCGGGCCGGGGAACTGGCACGCGAGCGGGGAACCGGCACCGTTACCGTCAGCCTGTCCCACTGCCGGGCCTATGCTGCGGCAGTAGCCCAGGCTTTGGAAGATCCCTGCAGGGGTTAGCGCGCTGCTTTGATTTGGAGCTTACCGGCAATGCCAGCCTGTGATAAAGCTATTTTTGCGTAAAGAGGGATGCGCCATGTACCTGGTAACAGCCGCGGAAATGGGGCAGCTGGACCGCCTGGCCTCCAGCGAGTACCTGGTACCCAGTATTGTTCTCATGGAAAATGCGGGTTTAAGGGTGGTCGAATCCATCCGGCGCCATTTTCAAGACCGGGTGAAGAACCGCCGGGTATTAATCTTCTGCGGCAAAGGCAATAACGGGGGCGACGGTCTGGTGGTGGCCCGGCATCTGTTAAACCAGGGGGCGGAGGTTAAGGTCTTCCTTCTCGCCAGGCCGGAGGACCTCCGGGGTGATGCCCGGACAAATTTGGAAATTTACCAGAAGATGGGCGGAAGGCTCTACCCTATTCTGGGAGAAAGCCACCTCCAGCGGGCTGACATCGCCCTTCTTTATGCCGACCTGGTGGTAGACGCCATTTTTGGTACCGGTTTTAAGGGAGCGGCCATGGGCTTACCGGCAGCCGTCATTACCATGATCAATAAAGCCCACCGGGATACAGTGGCCGTTGACCTGCCCTCCGGCCTGGAAGCCGATACCGGCCGGGCCTTTGGCCCCTGCATTCAGGCTACCTGGACCGTAACCTTTGCCCTGCCCAAACTGGGCCTGGCCGTCGAGCCGGGGGCGAGCTACGCCGGTCGCCTGGAAGTGGCCGACATAGGCATCCCCCAGAAACTCATTGATAGCCAGCGTTTTGACCTGCACCTGCTGACAACGGCCTGGTGCCGCTCTCGCCTGCCCAAACGGGAGGCCGGCGGTCACAAAGGCCTTTACGGCCATGTCCTGGCCGTGGGCGGTTCACCGGGCCTGACCGGGGCTATTGCCCTGGCGGCCACGGCAGCTTTAAGGGCCGGGGCCGGCCTGGTAACGGCGGCCGTACCCCGTGGTGTCCACGGGATCCTGGAAATGAAGACGACGGAAGTAATGACCTGTCCCCTGCCGGAAACACCGGGCGGATCTTTAAGCCGGGAGGCCCTGGAACCCATCCTGGAGCGCCTGGCGCAATGTGACGTCCTGGCCCTGGGCCCCGGCCTTTCCCGGGACCCGGCAACTGTGGAACTGGTAAAGGAGCTCCTACCCCGCCTTAAAGTTCCGGCGGTGGTCGATGCCGATGCCCTCAACGCCCTGGCAACAGATACCAGTATCCTTACCGGTGATCACGGTCCCCTGGTTCTGACACCCCATCCGGGGGAGATGGCGCGCCTGGTGGGGACAACGGCGGCCAGAGTCCAGGAAGATCGCCTGGAGATAGCCAGGAAGTACGCCCGGGAATGGCAGGTGGTCCTCGTCCTTAAAGGTGCCCGCACCATCATCGCCTGGCCCGATGGGCAGGCCTACATTAATCCTACGGGAAATCCCGGCATGGCTACTGCCGGCAGCGGCGACGTCCTGACGGGGGTTATTGCCGGCCTTATGGCCCAGGGGCTGGAGCCAGGGGTGGCCGCGGCCCTGGGGGCCTTCTTGCATGGAGCGGCCGGGGACGAGGCGCGGGCCAGCGTGGGCCAGTATGCTCTCCTGGCAGGAGATTTGTTAAACTTTTTACCAGCGGTTTGCCGCAATTTGGAGGTGGAGGCCGGTGTCACGGCCGGTTTGGGCCGAGATTGATTTAGATGCGATCGCCCACAATGTCCGCGCCATTAAAAAAATATTAGCCCCACAAACAGAGATTATGGCTATTGTTAAAGCCAACGCTTACGGCCACGGGGCCGTACCGGTAGCCAGGACGGCCCTGGCAAACGGGGTCACCTGGCTGGGGGTAGCCACGCTCGATGAAGCCCTGGCTTTACGGGAGGAGGGGATTACAGCCCCTCTGCTTATTTTAGGCTATACCCCGGCCGAAGATGCCGGCCGGGTGGTGGCCGCGGACCTGTCCCAGACGGTTTTCAGCCTGGAACAGGCCCGGATCTTGGATGCAGCCGCCGCTGCTGCCGGTACCCGGGCGCGGCTGCATTTGAAAATAGATACCGGCATGGGACGGCTGGGATTTTTACCTGACCGGGCCGTAGCAGAGGCTCTGGCCATAGCCAGGTTGCCCCACGTCCGGCTGGAAGGTATCTTCACCCATTTTGCCGCTGCCGATGCAGCCGATAAAACCTATACCAGGCGGCAGCTGGCCCTGTTTCAAAGGGTAATTACCGACCTGGAGCACCAGGGCATAACCTTCCCCTGGCGCCATGCGGCCAACAGCGGGGCCATTATCGACCTGCCGGAAACCCATTTCAACCTGGTGCGGGCGGGCATTATCCTTTATGGCCATTATCCTTCCCCGGAGGTCCGGAGGGAGCGCCTGGATCTACGCCCGGCCATGACTTTAAAGACCAGGGTCGTCCTGGTGAAGGAGGTGCCGGCCGGGACGTATATCAGCTACGGCTGCACCTACTGTACGCCTGCTCCCGCCAGGATAGCAACTTTGCCGGTGGGCTACGCCGACGGCTACTCGCGTCTCCTTTCCAACCGGGCGGAAGTACTGATCCGGGGACGCCGGGCGCCGGTAATCGGCCGGGTCTGCATGGATCAGTGTATGATAGACGTTACGGCTATACCAGAAGCCCGCGCCGGTGATGAAGTTGTCCTTTTCGGCCGCCAGGGAGAGGAGATCTTATCCGTAGAGGAGGTGGCTGCCTGGATGGGAACGATAAACTATGAAATTCTTTGCCTGATTTCCGGGAGGGTACCGCGGGTATATAACCAAAGTTAAAAAATGGCCGTTAAAATGATTTCTCCCGGCCTTGCGCTGGTAATCCTTTACCGCTATAATTGGTTATATCATGACAGCAATATAGAGTTTTTATAGGACGTAACCCCCTGTCCCAGGTGACCTAAAGTTGCTACTTCCCAGTAGGAGGTGCCTCTTCTTTGCCGGGTGTCAAACGGATCATGATCAGTCTACCGGAAAGCCTCCTGGCCGAGGTCGACGGCCTGGCGACCATGGAAAGGCGTAATAGGAGTGAATTTATTCGCGAAGCCATGAAATTATATATTACAGAGCGTAAACGCCGCAATATCCGGGAGCAAATGAAGCGGGGCTACCAGGAAATGGCGTCAATCAATCTGGCCCTTGCGGTGGAAAACTATGATGTAGAAAATGAAGCCCAGAAATACTATGATGATAGACTGACGGAGTGTAAATAAAATGCTGGTTAGGCGTGGAGACGTCTTTTATGCCCATTTAAATCCGGTGGTCGGTTCCGAACAAGGAGGAACCCGGCCGGTACTTATCATCCAGAATGACATCGGCAATCAGTACAGTCCTACCACCATCGTTGCCGCTATTACCTCCCAGATTGCCAAGGCGAAATTACCCACCCACGTGGAAATCAGCGCTGCCAGGAGCGGCCTGGAGCGGGATTCGGTTATCCTCCTGGAACAAATCCGTACTATTGATAAAAGCCGCCTCAAGCAAAAGGTAGCCGTCCTTGATGAAGAAACCCTGGAAAAGGTCAACCGGGCCATTGAGATCAGCCTGGGCTTGATAGAGATATAGTTTTTGGGAAGGGCAAGTGACGGGGGAGAACTATGGCTGCGCCAAGAATAGGGGTTACCTGTGACCTGGAGCGTGGTCGGGAACGCGCTTTCTTGCGGGCGACCTATCTCCAGGCTATTACAGCTGCCGGGGGCCTGCCGTTACTCTTACCGCCGGTAAAGCCGGAACTGGCAGCAGGTTACCTGGCAATCATTGATGGCCTGCTTTTAACGGGTGGCGGTGATATTGAGCCGTCTTTTTTTAACGCCCGGCCGCAAGCCGGGCTGTATAAAGTCCTTCCGGAACGGGATGCCTTTGAGCTGGCCCTTACCCGGGCCGCCCTGGCGGCTGGCAAGCCGGTACTTGCCATTTGCCGGGGCGTCCAGGTGCTCAATGTAGCTGCCGGGGGTAACCTGTACCAGGATATCAAAACAGAAGTTCCAGGTGCCCTGGAGCATAACCAGGCCGGGCCCAGGGAGCAACCAAGCCATGATATTAAAGTTATACCCGGCACCCGGCTGGCAGGAATCTTGGGGGCGGCGGCGCGCGTCAACAGCCTCCACCACCAGGCAGTCCGCCGGGTGGGTAAGGGTTTAAGGGTAAGTGCCGTGGCTCCTGATGGCTTGATTGAAGCCCTGGAAGGAGATGGGGAGGTCGTGGTAATTGGCGTCCAGTGGCACCCGGAGGATTTGTATGGTCATGACCGGCGGCAGAAATATCTATTTGAATATTTTGTCGAACAGTTTTTGGGGTAACGTTTTCTAATATATTTTTTACCTAAGTTGCAAGGAATTGGTCAGTGGATGTCGAATAAAAAACATAGGACAACTGATTTTCCAGCTAACGCCGGAGGATGTATAGGTCGTGCCAAGGATACTCATCGTTGATGACCAGCGGGGTGTCCGTGCCTTATTGCAGCTTGCTTTTCAGGAAGAAGGCTATCAGGTGGCAACAGCAGTTAACGGGAGGGATGCCCTGCGCCAGGTGGAACGCTGGCGACCGGATGTAGTAGTGATGGATGTAAGGATGCCCGTCATGAGCGGGCTGGAAGCCCTGCCGCGGATCAGGGCCCTGGCACCGGAGACAGCAGTCATTATCATGTCGGCTTATGTTGATGGGATGGCTGTGGCGGAAGTCTTGCGTCTGGGAGCCAGCGACTTTATCTACAAACCCTTTGACCTGGACGAATTAAAGGCCAAGGTCAGGGTTGCTTTACCCGAGGCGGAACCTACAGGCAGGAAAGTGGCCCGGTAATAACGAAGTATAAGAGCCGCCTGCATACCACGGTAGGTGGCTTTTATACTTTTTGGAGGAGGACAATGTTATGGCTCCATGGGACCTGTACGTTATCATTACTACTAAACTGGGAGGGGGCCGGCCGACCCTGGAACTGGTGCGCCAGGCCCTGGCCGGCGGAGCGACGGCCATTCAGCTGCGGGAGAAAGACCTGTCAGCCCGGGAACTGGTAGAGCTGGGCCGGGAGATTCGGGAGCTTACCCGCGCTGCCGGGGCTACCTTTATCATTAACGATCGCCTGGATGTAGCTCTGGCGGTAGAGGCCGATGGCGTGCATATCGGCCAGGAGGATTTACCGGCCAGGGTAGCCAGGGAGCTTCTGGGCCCGGGAAAAATCCTGGGGGTATCAACGGGTACGGTGGCCGAGGCCCGGCAGGCGGTTGTGGACGGTGCGGATTACCTGGGCGTTGGCAGCATCTACGCTACTAAAAGTAAAGGGGATGCCGGCGAACCCATTGGCCTGGCTGGGTTAAAGGCTATCCGGGCCGCAGTCGCCATCCCTGTTGTCGCCATAGGTGGCATCAACACCAGCAACGCTGCCGAGGTTATTGCGGCTGGAGCCGACGGCGTGGCCGTCGTCTCGGCGGTGATCGGCGCCCCGGACGTTGCCGCAGCCGCTAAGGAATTGCTGGCCGCCGTCAGGCGGGCCCGGCACTAGCGTATCAAGATGTTACGCGACCGTGTCGGGCCGGCCAGGGAAAGCAATTACCCGGCAGGAATATCGCCGGAAAGGTAGAAGTAAGGTTTTGGGTGGTGATTATGGACCTGGAAACCCTGCGCCAGAAGGCCCTGGCCTGCCAGGAATGCAGCTTAAGGCAGGGGGCCAGGAAGGTGGTTTTTGGTGAGGGTAACCCCCGGGCCGGCTTAATGCTGGTGGGAGAGGGTCCCGGCGCCCGGGAAGACGAACTGGGGCGACCCTTTGTGGGGCCTGCCGGAGAGCTTCTCGACCGCATCCTGGTTGCTGCCGGCTTTAAACGGGAAGAATTATATATAACTAATGTCGTTAAATGCCGTCCTCCGGGCAACCGCCAGCCGGTTCCCGCTGAAGTGCAGGCCTGCCGGCCAATCCTGGAGGCCCAGATTAAACTCATTAAGCCTAAAATTATCGTCTGCCTGGGGGCAGTGGCCACCCAAACTTTAATTGCCCCCGGGGCTAGCATCACCCGGTTGCGGGGTCGGTGGATTGCCCGGGATGGTATCCGCTACCTGCCCACCTTTCATCCGGCCGCCCTGCTGAGGGATGCTGCCAAAAAGCGGCCGGTGTGGGAGGATTTTAAAAGCCTGCGGGACGTTTACCGCGCCCTGCAGGCGGAACAGCTGTCCCTGGAGTTTGAAGAATAAACGGGCGAGAATCGAAACAGGAATAATGGTGACGACCGTGCAAATATGGTTAAAGAATGCTGAGGCCACCGGGGAACTGGGCCGGATCCTGGGCGGGTTTTTAGGTCCGGGAGATGTTGTTATCCTTACCGGGGAACTGGGAGCCGGCAAGACCACTCTGGCCCAAGGTCTGGCCCAGGGCCTGGGAGTGACCGGTAAGGTAACCAGTCCTACTTTTACCCTGATCCAGGAACACCAGGGCCGCCTTCCTTTTTACCATGTTGATGTTTACCGCCTGGAAGACCCCGAGGCTGCCCTGGAACTAGGGCTGGAGGAGTATTTTTACGGCCGGGGAGTGACGGCGGTCGAGTGGGGGGAGCGCCTGGGGGAATTTTTACCCCCGGAGTACCTGGAGGTTTGCCTGGAGTATGACCCCAAGGCAGGCCGCCGCGCCACCCTGACGGCCAGGGGGCAACGTTATCTCCGTATTCTGGAGGAGCTGAAGCAAATTGCTGGTCCTGGGGCTTGACAGTGCCACCCAGGTTGCCGGGGTGGCTTTAATCGATGGCGACCGGCTGGTAGCTGAATTGTTTTTCAATACCCGCAAAAACCACTCCCAGCGCCTGTTACCCATGATCGCTGCCCTGCTCCGTGAAGCTGGAGTGAAGCTGGCCGATCTTGACGGCCTGGCCGTGGCCCTGGGGCCGGGGTCCTTTACAGGTTTACGGATTGGCCTGGCCACAGTCAAAGGCCTGGCCCACGCGGCGCGAAAGCCGGTGGCCGGTATTCCCACCCTGGATGGCCTGGCCTGGAACGCCTGGGAGGTACCGGGGCTGGTGTGTCCGGTGCTCTATGCGCGCCGCCAGGAGGTATATACGGCCCTTTACCGCTGGCAGGAGGGAGAATTATGCCGTTTAACACCATATCAGGCCGTGGATCCTTGCTCGCTGGTCGAATCATTAAAATCGTACACTATGCCGGTCTATTTTTTAGGCGATGGAGTAGCACCCTACTGGGAAGTATGGCAGCAGCTGGGACCCAGGGCCCGCTTTCTTCCCTCCACCAGCGCCCTGCCGCGGGCGGCGCAAATAGCCAGGTTGGGCCGGGAACGTCTCCTGGCAGGGCAGGCAGACGACCTTTTCCAGTTAAAGCCACTCTATCTCCGTCCGTCACCGGCGGAGAGGCAGGTCCGGTCGAAGTGCAAATCTTGCCCATGACCAGCGAATACCTGGATGGGGTGCTGGCCATTGAAAGGGTATCCTTTTCTACCCCCTGGACGCGCCATTCCTTCTTAAATGAAATATATAACAATAATTTTGCTTATTATTATGTAGCCCTGGCCGGAGGGCAGGTTATTGGCTATGCCGGGATGTGGATTATCCTTGATGAAGCCCACATTACCAATGTGGCTGTCCACCCCCGGTACCGCGGCCGGCGCCTGGGGGAGCTGCTTCTCAAGGTCCTGATGCAGGAAGCTATGCACCTGGGCGCCGACAGGATGACCCTGGAGGTACGTGTTTCCAACCGGCCGGCCCAGCGCCTTTATGAACGCCTGGGCTTTTCCCGCGCCGGGATACGAAAGGGTTATTATAACGACAACCGCGAAGACGCCATTATAATGTGGAAACATTTTTTTGAGGAGAATGGCAGTGGAACAGGCGACCACTATTCTGGCCATTGAAACTTCCTGTGATGAGACGGCGGCAGCCGTCGTTATTAATGGTACTGAGGTACGTTCCAACATCGTTGCTTCCCAGATCGCTGCTCACCGTCGCTTTGGCGGGGTAGTGCCGGAGATAGCCTCCCGGCATCACATGGAAAATATCGTCCCGGTGGTGGCCGAAGCCCTGGCTACTTCCGGCCTGTCCTTCACCGACCTGGATGCCGTGGCGGTTACGTACGGGCCCGGCCTGGTGGGAGCTTTGCTGGTGGGTCTGGCCTACGCCAAAAGCCTAGCCTATGCCCTGGATAAACCCCTCATCGGCGTCCACCACCTGCTGGGCCATATCTATGCCGGCTTTTTGCAATACCCCCAATTGCCCCTGCCGGCCGCCTGCCTGGTGGTATCCGGCGGCCATACCAGCCTGGTCTACCTGGAAAGCCATACCCGCCGGCGTATTCTGGGGTCTACCCGGGACGACGCCGCCGGGGAAGCCTTTGATAAAGTGGCCCGGGTACTGGGCCTGCCTTACCCGGGTGGCCCTGAGTTGGAAAAGTTGGCCCGGGAAGGCAATCCCCGGGCTATCAATTTCCCGCGAGCCTGGCTGGATGAAGGCAGCCTGGACTTCAGCTTCAGCGGCCTGAAGTCAGCGGTAATCAATTACCTCCATCATGCCCGGCAGGTCGGGGAGGAGGTTGAGCACGCCGATGTAGCGGCCAGCTTCCAGGCGGCGGTGGTAGAAGTGCTGGTGGCCAAAACCGTCCAGGCAGCCAGGCGTTTTGGCGCCCGCTCCATCCTCCTGGCCGGGGGTGTGGCGGCCAACGGGTTCTTACGCCGGGAGCTGGCGGCAGCAGGCCGGGAGGCGGGTTTACCTGTTTTTTGCCCGGCACCTGATTTGTGCACCGATAATGCCGCCATGATCGCCTGCGCCGCCTACTACCAGTACCTGCGCCGGGATTTTGCCCCCCTGGATTTAAACGCTATCCCCGATTTACCCCTTTATTAACAGGCTGGCGGACTGTTCCGGGACCATTTTGGGACCTGAACGGCTGTTTTTGTGGACGATTTGACCTGTGGATAATGTGTATAAACCTGTGATTAACCTGGAATTAAGGCTTCCTTTGCTGTGGATAAATTTAAAATCCTCCCCGTCGCAAGTTATTCACTAAATGTGGATAACTGGCTGGAAGGCTTGATTTTCAAGGGGTTAACATGTGGAAAGATTGTGGATACAGGCTGGGACTATGTTCTTATGAAGAAGACCGGGAGCTATTTTCTTAGAGTCTATGGAAGGAATCTGTCGCCTTTATGTCTAATCATCTAAGCTGACTGGCCGGGCCGGGAGGTGTAAAACTTGAAAAAGCAGTTAAGGCAGCAGATTATAGCCAGGCGTGATGCCCTGGCAAAAACAGTCAGAGAAGCTAAAAGCGAGATTATTGTTAATAAACTCCAGGGGCTACCTGCCTGGCAGCAGGCCGGCACAATTATGAGTTATGTTTCCTTTGGCAGTGAAGTGGCTACCCCTGCCCTGATTAAAGCAGCCCTGGCCGGGGGAAAACGGGTTGCCGTTCCCCTATGCGTCCGGGATGGGCGTCGCCTTATTGCTTCGGAAGTCCTTGCTTTCCCTGACGATCTGCAGCCCGGTACCTGGGGTATCCTGGAACCCAGGCCGGAAAGCTTACGCCCCCTGGATCCCAAACTCATCGACCTGGTCATCGTACCCGGGGTGGCCTTTGATAGGGCCGGCAACCGCCTGGGCTACGGCGCTGGCTATTATGACCGTTTTCTGGCAACCTTAAGGCCCGAGACCAGGACCATCGCCCTGGCCTTTGCCGAGCAGATTGTCCCTGACGTTTATCCCGAGGCCCATGACCGGCCGGTGGATATGGTGATCACTGATACAGAAATTATTCAGCCCTGAGGCATAAAGGGCCCGAGCCGGAGGGGGTAACAATCATCGAAAGGAAGAAAACTGGTGCGCAACTGGACCTGGCTTGTTTTCCTGATGCTTTTTCTCCTGGCCCTGGGCAGCGGGCGCCTGCAGCAACAGCCGCTCGTTGCCGGCAATATCCCCGGTAGCTGGAGTATGACACCTGTTGATAATGAAGCCCGGGAATGGCAGGAACTAATAAATAAATATGATGGTTTCAGTTTAAATTATCCTGCTGACTGGCAGCTGGAGATTATCCCTGGGGTGGCAACCATCCTGGCTAAACCCGGTTACGCCAAATTATCTATCTTCGCCCAACCCTTAGGAAAAATCAGTGCCGAGGAATACGTTCTTTACAGCAACCGCAGTCTCCAGGAAGGATGGGGCAGCATTAAGCTCCAGGGCCAGCAGCTGTTAAATATCCGGGGCTACCATGCCTGGAGGTTTGAGTGGACGCGGCAGCAACTGGGCGCCGGGGATTTAAACTATTACTTCGAATATGACCTGGTCGCCGGCAAAACCGTCTATACTTTTATGCTTAAAAGCAACCAGGCCAATTTTACGGCCGCGGTGCGGGATTTAAACCGGATTATTCAGAGCTTTAACCCCCTGCCGCCGCAAGGTGTACCTGCCCTGCCGGCAGCGCCGCCGGTCCAGCGGGATATCGCAATCGAAGGCCGGCGTCACCGCCTGGTGATCCCGGCGGATAAAACCATGTGGGGCATCCTTAACCCCCACAAGCTGGGGCGCCTGGAATATTTTGAAAAACTTCTACCCCTGGAAAAGGAGCTTGACTTTAAATTTCAATTTCTCATTACTTATGCCGCCTTTGATACCCGCTTCAACTTTGAAGAATTAAAGAAAATCTACGATGATAACCGCGTGCTGATGGTTGCCCTCCAGCCCTGGTGGTACGGTAAAAAAGATGATACCTCCCTCATCGACCTCATCCAGGGCAAGTATGACAATATTTTGCGGGAATGGGCGCGGCAGTTTAAAGCCCTGGAAGACCCCGTTTTCGTCCGTTTCGGCAACGAGATGAACGGCGACTGGTCCACCTGGTCGGCCTGGTACTACGGTAAGGATACGGATATTTTTAAAATGGCCTGGGAGCATGTCTATCGCCTCTTCAAGGCGGAGGGGGCGAATAATGTCCTTTTTGTCTTTAACCCCCACGACCGCTCCTTTCCCAACTTTAAATGGAATAATTACCTGCTCTATTACCCGGGGGATCAAACCGTGGACTGGATCGGCCTGACGGGCTACAACAACGGCACCAGCCATGCCGCCGACACCTGGCGCGGGTTTAATGAAATCTATGAGCCCTTGTACCGCGAGTATATGCATTATTTCGGGAAGAAGCCCTTCATGATTACCGAGTTCTCCAGTAACGAAGTGGGTGGCGACAAGGCGGCCTGGATTCGGGAGTGTTTCCGGAGCCTGGCGCTACGCTACCCCAATATTAAGATTGCCGTGTGGTTTAACCAGGTGGACGGCAAGTGGCTGTACAACCTGGATTCTTCGCCCCGGAGCCAGGCGGCCTTCAAGGAGGGCCTGCAGGATCCCCACTACCGGTTCCAGGCGGTGATCCCCCGGTAGGCCGGCTTCGTTCGCGTGGTAGCGGGATTTAAAATAGCCCTGAAAAAGGTGTGGACTTGATAAATGCTGGGCAAAAGGAAATTGTTTCTTTTTTTGAGCTTCATTTTGCTTTTAGCGGTCCTGGTGGGGTGGCGCCTCTGGCCGGGGCGGGTAGCTGCTTTTGAGCGGGCCAGGTATTATTTAACCATATGGCGGGCCTGGGCCGGGCAGGTAGTTGCCCAACAGGCACCCGACCCGGCTGCTTTTCCACCGGCGCCGCCGCCGGTTGACGGGGCGAGTTACGACGTTCTAGTGGTAGGTGGGCAGCCGGAAGGAGTGGCTGCGGCCATCTCGGCCGCCCGCCAGGGGGCGAAGGTCCTGCTGGTGGAAAGGCGCGACGGCCTGGGCGGCCTCTTTACTTACGGCTGGCTGAACTTTATTGACATGAATTACGGACCGAAACACGAACTGCTGACCCGCGGTACTTTTCTTGATTTCTACCGCCAGGTGGGAGGCAGCATTTTTGATGTCGCCGAGGCTAAAAAGGTCTTCCTGGCCATGGTGGAGCGCTACCCCAACTTGGCTTTAAGCCTGAATACTGCTTTTAAAGCGCCCATCCTGGAGGGCAATAAACTGGTGGGCATCAGAGCCGTCAAGGACGGCCAGGAAATGACCTTCTACGCCGGCCGGATCATCGACGCCACCCAGGATGCCGATGTTGCCGCCGCGGCCGGCGTTCCTTATACGGTAGGCGCCGAGGATATGGGCGAGAAAGACCGGCGCCAGGCCGTGACCCTGGTCTTTCACCTGGGAGGGATAGACTGGGCGGCCCTGGAGCAGGCCGTCAAGGGAGGCCAGATCAAAGACGCTAAGATATCCGACCGGGCCGCCTGGGGCTTTGCCGACATTGGCGCTGCCTACCAGCCCTCCACCTCGCGCTTGCGGCTGCGGGGCTTAAATATCGGCCGCCAGAATGACGGCACCATCCTCATTAACGCCCTGCAGATCTTTGGTGTCGATGGACTGAGCGAGGCTGCCAAAACTGAAGCCATGGAACTGGCCCGGAAAGAACTGCCGGCTATTACTGACTTCTTGCGCTCCCGGCTGCCCGGTTTTGCCGGGGCCAGGCTCCTGGGGGCGGCCCCGGAACTTTATGTCCGGGAAACCCGTCACATCAAGGCCCTTTACCAGCTGGACCTGAATGACGTCCTCTTTAACCGCTATTTCCCCGATGCCATCGCCCTGGGGTCCTACCCCGTGGATGTCCAGGCCACTTCACCCCAGGATACGGGTTACGTTTACGGCCGGCCGGAAGTCTACAGCATCCCCTTCCGTTCCCTGGTACCCCAGGGGGTCGACAACCTCCTCGTTGTAGGGCGCTCGGCCGGCTATACCCACCTGGCTGCCGGCAGCGCTCGGGTAGTGCCTATAGGGATGGCTACCGGCGACGCTGCCGGGGTGGCAGCCGCTTACTCTTTGAAGGTGAATAAGAATTTCCGGGAACTGGCGGCCAGTCCCCGGGATATCAAAGCGATCCAGGATCTCCTGGTGAAGGCCGGCGCCTATCTGAAGGACTACCAAATCAAAAATCCTTTGAGCGATCACTGGGCCTTTGCCGGCCTGCAGTTCGTCAACCGGTGGGGACTGATTGTCGCCGGTTATAATAACGACTGGAAACTGGATGCCCCGGTCAACCAGGCAAGCTTTTACTATATGACGGCCAATGCCTTAAAAAGGGCAGCCGGCCGGGGGGATCTGGTTGCCGCCAAGTCTGCAGCCCTACAGCCCTATCTCGAACGGAAACCTTTAACGCGGGGCAATGCCGCCCGTCTTCTCCTCACCTACCTGGGCGAGGACGCCGCAGCTTTAGACCCGGCGGCGGCAGTGGCCCGGGCCGGGGCCAGGGGCCTTCTGCCCCTGGATAAGACGGGAAGCGATCCCCAGGGAATAGTAACCGGAGCGGAAGCCTACTACGCCACCGAGAGGCTCTGCGCCCTGGTGGGTAAAAGGTAAAGCTATAATTACTGCTTGCTTCCTGCTTCTGGTTATGCTACAATAAACATAACTGCATATACCTCCGAGCCAGTAGGCCTAAGGTTTTAAGGCTATGGCCGCTGGCCTCCTGCCTGCTTGCCAGGCAGCGACGGGGTAGGCGGGGAAACCTGCCTGCCTCCCGGAATGGGAAAGGAGTTTCCGGTAACTTCAGGCACCCTTCCGGGTGCCTGTAAATTTTTGGGACCAAAAGTGAATAATAGCCGGCTCTAAGAACTTAATGAATATAGAGACGAAACTCTGGGAGGGATATTTTATGGTTGACCGGGAAGCTGTTCGGGCAGCAGTAAAAGAAGCGGCGGCTGATCATGGCGGCAGGCTGCCCTGCGCGGTGGCCCAGGAAGTAGCCCGCCGCTTGCAGGTGCCCATGCGTGAGGTAGGACAGGCTGCCGACGACTTAAAGATAAAGATTGTCCAGTGCCAGCTGGGGTGTTTCGAATAGCAGGTGGATATGGATGGAACTCTTTCAGGTGGTAACTTTAGCAGAAGCACGCCGGATGCTTTCCCGCTACTGGCCCCTGCCGGGACGGAAGGAAGTGAGCTTACCCCTTCTTGCTGCCCTGGGGCGCGAACTGGCCCGGCCGGTGGTGGCGAAGGACGACGTTCCCGGCTTTACCCGCGCCACCATGGACGGATATGCCGTCCGGGCAGTTGATACCTTCGGGGCCAGGGAAAGCGAACCGGTAATTTTACACCTGGTAGGAGAGGTAGCTATGGGGCAACCGGCGGCAGTCACTGTTGGCCCTGGCCAGGCGGTGGCCGTAGCTACCGGGAGTATGATCCCTGCGGGTGCTGATGCTGTAGTAATGGTGGAAAATACAGAAATTCTTGGCGAGGGCAGGGTCGCTGTTTTTAGACCCGTAGCCCCGGGGCAGGACCTGGTGCGCCGGGGTGCCGACGCCCGCGCCGGTACCTGCGTTCTCCCTGCCGGCCGTACTTTACGACCCCAGGACCTGGGGATCCTGGCCGGTCTGGGGGTAACTCAGGTAACGGTATATGAACCCTGGCGGGTCGGCATTCTGGCTACCGGTAATGAAATCGTTTCTCCCGATGCTGATCCCGGACCCGGGCAGGTGAGGGATATTAATTCCTACACCCTGGCCGGACTGGTCAGGGAGTGTGGCGCTGAGGCCGCCCTGTACGGTATTGTCCCCGATGATCTGGAAGAGCTCACCACCATGGTGGGAAAGGCTCTGGCGGAAAATCATATGGTGATTCTTTCCGGCGGCAGCTCCGTAGGCACCCGCGATTTAACCGTCCAGGTCCTGGCCGACCTGGGACAGCCAGGCCTTCTCTTCCATGGCGTGGCCATCCGCCCGGGCAAGCCCACGGTGGCGGCAGTGGCGGGGGATAAGATGATTCTGGGCCTGCCTGGCCATCCCGTTTCGGCAGTAGTCGTTTTCAGGGTCTTAATCGAACCCCTGCTGCGCTACGGGAGCTACGATCATCTCATGGCGAAGGGAACGGTAACGGCGAGGTTAAGCCGGACAATTACTTCTATTCCCGGCCGTGAGGATTATATCCGCGTCCGCCTGGATAAAGGCCCCGACGGCCTCCGGGCCGTACCGGTACCCGGGGGCTCGAGTATGATCTCATCCCTGGTCCAGGCCGACGGCCTGATAACCATACCTCTGGAGGAAGAAGGCCTGGAAGCCGGTACGATGGTAGAAGTTAAATTATTTTAGGTGCCCCGGCAGTTAGCGGCTTGCTTAATCCCGTCTTCTATAGTGCGTGAAGAGGAACCGGAGAGGGGATTATGTTCTATTAACCCCGGGAAGGAAGGGTTGGTAATTGGCACGCAAGGTCTTTGTCACCAGCCGTCCCTGGCAGGAGGCCCTGGAGGAATTGCTGGGAGCTTTAAGGGCCAATGGCTACCTGGACGGGCTGCCTGCTGAAGAAATAGACGTCACCAGAGCTCTGGGCCGGGTGACGGCAGCACCGGTCTATGCCGTCATTTCTTCACCCCACTACCCGGCGGCGGCCATGGATGGGATAGCTGTGCGAGCGGAAAAGACCTTTGGTGCCAGCGAGGGGGAACCCCTGGAGCTGGCCCTGGACCGCGAGGCAGTGCTTGTCGATACGGGCGATCCCTTACCGGAGGGCTTTGACGCTGTTATTATGATTGAAGAGGTGGTCTTTAAAGATAAGGCAACGGCTGTCATCAGGCGCCCGGCTGTACCAGGGCAGAACGTCCGGCCGGTGGGCGAGGACATCATGGCCGGCGAGCTGCTGGTGCCGGCCGGCCATGCCCTCACCCCCTATGACCTTGGAGGCCTCCTATCTGCCGGAGTAACGAGGGTGGCCGTCCGGCCGCGACCGCGGGTAGCCATCCTGCCCACGGGGACGGAGGTGGTGCCGCCAAACCCCAACCCGGCTCCCGGCCAGATCCTGGAGTCCAACGGCACCATGCTGGCCGGCCTGGTCGTACAGTGGGGGGGTGAGCCGCAGGTTTACCCCATAACTCCTGATGATTACCAGCTCTTAAAGGAACGCCTGGTGCAGGCCGTGGCGGAAAGCGACCTGGTCCTCATCAATGCCGGCTCATCGGCAGGGCGGGAGGACTATACCGCCAGCCTGGTGGCTGAGCTGGGGCAGGTGTTGACCCATGGGGTCGCCACCCGGCCCGGGAAGCCGGTAATCCTGGGTATAGTCGAGGGTAAGCCGGTGATTGGCGTACCCGGCTACCCGGTATCCGCCGCCCTGTGCGCGGAACTCTTTGCCAGGCCCGTTATCTATTACCGCCAGGGCCTGGAACCGCCCCGGCGGGAGCGGGTGCAAGCCGTCCTGGCCCGTAAAATCTACTCTCCCCTGGGCCGGGAGGAGTTTGTCCGCGTCCGCCTGGAGAAGGAGGGGGACAGGCTGGTGGCCTTCCCCACCTCCCGCGGTGCCGGCACCATCATGGCTCTGGCGCGCGCCGACGGTATTGTGGTGGTTCCCCGCCTGGCCGAGGGCTTTGCCGCCGGCCAGGAAGTGACGGTATATCTCCTGCGGCCGCGGGAAGTCTTTCTAAAAGAAAGTCCACCCGGGGGATCAGCGCCTTCAAACACAGCTATAACTTAGAATAACAAACCGGTATAACGAAAGAGCCATTTCCCGAGAAAAGAGGGAAAACCGGTGGAAGATACCTTTCGCCGCCAGATAAACTACCTGCGCATTGCCATCACCGATCGCTGCAACCTGCGCTGCCGCTACTGTATGCCCGCCACCGGGGTGCCATTAAAGAGTCACCAGGACATCCTGCGCCTGGAAGAGATTGTCACCCTGGCGCGGGTGGCCGGCAGCACCGGGATTAACCGCATCCGCCTCACCGGGGGCGAGCCCCTGGTGAGGAAAAACGTGGTGACCCTGGTGCGGGAACTGGCTAAACTTCCGGCCATCAAAGAGGTTTCCCTGACCACCAATGGCATCTTCCTGAGCGGCCTGGCCAGGCCCCTCAAAGAAGCGGGCTTGAGCCGGGTGAATATCAGCCTGGACACCTTAAAGAAAGAACGCTACCGCTATATCACCCGCCGCGGCAATATCAGCAGCGTCTGGCAGGGCATCCGCGCCGCCCTGGCCGTGGGCCTTACACCGGTAAAACTCAATGTTGTCGTCACCCGCGGCTTTAACGACGACGAGATCCTGGATTTTGCCCGGCTGGCTCGAGAAGAACCCCTGCATATCCGTTTTATTGAACTGATGCCCATTGGCGCGGCTGCTGCTTCTGCTGGCGGTTATATGTCCATGGACGAGATTAAAAGCCAGATCAGCCGGGTCTATCACCTGGAACCTTTAGCAGACCTGGTAACCAACGGCCCTGCAGTTAACTTTAAAGTGGCCGGAGGCAAAGGCAGTATCGGCTTTATCAGCGCCATGTCCAGTCACTTTTGTCACCGCTGTAACCGCCTGCGCCTGACGGCCGACGGAAAGCTGAGGCCCTGCCTCTACTGGGACGGGGAAATAGACATCAAAGGGCCGTTACGCGCCGGGGCAACCGAGGCGGAACTGGCGGCTATTTTTGCCCGGGCTGTGACCTTAAAGCCTGCTGCACACCACATGGAAACCGGCTGGCGCCAGCCACGGGTCATGTCCCAGATCGGTGGCTGAACTTGCGAAGCGAGAGATGTCAGCAATTTAATGGAGGAAGTATCAGTATGAGCGGGACCCTTACCCACCTTGACGCTAAAGGGCAGGCGCGTATGGTCGATGTCAGCGCCAAGACCGTTACCGAACGGGTGGCTGTAGCCAGGGGGCGGGTACTGATGAGCAAAAACACCCTGAACCTTATCCTGGAAGGAGAGATGCCCAAAGGTGACGTCCTGGCCGTGGCCCGGGTGGCCGGCATTATGGCCGCCAAGAAAACGGGGTCGTTAATCCCCCTCTGCCACCCCTTGTCCATCAGCGCGGTAAGCGTCGATTTCCGCCCTGACCGGGAAAAGGGAATCCTGGAAATTGAAGCCCGGGTAAAGACCACCGGTCAGACCGGTGTGGAAATGGAAGCTCTGACGGCGGTCAGTGTGGCCGCCCTGGCCATTTACGACATGTGCAAAGCCGTCGAGCGGGGCATGGTTATCGATAACATCAGGTTAGTCGAAAAATCGGGAGGCCGCAGCGGCCACTTCCAGCGGGAAGGGGAGAAACCATGGGACGCATCGTAGCCGTCTGCACCTCGGCCAAAAAGGGTGAGCGTAAAAAGAATATGGGCCGGGGCATGCTCATTGCCAACCACGGCCTGGAGGGCGACGCCCATGCCGGCCCCTGGCACCGCCAGGTGAGCCTGCTGGCCGTGGAAAGCATCGCCAAGATGCAGGCCAAAGGCCTGAAAGTCGGTCCCGGCGACTTCGCCGAGAACCTGACAACGGAGGGTATTGACCTGGTATCCCTGCCGGTGGGTACGAAACTAAAAATCGGCGACCGGGTCCTGGCCGAGGTCACCCAGATCGGCAAGGAGTGCCACAGCCGCTGCGCCATTTATCGGCAGGCCGGCGACTGCGTTATGCCGCGGGAGGGAATTTTTGTGGCCATCCTGGAGGGCGGCCCGGTCCAGGTGGGTGACCGGATCGAGGTAATCGGTCCGGGAGCGGAGTGAGGCGGAAAAGCTTTTACAATAATAAGTATAAGCAGAGATGGGGTTAAGTATTGCTTAGGTGGTGGAAGAATAATGCTTAAGAAAGACACGGGGATTGCTAACGAAGCACGGGTTCCTGCCTTCCGGATAGCTATTCTAACAGCCAGCGACAAAGGTTCCCGAGGCGAGCGGGAGGATAAGAGCGCGGCCGTCATCCGGGAAATGGTGGCGGATCTAGGCGAAGTGGTGGCCTATGCGGTCGTTCCCGACGAGCGCCGGCTCCTGGCCGCCAAATTGCGGGAATTTTGCGATGTGGTGGGAGCCGATCTCGTTCTCACTACCGGGGGCACGGGCTTCAGCCCCCGGGATGTGACCCCGGAGGCAACCAGGGATGTAATCGAAAGAGAAGTTCCGGGGCTGCCGGAGGCCATGCGGGCCGCCGGCCTCAAAATCACCCCCCAGGCCATGCTTTCCCGGGCTGTAGCCGGCATCAGGGGGAAGACCCTCATCATCAATTTACCCGGCAGCCCCAAAGGGGTACGGGAAAACCTGGCGGCAATACTGCCGGCCCTGCCCCACGGCCTGGCCATCTTAAAGGGCGAGGCCGGCGAGTGCGGGCAGGCATAAGGGTGGTCACAGCCACCTTGGGTCATAAAGAAGCCCCGCCCTGCCAGGCGCATAGCGGGGCTTCTTAACTTTGATATAACAGTATGTTTATAGTAACGTCATGCGGATATGCTTTAAAGCCAGGTATTCATTGAGGCCGTGATGAGACAATTCCACCCCCAGGCCGCTATCCTTCCAGCCGCCGTAAGGGAAAGCCACCTCACCGCCGGTTACATTATTAATCCCCACCGTACCGAATTGCAGGCGTTCAGACAGGACAAAAGCCGTCTTGAGGTTACTGGTGTAGACGTAAGCTACAAGGCCGTAAGGGCTGTCGTTGGCGAGAGCAACGGCTTCATCTAAATCGGAAAAACTCATTACGGGAGCCAGGGGGCCAAAAGTCTCCTCGGTCATAACCCGCATTTGATGGTTCACATTGGTTAACACCGTGGGCATAAAGAAGTAGCCTGGCCCGGCGTTCTCCGGTCGCTTACCGCCATATACCACCTTGGCCCCTTTATCGACAGCGTCCTCGAGGTGAGCCAGGGTTTTTTCTAACCCTTCTGCCGTAGCCATGGGACCGAGATCCACATCCGGGTCGCGCAACCCGTCGCCGATGGTCATCCTGCTTACCCTGGCAAGCACCTTTTCAAGGAAGGTATCGGCAACGGCCCGGTCGACATATATCCTGTTAATGGCGTTGCAAATTTGCCCCATATTACGGAAAGAACGGTAGACCGTACCCCGCGCGGCGGCTTCAAGGTCGGCGTCCCGGCATACAATAATGGGGCAATTGCCGCCTAACTCCAGGGAAATCTTTTTGAGGTAAGGTGCCGCCAGACTCATTATTTGTTTCCCGGTTTCCGTAGAACCAGTAAGTGTTATTTTTTGAACGACCGGACTGGATATGAGGGCTGGACCAATCTTGGCGCCGGAACCCAGTAAGATATTGATTACGCCGCCTGGTTCCAGGCAGCTGTTTAGCAGCCGGACAAATTCGCAGGTAGCCAGGGGGGTATTGCTGGCAGGCTTGACGATTATAGTATTGCCGGCAGCCAGGGCCGGGGCTATTTTCCAGGCGGCCAGCGATACAGGATAGTTCCACGGCACAAAAGCTGCTACCACACCCAGAGGCTGCCTGATTACCAGGCTCCTGGTGTCACTTTTATTGGTAGGCAATATTTCACCCAAAACCCGCTGCCCTTCTTCGGCATAATAATCCAGGGCTTCAGCGGCGGCCTTTACTTCTCCCCGGGCTTCAGCCAGGGGCTTGCCCTGTTCCAGGGTTAAAAGCCTGGCAATAGCTTCAACGTTAGCCCTAACTTCAGTAGCGGCCTTATGTAGCATTTCCCCCCTTCTGGCAGGGCTGGTATTCGACCACTCCTGGTAGGCTTTACCAGCGGCGTTAAGTGCGGCCTGGATTTCAGCATCACTTGCTTCGGGTAAGGTACCGACGGTTTCCAGGGTGGCGGGGTTGATGATTGGTTTTTGCCTCTTGCTGGAACTCTCGTAAATGATCTCACCGTTAATCAACATGAAAGCATTATGTCCTGGCAAAGTTACTTCTCCTCCCTCTGGTTATGTTTATTTAAGCATAACGAATATAAATGCTAATGTCAACATGTAAATACATCATCTTGACAGAAAAATTTTTTGGGGGCAGGAGGAATTTCGATAAAAATGTAGAATATATTAAGACGTAAACACAACATGATATCAGGGTAAGTTATTTTTCCCAATAATTTTTTTGTTAAAGGTAGGGAAATTAATGCCTGTTTCCCAGGGTTTAAACATGGACCCCCGCATACCCCTCTACTACCAGCTGATGCAGCTTTTTCGCCAGCAGATCGAGGAAGGAGAATATCAGCCGGGAGATTCTTTTCCTTCTGAGAATGAGCTATGCGAGCGTTTTGGCGTCAGCCGCCCGACGGTGCGCCAGGCCCTTAATGAATTAGTTAGGGAAGGGTTGCTGCATCGCGTCAAAGGGAAAGGTACTTTTGTATCAGCGCCGAAAATCCAGCAGGATTTTATGCAAAAGCTGGTCAGTTTTACAGAAGAGATGGAACAAAAGGGTTTAAAAGGCACCACCAGAGTATTGTCCTTACAGGTCGTGGCTGCTTCCAAAAGTGTCGCAGCCCATTTGTCCCTGGCCATTGAAGAACCTGTTTTCCAGTTAGAAAGGTTAAGGTTTATCAATGATGAGCCCATAGTAGTGGTGACCACTTATTTGCCCCAGAAGTATTGCCCGAATCTCATCCAGCAGGACCTGAATAACCAGTCCTTATATAAAACATTAGAGGCACAATATGGTATCCGTATTTCCAGAGCCCGGCGCATCCTGGAGGCAATAGCCGCCACGGAAGAATACGCCAAATTGCTGGAAATAGAAGTAGGGGCTCCCATCCAGCTATCAAGAACTGTCGCCTGGGACCAGTACAACCGGCCCATTGAATTTTCTATCGCCCGCTACCGTGGCGACAGGAGCCAGTTTACTATTGATTTGATAAGGTAAAAAGGAGAGCTTATGCCTGCACTGAGATGTGGCAGCAAGATAATCGAGTGCGAGGGAGTTATCTTTGATAAAGACGGGACCCTGATTGACTCTTTTAAGATCTGGCCGAATTTAATAAAAGTCAGGGTAAAGATTTTACAAAGGGAAATAGGGTTTGATAATGAAATGGCCAGGCTTTTAGAAAAAACCATGGGCCTTGACGAAGGGGTGATTATTCGTCGGAGTCCCATCGTCGTAGGGTCGCGGGAGCAAACAGCAGCAGCAGTAGCCACCATGCTTTATGTATATGAAGGTATTCCCTGGGACACAGGCATGGAAAAAGTAAAACTGGCTTTTGATTTCTGTGATCAGGACATGGGGTTGGCGGGTCAAGCCGTGCCGATGCGTGGGGTCCGGCAAACCCTAAAAAGACTTTTTGCAGCCGGGTTCAAGATTGGCGTCGCTACGAATGATGATATGGAACGCACCCATGCTATAATGAAACATGCTGGTTTGGCTCCTTATATACATGCTTATGCATGCCGTGACGAAGTCACGAGAGGCAAACCTGCTCCCGAGCTTATATACCTTATCTGTGAGCGACTGGGATTAGCAGCTGGACGATGTATAATGGTAGGTGATTCACTTCTGGATATACAAATGGGGATAAATGCTGGAGTTTATATGTCTGTAGCCGTTTCAACGGGAGCTTTAATTAAAAAAGAAATAGACGCTTCGAAGTGCATGATGATACATGATATTACAGGTATTGTACCAATTTTTTGATCATCAAGGAAAGGGGCGTTATGTGAGATTTTAGCTAAGACAAGGAACGAAAAAAGCAGAATAATAACTTAGTTGGAATGCAACAAATATAGCAGTAGTTAAAAAAATAACAGGAATATACACTTATTTTGAGTTTAAGGGTGTAATTTATGAACTTAAACTACCGCAAGAAGAATTAGAAGAGGGTTCTCGCAAAAACCTAAAGAGTAGGTAAAATAGGAAAAACAAACAGGAAGTGATTTCAATCTTTCCGGTCTCTAAGGAAAAGCAGACCCAGTAAAGCCCTAAATACAAATCTTTCTAAGATAGATGAGCGGGTGGGGCTACTTTCTGATTGGCGCATAGTTTCTTGCTAAAGGGGTAATCCCTAAAGGACGTGCGAGCCGCACATAATTAGTTACCGCTAGGCCTGGGGAGCAGTCTTACTAAAGCGCTTCTAAGCTTCCAAGGAAGAGATGTACTATGACAGTAAAACCGGCGGAAAAACCAACGATTGCGAAATCTATACTTTCACCCCGCGAACTGGAAGTAGCTTTATATCGTCGCATCAATTTAGGACGCAATGCTATTGCTGCCGTATTGAATCTTTCCCCTAATAGTATAAAGACTATATTGCGGAGAATAAATGATAAATTGGGATCTAATTGGCTTTATAATCCTAATATTATTTGGCCCCAGACCGAAACCTCGGTAAAGGATAAACTTTATGCAATTGAAGAAGATAATGATGATCCAGAAAATGGTTTATACTCTCATTTGAGAAAAGAGATAAAAGAGAGGATGAGGGGTAGGGCCATCTCTTTCAGGTTACTAGTGGAAAAAAATAAAAAAGGCCAGGATGTCTTGAATATTGGTGCTTCACAACGCTTGTGGCTTCGGCCAGCATTAATTGAATTAGAAAAACAAAAATATATCAAACTCATATCAGTGGATTGGAATGAAACCTTTGCTCCACCATGGCTACCGGTGGTTTACCATGGCCGGAGAGCTATCCGAGCTGCCATTTATGGAACTTACCATTACGATGAGGTTATGACCTACATCAAATTTTACCTGGAAAACGATCTTCAGCAATACCTTATGGAGATTTACCATCAATTATGCAAAGTACAATTAAATAGCAAAAAAAATTGTCAATATATACCTAACTTCTCTCAGTTGATGGCTCTCGTCGCTACGGACCTAAATATTCAGGGAAAAACAGGGGTGACAAATGATAGTACAGTTTAATATGGATGGGAGGGAAGAAGAACCAGAAGGTGATGGCAAAAAATACAAGATATATTATACCAACGATTAACGATGTCGCTTTGGTAACAATTATAAGCTATTAAGGCAAAAGCTCACGAAACTGAGCCAGGGCCACCATCCACAGGACCGAGTTATGGCGACGGGCTTGGGCCATGGTAACAAAAAGAGGAAACTCATAGCGGCTATCGGCATGGGTTAACTCATTAGCGGTGGAAGAAATCTAAAAAAGTACCGACGCTAGGCGTATTATGAGGTTCAAAACCTGAAAGTAGCCAGGGACCTTATCCCTTCTGAGCATTGAGACCCATTGCGTAACACCAGGAACCTTCAAACCAGTTATTAAGACCAAAGAACGCAGCAAGTCAACCGGATCAAACTCAGACGGGCGGCCAGAAGCATAATAACGAGATAATAAGAAGGAAGAAAAGGATGGCTAGGTCCAGATTAAGGAGACAGACCCCGGCCAACTGGGTGGAGAAAGACAACAACCTTTCCGGCTCCGAACGAGCTCAAGAAAGCAGTCTTTCCCGCAAGAACTGCTGAAAATCAGAGTGGCAGCGACAGGTAAGGAGCATAAACAAAACACTGCCTTAAATTGGGTATTGGAAAATACTTCATTCCCATTTTGGTGACGTTTGAAAAAGTCAAGTGCTAAAATTTGCCGTGTTAAAAACAATACAATTAAATCGCACACGTACTAAATCAGACGCGTATTTTCGGCACCTATTTCTCTCTATACCCCATAGGGGATGGAGAGAAAAAATAAAAGCCCTTCCTGAAGGGCTTGAGTACCAACGTTTGGGAGTTTCCGAGAACATACATTTTTAGAAGAGCATTCCTGTAATGAATTAAGGTAGGTGTTGCCAATAAAAAAGCCTCCTGGTAAAAAGAAAATAGACCAAAACAAACAAACCCACCAGGAGGCGAGAAACCGTATGAATGAGGTGCAAAAGAAATTACTGGTCCATGGCGATGTGATAATAGTCGGTATCGATGTAGCCAAACACAACCACTGGGCACGGATCTATAACCAAATCGAACTGGATGTGGTCAAACCCTTCAAGTTTCATAATAGCAAAGAAGGCTATTATCGTCTAGTGGCAAAAATGGAAGAAGCCAAAGAAAAAGCCCAGGCAACAAGGGTAGTAATCGGCATGGAACCCACCGGCCACTACTGGAAACCCTTAGCATGGTTTCTCCAGGAGCAGGGCTATACGGTAGTGATAGTCAACCCCTATCACGTAAAAAGGCGGAAAGAGGAAGTAGGTAACTCCCCCCACCAAGAATGACCGCAAAGACGCCGGGATAATAGCTAAAGTAGTTAAGGACGGGAACTTCCTCCACTGCCTTTTGCCCAAAGGAAAATATGCCGAACTAAGGAACCTGACCGTAACCCGGCGGCAGCAACGCCGGAAACTAAACAGCGCCTTAAACCAACTCCAGGCCATCCTGGACGAATACTTCCCCGAGCTAGGGCAAGTATTCAAAAACCTGTTAGGCAAAGCCGCCCAATGGGTGTTAAGGAACTGTCCCTTCCCCAGGTTAATATTAGCCTATAAACTCGAAGAATTAGCCGCGAAGCTAAAAGAAGCCAGTAACCACCGGGTAGGGATGAAAAGAGCCCAGGCCCTCTACCAGACGGCCCAAGAATCAATAGGAGTAACCGAAGGATTAACCGGAGCCCGACACAGGTTAAACGCCTGCCTGGACGAAATAGCCTTTTACCAGAAGCAGATCGAGGAAACAGAAGCAGCCATGGCTGACATCCTAGCAGGAATAGATATTGCAGGATATTTATTAAGCATCCCCGGTATAGGCCTGGTAACAGTAGCCGGCTTTTTAAGCGAAATAGGTGAACCCCGGAATTACGAGCACTGGAAGCAAATCCAAAAACTCGCCGGGCTAAACCTAAGCGAACAAAGTTCCGGGAAAAAGGATGGTCAAAGCAAGATATCCAAACGCGGGCGAGCCGAACTAAGGAACCTGTTATACCAGGCCAGCCTTACTCTGGTAGCAAAAAACCGTGAATTTAAAGCCCTGTACCACTACTTCCTGACCAGGTGGGAAAACCCGTTGAAGAAAAAACAGGCCTTAATAGCCATAGCCGTAAAATTACTGCGGGTGATGTACGGCCTGGCCAGGAAGAAAGAAAACTACGACCCCGACAAAGTATTAGGCGATTATCGCCGCGCCCAATTACAGCAAGCAGCTTAAAAATAAACCCCAAACACAAGGTAAAAAGTCTTGGGTGGGGGAAGCCTTAATCACCTCCATAAGGGCATAGACCCTGCATACAAGTACCAGGCATAACCCACCCGCCCTCAAAAGGCCGAACGAAGGAATGAAACAGGGCATAGACCCCGGGAGACATGATAGGGTAGCCGAGGGCCAGGAAGTGGTGAGGGTACTACCCAAGACTTTAAGATTAAGCCATCGTCTTGTTGTGGACGATGATGGAGCTTAGTCTGCCCTCTTGGACTTTATCATAAAAAATGAAAATCTAAGAGAGCAGGCGATTTAACGAGCTAGAAGCAAATTATTGAGATAGGAGGAGGACGAAAATGAGTGTAAGAACAACTTCATTAAAGGCTCGGTACAAGCCGGGGGGAGTTCGAACTATATGTTTGGATAGGTTAAGACTATATACGGAGTCTTACAAAAAAACAGAGGGAGAACTTGCTTGGTTAAGAAGAGCCAAAGCAATGAGACATTTCTGTGAAAATAGGCCTTTATGGATTTATCATGGCGAGAATTACGGCGAAGGCGAATTAATCGTGGGGAGTATCGCATCACAGTATCGGGGAGCCTCTGCTTATCCAGAGTATGCGGTGAAATATTATATAGATGAACTTGACGAGCAGCAAAAAAGGAAATATCGTCCCTTTGTCATAGATGAAAAGGAAAAGGGCGAGTGGATTTCACTTTTGAAATACTGGGAAAATAAGTGTGTTGATGATATAAAAACTGAACGACTAAAGAAGGAAGTTCCGGAAATATATGTTGCAAACAAGATTGGCTTAGGGTACCTGCACCATGAATGCGAAAGTCCTGCCATGTGCTGCGTTGACTACCAAAAGGTGCTTAGGATTGGCCTCAATGGGATCATTAAAGAGATTGAAGAAACTCAGGCAAGATTCCAAAAGGAAAATGATAATGAGAAGGTAAGCAAGCTGGAAGCAATGAAAATCTCCCTGGAGGCCGTCATTATTATGGCAAAAAGGTATGCGGAGCTGGCAATGGCGGATGCTGAAAGGTTCAGGGAGAACAATCCAAAAAGAGCAAAAGAACTGGAGAAGATTGCGGAAATTTGTGAAAGGGTTCCTGCCGAGCCTGCAAGATCTTTTTGGGAGGCTCTTCAATCCATTTTCTTTGTCCATCTAGGCCTCTGGATTGAATGCAATGGGCCAGTAATAAGCCTGGGCAGGCTGGATCAGTATTTGCATCCCTATTATGTGCGAGATGTAGAAGAAAAACGCATCATCTCCGAGGACGATGCCTTGGAGCTACTGGAATGTTTCCTTTTAAAAATAAATGAGCTTGAGCGTCTGCAGCCAATGTACGTTGCCGAAAATTGGCCTTCCCATTATCAAACCGTAACTATTGGGGGCATTGATCCGCAAACTGGAGAATATGATTATGAAAAAACAGGGTACCTGATATTGAAAGCCATGAAAAACATGAGAGTCCAGCAGCCGACGGTCACCATCAGATGGAATCCAAAACTTAAGACGGAGTTTCTCTTCGCTGCTTTGGACGTTGTAAAGGAAGGGATGGGGTATCCGGCATTCCAGGGTGATCCCAGGAACTTCCGGTGGCTGGCGGAAACAATGCCGAAATACTGCAGCACTCCTGTGGTTGTTCCCAAGGAGGATGTATATAACTGGGCTCCGGTGGGATGCGAAGAGACTGAAATCCCGGGCAAGACCAGCCCCATGTTATTAGGAAGAATTAATTTCTTGAAACTTCTGCAATTAGCTTTAAACAATGGAGTGGATACACTAACCGGTATTCAAGCCGGACCTGAGACAAAAACTGCTGAAGACTTCAAAAGTATGGAAGATATCTGGGATGCATATAAAAAGCAGTTCGATTACTGGATCGATATAATGAACAGGGGAACAAGGATCGTCCATGAAACCCATAACTTGGTGGCACCGTTGCCGTTCAGTTCCGCTCTCGTATCCGATTGTATAGGAAGAGGAAAGTTTGTCTTGGAAGGTGGTGCGATCTATGATTTCCCGGCTCCTTTGAGGGAGGATGGACGATATAACCATATGGGTTACGGGGTTGCAAATGCTGCTGACATGTTAGCGGTTATACAAAAATGGGTCTTTGAGGAAAAACGGTTTACGTTAAAGGAATTGATGGAGGCGTGTAAGAACAACTGGGAAGGAAAGGAAGATTTACGCAAATTTATCGTTGAACAAACCCCTCATTATGGAAATGATGTAGAATGGGTGGATAACCTGGCTCATAAAATTAATGAAATGTATCACAGCGGAAATACTATTGGAGGTATGTGGCATTCAATAGGTGCTCATATAACTGATGGCAGGTTGACCGGTGCTTCTCTTGACGGGAGACATGATGGGGACCCTGTGGCGGATGCCGGGGTTTCTCCGGTCCAGGGTATGGACAAAGCAGGCCCAACCGCTGTCATTAAATCTGCAGGCCGGTTTGATCCCGAAATTCGAAACTGGTGTCAGCTGTTAAATATGTGGTTGGATCCGGAGTGGTTTAGCTCCAAGGAAAAAATGATGAACATCCTGGCACTCTTAAAGGTTTATTTTGAAAAATCTATGTGTAATATGGTTCAGTTTAATGTAGTGGATGCAGCAGTACTGAAGGCAGCTAAAAAAGAGCCTGAAAAGTATCAGGATCTTATGGTCAGGGTATCGGGATTTAGTCATTACTTTGTAGACCTTACGCCCAGCATCCAAGACGAAATTATCAGCAGGACCGAACATAGATATCAAAAGATATAGTTGATAAACTTTTACAAAAGGGAGGTAAAATCAACAAAATGCCTAAAGTTGCCATTACAGGCGCGGGGTATGCTGCCCGGTATTACATTAGAGCATTAAATGAATTGGGGTATCCAATCGTAGGAATCACGAACAGGACAAAGGAAAGAGGCCTGCAATTGTCTAAGGAAGCAAATATTCCATTTTATGACAGTTGTGAACAGATGATGGAAGAATCTGGTGCGGAAATGATCATTATGGCGACAGCCACCTGCAATCATCTGGGTGAGGTTCAGGCAGCGGTCAAAGGAGGGGCGAGATGGATATTTTGTGAAAAGCCGGTAGGTACTGATCTGGCAGAAACCCGGAAAATCAGGGACATTTGTGAGGAGTATAAAGCTGTAATCGGGATCGGATATAAAATGAGATATGAATCCATATTTAAACAGGCAAAAGAAATGGTTGACAAAGGGCATATTGGTAAACTAGCTTCCATAACATTGAATTTTTTTCAACCGATACCTCACAGTTCCTGGTATCTGGATAATGGGGTCATCCTTGAAACACTTGCACATCCTATAGATTTATCCAACTGGTTTTCAAAAAGTGTACCCAAAGAGGTTCTTTGCAGTGTAGATAACCATCTTGGCGGGTTGAAGGAAGACCGCGCTTCCATAGTAATCAAATATGATTCCGGAATAACATCCAACATCAATGGTGGGTGGATTGCGGATTATCCGCACTTTCCCGGAAGGCACAACATTTGTTTTCAGCTTGTCGGCACGGGGGGATATATTTGTGGGGTACGCCCCAATAAGCTTATTTTATGTGATGAACAAGGATCTCATGTAATTCCTATGGATGTCGTGGATCCAATAAAATTGGAATTGCAGGATTTTGCAGCCTGTATAACGAATGGCAGCACACCATCCATCGGCATTGATGATGCTATTTTAGCGCAGATTGTCATCGATAGCGCGCTGAGGTCAGCCAGTTCAGGAGGTACTGTTGCACGTCCTAGTTAGTCAGGGGGCAACGCTACAGGAGCGTTCTTCGTTCCTGACAGGAACGACCCGTCTAACTCTTTGATAAACAATAATTGAGGTAATTACAGCAGTCGTTTGATGCTCATTGATTACAAGTAAATTATGCTAGGAGGAATACCTCAATGGCTGAACAAAAATTTAAAGGAGTAATAGTATCTGCACTCACCCCTTTCACCGAAGAGGGTAAAGTGGATGAGCTTGGGCTGGAGAGTCTTCTGGAATTTTTTATAAGTAAAGGGGTCAATGGAATATTAGCACTGGCGACGGCGGGACAGGGGCCCCTGATGTCTATAGAGGAGCGGAAACTTGTGGCACAAGTGATTCTGAATAAGTGCCACAACCGCATACCGGTTATGGTGCACGTGGGCGCTCTTACGACCAGGGAGACGGTGATACTGGCGGAACATGCATGTTCCATGGGAGCTGACGCAGTGGCATCGCTTCCCCCACTGTATATGCGTTTAGACATGGCATCCTATGAACAGCATTATCGCGCGATTTCTTCCGCGGTTTCCCCAATTCCAGTATTTGTTTATAACAATCCCTGGGCGCAAGGCCGTGCTTTAACGCCGGAGGAACTGCTTTCCCTAAATGAGAAAAAAATAATAAATGGCGTTATCGATTCATCTAGGGACTTAGGCAGTATTTACAAATTAATCGGGCATGAAGACCAGCTTACTGTGATTATTGCGGATACAAAATTATCCATGCCGGGTGTTCTTTACGGGTGCCCTGCATTAGCTACTGCAATCGGGAATGTTATTCCGGAACTGTTTGTGGAAATGTTCAATGCGGTACAGGAGAAAAATATTGAAAAAGCGGTAGAACTTCATCTGAAAATATTTAAAATTAGTGAGCACTTAAGAACACCCGAAAATGGCGCACTATATGAAGGATTGGCTGCACGTGGTGTTCCATGCGGAGTTCCCCGCTTACCGGTTCGCCGACCTTCCGAGAAAGAAAAAGAGATTATTCATAGCGTCGTAAAAGATTATAAGCTAGAGTAAACCGAACAAGCATCGCAGAGTGGTAGTGTCAAAAGATTTTGTCCGATGAATAATTTTTATCCTCTGGCAAAAATTATAATCTGCATCATTGAATTTCCGTCAAGGCTGAAATGAATGGGCTTTTAGTCCGACCTTGACAAAAATTCAGACGCAGATTGAATGGGGAGAATTTACATGGGTAAATATAAATATACAAAGCTTTTCGAGCCGTGGTTACTTGGGAAGGCATTGGTGCCGAACCGTATAGTTATGGCACCGATGGGAGCCCTTTTGGTGACCGAGGAAGGATTTATTAGTGAGAGAGCAATAAAATTTTATGAAGATAGAGCAGCAGGTGGAGCTGGGCTTATCGTGATTGAGAACAGCTGTGTGGAGTGGCCACGCGGCAAGGCGAATATAGCGCAAACCAGAACGGATACCTCCAAAGCTATTACCGGCCTGCGTGCATTATCCGAGCGAGTACAATACTACGGTTCACTGATAGCGGCACAACTCCAACATGCGGGAGGGCAGACAACGCTGGAGAGAACGGAAAACACTCAGCCCTATGCTGCGTCTGCTATACCGATGAAAGGGAAACTGATTCCAACTGAAATGACCAAGGACGATATCGCGCACGTCATCCAGTGTTTTGCGAGGTCCGCACAAATCACAAAACAGGCAGGCTTTGACTGTGTAGAAATCCACGGCGCTCACGGATATCTTGTATCGCAGTTCTTATCGCCGGTCCTAAATCACCGCCGTGATGAATACGGAGGTGATGCAAAAGGTCGAGTTCGGTTTGCGGTCGAACTGATTGACGCAATCCGGAAAACAGTTGGGACAGAATTTCCGATAATTTTCCGGTTTAATGGCAGTGACCGTGTTCAAGGCGGAGTAACCGTGGAGGAAACCCGATATATTGCACGTGCTCTTGAAGAAGCTGGTGTCAGCGCGCTTAGTATAAGCTCGGGATTAAACAGCCTGTCAAGAGATTGGGTCTTTCCCATAGAATTACATCCGCGGGGATGCAACGTTGAATTTGCATACGAAATTAAAAAGGCGGTAAATATACCAGTAGGTGTAGCAGGTCGAATTGATTCTCCCGATTATGCGGAAGAAATCATACGCGAAGGGAAAGCGGACTTCGTTGTTATCGGACGTCCTATGATTGCAGAACCTCAATGGGGAAAAAAAGCCTTTATGGGAAAGACGGATCAGATTCGTCCTTGCCTTTATTGTAACAACGGATGTACAAAACACCACCATAATAACTGGCGTTTGAGCTGCGATATCAACGTAGAAGCTGGTCGAGAACTGGAATGGCAAATAAAACCGAATGCAAGCCGATCCCTTCGCTTAGCGATAGTCGGAGGGGGCCCGGCCGGGATGGAGGCAGCCCGCCGTGCCAGGCTTCGCGGGCACAATGTGCAACTGTTCGAAAAAGAGGATCAATTAGGCGGGCAATTGAAGATTGCCGGAATTGCAGCGCACAAGAAGCGCATATTGGAGTATCTTCAATATATGAATCGGGAAATGAAACGACTGGGAGTAGACGTTCATTGCTCGACTCCTGTTACCCTTGATCTTATTAAGAAACTGGAAATAGACGGCCTAATAGTGGCAACTGGCGCAGTGTGTAAGCCTTTGTCCGATTTGCGCGTGTATGATGAACGTATGACGCGTAGTGCATGGGATGTTTTCCTCAATGGGATCGGGACTGCGAGAGAGGTGGCAATCATTGGAGGGGGACATGTTGGAGTGGACCTGGCGTTACATTTGACTTCATCTCAGAATCCTCCTTCAGTAAGAATTATTGAAATACAGCAGGAAATCCTGCCAGGGGCTGAACCCGGCACAAAAATGGCCTTATTAAGAGCGTTATATGAAAGGGGTGTAGAGGTATTCACTTCAGCAACTGCAGGGTTATCCCCGAATAAAGATAAAGTCGTGATCACCAGCGTGAATGGCGACAGTACATGGGAGCGGCCTGTAGACCTTATAGTTGGTGCCATCGGCGCAAATTCATACGCCCCCCCCGAATTCAGCGCTGAAAATCTGTTATGCCCGGTTATTTATGTGGGGGACTGCATTAAGCCCCGTGGTATTTGGGAAGCAACCCATGAAGGATCTTACGCAATTTTGCAGCTGGAAATGTTGAACAATATTTAAAAAGCCCCGGGGACACTTTGCTCCCAATCGGTTGCCTATTTTGCGAGGGAGACCATCATGGAGGGGCTAAGCCCCTCCATGAAACATAAATTAGGTGATAAACTCGCAAAAGTGGGTTATTATGATCCTTCAAAAACCACAAAGGTGGTGATGGTAAAACTATGCTATAAAAAGGAACGGTTTCGCTATGGTGCGAGTTCGCTAAAGCTTAAGTTGGAAAACATTTGTATGGCTTCCAGAACTTAATCGATTTCTTGCTGGATAAATTCCCTACCGCTTATGAGAACGTTTTTCTTGTTTTCGATAGTTTTTTCATAAAAGGATTTGATCTCTGTAACAGCTGCTGATCTTGAATCCCCTGTTTGGAAAGACTTTGCAAAGAGGCATTTAGAACTTGGCTATTTCCCCTATGGCTTCTCCGCAGAAATGTGGGATACTCTTCACCTAATCAAGATAGCAGCAGAAAAGGTAGGCCCGGAAGGTATAAAAGATCCAAAGAAATTTATGGATGCGCTCAAGAGTTCCTCATTTAAGGGTGCACTTGGAAGCACGCTTGGACCCTTCCGTGAAAATGGACTGCAGGAGAAAGTTACTGTTACTTTTGTTCAATGCGTTGATGGAGCGCCTGATTGGACAGATAAGGTTGATTTCCACTGGCAGCCCATATATAAATACGAGATCGAAAAACAGCTATCTTTGGAAGAAGCCTTTGAAGTATGGCCAAACCTTGCAAAGCGTTTAGGTGGGTAAATAAACTAGAAACATTTTGTTGATTTAAGTTCTGCTGCCATACTTAATACATGTTTGGCAGCAGAACTTAAATACTCAAAAAGGCGAGTGTTCAGAAAAAGTTGGATTAAATGTTAAGACCCCAAAATAAAACTTAATCACCTCCATTAGGGCATATGAACCCTCCATACAAGTACAAGGCATACCCCACCTGCCCTCAAAAGGCCGTACGAAGGAATGAAACAGGGCTTAAGACCCTGAGACATGATAGGGTAGCCGAGGGTAAGAAGTGGTGCGTGTACTGCCTAAGACATAAAAGATTTAAGCCAGAGATCTGTTGTTGTGGATAATACCGCTCGTGTAGATTTGGATGTAACCCCTACGGGGTTACCCGCAATCCCACGCTCGCGTAGGCCTTCGCTTCGCCTTTCCCACATTATCCACAATAACTACGACTGCTATTGATGAAGATGATGAAGAAAGCGTGGTTGGTCTCTTGGACTTCATCATCATAAAAAATGGAAATCTAAGAGAGCAGGAGATTTAACAGGCTAAAAAGCAAATTATTGAGATAGGAGAGATCATGATGTTAGTTAGGGAGCATAATGAACTTGTGCTGGCGTATGATGTGGGCAGCACAGGTTTGAAGGCGGTACTTTTTGATGCTGGTGGAAGGATTGTTGCAAGCAGATATAAACCCTATGAAACCTACTATCTCCGCCCCACCTGGATTGAACAGGAGCCGATGGATTGGTGGAATGCGGTATGCTTGGCCACAAAAGCTATCCTAGATGAAACGGGGATTTCGGCGGAAAGGATTAAGGCGATTGTTCCGGTAGGACACCAGATTATGGCTATTCCGGTAGATAAGCACGGGACCCTTTTAAGAAAACGTGTTCAATACTGTTTTGACGGCCGCAGCTCTAGGCAGGCTCAGGAATTGATAAACCGGTGTGGGGGATATTCTAAGTTTTACCAGATACATGGCCTTGCTCATCCTCCTGAGATCTTATCAATCTGCAAAGCTATGTGGTTAAAAGAAAACGAACCGGAAGTTTATAATCAAACCTACAAATTTCTGCAATCAAAAGGTTTTATTATATTGCAGTTGACAGATAGGCAGGTTTTCATCGATGACTATGGTGATGCTTCTAATACAGGTTGGCTTGATATTAAAAGCAAAAAATATTCAGAAGAAATTCTTGAAGCCGCAGGCATTAGTATAGAAAAAATGCCCGAGATAATGTATTCACATGAAATTGCAGGTTATGTTGGAGAAGAGGCAGCCCGACAAACTGGTTTAAAGAAAGGCACTCCAATTTTTACGGGGACAGGCGATGTTCCAGCGTCATGCGTAGGAGCAGGAGTTGTCGAGCGTAATATGCACTACTGTAGTATTGGGTCAGCAAACTGGAACGGGGGTTTTATTGCTGCACCGTGCCTAGAACCGGATAAAAAAATGGTTAATATCTGTCACTTATGGAAGGACTATATTTGCTTTCAATATACTGCCGCGGGAAGCATTTCCAAAGATTGGTTTGAAAATGCACTTTGTGATGTCGAGAAAGATATCATTAAGAAAATCAACACAGGCTTTTACGATATTACTGTGGGCCGTGCTCAAAGAAGTCATCCCGGTGCAAAGGGGATTTTTTACATCCCATACTTGAGAGGTGGAGGGGGGCCACATTGGAATCCGAATTCTAGAGGTGCATTTGTAGGTTTAAGTTTATCCCATGATAAGAATGATATGGCAAGGTCCGTACTGGAAGGTGTTGCATTCAATTTCAGATGGATGATGGAAGAAACGAAACGGGCAGGGGTGCCGCTTGAAGAAAGGCAAAGCATTCGGGTCATCGGGGGTGGAGCGCGAAACGATCAATGGGTGCAGGTGTATGCAGATGTGCTTGGATCAGATTTTCAAATCGTGAAAGACCCTCATGAAGCAACAGCAAGAGGCGGATTTATATCTGCAGCAGTGGGCCTGAAGTGGTACAGGGATTACTCGGAAGCAGCCAAAGAGACAGTTATCATTGAAAAGGTCATCAAGCCAAATTTAGAGTACCATGCGGTATATGATGAGGTATACCCGGTTTTCAAAAGCGTCTATCAGGCGTTGGAACTTGTATTTAATGACATTTCCAGGCTGCAGAACAAATATATAGGTACCGTAGAAGTGCTGTGAGAAACCCCTTAAATCAAAGTAACCGCAGTCGAAAACATGATAGAAAAAGGTGGTGTTGGAGCGGTGCGACCCTCTGTTGTAGCACGGCTACCGAAGTTCGGGGCATTTCCATGACCTACGCCCCCCGTTTTTTCCAACGCCAAATTAGGGTAGCTAGACGTTTTATATTCTGGGCCATCGCCGTCATCTTTACCTGGTCATCTACCGCGGCCAGTCCGTAGCTCCTGGCCCGGCCCACGCCATGACGTTCTTTTGCTTCCCCAAAAAAATGCTCGATACGGATCCGGTAACGATAGGTACGCCGGTATTCGCTGCTTTGCTTCAACGTTCGGGCCAGGTTCCTGGCCGTGGCTATCCGGATACGTTCTTTGCGTTTGCTATACGTTAAAAGGCGATAGGTCCGACGTTTCCAGGTAGGTAGCGGCTCCAGTCGGACGTCCCCCATGGGCACCAGGGGATGATAGCCAGTTTCGATCACTTCCGCCAGGAAGTCTCTCGCGGTGTAATTGCCATTAGCCAGGAAGAAGCCTTTTTCTTCTTCCTCGGACAGAGCTGGTACAAAGGGACGTGCTTTTTTCAGCATCTCCAGTGCAGCCAGCCGTTCAATGCTCCATTGGCGAGTGTTGCGATGGCGCCGAGAATAACACCGGTGCGTACATCGAGCAGGTTGTGGGTCAGATAGCTGAGTTTCGCTTCCTTACCAGGACCCTAGCGGAAGAGCCGGGCCTCCGGGTCGGTGGTGGAACGATGGGTGGCATTGCTGGACTTCTCCCCATGAAAATACGGGACACTGGATTTTCTCGCAGAAATTACTTGAGGAGGATTATGGCTTGCTAAAGCCTCCTTCTGCCCTGTTAGTTTTTGGTTCCTAAATACCTGCCAATTAGAATAGGTTTTTCACAACACTTTTAGGTACCTGAGTGGTATTGCCATGCCTTTGCTAATGGGGGGAGAGATTTGGAGAGGGAAGGCATTATTTTCAATATACAACGATTTTCTATTCATGATGGACCGGGAATCCGGACACTGGTATTCTTCAAGGGTTGCAATATGCGCTGTAAATGGTGCTGCAACCCCGAATCACAGAATTTCGGACCGGAATTGTTATTCTATCCTGAAAAATGCACAGGGTGCCTTGCGTGTATGAATGTCTGCCCGCAGGGTGCAATTAAAAGTACTGAAACTGGACAGACCGTTACATTGAGAGACTTATGCATAAACTGTGGGAACTGCACTCTGGTATGCTATACCAGAGCACGTGAAATGAAAGGGCAAAAAATGTCGGTTCAGGAAGTCGTGGATATGGTTAAAAAAGACCAGGTTTTTTACGAAAGCAGTGGGGGAGGCGTTACCTTGGGTGGGGGAGAACCCCTTCTCAGGCCTGGGTTCGCAGCGTCCGTAATTGAAGAATGCAAAAAGAGCGGCATACATTCAGCTATTGAGACGGCAGGCCATGTCAGTTGGTCAAGTTTTGAAGTGGTTCTTCCTTTTACAGATCTTTTTCTTTTCGACCTTAAGCACATGGACTCCAAAATTCATGAAGCATATACAGGTATTGGCAATGAAATCATCCTGGCCAATTTAAGAAAGCTGTCCGGGTTAACAACGAATATTATCGTCAGAGTTCCCATTATTCCAGATTTCAACGATCATGACGCTGAAATTCTTAAAATAGCACGGTTTGTGTCAGAGCTTAAAATCAGGGAACTTCACCTTCTGCCGTATCACCGGTATGGGGAGGAAAAATACCGATATCTAGGACGGGAGTATCCCTTTGCCGGGAAAAAGAACATAGAAGACAGGAAAATCGAGCGATTAAAAGAGCTGGCCTGCTCAGAAAACTTAAGCGTCAAAGTAGGAGGTTGACAGAATGGATATACTCTTTCAATGAAATAATAGAGGGTTCTTTTGGCAAGGTTCATCTCACCGAGTGTCCGAATCCAACGGCGTATTTTACAAGGTAATCAAAGTAGAAATCGTCCAGAAACCTCAAATCATTGCCTCCATTCATGTGCTTGATATACTCCAGGGGATGTATTTTCTAAGTATAGTATCAAGGGACATTAATTTTTGCCGATTGTAGGATAAATTTTGAACTTAAGGGGCGGTGTCAAGTTGATATTACGAGTTGAAAATATTTGCAAGCATTTTGGCGGGTTAAAAGTAATGGACCATATGTCACTGGAAGTAAAAAAAGGTGAAATAGTTGGAATTATGGGGCCGAATGGGGCTGGCAAAACGACATTGATCAATATAATCAGCGGTTTTGAGAAGGCAGATACCGGAGAGATATACCTGAATAATGAAAGAATTACAAATATGGAACCGCATATCATTGCCCAAAAAGGCATTAGGCGAAGTTTCCAGACTGCAAGCAACTTTCCGGAAGAAACGATTGCAGAAAATGTAAGGGCTGCTCTGATTTGCGGTAACTACATGAACAAGCAGCAGGAACAGCAAAAAGTTGAAGAAATTCTTGACGAAGTTAAAATGCTAGGTTTGGCTAAGAAAAAGGTTTGTGAAGTTCCTAGTGTATGCTCCAAGCTTATCGAGCTTTGCAGGTGTTTGATTGCAAATCCGCTTTTAGTGCTTCTGGATGAACTGTATGCGGGTCTTACATGGGAAGAAAGTAAAATGGTAACTAAACTACTGAAAGAAAAGAGAGAAAAACAAGGAATCAGTTTTATCTTAATTGAGCACAGAACAGAGATACTGTTTGATGCTGTCGACAGAATCGTTGTAATGAGCCAGGGATCAAAGTTTTTTGAAGGACTTCCGTCTGAAGTCGTAGCAAACGAAAGTGTTGCCAAATTGTATTGGGGGAGATAAGATGAATGCACTTGAATTTGAAAATGTAACTGTTTCCTTTGGAAACACACCTGTTTTAAGAAATATTAATCTCAAGATGGAAGCAGGAAGAATTTATTCCTTAATAGGACCAAATGGGGCTGGAAAAAGCACCTTGATGGAAACATGCATGGGTTTCCGTCCCTACGAAGGTGATATAAAATTGCATGGCAGTTCTATAAAAAAAATGCCTCCCCATCTAATAAACATTAGCTATGTTCCCCAAGAAGGAAATATCTATCGCAGATTAACTGTTCATGACAACATTCAACTAGCCCTCACCGTAAGAAAATCAAAAATAGATCCTGGTGGAATTTTAGATATTTTTCCCATACTTAAAGAAAGACAGAAGCAAATTGCTCATACTCTGAGCGGAGGAGAAGCCAGACAGCTGGCAATTGCACTGGCATTAATTCATTTACAAAAAGTGGTTTTGCTAGATGAACCATTAACGGGGCTATCACCGAAAATGGCCTTGCATACTTTGGGTTTTATCAAGGAATTGAAAGAAAAATTCAGTGTAACTATCCTGATTTCTGAACAGAATTTAGAAGTTACTGATATATCGGATTACATTTGTTTGCTAAGGGGAGGGGAAATCATGAACCAATTTTCATCAGCGGAATGGGCAAGGTTAACACGGGAAGAAATTACCGAAATGGTATTTGGGGGGAGAGCATAATGGGTACGATAGTGGAGTTACTAAAATCAGGCTTGATTTTGACCTCGGTTTACTTTTTAATCAGTTTTGCAATAACATTTCAGTACGGCGTTGGCGGGTTTCCAAACCTGGCATTGGGCTACGTAGGCTTGCTAGGCGTATATGTAACGACGAACCTTTGGAATAGGGTGGGGGGGCTTGTATCAATCATCGTCGGAGCTATTGTCTCTTGTGTATTTAGTCTACTGATTCAGAAATTCGTAATTAATAACCTGCAAAAAGGACGCACGGAAGATGGGGCAAGGGTCAATATCCTTTATGGTACTTTTGCACTCATGGTAGCTCTTCCGCCAATTTTTCAGAATATCTTCCAGTCGACACTGGTAAGCGTCGACCTCCCAAGTGGTTCCAGGTTGTTTAACACATTGAATGTTTTTGAATTGTCTATAATTATCTTGGCACTGGTTTTCTTTTTAGTCTTTAGGTTTTTAACAAAGAAAACTCATTTTGGCCATGTTATACAGGCGGTAACGGAGAATTCGAGATTATCCTCTGTTATGGGGATAGACGTCCAGAGAGTATATTTAATTGTTGCTGCTATCAGCGGAATATGCGCTTACACAGGGTTACTTATCTGGGGCAGGCTCTATAGTGTAAGGCTGGAAACCGGTTCTGAAATCGTTATATACGGGTTCATTATTTCTGTACTTGGTGGGCTTGGCAATGTTTCAGGGGCACTTATTGCGTCGGTCTTAGTGGGCTTTTCATATGCTTTAAGTAATTTCCTAATTGGGGGCGTATTTGTACCGATTGTTGTGTTTATCATATTTACTATTGCTATAATCGTCTTCCCGAGAGGCTTTTTAAAGAGCGAACGAACATTATAAAGGAGCGAACGAACATATGATAAGCAAGAAAAAAATAATTATATTTGTCATTATATTAGTGGGTTTACTGCTTCCTGTAATAACAAACAACTTTTTTTGGTCGGTATTTCTGGGGAGGGTCATGAGTAGCATACTACTTACGACAGCAGCCTGGGCTCTCCTTGAGGTAGCCGGACAGCCTGCATTCGGCTTATCGGCCTTGGCGGGGGTGGGAGTCTATGCATATGCTTTATCTGCTCGGACAGGAAGTGTAAATCCATGGCTTGCAATCCTTCTCGGAATATTTTTGGCTACGCTAGTCGGTATGCTTTTATCCATACCGTCCATCAAAATAGGTGGAATCATGAATCAAGGGATTCTTAATATATTTTTCGTTTTCGCGTTCCATGCATTCATAGCCGCCTTTCCAAGTTTCACAGGTGGAACAATGGGAGTAGCCCTTGAAACCTTGCCGCCGGCAGATATCTTCAAACAATTGCCTTATAAGTATCTGATCATACTGGTTTTTACATTGATAGGGGTCGGAGCGATTTACTGGATTTTAAGGACACGTCTGGGTAGGGTAATTGCCCTTGCTGCCCAAAATGAACAGCTGGCCAGCAGTTTGGGCATAAATATAACAAAATACAAAAGGTTGGCCTACTTGATTTTTGTCCCGTTTCTAGGATTAGCCGGTTTTTGCACCGGCTACAGTACGGGATTCACTTCTCCTTCTTATTGGTCGGTGGAGCTGTCGTTCATTACCATTTTATCCTTCTGGATTGGAGGGCCGAAGAGTATATGGGGTCCCATCTTCGGCGCAGCTTTGATAACATCGATTCCTACATTATTAAATGTAGCTATGGAGTGGCGTATTGTAGTTTGCGGAGTTTTAGCATTGTTAATCCGCATGTATCTGCCTGAAGGGATAGTAGGTTTCTTAAGTAGCAAGTCCAAAAATTTAAGTAAGGTTAGCCATAAAAAATTCGTTGTCGAATTGGATAACCGATAAACAGGGGCGGGGTCTACACAGTTTAAATAAAATTTGCATGAAAATCAAACATTTAACGAAGTTTCAATAAACGTTTCCCAGAGGCTCAGGCCGCCAAAACAGCATTGCAAAATATCAGAACCGTCCCAGGCTTCAAGCGATGCACAAGTCGGCCGCTGCAAACTGGGCTTACAAAATCCTTCTATTTACGGCCTGTGGATATGCAGCGGCTGTGAACTTTTGACCAATCGGAGATTCCCCGAAAAGTGGACCAGAAGCCGGAAGTGGTTGCCCACAGGGTCCATAGCCGCTGGGACAACGTAAAGGGGGTGGTAGCATGGGGGTTTTCTAAAAAGTAGGCGTAAATATAAAGGTTACCTAAAGGGTTACGCATCTTAAGCGTTGCCCCCATATCCACAGGCTCTATGATGAAGATCTTGATGATGAAGAAGAATTGGCCACCATGTTTATTTACTAATTGTTCAATTATCAAAGAGCTTGTAGTGGTTAGTGTCCAATTACTATCATAAATAGGGGGTATTAATGTTATGTCCATACTAAAACTAAAAGAAAATTTAAAGAAAAAGGAATTCGTAATATGCGACAGTAGAAAATTCAATGTTCTCGATGATACGACCAGGCACTATCCCTTAATCATTCGAAAGGCGCTGGCTGAAAAGACATTACTGGAGCAAGCTCCGGTACGTATTCTGGAAGGAGAACTTATTGTCGGCTTGCGGCCCCAGATGGCTATGCCGGAATATACCACGCAAGAAGAGAGGGACTGGGCATGGAATGTTGCCCGACTAACACCTTATATGATATATGGCCATAATTCACCCAGTTATCGCATGGTACTTGCCAAAGGCCTGAAAGGCATAATAGATGATATTAACCGTCTGCGGTGCAATGAAAAGGATGAAGAGAAGAACCAGTTTTGGCAGGCGGCAGAGATTGCGTGCAATGCAGTTATAAGATATGCAGAGAGATATGCTGAAGAAGCAGAAAGATTATGCACTCAGGAATCTGATGAGCAAAGAAGAAAAGAACTTAAAAAAATTGCAGACATTTGCAGACATGTGCCGGCTAACCCGGCGAGAACATTTCACGAAGCGCTGCAATCTGTCTGGTTCACATACAGCGCTCTTCGGATTGTTGGTCATACCTTAATCCAATTTGGAAGATTTGACCAGTATCTTTACCCGTTTTATGAACAAGGCCTCCGAAACGGAACAATGACAAAGGAAGATGTACGGAAACTGCTTCAACACTTCTGGATCAAGTGTAATATGACGGACTATGTCATAAAAAGCGACGATACCGATAATAAAGATGATACTGCTAGTAAATATATAATAAATGTGGATGGGAAAACAGTGTATATGGGTACTGGAGCAGGAGAGGAATACGGACTTCAGGAGACCGGGAACAATATAATCCTGGCAGGATTGACTCCGGATGGGGTAGATGGGACCAATGAACTGACATATCTGTGCTTGGATGTTGCTAGTGAACTAAAGCTTCGGGATCCCATCGTTTCAGTCAGGGTGCATAAAAATTCGCCAAAAGACTTGCTGACAAAAGCCTGCAAACTATTAGCAACGGGTATTGGTATGCCTGCGTTCTATAATGATGAAATAATCATCCCGGCACTTCAGAAAGTAGGGATATCTTTGCAGGATGCGCGCGATTATTGCAATGACGGCTGCATTGAGGTATACAGCCAGGGGAAATCCCAGGACAGATCTATTGCAATTTGGATTGATGCTTTAAAGGTCTTGGAACTGGCTCTAAATAATGGGAAGAGTTATAGAAACAATATCACCACCCTACACATACAGGTTTTGAGAGATTATTATGCAACCTTCCTTGATGATGGTGACATGGAGGGACCTGCAACAGGCGAAGCATCTACCATCAAGTCCTTCGAACAGCTAATGGAAAACTTCAAAAAGCATCTGGCATTTGCACTTGAAAGACACGTAAAGGTATCCAACATGGTAGACACCTATATATCAAAAATAGCCCCCTCCCCTCTGCTGTCTGTTGTAATAGAGGGATGTGTGGAAAAGGGGAAGGACCATACAGATGGCGGCCCGATATATAACAATACAGGAACTACACTGCGCGGGGTCCCCAATACTGCTGAAGCCCTAGCGGCGATTAAAAAGGTTTGCTTCGATGAAAAAAAGATTACTCTGGAAGAGCTTGTTGAAGTACTTAAGAACGATTTTGAAGGAAGAGACGACATAAGGAAGATGCTGCTGGAATGTCCCAAGTGGGGGGATAATGATGACTATGTGGATGATATTGTAAAAGATATTTGCGATTTCTGGTATCAAGAGGTAGGAAAATATACAAATCCTCGAGGAGGACGCTTCAAGGCTGGACTTTGGGCTACGGCAGCTGACCATTCCGGTCAGATATGCGGTGCATCTGCGGACGGGAGAAGGGCTGGAGAGGCAATAGCAACCAATCTATCGCCGATTAAGAGTCGAAAGGGTGTTACTTCGTTCCTTAACTCTGCAGCGAAAATTGATTATTCATCTTGCTCCAATTCATCAATAGTGGATATACATTTGATGCCTGAGACGTTGGAGGGAGAGGAAAAGATCGAAAAACTGGTAGCCCTGATTAGGACCTATTTTGGGATGGGAGGATTTGCTCTTTCCTTTAACGTTGTAAGTCCGGAGACATTGATAGATGCTCAAAAACACCCGGAACAATATAAGGATCTGTTGGTAAGGGTACACGGCTACAGTGCACATTTTATAACTCTCTCCCGTGAATACCAGAACCTGATAATCGAACGGGCCGGTGGCTTTACTAAATCTACTGCAGCTGAAAGGGACTTTAGGGAGTAGCCGGGAGTTTGATTCGAAGGTGGTGATATTTTTGAAATGGCAGAGGAACAGTGCTGGTGTAGACCCTGCAGTAACCCCTGGGATAATATTCGATATCCAAAAATATGCGATAGATGACGGGCCGGGCATCAGAACTACAGTGTTTTTGAAAGGTTGTCCCTTGAGATGTTTGTGGTGTCATAATCCTGAGGGCATGAAAATGAGTCCCGAGATAGGCTGGCACGAAAAGTACTGCACAAAATGCTTTAAATGTATGGAGGTATGTCCGAATAGTGCCATTGTACTTCGGGAAGACAGGTTGGTAACTGAAGAATCGTTGTGTGAACTATGCGGTAGATGTGTAAAGGAGTGCCCAGCCAATGCCAGGGAGATGATTGGAAAAATCGTCACAGTTGATGAAGTGTTTGCAGAAGTGAAGGAAGATAGAGCATTTTACCAAGAGTCTAACGGTGGCATCACATGCTCCGGCGGTGAGCCTTTGGTACAGGCTGAGTTTGTATCGGTACTCTTTCGGAAGTGCAAGGAGGAAGGCATCCACACAGCCCTAGACACATCCGGTTATGGTGACTGGGAAGCATTTGAAAGGATTCTACCATTTACCGACCTAGTGATTTTCGATCTGAAAAACATGGACGCTACAAAACATGTCTCTCTTACCGGTGTAGACCCATCGAGGATATGGAATAATTTTGAGAGGCTTGCCCAAACGCGGGTCCCGATTTGGGTTCGATGTCCTGTTGTGCCAGGATACGTTGATGATGAAGAAAATTTCAGAAAAATGGCTGAATATATAACAAAGTTCGATTCTGTATTAAAATTGGAACTTTTATCCTACCACCGGCTGGGTGAACCTAAATATCGCATGTTGAATCGCAAGTACCAATTGTCAGGCCTGGAGCCTCCTTCTACTGAGCTCATGGAACAATTGAAGACGGTGGTAAAATTGGTTGTGAATACTGGAACGAAGAGATTAACGATACTATAGACCTAAGGGGAATCGTTCAATCCTTCTCTTTAGTAGCCATAAGAATGTATGTGTCCTACACAGCAACAAATGATATTTGCCACTCAACCAAGCTCCCTTTACATTTAAGGAGAATAGTAATGGAGCCATTTGTGAAGGGGTTGAGAGGTCGGAAGAAACATAAAAGTATGGAGAGATTTAAGCAATGATGCAGATGAATATCAAATGAATAGAGATACAAAAGATGCTTTGCATTTTATAAAAAGTTTATAAAAACTGTAGTCCTAAACTAGATATAGAAGGGTATCATCTATAGTTGAAGCTCATTCTATTAGACAGGAAGAAATACCCGTTGTCAACTCTTGGAGAAGGAACCGTGAGGATCTTTTTCCGCTTTGAAAAGCCTTAACTTCCCAGTTGAAGCTGCCACTCAGCGCTTCACTAAGCGAAGATGTACACCTGGATGGGTGATCAAGGATATTATCTTTATGCTATCTTTATGCTTTGGAAGGGGCATGCACTGTTTTTTCCAGAGAGAGGCATTGAAACACAAAGTACCCAGGCCAAGCTTTCTTTATCCCGGGAGGCACGAGGCATGTGGTAAGCATAAGGGCGTTGACGGCGTTTTAGTAATGGTGGTAATTGCGCCCTGGCTTAATTATGCCTTGATTTATGGTCTATACAACTTGATAAGACAATACAAACTACCGACAAGTACTTGGGTGGACTTTTTGATGTTTCAAGTAGGCTAGCTATAATCAGTTTTGCGAGTTAAATAAAGTACGGTTTTTACCGACGTTTGGCGTGCAGGATTCAACGTTTAACGTGCATGTAAAGACAATATTATGTAATAGCAATTATTCCAGGAGGAAAGTTTTATGTTTAAAGGTGGGTATCTGGGTAAAGTTTTAAGAGTTAACCTGAGCACCGGTTCCTTAGCAGTTGAAACCGTCAATCCGGACGTCTACCGACGGTTTTTAGGCGGGCGCGGGGCGGCGGCCTATTACTATTACCGGGAAATCGGGCCGGACACGGCCCCCCTTTCTCCTGACAACAAGCTCATTTTCTTTACCGGTCCCCTTACCGGCCTCAATCTTCCATCAACGACCAAATTCCAGCTGGCCACCAGATCGCCCATGACGGGCCTCTACCTGTGTTCCAACTCCAGCGGCAGGGTGGGTCCCCACCTGAAGTTTGCCGGCTACGACGGTTTGATCGTTGAAGGCCGCGCCGCCAACCCTGTATTCATTTATATTAATAACGACAGCGTGGAAATCAGGGACGCCGCCTCCCTCTGGGAAGAAAACACTTCCCGGGCGGAAAAGAAGTTGAAGGCCCTCATCGGCGAGCCCCGTGCGGCAGTTATGAGTATCGGACCGGCGGCTGTTAAAGGGGCCGACCTGGCCTGCATCATGGTCGACGGCCGTAGCTTTGGCCGCGGTGGCGCGGGCCGGGTCATGGCCAGTAAAAATTTAAAAGCTGTGGTGGTTTACGGCACCGGCAAGATACCCGTTTATGACGCGGAAAGCATAACCGATTTGGGCAAGACGGCTGCGCAGAAGGCCCGGGAGGGGAAACCGGTGCATACCAGGTTCGGCACGGCCCAGTATACAGGTGTAATGAATGAGTTTGGTTGTTACCCGAGCTACAACTTCCGCACCGGCGTCTTTGACGGTATAGATACCATTACCGCTGAATATATGGAAAAACATTATAAAGTAAAGAACCTAGCCTGTTACCGCTGCCCGGTGGCCTGCGCCCAGCTTTGCGAGGTAAAAGAAGGTCCTTTTAAGGGATTTAAAAGCGATCCTGAATACGAAACCATCGGCGCCTTTGGCGGCCAGTGCGGCGTTAGCGACTTCGGCGCCATTGTTGCCGCCAACAGCCTCTGCGATGAATACGGCCTCGACACCATGTCGACAGGCACGATTATCGCTTATGCTATGGAATGCTATGAGCGGGGCCTGTTTACGGAGAAAGAGCTGGGGATGAAGCTGCCCTTCGGCGACGGCGAGGCTATGGTGGCCATGGTGAAGTATATGGGTGAAATGGAAGGGTTCGGGGCTGAACTGGCCCGGGGGTTTCGCTACCTGGCTCAGAAGTACCCGGCGACGGTACCGTATATGATGCACGCCAAGTGGATGCCCTTTGCCGCTTATGAACCGCGTGGTTTCCACGGCATTGGCCTTTCTTACGGGACTTCCAGCCGCGGCGCCTGTCATAACGTGGGCGGGTGGACCATCCGCGATGAGTTGTTGACGGGAGAATACGATCCCTTCGCTGTAAAGGGTAAAGGGAAACTGGTCAAGGCCATCCAGGATACCCGGGCCTATATTGACTCCCTGGGTATTTGTACAGTTGTAAGGTCGGCTATGGGATTTACCGACAAGCCAACGGGCAATGTCCTAGCGCTGGTTACCGGCTATGATTTTACGCCGGAATTGATGACCATCGGTGAACGTATTTACACCCTGGAGCGGCTTATTTTAGGGCGCGAGGGGGTAACAAGGGACAATGATTACCTGCCGGACCGCATTATGAAGGAAAAGCTGCCGGAAGGACCGGCCCGGGGGCGTGTCCTGAGCAAGGAGATGTATGATGTGATGCTCGATGAATATTACTGCGCCCGGGGCTGGGACGAAGAAGGCCGGCCTACACCGGCCAGGCTGCAGGAACTGGGACTGGAATTTCTCCTGCAGGAGGGTTAAGGAAAAATGCGGATAACGGTGCGTTACCTGGGACCGGCCTCCAGCTTCAGCAATTCTCCCGGCGAGATCCTGGAATTCGCGGGGCCGGTATCCCTCCAGGAGGTGATGGATACCTTGACGGCCAGGCATAACATCAGCTTTACGCCGCCGGCCTGGGCCTTCTTACTTAACGGGCGTGGCGTTACTGGTGAAAACTGGGCCGACATCCTTATCGAAGCGGATGCGGAAATCACAATTTTACCCCATTTATCGGGAGGATAAATTTCAATGGGCTATAAAGTAGTAGTTACGCCCCGCTCCTTCGGGGCAACTTCCTCCAGGCCCCTGGACATGTTACGGGAAAAGGGTTATGAAGTAGTGCTTAACTCACAGGGGCGTCCTTTAAAGCAGGAAGAACTCCTGAAGCTGGCCGCTGATGCCGACGGCCTCCTGGTAGGGATTGATGAAGTATCCAGGCAGGTGATAGAAGGTTCTCCGAACTTAAAAGCAATTTCCAAGTACGGCGTGGGTGTCGACAACATCGACCTGCAAGCCGCCCGGGAACGGGGTATTATTGTTACAAATACTCCCGGGGTAAATACGGAAGCAGTGGCGGATCTGGCGGTGGCCCTGATGCTCTGCGCGGCCCGCCAGGTGGTTGCAGCCGATCATTCAATAAGAAAAGGTGAATGGAAAAAGTTTATGGGTGTTTCCTTGTTTAAAAAGACGGTGGGCATCCTGGGTACCGGTCAAATAGGTCGGGCCGTGGCCAGGAGGTTAAAAGGTTTTGAAGCGGATCTCCTGTTGTACGATATAGCCAGAGATGAAGAATTTGCGGCCGCGATCGGCGGCCGCTACGCCGGACTGGAGGAAATATTGCAAGAGGCCGACTTTGTGTCCGTGCACCTGCCCCTCCTGCCGGCTACCCGTAATTTAATCGGTGAAGCAGAGTTGAGACTGATGAAGACCGGCGCTGTAATTGTGAATACCGCCCGGGGCGGCATAATCGATGAGACGGCCCTGGTGAAGGCTTTACGTGAAAAATGGATCAGGGGGGCGGCCTTGGATACTTTCAGCGTCGAACCCCTGGCTAATGAAGAATTAAGGAAGCTGCCCAATGTGGTGTTAACCCCACACATCGGCGCCTATACAGAGGAAGCGGTCTTAATGATGGGCATGCAGGCTGCCAGGAATCTTATCGACGCCTTGGAAGGAAGGCGGCCGGAAAACATAGTAAATTAAATAAAGCCACCGATATAGTGGTCGTTTTCAACGCCGGCCCTATAGATTTACTGCAATCCAGCTTGCCAGGCTGTTGTGAAACTAAAATTATTCTTTCTAAAGGAGATCTGACGATGCATAACTTTGTACCATTTAATACTATCTGCGATTTTAATACCGGTGTTTTAAACCCGCCGGGAAACTTGATTAGCCGCTATCTTTCTGACATGCGGGGAGTCTTTTACGACCGCAATGCTTACGAAGCGATGCTTGAAGAAAACCCTAAAATCTATGAGTTTTATAACGTAATTATTCCGGAAGAGGATGGGCACCTGCAGCACTGCACAAGCATCGTCTACCCGGGCAAAGTCGGCAATGAATACTTTATGACCAAAGGACATTATCACGCTATTCCAGGGACAGCAGAAATCTATATTTGTTTTCGGGGCCAGGGTAAATTAGTAATGCAAACGGTTGAGGGTGATTTTAAAGTCTTAGATATGTACCCCGGGAGTATTTCTTATATACCACCATTCTGGGCGCACAGGACCGTTAATGTTGGGAGCGAACCGCTGGTTTTTTTCGGCGTTTACCGCGGGGATGCCGGGCATAATTACGGTACTATCGAAGAAAAAGGGTTTTACAAACTGGTTATAGAAAAAAACAATATCCCGGCGTTAATAGATAATCCTCACTACGGTAGATAGGCGGTGGACGAAGGTCCGGAAATATTTAATAGGCATTGAGATACCTGGAGGGTAACCTGGTTGCCGATGTTTTATGAAAAAAAGGTAGAACAAGAAGCTAAAAGACGCAAAAGCAGCTTTACGGGTTATCGGCGGGGGTGCCCGCAATGATTTTTTGAACCAGATGAAGGCCAACATCCTTGGGCATACCCTATGTAAACTCGGTTCTGCCATTCTGGCAGGCTATGCCGCCGGTATTTACCAGGATCTTAAAGCCGTAGCGCAGCATGTGTCCCGCCCCGGCAGGAGGTATGAAGTCGATTTAAAGCTGCACCAATTTTATCGACCCTATTCCCAGCTGTATGCAGAAGTTTTTGCAAGCCTGGCCCCGGTTTATACGCGGCTGGTGAAATTAGCCACAAGGGCAGGAGTGGATTCAGAGAACTGACAATTTCAAGGGAAAATAGAGTTACTGTATGTACGTTAAGTACGGGTAGAGATTAGGGAAAAAAGAAATAATAACAAACAGCAGCCCCGGCCTCTCTGTTAGCTGGGCGAAAGTTAAACAAGCACCTGGCTGTTTTTTAACCGCCAGGTTTTTTCATGCAGGAAAATCGAAAACCATGGCGAATATATTAGAGATTTTTGCGTAAAGGGTGACCATGTTGATACAGAATCTGGAAGCTGAGGTCCTGGCTTCGCACCAGATTGGGCAAGAGGTTTTTCTCTTAAAACTGCAGGCTCCGGCAATTGCTGCGGCAGCGCAACCGGGGCAGTTTGTCCATATTCGCTGTTCAGAAACCCTGGATCCCCTGCTGAGGCGTCCATTAAGCATCCACGACGTCGGCGACAGGGGAGAATTAGTTTTGCTATACCAGAAAAAGGGCCGCGGGACGGCCTGGCTGACCAGGCAGGGGGCAGGAAAAAAAATCAATATTTTAGGCCCTATTGGCCGCGGTTTTACTTTACCGGCCAATAAAAGGTTGGCTTTAGTAGCAGGGGGGCTGGGTATTGTTCCCTTGCTTTTTCTTGCCCGGCGGGCGCTGGAGGCGGGGAACGAAATTGACTTTTTTTATGGCGCTCAAAATAAGGAGCGCTTATATCAATTAGAAACTTTAAAGGCCATGAAGATTAACCTGTTTGTGGCTACGGATGACGGCAGCGAAGGTTTTCAAGGGCCGGTGACCAAACTGTGGGAGCAATATCTCAAGGAAAGGACTTATGACCGGAGTTATGCCTGTGGTCCAAGGGCCGGAATGGCGGAATTCGCCCGCCTGGCGCGCAGATTTTCCATTGCGGCAGAAGTTTCTTTGGAAGAAAGAATGGCTTGCGGACTCGGGGCTTGTCGCGGTTGCGTGACAGCCCTTCTTGATGCCCAGGGCAAAATATATTACGAAAACGTATGCACAGCCGGACCTGTTTTCGATGCAGCTCATGTGTATTGGGGAGACCAGGCAAAATGAAACAAAATGCGAAAGTGCCTAAAGTCAACATGGCAGTTCAGCTGGCCGGTTTAACTTTAAAGAATCCAGTAATGCCGGCCGCCGGGACCTTTGGTTTTGGGGAGGAATATGCCCCCTTTATCGACTTAAACCGCCTGGGAGCGATTGTTGTTAAGACGATAACCCTCCAACCACTTATTGGTAATCCCCCGCCTCGTTTTATGGAGACCTACTGCGGGTTGCTCAATTCCGTAGGCCTGCAAAACCCGGGCTTAGAGGTTTTTATCCGCGAGAAACTACCCTATCTACGCCGGTTTTCCCCACCCCTGATTGTCAATATTGCCGGCAAAACAATTGATGAGTATGCGGAGCTGGCGGAGCGTTTAAGTGCTGCAGAGGGTGTTGCCGCTCTGGAAGTCAATATCTCCTGTCCCAACGTCAAGGAGGGCGGGATTGTATTTGGTACCGTGCCTGAGATGGCGGCCCGGGTGACGGCAGCGGTTAAAAGGCATACCCATTTACCGGTAATAATTAAATTGACACCCAATGTGACTGATATAACGGAAATAGCCAGGGCCGTTGAGGATGCCGGCGCCGATGCCCTTTCCCTGATTAATACCGTCCGGGGCATGGCCATTGATATTAAGACACGCCGTCCTGCCCTGGCTAATGTTGTGGGTGGATTAAGCGGCCCGGCCATTAAACCCATAGCCCTGTATGCGGTCTGGCAGGTGGCTCAAGTTGTAAAAATACCTTTAATTGGCATGGGGGGGATCATGACCGCCCATGACGCCGTTGAGTTTCTGCTGGCGGGTGCCACTGCTGTTGCTGTCGGGACGGCAGGTTTAGTTAACCCTAGGGCTTTAAGTGAAATTATTGCCGGCTTAGAGCATTATCTTCTCGAGGAGGGGGTAGAAGATATCAAGGAATTGATTGGCGCAATCCAATTGTAAATAAGGATTATATGGGGTGAGCGGTTTATGTTAAGTCGGGAAGAAATCATGGCCATCTTTCGCCGTACAGGGGTTTTATGGGAAGGGCATTTTGTGCTGACTTCCGGACTGCACAGTGCCCACTACCTCCAGTGTGCCCGGGTGCAGCAGTATCCCGAGGAAAATACCATCCTATGCCGTGAGCTGGCGGAAAAGTTTAAAGGCCAGGGGATTACTACCGTCATTGGCCCGGCCATTGGAGCCATCATTATGTCTTATGAAATTTCCCGTCACCTGGGGACAAGGGCGTTATTTGCCGAACGCGAAAACGGGGTTATGACCCTGCGGCGTAGCTTTACCCTGGAACCGGGCGAACGAGTTCTGGTGGTTGAAGACGTGATTACCACGGGTGGTTCTGCCCTGGAAGTAATCGAGGTAGTAAAACAACACGGGGCTATCCCGGTAGGTGTCGGCGCTCTGGTGGATCGCAGCGGTGGCCGGGCGGACCTGGGACTGCCTATTCAGTCCCTCATTACCTTTGATATCGAAACCTACACGCCGGAGAACTGCCCCCTGTGCCGGCAGGGGCTGCCCATTGTCAAACCCGGCAGCAGGCAAATAACGGTTATGCCTTAATAGCGTCATGATAACCCGGATGGGATCGTGTTCCCTTCCGGGTTTTTGGCATGTAAGGCTTTTCACCTGGGATCAGAACAAATTGGGACGCCTGCGAAGGATGCAGTTTGGAAGCGTGGGAAAAGAAAAGTATGAGGAAGCTGTTACTTAAAAAGGGCCACGTCATCGACCCGGCCAGCGGCATTGATATGGTAGCCGACATCCTCATCCGTGGGGATAAAATTGAGGCTATAAGCCCCGCGTTGAACGTAGAAGGTGCGGAGGTCATCGACGTTAGCGGCAAGATTGTTGCTCCTGGCTTCATCGATCTTCATGTTCACCTGCGTGAACCGGGGTTTACAGACAAAGAAACTATCAAAAGCGGTACCATGAGCGCGGCCAACGGCGGCTTTACTACCGTGGTGGCCATGCCCAACACGAAGCCCGTCTGTGACAGCCCCGCAGTGGTAGCATATGTCGCCAACCATGCCGAGGCCTGCGTCCATGTCCTGCCGGCAGCGGCTATCACGCGTGGCAGTCGCGGGGCAGAAGTAACCGATTTTACGGCTTTGCAGCAGGCGGGAGCAGTTCTTTTCACCGATGACGGCGAAACAGTGATGGATGCCGGAGTGATGCGGGCGGCCATGCTGCAGGCCGCCAGGGAAGACCTGCTGATTATGACCCACTGCGAGGATAAGAACCTCACTCGCGGTGCAGTCATGCACGAAGGGCAGGTTGCTGCTAGCCTAGGCTATAAAGGCATGCCGGCATCAGCGGAAGCGATCATTGCTGCGCGTGACGTTCTTTTAGCGGCGGAAACAGGCTGTCGTCTACACCTTACCCACGTTAGTACCAAGGAAACGGTAGAAATCGTCCGCTGGGCAAAACATAAAGGTATTCGCGTAACGGCGGACGCCACGCCGCACAACTTTGCCCTTACCGATGCAACAGTTGCTACCTTCGGCGCCAACGCCAAAATGTATCCCCCTTTACGCCCTGAGGAAGATGTAGTGGCTATCTGTGAAGGTTTAGCTGATGGGACTATTGATGCCATAGCCACTGACCACGCCCCTCATACCGTGGCCGAAAAAGCAACTGGTATGTACACGGCCCCCAAAGGCATCGTCGGTCTCGAGACCGCTCTGGGTGTCACCTTAACTTATTTAGTAGCGAGGGGTTATCTCTCCCTCAAAGAAGCAATCGCCCGGCTTAGTTGTAATCCAGCCGTCATTCTGGGGCGGGATAGCGGAACACTTAAACCCGGCAGTGTCGCCGATATAACCGTTTTTGATCCGGACCTGGAATGGACGGTCCAGGCGCAGGGGTTTTATTCAAAAGGAAGAAATACGCCTTTTGAGGGGCAAAAACTAAAGGGTAAACCATATTTAACCCTGGTTGCCGGAGTTATCAGGATGCATACCGGGAAAATCTACCTTTAAATAAACCGCAGGTTATTTTTTCCTAGAGAGGTGCAGTATTATTTTATGGGAGCCCCAAAACCCACCCCGGAAGAAATGGAATTGCTGAAAGGCCAGGACGTTTTATCTGCCAGGGACTTAAGCTTTGAACAGCTGCAGCTGATCATGAAGACAGCAGCCTACTATGAAGACGCCCTGGTCAACAAGCGCCGCCTGTATGACATGGACGGCAAGATCATGGCCTCCCTGTTTTTCGAACCCAGCACACGCACGCGCCTGTCCTTCGAAGCAGCCATGCAGCGGCTGGGAGGAAACGTAATAACGGTTTCAGAGACGCCGCAGATGCAGATCTCATCCACGGCCAAAGGTGAAACCCTGTACGACGCCATTAAAGTAATCGACGGGTATGTAGATGTAATCGTAGTCCGCAGCCCCATTAAAGGAGCGGCCCAGGAAGCCGCCGACGCCGCCGACCACCCGGTAATCAACGCCGGCGACGGTACCGGGCAGCATCCCACCCAGGCCCTGCTGGACATTTACACCATTATCAAAGAGCATGGCCGGGTAGAAGGAATGAAGGTAGCCCTGCTGGGAGACTTGAAGTATGGCCGCACCGTTCACTCCTTGGTCTATCTACTTAAACACTACGGCTGCGACATGATTTTTGTATCACCGCCACAGCTAAAGATGCCGGAAGAGATAACCGCCGAGTTGAGGGAAGAAGGCATCAAAGTGGAAGAAACCGATGACTTAAAGGCAGCGGTAGCCGAAGCCGATATACTGTATGTAACGCGCATCCAGCGGGAACGCTTCCCCAGCCAGGAGGAGTACGAGAGTGTTAAGGACTCCTATATTGTCAACGACCAAGTAGTAGCGGTAGCCAAAAAAGGCATGAGCATCTTGCATCCCTTACCGCGGGTGAACGAGATCGCCGTCTCAGTCGACTCTTATACCGGGGCAGCTTACTTCCGCCAGGCTCACAACGGCGTGCCCATCAGGATGGCCCTGCTGGCCCTGACCACGGGCAACGTCCGCTAAAGACGAATTAGGAGCAGGCATAGAAAAGCCGGAGGAGAGGAAAACCAGGATGGATAAACTGGCAGTAGTAGCCATAGGGGGCAATTCCCTGATCAAAGATAAAAACAAAATAGGTCTGATGGACCAGCTGGCCACAGTAAAAGAGACCTGCGCCAGTATAGCCGAACTGGTCGAAAAAGGTTGGAACGTCGCCATCACCCACGGCAACGGGCCGCAGGTGGGTTTTTTAATCCGGCGGGCGGAACTGGCGGTAGGAGAACTGCCGCCGATACCCCTGGAGTTCGCCGTTGCCGACACCCAGGGCGCCATCGGCTATATGATCCAGCAGTCTCTGATGAATGAATTTCAGCGGCGGGGTATCAAGCGGCAGGCCGTGACAGTAGTAACCCAGGTAGTAGTAGATAAAAGCGACCCGGCCTTCCAAAACCCCACCAAACCCATCGGCGGCTTTATGACCAAAGAAGAAGCGGAGCGGCACGTAAAAGAAGACGGCTGGACGGTAGTCGAAGACGCCGGCCGCGGCTGGCGGCGGGTAGTACCTTCACCGGAGCCCCAGAGAATTGTCGAAAGCGAAGCGATCAAGGATTTAATAGCGAAGGGGTATATTGTTATCTGTGTCGGCGGCGGCGGTATCCCAGTAATCGAAAAGGACGGCAAGCTGGAAGGGATAGCTGCCGTTATCGACAAGGATTACGCTTCCTCGTTATTAGCAAGGCAGATTGCAGCTGATGCCCTGGTTATTTCCACGGGAGTAAATAAAGTGGCCATCAACTTCGGCAAACCCAATCAGAAGGAAATCGACAGGATGACCGTGGCCGAAGCCGAGGCCTACAAGGCTGCCGGGCATTTCCCCCCGGGGAACATGGGGCCCAAGATCGAGGCCATTATAAGGTACCTGAAAAACGGCGGAAAAGAAGGCATTATCACCTTGCCGGTGCAGATAGCTGCTGCTCTTGAAGGAACCTCAGGTACCCGGATTGTACCGTAATTTTATTGGACCCGCGCACTATGCTCCCAAATTAACAGATCCCGGAAGCAGGAAAACATGTTATAATTATTACCGATTTATAAAAGGGGCTGGAAGGTAATGCGCGAAGTTAAAGCCCGGGAAATCACGGCGGCAGTGGCCGGGCTGTGCATTGAGGCCTGCTCGGTGCTGGGGCCGGACTGGTGGCAGGCCATGGCGGCAGCCCAGGCCAGGGAAGAAGCGCCTTTAGGGCGGGATATATTACAGCAACTCCAGGAGAACGCCAGGCTGGCAGCCAGTACCGGTGAGCCCATTTGCCAGGATACAGGGGTGGCGGTAGTCTTTGTAGAAGTGGGACAGGAGGTACATATTACGGGCGGCAATCTTTATGAAGCCATCAACGCCGGCGTGCGGCAGGGCTATACGGAAGGCTATCTCCGCAAGTCGGTAGTGGGCGATCCTTTACTGCGTAAAAATACCGGCGACAATACGCCGGCCATTATCCACACGGAGATAGTTGACGGGGATCGCTTGAAGATTACGGTGGCACCCAAGGGCGCCGGCAGCGAGAATATGTCGGGGGTAAAGATGCTCAAACCGGCCGACGGCGTGGCGGGCATAAAAAAATATGTGCTCCAAGTGGTGGAGGAGGCTGGTGGCAATCCCTGCCCGCCCATTATTGCCGGGGTAGGCATCGGCGGCAACCTGGAAAAAGCCCCTTACCTGGCGAAAAAGGCCCTCCTGCGCCCCCTGGGGCAGCGCCATCCTTTAAGCCATGTTGCCGCACTGGAAGAAGAACTGCTGGCGGCCATCAACGCCAGCGGCATCGGTCCCCAGGGCCTGGGTGGGAGGGTTACAGCTTTAGATGTCCATATAGAAGTTTACCCCACCCACATTGCTTCTTTACCGGTCGCCGTCAACCTGCAGTGCCATGCCGCCCGGCATGCCACCGCAATACTGTAGGGGGTGGGCCTGTGCTTAGAATAACGACGCCTCTGGATGAAGAAACGGCCCGGAGGTTAAAGGCCGGTGACCAGGTTTTAATCAGCGGTACTATTTTAACCGGCCGGGATGCGGCCCACAAGCGGATGGTAGAAACCCTCCGGGCGGGCGGCGAGCTGCCCGTGGATCTCCGTGACCAGATTATCTATTACGTCGGCCCCTGCCCGGCCCGGCCCGGTAAAGTAATCGGCTCTGCCGGACCCACTACCAGCGGGCGGATGGATGCCTACGCGCCGTTGCTTATCAAGGAAAAGGGCCTGCGGGGGATGATTGGCAAAGGCGGCCGCAGCCCGGAAGTAATTCAGGCCATGCAGCAAGCCGGTGCCGTCTATTTCCTGGCTACCGGTGGTGCGGGGGCCCTCCTGGCCCGGCATATTAAAAAGGCCACCGTCATTGCCTACGAAGACCTGGGACCGGAGGCCATTTACCGCCTGGAAGTAGAAGAATTTCCGGTGATTGTGGGTATTGACTCCCAGGGTAATGACTTATATACAATCGGCCGGGCGAAGTATCGCCGGTCTCCGGGGTGCTGAGGGTATAGGTATCATAAATTAAAGAGCCGGGTGGTGTTTATAAGAGCACGCCCGGCTTTTTATATATTTACTACAAAGGAATTTATCCTTGCAAGTGTAATTTAATATATATGTTAGTGATTAAAGGTAGGGTAAAGTAAAATCAAATATTTAGATATGGAGGGGGGATAAAAATATGGACAAATTGGCTGTGATAGCCATCGGGGGTAACTCTTTAATTAAAAACAAAGGGCAGGTTGATTTAAAGTCGCAGCTGGCAACGGTAAAAGAAACGTGCCGCAGTATTGCTGAGCTGGTGCAACAGGGCTGGAATGTAGCCATTACTCACGGCAACGGGCCGCAGGTCGGCTTTTTAATCCGCCGGGCCGAACTGGCGGTCAGAGAACTACCCCTGATACCCCTGGAATTTGCCGTGGCCGATACCCAGGGGGCCATTGGTTATATGATTCAACAGTCCCTTATGAATGAATTTCGCCAGCGCGGCATCAAAAGGCAGGCGGTTACCATAGTTACCCAGGTGATAGTGGATAAGAACGATCCAGCCTTTCAAAAACCCAGCAAACCAGTCGGCAGCTTTATGACCAGGGAAGAAGCGGAGCGGCATATACAGGAAGACGGCTGGACTGTGGTTGAGGATGCCGGGCGTGGCTGGCGGCGGGTAGTACCCTCACCGGAACCCCGGGCCATTGTGGAAAGCGCGGCCATCAGGGATTTAATTACCAATGGCTACATTGTCATCTGTGCTGGCGGCGGCGGGATCCCTGTGATAGAAAAGGATGGCCAGCTGGAAGGAATAGCTGCTGTTATTGATAAGGATTACGCCTCCGCGCTTTTGGCTACCGAAATGAAAGCCAGTATGCTGGTTATTTCTACCGGGGTAAGTAAGGTGGCCATTAATTTTGGCCAACCCGATCAAAAGGAACTGGACCTCCTGACGGTAGCGGAGGCAGAGGCCTACCTGGAGGCGGGTCATTTCCCGCCGGGAAACATGGGGCCGAAGATTACGGCCATTATAAGGTATCTTAAAAATAACGGCGGCCAGGGCTTAATTACTTCACCGGAGGCCATAGTTGCTGCGGTGGCAGGGAAAGCCGGCACCAGGATAGTACCTTAAAACATGCAGGAGCGTCTTCTTATTAAATCATTATAAATGTCGGCGGCTAGTATTTATGGATGTTCACCAAAGGAAATTTTTAAAAAGGATCAAAATTAAATAAAAGTGTGGAAGGGGGCGGGTAGGATTTATTTTTGTACGGCAATTTGTGCCGGCCGGCGCTTTTACCAGTTGCTCCAGCCCGGCTTAAAAGGTAGAGGGGTGGGAAGGCAGCGGTTAAATTTTAGTGTCCACAGCGTTTTTCGCCGGGTGTTGAACCTCTACCGGGAAGAAGGGTTGTTTTCCCTGGTACGCCGGGGTACGGGCAACGCGCCAGGCTTTCTTGTTATTGATCTGCCGGAAAATATCAATTTTATAACCTTGGGCCTGCGGCGGGGTATGCCGGTTAGCCTGGAGGGAGAATGGCTGCTGGTAGGAGAAGTGCTGGCCGTGGACTGCCGGCGGTTGCGGTTATGGCCGGGGCAAGCCCGGACGGCTTTGACCTGGAAGCGAGAAAATTTACCAAGAAATAATTTGCAGGCTTTGCATGCGGCCATATGGCGCTGGGGGGTCAGGGGTGGGATGAAGGACATAATCAGCCATCCTGGAGGCCATCCCCTGGCCGCTTCCATCAGTTGCCTGGCCCGGGGCTTGTATTACGGCCGGGCAGGTGACCTGGCGACGGCCATGACCGGCATCCTGGGCTATGGTCCTGGGTTAACTCCTGCGGGGGATGATTTAGTTGTGGGCCTGCTGGCTGCGGCTGGCACCGGGGTAGAGTACCAGGTTTACCTCCCCGGGTTACACCGGGCGATAATTAACAACCTCAACCGCACCACTACAGTGAGTGCTCATATTTTACGCCAGGCTATGGCGGGCGATTATCACGAATATCTACAAGAGGTGTTGCACGCTGTTACCCGGGGGGTGCCGGAAAAAGTAACGGTAGCAGCGAGAAGTTTACTGGGATTGGGGGCGACATCGGGAACCGATATGGCCACAGGTCTTTACCTGGCTTTCACCTGGCAATTGGAGAACAAGCTGGGGAACCGGTAATTCCCTTAGGAAGAAAGAAGGGTAAGCAAAATGCCAGCAAAAATTATAATTAAAGCTAACAGCTATTATGATTCTGTCACTTTAATGCGTATCTCCGGGCAGGTGGCGCGCCTGGCAGGGGTAGAAGACGTCCTGGTGGGTATGGGAACCGATCTCAATAAAGCTTCGTTGGCCCGTATGGAACTGTTGACAGCTGAAGCAGACGCCGCTTCTCCCAACGACCTGATGATTGGCATTCGGGCCATCAATGATGATGTTATCGAGGCGGCCCTGCGGGAGGTGGAAGAGCTGCTGGCGCCCCGCCAGGAGTCCGGGCTGGAAGTCGAGGAACAGCGCCCCCGTACCATCCGCCAGGCCTGCCAGTTAAGCCCCGGCTTTAACCTGGCATTGATTTCAGTACCGGGGATTTATGCGGCCCGGGAGGCGCGCGAAGCCCTGCGCCAGGGCATGCATGTCTTCCTTTTCAGCGATAACGTCAGCGTGGAAGACGAAATTGCCCTCAAGGAAATGGCAGCTGCGCAGGGCCTGTTAATGATGGGACCCGACTGCGGGACGGCGATAATCAACGGTATACCCCTGGGTTTTGCCAACCGGGTGCGGCGTGGCTCTATCGGCATCATTGGCGCTTCCGGAACCGGCATCCAGCAGGTAACGACCCTTATTGACAGCCTTGGAGAAGGTATCAGCCAGGCCATTGGAACTGGAGGACGTGACCTGTCGGAACAGGTGGGTGGCCGCACTACCCTGGCAGCTTTAGAGGCCCTGGCCCGGGATAGCCAGACGCAAATAATCGTTATTATTTCCAAGCCTCCGGCGCCTGAGGTTGCCGCCAAGATCCTGGCCCGGGCACAACAAGCTGGCAAGCCTGTTGTCCTATGTTTACTGGGTGCCCGGCCTCTGGGTCATGCCGGGGCCAACATCAGCCAGTGTTCCAACCTGGAGGAGGCAGCGCTGCGTGCGGTTGCCCTGGCCCGGGGCGGCAAGGAAGTATCTCTGGCAGTTGAAGAAGCGGCAGTAACGGTAGAGGCTCTCCGTGCCGGCAGGAAAGCAGGGCAAAAGTACGTCCGCGCCCTGTATGGGGGCGGCACCCTCTGCGATGAAGCGATGGTCGTCTTTCGCCAGGAAGGGATCCCCATCCACTCCAACATTCCCTTCGACCAGGCGGAAGCCCTGGCTGACATCGAACGCAGCCAGGGGCATACCTTCCTGGACATGGGCGATGACTACTTTACCCGCGGCCGGCCGCACCCAATGATTGAACCGGGCCTCAGGGTACCGCGGCTGCTGGCGGAGGCTGCCGACCCCGAGGTGGCGGTCATTTTGTTCGACGTCATCTTGGGGCATGGCTCCCATGCTGACCCGGGAGGCATTATGGCCGAGGCGGTGCAAGAAGCCAGCCAGCGTGCTGCCGGGGAAGGAAGGCGCCTGGTCTTTGTGGCCGCCCTCATTGGTACAGATAACGATCCCCAGGGACTGGTGCGGCAGCGCCGGCAATTGGAGGAAGCCGGTGTGGTGGTACTTCCAAGCAATATCCGGGCAGCCAGGCTGGCAGCTGCTCTGGTAAAAGAATGAGGCAGGAAGGTGACGGGAGCCAATGGTCCTAAACGATCTTTTCAGCCAGGATTTAAAAGTTGTCAGCCTCGGTAATCAGGGCTTTGCCGATGAACTTAAAAGTGTAGGGGTTGAAGTAACTCATTTAAGCTGGGAGCCCCCGGCCCGGGGCCAGGTGGAGCTAATTGCCGCCCTGGAGCAATTAAGCCACCGGGAGGATATTGACGCCGCTAATGAGGAGGCCTTTAAACGTTACGCCGAGTCGCAACCGGTTCTAGTTGATATAGGCCGGGCTATAGATGTCATCGCCGGTATGACGCCTGATACTATTCTCCACGCCGGTCCGCCCCTAACGTGGGAAAGAATGTCTGGACCCATGCGGGGGGCAGTTATCGGCGCCCTCATCTACGAAGGCCGGGCAACTACCCCGGAGGAAGCAGAAAAAATCGCCGCCTCAGGGGCCGTTACCTTCAGTCCCTGCCATGAACACGGCGCCGTAGGGCCCATGGCCGGTATCATTTCACCTTCCATGCCGGTATTTATAATCCACAATCAGACCTACGGCAATGACGCCTATTGCACCTTGAATGAAGGCCTGGGTAAGGTGTTGCGTTACGGCGCCTACAGCAACGAGGTTATTGAGCGGTTAAAGTGGATGGAAAAGGTGCTGGCTCCGAGCCTCAAAAAGGCCATCCGCCTGAGCGGGGGCATTGACCTGCGGGCCTTGATTGCCCAGGCCCTGCACATGGGAGATGAATTACACAACCGCAATAAGGCCGCTACTTCCCTTTTCATTCGGGCCATTGCCCCTTACCTGATCCGGGCCGAACTGCCGGGCGATGACCTGGTTGATATCCTCAATTTCATCAACGGTAACGACCACTTTTTCCTGAACCTGTCCATGCCGGCAGCCAAAGCCATGCTGGATGCCGCCCACGGGATCAAGGGGAGTACTATGGTCACTACCATGGCCCGTAATGGCACGGAGTTCGGCATCCGTGTCAGCGGCCTGCCGGGCCGCTGGTTTACCGGCCCGGCCCAGATGGTAAAAGGCCTTTATTTTCCCGGTTACAACGAGGCCGACGCCAATCCCGATATTGGCGACAGCGCCATCACCGAAACGGCCGGTATCGGTGGTTTTGCCATGGCAGCAGCCATCGCCATTGTCCAGTTTGTGGGAGGTACGCCCGGCGATGCCCTGGGATATTCCCGGCGGATGTACGAGATAACCCTGAAGGAAAACCCGTATTTTTCCATTCCCATTTTCGATTTCCGGGGCACACCTACAGGTATCGATGTGCGCAAGGTAGTAGAGACCAACATTTTGCCCCAGATTAATACAGGCATTGCCCACCGGGAGGCAGGCGTAGGCCAGGTGGGCGCCGGCCTGGTCAACCCGCCCTGGGAGTGCTTCGCTGCAGCCCTTCTGGCCCTGGCTGGAGAATATGGCAGAGGGGGGTCAGGGCAGCCGGGTTCAAGTAAGAAATAATGCCCCGGCAGCGGCCTGCGTGAAGTTGCCTGCCGTTTTCAGGATTCCATTTGGGGGAGGTGAAGACAGCAATTACCTTTATTTAAGGGAAAGGTATTTTGTCGTCATATTCCCGCAGACTTAAGGCAGGAGGAGAGACCTATGCTTAAAAACTGGGACAAAATTAAAATGTATGATTTAACCCAGCCCCTGAGCCACCTGTCACCGCCGTGGCCGACCTATGAGCCGCTGCAGATTAAGTTCTTCAAGCGCTTGGCCCCCAATGGCGCCAACGGGCAGCTCATCACTACTTCCAACCATGTAGGCACCCACCTGGACGGGCCCCTGCATTTCTGCACCCACGGCCAGGATATAGCCAGCCTGCCCCTGGATTTCCTGGTAGGGCCGGGCGTAGTAGTGGATCTCAGCGATATTGCCGAGGATTACGGTATTTATACCTCAAAGGATATTACCGATCGGGTCGAAGTCAGGGAAGGTGACATCCTGATCATTCATACCGGTTACCACCACTATTCCTGGGACCAGCCGGAAGCTGATGAAGTACGTTATATGGTCAAGCACCCCGGCCCGACGCGTGAGTTTGCCGAGTGGTGTAAGAAAATGAAAATAAAATGGATCGGCGTTGACTGCGGTTCCGCCGATCACCCCATGAATACCAAAATCCGCGAGTGGATGCCGGTGCAGGCCAAAGAATGCGACGCCTTTATGCGCCGGAAATACGGCAAGTCTATGGATGAACTGCTGCCGCCCCAGGATTATCAAGTAATGCATATTGCCCTCTTCCCTGATAACATTATTCACGCTGAAAACGTCGGCGGCGATATCGACAAGATTCTGGGCCGGCGCCTGATAATCGGCTGCTTCCCCTGGCGGTTTGTCGGCGGCGAATCCTCCATTTGCCGGATCGTCGCCTTTGATGAGGAGTAGTTAGGAGGCGTTTTACCTTACCCTTTTACCGGGTCGTCCGGTAAAAGGGTAAGGCTATTTTGAATTGAATGGCTAACGGGAGGTGTACCCATGGCCGCAATAGAATACTTTAAGCCTGCCAGTCTTGCTGAAGCCGTAGAGCTTAAAGAAAAATATGGCGAGGCAGCCAGGGTTTTTGCCGGCGGGACGGATATTATTGTTAATCTTAGAGACAGGGTGTTAAACTGTAAATATTTACTTGACATAAAACAAATCGCGGAGATGCAGGTACTGGAATATACACCGGAGGGAGGACTGGTTATAGGGGGAGCTGTTACCATCAACCAGCTTTTGGCGGCGGCGCCGGTAATTGACCACTACCCTATCCTGGTCCAGGCCGGCAAGACTCTGGCCAACACCCTGGTCCGCAACCGGGCGACCCTGATAGGCAACCTGTGCAACGCCTCTCCGGCGGCCGATATGGCGCCGGCGGCTCTGGTGCTGGGGGCAAGGATTATCGCCGTTTCTCGCAGGGGAGTGCGTCAAATTCCCCTGGCGGAATTTTTTGTCGGGGTCAAGCGCAATGCCCTGCGGCCTGATGAACTGGTCGTAAAGCTTGAGATACCGGCTATCAGGGGTAAAGGCGTATATTTGAAGAGAGCGCGGATCAAGGGTCATGACCTGGCCCAGGTAGGGGTGGCTGGATTTTTGACCGGCGACGGGCATCTCCGCCTGGCCCTGGGGGCCATGGCGGCGACGCCGCTCTTGGTGCAAGGACTCGAAACCTTGGAAGGTGACGACCTGCAGCACGAAGAAAAAATTGCCACTATTATCAATAAAGTAAAGGAACAGGTAAATCCCATCAGCGACCAGCGGTCTTCCCGGGAGTACCGCCTGGCCATGGCCGATTATCTGGTCCGGCAGGTTCTGGGGATCCTGGGAAAGGAGGTTAAAAGGGCGTGAAGCAGACCATCCATCTGAAGGTCAACGGCGAAGCATATACGGTGGCTGTCGAGCCGGATAAAACCCTCCTCTGGCTGTTGCGGGAGGAATTAAATCTCACGGGCACCAAGGAAGGCTGCGGCGCCGGCGAGTGCGGTGCCTGCACGGTGATTTTCAACGGCAAGGCGGTCAATTCCTGCCTGGTACTGGCCGTGGAAGCTGAAGGGGCAGAAGTATATACCATTGAAAGCGAGGCCCGGGACGGCCGGCTTTCCGAACTGCAGCAGGCCTTTATCGAGCATAACGCCCTGCAGTGCGGTTTTTGTACCCCGGGCATGATCATGGCCGCCAGGGCGCTGCTGAACCAGAACCCCAACCCCACAGAGGAGGAGATTAAAGAAGCCATCGAAGGCAACCTCTGCCGCTGTACAGGGTATGTACCCATTGTTGAAGCTATAAAAGCTGTGGCCGCAAAGGGGGCGACAGAATGAGCCAGACCCTCATTGGCGCGGGAATTCCCCGGATTGACGGTGTTGAAAAAGTAACGGGGGAGGCCCTCTATGTCCATGACTTGAAAGTCCAGGGCATGCTTTATGCCCGGTTAAAAACGAGCCCCTATGCCCATGCCCGCATTAAAAGGATTGATACCAGCAAGGCCCGGGCCTTACCGGGAGTGAAAGCAGTCCTTACGGGAGCGGACGTCCCCTATAAACTGGGTCTCTATATGATCGACCGGCCCGTCCTGGCTACCGGTAAAGTCCGTTATTACGGCGAGCCGGTGGCAGCGGTGGCCGCCGTTGACCTGGATACGGCCCAGGAGGCTGTAGATTTGATTGAAGTTGAATACGAACCCTTGCCGGCAGTTCTGGATGTAGAGGCGGCCTTGCAGGAAGGGGCGCCCCTGGTCCATGAAGATTTAGGCACCTATTCCTGGATAAAGGGCGTCTACTTCCCCAAACCGGGAACCAATATTGCCAATCATTTTAAATTACGCAAAGGCGACGTCGAGGCCGGCTTTGCCAGGGCGGATGTAATAGTTGAGAATAGTTTTTACCAGCCCCAGGTCCTGCACATGCCCCTGGAAACCCACGTCGCCATTGCTAAATGGTCGACGGGGGACCGTATTAAAGTCTGGACCAGTGCCCAGTCGCCCTTTGCCGTGCGCGACCTTTTGAGCGCGGCCACCGGCGTGCCCCGCAGCCAGATTGAGGTTATTGTCCCCTATGTCGGCGGCGGTTTCGGCGGCAAAGCCGGCATTCACCTGGAAGCCCTGGTGGCTTGCCTGTCGCGGGCGGCGCGGGGCCGGCCGGTTAAATTAACGGCTACCAGGGAAGAGGAGATTGCCACCCTGCCCTGCCGCCAGGGCCTTCTGGCTAAAATCAAGACCGGCGTTACCCGGGAGGGCCGCATTATTGCTGAAGAAATTGCCTACCTGTGGGACGCCGGCGCCTATGCCGATTATGGCGTCAATATCGGCCGGGCGGCAGGTTATTCCGGCGTGGGTCCATATGAGATTGAGAATGTTAAAATCGATTCCTACACCATCTATACCAACCATATCTTTGGTACGGCTTACCGGGGTTTCGGCCATGCCGAGTTTTTCTGGGCCATTGAACGCCAGCGGGACCTGGTGGCCAAAGAGTTAGGGATGGACCCCCTGGAATTCCGGATGCGGAACCTCCTTAAACCCGGCTCTATCACCATTACCGGGGAAAAGGTCCATGAAAACACTGGCAGAGTTGACAAGTGCCTGGCCCTTGTCGCGGAAAAAATCGGCTGGCCCCTGGTAAAGTCGGAAGAAGAGAAGGCCCGGGAAAGGGAGACCGGTAAGTACCGGGGGATAGGGCTGGCCGTCCTCCACAAGGCGCCGGCCATGCCATCATGGACGGCTTCTTCGGCGGTTGTTAAAATGAATGAGGACGGCTCGGTTAATGTCCTGGTCAGCGGTATTGACTACGGCCAGGGTACCTATACCACCCTGGCCCAGATTGCAGCCGACAGCCTGCACCTGCCCCTGGAAAAAGTCCATGTGGTTTGGGAAACCAGTACCGAGACAGGGCCCTATGACTGGCAGACGGTGGCCAGCCGCTTTACAGTGATGGGAGGTAATGCTGTAATCCGCGCCTGCGAAGACCTGAAGGCGCAGATGCGGAGCACAGCGGCTGCCGTCTTACGGGCGGCAGAGGATGAACTGGAATTTGGCGAGGGAGTAATTTACGTCCGCCACCATCCAGATAGGAAATTGACCTACAGCCAGCTGGCCATAGGCTATACCTATGAGAATGGCAACGCCGTCGGCGGACCCCTCATCGGCAGGGGCAAGTATATCGCCCAGGGTTTAACCTTCCTCGACCCGGAAACCGGCCAGGGATACCCGGCCCTGGATTGGACCTACGGCGCCCACGCCATTGAGATCGAGGTGGACACGGCGACGGGCAATATCGAGGTGCTCAAAGTCGTATCGGCCTTTGACGTGGGCAAAGTCTTAAACGCAACCCTGAGCAAAGGGCAAGTAATCGGCGGCATTGTTCAGGGCCTGGGTACAGCCTTTTCGGAAGTCCTCCTCTACGATGACGCCGGGAGGCTCTTGACGAGGAACCTGGTGGACTATAAGATACCTACGGCCAAAGATTTGCCCCGGGAAATGGAGGTCTATTTTGTCGAAACACCCCAGCTGGACGGCCCCTATGGTGCCCGGGGAGTGGCGGAACACCCCATGATCTCCATTACGCCTGCCATCGCCAATGCCCTGGCCAACGCCACCGGCCTGGAGATAAAGGAAGCGCCCCTGACGGCGGAAAAGATTTACCTGGCCTGGAATAAGAAGTAAGGCCCGGATCCGGATTTGAGGACACGGTGCCTCCTTGCCTTAAAACATAGTTTTATTAGGTTTCCAGGGAGGTACCGTGTTCTTCATAAAATAAATTTTACCATTTTAAGGGAAGGGGGTATAAAAATTTTTTGAAAAGAATTGTTCTCTTCATACCCAATATTATTATTAAAAAGAAGGAGGAATGAAAATGAGCCGAACCAGACGGACCATTGAAATTGAAGAAAAGCTGCCTATTCTAGAAACTATTCCTTTGAGCCTGCAGCACTTGATGGCTATGTTCGGTGCGACGGTGCTGGTACCGTTGCTTTTTAAAATTAACCCGGCCATCGCCCTGTTGATGAATGGTATTGGAACTTTGATTTATAGCTTTGTTACCAAAGGCGGCATTCCAGCGTATTTAGGTTCGAGCTTTGCCTTTATCGCCCCGACCTTATTGATCATTTCCAAAGCAGGCTATAATCACGCTCAATCAGGCTTCATCTTCTTTGGTCTCTTCTTCATTGTTGTATCTTTCATTATCCGCTATGTTGGTACCAAATGGATTGATATTGTCATGCCGCCGCCGGTCATGGGGGCTGTAGTGGCGGTCATCGGCCTGGAACTGGCACCGGTAGCGGCCCAGATGACTGGCCTGGTGGCCGATAAAATGGACCCCAATGTCATTATGGTTTCCATGTTTACCCTCCTGGTCGGTGTGATCGGATCAGTAGTTTTCCGGGGCTTTTTGCAGGTCATACCGGTACTCACGGCAGTTATTTGCGGTTATATTTTCGCCCTCTTCAAAGGTATGGTAGACTTTACCCCTGTGGCCCAGGCTCCCTGGTTCAAGCTTCCTGATTTTCATGCCCCGGTTTTTGATCTCAATGCCGTGGCCATCATTGCTCCGGCAGCCTTGGTGGTCCTGGCCGAGCATATTGGGCACCTAATTGTCACCGGCAATATTGTGAACCGGGACCTGGTGAAGGAGCCTGGCCTGCACCTCTCCCTCCTGGGTGACGGCATCAGCAATTTCATTTCCGGTTTTACCGGCTCACCTCCCAATACCACCTATGGTGAGAATATCGGCGTCATGGCTATCACCCGCGTTTATTCCGTCTGGGTAATCCGCGGGGCAGCCATCATTGCTATAATCATGTCCTGCGTTGGTAAATTTGCGGCGGCCATTCAAACCATTCCAACTCCGGTCATGGGTGGTATCTGCATCCTCCTCTTCGGCGTTATCGCGGCCGCCGGTATCCGCATGCTTGTGGAGCAGATGGTAGACTACAGCAAAAACTACAATATGGTCTTATCGGCCATCGTCTTTACCATCGGGGTCAGCGGCGCCAAGCTGGTTATAGGGACGGTAGAGCTTAAAGGTATGGCCCTGGCGGCGGTAGTGGGTATTATTATTTCCCTCATAGTGTACCTGCTTAATTCCGTTGGCTTGCTGAACGAAGAACTGGAGGCGCCGGGCGAGTCTTTAAGCCGCAAGCAGCAGCTAAACCATTAATTGGCATGTTGTCAGGTACCTTAAGAAAAGATAAAATTTAAGTTAAGAATAGCTTCGCGCTCGGAGTGAGGGCTTGGGCCTCGTTTCGAGCCATTTGTATTTATGTTAACCTGCCAACGGGTTGAAGGAGATGGGCATATGGCTATCAGCACCGGCGAAAACAGGCATATAATGCAGGAACTGGGGATACCCCTGAAGAAGCTCCTTGAGCTGCCCGTCTTCCACGGCAGCAGGATCCTGGCCGGCAACAGCGGCCTGGGCCGCCTGGTTACCGGGGTCAACATTATGGAAGTCCCGGACATCGTCAACTGGGTCAAGCCGGGCCAGCTCCTGGTAACCACCGGTTTTGCCATCAGGGATAATCAAGAAGCCCAGCAGAGTCTGGTCCCCTCCCTGGCCCGGCTGGGCCTGGCCGGTATCTGCATCAAGACCAGGCGTTACCTGGAAACTATCCCCCCGCCTATGCTGCAACTGGCCGATGCCTATGAATTCCCCCTGGTGGAACTACCGCCGGATGTAGGCTTTGCCGACTTGATTTATGAAGTGCTGAGCGCCATCCTCCACGAACAGTCGGCCTTTTTGCTGCAGATGCTCGATGTCCACAGCGCCCTCATGAAGATTATGATTGAGGGCGGCGGTTTACAAAAAATTGCCTTTACCCTGGCTTCACTGGTAAACAATTCCGTTTATATTAGCGATATTCTAAATGATCGCCATGCCTGCAGTTGCGTTAACTGGCCGGAAAACGAGATAGACGTTTTACTGGCGGCTGCAAAAGCCAAAGCCGCGCCCGGTGATGGGCTCTACCAGCGGATAAACAACCGCCTGGAACTGGCCATAAATGATCGCAGTATAGGTTGCTTTTATATGCCCCTGACAGTGGCCAGCGAGTGTTACGGCTCTATCTATATCTGGGAAACAATGCGGCCCTTAAATAGCAGCGATATTTCCACCATCGAGCGCCTGGCAGTGATGACGGCCCTGGAAATTGCCCGCGAGCGGTCCTTGCGGGAAGTCGAGCGGCGGTATTCCAACGAGTTTTTAAACCACCTTTTAAGCGGCCGCATTGAGGATGAAAAGCTGGAATTGGAGCACGCCAGGAAGTTGGGCTGGGACCTGGAGAGGAATTATGTTGTCGGCCTGGCCTGGCCGCTGCCATCCAGGGAGGATGCAAGACATTTACCCAACCAGGAAACTAAAAACCGGGTGCTGCGGGAGCTACCGAGCAGGATGCTGGAACAGGGCGTCCACTGCCTGGTGGGTACCAAGGGTGACTACCTGGTAATCTTGCTGGCCGTGGAGGACAGGGGTTTATCTGCCCGGCAAATCAATGAGCTGGCCAGGAAGCAAATGAAGACCGTCCAGGAATGCCTGACGTGCGCATTTACCGGCTGGGAAGTCCGTATCGGCCTGGGGCGTTTTTACCCTGGCCTCAAGGGCCTGCAGCAGAGCTACCAGGAGGCCAAACAGGCCCTGCGCATAAGCGAAAACCTGCCCGGCCGCCGGGGGGTAATTGCCTTCAATGACCTGGGAATCTACCGTTTCATTTATTCCCGGGACAGGGAGAAGGAAGTAAACAATTATCTTCAGGAAACCCTGGGTAAACTTCTGGAGTATGACCGGGAAAAAAATACCGAACTCATCCGTACCCTGCAGGCCTATTTTGAGCACCACGGCAATCTCAAAAAGGTTTCGGAAGCCCTCTTTACCCACTACAATACCATCCTGTACCGCCTGGAGCGGATCCAGGAGATCAGCGGAATGGATTTGAACTGCCCGGAAGACCGTTTTAACCTGGAGGTAGCCCTCAAATTGTTGAACGGCAAAGTTGAGAATAAATAAAAGCAGGGGCTCGGGTTTATAAAGTATTTACAAAGGATTATTGGGGCGTTTGGGAAATTATTTAAATATCATTATTAATTAAGGAGGTTTTGTTTCATGCTAGTTGACAAACTGGAGCAATCCCTGCGCCCACCTGAGACGCCCATGGTCCCTTACCCCCCAAAATACATCACCCTGGCCTCCGGCGAGAAAATGGTCGTGCACCAGATCAGCCGGGAAGACGTGCCGCGGGTCCTGGAAGCCGTCAAGCCCATGATTGCCGTGGAAAAGGACTTTTACGACATCGTCGCCGCCCGCCTGTATGCCGAACTCTTGGGGTTTTACCGCTACCGGGTGAAGGATGAATACTGCCTGGTCGGCACTATTAACGGGGTTATTGTTGGCATTGTCAATGGCCGCATGCTCAACGAGAAAGTTGGCATGTCCTATCATACCATGACCCTGAAGCGAGGCTTGCGCATCGGTGCCCAGCTCTTTGCGGCCAAAATGGAGTACCACCTGGATTACCTGGGCCAGGAAGAAGTCTGGATTGTGGCAGAGAGCCCCATTGGTTTCCGGCGCTGGATGATTGAGTATGAGCTGGAACCGCGGCCGGAGCAATGGCATGAACTAGGTGGCGTGCCCACCTATGTCCTCACCAAGGCCCTGTGGGAAAAGCACAAGGCTGCCAAGTGCACCGGCCGCCGCCCGGTCCCCGAAGAGATGCTGGCCACGGCGAAAAAACTAATCGTTCCTTCTCTGTAATTTTTGTAAATAAAGTGGAGGAGGTCGGTAGGCGGTGCGTCAAGTCGGTATCGTTGGCGTGGGCCATACAAAATTCGGCCGCGCCAACGGCTCTTTCCTCGATATGCTCAGCTCTGCTGCCGTCGAAGCCCTGGATGAAGCGGGGATTAAGACTGGACCCGGCCATGGCGTGGACCAGGTCCTGGTGGCCACCATGGGCGCCGGCATGCTCAACCGCCAGAGCGGGGTGGCTTCAGCCCTGGTAGATACTTTGAACTTGCGCCCGGCCATGGCGGAAACAGTGGAAAACGGCCCGGCCTCAGGCGCTTCAGCGGTAAAGCTGGCCTTTATGGCCATTGCCAGCGGTATGTGCGATGTGGCCCTCGTTGTGGGTGGGGAAATGATGCGGGTGGTCACCGGCTGGGAGGCTACCGATTTTGTGGCCACCATGCTACACCCGGAAGCAGAGTACAGGTACGGCCTGACCCTGCCGGCCTTTGCCGGTATGTTTACCCGCCTCTATATGGATAAATACGGCGTTACGGCCAAAGACCTGGCCATGGTAGCCGTCAAAAACCACGAGCACGCCATGCACAACCCGGTGGCCCACATCCATCTGGTACCCGATTTATACGCCATTACCGAAGACGAAGACGCCGGTGTCATTAACCCCTACGTTGCCGAGCCCCTCAGACTCTATGACGTCTGCCCGGTGTCCGACGGGGCGGCTGCCCTGGTCCTTTGCGCCCTGGACGTAGCTGACCGTTTTGCCAGGAAGCCTATCCGCATTGCCGGCATCGGCCAGGCCACGGACACCCATGTGATTGCTGAAAGGGAAGTGCCGACTGACCTGCTGGCCGTGCGCCTGGCGGCCCAGCGGGCCTTCCAGATGGCCGGGCTGAAGCCGGAAGATATTGACGTGGCGGAACTCCACGACGCCTTCAGCATCCTGGAGATCGCTATCTCGGAGGAAGTTGGCTTCTTCCCCAAGGGTGAGGGACATCTGGCCGTCCGGCGGGGAGATACCAAAGTCGGGGGCAGGATCCCCATCAATACCTCTGGTGGCCTGAAGGCCAAGGGCCATCCTGTGGGCGCTACCGGTGTGTCCCAGATTGTCGAACTGGTTCGCCAGCTGCGGGGAGAAGCCGGCGGCCGCCAGGTAGCAGGCGCTAAAAACGGGCTGGCAGTGAACTTTGGCGGCTTTGGCAATAACGTCGTGGCTACAATCTTGAGCAATGAGGGGGAGTAGGCCATGGAACCGAAGATGTATGCCTATAGGTGCACCAGCTGCGGCAAGCTCCACCATCCGGCCTATTTCGTTTGCCGCCGGTGCGGCCATCGCCAGTTTGAAGAAGTACCATTAGAAGGCGAAGTAACCCTTTTAACTTATACCCGCGTTTACAACCTCCCCGAGGGTTACATGAAGCCCTGGCTGGCCTTCGGCATTGTCGAGTTCCCCAACGGCCTGCGGGTCACCGGCCAGATCTATTGTGAAGACCTGGCCGTGGGCATGATGCTGAAAGCCACTGTTGGTGTAGTAAAAGAAGGCGTTGGGCAGGATTACTACGGGTTTATTTTCAAGAAAGCCGAATAAGTTTCTTTAAAGGTTAGAAACTAAAGCAACCGGGAAATTCAGGTTTCCCGGTTTTTATTGTTAACTTGGCAGGCCAGATGAACGATTAGCACCAGAGACATCGAGACCTGTTCGACGTTGGGGCCGGATTGGTGGCAGGATATGGCGGCAGGCAAGGCAAGATATTACAACAATTCCAGAAAGAATCTCTCCCAGGGCAAGAAAACAAACTTTTGGCAAGAATTTAGCCTTGCAGCGCAAGTAATCTTAAAATAAACTTAAATATGAACCAACATGAATATTCTAAGGAGGCAAGGCAAAGTGGCAGTCCTGGAGGAAATCAAAGAAGCCCTGATGGCCGGCAACGCCAACAAGGTCAAGGAGCTGACCCAGAAGGCCCTGGATGAGGGCGTCGCTCCCACCACCATTATTAACGACGGCCTGATTGCAGCCATGAATATCATTGGCGTCAAGTTTAAGAACAATGAAGTTTACGTGCCTGAGGTCCTGGTGGCGGCCCGGGCCATGCATGCCGGTATGGATGTGGTCAAGCCCCTGCTTACCGGCGACGCCATGGAGGATAAAGGAACCCTCGTCATCGGTACGGTTAAGGGCGACCTCCACGATATCGGCAAGAACCTGGTCATTATGATGATGGAAGGTGCCGGCTTCAAGGTAGTTGACCTGGGTATCGACGTGCCGGTAGAGAAATTTGTCCAGGCGGTAGAAGAGCACAAGCCGCAGCTGGTCGGTATTTCGGCCCTGCTGACCTCCACCATGATGCAGATGAAGAAAACTGTCGAGGGCCTGGCGGCTTACCGCGATAAAATTAAGATTATGGTCGGCGGCGCTCCGGTAACCCAGAAATTTGCCGATGAAATCGGAGCCGACGGCTATGCTCCCGATGCTGCCTCAGCTGTAGATCTTGCCCGCCAGCTGCTGGCTTCGTAGGGAGGCCAAGGAATGCTGGTTGTTGGTGAGCTAATAAATTCTAGCCGTAAGGCTGTTGCCCAGGCCATTGCTAACCGCGATAAGGAATACATCCAGGATCTGGCCAGGAAGCAGGTTGAGGCCGGCGCCCACATTATTGACGTCAACTGCGGGACAAGCATCGGTGAAGAAGACAAAGTGATGACCTGGCTGGTCAATATCGTCCAGGAAGTCGTTGATGTGCCCTTATGTATCGATAGTCCCAGCGCCGAAGCACTGGCTGCCGGATTGGCGGCCCATAAAGGCCGGGCCATGATTAATTCTATCACTGCGGAGAAGCAGCGCTGGGAGGAAGTTTTGCCCCTGGTGCAGAAATATAAAGCCAAGGTCATTGCCCTCTGCATGGACGACGGCGGCATGCCGGAATCGGTGGCCGACCGCTTGCGGGTAGCCGGCAAGCTGGTACCAGGGCTTTTAGAGGCCGGGATACCGGAAGACGATATTTACCTGGATCCCCTGATCAAGCCCCTGGGGGTTAACAGCCAGTACGGCGTCGAAGCTCTTGACGCGGTGGCGGCATTAAAGGACAAGTATCCCAAAGTTCATATTATCTGCGGCCTGTCCAATGTTTCTTATGGCTTACCGGAGCGCCGGCTGTTAAACCGGGCCTTTATGGTCATGTGCCTCACGCGGGGGATGGATGCCTTTATCCTTGACCCCCTGGATATGCCCCTGATGGGTCTTTTGAAAGCGGCTACAGCCCTGGCTGGGCAGGATGAATATTGCCTGGAATATATTGCCGCCGCTCGCGCGGGGAAAATTAAAGCTTAAGCTGCGAGTAAATCCGACCGCAGGCAGGGAGGCTCCCTGCTGCGGTCGTTTTTATTAGGAGGAAAAATATGGCTTTTTCCCTGGAAAATTTAATCCAGGCTGTAATCAACGGCAACGCCGTCCAGGTACGGGAAGAAGTTAAAAAGGCCCTGGCCGCCGGGGTAGAACCGGCCCGGATTATTTCCGACGGCTTTGTTGCCGCTATGGATGTGGTGGGAGAAAGGTTTGAACGCAATGAGATTTACGTCACTGACCTGATTATTACCGCCCGGGCCATGCACACCGGTTTAAAGGAACTCAAGCCCTTCATGCTGGCCGGCCAGGTGCAGCCGGTGGGGCGGGCCATTATCGGTACCGTCCAGGGGGACATCCATGATATCGGCAAAAATTTATTGGGGATAATGCTTGAAGCCTCGGGTTTTGAAGTAATTGACCTGGGCGTCAATGTCGCCCCCAGTACCTTTGTCGAAGCGGTAATTAAATATCGTCCGGACGTCCTGTGCCTGTCAGCCCTCCTTTCTTCTACCCGTAAAGCCATGGGTGAAACCATTGAGGCCCTGCAAGAGGCCGGCTGGCGGGGCAAGGTTAAAGTGGTGGTGGGCGGTACGCCCCTCAATGAGACTATTGCTGCCAAAATGGGGGCCGATGGCTACGCGCCCGATGCTGCCACCGCCGTCCAGCTGATCAAGGATCTGATCGGCGCCGGCCAGAAACGCCAGGCGGTCCTGGCGCCGGCTACCCTGGATTTATTTTTTGGGAAAGGTTCCCTGGAAGACCTGCAGCGCGCCTTTACCCGCATGACCGGGCTGCACCTGGTCATGGTGGATGCCGCCGGCAATCCTTTGACCCCCCTGGGAGGATTCCTGGAATGCTCCCGCCATTGCCATTTACTCCAGGGCAGCCCGACCAAAGACGTGGATGTTACCACCCTGGCGGGTAATTTTAAAGAAGCTTTTATTTACCGCTGTCATGCCGGCCTGGTGGAAATATCCTATCCCCTGGCCAGTGAAGACGGTACGGTGGGAGCTGTCCTCTGCGGTCACTGCCTGTTGAAAGGTGATCCTGCTCCGGAGCAGTTGCAGGCGGCTGTACCGGTGCTGGGTATAAAGGATTTAGAAGCCGTCTGCGGACTCCTTTCCTTTGTGTCCGGGCAAATCATGCAGCTCAACGCTGTTTTGCTGGTCAATAAAGAACTGGAAGAGCAGCGCGCAAGTTTTATCCACTTCCTGAAAAGGCAGCACCAACTGGAGCAGGCTCTGAAGGATGCCGAACTTAAAGTCCTCCAGTCCCAGGTCAACCCCCATTTCCTGTTTAACTCTTTAAATACCATCGCCCGCCTGGCCCTCTTTGAGGGGGCGGCAACTACCGAAAAAATGGTGCGCGCCCTGGCCCGCCTGATGCGCTACAGCCTCTACCAGGTCAAAGAAACGGTGACCCTGGCTGAGGAGGTAGCTGCCGTGCGCGACTACCTCTTTATCCAGGAGACGCGTTTTCCGGACCGGGTCCGGAGTCAGGTGCTGATAGAGGAGGCTGTCCTGGATGCTCGGGTGCCCTGCATGGTCCTGCAGCCCCTGGTGGAAAACGCCGTCATTCACGGTCTGGAGCCCAAGGAGGGGGGCGGGAGGATTATCGTTTGCGGCCGACGGGTGGGGGATCAGGTGCATATAGAAATAAAGGACGACGGCATTGGCATCCCCCCTGAGGTCCAGAAGGCCATTTTTGATCTCCAGGTACGGGGTAGCGGCAAGGGCCAGGTCAGCGGACTGGGGATTGTCAATGTCTACCGCCGCTTGCAGCATCAATTTGGCAGCAACTGCGCCCTGGATGTTAACAGCACGCCGGGAAAAGGGACTTGCATTCAGCTTACTTTTCCCTATACTAAAGAGTAACGTAGTATTTATAAAGGAGGCTATATCCGGTTTTGTCCACGGAAATCAAGATCCTGCTTGTTGATGATGAACCTCTGGAACGGCAGGCTATGCGTTTTTTACTGGCCAGGGAACGGCCCCATTATCAGGTGGCCGCGGAAGCAGGTAACGGCATAGAGGCCGTACACCTGGCAGCAGTTTTAAGGCCGGATATTGTCTTCCTGGACATTAAGATGCCCGTCATGGACGGTCTTACTGCCGGGCGGGAGATCCGGGCCTTTCTTCCCGAGGCCAGGCTCATCTTTGTCACCGCCTATGGCGAATTTGACTATGCCAGGGAAGCCATTTCTTTAGGCGCTTCAAAATATTTGTTAAAACCTGTTGACGGGGAAGAGATGCTCGCTCTTCTGGACGAACTGGCAGGGGACATAGCGGCCGCCCGCCGGCACCAGCAGGAAACGGCCCGGCTCAAAGAAGCCCTGGAAAAAATGAAACCTCAAATCCGCCTGGGTTTTATTATGGATCTAATTAATGGGAATATAACGGCAGCTGAGGCCGAGAGCCGCGCCCTTTTCCTGGGGATCACTTCCCTGCCGCGGTTGGCCCTGCTGGTGGATATTGATAATTTTGCCAGCCTGGCCCGGGAAGGTTCGGAAATCGAACGGCAGCTTTTAAAGCAACGGGTCAGGGAAAGTATTGAAAAGGCAACGGCTTCTTGGCCGGGAGCCCTGGTAGCACCTGTTACCAGGGACGAATTTGCCGTTCTCCTGCCCTTCAGTCACCTGGAGAAGGAATGTGACCACCGCCGGGCCGCTATCCAGCTGGGCGAGGCCATCTGCCGCCAGGTACGCCGGGACACGGAAGTAACCGTGACGGTAGGTATTGGCCGCCCGGCTGAAGGAGTTACCGACCTGGCCCGCTCCTATGCCGAGGCGGCGGCGGCAGCCGAATTCCGCCTGCTTTATGGCGGCGACCAGGTTATCCATGCCGACGACGTCGCTACCAGATCCAGGGCCAGGCGCTCCCTGACGGTTCAGGAGGAACAGGAACTGACCCAGGCCATCCGCATGGGTGATCGTGAGCTGGCTTACCGCCAGGCCAGCAATATTTTAATGAAACTGCTCCTGGAACAGGAAAGACGCCCGGCCCTGTTAAAGATGAAACTTCTGGAACTAACGGCCCTGGCAGCCAATGCCGCCCTGGAAGGCGGAGCCGACCCGGAGGCTGTTTCAAATCACACCCTGGCCGCCAGCAGTGAATTTTTAAACCTGGATAACCTGGCGGCTATGCGGCAGCGCCTCCTGGAGCGCCTGATGGACCTGGTAGATCAGGTGGCAACCAGCCGGGAACAACGCAATTCTACCCTTATTGACCGGGCCAGCAAGTTTATCGAAGCCAACTTCAGCCAGGATCTCACCCTGGAAGAAGTGGCCCAGCAGGTATATTTAAGTCCATGCTATTTCAGCCGCCTCTTTAAGCAGATAAAAGGCCAGAACTTCATTGATTATCTCACCAGGGTACGCCTTAAAGTAGCCAAAGAATTGTTGTTAAACACCGACCTGCCGGTGGCGGCGATAGCTGAACGGGTCGGCTATCGCGATGCCCGTTATTTCGGCCAGGTATTTAAAAAGCAGGAAGGGTACACACCCAGCATGTTCCGCAAAATAGGGGGTGCTAAGTTTGAAGGAAGTACAGGTTGATTTCCAGCCGGTGGGCCGACGCGCGCAGGTGGCAACCGGCCAGACTATTTTAGCCGCGGCCCAGCAGCTGGGTCTGGCCCTGGGAGCCGGGGGTCTGACGGCACCCTGCGGCGGCAGGGGCCTGTGCGGCCGCTGCCGGGTGAGGATAGCCGCCGGCGACGCCGGGGAGCCGACCGCGACGGAAAGGCGTTTCTTGAAGCCGGAGCAGCTGGAACAGGGTTATCGCCTGGCCTGCCAGGCAGTTATCAAGGGACCGCTGAAAGTGGAAATCCCGCCGGAATCCATGCTCGGAGCTCAGAAACTTCAGGTGGAAGGGCTGGACGTTGCAGTAGTCCCGGAAGCGCCGGTTAAAAGGTATAACCTCCCTTTAACCAGGACGACCATTGAAAACCCCCTGCCCCTCTGGCAGCAGGTGGCCGGCGAGCTGGAGGTCACCTATGGCCTGGACCGCCCGGAAATAGATTTTAACCTGGCTTTGGTAACGGAACCCCTGGCGGCCGGCGGCACCACCGTGGTTACGGTACGCGGTAAAGAAGTGATCAACATTTATGCCGGCCGGCCGGCGCCGCCGCCCCTGGGCCTGGCTGTCGACCTGGGGACCACCAAGGTGGCCGGTTTTCTTATCAATCTGGAAACAGGGGCTACCCTGGCTGCCGACGGGATCATGAACCCCCAGATTGCCTACGGTGAAGATGTCATGGCCCGCCTGGGCTACGCCCTGGAGGGAGAAGAGAAATACCGGCGCATTCAAGAAGTGGCCATCGAGGGGTTGAACCGGCTGGCCGCCACCCTGGCCGGGAAGGCCGGCGTAACAACGACCGACATTGAAGAAGCCGTCATCGTCGGCAACACCGCCATGCACCACCTGCTGTTGCATCTGCCCGTAGAACAGCTCGCCCGGGCCCCCTACGTCCCGGCCCTGACCACACCGGTAGAGGTAAAGGCCCGGAGCCTGGGCTTAAACTTCAGCCCGGGAGCATATGTCTATCTCCAGCCCGTAATTGCCGGCTTTGTCGGCGGCGACCATGTGGCCATGATCCTGGGCAGCCGTATTGACGCAGCCCGCAAGGTAACCCTGGGCCTGGACATCGGCACCAATACGGAAATTGTTTTAAGTTACGGCGGTAAAATGCTTTCCTGCTCCTGCGCTTCGGGGCCGGCCTTTGAAGGCGCCCACATCGCTCAGGGGATGCGCGCCATTACCGGGGCCATCGCCGCCGTCCGGTTAAGTGACGACGGCCGGGAGGTCTACTGGGAGAGCATCGGCGGAGTACCACCCCTGGGCATCTGCGGCTCCGGCATCCTCGACGCCGTGGCCGAGCTTTACCGCACCGGCGTCCTCAACACCAGCGGCCGGCTGGATGTAAAGCATCCCCGGGTAAGGCGACCTGCCGGAGGCGGCCCGCTGGAATTCCTCCTGGTACCGGCGGAGGAAACCGGCATTGACAGCGACCTGGTGGTAACCCAGAAGGACATCGGCGAGATTCAGCTGGCCAAGGCGGCCATAGCCAGCGGCACCCTGCTCCTCCTGGAGGCAGCCGGCCTCACGGTGGATGACCTGGAAGAAGTCGTGGTCGCCGGGGCCTTTGGCACCCACCTGAAACTGGAGAGTGCCATTGCTATCGGCATGTTTCCCAAACTTCCTTTGAGCGCTTTCCGCCAGGTGGGCAATGCCGCCGGCACCGGGGCGCGGCTGGCCCTCCTTTCCATGGCCGAAAGGCGGCGGGGAGAAACAATAGCCCGCCAGGTGGACTATATCGAGCTCATGACCCGGCCCTCTTTCCAGGATGTGTTTATGAAGTCGCTTCTATTACCATAACTTCTGGAGGCGAAGGCCTGTGAACCATGTTGAACGGGTGCAGGTGGCCCTGGCCCGGGGACGACCCGACCGGGTGCCGGCAGGAGAATTTGAGCTGGAACCCGGGCTGGTGACAGTACTTTTGGGCCGGGAAGGACCGGCAGGTTTTGCCGCGGAGGTCGCTGCCCGGGAGTTTCTGGGGATGGATCTCCTGGCCGTTACCCCCCGGGCGCCGTTAAAGGAAGAGGGGAATGACTGCTTTCGGGATGCCTGGGGGCGGCGGCTGCGGCGGCAGAGGGGTTTGACTACCGTCCAGGCCCCGGCTATTCCCGCCATCAAGGAAGCAGCCAGTTACCGCCTGCCGGACGCGAACGCCTTTGACCTGCTTCTTTTAAGGCGCTGGCGGGAGGAAACGGATTTCTTCGTTTTCGCCTTTGTAGACGGACCTTTCCAGGGAACCGGTAAGCTTTTTGATTTTACGGATTTTCTCCTGGCGGTGGCCGCCAGGGAAGGTGCCATCACTGATCTGGCTGCGGCTGTTGTCGACTTTAACGTGGAGCTGGCCCGCCTCTGTGTCCAGGCCGGGGCTCACGCCTTGATTATCGGTGACGACATCGCCTATGAGCGGGGGACCTACATTCACCCCGACCTGTGGCGGGAAATCTTTTTGCCTCTTTTGCGCCGCCAGGTAGAGGCCATTAAAGCCATGGGCGTTGCGGTCCTTTACCACTCCGACGGTAACTTGAGGGTTATTTTACCCGACCTGGCAGCCTTACCCCTGGACGGCGTCCAGTGCCTGGAACCGGCCGCCGGCATGGACATTGGCGCCATTAAGAAGGAATACGGCGGGCGCCTGTGCTTGATGGGCAATTTCGACTTGAACCTCCTGGCTTCAGGTACGCCGGAAACCATTACGGCGGCAGTCCGGCAGCTCCTGCTAGCGGCGGCGCCCGGCGGAGGGTATATCTTTTCTACCTCCAGCGGTATTTTGAGTGCCGACCTGCCGCCCCAGAACGTCCTGGCCCTTTACCGGGCGGTAGCTGAATATGGTGTTTATATATAACCCTGCACATATTCTCTTGCCAACAATATCCAGGTATAACCCTTTCCGCCTGCCATATCAATTAAATAGGGATTCTGGCGGGAAGGTGGTCTTGTTGGCTGGTAAATTTTTGCGCTGGCAGGTTATTTTACCCGTGGTGCTCGTCCTGGCCCTAGCCGGTGGTTGGTCTTACGTCTATTACCTGCGGGAGATAAAGGTTGAACCCCAGGAACTTATCGTCCGGGCCCTGGATACTACCAACCAGGCAACCAGCTACCGTTTCCACGTCGAGGCCAGCCTGATTACCGGGGGAAATAAAATAGGCTTAAGCAGCCTGGACGGTGAGCGGGCCGGTGACGGCAGCCTGTATTTAAAGGGCCAGATGACCGGCCAGCCGGTGGAGATTTACCAGGTCAAAGATACCACTTATTTTCGCGACCCGACCTCCAAACGCTGGATGGTCACCCCTGGCAACAACCCCCTGGAGCAGGAAAAGTATATGGCTGAAATCAATCCCCTATCCATTTTAAAAATTACCCGGGTGGATGATTTGAAGTTTTTGGGCCGCCAGAAAAAGGTGCCGGGGAGGCCCTACCTCCTCACCTGCCGGCCGCAGGTCAACAACCAGTTCCTCAACAGCTACTGGCAGGATCTTTACTACCAGTTCTGGGTGGAACGGGGAAGCAACTACATCCGCAAAGTTTCCCTGGAAGCCGCCCACCGCCAGCGCCCCCAGGACAAACTGACCATGACCGTTGACTTCTACGATTTTAACAAGCGCATCAACATTAAACCGCCCCAGTAGGGCGGTTTTACTTTTAGCATTAATTCAAGGTCCTGTCTATAAATTTTTCTTCCCTGTACCTGGCCTGGAGCAATGCTGTCACCGGGCCTGGCCGGCCGTTGCCGACGGGCCGGCCGTCCACCCATGTCAGGGGAAGGATCTCCATCAAGCTGTTGGTGAGGAAGGCCTCCCCGGCAGCCAGGAGAGCCTCGGGCTTTAAGGGTTCTTCCTTCACCGCCAGGCCCAGGCCGGCGGCGAGCTTTAGCACCCGGGCCCGGGCCAGACCGGGCAGGGGGCCGCTGGCCAGGTCGGGAGTATAAAGGGTATCCTGCTGTATAAGAAAGAGGTTGCTGCGGCTGCCTTCGGCCAGGTTACCGTCAAGGTTCAAAAGCAGGGCCTCCCGGGCACCCTTCTTCCGGGCTTCGGCCAGGGCCAGGATGTTTTCCAGGTAGTTCATGGTCTTGAGGCCGGCCAGGGGAGAGTGCTGGTTGCGGCGAATGGTGACTATGGCAGCCCGGCAGCCTTTGCGGTAATCTTCCGGTGTATAGGGCAGGCCGTTCTCGGCCGTAAACATTAGGTTGTAGCCCTGGCCGCCCTGGAAAAAGTTCAGGCGGCCGCGGCCGGTGGTCACCTGGTTGGCGGCGATGGTAGCCTGGATAGCTGCTGGGAGGCCGGAGGTTTCGGGTACAGGCCAGCCCAGGCGCCGGGCACTGCTGATAAGACGTTGAAGGTGTTCGGCGAGAAAAAGGGCCCTGCCCTTTTCGATGCGGATTGTTTCGAATAACCCCGCCCCGTACAGAAAACCGGGATCGGCGGGGCTGATTGCCGTTCCTGCCAGGGGCTGGAGAGAGCCGTTAAAGTAGACGATTGCTGCAGGCATGGGTGTTTTCCTCCGAAAATAGCTCACCTGCCGGTGAGCTTTTTTCTACTTTCCAAGGTCCTCGCCGGAGCGGCCACAGGCTCAGGCCGTGGGACGGAAAGAACGGGGGCAGTTTCCTTCCGGGCGCCGTTTCCCCTCTTTCATAATCCCAGGGCCAGGATCAGTCCCCGGGCTTTGTCCAGGGTTTCCTGGTACTCCCGCTCTGGCTCCGAGTCGGCCGTGATGGCGCCGCCGACCTGGAAATAGGCCCGGCCGCCGGCCAGGAGAAAGGTGCGGATGACGATATTCCAGTCGGCTTCGCCGTCAAAACCCAGGTAGCCGATGGCGCCGGTATAGACGCTGCGCCTTACCGGCTCCAGTTCTTCGATGATTTCCATGGAACGTACTTTTGGTGCCCCGGTAATGGAACCTCCGGGAAAGGTGGCCCGCCACAGGTCAACCATATCCCTGCCGGGCTGCAGGGTGCCGGTGATGGTGCTTACCAGGTGGAAAACGGTGGCGTATTCTTCCAGGACAAAAAGCTCCGGCACCCGCACCGACCCTACCTGGCAGACCCGGCCCAGGTCGTTCCTTTCCAGGTCGATGATCATCACCAGTTCGGCCCGGTCCTTGGCACTGTTCCATAACTCCTGGCGTAAGGCGGCATCTTCGGCCGGGGTCCGGCCCCGGGGCCGGGTGCCTTTAATGGGCCGCGTTTCTACCTGGCCTTGACTGACCCGCAAAAACCTTTCCGGCGAGGCGCTGGCGATGGTGCCTTCTTTTAAGGGCAGGTAGGCGGCAAAGGGAGCCGGGTTGACCCGCCGCAAGCGCCGGTAAAGCTCCCAGGGTTCTACAGCAAGCTCTGTCTGCAGGCGCTGGGATAAGTTTACTTCAAAAATATCCCCGGCGGCAATATACTCCCTCGCCCGGGTGACGGCCCGGCAATAAGATTCGGGAGTAAAGAGGGAATTAACGGGTATTCTGGTGCCTTTGGCCCCTGCCGGGGGCGGCAGGGGTTTTACCTTTTGCAGGCGCGCAGTTATTTCCTTTATCCGGGCCAGGGCTTCTTTTACGGCAGCGGGACCGGTAGCCGGAAAACCGCTGGCAGCCACGTAGATCCTTTCCTCGTGATGATCGATGGCTACGATGGTACTATAGAAAGCCAGGTAACTTTCCGGGAAGGGCAGGTCGTCGGCAGCCTGTGACGGCAGCTTCTCGATGTAACGGCCCAGGTCATAGGACAGGTAGCCGACAATGCCACCGGTGAAAGGAATGGGATGTTCTCGCCTGGGGAGGGTGTAGGGGGCTATAAGGGAGCGGATGATTTCCCAGGGATTGCCGGTAAGGGTTTGCACCGGTTGACCGGGAGAGGAGAGCCGGGCCTGGTAGCCTCTGGTCTTGACTACCAGGAAGGGGTCGCTGCCTAAAAAGGAATAGCGGCCCCAGCGGGGGTGAAAAAGGGCGCTTTCCAGCAGAAAGCTGTTTTCCCGGCCGCCGGCGAGGGCGGCATAAAGGACCTCCGGGTCTGGAGGTGCTTTGACTTCGGTTACAATGGGTAATGGCGTAGTCATATCTATCCTGGCCTCCTCTATAAATAAAAAAACCAGCTCTAACCAAGCTGGTCCTCACCCCAAAAGCTCCGAGTCGTCTCATCTATCCTCAGCTAACCCGACTCTAACTGCTCAGCTCAACTCCTATTCAGTTGTCAGCTATCTTGGTTATAACATACATGCCATGGAAGGGCAAGGGGTAGAAGCGAAGGATTGAAGTCTGTTTTCCCCCTGACTATAATGTTTTCAGGTAAGATAAAGGCGTTTTACCGAGAAAGGGCAATGAAGCCCCTGGTTGCCAGTCGAGCATCCAGGGGCTTTTTCGTGCTTGAAAGCGATGGTTTTATAGTTTAGTGAAATTAGATTAGACAGGAAAAAAGAGATTTCCTGTCGAACTGATTAGCAGTAGCGACATAAGCAACTAAACACCCGGGAGGGCGACAGGTATGTCCCTGAAAGTGGTGGTGGTAAGCTGGGGTCAATTAACAAACGTTGTCCGTGAAGTGCAATCACAAGTGAGCAGAGAAGCCCAGATCGAGGTGGTGGAAGGTTTATTTGACCAGCAGACAACCCTGGAGATGGCCCGCCAGATTGAAGCCAGCGGTGAAGTAGATGTTTTTGTCAGCGGCGGCGGTAACGCCCGCATGCTGCGCGAAAATTTGACAACCCCTGTGGTGGCAGTGACGGTTTCCGGTTATGAAATGCTGAAAACAATCCTGCAAAGCCGTACCGGCGATGAGACGGTCTATTTTGTCCATTTTAGTGAAATAATTCATGAGCTCAATGACTTGAAGGAGGTTTTACCTTTCCCCGTATACCAGATAGCCTTGAAAACTGCTGCCGAAGGAGAAGCTTTTTTCAACGAACTCAGCCGGCAGAAACGTCAGGTAGTAATTGTTGGGGCCAGCCTGGCCTGGGATCTGGCCCAGCGTCACGACTTTAAGGCAGTCTATATTTACTCGCCCAAGGCCGTCCTTGAAGCTCTGGAAAGAGCAGTGGAACTGGCCAGGGTGCGGCGCCAGGAGATAGAGAAAACCCAGCGCATTCAGGCCATCCTTGATTTTACCTGCGACGGGATTATCGCCTGCGACCAGAGAGGGATAATAACCGCCTTCAACCCTGCCGCCGAGATGATCACCGGTATCAGCTCCCAGGGAGCCATCGGCCGGCCGGTTCAAGAAGTAGTCCCCTCTTTAAAGTTAGAAGAACTCATTACCAGTGAACAGGCTGCATTTAACCAGCTGGAAAAAATCAATGATAAGGAAGTCATGGTCAATAAAGTGCCGGTTATCGTTCGGGGCGAACCCAGGGGCGCGGTAGCCACCCTGCACGACATCGTAACGATACAGAAGGCGGAGTACCAGATCCGCCTCAAGGCCCGGCGGGAAGGGCTGGAGGCCAAGACTACCTTTGCAGATATAGTAGGTGAATCCCAGGCCATTAAGAAAACTATTGCCCAGGCCAGGCAATATGCCCGTTCCGAAGCCACGGTCCTCATCATGGGTGAGACCGGTACCGGCAAAGAGCTGTTTGCCCAGGCGATCCACAATGCCAGCCGGAGACAGGGACAGCCCTTTGTGGCCATTAACTGCGCCGCCGTACCTGAAAACCTCCTTGAAAGTGAACTTTTTGGTTATGAAGAAGGAGCCTTTACCGGGGCCAGGAAGAAAGGTAAGCCAGGGCTCTTTGAGCTGGCCCATGGAGGTACTATATTCCTGGATGAGATTGGTGACATCTCCCCGGCTATCCAGATTAAATTGCTACGGGTGCTTCAACAGAAGGAAATTATGCGGGTCGGCGGCCAGCATACCATACCCATTGATGTCCGCGTCATCGCCGCCACGAACCGCGACTTGCTGGCGGCAGTCCGGGAGGGGACTTTCCGGGCCGATTTGTATTACCGCTTGAACGTTTTACCTCTATATTTACCTCCTTTAAGGGAACGCAAAGAGGATATCCCGGTCCTGCTTAGGGACATGCTTTTTAAGGCCAACCGTGCCCTTGCCCGTTATGCTCCGGTAATTGCCCGGGAAATCTTGAACCATTTACCTGCCTACTCATGGCCCGGCAACGTGAGGGAACTGCAGAATATAGCGGAAAGGATTATGGCCCTGGCAAGCAATATCAGCGAAAACAATATTAAGGAATTGATAGATATGGTGATACAGGGAGGGGGTTATGAAGAACCGCTCAGGGTCAAGACTCTGAATTTCAGCTCCTCAGCGGGCGTACTGAAAAGTGATCTTAGAAAAGAAGTTGTTAATCTGGAAAAAGAGGTCATCCTGGAAACCCTCAGGCAGACCCGGGGTAATAAGACCCGCGCCGCAGAACTTTTAGGAATCAGCCGTTCTACCCTATGGCGGAAATTGAAAGATGGCAATTTTTAAGCGCTGCAAATTGTATCATTTTTAAAACGCATGTTCGATCAGTAAAACAATAATTAAACGTTTACAATTATCAGACCCAGGCATCTCCTCGATTTGTTTGTGGCATATTTTTTGCATGTATATGAAGTGTGAGGCGGTAAACTTTTTAAGCAAGGTGGTGGGTTGGTAAAGCAAAAATAACACTATAACCAAATTATTTAATCATCCATTTTTTGTTAAAAGGAGGTAAATCATTTGAGCGTTGCCGAACGTCTGGAACGGTTACCCCTGAGCGCCTTTCATTACAAGATGGTCTTAATTTGCGGTATTGGCTGGCTCTTTGACGCCATGGACGTAGGGCTGGTAGCTTTTGTCTTGCCGGCTGTAGGTAAAGAGTGGCACCTGACAGCCACCCAGATGGGAGCCCTGGGCAGTATCGGCCTTTTGGGTATGGCATTAGGGGCTGTTTTCGGCGGGAGCCTGAGCGACCTCTGGGGAAGGAAGAGAGTTTTTAACTTAACACTTATTTTCTACGGCATTGCTACTTTCCTGTGCGGTTTAGCCACTAATTATACAATGCTTATGATCCTGCGTTTTCTAGTTGGTTTAGGTTTAGGCGCTGAGGTACCGGTAGCCTTTACCCTGGCCAGCGAGTTTTCGCCTGCCCAGCACCGCGGGAGGATAGCGGTGCTACTAGAAAGCTTTTGGGCTTTCGGTTGGATTGCCGCTGCACTTATCGGTTACTTGGCCGTTCCCTACTGGGGCTGGCGCCTGGCCTTCTTTGTCGGATCCCTGCCGGCCCTTTACGCCGCCGTCCTGCGGCGGGCTTTACCCGAGTCCCCTCGCTATCTCGAGAAGATCGGCAAGGAAGATGAAGCACGGGAAATAGTAGAAAAAATCGAGAGGAGCTGCGGCGTTGACCCTGCCAAGGTAACGGTCAGCCCGGCGGCAGCTGCGGCCGAGACGGCTGTCAAAGCAAAATTTACCGATCTCTGGTCCTCCCGTTATGCCCGGCGTACCCTCTGTCTGTGGATCTTATGGTTTGGTATTAATTTTTCCTATTATGGCATTGTCACCTGGTTGCCTTCCTTAATGGTAGGAAAAGGCTTTGCCATTATCAAGAGCTTTGAGTATGTACTGATCATGACCCTGGGCCAGATACCGGGCTATTTCAGCGCCGCCTATCTGGTAGAGAAGATTGGACGTAAAGCCACCCTGGTATCCTACCTCATTTTAAGCGGTGTGGCGGCCTACATGTTCTCCTTGAGTACTACCACCAGCCAGATAATTTGGTGGGGATTGGCTGTCTACTTCTTTAACTTGGGCGCGTGGGGCGTCCTGTATGCCTATACGCCGGAAATGTACCCGACGGCTATCCGGGCTACCGGTTCCGGCTGGGCTTCCGCCTGCGGCCGCCTCGGCGCTATCCTGGCACCGGTTATTATCGGCCAGATGATTGTGGTCATGGGCCAGGCCGTTGCCTACCCGATGATTTTTATTCTCATCGCCGTCGTTTTTATAATCACCGCTCTGGGCATGCTGCTCCTGGGTATTGAAACGAAGGGCAAGACCCTGGAGGAACTGGCGACGATGTAAGGGTAATGGGCGCGGGGACCCCATGTGGATTTCCGCGCCTGAAAAACCAAAAATAAGGGACGAGATAAAGGTGCTCAAGCTAAAGGAATTTTACCAACCGGTAGAGCTCATGAAGGCCCTGGATATATTAGCGGTTGCCGGAGGCCAATTACGCCCCCTGGCCGGAGGAACAGATCTTATACCTGCTGCGCGCCAGGGCGAATTGAGAATAAAGGGCTTCCTGGATCTATCCCGGTTAGAGGAATTAAAGGGGATAAAGGAAGAAGGCCGGGAGATACATCTTGGCAGCCTGACCACCTTTAGCCAGCTGGAATTATCTCCGTTAATCAAGAAGCGGGTGCCTTTGCTGGCGGAAGCAGCGTCTACAGTCGGCTCGCCGCAGATAAGAAACCAGGGAACTATTGGCGGTAATATCGCCAATGCCTCGCCGGCAGCCGATACGGTAACGGCCCTGATAGCACTTGAGGCGAAGGCCAGGCTGGTTTCCAGCCAGGGGACAAGGGTAGTCCCTGTTGGGGAGTTACTATGTGGCGCGGGTAAGACCAGTATTCAACCCCAGGAAATTATCCAGGAGGTCTTCTTCAGCGAACTGCCGCCTGGAAGCCGAAGCGGATTTATCAAATTGGGGCGGCGCAAGGCCCTGGCTATAGCCAGAATGAATATGGCCGTAATTATTACCCTGGAGGACGGCATTATAACCAGGGCCAGGGTGGCTCTGGGTGCCGTAGGCCCCAATCCTTCCCGCAGTCAAGTTTTAGAAAAGGTGCTGGAAGGGCAAAAGCCTGCAGCCTCTTTACTTGAGGAGTTTACCAGCGAAGCGGAGCAGGAAGTAGCGAGGATGCTGGGTTCGCGTCCCTCAGCACCGTATAAACGGGAAGCGGTCAAGGGGATAGCCCGAGATTTATTAACCAGGTTGTTTTTTGGCAACGGTCAGGTGGTGACATAATGGCAGTATTTCATCTGGAAATGAAGGTCAATGGTGAACAGGTGGCAGTAGATATTGACCCCGGATTGCGGCTGCTGGATGTATTACGAGATGTTTTACATCTGACAGGCACCAAAGAAGGTTGTGGCGAGGGCGAGTGCGGCGCCTGTTCCGTGATCCTCGATGGCGAACTGGTGGATTCCTGCCTGGTGCTGGCGCCTCAGGCTCAGGGTAAAGAAGTAGTTACTATAGAAGGTATTGCCGCCGAAGGGAAGCTTCATCCATTGCAGGAAGCCTTTATAGAGGCCGGCGCTGTCCAGTGCGGTTTTTGCACCCCCGGGATGATTCTGGCGGCAAAAGTGCTCCTGGATCACAACCCCAACCCTGACCGCCAGGAAATAGCCCGGGCGATTTCCGGCAACCTTTGCCGTTGTACCGGTTATGCCAAGATCATAAAGGCTGTGGAGATAGCAGCATCTAAATTAAAAATGGAAGCAGGTGCTGCCAGTGTTTGAAAAAAATATTGTCGGCCGGTCAGTACCAAGGGTGGACGCTTTCGGAAAAGTAACGGGCCAGACGCGATATGCAGCTGATCTGGATATACCGGGCGCCCTGCACCTTAAGGTCCTGCGGAGCAAAGTGGCCCACGGCCTGGTGAAGAAGATAGACGCCTCCCGGGCCTTAAAGATACCTGGTGTAACTGCTGTGTTTACCCATGCCGATATTCCCGGTATCAATAGTTACGGCATTATCGTCAAAGATCAACCGGTCCTTACCAATAAAATACGTTTCAAAGGGGACGCCATAGCCCTGGTAGCCGCAGAGGATGAAGGCAGCGCTGTAGTAGCGCTGGATGCTATTGAAGTAGAAATTGAAGAACTGCCGCCCCTGTTTGACATCCATTCGGCTATGGCCGCAGGAGCCCCGGCGATTCATGATAGTGGGAATATCCTTACGGTAACGAAAATCAAAAGGGGTAACGTCGAAGCGGCCCTGGAACAGGCAGCTGCGGTAGTAAGCAGGCGGTATACCACCCAGCGGGTGGAGCACGGCTACATCGAAACTGAAGCCGGTATTGCCTATCTGGAAAATGATATTTTGATTATCAAAGCATCGACGCAGAATCCTCACTATGACCGCAGGGATGTCGCCCGCGTCCTGGGGCTGCCATTAAATAAAGTGCGGGTGATCCAGACGGCGACCGGTGGAGGTTTTGGCGGTAAACTGGATATCTCCGTCCAGTGTTTTCTGGGCCTGGCCGCCCTGAAGCTGGGCCGGCCGGTGAAGATGGTTTATGACCGGCAAGAATCTTTTGTGGCCACCGCCAAAAGGCATCCCTTCATTGTCGAATATACCAGCGCAGCAGCAGAAGATGGGCAATTGCTGGCGGTTAAAGCGAGGATTTTTGGCGATACAGGGGCCTACGCCTCTTATGGCCCGGCGACATTGACCCGGGCGGCGGTACACGCTACCGGCCCTTACGAGGTACCCAATGTTGATATAGAGGCCTTCTGTGTATATACCAATAACCCCTTCAGTGGCGCCATGCGCGGTTTCGGTACTCCTCAGATAGCCTTTGTTTATGAGAGCCAGATGGATTTGCTGGCGCGGGAGCTGAAAATGAGTCCCCTGGAAATCAGGCGGCGGAATGTTTTACGCCCTGGTTCGATTACCGCCACCGGGCAGAAATTAACCAATAGCGTAGGCATTGCCAAAACCCTGGAGGCAGCCTGGGCCAGGGCCCTGGAAGTTATGCCCGGCCTGGGGGGTGATGGCAGGTGAAGAAGCGCGGTTTTGGCATCGGCTGCATGTGGTACGGTATTGGTAATACGGGTCTTCCCAACCCCGCGGGTGCTTTTGTGGATTTCCTCGACGATGGCACAGTTATCGTCCTGACGGGCTGCGCCGATATCGGCCAGGGATCCAGTACCATTCTGGCCCAGATAGCAGCTGAGACCCTGGGGGTTGCCGTTGAAGATGTAGTTGTTGTGGCTGGGGATACAGGTGTTACCCCGGATGCCGGAGCAACCTCGGCTTCCCGCCAGACATATATATCGGGAAATGCAGTTCTTGAGGCGGCCCGGAAGGCCAGGCAAGAGGTTATCACCAGGGCTGCGGCTGTCCTGGGGGTGCCGCCGGAAGAAATCAGCCTGAAAAACGGACAGGTATGGCATGGTGAAGAACCGGCCGGTCTAAGCATTAAAGAAGTTATCGCTAAATGCCGGGGTGAAGGGATTTTAACCCTGGGTCACGGCTGGTTCAACCCCGCCACTACCAGACTGGACCCGGCTACCGGCCAGGGTATACCCTATGCCACTTATGCTTTTGCCACCCAGGTGGCCGAGGTCGAAGTGGACACGGAAACAGGTATCGTAGAAGTTAAAAGAATAGTTGCCGCCCATGATGTAGGCCAGGCCGTTAACCCGCAGAATGTTGAAGGACAAATTGAGGGCGGTTGCTGTATGGGAATTGGCTACGCCCTTATGGAGGAAGTTGTAGTTAAAGAAGGCGAGATTCAAAACCCGGCTTTTTCCACCTACCTGATGCCGACGGCTATGGATGTACCAGAGATATTCCCGATTATTATCGAAGAGCCGGAACCCAGCGGACCTTACGGTGCCAAAGGGGTGGGGGAACCAGCCCTGGTGCCCACGGCGGCAGCCATCGCCAATGCCGTAGCCGACGCGTTGGGAATTCGCTTCTATGATTTGCCGCTAACGCCCGAAAGGGTTGTGGCAGAAATAAAAAAGTCCAGCGAGGAGAAGGAGGATGATGGCAAATGAGCATGGTGGCTATTAAAAACATCGGCACCATTGTCAGCGGTGACATCAATCAACCCCTGCTGGAGGGTGATACCATTCTTATAAAAGACGGCCTGATTGCCGCTGTGGGGGGCGAGGACATTCTCCAGGGAATAAGCCCGGAGGTGACAATCGACGCCGGCGGGATGACCGTGACGCCAGGACTGATTGACTCCCACGTTCACCCGGTCCTGGGGGATTACACGCCCCGGCAAAAAACTGCGGATTATATTTCCAGTTCCCTTCATGGCGGTGTGACTACCATGATTTCCGCCGGTGAGGCCCACACCCCTGGACGGCCTAAAGACCCGGCCGGTACCAAAGCCCTGGCTGTTTTAGCCCACAAATCCTTTGCCAACGCCCGGCCGGGGGGAGTAAAAGTCCACGGCGGGGCCCTCATCCTGGAACCGGGTTTGACGGAAGCCGACTTTGCCGAACTGGCAGCGGCAGGTGTCTGGCTGGTAGGCGAGATCGGCCTGGGCGGCGTCAAAACGGCGGAACAGGCGGCGCCCATGGTGGAGTGGGCTCATAAATACGGCTTTAAAGTAGCCATGCACACCGGTGGCACTTCTATACCCGGCAGCTCGACGGTTACCGCGGCCCAGGTCATGGCCACCAAACCGGATGTCGTCTCCCACCTCAACGGCGGCCCCACAGCCATCCCGGAGGAAGAGGTTATCAAAATCATCGATGAGACGGATTTTGCGGTGGAAATGGTCCAGTGCGGCAACTTCCGCATCGCCGACCTGATGGCTAAAAGGTTGAAGGAACGCAACGAGCTGCACCGCCTGATCATGGGCAACGATTCACCATCCGGCAGCGGCATTATTCCCCTTGGTATCTTGAGGAATATTGCCTTCCTGGCCTCGGTATCAGGGATTCCGGCTGCCGAGGCAATAGCGGCGGCTACGGGTAATACAGCCCGCGTCTACGGCCTCAACACCGGTGTTATCGCTCCAGGGAAAGAAGCCGACCTGGTACTTATGGACGCTCCCATGGGTTCGGTGGGAAGGGATGCCCTGGGTGCCCTGGCTGCCGGCGACCTGCCCGGGGTGGCCCTGGTCCTGGTCGACGGAGAAATCAAGGTTGAAAAGAGCCGGAACACGCCGCCGGCTACCAGAAAGGTAAGTATTAAAAAATAAGCTGGAGGCCTGGATGATGGTCAGGATTGACCTGGAATTATGTAACGGATGCGGCCTCTGTGCCCGGAATTGCCCCCTGGGGTGTATTACCATTGAAGGGAAAAAGGCTAACATCGGCGCGGGTTGCTCTTCCTGCGGCATTTGCACCCGGGTCTGCAACCGGGGAGCGGCGCAGAAAGAGGCTAAACCCCCGGCCGGGAGTGTCACCTGCAGCCACTGTCCGGTCCAGTGCCAGGTTCAGGAGGGTTTTACCGGCGCCTGCCGCCGTTATACCAATATTAAAGGGCAACTGGTCCGCAACCGGCCGCTGGTAACCAGCGTACCTAAACCCACCCTGCCGCCACCGGAAATAGAATGGCCCTTAATCACGGCCATCGGTGCCGGAACCGAGTATCCCTGCCCGCGCCCGGCACCCTATATCGTCCAGGGCCAGCGGGGCGGCATCGAGGTTGTAACCGTAGTTACGGAAGCTCCTTTAAGTTATAGCGGTATTAAGGTCAAGATCGATACCAACTTTCATATTGGCGAGGAAGGTGCCAGGGTCCGCCGTGAAGGTCAGGTAGTGGGCATGGTCGATACCGAGGAATACGGCTCAAAAATGCTCTATATCGGCGGCGCCAATCTCTTAACAGGCAAATCGGGTTTTATGGCCGCCCGGACGATTGTCGACCTGGCCAACGGCCGGCGGGTTGTTCTGAAGGTTGAAAATGGCAGCACATTAGAACTTCAGGTGGGCCACCGCCCGGTGATCGACGGCCAGGAGGATACCACCATGCGGGTGGGGTGTGGCAGCGCCACCATCGGCCTTTTTGCCCGCGACCTGAAAGGGGTTGTGGATGAAGCCATTATCCTTGACCACCATATTATCGGCCTCTTTTCCGAGCACCTGGCCGGCCAGGAGGTGGGGATGACCTATAGCGGCGTCATCCCGGCCGGGCGCAAGAGCACCCGCGGTCGATATTTCGGCGATCCCGGCAATGGTTGGGGAGGTACGGCCATTACCGATCCCCGCCAGGCCATCAAAGCCGTTGATATGAATGTCGCCAGGCCGGGGATGCGCATCCTCGTCACCGAAACTACGGCCCGTAAGGCAGCTCTGTTTGAGGTACAGCCTGACGGGGATGTCCGGGAGATACCCCTTACACCGGAGGTGCGCAGGGTAATCGAGCTTATCGCTTCCAACTGCGAGGAAGCCAGGGTCTCGGCCCTGTACGTCGGCGGTACCGGCGGTTCGGCCCGGGCCGGGGTGACTACATTGCCGGTAGAGCTTACCAGGGCCGTCCACCGGGGTGAAATAAAACTGACCATAGGGGGAGCGCCGGCCATGCTCCTGCCCGGTGGCGGCATCAATTTCATGGTGGATGTGGAAAAGGTGGCTGCCCCGGAGGCCTTTTACTGGGTGCCGACGCCGGCTACGGTGGCTCCGGTGGAATATACCATGTTGAAGAGCACCTATGAGCGTATAGGCGGCCACTTACACCGCCTGCGCCCTGTGGAAGAAGTTGTAGCCGGGGTCAGGGATTAATGTTCCAATTGCTGGACCCCTTTCGCGCTCTGCTGGATATAGGCCCGGTGCAGATGAGCATTATGGCTGAACGCCGGGGGCAGCCTCTGGGACGGGAATGGCACCGGCTGGAAGGACTGGTAACAGAATGGCTGGAGGATTTAAAACGCTACCTGCCCATCGCCCGGAAGCCCTGGCCCCTGCTTACCAATCCCGGAGGCTGGCCGCGGGTCCTGGACAGGATGTATGCCGCCGTTAAAACCGCAGGGGATCCGGATCTTACCCCCATGGCAGCGGTCGCCGGTACCATGGCGGAACTGGTTGGCGATTACCTGGTAAAACAGGGGGCGACCAAAGTCCTGGTCAATAACGGCGGCGATATCGCCATCCGTCTCAGCAGGGGTGAGAAGACCCGGGTCGGCATCGCCCCGCGCCTGGGGGCGCCGCCAACCCATTACCTGGACATTAGAGCGGGAGATCGTATCGGCGGCGTGGCCACCAGCGGCCGGGGCGGGCGCAGCTTTACCCTGGGCATTGCCGATGCGGCCGTGGCTGTCGCTTCTTCGGCGGCGGTTGCCGACGCCTGTGCCACCGTCCTGGGAAACGCGGTGAATGTAGATACCCCGTTGATCCAGCGCCGGCCGGCGCGGGAGCTTGACCCGGACACCGATATCCCGGAACTCCTGGTGACCACGGCCGTCGGTCCCCTGCCGGAAGAATTACGGACCGCAGCCCTGGAAAGGGGAATAGAAACAGGGCGGCGATTGGTAGAGGCCGGGGTCCTCCTGGGGGCGGTAGTATACCTGAACGGTTTCATGCGCCAGTACCCGGAGGGCCTGGTCCATCCAATTAAATAAATCGTTATCAGGGGGTATTGCTAATGGAAATCCGCAAACTGGTCACCATTGTTGAAGAAACCTTGATTGAAGGGGAGAAAAGCCTGGCCAAACCGGTTCGCAAGGCAGCGGCTGTTGCCGTGATTAAGAACCCCTTTGCCGGCAGATACCAGGAAGACCTGACGGAATTAATGGATATCGGCGAAGAACTGGGCGGTTTGCTGGGCCAGAGAGCAGTAGCCGCCCTGGGAATTGACCCCAAGGAAGTCGAGAGTTACGGCAAAGCCGCCATTGTCGGCGAGAACGGGGAACTGGAACATGCGGCCGCCATTCTGCATCCCAAACTCGGCAAACCCTTCCGGGCGGCCGTCTTTGAAGGCAAGGCCATCATCCCCTCGGCCAAGAAACGGGGCGGCATGGGCACGCCCATCGACGTCCCCCTGCATTTTAAAAATGCCGCCTTTGTCCGCAGCCACTACGACGCCATGGAAGTGAGGGTCACGGATGCGCCCCGGGCTGACGAAATCCTGGTGGCCCTTGTGGTCACCGATGCGGGCCGGCCCCTGCCACGCATCGGTGGTCTAAAGAAAGAAGAAATAAAGGGTGAAGATGGCTTGAGGTAAGTCTTTAAGCAGGCGGCAGGGAAACCTGCCGCCCCTCGCTAAAGGGGAACGGTGAGGAGGAACGGCAATGCGTGTGGGTTTTATCGGCCTGGGTAACATGGGCCGGCACATGGCACTGAACCTGATCAAAAAGGGTCACGAACTGGTAGTTAATGACGTAATCCCGGCAGCCGTCGACGAATTAGTAAAAGCGGGAGCCCGAGCAGGCGCAACACCGGCGGCAGTGGCCGGGCAGGTAGAGGTTTTAATCACCATGTTGCCCAACGCCGCCATTGTTGCCAGCGTCATGACGGGAGAAAACGGTGTCCTAGCCGGTGCGCGGCCGGGACTGGTGGTCGTTGACATGAGCAGTGTCGGTCCCGGTGACAGCCGCAAGATGGCGGCCCTGGCCGCCCAAAAGCAGGTAGCCTACCTGGACGCCCCGGTATCGGGAGGTGTCACGGGAGCCGCGGCTGGTAAACTGACAATCATGGCAGGCGGCTCCAGGGAGGATTTTTTGAAAGTCAAGCCGATCCTGGAGTGCATGGGTGAGAAGATCTACCACGTCGGCGATGTCGGCGCCGGGGACGCCGTGAAAATAGTCAACAACCTACTGCTGGGAATTAATATGGCCGCAGTGGCCGAGGCCCTGGTGCTAGGAATTAAAGCAGGCCTGAAACCGGAAGTTATGCTGGAGATTATCGGCAACAGCTCCGGCCAGAGTTACGCCTTCAAGGCCAAGGTCCCCAATTTTATCCTGCCGGGCCGCTTCGAGCCGGGTTTTGCCATCGACCTCCAGGCCAAGGACCTGGACCTGGCCCTGCAGACCGCCAGGGAAAATGATGTCCCCCTAATGCTCGGCAGCCTGGCGCGCCAGGTATTCGCCCTGGCCCGGGCCCGGGGCCTGGGGGGCCAGGATATAGCCGCCGTCATCAAGGTCTGGGAAGAAGCGACGGGAGCGGAAGTACGTTATGATCCGCAGGGATAAAATTCAGGTCCTGGTAGACTGTTTAGCCAGCCGCACACAGCCAACGGCACCCTTGACCCTTGGCGACCTTTTTCACCTGGCGGAGGTATGTACAGCCAGGGTGGGCGAAGCAGTGGTGGCCGAAGCCTGCTTTTGCCAGCACCTTACCCCGGAGGAAGTGCTGGCCAGGATAGAGAAAGCCTTTGACCACAACCTGGAAGCCGTCCGGCTGGGGATGGACCGGGACAGCCAGAGCTTTCTTTTGGGCCGGGTCGGCCATGAGCTAACCCGGCAACCGGGCCAAATTACCGGCGATGCTTTCCTCGACCGGGCCGTTAGCCTTACCCTGGCGGCCCAGGTGGGCAACCACCTGGTGGGCCTGGCCCCCTGCGCCGGAACCGGTGACGCCTGTGTCTTCAGCGGCCTGACGGCGGCCATGTTGGAGGCATACCCGCGGGAAGAGGTATGGCCGGCTGTGGCTGTAATGCTCCGGGTCGGTACTTTTTTCCGGGCCGGCAAGACGACTACCGGATGTAACATGGAGGGTCTGGGCGCCGGCGCCAGCGGTACGGCCGCGGCCCTGGTGGAACTGGCCGGGGGCGGCCCGCGGGAAGTGGAGCGGGCTATAGTCCTGGCCCTGTCGCCAACCATAAGTGTACCCTGCACTCCCAGGGTAATGGTCCCGGGTCTGTGCGCCACCCATATCGGCGGGGCGCTGATGCTGGGGCAGCTGGCCGCCGGGCTGGCCCTCAAGACCTCGATACCGGTCAATGTTCCCGTTGATGTAATGCTGGCCCTGGCTGCCAGGGCTCACCAGGTATCAGCGCAATATATAGTACCGGAAGTTATAAGTTATATGGAAGCCTATTTTAAAAGCGATCCCAGGGTGGACCGTTATATTGAGGAGCAGGTCAAAGAAGAAGAAAGACAAAGGCAGGCAACCATTGCCACCCGGGCCCGGGAGGAAGTCAGCCGGCTGGCCGAGCTGGCCAATCCCGTTACCGAACCCTTTGGCGAGGTAGTAGTGGGCGGTAGCAGCCAGGCCGTCGGTTCTCCCACCAATACCGCCCGGATAGCCCATGCGTTAGCGCAGGGCGAGATTAAAAAAGTGATTATTGAACTCTACCCGGAGCTTTTTGCCCGGCGGGCAATCAACGTGCCCGGCATTCTAATGGGAGCTATCTACGGTTCCAGCACGGCCGACAGCCAGAGCTACCGTCGCGTAATGGAAGAACTCCCCCGGTTAGGTATTGAAGTAGAGATTAAAGAAGCCCGGGAACCGCAGCTCCAGCGGGTGACGCTAGAGACCAGCGCGGGCCGGGTCATGGTTGATGCCCGTAACCGCGGGGGCGGCCGCCTGGCCTTGATTGACGCCGTCCCTTCCCGGGAAGCGGCCCTGGCGGCTGCTAGAAAATTGGGTATTGATATTGTTCCTTAAGTAATTACAAACGGGAGCGAAGGCTATGCAAGAAAGAACCCAGAAGATTATTTGCGAAGATATTGATAGAGTGCGGGCCTATGCCAGGATTTTTGACGTTACCATGCCTGACGTAGGTCCTGACGGTTCCGTTAAGGGTCTACCGGCGCCTTATCCACGAGAGGTGGCCGGCGTGGTCCGGGGCGGGCACCGCCTGACCGAACTGGCGCGCCAGGCCGCCCGGACCGGGATACCGGTCCAGAATCCCATCCTGGGACGCAATACCGCGGCCGAGACCATGGAGCAGTCCCGGGACATGTATGCCATTGCCGATCAACTGGGCATCAAGCTCTTCCACTTTGTCCATTCCGAGGCTACCCGCCATATCGATCCCCTGGACGGGGCGGAGTTGATCGAGCAGTCGCGGGGAAAAGGCGGCATTACTCCGAAAGGGGAGCGGGAATTTGTTCAGATGGGCGGGGGCGCCGTTCACCCCATACGCATTAACGCAACCGGCGATACGCCGCACCTATCCATTTTGAATGCCTTTATTGCCGGTTTTGACGGGACGGATATAGGGCCGGTCATCCACGTCCACTTTGGCGGCAGGGGCATCCACGATTATAAAACCAAAGTAAAAAATGGCTTTAAGGCCCTGGAAATTTGCGCTGAAAACAATATCTATGTTCAGATAGAGTCCCACAAGCACCTGAACAATATCGGCGGCACCGACGGTGCCGGCCTGGCGGGCTGCCTCCTGGCGGAAGGCCTGGCCGTCCTGGCCGGTTTACCGCCGGAACTGAGCGCCCTGCAAATGAACGTCGCCGGCATCAACCTCTTGGCCGACCTGGCTGCTATCCGCGCCTTCCGGCGGGTTATGTGGAGCGAAGCCCTTATCGTCGTGCCGGAGACTTTCCAGAACCCGCCCCCGGATTTAATCGCCGAGCAGGGGCACTTCGCCCGGATGGCCATCGCGGCCAGGCTTGGCGGGGCCAATTTCTACCGGCCCAAGGCGGCGGAATCGGTCGGCATTCCTACAGGAAAATCCATGGGCCATGCCATCTGGGCCACCCAGAACATCTTTGAAAACATGGCTTCCATCACCATTAACGACCCGGCCATCGACCGGCGGGAAGAAATCATTTTAACTGAGGCCATGGCCATCCTGGCGGCTACCCTGGGCTTAAAATCCCTGCCCGCACCTGAGGATATAACGGCCGCCTTCTGGCGCCGCTATGAACCGGATGAGCTAATCGAAAAGATTGTAGCAGCCGGCAAACAGGGAATACTGGACGCTCCCCGGGCCGGGGGCTGGGATTTGAAACGGGCCGTCAAAACCCACCGCGACCGGGACGGCATTCGCCGTTACGTGCCCGGCTACGGGCCGGCCATGATCGATCCTAAATATCTTGATTTTACCAGGGAGGAAGTTTCTATTACCCCGGAACCGCCGGTTACGGAAAAAGCTAAAGTTGTCCTGGCCACAGTGGGGGCCGATGCCCACGTTATAGGTATTAACCTGGTCCGGGAGGCTTTCCAGCAGGCCGGCTTTGAAGTGATCTACATGCGGGGCATGAATTTACCGGAGACGGTGGCGGAAGTAGTTGCCGAGAGCAAGGCGCAGGTAGTCGGCGTGAGCAACCTCCTGGGCCTGGGTATCACCCTGTTCCCCCGCCTGGATAAGCGCTTGAAGGAACTGGGATTGAGGGATAAAGTCCTGGTAATAGCCGGCGGGCGGATCGCCGAAAAAGAGGAAGATCACGCCGAACTGGAAGCAAAGATCAAAGCTGAGGGACCGGCTTTTATCGGGGTGGACGCCTTTTTCGGACCGGGGACCGATCCCCAGGAACCGGTAACCTGGGTCCGGGCCCATTTGAAGGAGGTCATGGATAATGAGTGAGATGCTGCGCGTGCGCTGTGCCATCTTACGCGGGGGGACCAGCAAGGGCATATTTTTACATGAAAATGATTTGCCCCGCGATCGGGTTTTAAGGGACCGGATGATCCTGGCTATTTTCGGCAGCCCTGATGTGCGCCAGATTGACGGCCTGGGCGGGGCCGATCCCCTGACCAGCAAACTGGCCATCATTGGCCCTTCCTCCAGGCCTGACGCCGATGTTGATTATACCTTCGGCCAGGTAAGCATCAAGGAGCCGTTGATCGACTACTCCGGCAACTGCGGCAATATCTCGGCGGCTGTAGGTCCTTTTGCCATTGACGAGGGCCTGGTTCGCGCTCAGGAACCGGTAACTTACGTCCGTATTCACAATACCAACACCGGTAAGATTATCGTCGCCGAGGTGCCGGTCCAAAACGGTAAAGCCAGGGTAACGGGGGATTATCAAATCGACGGGGTTCCCGGAACGGGTGCGAAAATCATGCTTGACTTTGCCGGGACGGCCGGGGCGGCCACCGGCAGGCTTTTACCGACGGGGCGGCCGGTCGATGTCCTGGATGTCCCCGGTTACGGCCGTCTAGAGGTCTCCCTGGTAGATGCGGCCAATCCCATGGTCTTTGTCCGGGCAAGTGATCTAGGACTTACGGGGACGGAATCCCCGGCCGAGGTTGACAGCCGGCCCGACCTCCTGGCGTTGCTGGAGAAAATCCGCGCTGCGGGGGCTTGCGCCATGGGCCTGGCCGCAACTCCGGAAGACGCCAGCCGGCGCATCCCGGCCTTCCCCATGCTGGCCTTCGTCGCCCCGCCCAGGGATTACCGCAGTTTTACCGACCAGAAATTGATCCGGGCCGAAGACGTTGACTTTGTTTCCCGGCTGATGTTCATGCAGGTAATGCATAAAACCTATGCCGGCACCGGCACCACCTGTACTGGGGCCGCCGCCGCCATTCCCGGGACCATCGTCAATGAAGTTTCCCGCCGCCATGAGGGCGAGATACGCATCGGCCATCCGGCGGGTGTTATTACCATTGAAGTGGCAGCCGCCGTCCAGGGAAATGAGGTAACCCTTACGCGGGCGGCCGTCGGCCGCACGGCGCGACGGCTGATGGATGGTTATGTTTATGTCGTCCCGGAAAAAATCCAGGCCTGAGGGATAAGAAGTTATGGAAATAAAAGCCTTTGATGTCGGCAGCACTTTTACCAAGGTTAATGCTTACCGGCTGGAAGCCGGCCGTTTACAATGGCTGGCCCGCGCCCAGGCGCCGACGACGGTCCAGGATATCCGCGTGGGGCTGGAGAAGGCCCTGGAAGGTTTACCGGGAGGCCCCAGGTTGCAAGACCTGGCGGGCCAACAGGTTTTGGCTTCCAGCAGTGCCGCCGGGGGCTTACGGATGGTGGCCATCGGCTATATGCCGCGGGTGACGGCCAAGGCTGCCCTGGAGGTGGCCATGAACGCCGGGGCCAGGGTCCTGGAGGTCCTTTCCGAAGAGGATACCCCGGCCTATCGCCGGGAGGTCCTGCTGGAGATCAAGCCGGACATTGTTCTCCTTACCGGGGGCACCGACGGCGGCGATACTGAGGCCTTATGGCAGAATGCCCGCCTCCTGGCGGATTTAAAGCTCCCGGCAGTGGTTATTATTGCCGGTAATAGCCAGGCCCAGGCCCGGGCGGCCGAGATTCTGGCAGCCGCCGGGGTCAGGCACCGGCGGGTGGCCAACGTCATGCCCACCATCCACGAATTGCGGGTCCAGCCGGCCAGGGAGGCCATTCACGGGGAGTTTATCCGCCAGATTACCCGAGCGCCGGGACTGCGTTACCTGGAGGGCCTGGTTCCCGGGGGCAAAGTGATTCCTACACCCGGGGCCGTCCTCATGGGGGCCGAACTGCTGGCCCGCGGCTATTATGAAGAAAAAGGACTGGGGAGCCTGGTAGTTATTGACCTGGGCGGGGCGACTACGGATGTCCATTCTGTTATCCCCCAGTTAGAAGGCCTTCCCCTGGAAGAAAGGGGGCTCATCCTGACCAATGAAAAACAGGTGGCCTACCGGACGGTGGAAGGAAACCTGGGCCTGCGGGTCAGCTGTCGGGGTATTGTAGAAACAGTAGGACCGCGCCAGGTTTTACTCCGGGCCAAACTTCCGGTTACCGAAGAGATGGAGCAGGAACTTCTGGCCTATTGCAACCGGGTGGAAGGCCAGACGGAGACCCTGGCCGGGAACGAAAAAGAGCGTTGTTTTGACCGGGGCCTGGCCATAGCAGCCGTAGAAACAGCCTTGAAACGCCATGCCGGGCACTTAAGCCAGGAGTATAACCCGGTGATGGGCATCGCTCCCGGTACGCCCATGGGCCGGGACCTGCGGCCAGTTAAATATATCATTGCGGTGGGGGGGATTTTTACGGCCCTGCCGGAGGAAGAAGCCAGGGCGATTGTGTGGGGGGCCCTGGCCAACAGAGGTATATCCCTTTTACCTGAAGAACCGGAGATTATCATTGATCGCCACTATTTACTTTATTCCCTGGGTCTCCTGGCCTCCCGCTACCCCTACGAAACCCTCCGTTTTGCCAAGCAGTATTTCGGTTTATCTCAAGAACATTAAGGGAGAGGAAGCAACGATGCGACCTACAACCAAGCTACGGCAGCTATTAAACAGGAAACAGATTCTAGTAGCACCGGGTGCCCATGATGTACTGGCGGCTAAAATTATTCAACAGGCAGGCTTTGAAGCCGTCTACTTCACCGGCTACGGCCAGGCAGCCAGCCACCTGGGCCAGCCCGATGTGGGGCTGCTTACCATGACGGAAATGGTAACCAGGCTCCATAATACTGCGGCAGCCGTCGACATACCGGTTATTGCCGATGCCGATACCGGCTTTGGCAACGCCATTAACACCATGCGTACGGTCCGGGAATATGAGAAGGCCGGAGCGGCGGCCATCCAACTGGAGGACCAGGTTTCACCAAAGAAATGCGGCCATATGCTCGATCGCCAGGTGGTACCTGTGGAAGAAATGGTGAGTAAAATCAAAGCCGCAGTGGCAGCCAGGCGCGACCCCGACCTGGTAATTATCGCCCGGACGGACGCCCGGACCAGCAGGGGACTGGAAGAGGCCATCGCCCGGGGCAAGGCCTACGAAGCCGCCGGTGCCGACGTACTCTTCATCGAATCGCCGGAAACTGTGGATGAAATGAAACAGATCTGCTCTTCTTTTAAAGTACCGGTCCTGGCCAATATGGTAGAAGGCGGTCGTACCCCGCTTCTGACGGTAAAAGAACTGGAAGAACTGGGCTACAAACTGGTTATTTTCCCCACAGCATCGGTTTATACAGCCGCCAAAGCCTTAATTGATCTTATGGCTAATTTGAAGGCCAGCGGTACTACCAGGAATTTTTTAGAACAAATGTTGCCTTTTAGCGAGTTCAACAAGCTTATCGGCCTGCCGGAAATTAAAGAACTCGAAAAAAAATACGCCACCAACGGCTGCTGTCATTAATAATATAGAGAGGGATTAAGCAAATGGGCATGACCATCACCGAGAAGATCCTGGCCGCCCACGCCGGCTTAGAGAAGGTGGAGCCGGGCCAGCTCATCAACGCCAGGATAGACCTGGCCCTGGGGAACGACATCACCGCCCCCCTGGCCATAAAAGAATTCAAGCAGCTGGGGATAAAAAAGGTCTTCGACCCGGAAAGGGTTGTCCTGGTGCCCGACCACTTCACCCCGGCCAAGGACATCAAGTCCGCCGAGCAGGCGAAAATCTTGCGCGATTTCGCCCGGGAGCAGGGGCTCATCCACTACTTCGAAATCGGCCGCATGGGCATCGAGCACTGCCTGCTGCCCGAGGCGGGCCTGGTCGGCCCCGGGGACCTGGTCATAGGGGCCGACTCCCACACCTGCACCTACGGGGCACTAGGGGCCTTCGCCACCGGCGTCGGCTCCACGGACCTCGCCGCCGCCATGGCCACCGGCGAGCTGTGGTTTAAAGTACCCGAGACCATCCTCTTCCGCTACCACGGGAAGCTTAAGCCCTGGGTCGGCGGCAAAGACCTCATCCTCTACACCATAGGACAAATCGGCGTCGACGGCGCCCGCTATATGGCCATGGAATTCACCGGCGAAGCCATAGCCGAACTTTCCATGGACGGCCGCTTCACCATGGCCAACATGGCCATCGAAGCCGGGGCCAAGAACGGCATCTTCCCGGTGGACGAAAAGACCATAGCATACATCCGGGGCCGGCTGCAAAGGGACTACCGCATCTACCAGAGCGACCCCGACGCCAGATATGCCCGGGAAATAGACATCGACGTATCCAGCATCGAGCCCCAGGTAGCGCTGCCCCACCTGCCCGAGAACGCCCGGAGCGTAAAAGAAATAGGAGAGATCAAAATCGACCAGGTAGTCATCGGCAGCTGCACCAACGGCCGCCTGGAGGACCTGCGGGTGGCGGCGCAGCTTCTCAAAGGGCAAAAGGTCCATCCCGAAGTAAGGCTCATCATCATACCCGGGACCCAGCAGATCTACGCGGAAGCCCTGGCCGAAGGGTTGATAGGAACCTTTATCGAAGCTGGCGCCGCCGTATCCACGCCCACCTGCGGCCCCTGCCTGGGCGGGCACATGGGGATCCTGGCCCAAGGCGAACGGGCCCTGGCCACCACCAACCGCAACTTCGTAGGCCGCATGGGCCATCCGGAAAGCGAAGTCTATCTCGCCGGCCCGGCCGTAGCCGCCGCCAGCGCCGTTAAAGGGCGCATCGCCGCCCCTGAGGAGGTAGTAAAATGATTATCCAGGGTAAATGCCACACCTTCGGCAACGACATCGACACCGACGCCATCATTCCGGCCCGTTACCTGAATACCTCCGACCCCGAAGAACTCGCCCGCCACTGCATGGAGGACGCCGACCCCACCTTTGCCGGGCGGGTGCAAAAAGGGGAGATTATCGTGGCCGGGAAAAACTTCGGCTGCGGCAGTTCCCGGGAGCACGCGCCGGTGGCCATCAAAGCCGCCGGGGTGGCGGCGGTCATCGCCGCCTCCTTTGCCCGCATTTTCTACCGCAACGCCATCAACATCGGCCTGCCCATCTTTGAGTCCCCGGCCGCGGCAGCAGGGATAGCCGCCGGGGATGAAGTAAAGATTGACGCCGAGAAGGGCGAAATTGTGAACCTGACTAAAGGCGAAACCTACCAGGTGGCGCCCTTCCCGTCCTTTATGCAAGAACTCATTGCCGCCGGGGGGCTGATGCCCTACGTGGCCAGGAAGGTTGGAGGGTGTGCTTGACATGGAAAGAAGTATACTTGCTATCACCCTGGTAAGTATTTTTCTGTGGTTAAGTGTCTTAATTAAAGCCCCGCTGAGCCGGGGCTATTTCCCTGTGGTTATTGGTCTTAATCTAATATTCTTTGGCTATCTTTATTATACCTATCACTGCCGGTTTAAAAAGCCTCTTATTACCCTGGGTGAAAGCATCAAGAAAATTTCCAGCGGGCAGCTTGCCTGGGAGGAACCGCTCCGGGGAGGACGGGAAATCCAGGCCCTGGTGACAGCCGTCAAGGAACTGCTCTGGCAATACCGCCAGGTGTTAGGCAGGTTTTATGCCGCCGGGGAACAATTAAACCTCTGCGCCACCCAGCTGGCCGGAGGGCTCGACAACATTAAACTGGCTGCCGGTGAAATATCTAAGGCAGTGGAGAGTATGGCCAGCGGCGCCGATAAACAGGCCCAGGCGGCGGGAATTGTTCTTAAAGCTTCAGAGGAAGGTGTGGAACAAGGGCAAAAAACCATCGCCACAGCAAGGCAAGCGGCCCACCTTTTCCGGGACACCAGGAAGAGTTTGGATTCTCTGGGCGGTGTTTTACATACTCTTCTTGAACATATCGAGAATACTGCCAGCACCAATCAGCTGGCCAGTGGCAGGATTAAGGAACTGCAGCAACAGGCCCGGCAGATTACGGCGATTATCGAGCTTGTGGGGAATATTGCGGCCCAGACAAACCTTTTAGCTTTAAATGCGGCTATTGAAGCGGCCCGGGCCGGGGAACAGGGGCGAGGTTTTGCCGTGGTGGCCGAAGAAGTGCGGAAACTGGCCGAGAGTTCGGCCCGGGCGGCGGAGGAAATTAACGGGGTGATAACGATTATCGCCGGGGAAATAGAGGCCATCAGCGGTCAGATTGAAGCCGCCAGCAGTGCCGCCGCCCAAAACCTGGCAACCGGCCGGGCGGCCAGGGAATCCCTCGCTGCCACCAGCCAGGCCATGATTGAGGCTGAAAAAGCAATGGATACTATTCTTACCGCGGCGACTTCCCAGCAGGACCAGGAGAATAAAATCAAGGCTCTAGCCGGTGAGGTGGCCATGATTTCCCAGAATACCGCGGCTGCGGCCGAAGAATGTGCCGCCGGGATGGAAGAACAATCGGCCTCCCTGGATGAGCTTGCCGGCACCGGCCGGAGGCTGCAGGAGATGGCCGGGCAGTTACAGCAAATTGTTGCCAGGAGCGGCGGCGAAGGTGAACTGGATGAAAATATTAGCGGCCGGGTCCAGGAGGCCCTGGCTTATTTGCAGAAGGTCGCTGCAGATAAACGGATAGTAACCATGGATATCCGCCAGCATGAGGAGGCACTGCAAGAGTATTATAACCGCCATCCTGTTTTTGAAGCTTTGATAAGTGCTGATCGAGAAGGGCGGGTAATATTTAACACCAATACTACCTCAAAGGTTAAAGACTTTTCCTTCCGCACCTGGTTTAGGGAAGCCATTTCCGGCAAGCCCTTTGTTTCTAAAGTGTACATATCAGCAATAACCGGCAAATTAATTGTAACGATAGCTGTACCAATCAAGAACCCGCACGGTGAAATTACCGGGACCCTCTGTGGCGGCCTGATGGTGGAATAAAGATATCTGATAAAAGACCATGGTAAAATACTACAAAAAGTTCCCGGTCCTTTAGAAAAACTCCCGAAAATGCTCCATCCACCAGCGAGCGTACCGTTCCTCCGGATCTTCACTTTCCAGGGTAAGGCCGGCTGCTAACAGGGAATTGCGTCCGGGCAGTTTATGGCGCAGAAGGTATTCATAGGCCTCGGTGATCAGCACAAATTTTTCAATAGTTACCTTATCATCCGGGTGACTATCGGGGTGGTACTGCCGGGCCAGACGGCGGTACGCCTTTTTTATTGCCTGGGCGCCGGCCTCGGGACTGACTCCCAGGACCTGGCGCGCCCTTTTTTCTAATGTACTGGTGCCAGGAAACACCGGTAGCTCACTCCTTTGGCGCCAAATTCGGACGGCCAGAAGGATTTTGCCGTTATACAGCGAAGATAACAAGGTTATGGTAAACTGTCAAGAGGTATATTAATAGAGGCCGGTGGAGGAAGTTTGCCGGGGTGAAGGTAACATCTTACTTTTATTTCGGGGGAGGAATTATTTTTGCAGGATGACATTGCTGAAGTCCTGGTCAGCGCCGCTGAGATAAAAAAACGGGTTAAAGAAATGGGCGCAGCCATTAGCCGCGATTATGCCGGCAAGGACCTGCTGGTGGTGGGAATCCTCAAAGGGGCGATTATTTTCCTCGCCGACCTGGTGCGGGAGATTACCATTCCCCTACAGCTCGATTTTATGGCCGTTTCCAGTTACGGCGCCGGGACCACCACGTCGGGAGCAGTGCGCATCTTGAAGGACCTGGAAGTGCCGGTGGAAGATAAGCACCTCCTGATTGTGGAGGATATTGTTGATACCGGCCTGACTTTAAAATACCTGCTGGAAAATTTAAAAGCCCGCAAACCTTTAAGTGTGCGCTCCTGCACTATTCTGGACAAGCCCGAGCGGCGGCTGGTGGATGTCCATGTCGATTACAGCGGCTTTTCCATCCCGGATTATTTTGTTGTTGGTTACGGCCTTGATTATGCCCAGAAATACCGCCATTTGCCGGACATCTGCGTTTTAAAACCGGAGGTTTACGCCCGGCAGAAATGAAAAGGGGTGGTAGATGATGCGAGAAAACAAGCAACCTGCGGAAATAGTCCTGGTCCTGGACTTCGGCGGCCAGTACAACCAGTTGATTGCACGGCGCATCCGCGAAGCCGGGGTTTACTCGGAAATGATCCCCTTTAATACGCCCCTGGATGAGATCCTGGCCCGGCGGCCCAAAGGTATTGTCTTTTCCGGCGGGCCGGCCAGCGTTTACAGCCCGGGGGCGCCCCGCATTGACCGGGCTCTATATGAGAGCGGCATCCCCATTTTAGGCATATGCTATGGCATGCAGCTCATGGCCCACGACCTGGGGGGCCGGGTGGAGGCAGCCGCAGGGCGGGAATACGGTAAGACCGAGCTTGAAGTAACGACTGACGACATCCTCTTTGCCGGGTTACCCCGGAACATGCAGTGCTGGATGAGCCACGGCGACTATATCAGTGCCCCGCCGCCGGGCTTCCAGGTAACGGCCCGCTCGGCCTACACGCCGGTGGCAGCCATGAGCGACCCGGGGCGCCGGCTTTACGGCGTCCAGTTTCACCCGGAAGTCAAGCACACGCCCCTGGGCCAGGAGATGCTCCGCCGTTTCCTCTTCCAGGTGTGCGGCTGCCGCGGTGACTGGTCGGTCAGCTCCTTTATCGAGGAGCAGGTAGCGGCTATCCGCGAGCGGGTGGGTGACGGCCGCGTCCTCTGCGCCCTGAGCGGCGGCGTAGATTCTTCCGTAGCCGCGGCCCTGGTGCACCGGGCCGTGGGCGACCGTTTAACCTGCGTCTTTGTCAATCATGGCCTTCTGCGCCAGGGGGAGGCGGAGCAGGTGCAAAAGACCTTTGGCCAGGCCCTGCAGGTGAACCTGATCTATGTCGACGCCGGTGAGCGTTTCCTGGCTAAACTGGCAGGAGTAACCGACCCGGAAGCTAAGCGTAAGATTATCGGCCACGAGTTTATCCGCGTCTTTGAAGAGGAGGCCAGGAAACTGGGGAAAGTGGATTTCCTGGTCCAGGGAACCTTATATCCTGACGTCATCGAAAGCGGCACCGAAACGGCGGCCGTTATCAAAAGCCACCATAACGTCGGCGGCCTGCCGGAAGACATGGAGCTGGAGCTAATCGAACCGCTGCGGCTTTTATTCAAAGACGAGGTGCGCCGGGTGGGGGAGGAACTGGGCCTGCCCGAGGAAATAGTCTGGCGCCAGCCCTTCCCCGGGCCGGGACTGGCCATCCGTATTCTGGGGGAGGTTACACCGGAAAAGTTGGCGATTTTACGCCAGGCGGATGCCATTGTAACCGAAGAGATCCGGCGGGCCGGGCTCTACCGGGAAATCTGGCAGTCATTTGCTGTTTTGCCCTCTATGAAAAGCGTGGGTGTTATGGGCGACGAGCGTACCTATGCCTACCCCATCGTCGTCCGGGCCGTGACCAGCGACGATGCCATGACAGCCGACTGGGCGCGGTTGCCTTACGAATTGCTGGAGCGCATCTCTTCCCGCATCGTCAACGAGGTGCGCCACGTTAACCGGGTGGTTTACGACATCACCTCCAAGCCGCCGGCGACCATAGAGTGGGAGTAGGTAAAAAATTGCTAAGGCCAGGAGCGGTGAGTTATACTTTATAATGAGGGTTTGGTAAGGGGGGTTATTTATGCTCAGCAACTATACGGCACGTTATACAAAGATCAGTTCAGGTTACCTGGGGCAACTGGTCGAGTGGCCTGAGGTAATAACTGAAGGGAAAACCCTGGAAGAATGTAGAGAAATGCTTAAGGATGCCCTTCGGGAGATGATTCTGGCCTATCGCCAGCAAAAGAAAGAAATTCCCCCTGGAGGCGCATTATTAGAACAGGTGCCGGTGGAGTTTTAGCAGTGTCTATAAAACGTCGGGACTTGATTCGTTACTTTGAGGCAAATGGTTTTTATTTACTACGGGAAGGTGCTAACCATTCAATCTATACCAATGGTATAAAAACGGTACCTGTTAAAAGGCACCGCACGCTGGACCGGATTACAGCCAATGAACTTTGCAAGCAGGCGGGTTTAAAGCCAATATTTTAAAAGCACGCTCCGTCTAAAAGTAGCGTGCTTTTTTTATTGCTTTCTTATATCACCCGCCGGGCGCCGCGGTAGCGCCGTCCCCAGTAGTAGGGGTCATCAATGTTATCAATAGCTACCCCCCGGGAACTGGAGGCGCTGATGAACTTGCCATCACCCAGGTAAATGCCAACGTGGCTAATACCCTTACCATTGGTATCGAAAAATACCAGGTCGCCCACCTGGAGACTATCCTTATCGACCTGCCTGCCACTGGTGGCCTGGTCGGAAGCGGTACGGGGCAAATCAATACCCACCTGCCGGAAAACATACCAGGTAAAACCAGAACAGTCAAACCCGCTGGGGCTTGTCCCCGCCCAGCGGTAGGGGACACCAATATATTTACGGGCGATGGTGGCCACTCGTTTGCCCGTGATGGCAGTGCTGGTTTCTTGCCCGCGGGAGGCAGAGGAGGTATCCCGGCGTTCTGCCGCGGGGGAAGGATGGGCCGCGGGAATTTCCAGGACCTGTCCAACTAAAATTAACGAAGAATGAAGGTTGTTGGCCGCCTGGATCTGTTCTACGGTAACACCGTAACGGCGGGCCAGGGCCCACAAGGTATCGCCCCTTTTTACTTCATAGGGCTGGGCCAGGGCCACCCCGGCGGCTGCGAAAATAAAAGAACCGGCCAGGGCGGTGGTCAGGCAGTATTTACCCCACTTCTTCAATTTTCTTGGACCTCACTCTCTCCACACCTACGAGGTTAGTTGCCGGGTTCGGACCGAGAGTTAGCCCGGAGCCAGGAGGCTCTTCACCCCAAAAATTATCCCCCGTTTCCCGTTATTGCGGGAATTCGGTGCTAAAAAGTATGACTTTTTTATTATAGCGTCGAAAAAGGGAAAAGTAAAAGGTGCATTAAGCAACTCCAGCGCCATGAACTGCCAGCAAGGGTAATAATCCCTCTGTTTATCGCTTTTTTCTTTGAATCCGGGTACAAAGTTGATGTACGGAACTCATACAGGACTTTCGGATCAATACCAGTTCATTCACTTATGCGTCTTGTACACCCGGTCAAACTTAATGCTGGGCGAATGGTTTTTGAGCCCAACTCTAGATTGTTTTTTCATTATTAAAAGATGGTTATTGTATACTTGTGCTTTTTGCTTATCAGGAAAAAGTAAGTGCCTCCAAATATGTGCATAATAGATGTAGGTTTTTTAATAAAGAAAAAGAAATTGTATTTAGTCCCAAATCAGAAAACTGGCGCGAGAGAGGAGGTAAGGATAATTACATGCGCCACTGAGAGGGGTGTCAAAACAAAGGAAGGAGGGTATATATGAGTCAACCTGTTTCATCCTCTACAAGCAAGTGGCGTTATCGGTATCTGGTAGCAGCGATAGTTTTCTTTGCTTATAGCATTCAATACCTTGATAGGGTTAAAACGACGGTACTAGTTCCCCTAATCAGCCAGAGCTTACAGTTGAGTTATAGCGACGTTGGTAACGCCATGTTCTTATTAATGATTTTTTACGGTCCGACCCAAATACTTTCAGGTTTTCTTTGCGACCGCTTTGGCCCGAAAAAAGTACTTGTATTCTCACTTGTAACCTGGAGCCTATTTACTATTTATATGGCATATATGCAAAATGTTACTGAATGGTATATCCGTAATGCGTTGTTTGGTATTTTTGTCGGTACGGAGTTTGTACCCAGTGCACGCCTGATTGCACGGTGGTTCCCAAAGCGGGAGCGGGCGCAAGCCCAGGGAGTGCTTTCCTGGTCCTGGATTATTACACCGGCCTGGGCCCCCATCTTGACCACTTTTCTGGCTTCTTATTTCAACGACTGGCGGCCTGTTTTTGTTTGGTTAGGTCTTTTCGGGCTGGTACCCCTGGTTATTGTTATGCTTCTTATTTATGATCGCCCGGAACAGGTCCGCTGGTTAAGTGACAGTGAGGTAAAAGAGAGTTATGCTGATGAGCTGGAAAGTGGAATCTTAAAAGATGCGGGAATTAAGCGGGAGCACCTAGCCCAGGAAGCAAAAAAAGCCCAAATCCCTCTACGGAACATACTGCTCAATAAAAGTTTTATCGCAGTAGTGCTTTCCTACCTGGCCTGCCAGATGACCTTCTGGGGAATTGTTACCTGGTCACCAAGTTATCTGAGTGAGGTCTTCAAATTTAAGTTAACAGCAATGGGTGCATGGGCCTCTATTTATTTTGCCGCCGGCGTTATTGGAGCTTTCTTGAGCTCCCGCATTTCCGATAAATTGTTTAATGGCCGCCGCCGGCCGATGATTATCCTTTCATTTCTAGGGACTTTCCCCTTTATTTTACTCCTGGCTCTGGCGCGCCCGGGTATCAGCCATATGGGATTAATGTTAATCCTGGCCGGGGCCGGCTTTTTTGCCAATATGATCTGGGGCCCAATTCTAGCCTGGCCGGCGGACGTTTTCAGCCCGGAAATGTACGGGCGTGCTCTGGGTTTTGTCACTGGAGTAGCTTACTTTGGAGCCGCCTTTGCTCCCCTTATTATGAGCCGACTGATCGTTAAAACCACAACTGGTGTCTCTTATACTTACGCTTGGACCTTCATCGCTATCTGCGCTATTGCCGGTTTAATAGCGGCTTCGATTGTAAAGGATCGCCAGGATGTAGTCCAGGGAAATGTTTCTATGTCTAACTAAAACTATAGAGGTGAGAACTTTGGGTACCATGAGCCCCAAAGAACGTGTCCTGCGTGCTTTAAATCGCCAGTGGGTGGATCGCATCCCTGTAGGTAACCCCACTTCTGTAGCCACCGTGGAATCCATGGAGGCTTGCGGTGCCTATTTCCCAGACGTCCACCTGGATGCGGAAAAGATGGCCACCCTGGCCGCTACCGGCCATGAGATCCTGGGGTTCGACACTATCGCCCCCTACTTCAGTGTCCAGCAGGAAGCGGCGGCCTTTGGCCTAAAGATGAGCTGGGGCGAAGTTGATTCCATGCCCGATGTCCTGGAAAACCCTTACGAAGAACCGGAGGACATTATTATTCCTCCCGATTTCCTGGAGAGACCTTCCATCCGTACCGTGCTGGATGCTTTGAGGATTCTGAAAAAAGAGTACGGCGACCATGTCTGTCTGGTTGGGAAGGTTATGGGTCCCTGGACCCTATCCTATCATTTGCACGGTACCCAGAACTTCCTCATAAAAACCATCCTGGAACCCGATAAAGTACGCCGTTTCCTGGATAAACTCAAAGGCCTCAGTGTCATGTTCGCCAACGCTCAGTTTGCCGCCGGGGCTGATGTGGTGACGGTGGCCGACCACGCCACCGGCGATCTGGTGAGCGGCGCCTGTTACCGCGACTTTCTCCTGCCAGTGCACCAAGAGATGACGAAGCAGATTAACGGCCCAACCATTCTGCATATCTGCGGCAATACCACCGACCGCCTGGATTATATCGCCCGGGCTGGGTTTACCTGTTTCCATTTTGACTCCAAGGTCAATCCCCGCCAGGCCCATGAGATTGTCGCCGGCCGTATCTCCCTGGCCGGCAGCATTAACAACCCGGTCACCCTTTTCAACGGTACACCCGAGGATGTGCGCCGGGAGGTAATCGCGAACATTGAAGCCGGTATCGAGATTATTGCTCCGGAGTGCGCCGTACCTCTCCGGACCCCAAATGCCAACCTGAAAGCCATTGTAACTGCAGTGGAAGAATATTGCCGTAACCACTGATCCCGGCCTGGTTGGCCCCTCTGCCATTGGCAGAGGGGTTTTGCCTTCTGTGAGGCAGGCCTTCCTGGGGGCGTTTACTTTTTACCTATACGGGGATTAGTAGCGACGGCAGGATTGGCGGCCTGTAATCGCGTATTTTATCATAAAGCTTGCCCTGAGAAAAAAATTAGCTTTTGTTAGCCAGGCGGTGATACATTATCATTAAAGGCAGGATGTGGATGTAAGTATGGCCATGGGAAATATCGGAGGGAAAGGGAATGCTGCAGCAGGAGTTAATTCAGCCCTTGCTGGACCGGGCCGCGGCAACTGGCCGGGTGGTAATAGAAATAATCAACCCGGACGGAGTAGTAATAGCCAGTTCGGACCCGGGCCGGGTACATTCATTACGGCCGGAGGTGCAGGAGTTAACTGCGGCCGGGCTTTATTGCCGCCCGGTATCTTCTTCCGAGGTAGATGCTGGTGCCACGCCTGTGGTACCAGCAAAGGATGAAAACCACTTTCTTCCTTTAACGGTGAACGAACAGCTGGTAGCCTGGCTGGGGTGGCAGGGGTCGTTCCCCGGAGAAACCGCGGCTCTATTACAAGCTTCCCTGGAAGGGATACTGGCAGCGGCCCGGCGCCGGGATGAGCAATACTATACTACCCGGGAAGAGGAGGCCCTTTTGAGTGCCCTCCTGGGGCGGGAGGCAGCTTCCCGGGCGGAGGAATTAAAGCTGCGGGCGCTAAATGCCGGGTATGACTTAAACCTTCCCCGGGCCGTCATCGTCCTGCGGCTGGAGCCCAAGGAGAATCGCTATTTTAATATTAATTTGCACCTGGGTTATGACGTTACCCGCGAACAGCTAAAAAGTGAAATCCTGGAACATGTAAAAGGGGATCTTTATATAACCGCCCAAGACCTGGTGGCCTTTTATAGTGAAGATTACCTGGTGATTTGTAAGGCCTTTTTAGATACTGATAATCTACCCCGCCTTTATCAGGCCCTGGATGTTATAGGGAAGCATCTATATGACCTGGTCAGTGGGAATCATCTTTTCTCCGTTCAGGTGGCCTACGGGAGTATTGTCAAGGAGATTGCCGGTTTAAGGAGATCTTACCAGGAAGCGGTAGAGTTAATTTCCCTGGGGTCTGCGTGCGGTAAAAGCAACGGCTTCATCGATGCCGACACCATCCTCTTTGAAGCTCTGGCCTGTGCCCTGCCGCGCCGCCTGACCAGCAGATACCTGGAACCCCTCCTTCAGAAGGTTGAGGCAGCAGGCGAGGAAGGGATCCAGTTACTGGAGACTGTCGAAGCCTTTATAGATAACAATATGAATATTAAGCAAACGGCCGAGCAATTACACTTGCACCGCAATACCGTCACCAACCGCCTGGAGCGCATTAAGCAGCTTACTGGGTTGGACCCGGCCACAGGTTTTCGCGCCATTTTCTGGCTAAAGATGCTGGCCGTTTACCGGCGCCTGGGCCGGCTCCACAAGCATGAAGATTGAGATTTAGGAAAAGGGGGATGGGTTCATGGCAGCCAGGGAGCAAATGGCCGGCTGTGAGCGAGTAGTAGCAGCTCTCAGGGGCAGAGATGTCGACCGTCTACCTTTAATTACACCCACCTCGGTAGCTACGATGGAAAGCATGACTGCCACCGGCGCCTTTTTTCCCGAGGCTCATACCGACCCCCATAAAATGGCCGCCCTGGCGGCAACCGGCCACGAACTACTGGGCTTTGATACCGTCGCACCCTATTTCAGCATCCTGCTGGAGGCTGCGGCCCTGGGCTGTACGGTGGACTGGAACCCGGTGGACGCCATGCCGGCTATTAAAAATAACCCCCTGCAGAAATGGGAGGAGTGGCGCCTACCCCCGAATTTCCTGAACCGGCAGCCGATTAAAGCTCTTCTCACGGCTATCAGTCTGCTGAAAAAGCGTTACGGTCACCGCGTAGCCGTGGTGGGCAAGGTTATTGGCCCCTGGACCCTGGCCTACCACTTGTGCGGGGTACAGAATTTCCTTCTGGGACTGGTCCTAGAACCGGAGGCTGTACGGGATCTGCTGGGGCGGCTGGTGGCCGTTCCTTTGCTGCTGGCGGCGGCAGAGGTGGAGGCCGGTGCTGATGTCCTAACCTGGGCCGACCATGCTACCGGCGACCTGGTTAGTGCTACCGCCTATCGCGAGTTTCTCCTGCCTTTGCACCAACGGGCCGTTAAGGCATTGCCCGCGGATGTCCCGGTTATTCTCCATACATGCGGCCGGGTTACCGACCGGTTGGGCTACTTTACTCAGACGGGTTTTACGGCCTTTCATTTTGATTCCCGCAACCCGCCGGCCGAGCTCCTTATCCTGGCCAATGGCCGCCTGACCTTGGTAGGAGGCATCAATAACCCTCAGACCCTACTGAACGGCAGGGTAGCGGAGGTCAAGGTCGAAGTAGAAAGGCTGCTTAAGGCGGGCATCAGGCTGGTAGCGCCGGAGTGCGCTGTACCTTTGCGGACGCCGAATCAGAACTTGAAAGCCGTGGTCCAGGCAGTACGAGATTTTAGCCGCCGGCAACGGTAAAGGCCGCATTGCCTTGCCTGAGGCTGTGTGGTAAAATGTAAACAAAATTAGTATTTCCTGTGGGGAATTATGCCTTATGATTCTTTCTCGCAAATTGATCGTTGACTTTCGAGTTAAAGATCGAAAAAATCGACAGGGTTTCTTTTTCGTGGTTTCCGGGCCTTCCGGGGTGGGGAAGAATACCCTGTTGAACTATGCCCTGGAGCGGTTCCGGGGTATTTACTACCTGCCCTCAATAACCACCCGCCCTATGCGACCGGGGGAAGCCCAGGGCTTCCCGTATTTTTTTGTCAGTAAAGCTGATTTTGAAGCAATGATCGCTCAAGGAGCCTTCCTGGAATGGAAGCAGATCCATTCCGGGGACTACTATGGTACTCATTTGCCGACAATTTTATATGCCCTGGAGAACGGCTATGACATTATTACCGACATGGATGTCCTGGGATGCGTTGAGGTCATGGAGCGCTTCCCTGAAAATGTCGTCCCGATTTTTATTGCCCCGCCAAATATGGAAGAACTGCGCCAGCGGCTGGCCGGGAGGGAAAAGGACGCCGGGGTCATTGCCAAGAGATTGGAGCGGGTGGCTATGGAAATGAGTTATGCTGGTAAGTACCGGCACGTGATTATTAATGATGACCTGGAGCGGGCCGGCAGGGAACTGGTCAAGATTTTAAGGGAATATTCCCCAGAGTAATAATGGGTCTCAAAAGCGACATAGGCCTGATCTAAGGTAATACTTCGTGCTGCAGCTCCCACATCCGGCGGTAAAGCCCTTCTTGCCGGAGAAGTTCCTCATGCCGTCCCCGCTGGACGATCCGCCCTTTATCCAGGACCAGGATCTCATCCATGGCCTCCAGGCCCGCCAGGCGGTGGGTTATGACCAGGGTGGTCCGGCTGGCCATTAAACGGTAGATAGCCTGCCTTACTTCCCCCTCAGTCACCGGGTCCAGGCCCGATGTGGCCTCATCAAGTATCAGGATGGGAGCATTTTTCAAAAGGGCGCGGGCGATGGCCAGACGCTGGCGCTGGCCCCCGGAGAGTTTCAATCCCTCTGCACCGATACAGGTTTCATATCCCCCGGGCAGGCTCTGGATAAATTCGTCCAGCCTGGCCTTCCGTGCGGCCTGCCGGATCTCCTCCCGACTGGCACCAGGCCTGGCCAGTAGGAGGTTTTCGGCAATGGTGGCATGGAAGAGATGGGTTTGCTGGGAAACTACAGCTATCAGGCGGCGCAACTCTTCCGGGGGATAGGCCTTGAGTTCATACCCACCCAGGCGGATAGATCCTTCCTCGTAATCCCAGAAGCGCAGGAGCAGGTTTACTAATGTGCTTTTCCCGGCCCCGCTGGGACCGACGATAGCCACCCGGCCCCCTTCGGGCACGGTAAAGTCGAGGCCGTCCAGGACCCAGGGTTCTTCCGGGGCGTAGCGAAAGCGCAGTCCTTTTACCTCCAGGTGGTAGTTTGCCGGCTGTGGCGGCGGGCCGGGCGGGTCCTGGACGGCAGGCCGGGTATCGATAAGGGCAAAGAGCCGCCGGGCTGCAGCCAGACTTGCTTCCAGGCGCTGGGGTATCATGGCCAGGGGCAGGACGGCCTCAAAGCTGCCAGCCGCTCCAAGGGCCAGCATGGCCAGGTAAACGCCGTCCAGTTGTCCGCTGGCCACCAGGGGGATGGCCAGCACCAGGACCGACCACAGGGCCAGGTTCATGGCCAGGCCTGACACGGCGGCCGCTAGGCCGGCCACTCCCGCCTCGCGGCCCTGGAGAACCAGTAGTTCCCGGCTCAAGGCGGCGATGCGTTCCTGCTGCTGTCTGGCGTATCCGCAGGCCAGGATTTCAGGCATGCCCTGGACGGTATCCACCAGGGAGGCGTTAAGGGCCGCTCGTATTTCTCCCTGCTGCCGGGTCGCCCGCCGGCCGGCAGCCTTGAGGCCCAGGGGTGCGATGATGCCGGCCCCCAGAAAAAATAACAGCCAGGCCAGGGCCGGTTTGATGGCAAAATAGGCCAGGAAAACGAAAACGGCCACCATGACCAGCAGGGCTACCAGGGGCGGGGCCAGGACGCGGAGATAAAAGTTTTCCAGGGTAGCCACATCGGCCACGACCCGGCTCAACAGGTCGCCACTGTGGTGGTCCGGCAGCCGGTCCGGGACCAGGGGCTCAAGGGCCCGGTAAAAGGAAACCTGCAGCTGGCTGAGGATGTGCAGGGTGACGCTATGGTTTACATAACGTTCCAGGTAACGGCTGGCGGCCCGGGAGATACCAAAAAAGCGCACCCCGACGATGGGGAGCATGAGGTCTGAAACCGGCGGGTGGAGGGCGGCGCTGGCAATGAGAAAGGCCGCGGTGGCCATGAGGCCGACGTTGCTGGCTATGGTAAAAAATCCAAGCAGGGTGGCTCCCAGTATAGCGGCCCAAGAGGGTGCAAGCAAACCCAGGAGACGGATGCAAGTGCTGGTGGTAGTTCTCCCCTTAAAATAGGTAGGGGGTAACTGCCGGTACAGGGCGGTGCAGTTCTGGGGGCCAGGGGCAGGCGTGCCTTTAGGCTGGTGATGTTTTTGGCGGCATGAAAAGTACGGCATATTGAGAGAGCGTGCGGAGCGGGCGGCCATGCTAACGGATTTACGCCGGTCATGCCCGAAGGTATAGTCCACCGCTCCGGTGAGGCTTCCGGAATGGAGCGAGTTAGCGGGCGCTGAGCTAACCTTCACCCTTCCGGCTGCGCAATGAAAGGCTGTGACCAGGCGGTAATAGGCACCCTGCCGCGCCATTAATTCCTCGTGCCGTCCTGCCTCCACCACCCGGCCGGAGGCCAGGACCACGATGCGGTCCGCCCGGTAGACGGTGCTGAGGCGGTGGGCGATAATCAGCACCGTGCGGTTTTCCATCAGGCGCTCCAGGGACGCCTGGATTAGCCGGTCAGTGGCTGGATCCAGGTTGGCCGTAGCTTCGTCCAGGATCAGTAAGGGGGCGTCCTTCAAAATGGCCCGGGCAATGGCCAGGCGCCGCGCCTGGCCGCCGCTCAAGCGCAGCCCCCGCTCACCGATGGGCGTATCATAACCCCGGGGCAGGGCGGCAATGAACTCATGGGCCCCGGCGAGGCGGGCCGCGGCCACCACTTCCTCCCGCGAGGCTTCCGGACGTCCCAGGAGGATATTGTCGGCTATAGTACCGCTGAAAAGGTAGGGATGCTGGGGAACCAGAGCCACCTGCCGGCGCCATTCCTCCAGGGGGATCCTGTTTAAAGGAAAGCCGTTGACGGTAATCAGCCCCCGATCGGGCTCCAGGAAACGCAGGAGCAGGTGGGCGATGGTGCTTTTCCCCCCGCCGCTGGGACCAACCAGGGCCACCTTTTCCCCCGGCCGGAGTTCCAGGGAGACCTCTTCCAGGGCCGGCCGCTCCCTATCCGGGTAAGTATAATGAACCCCTGCCAGGACAATATGCAGCCCCGGCTGCCGTATGCGACTTTCCCTGCCCGGCGGGAGATTTCCTGTTTCCGCGCCTCGAGGCAGGGAGGCCGGGGTAGTGCAAGGGCCTGCCATATCCAGAACGGCGAAGATCCGTCGGGCGGCGCTGACGCCGGCCAGGCCGGCATGAAACTGGCTGCCCAGGAGGCGCAGGGGCAGGTAGAATTCCGGGGCCAGCAGCAAGAGGAACAGGGCCTCATTAAAGGGTATTTGGGCATAAACCAGGCGCAGTCCCACGGTGACAGCCACCAGGGCGGTGCTGATGGTAGCTACAAGTTCCAGCACCAGGGCCGAGAGAAAGGCCACCCGCAGCACTCCCAGGGTGGTGGACCGGAAACGGTCGCTGAGGCGGGCCAGGACTTCAGCTTGCTCCTTGCTGCGGCCGAAGATTTTCAGGGTGGTAAGGCCCTGCAGCACATCCAGGAAATGGCCGCTCAGGCTGCTCAGAGTTTGCCACTGCTGTTGAGTGAGGGCTTCTGCCCGGTTGCCGATAAGGAACATAAACAGTGGAAGCAGGGGGGCGGTAAAAAGGAGGAGCAGGCCGGAAAACAGGTCCAGGGGGAAGACGAAACCTAGGACCATCAGGGGCACCAGGGCCGCCAGGGCCAGTTGGGGCAAATAGCGGGCAAAATAAGCCTCCAGGTCCTCAATTCCTTCCACCAGGACATTGACCAGCTCCCCGGTATGCTCATCCTTTAAAGGTAACGGACCTACGGCCAGGAGGTGGCCCACCAGGCGCCGGCGCAGGTCATATTTGATCCGGGCCGCGGCCCGGTTGGCCGCCACTTCTACACCCCAGGCCAGGCCCGCCCGGAGGAAAATGATGCCCAGGAGGGCCATGAGCCAGTGCCAGACACCCCGCAGATCCTGCCCTTCCAGGAAGACCCCGTTCACCACCCGGGCCAGGTAACCGGCCTGCAGGATGGCCAGCAAGCCGGCCGCCAGGCCCAGGCCGATGGTCACGGCCAGGTGCCAGCGCACCCGGCGTGCTTCGCCCAGGAGGTTCCTTTCCAGCAGCAAATTACCTTCCCCTCTCTCCGCAGGACCTTCCTTGCTCTAACCCTTTCTGGTGCGTATTCGAAAACTCTTGGCTAGCCCCATTCACCCTTTGCCGTACTTTCGAAACAAAAAGGGAAGTAGCCAGTTCCGGCAAGCCCCCGGCCTCCAACTCCTAATATTCCAGGTTTCTGGCCTTAACCCGCTGGCGGAATACCCAGTAGGTCCAGCCCTGGTAAAGGAGGACCACCGGTACCAGGGTGAGGGCGACGATGGTCATAACTTTAAGGGTATAGGGGCTGGAGGAGGCCTGGTAAATGGTCAGGCTCCACCGGGGATTCAGGCTGGAAACCATTACCCGGGGAAAGAGGCCGCCAAAGAGAGCCGCAGTGCCCAGGAGGATGGCCAGACCGTTCAAGATAAAAGCCCCGCCGTAGCTCCGGGAGCTGAGCGACCACCAGGCCAGGAGAAGGGCCACCAGGGCGCCCCAGGCGGCGATTCCGGGTACAATCCGGGTAAAGATGTCGGTTTCCCGGTAACTCATAATTAGCAGCAGGAGGAGGGCTGCCACAGCGCCGGTACCTATCTTTAGCCCCGCCTGCCGGGCACGCTGCGGCAGTTCATCCCCGGTTTTGAGGGCCAGGAAAAGTGCCCCCTGCAGGGTGAAAAGGAGAAGAGAGGTCAAGCCCCCCAGCAGGGTGTAGGGAGAAAGGAGATCGAAAAAGGTACCGGCATACTGCATCCGGTCGTCAATGGGTACGCCCCGGATCAGGTTGGCCATGGCCACGCCCCACAGGAGGGCCGGCAAGATGCTTCCCAGGAAAAGCATCCAGTCCCAGAAGTTACGCCAGGCGGGGCGGTTATCCTTGCTGCGGAATTCAAAGGCTACCCCGCGCACGATCAGGGCGACGAGGATAAGGAATAACGCCAGGTAAAAGCCGCTGAAAAGGGTGGCGTACCAGTGGGGGAAGGCGGCAAACATGGCCCCGCCGGCGGTGAGCATCCACACCTCGTTGCCGTCCCAGAAGGGGCCGATGCTGTTGATAATGGCGCGGCGTTCCCCATCGCTTTTCCCCAGGAAGGGCAGCAGGATACCGACGCCGTAGTCAAAGCCTTCCAGGAAAAAGAAGCCGGCAAAAAGGACGGCTACCAGGATAAACCAGAGGACAGTTAGATCCATAAGGATACCTCCCCGGAATTATCTAACATCCTGGTGGCAGGAGTTGTCTCAACACCATGCCGGGCGTATTTAGCCAGGAGGTAGACGTCGGCTACCGCCAGGACCCCGTACAGCAGGGTAAAAGCCACCAGGGTTGTCAAAATAGCGGCGGCGGATACTCCGGGCGAGACGGCCGCCTCGACCCGCTGCAGCCCGTAGACAATCCAGGGATAGCGACCGATCTCGGCCATCAACCAGCCGGCGGTGTTGGCGAGATAGGGCACGGGAATGCTCCAGAGGAGGGCCTTGAGGACCAGGGTTTTTTCTTCCAGGCGTCTCCGCCGCCACAGGTACAGGCTGTAAAGGGACAGTAAAATTAACCACAGCCCGGCGACGACCATCAGGCGGAAGCTCCAGAAGACCGGGGCGACCGGCGGGATATAATTGCCGGGGCCGTAGCTGGCCTCTGCCGCGGCCTGAAGATCCTTCAGGCCTTTAACCTCGCCCTGGAAGCTGTTATAGGCAAGAAAACTGGCCAGGGCGGGAATCTTAATCTCGAAGGTATTGGTCTGGTCTTTTGCATCAACCAGGGCCACCAGGGCCAGGGGGGCCGGATCGGCACTCTCCCACAAGGCTTCGGCGGCTGCCATCTTCATGGGCTGGGCATTGACCAGGTACTGGCCCTGGAAGTGGCCGACGGCCGCCACCAGCAGGCTGCTGATGACGCCCGTTATCAAAGCCAGCCGGAAGGAACGGCGGAAGGGCTCTAATTGGCTTTGCCGCAGGAGGTGGTAGGCACTGATCCCCATTACGAAAAAGGAGGCTGTCACAAAGCCGGCCAGGACGGTGTGGGGGAATTGATAGAGGACATGGGTGTTGGTCAGCAGGGCGAAGAAATCCGTCATCTCGGCCCGGCCGTTACGCAAGACATAGCCCACCGGCTCCTGCATAAAGGAGTTGGCCACCAGGATCCAGAAGGCGGAAAGATTGGTTCCGAAGGCCACCAGCCAGATGCAGGCGGCGTGGAGGGCTTTAGGCAGCTTATCCCAGCCAAAGAGCCACAGGCCCAGAAAGGTGGATTCCAGGAAAAAGGCGGCCAGGGCTTCCACAGCCAGGGGGGCACCGAAAATGTCTCCGACGAAGCGGGAGTACTCGGACCAGTTCATGCCGAAGTGAAACTCCTGGACGATACCGGTCACCACGCCCATGGCAAAGTTGATGAGAAAGAGCCTGCCCCAGAAGCGGGCCATGTTCTTGTAAGTTTCATCACCAGTGCGGACATAGATGGTTTCCATGATGGCCACCAGGACTGATAGTCCCAGGGTCAGGGGAACGAAGAGGAAGTGGTAAACTGAGGTAATCCCGAACTGCCACCTGGCCAGCAAGAGTGCATCCATAACTTTTCTCCTCCCCTCAAAATACATCAAAGTATACCCAAATAGTATAGTTTATTTGAAAATAATCCCTCCTTTCAAGTCTTTACTCAATTTTTCCCGGCCAGCTCGGCGAAGTTGTAACGCTCCAACTCCCGGCGCAGGGCGTCCTGGACTGCGCCCAGGGCCCGGTGTACCGGGCAACAAGGAGCGCCGTGTTTATTACAGTACTCCGGGTCCAGAAGGCAGCGGTTAACGCTAACCGGTCCTTCTACTGCTTCGACGACATCCAGCAGGGTAATTTCCCGCGCCGGCCGGGCCAGGGCAAAACCGCCGCTGACGCCGCGGTAGGATTGCACTATTCCGGCCTGGACCAGGGAACGCATGATTTTAAGCAAGAAGCGCATGGGGATATCTTCGCGGGACGCAATCGTCTGGGCTTCGGCGATGGTGCCCGGTTCCAGTTTCGCCAGGTACAGGACGGCGCGGAAGGCATAATCGGTGGCCTGGTTTAAGCGCATGTAAAACTACATCCGATCTAAAGTATATTCATTTGGTATAGTTTATAGTAATAATAACTCATCCTATTTTTCCTGTCAAGTTTTTCTATTACCATCCTGTTAATACAGGGCCAGGCGGTCCAGCTCTTTCAGCTTATTGCTGAACCAGGCGGCATGCAGGTCTTCATCAATGAGGTGGCTCCAGAGGAGGTTAAAAAGGGGTTTTTCGGCAACTTTCAGGATTAGCCGTTTGTAGTCAGCCATGGCCTTTTCTTCTAAAGTAATGTTGGCCCAGAGGAGGGTGCGGGTATTGGTCCAGTTGAGGATGGTCCCGGCTGCCACCCCCAGGAGGGGAGCAATGATGGCTCCCAGGCGGGTCGGGGTGGCGCCGCGGCGGCTGATTTCCGCTTCCAGGTTGATGACGTGTTCCTGTTCCATAGCCGCTATCCGGGTCAATACCTGCCGCAGGTAAATGTCGGTTGCTGCCCGGGCCTGGCTCTTATAGAGGTCTACTTGCTCGATTTCCAGGCTGTAGAACCAGTTGAGGCTACGGATAAGGTCCTTTTCTTCCAAGCACGGCACCCCTTAATTAACCTTTACCGTAAAGGGTATAGTTATACAGCGGGGCAAGCTTTTTTCATTCAGTGCCAGCATTTTTCAGAATTCCAGCTTCCAGGGCCTCTGCTGGCGTCAAAGCTGGTATGGACAACTGCTGGAGGAAATGCCTGGCGTTCCAGCTAACATAGTGCGATACCAGTGGACCCATGTTTCGTACCGTATAGATAATTAGCGCATCGCCAAAGCTGGCCTTTTTGCTTATGATCGCCAGGATACTTTTTACTGTTAGGCGCGGCAGGTACTCCCTTGAGGAGGGGTAAATTTGCAGGTTATAATGTGTCGGCAGATGACAATAAAGGTTTAATAGCTGCTGCTCGTTTAAGTTATACGAAAGGATACCACATACCTCTAAAACATTGAAAATCGATGTAATACCTTGTTGCTTGCCATGCTTGAGCTTGGCTAAAAAAGCAGCGTTTTCTTTATACTTAGTGTCACGGCGATAGCGCAGGTCGATTAGTAATACATCAGAATCTACGAATATCACTTTTGCCGCCTGCTTTCCTTGAGAGCTTCGTGCCAGTCAGGGTAATATGGCTCGCTGGCTTCCAGGGCCCGTTCAATATCTGCCCACGCCTCATGATAGGGAAGAGGGGAAAATTCGGGAGTGTCATTTTCGAAGGGTATTAGCCATGCCACGGGCTTACCCCGATGCGTAATGGCAAAACGTTCCCCCGCCCTAACCTTCTCTAATATCTTTCCAGTATAAATACGTAGCTCCTTGCTGGTGGCAAATTCCAATGCGTTTCCCCCCCAAGAAGGTATTAGTTAGGACTTAAGTTTACTTTAAGTATATACTTGAAAATAACTCCAGTCAAGGAATCCCCAATATCCTTTTACATTAAAACTCGCCCGATACCTCTTGCAAAAAACGCATTAGCCCCGGTTACAATACCGGGGCTAGGTTACAATACCGGGGCTAATGCATTACCGGATGGACAATCTTAACGCAGCGATACAACCACCAGAACGGCTGTGAGGAGCAGGCATGAAGAGATTACCCCTATGTCCAGCGGCTGGAAGGTCGAGGTATGCAGGCTGGTACGGGGGCCGGCGCCAAAAGCGCGGGTTTCCATGGAGATAGCCATGGTCCGGGCCCGCTGGACGGACATAAGGAGGAGAGGGAGGGCCAGGGGGATGAGGGCCAGAAAACGCTTGATAAAACTGCGGCCCTCCAGGTCGTAAGCCCGCGCCCGCTGGGCCTGGATGACCAGGCGCAACTCTTCCTGCAGGGTAGGGATGAACCTTAAAGAGGTTACCAGCATCAGGGCGTAGACATAGGGGACCTTGAGTTTTTCCACAAAGGCGACAATCATATCCTTGGGCGGGGTGGTTGCCAGGAGAACGGGAATGGTGGAGGTCATGGCCAGCATCCTTAAAGCGAGGACGGTACAGGCCTTGAGCCCCGCGTCGGTGATGCGGCCGATACCGGTGCCGGGTACCAGGGTAAAAACAACCTGGCCCTCGTCGATTAAAAAGACCTGAAAGAGGAAAAAGATGGCGGCAAAGATGATCAACCCCCGGATGGCAGGTAAGATTTCCCGCAGCACCTTGCCAAACAGAGCGACGGCCAGGACCGAGGCCCAGAGGCTCAAGAGGGGCGGGGGCTGCTGGTAGACAAAGGCCAGGGTAATAACGGCCAGGGACCAGGCGACCTTGGTGAGGGGGTTGAGTTTATGCAGGAAGGACCTGGCGGGCATCTATCTCTCCCCCTAATACGGCGATAATTTCGGCATACAATTCTTCTACCGTCAGGACGGGGCGCAGGAGCCCCTGTTCCTGGTAAGGCCGCGCGAGCTGGATGACCTGGGGAGGTACGAGGCCGGCCACGGCCAGGATATCATCCCGGGCAAAGACCTGCGCCACGGGCCCATCCAGGAGCAGCTGCCCTGCTCCCAGGACCAGGGCCCGGTCGGCGAAGCGGGCCACCATTTCCATATCGTGGCTGACGAGGAGTATGGTGCGGCCCTGCTGGTGCAGCCTCTTGACAAGTTTCATTATTTCCAGGGCCTCGCGGTAGTCCTGGCCGGTGGTGGGTTCGTCCAGGACCAGGACTTCCGGCTGCATGGCCAGGACGGAGGCCAGGGCCACCCGCTGGCGCTGGCCTTTGCTGAGCTGCCGGGGGTTAACGTCCAGGTAAGGGGTGAGGCCTACGGCGGCAGCCGCCTCCGCCACCCTATCTGCCAGGGCCGCCCCTTTGAGACCTAAATTCTTAGGACCGAAGGCCAGTTCTTCCCTTACGGTAGGCAGGAAGATCTGGTGATCCGGGTTTTGAAAGAGAAACCCTACCTTGCGGGCCAGCTCGGCCACCCGCGCCCTGGCTGTATCCAGGCCGCCGATCAGAATCCTGCCTGATGTGGGTTTAAGAAGTCCGTTCAGGAGCTTGAGGAGGGTGGTTTTCCCGGCGCCGTTCTGGCCGATGACGGCCACGAATTCCCCGGCCCGGATATGAAAGGAGAAGCCCCTGAGGGCCTGAAAACCGTTGGGGTAAGTAAACTGTACATTTTCAGCCCGGATCATTTTTGCGCCTCCAGATACAGGTTGCCGCCCCGTACTGCTGGCGACATCCCTGCAGGTATCTTTTACCGCCGGCTGGCAGCGTTTTTCTCTCGCCATGATCCCTGCCCAGCAGTTGCCGCTCAACTCGCCGGGAAAGGTTAGCCGGTTATAAGCGGCGTATTTACCGATTGCTCCCCTGCCGTTTTTTTGCCCGTACCAGGTCCTTGGCTATAAATAAATGCGTACGGGGAGCTGCTTGCCCCTTTGGAGTCTTCATAAGAATCTATAGCCTACCTGCGGGCCGCTATGCCGTGGACGCCCGGCTCCCAAGCAGGCGTCCCAGCTCCCGCCGGCCTTCGTCTATATCCAGGGGCAGGTCGCCGTGATAGACGCCGGCCCGGCGCAGCATCCGGAACAGGGCTGTTACCGGGGGGACTTCCAGGCCCAGGTCGGCCGTCAATTTCTCCTGGGCCAGGATCTGGCGCGGGCTGGCATCGGCCACGATGCGGCCCTTGTTAAGACACACCAACCGGGGGACCCGGGGGGCGAGGACACTTATTTTTTGTTCAATCAGCAGGATGGTTATGCCATACTCCCGGTTGAGCCGCTGCAGGAGGGCCATGATTTCCAAGGTCCCCCGGGGGTCGAGTTCGGAAGTCGGTTCATCCAGCACCAGCACCCGGGGCCTTAAAGCCACGGCAGCGGCAATAGCCACCTTTTGCTTCTGGCCGCCGGATAATTCCCGTAAACTGCGGTGGCGCAGGCCGGCGATGCCCACCATTGCCAGGGCGGCGCCGATGCGCCGCTGCATTTCTTCCCGCGGAACGGCCAGGTTTTCCAGGCCGAAGGCCAGCTCATCCTCGACTACTTCCGCCACCAGCTGGGCTTCCGAGTCCTGGAAGACGCTGCCGATAACCCCGGCCAGCCGGGCGCAGGGGGTTTTTGCCGTATCTAAACCGGCGACCATTACCCTGCCACCCATACGGCCGCCCTGAAAATTGGGGATGATGCCATTCAGGGCCAGGGCCAGGGTGGTCTTACCGGCACCGGCGGGGCCGGTCAGGCCTAAAAATTCTCCCTCCCGGACGGTTAAATTTATTCCCTCCAGGGCGGGTACCTGGCTGTCGGGATAGTAAAAAGTAAAGTTTTCTATTGCAATTATGGGCTTCATGGCCGGCCTCCCCGTGATTCAACCCGTAACTACATATTTTTCAGCAGTTGCTTCAAGGGGAAATAGAGGACCTGGGCCAGGATGGCATTGAACACGCCCGTGACAAGGACAACCATTAAGAGATAGGTATAAGCCGGGTTCTTGGGCAACGTGGCAAAGAGGGTAACGGCTTTAAAAATGGTAATATAGGTAAAACCGCTGGCGAAGGTGCCCAGAAAGGTAACGACAAAGGGCTTCGCCGCCCGGGAAAAGCCGTTTTTATCAAAGGGCAGGTAGAGTAAAAGGGCGGTAACTATAGCTCCTACCGGTTCGCTGGCAAAATTCAGGTAGGGCAGCAATGATTTGGTAGTCAGCTGGCAGACGGCGGCTGCCACCAGGCCGATCCCCAGCACCTGGGGCAGGCGGGGCTTAAGGAGCATGATGGCCAGGACGTACATACCGATGACTACGTTGGGGGTAATGCCAAAGAAGGGCGGGGTGATCATCCTGAGTACCGCGCCTGCTGCCAGCAAGACGGCCACCACGACCACGTCCATGGCCTGCAGCCCCTGCTTTTCCACCCGGGTTACTTTGACCTCTTCCATTGATAAGTCCCCCTTGATAATGAATTATTGCTGCCGGCGGGGCTGCAGCCCCGGTGCGGCTGGATAATAAAAAACAACCTGACGAAAACCGCCAGGCTGTTATTGCCTTCACTCCTGCCAGTCTCGTCTCCACTCATCTCTATACTTGGCTCTCAACTCAGCTCGACCTTGGCAATGGTGAACAGGTAAACCTATGGTTTGTTTCCCTTAGCAGGTTACCTTTAGCATACCAGGGGCAGGGAGTTCCTGTCAAGGGGGTGATCAGGTAATAATTCGGTACGGTGTCTTTAAACTATCACATAAGCCTTGACATGGCCTGCGCTTGTGCCTATACTGTATATAGATAGTATATACAGTAGTTTCTCCGGGGCATCGATCCGAGGGGGAACGGGTCACCCGAAAGCGTAAAAGGGGAGGGATACCCTTGCTCCTCAAAGTATCCGGGGAAAACCCGGAGCCCATGTACCAGCAGATCATTAACGAAATTCGCCGCCTGATTCTCACCGGCGAGCTTTCCCCGGGGGATCCCCTGCCCTCCATCCGCGAGCTGGCCCAGCAGCTTACCACCAGCGTCATTACCACCCGGCGGGCCTACCTGGAGCTGGAGCGGGAGGGTTTGCTGACTACCCGCCAGGGGGTGGGGACCTTCGTAGCCCGGGTCGACCGGGAAACCGCCCGCGCGGCGGCCAGGAAAATAGCGGCCGGATTGCTTACCCGGGCCCTGGAGGAGGCCCGCAGGCTGGGACTCACGGATGGCGAAATCAGCGCCATTTTCGACGGCATCCTGCAAGGAGGTAATGGCAAACCATGACTGCCGCCCTGGAAGTACAGAACTTAAAGAAGTCTTTCCCCGGTTTTACCCTGGGGCCCTTATCCCTGGAACTGCCCGCCGGTTATATCATGGGCTTCATCGGTCCCAACGGCGCCGGCAAAAGCACCACCATTAAATGCCTGTTGAACCTTTTTCACCCCGACGACGGGGAAATCCGGGTATATGGCCTGGATTCCCGCCGGGACGAACTGGAAATTCGCCAGGTGGTGGGCTACGTTGCCGAAAGCCACCCCTATTACCAGGACATGACGGTGGCATGGACGGCCGGCTTTTACGCCCGCTTTTACCGTCACTGGGACGAGGGACTGTGCCGCCGGCTCCTGGAAAAGTTTAATGTGCCCCGCGACAGGAAGGTTAAAGAACTTTCCAGGGGGACCCGGACCAAACTCTCCCTGGCCCTGGCCCTGGCCCACCGGCCCCGCCTGCTCATCCTGGATGAGCCCATGGCCGGCCTGGACCCTGTAGCCAGGCACGACGTCCTCCAGGAGATGCTGGCCTTCATCCAGGACGAAGAACGGGCTATCTTTTTCTCCACCCATCTCATGGAAGACGTGGAGAAGGTGGCCGATTATGTGGCCGTTTTAAACGAGGGCAGATTGCTCCTGTGCCAAGAGAAGGACGACCTCCTGGCCGACTGGAAGGGGTTGGCCTTCCCTGCTTCCCGCCTGGAGGAACTGAAGCCCTGGCTGAAAACCTGGCAGCAGGAAGGCGGCCGTTGCCTGGGGGTAACGGGCAGTTACCGCCACCTGCTGCAGCAGCTTCCGGAGGCGGCCCGGTACCTGGAGACAAGTCCCTTAAAGCTGGAAGACCTGCTTCTGGCAGTGGTAAGGAAGGGAAAAATCGGCCGCAGCTGAAGTTAAACAGGGCCACAGGAGCGGGGGAACAATTACCATCGGCGAAAGTAAGGTAAAAGCTATTTTCTCGCCAAAACTAAATTCCAGGGGGGAGAAAACCATGTGGACCCTTATAGCCAAGGATCTGAGGGTTTTGCGCTCGAGTATCTTGACCTATGCCTTGATGGCTGCGGCCATGATCTTGTTTTTTAGCCGGATGGAAAATGGGAACGCCTTCATAGCCTTCTGGAGTCTTTTCTTACCCTACTTTTATGTTGGCCGCATGTGTTATCAGGAGGAAGTAGACGGGGGCCTGGGCTTGCTGCGCTCCCTGCCTGTAAGCCCCGGCACCATTGTGGCCAGCAAATTTGCCGGCGGCCTGTTGCTAACCATAGGCGGCAGCCTTCTGGTAATCGTTGCGGGCGGCCTGGCGCACTGGCTGGGCTGGTTTACGCCCCAGGGCGGGATCAGCCTCCTATTCATATCCCTGGCTTTCCCCCTGGCCCTGGTGCTGGTTCTGGAGGGATTGGTTTTTCTGGTCTTTTTTACCTGGGATTATAGACGCGCTTCTTATGTAATGCTGTTACCCCTTCTGGGCCTTTTACCCCTGGCGTTCCCCTCCTTATTTCGCCCGGTCGTCGGGTGGGTGTTGGATCATATAACTGTAGACTCCTGGTTCTTTCTGCCGGGATTGCTACTGGAGTCCCTAATCTGCTACCTGGCCCTGGGATTGCTGGCCGGACGGGTGTTCAGCCGGAGGGATGTGGGATAGGATATTATCTGCTATAAATTTCCCCGGCCGGCAGGAGAAATCTGGCAGGGTAGAGAATTATTCAACAATAAGAGAGGTACAGGGGGAAGAACAGCGAAAGGGGAGAAGGGAAAAGTATGAAGAAGTGGTTTCAGGCGTTGATACTAGCCGTGGGACTGATCCTGGCCCTGACGCCGGCCGCCCTGGCCGGGACGGTCACCGGCGACCAGCTCCGCCAGGTATTTCCCCAGGCTCCGGCGCCGGGGAAGACCCTGACCCGGGGTGAGTTTGCCGCCCTCCTGGCCCGGGCGGCCGGGGTGCAGGTGAAGGGTAACCCGGCTGATACCCAGGGGGATGCCTGGTACGGCCCGGCGGTAACGGCTTTGAAGGAAAAGGGCGTCATCAGGGGCTACCCCGACGGCGGCCTGCACACCGACCGGCCGGTTACCCTGCTGGAGGCGGCGGTGATGGCATCCAGGGTCCTGGGGTTGCCGGACGGCGTCGCCGCGCCGGAGGTAAAGGGGTCCCTGGAACGGGAGAGCTGGGGTTATACCCCCTATGCCTGGCTGGTACGGGCCGGCCTGCTGCAGCCCGGCCAGGACGCCGGCAGGCTCCTAACCGTGGACGAGGGGGTTGCTTTCCTGGCCAGGGTTTTTGGCAGCGACCCGGAGGCGGAAAGGATTGTCCAGGCCGCCCGGCAGGCCCAGGCCAAGGTCAAAGACCTGAAGTTCGCCGGCAGCATGGCCGTGACCATGCGCCCGCGGCCGGAAATGGCCGGGAAAATGCCCCCGGTTTCCATGCAGGGCAATATCGTGAGCGAGTTCAGCTATCCCCTGAGCCTGCACCAGAAGGTGGACATGACCCTTAACCTGCCGGCTGAGAAAACACCGGGTAAAGACCTGCCAGCAGGCGGTAAGGTGCAGATGACCATGGAACAGTACCTGGTGGACGGGACTATGTACCAGCGGGTAGAGGCCCCGGGCATGGCGGAACCCCGGTGGATGAAGCTGCCCAAAGGAGCCCTGCCGGACCTGAAAGCCCTGGTGGAACAGAGCAGGAACGCGGCGGGGTTACCGCCGGGACTGAAGGACAGCTTCCATTTCCGGTATTTGGGCGAGGGCATAGAGAACGGGCATAAGGTTCACCGTATCGCCTACTACGGCCGGATTGACGACTGGCGGGCCTTGATGCAGGCCCTGCCCGGAGGGTTGACCCCGGAGATGGAGCAGGTCCTGACCCAGGCCGGCGGCGTCTTGAAGTCCGTTTCCTTCTGGGGTGAGGAAGCCATCGGCGTGGAAGACAACTTTACTTATGCCTCGGAAATGACCGGCCTGGTCGCTTTTGCGGATAAATTCCAGGGAGAAACCGTACCCCTGGAAACCATGACCATTAACATGAAGATTACGGATTACCAGTATAACAGCGGCGTAAAGATCCAGGTGCCTGCCGGAGCCCTGGCGGCACCGGAAGTACCCCTGACACCATCAGAACCGGAAGCAAAACCACCCGGGAGCCAGATGCAAGGGTGAGGCCCTGCCCAGGGCGGTATTAAAAATGTTGTAACAAGGCCGTTTCAGAGCCAATCCTGGCCTCAGCCGGGGCGGGACTCGCCCGTTGCAGGCCTGAAGGACCATGGGGGCCACGTATCCGGAAGGACGTGGCCTTTTTCTGTACCCTTTTTGCCCCTGCCGGCGTCTTTTTTATAGAGAAACAAAAAGGAGGAGGTGGCCGTTGTGGCAGGAGTTGCACCGGCTGGCTTACCGCTACCTGGTTAGCCTGGGCTTGACCCGTGAAGACGCAGAAGACCTGGCCCAGGAGACTATGGTGGCGGCCTGCCTGCACCTGGACGGGGTGCAGCCGGGAAAACTGCAGGCCTGGGTCATCACCGTCGCCCGGCATAAATTTATCGACTGGCTGCGCCGGGCCGGCAGGGGTGTATCCCTTCTATACCTCCCGGACGCAGAACCGGAAGAAGCAGCCGGATGTCCGGAGGCAAAGGCCCTCCAGCAGGAAAGGCGGCAGGAGATTATGGCTGCCCTGAACCGGCTGGAACCTACCGAACGGGCGCTCCTGGTGCTGAAATATAACCTGGGGCTCAAGGGGGAAGAAATAGCGAAGCTACTGAAAATGAAACCCAATACGGTAAAAGTAAAGCTCTACCGGGCCAGGCAAAGGTTTAAGGCGGAATATAACAGGATTTTGGAGGGTCGAAGATGAAAAAGGAAGGAAAGGAAAAAGGAGAAGCGTTTTTCGATGAGGCCCGTTTTCTCCGCCGGGTGCGTTGGCGCAGCACGGTGCGGTCAGTTCTGATCAGCCTGGTGGTACTGGTAACCGTTCTGAGCCTTTTTTATATTGGTACCAGGTACCTCCTCGACCTGCAGGACAACCGGATCGGGCTTTATTACCCGGAGCTGGTTCGTTACAGCACCCCGAACACCGTGGCCATTGCCGGCCCGTGGCGTGACGAGGGCTGGCTGGGGCGGCAGAAGGAGTACCTCCTGGTGCGTATGGTCGGAGATCGGCCTGTCTACGTGGGCACGGCCACGGTGGAGTTCCAAATCTGGGGTGGAGAACTGATTTGGGACCCGGACTATACTGTTGTTAAGGCCGCCGGCGGTAAAGACTACTTCCTGCCGGGTATGGTACCGGTGCTGAAGTTCTTTCACCCGGCAGTAAAACACGAGCAGCTGCCCCGGGAGTTCGACCGGTTGGACAGCATCCCGGCAGGGGATACGGTGGAAATGGCTCTCTCCTTTGACCGCCTGCTGACCAAACAGGAAATGGAGGCCCTGCTGCCCGCCGGCGTAGTGCCCCTCTGGGGCGCGGTTGCCGCCTACAGCAACGAGGAGATTGCCGCGGCCAGCCAGAAAGATCCCGGCCTGGGAAGCTACCTGGCCCACCGGCTGGTGGGTATTCCTTTCAACGGGGAAAGGCAGCTCACCGAGGCCCAGTTCATCGAGGAGCTCCGCCGTTTGAGCGAGGTACCCAGCTATTCCTCCGCTAAACTCAAGCGTATTGCAGATTACCTGCAGCAGAACGGCATCCGTTACTACGGCCTGGTAGTGACCGGTAAACCCGGGGACCTGGGCAAACTGCGGCAAAACCCGGCCATCACGGCGGCCATGATAGGCGGCGTTACCGGCCGGCAGTAAGCCGGAAATGGTATAAGGTTTAATCCGGTTTCTGGTAAGGTCGGCAGGCACAGCTGGGACCGGAGGAACTCTGGCAGCGCCTTGCCGCACCGCACCCGGTATAGTAAGATAGGAGCGGGAAAATATACCACGGGGGCGATGACTTTGCGTGTAGGCGCGGCCCAGATGTTTATCGCCGACAGCCTGGCGGTAAATGAAGCGGCAATCTTACGCCTGGCCGCGGAAGCAGCCGGGCGGGGCGTGGAACTGCTGGCTTTTCCGGAAATGAGCCTGACGGGATATAACCCGGCTGTCCTGGGCCGGCCGGGGTTTAAGGAGGAACTGGATGGTACCCTGGCCAGGATCGCCCGGGGAGCGGTCGACCTGGGTGTGGGTTTGCTTGTCGGCCGGGCCGAGTTTGCCGGCGACCGGCTGTTCAACGCCGCTTCGGTGTTCCTGCCCGACGGCAGCGTCCACACCTACCGCAAGATCTACCTGACGGAGGCCGAGGCCCGCTATTTTACCCCGGGCGCCGGGCACCTGGTCTTTAGCTATAAAGGATACCGGTTCGGGGTCATCATCTGCCGCGACCAGAATTACCCCGAACTGGCCCGGCAGATCGCGGCGGAAGGGGCCAGGGCCCTGTTCATCCTTTCCGCCCACTACTACCAACCGGGCGAGGCCCGCTGGAAGCTGCCTAAAAACCGCGCCCTGCCCATCGCCAGGGCGGTGGAGAACCGCTGTTACGTCCTCCTGGCCAACGCCGTGGGCAGCCACATCGGCATGGTGAGCCTGGGCAACAGCCTGATCGCCGACCCGGAGGGCGGCCTGGTAGTTATGGCTGATGAAACCTCGGAGACCTTGTTGACCTGCGACCTGCCGGGGGACAACGTCAATCAGGCCAGATGAAGGCGGGATAATCGGCTATAATTATAGTTGAATAAATAAAAAATTAAGGAGTGTTACTATGGACGCCACCGGAAGGGCCTTATAGCCTTGCCACCACATCTTGCGCTGCTACCAGCATGACCATTGCCGCAACAGCTCTGGGGCTGGGTTCCTGCTATCTGATTACCCCTAAGCTCGCCTTTGCAGCCGATAAGGGACTGACTGCCAGAACGGGCATTCCCGAAGGTTACGAAATCATGTGCGCTGTAGCTGTAGGCTACAAAGCAGGCGATAAATTTACCGTAGAAAGGATTAAAAAAGATAATGTAAACTATGTAAAGTAATAGGAATACGGGGCCGCCAAACGGCCCCGGAGCGCCGCTAAAGGCCGCTAAAGCCCGAAGTCCATAATTTATAGCGGCAATATGCACGTTAATCAACGGGTAATATTTACCGGTAACGCAGTTCCCGGACTTGATTATAAATTGGCCCGGCAATAATGCCGGGCCTTTTACTGCCTGCTGCCGCTGACTTATACCCCGCCTCCACCCTTTATTAAACCGGTACAGGAAACCCTTCCTTTCCGCGGAGTTTTTTAGGGCGACACCTGGCGGAAGGCCAGATAAGAATAAACTATGGTACTACTGACGGCTATAACCGGGCCGGCCAGGCCCAGGACGAAGTTGGCCGGCGGCGGCAGGAAGGCCGCGACGATGAACATGAACCCGGCCAGGATAAAGGCATAACCGGAAAAGCGGTGGGTACGCCGCCAGACTTCCTCATTGGCCAGGGTCCAGGGGGTGCGGACGCCGAAGAAGTAATTGAGACGCGCCTGGGGGAGATAGTTGCCGATCAGGATAAAGAGCAACCCTACCGCCAGGGGTACAACCCGGCCGACCAGGTTGGCCGGGCCGCCCAGGGCTACGACCAGGGTGGTGGCATAAATCACCCCCATAAAGAGGACCAGTCCCAGGCGTACCATCTGGTAGGCCCGGTCAAAGCGAGGGTAGTTTTCTCGCCTAGGATCCAGGTAAGGGACCAAAAGCAGGAGCAGGTAAATACCGCCGGTCATCAGGGGCAGGGCGAAGGCGCCCCAGAAGCGGTTGAAGTAATTATCAACCTCGCCCCGGAAGTTCCAGTGGGCCGGGACCAGGTCCGGCAGGTGGGGGTAGAGAATGATGCCGGCGACGAACATGGCCCCCAGGGCCATCAAAGCGGGCCAGTCGCGGGCTATCATTTTACCGGTAATGCGATACCTATTTTCCATTCTCTTTACGCGCCTCCCCTTTTTTGGCTGGTTGTCGCTCCTTTATTGTCCCCAGCAGGTCGAACAGCCATCCCGCAATATCCTGAAAAACAGTGGTGTTCAGGGAATAGATGACGTACTGGCCCTTCTTTTCATCTTGCACCAGCCCGGCTTCCTTGAGGACACTGAGGTGGTGGGAGATGGTCGGCCAGGAGAGGTCGAAGGCTGCGGCAATCTCCCCGGCGGCCATATCCCCCCGGGCCAGCCGGCGCAGGATTTCCCGGCGGGTGTCATCGCCCAGGGCCTTGAAGAGGGTGTTTAAGCCCATCGCTTTTCACCCTTCCCGCCCGAGTTATTTAGAAAGGTATCTAATTAACTAAAATATAATTCTCCTTCGGGCGGTTGTCAACTGTTAATATATGTCAGGTCGCCCGGGCATAAAGGAGGCCGTTAGCCACTGAAAGGTAGCGGGCTTCAATCAGTTAAACATAACATACAGGGCGGTGGCTACGGAGAGGAGGGCGGTTTCCGGGAGGATGAGCATCTTGAGGACTTTACGCAGGTCGGCCTTGAAGAAATCGACGGTCAATGTCAGGCACAGGTGCATGGGAGTAAACATGGCCCCGGTAAATGTGGCCACAAAGACAAATACCACCAGGGCCATTTCTACCTGACCACCGGCAGCAGCCACCACCAGGGGAAAAATTATACCCATGGAGTAAGAAACCGTGCCGGTGATCAAACCGACCAGGAAGCCGAACGTCCCGAAAACCACGAACTCCGGGATGGCCAGCGTTTCCAGGAGGTAGGCCAGGCCGTCAACGGCTTTGGTTTCTAAAATTATTTGCTTGAAGAACATGATACCTAGAACAAGGAGCAGGGTTTTTACCTGGAGTGCTTCCCGGCACAACCGGAGGGCCTGGAAGGGGGTATAACGGTGGCGCAACATGAGCACCGCCACCACGAGGCCCACGGCGGCCCAGATCTTGACCTGCAGCAGCAGGACCATTAAAACTACGGCCAGGACCGGGGAGACGTTGATGAGGACCTCCCTGGCAAGGAGAAAATAGCCGGTACTGCTGTGCTCCTTGACCACCGGGATGCGCCGCAGGACGGGTATTCCCAGCAGGGCCACCAGCAGGGCATAGGGAACCGTATTCCGGATTAATTGCGCCAGGGGTATCCCGCAAACACGGGCGGTTATTAAAAGACTCGGGTAGAGGGGCAGGCAATACTCCCATATGTGGCGGTAAAAATAATTGACGAAGCTTTTTTCTTCCGGGGTGAGGGGTGTGTCGGCCGCCGCCTGGGCGACCAGGGGGGCAGAAAACAAGGCACCCCCCAGGGAGGGCATCAAGCCGATCAAGGCTGGCAACACCGCTAACAGGAGGCGGCGGTTATGCAGGAGGCGACGTAAACTGGCCAGCATCCTTTCCAGGTATCCATGCTTTCCCAGGAGGTGTTCCAGAGACATAATCAGGACGAGAACTATCTCCAGTTCTATGGTGGCCGGATCCGTAAGGGTCTGCCCGAAAGCGGTCAGCAAGGCGGCCGGGCCGAGGCGGTAAAGGATGGCGAGGAGGCAGGAACTCCCGAAGATTACCGGTACCAGGGGGGCCCGCACCCAGAGGAGGAGCATCATCAGGGCGAAGACGGCTAGCAGTCTAAAGGCCAGCAAGAGTTCACCTTCCCGGGAGTTTTTGCCTGAAAAGGGATGGCATAAGTGTTATTAAATTGATAAAGTTATTACAACGGCTTTCTAGCTTATTTTACTATACCTGCGCAGCGGTTACAAGGGGTGATCAGAAGAGTCGCTATCGTTCGTGTCCTCCAGGGGCTCAAGTATTACAGCCGACCGGTCTGGTAGGGCACCGCCCGGCAGGTTAATTAAAAAAGCTTTAGCTCCAGTTAACCGGAGCTAAAGCTTCTGGTAGCCAGATGGTTAATTGCTCACAGTGCCCAGGGCCTTGTTCAGTTCGGTAACACCGATTACAGGCAGGGAGACCCTGCCGACATCGCGGCCCTGTTCATCATAGCCCCGGGCAAAGAGCGCGGTAGCCAGGATAGTTTCCCGGGGGATGGGAAAGGTCCAGACCTGTTCACCGCCGGTTTCCACTTTCTTGACGGCCGGGCCCAGGAGGGTGTAATCCTTCTCCGTTATACCCGTTCCCGCCGGTATGGCCCAGATCTCCACCCGGGCCAGATACCGGCCCTTAACCACCAGGTTGGGCCGGTCAATGGCAAAGCTGGTAAGCCGGGCGGCAGAGGCCGGTGTGCCACCGGTCGGGGTGACGGACCGGACCCGCAGCAAGGGACCGCGCATATACAGGCTGGCTTCCCGGGTGATAACGCCGGTTATCATTACCTCCTGGCCGGCGTATTTTTCCAGGTCCCGGGCCGCGGCAGGATAATCTTTGTCCGGCACCAGGACCAGGCGCCCCCGGGCTGTTTCCAGCTCATAATGGCGGCCTTCCACGTCGCTGACCACCAGTTTCCCGCTTACCCGGACGGTTTGGTCCAGGTAGTAGATGCTCACCCAGGCGGGGTGGTAGTTGCCGTAGTAACCGGACGAGCCGGTTACGTTCCGCACCAGTTCTACCGCCGGGCCGCCGGCCAGGGGCTGCTGGTAGATGGAACCGCTGTCGCGGCGGTCCAGGCGCAAGTAGGTGAGATTCTGGCCGTCCGGGGAGACTGAGGGGTAGTAGTCGGCGGAGCCCGCCGGGCCGGAGGTTACGGGCACGGCCGGACCATCGAGTTTCTGCCACCAAATGCGCTGGCCGGGCACCAGGACCCGGGCGTCGTTTTGCTGGTTGCCCTCCCAGTACTTATTCTCCGGGCCGCGGCACAAGAGGACGCCGCCATCTGCGGCGGGCAGCCACACCGGCATAGTATCTACCTGGCCGGCCTGGCCGTAGTCCGTGATCTTACCCCCGGCCTCCAGGTCTACGATGGTAAGTCGCTTGTCAATAGTGGCATCCCGGCCGCCGCCCCGGATATAGGCCAGCCGGCTGCCGTCCGGGGACCAGGCCAGCCACCCGGAGTAATTAAGGGTTACCCCCAGGTCCAAGGGCTTGCCGGGCTGCTCCAGATCCAGGACCTGAAGGTCGACGCCGTCGGCGGCCAGGGACGCCGAGTTGGGGTGCAGGTGATAGGCCAGGTAGCGGCCGTCGGGCGACCAGCTAAGACCATAAGCAAAGGAGGGGTAGACCTCACCTATGGGAGTGCCGGCCTCGCCCAGGGTTAGAAGGTTGCTGCGTTCGCCCTTTAAGGTCAGGCGGTCAATGCGCAGGGGTTCATCCTGCGTGCGCGGCAGGGAGATGGCCAGGCTCTGGCCGTCCGGGGCCCAGGCGAAGTCTTCCACCAGCTCACCTTTGTCCGGTATCAGCGCCGTTACTTTAGCCTTGCCGCTTTCTATAGCGGCGAGCTTCAGGTTCATATCCGGGGCGTAGCCGCCCGCCGGGCCCTGGGTACTGTAGGCCAGGATGCTGGCTGCCGGGGACCAGGCCGCCTTTGCCAGCACCGGCCGCGAGTCTACCTGGAAGGCGCCGCTGCCGTCGGCCCTCACCACCCACAGGTAGGGCTTGCCGGCCCGGAAATTCGGCGTCTCCCACTGCAGGTAGGCCAGCCACTGGCCGTCGGGGGACCAGCCCAGGATTTGCACGGCGCCGTCCTTCGTCACCCGGACCGGCCCGGCCCCGGCCTGGCTGCCGTCCAGGAGCCAGAGGTTGTTGTTGGCGGTGAAGGCCACCCTGGCCGGGAAGGGCGCCGCGTACACCCGTTCCGGTACCGCAGGCGGCGGGGTGGTGATGGCTACCGTCAGGGTCAGGCTGTTCCAGGAGACCCCGGCGCCCAGGGATTCCGCCAGGAAGCGCACCGGCGCCAGTACGCGGCCGTTGCGCACCTGCAAGGGTACGGCCAGGGTGTACTTTATATCGTTTTTAAATACATCTTTGCTGCCGGCGACCATCCTGATGGTTGTCTGCGGCCTCGTTATTATTATTTCCCTGCTCGCCTCCTTCCAGGCTACCTGCGCCCGGAGGGCCTGTGCCAGGGCCCGTACGGGCGCCAGGACGCAGCCGTCCTGGATTACGGCCGGCTCCTCCGGGTTTAGCTCCCGGCCGTCGACAAAAATAGTTACACCCGCCGCTCCGGCCGGGGCGGGGAAGAGCCCCGCCAGCAGGAAGAAAAGGGCCAGCAGGGCCAGGGGCTTAAGTGTTTTTGGGGCGTGATACATGGATTATGCCTCCTTTCGTCTTTACCTAATTTTACAGACGCCGGAAGGGAGGCAATGGTTCCCGTCTTTATGGCAAATTTTTACCCGGGCTCTAGCATGCCCATGATAATGAAGCCCCTGATGCGCCCGAATGAACTTTAACCGGGGTGGGGAATACTACCGGCAGGCCGGCAGGACAGGGGGTGGCGGCAGGGAAATGGACCGGGAAACGACAACAGGACCGCGGGTTAACGGGGAGCCCTATATGCGGCTCCGGTTGCCGGGACAGCAGCTCCGGCTGACCAACCCGGACAAAATCTTCTGGCCGGAGGGGCTGACCAAGCTGGACCTGGTCGAATATTATGTCGACATGGCCCCCGTCATCCTGCCTTACCTGCGGGACCGCCCCCTGGTCCTGAAGCGCTACCCGGACGGCATAACAGGAGAGGCCTTTTACCAGAAAGAGTGCCCTGCCTATGCCCCGGAGTGGGTGGCGACCCTGCCTGTCTATCACGCCGATAGCGATAAAACCATCAATTACGTCCTCTGCAATAACGAAGCAACCCTGGCCTGGCTGGCCAACCAGGGGTGCATCGAGATCCACGCCTGGCTTTCCCGGGCCGGCCACCTGGAATACCCGGATCTTGCCGTCATGGACCTCGATCCTGCGGCAGGGGCAACCTTTGCTGATGTGCTGGAAATCGCCCTCCTGGTCAACCAGGCTTTAAAGGAACTCCACCTCACCGGCTACCCCAAAACTTCAGGCGCCAGGGGCCTGCATATTTTCATCCCCCTTTATCCCCGCTGGACCTTCCGGGAAGTTACGGCTGCCATGGGATACCTGGCGCAGCTCATTGTCCAAGTTTACCCCCGCAAGGCTACCACCGAACACCTTATCCAAAAGCGCCGGGGCAAAGTCTATCTGGACTACCTGCAGAACGTGCGGGGACGCTCCATGGCCTTTCCTTACAGCCTGCGGCCCCTGCCCGGAGCCCCGGTTTCCGCCCCCTTGACCTGGGAAGAAGTGGCGGCGAAAAAGATTAATCCCGGAGATTTCAATATCCATACCATCAGGCGCCGCCTGGAAGAATGGGGCGACTTGTACCGGGAACTCCTGGAGCGCCCCAATGATTTAACACCCCTGTTAGAGCTGGCCATATAAAGCAGCAGGGTATGCTTAGCTTTGGCAACCGGAAGGTTTATGTTAAAATGAAATAAAGCCGCGGTGAATTATAAGCAAGGGGGAAGTTAGATGTCGATAAAAGAGACCGAGCTTCCCGGTATCGGGAAAAAATTCCAAATTGAAACCCGCAGCGGGGATAAGATGGTCATTGTCGTACACGATGATGGCCGACGGGAAATTTATCATTTTGACAGTAATGACCCGGAGGAAAGCATCTCCATGGTCACCTTGGACGACACGGAAGCGCGCCGTGTGGCAGGTATTCTCGGCGGTATGGCCTACGAGCCAAAAGCACTGGAAACGGTTGAAATGGCCCTGGATGACATGGTTTTTGAATGGTATAAAGTGGAGAGAGATGCCCAAGCAATAGGGAAAACTATCGGGGATTTGGATATCCGCAAAAAAACGGGCGCTGCCATTATAGCTATAATTAAAAAAGACGAAAAAGTCCTCAACCCGGGACCGGAAGAAATCATCACCCCGGGAGCAACAATTGTGGTTTTAGGGGACAGGAAGCAGGTAAAGGCTTGTAAAGAGCTGATTTTGCACGGGGGCATATAGTTATGCCCGAACAGGTGCTCCTTGAAATCGGGCTGGCATTAGCTATCGTAGCTTTTGCCGGGATCCTTGCCGCCAGGTTCCGCGTTTCTATTGTACCGCTCTTGATCCTTGCCGGTATGGTTGTAGGCCCCCATGCGCCGGTAATCGGCATCCTGGATTTTCGCTTTATTAAAACCGCGCCTTTGATAGATTTTATGGGGCGGGTAGGGATACTCTTTCTCCTTTTCAGCCTCGGCCTGGAGTTTTCCGTCGGGAGATTATTAAAGGCAGGCCGCTCGATTCTGGTGGGTGGAACCATCTATATGGCCATAAATTTTACCCTCGGCATGGTTCTACCTATAATTTGGGGTTGGCCGTTGCGGGAAACCCTGGTGGTAGCCGGGCTTATTTCTATTTCCTCAAGCGCCATCGTTGCCAAGGTTCTGGTTGACCTAAAGCGAACGGCACGGCCGGAAACCGAGATGATCCTGGGGCTTATGTTATTCCAGGACGTATTCGTAGCGGTATATCTATCCATCATTTCCGGTCTGGTCCTTACAGGTTCGGCCTCACCGGCGAGCGTGTTGAAATCTACCTCCCTTGCCCTGGGATTTATGCTGGGCTTAATCCTCGCCGGCCGCAAACTGGCACCGTTAATTAACAGGCTGCTTAACGTTCCTTCCGATGAAGTTTTTATGCTCATAGTCTTTGCTTTCCTCACCCTGGTAGCCGGTTTTTCAGAGACTATCCATGTGGCGGAAGCTATTGGTGCCTTGCTTGTGGGTTTAATTTTAGCCGAGACAGACCATCTCGACCGCATCGAGCATATTGTCGTGCCGTTCCGTGATTTTTTCGGGGCCCTGTTTTTTTTCAGCTTCGGTTTGAGCATCGACCCTTTAACCTTGGGAGGGGCCGTCAGGCCGGTCCTGACTGCCGTAGCGGCAACATTAACAGGCAATTTTCTTGCTGGTATTCTTGCCGGACGAATGGCCGGTTATTCGTACCGGGGGTGTACCAATATCGGGCTTACCATTACCCCCCGCGGAGAATTTTCTATCATCCTCGCCAATCTTGCGAAGACCGGCGGATTACTGCCGGTGCTACAACCCTTTGCAGCCCTGTATGTGTTGCTTATGGCTATTCTGGGTCCTTTACTTACGAAAGAATCTAAATGGATATACAACCAACTGGCTCACCTCTTTGGTTGGCCTGCCTGGAAAGAGATAAATAAACCCGATAGAACGATATAATTAAGAGGAGACTTGGATAGGCTCCTTATTAAGGTCGGCCAGGTTTATTTTAGCGACATCGTAGGCGGTAAAAGAATGGCAAACCGAACTTAATCCTATGGGGAAAAAGTGATCTTAGCTAACCGAGCTGCCGGGAGCGGGTACTCCTTATGCTTGCTCACCCGGTAACTTTCAGATAGAATAAAGAAAAAACTGCCGGTAAAAAGCAGAACCAAGGGAACGGAGGTGTAGGAAAATGGGAGTTAGTCTGGCAGAACTAGCGGTGGGTCGAGAACGGTATACTTATGAAGACTATTGCCGCCTCCCGGAGGGGTCACCCTATCAGCTTATCGGGGGGGAACTGGTAATGACACCTTCGCCTACACCCTATCACCAAATGGTATCCATGAAGTTGGAATTAAAAATGGCGGGCTTTGTCCTGGACAAAGGGCTGGGCATTGTGTTGCATGCTCCCCTGGACGTCTACCTAGACGATACGGAAACCTATCAACCGGACATAATTTTTATTTCTAACGAAAAGCTACCTATTATAGAAGAAAAACGTATCAACGGCGCCCCGGACCTGGTGGCGGAGATACTCTCCCCCAGTACGGGTTATTACGACCTGCGCAGCAAGTACAAGGTCTATGAAAAGAAAGGCGTCAGGGAATATTGGATTGTCGATCCCCAACATAAATCAGTGCAGGTTTTTTGCCGGCAGGAAGGAAAATTTGTCCTCGATCAGGAAGCAGAACAGCAGGGGACGGTTAAGTCGCGGGTGATAGTTGGCTTTGAGGTACAGGTAGAAAGTATCTTCTAAATTTATCCTGGTACAGACTTCGTATAACGGCCCGGGGGCCGGATTTTTATTTTGAGCACGGTGCTGGCAGCCATGGAACTGGCTCACACCGGCGATTGCCTGCTGCCGGGCGGAGATACTACAGGTAAAGCCCGGGCAGGAGGTGAGCCCTGGCCCATATCGAGGACTGCGGGCCGGGCAAGGGTTTTAGGATCCCGCCCTCAGCATAGCCTGTTTTATTGCTTCAATTGATAAACTAAGGTTATCTTCATCCACACCTACCATTGTAAGGGGTATGCCCAGTTTTTCCATCTCCTGGCGCAGAACCCTAATCATTACCCCTTCACCTTTAACCACCATGCTTTCAGTAAGCTTCTTTATTCCTATTTCACCTCCCCAGTCCCCCGAGCAGGTCAAATTCACCCCGCAAGACGGGCTCTTGTCAATACCTATAAGGAAGTCCACCCTGTACCCGTTGCGGACATATTCCTGGATCTCCATCAGGGTAGGAACCAGCATAGAGCGGACAGCTTCGGTAAAAAAGGGGTTTGCATATTGTTCGACTACCTGCCCCCACCTTCTCAGTCCCATTGCCCTCAGCTCCGGGCAGGGGAGCTGGATAATCCCATAATGGTGGGCGAGGAGAAGCCCGACAACCTGCTGCAGCGCGGCAGGATAGCTAGCTGTTCCCTCGATTTTGGCGTTGGTGTTGAGGATACAATGGCTCACCAAAGCTATTTTGCGGCTACGCCTAATTTTCATCACCTCCAGTCTAAGCCAGGATGTCATGAGAAGGTTGCTGCAAGTGATAAAAAGAAAGCCATTCCCTTATTATTTACGATGGTTAATGGTTATTGCTATTTAGTAGCCCCCTTATAAACGGGTGCCTGCTCAAGCTTAAATTCCGGAACTGGGTAGAAAAGAAAATATCTTGCGGGACCCCCTGCAGAACTATTTCGCCATGATCAAAGAAAACTACTCGATTGGCGTAAAGCAGGGTTACAGTTGGATCATGAGTCACTAGGATTATGGGGTTGTCCTTTTCTTGCCGTAGCTCAAGTATAATTGACATGAGTATTTCTACATTCCGATAGTCCAGGGATTTGAAGGGTTCATCAAGCACTATTATCTCCGGCCGGTTGATCAAAACCGACACTAAGGATACTATTTGCCGCAGCGAATAAGGTAAGGAATGCGGGTGGCTAGCGGCTATTTGGGCCTGCCCAATTTTGGCAAGCCAATGGGCTGCTTCTTTGAGAGCTTCATTCCACCGTGCGCCACGCGCCCTTAAGCTACAGGCTATTTCGCGGTCCACTCTTTCATTAAATATCTGGTCGTCGGGATTTTGAAATAACATGCCGATTTTCTCAGCCAGCAGGCCTACGGGAAGCCGCGAGGTTTCTGTCTCGCGCAACCAAACCCGCCCCTTTTGGGGTCTTAAAAGGCCGACCGTATGCTTGAGCAGAGTAGTTTTGCCCGACCCGTTGGGGCCCATAATTGCCACTACTTCGCCCTTACAGACTTCTAAAGAAACATTTTTGATACCTTGCCCGCTGTCAAAAAGATGCGTGACGCCTTCAAAAAAGAGCTCCCTGGAACCGGAGACGGTCATAATAGTAGCCTGAGATCGCTGCCGCCGGCTGATTCGGCACTCCGGCACCATTCCAGCGATTTTTTCAGCATTGCCGGACCTGTCCTGCGCAATCACGGCCCCGTCCCTGATTAGTATGATCCGGTCAGCAAAATAACGGGCATACTCAAAATAGCGAGTTGCAATGAGAACCGTACCCCCTGAAGCTGCTTTCCTTCTTAAAAGGGAAAGCATCGCCTCAGCCGCTTCCGCATCCGCCTGTTCAAAAGGCTCATCGCACAGTATAACTGGATAATCAACCGCAATGGCGGCGGCAAAAGCCACCTTTTGACGCTCGCCTCCTGACAGGCTGCTCATCTGCCTGTTCAGTAGATGACATATTCCTAGTTCTTCCGCCAGGAGTACGATCCTCTTTTCGACCTCCCGGGATGTCAACCCGGAATTTACCAAAGGGAGCGCCAATTCGTCGTATACCCGAGGCAAGAGATATAAATCGGAATTCTGGAGGATCACGCCTGCAGGCGCACGCTCGTTGCCCTCCGCGTTCAGGCTTTTGTTGGCCACCAGGATCCGGCCCCGCCATTTACCGGGCAGCACTCCGGGAATTAAACCAGCAAGGCACCGCAGGAGGGAGGTCTTGCCGCTTAAATTGCCGCCAACTAAAAAGGCTATCTCCCCCTGATATACGGTTAAATTGACACCTTGCAAAGCCGGTCTGGGGTTCCCGGGATAAAAAAGGCTCAAAGACTCAACTTGGATGCCTGCCTCTTTCATCTAATACCACCTGTATGCCACAAGCACATTGGCCAGCAGGTATACGGCGGACAGCCCGATGGCCACCTTTTCGCTTCGTTTAGCCGGCTCCCGGGCCAGCCCGATGTGGCGCCCGCTGTAACCGCGCAGATATAGAAGCTGGGCCAGGCTATACGCATGATTAATAGAGTGGATGACTATTGGGACCAAAACTGCCAGGTAAGCCCTTAGCCGCGCCGGGAGCGAATTGGTCTTAATCAACCCCCGCACTTCCTGAATTTCCAGAGTGGTAATGAACTGTTTCTGCAAAGCGGGCATTATTGCAAGGAACATGCTGACTATCATTCCCAGATCCGGATGAATTTTGTTGAACAATTTTACGAACTCAAAAGGCGGGGTAGTAGAGATTAGGTAATGCAAAATAATTAAAATACACAATAAACGCAATGCCAACCTCAGGGCATATACTGTCCCCTCCAGGCCGAACACCCACCAGTAATGCTGGTTGGCAGGATTAAAGAGACTATGAATTATAAGCATTGCCGCCAACAAAGAGGCACATGGCCAAAGGCGCTTTACTACCTCTTTAAGAACACCGGCCGACGTAGCGAAAATCAAAAGGGCGACCAGATTGGCAGCCAGTTGCTTCCAGGTGGGGATTGTAGTAACTGCCAAAAGCGCGATAATTGCTATTATCGCGCGTGTCTCAACCCTGAACGTCATATTTGGTGGATTCACTATCCTTATCTGAAAGTTAAAAACTAGCCCTTTTCATTTTCATGGCGGGAGGAAACTTACGTATTACCAGCATGACCATATAAGCGCTCAAAAGTTTATCGACAAGGTTCGCTGGAATACGGGCCAGAAAAGCGGAGGTAAATATACCCATTTCTTTTTTTAGGAAAATAGCATACAAAATATCCACACCGCCACCGGTAACACCTCCGAAAAGGTACACCGCGATGGGGGTGCCTACCACCGGGCAAAGTATTGCCAGGATCAATCCGGCCAGCAAAGGGGTAACATAATCTTCAAAGCCGCGCTTTAGCGACAGGTAGCCTACAACTAGACCGATGACTGCATTGACAATACCAAAAGGTATGCTTGCCGGATCCGTTAATACACCCTGGATAATATTGCCAAGAAGCCCGGTCAAAGCCCCCGGCCAGGGACCCAGGAGCACTGCCGCAAGCATAGTGCCGACGCTGTCCAGAAAGATCGGGAGTTTCACCGTGGAAGATACCATACTGCCAATAATATTGATGGCAATGCCTGTAGAAATAATAGCCAGCTTTACAGGTTTGTTCACAATATCTCCTCCCCAAACCAAAATGGGGTGCGGCTTTGCCTGTCTGCACCGCCAATGCTATTATATATTCCCATATGTAATCTGTAAAATGAAATTTTGTTATATTTGTCGCCAGACCAGTAGCGCCATCAGCCAGTAGGTCGGGCCCCACCCCGGGCTAGGCCGTAACCGAAGAAGCCTGGAGCGACAATGACGGCAGCCGTCAGGAACTCCCCCACCATGACCACCATGGAATTGACTCACACCGGCGTATTGCCTGCCTACCGGGCGGAGATACTACAGGCAAAGCCCGGGCGCAAAGGTAGCTGGTGCCGGGAGGGCCCGGGTTACCGCTGGACAACCTCGAGGTGAGAGCCGTGCGCCCCCTCTGGAAAGGCGCCATCAGCTTCGGCCTGGTCAATGTGCCGGTGAAACTATACAAAGCCACCGAAAGCAGCGATCTCAAATTCAACTACCTGCATGCCAGGTGCAGGACGCCCATCCAGTACCGGAAATACTGCCCCTTCTGCCAGGTAGAGGTTCCCCCGGAGGAGATCGTCCGGGGTTACGAATACGAAAAGGGCAAGTATGTAATTTTGCAGGAGGAAGACCTGGAAGGAATTCCTCAAGAGGCGACTCGCAATATTAACATTCTTGACTTTGTTGACCTGGAGGAGATTGACCCAATCTATTTTGACAGGGCTTATTACCTGGTACCGGGTGAAATGGGGCAGAAAGCCTATGCCCTGCTGCGGCAGGCCATGGAGACTACGGGGAAAATTGCCATAGCGAGAGTAAGTTTAAGAACCAGGGAGTCCCTGGCAGCGGTAAGGGTCTCGGGCAGGGCCCTGGTAATGCACACCATGTTTTACCCCCGGGAGGTCAGGCCGGCGGAGCAGCTGCCGGAATTAAACTACGAGGTCAAAATCCATGAAAACGAGGCCAAAATGGCCGTCACTCTTATCAACAATCTGGCGGCCCGGTTTGAGCCGGAGAAATATAACGATGCGTACCGGCAGGCCCTCCTGGAGATTATCGCAGCTAAAGTCGCCGGTGAAGAGGTGGCGGTACCGGCGCGGCCCGCAGCAGGGAAGGTGGTCGATTTGATGGAGGCCCTGAAGGCCAGCATTGAACTGGCCAAACAGGAAAAGGGCGCTGGTGCCGGGGATGAAAAAGCAAAGAAACCGCGCCGGCGGCGCAAGACCTCATGACGGGGGAGAATGGCGGCCGGCTTCCGGTATTTCAGATCAAGCCCATGCTGGCCGTGGCTGGCCGTCCCTTTGATTCCCCCGACTTTATTTATGAGGTGAAATGGGACGGTTACCGCTGCCTGGCTTACCTGGACCGGAAAACTATCCTCCAGTCGAGGAATCTCCTGGACATCACCCCGGCTTTTCCCGAGCTGGCCGGCCTGCATCTCCGGGTCGGAATGCAGCCGGCGGTCCTGGACGGGGAGATAATTATCCCGGGAGAGGAAGGCCGGCCCTCCTTCAGCCGCCTCCAGGCCCGGGGGAGAATTGCTGATCCCGTGAAAATCCGGCAGGCCGCTCTGCAAAGCCCGGCCGTTTTTGTCGCCTTCGATCTTTTATACTGCCGGGGCGAAAACATCATGCCCCGGCCCCTGTACTGGCGTAAAGGATTGCTCCAGGAAGCCGTGCGGCCGGGGGACAACCTGGCCCTCTCCAGCTTTATTGAAACCTGCGGCATTACCTTTTTTGCGACCTGCACCAGGCAAGGCCTGGAGGGAGTCGTGGCCAAGGCCAAAGACAGCCCCTACCTTCCAGGACGGCGTTCCTCCCACTGGCGCAAATTCCGGCATACCCGCGCGGAGGAGTTTATCATCGTGGGGTACGAGCCCGGGAGCGGTGAGCGTATCTTAAGGGCCCTCATCCTGGGCGAGTACCGGCAGGGGCGACTGGTCTACCGGGGCAAGGTGGGAACCGGCTTTGACCGGGAAGAAGAGAGGCGGTTGCTGGCGGAGCTAAAAAAACTCAGGCCGGTGCCGCCGCCCTTCGGAGAAACTCTGCCGGGCCTGGCCCGGCCCCGCTGGGTGGAACCGCGCCTTCTCTGCACCGTGGAGTACCTGGAGCAGACCCCGGACGGGCGCTTGCGCCATCCAACTTACCGGGGCCTGCGGTGGGACAGGGAGCCGGGTGAATAGATAAAGAAGGACTAATAAACGGCCGGTCCCGGGGCACAATAATTAACGTCATACCAAATACCGGTTAAAAACAGGAGGTTAATTTTGTGCCAGCTTTCGCCAGTCTCTTTGAACCCATAAAAATTGGCAGGGTGGAGATCAAGAATAAAATCGCTATGGCTCCCATGGGTGTCCTGGGCCTGGTAACCCCGGACGGCTGCTTCTCAGAACGGGCCATAGATTATTATATTGAACGGGCCAGGGGAGGCACCGGGTTAATCATCACCAGTGTGACCAAGGTTGAAAACGAAATCGAGCCTTTTAAACCCGGCCTGGTGCCCAACATATCCATAAACCCCCTTCGCTTTGTCGCCACAGCAGGCGAGCTGACGGAAAGGGTACACGCCTATGACACAAAAATTTTCCTGCAGCTGACCATGGGCTTTGGCCGGGTGGCCTCACCGGTCATGCTGGCGGGAGAACCTGTAGCGCCGTCCGCCATACCCAACTTCTGGGAACCGGCCCTAACCTGCCGCGAGCTGACGACCAAGGAAGTGGAAACCCTGGTCAAAAGGGCCGGCGAGGCGGCGGAAATAGCTGTAGAGGCCGGGTTTGACGGTGTGGAGATCCACGCCATGCACGAGGGCTATCTCCTCGACCAGTTCACCATCGCCCTGTTCAACCGCCGCACGGATAAATACGGCGGCGACCTGCGGGGCAGGCTCACCTTCCCCATCGAAATAGTGCAGGAGATTAAAAGGAGGGTGGGGAAAGAGTTCCCCGTCCTCCTCAGGTTCAGTATTAAAAGTTTTATCAAGGACTGGCGCCAGGGAGGATTGCCCGGAGAAGTGTTTGCCGAAAAAGGACGCGATGTGGAAGAAGCGCTGGCGGCAGCCAGAATCCTGGAGGAAGCCGGGTATGATGCCTTTAACGCCGACGCCGGTTCCTATGACGCCTGGTACTGGGCCCACCCGCCTGTTTATCATGAGCACGGTTGTTACCTGCCTTTAACCCAAAAGCTTAAAGAAGTGGTCCAAGTGCCGGTGCTTGTCGCCGGGCGGATGGATGAGCCGGACCTGGCGGAACGTGCCCTGGCTGAAGGGAAAGCAGACATGATAGCCATCGGCCGAGGCCTGTTAACCGATGCTCAGTGGGCCAGCAAAGTGATGACGGGACGGGTTAACAGAATCCGGCCCTGCATTGGCTGCCATGACGGCTGCCTGGGGCGGGGGTTCCTGGGCCGGCCCCTGTCCTGTACCGTGAACCCTTCCTGCGGCCGGGAAAAAGAGTACGGCATCGAGCGGGTGAGTTCGGCCCGGAAGGTAATGGTTATCGGCGGCGGCGTGGCCGGTATGGAGGCGGCGCGGGTGGCCGCCCTCCGGGGACACCAGGTAGCCCTTTATGAAAAGAGCCATCAGCTGGGCGGCCATGTCCTCGCAGCCGCCGTTCCGGAATTCAAAAAGGATGACGCCCGCCTGCTGGAATGGTATAAAACCGAACTGCAGGAACTGCAGGTCGAGATCAACCTGAACCGGGAAGTTACCCCGGAACTGGTCCTGGAGAAAAAACCCGATGCGGTAGTGGTGGCTACCGGCTCCAAACCGGCCATTCCCGACGTCCCCGGCATTGATAAAGATAGGGTATGCACGGCAACCGATCTCCTGCTGGGCAAAAGGCAGGCCGGTAATGAGGTGGTCATCATCGGCGGCGGGCTGGTGGGGTGCGAAACCGCCCTCTGGCTGGCCAGACAGGGTAAACGGGTGACCATAGTAGAGCTCCTGGACGATCTGATGCGGGCCGGCATCCCTGTCCCCTATATGAATCGCATCATGCTTGTGGAGATGCTCCGCCGGGAGGGGGTGGAGTGGCGAACCGGTACTACCATCCTGGAGGTTACGGAGGCAGGCGCGATGCTGATTGACAGGTTCTTCCACAGGACCACCCTCCCTGCCGACACGGTAGCTGTGGCGGTAGGTTTTACGCCCGAGCAGGGACTTTACCGCGCCCTGGTGGGGAAGATAACTGAATTATATCTAATCGGCGACTCCCGGAAACCCCGCAACATTATGAGTGCCATCTGGGACGCCTATGAGGTGGCGCGGAACATATAGGGATGAGCGCCAAAGCCGGGAGGCGGGCGTTGCCGCGTATTAAGTTCCACCATGTTCAGGAGCGGCCTCCTTTCAGGAATTTCCTGCTCCCGCCCCTATTTCCAGGCGGAAGCTGCTTAGGCATGGGTTACCTCTAGATCGTATTCCTCCGGCCGCCATTTTTTAAGATCGAGTTCTTTTTGTATTTCGTACCAGAACTTTTCTCCGTCATCGGGTATTGTTTCGATTTGGGTGCTGATGATGTCCAGCCACTTTTTCTCTCTGGGGGACACCAGAACTTCGCCCCGGGCCAGGCCCCGCTTAATGACCTCCACCGCCAGGGCAGCCGCTTTTTTGGTGGCAACGAAAGCATCCTTTTCCTTGACCAGCTCCCGGCTGATCTCCAGCACTATGTCCGGCCTCAGGACGTAGGCCTGGGGATCCAGCCTGGAATCGGAGGCGGCCAGCCAGTCCCGCATCTTCAGGGCGAAGCTGCGTCCGTCCGCCGCCGCTTCGTTCATCAGCCGGCAGTCGTAGATGAGCTGTTCCGTGGATACCACGGGTGCCGGAGCGCTCAGCAGCTTGACGTTCTGGACGGATTCGTTGCTCCACATGTCGCAGACACAGGCGGCGATGTTGCCGATGGCACTTAAATGGGCACATGCCGCCGTTTTGCCTTCCATGGAAATGGGTACCCCGGCGATGGCTTTCATGTATGGCCCCTCATAGCCGCAGTCCTTATCAGGCCCGATGGCACCCATTTCGAATGCCGCCAGGCTCCTGGGGATGGTGGCCACCCTGTCCACCGCCGCAAACACCCTGGGAATCATTCCCTGTTCCGCCAGGGCGAGGGCGGTGTTGGCAAACCCGCATGCCGTATCTCCACCGGCTATAGCGCCGGTTCGTTCGGCGATCCTGACGATGTTGGACCAGAGGAACCGCATGTCCCTGACCCCCAGGACACCCAGGGCAAAGATGGCCTTCCTGATGTTGCAGGTGACAAGCGCTTCATCGTGGACCTCCTTACCGCCCGTGGACTCAATGGACAGGATATCAGCCCCGTCCTCGGCGCATTTCTCAAAGGTGATGAACATGTTTTCCAGGAGTTGGCCCCGCCGCATCAGCGGCGGCCTGAGAATCTCCCTGGTGTCGTTCGGGGTACACCTGAGGAGGCTTTTTAGCCCGTACTTATCCTCGTACTCGTGCATCTTGTCCCGCAGGATCTTGTTAATCTCGATCCCCCACTCGGGCTTCATGGTAGTCTCCGGGAGCAGTTCCAGTTCCACGATGAGGCCTGGCGCGTACAGGTCCTTCGCCCGCTTTAATATCCCCTCAATCATCTCCGCATACTGCCTTCTGACTTCGGGCATGGTGCTTTCCTCAATATTCATCGGCGGGAGGGTCATGTTGATCTCGGGGTAAACCGTCCCTCCACCGATCACCATGCCGTTCTTTGCTTTTACGGGATGGGGCGCAATCCCGTAGACGAAATCATCCAGGGATTTGACCGCCAGTTCACTGAAGGTTTTAACAGGCTTGTAATCCATTATGGTTCCCTCCATAATTATTAATCCATGGTTCCGTGAGGGTCATCCGGCTATAGCCCGGGCTGCCGCCCGGGCTTCCTGCGTCGACAGGTCAACCCGGCCGTCTTACTCAAGCAGCCGCCTGCAGAGTTCGGTGGCCGAGGCGGCGTCGGGGGCATACCCGTCCGCCCCGATTTCGTCCGCAAAATCCTGGCTGATGGGCGCCCCGCCGACGATTACCTTCACCTGCTCCCTCAACCCGGCGGCGGCCAGGGCATCGATGGTTGACTTCATGTTCATCATGGTGGTGGTCAGCAGGGCGGACATGGCCACGATGTCTGGCTGGTATTTCTTAACCGCCTCCACGAATTTATCCGGGTCGATGTCCACTCCCAGGTTGTAAACCGTGAAGCCAGCGCTCTCCAACATCATACCCACCAGGTTTTTACCGATGTCGTGCAGGTCCCCCTTGACGGTTCCCAGCACAATTTTTCCGATGGACGGCATGTCGAAGGCTCGCTGGCTCTGCTTGACCACCTCCACACCGGCGTTCATGGCCCTGGCCGACATTAGGACCTCCGGTACGAACATCTCGTTGTTCTTGAACAGGACACCGACCCTGTCCATGCCGGCGATCAGGCCCCTGTTGATCACTTCCAGGGGATCCGCTCCACCGCTCAACAAGCTCTTAGTCAACTCCACCACTTGTGCTTCATCACCCTCGAATACCGCCTGTGACAGTTCTTCAAAGCTGGCCATCTCGGCAAATCCTCCTTTTTAATGATTTTGATTGAGCCGTGATATCAGTCACGCCTGTACAACCCGCTGCGGTGGGCCTTCAGGTAGCCGGTGCAGAAAGGGTCCTTCCCCAGCAGCGCCCTGGAGGCGTGGAAGAAGCCCATCATCTCCCTGTCCAGCGGATCCAGGATGTAGGAATCCATACCGGCGGTCATCAGTTGCACCATGAAGACCTGGTTGAGGGTCCGCCTGTTGGGCAGCCCGAAACTGACGTTGCTGAGACCGCAGATAATGTGCACATCGGGGTAAGCCTGCCTGATAAAGCCCACGGCTTCGATCACTTCCAACCCCGCCTGGTCGTTGGTGCTGAGGGGCTTCACCAGCGGGTCGATATAGATGTCGTCCCTCGCAACCCCGGCTGCTGTCAGGTCTTCTACCAGCTTCTTGACGATCTCGATTCGCTTCTCCGCGGTGGAAGGTATCCCGTCGCTATCCATGCACAGGGCCACTACCTTGGCTTTGAAGTTTTTAATGATGGGCAAAACTGCCTCAAACCGATCCGGTTCCGCGGTGATGGAGTTTAACATAGGCCGGCCCTTGGTCGCCAGCTTCAATCCCGTCTCCAGTACCTGGGGATCGGGGCTGTCGATACACAGGGGAACGTCCACTGCTTCCCTCACGGTGTTGACCAGCCAGGCCATAATCTCCGGTTCATTGTGAACCATCGTTCCGCAGTTGATATCGATGTAATCCGCTCCGGCCTGCGCCTGCTGCACCGCGACGTCACGAATGTAAGCGGCATCCTCTCTTTCAATTGCCTCTTTAATCGGTTTGCGACTGGTGTTGATCAATTCTCCCACAATGAGCATCGGCTGCCACCTCCAAACCCGGTATGGATTAATCCAGCTTTCTTTAACGATAAAATTGTGTTAAACTTAAAATTATAAGTCAACTACGCCTATCACACCCTTTTCGATAGTTTTAAATCCCTCCGAACCATTTCCTGGGTTCTTGCTTGCATTATACGTTACGACAATATTTAAGATCATGAAAAAAAGGCAACAAGTTGTGGCTAATTTATAGTGAATTGTCGTGTATAATTTATTAACAGAGGAACAAAAAGGAAAGCCGGTGATATCTTGAGCGGCCGTACCCAAATATTCCAGGATATCATTTCTGCCATCCTGAGGGGAGATGCCGACGGCGTATTGAAATCAATTAGCTCGGGGCTGCAGATTGGTATGAGCGCCGACGAGATCCTGGAGGAGGCTATGATACCGGCAACCGTCCAGACCCTGGATAAATACCAGGGGGCAGATTTTTATATCCCCGATGTCATCAACGCGTCCCACGCCATAGAGGCCGGTCTGTTCGCTTTGAAACCTTACATTAAAAAAGGTCTGCATAAGCGAAAGAAAATAGTCATCGGCACTGTGGAAGGGGATATTCACGACATCGGGAAAAACCTGGTGGCTCTATCCCTGGGTTACGCCGGGTTTGAGGTTGTCGACCTGGGTGTGAATGTCTCGCCGGCGGAATTTGTCAGGTCAGTGGAGCAGCACCGCCCGGAAATCCTGGCAATGTCGGCATTATTGACCACAACCATGGGCGAAATGGCCAGGGTAATCAAAGCCCTGGAGAAACACCACCTGCGCAAGAGTGTCAGGGTGCTGGTTGGGGGAGGGCCTGTGACGAGGGAATTTGCGGCGTCCATCGGGGCGGATGCCTACGCCAGCTCAGCCCGTGAGGCCATTAGTATCGCCCAATCTCTGGTGAGCCGGGGCAATGAGCGGGAAAGGGATTGTGCCTGTTGAAAGGGAAGGACTGGCTGCCCGTGCGGTGTTCGCACGGGCAGTTTTGGGATTCAGGCCAATGGGAAGAAATTCTTTCTCCTGTACTCGTTGGGGCTCAAGCCGGTGATTTTCTTGAAAACCTTGCAGAAATAACTGCGCTCTTTAAACCCTGTCTGTATGGCTACCGACTCGATGGTCTGTTCGGTTTGCCTGAGCAGGAGCTTCGCCTGTTCAATCCTCACTTTGTTGATGTGCTCTTTGAGGGAATAGCCCATCTTCTTTTTGAATAGCTGACCCAGATACGCCGGGCTAATGTAGCTGGCTCTGGCGATTTCTTTAACAGAAAGGCTCTCGGAACTATAGTTTTTCTGGATATAATCGACAACTCTGTTGATGATGTCCTCTCCCTCGCTCGAGTTCTTTGCCGCGATCAACTCGATGAAGGCGTTTCCCACTGCCAGAAGCCAGAGGACGACCTTCTCCACGGTGTCGGCTTCATCTAACTCCTTCAGTTTCAGATCGCTCAAGCGGATTACTTCCCCGAACTTTACCCCGTATTCGGTGGACGTGCGGATGAAGAAACTCAGAAGCTCCAGGCTGCGTCCTTTGATAACTTCCAGCTGCCCTTTGCTCTGAATAAAAATCTGCAGGACTAGCTGCTCCAGCAGCTTTTTTGCCTTCTCGATATTGGCTCGCCTGATCTCGATAAAGATATGGTTCCCCAGCTTGTTCAGATCCTGCTCGGTGTTGCCTCCGGTGGACCGGCTCCCGGCAACCTTCTGTTTCTTGTTTTCTGCCCATATCCAGGAACCGACCCTTCGCAATTTTTGCTGGAAGTCAAAGATCTCGCCCTCGCTCCTGGCTACGTAACTGGTAATGATAAACACCAGATCGGCCGCGGCCTGTATCTCTACCGATGTCACCGACTTAACCCTGTCTAAGGAATGCAATAAAATGTCGGGGTCCTGCCCTATCTCACCCGCTAGTTCCCTGATCCAGTGATGACAGAATTCGGCTGGCTGCCACATCATCACCTGGCCGCAGATAAAATTCCCGATATGTTTACCTCTGTAGAAAAAAGGACAGACCCAAGAGATAAGGCCGGCATGGCACTTAAAAATATAGGGCTCTTTCCATTTGAGGGCCTGTTCCCCGGCCCAGGCATAAGAGCTCCGGCAACGCGCCATTCCACATGGACTCGATTTAACCAGCTGGCAGAACTCGCAATCACCCTGTTCGGAGGAGAGAAGGTAATTGCCTTCTAAATCTGTTATGGCGGAAAACATCTTTGTGGCATAAGAAAAAGAGTTTAACAGTCTCTGGAGAAGCTCCTTTTCCATCTTCGTTTTTATTTGGAGATCTTCCACTCTTTCGCTCAAACTCAGCACCAGCATTGTAACCGCCCTCCCCACGACCGGCAATGATTTACGGATGGCGTCATTTTTAGGCCAGTACAAATTTTTTTAGAGTTCCATTTCCTCTTCCCTTCAATCCGCCCGGAAATCGCCGGGCGACGCGAGGCGGGGTGATTACAGCAGAATCCTTAATGTGAGTTTACAATGGGAACAATTAACCGGTAAGGGCACAAATTTTTTTCATTGTGTACTAACTAATATTTTCGATGTATATTTTTTGTATCCTTCTCACTAGCGCTACCTAAAAATTTCTAGTCACCCTTGAAAACTTCTTACTTTACTAATTCCAGGCCAGGTTTTCCTGGTAGTCGTACATCATTTTGGCAATGGTGGCTATATTGGCAAAGCCTTGATCGGGGTCTTCGACTCCCTGGGAGAGGACGGTAACGATAAAGGGCCGGGAGCCAAAGACGGCGCCGACATCTGCCGGGCTGCCCCAGATGAATCCTTCCTTGTGGGCCACGGTAACGCCTTCGGGAATCTTCAAGGGGATACCTTCATTGTAAATGCCATTGGCCATATCGTCCAGGAGCCGGCGGCCGTCGGGATTGACTTTAGCGAAGTCCAGGGCGGCCTGGACATAGGTTGCCATATCCCGGGCCGTACTCAAGTTTTGGCCGTTAGGGAAGACGGTTTGCCCGCCCAGGTTCCGCATAAAACTGGCAATACTACCCTTGCCGACAAAGTTGCGCAGCATATTGTAAGCAATATTGTCACTGGTAGTAATGGCCATGGTGGCCAGGGTTCTTAACGTTAACCTGTCCCCGTCTTTGACGCTGAACTGCAGGATGCCGCTGCCGCCCTGGTAGTCGGTGGCGCTGTTGTAGGTCAGCTTTTGCTGCCAGTCCAGGTTGCCCTGAGCGACCAGGTGATTGATAAACAGGACGGCCGGCAGCTTTACCGTGCTGGCTGCAGGCAGCGGTGTATCGGCATTGATGCTGAAGGACTGGCCGGAAATAAGGTCTTTAAAAAAGACACCGTAAGTTCCCGGCTGGCCGGCCAGGTACTCCTCAATTTGCTTTTTCAGGGGGGTGTAATCGGGGGTATTTGCTGCAGCCCCATCGGGGATATAAAGGTTCTGGCCTGGATAAATAATATCGCTGCTTAAATTATTGCTGCTTTTTAAAGCATCTAGGCTGGTACCAAAACGCCGGGCAATCTGCCACAGGGTATCGCCGGGCTGCACCTGGTAGCTCGTAGCCCGGGCCACCAGGGGAAAAACCACCATCGCGGCCAGGAAGAAGATAAGGAGTAACAACCTTGCTTTATAACGCCTGAACATCAATGCACCTCCTAAAAAATATAGCAGAGCTTGTCCCGCCTTATATTAAAACATAAAAGTGGTGGAGAAATATTAAGAAAGTATAAGTTTGGACGGCGTAATTTTTACCGCTTGAGGAAAGGTTTGCAGGTGGTGCAACTCCTGGCCATAACCGGGGGCGAGCCCTGGATTTATACATGCCTGCGGGAGCATGATTAACCCCCTTGATAACGGTAAGTACCTGCCGGCGCAGCCGGAAGATGAGAGTAAGACTATTTCCCTTAACCGGCTAGAGAAGGAGATTTCTGAAGTAAGAAAATCATCGATAATAACTCGTAAGCCGATGGTAACCGCTCATAACATCTTCCACGACTTGGAAAGTATCTGGTCGGGAAATGACTCCCCATCTTACGGGGTAACGGAAACGGAGAAAATTTTAGCGGAGGGAACCAAGTAGTGGTTCCTTTCGTCTATAAGTAAGAGAACAGCTATGAGTAGGGGTTCAAGAAGCTGCCGGAACTCAAGGGAGCGTATGAGTAACATGACCGAAAGCATTGACTGCCGGCGATCTAGCCTGGGCTCTGGAGAAGGGCGAAAGGGTGCGGCAACTGGACTTTGTTACAGGTAAGGCGGGCTGGCTCCTGCTGGCAACAGCGGACGGTCAGGGAACGGAACTGCTGAAGAGCACGGACGGGGGATCAACCTGGCAACAGGTTCCGATAGTGGCCAGCGGGAGTAACGAGTAACGTCGTGCAGAGCCCTGTACAAAAGCCGCTGGCAGATAACGGACGCGGCGGTGTTCCCTGGGTCCTGCTGGGCGTGGCTGTAGAAAAGCTAACCAGGATAGGCCGGCTGAAGGCCTGCGCGCGTCCTTTATGGAATGTCCGATAGTCCAATAGAAGAGGTGGGCTGGGTGACCAGTTTTTCCTATGAACGTGAAGCAATAGATTACCTTGCCGTTGTCGCCAAGGGATTCCCCCAAGCGAAGGTCTATCGCGGCCAGGGCGCCGCCAACCGCTTCGACGTACCCGGCTGGAACTTGCCGGTCCTGCAGCGGTTCCAGTTTGGCGATTTCCGGCTGGAAACGCCCGGCGAAACTATCATCGTAGAAACCGAGAGCGCCGGTGGAGTGACCAACCTGGTCAAGTACTGGCCGTTTTTGGCCTCCGGAGCCGTGGAGAAGCGGCTGATCCTTCTGCACCTGTTCCAGGTAGCCAGTGAGGGGGATTACATAGCCCACCGCCGCCTTTGGGGCTACCTGGTTGAACGGATGAAGGAGGACCTCCAGATGCGCTGTGGAGTCCTCTACGGCCAGCACTGGGAGGCACACCTGTTTACGTATCGCTCCTTGGAGGAACTGGAAGCAATTCAGCATTTGCTTCAGGAGAGGTTGGTGGGGCGGTAAAAGGTTTAGGTTCAGCGGGAAAGTGACGGCGCAAATCAGAACAAAGGGAAAACGAAGGAGGGCAGGAGATGCGGATACTACTTTCCGGGGACACAGGCCTGATCGGGCGGGCGCTTAAAACGGCGGCCGGTACCGGGGCGAGGAGAACAGCGGCCGGGGAGGTGAGGACGTTAATGTGTGCTTGGAGAATGAAATTGGGTTGGTCAACACTTTATTCCGCACATTCCGCACGACGTAATAGTCTGGCCTGGGTGGGGGTAAATTTCGGCCTGCCCGGCTGGGCCGTTTACACCCTGGTCTACCTGGCCGCCGGCGTCCTGCTGTTGCACTGGAGCGCCCGCCTGCTTTTGCCCGGGGGGAAAAGGAGGCAAATCACCATGGATGTTTAAGCATCAGCGGCCAAAGAAAAATCTGGCGGGATCAATGTAATTTACGCGTTACATTCCCCGTTTCAAACAGTCCATATAACTGAACCCAAAATTTTATCCTTATAAAGGAGGAGATGCAGGTGAAAAAAGTGCAGGGTATGGCCGCCGCTGTGCTGGCCGCCGGCATGCTGCTGGCTTCCCCGGTTTGGGCGGCGGAAAAACCGGCGTCCGTTGTTCAAGCAACGGGCGTCGGTGGCGGAGTACGGACGGTAGCGCCACAGGGGATAACGGAAGCACAAAAACCGGTGCTCACCGCAGCCCAGAAACAGGCCCTGGAAAAGGTTTACCATGCTGTACCGGAACTGAAAGAACTGTCCGTGCAGGATGTATCGGACGAAGGTGGCAAAGCCTGGTTCGTAATGTTGGGTAACCGTACTCCGGGCACGGAGGGGGGTATCCAGGGCGCCTACGCTTACCTCACCTTTGACACCGCCACGGGAGAACTGCTCAGTTACAACTTCCAGAACCCGGCCTGGGCCTCGGAAAAGGTCCCCTCCCCCGCCCTGGCCAGGGAAAAGGCGGCGGCCTTTGCCCGGCAGATCCTGGGGGACAAAATAAAGGACTATGTACAGGGTGACGATATGGGCTTTGGCGGTGGAGGCAGCGCTGATGAAAAAGGCAATAAAATCTACTGGTCCGAAGCCAACGTACCCTACTACCGGCTGGTCAATGGAGTTCCCCTTATGAACAACAGCGGCTTTAGGGTGGGGGTGGATGTTTTCGGTCACATCATCAACTTCTACCGGCAAAGGGAAGAAGGAATTGATCAGGCCAAATTCCCCGATCCCTCCCGGGCCGTAACCCGGGAAGAAGCGGAAAAGGCCTTTGCCGGGATGCTGGAAATGAAACTTTTTTATCTTGAACATCAACCTTTTTATGGTCTGTTTAAACCGGAAAAGGGCGAAACCGGGCCGGCACTGGTTTATGCGCCTACATCCCTGGCCCCCATCGATGCCCTGACGGGGAGACCCCTGGCCGAATTCCTGCCCTCCCTTCCCCCATCCCAGCGCATCACCCTGCAGGGCGAGGGCCGACAATTGATCGCCAGGACGCCGGAAGAAGCCGCCAAGCTTCTGATAGAAACATTTGGCCTTGACCTCACGGGCATGCAGTTTCACGGAGCCAGCGATGTGGAATCTTTTAATGATCGGGAGATCAAACAGAAAAGTTATACCTGGAGCACCATACCTCAAAAGGGGGCGGACGGCAAACCAGTGTTGCGCCAGGCGCGCTATGTGCACCTGATCACCAATGCCAGCACCGGAGAGGTTATAAGCTATAACCTCCAGGACGAATCCGGACGCGGCCAGAAAGCTACTGTTTCCCGGGAAGCCGCTCAGAACACGGCGGTGCAGTTCCTGCAAAAATACCTGCCAGCAGGGCCGGCAGAGATGGAGATGCAGGTGTACCCGGAGGTAGAAGAAAGGATTCCCGCCTGGGTAGACAAGAGCAAGCTGAAAGATCAGGAACGCCCCTTACCGGTAATCTCGTTTACCTTTAACCAGGTCCACCAGGGCGTGCCGGTTATGGACCGTGCCTTCTCTGTACGGGTAGACGCCCTGAGCGGGAAGATCGTTGGCTTTCACAACGGCATAAATGGTGCGCCCGTTCCCCTGCCGGACAACCGGAACGTGGTGCCGGCCGAAACGGCCAAAGCCGAGTTTTTAAAACAGCATCCCCTGAAGCTGGTTTACATCTGGCCCGAGTATTTTGACCAGAAAGCCCCCTCACCCTACCTCGTCTATATCCCGGTTCCCGGGCCCGACTTTTATTATGTGGATGCCTTTACCGGGAAAACAGTGCAGCCGGAAAACAAGTAACGCTTAAATTATTGGGCGTCAAACACAGTGCCGGCAGAAAGACAGGTGGGCATACATGTATTATAGTTGAACCGGCCAAATACAATGTAATCACCTACCCGCTCAATAATTGAAGTTCTACCTACGACTTCATAAAGGAACAGTGGGACCAGTTCAAGAGCGCGGCGGAGCTGGAGAAGCTGGGCTATGAAGAAATGAGCCAGTTGGTAGAGAAGTAAGCAAAAGGGGGAGGCTTCTCTTAGGGGAGGAGCTTCCCCTTGTAACCTGTGACATCGAGGGTAAACTTCGGCTGCCATAACGCCGGCACTTCAAGTAGAAGACCTGCCACTTAATTGGTGGGACATAACCGGATCACCATAGTTACCTTTCCTGCTCCCTGCTCCTGTGTTAAAATTAGGAACGAATTACCACAAAAAAGGAGCAGATGATGGTCGGGCATGAAGGTATCGCGTATTATCGCCATCCTTTTATTCTTGTTGCTGATCCCGCCAGCAGCCGCCTGGGCCGACCCCTGGCAGGACTACCGGCGCGCCGGGGAACTGGAGGCCGGTGACCCGGCCACGGCCGAGAGCCTCTACCGCAACGCCGCCGCTGCTTTTGAGGCCGGCGGCGACCTGCTCAACGCCGGCCTGGCCTGGCAGAAGATCTTCCGCCTCTGCGACCGCCAGGGGAAACTGGGCGAGGCCGGGGCAGCCTACGTGAAGGAGGTCGCCCTCTTCCAGCAGGCGGGGAAACCTGACTGGGCCTGGGAGGATACGGCCCGGGGTGAGAGCCTGAAATCCATGCTGCGCCTCTTTATCCCGGTGCCGGACCCTGGGCGGATAACCCTGGCTAAATTTGAGCCGGCTGCCGGTGTCTACCTGGGCCTTTACGAAGAGCGGGGGCCTGCCGGGAACGACTACAACCGGGTCAAAGACCTTTACGGTCGCCAGCACGCCCTCTATTTAGGCTACGGCCACATCTACGGGCCGGGTAACTTTGTTTTACCCCGGGATACGATGGAGAAAGCCCGGCAGGTGCCCGGCGCGGGCCTGGTCCTGGCCCTGGAGCCCAACGGCGGTCTGGGGGGCCTGCGGGAGGAGGACCTGACAGCCATCGCCCGGGAGCTCGCCGCCGTTAAAATCCCGGTTTTTCTCCGTTTCGCCTCGGAAATGAACATGGAGGGCACCAACGCCTGGCATGGCGACCCCGCTGCCTACGTCTCCTGGTTTCGCCGGGCGGCTACCATAATGCGCCGGGAAGCCCCCAACGTGGCCATGGTCTGGAACCCCTTTGATATCGTCCAGCCGGAGGGGGTTAAAGCCGCGGCTTTGCAGTATTACCCAGGCGATGACTATGTCGACTGGGTGGGCGTCAACTTCTATAGCGACTACTACCTGAGCGGCCGCGCCGACCAGCCGGGAGCGGGACTTGATCCCCTGCAGCGCCTGGACTACTGGTACCGCATTTTCGCCGGCAGCAAGCCCCTGATGGTGGGCGAGTTCGGCATTGCCCACACGGTGTTGAGCCCCGGCCGGGCCGATGTCAGTCGCTGGGCCGCCTTCAACATTCGTAAATTCTACCGCACCCTGCCCCTCCTCTACCCGCGGGTCAAGGCTGTGGTCTACTTTGATCTCAACGAAAGCGACCCCCTCTACACCCAGGCGAAGGTGAGCGATTATCGCCTGGATGACAACCCGGAAGTTTTGACCGCCTACCGGGAGGCCATCGCTGGCCCCCACTACCTGGAACAGGTCGGCCAGGAGGCACCCGGAACCTACCGGGAACTCGAGGACCACATGACCATCCGGGGGGCAGTCACCCTGGGGGCCGCCGTCAAGCTTTACGACCCTTTCATCAGCAGGGTGGAATATTACTTAAATGGCGAGCTTCTGGGTAGCCCTACCAGCCCGCCCTACCAGTTGACCATTGACTTCAATCGCCTGCCCGGTGAAGGCAGCCTGGTGGTAAAGGCCTATGACAGCCAGGGCCGGGAAGCAGTGAGTCGCGCCTTTACTATTTATGGAAGCGCCGTGCCGGTGGCCATCTTTACCCTGGGGCAAAAAAGTTACAGCAGCAACGGCCAGGTGCAAGAGATGGATGTCGCACCTCTGCTGGAAAACGGCCGTACCTACGTTCCCCTGCGCTACCTGGCCCTGGCCCTGGGTGTTCCCGAGGCGGGGATTGGCTGGGACCCCGCCAGCCAAACGGTGACTTTGAGCAGCGGCGGCCATATCCTGAAGTTTTATCCCGGCCGCGCGGAAATGGAACGCGACGGCCGCCGGGAAACCATGGATGTAGCCCCCCTGAACCGTTACGATCGGGTTTTCCTCCCGGCCCGCTATGTCGCCGAGGCCCTGGGTTACAAGGTTCACTGGTCAGAAACCAGGCAGCAGGTGCTGGTAACCAGGGAATAGACGGTGGATGCCTTCTGCCGGCGCCCTTCTAACAGAAGACGGATGGGAAAGCATGAAAGCTTATTGACAGTTGTTACCCCATTTGTTATTATGGGGGCGAAAAGTAAATATGGTAACGGACTGTATAATTGGGGGAATAGGGCTCCCAAGTTTCTACCGGGCAACCGTAAATTGCCCTGGCTACAGCCTGAAAGTGTACCTCAGGGTTCCGCGCGAAGGTTATTTCGCGGTCAGGTCCGAGTGGTACAGGCACATTTGTGCTACACCGGAGGGATAAAAACCCAGGCGGGTAGGTTTCAGTGTTGCGTGACCTACCCCGGCCTGGGTTCTTTAGTTTAGTTTAGTTTGTTTGCCGGCCGGCAAGAGGGAATTTAAATTGTGCTTTATGATCTTTATGTTCAGAAATCGGAGTGGAAGCGGAGAGAAAGCGGAGAGGAGCGGGCGGGGAGAGTTAAATTATATTTAAATACAGGCCGGTAGCAAAAAGGATAGAGGGGGCTGATAAAATAAATGCTAAAATATAAGGAAGGAGGAGAAATTTGATGAACCTGGCACATGTTGGTATTGTCATGGGCAGCGATTCCGATTTGCCGGTTATGGCCCAGGCTGCAAGCTTCTTGGAGCGCTTCCAGATTCCTTATGAAGTAAGGATCCTATCCGCGCACCGCTCGCCCGATGCTGCCCTGGAATACGCCCGCAATGCAGCCGGCCGGGGGCTCAAAGTCCTCATCGCCGGCGCCGGTGGGGCGGCCCACCTGGCCGGTGTCCTGGCCGCCGTGACCACTCTGCCGGTCATTGGCGTTCCGATCAAAACGGCGGCCCTGGGCGGGGTGGATTCCCTTTACGCCATGGTACAGATGCCGAAAGGCATCCCGGTGGCCACCGTAGCCATTGACGGGGCGGCCAATGCCGCCATCCTGGCGGCCCAGATCCTCGCCGTTCACGACCCGGACCTGCAGGCGCGCCTGGCGGCCTATAAAGATGAGCTGGCCCGGGAAGTGGCGGCCCGGGATGCTAAGCTGGCGCAGCTGGGCATCGAGGGTTATTTACGGGAGGGGAAAAAATGATTGCACGCTACACCTTGCCGGAAATGGGGAAAATTTGGGAACAAGAACACAAATTCCGCACCTGGCTGGCTATTGAGATCTATGCCTGCGAAGCCTGGGCCGACCTGGGCCAGATTCCGGCGGCCGCCCTGGAAGAGATCAAGGCCAAGGCCGATTTTGACATTGACCGGATCAATGAAATTGAAGCCACCACCCGCCATGACGTCCTGGCCTTTCTCACTGCCGTTGCGGAGAAGGTGGGTGATGCCTCCAAGTATATTCACCTGGGCATGACCTCCTCCGACGTCCTGGATACGGCCCTGGCGGTGCAGATGCGGGATGCCGCCGACCTGCTCCTGAAGCGTTTGCGGGAACTGCGGGCCGAACTGGTCAAAAAGGCCCGGGAACATAAATACACCCTCATGATCGGCCGCACCCACGGTGTCCACGCCGAGCCCACCACCTTTGGCCTGAAAATGGCCCTCTGGGTTATGGAGGTAGACCGGCATATAATCAGGCTGGAACAGGCCAAGGAAATGATCAGTGTCGGCAAAATATCCGGCGCCGTCGGCACCTTTGCCAATATCAATCCCCGGGTGGAAGAGCACGTCTGTCGTCGCCTGGGTCTTAAACCGGCCAGCGTTTCCACCCAGATCATCCAGCGCGACCGTCACGCCCAGTTCCTGGCCACCCTGGCCGTCATCGGCAGTTCCCTGGAGAAAATGGCTACAGAAATCCGCAACCTGCAGAGGACTGATATTTTAGAAGTTGAAGAGCCCTTTGCTCAAGGGCAGAAGGGTTCCTCGGCCATGCCCCACAAACGCAACCCCATCATGTGCGAGCGGGTGGCGGGCCTGGCCAGGGTGTTGCGGGGCAATGCCCTGGCGGCCATGGAAAATATCGCCCTCTGGCACGAGCGGGATCTCACCCATTCCTCCGTCGAGCGGGTGATTATTCCTGACAGCACCATTCTGTTGGACTACATGCTGGTCAAATTCACCGAAATTATAGCCGGCCTCAATGTCTACCCCGAGAATATGCGCCGGAATCTTGAAGCCACCCACGGCCTGGTCTTTTCCCAGCGGCTTCTCCTGGCCCTGGTGAACAAAGGCGTTTTGCGGGAGACAGCCTACGCCTGGGTGCAGCGCAATGCCATGCAGGCCTGGCAGACCCGCCAGCCTTTTAAAGAGCTGGTCTTAAAGGACCAGGATATTATGGCTCACCTGGACCGGAAGGAAATCGAGGCCTTATTTGATTACGACTACCACCTGCGCCACGTGGACTACATCTTCCGCCGCGCCGGGTTGGAGTAATTGCCGGCCGCCTGGTCCGTGTATTATTTTGCGTAAGGAAGGGATTAGCATGACGGTTAAGGGCGAACTATTATATGAAGGCAAAGCCAAACGGGTCTACCGGACGGGTAACCCCGATGCGTACCTGGTAGAATTCAAGGACGACGCCACGGCCTTTGACGGCCTGAAAAAAGGCACCATTGCCCGCAAGGGCGAGATCAATGCCCGGCTGTCGGCCCTGTTTTTCCAGATGCTTTCCAGCCGGGGCATCCCCACTCATTTTATTGAACAGACAGGCCCCCGGGAGCTCCTGGTGCGGGCGGTAGATATCATCCCGGTGGAAGTGGTGGCCCGGAACATTGCCGCCGGTAGCCTGGCCAAACGCCTGGGCCTGGCGGAAGGGACAACCCTCAAGCGCCCGGTGCTGGAGTTTTATTATAAATCCGACGCCCTCCATGACCCTATGATTAACAACTACCACATTGCCGCCCTGGAGCTGGCCACCGAAAGCCAGATTAAAGAAATGGAAAGCTACGCCTGGAAGGTTAATGAGCTGCTGACAGAATTCTTGCAACCGGCCGACCTGGTCCTGGTGGACTTCAAGCTGGAGTTTGGCCTTTTCCACGGCCATGTCCTCCTGGCCGATGAAATTTCCCCGGATACCTGCCGCTTCTGGGACAGCACCAGCGGGGAAAAACTGGACAAGGACCGTTTCCGCCGCGACCTGGGCGGCGTCGAAGACGCCTATGAGGAAGTGTTAAGCCGGGTGGAAAGGTTGCTGCAATAAAATGGAGGGACGATCGTTATGCTCCTGGCCAAAATTTACGTCACTTTAAAGCCCGGCGTCCTCGACCCCCAGGGTGAGGCCGTCATGGGCGGCCTCAAAGCCATGGGGTATGAGGGGGTAACTGCGGTGCGCGTCGGCAAGTACCTGGAAGTGCAGCTGGACCTGGACGACCGGCAGGAAGCCGGGCGGCAGGTGGAGGAGATGTGCCGGCGCCTCCTGGCCAACCCGGTGATTGAACAGTACCGCTATACCCTGGAAGAACCTGCCGGCCTATCCATGGAGGAGTTGCCCAGGGGGGTGCCGCCCACGCCGGGGAACGATTAAAGCCGTCGTCCTGTGGGCGCGTAACTCCTGAGCGGCGGAGGGACGTATCCCCACCAGAAGGCAGCATTTATGGTAAAATCCTATTTTCGGAGGAACGGCCATGAAGTTCGGCGTTATCGTCTTTCCCGGCTCCAACTGCGACCAGGATGTCTACCACGCCCTGGGGGCCGTCCTGGGCCAGCCGGTGGACTATCTCTGGCACGGCGATACTGATGTTACCGGTTACGACTGCCTGGTGCTGCCCGGCGGTTTTTCCTACGGCGACTACCTCCGGGCCGGGGCCATCGCCCGCTTTGCCCCCATTATGCCGGCCGTCATTGACTTTGCCCGGTCCGGCGGCCTGGTCTTAGGGATTTGCAACGGCTTCCAGATCCTGCTGGAGGCCGGCCTCCTGCCGGGGGCGATGCGGCGCAATGACTGCCTCCAGTTCCGCTGCCAGTGGACCTGTTTAAGGGTGGAAAACAACGCCACCCCCTTTACCAACCGCTTCCGGGAGGGCCAGGTCATCCGCATCCCCATTGCCCACGGTGAAGGCAACTATTATGCCGACGCTGACACCCTGGCTGAACTTGAGGCCAACCGGCAGATTATTTTCCGCTACTGCACTCAGGACGGTGAAGTAACGCCGGCAGCCAATCCCAACGGTTCGGTGGGCAACATCGCCGGCATTATTAACCGGGAGGGCAATATCCTGGGCCTGATGCCCCACCCGGAACGCTGTGTCGAGAGCCTTCTTGGCGGTACCGACGGCCGGGAGCTTTTAGCCTCTATAGTTGACTGGTGGCAGAGGGGGGAGCGCCTTGGAGCCTGAAGTTTACCGGCAGATGGGCCTCACGGACGAGGAATTTGAACGGATAAAAGGAATCCTGGGCCGGGAACCCAATTATGTGGAAGTGGGCATGTTTGCCGTTATGTGGTCGGAGCACTGCGGCTACAAACACTCCCGGCCGGTATTAAAGCTGTTTCCGACCAAGGCCCCCTGGGTCCTCCAGGGGCCGGGGGAAAATGCCGGCATCATCGACATCGGCGACGGCCAGGCGGTAGTGTTTAAAATCGAAAGCCACAACCATCCCTCGGCCATTGAGCCTTTCCAGGGAGCGGCTACCGGCGTGGGAGGTATCGTCCGCGATATCTTTGCCATGGGGGCCCGGCCCATTGCCGTCCTTGATTCTTTACGCTTTGGCCCCCTGGATGACCCGCGTACCCGTTACCTCATGGGCGGCGTGGTAGCCGGCATAGCTTTTTACGGCAACTGCCTGGGCCTGCCCACGGTGGCCGGGGAAGTCTACTTCGATCCTTCTTATACCGGCAACCCCCTGGTCAACGCCATGGCCGTGGGCCTTATCGAGCAAAAAGACATCCGCCGCGGCCGGGCCGCCGGGGTGGGCAATGCCGTCATGCTGGTGGGTGCCCGCACCGGCCGCGACGGTATCCACGGCGCTACCTTTGCCTCTGAGGAACTGAGCCAGGCTTCCGAGGAACGGCGGCCCTCCGTCCAGGTGGGGGACCCATTCCGGGAGAAACTCCTCATCGAAGCCTGCCTGGAGATTATTAAAGAAGATTTAATCATCGGCATGCAGGATATGGGCGCGGCGGGGATCACCAGCTCTTCCTGTGAAATGGCGGCCCGGGCCGGTACGGGTATGGAAATCGACGTCGCCCTGGTGCCGCGGCGGGAAGAGGGCATGACGCCCTATGAGGTCATGCTTTCGGAGTCCCAGGAACGCATGCTCCTGGTGCCCAAAAAAGGAGCGGAAAAAAGGGTCCAGGCTATCTGCCGGCGCTGGGGCCTGGAGGCGGTGGTTATCGGCCGCGTGACGAATGACGGCATGATGCGCATTAAAGAGGGTAACCGGGTGGTGGCGGAAGTGCCGGCCCGGGCCTTAACGGACCAGTGCCCGGTCTACGAGGTGGAACGGCGCCGGCCGGCTTATCTGGATAAACTGCAAAATATGGATCTCGGCCACCTGCCGGAGCCGGGGGATTACGGGGAAGCGCTCTTGCAACTCCTGGCGGCGCCCAATATAGCCAGCAAAGAATGGGTTTACCGCCAGTACGACTACATGGTGCGCACGGACACGGTGGCCGGCCCCGGCGGCGATGCCGCTGTTTTAAGGATTAAGGGAACCGGCAAGGGCCTGGCCCTGACGGTGGACGGCAACGGCCGCTACTGCTACCTGGACCCGGAAACGGGCGGGGCCATTGCCGTGGCAGAGGCGGCGCGGAACCTCTCCTGCGTAGGTGCCCGTCCCCTGGGCCTTACCGATTGCCTGAACTTCGGCAATCCCGAAAAGCCGGAGGTCGCCTGGCAGTTTTACCAGGCCGTAACCGGTATGAGCCGGGCCTGCCAGGTTTTGCAGACCCCGGTAACGGGAGGCAACGTCAGTTTTTACAACGAGACCGAGGGTGAGGCCATCTATCCTACGCCGGTGGTGGGTATGGTAGGCCTCATCGCAGATATTGAAAAACGCTGCGCTTTGGCCTGGCTCCGGGAGGATGATGTCCTGATTCTCCTGGGTGAAACCTGCCCGGAGATAGGCGGCAGCGAATACCTGGCCGTTATCCACGGCCTGGTGGCCGGGCGGCCGCCGGGCCTCAACCTGGAGCGGGAAGCCGCCGTCCAGGAAGTGGTGCGGGAGATCATTGCCGCCGGGCTGGCGACGGCAGCCCATGATTGCGCCGAAGGGGGCCTGGCCGTGGCCCTGGCTGAAAGTGCCCTGGCCGGCGGGGTGGGGGCCGTGGTGGAACTGGCCAGCAGTCTCCGGCCGGACTACCTCCTTTTCAGCGAAAGCCAGTCGCGGGTGCTCCTGGCGGTCCCGCCGGCGGCCCGGGACAGGGTGCTGGCCACGGCGCGGGAGAAAGGCGTCCCGGCAGCAGTCATCGGCCGTACTGCCGGCCGGACCCTGAAGGTAAGGGTAAACGGCAGGACGCTGTTTAATCTCTGCCTGGAGGAGATGGAGCAGCAATGGCGGGGGAGTATACCTGCTTTGATGTCCCGGTGAAGGAAAGGGGTCTATCCCGGCAGCGGTCGCCCTGGCGTGAAGAGTGCGGCATCTTTGGCATCTATGCCCCGGGCAAGGATGTAGCCCGGCTGGCTTATTACGGCCTCTTTGCCCTGCAGCACCGGGGCCAGGAAAGCGCCGGGATTGCCGTGGCCGACGGCCGCCATATTGCCGTCCACAAAGGCATGGGTCTGGTGGCGGAGGTTTTTAACCGGGACAACCTCCAGGCTTTAAAGGGCGACGTAGCCATTGGCCATGTCCGTTATTCTACAACCGGAGCGAGCTCCCTGGTTAATGCCCAGCCCCTGGTTTTCCGTTACCTCAGGGGGATGATGGCCATTGCCCATAACGGGAACCTGACCAATGCCAACCAGCTGAGGCGGCAGCTGGGGGCCAGGGGCTCCATTTTCCAGTCTTCCACCGACAGCGAAGTCATTGTCAACCTCATCGCCCGCTACAGCCAGGAGCCCATTGAGGCGGCCCTGCGCCGCTGCCAGGACGAGCTCGAAGGCGCCTATTCCCTGGTGGTGATGACGGAGGAAAAGCTCATTGGTGTCCGCGATCCCTTTGGCGTCCGGCCCCTGTGCCTGGGGAAAATGGGGGAGGCCTGGGTACTGGCCTCGGAATCCTGCGCCCTGGATACCGTGGGCGCCGCTTTTTGCCGCGACATTGAGCCGGGGGAAATTGTGGTCATCGACAGCCAGGGGGTGCGCTCCATCCGGGGACGCCGGGTGCCCCACAGCGCCCACTGCATTTTTGAATACGTCTACTTTGCCCGGCCCGACAGCATCCTGGACGGCGAGACCGTCAACCTGGTGCGGCGGGAGCTGGGGCGGAACCTGGCGCGGGAATACCGGGTGGCGGCCGACGTGGTGATCCCGGTGCCGGATTCCGGTATCGCTGCTGCAGCCGGTTACGCCGAGGCGGCGGGTTTACCCTTTATCGAAGGGTTGATGAAAAACCGTTATGTGGGCCGGACCTTTATCCAGCCCACCCAGGAGATGCGCGACCTGGGCGTGCGCTTGAAACTCAATCCCATCAAGTCAATTCTGAAAGATAAACGGGTTATTATCATCGATGATTCCATTGTCCGGGGGACTACCAGCCGCCGCATTGTGGCAATGGTACGCCAGGCCGGGGTGCGGGAGGTTCACCTGCTGGCGGCCTCGCCGCCGGTCTTATACCCCTGTTATTATGGCATCGATACCAGCGCCCGGGGCGAGCTCATTGCCGCCCGGTATTCCCTGGAGGACATCCGGCGCCACATTGATGCCGACAGCCTTCATTATTTGAGCCTGGAGGGGCTGTTCCGTTCCGTGAGCCGGGGAGCGGAAAATTTCTGTGCCGCCTGCTTTACCGGCCGCTATCCCATTCCCATCCCTCCCCCGGAGGAGGCTACCAAGTACAGCCTGGAAGGAGGCGCATAATAGTGGCTGGCAAAGGCCTGACCTATGCTGCCGCCGGCGTGGATATTGCCGCCGGCAACCGCGCCGTGGAGTTGATGCAGGAGCATGTCCGCCGGACCTTCCGGCCGGGGGTCCTGGGAGATCTGGGCGGTTTCGGCGGCCTCTTTGCCCTGGAACCGGGCCGTTACCGGCAGCCGGTGCTGGTGGCGGGCACGGACGGGGTGGGGACGAAGCTGAAGATAGCCTTCCTCATGGACCGTCACGATACCGTCGGCATCGACGCCGTAGCCATGTGCGTCAACGATATCCTGGTCCATGGGGCCGAGCCCCTCTTCTTCCTGGACTACCTGGCGGTAGGGAAAATGGTGCCGGAAAAAGTGGCCCGCATCGTTGCCGGGGTGGCTGAAGGCTGCCGCCAGGCCGGCTGTGCCCTGATCGGGGGCGAGACGGCTGAGATGCCCGGCTTTTACCAGGAGGACGAATACGACCTGGCCGGTTTTGCCGTCGGCGTAGTGGAGCGGGAGGAGCTTCTGGACGGCGGCCGCATCCAGCCCGGGCAGGTGGTCCTGGGCCTGGCCTCCAGCGGCCTGCACGCCAACGGCTTTTCCCTGGCCCGCCGTGTTTTGCTGGCGGAAGCCGGTTACACCCTGGACCGGCAGCTGCCGGAACTGGGCCGGACCCTGGGGGAAGAATTGCTGGCGCCGACCCGTATATATGCAGCCTCTCTTTTACCATTGTTAAAAGAAGGATTAATCAAGGGCCTGGCCCACATCACCGGCGGCGGGCTGGTAGAAAACCCGCCGCGCATCCTGCCGCAGGGTTTAAGCATGCGCCTGGACCGGCGCAGCTGGCCGGTACCGCCCGTTTTCCACCTCATCCAGGAGAACGGCAAGGTGCCGGAACCGGAGATGTACCGCACCTTCAATATGGGCCTGGGTATGCTGGCGGTGGTTGCGGCCAGTGACGCTGACAGGGTAAAAGCCCGCTTGCAGGCCGCCGGGGAAGAGGTTTTTGTGGTTGGTGAAATAATACCCGGCCAGGGAGCAGTAGAGTTCGTGCCGGAGCTAAAATAAAAAGGTAAACGGCTGGCTTTTGCTGCGCGAAAGTCTAAGGCACCCATGCCGCTGACGCGGCACCACCACCGGTGGTATATTTTTTTCGGGGGGAGAGAGAATGGCTGCAGCACCTTTACCGATAGGCATCCTGGTTTCCGGCCGGGGCAGTAACATGGAGGCCATTGCCGACGCTATAGCTGCCGGCCGCGTTCCCGCCCGCATCCAGGTGGTCATCAGCGACCGCCCGGAAGCCCGCGCCCTGGAACTGGCCCGGCAGCGGGGTCTCAAGGCCTGTTGCCTCGTACGCCGGGAATACCCATCCCGGCAGGCTTATGACCGGGCCCTGGCGGCGGCCTTGAAAAAAGAGGGGGTAAAGCTGGTAGTCCTGGCCGGCTTTATGCGGCTCCTCAGCCAGGATTTTCTCGACCAGTTTCCGGGGGCGGTAATCAACATCCACCCGGCCCTGCTGCCTGCCTTTCCCGGCCTCAACGCCCAGCGCCAGGCCTGGGAATACGGCGTCAAATTTTCCGGCTGTACCGTCCACTTTGTTGACGCCGGCACCGATACGGGCCCCATCATCGCCCAGGCGGTGGTACCGGTCCGGGACGACGACACCCCGGAAACCCTGGCGGCCCGCATCCTGGTCGAAGAACACCGCCTTTACCCCGAGGTCGTTAAATGGCTGGCCGAAGGCAGGGTTACCCTCCACGGCCGGCGGGTCTCAGTGAAAATTTGAAGGAGCCGCTCATGGCGGCAAGTCGAGTTATTTTCATAGGAGGCGAGCTATACATATGCCGAAAAGGGCACTTCTTAGTGTTTCCGACAAGACCGGCCTGGTGGATCTGGCCCGGGGGCTGGTAGAGCTGGGATGGGAGCTTATCTCTACCGGCGGTACCGCCCGCACCTTGACCGCAGCCGGTTTGCCCGTTACCGAAGTCGCAGCCGTTACCGGTTTTCCTGAGATCCTTGACGGCCGTGTCAAAACCCTCCACCCTAAAATCCATGGGGGAATCCTGGCCCGGCCGACGCCGGAACACCTGGAGCAGCTCCGGGAACAGGGCATCCAGCCCATTGACCTGGTGGTGGTCAACCTCTACCCCTTCCGGGAAACCATTGCCCGGCCCGGGGTAACGCCGGAGGAGGCTATCGAGAACATCGACATCGGCGGCCCGGCCATGGTTAGGGCGGCGGCCAAAAACCACGAGCGGGTGGCGGTGGTCGTTGACCCGGCCAGCTACAGCGAGGTGCTGGCCGAACTGCGGGAGAAGGGAAATTTAAGCCCGGCCACCCGGCGGCGTCTGGCGGCGGCGGCCTTCGCCCACACGGCTGCTTACGATGCGGCCATTGCCGCCTATTTGCAGCGCCTCATTAGGAAGGAAGAGATCTTCCCGGTTCATTTTGTCCTCAGCGGCGAGAAGGTCCAGGACCTTCGTTATGGTGAGAATCCTCACCAGCAGGCCGCTTTTTATCGTTTGCCCGCCGTACCGCCCGGCAGCCTGGCCGGGGCCCGGCAGCTGCAGGGCAAGGAACTTTCTTACAACAACCTCATGGACCTGGACGCTGCCTGGAACCTGGCCTCTGACTTTAAAGAGCCGGTGGCGGCCATCATCAAGCACACCAATCCCTGCGGCGTGGCCCGGGGGACAACTCCGGCCCAGGCCTACCACCTGGCCTATGCGGCCGATCCTGTTTCCGCCTTTGGCGGCATTGTTGCCCTGAACCGGACGGTGGATGCCGCTACAGCCAGGGAAATGACGGAGATATTCCTGGAAGCCGTCATCGCTCCGGATTTTACCCCTGAAGCCCTGGAGATTCTTAAAAGCAAACCCAACCTGCGCCTTCTGGCCGCTGGGAGTGTGGCTGCCTGCCGCGTCCAGGAATACCAGGTAAGGCCCGTCAGCGGCGGCTTCCTGGTCCAGGAGCCGGATTACCACCTCCTCGACCCTGAACACCTCAAGGTGGTAACTGCCCGTAAACCCGAAGCGGGGGAAATGGAAGATTTACTCTTTGCCTGGCAGGTAGTGAAGCACGTCAAGTCCAACGCCATTGTGGTGGTTAAGGATGGCGTTACTTTGGGTATTGGTGCCGGCCAGATGAACCGGGTCGGTGCAGCGCGCATCGCCCTGGAGCAGGCCGGGGCCCGGGCGAAAGGGGCTGTTCTCGCTTCCGATGCCTTCTTCCCCTTTGGTGATACCGTTGCCCTGGCAGCAGAGGCCGGTATTACCGCCATCATCCAGCCCGGCGGCTCCGTCCGCGACGAAGAGTCCGTTAAAGCGGCCGATGCCGCCCGTATAGCCATGGTCTTTACCGGCATACGTCATTTCCGGCATTAAAGGGAGGGCAACGCAAAATGCGTGTTCTGGTAGTTGGCGGCGGCGGGCGGGAACACGCCCTGGTGTGGAAGATTGCCCGCAGTCCCCTGGTTACGGAAATCTATTGCGCGCCGGGCAATGCCGGCATAGCCGGGTTGGCTACCTGTGTGCCCATTGCTGCCGGGGATATTGAGGGTCTCTTGGCCTTTGCCCGCCGGGCCGGTATCGATCTTACCCTCGTGGGCCCTGAAGCGCCCCTGGTAGCCGGTATTGTCGACGCCTTCCAGACCGCCGGCCTGCCCATATTTGGGCCCTCCCGGGCGGCGGCCCGGCTGGAGGGGAGCAAGATTTTTGCCAAGGAGTTAATGCAGGCGGCAGGCATCCCCACGGCTCGTCATGCCGCCTTTACGGAGGCCGGGGCGGCCCTGGCCTACCTGGAGGAACATCCCGGCCCGGTGGTCGTCAAAGCCGACGGCCTGGCCGCCGGCAAGGGGGTAGTGGTGGCCCCCGACACGGCCACGGCCAGGGAAGCCGTAACGGCCATGTTCGGCGGCCGGTTTGGCCCTGCCGGGCAGCGGGTAATTATTGAAGAGCGCCTGGAAGGCGAAGAGGTCAGCATCCTGGCCATTTGCGACGGGGAAACGGTGGTGCCTCTATTGCCTGCCCAGGACCACAAGCGGGTGGGGGAAGGAGATACCGGACCCAATACCGGCGGCATGGGCGCTTATGCTCCCGTACCCTTTTACACCCCGGCAACAGCCAGGGAAGTAGAAGAAAAGATACTCCGGCCAACGGTCCGGGCTATGGCCGCAGCCGGCTGCCCCTACCGCGGTGTCCTCTACGCCGGGCTGATGCTCACCCGCGAGGGGCCCAAAGTCCTGGAATTTAATTGTCGTTTTGGCGATCCGGAAACCCAGCCCCTTATGCTCCTTTTACAAAGCGACCTGGTGGAACTAATGCTGGCTACCATAAATGGTGAACTGGCCGGAACAAAGATTGACTGGTATCCAGGGGCGGCAGCCGGAGTAGTCCTGGCGGCAGGCGGTTATCCCGGACCTTACGCCCGGGGTGACGCCATTACGGGGCTGGAGGCAGTGCCGCCAGGAGTGGAGGTTTTCCACGCCGGTACGGCTCTGGTGGACGGGCAGGTAGTGACATCCGGGGGCCGGGTATTATGTGTTACGGCTCGAGGTGAAAATTTACAGGCGGCCCTGGACCGCGTTTATGCCGGTATAAAGGCAATTAATTTTGCGGGCATGCACTACCGCCGCGATATTGGTTACCGGGCCCTGTAAATCGGCTAAAAAAGTAAGAGCCCGGCAATTTACTTGCCGGGCTACTGCCTTTTATCCAGATATTTGCCTGTACCATTTTCCATGGTGTGAAGAACGATTACTCCTTTAGCTTCTTAGCCACCATGGCAATGCGTTTACCCAGGGAACGGGCGATGACCAGGTCTTGGTCCGTGGGCGGCTGGTCATGGTTGGGACCCGAGGTGGCGGAAGCCCCGTAGGGAGTTCCGGCGTTGGCCAGGCTAAAATCTTCATAGGTCCGGCCGACGATAATCATACCGTGGTGGAGCAGGGGCAGGAGCATGGAAATAAGAGTGCCCTCGTTACCCCCGTGAAGGCTACCCGAGGTACAGAAGACACCCCCGACTTTACCGACCAGTTGACCTTTAACCCATAAAGGAACAGTGGCATCGATAAATTGTTTTATCTGGGCCGCGGCATTACCAAAGTGGCTGGGACTGCCGAAGATTACCCCATCGACATCCTGGAGGTCTTCCAAGGTGGCTATGGGAATGTCCTTCATTTCCTCCTGGGCCTTTTGATAAGCCGCCGATTGCTCAAGATGCTGTATAGTTTCCCGCGGCATAGTTTCCGGGACCCGCTTTAAGGTGGCGGTGCAGCCGGGTACTTCTGTAACCCCGGCCCCTACTGCCCGGGCAAGTTTAGCCGTATTACCGTAGAGGCTGTAGAAAACCACCAAAATCTTTGTCTCACCGGCCAAAAAAATCAGCTCCCCATCAACACATTGTCCTTGCGATTAGTGTGAGCCAAAACTGGCGCTTTTAGTCATTTTTAAACAGGCAGATTTCAAACCGCATATCTCTAGCAGCCCAATCGAGATGTGGTGACTTACGCATAATGTTTCCTCCCCCGGTGAAAGCTAACCAGTGCTGGTATTAACCGGCTTCCAATCAAAGGAGGGAGGAACTTTGCCTGGTCCTTACCGCAAGCCCTTAAGGGCGGCTCTTTTCCGCCGCCGGCAGCCTTCGGGACAGCAGGATAATAAGGGTCAGTCCAAGGGGAGTAAAGAACAAAAGGTGCTTTACCCACCCCTGGAAGAATACCAGCTCACAGCTGAACTCAAACTCAACCTGGAGCAACTGCAAGCAATTTTTGCTAAATGCAGCGACGTCGTCCACCGCGATTTTTATCTCGGCCAGGTGCTAAAAGTAGCCCTTATTTATATCGACGGCCTGGCTGACAAAAAGCTCATTGAAGATACCCTGGTAAGGACCCTGCAACAGGCATCCCCACAATTGGCCCGGGAACTGGCGGGCAAGAGCCGCGACCTGGCCACGGTCATGGAAAAGATCATGCCCATGACGGATGTAGCTGTGGTTGACAACATGGCTGCCCTGGTTAAACATGTCCTGGAGGGGGATACGGTCCTGCTCCTGGATGGGTATAATAAAGTCCTGGCCTTAAGCACCCGATCCTGGGAACACCGCGCTATTGAAGAACCTATTGCCGAGAGCGTGGTCCGGGGCCCGCGGGAAAGCTTTATTGAGAGCTTGCGTGCCAATACAGCCCTTATCCGCCGGCGTTTAAAGACTCCTTCCCTTAAAATGGAAACTATTTGTTTGGGCCGTTACACCATGACCAATGTAGTCATTACTTACCTTGAAGACCTGGTTGACCCCATGGTACTGTGTGAGGTACGCCAGCGGCTGGAGCGGATTCAAATTGATGGTATCCTGGAAAGCGCCTACATTGAAGAACTTATCGAAGATAACCCAACTTCCCCCTTTCCCCAGATCGACCATACTGAACGACCGGACAAGGTGGTGGCCGCCCTGCTGGAAGGCCGGGTGGGCATCCTGGTGGATAATACTCCCTTTGCCCTCATCGTGCCGACCCTTTTTATCCAGTTTATCCAGTCCAGTGAAGACTACTATGAACGCTATTACCTTTCTAGTTTCCTGCGGCTGGGTCGTTTTATCGCCCTCAATATAGCCCTGCTCCTGCCGGCTTTCTATGTAGCTGCCAGCACTTTTCATCAGGAAATGTTACCTACCAACCTCCTGATAAGGCTGGCCTCACAGCGGGAAGGCATACCTTTCCCGGCTGTAGTAGAAGCGTTGATCATGGAACTTAGTTTTGAACTCCTGCGGGAAGCCGGGGTGCGCCTGCCAAGGCAAGTTGGCCAGGCGGTGAGTATTGTCGGGGCCCTGGTGATCGGGGAAGCGGCCGTGAGCGCCGGCCTGGTTTCCCCGGCCATGGTAATTGTCGTAGCCCTGACGGGGATCAGCTCTTTTGCCCTCCCGTCCTTCGCCATGGCCATCACCCTACGCCTTCTTCGTTTTATCATGCTCATTCTGGCCGGCACCATGGGATTTTACGGCATTATGCTGGGGCTGCTGGCCATCCTGGTGCACCTGAATACCCTGCGCTCCTTCGGGGTGCCTTACCTGGCTCCTGTCACTCCCTGGAATTTCAGCGACTTTAAAGACGTCCTCATCCGGGTACCACGCTGGGCCATGAACTCCCGCCCCAGCCAGATCGGCTACCGTGACCCGGTGCGCCAGGGAGCCGGATTAAAGCCAACACCGCCAGCCAGTTCCAACCCTAGGCCGGGGGAGGGCGACTCTTAAAGATGCGGGAAGAAGGATATATCAGTCCTCGCCAGGCGGCGGTCCTGCTCTGGTTTGCCGTCCTGCCTACGGCCATACTCTTTTTACCGGCTTTGCTGGCTTTGCGGTCGCGCCAGGATGCCTGGCTGGCCGTCGTTGTGGCCTCCGTAGCAGCCAGCGTTGTGGCGCTGGTTGTCTACCTGCTGGCCCAGCGCTTCCCCCACTATACCCTTTTCCAGTATTGCGAATTGATTTTAGGCCCTGTTATAGGTAAAATGATGGCTTTTATTTTTGTTCTTGCTTTTTTCCTGCTGGATGCAGTGGTCATCCGGGAGTTCAGCGAGTTCCTGGTCACAGCGGTAATGCCGGAGACGCCGGCTTTATTTTTCAGCCTCAGTATCGTAGCCGTGGCCGTCTATGCCGCCCGTAACGGGCTGGAAGTCATTGCCCGGTGCACGGAATTTATCCTGCCTCTCATGGTGACTTTCGTTGCCATCGTCATCCTCTTTGCCACGCCGGAAATGATGCCCCGAAATATCCTTCCCATCATGGAAAATGGCCTCCGGCCGGTCCTGGGGGGAGCACTGGTGGCCTGGAGCTTTCTGGGTCAGATATTTATCCTGGCTACCTACGGTGCCTTCGTTAACCCCCCCCGGGCCCTGGGAACCAGCCTTTTCAGCGGCCTCCTGGGGATTGCCTTTTTCCTGAGCCTGGCTACCATGGGAACAATTTTAGTATTCGGAAGTTCCCAAGCTGCCCGCCTGACCTTTGCCGCTTACAACCTGGCGCGGGTGGTCGCCCTGGGGCAATTTTTAGAACGCATTGAGGTCCTGTTTCTGGCCATCTGGGTAGGAGGAGTATTTATCAAAATAACCCTTAACCTTTATGTAGTGGCCCTGGGCCTCGCTACCGTCACCGGGCTCAAAGAGTACCGGTCCCTGGTGGCCTCCCTGGGGGCATTAAATGTTGCCGTCTCTAATCTTCTTTACCGGAATATTACCGAGATCCGCCAAGACCTGCTGCTGTTAGAACCGGGGTGGACCCTGACCTGGCAGCTTATTTTACCGTTATTTTTGCTTATAATGGCCTGGCTGCGGGGTAAAAGGAGGACCGGAGCATGAAGGCCTGGCAGCGCCGGATTCGGGCCTTACTTTTCCTTGCCCTTATGTTATCCTTCCTGCCTGGTTGCTGGAGCCGCCATGAGATTGAAGAGCTGGCCATTGTCACGGCTATAGCCCTGGATGCGGCTCCCGGAGATCAGGTACGCCTGAGCGTTTATATCGTTATTCCCCGGACCGTAGCTGGAGGACCGTCCATGGGTGGAGGCGGCGTAGGCGAGCCGCCCAAAACCGGGGAGGTTGTCACCGCTGTGGGTAGTGATTTTACCCAGGCGACCCGGCGGCTGGAGGAAATGGTACCGCGGCGCTTACTCTGGGCTCAGAACCGGGTGCTGATCCTTGGGGAAGAGCTTGCCCGGCAGGGGTTCCATTACCTTGACCATTTTACCCGCGAGCGCCAGATGCGCCTGACGACACCGGTATTAATTACCATGGGTGAAGCGCGCAAGGTGCTGGAACTGCCACCGGGTATTGAATTAATGCCCGGGACGATTTTAAGCGGTATCTTGCGCAACCGGACCACCTTTAAGGTAGAATTAAAAGACCTCCTGGCCGTGTGGGAAGCGCCGGGAGACAACCCTGTCCTGCCCCAGGTGGTCATGACGCCGACACCGGAGCTGGAAAGCCAGGAAGTGAAAAGCGGTGGTGATGCCGCTGGTAAGGATAGCGCTCAGAAGGGAGAGGGGGAAAAGAAACCCCCCGAGGCTGTAGCCATTAAAGGTGCCGGGGCTTTCCGCGACGATCGTTTGATTGGCTGGCTTGATGAAAAGGAGACCAACGGCCTTATGTGGCTGCGGGGGGAAGTAAGGGAAGGGGTTATCACCGTAGCGGTGCCAGCACAGAGCGGGGGTAGGGCCTCGGTGATTTTTCACCGCGCCTCTACGAAGGTTAAACCCAGGGTTGAAGGCGGCCAGGTAACTTTTAACGTTGAAATTCGGGGCGACTGTGACTTATCGGAAGTTACAGCTAACCTGGACCCCGACCGGATGGAACATTTACTGGCCATCCAGGAGGCTGTCAACAGGGCCGTGGAGGAGCGGATCCTGGTTGCTGTACGCAAGGCCCAGCAGGAACTCCGGTCGGACATTTTTGGCTTTGGCGAGGTCTTGCATCGGAGCAACGCCCGCTACTGGCGTCAGGTCCAGGACCGCTGGAATGAAGAGTTCAGCCGGGTACAAATACAGGTAAAGGTCAACCTCCATCTGAACCGGCTGGGAATGACCAACAGGACACCAGACAAAACCCGGGGTGCTGGCGGCAAGGGCGCCACCCAGGGGAGTACCAGGTAGGGGTGATGGAATGCTCGTTTTAATTATCCTGGCTTTCCTGGTCATCGCTTACTTGGATGCCCCGGAAATCTGGCAGAAAAAGTACTGGCGGGAACTGGCCGTTATGGGTATCGTCTGGTCCATGGGCCTGGCCTTAAGCCTGGCCCTGGCTTTAAAATTACCCATCCCCAGCCCGGCAAAACTTTTAGCCCGGGTCTTCGGGCCGGTGACAGAATGGCTGACCAGGCTGATTGGCTGAAAGGGCGGGTTTACTGTGGAGGAAAAAGCAGCCTGGTGGCGAAAAGTGTTTTTAAGTTATTTTTGGGGGAGGGTACGGGATTGAGCCGGGATAAGTTGCAGGACCCCCTGGTTGATGAACTCTTCCGCGCTATTTTAGCCCTTGAGAACATCGATGAATGCTACCGCTTCTTTGAAGACCTCTGTACTACCGCTGAAATCAAGGCTATGGCCCAGCGACTGGCGGTAGCCCGCTACTTACGCCAGGGGGTTACCTATTCGGCCATTGCCGCCGCCACCGGGGCCAGCACGGCCACCATCAGCCGGGTTAAGCGTTTTTTAAACTATGGGGCCGACGGGTACAACCTCATCCTGGATCGCCTGGATAAAAAGGAGTAATTTGACGCCCGGGATAACCGGGCGGTGATAAACTTGATTAATCAAATTTAATGGCCCCTGGAGGTGGCCGGCGGCCTTTGTCAGGGGGTTATTCCCGTGTTATTATTACGTTAATACGTTAACATGATAAAGCACTGGAGTGAAGGGTAGTGGCCGGCAACTGGAATCTCCAGGTGCCTGCGGGGGTGCGGGATCTGCTGCCGGCAGAGGCGGCTGCCCTCAGGGAACTGGAGCAGGAACTGGTGACTTTTTTTCAAAGTTGGGGTTACCGGGAAGTGCTGACCCCGACTTTTGAATTTGTGGAAACTTTTCAGGCCGGCTCTCCCGCTGGGGATGAAGGGAGCCTCTACAAATTTATCGACCGCGAGGGACGGGTTCTCGCTTTACGGCCGGAGATGACGGCCCCTATTGCCCGCCTGGTGGCAACCTCTTTAAGGCGTGAGGCCGTCCCCATCCGCCTGTGTTACCGCGCCGGGGTTTTTCGTTATGAGGAACCCCGGGCCGGGCGCATGCGGGAATTTCACCAGGCCGGGGTGGAACTCATCGGTGCCGGGGGTGTAGCGGCCGATGCCGAGATTATTGCCCTGGCGGTAGAAACCTTGTTAAAGGCCGGCTTGAAGGACTTTCGTGTAGGTATTGGCCAGGTGGCCGTCACCAAGGGCGTACTCCAGGACCTGGACCTGCCCCGGGAGGCGGTGGCGAGAATTAAAGTAGCCCTGGCCGGCAAGGACCTGGTTGGGCTGGAGCGGCTTGTCGACGAGTATAACCTGACGGGGTTGAAGAGGCGGCAGCTGGAACTTCTTGCCACTTTACATGGTGGTAAAGAAGCCCTGGAGGAAGCCCGGGCCAATTTTATCCAGACCGGGGCAGCCGCTGCCCTGGCCGGCCTGGAAGAAGTATGGCAGGCGCTGGCAGCCTACGGCCTGGAAAAGTGGCTCTTCATCGACCTGGGCATATTGCGGGATTTTGATTATTACACCGGCATCGTTTTTGAAGGTTATGTACCAGGCTTGGGCGTCCCCGTCTGCGGCGGCGGGCGCTACGATGGCCTGCTGGGCCAGTTTGGTTACCCCTGCCCGGCTACCGGCTTTGCCCTGGGACTGGAGCGGGTGCTCATAGCCCGGGGCGAGGGGCAGGGAGCCGGACAGGGTGAGGGTTACCTGGTGGCGGGCCGGGACCTGGCGGCAGTTTTGCGCCGGGCGCGAGAACTGCGCCGGCCGGGGGGTACGGTGATTATAGATGGGCAGAGTCAAAACCGCCAGGAAGCAGCAGCCCGGGCCGCCGCCCGGGGGTTGACCCTGGTTTGGGTGGATTAGCTTAAGATTTTCGGAGGAACTTTTAAATGGTCACCGACTTGCTTACTCTGGCCTTGCCCAAGGGCAAGCTGGGCGAAGACGCCCTGCAATTATTGCGTAAGGCCGGGCTCCCGGTAGAAGGCATGGCTACCGGAGCACGGCAGCTGGTCTTCACTTTCCCAGCCGACCGGGTGCGTTACGTGATCTGCCGTCCCACTGATGTGCCTACCTATGTAGAACATGGAGCCGCCGATCTGGGTATTGTCGGCAAGGACACCCTGGCGGAGGCCGGGGCCGATGTCTTTGAACTGGTGGACCTGGGGTTTGGCTATTGCCGTTTTGTTGTAGCCGCGCCCCGGCAGCGCTGGGAGGAAGCCGGACAGTCCCTGGAAACCCTGCTGGCCGGCAGCCGCCGGGTGGCCACCAAGTTTCCCAGGGTAGCGGCAGCTTTTTTCCAGGAAAAGGGACTTCCGGTGGAAATAATCAAGCTCCATGGCAATATTGAGCTGGCCCCCCTGGTGGGACTGGCCGACCTGATTGTGGATATTGTTTCTACCGGGCGAACCTTAAGGGAAAATGACCTCGTGGAGGTAGTTTCTATTTTTCCCTCCACAGCTCGTTTGATTGCCAACCGGGTTAGTTACCGGATCAATTACCAGCACCTGCGGCCTGTAATAGAGGCCTTAAAGCGGGCGGCTGTTCAAGGGGGGACCGGAATTGCTACCTGTTCTTGAGGGCGAAGAAGTGCGGCGCCGCTGGGCAGGACGGCTGCTGGCCCAGAACGATGTCGCCGCGAGGGTACGGGATATTATTACCGCTGTCAGGGTGGAAGGCCAGGCAGCCGTAGAACGTTACACCCGGGAACTGGATGGGGTTGATCTAAAAGAGGCCGGTTTTCGGGTAACGGCAGAAGAAATCAGGGCTGCTTATGAAGCCGTTACTCCCGAACTGCTCGAAGCCATCCAGAAGGCCAGGGATAATATTGCCGCTTACCATCGTCGTGAGAAGCATGGTTCTTGGATGGAGGCGGATATGAACGGCACCATCCTGGGACAGATTTGCCGCCCTTTAAAGCGAGTGGGCCTTTACGTCCCCGGCGGTACGGCTGCTTATCCTTCGTCGGTATTAATGACCGCCGTACCGGCCCGGGTGGCCGGCGTTGAAGAAATAATCATGGCGACGCCGCCACGGCGGGACGGCACCCTGGCGCCCCTGCTCCTGGTTGCGGCCGCCGAAGCCGGTGTGCGGGAGATTTATAAAATGGGCGGCGCTCAGGCCGTAGCCGCCCTGGCCTACGGGACGGAAGAAGTGACCCCGGTGGAGAAGATTGCCGGGCCGGGGAATATTTATGTTACCCTGGCCAAGAAGGAGGTCTACGGGGTCGTCGATATCGACATGCTGGCGGGACCCAGCGAAATCGTCGTCATTGCCGATGCATCCGCCCGGCCGGACTGGGTGGCGGCCGACCTCCTCTCCCAGGCTGAACACGACGCCCTGGCCGGCGCGGTCCTGATCACGCCGGATGAGAAACTGGCCCGGGCGGTGGTAGAGGAAGTCGCCCGCCAGCTGAAGACCCTGCCCCGGCGGGAGATAGCCAGCCGTTCGCTGGAAAATTATGGTGCGGCCGTGGTGGTACCCCATCTGGAGGCCGCCCTGGACCTGGCCAATGCCCTGGCTCCAGAGCACCTGGAACTGTACGTGGCCGATCCCTGGTCCTGGCTGGGCCGGGTGGAAAACGCCGGGGCGATTTTCTTAGGGTCTTACAGCTCTGAGCCCCTGGGCGATTACTGGGCCGGGCCCAGCCATGTTTTGCCCACCGGAGGGACGGCCCGGTTTTATTCGCCCTTAAGCGTCGCTACTTTTATGAAGAGAAGCAGCCTTATCGCTGCCGGCCCTGCCTGCTTGCAGGCGGCGGGAAGCTTGATTCAGGCCCTGGCCCGGGCTGAAGGCCTGGAGGGCCATGCCCGGGCTATCCAGTTACGCCTGGAGAGAGGGTTTGATTTATGAGCAGGAAAGCCTCGATTGAGCGCCAGACCGCAGAAACTAACATTCGCGTTAGACTCGACCTGGACGGCAGCGGCAAATGGCAGGGCAGCAGCGGTATTCCCTTCTTTGATCACCTGCTGGCCCAGCTGGCCCGCCATGGGCTCCTGGACCTGGAAGTCCGGGCCGAGGGGGATCTGGAAGTTGATAACCATCACACCATAGAAGATATTGGGATCTGCCTGGGAGAGGCTTTGAAACAGGCTCTGGGGGATAAAGCCGGTATTAATCGTTACGGCCACACCCTGATCCCCATGGATGATGCCCTGGTTCAGGTAGCCCTGGACTGCAGCGGCCGGCCCTACCTTGCCTGTGATCTTGGTCTTCCCGCGGGACGGATTGGCGGCCTGGAGACAGAATTGCTGGAGGAGTTCCTGCGGGCTTTTGTTAACCACAGCGGCCTGACCCTTCACGTGCAAAAGCTCGCCGGGCACAACAGCCATCATGTCGCCGAGGCCCTGTTTAAAGCCCTGGGCCGGGCTATGAGGGAAGCCGCCGGCCTCGATCCCCGGGTAGAGGGAATTCCATCTACCAAGGGAAACCTGGCTTGAGGAGGAGTTAAGCCAAAATGCGGCCGCTAGCTATAATTGATTACGGTATGGGCAATCTCTTGAGCGTCAAGAAGGCCCTGGATAAGCTGGGTTACCCGGCGGAGATAACCTCAGACCCGGAGGTAGTGCTGGCTGCTCCCGGCGTTATCCTGCCGGGAGTGGGAGCCTTTGCCGACGCCATGGCCAATTTGCAGCAGAGGGGCCTGGTGGCAGCCATCCGGGAAGTTGTGCGGCGGGATGTACCCTTCCTGGGCATTTGTCTGGGGTTGCAGATCCTTTTCAGCACCAGCGAGGAAGGAGGTCCGGTGGAAGGTCTGAACCTTTTACCGGGCGAAGTAAAACGCCTGCCGCCAGGGCTTAAGGTTCCCCACATGGGGTGGAACCAGGTGCAATTGCTAAAGCCCGGGGAGCTTTTTCGGGGGATCCCTACGGGTACGAACTTTTACTTTGTCCATTCGTATTATATTGACCCCGCCGATAAAACCATAGTCACCGGTACTACGGATTATGGTTTAACCTTTGCCGTAAGCATCCAGCGGGACAACCTCTTCGGGGTCCAGTTCCACCCGGAAAAAAGCAGCCGCTGGGGCCTGAAGGTTTTAAAAAACTTTGGGGAGCTGGTAAACCGTGCTGATTCTGCCTGCCATTGACCTGCGGGAGGGGCGCTGCGTGCGCCTTTACCAGGGGCGGCCGGAAGCCGAGACTATCTACTCCACCGATCCCGTGGCCGTTGCCCGGGGTTGGGAGGCAAGGGGTGCCCGCTGGCTTCATGTGGTGGATCTGGACGGGGCCTTTGCCGGCCGACCGCGGAATATGGAGGTTATTGCGGCCATAATCAAAGAGGTCCACATCCCGGTCCAGGTCGGGGGCGGCATCCGCAGTCTGGAAAGCCTGGAGGCGCTCCTTGCTGCGGGGGCGGCCCGGGCTGTCCTGGGGACGATAGCCATCACCAACCCGGAGATAGTTGCTGAGGCTGTGGCGCGCTTCGGCGACCAGGTGGCCGTTGGTATTGACAGCCGCGAAGGGATGGTAGCCGTAGAAGGCTGGGCGGCAACGGTGGAGGAAAGGGCCCTTGACTTTGCCAGCCGCATGGCCGCCCTGGGGGTAAAGCGGGCCATCTTTACTGATATCAGCCGCGACGGCACCCTCCAGGGACCCAATATTGCCGCTACCAGGGAAGTGGCCAGGAGGAGCGGCCTGAAAGTTATTGCCTCCGGTGGTATTGCCAGCCTGGATGACGTCCGCGCCCTGCGTGGCCTGGAGAAGGAAGGCGTGGAAGGGGCCATCCTGGGACGGGCCCTTTACAACGGCAACTTTACCCTGGAGGAAGCCCTGGCCGTGGCCGGGGAGGAGGATTAAGATGCTTACCAGGCGGATTATTCCCTGCCTGGATGTCGATCACGGGCGGGTAGTTAAGGGTACCAATTTTTTAAACTTACGGGATGCCGGGGACCCGGTGGAGCTGGCGGCCGCCTATGACCGCGCCGGCGCCGATGAACTGGTTTTCCTGGATATCTCGGCTTCGGCCGAAGGCCGGGAGATTATGGTCGACGTGGTCCGGCGGACGGCTGAGGAAGTTTTTATCCCCTTTACTGTGGGGGGCGGCTTGCGCACGCTGGAGGATATTCGCCGCATGCTGGCCGCCGGAGCCGACAAGATTTCCCTGAATACGGCAGCGGTGATGGATCCTAGTCTCGTGGCCATGGCGGCCCGACGTTTCGGCAGCCAGTGCGTAGTGGTGGCCATCGATGCCCGCCGTACCGGGGCCGGTCGTTGGGAGGTTTATACCCACGGCGGCCGCCGGCCGACGGGAAAAAACGCTTTAGAGTGGGCCCGGCAGGTGGAGGAGCTGGGAGCAGGGGAGATCCTCCTTACTAGCATGGACTGCGACGGTACTTTAGAGGGCTACGACCTGGAATTGACGGCAGCCATAAGCACAGCCGTTAGCATTCCGGTAATCGCTTCCGGCGGCGTGGGGAAGCTAGAGCACCTCTATGATGGTTTGACGGTCGGCCGCGCCGACGCCGTCCTGGCGGCCTCGATCTTTCACTTCGGCACCTATACTATCGGGGAAGCCAAGAGCTACCTGGCAGCACGCGGTGTCCCCGTACGTTTGGAGGAGTAAAACATGGGTGTAAAAATACCCGAGGAAATTCGCTTTAATGCCGAGGGATTAATCCCGGCCATTATCCAGGATGTAGAAAGCGGCCGGGTGTTGATGCTGGCCTATATGAACCGGGAAGCCCTGGCCCGCACCCTGGCTACCGGCGAGACATGGTTTTACAGCCGCAGCCGCCGGGAACTCTGGCATAAAGGGGCTACCTCGGGCCACCGCCAGTATATTGTCAATGCCAGCTACGATTGTGACGCCGATGCCCTGCTCTTCCAGGTCCGCCAGGTAGGGGTGGCCTGCCACGAAGGGGAATTTTCCTGCTTTCATAATCCCTTGGCCTTACAAGTAAGCTCCCCCAAGGTACCTGGAGGGAGGAAGCCGGCACCCCGGGATGCCGGCCAGGCTGACATGGGAAGCGCAGCTACCGCTAACCCCACGGGTGTTGGCACCGTAACTGCGGATTTGGGGGCCGTCCTGACTGAAGTTTTCCAGGTGATTAAAGAACGCCAGGCTACCCGGCCGGAAGGCTCCTACACGACCTATCTCTTTAATAACGGCCAGGATAAAATCCTAAAAAAAATCGGTGAAGAGGCCGGTGAAACCATCATTGCCTCAAAAAACGACAGCCGGCGGGAAATTTTATACGAACTGGCCGACCTCTATTACCACACCCTGGTCTTGCTGGCCTACCATGATTTGGAACCGGGACAACTGGCTGCCGAACTGGCCGCTCGCCTGCCGGCAAATGATCCTTTGGCCCCCAAAAACCAATAATTACTATTATATACCCCCTGCGGGCTTTCTACATAGTTCCGAGGTTTCAGTAACGCGATACCCGGCAATCAGGATACAGATCTACCTGAAGGAGTACCTGCCTGACAGCCTGACCAACCTCTATCTCACCGTGCTTTTATCTAGTCAAATGCGGAAAAATATGTTAATATAAAGAATAATGGCGGGAGGTGGAGGAAATTGGCAATTAGTCTCCGCACCAAACTTTTTTATTTTATTCTCTTGCTATTTCTGGCTCTGGGCCCGGGGACGGTGGGGACAGCGCTGGTAGCCGTCCAGGGCGTTAGCTGGCAATTGCTCCTTGTACCGGCCATTGTGGCGGGGGGCCTGGGTTTAATTTTAAGCCTGGTTATCCTGTTCAATTTATACATAAAATGGATGCGCCCCCTGCAGCGGGTCATGCAGTTTCTCAATTTACTCGGCGAGGGCGATCCGGTGCGGGCAGAACAATCTTTGACCGGGGCGCAGTTAGGGGAGAGTTTCCAGGGGCCGGTAACTGCCGTCCTGGACAGTTTTTACCGCCTGGTGGGTCGCATGCAGCGTACCGCCGATGAGCTGTCTTATTTTTCCCGAAATCTCCAGGAAAGCGCCGGTACCAGCCATCGCAACCTGGAAGAGGTAACGGCAGCCATCCAGGAGATTGCCGGCGGTGCCGACGAACAGGCGGGAGCCGCCCAGAAGGTGGCGGAAAATATCAAAACGTTACACAACCTGGCGGAAGATATCAGCGACCGGGCCGGGCTGGGTACGGAGTTAGGGATGGAAGTTAGGAGCAAGGAAGAGGAAGGTCGCCGACTTTTTGAGCAATTACTTCAGGAAATCAAGGCCGGGGCCGCTTCCATCCAGGAGGCGGCCGGCCGCATGCGGCAGCTGGAAAATAAAATGGAGCAGATCAATACCCTGGTCCAGGCGGTCACGGCCATTGCCGATCAGACCAACCTGCTCGCTTTGAATGCCGCCATTGAAGCCGCACGCGCCGGGGAGCAGGGCCGCGGTTTTGCCGTGGTGGCCGAAGAGGTGCGGAAACTGGCCGAACAGTCGGCGGCGGCCGCCCAGAATATAACCTCCCTGGCGGCAGTCATCAGCGAAGAGGCGCGCCAGACGGCGGCCCAGGTAGACAAAAACGTCGAACTGGTCCGGAGCAACCTCCAGCGCGGAACCCAGGTGAAAGAGAATTTTATGGCCGTAAGCCAGGCGATCAATAAGGCCGCCGAAGTCATGACCAACATCAGCCACCAGGCCCAGAACCAGCTGGTGAGGGTGCGGGAGGTAAACGATGCGGCCGCCCGCATGGCAGCCGTGGCCCAGGAAACGGCGGCCAGCATTGAAGAGGTATCGGCTGCAACGCAGGAACAAAAGGCTGCTATGGCGGTGGTGGAAGAGAATACGCGCCAGTTTGCGGCCATGGCGCAGAATTTCTTTACCATGGCTGCCGCTTTTACCCGGGACGGGTGGGATCAGGAACTGCGCCGGGAACTTGTTAACCAGGGTCATGCCGTACTGGAAAAGCTGGCCGCCGATCCTGTTGTTAAGAAAATGGAAGCCGCCACCCTGGCGCCGTTCCTTGACGCCGCCTTCAGCGAGTCAGCTATTATCCAGACCTTGATTGCCACCCTACCGGACGGAGCAACTATTTATAACCGGCCGGATGCGGGAGTAACCAACTGGTCCTTCCGGCCATGGTTCCAGGCGGCCATAAGGGGTGAACGTTATGCCAGCGAGCCCTATGTGACCCAGAGTTCCAACCGGGTGGCCATCACCGTCGCGGTTCCTGTGCGCGCCGGTGACGGCCGCATCGTCGGCGTCCTGGCGGCCAATATAGCGCCGGCGGAAAAATAACAGCTGGCGGGCACTAAAGGAGACCGCAGGGCATATAATGATCAAGGGTAAATTTTATGCGAGGTGAGGCCCATGAGTGCTGATCTGGATGCCCTGCGGCAGCGCGTCGTTGAAGCAGCTACCAGCGGGAAATCCCTGGGACAGGTTTTTAAAGAAATGGGTATAACGCCCGATAACCCTGCTGTCGTGCAAGAAATAATGGCTCAAGCGGGTATAGATCCTGCTGCCATGTTCCCGGACGGCCAGGTAGATATGGCAAGTTTTGTTAACAACATGACCAAAGATCTGAGCCCGGAGATGAAGAAACAGCTTGCCCAGCTAATTGAAGGGATGGCGGGGGAGATTAATAACGGCCGGCCCCTGCCGCCGGATATTCAGGAATTTCTCAAAAGCTGGCAAAAAAGTTAAATACCTTACCATAGCGGAAATCAGCGCCGACAGTATAAAGGAGCCCCGGGTGGAAAGCCCGGGGCCTTTATATTAAAACCCCGGCGGGGCCGGGGTTTTCCCGCTCATGCATTGGCTGCACTGAGAGGGATGAAGAAGATAAAGAAAATGGGGATGATGATAATCACGATAATAGGAATAAACAACCACCAGAAGTTAAAACCATGGCCGCCCATTAAAAATTCCTCCTACTTGGCATTTAGTGGGAACAAGAAGAACAGGAAGATGATGGGGATGATAATGATAACCGGGATGATGATGATAAACCACCACAATAATTCTTGTGTCATTCAAGTACCCTCCTTTTCCCTTTGCAGGGACCTTTTCTAGACCTAGCATATGCAGTTCCAGGGCAGGTGGTTAATAAGAAAAGGAGAAAATATTTTCTGCCGGCCGGGTTGTATTTATTGAACCCCTTCCAGCGGCAATACATAGAATGAAGCATGGGAGGGGTTAACCATGTGGCCTTTTTTGCTGGCTTATTATGCCGGCGTAGTAGCGATGGCCGGCGTTTCCGTCACCCGGCTGGGTAGCGATTACGGCAGCAGGAAAATCATCATGTTCCGCAAGCACCGGCCCTTGAGCAGTTGTCATGAAACAGTCCTGAAAAAAGGCGGGCGGGTAGTACGCGAATTACCCCTGGTGCATGCCCTGGCAGTAAGGATACCGGAACGGGGTCAGTCCCTTGCAGAGCTGGGCTTACACCCGGATGTCCTTTTAATTGAAGACGATTTCCAGGTCCAGACAGTAGCCTTGCCGGCAGTCAGATTGCGGCAAAAGGAGCAGACCATCCCCTGGGGAGTGGAATGTATTGGCGCACCAAAGGCCTGGCAGGAGGCGGCCGGGGAGAAGGTGAAGGTGGCAATCCTGGATACGGGGATTGATGCCAGCCACCCCGACCTTAAAGCTAACATTCGTGGTACCAAGAATATCAAATTTCCCGGCTGGGAGGCCGGGGATGGCAATGGCCACGGTACCCATGTGGCGGGAATAATTGCGGCGCTCAATAATAATTTTGGGGTGGTAGGGGTGGCCCCCCGGGCGGAGATTTATGCCGTCAAGATTTTTAACCGCCGGGGTAATGGTTATATTTCCGATATCATTGCCGGCCTGGACTGGGCGTTGCAAAATAAAATGCAGGTCGTCAATATGAGTTTCGGCACCACCCGGCCGAGTCAAGCCCTGGAAGAGGCCGTCCGCCGGTGCGTCCAGGCCGGCATGGTCCTGGTGGCGGCTGCAGGCAATGAGGGGAAAGAGAATAGCGTCATGTATCCGGCCCGTTACCCCGGTGTCATCGCCGTTTCGGCTATTGACCGGAAAAATAACCTGGCCAGCTTCAGCAGCCGGGGTCCGGAAGTAACGGTAGCTGCTCCGGGCGTTGATATTCTTTCCACCTACCCGGGCGGCAAATACCGGGCCATGAGCGGCACCTCCATGGCCTGTCCCCATGTTGCCGGGGTTGCAGCCCTGGTGCTGTCCCGGGATGGGCACATATCCGGCAGGCAGGTAGTAAAGACCATCACCAGCACCGCCACCAGGCTGCCGGGTTTAACCCCCGAAGAACAGGGGTCCGGGCTGGTGAATGCCTCCTTCCTGGCAGGCGGGAACCGTTTTAATGATGAGGCCAGGGAAGGCCCGGCAGTTACTTCTTTAAGTGTGATACCTTCCATGACAAGTTAAATAAAAAGCGACCTGGTTTAGTTCCAGGTCGCTATTACATTTATGGGCTGCGCCTCTAATAATGACGGGCCTGAAGAACAGAACCGCCTGCTCGAAATCAGAGGGTTTTCCAGGGGGGTTAATTGCCCTCGCCGTAAAAGGCAGAAGCAGTTATTTTTATCCCGCCACGCGGCTTCTGGATTACAGTTACTTTGCACCAGTGAGGCGAGCAAGCCCGGTAAATGTCCCTGGCAATGGTATCGGCCAGGGCTTCACAAAAGACGCCTTCCTCCCGGAAGCTCCACAGGTAAAGCTTGAAACTTTTAGATTCAATACAGTATTTGTCGGGGGCGTATTCCACGATTACCGTTTCCCAATCCGGCTGCCCCGTTACCGGGCAAAGGCTCGTTACTTCGTCGGATTCCAGTATGACGGTTTTCACGTTTACCGGCTTAGGAAATACTTCCAACTTTTTACGCGGCTCGCGGACGTCCTTTCCTAATGCTTCAAACTCCATCATCTTAAATCCTCCATAGTTACCATAAAGGGATTAAAGTTGGTTTTAAAATCATAGTAATCCTCGTTTTCCACCCTTTTAAGCCAGGCAGTTACAGCGTAGGTCAGCGGTGTTGCCAGGATCTCATAGGTGGTCTTGAAGAGATAATTGGTCATTATCATGTGCAGCAGTACGGTTCCCGGCATAATACCGGCAAAAGCTACGGTGATAAACAGGGTAGTATCCACCAGCTGGCCGCCGATGGTGGAGCCGATCGTCCTGGTCCACAGCCACCGGCCCCGGGTCAAAATTTTTAGTTTTGCCAGGATATAGGAGTTGATAAATTCACCGCAAAAATAGGCTGCCAGGCTGGCCATGACTATCCTGGGTGTTTGCCCCAGGATCCGTTGATAAGCTTCCTGGCCTCCCCAGGGAGGGGCGGGAGGAAGTATCCCTACCAGCCAGTAGACAAAGGACATAAACAGACAGGCTATAAAACCCGTCCATACTACTACCCGGCTGCGCTTGTAGCCGTACACTTCAGTTAAAATATCACCGAAGATATAAGAGACGGGAAATAAAATTACGGCGCCGTCGAAAAAGAAGGGTCCAACTTTTGCTACCTTGACGGCTACCGTGTTGGAGAGGAGCAAGATCACCACGAAGGCAACCATCACGAAGGGAAAGAGTTTGTAACGCAAGAAAATCACTCCTTGTTTTGTTCAGGCGGGTGACTGCGACCGCCAGCCCCGGGGCTAGGGCTATTCTTACATTAACAGAACCGGGATTTTAAGTCAATATCCGAACGTGGGCAGCCATAGGGATAATTGTCACGACAACACCTTTTCTCCCTGCAAGGGTCGGTTGCCCTTCCAGCTTCAAGTGTAAAGGACAGTACCTTGGCACATATCTCACCTTCTTCTTTACTTTTCATATCTTACAGGATAGAATGGAATTGAGCGGAAGCAAAAATGGACGCTGGGGGGAGAAAAGGTATGCTAGCCAGTACCCCGGAGAATACAGTTTATTACCGGGCGGGCTATTCTATTGGCAGGCAGCTTCCTGTAAACGACCTGGAAGAAATACCGGATAAAATAAGCGCCCTGGGAGTAGGAAACCTTAAGTTGAAAAGTGTAAAAGGCGGTAAAATAACCGTTAAATGGAATGAATGTTTCACTTGTTCTCATTTTCCGCCTGTAGGCCAGCAATTATGCTATTTGGAAGGGGGCCTGCTCGCTGGGGCTCTCAACAAACTCTTTAAAAAAAGAATAGAGGTCGAAGAAACCAAATGCTGGGGAACAGGGGAACATTATTGCCAGATGGAAGCCACCATATCCCCTGTTTCTGGTCTTGATGAGCCTTATTCCTTCTTTCCCCTCGAAAAAAACAATAGATTGCTTAAAGATCTTACCTTCCAGGCTTTGCTGGCAACTAGAAGCTACCGCCAGGCTACCCTCGGGTCCGAAAAAGAGGTAAAAGGGTTCCCTTTAAGCATCGGGGAAGCCATTTTCCATATAATACCCATGGGACTGGTGATTACCGATAACCAGGGGAGAGTGGTAGGGATAAATAAGGCCGGCCTCCAAATACTGGGTATTACAGGTCAAAGGGTGCAAGGCCGCATGTTGGAAGAAGTAATCCCTTTAGCCCAATACTCCGAAATAATCCAATCCGGCAGACCACGGGTATGGGAATTCCAGAAAACAAAGGGGAATACTATCATCGTCATAGGAACGCCTCTTTGGATCCAATCAGAAATAGAGGGTGTGCTGTACCAGTTTTTTTCCGATGAAAGCGAGCCTTTACGTCTTCTCCTGGAACAGCTTAAAAAAGTAGAAGCCAGAGTTGGCCATAACCCTGAAAACTTCAAGCCCGCTGGGTGCCTCTTCAATTTCCGCCACATCCGGACTTTAAATCACTATTTTAGGGACGTTTTAAGCCTGGCCCAGAAAGCAGCCGGGAGCAATGCTACTGTACTCATCCTGGGAGAAAGCGGTACCGGAAAAGGGGTCCTGGCCCAGGCTATCCATGAGGAAAGTCCCCGCCGTAACGCGCCTTTAATAAAAGTAGACTGCGCAGCCATCCCACCGGAACTTCTAGAATCCGAACTCTTCGGTTATGAGGAAGGCGCTTTTACTGGAGCTAAAAAGGGCGGCAAACCCGGAAAGTTTGAACTGGCTCACGGCGGGACCATCTTTTTGGATGAAATCGGAGATATGCCCCTTAATATGCAAGCCAAGCTTTTGAGGGTTTTGCAAGATAAAGAGATTGAGCGGTTGGGGAGCACCCGGACCAGAAAAATAGATGTGCGGGTGATAGCAGCTACCAACAAGGATTTGGAAAAAATGGTACATGAAGGCCGTTTTCGGGAAGATCTCTTTTACCGCTTAAATGTGGTCACGCTAGTGCTCCCACCCCTTAAAGAGCGGCCGGAAGACATACCTCTCCTGGCAGAGGACATTTTACAAAGGCTAAACAAAGAATATGGGAAAAAATTACGGCTTACTCCCGCCGCAATGGAGTGCCTTCTAAGCTATTCTTGGCCGGGTAACGTCCGGGAATTGGAAAATGTCCTGGAGAGGGCTGCCATCCTGGCTGAAACCCAGGAAATCCATCCCCATCACCTCACGATAGGCTATCATGGTAAAAAGAAAAGGGTGAGGGAGATCTCCCCCCTTTATAAAGTCCGGATAGAAGCGGAAAAGGAGGCCATCATTCAGGCCCTGGAAGCTTTTGGCGGAGAAAAAACAAGGGCCGCCAAGGCATTAGGCCTTTCCCGCCAGGCACTCTATACTAAAATGGCCAGCTATGGCTTGCTTAAAAATTAATGTCAACTCTTTTTAACGTGTAAAACTAAATTGACAGCGAGGTTCTTAGGCCGTCAAGCTATGGCGGCCTTTTTCTTTTGGCACGCTTTTTGCTATAAACGAAAAAGATGGATCTATGGCTATTTCTTCTTGGTTAAAAACTTGATTTCATAAACCTATTTTATACCTTTTAACTTTTAATTACGGCCATGGCTAGAGTGAGGTAATTGCTTAGCTAGGGTCACAAGAGAAGCTGAAAAAGTGGAGGTGTTCAAGTGAAGCTGGCCATTTCCGGGAAAGGTGGCGTCGGCAAAACCACCATAGCTGCCGGTTTAATCAAGCATTTTGCCCGGCAGGGTTACCAGGTATATGCCGTCGATGCCGATCCCGATACGAGCCTGGGGATGGTCCTGGGGCTCCCCGAGGAGAGACTCGGTACCCTTAAACCAATTGTGGAGATGCGAGAATTGATTGCCGAACGCACCGGCGGCAGCGGCGCCTTCTTTTCTCTAAACCCGGAAGTAGATAGCCTGCTCCAGGATTATACCATAAGGAACGGAAATATCCTTTTTCTGAAAATGGGAGCCATCAAGCCCGGGGGATCGACCTGCTATTGCCGGGAAAATGCCGTCTTAAATGCCATGGTTAATGCCCTAATCCTAAAACACCGGGAAATGGTGGTCCTGGATATGGGGGCTGGCATCGAGCACCTGACCCGGGGTACGGCCCGGGGGGTAGATCTGATGTTGATTATTACCGAGCCCACCCTGGTCAGCGTCCAGACCGCCCGGGTCGTCCAAAAACTGGCCGCTGAACTTGGTATTAAGCAAATAAAGTTTGTAGGCAACAAATTGCGTCAACCCCGGGATGAGGAATTTATCCTCAGCCACCTGCCGCCAGGCGATGTCATCGGCCTGATTCCTTTCCAAACAGAAATTTTAGACCAGGCTGCCGGCTTTGCCGGTGAGCAGTCTTTTACCGCCGCAGGTATAGCTGAGCTGGCTACCAGGGTGCTAAACCGACGGGCTATTGCCCCGGACATAGGGGGACAAGGTTCTCCTTGTAAAAATAAACAAATATAACCATAAAAATAAAAGGTGGAGGTTAGGTGTGACATGTGATAATGGGCACGAGTGCAGCAGGAATAGTTGCTGCAGAAACCCTCCGTTCCCTGGTTTTACTCCCCGCGTTTCCAGGGCTGCAGTAGCTGCAGGAAGTTGACCGGACGGAAGGCCGCTGACGCTTTGATATGAAAGCAGGTAATAAAGTTTACAAAACTGCGGCGTTGCCGCATATTCCTCAAGGAGGTCGATGCTGATGGCCAAGTCGTGTAAAGTTTCTCTGGACCCGGCGGTTTGCGAGATGGTGGAAAAGGCCGGGCGCCTGGAGGTGGAGACGGTCTGGGATCGCTACCAGGCGATGCTTCCCCAGTGCGGCTTTGGGGAAACCGGGCTGTGCTGCCGGCACTGCCTGCAGGGCCCCTGCCGTATAGATCCTTTTGGTGGCGAGCCCAAGGCGGGGATTTGCGGGGCTACGGCGGACGTCATCGTCGCGCGAGGCCTGGATCGCGCCATCGCGGCCGGCGGGGCGTCCCACTCGGGCCATGCGAAGCACATTGCCCACACCTTGAAAAAGGCGGTTCGGGGTAAGGCACCGGACTACGCCATTAAAGACAAAGCCAAGCTCCGCAAAGTGGCTGAACGTCTCGGCATTCCCACGAAAGGCAGGAGCGAGGCCGAGATTGGCCTGGCCGTTGCCGAGGCGGCTCTGGCGGACTTTAACGAGAAAGCAACGGAAGCGCCGGTCACGTGGGTGGCCACCACGGTGACCGAGAAGCGGAGCAAGCTCCTTATGGAACGAGGCTTGATGCCTAAGGGGATAGACTACGAGATCGCCGATATTATGCACCGGACGCATTACGGCTGTGACGCAGACCCGATTAACCTCCTCCAGGCGGGGATACGTTGCTCCCTTACGGACTTTGCGGGTTGCCACATGGGTACCGACTTGTCCGACATCCTCTTCGGCACGCCCCAGCCCGTAGTCAGTGAGGCCAATTTAGGGGTCCTCAAGGCGGACATGGTTAACGTGGCGGTCCACGGCCACAACCCGGTTTTATCCGAAATCATCGTCCAAGTAGCCGAAGAGATGAAGCCGGAAGCCAAGGCAGCCGGCGCCGGGGGTGTGAATGTGGTGGGCATCTGCTGCACCGGCAACGAGGTGCTGATGCGCCACGGCATCCCGTCCTGCACCCATTCCCTCAGCCAGGAGATGGCCCTGATCACCGGCGCCCTCGATGCCGTCGTGATGGATTACCAGTGCATCATGCCCTCTCTCGCTACGGTGGCAGAGTGCATGGGGACCAGGCTGATCACCACCATGGAAACCATGAAGATCCCCGGTGCGATCCACATCCCCTTCGCGGAAGAAAGGGCTAAAGAGATCGCCCGGGAGATCATTCGCCACGCCATCGAGGCCTTCACCCGGCGCCGGGGTAAGCCGGTGGACATACCGCAGAACAGGTCCAAAGTGGTGGCGGGCTTCTCCGCGGAAGCCATCATAAACGCCCTCTCTAAGTTGAATGCCGACGATCCCCTTAAGCCTTTGCTTGACAACATCGTCGCCGGCAACATTCGCGGGGTGTGCCTCTTCTGCGGATGCAACAACGTCAAGGTTCCGCAAGATAGGAACTTCGTCACCATGGCCCGCCGCCTCCTGAAGGAGAACGTGTTGGTTCTAGCCTCCGGCTGCGGCGCGGGGGCGCTCATGCGCCACGGGTTTATGGACCCGGCCAGTGTGGATGAGGTGTGCGGGGAAGGCTTGAAGGCGGTCCTGACGGCCATCGGCGAGGCCAACGGCCTGGGCGGGCCCCTGCCGCCGGTGCTGCATGTAGGCTCCTGCGTGGACACCTCGCGGGCGGTGGCCCTGGCGGTGCCCCTGGCCAATCGGCTGGGTGTGGACACGGATCAACTTCCCGTGGTCGCTTCGGCCCCTGAGGCGACGGCTGAAAAAGCGGTCGCCATCGGCACCTGGGCGGTGACCCTCGGTATCCCCACCCACGTGGGGGTCATGTTGCCGGTGGTGGGTAGCCGCTACGTCACCCAGGTGCTGACGGATAAAGTCCGGGACTTGACCGGCGGTTACTTCATCGTGGAACCCGATCCCGAGTCTGCGGGCCAGAAGCTCCTGGCGGCCATCGACGAGCGCCGGGCCGGTCTGGGGCTCAACGTCCCGGGAGGTGCCCGGCGATGAAACGGAAGGAGATCTTTGTCCGTTATGAACGGTGTACGGGCTGCCGTTCCTGTGAGCTGGCTTGCGCCGTGAGCCACACCGCGGCCCGGAATCTCTTTGGGGCCCTACTGGGGGGCGAAAGGCCGCAGAAGCGCCTCTATGTGGACCAGGTAGGCAGGGTGAAAGCTCCGGCCGTCTGCCGGCAATGCGAGGAGCCGCCTTGCGTGGCCGTCTGCATCACCGGCGCGATGCACAGGCGGGAAGACGGCGTCAACGTGGTCGCCTTGCGCCGGTGCATCGGTTGCTGGATGTGTGCCATGGCCTGCCCCTTCGGTGCAGTGGGCCGGGGCGAAGGTAAGGCCGTAAAGTGCGACCGGGAGTGCCTGGATGAGGAGGGCGTACCGGCCTGTGTGCGAGCCTGCCCCACCGGGGCTCTGGTCTTCCAGACCGTGGAGGAGTTTGAAGCCGAACGGCGCCTGGCGGCCGCTGTTTCATTTAGATAGCGGTTCAGGGCAGGGGCGGGGTGGGGAAGCCCCCCCTCCCCGCCTCGTGGCTTGAAACTGAGCAAGCTCGGAAGAAGTGCTGTTGTTGCTGATGTAGTGTCATTTAGAGGGGCGGGAGGTAAGGCTAAATGATCGTTCAGCAGTTATTTCTGCTGTCCATTCTCCTGTATGTCGCCGGAGCAGTTGCCTCCCTGGCGCTGAACAGAGCCGGTAAAATTGCCAACTATGCTTCTGGAATAAGCGCCTTTGTGGCAGCGAGTGCCGGGATGGCTGCGGCCATCCCGGTCTTCGCTCGTGGTACGGGCTTTACAATGGCAGCGGCGGGGTTTATTCCCTTTGCGCCCTTTGTTATCCGGGTCGATCTCTTTTCTGCTTTTATGGTGTTGGTCATTTCGCTGCTGGCCGCCGCTACAGCTATTTATTCCCTTGCTTATCAGGAGGAGTATGCCGGGAGGGGCGCCGGGGTACTGGGCTTTTTGAATAACATTTTCCTTGCGTCCATGGTCCTGGTGGTTGCTAGCGGCGACGCCTTCTATTTTCTCGTTTTTTGGGAGCTGATGACCCTGGTTTCCTATTTCCTGGTTAGTTTCGACCAGGAAAACCCGGAGAGTGTCAATGCCGGATTTATCTATTTCCTGGTGGCCCACGCCGGAGCAGTAATGATTATGCTGTCATTCATTATATTTTTTATCCATACGGGCACTTTTGATTTTGCTTCCTTCCGCAGTGCAAACCTTCCGCCGGCTACCAAACACCTGGCCTTCTTGCTGGCTTTCTTCGGGTTCGGGGCCAAAGCCGGTATTATGCCACTCCACTTCTGGCTGCCGCGGGCTCACCCTGCGGCTCCTTCCAACGTTTCCGCCCTCATGTCGGGTGTAATGATTAAAACCGCTATCTACGGCATACTCAGGGTCAGTGTCGATTTCCTCGGCGCTTCCGTCTGGTGGTGGGGCCTTACGGTCCTGGCCTTCGGAGCAATCTCGGCGGTTCTGGGTGTGCTTTACGCAATAAATGAAAACGATCTCAAGCGGCTGCTGGCCTATTCCAGTATCGAAAACGTGGGGATCATCCTGATGGGCACCGGTGCTGGCATGATTGGCATAGCCAGGGGAGAACCCGTTCTGGGAGTGCTCGGCATCCTGGCGGGGCTCTATCACCTGGTAAACCATGCTGCCTTTAAAGGCCTCCTTTTTCTCGGGGCAGGCTCGGTAATCTATCGCCTCCACACCAAAAACATGGAGGAGATGGGCGGGCTGGCCAGGCGAATGCCGTGGACCGGGTTGGCTTTTTTGACCGGCGCTCTGGCCATCGCGGCTATTCCCCCTCTCAACGGTTTTGTCAGTGAATGGTTTACCTACCAGTCGCTGTTCATGGCGAGCACCAGCAGCTTCCTGGCCGTCAAAGTGCTGTCACCCCTTTTGGCAATCATGCTCGCTCTAACGGGCGCCCTGGCGGCGATGTGCTTTGTAAAAGCCTATGGGGTCACCTTTGCCGGTCCCTGGCGCAGCAATCGCGCCCGGGAGGCCAGGGAAGTGCCGGTGCCGATGCTTGCCGGGACGGCGCTTCTGGCGGCTGGCTGCCTTGCCCTCGGGCCGGGCGCACCGGTTGTTGCTCCTTATATTGGCAATGTGGCCGCGGCGTTGCTGGGCACCTCTCCGGTCCGGGTAAGTGACGGGCTGTTGGTATTTCCGGCAAGCAGCGCCCGGGCCGTGCTTTCCCCGCCCCTCATTGCCCTTCTCCTGGTGGGGTTTGTCACGTTACCCCTGTTAATTGCCGGGATGCAAGGTGGGATGCAGGCCGGGCGGCGGATCGATGCCGAGCCGTGGGCATGCGGATATAAATACTCACCGCGGATGGTGTACGCGGCTACCGCCTTTGCCCAGCCATTGAGGGTGCTTTTCCGCCCGGCCTATTTGCTAAGGACCACCCTCGCGGGGCCGGGCTATACCATTGCGGCGTATGGCAAGGAAGCAGTGGTCTACGTCGCCCGTGTGGAGTCGATGTGGAAAGATTACCTCTACGGTCCCCTATTACGGGGTACGGTACGTCTGGGTAAACGGGTGCAAGCCCTCCAGATAGGGAATGTCCGGCTGTATTGCCTGTATATAATCGTAACGCTCGTAGTCCTGCTGTTAGCAACGGTCAGATAGGAGGAGAGAAAGATGCCCGGTAACGAGTTGCTCCCCATCGGCCTGGTGCAGGCCTTGCTCGTCCTGCTGGTAGCACCTCTTTTTACGGGCTTTTCCCGCACTTTAAGGGCAAAGCTGCACTCCAGGAAAGGTCCCGGTATTTTTCAGAACTACCGGGATATCTTTAAACTCATCAAAAGGCAAGAGGTGGTGCCTGCCCAGGCCAGCTGGGTCTTCCGGTTTACTCCCTATATGGTTATGGCAACCACCCTGCTCATTGCCATGGTGATTCCGATTTTAACCCTGCAGTCGCCCCTGGGGATGGCCGGTGATCTCATCGCTGTCGTTTACCTGTTCACCGTGGTCCGCTTCTTCTTTGCCCTTGCAGGTCTGGATTCCGGCAGCGGGTTCGCCGGAATAGGGGCCAGCCGGGAGATGGCCCTGGCCGTGCTCGTAGAGCCAACTATTATCCTGGTGCTGTTCGTGGTCGCCCTTCTCGCCGGGACGACCGATCTGGGAACAATCAGCCAGAAGGTGGCGGCCGGTGAGATATCATATTTTAGCCCGGCAGTCTGGCTGGCCATGGCTTCCTTTGCTGTCGCCACCTTCATCGAAACCGGCAAGCTGCCCTTTGACCTGGCGGAAGCAGAACAGGAGATCCAGGAGGGACCCCTTACGGAATATTCCGGTCGCTCCCTGGCCCTCCTGAAATGGGGTTTGTATATGAAGCAGGTTGTGGTGATCGCCCTGTTTCTGGCCGTTTTCTTCCCCTTTGGGAGCGCGGCGGTGGTCAGTACTTCCTCCCTCCTGGTATCCACGGCTGTCTTTTTATTGAAGGTTGCCGGTTTTTACGTTATCGCTGCCCTGCTGGAAAACAGCATGGCCAGATTCCTCCTTTTTAAGGCCCCCGCAGTAACCTGGGTGGCTTTCGGCATAGCCTTGCTGTCCTTCGTTTTCTACCTGGCCAATGTTTAATAGATGCGGGAGGGGATCTGATAGTGTCCGGTACTAGCGTAGTCAACGCCCTGGCTGTGCTGCTCATCCTGACCTCGATGCTGGTGGTGGAAACCAGAAAGCTCCGGAGGGCGGCGTACATGTACAGTATCCAGTCCCTGGTCCTGGTGGCGATTTTTCTGTCCCTGGCCGTATTTATGCAGGCGGAACCGCTGTACATCTGGTCCATTACTGCCCTCATCACCAAGACCTTCTTGGTGCCCTATCTCATCATCAGGACCCTCAAAACGGTAGGGAACCAGGAAGAGGAGGGGCCGGCACTGGAGACAAACTCGTCTATTTTTCTTGCGGTGGGCCTGGTGGCTTTATCGTTCGTGATAGTCGAGCCTTTTCATATGCATGCGGTACTAAAGTTGAAGGTTGCGCTGGCGGTTTCTATAGCCCATTTTCTCCTCGGGTTGCTCTGCATACTTGCTAGAAGAAATGCCCTCAAGCAGATATTGGGCTATTGCCTGATGGAAAACGGCTCGCATTTGACCCTGGCCATCATGGCTTACAACGCCCCCGAGACGGTAGAAATCGGCATCCTGACCGATGCGGTTTTTGCAGTCCTGATCATGACTATCATAGCCAGGCGCCTCTTCAAGGTCTTCGGCACCCTGGATACGGATAAGTTCACACTACTAAAGGGTTAGGTGATAGAAGTGGGGGAGAATATTTTATTCTACTTGCCCGCGGTGCCCCTGGGAACGGCCCTGCTGGCTTTTGGGATAAGGTCCCGGCGCATGGTGGAGGTTGTGCACTTTGCCGGGATTAGTAGCGTGGCTCTTCTCTCCTTGCTGCTGGTGCAGTATGTCCTTAGGGGACAAACGCTGCTGGCCCTGGACGGGATGCTCTACGCCGACGGCCTCACGGCGCTCCTGGTTCTTATCATCGGGGTGGTAGGGTTTCTGGACGGCTTTTACTCTATAGGATATTTGCGACATGACCTGGCGCAGGGCCAGGTTGATGCGAAGGGCGCCTGCTTTTATTACGGTTTTTACCATCTACTTTTGTTGACGATGGTTCTTGCTGCTATATCTAACAATATTGCTATTATGTGGGTTGCGATAGAAGCAACCACCCTGGGCTCGGCCTTCCTGGTCGGGTTCTATAAACACAAGACTTCGGCGGAAGCTGTCTGGAAGTACGTCCTGATCTGTAGCGTCGGCCTGGCCTTTGCCCTGTACGGGACCATCCTGACCTACTCCAGTGCCTTTGCTGTGGTGCAGGACGCCCACAGGGCGATGCTATGGACAGAGTTAGCAGGGATGGCCCGGGGACTCGACCCGCAGGTGATGAAACTGGCCTTTGTCTTCATCTTGATCGGTTACGGCGCCAAGGTCGGCCTGGTTCCTATGCACACCTGGTTGCCTGACACCTACAGCGAGGCCCCGAGCCCGGTTAGCGCCCTGCTGTCGGGTGTACTGATGAAGTGCGTGTTATTTGGTATATTAAGATATTATCCCATTACCTTGCAGGCCGTCGGCAAGGAATTCCCCCAGACCCTGCTCCTCATCTTCGGCCTTCTCTCGGTGGGTGTCGCGGCTTTCTTCATCCTGGTGCAGAACGACATCAAAAGGAAGCTGGCTTACAGTAGTGTTGAGCATGTAGGCATCATCGCCACCGGCCTGGGCGCAGGAGGGCCGCTGGGAATACTTGCCGCGCTCTTTCACGTCATCAACCATAGCCTCACTAAATCCCTTTTGTTCTGCACGGTGGGCAATGTGGCTCGCAAGTATGGTACCAGGGACGCCCAGAAGATCCGGGGAATGCTAAAGGTGGCCCCCTTTACTGGTTTTATGTTCATGGCCGGCCTGCTTGCTGTGGTCGGTGCACCGCCTTTCAGCATCTTCGTAAGCGAGTTTATGACCCTGGCGGCCGGATTGCAAGGTGGGTATTTCTGGCCGATGATACTCTTTCTTGTCCTTCTGGTGATCGTTTTTGTCGCATTTATTATCCTTATAAGCGACACGGTTCTCGGTTTTCCTCCGGAGGACCTCCCCCGGGGTGACGCCGGGTGGCTGTGCTTGTTGCCCCTCGGGATCCTGTTCGTGCTCATGGCCGGGCTGGGGATACATGTACCGGCCCCGCTAAATCAATTACTTCAGGGCGCAGTCAGCGTTGTCCTGGGAGGTAAATAAAATTGTTGGCAAAAGGTCGATCCCATTAATGAGGGATACTGGAGGTGCGCTTTAGATGATTTGGTATGCGCTGGGGAGCATCTTGCTGCCAGTATTAGGAAGCCCCCTGGTCCTATTTTTACCGGAGCGACACGTGAAAAAGGCAAGCCAGATTTTCTCCCTCCTGGCTTTTATCAGCGGTTTGCTTTTACTGATCGCTTTTGCGTTCAACCGCGCGAGCTTCACCCGGGAACTGGTTACTTTAAACGGTATTAACTACTACGGTGTCACCATAGATACCCTCAGCGTCCTGGTCAACTTCATGGTAGTTTTCCTCGGCTGGCTGATCTGTACCTACTCGGCCGGGTACATGAGCCCTGACAACAAAGAGCATCCTATTAAAGAAGGGGTTCCCCGGTTTTACGCCCTCATGCTGCTTTTTATCGGCTCTATGGCGGGCGTGGTCTTCTCTTCCACGCTCCTCGGGCTCCTGTTCTTCTTTGAAATGACCGGTCTCTGCTCGTGGGGGTTGATCGGATTTTACGGAGATCAAAAATCCCGGAATTCCGCCCTCTGGGCGATTATACTCACTCACACCGCCGCGCTGGGACTCTATGTGGCTGCTGCCTATCTCTATGTAAACACCGGCAGCTTCGCGGTGACCGCCCTTAATAAATTAACGGACGCCGGGAAAACCATTGCCTTTACCGGAATCCTGATCGCCTCCTGGGGTAAGTCCGCCCAGCTTCCTTTTCATCCCTGGCTCCCCCGGGCGATGGTGGCGCCGACCCCGGTGAGCGCCTATTTGCATGCCGCTTCGATGGTTAAGGTCGGCGTCTACATCTTTGCCCGGACCGTCCTGGCAACGGGGTCGGTTCCCCAGGTGATCGGCCAGGCCGGGGCCATCATGGCGGTGGTCACCATGATCTACGGTTTTATCATGTATTTCCCGCAGGATGATATGAAGCGACTCCTCGCCTACTCGACCATCACCCAGCTCTCTTACATTTTCCTGGCGATCTCCATTTCCATCTACGGCTCCAGGATGGCCTTTAACGGAGCGGTGGCCCACATCTTCAACCACGCTTTTGCTAAGGGGCTCTTCTTCCTGGTTGCCGGTGCGCTGTCCTATACCACCGGTACCCGCCTGCTCTCGAGGCTCAAGGGAATTCTAAATAAAATCCCGGTGGTGGGTTTGGGTTATATTGCGGCTGCTATGGCCATTGCCGGCGTTCCCCCTTTTAATGGTTTTTTTAGTAAATTTATGATCATAATTAGCGGTTTTGAGATTGGCAGGCACTACCCCCTCATCCTTGCCCTGATTATCGTTACGGTTATTGAATCCGTTGGCAGTTTCATCTGGTTCCTGAAGTGGATGGGAGCGAACGTCCTGGGGGCACCCTCGGAGGTAGTTGCCAGTGCGGCTGAACCGCCTCTGGCGATCAAATTTGTTCTCGCCGTGCTCATGATCATGACCGTGATTTCCCAGTACATTGTTTTTATCCTGTTAGGCTAGAGGGTAAAGGAGGCTGCCAGTAGCATGCAAAATGAAATGAAACCCGGACAGGACGGGAAAAAATCCGTGAAGGCCTTGCGGTCTAAGTTCGGGGCGGCGATTCTTGCCGAGGACTGGCAAACACCGGACCAGGTAACCCTGACGGTCGAACTCAGCTCCCTCCCGGAAATTGTGGAAGAGGCATATTACCGGCAGGGCGGGTGGCTCTCCAGTGTTGTCGGCAATGATGAGCGCGGCTTGAACGGCCACTTTGCAGTATACTACGTTTTATCCATCGAGAAAGAGAGGGTCCCCGATAAAAACTTCTGGTTGACGGTGAAGGCCCTGGTTCCTTCCCATAAACCGGAGTTTCCTTCGGTGACCCCGCGGGTGCCGGCCGCCGTATGGTACGAGCGGGAGGTGCGGGATATGTTCGGCCTGGAGCCGGTGGGCCTCCCGGATGCGCGGAGACTGGTATTGCCCGATGACTGGCCGGACAACCTGTATCCCCTGCGGAAGGACGCCATGGATTACCGCTTCCGCCCCGACCCGGTGGCAGAGGAAGAAAACTACAAGTTTATCGAAGTGGAAGGGGAGGGTATTGTCGAGGTACCCCTGGGGCCGCTGCACATTACTTCCGACGAGCCAGGGCACTTCCGGCTCTATGTCGACGGCGAGTATATAGTGGACGCCGACTACCGCCTTTTCTACGTGCACCGGGGCATCGAGAAACTGGCCGAGAACCGCATGGACTACGACCAGGTTACTTTCCTGGCCGAGCGGATCTGCGGCATCTGCGGTTACACCCATAGCGTGGCGTACGCGTCGGCGGTGGAAACTGCCAACGGGATTGAGGTACCGCCGCGGGCCCAGTATATCCGCACCATCCTGCTGGAGGTGGAGAGGATGCACAGCCACCTCCTGAATCTGGGGCTGGCGGCCCACCTGGTGGGTTTCGATGCGGGTTTTATGCATTTCTTCCGGGTACGGGAGAAGGCCATGCAGATGGCCGAAATTCTTACCGGGGGCCGTAAAACCTACGGTATGAACCTTATTGGCGGCGTGCGCCGGGATATTTTAAAAGAAGAAAGGGACCAGGTTTTGCGGCTAATCGCAGAGATCCGGGTCGAACTGGATGAACTGCTTGACTTGCTGCTGAATACCACCAACTTTATCTCACGAACCCAGGGGGTAGGACGCCTGGACCCCGGGGTAGCCCGGGACTTCAGCCCGGTGGGGCCTAATATGCGGGGTTCCGGGTATGCCCGGGATACGCGGGCTGACCATCCCTACGGTGCCTACGATCGGGTTCCCTGGGATGTTATTTCCAGGGATGGATGCGACGTTCTTTCCAGGGAACTGGTGCGGGCGGCAGAGCTTTATGAGTCCCTAAAAATCATTGAGAGGTGCCTGGCCGAAATGCCTCCCGGGCCGGTCCTCGTGGAAGGGTTTGCATATAAACCGTACTCCTTCGCGCTCGGATATACTGAAGCCCCCAGGGGAGAAAATGTCCACTGGGTAATGACAGGAAACAACCAGCAGGTGTACCGGTGGAGGGCGCGAGCTTCTACCTATAATAACTGGCCGTCCCTCAGGTATATGTTTCGGGGTAACACGGTGTCCGATGCCCCCCTCATCGTGGCCAGCATCGACCCCTGCTATTCCTGTACTGAAAGGGTTACTGTGGTCGATGTGCGTAAAAAGAAGGCGAGGACGATCGAATACAAGGAGCTGGAACGGTACTGCCAGGAAAGAAAAAACTCGCCGCTAAAATCCTAACCCGGCTAGAAGCGAGCAAAAGGAAGGGGGATTCCCAGGATGCTAAAATTGCTAAGAAAAGCACTAAAGGTCGGGGAGGCTACTGTTGAGTATCCCTTTAAACCGGTAGAGGTGGCACCAGGTTTTCGTGGCAAACCGGTTTACGACTTTAGCCGGTGTATAGCTTGCGGCGCCTGTGCTACTGCTTGCCCGCCCAATGCCATTACCATGGACTGGGATTTAGAGCGGGGGGTTAAGTCCTGGAATATAAACTACGGCCGCTGCATTTTCTGCGGCCGCTGCGAGGAAGTTTGCCCTACGGGCGCCATCGTTCTTTCGGCAGAGTTTGAATTGGCCGCCGCCAGAAAGGAGGACCTGTACTGCCGGGCTGAGCTCAAGCTTTGTAAGTGCATCTCCTGTGGCGCATACTTTGCACCCTGTCGCGAACTGGAATACGTGCTGGCCAGCCTCAGGCAGGCAGGATTGCTGGAGGGCGGCCATGAAGGCTGGAAACAGCTCCTGAAGGTATGCCCGGAGTGCCGGCGCCGGCAGACGGCGAGCGCAACCGGAGCCCTCGGGCGCCCAGGCAGGATGCCGGGAGGGAGGCAGTAAGATGGACCAGGAAGTAAAACTGGCGGAGCTGAAGGCAAAGCTTAAGAAAGTCATCAAAAGATCTGTCTATATCTACCGGGTGGACTGCGGGGGATGTAATGGATGTGAGATTGAAATTTTTGCCGCCATCTCTCCCGTTTACGATCCGGAGAGGCTGGGAATGAAGGTGGTGGCCTCTCCCCGGCATGCCGATGTTCTTCTCTACACCGGCCCCATGACCAGGGCCATGCGGCTGCCGGCCATACGGGCGTATCAGGCGGCCCCCGATCCCAAAATCGTGGTAGCCTACGGCGCGTGTGGCTGTAGCGGCGGTATCTTTCACGATTGTTACAGTGTGTGGGGAGGGGCTGACAGCATTTTCCCTGTAGATGTATATATTCCCGGCTGCCCTCCAACTCCGGCAGCGACGTTGTACGGCCTGGCTATGGCCCTGGATTTACTCCAACAAAAGATAAAAGGAGAGCAGTTTGCAGAAACGGAGGTTACCCGGGTCGTTCCGCAATATGATGGAGTTTGCCCCGAACTGGCCAAAGAGATTGAGCAGGAGGCCCGCCGTTTGAGCGGTTACCTGCATGGCCGGCGCATAGCCGCGCAATATCTCCAGTTCGTCAGGGAAGGAGACCCGCTGGCGGTCGACCGGAAGATTAAAGAGCTGATCAAGCAGGAGAAAGACCCGCGACTGGCCGAAGTTTTTTTGAGCTTGCACAAAATTTATATGGAGAAGATGGAGAGGGTAGGCCATAATGCCGGGTAAGGTAAGATTCTACAAGTTATGCAAGAGGTTTGTGGACGAAAAAGACGAAAAAGATGCCCCGCCCCGGGTTAAGCAACTGGAGTATTATGCTCTGGCCATCGGTCACCATATAGGGGTGGTTGATTGTTTGGCGCCCGTTATGGTTATCGAAGAGGAGGACTATTTTCAATGGATTAGCAAGCTGCCCCGGGGTAAAGCCAGGAGCAAGCTGGAGGGCCTGGCCAGGTGGGGAGAGCTGGAGATAAATAAAGAGCATGTTTCACCATTAGTAGCGGCACTGGCAGGAGCTGCTTCCAGTTTCCTCCCGGAAGAGAAGCAATGGGCCGGCTGCCTGCTCCAGCATCTCCAATCTATAGGAAAAGAACCGGCTATATATCTGGTGGTGAGGCTGACTAAGTGAAGGGGCTAGTGATAACTGTAGGCAACGAACTGATGGGCGATGATGGAGCCGGGCCGTTGCTGGCCCGTCTCCTGGAAGAAAAACGCCTCCCCGGGTGGGAGGTAATCAACGGCGGGGCGGCGCCGGAGAATTACCTGCACCAGGTGCGTGATCTGCAACCGGCAGCGGTGGTGGTAGTGGATGCCTGCGAAATGAACCTGCAGGCCGGGAGCATACGCCTCCTTTCTGAAAGTGATATTGCCTGTGAATTTATCCTGTCCACGCACCGGTTACCCCTGTCATTTTTCCTCTCAGCTTTGAAAGAACTGGTGCCGGAAGTCTATTTTGTCGGTATTCAGCCGGCGGTAGTCGCCTTCGGTCTGCCGGTTTCTCCCGAAGTAAGGCGAGCCGTTGAGACTGTGTACCAAAAGCTGCAAACGGGGGAGCTCGATTTTCCGCACCTCGGTTGATTAGGGAGAGGGATAGGATGCATGAACTGGCCCTGACGGCTGAGTTATTAAAGCTATTAGAACGCAATGCCCAGGAGAAAGGTATAAAGCGCATCCGGAAAGTTAAGCTGGTGATAGGGGCAATGACCTCGGTTTTACCGTCTGCCCTGGAGTTTTCTTTTTACGCGCTTAAAGAAGGGCCGTTGTTTGACGAGGCTCAATTAGAAATAGAGGAAAGGCCCGGGCGGGGACATTGCCAGGATTGCCAGGCTGAAGTAGTTCTGGATAACTGGTGTATTAGGTGCCCTTCCTGCGGGTCGCGGAGGGTTGCCATAGATCAAGGAAGGGAGCTTTATATTGATTTTTATGAAGGCGAATGAAAATTCCAGGAGGAACCCTTTAAAAACAGACGGAGGGAATATCAATGAAAGTAATAATGGCTCAAAAGCTTCTCCAGGCCAATCAAGATATAGCCGAGCAAAACCGGGAGCGCCTATCCCAGATACTAACTGTCAATCTGATAGGTTCGCCCGGTGCGGGTAAAACCACCCTCCTGGAAAGAACCATAGCTTCGTTAAAGAAGGATCTTGCCATTGGAGTAATTGAGGGTGATATATCCACCACCCTTGATGCCGAGCGCATTGCCGGGCAGGGGGTGGAAGTAGTTCAGATCAATACTGAAGGAGCGTGTCACCTGGATGCCAGCTTAATTTCTAAAGCGCTGCAGGAGCTCGACCTTTCCGGCCTGGACCTTATATTTATCGAAAACGTAGGCAACCTGGTATGCCCGGCCGAATTCGACCTGGGAGAGGATTATAAGGTGGCCCTGCTGAGCGTCACTGAAGGCAGCGATAAGCCGGCCAAGTACCCCCTGGTATTTCACGAAGCCCGGGCAATGGTCATTACCAAAGCGGACCTCTTGCCGTATACTAACTTTGACTTGAAAGCCGTCGAAGAAGAGATTAAGGCAGCCAATCCGGCTGCGAAGTTTTTCGTAACCTCGGCCCAAACCGGTGAGGGCCTGGAGGCATGGTGTTCATGGCTCAAAGATGCAATGCAGAAAAAAAGGGGATTGTCCGCTATCGGATAATCGTCAAAGGGATCGTCCAGGGCGTAGGGTTTCGCCCCTTTGTTTATAACCTGGCGAGTCTCTATCGCTTGAAGGGCACGGTTGCCAATACCAGCCAGGGTGTGCTCATCGAAGCCGAAGGCCAGGAGGAGACGGTACACGCTTTTCTGTCCTGTTTAAAGGCAAACCATCCGCCATTATCGCGGATAACCGCTTTAGAATGGGACGTCCTGGAACCCTGCGGCTATAGTTCTTTTACTATTATCCCCAGTGGCGAAGGAGCCGGAAAGGAAGCCCTGATTCCCCCTGACGTAGCCCTGTGTGCTGATTGTGCCCGGGAAATAATGGACCCCCGGGACAGGCATTACGGCTACCCCTTCACCAACTGTACCAATTGTGGACCGCGATTTACCATTGTACGGGGCGTGCCGTATGACCGCGCCAAGACCTCCATGGCCCGGTTTCCGATGTGTCCGGAATGCGCCCGGGAATACCACGATCCGGGCAACAGGAGATTCCACGCCCAGCCGGCCGCCTGCCCGGCCTGCGGGCCGCAGGTAGAGCTGGTGGACGGGCAGGGCCGCAAGCTGGAAGGTAACTGGTTGGAACTGAGCTGGAGATTTCTGCAAGACGGCAAGATATTAGCCGTCAAAGGGCTGGGAGGCTTTCACCTGGTATGCGATGCCAGGAATAGGGAAGCATTGAAGACCCTCCGCCGGCGCAAGGGCCGTGAAGCCAAACCCCTGGCGGTAATGTGCCGCCTGGAGACAGCCAGGAAGTACTGTTACGTTGGCCCGGAGGAGGAGAAACTGCTGTCTTCTCCTCAAGCACCTATTGTTATCCTTAGCAAACGGGCCGGTTGCAGTTTGCCGGAAGAGCTGGCCCCGGGGATGAAGACCCTGGGTGTAATGTTGCCTTATACACCGCTGCACCTGATGCTTTTAAACGGCCCCCTGGAAATTTTAGTCATGACCAGCGGTAATAGCAGCGGTTTACCCCTGGCAAAGGATAACGGGACCGCCCTGGAGGAGCTGGGCGGTATAGCCGACTATTTTCTCTGGCACAATCGCGAGATTGTCAACCGCTGCGACGATTCCGTCGTAGCGGTGACAGGTGATGTGGTTCAGATCTGGCGCCGCTCGCGGGGATATGTCCCCTCGCCCGTCAAGGTTACGGTTAAGTCCAGTTCCCCTGTGCTGGGCGCCGGCGGGGACATGAAAAACACCTTCTGCCTTTTAAAAGGCAACCAGGCCTTTGTCAGCCAGCACATCGGCGACCTGGGCAGCAGGGAAGGCGAGGAACACTTTTTCTCCAGCCTGGAGAATTTAAAAAACCTCATCGGCTCCGAACCTGAAGTGGTCGGTTATGACATGCATCCCGGCTATCGTTCCTCCCGCCTGGCGGCAGGAATTCCGGCGAAGGCGCACTTTGCCGTTCAACACCATCACGCCCATATGGTATCTTGCCTGGCTGATAACGGCGTGGATGAGGAAGCAATCGGGGTAATCCTTGATGGAACCGGATACGGAACCGACGGGCGTCTCTGGGGTTTTGAGATCCTTACCGGGGATTATGCCGATTTTACCAGGGAGTATCACCTGGCCTATGTACCGTTGCCCGGTGGCGAGCAGGCAGTACGTTACCCATGGCGGACAGCAGTAGCTTATTTAATGAAATACCTTTCGGCGCAAGGCGAGTTGCTTGCCGGTCGCCTTTTTCAAAGCAGGGGGCAGGAGCTTGAGGTAATCAAACGCCTCGTCGCCACAGGCTTTAATTCACCATTAAGCTCGAGCTGCGGTCGTCTTTTTGACGCCGTATCAGCCCTCCTCGGCCTTTGTTACCATAATAGTTACGAAGGCCAGGCGGCAATCGAGCTGGGAGAAATGGTCCTGGACCCGGCGGCGGGTAAAAGATTAATACCCTATCCATTTTTTATTGAAGGGAAAGTTATCCATCCAGGCGGGATCATTGCCGGCGTGGCGGCCGACCTGGAGCGGGGAGTTGCCAGGGAGATTATTGCCACCCGTTTCCACAATACGGTCCTGGCGATGGTACGCGAGGCGGTACGCCTGGTTGCTGAAAGAACACATATAAAGACGGTAGCCCTTAGCGGTGGTGCTTGGCAAAACCGCTATCTTTTCAGCCTTGCTAAAGAAATCTTGCCTGGCGACGGTTATCGCCTGCTGGTCCACCGGCAGGTGCCGGCCAATGATGGGGGGCTCTCCCTGGGCCAGGCAGTAATCGCTTGCCGGAGGTGGCAACAATGTGTTTAGGTATTGTGGGGAAAGTGATTGAAGTAACTGCGGCTGACGATACCGCGATAATTGATGTTCACGGCGCCCGCAGGGAGATATCCATAGCTTTATTGGAGCAGGTAAAGGTTGGCGATTATGTGCTGGTACATGCCGGATTTGCCATCGAAAAGGTTGACTTAAAAGAAGCAGAACAGATGGTGAAAATGTGGGAGGAACAACTAAACGATGCTGTCCCTGGACAGGTTTTGTGATACGGGATTAAGCAGGAAACTCATGGGCCGGGTTGCTGCCCTGGCAGATGCTGTTGCGGAACGCCTCGGGCGGCCGGCAGTTTTTATAGAAGTATGCGGCACGCACACAGTGGCTATCTCCAGGCTGGGATTGCGGAGCCTGCTGGCAGGCCGCGTGGAATTGCGAAGCGGCCCCGGGTGTCCTGTCTGTGTAACCGATCACCAGGAAATCGATATGATGGTCAATCTGGCCCGCTTGCCCGGGGTTACGGTGGGAACCTTCGGGGATATGATGCGCGTTCCCGGCAGCCGGTCTTCCCTGGAGAGGGAACGCGCCGGCGGTGCCGATGTGCGCATTTTTTACTCGCCCCTGGACGCAGTGGCCTTTGCTGAAGCCAACCCGGGAAGAGAGGTCGTGTTCCTGGGAATCGGTTTTGAAACAACTGCCCCGGCAGTCGCTGCAAGCCTTGCGAGGGCCCGGGCTAAAGGGGTGAAAAACTTTAGTCTATTTTCGGCCCATAAACTCATCCCCCCGGCCCTCCGCGCCGTTCTCAGTGACCCCGAATTAAAACTTGACGGGCTTATCTTGCCGGGGCATGTTAGCGCCGTTACTGGCAGGCGGGCGTTTGACTTTATCGTTAAAGAGTATGGCCTGCCGTCGGTAATCAGCGGGTTTGAACCCATGGATATTCTGATTGCCCTTCACGAGCTTTTGCTTCAATTGCTCCAGGGCGAGGCCCGGGTTGTGAACAAGTACACGCGGGTAGTACGGGAAGAAGGTAACCTGGATGCCCGCAAGCGCATAGCGGAGTGTTTTGAGGAGGTCGATGTCCCCTGGCGCGGCCTTGGAGTTATTCCTGAAAGCGGACTTTCACTACGGGAAACTTTTCGCGATTTTGATGCGCGATTTAAACTAAATATAGAACCGGCCCCGCCAACATCTCTTTACCCGCCAGGCTGCGCCTGTAAAGAGATTTTACGGGGAAAACTTTTACCCCCGGAATGCCGGCTATTTGGTGATGTATGTACACCTGTCCGTCCTGTAGGCCCCTGTATGGTTTCCAGTGAAGGGGCCTGCGCGGCTTATTATCGATATGAACGTTTTTCTCCAGTTGGAGGTGGCATTTAGGATGAAAGAGAATGGCAGGGATATTGTTTTGCTGGCTCACGGTGACGGGGGTGCCCTTACCCATGAACTCATTAATAACCTTTTTCTTCGTTACTTTGAAAGCAATATCCTGAAAACGCTCACCGATGCGGCGGTTTTTTCCGTAAATGAAGGGAGAATGGCCATCACTACGGATTCCTTTGTTGTCGATCCGCCTTTCTTTCCCGGGGGGGATGTGGGAAAACTGGCGGTTTGCGGCACGGTAAATGATCTGGCGGTCAGCGGCGCCCGGCCCGTCTATCTCACGGCTTCTTTTATTTTAGAAGAAGGACTGCCCCTTGCCGATTTAGAAAGAATTGTTCAATCTATGGCCGGGGCCTGCGGGGTGGCGGGCGTAGAAATTGTCACCGGGGATACCAAGGTGGTTGAAAAAGGACATTTAGATAAAATTTTTATTAACACCACCGGTATCGGTTATATTTTTCCAGGAGTAGATTTGGGTTACCACCGGATTAAACCCGGTGATAAAGTTTTAGTCAACGGCAGCCTCGGGCAACACGGTATCGCGGTACTTTGTAAACGGTATGGCTTTGATTTTGCAGGACAGGTCATGAGCGATTGTGCCCCGCTGAACGGTATAATTAGCCTGCTTTTAAAGGAAATCCGGGGGATCAAGATAATGCGGGATCTTACCCGGGGTGGCCTGGCAACAACCGCCAAAGAAATTGCGTCAGCCTGCGGTTTAGATATCTGGCTGGACGAAAATTGTATTCCTGTCGATGCCGGGGTAAAGGGTGCCGCCGGGATGCTGGGACTGGATCCCCTCTACCTTGCCAACGAGGGGAAGTTTATGGTTATTGTCAGCCCGGAAGAAGCAGGAAAAGCGGTAGCGGTAATGCAAGGGCATGAATTGGGAAGGGATGCTAGGATTATAGGCGAAGTCAAACCTGGCAAGGGGAACGTTTATCTCTCCACATCCCTTGGAGGTACTAAACTCTTAGATCTTATGGCTGGAAGTCCTCTACCACGGATCTGTTGATTACTGTACCTTCTGAAATGTGATCGGCAAAGTATTGATGAACGGAAAATGCCGACATGCGTCCGGAGGATGATGGAACGCTATCTCCCGAAAAATTTTTTAAAAAAGTGTTAAGGAATAGCAGGAATCTAAATTTTAATGGCGAAATATATCAACGAACCGGAACCGATTTCGGAAAATGTACCACTTGACGCTAAACATAACTTTATGTATCAAAGCAATTAAGCCCGGAAACCGTTTTCGGCAAACTAAATCGACCCGGGCAGAAAAGAGGGAGAAAATGCAGGATTTGCGTTATCAAACCACCCGCCGTTCACCGGCAGAGTTAATCCGGCACTTGCAAAATTTTGAGCTTAAACTGCGCTTTTCAGCCGGCATATGGTTCTTTTCCGGCAGCAACAGCCGCTTTCATACCCGCTATGGCAGGGAACTAAGCATTGAGGAACGCCTGGAGAAATACGCGGCTCTGAAACAATATGGCCTGGAAGGTATTGAGGCCCATTATCCCAACGAGATCAATGAATATAACCTGAACCTTTACCGGGACTTTTGCCGGGATACCGGGATGCGGGTAGTAACGGTAGTGCCCAATCTTTTCTATGAAGAACAGTTCCGCCACGGTTCTTTATCTTCACCCCTGCCGGCGGCCCGGCAGGCAGCCATCCAGCGCGTTAAAGAAACACTGGAAATAAATAAAGAGCTGGGCACAGAGTTCATGGTTGTCTGGCCTGGAATAGATGGCTATGAAAACCCCTTCGGTATCGATTTCATAGAAATGCGCCGTCGTTTCGCTGCCGGACTGGCAGAAGCCATGGATGCTGTGCCCGGGGTACGGGTGGCCATTGAGCCGAAACCGTATGAGCCCCGGGGGAGAATAATCTACGGCACCACCGCGGAGGGGGTTTTGCTGGCCGAGAAGGTGGAGGGTCTGCTGCAGAACCGGGAAAATAAACAACTCCTGGAGCAGGGCTATACCCTGGTCGGGCTCAACCCCGAGATCGGTCATGTTCTCATGGGTTATGAAGATTTGCCTTATGCGTTGAGCCTGCCCTTGGAGTACGGCCGGCTGGTGCATACCCACTGGAACAGCCAACCCCTGGGTAACTACGACCAGGATTTGAATATCGGCGTCGTAGCGCCGGAACAGGCCGAGGCCGCCCTCTACGTCCTCAAGATGCACGGCTACCAGGGGTGGTTTGGCCTGGACATTAACCCGGAGCGGATGCCGGTAGAAAGGGCGCTGCTGAACTGCATAGATGCCTTACGGGCCATGAATGACCGCATAAACAGCCTGGATCATGAACTGGTAGTTACCTGCCTGCAGGATCCGGAACGCTATGCCGGCTACCTGGAGGCTATCCTCATCCGGGCCCGGGCCAGGAAGGCAGATATTTTGAGCCCTTTATCCTTCGCGACATCATAATTCCATCTCCTGGAGCCCTGAACGGTTGCCAAAGTCCTTCAAGCCCCGGATAAGGTTCGTCGAGATGGGTTGTAACAAGTCCTGGCAGGAAGGGAAAAGATTATGCCGTATTTACTCGGGATCGATATCGGTACGTCAGGTACCAAAGCCGTACTGGTGGAGGAAGGCGGCAGGGTAGCGGCTTCCTCCTATGTAGAGTATCCTTTGAGCCAGCCCCGGCCGGGCTGGGCCGAGCAGGACCCGGAACAGTGGTGGCAGGCCGTGGTGGCGGCGGTGCAGGAAATCTGGGTTAAAACCGGCCTTGACGGCCGGGAGGTTGCCGGCGTTGGCCTTTCGGGCCAGATGCATGGGGCCGTGGTTTTAGGCGCCAACTACCAGGTTTTACGGCCGGCCATCCTCTGGTGCGACCAGCGCACCGGAGCGGAATGCACCTGGATGTACGAGGAAGTAGGGGAAGAAAAGCTCTACCGGTGGACGGGGAACCCCGCCCTGCCAGGCTTTACGGCACCAAAGCTGGTCTGGCTGAAGAAGCACGAACCGGAAATTTATAATCAAATCCGCCATGTGTTACTTCCTAAAGACTACATCCGTTTCCGGCTCACGGGAGAACTGGCCACCGAAGTATCCGACGCTTCCGGAACGTTGCTCCTGGATGTGGCCCATCGCCGCTGGTCGGAGGATATGCTGGAAGCTCTGGATATCCCCCGGGAATGGCTGCCGCGTGTATACGAGTCGCCGGAAGTGACCGGCCAGATCACCCCGGAAGCCGCGGCCGCCACCGGCCTCCCGGTCGGAACGCCGGTGGTGGGTGGCGGCGGTGATCAGGCCGCCGGGGCTGTAGGTACAGGCATTGTCGCAGAAGGGCTTCTATCGGCGGCCCTGGGAACCTCCGGCGTGGTATTCGCCATGACCGCTAAGCCGAGTATCCAACCGGGCAGTACCCTGCACTCCTTTTGCCATGCCGTTCCCGGCAAGTGGCACCTTATGGGCGTGATGCTGGCTGCCGGGGCTTCATTACAGTGGTTCCGCAACCAGCTGGGCGGCGAAGAGGTCAGGGAAGCTGCGGCAACGGGCACGGATCCCTATGAGTTGTTGACGGCCCTGGCGGTTGACGCGGGTCCGGGTGCCGAAGGGTTGCTGTTCTTGCCCTACCTGCTGGGAGAAAGGACGCCTCATCCCGACCCGGCAGCCCGGGGCGGATTTATCGGCCTCACCATGCGTCACAGGAAGGGGCACCTGGTGCGTGCCGTCCTGGAAGGCGTGGCCTTCGGCCTGCGCGATTCCCTGGAACTTTTACAGCAGGCCGGGGTGAAGGTGGAAGAAATCCGCGTTTCCGGCGGCGGCGCCCGCAGTCCTTTATGGCGGCAGATTCTCGCCAGCGTCTTTAAGCACCCGGTGACCACGGTGAACAGTACCGATGGGCCGGCCTTTGGCGCCGCCTTGCTGGCCGGGGTGGGGGCGGGTATTTACCCTTCCGTGGAAGCTGCCTGTAGCTCTACCATCAAGGTGACCAGCCGGGCCGAACCGGTACCGTCAGAAGCTAGCACCTACGACCGCCTTTATACCCTGTATACGTCCTTGTATCCCCTCCTGCGGGGCACCATGCACGATTTGACCAAGATGACGGAGTGAAAAAGAGTTGGCAAATATCTCTGATGTTGCTAAAAGAGCCGGAGTATCGCGAACTACAGTATCCAGGGTTCTCAACGGCAAAGACGACGTCAACGAAGAGACCCGGCGCCGGGTGCTGGAGGCCATCCGGGAGCTTAACTACCGTCCCAGCGCCCTGGCCCGCAGCCTGGTAAAGCAAAAAACCGACACCATCGGCGTTATCCTGTCGGACATCACCGATCCCTTCTTCTCCCGCATCATCCAGGGAGTGGAGGATGTAGCCCATAAGTTTGGCTACGGCATCGTGTATGCCAGCATGCGCTGGGACCCGCAAATCAAGCACAACTACGTTAATTTCTTACGCAGCGGTCGGGTAGACGGCCTGCTCATGATGGGTCACACCGTAGGGAATGAAGACTATGTGCGCGAGATGGTGGAAGAAAGATTTCCAATAGTTCTGGTAGAGTACTGGATCGATAATCTGAAGGCGAACTTCATTGCCATCGACAACCGGGGTGGAGGCTACCTGGCCACCAGGCACCTGCTGGGCCTGGGGCACCGCCGTATTGCCCATGTAGCGGGGCATAAGAATGCCCGGGTGTCGCAAGAACGCCTGGCCGGCTACCGCCAGGCCCTGGCCGAAGCTGGTGTGCCCTACGACGAAAGCCTGGTAGTTTACAGCGATTTTACCACCGAAGGGGCCATACCGGTGGCGAAAAAACTATTATCACTGCCTGAGCGGCCGACTGCTGTCTTTGCTGCCAACGACCTGATGGCCTATGGTGTCATCCATGCGGCGCGCGAACTGGGCTTAAAGGTACCCCAGGACCTGGCTGTGGTGGGTTATGACGATATTGAGCTGGCGTCCCTGGTAACGCCGCCCCTGACCACCATCCACCAGCCGCGGTACGAGATCGGCTCCATGGCTGCCTGGTCCCTGATCCAGCAGATCGAGAATAAAGAGATGCAGCCCACAGTAACCGAGTTTAAGACGAGCCTGGTTATCAGGGAATCTTGCGGTGCGAAGTAGATTTATAATGCATTAGTGTGACACTAACAATGAATAGATAGTGGTCTAAAATTATTTTGAGAAGATAATAATACCAAAAATGATATTAAAGGGGTTAATTATATGGACAATAATATCATCAGCAGAAGCAAATCTAAAGTTAAAATTTCTTCCTTTCAAGAAGTAGGTATTCTAATTGCTCTCGTAGTATTATGTATTGCTTTATCAATAGCCAGTCCATTTTTTCTACAAAAAGATAACATATTAAATGTTTTACGCCAGATTTCTGTGGTTGGAATTTTAGCTGTGGGAGAAGCTTTCATTATAATTAGTGGGGCAATTGATCTATCCGTAGGTTCTTTATTAGGCTTGGGTGGAGTCATGACAGCATATTTTACTATGATTGGAGTTAATCCATTCTTAGCGGCTGTTCTGGGTTTAGCAGTTGGAGGGTTAGGGGGCTTTATAAACGGCATATTAGTTACAAAAGCGAAGATTAATTCATTTATAGTGACTTTAGGTATGTTGAGTGTAGCAAGAGGGATAACGTTACTTATTACAGGTGGTATGCCAATATCGTTTGAATCCCCAATAGCATTTTTAGGTAATGGTTATATAAGAAGTGTTCCTGTATCCGTTATTGTTATGTTTTTGATTATAGGGCTTGGGCATATTTTTGCTACTAAAACAATTATGGGGAGAAACATATTTGCTATTGGTAATAATGAAAAGGCTGCAGAGCTATCAGGCATTGCAGTAGAAAAACTTAGATTGATTGTTTTTACACTGATGGGTATATTAGCGGCTTTATCGGGTATCATCTTAGCTGGTAATTTGCTCAGTGCAGATCCTACTTCCGGAACTGGATATGAGCTTGATGTAATTGCTGCAGTAGTTATCGGAGGTGCCAGTTTAGCTGGAGGACAAGGTTCAATATTTGGTGTATTAATAGGTGCAGCCTTAATGGGCGTATTACGTAATGGATTTGTTTTACTTGGAATTTCGGCCTATTGGCAAATTGTAACTATAGGTATTGTAATTGTAGCTGCTGTTGGCTTAGACCAATTACGAAAAAAATAACTATGGAGAGAAGGTATATTTTATGGATGAAAAGATTGATTTAAAGATTAGATTAAAACTCCAGGATATAACAAAAAGGTTTCCGGGGGTTAAAGCACTTAATAGGGTGAGTTTTGACTGTTTAGAAGGCGAAGTTCATGCTCTTGTGGGGGAAAATGGAGCAGGAAAATCAACGTTAATGAAAATTTTATCTGGTGTATTTCGACCAGATGAAGGTACTATTCTTCTGGAAGGGCAAACAGTAGAATTTAAGTGCCCAAGAGATGCTCAACTTGCTGGGATTGCTATGATCCATCAGGAATTATCTTTAGCGGAAGGTTTAACAGTAGCGGAAAATATCTTTATGGGTCATTTGCCCAAAAAGAAATTAGGTTTTGTTAATTCAAGGAAAATGAGTCAAAAAACGACTGAATTACTTCAGCAAGTAGGATTACAGGGAATAGACCCCTGTGAGAAAATTAACAACTTAAGTGCTTCACAAAGACAATTGATAGAAATTGCTAAAGCCTTATCATTTAAAGCTAAGATTTTAATTATGGATGAACCGACATCTTCATTATCACTAAGTGAAACACAAAACCTATTAAATTTAGTAAGTAAGTTAAAAAATCAAGGTATAACTATTATATATATTTCCCATCGCTTAGAAGAGGTCTTTGCTATAGCTGATCGTATTACAGTGTTACGTGATGGCAACTGTATCGCAACTGTAACACCAAAAAATGTAACACCAGCTGATATAGTGGCTATGATGGTTGGTAGAAAAATGGATGAAGAGAAGATATATTATTCGCAGCCCCAAAATGAAAACTTATTGGAAGTCAAGGGCTTAACAAAAAAAGGAAAATTTAATAATATAAACTTTTCTTTGAGGAAAGGAGAGATATTAGGTATTGCTGGATTGGTTGGCTCAGGTCGTAGTGATTTGGCTTTAGCATTATTTGGAATTGAATCTGACGTAAAAGGATTAATTACTATAAATGGAAATAAAGTTTCTATTAGATCTCCAAGAGATGCTATTAAAGAAGGGATTGCTTTTATTCCAGAAGATAGAAAGTTGCAAGCCTTATTTTTAACTATGGCCGTCAAAGATAATATAGTTATTGCTGCTGCTGAAAAAAATAATAAACTTGGCTTTATCAATAAGAAAGAAGAAGAAATCTGGTGTAGTGAATATGTAAAACGGTTAAATATTCGTCTGCATTCGGTCAAACAACAAATTCAATATTTAAGTGGTGGCAATCAACAAAAGGCAATAATTGCGAGATGGCTTCTATGTAATCCTAAAATTTTAATTCTTGATGAACCCACTCGGGGAATTGATGTAGGAGCAAAGCAAGAAATATATCAGCTAATTAAATCGTTAGCCGAAAAGGGGGTGGGAGTGATCCTCATTTCATCAGAGTTACCAGAAATTATGATGTTAAGCAATCGAATTCTGGTTATGCGACAAGGTCGTATAGTAGGGGAACTTGAAAGGAGTGAAGCTACACAAGAAAAAGTAATGTTGTTAGCAACAGGTCAAGCAGGTCATGTTGCATAATCTATCTATCTAAAAAGGAGGAGATAAAAACAATGTTCAAAAAGTGGATGACAATTTTATTGACAAGTATAGTGATACTTTCTCTATTAAGTGGGTGTGGAGGCCAGAAAAGTAGCCAGCAAACAGAGAAGAATCAAGTTCAAAATCAACAGGCTGAAACTCAGAAAGTACCAGACATACCACTTCCAAAAGGCGGACATGTTAAAGCTGTTAATAAACTCCCTTCCAAACCTTTACGTCTAGCATTCTTATCATTCCAAAATAATCCCTTCTGGTATCCGGTAAGGGATGGTGCTTTAGCAGCTAAAGATTACTTGAAAAACTTTAATACTACTGTTGATTATATCCCATCTTCCGCACCCTGTGAGCAACCCAAAAATAATTTTTACAGGGTGCAGAAGGAAATAAAAGTAGAGAGAATCTTCTAACCAGGAATTTCTAATTGAGTATCGAATCATTCCTCTAAGAGAATTCTGGAGGAATGTTCGATGCCTGTAGCCATCGATAATATGCGCTTCTTCCGGGCCGGTCCCGCAGCCCTTATCGCCAGGTTATGTGACGTTCTGAAGATAGCAGAAATCATTGATGCCGTAGTCGAATGGGACCCGGTCCAGTGCCATCTTTCCCCGGGAAATCGGGTTAAGGCGCTGATCATTAATCTCCTGGTAGACCGAGAGGCCCTCTATCATGTGGAGCGCTTTTATGAGAACCAGGACCTGGAGGTTTTGTTTGGAGCTGAGCAACAGGTCCGGCCTAGAGATTTTAACGATGATGCCCTGGGCCGGGCCCTGGATAAACTCTTCGCCAGCGGCCAGCTGAAGAAGTTGTTCTCCAGCATTGCTTTAACTGCCGCCGCTACCCACAACGTGCCCATTACAGGCATCCATGTGGATACCACCTCCATTTCCGTACAGGGCGCCTATGAGGGCGAAGGAGATTTAGATATAACTTTCGGTTTTAGCAAGGATCATCGTCCTGACCTCAAGCAGTTTCTCATCGGCTTGACCGTAAACAAAGATGGGTTACCCATTTTGGGTCAAAGTCTGGGCGGCAATACCAGTGATAAATCCTGGTACCCTGAGGTTATTGAAGAATTGGTCCAAACATTGAGCCCGGCAAAGCTTAAAGAGGTCATTTTCGTGGCGGACTGCGCCCTGGTAACTAAGGATAACCTGGCTCTTTTGATGCAGGAGGAAGATAACAAACCCGCCCTCCAGTTTATCTCCCTGTTACCGGAGAACTTCGGCCTTAACGAAGAGATTAAGGCCGAAGCCTTCCGAACCGGCACCTGGCAGGAGATCGGAAAACTGAGTTCAAAGAAAGATGCTGCCTACTATAAAAGCCAGAGCTTTGTCCGGGAAATAGGCGGCCATGACTTTCGTTTAATCGTGGTCCACTCCACAACCCTGGATAAACGCAAAGAGAATAGTCTCTTGAAAAAGTGGGCCAAGCAAAGAGAAGTTCTGGAAAAGGCCGCCCAAGCTCTTTCCCGGCGCCCTTTCGCCTGTGAGGCCGACGCCAAAAAAGCCATAGAACTCTTCTTGAGGGAATACCGCCACCAACCTTTCATCCTAAAGGGCACAGTTGATGAAGAAATAGCGAGCAGCTACGTCCGACGTGGGCGGCCCAAAAAAGGAGAGCAGCCCCAGAACACAGTCGTTTACCATGCCCATATTAGAATAGAGGAAGACCGGGAAGCAATGGCCCATGAAAAAGACCTGGCTTCCACCTTTGTCCTCATTACCAATCTCATGGATACCAAAGCTTACCCCGACCGGGCGGTGCTCAAGGAGTATAAGGAACAGAACGCTGTTGAGAGGCAGTTCCGTTTCTTAAAACAGCCGGTCCTCCTGGGGCCCATCTTCCTTAAGAACAAGAACCGGGTAGAAGCCATGTCGTTTGTTTTCCAGCTAGCCCTTCTGGTGGCAGCTTACCTGGAGTATCGGGTAAGAAAAAATCTGGAGCAAGAGGAGTCCCCCTTAATCCTGCCGGGGAAACGTAAGAGTACTAACCCTACAGCACGGGCACTCCTGGAGATGTTTGATTATCTCCTGGTAGTTAAACAGGGTTCGGACCGGGCGTTAATCAACTATCACGGGTCGGAGGTGATTAGAGCCCTTGAACTTGCTGGTTTCGGCAAGGAAATTTACCTTTTCCCACCCCGCGGTGGTGGGTAGGAGTATTTTTTAGTGCTCCAAGTAAACATTGGTAATTATATCCAAAGGTGCGGAATGTGGGTTATATTGTAATGGGTGAGGAATTAAAAGCAGAAAAGGTAATTGCCGCAATGGAAACTGCAATAGCAAAGAAATATGATGGAATTGCTGTGGTCCCAATTTTTGATGGTACAGAAACTATTATTAATAAAGCAGTCGATAGTGGTATTCCCGTAATTAACTTTATTGCCGAAGGTTCTAAACCTAGCAAACGTTTAGCTTTTATAGGTCAAGATGCCTATGCTGCCGGTACGCTTGCAGGGCAAACTATTGAGAAACTTACTGGCGGAGAAGGGAAAGTCGGTGTAATTACAGGTTTTCTTGGTGCAACTCAACATGAACAGAGAAAGAATGGTGCTCTTGATTATCTGAAATCAGTCAAAGGTATTCAAGTAATTGGGGTCTATGAAAATCGTGACAAAGCAGAAGTTGCCTATAGCTTAACTAAAGATATGCTTACTGCTCATCCTGATTTGAAAGTAATATATGTAACAGCAGGAGGTCCTTTTGGAGCAGCTAAAGCTATTAAAGATTTGGGTAAAACTGGACAGGTTAAAGTTGTATGTTATGACTGGATTCCTGAAAACGTAAAATATGTACGCTCAGGAGAAATTGCAGCAGCAATTAATCAGGATCCATTCGGACAAGGCTTTGATTCTCTAGTTTATCTTTACAACTATATAGTTGCTGGACAAAAGCCGGAGAAAGATTTTATACCTGTTAAACTTGATGTATTAACGCCAGACAATGTTAATGAGTTAGTAGGCCCTGAAAAGTAAAGTAAAGTAACTTTATAAATTTGGTACTGCCGCATTATACCGTTGATGTATGGCGGCAGTACCTGTTCCCTATGGGAGGTATAACAAAATGAATTCAAGAGAACGTTTAGTTAAGGCCCTCAACCATGAAGAGCCAGACCGGGTGCCTTTTGATTTAGGGGCTTCATTGATAACTGGCATTCATAAAATAGCCTATCAAAATGTTCTTGAGCACATGGGAATGAGAGAAGAAGAGATTCCTATTTTTGATGTCGTACAACAATTGGCGGCCCCTAGCGAACGTTTTCTGCAAAAAATTAACGTTGATACCCGCAACCTGTCACCGAAAAGCTCCTCTAAATGGCAGCTGCACTTTGAGGAAGACGATCATTATCGCTACTTTACCGATGAATGGGGTATTGTATGGCGAATGCCTCTTGGCCATGGATTATATTTTGATATGTATAAGAATCCCCTGGCGGATGTCGAAGATGTCAGGGATATAGACAATTATACTTTCCCTGACCCTGATGACGAAAATCGCTATCTTGGATTGCGGGAGCGGGCATTGAAACTTTATGAGCAAGGTTATGCTATTGTAATGTCGAGTATCTCAGCCGGGATAATGGAATTGGGTGCCTGGTTAAGGGGCTTTGAAAACTTTTATATGGACCTGGTGCTCCGGCCTGAATTAATAAGCAAGATACTCGATAAAGCGTTAGAAATAAAAATGAGATACTGGTCGCGGGTTTTGGAGGAGGTGGGAGACTTAATCCAGGTTGTTCAAGAGGCCGACGATCTAGGTACTCAGAATAGCTTGCTTATTTCTCCTGAAATGTACCGTAAGTTTATTAAACCACGCCACAAAGAGTTATTTGGGTTTATTCATAGTAAGACCAAGGCGGCAGTTTTCATACATTGTTGCGGAGCCATTTACGAATTAATTCCTGATCTTATTGAAGTAGGGGTAGACATTTTAAACCCGGTTCAATTTACAGCTAAAAATATGGAGGCATCAAAATTAAAGCGAGAGTTTGGTAATGATATAGTCTTTTGGGGAGGAGGAGTAGATACGCAGAACATCTTACCTCATGGTACTCCCCAACAGGTAAAGGATTCGGTGAGAAGGCAAATTGAAATTCTCGCTCCCGGAGGAGGGTTCGTATTTAATACCGTCCATAATATTCAACCGGACGTGCCACCAGAAAATTTTATTGCCATGCTTGAGGCATTAGAAGAATATGGTAAATATTAAATTATGGGCCAACGTTAGGATATAACGTTGGCCCATAAAAATGACTATATGGTATAACCAATCAGGAGGGCCTTAATATATGGTTAGTATTAATGTTAAAGAAATAAAGCATAACATATACGGCAAGTGTCTTGAGCTTACCAACGGTATCGTAGATCTTATAATTACTATTGATACTGGCCCTCGTGTGGTCCGTTATGGTTTTATCGGTAGAGAAAATGAGTTTTGCGAGGAAGCGCCTATAACTCTGCCCGTAGGAAAAGAGGAATGGCGACTTATGGGCGGCCATCGTCTGTGGCACAGCCCGGAAGTTTACCCGCGCAGTTACTACCCCGATAATGAGCCTGTGGAGTGCTCAGAGGTAGAAGGTGGTGTTAAGGTTTCACAAAAGGTAGAGCCATGGGTACAGATTAAGAAAGAGATGGAAATTTTCCTGGTGGAATCTTCAAGCAAGGTAAAGATTGCCCATCATCTTACCAACAAAAACGCTTGGCCAGTTGAACTGGCGGCCTGGGCGCTGACGGTGATGGCTCCCGGTGGCTTAGAAATTGTACCCCAGCCGCGGCAGTATACGGGTCTCTTACCCAATCGCGTCATAGCTCTCTGGCCTTATTCCAGAATGAACGATCCGCGGGTTTACTGGGGCGAAAGATATATTTTGCTGAAGCAAGACCCTGAGATAAGTAATCCTTTTAAGTTTGGTATTGCCAATCAAGATGGCTGGGCTGCTTATTTAAACCATGGAAACTTGTTTATAAAGCGTTTCAACCACCAGGTTGATGCTAAATATCCTGATTATAGCGTTTCATACGAAACCTACATAAATAACTATATATTGGAAATGGAAAGTTTATCACCTTTGACTCTTTTAGAGCCAGAGGCTACTGTAAGCCATGTTGAAGAGTGGGAATTAATCGAAGATGTAGCTAAAAATTATAAGAATGAAATCGAAGTAAAAGATGAAGACATACTTGAAGAAATAATAAAGAAGAGTATATGCTGCTGATGTATTGATGAGAGTAAAGCATGTAAGGCGGTAGGGGTAAGGTTAGCACGTAAGGTATAATTCGCGGCATATTCTACTCGATAACATTTTATAGAACAGGAGGTAAAGACAAATGGATTTTTCCTACTATGATTTCAGGAAACGCATAAAATCCCAGAATATTGAGGTCCTTTTTCCAGGATGGGAGGCCGGCAAAGAAAAGGTTGTAGTCTTTTCCCCGCATGATGATGATGCAATTCTTGGGGCGGGATACCTTCTCCAATCTGTTGTGGTAAACGGCGGAGAACCTTTTGTTCTTATTTTCTGTAATGGGAACGCCGGATACAGCAACCCTGAGGAACGGGAGGTAATCGTTGAAAAGAGAAAAGAGGAAACTAAGGCCGCCTATGCAATTCTTGGATTGAGTGACGAAAATGTGTAAGCGTAAAATAGCCCCCACCTATCACCGAGGTGGGGGCAAAAACAAGCTTAACTATGCATACGGCAAACAGGAGGCAAAGTTTCCGACCAAGGCAGGAGTTGATCCAGGGCATCTTTATCCTGGAGGTCCAGGTTGGGTAATTTTTCAAAGAGGTAAATAAGGTACTGGAAGGGATTTAACTCGTTTTCTTTTGCCGTTTCTATGATGCTATAGGTAATGGCGCTGGCTTTGGCACCCCGCGGGGTGTTGGCAAACAACCAGTTCTTGCGGCCGATGACGAAGGGCTTGATGGAACGTTCACTCCGGTTGTTATCGAGTTCCAAGCGCCCGTCTTGTAAAAAAGCGGTTAGTTTATCCCATTGGCTAAGACAATAGTAAATCGCCTGCCCAAAGGAGCTTTTGGGCAGCACCTGCGCTTTCTGTTTTTTTAGCCACGCCAAAAAGGCGTCCAGCATGGGCCGGCTGCGCACCTGGCGGATTTGATATCGTTCCTCTGGTGGAACTTCTTTCAGGTCACGCTCTATGGCAAAAAGCTGGTTGCAGTACTCCAGCCCCTCCCTGGCAGCCACGGCTGCCGAACGTTTCGCCTCCGGCAGGGCCTTGAGCGCCTCATCGAACTTGCGCCGGGCATGGGCCCAGCAGCCGACCAGGGTGACATCTGGAAGTTCATTGTAGCCGGCATAGCCGTCAACGTGCAAATAACCCTTAAAACCTGACAGGAAGCGGCGGGGGTGTTTGCCGGCCCGGGTGGTCTGGTAGTCGTAAAGGATGATGGGGGGTCCGTCCCGCCCGGTACGGTAAAGCCAAAGATATGATTTGGTGGTAGCTTCCCTCCCGGGTTCCTGCAGCACCTGTAAGGTGGTCTCGTCGGCATGGAGGATATCTCTTTTAAGCAGGTATTCATGGAGGCGGTCATAAATATGGGTTAGCCAGGTGTTGGCTCCATGGAGCACCCAGTTGGCCATTGTCTGCCGGGAAAGGTCTATCCCCAAACCTTTAAACTGCTGCTCCTGGCGGTAGAGGGGTAGGCCTGCCCCGTATTTCTGGGTCATGATGTAGGCCAGGAGGGAGGGAGATAGGGGGCTGCCGGGAAGTACAGGAGCAGGCATGGGTGCCGTGATAACGGGAGTACTTATCTCCTCCTTCTCGCAGCGGCGGCAGGAATAGACGTAGCGCACATGTTTGACCACTTTCACCTGGGCGGGGATTACTTTGAGTTCCTGCCGCACCTCGGTGCTCATTTCATGCAAAGGGCCGCCGCAACACGGGCAGACCCGCTCTTCTTCCGGCAGGCGGTGCTCTATTACTTCTACCGGCAGTTCTTCCAGGTTCATATCCCGGCGGCTGTGTTTTTTGCGGCGCTGGTAGGTGATGGTTTCCAAATCCGGCTCAGGTGCCTCCGGCCGGGCTTCCGCTTCCGCTTCGTTAAAAAGTAAAAGCTGCTCTTCTAAAGGCTTGGTCCGTTCGCTGGAAACACCGAATTGCCGCTTCTTGCTTAAACGAAACTGCTCCATAAACCAGTTTAGCTTGGCGGTTAGTTCGGCATTCTCCCGTTCCAGCTGAACACAGCGCTCTTGCAGCTCTTCTATAGTCATGGCAGCGATAGATTGAGAAGTGTTCATGCATTAATGATTCGACGAATCGCTTCGAATTCCTCTAGAATCAACCATAAACAGAAAATATTTCTTTCTGGTACTTTATATTACAAGATGGTGCGCGCTTTTACCTCGGGATGGGCTTGGGGCTGTTTTAAGGGGAGGCCGTCAAGCAGCCAGCGCAGCTCCCGACGGCTTATGGTGATGGTTGCCGAAGTGGTATCTTGAGGCCATAGGAATTTGCCCTTCTCCAGCCGGCGGTAATAAAGCCAGAAACCGTTGTGCTCCCAGTGGAGGATCTTTAGTTTATCCCTATTGCGGTTACAGAAAACGAAAAGGCAAGAAGAGAAGGGGTCCAGTTCAAACCCTTCCTTGACCAGCACCGCCAGGCCGTCAATGGACTTGCGCAGATCCGTTGCACCGCAGGCGAGATAAACCCGGTCGATGCCTGTTTCGTTTAGCATAAAGCCACCAGCGCCTTAACCACCTGAGAAAGCAAGGCGGGATCAAAGCCGGGCTTTACTTCGATGCTGACCGGTCCTACATTAACCAGTAAAGCGTGGCCCTGTTCTATAGAAGCCTGCTCGGTTATTTTTACCGGCAACCACCGGTTTGAGTTTCCCGGGGAAACCGCATCCTGGTTTTTATACTTCCGCAGCCAGTACCATAATTGCTTGGGGTTAACGTCCTCATGGGAGGAGCACCATTCTTTTACGCTCTGCCCACTCTTCTTGTATTCAGCTATCCGGGTTTCCCATAGTGCTTGCCGTTCGGCTTTGGTCATAAAAAATCCCCCTCCATTGATGTTCTTGAGGGAGATTATCCTATAAATGTTGCTTTGGTGCTAGGTGGGTTGGGTTTGACGCTTACGAAAATGTGATAAGGCTTGACTATCCTGATTTTAGCATATCACCCTACATGGGCTGGCTCTTACCGTGGGGGGGAGAAGGGACTTTCGCGCAGACGCTAAAGTATCTTAGAAGAATTCAAGCAACAAGACTTGTAATTCCCAACAGGTACCGGGAACATATTGATCACGAAGTAGTCGGCAGAATAGGAGCCTTTGATGGCCCTCAGGTTGGGGATGAAGTTATTGTTGATTGGGGGAGGCCTTCACCTATTCGCTCTTTTCTTGAATATGCTGTTTGGAGTGACTTTTCACCAGAGGATGCACTAATTTCGGGAGCAAATACCCTCATGAGAGCTAACAGGGCAATAAAAGCACCTAATGCCGCGGAAGATGTGGTCATTCGAGCATTGAACAAATTCATCTCCCAGAAGCGGATTATTACCAGGCTACTTGAGGCAAGAAGTGCAAGGCAATATGGTGAAGGTTTCATTGAACTATATATAGACTTTGATCCCAGGCCTGCATTAAATTACGAGCCATATAAGAATCTCATATCACAAATCGAGAGAGCCACTAGCGTTGCATAAAAATCTTTAACCTATTGCAAAGCACTATGAGGTAGTTGATTGATGTAATATATCACATTAATGGTATATACAACCATAGTAGGGGTAGTAATCCCCATTCACATATTACTAGTATTAAACAGCTTAGAGAACTAAAGGGTCATAAGTTACGTCGTTCAGATAATCAGCTTCACCAACCAGTACCTCCCTTACTATTTTCCGATAGACACCTTTATGGTCCATCCGCGACTTGAGTAATGAGAACATAGGTAAGCGTAAAATAACCCCCATCTATCTCCGAGGTGGGGACTAAAACAAGCTTAATTATTCTTCCGGCAAATAGGAGGCAAAGTTTCCGACCACGGCAGGAGTTGAGCCAGGGCATTTTTGTGGCTAACCTGGAGGTCTAGGTTAGGAAGTTTTTCAAAGAGGTGAATGAGATAGTGGAAGGGATTTTAACCTATTTTCTTTGACCGTTTCTGTGATGCTTTAGGTAATGGCGCTGGCTTTAGCACCCGTGGAGTATTGGAAAACAACTGAAGGAGCGTTCGCTGCGGTTGTTGTAGAGTTCCAGACGCCCGTCTTGCTAGAAATGCTACGAGTTTATCCCACTGACCCAGGCAATAGTAAATGGCCTGGCCAAAGGAACTTTTGGGCCGAAAGAACTCTCCTGGGTTAACCTGTTAATCGTAGACGAGCTATCTCTTATATCTCCCTTCCCCGTCAGGGGGCAGAATTTCTCTTTCAAGTTATCTCTGAAAGAAATGAGTGTGACAGTGTAATAATTAACACTAACCTTGACTTCTATAAATGGGAGGAAATCTTCGGCGACCGCATATTGGCGGCAGCCCTGGTAGACCGGGTTACCTTTAAGTCCCACATCTTGAATATGAACGCCGAATCCTATAGCCTGAAACAGCGCCATAAAGCTATGTTCGTTGTTTGCCTTCCCTGCTCCTTCCCTGGGGAAGGGGCAGGGAGCATCCTTTATTCTCAGCGTTTCCACCTAGAGTGGATCACTTTTAATTTATCACAAGTGACTCATATATTTACTTTGCCATAGTAAGATCACTTTTGTATTGACAAACGCATCGGGACTCAAGGCCTTTATTACTCTCTCCATTTTTCGAAGACGTATTATCAGCTCTCCAGGTTTGGATTTTGGTCCAGCAAAAATATGCTGGCGATTACATTGGCAGCTTTGACGACTGGGAAATATCGCTTAACCAGCCTGCATTGGATAACATTTTATAAGTTCTAGCTACGAGGGGTAATGGAACATAGAGAGATGAAGGGACTATTCTTTTTGGCAACGCTAATGCCTTGGAACTATAGAATAGGGCGGTAAACAGGCGCTCCTATCGCTGGGTTCCGATAAGGTTCGGGTTTGTTAGCGCCTCTCCAGGTAATTCACAATATGTTGACAGAACAGCGTAAAGTCCCCCAGGCGGTTTTGCAGGTCATCTTGCAGGAATTGTTCCCGTGGCATGCGTGCCAGGAGCTGCAACCTTCTTATAGCGCTATGAATAATATCCAGCCTTGCGGCTATTAGTTCCTCATTGAACAAGGGATGAAGCCTCCCTTATTGCTTCATATAATTCCCGCCTGCCCTGGTGTAGATGGTAATTATAGTCAAGATATAAACCGGAAATAACGTATTCAAAGTCTGTCCGGCGCTCCTCATCAGTACAATAAATAACCTCGCCGGTATTAATCACTTCAAAAGCTATAGGCACGGGCGCGCAATTTAAAAAGAGCAGATCCACTTCAAGAGGCGAAAAAATTTCTCCCAGCTTTGAATAAAGATGCATATAGTAGTATGTTATCCTACTTTCCGTTGTTTTGAGAAGAATTGCCAGGTCCACATCCCGCGCCCGCTCAGGCTCGTTTAAATATGAGCCAAATAAATATACGGCAACGACATCCGGTAAAGAGGCAAATATAGGTTTAAGCGTTGATAAAAATTTTTTCTCCTGCATCTTTACTCCGACCCGCATAGATAGTAAGGTATATGAGGATTATACCACGGCGAGCCGCCATAATGACCCTGGGGGTCATTATGGCGGAATTTTTTACATGGTTCTCTCAGGACCGGATCATGGTCAGGACCATCTTGAAATTTGTTAGCGCCCGCAGGGCGTGGGGCTGGTTGGCGGGCATGATTACGGCCTCCCCCGTCTTTACATGGAGAGGCTTGCCGGCGATGGTAATTTCCACTTCCCCGTCCAGTACGTGCACCAGGGCGTCGTAGGGCGCCGTGTGCTCGCTCAGGCCCTGGCCGGCAGCGAAGGCGAAGAGGGTTACCGTACCTGTCTTTTTATCAATAATCGTCCGGCTGACGATAGAGCCCTCCTGGTAACCGACCAGCTCGCTTAAAACGGCCGCCCGGGCTTCTAGGGGCCTGCTGTCAGCCTGTTTCTTATCCGGCTCCATTTCCTTCACCTCTACTTTGTTGTGAGATTTTTACTGGTTTATTATACCACCGGGAAGGAAGGAATAAAATAACAAAATAGTGCCAACAGTGCCCGGCGCCGGCCCTGGCGTGCAAGTAAAGAGGTTTTTTTGAGTGCAAAGATGCATAACCCGGACTTTGGCCAGGGAAACATTTTAGTAAATAAGCGAAAAGGAGAAATGGTCGTGAGTGAACTGCTGGATGCCCGGGAAGAGCGCCAGGAAATTTTAAAGGGGATTATCCGGGATTTACATGCCGGTAAGGACCTGGAAGAGCTGAAACAACGCTTTGCTAGGCTGATTCGTAACGTCAGCCCGGGTGAAATCGCGGCTATGGAAAGCCGGCTTATTGCCGAGGGCATGCCGGAAGAGGAGATCAAGCGCTTATGCGATGTTCACGTCGCCCTGTTTAAAGAATCCCTGGCCGAACAGCAGGTTGAACCCACCCCGCCCGGCCACCCCGTCCACACCTTCCGCCTGGAGAACGAAGCCATACGCGGCGTGGTGGAGGCCCTGAAGAAGCTCCTGGGGGAAATTAAGGCGGCAGATAAGGAAGGCCGGGAAGTTTTCCGGCGGCGGAAGGAAGAAATTAAAAAAGAGCTGGCCCGCCTGGCGGAAATCGACAAACATTACCTCCGCAAGGAGCACCAGCTGTTTCCGCTGCTGGAACGGCGGGGAGTATACGGCCCGCCCAAGGTCATGTGGCAGCTCCACGACGACATCCGGGCTATGTTGAAAAAGGTAACCCGTGCCGTGGATGAAGATGATCTGGCTACTGTTATCAACCAGGGAAACGAACTGCTCACGGCTATAGTGGAAATGATTAATAAGGAAGAAAGCATCCTCTTTCCCATGGCCATGGAAAAACTTACACCCTCCGACTGGGTGGAGGTACGCCGGGGTGAAGAGGAAATAGGCTACGCCCTGGTTTCTCCCGGGAACGAATGGCGGCCGCGCCAGGCGGCCGGGACCGCCCCGGATGCGCAGGAAAAAGAAGGCCCGGCAGGGGCAATCGAGTTAGCTACCGGCAGGTTGACCCCGGAACAGGTGAACCTCCTTTTAACCCATTTGCCTGTAGATATCACCTTTGTTGACGAGAATGACAACGTCCGCTATTATTCCGCCGGTAAGCACCGCATTTTTACCCGCAGCCCGGCTATCATCGGCCGTAAAGTGCAGAACTGCCACCCCCCGGCCAGCGTTCATGTGGTGGAGAAGATTCTGGCCGAATTCCGCGACGGTACCAGGAATGAGGCTGAATTCTGGCTCACCATGAACGGCCGCTTCATTCATATTCGTTATTTCGCCGTGCGCGACGCTGAGGGCCGCTACCGGGGCGTGGTGGAGGTCACCCAGGACGTGACGGACATCCGCGCCCTGGAAGGAGAAAAGCGCCTGCTGGACTGGTAGGCCGGAGGAGGACTATTTATATTAGAAGAGGCAAGGTATAATCTCACCAGATCCTAAGTCTGGCGACCAAAATATCACCGGCCCGCGTAGGGCCTTTTGTCAAAGGAGAAAGCTCTGGCTCTAGCCAGAGCTTTCTCCTTGCGGGGGCGGGGTGAGGCCCATTTTGAGGATCTGGGCCAGCATCCGGCCGGTAAATTGCTGGAATTCCGGGGTGCGGATGAGGTTCCACACTAATTGTAAGGATGAGGTCGGCAGCTGCATAGTTACGGGGCCGGTGGTAGCGGCGGCCGGGGACAGGCCCAGTTCCTTTTCCAGGGTGCCTTTGGCAATGTTAACAATATTACCGGCCGTCTCGATACCGGTATCGGCATACAGCAAGAAAGCCCGGATTTTTTCGATCCATACCCGCAACTCGTCCAGCACCTGATTAACGGTGCCGTTTAAAATAGCTTCCCGGAAGAGGGCCTGACTGTGGGCGGCCAGGGTCAGGGGCTGGTTATGGTCCTGGCCTGGTGTTGGGCAGGGCGGCTCTTCTTCTGCGGGTGCAGGAGTACTGCCTGCCAGCTGACTGGAGACGCTGGTATTTTTCTCGCCTTCCTGGTAATTATCTTCCAGGACGGTCAGGGCAGCCGCAATGCCTTTCTCTTGCTGGGGAGCCTTCAGGCGGATTATTTGCTTATCGGCGTCCCTTATAAACAATTTGTTCACCTCACATATACTTTATTCTCTGCTGCATTATATGCAACCCTTCCCTGGATGGAGAGAAAGAAAAGAACCACGTAGCAGGTTTTTTATCTATGGGGGCGAATATAAGTTATGTTTGGGAGTGTGAAGATCTTGGCAGACTTTATGGCTTTACTTAACAAGCCCCAGCAAGAAGCCGTAAAGCACCGCGGTGCGCCCCTCCTGGTGCTGGCCGGTGCCGGAAGCGGCAAAACCAGGGTTTTGACCTACCGGGTAGCCTCCCTCATTCAGGAAGGGGTGGCGCCGGAAAATATCCTGGCGGTGACCTTTACCAATAAAGCGGCCCAGGAAATGAAGGAACGCCTGGAGGGGCTGGTGGGTAACGCGGCCCGGCGCCTCCAGGTCAGCACCTTCCACTCGGCCTGTGTGCGCATTTTAAGGCGGGACGGGCACCTTTTGGGTTACCGGCCCAATTTCACCATTTACGACACCGACGACCAGCAGGCCGTCCTTCGCGAGGTTTTAAAGGAACTAAACCTGGATGAGAAAAAGTTCCCGCCCCGCTCGGTAGCCCATGTTATCAGCAATGCTAAAAACTCCTTGCAGACACCCGAACAATACCTGAGCTGGAGCGCTACTGTAAAAGAACAGCAGCAGGGCATTATCTACCGTCGCTACCAGGAGCGGCTTAAAGCCGCCAATGCCATGGATTTTGATGACCTTATCATGCAGACGGTAGCCCTGTGGCAGAATAACCCCCTGATTTTGCGTTACTACCAGCAGCGCTGGCAGCATATCCTGGTGGACGAGTACCAGGATACCAATCATGCCCAGTATGTCCTGGTGCGCCTGCTGGCCGGTAAAGGTGAAAACCTCTGCGTCGTCGGCGACCCGGACCAGGGCATTTACGGCTGGCGCGGGGCCGACATCGGCAATATCCTGGCCTTTGAAGAGGATTTTCCCAATGCCCGGGTAATCCTCCTGGAGGAGAATTACCGCTCCACCCAGCCCATCCTCAAGGCGGCCAATGCCGTTATCCAGCATAATGTGGGCCGCAAGGAAAAACGGCTCTGGACGCGGCGTCGGGAAGGGGAACTGCTGCACCTTTACAGCGCCAATGATGAACGCGATGAAGGTAATTATATTGCTGCTGAAATTTACCGCCGCCACACCCAGGAAAGCCGGCCCTTCAGCGATTTTGCCGTTCTCTACCGTACCCATGCCCAATCGCGGGCTTTGGAAGAGGCCTTCCTCCAGGCGGGTATTCCCTATGAAATCGTCGGCGGCTTGAAATTCTACCAGCGGAAAGAGATCAAGGACATCCTGGCCTACTTAAGGGTGATAGCCAACCCCGATGACGCCACGAGCCTCTTAAGGATTATCAATGTCCCGCGGCGGGGTATCGGCGAAACCTCCCTGGCCCGCCTGGAAGCCTTTGCTGCGAGCAGGGGTTTAAGCCTTTACCGGGCTTTACAGCAGTTGGAGAACATCCCCGGTATTCCCGCTAAAGGACGGCAGGCCCTCCAGGAAATGATAACCCTGCTGGATAACCTGCGCCAGCAGCAGGAAAACTTAACAATAACGGCTATGGTGACCGCCATTTTGCGGGAAACCGGTTACCAGGCCGAGTTAGAAGCGGAGAAAACGCCGGAAGCCCAGGCGCGGCTGGAAAACTTAAAGGAGTTCCTGACGGTCACCAGGAATTATGACCAGGGTAGTGAGAAAACTGAGCTCGCCGATTTCCTGGCCCAGGTGGCTCTGGTGGCCGAAAGCGATACCTACAGCGGCGGTAACGCCGTGGTCTTCATGACCATGCATACGGCCAAGGGCCTGGAGTTCCCGGTGGTCTTCCTGGCGGGCCTGGAGGAAGGGGTTTTCCCCCACTTTCGCTCCCTGGAGGACCCGGAGGAAATGGAGGAAGAACGCCGTCTCTGCTATGTGGGTATGACTAGGGCGAAAGAAGTCCTCTACCTGACCCATGCCTGGACCCGCAACCTTTACGGCAGTACCATGAGCAACCCTCCTTCCCGTTTCCTGGCGGAAATACCGCCTGATTTAATTGCCAGGGATGGACAGGCCGGGCCGGCAAGTCCCGGTGGTGGTATGACCGGCAGCCAGCAGAGCCGGCACGGGAGCGGGACGGCTCCCCGGGTCCAGTATGACTGGCAACTGGGGGATAAAGTCCAGCATAATAGTTTTGGCCTCGGCGTTGTTGTAAAAATCAGTGGCGAAGGCGAGGATACAGTTATCAGCGTAGCCTTCCCCGAAAAGGGTATCAAGCACCTCATGGTCCGCTACGCTCCCGTTAGAAAGGTGTAGAGGCATAAATATCAATCTGGCGATTTTCGTATAAAGGGGAGATTGTATGGATCTGGCTGAGGCCCGGCAGAGGGTAGAAGAACTGCGGCGCCTGATCGAAGAACATAATTACCGCTACTACGTCCTCGACCAGCCGGTGATCAGCGACCGGGAATACGACGCCCTGATGCAGGAATTGATAGCCCTGGAAGAAACCTACCCGGAACTCCTGACAGCGGATTCTCCCAGCCAGCGGGTAGGCGGAGCGCCCCGGGAAGAATTCAACCCCGTCCGGCATCCGGAAGTTTTATTGAGTTTAAATGACGCCTTCGATGAGGGCGATTTGCTGGATTTCGACCGCCGGGTGCGGGAAATAACCGGCGGCGAGGTGTCCTACCTGATCGAGCCTAAAATAGACGGCCTGACGGTGGCCCTCACCTATATTGACGGGGTTTTTAGCCTGGGGGCCACCCGGGGCGACGGCCAGGTGGGAGAAGAAGTGACGGCGAATCTACGGACCATCCCGTTGCTCCCCCTGCGCTTGCGGCAACCCCTGCCCCACCTGGTAGTGCGGGGGGAAGTCTACATGCCCAAGGCGGCCTTTGCCCGCCTGAACGCCGAACGGGAGGAGGCCGGGGAGCCCCTCTTCGCCAATCCCCGCAATGCCGCGGCCGGCTCTCTGCGCCAGCTGGATCCCAAAGTGACGGCCAGCCGCAATTTAAGCCTTTTTGTCTACCAGGTAATCAAAGTCACCGGAGCACAAGTTACTACCCAGGCCGCCGCCCTGGACTTCCTGGCCGAACTGGGTTTACCCGTCAACCCTTACCGCTTCCTGGCCCGGGACATCCAGGCTGTGCTGGCAGAAGTAAAGGCCTGGACACCGGAGCGCCGCGCTGCCTTACCCTATGAAATCGACGGCCTGGTGATCAAGGTTAACGACCTGGCCCTGCATCCCGTCCTGGGCGCGACGGCCAAAGCGCCGCGCTGGGCCGTGGCCTATAAATTCCCGGCCGAGCAGGCAACGACCCGGGTGGAAGGGATTATCCTCCGGGTAGGGCGCACGGGCGTCCTGACACCAACAGCTATTTTAACGCCGGTGCGCCTGGCCGGAACTACCGTCAGCCGGGCTACCTTGCATAATGAAGACTACATCCGGCAAAAGGACATCCGCATCGGCGATACGGTAGTTATCCAGAAGGCCGGCGACATCATCCCGGAAGTGGTGGAGGTCCTGCCCGAACATCGTACCGGAGCGGAAGAGGTTTTTACCATGCCGGAGAAGTGCCCGGCCTGCGGCGCGGCAGTAGTCCGCCCGCCGGGAGAAGCGGCCCACCGCTGCACCGGGGGTTTAGCCTGCCCGGCCCAGGTCCTGGAAGGGATCATCCACTTTGCCTCCCGGGGAGCCATGGACATCCAGGGCCTGGGGCCGGCCATCATTTCCCAGCTCCTGGAGGCCGGCCTCATTCGTGATGCGGCCGACCTCTACTACCTGCAAAAGGAAGACCTGTTAAAGCTGGAGCGCTTTGGCGAGCAGTCGGCCAGCAACCTCATTGCGGCCATTGCCGCAGCCAAGGACAGGCCCCTGGAACGCCTGCTTTTCGGTCTCGGCATTCGCCATGTGGGCGAGCGGGCGGCGCGGACCCTGGCCGGCCACTTCGGCTCCCTGGAGAAGCTAATCGCGGCCTCAGAGGAGGAATTGACCTCCCTGCCCGATATAGGCCCCCGTATTGCTGAGAGTATCCGGGAATTTTTTGCCGAACCGAGAAATCTGGCCGTCCTGGAGAAGCTGAAAAAAGCCGGGGTACGAATGGAAGCTGAAAGAGCGGCCGCTCCGGCCGGGCCTTTAAGCGGCAAGACCTTTGTCATCACCGGCACCCTGCCGGGCCTTACCCGCAAGGAAGCAGAAGAGCTCATTACCCGCGCCGGGGGCAAGGTTGTAAGCAGCGTGAGCAAAAAGACCGATTACCTGGTGGCCGGCGAAAAGCCGGGATCCAAGTACACCCGCGCCCGGGAACTGGGGGTGCCGGTGATAGATGCGGACGGTTTAAAACGATTGCTGGAAGGAAAACGAGCCTGGCGGCGAGAAGATCTATATGACCGGGCTTAACCAGGCGAGGATTGCCCTTAGTCACCCCTTCTGTTATAATTAGGCAGAAAGTATACCTTAAAAAGGTGGTTATTATATATGCCTATCACGACAGCGGAGGTAGAACACGTCGCCCTGCTGGCCCGCCTGAAGCTGTCTCCTGAGGAAAAGGCGGCCTACACCGAGCAGCTAAATGCCATCCTGGAATATATGGACAAATTGAACGCCCTGGACACGGAAAATGTGGAGCCTACAGCCCACGTGTTGCCCTTGCGCAATGTATTCCGCGATGACGTAGCGCGACCCGGGCTACCCCGGGAAAAGGCCCTGGCCGGGGCACCGGCAGCCAGTGAAGGGCAGTTTAAAGTGCCGCGGGTAGTTTAGACCGGGAGGTGTGGAAGATGGATTTACACTATTTGACCGCCCATGAGCTGGGCGATCTTTTACAGCGCCGCGAGGTCAGCGCCGTAGAGGTTACCGAAGCCATGCTCGAGCGCATCGAGGCCGTCGATGGCCGGGTGCAGGCTTATCTAACCCGGACGGCCGAAGAGGCCCTGGAGCAGGCTAAAGCCGTTGACGCGGCCCGCGCCCGGGGGGAGGAACCGGGGCCCCTGGCCGGCGTGCCCATGGCCTTAAAGGACAACCTCTGCACCGAAGGAGTACGGACAACCTGTGCTTCCCGGATGCTGGCCGGGTGGGTGCCCCCCTATGACGCTACCGTGGTCCGGCGCCTTAAAGATGCCGGAGCGGTAATGCTGGGCAAGCTTAATATGGATGAATTTGCCATGGGTTCCTCCACGGAAAACTCCGGCTTTTTCCCGACCCGTAATCCCTGGGACCTGGAGCGGGTGCCGGGCGGGTCCAGCGGCGGTTCGGTAGCGGCCGTGGCCGCCGGGGAGGCCTGTTATGCCCTCGGGTCCGATACCGGCGGTTCCATCCGCCAGCCGGCCTCCTTTTGCGGCGTCGTCGGTATGAAACCCACCTATGGCCGGGTGTCGCGTTATGGCCTGGTGGCCTTCGCCTCATCCCTGGACCAGATCGGCCCCATTACCCGGGATGTCACCGATTGCGCCCTGGTCCTGGGGGTCATTGCCGGTCATGATCCCTCTGATTCCACCTCGGCCGACCTGCCGGTACCTGATTACCGGGCGGCTTTAAAACCTGAAATTAAAGGTTTAAAAATAGGTGTACCGCGGGAGTATTTCGGTGCCGGCATGGAACCGGAGGTCGAGACGGTCGTCCGCCGGGCCATTGCCAAACTTGAGGAAATGGGGGCCATTTGCGAAGAGACTTCCCTGCCCCATACGGAATACGCCCTGCCGGCCTATTACCTGGTGGCCCCGGCGGAGGCTTCCTCCAACCTGGCCCGTTATGACGGCGTCAGTTACGGTCTCCGGGTGCCGGGCAAAGACATTATTGAAATGTATATGAACACCAGGAGCCGGGGTTTTGGACCGGAGGTAAAGCGGCGCATCATGCTGGGTACCTACGCCTTGAGTTCGGGCTACTACGACGCTTATTACCTGAAAGCCCTGAAGGTAAGGACCCTTATTCGCCGGGATTTCGAAGCCGCCTTTAACAAATACGACCTGCTGGCAACCCCAACATCGCCTACAGTAGCTTTCCGTTTAGGGGAAAAAGCAGGGGATCCCCTGGCTATGTATATGTCTGACCTCTGCACTATTCCTGTTAATATGGCCGGGTTGCCGGCCCTCTCCATCCCCTGCGGCTTCAGCCAGGGGCTGCCCGTTGGCCTGCAGTTGATCGGTAAAGCCTTTGATGAGGCAACCCTGCTGCGGGTAGCTTACGCCTTTGAACAAGCTACCGAATATCACCGGCGGCGGCCGGAGCTGGGAGTGGCTTAAAGTGGAATATGAAGCTGTTATCGGCCTGGAAGTCCATGTGGAGCTGAAAACCAATGCCAAGGCTTTCTGTGGCTGTACCACGGCCTTCGGCGGTGAACCCAACACCCATGTCTGCCCCGTCTGCCTGGGGCTGCCCGGGGTGCTGCCGGTCATTAACCGGCGGGTGGTGGAGTTCGGGCTAAAGACGGCCCTGGCGCTGAACTGCCAGGTGGCAACCTTCTGCAAGTTTGACCGCAAGAATTACTATTACCCGGATCTACCCAAAAACTACCAGATATCCCAGTACGACCTGCCCCTGGCCAGGGGGGGCCATTTAAAGATTACCGTTGACGGCGAAGAACGGATTATCGGCATCACCAGGGTGCATATGGAAGAAGACGCCGGCAAGCTGATTCACGTCGACGGTCCCGACGGCGGTTACTCCCTGGTGGACTACAACCGGACGGGGGTACCCCTGCTGGAGATCGTCTCCGAGCCGGACCTGCGCTCGCCGGCCGAAGCCCGGGCTTACATGGAAAAGCTGCGGGCCATCCTCCAATACCTGGATGTGTCCGACTGCAAGATGGAAGAAGGATCGTTACGCTGTGATGCCAATGTGTCGGTGCGGCCGCGGGGGAGCCAGTCCTTCGGCACCAAGACGGAAGTGAAGAACCTGAACTCCTTCCGCTCCCTGCAGCGGGCTCTGGAGTATGAGATCGAGCGCCAGATTGCCATCCTGGAAAGCGGCGGCCGGGTGGAGCAGGCCACCATGGCCTGGGATGAGAACCGTGGCGTGACGTATGTCATGCGCACCAAGGAAGAAGCCCAGGATTACCGCTATTTCCCTGACCCCGACCTGGTACCTTTAGAGATTGACGCCGCCTGGATCGAGCGGGTGCGCAGGGAACTGCCGGAGTTGCCCGACGCTCGCTGCCGCCGCTTGATTGACGATTATGGCCTGCCGGCCTACGATGCCGGGGTGATTACCAGCTCGCGGGATCTCGCCGATTATTTTGACCGGGTGGTGGCCCTCTATCCCGACGCCAAGACCGTCAGCAACTGGATCATGGGCGACTTCCTGCGCCTTTTAAATGCCGGCAACCTGGAACCGGGACAATCTCCGGTACCGCCGGAAGAAATGGCGAGTCTCTTGCAACTGCAAAAGGAAGGGACCATCAGCGGCAAGATTGCCAAGCAGGTCCTGGAAGAGATGTTTGCCACCGGTAAAGGGGCGCGCCAGATAGTCGAGGAAAAGGGCCTGGTCCAGATCAGCGATGTGGCCGCCCTGACGCAGATTGTCGAGGAAGTCCTGGCCGCCAACCCGGGTGTGGTTGAGGATTACCGCAACGGCAAAGACAAGGCCCTGGGATTCCTGGTGGGCCAGGTGATGAAGGCCACCAGGGGCAAGGCCAACCCCGGTCTGGTGAACCAGCTGCTGAAGGAACGGCTGTAAGGGGGGAGGGGTTTTGTTCGCCGGCGTACTCTTTGATTTTGACGGCACCCTGGTGGATACCTCCGAACTGGTGATCAAGTCCTTCCAGCATACCCTGGCGCCATACCTGGGCCGGAAGGTAGCTCCGGAAGAGATTTACCCTTATTTTGGCATCCCCCTGCGGGACGGCTTGAGCGCCTTTGTACCAGGTCAGTCCGATCTCGTAGAAGAGATGCTCCCCATTTACCGCCGCTTCAGCGAGGAACATTTTGACACCCTGGTACGGCCCTGCCCGGGGGTGCGGGAAGGCCTGGAAGAGCTCCGGGCGGCAGGTATCAAGCTCGGTATCGTTACTTCCCGCGTGCGGGAAACCACCCTCTATGGCCTGCGCCTTTTCCACCTGGAAGATTTTTTCCCGGTAGTGGTTACCATGGAAGACGTGCGCAGCCACAAGCCGGGTCCGGAGCCGGTCCGGCGCGGCCTTGAGCTATTACAGCTTGCTCCAGCTGAAGTAGCAATGATCGGCGACAGCCCCCACGATATTATGGCAGCAAGGGCGGGTGGGGTAACGAGCGTGGCAGCGGGGTGGAGCAGGATCCCCCGGGAACGCCTGCTGGCCGCCCGTCCGGACGCCGTCGTAAATACCATGGCGGAGTTTGTAGATTTTTGCCTGGAAGGCAATTTGGCAGCGGCCGATGGTTGCGGCCGCCTCTCTCATGAAGGCTGACCATGGTCCACCCGGTAAGTGGGAAATGTTTTGGGAGTCAGGTTAAGAGGCCTGCAAAAAGTCTGGGTTGACGGAGGAAGGAGAGCAGCCATGGATAAATTGGCCTTTTTCCGGCAGCTCCTGGCGGCCCTGGAGGGTCAGCAGCCGGGAGTAGCCGCTACGGTAGTCAAAGCAGAAGCAGGCCTGCCGGGAGTGGCACCTGGCAACCGTTTCCTATGGACTCCGGAGGGTCATTACGGCAGCCTGGGATCAGCAAATCTGGAAGCCGCTGTAGCTGAACGGGCCAGGGAGGTTTTAGCCGGGCGCCGGCCCCGGTTGGAAACCATAGACCTGGATGCGGGCGGCGTAACCCTTTTCCTGGAACCGGTGCTCCCCGAACCGGAAGTTATCGTCCTGGGGGGCGGCCATGTGGGCCAGAAGGTTGCTGCGGTTGCCAAACTGGCCGGCTACCGGGTAAGCGTAATTGACGACCGTCCTGACTTCGCAAATCGCGCCCTATTCCCAGCAGCCGATAGAATAATTTGTAATAACTTTACGGCGGCCCTGCAGGAAATTAAGCTCACTCCCTCCACTTTTATCGTTATCGTCACCCGGGGCCACCGCTATGATTATGACTGCCTGCGGGCCGTAATCGACTCTCCGGCGGCCTATATCGGCATGATCGGCAGCCGGCGGCGCGTCCAGGGGGTTAAAGAGCGCCTGCTGGCCGAGGGTGTAAGTGAAGCGGCCCTGGAGCGAATTCATGCCCCCATCGGCCTGGACATCGGTGCTGAAACGCCGGCGGAGATTGCCGTCAGTATCCTGGCGGAGATTATCCGGGTTTATCGACGTGGAGCTTAAATCTACCGCCCCTCTTTAAGAGCCGGCGGTTATTTTTTAGCAGCGAAAAATAAAGATAAAGATTGTCAGCAAAGAAGGAAAAAGAGTTAAATATGTTGTAATAAATACTTAAGGAGTTCAGTTGACTTAAGCGGGGGAGCCAGCAAGATGGACCGGGAGCTTGTTCAAGGGGCGGTTAGATTGATGGAGCAGGGAGAGCCTTGTGCCCTGGCGACTATAATCCGGGTCAAGGGTTCGGCGCCCCGGGAAGCCGGAACCCAGATGCTGATCACTGCCGGGGGCCAAACCCTGGGAACCATCGGCGGCGGTTGTGCCGAAGCGGCCATTCGCCAGCGGGCATTGCTGGTCCTGGAAAAGGGGGAGCCGGAAATATATCACCTGGACCTGACGGCCGACACAGCTGCCGACGAAGGCATGGTCTGTGGCGGGATTATGGATGTATTTATCGAGCCACTGGGAGGGTAAAGAGTGCTTGGAGAGAAGATACGCAACCTACGCCGGGAGCGGGGCATGAGCCTCAAGGATGTAGCGGAAAAAACCGGTCTCACTTCCAGTTTTTTAAGCCAGGTGGAACGGGATCTGGCCGATCCCTCTATTACCTCTTTACGCAAAATTGCCGAGGCTCTGGATATCCCTATTTTTTATTTCCTATTAAATCATGAAGACCACAGCCCGGTAGTGCGGAAAGACCAGCGCAAGGTCCTGCGTTTTCCCCGCTCCCACTTGACCTATGAACTCCTTTCACCGGATTTAAACCGTAAGATGGAAGTGATGATGGGCCGCCTGGAGCCGGGAGCGGCCAGCTGCGACGAGCCCCTGGCGCACCCGGGGGAAGAATGCATTGTCGTCCTCGAGGGAATTATGGAAATCGACATCGGCGGGGAAGTCTACCGGCTGGAAGCGGGGGACAGCATCTACTATTACGCCTCCATCCCCCACAAGCTGTGGAGTGCCGGAAACAAAGACCTGGTCTTTATTTCGGCCATTACGCCCCCCCAGTTTTAAAGTCCCTGATGGAGGCCGGCGCCCTTAGCTGTTTATAATGCCGGGTTATTATTAAGTGTTCTTGGGGGATTTTTCGATGCGCTTATACCAGGCCCTGGGGTTACAGGCCAGAGAGATCATCACTGTTGTCGGGGCAGGGGGTAAAACCTCGGCCCTTATTTGTCTGGCCCGCGAACTGGCAGCCGCTGGGCGCCGGGTGGTTGTTGCCCCGACCACAAAAATGCTTTTAAGCCAGCTCCGGCAGCTGGCGGAACCGGTCATTACCAGCGATACCGCCAGCCTGGCAGCAGGTGTGGCAGCCGGTCTAAAGAGGGGGAATCTGATCACCTGCGGGTCTGGGGTTACTGACCAGGGTAAGATTAAGGGCCTGGACGCGGCAGGCGTAACTGCGCTGGCAGAACTGGATATTGATTACCTCCTCCTCGAGGGCGATGGAGCGGCGGGAGCCCTCCTCAAGGTCCCGGCGGACCACGAGCCGGTCATCCCGCCGGTGACAACCATGGTGGTGACGGTCGCCGGCCTGCCGGTGCTGGGGCGGCCCCTGGCCGCCCCCTTTGTCCACCGCCCCCGGCTGGCGGCAGGTCTGCTGGGACGGGAAGAGGGCTTCCTGGTGACAGACCATGATGTGGCCCGGCTCCTGGTCCATCCTCGCGGCGGGCGTAAAGGGGTGCCGCCGGCGGCGCAATGGGTGGTTTTGTTAAACCAGGCTGAAGATTATGAACTGCTGCGGGCGGGCAGGTCCGTGGCCGGGGCCGTCCTCGCCGCCGGCGGCGAGAAGGTTATCCTGGGTGCGGTGGCCACCCCGGCGCCGGTGCGCCAGGTAATACTGCGACAGGCAACGAGAACGGCCGGGCCGGTGGGAATAGTTGTCCTGGCCGCCGGGACCGGGGAGCGCCTTGGCGGCGGCAAGCAACTATTGTCAATAGCCGGCCAGCCAATGGTACGACGGGTGGTAGCCACGGCCCAGGCAGCCTTACCGGGGAATGTTGTCGTGGTCCTGGGTCACGAGGCCGGCAGGGTGGTAGCGGCCCTGGAAGGCTTACGGGTAAATCTGGCTTACAATCCCGGCTACCGCCGGGGCCTCAGCACCTCCCTGCAGGCCGGGCTGGCCGCCCTCGGGCCGGAAAGCCGGGCCGCCCTTTTTGTCCTGGCCGACCAGCCGGGAGTCACGCCGGAAGTCATCACCCGGTTGTGTGGCGCTTACCGGCAGGGAGGGAAAAAGATTATTGTTCCCGTTTACCAGGGACGGCGGGGCAATCCGGTTCTCATCGACCGCACTCTCTGGCCGGAAATCATGGCCCAGCAGGGGGATGTGGGAGCCAGGGAGATTATCCGGGTTCATCCGGAGGAAGTGCTGGCGGTAGAAGTGGACTGCCCCGGAGTGGTGCAGGATATCGATACCCCGGCTGATTACCGGGACTGGCTGGGGGAGCAGTAACTTTTGCCAACTCTGACTTCTAACTAAATTTCCAGGGGGCAGGAAAGTGCGACATCTGGTGGTCATCAAAGGGGCGGGGGATCTGGCTAGCGGTGTGGCCCACCGTCTCCAACAAGCCGGTTTTCCGGTAATCATGACGGAAATAGCCCGGCCAACGGTAATCCGCCGGGCCGTGGCCTTTGCCGAAGCGGTTTATTCCGGCGCCGTTACTGTAGAGGGAGTTACGGCCCGGCTGGTGACCGGCCCGGAGGAGGCCCTAACGAAAGCCACGCAGGGAGAAATTGCCGTGCTGGTGGATCCCCGGGCCGGGGTTATCGCGGCCCTCCGGCCGGAAATTGTCGTAGATGCCATCATGGCCAAGACCAACCTGGGGACAAGCATAGAGCAGGCACCCATTGTCATCGCCCTGGGGCCTGGCTTTACGGCCGGCCGTGACGCCCACGCGGTAGTGGAGACAAGGCGCGGCCATTATCTCGGCCGGGTCATCTGGCAGGGCGAAGCCCTGCCCAATACCGGTATCCCGGGTGAAGTCATGGGCTATACCGAAGAAAGGGTCTTGAGGGCGCCGGCAGATGGTATATTTAAGGGATGCAAGGCCATCGGCGACCCGGTAACCGCTGGCGAAACAGTGGCCATGGTTGGCGATGTGCCCCTGCGGGCGCGGATCAGCGGCGTGCTGCGGGGTATCCTCCACGACGGCCTGGAAGTCACCAGAGGGATGAAGGTCGGCGACATCGACCCCCGCGGTGAACGGGACTACTGCTTCACCATTTCCGACAAAGCCCGGGCCATCGCCGGGGGTGTGCTGGAGGCTATTTTGCACCTGCGGGAAAAGCTGCGGTAAAAATAATGAATTTATGTTATAATAGGGTTACTTCTTATAACGAGGGGGGACAGGAGCAGTGAGTGTGGCACAGCCAAAGGAAAATCAATATGCCAGTTCCCTGTTGCTCAAGCAGCTGGCCATAACCTGGATGGAACGGCGGGGGGTATCGCTGGAAGATATCGCCCGCCTGGTATATGAAGTCCAGCAAAAATATATTCCTAACCTTACCATGGCCGCCTGCCGCGAAAGCGTTGAGCGGGTGCTGGAAAAGCGGGAGGTCCAGAACGCCGTCTTTACCGGCATAGCCATTGATGAGCTGGCCGAAAAGGGGCAACTGGCCGAACCCCTGGCCACCATGCTGAAGAGTGACGACGGCCTGTACGGCATTGACGAGGTCTTGGCCCTGAGCATAGTCAATATTTACGGTTCCATCGGTTTTACCAACTTCGGTTACCTGGACAAGGTCAAGCCGGGCATCATCGGCGTGGTCAACAGCAAGAAAAACGAGAAGGTCAACACCTTCCTCGACGACCTGGTGGCCGCCATCGCCGCCGCCGCTTCCTCCCGCCTGGCCCACCGCGACCGGGACGGGCTGCTGAAGTGAGGATGAAAAAGATAAAAAGCAGTAAAATAAAACCCTCCTTTTTAGCTATAAAAGGAGGGTTTATTTTTTCCACGTCGAACTATACCATAAGTGTGAGTGAAGTTTTTTGCACTCAGTAATATTACATTTAACTGGAGGGATCCATATGGCGGGTAAGATTCCCTTTGGCCCGACCTTCACGGAGATGTGCGACCCGGAGCAAATTGACCCGGCAATAAGACAGCGGGCCTTAAAAGCCCTCAAGGAGGATGAGCTGGACCCCATTAACCTGTTCAACATCACTTGGAAAGACGAAAACAACCAGGTGCGGAAAATGGTGCTCCCCCCGGAAGTGACGGGGGTGGACGCCAATATCGTCGTCCTCCTGGGTCGGGGCTTCCCGTCCGGTTCCCACAAGGTGGGCCCGGCCTACGCCACCCTGATTGAAGGCTGCGTTGACGGCGTCATCAAGCCCGGTGAACATACCATCCTGGGGCCCTCAACGGGCAATTTCGGCATCGGCGTGGCCTATATCTGCAAGCTCCTGGGCTTCCGGGCGGTAGTCATCATGCCCGACAACATGAGCAAGGAACGTTATGAACGCATCCGCAAGTACGGCGGCGAGCTGGACCTCACTCCCGGCACGGAGTCCGACGTTATTTTGACCCTGCAGCGCACCTATGAACTGAAAAAAGATCCGAAAAATTATGCCCTGGCCCAGTTTGAGCTGTTGCCCAACTACCGCTTCCACCGCCACGTTACCGGTAATGCCGCCATTGAGGCCGTCCGGGGTATCGGCAACGGCCGTATCGCCTGCTTTACTTCGGCCCCAGGCTCGGCGGGAACCCTGGCTGCCGGCGACCAGATTAAGAAGGTTTTCCCGGAATGTAAAGTGGCGGCCCTGGAGCCCTATGAGTGTTCCACCCTGTATGACGGGGGCCGCGGCCAGCACCGCATTGAGGGTATCGGCGACAAGATGTGCACCCTCATCCACAATGTCCTCAATACGGATTTTATTGTCCTCATCCACGATGAAGATACCGTCCGCGGCTTGAAGGTCTTCCAGGATGGTACCGAAGTCCTGATGAAGAATGGCGTCAAAGAAGCCGAAGCCCTGGCCTTACGCGACAATTTCGGTCCTTCCGGCATTTGCAACATCCTGGGCGCCATTAAAATGGCCAAATACCTGCGTTTAGGCCCCGGCGATAATGTGGTGACCGTTGCCACCGACGGTTTTGACCGCTATCCTTCCGTACTGGAGGACCTGGCCCGGCGGACCCTGGAAATTGAGGACTTTGTCCTGGAACGCTGGTTTAAAGATATTTTCCTCAAGGCCCATACCCATTATATTCTGGACACCCGCAGGCCGGAGGCCAAGGAACGGCTCTTCCAGCAGAAGGAGAAAGACTGGTTGCCCTTTGGGTACACCAGAGAATACCTGGACGCCATGAAGAGCCCCTCCTTCTGGGATGACGAGTACGCCAAAATTGAGTATTACGACGCGAAAATAAAAGAGATGCGTTAAAATCCCCTTTACATCAGGAGGGGACTGCACCTAGCAACCGGGAAACCAAGCCGAACGGGGGGAACGGCATGCGGTTGGAATTGCAGGTTAATGGCCGGCGGCGGGTGGTTGATGTTCACCAGGACGCTACCTTGCTGGAAGTGTTACGGGAGGATTTACGGCTAACGGGGGCCAAAAACGGTTGTGGCGAGGGTACCTGCGGCGCCTGCACCGTAATCATGGGCGGCAAGGCGGTCCGGGCCTGCCGGACACCCGTGGCCAGGGCCGCCGGCCGGGAGATCATTACCATCGAGGGCTTGAGCCCGCGGGAAAAGGAGATTTATACTTTCGCCTTTACGGCGGCCGGGGCGGTACAGTGCGGCTTTTGCACGCCGGGGATGGTCATGGAAGCCAAGGCCCTCCTCGACCGGCAACCTTCCCCAAGCGAAGAGGAAATCCGCCAGGCCTTCAAGGCCCACCTCTGCCGTTGTACCGGTTACCAGAAGATAATTGAGGCCGTGCGGCTGGCCGGCCGCGCTTTAAGGGGCGAGATTGAGCCCCGGGCAGGTGAACCGGCCGGTATGGGCAAAGCCTTTTTCCGGCCCGATGCCAGGGCCAAAGTCCTGGGGGAAGCCATCTTTGTCGACGACATGCAGGTTCCGGGAATGCTTTATGGGGCCGTTTTCCGCCTGCCCTGCGCCCGGGCGAAGGTAAAGGCCATTGATGTCACGGCGGCTAAGGAGCAGCCCGGAGTGGTGGCCGTCCTTACTGCAGACGATATTCCGGGGGAGCGCTATCAGGGGCATATTTATAAAGACTGGCCGGCCCTGGTGGCCGTGGGCGAGGAAACCCGCTATATCGGCGATGCCCTGGCCCTGGTGGCGGCCAGAAGCTTACAGGAAGCCAGGGCGGCATTAAACTATATCAAAGTTGATTATGAAGAGCTGCCCCCCCTGGCTTCGCCGCAAGACGCCCTGGCGCCGGGGGCGCCGGCCCTGCACCCCGGAGGTAATTTATTGAGCGAAACCATGGTTAAAAAGGGGGACGCCGAGGCAGCCTTAAAGTCCTGCGCCCACGTGGTAACCAATACTTATACCACGCCCTTTACGGAACACGCCTTCCTGGAGCCGGAGAGCGCCCTGGCGGTACCTGAAGACGGGGGCCTTACGGTCTATACCGGCACCCAGGGCGTTTATGAGATCCATACCCAGCTGGTTTCCCTCCTGAATCTACCACCGGCAAAGGTACGGGTTGTTAACAGGTGTGTTGGCGGCGGTTTTGGCGGCAAAGAAGACCTGAGCGTGCAGCATCATGCCGCCCTGCTGGCCTGGGCAACCCAGAAACCGGTGAAATTGACCTGGACCCGGCGGGAAAGCATCCTCTGCCACCCCAAGCGCCATGCCATGACCATTACCATGACGACGGGGTGTGATGAGAAAGGTAACCTGGTGGCCCTGGTGGCCGATCTGGTGGCCGACACCGGCGCTTATGCCTCCCTGGGGGCCCAGGTGCTGGAGCGGGCCTGCACCCATGCTACCGGTCCCTACCGCATCCCCAACGTTACCATTCGCGGCCGGGCCGTCTATACCAATAATCCCCCGGCCGGGGCTTTCCGCGGTTTTGGGGTGCCCCAGTCCAACTTCGCCATAGAGAGCCAGATGAACCTTCTGGCAGAAGCTACCGGCCTATCCCCCTGGCAAATCCGCTGGCAGAACGCCCTGGAACCGGGTGACACCCTGGGCACCAGGCAGGTAGTCAGCGCCGACATCGGCTTGAAAGACACCCTGCTGGCCGTCAAGGAAGCCTTTGAAAGCAGCCCTTACGCCGGCATTGCCTGCGGTTTTAAAAATGTCGGCCTCGGTGTTGGTACTCGCGATGTGGGCCGGGCCAGGCTGGCGGTCAGCGGCGGAAGGGTAAAAATTTACTCCGGTGCGGCCTGCATGGGCCAGGGGCTGGAGGCGGTCCTCATCCAGATTGTCGCCGAGACTACCGGACTGCCGGCAACGCTCATTGATTGCGTCCTTGCCGATACGGCCCGGACTCCCGACGCCGGTTGCACCACGGCTTCCCGCCAGAGCCTCTTTACCGGGGAAGCAACCCGCCGGGCGGCGGCGGACCTGGCGGCAGCCTTGAAAGGCCGTACCCTTGCCGACCTGGAAGGCCGGGTTTTCCAGGGGGAATTCTACGGCGCCACTGATCCCCTTAATTCCAACAAGGAGCACCCTGTAACCCATGTCGGCTACAGCTATGCCACCCAGGTAGTCATCCTGGATGAGGAGGGACGCGTGGCGAAAGTAGTGGCTGCCTATGATGTGGGCCGGGCCATTAACCCTTTAAACCTGGAGGGCCAGATTGAAGGGGGCATTGTCATGGGCCTGGGTTATGCCCTGACGGAAGACTTCCCGGTACAGTATGGAATACCTGTACGCCAGACCCTAGGCAGGCTGGGGCTCCTGCGCAGTCACCAGGTGCCGCAGATGGAGGTGCATTTGATAGAAAAGGGCGGCACTCCCTTTGCCTATGGCGCCAAGGGTGTTGGCGAACTGGCCACCATTCCCACGGCGGCGGCCGTCGCCGGCGCCTACTACCGCCGCGACGGCAAATTGCGCCTGCGCTTGCCCCTGGAAGGAACGCCGTATACGCGAAATGGGAAGTGAGATGGATCAAAGTTATTTTCGTAGGAGATGACCTGAGGTGAGCAGCAATATAACCCAGTTGCGCTGCATTAATTGCAGCCGGACTTACCAGCCCCGGCCCGGCTTTTATACCTGCCCCATCTGTGGATCAACTGACGGTATCTTAGACGTGGAATATGATTATGACTATATCAACAAATATATTTCTAAAGAGAGCCTGGCCGGAAACAGGGAGCCTTCTATGTGGCGCTACCGTCCTTTCCTGCCGGTGGCCCAGGAGGGACCCCTGCCGCCTTTAAGGGTAGGCTGGAGCCCCCTTTACCGGGCCGAACGCCTGGCGGCCGAGCTGGGTTTAAAGGAGCTATATATTAAAGATGATGGGATTAATCCCACCGCTTCCCTGAAGGACCGGCCCTCGGCCGTGGCCGTGGCCCGGGCTCTGGCCGAAGGGGCCACGGTAGTGGCCTGCTCCTCCACCGGTAACGCTGCTTCTTCCCTTGCGGGAGCAGCGGCTTCTGTCGGCCTCAAGGCCGTGATCTTTGTCCCCGGCCGGGCACCCCAGGGCAAGGTGGCCCAGCTCCTGATCTTCGGGGCTACGGTCATCAGCGTCCAGGGCTCCTATGAAGACGCCTTTCGCCTGTCGGCGGCGGCTATAGAAGAGCACGGCTGGTATAACCGCAATGCAGCCATTAACCCCTACCTGGTGGAAGGCAAGAAGACCGCCTGCCTGGAGGTGGCCGAGCAGCTGCACTGGGAAGTACCCGACTGGGTAGTCCTGGCGGTGGGCGACGGCTGTACCATGGCCGGAGCCTGGAAAGCCTGGGTGGACCTGAAAAAAGCCGGCTGGATTGAGAAGCTGCCGCGGATGCTGGGGGTCCAGGCCGAGGGCTGCTGCCCCATTACCCGCGCCTACCGGGAGGGCACCAGGGTGCGGCCCATGGAGGAAAATACCCTGGCGGACAGCATCGCCGTCGGCGTGCCCCGCAATCCCGAAAAGGCCCTGCGGGCCGTCCGGGACTCCGGCGGGATCATGATCAACGTCAGCGATGAAGAAATCCTGGCGGCTATGCGGGTCCTGGGCCGCACCTGCGGCGTTTTCGGCGAACCCGCCGGGGTGGCCGGCACGGCCGGGCTCATGAAAGCCGTCCGGGAAGGGATTATTAAGCCGGAAGAAAAGGTTGTCACGCTGGTAACCGGCAACGGCCTCAAGGATGTGGCCAATGCCATCAAGGCCGCCGGCGAACCCATCCGGGTGGAGCCCTCCCTGGAAGCCCTCCGGCAGGCCCTGGCAGATTTGCAGCTCAACTAGCACAGGATGACTACTTTTTCGGGGGAGGGTTAAAGTGGACCTCTTGCTGAAGGGCGGGTGGGTTGTAACCGCCGAACGGGTAGAGCAGGCCGACGTGGCTATTAAGGGAGAAAAGATTGCCGCCGTAGGTGCGGATTTGACTGCGGAAGGTGCGGAAGTCCGGGACGTAACCGGTAAATATATAATGCCTGGAGCCATCGATGCCCACGTCCATTACCAGATGCCCATCGGTGAGCTCATGACGGCCGACGACTGGTTTACCGGGACGCGGCTGGCTGCCTGCGGTGGCGTCACTACCGTCATCGATTATGCCGAGCCGGCAAGCCCAGCGGAATCTTTGACTGCAGCCCTGAACAAGCGCCTGGATGAAGCCAGGGAACAGGCCTGCGTCGATTACGGCCTGCACCAGGTGGTCCTGCCCGGCCAGGAGGAAGACGAAGCGGAACTCAGGGCTGTCGTTGACAAGGGTGTTACCAGCTTCAAGGTATTTACCACCTATGCCCAGCGCCTGAGCCTGGCCGCCATAGGCCGCCTGCTGAAAATAGCGCGCCGGCTCGGGGCCCTGGTTACGGTTCACTGTGAGGATCATGAAATAGTTACGGCTAAGAGGGAAGCGCTGATCGCCGCCGGCCGGACAGACCCGGCCTACCATGCCTTGAGCCGCCCGGCAACGGCAGAGATCAAGGCCATCCAGGACGTCATTGCCCTGGCCGGGGAAGCCGGAGCACCTGTCTATATCGTTCACGTCTCTACCGGCGGTGGCGCGGAAGCCATTGCCGCCGCCCGCAGTAAAGGCCAGCGGGTCTACGGCGAGACCTGCCCCCATTACCTGCTCCTAACCGGGGATAAATACGCCGGACCGGACAGCCGCCTTTTCCTGGTGTGCCCGCCTTTAAGATCAGCGGCCGATAACGAGAGCCTCTGGCGACACCTGGCCGCCGGCGCCCTCCAGGTGGTGGCTACTGATCACTGCAGCTACAGCCGGGAGCAGAAAGATACCGGTACGGCCTTTTATAATACTCCCTCCGGGGTACCTGGAACAGAAACTTTATTATCCCTGCTTTATTCCTATGGCGTCCGCAACGGCTGGCTGACCCTGCCCCAGCTGGTGAAGGTGCTATCCACCAACCCGGCCCACCTTTTCGGCCTTTACCCGCGCAAGGGAAGCCTCAGGCCCGGGAGCGACGCCGATCTGGTAATTTTTGATCCCCGCAGGCAGGTTATCCTTACGGCGGCAAACCTTCATTCGGCAGCCGGTTATACTGTCTTCGAAGGTTTTCACCTGCAGGGCTACCTGGAAGCAACCTACCTGCGGGGCCGGCTTATCTACGATCAAGGACGTTTCCTGGGTCAGGCCGGCCAGGGCCGCTTTATTCCCGGCCGTGTTTAAAATTTTTATCCTTGCCCGGCAGGATTTTACTAAAAAAAGTTGAATTGGATTAAACGTGATTTAAGTAATTAAGCAAAATTTAGCTCAACGGGGGGAACAATATGCAGACCGATTTACGCGGGAAACACCTGATTACCCTGCAGGAGTGGACCAAAGAAGAAATCGATACGGTGCTGGATATTGCCTTTGATCTAAAAAGGCGTAAAGCCTTAGGAGAAAAACACCGCCTGCTCGAGGATAAAACCTTTTATATGCTCTTTTTTGAAAACTCCACTCGTACCCGCAACGCTTTCGAAACCGGTATGACCCAACTGGGCGGGCATGCCATTTTCTTGACTCCCTCGGCAACCCAGATCGGCCATGGCGAGACGGCCAAGGATACGGTAGAGGTCTTAAGCCGCTTTGGTGATGGTCTGGGCGTGCGTTACTGCACTTACAAAAAAGGAAACGCCTATATCCGGGAGCTGGCCAAATATTCCCGCATCCCCGTTATCAACATGCAGTGCGATTTATACCATCCCACCCAGGCCCTGGCTGATATCATGACCATCCAAGAGAAGTTCGGCAAAAACACCCGGGGTCTCAATTTCACCATTAGCTGGACTTACGCGCCCAATTATATCCGGCCCCTGTCCATGCCCCAATCCCTTATCCTCCTGATGAGCCGTTTTGGCATGAATGTCACCCTGGCCCATCCGCCCGAGTTCCATTTATTACCCGAAATTGTAGAACAGGCGAAGAAAAATGCGGAAGAAAACGGCGTCAAATTTAATATTGTCCATGACATGGACGAAGCCTGTAAAGATGCCCATATTATTTACGCCAAGAGCTGGGGCCCCATAGCCTATACCGGCAGCAGGGAGGAAGGCCTGGATCTGATTGAAAAATACAATACGTGGGTAATGGATGGCCGCCGCATGAAGCTCGGCCACAAGGATGCTATTTACATGCATTGTATGCCGGCCGACCGGGGCGTTGAAGTGACGGAAGAGGTTATGGATGGCCCGCAATCGGTAATTTACGATGAAGCCGAAAACCGCCTGCACACCATCAAGGCCCTCCTGGCGGCAACAATGAGGTAAAGGGTTAACACGCCGCGTTGCTCTTGCCCGGCAGCGAGGCCGCCTTTCTTCTTCAAGAGCGAAGAAAGGCGGCTTTTTTCTTTTCTATCTGCAAAGGTGGTATGCCTACTTCATCACCTTGTAGGTTACATAATCGCCGCAGGTAAAAAAGGGCTGGAGGACCTGCGGATTTTTTTGCGCCCAGCGGTAATAGAGGGAGGTAGTTGTTGTCAAGAAGTACTGGCTATCCCAGGCTTGCAGTTGGGCCAGCATGTCAGCTTCCGAAGTAGCAATGACGCGGTAGACCCGGTTTTCCAGGCGGGGACCGAAGAGCAGGTAGGGGAAGGCTGTTTCCGTAAAAGCAATGCGCGAACCAGGAGGCACCCGGTCAACCCAGGCCAACTCATCACCCCAGGGTGTGATCTGGAAAAAGGTACGCTGTTCCGGGGGCAGGGCCAGGAAGCGGGCTATTACCTGGGGGGTAAAATAACCGTGGGTTAAGCTGCCGGCAAGGGAGATGAGAACCAGGGCCAGGGTAGCGGCCCGCAAGGGCTGCGCCCAAAAGCGGGGCAGCCTCTCCTCCAGGTAAGCCAGGCTTAAAGCTCCGGCGGCGACAATGAAGATGGTATAACGCGTCCACCAGCTGGACGGCTGGAGCCAGAACAGCAGGGTCAGAGGCAGGAGGAGGAGCAGGAGGCGTCGCTGCCTCTGGACCAGCGCAAGGGTAAGGGTCACAAGCAGGGCCGGCGCTTCCAGGTAGAGCCACTGGGGGCCGAAGCCTCCCAGGCGCTGGTCGAAGGTGTAGGGACCACTGGTTTCCTGCCAGGAACGCAATAACTGCTGCCAGAAAGGCAGGCCTACCAGTTCCGGAGGTGTATTTTTGACCATAATCAGGTCGGTGACGCTGCCCTGGCCTGGCCAGAGGGTATACCCCAGCACTTTAAACGTAAAGGGGAAAAAGGGGTTGCCGTAAGCCAGCCAGTTACGCAGGTACCAGAAACTGCCCCACAGGAGCAGGGCTCCGGCAAAGATAACCAGGGAAAGGATCAGGTTTTGCCTGTAAGGCTGGTTGGCTGCCCGCCTGGCCGCCAGGTTGCCCGCGATGATAAAGAGAAAAACTACCGCCACATAGGGAGCGGCGGAAGCCTTTATCCCGAAAGTCAGGCCGCTGGCCAGGGCGGCCAGGAGTAAATAGGCGCGCCGCGGGTCATGGTAATAGCGGTAAGCAAAGTAAAAGGCCACCAGGAACATGCCCGCAAAGGCGACATCCACATAGCAGGTCTTGCTCTGGACCAGGACAATGGGCGTCAGGAAAAAAAGGCAGCCGGCTACGGCGCTGCTGGCCTGCTTTAAGCCTGTTTCCCGCCCCAGGGCGTAGACGGCCAGGCCCCCGGCCAGGGCGAAGGGCAGCTGGGTCAGGTCGACCAGCAGGTCGCTGCCGGCAAGCAGCATGTTCCAGGCAAAGATAAGCTCGGTGTTCATGGGATACACGTTGGCCCAGAGGGTATAGGGGCTTAAAACAATCCGGCCGGCCTGGAGCCAGGTGGCTACTGCCGTCAGGTGATAATAGAGGCTGTCCCAGGCATAGGGGGGAAACAGGTACCCCAGGAATATGAGCCAGATGGTTTCCAGGAAGGCCAGGAAAAGTAAAAGCCTGGCCCAGAAATTATGGCGCCAGCCGGCATAAAGCCGGAATTGGTGAGGACGCCCGGGGCCAGGGAAGAGGCGCCCCACCAGGATTGCACCGGCAAGCAGAATTAAATTTAACGCCAGCAGGTTGGTAGTTGTCAGGCGCAATACGGTACCGGCCAGGAGCATGGTGAATACGATTTGCCCCGCAGCTAGGGTAAAAATGGCCAGGAACATTTCAGCGGGGAGCAGACTGCGGCGGCGAATCAAAAAAAAGGCCGTGAGCAAAACTATTAAATTGCCGCTAGTGAAGGCCAGCCAGCTCAAAATACCAACCCTCCGGTCGCCGCTCCTGTTTTTATTTAAGTACCAGGGGCTTTGCAAACTTTATAACCAGTACAGGATGACAAAGCAGCTGGCCGCCCAGAGGAGGATGGTGGCCGCCAGGGGCTTATCTTTGAGGACCAGGCTTTCCGGCTCGCCGCCGCCCTGGCGGTGGTAGGTCAGGTACAGGTAGCGGCAGATGCCGAAGAGGACCAGGGGTACGGTATACATCAGCTGGGGCCGGGCAGCGCCGATAAAGGTGTAAATGGCATAGACGACAACGGTAGCCGAGGTAACTGTGGCAATAAGCTGGTCCAGCAGTTCTATGGAATACTCAGCCAGGATTCCCCGGTGGGCGGTAGCGTTGTCCAGGAGGACCAGTTCATGGCGGCGTTTACATAAAGCCAGGAAAAGGGCCAGGAGGATAACAGCTATGAGCAACCAGGCCGAAACCGCTACCATAATGGCCGCAGCGCCGGCAGTCACCCGCAGGACAAAACCCAGAGCGACGATGAAAACATCAATGAGGACCATTTGCTTTAAATAAAAGGAATAGGCCAGGGTCTGAAGGGCATAGGTGAGGCTTATTAGGCCCACCTGCCAGCTCAAAGTGAAGGCCCAGATGAGGCTACCGGCCAGGATGATGACGGCTGCCGCAGCCGCCGGCAGGGGAGCCAGCAGGCCGGCGGCAATGGGGCGGTGCTTCTTGCGGGGATGGTGGCGGTCCCTTTCCCGGTCGACCAGGTCATTGACCAGGTAGGTGCCCCCGGACAGGAGGCAAAAAATAACAAACACCTGGATGGTGCGTACCAGCAGGGGGATGTCCAGCAGGTGGCGGGAAAAAAGGATGGCGGCAAAGACAAAGGCATTTTTCGTCCACTGTTTGGGCCGCAGGCTTAAAAAAAGATAACGCCAGAAGTAGCGGCCCATTATAGCTTGCGCCCTGCCGGAGGTTTCCAGTAGACTCATATATCTTTTGACCTCCACGTTACGTGCTGTCCTTACCTATTTTATCCTATTTTACATGGCCATAACAACACCCTCGGGATACTGCTGCCTTAAAAAAAGCGTATCCAGTTGCCGCTGATGATAATGGAAATGAAAAGGGACAGGTGGAGACCTGTCCCGCTATAACCTGTAAAATTCAGCTCTGGCAACCCCTTATCCCAGCACTTTTTTCTTGACGTAAGGAATGATAATGGGCATGGTAATAATCATGGTCAAGATGAAAACCCATATTGTTCCGCCTATACGGGCCACAGCCGTATAGGCTCTCCCGTCAAGGAAGGTGATTACCAGGAAAAGCAGGGCCAGCGCCAGCGAGATACCGGTGTAAATTATAGCCGCCTGCCTTGCGGCTTTCGCTTCCAGATCTTGCATCCTGTTTTACCTCCTCATTAACCCATTTGGTGGGCCAGCTGCCCGTGATGTTCTGCCTTGGCGGCATCTTTCCGGAGGGAGGGCTGGAAGCGCTTTAAAAGGAGTGTATTTAGTGTAACCGAAACCGAACTTATGGCCATGAAGAACGCCGCCAGTTCGGGGCTGACAATCAGCCCGGTAAAGGGGTACAGCAGGCCGGCTGCAATGGGAATACCCGAAATATTATAGATAAAAGCCCATACCAGGTTCTGTTTGATCTTGCGCATGGTGGCGCGGCCAATTTCGAGGGCTCCCACCACGTCGCGAATATCGTCCTTGATGAGGATGATGTCCCCTGTTTCCTTGGCCACGTCGGTTCCGGAGCCGATGGCAATCCCGACGTCAGCCTGGGCCAGGGCCGGAGCGTCGTTAATGCCGTCACCCACCATGGCCACTTTCAGACCCCGGGCCTGGAGTTTCTTCACTTCCTCGGCTTTATCCCGGGGCAGCACCTCGGCCAGGACGGTCTTGATACCGAGCTCACGGGCAATAGCCTGGGCCGTACGCCGGTTATCGCCGGTAATCATGGCCACTTTAATGCCCATCCTGTGCAACCGTTCAATAGCGACTTTAGCGTTTTCCTTCAAGGTATCGGCCACGGCAATAATCCCGGCGGCTTTACCGTCTACGGCCATCAGCATAGCTGTTTTACCCTGCTCTTCGAGTTTTTCCATCTGCGCGGTCAGGTCGCCCACGTAGATGTTATGTTGCTGCATCAAGCGGCGGTTGCCTAAAAGGATTTCCTGACCCTGGTAGATGGCTCTGATACCGTGGCCTGGGATGGCTTCAAAGTCCTGTACTTCTTCCAAGCCTAAGCTTTCCTCCCTGGCGCCGCGGACAATGGCCTCGCCCAGGGGATGCTCGGATGGTTTTTCGGCCATGGCGGCCAGCCGCAGAACCTCCCGTTTATCAAAACCCGGGGCGGCGATCACATCGGTGACCGAAGGCTCGCCTTTCGTCAAGGTTCCCGTTTTATCAAAGACGATGGCATTCAGCTTGCTGCACGCCTCCACCGCATCGGCTCCCTTAAAGAGGATGCCGTTTTCGGCCCCTTTACCTGTACCGGCCATAATCGCACTGGGAGTGGCGAGACCTAAGGCACAGGGGCAGGAAATGACCAGGGTGGTTACCGACAACAGGAGGGCGAAACCGAAAACGCCGATCTCGGCCAGGCTATAGGGCGAGAGGATAAAGCGGCTATCGGGCAAGAAGAAGGCGTTATAGCCAATAAAGAACCAGAACAGGAACACGATCAGGGCCAGCACGTGGACACCGGCAATAAAGTGGCCGGCCACAAAATCGGCCAGTTTTTGAATGGGAGCTTTGGAAGCCTGGGCTTCTTCCACCATCTTGATAATCTGGGCCAGGGCCGTTTCGCTTCCGACCCGGGTAGCCCGGAACTTGAAGGAACCGGTCTTGTTAATAGTCGCCCCCACGACCTGGGAACCAGGACGTTTTTCTACCGGAATACTTTCGCCGGTAATCATGGATTCGTCCACGGCCGAATAACCTTCGATGACTTCACCGTCCACCGGGATGCTTTCACCGGGACGGACCACGACAATGTCCCCGACCTCAACTTCATCGGCGGCAATCTCCATCTCCTGGCCGTCCCGGATAACCCGGGCGGTTTTGGCCTGCAGACTCATGAGCTTGCGGATGGCCTCGGAAGTACGGCCGCGGGTAATGGCCTCCAGATAGCGGCCCAGGACGATGAAGGCGGTTAACAGGGCGGCTGATTCAAAGAAGGTGGCGCCGCGGCCGCCGAAACCGGCCTCGGGCCAGAGGGTATTGATGGTGGCGATGATATAGGCTGCACCAATACCCGTCGCATAGAGGAGGTTCATATCCGTAGTTCCGCGTTTAAGGCCGTTCCAACTGTGGACGAAAAACTGCCAGCCGGGGATAAAAGTGACCGGTGTGGTTAAAGCCCACAGTACATACACGTTCCCCAGCCATTCTGGTACAAAGTAGGGGAAAATCCACATATCGCGGAACATGCCAAGCATCACCAGGGTTGCCAGGGGCCAGGCAATCCACATATTGCGGCGCTGGTACCGGATCTCCCTCTCCCGGGCCTCTTTCTCCTGGTCCAGGGCGGCCTGGCCGGAGAGCTTCTCCGTAGCTTCATAGCCCAGGGTGTTGATTTCCTTTTTAATGCGACCCTTGTCCACGGCCCTGGGGTAGAACCGGACTCTGGCCGATTCTGCTGGCAGGTTCACTACTACCGAAGTTACGCCGGGCAGGGCTTTAACGGCTTTTTCCACCTTGGCCACACAGGCGGCACAACTCATCCCCCTTACCGTTAGGAGAACTTCTTCTTCCGGTACCTCATAGCCGATCGCCTGGATGGTCTTGGCCATCTGGGGCACACCGACCTGGTCCGGGAAATATTCCACGGTAGCCTTCCCGGCAACCAGGTTGACACGGGCGTCCACTACCCCCGCCATATTTTTCAAAGCTTTTTCCACTTTGGCCACGCAGGCCGCACAACTCATCCCATGGATGGCGAAACTTACCTTGACCGGGCCAATCTTTTCGCTGGCAGACATTATCTTTCACCACCGGGTAAGTGATTATATAAAATATCGGATAAAATGAGTCTTGCCGGCCGGGTCGACATTTAATCTACCCCCTACCGGTATCTCTACCTCGATTATATTTTGATGGCCACATACTGTCAATGAACTTCACAAAAACTACAAAATATATTCTTGGTCATTTTTACCAGGCGGCGTACAACTTCCCGGGCGACTAAGTCTATAGCGAAGCTATAGCAAATAACACCTGCGTTTTTGGCGGATTACCCGGCCCTTCCTAGGTGTTGCCCGGTGCATTATAAAAGCCTTCCCCTTCTTTAGGGAAGGGGAAGGCCGGCTACTTGGTTTCAACTAACGGGCAGTTTAACGTCATGCCCGGGACTAAATTCAGCAGCCTTCTTTGCAATGGGCAACTGCCCTCAGCATCCAGCGCTTCCTGGTCAATTTTGATCCCTCCTCGTTGGGTAGTTTATATATAAGTATACTAGAACCTGTTTTATCATGTCTATAGGTTGCCGGCACGGAGCTCTTATGGTCCCAGGCTATAAAAGGCTGCAAGGGACAGGCCAATCAGCAAAACCAGGACTAAAAGTTGCCCCGCAAGCCGGTCTTCTACAGCTGCTGCCAGGCCCCGGAGTTCGGCTGTGGCAGCCGCCCCGGGAGAGCCGGAGTTTGTCAGCGGCCCCGTACGTTTCTTCAAGATCGTACCGGCCAGGGCAAAAGTAGCAATAAACACCAGGCTGGTCACGTGGGCTACGGACAGGGGGCCTAACACCAGCGGGTTGTAACGTACAAACTCTACTAGTCCCCTGATGGCAGCATAGAGGATAATGAAGTGGATAAAGAGCTGGCCTTCATAGGCAATTTTCTTCCTTCGCCGCCAGAGGTAGAAGAAAAGGAGGTAGTCGAGGATAAACTCATAGACCTGGGCCGGGTGGAGCAGTTGCCCGTTCACCATAACCCCCCAGGGCCAGGCGCTGCTCATGGGGCGGCCGAAAACGTCACAACCTACCCTGCCAATAGCAATTCCCAGGGCCAGTCCCGGTGCTACAATATCGGCCAACCGCCAGAAGGGCATGCGCTGGCGCCTGCAAAAGATTAGGCCCGCTAATATGCCCCCGACCAGCGCTCCCTGGATGGAAAGACCGCCAGCCTGGAGGTGGAAGAATTGCCATGGATTTTGCCAGTAATAGACGGGATCGGCAATAACTACGTAGCCGACCCGGGCGCCGATAATACCTAAAATAAGGGCCAATAAAGTAAAATCAAGGACCTTATCTTCGTTTAAACATTTCCGCCTGGCCTCCCGTAAAATGATAAAGACGGCTGCCAGGACGCCTAGGGCGATCATAAAACCGAAAGTGTTTATTGGCAAGGGACCTAAAGAAAAAAGAACCCGTCGCATTCGCTACCCCTTTCTAGCTGTTAATTTCTTTCTACCACCTGATTATCGGGCCGCTTTTTGGGCAATTCCTGGGGGACTTTAATCGGTTCCACTTTATATGTCCCCTTACCGTTTTCTACTACCCGCTACCGGTATCCTAACCTGATTATAATTATCAAGTCACTAGACGTCAAGGAACTTCACACAAACTACAAAATCTTAGCACATCATATCGGCCCCGCCCGGCGGGTTCAGCTTGCATGGCAGGGTTAATTCCCTTTACCGTTGCAGGGATTTTTTTATAGTATCTTCTATTTTACATCAAAAACATATCACAATTAGCATCTACAATAGAGGCAACAAAATTACTACAGGGGGCGGTTAGATGGGTGCAGCTAAAAACTTGAGCTTAAAATCAGCGGTAATAACCGGGATCATAGCGGCCTTCGCCCTGGTGGCTTTCTATTTTTTGCTGGTTGGTATCAGCTCCCGTTCATGGCAACATAGCCTTGAACTCCTGAGGCAGGATCGCTTTTATGTCGGGGCCATTGCGGCCGGTTTTGGAACCCAGGTAGGTCTTTATAGTCATATCCGGCGCTGGCAAAAATTTAGCCGGGCACGTGGCGCCGGTGCCGTGGCTGCTTCGGGTACCGGGACCTCGACGGCTTCCATGGTGGCCTGCTGCCTGCACCATCTGGGAGAGGTGTTACCGGTTATCGGCGCTTCAGGTATCGCCATATTCCTGGAACGATACCGGTACCCCGTCATGTGGTTGGGTATAACCATTAATTTGCTCGGTATTTATCTCATGCTGCACATCATAGCCACAAATAACCTCTGGCCCTCCAGGGTGCTGAAAAAATAACGGTGGTTTACTTATAATGAAGGGAAGGTTGTTGACAATGCCGAAAAATAAAGGCCGATTTTTAATAATCCTCTTCAGTATCTTTACCCTTATGGCAGTCTTACTTACCGGCTGTGGCCAGGGCAAAAGAGATAGTAAAAGTGATTCCCGTTTCCAGATGGAAAGGGGAGCAGTTGTTCTTCCGGGCAATTCCGGGGGAGCCGGGGCAGGACAAGAAGCTAATGCCCCACAGAGCAAGCAGGAGCCCAATCCGGGACAGAAACAAAAGCCCTTAAACAGCCAGGCGCCGGCGGTGCGCCGGCCTGCGGAAGCCGGATTTTATGAACGCCAGGACAGCCGGGGTGAGGTTACTGTTGATGTCATCTGGCTGACCCCGGAATACCTGCAGGCCAGTGGCCTGCAAATGACTCCGGAACAGGAGCAGGATCTATCTACCAACCTGGTTTTTAACGTAGCCTTGACCACCCATTCAGGCGATTTACGGAACTTTGACTTTGCCGGGGCTATACGCTTAAAGATCAACGGCCGCGATGCCGGTCCGGGTAGCTGGGAATTTGTCAACCGGGACGGCCACCACCCGGAAGGCATGATACGTTTTAAGGCCCCTGGAAATGAACCCCTCAGGGAGTTAACCTTAAGCATTTATAACCTCGGCGGTGTACAGGTACGGGAGTTTAAGTGGCAATTATAATTTGCTGGAACAGCAGGTGTAATACTTGAAAGCGCCTGCTTCTTTTTTTGGTTTAACGTCCGGAGCCCTACGAATTTTATAGTGCCGAATCCCAAGACCAGGAAGTAGCCGGCCTGGCAGCCCGGCTGGTAGGGTACCAGAACAAGGGCCATGCTATCGACAGGTTGCCCCTTAAATAAAAGAATTTTTACCGGATAGCTTGAAATTGGTAGGAGTGGCAAATATAATAAGTAACGTAAATAATGAAAATCATTATCAATGAGAGAGGTGTCAAAGGTGCGCTTGAGGTTGGGGTTTATATGACAGGCTTTATATTTTTTCAATGAGAATGGGATTCAATATCAATCGAGGTGAAAATTCATGGCCCGGCGTTTACTTTTTTTGGCGCCGTTGTTTTTACTGGCATTCCTGTTGATAACGGGGTGTTCACCGCAACGAAGCCAACCGCCTGCCAATCAGGAGAATAAAGGTTTATCATCAGAAAAAAGCCAGGAGACAGTCACCCTGAAGGAATTTACCCTGGAGGAACTGGCCCAGTATGACGGTAGCAATGGTAAACCGGCTTATGTAGCCGTCAACGGCCTGGTTTACGATGTTACCAATGTTGAGGGATGGAAGGAGGGAGTTCACAAACCCTGGAGTGACAAGAGGGTAGCCGGTCGCGATTTGACTTCCGAGCTGGCCAAGGCGCCGCCTTCGCACCGGCAAAAGGAGTTTTGGGCCAAATTGCCCGTGGTCGGCCGGCTTAAAGGCTCTACGGGGCAAAAGTAGATGGTAGCGAGGAGAAAGGGGGCAGGATAATGCGTCGCGTGATGCTCACCCTGCTGGTGCTGCTGATACTTATCCTGGCCTGGCAAAGCACGGGCCTGGCGGCAGCGTCATGGAAAAAAGTTGCCCAGGACATAGATGCTACCTTACAGCAATCCCTGAATGCCTACCGGCAGGGAGATGTAGAGAAGGCCAAAGGCATGGTTAACGATGCTTACTTTGGCTTTTTTGAAAAGGAAGGCATGGAAAGGGCGATACAGTCCAATCTTTCAGGTCGCCGGGCCGCCGTGCTGGAATATGAGTTCAGCAACATTAAAAAGATGATGACCAACCAGATGCCAGTTGCCCAGGTTGAACGGGCCATCGGGGAACTGGTTGCAATGCTGCGGGAAGATGCCGCCCGGCTGGACGGAACGGAACAAAACCCCTTGGAGATAACACTTTCATCCTTCCTTATTTTAATCCGCGAAGGCTTTGAAGCTATCCTGATCATCGGCGCCATAGCCGCCTATTTGATTAAATCCGGTAACGGCCATAAAGTAGGTACTATCTACTCCAGCTCCGTCCTGGCTGTGCTGGCCAGTCTCCTGACGGCCATAGCTTTACGAATAGCCTTCCGCATCAGCGGCGCCAGCCAGGAAATCCTGGAAGGCACAACCATGCTGCTGGCAACAGTAATCCTCTTCTCCGTCAGCCACTGGATGGTAGGCAAGGCCGGAACAAAAGCCTGGCAACGCTATATTGAGGATAAAGTTCAAGGCTCTTTGAGCAGTGGCCGCACCCTGGCCCTTGGGGCCGCTGCTTTCCTGGCCGTCTATCGTGAAGGGGCGGAAACGGTTCTCTTCTACCAGGCCTTATTAAGTAACACCGGCAGTGCTACAGGTATGATTTGGCTGGGCTTTGCCCTGGGTTGCGTGGCCCTGGCCGCCGTCTTCCTGCTGGTCCGTTACGGGAGTTTAAAGATACCCCTGAAGCCCTTCTTCCTGGGCACCAGCCTCCTGCTTTACTACCTGGCTTTTGTTTTTGCCGGCGATGGCGTTAAAGAGCTGCAGGAAGCCGGAGTTGTAAGCGTAACGCCTGCACCGGGCGTTCCAGCAGTAGGCCTCCTGGGTATTTACCCCACCTGGGAAACCCTTTTACCCCAAATAATTCTTCTGGCACTGGCAGCAGGGGGGGTGATTTACCAGCAGCGCAAAGCTGCCCGGCGCCTGGCGGCAAGGACATAAAGGTAAAAGTTTACGGCCAGCGGGGTACATACCCGGCCGGAAGGAAAAGATTTCTCACAGTCAAAGGGAGGAGCAAAATGAAAAGCAAGAAAAAGCTAATCATCCTGTTGATGGTACTGCTGGTAGTGGCAGCCCTGACTGTGGCCGGATGCGGTAGTAAACAAGCAACATCCGGCACCGTACCGGATAGCAATAATAAAACCGAGAGCCGCGCTGAAGCAGGCAAAGCAAATCCAGATCAGGTTAAGGGCTTCCAGGAATACCCCATCGGCGATGAAAAAGAAGTGGAAGGGCTAAAGATTGCTGCTGTTTACTTTCAGCCGGTAGCCATGGAACCAGCCGGAGCAGGTCTTGCGCCGGATAAGGCCGACATCCATCTGGAGGCTGATATTACGGCTACCCCTGATAACAAGACCGGCTTTGGCGTCGGCGAGTGGGTTCCCTACCTGAACGTGAAATATAAGCTGAAAAAATTGGATAACGGGCAGGTTGTAGAGGGCACCTTCATGCCCATGAACGCCAGCGATGGCCCCCACTATGGAGCCAATGTCAAGATGCTGGGGGCCGGCAAATATGAGTTAACATACATTGTTGAATCTCCCGAAAAACAGGGATATGCGTTGCACACCGACAAGGAAACGGGCGTCGAAGGTCGTTTCTGGAAAAAACCTGTAGAAGTCAAATGGGAATTTAACTTTATACCGCGGAAGTGGTAAGGGAAGCTGCCGGTCCGGGCAACGCTGGCCCGGACCAACCCTTCTTTGAGGTAACAAGCAATAAGAAGGAGGGGAATCATGTTGCAATCCCTCATCCCCGCAATGCAATACTCAAGTTTAGCCATCTTCCCCCTGGCTATGCTGCTGGCCTTTGTTTCCAGGCGACCCCAGGGAGATTTGAGAAATTGGCTCCGGCGGGGAGCAACCCTGGGAATAGGGGGGGCCTTTATTTTTGCGGCCCTGGAGCTGTTGCAGCCAGGCCTCCTGGAACGAGAGATTTACGAAGGATGGGTCCTGGGGCTGGCCCTCCCGGGGGAGGCTCTTCTCCTGAGTGCCTTATGGCGCGCCTGGAAAAAGGGCTATCCTGGAGCTTCAGGTAACATCCCCGGCTGGCTTGTTGCTTTAGTTGCGGCTACCGTGTTGCTCCACCGGGCTCCGGAAATTTTTCTGTTTTCTATCAGAGTTTTAACCTCTTCTTCCGCTCTCTTTAGTTCGGAGTTCATTTTTAAATTGGCCGGTATTCTCCTGGGTGCAAGCCTGGCGTTAATGGCCGGCCTGGCTGTTCTCCGGGTGGCACCTGCCCTGCCGGAAAGCATATTATTAACCGTCACTACGGCAGGTTTCCTGGTTGTCATGGGCGAGCAAGCTGTGATAGTGATCCAGGTGCTGCTGGTAAGGGGGCTCATACCTATGAGCCAGTGGCTGCTGGGTATGATGATTCCCCTGATTAACTACCAGGACTGGTTTTTTTACTTCCTGATGGCGACGGTGGCTTCCCTGCCGGTTTTCCTTTTCCTGCAGCGGCAGCCATTGGAGGCAAAAGGCCTGAATCCGGCCGAGCGCCGGAAAATCCGGGCCGCCCTTCGCGCCCAGTGGCGCTGGGGTGGAGCTGCCGCCCTAACCCTTGCCCTGGCTGTCTTCTTAGCAGTAGCCGGCAAAGTTTACGCCAGTGCGGAAGGCAAACTTTTTCCGGCACAGCCGGTGACGGTAGATAAGGGAGAGATCAAGATACCCCTGGAAACCGTGGACGATGGCCGGCTGCATCGCTTTGCCTATACTGCCCAGGACGGCACAGAAGTGCGCTTTATTGTTATCAAAAAGGGTGGCTCAGCTTACGGTGTGGGCCTGGACGCCTGTGATATTTGTGGGCCCACGGGTTATTACCAGCGCAAAGGGCAGGTTGTTTGTAAAAGATGTGATGTCGTGATTAACACCCCCACTGTCGGTTATAAAGGCGGCTGCAACCCCATTCCTTTTGAGTACAGGATAGCCTCAGGACAGCTAGTTATTCAAGCTGCAGTGTTGGAAAAAGAAAAAGAAAGATTTCAGTAGGGAGGCGAAGGTATGTTTTGGCGGATGCTTAAGGGAGCTCTTATCAGGCAAAAAAGGAAAAAACTCCTGGTAGTACTTACCATGGCCCTTGGAGCTTCCCTGACTACAGCCACCCTCAACGTGATGCTGGACGTTGGTGATAAGGTCAACCGGGAACTGAAGGCCTACGGCGCCAATATCCTGGTTACACCCCGGACGGCCTCGCTGCTGAACGAACTCTACGGGGTGGAAACCGGTGCCGGTTCTTCCGGCCCGTACCTGGAGGAGGCCGATCTGGGTAAGATCAAGACCATTTTCTGGGCTAATAATATCTTAGGTTTTGCTCCTTATTTGCCGGCCAGGGCCACCATCGGCCCGGAAGGGCCTGAAGTGGCCCTGGTTGGCACATGGTTTAACCGGCGCCTGGAACTGCCCACCGGTGAGGTCCTGGAAACAGGTATCAAACAGCTCAAACCCTGGTGGGAGGTTGAGGGGACCTGGGTACAAGATAATGACGAGAAGGGCGCCATGGTTGGCAGTTTGCTGGCCAAAAAGCTCGGGCTGCGGCCGGGTGATGAACTGGAAGTAATTGTAGCCGGTGAAGGGGGTGAGCGCAGGGAGAGGTTAACGGTGCGCGGCCTCCTCAATAGCGGCGGACCGGAAGATGAAAATATCTTTGTGCCGCTGAAGTTTGTCCAGCGCGCCCTCAACCTGGCGGGTAAAGTAAGCCAGGTAGAAGTAAGCGCCCTTACTACACCCGAGAACGAACTGGCCCGCAAGGCGGCTCAAGATCCAGCAAGCCTCAGCACCGAGGAATGGGAAACCTGGTACTGCACCGCTTATGTAAGCGCGATTGCCTATCAGATTGAAGAGGCCATTCCCGGTGCCCGCGCCAAACCCATCCGGCAGGTGGCGGAGTCTGAAGGGACCATCTTGCAGAAAACCCAGCTTTTGATGTTATTGATAACAGCCCTTACCCTGTTGGCGTCGGCGCTGGGTATTTCCAACCTGGTGACTGCCGGCATCATGGAACGCAGCCGGGAAATCGGGTTACTCAAGGCCCTGGGCGCAAGCGACATGTCCATCTTGATTCTATCCCTGGCCGAAACCGTGATTACCGGTATAGCGGGCGGGGTGGCAGGCTATTTTCCGGGCCTTGGTTTTGCCCAGCTTGTCGGCCGGACTGTTTTTGGCGCCGCAGTAGCGACCAAAGCGATGATAATTCCCCTGGTGACGGTGCTGATAGTAGCTGTCACCCTGGCAGGCAGCCTGCCGGCCATGCGGATGCTTCTCTCCCTGCGCCCGGCGGAAGTTCTTCATGGCAGGTGAAGGTTCAGGTATGGCCAAGTTTTCCCTGTATGCAAGGATGATTTTTAATTCTTTAGTCCGTCGCCGTTCCCGGATGATTATCGCCCTATTAGCTGTAGCCATCGGGGCAGCGGTCCTGTCGGGGCTAGTTACCGTTTACTACGATGTTCCCCGGCAAATGGAACGGGAATTTCGCGCTTACGGGGCGAACATGGTTTTAATTCCCACCGGTAACAGTCAGGTCTTACTAGAAAAAGATCTTAGCGCAGCTGCGGCACTTTTACCCCCGGAAAAGATAGTAGGTATAGCACCATACCTTTACGGTACCGTTAAGGTGAACGAGCAACCTTTAATGGTAGCAGGGACAAATTTTAAGCAGGTGAGCAGGGTAAGTCCTTACTGGCAGGTCGAAGGCCAGTGGCCCGGGGAAAACCCCGCCGGTGCCCTCATAGGTGCTGAAGTGGCTGAACGCTTGGCCCTGGAACCTGGACAGGAGATCACCCTGGTAGCAGCAGATAGCGGCGCTGAGAAAAAGGTTGTGGTGCAGGGTATTGTCAGGACAGGTGGCGCTGAAGAGAACTTTATTTTTGTCGACCTTTCCCTGTTGCAGCAGTTGCTGGGTAAGGCGGGGCAGGTCAGTGTTGCCCAGGTAAGTATCATGGCGGCGCAGGAAGAACTAAGCTCCCTAGCCCGGAGACTGGAAGAAAAAGCTCCTGGACTGACCACACGACTTGTCAAGCGTATTACCCAGCCGGAAGGAATAGTGCTGGCTAAATTACGTGCCCTGGTCTACCTGGTGACCGTTGTCGTTTTGCTTTTAACCTTGATTTGTGTGGCTACTACTATGATGGCCGTGGTAACGGAAAGGCGCAAGGAAATAGGCCTCAAGAAGGCACTGGGGGCGGAAAACCGCAGCATCATCCTGGAGTTTTTAGGTGAAAGTCTCACTATAGGTGGAGGTGGCGGTCTGCTTGGAGCGGTGCTGGGTTTCCTTTTTGCCCAGGCTGTAGGTTTAAGCGTCTTTGGCCGGGCGATTTCTTTCCAGCCGCTGATAGCACCGGTGGCCATTTTAGTTTCCATTATGGTTTCCGGCCTGGCCTGCCTTATTCCGGTGAAGATGGCGACCGGCGTCGAACCGGCCGTAGTTTTACGGGGTGAATGAAGGAGGATAATGGCATGAGTTTACTAGAATTACGGGGCGTATCTAAAATTTATGGTACCGTTAAGGCCCTCCAGGATATAGACTTAACAGTCGAGCGGGGTGAGTGGCTGGCTATTATGGGGCCGTCCGGCTCCGGAAAGACCACGCTGATGAACATCATCGGCTGTATGGATAAGGCGACCCATGGTTCGGTTATCCTGGATGGCGTCGATATTTCCACCCTGAATTCCAGAGAACTGACTGCTATTCGTCGCGATAAAATTGGCCTGGTCTTCCAGCAGTTTCATCTTATCCCTTACTTAACAGCCCTGGAAAACGTAATGGTAGCCCAGTACTATCATAGCCTACCCGACGAAAAGGAAGCCATGGCAGCCCTGGAGCGGGTAGGCTTAAAAGAACGGGCCCGGCACCTGCCCAGCCAGCTCTCGGGCGGGGAGCAGCAGCGGGTATGTATTGCCCGCGCGCTTATCAATTACCCCATGCTGATCCTGGCCGATGAACCGACGGGAAATTTAGACGAAGCTAATGAGCATATTGTCCTGAAGCTCTTCCAGGAGCTGCACCGGGAGGGTCACACCATTATCATGGTTACCCACGATCCGGAAGTTGCCGACCTAGCCGGGAGGTGCCTTATTCTCGAGCATGGACGGGTAGCCGGCTTTAGAAAAGGTGATGTACTGGATAGGGCAGGCTGACTTTTTACCGGGGGTAGCTGCTTTCTTCCAGAGCAGACTGGTATTTTTGTGCATAAATCGACCTTTAAGGGGCATCCTATTTCTAGCAGAGGAGGTGATAGAAGTGCCCCGTATCAAGTGCTCGGTAGACGACTGCCTTTACCAGGAAGGAAGCGAGTGCAAGGCATCCAGCATCCAGGTTCGCCCGACAGCTATGGATCACATGATTACTGTATCCGACGATACGGCATGTGGAACTTTTGTCCCCCGACATACTATTACCATGAAAAAGTAAGTGTTAAAGGCTCCGCCACCATGGACGGAGCCTTTCATCTTAAGTGCACCGGTATACCACATTACAGGCGTTCAGATATAGTATTCCAATTCTTCCCGGTGTTTCATCTGGAAGGCAGTGAAGATCTGGTCCCGCAGGTCAGCAAAATCTGAGCGGCTGCGATCCCGGGGCCGGCTGATATCAACAGGGATTATATTTTTAATCCGGCCCGGGTGGGCGGTAAAAAGTACGACCCGGTCCGCCAGGAAGACCGCCTCGTCAATATCGTGGGTGACGAAGACGATGGTCTTTTGTTTTTCCTGCCAGATACGCACCAATTCCTCTTGCATTTGGATGCGGGTGATGGCATCCAGCGCGCCAAACGGTTCATCCATAAAAATAACATCGGGGTCTACCGCTAATGCTCGAGCGAGGGCTACCCGCTGCTGCATGCCCCCGGATAGCTGGTGCGGGTGGTGGTAAGCAAAGGATTCCAGTTTTACCAGGCGAATATACTCTATAGCTGTGGCGCGCCGCTGGGGGGCGGGCACCCCTTTTACCTCCAGGCCGTATTCCACGTTGCCCAGCACCGTGCGCCATGGAAACAGGCCGTAGTTCTGAAAAATGGTGATGTAACGAGGGTTCGGGCCGGTTACCGGCCGCCCGTCAATCAGCACCTGACCCTGGTCGGACCGTTCAAACCCGGCCATGATGCTTAACAGGGTGCTTTTACCGCATCCGCTGGGACCCAGCAGGCAGAGAAATTCGCCGTCCTGCACCTGAAGTTGGATGTCAACCAGTACCGGACGGCGTTGCCCCTTACTGTCGGTGTAGGCCTTGTTTATATGCTGGACATCGATCTTTACTGCTGCCAAATCCCTTACCTCCTATCGCGCTGCGCCCCAGCGGCGGTGGGCCTTTCCCTCCAGCCAGGCAAACATTCGGTCAATGGTGAGACCCAGCAGGCCGATAATTAGCATGGCGGCCACCACCAGTCCGGTTTCCATGCTGTTGCGGGCATCAATAATGAGAAAACCCAGTCCCGATCTAACCCCCATCATTTCCCCCGCTACCAGGAACACCCAGGCAGTACCCAGGGCGATGTGCAGGCCCATGGTAATGTAAGGGAAGGCGGCCGGAATGACAACCCGCCACAGGATGTGGCGCCCGGGGGCACCGAAGTTCTGGGCCACCTTCAGGTACACCGGGTCAACATTTTTGACCGCCGTTACGGTGCCCAGCAGGATGGGGTAGAAGGCGGCCATGAAAATGATGACCATAGCCGGCAGATCGCCGATACCGAACCACAGGGTGACCAGCGGCAACCAAGCGATGGGGGATATCGGTCGCAGCACCTGCACCAGCGGGTCAGCAGCAGCCCACAGCCGCCGCGACCAGCCCAGCAGGAGCCCCAGGGGCACACCTGTTGCCGCGGCGGCTAGATAGCCCCCGGAGAAACGGTACAGGCTGACACCGATATGTTCCCAGAGAGCACCGTTTTTGATTTGCTGGGACAGGCCCAGCACCACATCCGCCGGCCAGGGGAAAAGGTACCTGGGATAGATGCCGGACCAGGCCACTGCCTGCCAGATGATTATGGCGGCTGCCGGGCCGGCCAGCGGCAGCAAAAAGCGTTCGAGGCGTGTCAATCTACTTCACTCCTCCGGCGGCCTGCCGGGCAAACCGGTCGTTGACCATCTCTTCCACTTTGATTTCAGATGGTAACAGGCGCCCCGGGTGACCGTCCCAGGGGATTTCCCGTAGGTTTTGCTGGATAAGATCCAGGTCGGATACTGCCGGTAGCAGATTATCGTAGTCGATCCACTCCAGGGATTGCTCCCAGGTCTCCTTGGATACGGGCATGTATTGCTGGGCAATGGCGATGGCGCCGGCTTTATTGGTCATGATGTAGCGGCCGGCTTCCACCAGGCGGCTTACCAGCTCCTGGACGGCGGCAGGATTATCCCGGGTCAGCCGGGGGTTGAGCACCAGCCCGCAGCAGGCCCAATCAGGGATAATGTCCTGGGCTCGTTTCAACACCCGGGCCTTTCCCGCCACCACCGACTGGGCGCCGAAGGGTTCAGCGACAATGTACGCTGCCACTTCCCCCCGGGCCAGGGCAGCCGGCATTTCCGGCGGGGCCATCTCTACCTTTTCCACGTCCTCATAAGCCAGGCCGGCCTTTTGGAGGGCTTGATGGAGGAGGATGTTGTGGCCGGACAGGCGGTGCGGGATGGCTACCTTTTTCCCTTTCAGGTCCTTAACCTCGCCAATGGACGGATCCGCTACCAGGACATCGCCGTTCCTGTGGCTTAACAGCACCACTTCGGTAGGAATACCTTTCCCTTTGCTCACCAGAGCCAGCTCCAGCATGGTGATGGCACCCTGAATCTGGCCGGAATTGAGGGCTTCGGTCAGGTCCGGCCAGGAGCCGAATTTGACCAGTTCCAGTTGGAAATTTTGAAAACCGGCTTTATTCTTGGCCTCCGCTACTAAAAGTGGCAGGGAATGGGTAATGGGCAAGTAGCCTATTTTAATCGTCGGTTTTTGGCCCTGGGCCGTGTCCGGCTTGTTGCCTCCACAACCGGTCACCAGGCCGGCTACCAGTAATAATACCAGCAACAGGAGGATGATTTTTCTGCCTCCCATAATCTTCGCTCCGCTCCCTTCGTTCGTTGCAGCCGTTATATCCTCCAACTGCCGACCGGTTTATTGGCCGGTTACCGCCACCCCAGGCCCAGGCGCTGGCGACGAATCAACAACCGGATGGTCTGGGCAGCCAGCTTCGGGTAAGGCTCGGTATAAATCCGCGCCCCCACCTTTGCAAACAGGCCGTCACCGGCAAAAAAGTCGGCTACTTCGTTGCTACCGCGCTCATATTCATCGGGTGCCGCCCCCTCTTTGGGCCGCGGCTGGGGGACGGGGATAGGCCCGGGAAAGCCGATGACGTTGGATACCCCGTGGGCCAGGAAAGTAACCCCCTGCCCAACCGTCTTTTCGTTGCCGGGTTCCGGGCCGACGAAGACAAAGGGCATTTGTTTGACGGCTACACCAGCTGCTGCTGCCAGATCGATAAACAAGCGCAAAGTGCGAGTATTATCTACACACCCACCTACTGCCAGAACCGGCGGGATGCTCCTGGTACGGCATACTTCCTTGAGGCCGGCACCGGCCAGGTCTGCCGCCTCCGGGTCACAAAGTCCGGCATTTAAAAGAGCGTGAGAACAGCATCCGGTGGTGGTGACCAGGATGTCAGCCTCGATGAGGCGCCGGACCACCGTTACGTGATTATATTCATACGGGACCTTCGGGGTATTGCAGCCTACCACTGTAGCAATACCTTTAATTTTTCCTTCCCGCAGGAGGTTAAGCAAACCTGTAATACCGTCAAATGTATCGACGATGGCTTCGTAACTCCAGCCAACCATAGCTCTGCTAGTGACCCTGGGGATACGAATTTTACTGCGGTCCCGGCGGGCAAAAGCTTCTACCGCCAGCCGTGCAACTTTTAGGGCATCTTCCTCCAGAGTTTCCGGCCGCTCCGCGTCAAAGGGAATGTGCACCGCCCCGGGGATGCGGTTGGAGTTGCAGGTGGTGATCACCTGGGTGCCGAAGCAGTCGGCGATGATCTTCATGCCGGGAATAACGCATTGCATGTCCACCACCACCGCATCCACCGCCCCGGTGCCCAGGGCCAGTTCCTGGCCCATAATATTGGTTACGGTGGGGATGCCGTAGCGTGCCAGCAATTCGTCGCCGGTGCAGCACATGCCGCCAACCACGATGCCTTTGGCCCCCAGGCTCTTAGCCAAACCCTGGATTTCCGCGGTGGCTATTTTCTCCAAGATTTTTTCCACCATCACGGGGGAGTGGCCGTGCACCAGGATGTTAACGTGGTCTTCCCGCAGGATGCCGTAATTCACCGTGGCCAGTTTGGGCCGGGGGATGCCGAACAGCATCTCGGTAGCCAGAGAGCTGCCGAACAGGGTGCTGTAACAGTATGCCAGGGCGGAGCGGAGTTCCTGTTCCGCCAGTGACATCCAATCACTGGTACCGCCCAGGGTGGTCATGTGCAGGGTTTCCATGATCTCATAGGCGGCCGAACGCGGCAGCACGCCGAGGGTTCGCCAGGTCTCCAGCCTTTCCGCCGGGGCGTAAGCTTCCAGGGTGCGCAAGGGGCCCATGGTCATCCGGCCCAGGTCGTCCAGCAGCACCTGGGCCACCTCCCGGGCTACTTCCTCCGGCTTTCGCCCTTGTGTTTGAAGCCCCAGCCGCCGGGCCAAGTCCCACACCCGTTCTTCCCCTTTGAGGGGAAGGTTGGCCTTACCCTCCGCCGCCGCCATCACCGCCAGGATAACTTCATGGGCGTGCCGGCCGTGTGCCGCCATGCCGGCCACCAGTGCCCGCACCAGGTTGGCCATAATGACGGTGCTCATATCCCGGCCGCAAATGCCCCGGGGGCGTTTGTCACTGAGCCGGCAGGGCCCCCACTGGCACATGCGGCAGCAGAGTCCCCGAAGGCCGAAACCGCACATGGGCTGCTGGGCCTCATAACGGTCCAGCCAGGTTTCCACCCCCTGCTGGTGCAGGTGCTGCAGCAGGTCTTTGCTGGCCGGGTTGGGGGTCAGGTTCAGGACGTCTTCCCGGTCCGGCATTTCGGCATTTAATTGGGGATACTGGTACTTCATGGACAAGACCCTTTCTGCAAAGTTTAAATGTCCTGGAATAGGGAGGTTGACAGGTAGCGCTCGCCGGTATCCGGCAGCACGGCCAGAATTCTCTTGCCGGCATTTTCCGGCCGGGCCGCGAGGCTCAGTGCCGCGTAACAGGCGGCCCCGGAAGAGATGCCCACCATCATTCCTTCTTCCCGGGCCAGGCGCCGGGCTGTTTCAATGGCATCTTCATCGCTGACCTGGATGATTTCGTCGAAAACCTCGATATTCAAAACCTCCGGTACGAAACCGGCTCCGATGCCCTGAATCTTGTGGGGTCCGGCCATACCTCCGGAAAGGACCGGCGAGGCGGCCGGTTCCACCGCCACCACCCGCAACCCGGGAATGCGCTCCTTTAACACTTCACCGGCACCGGTAATGGTGCCGCCGGTCCCTACCCCGCAGACCAGGACATCCAGCCGGCCGCCGGTATCGGCGTAAATTTCTTCTGCCGTAGTGCGGCGGTGGACAGCCGGGTTGGCCGGGTTTTCAAACTGCTGGGGGATAAAAGCCTTGGGATATTTGGCTGCCAGTTCTTCCGCCCGGCGGATGGCACCTTTCATGCCTTCTGCCCCCGGTGTAAGTACCAGCTCGGCGCCGTATCCCTTTAGAAGCTTGCGCCGCTCCAGGCTCATGGTCTCCGGCATGGTGAGGATTAGCTTGTACCCCTTGGCGGCCGCTACCATCGCCAGGCCAATTCCCGTATTGCCGCTGGTCGGTTCGATAATCACCGTCTCCTTATCCAGGAGTCCCCTGGCTTCGGCGTCTTCGATCATGGCCAGGGCAATCCGGTCTTTGACGCTGCCACCGGGGTTAAACAGTTCCAGTTTCACCAGTACTTCTGCCGCCGTCTGGTTAATGCGGTTGAGCCTGACCAGCGGCGTTCCTCCGATGAGGTCGATTATGTTCTGGTAAATGCGCTCCATGAAAATCCTCTCCTTAGATAAGTATTTTTCCAATCAAAATACACGGAATTAATGGCATAGTAATTTTATCATTTTAATATACTTTAGATCAAGGGGATTTTAACGCCTGCTCCAGGTCGGCCTGAAGATCCGCGGCATCCTCCAGGCCTACCGACAGGCGTACCAGGTCAGAGGTAATCCCCAGGCGCTTTTTAAATTCTTCCGGGAGGCTACCATGGGACATGGTAGCAGGCAGAGAAATGATGCTCTCTACTGCGCCCAGGCTGGAGCCGATGATCGGCAGGCGCACCTTATTGATTACCTGGCGGGCCAGCTCTGAAGTTGCCAGGCGGAAGGAGAATACACCTCCGGCGCCAAGGGCCTGCCGGAAATGAACCTCCCGGCCAGGATGGCCTTCCAGGCCAGGATAATAAACGGCCTTTACTTGCGGGTGCCCGGCCAGCCATGTTGCCAGGGCCGTGGCGGTTTGCTCCTGCTGGGCCAGGCGTACTTTTAAGGTCTTAATACCGCGCAGGATTAGCCAGCATTCGTGGGGTGCCAGCACTGCTCCCAGGGTATTCTGGAGCAAAGCCAGTTCCCGGGCAAGGCCAGCATCCCTGGTAACTGCCAGGCCGGCCAGGCAGTCGCTGTGCCCGCCCAGGTATTTGGTAGCGCTGTGGACCACCACGTCAATTCCCAGTTCCAGGGGTCGCTGCAGGTAAGGCGTCATAAAGGTGTTGTCAGCTATGGTTATGAGCCCGTGCTCCCTGGCCAGGGCGGCGGCCCGGGCCAGATCGGTAATTTTCATCAGCGGATTGGAAGGGGTTTCGAGGTAAAGCCCTTTGGTAGAAGGGCGGATCTGGGCAGCTACCTTCTCCAGGTCCGTAGTATCGACAAAAGTAATTTCCAGGCCAAAGCGTTTGAAGACCCTGGTCAGGGCTCGGTAGGTGCCGCCGTAGATATCCTGGGAGACAAGGAGGTGGTCGCCGGCGGAAAAGAGGCTTAAGGCTGCCGTGATGGCCGCCATGCCGGAAGCAAAAGCAAAGCCGTAATTACCTCCTTCGAGATCGGCGATGGCTTCTTCCAGGGCCCGCCGGGTAGGATTGCCGGAACGGGTGTATTCGTATTCGCCCGGTTGCTCAAGACTCTCCTGGGCAAATACCACGCTCTGGTGGATGGGGATACTCACCCCTCCGGTGCCGGAATCCATAGAAAAGCGGTGATGGACCAGTCGCGTTCCCCTCTGCATACTTTGTTTACCCCTCTTCTTTAAAGTCCTTCTTCGCCTGGCGTTGATTTCAATCGCCGCCCAGGGTAGAAAGGATTTCCTTTTCGTCCTGGCCGGCGGATTAACAGGCAAGGGCCTGCTCCAGGTCGGCCTTGAGATCGTTTAAATCTTCCAGTCCGACTGACAAACGTAATAAACGATCATTGATGCCCAGTTTAAGACGCATCTCAGCAGGGATTTCGGCATGGGTCTGGCGCTCCGGAAAAGTGATCAGGCTTTCTACCCCGCCCAGGCTTTCCGCAAAGGAAATAATTTTTAAGCGGTGTAAAATCTGCTCGACCAGTTCGGCATGCTTGACCTCAAAGGAAAGCATGGCCCCAAACCCGCTGGCCTGTTTCTTACAGATTTCGTGACCGGGATGATCGGGTAGACCCGGATAATAAACCCTGGTCACCAGGGGGTGTTCGGCCAGCCACCGGGCCAGCTCTAAAGTGCTGGCCTGAGCCCGCTCCAGGCGTACGGCCAGGGTTTTCAAGCCCCGGATTACCAGCCAGCAATCCTGGGGACCGGGAATCGCGCCGATGGTATTTTGGATAAAGGCCAGCTTTTCGCCGAGGTCCTCCCGGGCGGCAATCGCTATCCCCATAACTACATCATTGTGGCCGCCCAAATATTTGGTGGCGCTGTGGACCACCAGGTCCGCTCCCAGTTCCAGGGGTCGCTGCAGGTAAGGGGTCATAAAAGTATTATCCACAATAGTCAGCAGGCCCCGCTGGCGGGCCAGGGCGACAACGGCGGCAATGTCGGTGATTTTCATTAAGGGATTGGTAGGCGTCTCCAGGAAGATGCCCTTCGTATTGTTTTTAATAGAAGCAGCCAGGGCAGCCAGATCAGTGGTGTCTACAAGGGAAAATTCCAGCCCCCAGGGAACCGCTACCTGGTTGAGCAGCCGGTAAGTACCGCCGTACAGATCTTCAGAGACTAGCAGGTGGTCGCCGGGCCGGAAAAGGCAGAGAACGGCGGTAATGGCGGCCATGCCGGAGGCAAAGGCCAGGGCGCGGCAGCCTCCCTCCAGCCCGGCTATGCCTTCTTCCAGGACCTGGCGGGTAGGGTTGCCCGTCCGGCTGTAGTCAAAACCGGTACTCTGTCCCAGGGCCGGGTGACGGAAGGTAGCAGACTGGTAGATAGGCGTACTGATAGCTCCCGTTTTACTATCATACCCCACTCCCAGCTGGACCAGCTCTGTAGCCAGGTGCATTTTATCCAACTCCCCTCATGACAAAATAAAAGCCCTTCGCAGAAGAAGAGCTTTTTTCAACTCTCATCTGCCAGGAGAAATCCTGCAGGAATTGGCACCGTACCTGGGTTCTAACAGGCCGGTTGCCGGGCTTCATTGGGCCAGTCCCTCCGCCAGCTCTTGATAAGAGTTTCCGCATATTTATTTTTTAAGTTTTTCAATCGGCTTAGTTATATTTATTATATCCTCTATATCTCAAGCGTCAAGGGGAGCTTAGAGAAACTTTTTCCGATTTCGGGGTTAACGCCGGCTTAAACGGGCGACAATCCGGTCGCCTACAACCTGAATGATCTGGACCATAATGATCAATAAAACGACGGTAATAACCATAACGTCATTTTTATAGCGCTGAAAGCCGTACTGATAAGCAAGGGTACCCAGGCCGCCGCCGCCGACTACACCGGCCATGGCGGAATAGCCAATCAAGGTAATGGTAGTTAAAACAAAACCAGATACCAGCGAGGGTGTGGCTTCCGGAAGCATCACCCGGACGATAATTTGCCATGGAGACGCTCCCATAGATTGGGCCGCCTCAATGACCCCCCAGGGTATTTCCCGCAGGGAGGTTTCCACCAGGCGGGCGACAAAGGGTATAGCGGCGACAGACAGGGGGACGATAGAAGCAGTTGTCCCGATAAAGGTGCCAACTACGAGGCGGGTAAAGGGTATTATAGCGATTAGTAAAATGATAAAAGGGAAAGAACGGCCGATATTGATTATCGTACCCAGGATATTGTTGATGAGGGGGCTGGGTTTAATATGCCTTTCACTGGTGATAAGCATAATAACGCCTAAGGGAAGACCGAAGAGATAGGCTATAAAAACTGATACAAAGACCATATAAAGGGTTTCCAGGGTTCCCATGGCTACCATGGGAATTATTTGGTTGAGCCAGTTACTCATGGCCTTTCTAACACCTCAATACTTAATTGCTTGCCCTGGAGGAAAGCGAGGGCCCTCTGCAGGGCCTCAGGCTGACCTGATAATTCCAGGGTCAGGGTACCAAAGGGAGTATCTTTAATATGGTCAATCTTACCGTAAAGGATGTTGGCCTGTACGTTGTACTCTTGAATCATGCGGGAGATGATGGGTTCACCGGCAGAGTGACCAATGAAAGAAAGCCGTACCAGCAGGCTAGTTCCGGTAGGTTTGTACCCTGCCAGCACCTGTTCCGGGATGGAGGTATCGAGGATACTCTTAATTAACTCCCTGGTAACAGGATGACGAGGAGCAGTAAAGATATCCAGTACGGAACCGGCCTCGACAATACGGCCATGGTTAAGGACGGCCACCCGGTCGCATATTTCCTTAATTACCTGCATTTCATGGGTGATAATTATAATTGTTAGACCCAGGTTTTTATTGATATCCCGGAGCAAACTCAGGATGGAGGCAGTCGTCTGGGGATCCAGGGCTGATGTCGGTTCGTCACATAAAAGCAACCGGGGTTCGCTTGCTAAAGCCCGGGCAATTCCTACCCGCTGCTTTTGACCGCCCGACAGTTCCGCAGGGTAATGCCCGGCCTTATCGCTCAACCCCACCAGTTCCAGGGAACGTTTAACTTTCTCCTGGATAACCCGGCGCGGCTGGCCGGCAATTTCCAGGGGAAAGGCCACATTACCGGCGACATTGCGGGCCGAAAACAGGTTGAATTGTTGAAAAATCATGCCTATCTGCTGGCGGGCCCGGCGGAGCTGCCTTTCAGAATAGGTAGTAAGATCCTGCCCGTCAATAATTACCCGGCCGGAAGTTGGCCTTTCCAGCATGTTGATACAGCGGACCAGGGTACTTTTCCCGGCCCCGCTACGCCCGATGATGCCAAAGATCTCCCCTTCGGCAATATCCAGGTTGATATTTTCCAGGGCCTGTATCAGTTTGCCATCTTTGGTTGTAAAAGTTTTACTAAGGTTTTCGATTTTAACCATAAATGTCACCTGAAGGGGGTAATTATAAAACACTCGCATCTTTCTTGTCAATGGTAACAAAGGGATTGGTACAATGTCAATAAGATTGAATTCGGGAAAAAATTTTTCCCTCCGACCCCTTGACAAAAAAATCAAGTAAACCTATTATCTTAATAAGCTATTTCAGAGGGGGTTGATAGACTTTGAAAAAGATTGTTGTTCTGGTTCTCGCTTTATTAACGCTGGGGGCAGTTTTAACAGGATGCAGCCAGCAACAGAAGGCATCCCCGGGAGAAGCTGCCAAAAAAGAAATAACTGTCGGCGCTACTGCTCGTCCCCATGCCGAAATCCTGGAAAAGATTAAACCTGTGCTGGCCCAAGAGGGAATCACCCTGAACATTAAAGTTTTTAATGATTATGCCCAGCTCAACCCGGCCCTGGCAGATAAGCAAATCGACGCCAATTTTTTCCAACATATACCATACCTTGAGGATTACAACCAGAAAACAGGGAATAAACTAGTTTATATTGCCAAAGTACACATCGAACCCATGGGGATTTATTCCCAAAAAATTAAGAGCGCCGGCGAATTGATAAACGCCAGAACTATTGCCATTCCCAATGACGCCACCAACGGCGGCCGGGCTCTGATGTTACTGGCCAAGGCCGGGGTTATTAAGTTAAAGGAAGGCGCGGGCATTTTGGCAACCAAAAATGACATTGTCGAGAAACCCGCCGGGCTGACAATCAAAGAGTTAGACGCCGCTATGCTGCCGCGGTCCTTAACAGACGTCGACGCCGCGGTCATAAACGGCAACTATGCCCTGGAAGCCAACTTGAATCCAGTCAAGGATGCCATCGTTCTCGAGGATAAAAGCTCTCCCTTTGCCAACGTCCTGGTGGTTCGTCCCGAGGATAAAGACAATCCAGCTTTAAAGAAACTGGCAGAAGCGCTAAATACGCCCGAAGTCAAGAAGTTTTTAGAAGAACAATATCAGGGAGCAGTTATCCCGGCTTTTTAAGGCGGCCGGCGGGGATAACGGATGCCGCCGCAACCCTGAGAGAAGTTATAACCATGAAGGAAGGCCCCTTCTTCCTGTTAAGGCAAAGGGGCCTTTTTGCGTATTGTTTCCAACGTGATAACAGGCATCAGGTTTTGATGATTTATGCGCTTTATTTAAATTCCAGGTAAAGGTGAGGCTCATGATCGTCTATGTCAATCAAGCATTAAAAGGGATCCCCGTATTATTTGTAGAAGCCAGCAACCTGACCATAAAAAGGAAACATCGCGAACTGGAAAGGATGATTAAGGCGGAGATGGGGGAATTAATGACCCTGTACGAAAGACACCGGCCCATCCTGGCCGCCTACCACGACCTGCACGCCAGGTTCGGTGGTCAGGTCCATATCTCCGCTCCCGAATACTTATATGACTTTATAAAACAACGATCCAGGCTGATGCAAATTAACAGCCTGGTAGATGCGTACAACTATATTTCCCTGAAGTATGCCCTGGCCCTGGGGGCCCACGACCTGGATAAGGTGGAGGGTAACATCACCTTTAATCTTACCACCGGGAAGGAAAGGTTTTATCCCCTGGGTGCCACCGAACCTGTACCGGTAGCGCCCGGGGAATATGCCTATATGGACGAAAGGGAAATCCTCTGCCGGCTGGAGGTCAAGCAGTGCGAGAAAACCAAAATCACTCCGCAAACGACAAATGCCTTCTTTATCGTCCAGGGAAATACCGCCACCCCCATGGATTACTTATACCGGGCGGCGGATGAGTTGATGGGCCTTATCGCTACTTACTGCCAGGGGCAGGTTAGCCTGGCTACAATCGAGTATACCGGCTCAAAGTAAGCTGTAACCGAGATACAGGGCTTTTACATTTTCTTCGCCGAACCTTTCGGCCGGGTAAAAGCCCTGGAAGTAATGCCAAGGCTTCCTGGACGCCGGCCGGAGCCGGGACGCTGTTTTTAAAATTGCCCCCGTGGTCAGATAACAGCTTTGTCATGATGGCTTTTTGATCGCCGGCGGAGAAGATACCGTTATGTTTCCCGGCACCCTGCCTTCATTGCTCACGTTTGCTCGGCTCCGGCTCCCTACCCAGCCTGACCTTCTCGGTATAGTCAATCTGGACTATACGACCATCTTGTATAATAATAGTAATAGATCCATATCTCACCTGGCGTAAAGCCTTAAGTACCTCGCCCAGAACTTTCTGCTCCCTGGTTGAAAGCCCTGCCTGGCACCGGGTTTCTGTTATAGGCTCTTGAGGCATCTGGTAATCCCCCTCCATCCCAATTTCTTATGGACTACCTGGCAAAGTTAAAGACCATTTACACAGAGATTTATGACAGCAGACATAGTTCACGCCCACCCCATTATGTAGTAATCCTATCTTTTTAGTATGATTTGATTTTAACTTTCCAGGCATTCCATGTCAAGCATTTTTAAAAATTACCGGATAGGGATATTTCATAATTATAAGCTGGCATCTTGAGATGTCTGGCCGTCCATGGAAGGCCCCAGGGATCAATGTCAATCAGGCGTAAAAAAACCGGCCTATTAAGTAATAAAAATAAATCCCTTGACAATAATGTAGACTAAACCTATAATAATAGTATACATTAAGAAATGCGGATGCTGACCAGACAACTGGAGGCTCCTTTCCATCAGGGAAAAGGGGCCTCCTTAATTTTTAGAAACACACGCTTTTTTCCTGGAAAGCTATGCTATCAGCAGGTAAGGCAGGTGGTTATAATGATACTTATTATTTGAGCTGGAAATTAACAGGTATTATATACCGGCCCTATGAAGTTAGTGAAATGATGTGGTGAGTTAGACGATGCAGGATGACTACAGTTAATTTAGATCTTAACAGGAGGGATAACCAGTGGCTTCGAAAGCAAAGATCGCACGTTCTCCGCTGTTGCAGACTGAAGACTGGTGGGCGGTATGGATTGGCCTATTTATCGTTTTTCTAGGCCTGCTGAAGCTGGGCAACCTGGACGTAATCGGCTGGGCCGTCAAAACCAATATGTGGCTGGACCTCTCCAAGGCCCTCGCCCCTGTATCCGATGTTTATAAAGGTGTTCCCGGTATCGTTTCTTTGATTCTTACCTATACTTTCCTGACGGCGGTTTTAAGTATCGCCGTCGCCAGCATGGGCGGCAACGTCCGCCGTTTTGCCGCCGGCTTTACCATCATCTTCTTTATTACTTATTTCTGCTGGATGCTCGGTAACTATGCCTTTATCGCCGCCACCCCCGACCAGATGGCTAAACTAAAACTTCCCTGGTCCCTGCGGATGACAGGCGAGTCGGGCTTCATCATCGCTTTGATCGCCGGATTGATTATCGGCAACTTCTTTCCTGGCCTGACCAGGTACCTGCAGGACGCTACCAAACCGGAGTGGTTTGTAAAGACGGCCATCGTCATTCTCGGCGCGCAGATTGGCCTGAACGCGTTGCAGTCAACGGGGCTCACAACCCAGGTGGTTCTCCGGGGCCTCTTCGCCATAATCGAGGCCTACTTAATCTACTGGCCCCTGGTTTACTTTATTGCCCGGAAATACTTTAAATTTACCCCTGAGTGGGCGGCGCCCCTGGCCTCGGGTATCTCTATCTGCGGTGTGTCGGCAGCCATTGCTACCGGCGGCGCCATCAAGGCCCGGCCGGTGATCCCCGTCATCGTCTCGTCCCTGGTGGTCATCTTCGCCGTGGTGGAGCTGATCATCCTGCCCTTTGCCGCCCAGGCCTGGCTTTACAAAGAGCCGATGGTCGCCGGGGCCTGGATGGGTCTGGCCGTGAAGACCGACGGCGCGGCGGCGGCCAGCGGGGCCATGGTGGATGCCCTCATCCGCAGCAAAGCCATAAGCGCCCTCGGGGTCAAGTGGCAGGAAGGCTGGATGCTCATGGCCACCACCACCGTCAAGGTCTTTATCGACATTTTCATCGCCATTTGGGCCTTCATCCTGGCCATAATCTGGTCCTGGAAGATCGACCGGAGGGAAGGGGAGCAGGTAAATATCGGGGAGATCTGGCTGCGGTTCCCGAAGTTCGTCCTTGGTTACGCCGGCCTCTTTATCCTGGTCATCCTCCTTGGTGTCGCCCTTAAGGGTACACCAGGTCTCAAGCTCCTGAATGCCGGTATTGGGCAGGCGGGCAACTTCCGGGGCATCTTTTTTGCCCTGACTTTCTTTACTATCGGGTTAATGTCCAACTTCAAGAAGCTGTGGGAAGAGGGGATGGGAAAACTGGCCGCGGTCTATATTCTCTGCCTGTTCGGGTTTATTATCTGGATCGGCCTGATTATATCCTGGCTCTTCTTCCACGGTATCACCCCGCCGGCGGTGGGCTGAAAAGGAGGAGAAATTATGATGAAAAAAGAACATTTACCGCAGGAGGAAGAATGGTTTGATCTGCTGCCGGCTGAAAAGAAACTGATCGGCTACAGCCTGGGCCTGGGGATAGTCCTGCTGGCCGTCCTGGTGTTGGCGACCCGCGTTATTTAGAAGCGTCTCTGCCGCTGCGAATGTCTCTTGACCACCCTGGTGGTATCTGGTATAATCTAAGAAAAACCGATATATTTACTCCGAATTGGAGGGCTAAGAATGGTCTTAACCAACGAAGAAATAGAACGTTACAGCCGGCAGATAATTTTGCGCAACGTCGGCGGCCGGGGTCAGGAAAGGCTTAAAAGAGGCAAAGTATTGCTCGTTGGAGCCGGCGGGTTGGGTTCCCCGGCAGCTTACTACCTGGCGGCTGCCGGTGTAGGTACAATCGGTATAGTTGACAGTGACGTAGTAGACATATCGAATTTACAGCGCCAGATCCTCCACAGTACTGAACGCCTGGGGCGGCCTAAAGTAGAATCGGCCCGTGAGACATTGCTGGCCTTAAATCCTAACCTGACAATTAATACTTACCATTTACGTTTGGGAAAAGATAATATTTTAGATATTATCCGTGATTATGACGTGATTGTCGACGGCGTTGACAACTTTCCCACCCGCTATTTACTAAACGATGCCTGTGTCATGACCGGCAAGACCCTGGTCGAGGGCGGGGTGTTGCAATGGGACGGCCTCGTAATGACCATCAAACCCGGACAGGGGCCCTGTTACCGCTGTATTTTTCCCGACCCGCCCCCGCCGGGAGCCGTACCTAGCTGCCAGGAAGCAGGGGTTATCGGTACAGTGCCGGGGCTTATCGGGGCAATTCAGGCCACGGAGGTAATCAAGATTTTACTTGGGGTTGGGGATACCCTGACCGGCCGGCTCCTGATTTACAATGCCTTGGAGATGCGCTTCCGGGAAGTTAAGGCCGAACGCAATGGTAATTGCCCTGTCTGCGGTGACAACCCGCGCATCCGCGAACTGGAAGAGTATACCTTTGTCTGTGCCACAAAATGCGAAGGGTGAAACACCATGAACCTGGATTTTCATGAACTCAAAAAGGGTGGCTTTATCAAACAACAAGGCCGCGATCTTTTCCTGATGCGCCTGCGAACCATTGGCGGGTATTTAACCTCAAGGGATCTGGAGAATATCGCCAGGATTGCGGCTAAATATGGCCGGGGGGAGGTCCATTTGACCACCCGCCAGGGGGTGGAGATACCCGGGGTCAGGCTGGAAAAGTACCAGGAGTTGATTGCCGAGATCAAGGCCTTGCACCTGCTTCCGGGGGCCTGCGGCCCGCGGGTACGATCGATTGTCGCTTGCCCGGGCAAGGAAATTTGTTCCAACGGGGTAGTTGATACCCGGGCTATTGCCGGCAAACTGGACCGGGCCTTTTTTGGCCGCGATGTCCCAGTAAAACTAAAAATTGCTGTAGCCGGGTGTTATAACGCCTGTACCAAACCCATGGAAAATGATGTCGGTTTACGGGGTGTTGTTTACCCGGAATTGGTAGCCGAGCGCTGCAGCCTTTGCGGATTGTGCCAGTCCATCTGCCCCGGTGGTGCCATTAAAATAATTAATGATCGGGTGAGCATGGATAAGAAAAGATGTAACGGCGATGGTGCCTGTATAGCTTCTTGCCCGAACAATGCCTGGGTAATGGCGGCTACAGGATTTGTAGTTTACGTTGGTGGAAAAATGGGCCGCAATCCTCAGCTGGGGTATAAAATGTTTGACCTGGTCCCGGAAGATGATATAGTCCCCCTGATTAATTCTATCCTGGCGGTTTATGAAGAGCAAAGGAAGGGACAGGAACGCCTGGGTGATGTTGTAAGGCGCCTGGGCCCTGAAGTGTTCCGGGAATTAATCCCTTACCCCGGCCGGAAGGAGGTCGCTGCCGGTGGCGGAAATTAAAGCGACTAAACGACTGGATATTACCGGGGACTGCTGCCCCATAACCTTCGTTAAAACCAAGCTGGCCCTGGAGGAGATGCAGCCAGGGGAAATCCTGGAGGTTTTATTAACAGAAGGAGAGCCGTTAAGTAATGTGCCCCGGAGCCTGAAGGCAGAAGGCCATAAAATTCTCCAGGTAAAGAAAATCGCCGCCAATGTTTATTCATTAATTGTTGAAAGGGGAGAGGACCAATGAAGATTATTTTAAACCGGCAGGAAAAAGAAGTCCAGGAAGGTATTAACGTAAGGGACTTAGTAGAACAGCTTAATTTTGACCCCGTTGCCGTGGCGGTTGAGGTAAACGGGCGTTTGTTACTAAAAGAGGAGTATAGCAATCCCCTGCAAGAAGGTGATAAAGTAGAACTTGTCTTAAATATGGGCGGGGGAGTATAATGAAAAATGTAAATGCCTTGCCAGGTTTTACATTTATTTGACCCGGCAAGGCAAATCAATCGCGGAATTAAGGTGACCCCCTGTTGGTAGAAAGAGATTACTACCTGGCAGAAGCTCAAAACCTCAAACCGCAGCTGGTCGCCTGGCGGCGGCAGTTGCACCAGTACCCGGAACTGAGTTTTGAGGAAAAAGAAACAGCCGCCCTGGTGGCCGGGGTGTTAGAGCAACTGGGTTTGAAGGTCAGGACCGGCATCGGTGGTACCGGGATTATCGGAATCCTGCACGGGGCGAAAGAAGGCCCCGCCGTGGCTTTAAGGGCGGATATGGATGCCTTGCCCCTCCAGGAGGCTACGGGGGCGGAATATGCTTCCCGCTGCCCGGGCCGGATGCATGCCTGCGGCCATGATGCCCATATGGCCATCGTTTTAGGGGCGGCGACGCTGCTAGCAACCCACCGCCGGGAACTCCCTGGCCCGGTTGTTTTCCTTTTTCAACCCGGGGAGGAATTACCCCCTGGCGGGGCTCGTCTGCTGATTGAAGCCGGAGCCCTGGCCGACCCACCGGTCAAGGCCGTCTTTGGCCTCCATGTAACTTCAGCCCTGCCGGCAGGTACGGTGGGCGTCAGATCGGGAGCTGCTATGGCCTCGGCCGATAACTTTACCATCAGAATCAAGGGGCGTACCAGCCACGGTGCTGCACCCCACCTGGGCGCGGATGCCATCGTCGCAGCCGCCCAGGCGATTCTGGCTTTACAGTCTATTGTCGCCCGCCGCATTGATCCGGTGCAGCCGGCCGTTCTGACCATCGGCACTATTAATGGTGGTGAGAAAGAAAATATTGTTGCTGGTGAGGTAACCATGACGGGCACTACCAGGGCCTTAAACCAGGTTACCAGGCAGCAGCTGGAAAAAGATATGCGGGAGATTTTGGCCGGGGTGGCGGCCGCCAGCGGGACGGAGATTGAACTTGATTACCTGCTGGGCTACCCGCCCCTAATAAACGATGCCAGGCTTACCGAACTGTTTCGCCGGGTAGCCGGAGAACTCCTGGGACCGGGAAAGGTATTCGAACTGGCAGCCCCTTCTATGGGTGCCGAGGATTTTGCCCGCTATGCCGAAAAGGTCCCGGCAGTATATTTTAACCTCGGGGCAGCCATCCCGGGAGAGCCTCCCTATCCCTGGCACCATCCCCGGTTTAATATCAACGAAGATTGCCTGCCCGTCGGCAGTGCCCTGCTTTCCTGGCTGGCCTTCAAAGCCCTGGCCGATTTCTAACAGCTTACATCGGAGGCGGACACCCTGTACAAAAAGCGCAGCAACCTCGTGATGCGGTTGTTGCGCTTTTTGTTCATCCTGCGTTGTCACCCCCAGGCTACAGTCCTGAACACCCTTCAAACTTTCTCCTTTTTTTCTTCATGATGTCTTCACAGTTGAAAGCTAGAATGGAATGGAAATCATGTTAAGGGAACTGTAGTGATAGGCGTTCACTCAAATAATAAAGAATTTATTAAGAAAAGAAATTGCACCTGATTTGGAAGCCAGGGATAACCCCCTTGGCTTTCAACTGTTTTAACTTGAATTTAGCGGGAGAGAAAAGATGCACAAGTTTATGAGGTTGGGAATTTCTTTATCGGCAGTGTTCGTGGTCTCAGGGGCTCTCTTTATGTACGAGGTTATCCTAACCCGGATATTCTCGGCGATAATGACCTACCATTTTGTCTTCATCGTTGCTTCGGTGGCCATTCTCGGTCTGGGTCTGGGGGCCATGGATATTTATAAAAAAGTGAAGGAATTTCCGCAAACGGATGGGCAACAAATATGGGACATAGGAATTCGATCCGTAGTTTTCTTGGGGTTTACGCTGCCGCTGCTCACGTTATTTTTTTACAAATTGCCCTTTCAACCCCTAAATTTCTTTGTTTACATTGCTTTAGCCGTACTTCCCTTCGTACTGGGCGGTAGGTTTTTGTCTTGCTCGTTCAGTGTACTCAGCAAGTACTCTTACCTGCTGTATTTTGGCGATCTCGTTGGCGCCGGGCTGGCTGCCTTTGGCGTGGTTACGCTGTTGAACACTGTTAACCTCATCAGGTTGACAGTTTACCTTGGCGAAGCTATCTTATTGATTTCCCTGTTGTTAAACCTTGCTATTATTAAAAAGCGCTCCCGGCGACAGATGTTGGCTGCTCTCGGCGGGGTTGCCCTCCTTGCCGTCCTGGCCGTATCCCCCCTACCTGAAGTACTGGCGAGGGATTTTTCCGCCTACAGGGGCATACCGAAGATGATCGGCCTTCTCAAACTCAACGGCGAGCAGCCGGTTGTTGAATATTCTTCGTGGGATGCTTTTGCCAGAACAGACGTAGTCGCCACTAAAGACCCGAACGAAAAATTGGTACTCATTGACGGCGGTGCTGCTGCTCCCATGGTACGCTTTGATGGCAACCTGGCAGGGGTCCAGCAACTGAAAAAAGAAGCCGGCTACCTCGCTTTTGTACCCGAAAAGCCGCGGCGCGTGTTAGTAATTGGCAGTGGAGGAGGCATTGACATTCTCCTTGCCCGCCTGGGGGGCAGTGAAGATATCACTGCCGTGGAGATTAATCCAGGCAGTGTGGCGGCTGCGCGTAAGTTCAGCGATTACAACGGGAATATTTATGATTTGCCGGAAGTACGCACCTTTATCCAGAATGGCAGAACCTTCATAGATACTACCAGCGAACAGTTTGATGTTATCTATCTCTCGAAGGTCATGACCCAGGCCGCGGAAGGTACGGGATACGCCCTTTCCGAAAACTATATCTACACCCGTGAGGCTATACGTTCATACTTAAATCATTTAACACCTGACGGCCGGCTGGCGTTCGTCCTGCACGGCCCTGATGATTTAAGCAAAGCGCTGGCAACGGTCATAGCTGTTTTAAAGGAAAGCGGTGTGGCAGATGAAGAAATAGCCAGGCAAGTCTTGATTGCCGGCACACCCGGGGAACATCATGACCAGGAAGTTAGCTACCCGCTTCTCCTGGTTAAAAAGGCACCATTTGCCCCGGATGAGCTGGCGGCCATCACCGCCCGGCTTAGTGAGGCGCAATTGCAGTTGGAGCAATTATTGCACTATGGGAAAATTGGCAAGACTGCGGCAACCGTCGTCACCGATGACCGACCCTTTTTCTATAATGTCGATAATACCATACCCTTCGAACTGTATATTCTCCTGGCCCTGGTCTTGCACCTGGGTTGGCGCTGGCTGAAGCATGCCACAGGCGGCACCGTGAAGAATAAAAAATCATTACTGCTGTATTTTGGTGCCCTAGGTGTGGGTTTCATGCTGCTTGAGATCGCCCTGGTGCAGAAATTCGTTTTGATCCTTGGTCATCCAACCCTTGCCTTTACAGTAGTTGCTGCTACCCTCCTCATCGGCGGTGGTCTGGGTAGTTTGCTCGGCCAGGTGGCCGCTGTTCAAAGAGTTTTAATGAGGCGAAGGTGGTTGCCGGCTTTTCTTGTGGCCGTGCTGGCTATACTGACCGGTGTTGCTGTACCCTGGATTTTTTCGACAGGCGCAGCTCTAGCGACCAGTAAAACAATCCTCACCGTCTTCACCCTTTTTCCTTTAAGCGTAACCCTGGGTTTACCATTCCCGACCGGCCTGCGTTCCTTAAGGGAGGAGGGAAGGGAGGATTTTGTACCGTTAGCCTGGGGCATAAATGGCTGGTTTTCTGTAATCGGGTCGATTATCGCCATGATGGTTGCCATTACCGCCGGCTTCCGAATGGTCCTTTTTGCCGGGGCGATAATATATGCGCTGCTTGCTTATCGCTGCCGCCGGGGATTACTTGGTTTATAAAAAAATCGCCCCCCAACATCTTGACTTTAAAGTCAGGTATAAGGTTTATACTTTTCTCAAATACTTATGGGAGGTGTTTGAGATGGCAAAACGCCGGGTTGAAGTCTTCGTGGCAGGATGTCCCCTTTGCACTGAAACCGTCAGGCTGGTGAAGGAGTTGGCCTGCAATAACTGCGATGTGCTGGTTTATGACTTGCAACAGGGATGTGCCACCAACGAATGTCGCGAGAAGGCATCGCAGTATGGCATCCACAGAGTTCCCGCCGTAGTTGTAGACGGTAAACTGGTCGAATGTTGCGGGAACCAGAAGCCGATTTCTCGCGAGGCGCTGATGGCCGCAGGTATCGGGCAGGGGTAATTGAGGATACAGGGAGGGGAAACTACCCCTCCCTACCTATTATGGGAGTGTTGGCTAATATGAAAAAAGGCTTCTTTATAGGCGAGTTAAGCCGAAGGGTAGGCATTCCACCACATACAATCCGCTATTACGAGCGATTGGGTCTGATTAACCCACCCGAAAGGTCTGAGACACATTATCGCGTCTATTCTCAAGACGATGAGGTACGCCTAAGGTTTATTAAACAAGCAAAGCTTTTCGGACTCTCGCTCGACGAAATTAAGGAGATTATCGGCCTTAGGGCAGGAGGGGTTGCACCTTGCGAACACCTGAAGAGGCTGATCAAAAGGCACCTTGACGACTTAGACCAACACATCCGGGAACTGGTTGCATTTCGCAACGAATTGGCTCGCCGGTATGAGAAACTTACATCGACCCAGGACATCCCTGCCGGAACGATCTGTGGGTTCATCGAACGAGAAGAGCTCCCCTTAGAAGAAGCGAACGACTGAACCCCTGTTAAGCCAGGAGCCCTTAGGACTGATCATTTTTGCTGGTAGCCTTTTGCTCCCCATGCTGACATTCACCGTGATTGTGACCGCCCATCATGAAAAGGTGCATCAGGGGACAAAGCAAGAATAACAGCCAGGCCCAACTACCACCGGCGGTGCCATCACTTGCAGCTGCACCGCGGGCCAGTAAGAAAAATACAGCCACCATCATCAGGCCACAACCCAGGAGCATTAGCAAGCCGTGCTTTCTGTGATTCATCACCATCTCTCCTCTTGGAAGTGAATAAGATATAAGTCTAGTCCCAGCATATTACCCTATATGGGTATGTGTCAAGACTGATATGCGATCTTTCAGACTTTCTTCATATTTTCTTCATAATGTCTTCACAGCCGGAGCAAATCATAACAAAATGGAATATATATTATAAAAGGATATTTAAAATAAAAAGCGAAAATATACCAGGCGAAAATTACTTGGAGGAGATGATCCCTTTGAGCGACGCTTACCGGGAAATGTGGCGGAATTTAGGGCTGGATCTGGAAAGGCACGATGCTTTTTTAGCGGCATTGCCCGAAGCCTTTAGCGAGGTTTTTTTACAACAAGATAACCGGCCGGCGGGTATGGCCTATTTTGATAAACTTTTAGGTGAGGCCCATGGCAGGAGGGTCGAAGAAATTTTGGCCCATAAAAGAGCCGGGCGGCTGGTGGCCGGTACCTTTTGCGTTTTTGTGCCGGAAGAACTTATCCTCGCCGTCGATGGGGTTAGTGTCGGGCTCTGTGCAGGAACCCAGTTTACCGTTCCTGCCGGAGAACAAATTTTACCGCGTAACCTGTGCCCCCTGATTAAGTCTCTGGTTGGCTTTAAACTGGAGCGGATTTGCCCTTACTTTCAGGTCGTCGATTTTCTTGTTGGCGAAACTACCTGTGATGGGAAAAAGAAGACCTGGGAAATTCTCAATGATTATGTTCCTACTTACGTAATGGAATTGCCCCAGCGTAAGGAAGCGGCCGACCTGGCCCTCTGGGAAGGGGAAATTTACCGATTTAAAGAAGAAATTGAACGACGGTCGGGACAAAAAATCGATAGTGAGAAATTAAATGCCGCTATCAAGAAGGCCAATGCCCGCCGTGCGGCCCTGCAGCGCCTGTATCAAGCCCGCCGGGCCGACCCGGCTCCTATTAGCGGAAAAGACGCCCTGCTAATTTCGCAACTGGCTTTCTTTGATGACCCGGACCGTTTCACGGCTCAAGTTAATGCCCTTTGCGAAGAACTTGAGGATAGGATTGCCAGGGGTGAAGGTGTTACCAGTAAAGGAGCACCGCGTCTCCTGGTAACGGGGACACCCATGCCTTTACCTTACTGGAAGCTACACCACCTGGTGGAGAAGTCAGGGGCGGTGATTATCGGTGAAGAAACATGTACCGGCAGCCGTTATTTCGCCGGGATGGTGCCTGAAGACGGCGAAACCCTGTCCCAGCAGGTAAAAAATTTGGCCCGGCGATTGCTGGACATCAACTGTGCCTGCTTTACTCCCAATACGTCCCGGGTGGAAGACATCCTGCGCCTGGCCAGGGAAGGAAAGGCCGACGGGGTGATTTATTATTCCCTCCAGTTCTGTCAGACTTATGCCCTCGAAGCCCGGCAGGTGGAAAAAGCCCTGCGGGAAGCGGGGCTACCGGTTTTATGCCTGGAAAGTGATTTCAGCGAAAAAGATGCAGCTCAGCTGCAGACACGAATTGAGGCTTTCTTGGAGATGGTTGCCCGTTAAACCTGGCTGCTTATGTTACGGCCCGGGTTTAAAAAGCTCCTGCCTTCCGGGAGGGCGGAGCACCTTTTTAGAACGGGGAAGGGAGGGCGAACGGCCTCCCTTCCCCGTTCCTGGCAGCTATTTTTCCGGAGGCAGCCGCAGGAGCCGCATGCCGTTCAGGGTCACCAGCAATGATGCTCCCATATCGGCCAGAATGGCGAGCCAGAGGGTGAGCCACCCCGGGAACACGGCGGCCACTGCCATGGCCTTGACGGCCAGGGAAAAGCCGATGTTCTGCCGGATCACCCCGAGGGCCGCCCGGCTGAGGCGGATGGTGAAGGGCAACCTGGTCAGGTCATCGGCCATGAGGACAATGTCCGCCGTTTCCAGCGCGGTGTCCGTCCCTGCCCCGCCCATGGCGATGCCAACCGTAGCCGTAGCCAGGGCCGGGGCATCATTAATACCATCACCTACCATGGCCACCTTGCCGTATTGCTGCAGCAGTTCCTGAACCGCTTTAACCTTGTCCTGGGGCAGCAGTTCAGCGCGAAATTCATCCACCCCGACCCGGCTCGCAATGGTGCGGGCTGTAGTTTCGTTATCTCCCGTCAGCATGACTGTGCGGCGGATGCCGCTTCGTTTCAAGGCGGCAATTGCCGCTGCACTTGTTTCCCGGACCTCATCGGCCACGGCGATGATTCCCAGAAAATCTTCAGCCGTGGCCACAACCATGGCTGTCTTGCCCTCCTCTTGCAGCAGGCGGACCCGGCCGGCCACCGCTTTGGTCTCCATACCAAGCTCGGTAAAAAGGCCAAGGTTACCTATATAGACGGTCCGGCCGCTCACGACCCCTCGCGCCCCGCGGCCGGTAAGGGCGTTGAAATCCTCCGCAGGTTTTATAGTTAGCCCGCGGGCTTCCGCCGCCTTAACAACAGCTTGCGCCAGGGGGTGCTCGGAACGTGCCTCGAGGCTGGCGGCAATCTGGAGCAGCTCCTCCTCGGCCAGCCGGCCCAGGGGGATAATGTCGGTAACGGTAGGTTCGCCCTTCGTCAGGGTTCCGGTCTTGTCAAAAGCGACGGCCGTGAGGGCACCGGCCTGTTCCAGGTAGACCCCGCCCTTGATCAGGACCCCGTTGCGGGCGGCGTTACCAATGGCACTGACAATGGCTACCGGAGTCGATACCACCAGGGCGCAGGGACAAGCAACTACCAGGAGCGCCAGCCCCCGGTAGATCCATGGACCCCACGGGTAGCCCAGGAGCAGGGGCGGTACCAGGACAATGCCGGCGGCCAGGGCCAGAACAATAGGGGTATAAACGGCAGCGAAACGATCGACAAAGGCCTGGGATGGCGCCCGCCGGGCCTGCGCCTCTTCCACCAGGTGAATGATCCTGGCGATGGTGGTGTCCCGGACCAGCTTGGTGACCTCGACCTCCAGGGAACCATGGGTATTGAGGGTACCGGCATAAACTTCGGCCCCGGGGCCTTTTGCCACTGGTACGGCCTCACCCGTGATGGGGGCTTCGTTGACGGCCGACACGCCTTTGATGATACGTCCGTCCATGGCGATCTTCTCGCCAGGGTGGACGATCATCACGTCGCCCACCTGGATCTCTTCGACCGGGACTTCAATTTCTTCCCCCGCCTGGCGGCGGATCCTCGCCGCCCTGGGGGCGATATCCATGAGTGCGCGGATAGACCGGCGCACCCGTCCCATGGTCCAGGACTCCAGCATCTCGGACACGGAATACAGGAAGGCCACAGCGGCTCCTTCTTCCCATTCACCAAGGGCCGCGGCCCCGATAACGGCTATGGTCATTAGCACGCTCATGTTAAAGTCCAGGCGCGGCAGGGAATACCAGGCCTTGCGAGCGTTACCCCATCCGCCGGCTATCATGGCCGTTAAGAATAACGGGATGAAAATGGTGGCTGCTCCAACGGCCCGTTCTACCACATAGGCGGCTGCCAGGGCGCCGGCAGCGATCACCGTGCGCAACAGTTCCCAATTGACCGTGGGCCTGGCCGGTTTAACCTCGTCTTGCCCGGCGGGGAAGATAGCGTAGTTTTCCTTCCTGCCTTCCCGCCGAATGGCTTCCAGATCGGCTGCTCCTTCAACAACTAACCTGCCGGTGCTAGCGTTTAGACTGGCCCTGGTTACACCAGGGAGCGCCGCGACATTTTTTTCAAACTTGGCGGCGCAATCCAGTCAAGTAATCCCTTCAACCCGGAAGACTGCAGTTTTGCCGGACCTGGGCCTACCAGGGCTTGCAGCCTGTGCCATTTGCCATCACCCTTCATGTGTAAGGTCTTAGGCGATAGAGTTCAATATGGCAACGGTTTTTCATTCCTGGGTCCTGGCCAGGTGCTGCAGGACCTCCCGCACCAGGTTGCCGACATGCGGGTCAGCCAGGCGGTAGTATACCAGCTTGCCGGCTTTGCGATACCTGGCCAGACCCATATGGTGCAGGAGGCGCAGGTGATAGGAAGCAGTCGCCTTGCTGCTGCCGATTAGCGCCGCTATATCACAGACGCAAAGCTCGGCTTCGCTGAGGGCGTAGATTATCTTCACCCGGGTATCATCGGCCAGGGCCTTGAAGATAGTAGCGACGCCTTCTGTACGATCCACCTGGGGCTTGAGCCGCTTCACCTTCTCCTCGTTGACGCAATTGACCTGACAAACGGGGAGATCTCTTTCCGGTTGGCCCTTAAGGGGCTGCAGCTTCACTTTAAGCCAGCTCCTCATTCAAATAGTCAAAAATACTTTTGACTATAAGTTTATACCAGCTTGTTAAGGGTGTCAACCCGGGTAGCCTTGCAAAAAGTTTTAGTGGTCTCAGTTCCCCTCCGTAGCCTGGCTAGATTAGCAGGGGCTGGCAGAAAACGTGCCTTTCTGCTATGATAAATATACGAGAAAGTATAAAAACACTGGCACGGTACCAGCCTAACACCAGACGGCTGTAACGGAGGTAGATGATAAGGATGAGATGTCCCCTGTGCGAAGTACCGATGAAGGAGATCCAGCGGCGGAACGTAATGGTGGATATTTGTCCTGAATGTAAAGGGGTATGGCTGGATAGGGGGGAACTGGATAAGTTGCTGGCTGCCGGCAACCCATGGGAAGAAGAAACGCCCGCTCCGGAGTACGGCCATGAGAAATACCGCGGGAAACGTCGCAAGAATATCCTGAAAGAGCTTTTTGATTTTGACCTCTTTGATTAAAAGCGACCCCATTCGCTTGCGGGCGGGCAGCCGTTTATGCGGGCTGCCCGAAGCAAGTAAACAGCAGGAAAAAGCAGTTCCCCTGGTGAAAGAAAACCCGTATTTAAGCAGAACCTCCTATTGCGGCGCAAAAATAAAATTTTTAGCAGGATTTAAGTTATCTTTGCCGAATATAACTTTAATAAACTCGTATAACCCCGGCGATGGGGCCGGGGGTTTCTACCAGGTGACCGGAATCACCCGACTACGAGGAGGGCCGTCAGCTGGTTTCTTTTATAATTGCTGCAATGAAATTATCAGGGGGTAGGCAAGATGCCCGGGTTGAAACTTAAGGTCAACGGCCAGGAGTACCAGGTTGAGGCCCCGGCAGATATTACCTTGCTGGAACTCTTACGGGAAAATTTAGGCCTCACCGGTACCAAGGAGGGGTGCGGCAAGGGGGAATGCGGCGCCTGTACGGTACTCATGGATGGACTGGCGGTCGACTCCTGCTTGCTTCCCGCCGCTAAGGCCGACGGGTCCGAGATTCTAACTATTGAAGGCCTGGCCTCGCCCCAAGGCAGGCTCCATCCTTTGCAGGAAGCCTTTATCAGCGAGGGGGCCGTCCAGTGCGGTTTTTGCACCCCAGGGATGATCATGAGCGCTAAAGCCCTGCTGGACCAGAACCCCCACCCCACCCGGGAGGAAATAAAGATCGCCCTGTCGGGCAATTTATGCCGCTGCACCGGTTATGCCAAAATTATCTCCGCCGTAGAAAAGGCGGCCGCTGGCATGAAGACGGGGGGTGGAAAGGAAGAAGGGTAGCCGCCGTCCCTGTCCTGGAAAGAAGGCTGTGGCGATATTCTTAGGGCCGGGTTTTGCGGAGCGAGTATTTCCACTGGAAACGGAGGGGTAAAATGGCTTCTACAGTAGTGGGAAAAAGCATAAGCCGGGTTGATGCTGTTGCCAAAGTTACCGGGAAAGCAAAGTATACCGCTGACTTTTTTACAAGAGACATGCTGGTGGGAAAAATATTAAGAAGCCCTTATGCTCACGCCCTGGTTAAAAACATTGATGCCAGCAGGGCTAAAGCTTTACCTGGTGTTGAAGCGGTTTTGACTTATAAAGACGTCCCGCAAATTAAATTTGCAACCGCAGGGCATCCTTATGCCCTTGACCCGAAGCACAGGGATAAAGAGGACCGGACTATTTTAACCAACAAAGCCCGCTTTGTGGGGGACGCTGTTGCGGCAGTAGTGGCTACAGACGAGTTGACCGCCGCAGAAGCCCTGAAATTAATCGAGGTAGAGTATGAAGTATTAGAACCCCTGCTCACCCCGGAGGCGGCAATGAGGGAAGGGGCGCCTTTAATCCACGACGACTGTGAAAGAAATATCCTTAGTTCTCAGGGTTATGAAATCGGCGATGTTGAAGAGGCTTTTCAAGAAGCTGACTATATTTTTGAGGACGAGTTGGAAACAAGTATTGTCCAGCACTGCCAGCTCGAAAACCATGTATCCTATGCCTATGTGGACAGTGACGGCCGCATTGTGATTGTAACCTCCACCCAGATACCCCATATTATTAGAAGAATCGTCGGGCAAGCGCTGGGTATCCCCTGGGGAAGGGTACGGGTAATCAAGCCTTACGTCGGCGGCGGCTTTGGCAGCAAACAGGATGCTTGCCTGGAACCTTTAAATGCCGCAATGACCCTGGCTGTAGGCGGCCGGCCGGTAAAGTTAGAACTGTCCAGGGAAGAATGCATGATCGATACCCGGACCCGTCATGCTATCAAATACAAAATTAAAACGGGTGTTTCTAAAGACGGAAAATTAATTGGCATGCATATAACGGCCATCTCCAACACCGGGGCCTATGCTTCCCACGGTCATTCCATCGCTATGGCTGCAGGCTCGAAGTTCAGGGCCCTGTACCCCATGAAGGCCTTGAAATACGAGCCATTTACTGTGTATACCAACCTGCCTGTCGCCGGCGCCATGAGGGGTTATGGTTCGCCCCAGTTGACCTTTGCCGTGGAAAGCCACCTGGAAAATATTGCAAAAAAATTAAATATCGATCCTATTGAATTCCGCCTGAAAAACCTGGTTAAGGCAGGCTATGTCGATCCCTTGAACGGCAATACGGTGAGGAGCTGCGGCATTCGCGAGTGTATCGCTAAAGGCAAAGAATTGATTAAATGGGATGAGAAAAAAGCACGGTATAAAAATCAAACCGGAAGTAAACGCCGGGGCCTGGGAATGGCGTGCTTTAGCTACGCCTCCGGCACCCATCCGGTAGGGCTGGAAATGGCGGGAGCGAGAATTGTTTTAAATCAGGACGGCTCCGTCCAGCTGCAAATCGGCGCCACCGAAATAGGGCAGGGAAGCGATACAGTCTTTGCCCAGATGGTAGCCGAAGTGCTGGGCATCCCTGTAGACATGGTGCATGTCATTTCCACCCAGGATACCGATATTACACCTTTTGACACTGGTGCCTACGCTTCCAGGCAAACCTATATTACCGGTATGGCTGTGGCCAAAGCGGCGTTAGAAGTTAAAGAAAAAATCCTTGACTTTGTATGGGGTATGACCGATATACCCGCCCATGCCCTGGATATTAAGGACCAGAATATTGTCTACAAACACTCGGGAGAGGTGGTCATGCCCCTTGCCGAGGTGGCGTTGCACACTTATTATGATACCGTTTTTGCCAGACCGATAACGAGCGATACGTCCAATAATGCCAGGATCAATGCCTTCACCTTTGGTGTTACTTTCGCCGAGGTGGAAGTAGACCTGAAAACCGGAAAAATAGAGGTCCTGGAAATATATAATGTGCATGATTCTGGTAAAATTATCAACCCCCAATTAGCAGAAGGACAGGTTCATGGCGGCGTAGGTATGGGAATAGGCTATGTGCTGGCAGAACAGATGCTGTTTGACGATAAAACCGGCAAACCCTTGAATAACAATTTGCTGGACTATAAACTGCCAACTATCATGGATATCCCGGATATCGGCGTGGCTTTCGTCGAAACCTTTGAACCCACCAGCCCCTTTGGTTGCAAGGCTTTAGGAGAGCCGCCAACTATTTCGGTGGCACCGGCCATTCGCAATGCCGTTCTCGACGCGACCGGCGTAGCCTTTAACAGGTTGCCCATGACCCCCCAGCGGGTTTTTGAAAAGTTCAAGGAAGCCGGGTTAATATAGGAAGGTGGTGAAGTCTGGTGTACAACATCCAGGGTTATTTTGAGGCGGAGACAGTAAAGGAAGCTACTGCGCTGCTGGCGGCTGCTCCCCACCTGCTCGTCATTGCCGGCGGCACTGATGTTTTGATTAAAATGCATCATGGCCAAATAGAGAAAGCAGAGTTGCTGAGCATTCGCAAAATAAAATCCCTCCAAGGTGTTGTAAAACTTGAGGATGGTACTATTCTAATCGGGCCGTTGACAACTTTCACGCAGATTGCTAACCATCCTGTCATCAAAGAAAATATCCCCGTCTTAGCGGAAGCGGCCCTAACTATGGGGGGACCGCAGATCCGCAACGTTGCCACTATCGGCGGCAACATTTGTAACGGCGCCACTTCGGCCGACAGTGCTTCCACCTTGTTTGCCCTTGAAGCCAGATTGAAATTACAGAGCAATCAAGGTGAGCGGGTTGTTCCCATCCAGGAGTTTTACCTTGGACCCGGAAAGGTTGATTTAAAACCTGGTGAACTCCTTACCCAGATTATCATTTCTCCGGAGAATTACCGGGGCTATGGCGGGCACTATATAAAATTTTCCATGCGCAAGGCAATGGATATTGCTACTTTAGGCGTGGCGGTGATTTGTAAAGTAAAACAAGGCAACATTTTGGAAGACGTCAGGATTGGACTTGGGGTTGCCGGGCCAACGCCTCTAAGATGTCCCGAAGCAGAAGCCTTTGCGAGAGGCAAAACCATCTCTCCTGAAACCATTGCGGAAATTGGGAAATTAGCGGTTAAAGCGACGCAGGCAAGAACTTCCTGGCGCGCTTCCAAAGAATACAGGGAGCACCTGGTGGAGGAGCTTACCCAGAGGGCCCTGAAAGCGGCCATTGTCAAGGCTGGGGGTGAGGCAATTGCTTAAAAAAATATCCTTTACTGTAAACGGGATCCAGGTAAGCCTGGAAGTAGACGTTCGCGAATCGTTGCTTGAAGTCTTGCGCGAACGACTGGGATATACGGGAGTTAAAAAAGGATGTGGCGTCGGTGAATGCGGCGCCTGCACTGTTCTCGTCGATGGAACGCCCATAGACTCGTGCATTTACCTGGCTGTCTGGGCCGACGGCAAAGATATTGTTACAATAGAAGGTATAGCTAAAAACGGGGAGCTTTCCAAGGTACAAAAAGCCTTTATTGAAGAGGGAGCCATCCAGTGCGGTTTCTGTACGCCTGGTTATGTTCTCACGGCAACGGCTATGGTAGAAAGCGGCAAAAAGTATACGCGCGAGGAAATTAAAAGGGAATTGTCCGGTCATCTTTGCCGCTGCACCGGTTACCAGAACATCATTAAAGCGGTGGAGAAGGCCCTGGCAGATTAGGTAAATCATGTAAAGAAACATTTTTGGAGGTATAATTATGCTCCTTATCGGTAACGGTCGCCTGTTGTCCCTGGTGCCGGAAAATCCCTACCAGGAAAATGGTGCAGTGGCCATTGACGGCGACCGGATTGTCGCCGTCGGACCTACAGCTGAATTAAGGCGGCGCTACCCGGAAGCTGAATGGCTTGACGCCCGGGGCATGGTGATTATGCCCGGGATGATTAATACCCACATGCACCTTTACAGCACCTTCGCCCGGGGCATGGCCCTGAAGGACGCGCCGCCGGCCAACTTCCTGGAAATCTTGCAGCGCCTCTGGTGGCGCCTGGACAAGGCCCTTACCCTGGAGGACGTCTATTACAGCGCCCTGCTTCCCCTCATTGACTGCATCAAGAGCGGTACCACCACCATCCTGGACCACCACGCCAGCCCCCGCGCCGTTCGCGGCAGCCTGGAGATGATCGCCCGGGCGGCTGCCGAAACCGGTGTCCGTACCTGCCTGGCGTATGAGGTTTCCGACCGTGACGGTGAGGCCATTATGCGGGAAGGTATTGAAGAGAATATTGCCACCATTAAAAAATACCGCGGCCAGGAAGGTTTGGTTAGCGCTACCTTCGGCCTCCATGCCTCCTTTACCCTCTCTGACGCCACCCTGGCCGCCTGCCGTGAGGCAGCGGCCGAGGTTGGCAGCGGCTTCCACATCCACGTGGCGGAAGGCATCCAGGACGTAGAAGATGCCCTGGAACGCGAGGGCAAGCGGGTGGTGGAGCGTTTGGCTGACCACGGTATTCTGGGTCCCAGAACTGTCGCCGCCCACTGTGTCCATGTGACCGAGAGGGAAATAGCCATCCTCAAGGAAACCGGCACCCTGGTGGTCCATAACCCGGAATCCAACATGGGTAATGCCGTCGGCTGCGCTCCGGTAGGGGATATGCTGGCGGCGGGGGTGGTGGTCGGCCTGGGGACGGACGGCTATACCAGCGATATGTTTGAATCCCTCAAGGTGGCCAATGTTTTGCGCAAGCTTGTTTCCGGCGACCCCAACGCCGGCTGGGCGGAAGTCCCGGCCATGGTTTTTGCCAATAACCGCCGCATCGTGGCCCAATTCTACCCCCACCCCCTGGGCCGCTTGGAACCCGGCGCCTATGCCGACGTCATCCTGGTGGATTACCAGGCGCCGACCCCCCTGACGGCGGCCAACTGGTTTGGCCACCTCCTCTTCGGCTTTAACGGCGGGCTGGTGGACACGACCATTATTGGCGGCAAAGTCCTCATGCGGGAACGGCGGCTCCTGCACCTGGACGAGGCGGCCATCGCCGCCAGGGCCAGGGAACTGGCGGTTAAAGTGTGGGAGAGGTTTTAGGGTTAAGGAGAAGATAAATATGCCCCAGCAGTACCTTTTTGCCACCTCGGCGGCCGAGTGCCTTACCATGCTGGCCGTCCACCCGGGGGCGCGCCTCATTGCCGGGGGCACCGACCTGGTAATCGACCTTAAAGAAGAAAAACTCCAGGTCAATACCCTGATCGATATTACCCGTATTCCAGAACTAAAGATAATCGCGGAAGATAACGGCAAGATAATACTGGGCGCGGCCGTCACCCACACCCGGGTGGCAACGTCAGAGCTTATCCGGGCCAAGCTGTCGGCCCTGGCGGCAGCCGCTGCAGCCGTTGGCTCGCCCCAGATACGCAATGTCGGCACCCTGGGGGGCAATGTAGTGAACGCCCAGCCGGCGGCCGACACGGCTGTGGCCCTGGTGGCCCTGGGAGCCGTAGCCACCATCCTGGGACCGGAAGGTGAACGCCAGACACCGGTCGCAGACCTATACGAAGGCGTCGGCCGTTCCAGGGTAAACGCCGGCCGGGAGCTTTTAACTCGCTTTACCGTTGACCTGTGGGGAGAAGGTGAAGGGTCGGCCTTTGCCCGCCTTTCGCCACGGCGGGCCCTTTCCCTGCCCATGCTCAATGTTGCCGTCCGGGTCCAGGTGGTAGGGGGGAAGTGCACCCGGGCGCGTATCTGCATCGCCCCGGTGGCACCCCGGCCTTTCCTGTGTGAGGAAGCGGCCAGGGTCCTTATCGGCCGGGAGCCCACGGCAGCGGTAATTGCCCGCGCCGCGGCGGCGGCCAGAGAAGCAGCCCGGCCCCGGGACAGCCTCCTCCGTGGTTCCAGCGCCTATCGCAAAGATATGACGGCCGTCCTGGTTACCCGGGCTTTGACCGCAGCTTTTTCCCGGGCCACCGGCAGGAAAATAGAGATTGATGTCGAATAGTAAAATTCCCAGAGGCGAAGACGTCTACAGGGGGGTTAACAAACCCTCAGGTAGACGTTTTTTTAAGGCCCCAAAAACCATGGCCTTTCTCTATAGCTCTTTGACAACAGCGGCAATTTATCCAGGGCCTTTTCGATGTTCTCCACCTTGTTTAATCCGGTCATTTAGTTCCAGCAGGATTTTAAAAAATAGCGGCGAACTTATTATACAAGCTGGAGCCTTTTCCTATAGTCTTTGCATAGTTCCGGTAGTGGAACCGGGATGGGAGTATATACCAGGTGACCGGAATTCCTTGACTACGAAGGTGATTACCAATTGTCGCGCTGCGGGAGCCTGGTTTTTAATTTGCTCCAAAACCTGGCAGGAGCCAGGTCCGGGAGAGTTCCCCGGTGATTTGTCGTGCCGGGAGTTACATTACAAGGGGGGAGTTATAGCGGGAAAGAGAAAAGCGGCAACGGCCTCGATTGAAAAAACATCAAAAAGGAGGTGGCGTCCATAGTTTGCAGGACAGGCTATGGACACATGATGCGTAAAGGATGGCGTTTCATACCAGTGTTGCTCCTGGTCCTGGCGGTAGCTGTATTTGCCGCCGGCTGCGGCGGCCAGAAACCGGCCGGGAACAGCCAGAGCGGGGAAAAGCCGGCGGCTGCAGGGCAGGCTGCAGACCAGAAAATGAAGGTTGCCTTTATTTATGTGGGACCGATTGGTGATGCCGGCTGGACTTGGGCCCATGAGCAGGGGCGCAAGTACTTGCAGGATAAATTACCATGGGTAGAAGCATATTATATAGAAAATGTCCCCGAAGGGGCTGACGTGGAACGAGTTTTAACGGAGCTGGCGGAAAAGGGCAATAAAGTTATCTTTGCTACCAGCTTCGGTTATATGGATTACGTAATTAAAGTGGCCGAAAAATATCCCGACGTTGTCTTTATGCACTGCTCCGGCTATAAGACGGCCAAAAACGTCGGGACCTACTTTGGGGCTATGGAAGAACCCCGTTACCTTTCTGGCATGGTCGCCGGCAAAATGACCAAATCCAATATCCTGGGCTATGTCGCCGCCCATCCCATTCCGGAAGTAATCCGCGGCATCAACGCCTTTACCCTGGGGGCGCGTTCAGTTAACCCCAACGTCAAGGTAAAGGTAGTCTGGACCAATACCTGGTATGATCCGGCGGCCGAAAAACAGGCAGCTTTGAGCCTCTTAGATGCCGGGGCCGATGTCATTGCCCAGCACCAGGATACGCCGGGGCCCCAGCAGGCGGCCCAGGAGCGGGGCAAATATGGTATCGGTTATAACAGCGACATGCGCCAGTTCGCTCCCAATGCCAACCTGACATCGCCAATCTGGAACTGGGGCCCGTACTATGTTAAAACAGTGGAAGCCGTCAAGAACGGGACATGGAAATCAGAAGACTACTACGGGACCATGAAGGATGGTGTTGTTGACCTCGGGCCCTTCAGCGACAAGGTGCCCCAGGAGGTCCGCGATCTGGTGAATAAGAAGAAGCAGGAAATTATTGACGGCAAGTTCTACGTCTTCCAGGGACCCATCAAGGACCAGAGCGGTAAAGTGCGGGTACAGGAAGGCCAGAAGATGAGCCACGAAGAAGTTCTAGGTTTTAACTGGTTTGTAGAAGGTGTAGAAGGCGAGATCCCCAAATAAAATAGCACGAGTTAAACGGGAGGCCGTGGGATTTATTTCCACGGCCTTAACTATAAATTGGGTGTTAAATAGTATAGTATTTAGAAGGTCAAAATTTAATTAAAATTATATTATGGGGAAGGAATTTTATCTCGAGGTAGCGAATCATTTAAAGATAAGTTCATAGCAAAACGATGCACGGGGAGGGAAGCATTTTTTTATGGCAATACCCCTGGTAGAGATGCGGGGAATAACTAAGGTTTTCCCCGGCGTGGTGGCCAACGACGGGGTTAATTTATCCGTCCAGGCGGGGGAAATTCATGCCCTTCTGGGGGAAAACGGTGCCGGTAAGAGTACCCTTATGAGTATCCTTACCGGGTTGTACCGGCCCGATGGCGGGGAAATCTATATTGATGGGCACAGGGTGAATTTTCGCTCGCCCCGGGATGCCATTGCGGCGGGAATCGGTATGGTCCATCAGCATTTCCGCCTGGTGGCGCCCTTTACGGTGACGGAAAACGTGGCCTTGGGTCTTAAGGGGGGCCTCAAACTCAACCTGAACAAGCTGGCCGGAGAGATAGCCGCCCTTTCTCAAGAATACGGTCTCCAGGTAGATCCCCAGGCGCGTATCTGGCAACTGTCGGTAGGCGAACAGCAGCGCGTCGAGATTATCAAGCTCTTATACCGCCGCGCGCGGGTGTTGATTCTGGACGAGCCGACGGCGGTTTTGACTCCCCAGGAAGCACGGGACCTGTACCAGACGTTGAAAAAGATGGCCGCCCGCGGTTGCGCCATAATCTTTATTACCCATAAACTGCAGGAAGTTATGGATGCCGCCGACACCATTACCATTTTACGGGGCGGGAAAACCGTGGCCACTGTCAAAAAAAGCGAAACAAACGAGAAGGAACTGGCCCGGATGATGGTCGGCCGGGAGATTCTGTGGCAGGTGAGTAAACCTGCCGCCAGGAAAGGCGACAAAGTCCTGGAGATAAAGAATTTAAAGGCTTTAAATGATAAGGGGCTGCCGGCCTTAAAGGGCATAAACCTGGCAGTTCATGCCGGCGAGATCCTCGGTATAGCCGGGGTGGCCGGTAACGGCCAGCGGGAACTGGCGGAGGTTATTGCCGGTTTACGACCCTGCCATGAGGGGACTATTAACGTCGCCGGACAGGAGTTGGGCCAGTGCGATCCCTGCCGGGTAATTAGCGCCGGGGTGAGTTATATACCCGAGGATCGCCTGGGCATGGGTCTGGTACCCAACCTGGGGGCTGTTGATAACCTGCTTTTGAAAGAATACCGCCACCACCGCTGGGGCCGGGTCCTTCTCAACAGGCGGGCGGCGCGCCAGTGGGCCAGGGAGCTGGTAGAACGTTTTCAGGTTAAGATGGCGGGACTGGATGCCCCGGTGAAGATGATGTCCGGCGGCAACCTGCAGCGGTTGCTCCTGGCCCGGGAAATCTCCACCCGGCCGCGCCTCCTGGTGGCCGTTTATCCGGCCCGGGGCCTGGATGTCGGCGCTACGGAAACAGTACACCGGTTGCTTCTGGAGCAAAGGGCAGCCGGGACGGCCATCCTCTTAATCTCCGAAGACCTGGAAGAGCTTTTCCGCCTGGCCGACCGCATTGCTGTCATGTATGAAGGAGAAATTACAGGCCTGATGGCCGCCGCAGAGGCCAGCATTGAGGAACTGGGCCTGATGATGGCCGGGGCGAAAAGAATGGAGGTTAGTGCCTGATGTTTGGAACTTCCTTGCCGGGCCGGGCACCCCTGATTACCTGGGAAAAGCGCCTCGAACCTTCCCGGGTGATGTCTATAATAGTTCCTGTTGCTGCCGTCATCCTGGCCCTGGGTGTAGGTGCCATTTTCTTAGCTGCAACCGGCTATAATCCTTTGAAGGTTTATCAAAATATGCTGGATGGCGTAATCGGATCCAAATACGGCCTTTCGGAAACCGTCGTTAAGGCCATTCCCCTGATGCTGGCGGGCCTTGGCGTTTCCGTAGCCTTCCGCATGCTCCTCTGGAATATCGGAGCGGAGGGGCAATTCTATATGGGTGCTTTTGGGGCGAGCTTTGTAGCCCTGACCTTTCCCCATTTACCGGCCTATATTATGCTGCCGGCCATGTTTTTAGCCGGGATAGTCATGGGCGGTCTCTGGGCCGTGTTGCCGGCCTTACCCAAAGCCAGGTGGGGTGTTAATGAAGTCATTACCACCCTGATGTTAAACTATGTGGCCATCCTCTGGGTAGATTACCTGGTTTACGGCCCCTGGAAGGACCCCAAAGGCTTTAATTTTCCCCTGACCGCACCCTTTAGCGAGGCGGCAACCCTGCCGACCATTGCCGGCACCCGCATCCACCTGGGCTTTATTTTTGCCTTGCTGGCCGCCGTCATGCTGACCATTATTCTCTGGCATACCCGCTGGGGATACGAAATCCGGGTTATTGGGGAAAGTCCCCGGGCCGCCCGCTACGCCGGGATTAAAATTGAAAGGAACATTATCCTGGTGATGCTGTTGAGCGGCGCCCTGGCCGGATTGGCGGGCATGAGCGAAGTGGCAGGCATTACCCACCGCCTGCAACATGGTATTTCTCCGGGATATGGTTATACGGCAATTATAATTGCCTGGCTGGCCAAACTTCACCCTGCGACCATCATCCTGGTGTCTTTTCTGTTTAGCGGCCTCATTGTCGGGGGTTACAGCGTCCAGACTTCCGGCGTGCCGGCGGCGACGGTGTCCATGCTCCAGGGCGCCATCCTTTTCTTTGTCCTCGGTGGCGAGATTTTAACCCGCTACCGCCTGCACTTTGGCCGCAGGGAGGTGAAATAGTATGGAAAACTCTGTCTGGATTGCCACCCTGGCGGCAGCCATCACTGCCGGTACGCCCATCCTTTATGCCGCCCTGGGAGAAATCCTGGCCGAGCGGGCCGGGGTTTTAAACCTGGGTGTGGAAGGCATGATGCTGGTGGGTGCCGTGACCGGTTTCATGGTAGCGGTACGCACGGGTAACCCCTGGCTGGGCTTTTTTGTGGCCCTGCTGGCGGCAGGGTTGATGGCAGCCGTCTTTGCTTTTTTAACTATCACTTTGCGCGCCAACCAGGTGGTGACCGGCCTGGCCCTGACCATGTTTGGCACCGGTTTAAGCGGCTTTCTCGGCAAACCCTATGTTGGCATTCCCCTCCCCCTGAGCTTTAAACCGGTGGCTATACCCATCCTGGCGGATATTCCCATTATTGGTCCGGTTTTGTTCAACCATGACCCCCTGGTTTACCTGACCTATATCCTGGTGCCTTTACTCTGGTACTATTTTTACCGTACCCGGCCGGGCCTGAACTTACGGGCCATAGGGGAAAATCCGGCGGCGGCCGACGCCCTGGGGGTCAATGTCTTCGCCCTGCGCTATTTTTATGTCATCATTGGCGGCATGCTGGCCGGCGCCGGCGGTGCCTTCCTTTCCCTGGCCTATGCCCCCAGCTGGCTGGAGAATATGACGGCCGGCCGGGGCTGGATTGCCGTTGCCCTGGTGATCTTTGCCGTGTGGGATCCCGTTAAAGCGCTTCTCGGTTCCTATCTCTTTGGCGGCGTGGATGCCCTGACCTATACTCTCCAGGCAGCCACCAAAATCGCCATTCCATCCTTTTTCTTAAAAATGTTGCCCTACATCCTGACCCTGGTGGTCCTGATCATTGCCACCCGCCAGACCCTGGTCAAGCACATCGGGGCCCCCGGAGCCCTGGCCATCCCCTATGACCGGGAGGAAAGGTAGGATCGTGATGTGGTAAGCGGTTTTCGTGAGGACCTGGATTGCATTTTTATAGGGGGGATAGCCAATGGGTAGCGTGATGCGTCCAATACCGTTCAGGAAACTTTTATCCTGGATACTTGAGGAGAGGGAAAAATACAGTAGCGTTTTTGGCATATCGCAAGTAAAATTTTTTGAGAAGAAAACCAGTGCCTCCCTGCAGTTATTCGGCGAATATCTCGATACTCCCATCGGGCCGGCTGCCGGTCCCCATACGCAGCTGGCCCAGAATATAGTCGCTTCCTACCTCTGCGGGGGCAGGTTTTTTGAGCTGAAGACGGTTCAAGTTCTGGACCAGTTGGACATTCCCAAGCCCTGTATTGATGCCGGGGATGAATGCTACAATGTGGAGTGGTCAACCGAATTAACCGTTGAAGAAGCCTTTGCTGAGTATGTCAAGGCGTGGTTTCTGTTACATGTTTTGCAGAAGGAATTGTGGGATTTGGAGCAGCGGGGCTTCATATTCAATATGAGCGTTGGCTATGACCTGAAAGGAATAAAGTCTCCCAAAGTTGATAAATTCATCGAGGGGCTCAAGGACGCCTCGCAGACCGGTATATTCCAGGAATGCAAAAAAATTTTAAAAGAGGAAATTAAAAGGTTTGCCCGCGTAGATGAAGGATTTATCGACAGCATTTCGCCAAATATATGCAACTCCGTCACCCTTTCGACTATGCACGGTTGCCCTCCGGCGGAAATAGAAACAATTTGCCGGTATCTCCTGGCGGAGAAAAAAATGCATACCTTTGTCAAGCTGAATCCGACCCTGCTGGGCTATACATTTGTAAAAGATGCCCTGGCCAGGATGGGTTACAATTACATCCACCTGAAAGAGGAGTCTTTCAGCCACGACCTCCAATATGACGACGGCCTCGCCTTGTTAAAGAGGCTGCAAGGGTTTGCCCGGGAACACGGAAGGAGTTTCGGCGTCAAACTTTCCAATACCCTGCCGGTGAAAAACACAAAAGGCGAATTGCCTGGCGAAGAAATGTATCTCTCAGGCAGGGCGTTATACCCGCTGACCATCAATCTTGCCGCCAGACTGGCGGCGGAATTCGCCGGCCGGCTGAAAATTTCCTACGCCGGCGGTGGCGATGCTTTTAACGTTCCCCACATTTTTGCGACGGGAATATGGCCCATTACCGTGGCTACGACGCTCTTAAAACCCGGCGGCTACTTGCGGTTAAAGCAAATCGCCGAGGAACTGGAACCGTACCTGCAGGATATGGTATCAGATACTGTAGATGTAGAAAAACTCGCCGAGCTTGCGGCTGGCGCCTTTAAAGATCCTGATTATCACAAGGAAAAAAGGGGCGGCAGCAGCCGGAAGCTGGTCAAGAAATTACCCTTAACGGATTGCTTTATAGCGCCCTGTACCGCTGGCTGCCCCATCGGCCAGGACATTCCGGAGTACATCAGGCTGGTGGGGGAGAAGAGGTACCTCGAGGCGTATGAACTTATAATTGCCAAAAACCCGCTGCCATTTATTACCGGCTCCCTTTGTCCCCAGTTCTGTGCGGCCAAATGTACCCGTCTAGACTACGATGAGCCGGTATGCATTCGCGAAATCAAGAGGATGGCTGCCGAAAACGGCTGCCGGGCTTATCTGCAACAGAGGGTAAAAACAGAGAGGAAAAGTCCCGCCAGGGTTGCCGTTATCGGGGCGGGGCCCGCGGGCCTGGCTGCGAGTTATTTTCTCGCCAGGGCCGGCTTGAATGTCACCATCTTTGACAAAAGGGAAAAACCTGGCGGTACCGTTGCGTATATTATCCCCCCTTTCCGTATTGCCGGGGAAGCAATTGCCAGGGATCTGGAGCTGGTTAAGGGGGCGGGCGTCGAATTTAAACTGGGCATAGATCCCGATTTTTCCCTCGCACAGCTAAAAAGGGAAGGCTACAAATACGTGTACCTGGCGATAGGGGCGGGAGAGCCCAAAGCCCTGGATCTAAAGGTCGGCGGAGAAAAAGTAGTCAGCGCTATTGAATTCCTGGAGAAGTTTAAAGCAGGCAGGAGTGTCGTACAATTGGGTAAAAAGGTGGCCGTCATCGGTGGCGGGGACGTGGCTATGGATGCCGCCAGGGCGGCCCTGAGGGTGGCAGGAGTTGAAAAAGTTTATATAATCTACAGAAGAACCAAAGAGTATATGCCGGCGAGGAGGGAAGAGCTCCAAGAGGCCCTGGCGGAGGGCATAATCTTGAAAGAGCTTTTGTCTCCCCATTCCTGGTCCGGCGGTGTATTGCAGTGTCAAAAGATGCAACTTGGTGAACCGGATGCCTCCGGAAGGCGTAGTGTAGTTCCGCTAGAGGGTGAGTTTGAAAATATCGCAGTTGATGCCGTTATCTCAGCCACCGGCCAGGGTGTGGACTATGGTATTCTGAAGAAAAACGGTATAGAGGTTAACGCGCAAGGGGAAATTGCCATTAATCCCGCGACCAATGAAACAAATGTGGAAAATGTATTTCTCGGCGGCGATGCCCTGCGCGGCCCGGCGACAATAGTGGAGGCCATTGCCGATGGCAGCAAGGTTGCCAGGGCCATTCTGGCGCGGGAAGGTATCGGGCGCCAAACCAGCACATTAGTCTCGTTTGAAGAGGGGAAGAGGCTGCAGCAAATTAACCTGAAAAAAGGTACACTCCAGGCTGCTGCGCCCGATCTGGAAAAAGAACATGAGAGATGCCTGGAATGCGGGTTTGCCTGCAATATTTGTACAGAAGTATGCCCAAACAGGGCCAACATTGCCGTTGAGGTAGCCGGCGGCAGTTTGCAGCAGATAAACCAGATTGTTCATGTAGACGGCATGTGCAATGAATGCGGCAACTGCGCGACATTCTGTCCTTATGACGGCGCTCCTTATAAGGATAAACTAACCCTCTTCTGGAGCGAAGACGACTTTACCAATAGCCAGAACAATGGTTTCCTCTTGTTAACCGCCGGTGAAAAACCTGTCTTTAAGCTCCGGGTTGATGGCAGGGTGTTGCAGGTGACTTTCGATGCCTCCGGAAGGGCTGATGTTGACCTGGAAAAAGGGATTCTAGACCTTGTTTGGGCTGTTTTTAAGGGGTATAGGTACTTGTTTTGAGGAAAGACTGCTCCTGGTAAGACGGAGCAACGTGCCGGGCCATGTGCCCGGCCCAGGGCGCATCAGCTTCACTAGCGGGTTATAATAAACTAAAGGGTGGCGTCCATGGATGCCTTTCAAATTATCGGCCCGGTAATGATCGGGCCATCCAGTTCCCATACGGCCGGGGCTGTACGCATCGGCCGCCTGGCCCGGACCATCCTGGGTGAGCCGCCCTGCCGGGCGGAAATTTTGCTCCACGGCTCCTTTGCCCGTACTTATCGCGGCCATGGCACCGACCGCGCCCTGGTGGCCGGCCTCCTTGGCTTTAATGTCGATGATGAACGGGTGCGGGAGGCCCTGGAACTGGCATCCCGGCAAGGGCTGGAAGTAACCTTCGGCGAGAAAGACCTGGGGGACGTCCACCCCAATTCCGTGCAGCTAAACTTAAAAGGCAGAGAACGGGCCGTCCAGGTGTTAGCCTCTTCCCCGGGCGGCGGCCAGGTGGTAATAAAAAAAATCGATGCCTTTACCGTAGAGATGAGCTGCGAATTGCCGACCCTGGTGGCGGTGTACCCGGACCGGCCGGGGGTGATAGCCTCGGTTACGGCCCTGCTGGCCGGGGCCGGGGTGAATATCGCCGGCATGCGGGTTTCCCGCCGGGGGGCCGGCGAAGACGCTCTCATGGTCGTGGAAACGGACCAGCCGGTCCCGCCGGGACTGGTAGCGGCCATGCGGTCTTTACCAATTATTGAACGGGTGATATGCATTGACCCAGTATAGCTTTCGCAACATGGCCGAACTCCTGGAACTGGCGAGGACAGAAAAATTAACCCTGGCCGGTGTTGTGATCCGTTACCAGGAGGAGCTGGAAGGCAAACCCCGGGAAGAGGTCCGCAGAATGATGGCCGGTCGGCTCCAGGTCATGCGGGCTGCAGCCCGGAAGGGATTGGCGGAGGATATCCGTTCCCCCAGCGGCCTGGTAGGCGGGGGCGGAAAGCTCCTGGAGGAGTGGCGCCATACCGGTAAGAGCCTTTCCGGTACCACCACCGCCCGGGCAATTGCTATAGCTATGGCCATAGCCGAAGTCAATGCCGCCATGGGCCGGGTGGTGGCGGCACCTACGGCCGGCTCCTGCGGGATACTACCGGGGGTGCTGCTGGCCCTGGAAGCCGAAAAGGGCCTGATAGAAGACCAACTGGTGGACGGTTTATTTACAGCCGCCGGCATCGGCATGGTAGCGGCCCGGCAGGCCTCCCTTTCCGGTGCGGCCCTGGGCTGCCAGGCGGAATGCGGGGTGGCTGCGGCCATGGCGGCGGCTGCAGCCGTAGAAATGGCCGGTGGGGAACCGGAACAGGCTGCCGCCGCCGCCGGGGTGGCCCTGCAGGGCCTGATGGGCCTGGTCTGTGACCCGGTGGGTGGCCTGGTGGAGATCCCCTGTGTCATGCGTAACGCCACCGGAGCGGCCCATGCCCTGGCGGCAGCCGACATTGCCCTGGCCGGCGTCCAGTGCTATATACCCTTTGACGAGATAATAGCCGCCATGGTCCAGGTGGGCCGCGCCCTGCCAGCATCATTACGGGAAACCGGCACCGGCGGGGTAGCTGCCTGCCCAACAGCTCGGAGGCTGGTGGAGCAAAGCTTCCGCCAGGGAGAGCTTGGCGATTGTTAATGCGCGCTTATACTTTACATCACCAGTGTCAAGGAAAAATTACCTGAAAAATTTTTTCGGGCGGCAGGAATTTACACTTGCAGGACGAATAGATTATAATAATATGAAAACTGCATAACGGGCGGATGAAGGGAGTGGAAGAGACCCTTTTCCAGGGCGCCGAAGGAGCAATTTCCCCCGGCGGGTGACGGGGGAAGGAACCTCTCAGGCAAAAGTACCGCTCCCGGACCCAACTCTGGAGAGCTTCCTTAAAGCCCGGCTTTAAGGAACACCAAAGGGGAAGGCAGGCAGCTGCCTAATCTCTCAGGTACCAGGACAGAGGCCATCACCGCATAATGCGGCGATGGCTTTTTTTATGGACATACTAACAGAGCGAGGTGGATCAGGTGGCGGACTTAAAAAAGACACCTTTGTATGCAGAACATATAGCTGCCGGCGCCAGGATGGTGGAATTCGGCGGCTGGGTGATGCCCGTCCAGTACACCGGCATCATCGAAGAACACCGGCAGGTGCGTAACTGTGCCGGGCTCTTCGATGTTTCCCACATGGGCGAGATTGTCATTAAAGGACCGGATGCCTTTAACCTGGTGCAAAAATTAATCACCAACGATGCCGCCCGGGCTGCCGGCGACCGGGTGATTTACAGCCCCATGTGTTACCCGGACGGCGGTGTTGTCGACGACCTCCTGGTCTATCCCCGCGGGGAAAGCGAATACCTGCTGGTAGTCAACGCCGGCAATATCGACAAGGACTTTGCCTGGATCCGGGAGAACGCCGCCGGCCTGGCAGTGGAGGTAAGCGATATCTCAGCGACCACGGCCCAGCTGGCCCTGCAGGGCCCCCGGGCCTTAGGGATCCTCCAGCCCCTCACAGACGTGGAGCTTGCTCCCCTGGGCTACTACCGCTGGACCAGGGGCCGGGTCATGGGGGTGGATTGCCTGATTTCGCGCACCGGTTATACGGGGGAAGACGGTTTTGAGATCTATTTTGCGGCGGCTGACGCCCCCGCCATGTGGCGCCGGCTCCTGGCCGCAGGTCAAGAGGCGGGCCTGGTGCCCGCCGGGCTGGGGGCCCGGGATACCCTGCGCCTCGAAGCAGCCCTGCCTCTTTACGGCCACGAGCTGGGCCCGGCCATCAACCCCCTGGAGGCGGGCCTGAGCCGCTTTGTCTCCCTGACGAAGGGTGATTTTATCGGTCGGGCGGCCCTGGCGGCGCAAAGAGAAGCCGGCCCCAAACGCCGGCTGGTGGGTCTGGCCATGGCTGACCGGGGCATCCCCCGGCCGGGGTACCCCGTCCTGGCGGGTGGCCGGGAAATCGGCTATATTACTTCCGGTTCCTATGCCCCCACTTTAGGGAAAAATATCGCCCTGGCCCTGGTGGCAGCAGGAACTGTTAGTGCCGGTGCCGAAGTAGAGGTGAGCATCCGCAGCCGCTTGCAGCGCGCCGTGGTGGTGGATCTCCCCTTCTACCGCCGGCCTAGAAACTAGGAAGGAGGAATGGGAACATGGAATTCCCTGCCAACCTGTATTACAGCAAGGATCATGAGTGGGTGGAAGTTGAGGGCAACCGTGCCCGCATCGGCATTACCGACTACGCCCAGGAATCTCTGGGGGATATCGTTTTTGTCGAGTTACCCCAGGTGGGCGACGAACTGGCTGCCGGCGACAGCTTTGGCGTCGTCGAGTCCGTCAAGTCGGCATCCGATGTCTACGCACCGGTAGGCGGCAAGGTCGTCGCCGTCAATGAAGCCCTCCTGGATTCACCCCAGGACATCAACGCCGACCCATACGGCAAGGGCTGGATGATTGAGCTGGAAATGAGTGACCCGGCTGAAGTGGAAGACCTGATGGATGCCGGCGCTTACCGGCAAATGGTGAAGGAGGAGAAGGGGGAGTAGGGGGATGACGTACATTCCCACCACGGCGGCGGAACGGCAGCAGATGCTGGCGGCCTGCGGTGCCAACCGGATGGAAGAGCTTTTTAACGACATACCGGCGGCCGTTCGCCTGGGCCGGGAACTCGATCTTCCCCGGCCCATGGCGGAGGCCGAGGTCCGGCGCCACCTGGAGGAACTGGCGGGAAAGAATAAAAGACTGGTCTCCTTCCTGGGCGCCGGTGCCTATGAGCACTACATTCCCAGCGTTGTTGGCAACCTCCTGGCCAGGTCGGAGTTTTATACGGCCTACACGCCCTACCAGGCCGAGATCAGCCAGGGGACTTTACAGGCCATTTTTGAATTTCAATCATTAATGTGTATACTTACGGGCTTGGATGTAGCCACGGCGTCCCATTACGACGGGGCTACGGCCACGGCCGAAGCGGCCCTGGTGGCCTGCAACGCCACCAGGCGCCGGAAGATTTTAGTTTCCCGGGCTGTCAATCCCCAGTATCGGGCCGTCCTGGCCACCTATACCAAAGGCCAGGGAGTTGAGCTTAAAGAGATACCCCTGGCCGACGGCCGGACGGACCTGGTCGCCCTGGAAAAGATGGCCGGAAAGGAAGTGGCCGGGGTTGTCCTGCAGAATCCCAATTTCTTTGGTCAAATTGAGCCCATGGACGCGGCAACGGAACTGGCCCATAAGGCCGGGGCTTTAAGCATTGCCGTCGTGGACCCCATTTCCCTGGGGCTGCTGGCGGCACCGGGGGAATACGGGGCCGACCTGGCCGTGGGCGAGGGCCAGGGCCTGGGCAATCCTCTGAACTTCGGCGGTCCCTACCTGGGCTTCATCGTCGCCCGGGAGAAACTGGTACGGCGGTTGCCGGGCCGTATCGTCGGCCAGACCACGGATGTCGAAGGCAAACGGGCCTTTGTCCTGACCCTCCAGGCGCGGGAGCAGCATATCCGCCGCGAAAAAGCTACTTCCAATATCTGCTCCAATGAAGCCCTCTGCGCCCTGGCGGCTACCATATATCTCGCGGCCCTGGGGAAGGAGGGTCTGAAGGAAGTGGCCCGCCAGTGCCTGCTGAAGGCCCACTACGCCTACGCCAGGCTGGCCGCCCTGCCGGGGGTGACGCCGGTCTTTCATGGACCCTTCTTTTGCGAGTTTGTCCTGAGGACGAAACTCACGCCTGATGAAGTGGCCCGGGGCCTGGCAGCTCAGGGTTTTGCCGCCGGTTTTGATTTGAGCCCTTATTACCCGGAAATCGCCGGCGCCATACTATTTGCCGTCACGGAAGTGCGGACCAGGACCGAAATTGACGCATTGGTAGCGGCCATGGGAGGGATCCTGGCATGAGGACGGAACCGCTGCTTTTTGAACTGGGGGCTCCCGGCCGGCGGGGTTATACCCTGCCGGAGTGCGACGTGCCGGGGAAGGTAGAAGATTACCTCCCGGCAGCCGCCTGCCGCCGGGCTGATGCCGCCCTGCCGGAGCTGAGCGAAGTGGAAGTCGTCCGCCACTTTACCCACCTGGCGAGCATGAACTATGGGGTGGATACGGGTTTTTACCCCCTGGGCTCCTGCACTATGAAGTACAACCCCAAGGTCAATGAAGCGGTCGCCGCTTTGCCCGGCTTTACCAACCTGCACCCCCTGGTACCGATTGAGGCGGCCCAGGGCGCCCTGGAACTCATGTACAACCTGCAGGAGTACCTGGCGGAAATCACCGGTATGGATGCCGTTACCCTGCAGCCGGCCGCCGGCGCCCACGGCGAGTTTACCGGCCTGGCCATAATTGCCACCTATCATCAGAGCCGCGGCGAGATGGAACGCCGCCAGGTGCTGGTGCCGGATTCCGCCCACGGGACCAATCCGGCCAGCGCCGCCATGGCCGGCCTGGAAGTAATCCAGATACCTTCCGACGAGCGAGGTCTGGTAGATCTTAAAGCTTTGAAAGCAGCCGTCGGCCCCCGGACGGCGGCCCTCATGCTGACCAATCCCAACACGCTAGGGATTTTTGAAAGCGATATTGAAGCCATGGCCGACCTGGTCCATGGGGCCGGCGGGCTCCTCTATTACGACGGCGCCAACCTGAACGCCATTATGGGTATTACCCGACCGGGGGATATGGGGTTCGATGTGGTGCACTTGAACCTCCACAAGACCTTTTCCACCCCCCACGGCGGCGGCGGGCCTGGTAGCGGCCCGGTGGGGGTTAAAAAGCACCTGGCGGCCTTCCTGCCGGTACCGGTGGTGGCCCGGGATGATGCCGGCCGGTATTACCTGGATTACGACCGGCCGCAGACCATCGGCCGGATACGTTCCTTCTATGGTAATTTCGGCGTGATGGTCAGGGCCTATGCCTATATCCGTACCCTGGGAGCTTCCGGCCTGAAGGAAGCCAGCGAGCAGGCCGTTTTAAACGCCAACTATATGCTGGCGCGGCTCAGGCCCTACTTCAAGGTGCCCTTCGACCGGGTGTGCAAGCATGAGTTTGTTATTGCGCCGCCCAAGGAGGTAAATGAGGCCGGCGTTCATACCCTGGATATCGCCAAGCGCCTCCTCGACTACGGCTTCCACGCGCCGACCATCTACTTCCCCCTGATTGTCCATGAGGCCATGATGATCGAGCCCACGGAAACCGAGCCCAAGGAAACCCTGGATGCCTTCTGCGATGCTTTGATAGCTATTGCTAAAGAGGCAGTCGAGGACCCGGAGGTTCTGCATCAGGCTCCCCATAACACCCCGGTGCGGCGCCTGGACGAGGTGGGTGCGGCCAGGAACCCGGTTTTACGCTGGCAGGGAAAATAGTTGTCCCTGGCGAATAGATGAACAAAGCCGGCAGGTGGGGGGTGCCGGCTTTGCTCCTTACCAAAACGTTATCAAGCACCTGAACAAGCAGGTCCATGGCTAGAGTTGTTTGGCGTTTTTTAAAAGCTCCCCCGCGAAACGGCTTTTTTTAAGTTCGTCGGGGGTGTACACAAAAAGGTCCAGCCCCACGGGAAATTTGCCGGGCAAATAATCCGGTACTCTATCCCAGGGTTTTCTATCGTCATTTGTAACGAGGATCAAAAGGTCGATGTCGCTATACGGGGTGTAGTTCCCCCTGGCCCAGGAACCGCAGAGGTAAACAGCCAGGACTTCCGGCCTGGATTTCAATCTTGCCGCCAGGTCTGCCAGGGCATTTCTGACAGTATTTTCGTCAACGGAAATGACTCTTACAGAATTCAATGATTTCACCTGCAATCTTGATGGCGGTGTCGGCCTCCCCGGCAGTGTAAAAATCGGTTGGCGCTCCGATTTCGAAGCCGTTCGGATAGCGGGCCGGGATATAATGCTTGTCGATAACTTTGGCTTTTTCAATCAATTTTTCGGGCACGGCAATTTCCGCGGGAAGATTTGCCAGTAAAATGGACACGGTATGACCCCGGGCGTCAAGATGCAACTTTTGAAATAATGCCTTTACTGCTTTTTCCGCAGCCTGCTGGGCGGCAAAACAGGACCATTCAAAATCCCCGGCGTTAAACGAGTTAATGGCATGCCTTAAGTCTGCTTCTGCTTGCCGCAGCCAGTCGCTGCTTCTGTCAGGCATTTTCAACACCTGCAATATTATTACATATTTTCCCATCTATTTACAGGATAGCATTATGCGAGAGGTATGTCAATATCAGGGGGTAATTGCGGGGGGATATATATATGCCAGTTGAAACCTGGCGGCTATTAGATACCGGCGTGGCCGACCCTTACACCAACATGGCCGTGGACGAGGCCATTCTCCTGGAGCACCGGGAAGGCAAAACGCCGCCGACCTTACGTTTTTACGCCTGGTCGCCGCCTACCATTTCCCTGGGGTATTTCCAGCAGTTAGAGAAAGAAATTGACCTGGAGGCCGTAAAAAGACGGCGTCTGGGGCTGGTGCGCCGCTTAACCGGCGGCCGGGCCGTCCTCCATGATAACGAAGTAACCTACAGCGTGGTGGCCCGGGAGGACCATCCCCTCATGACCGGCGGCATTCGCCCTTCTTACTTACGCCTGGCGGAGGCCCTGGCCCTGGGGTTGAGGGAACTGGGAGCGCCGGTGGAGATTGCCTCCGGTCGCAAAGGAGGCCAGGATGAGCATACTTCGGCCGCCTGCTTTGATGCCCCCTCCTGGTATGAGATAACCAGCGGTGGGCGCAAAGTTGTAGGCAGCGCCCAGACCCGAAAGGGAGGCGTGGTCCTCCAGCATGGGTCGATTGTAATTGCTTTAAATGTTGACGACCTTTTTGCCGTCCTGAAGATGCCTTCGGAAGCCGTACGCCGGCGCCTCAAGGATAAATTTTACCACCAGGCCTGCGGCCTGGAGGAAATTTTAGGCCGCCGGGTCGAAGGAGGGGAAATAAAGGCCAGTATAGTCCGGGCCTTTACCAGTCTTTACGGCCTGGAGTTTATCCCGGGAGAACTGACAGACGGTGAAAAAGGTCGCCTGGAGGAGTTAAGGGCGAAGTATGCCAGTAAAGACTGGTTGGAAAGGCGGTAAAGTTGCATAGCCCGGCCTCGCTCCAGGGAAACTAATTTTAGCAACTTTTCCTGAGGAGGTTATAGATTTGGGCGATAAAAACCGCAGCCGCTTTGTAAGTGATGAGCGGACGCGCCTGCAGCAGATGCGGGCGGCCGAATATCCCGGCGGGGTGGTGGTGGACCCGGTACCCATTACCGCCGGCGATGAAGTGACCATCCTTTACCACGGCCTCCTGGATGCCTGCGGCGCCGACCAGATATGGCTGCATACCGGTTACGGCGACGCCGATAACTGGCAGAATATCTATGATTACCGCATGGAGCGTACCGGCTACGGCTGGGTGAAAAACATCCGGGTGGAAGACGGCAGCCGCCTGAACATCTGCTTCAAGGACAGCGCCAACAACTGGGACAACAATAACGGCCTTAACTGGAGCTTTGAAATCCACAACGGCAACCTGCCGGGACGCAGGTAAAAAGAGTATAATGTAGCGGCCCCTGGACTTGACTGGGGCCTTTTAATTTAGGAGCCACTTTGGGTTAAGCAGGAATTATCAAATAAATAGAGAATAGTTGTATAAACGACAAAGTTTCCTTGGAACCCGGGGTTGTTATGCTGGTTACTTCTACCTGAGTGAGGTGGTTAACATATGGCTATAGACAAAAGCTCTTTTGTACCTCCTTACTATCAGCTGGCACAGATCCTGGAACGCCAAATCAGGTTAGGAGAATACCGTCCGGGCGAGGCTTTACCCTCCGAAGCGGAGCTGAGTGAAAAATACGGGTTAAGCCGCATGACCGTCCGCCGCAGCCTGAGCCAGCTGGCCAGGGCCGGCCTCATTCGCACTGAAAGAGGGAAAGGTACTTTTGTCTCCCGCCCCGAGCTGGATCGCGCGGTTTTTATCATGGAAGAATTCCACAAGGAGGTGGCCGCACGAGGCTTGACTTCCAGTGTCCGGCTGCTGGAAGCCAGGCTGGTTCCCGCGCCGGAAAAGGCGGCCGGCAAATTGCAAGTTCCGGCAGGGACGAAGGTACTCTATATTCGCCGTTCCCTTTTGGCCGGCGGTGAACCTCTGGCCTATGACCGTAAATACCTGCGTTACGACCGGGGACGCCCTATCCTTGAGAATGAGCTCCAGTACCAGGCGCTCCCGGACATGGTGGAGAAACATGCCGAAGCCCTGCCGGTAAGCAGCAAAATGATCTTGCAGGTGACATCCCTGAATGACGAAGAGGCCCGCGCTTTACGTGTTGCTCCCGGCTCCCCGGCCTTTTTGCTGGAGCAGGTACTCCTGGCCGGGGATGGTCGGCCGGTAGGCTGGGGATGGTGTCTATACCGTGGCGATCGATATCAATTGACTTCGGTTCCCGCGGCAATTTAGTCTTTGAGTAACAGACCTGGAATCTACTAAAAAATGAAAGAGGTGGTTGGTGTTGGGACCTTTAGCCCTGGCTATGGCAGAATTAGAGGAAAAGAAAGTCCTTGAACTGGTTGGAAAAGCCCTCCGCGAGCAGAAGTCGCCCCTGGAAATTGTAGAAGAATGCCGGCAGGGGCTTAAAATCGTAGGGGAGCGTTATGCGGAGGGGGAATATTTTTTATGTGACCTGGTTATGTCGGCGGAAATATTCCAGGAGGCTCTGCGGGTTCTAGAACCCTTTTTGTCGATCTCACCAATTTCTCAGGACCAGCCGGGCAAAGCCGACATCGTTTTTGGCACGGTAGAGGGCGACATCCATGACATCGGCAAAAACATAACCATCTCCCTGCTGCGATGTGAAGGTTTCCGCGTCTACGATGCAGGGGTAGACATCCCGCCCGATATTTTTTTGAATATTGTCCAGGAAACAGGCGCCCGGGTTTTGGGGCTATCGGCTTTGCTGACTTCTGCATTTGAATCCATGCGCCGGACCGTCCAATTGGTCCGCATGCTGGCTCCCAAACCTGCGGTCAAAGTACTTATAGGAGGGCTGGTCAATGAGCGTGTCTGCCAGTATGTGGGTGCCGACGCCTGGGTGCGGGAGGCTGTGGAAGGAGTGGCCATCTGCCGGCGCTGGCTGGGGATGAGGGTTATATAAACATTTGAAAACCTTATCTACTAAAAGTAAGAAGGGAACAACATAATTTTTTGTTCTTAATTAAGAAGGAATTATCGAAAATACATAGAATAAATATGTATATACAGGTAGACAAATATGCCAAGGTCATGCGGAATTGAGATTATTGTGGTTTAATTTAAATTGGACGATAGAATGGAGGCTGCAGTAAATGTTGATAATTGGTGAAAAACTTAATAGCGCTATACCCGGTATACGCCAAATCATTGACTGCAAAGATGCAGCTGCTGTTCAAGACCTTGCCCTTAGACAAGTAGCGGCAGGGGTTGATTATTTAGATTTGAATACTGCGCACTGTAAAGAAGTGGAGGATATGGAGTGGCTCGTGCGCACTGTGCAAGAAGTAACTGAAGTACCTTTATGTATTGACAGCACTTCAGGGATGACCATTAAAAAGGCTTTGGAAAGTTTTAAAGGTGATAAAAGTAAAGTTATAATTAATTCCATTTCTTTAGAGAAAAATCGTCTTGAAGAGGTGCTACCGCTTGTTTTGGAGTACCAATGTCCGGTAATCGGCTTGACCGTTGATGACAACGGTATTCCCAAAACCGTGGAAGACAGGATCAAAATTACTGAGCGTATGGTGGAGATCCTTTCCAAACACAATTATGATTTGAATAATCTCTATATCGACCCTCTGGTGCTTCCTCTAGCTGTGGGTCACACCAATGCAGTAATATTTTTCCAATGCCTGACCGAAATTAAACGGCTATTTAAGGTAAAAACAGTATCGGGTTTAAGTAACATCTCTTTCAACATGCCTAAAAGAAAGCTTATTAATCGCTATTTCCTGGCGATTTGCATGGCGCACGGTATGGACGCTGCTATACTTGACCCGTTGGACACCAAAATCATGACTTTGCTAACCACATTGGATTTATTAATGGGTAATGATCCCTTCGGTAAAAAATTTCTAAAGGCGTATAGGAAAGGAGCGTTGGAGGATTGAAGAGCTGTGAGTCGTAAAGGGGGGAGGCGAAGCAAACGAGCAGGCAATATGGGATAATGAATCAAATGTAACACGTGCCCATGGGGAATGAGAATCTATTACAAGCATAAGGGAGGGAATTATAGAATGAGCGATAAAGACATGCTTTATCAAGAAAGATTTAAGCGCTATACCGTAGCCCTGGAGTGTGGCAAGCCGGATAAAGTTCCCGTAGTTTTTCCCCTTGGTGAATGGGTCGTTAAGTACACCAACACCACTCTCCAGGAAGTATATTACAATGTTGACAAGTCCACAGAAATTATTGCCGGGGCGATCCGTGACCTTGATTTTGATGTTATGTTTGGCTCCTTGAATTTATGGTGGCCTCCCATGTTTGATGCTATAAAATGCAAGTTATATAAATTTCCGGGAATTTATTTTGGAGAAAACTCTGGCTTCCAATATATAGAAGAAGAGTATATGAAGCCTGAAGACTATGACGAGTTTATCGCCGATCCTACCCAATGGCTCGCTACCAAGTATTTACCGCGTATATGTGAGGAGTTTGGCGAACCCGGCTCATACCGGGCCACTGTGGCTTTAATTAAAAGTGCCGCTGCTTTTGCCATGCATAACGATAAGTCGGCTAAGGCGAGTGAAAAATGGGCGAAGGAATATGGGATAGTACCCTATGGGACCGGGATGACCAAAGCACCTTTCGATACCTTGGGTGACGCTCTGCGGGGAACCAAAGGGATTCTGGTGGATCTTCGTCGTCGACCAGAGAAAGTCTTGGCCGCTTGCGAAGCCATTGTACCTCACAATATTGCATATGCCATGATTACTGCTGCGGGTGATACATCTTTACCTTGTTTTGCGCCCCTTCATAAAGGAGCTTACCCCTTTTTAAGCCTTGAGTACTGGCAAAAATATTACTGGCCTTCCTGGAAGGCGGTTATCGAGGGCCTTTGGGCTTTGGGAAAGAGGACGTTTTTCTTTGCCGAAGGCGATTGGACACCTTATCTTGAAAAGATAGCTGAATTACCGGAGAAGAGTATTGTTTTTTGCATTGATTTAACTGATGCCAGAAAAGCCAAAGAGATTTTTGGTGGTAGGTTCTGCCTTTACGGCGGTGTTCCCACCACACTTCTAACTTATGGGACACCGGAAGAAGTAAAGGATTGTGTTAAGCGAGCTATTGATGAATTGGCCGGTGATGGAGGATTTGTCCTTGCTCCAGGTGGGGTTGTTATGGGCGACGCTAAACGGGAAAATATTTTAGCCATGATTGAAGCAGCACGAGAGTACGGTGTTTATTAAGGATTATTAAGCGGAGGAGGGGAAACAATGGCCGATAACAAGGTGAAATCCTTTATCCCGGAAGCCGGCACGTGTGTACCTTGGAAGATTAAGAAGGAAGAGTTGGGGCGATTAGCCGGCAATGAGGAAATTGTCAAAAAGGAATGGGAAATGCTTGATGCTTTCGCTTATGCCTTTATTTGGTTTTGGGTGCAGCGGTAAATAAAAGAGATTAAAGAAAGGGTGTTATTTAAGCTATGCTGACAAATTCTTTATCCAAGGCCATGGCTGAATTGGAAGAGGAACAGGTGAACGCCTTAGTTAAAGAATTACTTGGGAGTGGAGTTGCTCCTCTTGAGATTGTCAAAGCCTTGCAAGAAGGTATGGTGGAAGTAGGTAACCGATTTGAGCGCGGTGACTACTTCTTAAGTGAACTAGTTATGGCTGGCGAAATTATGAAAAACACTATGGACATCTTAGAACCCCATTTAAGCGGCGCGAGCACTGAACATAAAGGAACAATCGTTATCGGTACTGTTAAAGGAGATATTCACGACCTGGGGAAAAATATCGTAATAATGCTTCTGAAAGGCGCGGGGTATAACGTTGTTGACCTGGGTGTGGACGTGCCTAAGGAAAAATTTGTTGAGTCCATTAAGGAGACCAATGCTCCGCTGGTGGGTATGAGCGTGCTTTTAACCAGTTGCCAGGGAGCGTTAAAAGAGACCATTGAAGCCATCCGGGCTGCGGGGCTGAAACCCAAGGTGGTTATAGGTGGCAATTATGTAAATGAAGCGGTCAAGAATTATTCTGGTGCAGACTATTTTGCCACTACAGCCAGCGATGGACTAAAAGTGGCTTCCGAAGTCTTCGGAGCCTGACAGCGGCAATCTGCCAGGACGCAGGTAAAAGCAAGCCCCCTCTTTTCCCAAAGGCGGCATGGGAAAGAGGGGGCTTCTTTCTGCAGATGGCGTCTTTATATTTTTTTTACTTCCCGCCATTGTTTCTTGACACCTAATTGATCGCCAGTGGAGATAAAATTAAGCCTGCACGGAGGTCGGCGCCACAAGGAGGTCGGCGCCACCGCCGCGCACCACGAAACCGGGTTAAAAAAGATAAACGGAGAACGCTTACCTGATTCCGGCCCTGTTTTAAGGATGGACGGTGCCGGCAGGCGAGGGGAGAGGAAGCAATCAAGGATAAAAGTTCAGGAAAAGCGGGAAAATGTAACCCGGATATTTCACCTCAGGAGGAAGGTTTATGTTTGATTTTATTCTCGGTGGTTTAGTTGCCGTGGCGTTGCTGGTATATCTGGTCTATGCCTTGATGCGGGCCGAGGAGCTTTAGGGTGGGGTGACAGATGGCGGTAATAATTACGGATATCCTGCAAATAGTTCTATACCTGGTGCTGTTGTTGCTCCTGGCTGTACCCTTGGGGCGGTATATGGCTAGGGTTTTTAGCGGGGAAAGGACCCTTTTCGACCCGGTACTCAAACCCCTGGAGGGGATGATCTACCGCCTGGCGGGAGTGAATACCGGCCGCGAGATGAACTGGCGCGAGTATGCTGCCACGCTCCTGGTGTTTAATTTTCTGGGCATGGTGGCTGTTTACCTGATCCAGCGCCTCCAGGGTGTACTGCCCTTCAATCCCCAGCATTTCCGCGCCGTACCGCCGGACCTGGCCTTCAACACTGCCGCCAGTTATATGACCAATACCAACTGGCAGGCCTACGGCGGCGAGAGGACCATGAGCTACTTTACCCAGATGGCCGCCCTGACGGTGCAGAACTTCCTTTCCGCCGCCACCGGCATCGCCGTGGTCGTCGCCCTGACCCGCGGCCTGGCCCGGCGCTCGGCCAAGACCATCGGCAACTTCTGGCAGGATCTCACCCGGAGCATTCTCTGGGTACTGTTACCCCTTTCCCTGATCTTCGCCCTGGTTCTGGTATCCCAGGGGGTTATTCAGAATCTGAGCCCCTACCTGACGGTGACCACCCTGGAAGGGGGCCGGCAGACCCTGGCCATGGGCCCGGTGGCTTCCCAGGAAGCCATTAAATTATTGGGCACCAACGGCGGCGGTTTCTTTAACGCCAACTCCGCCCACCCCTTCGAGAACCCCACACCTTTGACCAATTTGCTGGAGATGCTGGCCATCCTGGTCATCCCGGCGGCGTTGACCGTTACCTTCGGCCACATGGTAGGTAACCGCCGCCAGGGCCTGGCCATCCTGGCCGCCATGCTGCTCCTTTTTGTCCTGGCTGTGGGGGTAGTTTACGGCAGCGAGCGCTATGGTAATCCCACCCTCCGCGCCCTGGGGGTGAGCGGTCCCACGGCCATGGAAGGGAAGGAGGTCCGCTTTGGCATCGCCAGCTCTTCCCTTTTTGCCACTGTAACTACCGCCGCTTCCAGCGGCGCCGTTAACGCCATGCACGACAGTCTGACGCCCCTGGGAGGGCTGATCCCCATGCTGCAGATGATGCTGGGGGAAGTTGTCTTTGGCGGGGTTGGTTCCGGCCTGTACGGGATGCTGATCTTTGTCATCCTCACGGTGTTTATCGTCGGCCTGATGGTAGGCCGGACGCCGGAATACCTGGGTAAGAAAATCGAATCGCGGGAGATGAAGATGGCCATCCTGGCTGTACTTATACCGGCGGCGACCATATTGCTGGGCAGCGGCCTGGCGGTCGCAACCAGGGCCGGTACGGCATCTATCTTAAATCCCGGCCCCCATGGTTTGAGTGAAATCCTTTACGCCTTTGCCTCGGGGGCGGGCAATAACGGCAGCGCCTTTGCCGGCTTAAACGCCAATAAACCCTTTTATAACATCGCCCTTGCCCTGGCCATGCTTATCGGCCGCTTCGGCGTTATCCTGCCGGTTCTGGCCATCGCCGGCAGTATGGCGGCGAAAAAAGCCGCACCGCCGGGTCCAGGAACTTTCCAGACTACCACCCTGCTGTTCACCGGTTTACTGGCGGCGGTGGTGCTCATCGTCGGCGCTCTGACCTTTTTCCCGGCCCTGGCCCTGGGGCCGCTGGTGGAACAGCTTCTGATGCTGGCGGGTAAAACTTTTTAAAGCAGGGAGGGAAAATTTTATGCCTAGGGAAGCTAATATTTCCAGCAGGCTGGCCGGGTCCAGGGGTAGCTTCAGCCGGGCTTTGATCGTCCCCGCCATTAAAGACGCCTTTCGCAAGCTCGATCCCCGGGTGCAACTGCGCAACCCGGTAATGTTTGTCGTGGAAATCGGCGCCCTGCTGACGACCATTTTTACTTTACGGGATTTAGCAGCCGGCGGGCGCGCCATGGTCGCCTTAAATATCCAGCTGGCCGCCTGGCTGTGGATAACCGTCCTCTTCGCCAATTTTGCCGAAGCCCTGGCCGAAGGCCGGGGCAAGGCCCAGGCCGAGACCTTACGCCGCACCCGTAGCGAAACTACGGCTAAAAAACTGGTCAACGGCAGGGTGCAACAGATACCGGCATCACAGCTGCGCAAGGGGGATATTGTCCTGGTAGAAGCGGGGGATATTATCCCCGGCGATGGCGAAGTAATAGAAGGCATTGCTTCAGTTGACGAGAGCGCGGTGACCGGTGAATCGGCTCCGGTGATCAGGGAATCGGGTGGCGACCGCAGCGCCGTCACCGGCGGCACCCGCGTCCTCTCTGACTGGATCAAGGTCCGGATAACGGCCAATCCCGGAGAAACCTTCCTCGATCGCATGATCAACCTGGTGGAAGGAGCACGGCGGCAGAAGACACCCAACGAAATCGCCTTGACCATCATGCTCATAGGCCTGACCATCGTCTTCCTGCTGGCAGTGGCCACCCTGGAACCCTTTGCCCTGTACTCCGGCGCCCCCGCCCCGGTACCTGTCCTGATCGCCCTGCTGGTCTGCCTGATCCCCACCACCATCGGCGGCCTTTTGAGTGCCATTGGCATCGCCGGCATGGACCGGCTCCTCAAGCGTAACGTGCTGGCCATGTCCGGCCGGGCCGTGGAAGCGGCCGGCGACGTTGATGTCCTGCTTCTGGATAAGACCGGTACCATCACCCTGGGCAACCGCATGGCCACGTCCTTTATCCCGGCCCCGGGGATAACCGAAGAGCAACTGGCCGATGCCGCCCAGCTCGCCTCCCTGGCCGACGAGACGCCGGAAGGGCGCAGCATCGTAGTCCTGGCCAAAAATAAATTTCAATTCCGGGAGAGGGATCTGGGCAGCCTGAAAGCCTCCTTTGTCCCCTTCAGCGCCCACACTCGCATGAGCGGCGTCGACCTGGAGGGAAGGCAGATTCGCAAGGGTGCCGCTGATGCCATTGAAGCTTTCGTCCGGGAACAGGGTGGTTCCCTGCCGGCGGAGGTTAGAGATACAGTTGCCAGGGTGGCCAAAGAGGGCGGCACCCCCCTGGTGGTGGCTGAAGGGGCCCGGGTCCTGGGGGTCGTTTACCTGAAAGACGTGATTAAAGGCGGTATCAAAGAACGTTTTGCCGAGCTGCGCCGCATGGGAATCAAAACGGTTATGATTACCGGGGACAACCCCTTGACGGCGGCTGCCATAGCGGCGGAAGCCGGGGTGGACGATTTCCTGGCCGAGGCCACCCCGGAGACCAAGTTAAAACTGATTCGCGACTACCAGGCGAAAGGACACCTGGTGGCCATGACCGGCGACGGCACCAATGACGCCCCGGCCCTGGCCCAGGCGGACGTGGGCTTGGCCATGAACAGCGGTACCCAGGCGGCTAAAGAAGCAGGCAACATGGTTGACCTGGACAACAACCCCACCAAGCTCATCGAGGTGGTGGAGATCGGCAAGCAGTTGCTCATGACCCGCGGTTCCCTGACAACCTTCAGCATTGCCAACGACGTGGCCAAGTACTTCGCCATTATCCCGGCTCTCTTCACCGTCACTTACCCGGAACTGGGAGCCTTAAATATCATGAGGCTGGCTACACCCCAGAGCGCCATCCTTGCGGCCGTGATCTTCAACGCCCTGATCATCATCGCCCTGGTGCCCCTGGCCCTTAAGGGGGTTGCCTACCGGCCCCTGGGGGCCAACGCTATCCTGCGCCGCAACCTGGTCATCTACGGCCTGGGAGGCCTGGTGGCACCCTTTATCGGCATCAAACTCATTGACATGCTCCTGGTGGCTTTGAGGCTGGCCTGAAGGGGCTGTGGCCGTTGCAAGCTAATGAAAGGAAGAGGAGCCTTGACTAGAAAACTTCTAACAACCGCCCGGATGCTGGTGGTAATGACGGTCCTGACGGGCATTCTTTACCCCTTAGCCGTCACCGGTCTGGCACAGGTGCTTTTTCCCCGCCAGGCCGGCGGTTCCCTTATTGAACGCGATGGGCGGCCGGTAGGCTCGGCCCTCATCGGCCAGAGTTTCATGGGTGCGGGTTATTTCCACGGCCGGCCTTCAGCGGCGGGCAAGGAAGGCTATGACGCTGCTGCCTCGGCCGGGTCCAACCTGGGGCCGACCAGTAAGGAGTTGGTGGCGACTGTAGCCCGGCGCCTGGCGGCAGTTCGTGCCGTTAACGGCCTGCCGGCCGGAGCACCGGTGCCGGCCGATCTGGTAACCGCTTCGGCCAGCGGCCTGGACCCGGACATCAGCCCGGAGGCGGCTTATTTACAGGTAGCACGGGTGGCGCGGGCCAGGAATCTTCCGGAAGACAGGGTGCGCGCCCTGGTCGCCAGGAATATCACCGGCAGGCAATTGGGCCTCCTGGGTGAGCCCCGGGTAAATGTGCTAAAATTAAACCTGGAGCTGGATAAACTAACACGCTAAAAATTGGCAAAGCATCTTGAACGGTGCCCTGGCTTTGGAGGCGGAAATGTTTACCTCGGTTCTGGACGCCGGGATGGACTGGCCTGACCCGGCGGCATACAGGCAAGGAAGGTGAAGTGATGGAAAGGGAGGACGAAATCCGGCGGCCTGATCCTGAAGACCTGCTGGCCCAGGTAAAGGCCGAAAACCGGGGACGGCTGACTATTTTCCTGGGGGCTGCGGCCGGTGTCGGCAAGACCTATGCCATGCTGGAAGCAGCCCACGAGCGCCAGGCCGACGGCGTTGATGTGGTCATCGGCTGGGTGGAGACCCACGGTCGCCCGGAGACGGAAGCTCTGCTCAGGGGATTATCCATCATACCGCCCCGGGAGCTGGTTTACCGGGGCAAGGTTTTTCGGGAAATGGATCTGGATGCCCTGCTGCAGCGTCGCCCCCAGCTGGCACTGGTAGATGAACTGGCCCACACCAATATTCCCGGCTCCCGGCACACCCGTCGCTACCAGGATGTCGAAGAACTTCTGGCCGCAGGCATCAACGTCTATACGACCTTAAATATCCAGCATGTGGAGAGCCTCAATGATATCGTCGCCCAGATTACCGGCATCCGGGTGCAGGAAACCGTTCCCGACCGCCTTCTGGAGGAAGCCGACCAGATCCAGCTCATCGACATCCCGCCGGAAGAATTAATCGAACGTCTGAAAGAAGGCAAAGTCTACGTACCGCCCCAGGCCGAACGGGCTCTGCAAAAGTTTTTCCGGCCGGGGAACATCAATGCCTTGCGGGAACTGGCCCTGCGGTACACGGCCCGGCGGGTAGAAGGGCAACTGGATCACTATATGCGCCTGCACGGCATTGCCGGCCCCTGGCCGGCCGGCGAGCGGGTCATGGCCTGTGTCAGCCCCAGCCCCTTTTCCGCCCAGGTGATCCGCACAGCCAGGCGCATGGCTGCCGGCCTCAAGGCGGAATGGCTGGCCGTCTATGTGGAAACGCCAGATCGCCTTCCTGCCGATGAAAACAGGCGGGACCAGCTGGCGCGGAATTTACACCTGGCTGAAGAACTGGGGGCTGAAGTAATTACTTTAACGGGCAACGATGCTGCCGAAGAACTGCTTGCTGTGGCCCGGCGCAAGAACGTCACCCAGATTGTCATCGGTAAACCTTTACACCCCCGCTGGCAGGAACTGTGGCGGGGTTCGCTGGTGGACAAAATTATTCGCGGCAGCCAGGGGATCAGCGTGCATATCATACCTGGAAGAACCAGTCCCAGGGAAGGCCCCCGGGCACCTGGATGGCGCTACCGCTCGCGGGTCTCTTCCTGGCCCTATGCCGGGGTCCTGGTGGCTGTAATGCTGGTTACCGTCCTCAATAAAATCTTACAGCCGGTTTTTGATTTTACTAATATCGCTTTACTTTATTTATTACCGGTGCTGTTCAGTGCCGCCCGCTGGGGGCGGGGACCTTCGATCCTGGCGTCCGTGCTGGGTGCGCTGGCTTTTGACTTTTTCTTTGTGCCGCCGGTTTTAAGCTTTACTGTCTCTGATCTCCGCTACCTGCTCAGCTTTGTGATCTTTCTGGTAGTTGCCGTTATCACCAGTACCATGGCTACCCGGCTTAACATTCAAGCTGAAAATGCCCGGCGCCGGGAAACAAGAACGGCCGCCCTCTACGCCCTCAGCCGGAAAATGGCGGCGGAGACTGATAACGAGGGGATATTAAAGACCGTAGTAAAAACGGTAGCGGAAACTATTGATGGCGAGGCCGTTATTTTCATGCCCGACGCTACGGGCAAGCTGGCGGCGCGGGCTACAGCGCCTTCCCCGCCTGAAAAATGGCTGGACAGCAATGAATACGCTGTAGCCGGGTGGGTTTTTACCCACGGACAGCTTGCCGGCAGGGGAACCGATACCCTGGCGGGAGCAGACGGCCTGTACCTGCCCCTCAAAGCAGATGAAAATAACCTGGGTGTCCTGGGGGTGAAGCTAACCCATCCGGAGCGCCACCTGGCGCCGGAGCAGCGCCGGCTGCTAGAGGCTTTTGCCAGCCTCGCAGCCCTGGCTATCTTACGCCTGCAATTGGCGGCAGAGGCCCAGCAGGCCCGCTGCCTGGCAGCCTCAGAGAAATTGCGTACTGCTTTATTTAACTCTATCTCCCATGACCTGCGAACGCCCCTGGCTTCCATCACGGCCGCGGTTACCAGCCTCCTGGAGGGGGGGGATGTCTATCAGCCGGAAGCCCGGCAGGCTCTCCTCCAGACAATAAAAGAGGGTGCAGCGCGGTTAAACCGGCTGGTAGGTAATTTACTGGACATGGCTCGCCTGGAAAGCGGCATGCTGCAATTAAACCGGGAATGGTGCGATGTTGAAGATATTATCGGTGTGGCGCTGCACCAGTTGCGGGAGACCTTGCATGATCGCCCCCTGCAGGTTAATATTCCCCCTGAACTGCCCCTGGTCAAGGCAGATTTTACCCTTATTGAGCAGGTTCTGGTCAACCTGCTGGAAAATGCCGTTAAATACTCCCCCCCTGGAAGTGAAATTGCCATTACTGTCCGGAAGGAGGAAAAAGAATTGCAGGTGGCCGTAGCCGACCGGGGTGCCGGGATTCCCGAAGGCGAACAGGAGCGGGTTTTTGACAAATTTTACCGCCTGCAGTCTCCCCGCCATGTCAGCGGTACCGGCCTGGGGCTTTCCATCTGCAAGGGGATTATTGAGGCCCATGGCGGAAAAATCTGGGCTGTACGCCGCGCCGGGGGCGGGAGCGTGTTTACCTTTTCCATGCCGCTAAACGAACACCCCCCGACCCGGATACCTTCAGCCAGGGGAGGTGGCGAGGGTGAACGCTAAAGGTGCCCGTATCCTCATTATTGACGATGAACCCCCTATCCGCCGCCTGTTAAAGGTAACCCTGCGCGCTCACGGTTATGAGCTGGCTGAGGCCTCTTCAGGGCAGGAGGGACTGTACCAGGCCGCAGTCCTGCACCCGGATTTGATTATCCTCGACCTAGGTTTGCCCGACCTGGACGGCTTGGAGGTAATCAAACGCCTGCGGGAATGGTCCCGGGCACCGATTATCATTCTTTCCGTGCGGGAACAGGAGAATGATAAAATAAAGGCCCTGGATGCCGGCGCCGATGATTACGTCACCAAACCCTTCAGCATGGGAGAACTCCTGGCCCGGATGCGGGTTGCCCTGCGACACGCAGCCAAAACCGGAGATGAACCGGTGCTCACCCTGGGCGGGCTTACCGTTGATCTGGCCCACCGGCTGGTAAAGGTTGATGGTCAGGAGGTAAAACTGACGCCGACGGAGTACGAGATCTTGAAAAATCTGGCCCTCAATGCTGGCCGGGTACTTACCCACCGCCAGCTTTTACGTACTATCTGGGGACCGGAGTACCAGGAAGAAACCCATTACCTGCGCGTATACATCGGGCAGCTCAGGCGTAAAATTGAACCCGACCCCACCCGGCCTCGCTATATTATTACTGAACCAGGCGTTGGATATCGTTTGGTAGGTGGGGAATAGTCAGGGCCAGTTCGCAACAAATCGCCGTCTGGAAGGGACGGCCAAAAGAACCGCGCTGCTTTTTAGCTTTGCTCCCACATTGCCCCGGGTTGTTACTACTGACTAAAGATGGCCAGTTTGATATAATAATGGTCATGGGCCTGCATTAGCATAACCATGGTGGAATGGAACCGGTCCGGGCAGGCCCACCTGTTTCTGCCCAGCTGGTACTGGCGGAATTAGCTCCGGGAGGTGAAGGAGGAAGATGACTTTTACTGCCATTGTAGTCGATGACGAACCCCTGGCCCGGGACGAGTTAAAATACCTGCTGTCAGCCTACGAAGAGTGCCGGGTCGTCGGTGAAGCTGAGAACGGGGAAGAAGCCCTGCAACTGGTGGCCAAGCTGCATCCAGATGTAGTTTTCCTGGATATAGAAATGCAGGGCCTGTCCGGTTATGATGCCGCCAGGAAAATGCTGGCTGACCATAAACCGCCCCTGATTGTTTTTGCCACTGCCTATAACGAATACGCCGTCGAGGCCTTCGAACTGGGAGCTATAGATTATTTGTTGAAACCCTTTGTCAACGAACGATTGGCGAAAACCATTGAGCGGATTAAAAAGATCAGGGCACGCCAGGAAGACTGGCAGGAGGCAGTAGCCCGGGTCGCCCGTTTACTGGGAAACAATCAGCAGCCGGTGAAAAAATTGCCCGTTGAAAAGAACGGAACCATTAAACTCCTGGATTACGCCGACATTTTTTACGGCCGTGCCCGGGGCGGCGGGGTACAAATTTTTACTGCCGATGATTCCTACACCTTTAACGGCACTATGGCTGAACTGGAAGAACGGTTGAAGAGGGATGGTTTTTTCAGGGTTCATAAGAGCTTTCTGGTTAACTTAAAAAGGGTGGAGGGAGTGCTGCCCTGGTTCAAGGGCACCTACTGGCTGGTTATGGGTGACCGGAAACGGACCCAGATCCCGGTGAGCAAAGGCCAGGTGAAAGAGTTAAAGGTGTTGCTGGGTCTGAATTAATACGGGCGGTAAGAGGTTGAAGGTCGCTAAGATAGGTCAGAAATTTCAAATAATAATTATGTGACCAGTCCCTTTCTATAAAGGGTTCTTTTTAGTGGTCTATATTTCTGTTTAACCCCTTTTTTGTTCTGTTTATTAAATTATTGTTACTTGCTTTTTAACACAGTTTTATAATAAAAGCAAAACCGGCCGGTTTTAAATAAGAAAAGGAGAGACGGGTGCATGAGTGCACTAACACTGGTAATTATAGCTGCGCTGGTGTTTGTCCTGGCCTACCGTTTTTACGGCGCTTTTATGGCCGCCAAAGTCCTGGCCCTGGATCCGGGGCGCCAGACCCCGGCCCTGGTCCATAACGACGGCCGGGACTATGTGCCGACCAACCGCTGGCTGGTTTTCGGCCATCACTTTGCGGCCATAGCCGGCGCCGGACCCCTCATCGGCCCGGTCCTGGCGGCCCAGTTCGGCTACCTGCCCGGGTTCCTGTGGATCCTTATCGGCGCCGTGGTCGCCGGTGCGGTCCATGATATGGTGATTCTCTTCGCTTCTGTACGCCATGACGGCCAGTCGCTGGCGGAAATAGCTCGAAGCGAAGTAAGCAACTTTTCCTACTGGATGGCTTCTGTAGCCCTTTTGTTCCTTTTAATTGTCGTCCTGGCCGGCGCCAGTGTCTCGGTAGTCAATGCTCTCTACCAGAGCCCCTGGGGGACCTTTACCGTGGGCGTGACTATCCCCATCGCCATTTTTATCGGCGTTTATCTTAAATGGTTGCGCCCTGGCCGTATTGGTGAGGCTACCGTGATCGGCGTGGCCCTGATCGTTGCCGGCGTGCTATTGGGACCGGTCATTCAACATTCGGCCCTGGCTCCCTTACTAACCTTTAATAAACAACAGCTCTCCTTGCTCATCGCCGCTTATGGTTTTCTGGCGGCGGTGCTGCCGGTATGGCTCCTGCTGGTACCCCGGGACTACCTGAGCACTTATATGAAAGTCGGCACCATGTTACTGCTGGCCGTTGGCGTTATTGCCGTCAACCCCGCCCTGCAGATGCCTGCAGTTACTAAATTTGTAGCCGGCGGCGGCCCGGTCATCCCGGGCAAGGTGTGGCCTTTTATGTTTATTACCATCGCCTGCGGGGCCCTGTCTGGTTTCCACGCCATGGTCTCCAGCGGCACCACCCCCAAAATGGTTACCAGTGAGGCTGACATCAAGGTGGTTGGTTACGGGGCCATGCTGGTGGAAGGCTTTGTGGCCATCATGGCCCTGATAGCGGCTACTGTCCTGGCCCCGGGAGACTACTTTGCCATTAACAGCGCCCCGGAGGTCTTTGCCAAACTGGGCATGCATATCCAGGACCTGCCCGTTCTTTCCCAGCTGGTGGGAGAAAACCTCGCCGGCAGGCCGGGCGGCGCTGTATCCCTGGCGGCAGGTATGGCCCATATCTTTTCCAGCATCGGCGGTTTGCGGCACCTGATGGGTTACTGGTACCACTTTGCCATTATGTTTGAAGCCCTGTTTATCCTGACGTTGATTGATGCCGGCACACGGGTCGGTCGCTACCTGCTGCAGGAAATCGGCGGCGTAGTTTACAAACCTTTGAAAAACACCAATTGGTGGCCGGGTATTATCCTGACGAGTGGTATCTTTACTGTAGCCTGGGGTTATCTTCTTTACGGCGGTACCATTTCCACCATCTGGCCTCTTTTCGGGGTAAACAACCAGCTCCTGGGGAGCATGGCCCTGGCCATCGGTACCACTATGCTCATCAAGATGGGCAAGGCCCGCTACGCCTGGACAACCTTCATCCCTCTGGTCTTTTTAACGGTAACTACTATAGCCGCAGGTTATCAAAATATCTTTATAAACTATCTGCCGTCCCGTAATTACTTGCTGGCGGTAATTTCCGTCATCATGCTCCTTATGGTCATCGCTATTCTGGTCGATTCCGTCAGGGTATGGGTGCAGCTCCTCTCCGGCAAGAAGAAGGAGCAGGAAACTGCCCGGTCCACATCATCATTAAACAAACCTGGTTCAGCCCACACTTATTAAGCTAAATATGAGCCTGTCTTTACCCGGGTTAAAGTACCCGGGATTTTTTTATCCAGAGCACAGCTGACGCATCTAATTTTGGCCTACCTTATCAGCAACAGCCATAACAACCAGAGACCCCGGAGGTTGCTCCTGGGCCTCTGGTTTTATTTTTTAGCTAACGCACCGCCACCCGGTATTCCCGCAGCCAGGTGTCGACCTGGGCAAGATAAGCGAAGAGCTGGGGGGCGCTCATGAGCTGGCCGAACCAGGGCAGGTCGAAGGGCTCTTCCTTCTCCGCCAGGGCACGGACGGCCGGCACGTCGATAAAGGGCAGCAGGGGTGAACTGGGGTCGTTCAAAATCTCCAGCATCCAGGTGCGGACGGCCTCCAGGTAAGCCGGGTTGTAGGTCTTGGGGTAGGGGCTCTTGCGCCGCTGCAAAACCTCCTCCGGCAGTACCCCGCGTAAGGCCCGGCGTAAGATTCCTTTTTCCATTTGGCCCTGGAATTTCATCTCCCAGGGGATGTTCCAGACATACTCTACCAGGCGATGGTCGCAGTAGGGAACCCGGATCTCCAGGCCCACGGCCATGCTCATGCGGTCCTTGCGGTCCAGGAGTACCGGCATAAAGCGGGTCAGGGTAAGATAAGAAAATTCCCTCAGGCGGGCGCTCCGGGGATCCTCCCCCGGCAGGCGGGGTACTTCCTTCAGGGCCTCCTGGTAGCGCCTGGCCACGTATTCCTCCGGCCGGACCAGGGCTTTAAACTCAGGGGAAAGCAGGCGTATCCTCTCCTGGCCGGCCCGCGTCCAGGGGAAAGTAGCCATGGCCATGGCCTTTTCGCTCCTGAACCATGGGTAACCACCGAAGACCTCGTCGGCCGCCTCGCCGGAGAGGGCGACTGTAGCTTCTTTTTTAATTTCCCGGCTGAAGAGGTAGAGGGAAGAATCGACATCGGCCATGCCCGGCAGGTCGCGGGCGCGCATGGCCGCAGTCAGGGAGGCTACCAGTTCGGGGGTGTCGATAAAGACGTAGTGGTGCCTGGTACCCAGGTGGCGGGAAACCAAATCCACCCACGGGGCGTCGCTATGGGGTTGGAAATGGCTGGGCCGGAAATAACGGTCATTGTCGACGTAGTCTACCGACCAGGTATGGATGGGCCCCATACCCCGCTCCTGGAAGGCCCGGGCGGCAAAGGCGGTAACGGCGCTGGAATCCAGCCCCCCGGAGAGCAGGGTGCAGACGGGCACATCGGCCACCAGCTGCCGTTCTACCGTATCCTGTAAAAGCTCGCGGATTTTAGCGGTAGTGGTCTCCAGGTCATCCGGGTGGGGCCGGCTTACCAGGCGCCAGTACTGGTGCTGGCGGATGCCCTGGCGGTCATAAACCAGGTAGTAGCCGGGTTTCAATTCGGCTATGTTGCGGAATACTCCATGCCCCGGCGTGCGGGCCGGCCCCAGGACAAAAACTTCTGCCAGCCCTTCAGCGTCCACCTCTGCTTCCACCGCCGGGTGAGCCAGCAGGGCTTTCAATTCCGAACCAAAAAGGAAGGCGCTGCCTCTTTGCGTATAAAAAAGGGGTTTGACGCCCAGGCGGTCCCGGGCCAGAAACAGGCATTGCCGGGCTTCATCCCAGATGGCAAAGGCAAAAATGCCATTAAAACGCTCGACGCATGCCGGTCCCCATTCCATATAGGCCGTCAATAGTGCTTCCGTATCTGAGTGCCCCTGGAAGGTATAACCACGGTTTTTGAGCTCCCGGTGCAGGTCGGGTGTATTGTACAGCTCACCGTTATAGGATATGACAAAGGTTTGGTTGCCGCGGCGGCGTACCATGGGCTGGCCGCCGCCGGCAGGATCAACGACAATCAGGCGGCGGTGGCCCAGGGCTGCCCGGGGAGAAAGCCACACTCCGGAGGCATCCGGTCCGCGGCAGGCCAGGGTGGCCGTCATGGCCTTCAGGACAGGTTGCTGCCGGGTGAGATCCACCTCCCAGTCCACCCAGCCGGTAATTCCACACATAAATAAATCCCTCCCCAGCAGGCTATTAGAAACGCCCTTAAATTGAAACCCTCTGAACGCCGCTGCCCACCGGGGTCACGCCCTTGCAACCCCAAACGGGTTCCATGATGATCTTATGCAGGGAGGGGGAAAAAGTGCGGGAAAAATATCTGCCCGGGCCGGTCCCGGGCAGGCGAAACTGATATGTCCCGGCGTTGCGCAGCGTAAGCCCTAAAGTTCTCCTTACCCCGCTTTAACCTGCGCAGCCATCCTCTTCTGGAGGGCTTCCCGGTACATATCTTCATATTGACCGGCTGAGGCGTTCCAGGAAAAGTCGGCGGCCATGCCCCGCCGGACCAGATTACGCCACTCCTCCGGCTCGTTCCGGTAAACATGGAGGGCGCGATTAATGGTATCCAGGAGGGCCTGGGGCTGGTAATCACGAAAGGAAAAGCCGTTGCCGCTCCCCGGGTACTGGTGGAAGTCCTTGATGGTATCCTCCAGGCCGCCCGTGGCCCGGACCACCGGTACGGTGCCGTAACGCAGGCTGATCATCTGGCCCAGGCCGCAGGGTTCAAAGCGGGAGGGCATGAGGAAAATATCGCAGCCGGCATAAATCCGCTGGGCGAGTACCGGGTCAAAACCGATTTTGACGGCCATTTTATCCCGGTATTTCACCTTATAACGGGAGAAAAGCTGCTGGTAATAATCCTCGCCGCTGCCCAGGAGGACGAACTGCAGGTCCTGCTGCAGCAGGGGGTCGAGAATGGCCGCCAGCAGATCCAGCCCTTTTTGATTAACCAGGCGGGAAATGAGGCCCAGGAGGGGTACATCCTTGACCGGCAGTTCCATTTCCCTTTGCAGGGCTGCCTTGTTTTCTTTTTTCTTTTCAAGGTGCTCGGCGTCGTAATTGACGGCCAGGCGCCGGTCGGTAGCCGGGTTGAACTCCTGGTAGTCAATGCCGTTCAAAATTCCCCGTAGATCCGCGGCGCGTTTCCTCAGCAGGCCGTCCAGGCGTTCCCCGTATTCGGGAGTCTGGATTTCCAGGGCGTATTTCTTGCTGACGGTGTTGATTAAATCGGCGTACAGGATCCCGGCTTTCATGAAACTGACCTGGCCGTAAAACTCCAGGCGCTCGGGGGTAAAAAATTCCTCGCCCAGGGCCATAATCTTCAAGATGTGGCGGGGGAAGGTCCCCTGATACTGAAGGTTGTGGATGGTGTAGATGGTTGCCGTTTGCCGGTAAAAGGGGTTATCCTCGTGCTTCACTTTGAGGAAAAGGGGGATGGGGCCCGTCTGCCAGTCATTGCAGTGGATAATATCCGGCTGGAACCCCAGCCAGGGCAGCATGGACAGGACGGCCTTACAAAAAAAATTAAAACGGGCCGCGTCGTCGGCATAGCAGTACATGCCGTCCCGCCAGAAAAACTTGTAATTATCAATGAGGTAGACCTGTACGGGTCGATCCCCTGCCAGCTGCGCCTGGCGGATAATGGCCGTTTCCAGGCTGCCATCCATTTCTACCGGCAGGTCGGTGAGGTAATCGACATTCTTGACCTGGCGATAACGGGGCATAGCCACCCGCACCTCGTGGCCCCGGGCGGCCAGAGCTTTGGGGAGGCTGCCGGCCACGTCGGCCAGGCCTCCGGTCTTGGCCAGGGGGGCTACTTCGGGCGAGACAAATAGGATTTTTAAGGGTTCAGACATTAACCTTCCTCCTCGGGGCTTAGGCTTATTTCATTTAGAGATTGGGCCGCAATTTCCGGCGGCGTGGGGTTGATGTACATATCCGTCCCCCATTCAAAACCGGCAACAATTGTCAGCCTGGGCAGGAGTTCAAAATGCCAGTGGTAGATACTGTCCTCCTGGCGCAGGGGTGCGGTATGCAGGACCAGGTTAAAGGGCGGGTCATTGGCGGCCTGTTTCAACCGGCCCAGGGTATCCTGGAGGATGGCGGCCAGTTGTACCAGCTGCTCATCTTCGCAGGCGCCGAAACTGGCCTGGTGACGCCGGGGTATGATCCACATTTCCATGGGGAAACGTGAAGCAAAGGGGCAAAAAGCCAGGAATTCTTTATTAAAGGCCACGACACGGGTTCCTGTTTCCAGTTCCGCTTCCATGAGGTCGCAGAAAAGGCAGCTTTCTTTCTCCTGCCAGTAAGCTTTAATCCTGGTCATCTCCTCGTTAACGGCTGCCGGCACCAGGGGGGTGGCAATAAGCTGACTGTGGGGGTGTTCCAGGGAAGCCCCGGCGGTAGGGCCGTGGTTTTTAAAGAGCTGGATGTATTGCAGCCTTTTGTCCTGCTCCAGCTGCAGGTAACGCTGCCGCCAGGCCTTGAGAACCTGGGCAGCATGCTCGGGAGCCAGATCGGCAAAAAAGGTATCGTGATCAGGACCCTCGATGATAACCTCGTGGACACCGGTACCGGTCATAGCCCGGTACACCCCTTTACTTTCGCTGGATACTTCCCCGCCGGCCACCAGGGCGGCAAACTTGTTGGGCACCACCCGCACCTGCCAGCCAGGGGTATCGGGTTCAGTGTTGGCAGCGCGGAAGGCTAGAACTTCCGGCGGGGTTTCCTTTTCGTGGCCGGGACAGAAAGGGCAGCCGGCGTTGCCTTTCTTTTCATTATGAGAAGGCTTGAAGTCCGAAGGACGTTTGGCCCGCTCGGTGGCAATGATTACCCAGCGCTCGCTAACTGGATCCTGGCGTAATTCGGGCATGCTGGAACCTCCAAATCAGTAACTTGCTACTAGGTTTTATCTATCCGGGGCAAATTATGCGGTATAAGATTGGTCGCAGCTGCCAAAATAAATTAAGGTAGGAATTTAGTGAAGGTGATAGATAATGCGTATCCTGATGCTTTCCTGGGAATATCCCCCCCAGAGTGTCGGCGGCCTGGCCCGGCATGTGGAGGACCTGGCCATTTCCCTGGCGCAATTGCGCCACGATGTTCATGTGCTGACCCTCGGCCGGCCCGGCCAGGTTTGTGAAAACCGGGAAAAGGGGGTAATTGTTCACCGGGTGGAAGCCTACCCTGTTCATGCCCCCGATTTTCTCACCTGGGTGCTGCAGCTCAATGCTCGCTTCCTGGAAGAAGCCATGATCATCATGCGCAAATACGGCCCCTTCCAGATTATCCACGCCCATGACTGGCTGGTGGCCTTTACCGGCAGGGCTTTAAAACATGCCCACCGTTTGCCCCTCATTGCCACCATTCATGCTACCGAAGCCGGCCGCAACCGCGGCTTATATAATGACATGCAGCGCTACATTAACAGCGTGGAATGGTGGCTGACCTATGAGGCCTGGCGGGTGATCGTCTGCAGCCGGCATATGCGGCAGGAGGTTCAGGGGTTATTCCAGCTGCCGGCCGATAAAATCACCATTATCCCCAACGGGGTTTACAGCCAGAATTTCCGGACCGGGGCCGTTGACCCAACGGTGCGGCAGCGTTACGCCGCGCCCCACGAAAAGATTATCTTCTTCGTGGGCCGCCTGGTAATCGAAAAGGGGGTTCAGGTCCTCCTGGAGGCCATGCCCAGGATCTTAACCGCCTGCCCGGAGGCCAAACTGGTGGTGGCCGGTCAGGGGCCCATGGAAGGCCAGCTCCAGAACCGGGCCCGGGAGCTCGGCATCAGCCACAAGGTCTATTTTGCCGGCTATATTGACGATCATACCCGCAACCAGCTCTACCGCGCCGCCAGGGTGGCGGTGTTCCCCAGCCTGTACGAGCCCTTTGGCATCGTGGCCCTGGAGGCCATGGCGGCCGGGACACCGGTGGTGGCCAGCGAGACGGGCGGCCTGGCGGAGATCATCACCCATGGCGTTGACGGTATGCGCGCTTTTCCGGGCAATGCCGGTTCCCTGGCCGATAATATCCTGGCCGTATTACAGGATGAAGCCCTGGCGGAAAGGTTACGGGCCAACGGACGCCGCCTGGTAACGGAAGTTTACGACTGGGACAAAATTGCCCGGCGGACGGCCGATGTTTACCAGGAGGTTTACAGCCAGTACCGGCGCACTTCCTGGCCGGAGCGGCCCTTAGTGGTCGCCCGCCTCTGGCGCTTTACGCCCCCTACGGGGGCAGAACCGCCCCGGGAACAGCCGTTACCACTGGCAGGTCGCTATGACCTGCCCCAGCGCCGGGCCGCCCTGGTGAACCAGCGCCGGGGCAGAGGGGAAGGGTAGAGTTCTGCAAATGGGAACTTTTTCCCCTGTCCGGCGTCTATATAGTCAGGAAGGACGGAGCCACCGGGTGGAGACCGGGGAAGGAGGGAAATGCCCATGAACTGAAGGGGCGGATAAATTTAACGCTTCCGGCAGGTTTAAAAGCGCCCGATCTTAGACGTATCCCAAGGAGGAGCTAAAGGAGGAAGAGCAAGGTGGTAAGAATTTGGCGACGCTTGCTGGCCTGGGGCCTGACGGCCTTATTACTATTGTCCTTTTTTACCGGCATAGCCGTAGCGGGCGATACACCAGCTGTTTCCCTGGAGGAAGCTATTCGCGCGGTTAAAGACAACTTTAATATTCCTAAAGAGTATAATATTTTTACCTCTAGTTACAACAGCTACGATAACCGCCAGACCTGGTCCCTGCACTGGAATGCTCCCGGCGAGCCGGGCGGCAGTTTTAACGCCGAGGTGGATGCCAGGACAGGTGAAATCTTAAATATGAATACCTGGAAACCGGAAAAACGGCCCGAACCGGGCCTGCGGCTGCCGGTTATTTCCGCCACCGAGGCCCGCCGGGTGGCGGTTGAACTGTTAAACCGTCTGGCTGCCAGCTATGTTCCTGAATTGCAACCCCTGCCCGATGATAATCAACCAATTCCCTTGAACAATTATGGACCGGTTAGTTATACCTTCCGCTGGCAGCGGGTAATCAATGGCGTTCCTTTCCCCGGTAACGGCGTGACGATAACCGTCCGCGGTGATGACGGCCAGGTAACGAACTACAACCTCAACTGGACGAAAGTCGATTTCCCCGCGGCCACAAAAGCCATTTCTCCGGAAAGGGCGCGGCAGGTATTTGCCAGCGCCGGCATGCTGGAACTGCAGTATTACCTGCAACCCCCTGTCAGGCCCCTGGCCGCCGGCGAGAAACGCCCGGTGCTGCTGGTTTACCGGCTCAGCCATCCCTCCCGGGGGTTGATTGATGCCCTGAGCGGTAAACCACTAGATTTGGGAAACGGCGGGTGGTTTGATAAAGGCGGCGCCGGGGGGATGGGAGATGCTTCCCTGGAGATGGCCCGGAAGGCAGCGGCTTTACAGGGTGGCACCCAGTCCAAACCCTTAAGCCCTGAAGAAATGAAGGAAATCGAAAAAACGGCCAAATTAATCAGCCGGGAAGAAGCAATCGCCGCCGTTAAGAAGTGGGTGGATATCCCGGCCGGCCTTACCTTACGCAGCGCCAACCTTTACGCCGACTGGCAGGACCCGGAAATCCGCAGCTGGAATTTAACCTGGAGCAGCGATAAACCCGAAACGGGAAAAGTCAATTTTATGAGCGCCAGGGTCAATGCCGGCAATGGCGAACTGCTGGGATTTGACCTGCCCTCTGCCCCCTCCGGCAATGACAGAAGCGGCAAACTGGACCGCAAAGCGGCGCAGCGCCTGGTCGAGGATTTCCTGCAAAAGGTACAACCGCAACGCTTCAAGGAAGTTCGGCTGGATGACAGCAGCCGACCCGGGTGGGAGCCGGCAATCATGGAGGATGGCAAGAACCCGGCGGTCCAGTACTTTTACTACCGCCGCCTGGTCAACGGCATCCCATTCCCCGGCAACGGCATCAACGTGACGGTGGACGCAGTGGCCGGGCGCATCACCAGCTACAACCTTAACTGGGGCAATTTTGATTTTCCGGCAGCCACGAAAATCCTCGATGGGCAGCAGGCAGTAGAAACCTTCCTGAAAAACCGTCCCCTGACCCTGAGCTATACCCGCATCTACAGCCCGGGCGGTCCGGGTCAGGGTGAGGTACGCCTGGTCTACCAGCCCCTTGGTGATACCAGCAGTGCCACCTCCGACATGATAGATGCCAGGACCGGCCAGTTCCTGGACTGGGAGGGCAAACCCATCGCCCAGCAACCCCGGCCCTACCGTTTCAACGACATCGCCGGCAATTTTGCCGAAAAGGAAATCAACCTCCTGGGCCAGGCCGGCCTTTTCGGGGAATACGGCGAGGCCTTTCACCCCGACGAGAATGTTACCGTGGTGTCCATGCTGCGGGCCATGCTCATGGCCAGGAACGGCGTCTGGGGTTATAAAGACCTGAAGGATGAGGAGATTCTTAAGCGGGCCCGGGATGAGAAGTGGCTGCAGGAAGATTTGCAGGCCGGGGCCACCGTCAGCCGGGAACTTATGGCGAAGTTCTTGATCCGCTTTTTAAACCTGGAAAGCGCCGCCCGGGTGGAGGGGATCTACAAAGTCCCCTACAGTGACGCCGGCTCCCTCGCCCCCGGTTCCCTCGGCTATGTGGCTCTGACGTGGGGCTTAGGTATCTTGAAGGGCAATGGTTCTACCTTCGAACCGGAGCATCCTGTGACCCGTGCCGAAGCTGCTGCCGCCCTGGTCCGAGCCCTGCAGGTAAAATAGTAACTGGTGACAAAGCCAGTCTGAGAGAGAGCCATTTAGGCGGAGTCCCTCATGGGAGCCGGTGTTTCCTTGCTAGCCCCATGGGGGACTTTTTTATCGCCCCAGGCCCGGGAAGAGTTCCAGCAGGCCGGAGGCGCCCATTTGGACGGCTATGACCGCCAACAGGAGGCCCATAATGCGGCTGATGGTGTTCATTTCCACCGGTCCCAGGTAGCGGGTAATCAGGGTGGCGTAGCGCAGGATCAGGTAAGTTCCAAAGCATACAGTGGCAATGGCGGCCACAGTCAGGAGGAAGATTTTGGCGTCCAGGTCGGGGCCCATGAGCAACATAACGGTGGTAACCGAGCCGGGGCCGGCGAGAATCGGTGTGGCCAGGGGAGTTATGGCTATATCCTCCCTGGCCATGATGTCTTCCTGGAGGGGTGGGGCTAAACTGCGGCCGTGGATATTCCGGCCCTGAAGAATTTTAAAACCAAGGGCGAATAAGATAATGCTGCCAGCCACCCGGAAGGCGGCCAGGGTGATGCCAAAAAACAGGAGGATGTTATTTCCAAGGAGGGCAAAGAGGGTTAACAGGCCAAAGGCAGCTATAGTGGCCCGCCTGGCGGTAGTGATCTGGTATTCTGCTGGTTCCCCTTCAACCAAAGAAAGGAAAATGGGCAGGTTGCCTATGGGATTGAGGACGGCGAGGAGAGATACCGTAGCGTGAAGGAAAAAGACAAACACTGCTAATGCCCCCCGCTGGCAGGACCGCGAAAAAGCTGGGATCCAGTGCCCGTTATCTTTACTTTATTATTATATCCATCCCGGTGGCTTTGTTCCGTTTACTGATCCTTGTTTGTCTGGCGGACAGATTGCTGTTGAAGAACATTGAGGAGCAGGCGAAAAATCTTAACTACATAAAGTAGGAAGTTGGGACCGGATGTAGAATAAAGTAAAGCGTAACAGAGGAGAAAACGCGAGAAGGGATAGAAGTGGCAGCCGCCATTGAACCTTTATACGATAAACGCTACCAATGCCTTTTCTGTGGCCGGGAATTTACCAATAAAAAGCTGCGCCTGAGTAAGGTGCGCCGGGTGAAACGCGATAGCGATTTATGTGCTTATTTTGAAGGCGAAAACCCCTATTTTTACGAAGTGGCCGTTTGCCCCCACTGCGGTTATGCTTTCACCTCCAGCTTTGGCCCTGTCAAAAAAGAGCGCCGGGAACTGATAATAAAGGAGTATATCCAAAAAATTACCCGCAAGGATTATACCGGCCCGCGTAATTTGAATGATGCCTTAAATGTACACAAGTTGGGTTTATTATGCGGCAACTTGAATCAAGAGAAGAGTTCGGTACTGGCAGGCTTATGCTTACACATTGCCTGGTTTTACCGCTACATCCAGGAAGAAGAACAGGAGAAAAAGTACCTCCGTTATGCCTGCGATCTTTATCAAGAAGCCTACCAGAAGGAAAGCGGGACCGCCGGAGGAGGAAGTCCCAACCTGATCATTTACTTAATCGGGGAACTGGAGGGACGATTGGGCAATTATCAAACCGCCACCCAGTGGCTGGCACGACTGCTGCAGGTACGTCATTTAGAACCTTACCTGCGCGATTTGTTACGCGATCGTTGGGAAGTCTATCGGGAACATCTGAAAGAAGCGCCGCCTCCCGCCGGCCTGGCGGAAGGACAGTAGCCGTGGTATGAGGAGGTCTTCGTGATTAAAGGCCCGCCGGGAATTTTTTGTGGGGAGAAGGGGCAAAATGCTAAATAGTGCTAATCTGGATCTTGCAGGAGGTAGATTATGAAGGCGATTATCATGGCCGGCGGGGAGGGCTCGAGGCTCAGACCCCTGACCTGCAAGCGGCCAAAGCCCCTGGTGCCGGTGGCCAATCGCCCTGTTATGGAGTACTGCGTGGACCTGCTACGTGACCTGGGTATCAAAGAAGTAGGGGTGACCCTGCAGTACCTGCCGGCATTAATTCAGGAATACTTCGGTGACGGCAGTGACTTTGGCCTGCACCTGCATTATTTTATAGAGGATAAGCCCCTGGGTACCGCCGGCAGCGTTAAAAACGCGGCTTCCTTTTTAGATGAAACCTTTGTGGTGGTAAGCGGCGACGCCCTGACGGATTTTGACCTGCGGCCGGCTATTGCCCGGCACAAGGAAAGCGGCGCCCTGGCCACCCTGGTGCTGACGACCGTCGACAACCCCCTGGAGTACGGGGTGGTGATTACCAATCCGGACGGCAGCATTCGCTCCTTCCTGGAAAAGCCCAGCTGGGGAGAGGTTTTCAGCGACCGGGTCAATACCGGTATCTATATTCTAGAACCCGAGGTCCTGGAACTGGTGCCGGAGGGGCAGCCCTTTGACTTCAGCAAGGATCTTTTCCCCCGGTTGCTAAAAGATAAAAAACCCATCTATGGGATAAACCTGTCCGGCTACTGGTGCGATATCGGTAATCTTGCCCAGTATCGCCAGGCCCAGGAAGACGTCTTGAGCGGTAAAGTTAAAGTCAGGGTGGTGGGTGAAGACCGGGGTAATGGCATTGTTACCGGTGAAGGGGTGGAGATTGACCCTGCGGCCAGGATTGCAGGCCCGGTTTTAATAGGCAGCTATTGCCGTATCGGCGCCGGGGCTGCGGTAGGGCCTTTTACCGTCCTGGGGCCATACACCCGGGTGGATGAAGGGGCCAGCATCAAAAGGTCCATCCTCTGGGATAATGTGTATGTGGGGGAAGGAACCAGCCTCCGGGGGGCAGTGGCCTGCAGCCGGGCCAGCCTGCAGCGGCAGGTGCGGATTTATGAAGGCGCGGTTATCGGTGACGGCAGCCTGGTAGACGCCGGGGCGGAGGTGCGGCCGGAGGTAAAAGTCTGGCCTGAGAAAATCCTGGGACGGGAGACGGTGGTCCATGAAAGCCTCATCTGGGGCCAGGGGACGGGCCGACCCCTCTTTGTTGGCAGCCAGGCGCCAGGTTATCTAAAAGGAGATTTAACCCCTTTCCAGGTCACCCGGCTGGGGCTGGCCTATGGGGCCAGTTTTAAACCGGGGGCCATGGTGGGCTTGAGTACCTTTACCGGTGGGGCCGGGGAAATGCTCTTCAAGGCCATGGCCGCCGGCCTGATGGCTGCCGGGGTCAAGGTGGCCGACCTGGGCCGGTTACCAACCGCGGTCCATCGTTTTGCCGTCCGCTCTCTAAAGCTGGCCGGCGGCTGCCATATTAAACAGGATGCCGCCAACCGGGATAAGGTCTGGTTGCACCTGGTCAATGAGCGCGGCCACGATTTAGCCCCTGGAGCGGTGCGTAAAATCGAAAACCTCTACTGGCGGGAAGACGGCCGCCAGGTGAAAGAGGTACAGGCCACTACTTATTTTCCGGCCTTGAAGGAAGCTTACCGCGAGTGGTTACTGTCGACCCTGGGGGACAATGGGCTAAAGAGAAGGCCGGTACGGATAGCCCTGGGGTGCCAGGGAGAAATAGCCGCCCTAGCCGCCGAGGTTTTACAGCGGGCCGGCGCCGACGTGGTCCGGCTGGATTTCGACCCGGCCAAAGGCTGGGGGGCCATCCAGGAGGATATGCCCTTTTTCGCCGCAGAAATCGAGCGCTATGGTGCGGGACTGGGAGCAGCCCTTGATCAAAATGGCGAGGAATTAATCCTTTTTACCGGTGAAGGCCGCCGGTTGACAACCTCCCAGCAACAGGCCCTCCTGGCCCGGGTCTACCTGGAAGCCAACCGGGAGGCGCTCCTGGTCCTGCCGGTGACGGCCTCCCGGGTGGTGGAGCTGGTGGCCGGGTGCCTGGGGGGAAGGGTGGAGCGAGTGAAGAGCCATCCCGGTATCCACCAGGAAGCCATGGCCAGGGTGGATGGTGAAGCCGCCCCGGAGCAGCAGCACCTGCAGCTGGATGCCCTGGCAGCCCTCCTTTATATCCTGGACTGGCTGGCCCGGCGGGATGAGAGCCTGGCTGAAGCGGTGGCCGGCTTGCCCGCCGTCCATACCGTCACCCGGACCGTACCCTGCCCGTGGGAAGCCAAGGGCCGGGTTATGCGGACCTTGATCAACGAGGAACCGGCCGAAAGGGTGGAACTGCTTGACGGAGTCCAGATACGCCATAAAGATGGCTGGTCCCTGGTATTCCCCGACGGGGAAACACCCCATTACCGCATTTGCAGCGAAGCTTTTTCCCAGGAGATGGCTGAAGAGCTGGCCGGCTTTTATGAGCAGCGCTTAAAGGAATTAATCGCCCGGGAGAAGGATTGGGAGTAAAGGCCACCTGACTCGAAGGTGGTCTTTTTATTGACAAATATTACTTGCTACTGATATTACCTGGTGGTAAAATATGAAGGTAGGGGGTAGAAAAATGTTACAGATTCGCTGGCATGGTCGTGGCGGCCAGGGCGCCGTTACTGCGGCGCGCATCTTTGGCCTGGCGGCAGCCGTCTATGGGGACTGGTATGCCCAGTCTTTTCCTTCCTTTGGAACGGAACGACGGGGAGCGCCGGTGACGGCCTTTACCCGCCTGGATGACCGGCCCATTCGCGACCGCAGCCAGATCTATAACCCTGATTATGTGGTGGTACTGGACGCCACCTTGCTGGAGAGCACTGATGTTTTTGCCGGCCTGGCACCAGGGGGGACGGTCCTCATCAATGCCGGCCGGGAGAAGGCCGCTGTACGGGCGTTGGACCGCGCCCGGGTCTATTACCTTGACGCCACCCGTCTGGCCCGGGAAGTACTGGGCGTTCCAATAGTCAATACAGCCATGGTGGCGGCCCTGGCCGGGGCGACCGGCCTCCTTTCCCTGGAGGCGGTAGAAAAAGCCATCGCTGCCGTCCTGCCACAAGAGCTTGCTGCCCAAAACATTGCCCTGGCCCGGCGAGCCTATGACCTGGCAAAGGTTCTCGGCGGTAAGGAGGCAATGGCATATGGAGGTTAAAGGGGAACCCCCAAAGGGATCTGGCGACCGGGTTAAGAGGGAGGCGTTAGTGAGTGCTGACTGAAGGTGATTTAAGGAAGGGGCCCAACCTGGCAACACCCTTATTGAGTACGACTACCGGTTCCTGGCGCTTGGTACGGCCGGTTCTAAATCCTAAACGCTGTAATAATTGCCTCACCTGCTGGCTCTTTTGCCCGGAAGGCTGCTTTACCAGGGGCGAAAGTATAGTTAGCCTGAATCTAGATTTTTGCAAGGGCTGTGGCATCTGTGTGGCGGAGTGCCCGCGGGAAGCCCTGATCCTGGTGGAAGAAGGTAGTAACGATGCGCGCGTATCTGAACGGTAACGAGGCGGTGGCGGCGGCCGTTAAACTCGCCCGGACGGAAGTGGTGGCCGCCTATCCCATTACTCCCCAGTCGACCATTGTGGAGAAAATAGCAGAATACATAGCCGCCGGTTCCATGGAAGCGGACTATATAAGGGTGGAATCTGAGCATGCCGCCCTGGCGGCCTGCTACGGGGCGGCAGTTACGGGAACGCGGGTCTTTACGGCCACCTCTTCCCAGGGGCTGGCCTACATGTTTGAAATGCTCCATTATGTCAGCGGCTGCCGCGTACCCCTGGTCATGGCTGTGGCCAACCGCGGCCTGGCGGCTCCCTGGACCATCTGGGCCGATCACCAGGACGCTGTTGCCTGCCGCGATACGGGCTGGATCCAGCTCTACGTGGAAACGGCCCAGGAAGCCCTGGACACCTGCCTGCAGGCCTATAAAATTGCGGCCCACCCGGAGGTGCTGACGCCGGTTATGGTCTGCCTGGACGGCTATGTCCTCTCCCACACGGAAGAAATTGTGGACGTGCCGGACCAGGAGGCCGTGGACCGCTTCCTCCCGTCTTACCGGCCGGAGTATAGTGTGGATACGCAGCGGCCCTATGTCTTTGGCGTCGGTGCGGGGCCGGACCTGTATTCTGCCTTTAAGTATTACCAGCAGCAGGCCATGCTGAAAGCGAAAGAGGTTATTAAGGAAGTAGACCGGGAGTTTCAGGCCCACTTCCAGCGCAGCTACGGCGGCCTGGTGGACCTTTATTATTGCCATGATGCCACCGTGGTGCTGGTCGTCATGGGTGCCACCGCCGGAACGGCCCGGGAAGTGGTGGAGTATTTACGCCGGCAGGGTGAAGCGGTAGGCCTCTTGCGCCTGCGGAGTTTCCGGCCTTTCCCGGTGGAAGACCTCCGGGCGGCCCTTACCAGGGCGCGAGTAGTTGCCGTCCTGGATCGCGATTGCTCCTTCGGTTATGAAGGGGTGCTGGCCACGGAAGTAAAGGCGGCCCTGGCTGATCTACCGGCGCAGCCGCAGGTGGCCGGCTTCATCGGCGGCCTGGGCGGCCGCGATATCAGCCAGGAGGAACTGGCAGGTATTTTCCGCCATTGCCTGGAGGCGGTACGGCGCCGGGACAGGGGTGAAGAACTGGTTGTTAGCGGCGGCTGGCAGAAGTAAAAGCCTGGAGGTAGGTACCAATGGTTAAAATAAAAGAATTACCTGATGCCGAACTGGTGCAGGGTTCTTACGCCTGCGCCGGCTGCGGCGGGATACTCGCCGTCCGTCTGGCCCTGAAGGTCCTGGGGCCGGAAACGGTCATCGTCACCACGCCGAGCTGCCTGCTGGGGGTAACCACATTTTATCCTCAGCTGGCCTTCAAAGTTCCCTGCGTCAATGTCACCTTCCCCAGCACGGCAGCGGCAGTTTCCGGAGTGGTGGCCGGCCTCAAACGCCGGGGCAAAAAAGAGGTAAGGGTCGTAGGCCTGGCCGGCGACGGCGGTACCGTCGACATCGGACTCCAGGCTTTATCCGGTGCTCTGGAGCGGGGCGACAATTTTATCTTCATCTGCTATGACAACGAAGCCTACATGAATACCGGGGTACAGCGGAGCGGGGCTACACCTTTAGGGGCGCGGACCACGACGACGCCGGTGGGCAGCGTCGGCCGGGGCGAAGAAAGGCCCAAAAAGGATATGTTGCGTATTGTAGCGGCCCATGGGGTCCCCTATGCGGCTACGGCCAGCATCGGCTATCCCCAGGATTACCTGAGCAAGGTGCAGAAGGCCATGCAGGTGGAAGGTCCGGCCTACATCCAGGTCCTTTCCCCCTGCCCGCCGGGCTGGGGCTACCGCAGCGACCTGACGGTGAAACTCGCCCGCCTGGCCGTCCAGACCGGCCAGTGGCCCCTGGCCGAGTACGAAAACGGGAGACTGACGGTAAAAGAGATCGCCAACCCCAGGCCCTTACGCGACTACCTGGCTCCCCAGGCGCGTTTTGCCCATATGCTGGGTTAGCACCTCATAATCGCTTCTGGCAGCCTGACTCTGCTAGAGTCAGGCTTTTCTCTCAACATATGCCATCCGGTAGGAAGAACATCGCCCGGAAGTTTGAGTATCCGAGCTAGTTGATGGTATAGCCGAAGATTACCTGGGACCGCTGCTCAGGTACGGGTTTACCAATAAGGCTATTGGGCATAGGGAAGGGGGATTTTTAAAAACGGGCCTGGGGTGAATAAGGGGCGGAAAAGAGAAGGGGTGTGACCCTGGGAAGGTCGGCCTCAGCTACCCGTTAAGAGCGCCCTGTCGTCGGCAAAGGCGCTGCCGCTGGCCTGTTCAAACATTTTTAAGAGATCGGACACCGTGGTGCGGGCCCGCTCCGGCCCGGAGAGGTCCAGGATGATGCGCCCCTCGTGCATCATAATAGTGCGGTCGCCGGTACGCAGGGCCTGTTCCAGGTTGTGAGTCACCATCAGGGTGGTGAGCTGGTGGCGGGCGATGATTTTTTCCGTCAGTCCCAGCACCGTCCTTGCCGTACGCGGGTCCAGGGCCGCCGTGTGTTCGTCCAGCAGGAGCAGCTTGGGCGTAGCAATGGTGGCCATGAGCACTGTCAGGGCCTGGCGCTGACCGCCGGATAACAGGCCCACGCGTGTGGAGAGCCGCTCTTCCAGGCCCAGCCCCAGAAGGGCAAGGTGTTCTTTAAATATTTGCCGTTCGGCCGGAGTGATGCCGCGGCATAAACGGCGGGGGCGGCCCCGCCGCAGGGCCAGGGCTAGATTTTCTTCAATGGTCATGGAAGCAGCCGTACCCCGCAATGGGTCCTGGAAAACCCGGCCGATCCAGGCCGCCCGGACATGTTCCGGACAGCGGGTAATGTCCCGGTCATCCAAAAGCACTTTCCCGGCCTCGATTTCGTAAACGCCGGCAATGACGTTTAAAAGGGTCGACTTGCCGGCTCCGTTGCTGCCGATGATGGTAACTACCTGGCCCGGCTTGACGTGAAGGGTAATATCCTTTAGAGCAACTTTTTCATTAACGCTACCGGGATTAAAAGTTTTGCTTACGTTGACCAGCCGCAGCATCTTGCTCACTCCTCAACCTTAAGGCCCGCAAACCCAGCCGGTGGCGCAGCAGGGGAAAGGCCATGGCGATAACTACAATTAACGAGGTCAGCAGCTTGAGATCCGTGGGCGGCATGCCTAGTTGCAGCACCAGGCTGATAACGACCCGGTAAATTATCGAACCGGTGACGGCTGCCAGCAGGGCCCTAACCAGGGTGTGCGCTCCCACCAGTGCTTCGCCGATAATCACCGCTGCAAGACCGGCAACAATCATACCGATACCCATACCGATGTCGGCAAAGCCCTGGTACTGGGCTACCAGCCCTCCGGAAAGGGCCACCAGGGCATTGGCGATGGCCAGGCCCACCAGCTTCATTGTCGAGGTGTTTATACCCAGGCTGCGGACCATATGCTCGTTATTTCCTGTGGCCCTGATACTCATACCCAGTTCGGTTTCCAGGAAAATGTAAAGCAGGATGAGGACCAGGGCAACCACAATTAGCCCCACCAGCAACGGCCCGTATGGTCCCAGGGCCGGTATGCCTTTGACCCAGGTAAAAATGGTTTTAACACGGAGAAGGGACAGGTTGGCCTGTCCCATAATGCGCAGGTTGATAGAATAAAGGGCGATCATGGTCAGGATGCCGGAAAGCAGGGGCGCCACCTTTAAATGGGTGTGCAGCAGGCCGGTAACAAGACCAGCCAGGGCGCCACAGAGGACGGCAAGGAGAAGGACCAGCCAGGGGTCGTAACCTGCCAGAATGTACTTTGCCGCCACTGCCGCCCCCAAGGTGAAGGCGCCGTCGATGGTCAAATCGGGGAAGTCCAGCACCCTGAAAGTCATATATACTCCCAGGACCATGGCTCCCCACAGCAGGCCCTGTTCCAGGGCTCCCAACCAGATGCTCAAGGACATGATAGCTTCACCCGCTTTACTCGACCTTGACTTCAGCCGGCGTTAGACGTGCGGCCAGGCGCCTATTCGATTATCTTGCTGGCTTTCTTTTTTAGATCTTCGGGAATGGTTACACCGAAGGCTTTGGCCGCTTTGGCGTTGAGCACGATGGCCAGGTCTTTCTGCTTTTCGATGGGCATATCCTGGGGCTTTTCGCCCTTCAGCACCCGCAGGGCCATCTGCCCGGTCTGCTGTCCCAGCTTGTAATAGTCGATGCCGATGGTCCCCAGGGCCCCGGCCTCGACAGTGTTGCTCTCCCCGGCGATGACCGGAATTTTGTGTTGCTCGGCCACCTGGATGACGCCGGCGATAGAAGATACCACCGTATTGTCAGTCGGCACGTAAATGGCCTCTACCCGACCCACCAGGGACTGGGCAGCCTGGACAACCTCATTGCTGGCCGTGACCGGGGCATCAACGACGGTCAGTCCCAGGGAAGCGGCCTCCTGTTTGACAATTTTTACCTGCACCTGCGAGTTGACTTCACTGGAGTTATAGATGACGCCTATTCTTGCGGCCGCCGGTACCAGCTGCTTCAAAAGCTCCAGCTGTTCTTTGATGGGATTCATATCCGTAGTACCGGTCACATTGGTACCAGGTTTTTCCATGCTCTTAACCAATTTGGCCGTGACAGGATCGGTAACGGCAGTAATTAAAATGGGTATTTCCTGGGTTTCGTTGGCCATGGCCATGGCCGAAGGGGTGGCGATGGCCAGGATGAGGTCTTTTTTATCCTGGGCGAACTTGCGGGCGATGTTTTGCAGGGTGGACTGGTCGCCCTGGGCGTTCTGGAAGTCCACCTGCAGGTTTTTGCCTTCTTCATAGCCGCCGGCCTTCAGGGCCTCCAGGAAACCCTTGCGGGCGGCATCCAGGGCCGGGTGCTCCACGATCTGGATGATACCCAGCTTGACTGCTTTGGCCTCGCTTTTGGTCTCAATGGATTGGGGCTGAGATTGAGCTCCGCTACCGGCCTGTTTATTTCCCCCTGAGCCACACCCGGTTAGCAGTGAAGCCAGAATCAGTACCACCAGGAGTGACAACAACCAGGAGCCTTTTTTCATTTCCTCCTTGCCTCCTTTACGTTTTTCCGGCTGGCAAGGCAGTTTTCCCCACCGGAGTCATAAATAAAAATACTCCCGGCGGGAGCATCATTGCCCTTCCTGCCATCCTACCGTTTTTGGTTCCGGCGGGCCAACCGGCTTATGTTATGATTTAATCTTAATTTAATGTAACGGCGTATGTCAATAGTTTTCGGTTACTCCGCTTTCCCCAGCAGCAGGCTTAAAATTAACATGGCCAGCACATAAGTGGTAATCATGACATAGGGCCGGTCGCGATCAAAGATAAAAGCGATAATGGAGGCGGCGACACGGAAAATGGGGGTAGCGATGAGCAGCAAAAGTCCCAGGTCAATGATGGCAAAGGATTTAAAATGCGTTACATCTTTAAGTACCTGGGAGATGGTGGTAGGAAAGAAACCGGCCGGGTAACCGCTATCGCCGGTGAACAGGTACGTTACCAGGCCGAGGGCAATTATTAGGGCGCTGATCACTACTCCCCAGCGTAAAGACTGGCTGATGAAATCCTCCACGACGATGGCATGGGATTGTTTCGGTGCATTTTTGCCCTCGTTATTTTCCATAACGCATCACCTTATTCGCAATCGCAATTATTCGAGCCTTGCTGCTGTTGTAAGGAAATTATCTTTACCCCCTTAGCCCTTTTAAGAGCATCTGCAGGGAAACATAGAGCAATACCGGTACAAAGATCTTTCTCAAAGTAGTGTTGCGCAGGCGAACCATGAGGCGGGTGCCCAGGGTGGCCCCGATAACTACGCCCAGGGCTACGGGAGCGGCAATGGCGGGGTGAATATCACCTCGGGCGAAATATATACCGGCACTGGCGGCGGCGGTGACGCCAATCATGAAATTGCTGGTGGCGGTAGAAACTTTCATGGGCAATTTCATAAACATATCCATAGCCATCACTTTAAAGATCCCATTGCCGATGCCCAGCAGGCCGGAAATAACGCCGGCCCCGTACATAATGCCGAACCCCTCGTAAACCCCTGTTGATGTGTATTTTACCTCACGGTTTAGGACCTGGTCGTAATAACTTCCCTCTAATTTCAATTTTTTCGCCAGGGGGTGGGCGACGACTCCTTCCGGCAGTTCAAGGTTGCGCCGTTTAAATATGGCCAGGGTAGAATAGCCCAGGACGATGGCAAAAATGATATAAAGGTAGTGGGGGCTAATTAAACCGCCTAAGTAGGCTCCGGTAATGGCACCGGTAGTAGTTGCCACTTCCAGGAACATACCGATGCGGATATTGGTAATACGGTCGTGGATATAAGCTGCCGCTGCACTACTGGAGGTGGCGATGACGGAAACGATGCTGGCGCCGATGGCGTAGCGGATATCAATCCCCAGGACCAGAGTAAGGAAGGGGATAATGATAATACCGCCGCCCAAACCCAGAAGGGCCCCGATGAGGCCGGCGATAAAAGAACAGGCTAAAATCAGCATTGTTAAAGATAGACTGATCAAGACAAAACCTCCAGGTAAAATTCTATCTTGCTTGAGAAATCATTCGTAATCGCAGCAGCCCACCGGCAACGCAGGTCGTCCGGCTGACGATTAATACCGGGCTGCCGGTCCTGCATTGCAGGTACCTGGCTTCTTCCTGCGACGCCCGGCCGGCACTAATGCGCTGGATGCCGTTGTCTGGTTAGCACCAGTATATTACCTGGAAAATAAAAATGCAAGAAGTCGTCTATAGCTGGTAGTTATGAAGAGAAGTCGACCCTGGAGGAGATTACCGGACTTATAGACATCTACATGGCATGACATTAAGCAGCAAACATTGGCATACGCCTAATGCCACTCAGGACCGGAAAGACATAAAATATAAGGAAATAATATCCGGAGGAGTAGGCATGGCAGAAGCGCAAAATTTCTGGCCGCCACAGCCGGCGGTACCTCCCGGCGGTCACCGCTTGCCGCCTTTGCCTTATCCCTACAATGCTTTAGAACCGGTAATTAGTGAAAGGCAGTTGCGTATCCATCATGACCGCCACCACCTTGCTTATGTGGAAGGGCTCAACAAAGCGGAATTAAAGCTGGTTGAGGCCCGGCAGAAGGGCGACTTTGCCCTGGTAAAGCACTGGGAGCGGGAACTGGCTTTTCATGGGTCCGGGCACATCCTGCACAGCATTTACTGGACGGTAATGTCCCCCTGGAGCGGGAGCAGGCCGGGGAGTCTATTACGGGAGAGAATAAACAGCTATTTTGGTAGCCAGGATGCCTTCCAGGAGCAGTTTAGCCGGGCGGCTATAGAAGTGGAGGCCTCCGGCTGGGCTATCCTGGCCTGGCTGCCGTCCTGGGGCCGCCTGGAAATTCTGACGGCAGAAAAGCACCAGGATTTGACCCAGTGGGGGGCCATCCCCATTCTGGTACTGGATGTCTGGGAACACGCCTATTACCTGGACTACCAGAACCGGCGCGCCGATTATGTAAAAGCCTGGTGGCAGCTGGTCAACTGGCCCGAGGTAGAGCGGCGACTGCAGCTCGCATTGCCGGCCCTGGTACCCTTAAGCCTGGCTGGTTATCCGCCCTGATACAGTCCGGAGGACCTTACCTGCTGGCAAAAACCCTATAGTTTATATCCGGAAAGATATTATTAGCATCTTCTAAAGCCTGGATTTTTTCGGGGTCCAGGTCGTTATTTTTTACTGATCGTGTGAGCTCCCAGAAATTCAACAGGTGTTTTTTCGTCCGCTGGACGGCGTAATCTACCATGGTGCCGGTTTTCATGATGAAGGCCCAGTCGCTGCTCTGGGCCACCAGGAGTTCCCGGGCGGCCTGGTTTAAGGCGCGCAGCAGCAGGCCCCCGGCGTCCCGGTACTGGTTGGCCAGACGGATCATTTCGTCAGCGGCGTGGTGGAGATGGCGGTAAATCCAGTCGTTGGAACCCTCAAGCCAGACCTCGTTATAACCGTTGTTGCCCCAGCTCGACATGCAGGGCGTGGCCGGCTGGTTGACGGGGAAACGTTCCAGGTACTCGCTTGGCGTGATAAAGGTAAAGGGTTGATGGGCGAGCCCCGCCACCTGGCGGAAAAGGGATTCCAGGAACTGGGGGCCTTCAAACCACCAGTGGCCGAAGAGCTCGGCATCATAGGGGCAGACAATGAGGGGCGGCCGGTCCATGTAGTCGGCCAGGTAGTTAATCTGGTGTTCCCTGTTAAACAGGAAGTTGCCGGCGTGGGTGTGGGCTTTGAAGCTCGCCCACTCCGGTACATAAGGCTCTTTATAATTGGATTTCCCGGTGATGCGGTAGTACTTCAGGCCCGTATCCACCCGCAGGCCGGAGGGATGGATGTACGGCTTGATATATTCATAATCCAGGTCATAGCCGATATCCCGGTAAAACTCACGGTAATCGAAGTCGCCAGGGTAACCTTCCTGGGCACTCCACACCTGCTCCGAAGACTCAAGGTCGCGGCCGAAGGCAGCTACTCCTGCCGGGGTGTAGACCGGGGCAAAAATGCTGTAGCGCGGCCGCGGCGTGGCGTAAAGGAGGCCGTGGGCGTCGACGAAGAAGTATTTGATGCCGTAATCCTTTAAAATGACATCATCGCCCGGGTTATAGGCACATTCGGGCAGCCACAGGCCCGCCGGCGGCCGGCCGAAGAGGCGGCGGTGATTGTTGACGGCTACTTCCACCTGGGCGCGGACTACCTCCCGCTGCAGGCCGATTAAAGGCAGGTAGCCATGGGTGGCGGCGCAGGTGATTATCTCCACGTTGCCGCTGTCCTGGAGTTCGCGGAAGGCATTGATCAGGTTGCCTCCGTATGCCAGGTAAGTGCGGTAGATGTTTTCAAAAAGGTCCTGGTACATGCGGGCCACCAGGTTAAAGCGGGGATCGTTCCTGGTACGCCAGACCTCCCGGGCGGCCAGCTCCCGCAGGCGTTCCAGGTAACGGCGGTAATGCTCCCGGACCAGGTTATCGGCCATCATAGCAGTCAAAGGGGGGCTTAAAGAGAGGGTCAATTTATAGGATACCCGGTCCCGGTTCAGTCGCTGGCATACATGGATCAAGGGGATATAGGTTTCGGTGACGGCTTCATGGAACCATTTTTCTGCCAGGGAAAAGTCGTCCTCCGTATCACGGACATAGGGTAAATGAGCGTGTAAAACCAGGGCGACATAACCACGGGGCATAAGTTTCTTCCTTTCTTAAACCTAATAAAGGCCGTCAGGAAAGTTTATTGCTGGCCGGGGTTGGCCCGGACCAATTTTATGTAAATGATATAAGGACGGGTCTTATTTATAATGGCCCCGCCCTTATTTTTGTGTTTTTACCAGCAGGGTCGAAGTGAAACCTTTTGCCTTACCGTAACGTTCCACCGCCTGCCAGCAGGCTTCCAGGGGCGGCCATAAGGGGTCGATAATGTCGCTGGGTTTATCAGCCGGGGTAGTGACAATATTGGACCGGGCTATGGTAACAAAGCCATATTCCGGAAACCAGCGTCCCAGGTCAACGCAAAAGGTGCTGCAGGGTTTACCGGTATGAATATACCAGTTGTCGGCCATATCGGTAATGGCAATTTCAAAAAAGGGTGCCTGGAGAAAATCGTAAGGATTGTTAGTAAGGTCGTAGATTCTTAGTATTGGACGGGATTTTTCCCAGGCACTCGAGCCAAAGCGGCGCTTAAGCTCCTCCTTTTTGGCATCGCTTAACTCCCAGTAGGCATAGAGCCAGTAGGGGTCTTTCACCATCAGGACAATCTCATCTTTTCCATATTTTTGTGGTAAGTCCTGGTTTACTGGTACCTGTGTAGGTAAGGGTTTGGCTGCCGGGCGGGTGGCCTGCCGGCGCCGGTACCAGATGAGCGCCCCGGCCAGAATGGCCAAGACTAACAGGGCAACAAAGGTTATCATGCAATAATCCCCGCTCTCTGGTGGAATAATGCTAATGGATCGTTAAACTCATCGCTTAGTATATCCACTTACCTTGACTTTATTGCCGCTAAGATGAGGAAAGTGAAGGGGCGAGAACCATGCCGCGAGAACTGGCCCTGGGGAACGGGCGTTTGTTAATTAATTTTGATGCTGAATTTAATATGCGTGACTTATATTATCCCTATGTTGGCTGGCCTAACCACATTGGCGGGGAAAGAAATCGCCTGGGCTGCTGGGTGGATGGCTGTTTTAGCTGGCTGGGAAGTCGGGACTGGGAGCGAGAGGTAGGCTATGAAGCGGATACCCTGGTAGGCCATTGCCGGGCCAGGAATAAAGGGATGGAACTGGAAATAATTATCAACAACGCCGTTCATTTTCAAGAAGATATTTACCTGGCCCGGATCACGGTGCACAACATGGCCGGTCGCTCCCGGGAAGTGCGGCTGTTTTTTTATCATGATTTTACTTTAAATGAATCCCCTATCGGCGATACGGTGACTTACCTGCCGGATCAGAAGGTTTTACTTCATTATAAAAGGGGACTCTACCTTTTAATCAATGGCCGCGCCGGGGCCAATATTTTTTTTCAGTATGCCACCGGCAACAAGCGCTTTCGCGGTGCCGAGGGTACCTGGCGGGATGCCGAGGATGGCTGGCTGGAAGGCCATCCTATCCACCACGGTTCGGTAGACAGTACCTTTAGCTTTCGCCTGCAGCTGGCCGCCGGGGAGATAGGGGAGATTACCTACTGGATTGTGGCTGCCGAGAACTTTACGGCTGCTAGAGAGTTGAATAACCGGGTGTTGTCCCAGGGGGTGAAAAACATGCTGGCGGCCACGGCAGCCTACTGGCGGGGCTGGGTCTATAAAAATGGACGCGACTTTGCCGATTTACCTCCGGCAGTAGTTGACCTCTACCACCGCAGCCTCCTGGTCATGCGCACCCAGATCGACAACCGGGGGGCGATCCTGGCGGCTACCGACAGCGACATCCTGGCGGAAGCCCGGGATCACTACGGCTACTGCTGGCCCAGAGATGGGGCCCTGGTAGCCGGTGCCCTGGACCAGGCGGGGTACAGCGAATTAACGGCCGGCTTTTTTTATTATTGTTCCCGGGTGCTGGAAGAGGACGGCTTTTTTTATCAAAAATACAATCCCGACGGCAGCCTGGGATCCAGCTGGCTGCCGCCGGTGCACCGGGGTGAGCGCATTTTGCCTATCCAGGAAGATGAAACGGCCCTGGTTCTCTGGGCCCTGGGCCAGTCCTTCCGCCTGGGGCGGAACTGGGCTCTCGTGCACGATCTTTTTCCGGCCCTGGTACGGCCGGCAGCCGATTTCCTGGTGGATTATCGCGACCCGAACCTGGGCCTGCCCCTGCCGAGCTATGACCTCTGGGAAGAGCGGCGCGGCATCTTTGCCTTTACTGCGGCTGCCGTCTACGCCGGGTTGACTGCTGCTGCCGATATGGCGCGCCTGGCCGGTGACACGGGCGGGGAAGAACGTTACCGACGGGCGGCGGTGGAAGTCGGGAGGGGGATTAGCGAACACCTCTATTCCCCGGATCTGGGGCGTTTCATCCGGGGAGTTTACAGGGAAGATGACGGCCGCCTGGTGCCTGATTTTACCCTGGATGCCAGCCTCGCGGCCCTGGCCCTGCTGGAAGCGGTACCCCTGGCTGACCCGCGCTTGCAACGGACCATGGCGGCAGTGGAGGAAGGACTGCAGGTCAAGACGGAAATTGGCGGCATAGCCCGCTATACTGGCGACTACTACTTTCGAAAAAGCGATAACCTCCAGGTGGCTCCGGGTAACCCCTGGTTTATCTGTACCCTGTGGCTGGCTGAGTGGCACTCTTTACGCGCGCAAAATTTAAATGACCTGGCCGCGGCCCGCGGTATTCTTACCTGGGCGGCAGAACGAGCCACGCCGGCGGGGATGCTCCCGGAGCAACTGCACCCCTTTACCGGCGAACCCCTGTCGGTATCTCCTTTAACCTGGTCCCATGCCACCTTTGTGAGCGCCGTAGAAAAGTACCTCGCCCGGAGACGGCAGTTGCTACCATAATTCTAATAAAAGGCTTTGCAAAGCTTCGGGGCTTGTTATATATTTTTAGAGGAGACCTGTTGCTATTCACCCCGAGTTAGTTAAAAGCGAATGTTGGTGAAATTTATGACAGGAGAAACGGGGAAAATACCCTGGAATTTATGGCAGTGTCTCCTGGTATTACTGGGGATGCTGGCGGCAGGTTATGGGACGGCGTTGCTGGTACGGTTCTTTGCATCGGGGCTACCCCTGGCCTACCGTTACCTGCTGGTGGGGCTGGCCCAGGGTGCGGCCGTTCTGGGCGGACTGCATTATTTTGTCCGCAAGAAAAACGGCCTGAGCCTGGAAGCTGTGGGTTTAAAAGCCGCTGTTTTGCCCCGGGCCATAGCTGTGGGCCTGGGAGGCGGCCTGGCTTTATTTTTACTGCTAGTTATTGTGGGCAGCCTGTTACAGCTCTTTTTACCCGACCAGGCCCCCCAGCCCTTTACCGAACTGATTATTAACGCCCGGCAGCCCCGTGACCTGGTTATACCGTTATTTCTCGGTGCTTTCGTGGCTCCCGTTTCGGAAGAACTATATTTCAGAGGGTTTCTCTTCCCCGCCCTTAAAAATCGCTACGGCTTCGCCTGGGGCCTTGTGGGGAGCGCCCTGATCTTTGCCTTCCTGCACCTGGACCTGGTGCGTTTCCTGCCCCTTGCCCTGGGGGGGATAGGTCTGGCCTACCTTTATGAACGGACGGGAAATATCCTTACCGCCATTGTTGCCCATGCTACCTGGAATACCATTATGATTTTCCTTCTCTATTTTGCCCTGCGGTGGGTATGAAAAATAGATATGAAAAATATGGAAAAAATTGATATAACAGGGTTAACCCATGAAGGGGCCGGTGTGGGTCGCTTGCAGGACGGCCTGGTAGTTTTTGTACCGGGGGCCCTGCCGGGAGAAAGGGTAAAAATAGAGGTCGCTGCCAGGAAGAAGAATTACGCCCTGGCACGGCTGCTGGAGATCGAAAAAGCTTCACCGGACCGGGTATTACCACCCTGCCCGGAGGCGTACCATTGTGGCGGATGCCACCTGCAGCACCTGGACTACCGGGCCCAGCTCTTATGGAAACGGCGCCTGGTTGTTGAAGCCTTGCAGCGCCTTGGGGGGGTGCGGGACATAAGTGTTTTGCCGGTCCTGGGAATGGCCAATCCCTGGGGTTACCGCAACAAGGTGCGGCTCCATGTGACCGGAAGCCGTCTGGGTTTTTACCGGCGGGGAAGCCATGAGGTAGTACCCTTTGCCCATTGCCGCCTCTTACCAGCCGGGCTCCAGGAACTTGCCCGGGAGATGGCCCGCCTGCTGCCGGGTCTGGGTCCTGGCCTCAGGCACGTGACTCTGCGCCAGGGCTGGGCTACAGGGGAGCTGCTGGTAGCCCTGGAGGCCCAGGGTTGGCCGGCGGCAAAGGAGTTAGCGAGCAAACTGGCCGGCCGCTTCCCGGAGCTGGTGGGAGTAGTAGCCCTGCCTCTGAATAATGACAGGGGAGTGGTCAGGGAAAATATCCTCTACGGACGGGATTACCTGGAGGAACGCCTGGGAGCATTACGCTTCTATATATCAGCCACGACCTTTTTTCAGGTTAATTCGGCCCAGGCGGAAGTCCTCTATAATCAGGCAGCGGCCTTTGCCGGCCTCCGGGGCGGGGAAGAGGTCCTGGACGCCTACTGTGGCAGCGGCGCCATCGCCCTGTGGTTGAGCCGGCAGGCGGGTAGAGTTACCGGGGTGGAAGTAGTTATAGGCGCCGTTCATGATGCCCGGCGCAATGCGGCTTTAAATAAGATTACCAATATCCGGTTTCATGCCGGGGCTGCCGAGGTACTTTTACCCCGCTTGGCCAGGGAGGGTTGCCGGCCCGAAGTTGTTATCCTGGACCCGCCCCGGGCCGGCTGCGACCGCCGGGTGCTGGCGGCCGTGGCGGCCATGAAACCACGGCGGGTGATCTACGTCTCCTGCAACCCGGCGACGTTAGCCCGGGATCTGGCATACTTGCTGGAGGCCGGCTTTACTCCTGGCCCTGTACAACCGGTGGATATGTTTCCTCACACTCATCATGTGGAGTGTGTATGTTGTCTAACTATGATTTAGGTCAGTTATACTTTAGCAGTAGATTCCCATACATATCTTCCTTTGCGCGCATCACTGCAAATCGTAGTGATATGCCTTTGAAATTAACTGTCAATTTATAAAAAATAGATTACTTACCTAAACAATCCGTGCTTTGCTGGCGTGCCGGGCATAGTTGCCGTCAGAAGTACGAAATGTTAACATAATGAAAGAGCAGGGATGACATACAGGGAGGGGAGAATAATGGCCGGGGCTGCCTGGGATTTCTGGGGAGAAACCTTTGATGCCCTGCAGCAGGGAATGATTTATGTCGACGCCGGCGGCCACATCCAGGTTGCCAATTCCCTGGCTGCCGCAATCCTGGGGCTGGCCGGCCGGGATTTAAAGGGCCGGCGGCTGACGGAGGTCTTTCCTGAGACGCGCCTGGCGGAGGTCTTTACCAACCGCCGCCCCCTCCAGGGAACCCGTTTTGCCGCCGGGGGTAAAAACTACCGCGTCGATTATTTCCCCGACGGCCGGCGTGGAGTAGTCGTTCTTTTTACGGAAGAACAGCCGAGTGCAGCCCACCTGCAGGCCCTGAATGATCTCTACGCCGCCCTCCTCGATGATTTTCCCCTCTACCTGGTTGTAGTTAACCGCCGGGGGGTAATCGTCAGTATCAACCAGATGTATGCCGAGCTGCTGGGACAGGGAGCTGATGCGCTGACGGGCCTGGAGGTTGGCGATGTTTTAACCTTTAGCCGCCTGCCGGAGGTCCTGGCTACCGGCCGGCCGGTAGTCGGTCACGAGGTCCAGTATGCCGGCAAGAAACTGCTATTATCGGAAATGCCTGTCAAAGATGCCGCGGGCAACCTCCTGGGTGCGGTTGGCAAGGCCATGGCAGTTGAAGACCTGGCCGCTGCAGGCCTCAAAGATATTTCCCGGCGCCTGCAGGTTTTAGAGGGCAAGCTCCTCTTTTACCAGCAGGAACTCGATTCTATCCATGGAGATGACGCCTGGCAGGGCATCCTGGGGACTAGCCCGGCCGTGGTGCAGCTGAAAAAACTGGCGGCCCGGGTGGCCCGGGGCGAGGCTAACGTTTTGATTACCGGCGAGAGTGGTACCGGGAAGGAACTGCTGGCCCAGGCCATTCACCGGGCCAGTTCCCGCCGTAATGAGCCCCTGATTAAAATAAACTGTGCCGCCATCCCGGAGAACCTGCTCGAAGCCGAGCTTTTCGGTTACGAGGAAGGGGCCTTTACCGGGGCGGCCCGGGGCGGCAGGCCCGGCAAGTTTGAGCTGGCCGACGGCGGCACTATCTTCCTGGATGAAATCGGCGACCTGCCCCTCAGTATGCAGCCCAAACTACTGCGGGTCCTGCAGGAAAGGGCCTTTGAACGGGTCGGGGGACGCCGGACCATCAAGGTTGATGTGAGGATTATTGCTGCCACCAACCAGGATCTCCTGTCCCTGGAGGCGGCCGGCAAGTTTCGCCGCGACCTTTATTACCGCCTGGCGGTGGTGAACCTGCATATACCGCCCCTGCGGGAGCGGCCGGAGGATATCCAGGTTTTGACGGCGGCCATTATCCGGCGCCTTAATAACCGGTATGGAATGGACGTCAGGGGCCTGGCCCCGGCGGTGCAGGAGCTTTTTTACCGCTATACCTGGCCGGGTAATGTCCGCGAGCTGGAGAACGTCCTGGAGCATGCCTTTAATTTCCTGGAACCGGGGGAAGAGATCATCCGCCGGGAGCACCTGCCGGCGAGCCTGCAACAGGTGGGCGGTAAAGCTGCAGGCCTGGAATTGAAGGAGGCCGTTGCTGAAGCAGAAAAGGCAACCATCCAGAGGGCCCTGGCGGCCGCCGGCGGGAATAAGCAGGAGGCGGCCAGACTCCTGGGCATCCATCCTTCCGGCCTGTACCAGAAGTTGAAGCGCTACAGTATCGAGTGAATTCTTGCGGGGCTAATTCCCGGTAACAAATGAGGGATTGCCGATGGTAGGAGCAGAGTTGCAACAGGGGATAGTCAGCCTGTTCCAGGGCCAAGGGGAAGCAGCCGTGGATCGCTGGGTGGCTACTACCTGCGGTTATTGCGGTACCGGCTGCGGCCTCTACCTGGGGGTTAAAGACGGCCGGGCGGTGGCCGTTAAACCTGATACCGCCGCGCCGGTAAATAAAGGCCACCTGTGCCTCAAGGGCCTTTATGAGTGGAAGACCCTGCACCACCCGGAGCGGGCGACGGTACCCCTCCGCCGCCGGGGTAGGGAAATGCATCCCGTGACCTGGGAAAGGGCCCTGGAGGAGGTGGCGCAGCGTCTCCGGGAAGCCCTGGCAACCGGCGGCCCGGAAGCCGCCGGCATTTACCACGGCGGGCAGCTGACCCTGGAGGAATACTACGCCATCCACAAGCTGGCTAAAGGCGTCCTGGGTACGCCCAATATAGATGCCAATACCCGGCTCTGTATGGCCTCCACGGTAAGCGGTTATATCCGCTCCTTCGGCGTGGACGCCCCGCCGGGCTGTTACGAAGACCTGGATGTGAGCCGCCTCATCTTTATCTTCGGCGCCAACCCGGCGGAGATGCACCCCCAGCTATGGCAGCGGATTTTACGCAACCGTAAACTTAACGGGGCCAGAATCATGGTGGCCGACCCGCGCCTTACCCTGCCGGCCCGAGTGGCCGATATCCACCTGCGCCTGCGCTGCGGCAGCAACATCCCCCTGCTGTACGGCTTGATTAATATACTGATTAAGGAAGACATGCTGGACCGCGATTTTATCCGGCGGGCCACGGCAGGCTTTGAGGAACTGGCCCGCGCCGCTGCCGCCTTCCCGCCGGAGCGGGTGGCCGGGCTGACCGGCGTGCCGGCGGCGGATATTGTGGCCGCCGCCCGCCTCTTCGGCCGCTCCCCCAGTGCCGTGACTGTCTTCTGCCAGGGGGTAAACCAGAGCAGCCAGGCGGTTGATACGGTAACTCTGATTAACTCCCTGCACCTGATAACCGGTAAAATCGGCCGGCCGGGGTCGGCGCCTTTCTCCCTGACCGGCCAGGCCTCGGCCCTGAGCATGAGGGAGATTGGCGGCGGCGGTTCTTTGCCCGGTTTCCGCAACCCGGAGAATCCTGAACATCGCCGCCAGGTGGCAGATTATTGGGGTATCCCGGAAGAGCGGCTACCCCGGCGGGTCAATGATATCAACCGTATGCTGGAGCTGGTGGAAGACGGCAGGCTAAAAGTTCTGTGGGTCATCGGCACCAACCCGGCCGTCTCCCTGCCGGATCTGGGTTTCAGCCGCCGCCAGCTGGAGAAGGTCTTTTTGATTGTCCAGGATATCTTTTATCCTATGGAGACGGCGGCCTTCGCCGATATCTTCCTGCCCGGTGCCGGGTGGGGAGAAAAGACGGGGGTCGTTACCAACTCGGAACGGCGCCTGAACCTGGTCCGCCGGGCCGTGGACCCGCCGGGAGAGGCGCGGGACGACCTGGCCATCGTCAGCCATGTGGCCCGCTACCTGGGTGCAGGGAGCCTCTTTGCCTGGCAGGGCCCGGAGGATGCCTTCCGGGAGTTGCGCGAGCTAACCCGCGGCCGGCCCAACGACATGACAGGGGTGGATTACGCCCTGCTGGAACGCCTGGGGGGCGTCCAGTGGCCCTGCCCGGAGGGCGGCCGGGGTACGCCCCGCCTTTATACTGACGGGGTCTTCCCTACCCGGGCGGAGGAGGCCCAGGGTTACGGTGAGTTCCATCACCCGGAGGGCCGGGCGCGCCTCCTGGCTGTTCCTTATGCACCGCCGCCGGAAGTACCTGACGGGGAATTTCCCTTCTGGCTCAATACCGGCCGGGTTATTGAGCATTACCATACCCGTACCAGGACGAAGCGTATCCCCGAACTCCAGGCCCTGGTACCCGGGGCCTATGTGGAGATCAATCCTGCCGATGCGGCCCGCCTGCAGGTGACGGATGGCGAGTTGGTCCAGGTTATCTCCCGCCGGGGCTGGATTCAGGTGCCGGCCAGGCTTACAGAGGTGGTGGCGCCGGGGGAGGTCTTTGTCCCCTTCCACTTTGGCGATCTGGACCCCGGCGAGAGGGAAAGGCGTCAGGCGGCCAACCACCTCACCGGCCGGAACGTCGATCCCCTTTCCGGCCAGCCCATGGCCAAGGCCGGCGCCTGCCGGATTGAAAAACTTCAAGCTGGAAGCACGGGTCAGGAGGGCCGGGGTGAAAAGGGCAACGGCCCGAGGATTTTCTATAAATCTAGAAAGGGATTATAAAATTTTAGAGACCTCGTCAGCTCAGGACGGTAAAAAGTCCCGGGAAAACACGCCCCGGGGCTTTTGTTTTGCTGGCATGAAACTTGCATTAAAAAATGTATAAATGAACTACTTTCACAAGGCGGTGGACGGGCAAAAAATGACCGGAAATACTATTGGGGATGCCGGAAGCGGGTCCCGGAATGCACCGTGGAGGTGACAGGCAAAGTTATGAAGGATAAAAATGAGAAGCGAGAATTCAGGCTCAGCCGGCGCCAGTTTTTAAAGGCGTCGGCGGCGACGGCCGTCCTCGCGGGTACGGCGGGGGCTACGCGATATTTTATCCCGAAAGCCGGGGCAGAGAATACGTCCCCGTTAAAAGAAGTCAAATACGTGCGCACCACCTGTTCACCCAACTGTACCCTGGCCTGCGGTATCAGGGCCATGGTGGTGGATGGACAGATCAAGGCCCTTTTACCGTCCAACGACTACCCCGAGCCCGAATATGGGCCCAGGGGATGCCTGCGGGGGCTCTCCTTTATCAACCTAATCTACGGTCCTGACCGTATAAAAAAACCCTTAATCCGGACCGGGGAACGCGGTGCGGGGGAGTTCCGGGAGGTCTCCTGGGAAGAAGCCCTGGACTATACGGCAAAACGCCTGAAGGAGATTGCCGCCAAATACGGGCCGGAATCCATCGGCTTTATTTTCCAGGTCGGCGGGACCGGCCACGTCCAGAAAGGGGCCTGGATTGCCCTGGCTACAATGGCGGGGTGGAGCCTGATCCACCCTTACGACCAGAACGGCGATCTGCCTATGTTCTGGCCCATGACCTTCGGCGTCCAGTCGGAAGAACTGGAACCCCTGGAATGGCTTAATTCCCGCTATATAGCCATTTTTGGTTCCAACGTTATGGTTACCCGGCTTATTGATGCCGACTTTCTGATCAAAGCCAGGAATAATGGTACAAAGGTGGTTGTTTTTGACCCCAACTACAGCCCGACGGCCGCCAAGGCCGACGAATGGGTCCAGCTTAAACCCAGCAGCGATGCAGCCCTTGCCCTGGGGATGGCCAGGGTAATCATTGAAGAAAAGCTCTATGACGAGGCATTCATCAAAACCTACAGCGATATGCCTCTTCTGGTGCGTCTTGATAACAGGCGGCGCCTGAAAGCGGATGAGGTTAAGGGCCTGGCCAGACCGGACGGACTACCGCCCTACCGGGAGGCCTTTGTCGCTTACAACGGGAAGTTACTGGCCGTGCACCCGGAAAAGCTGGAGCTTCCCCCGGATGTAATCCTGGAGGGAGAAATTGAAGTGGAATTAAAAGATGGCCGGCTGGTCAGGGTTAAACCGGTCTTCCAGCTGTTAAAAGAACATTTAGCCAGCTATACACCGGCCTATGTAGAGCAGGAGACTGGCGTTCCCGGGGATACGGTGGTCCGCCTGGCCCGGGAGATGGCGACAACGAAACCGCTCCATGTCATCTATGGTGCCAGCAACTACCAGTGGTATCACGGCGACTTGAAGGGCCGGGCCCTGGCCCTGTTGCCGGTGCTGACCGGCAATATCGGCAAGCCGGGTGCGGGTATTTCCACCTATGCCGGCCAGTACAAGATCCGGTTCAATGTCAAAGAATGGTGGTTCCCCGGGTCGCCCAGATGGCTTCCCTGGCTTTATATCCTCCATGGCCCGACCCCCGGTATGAAAGCCAGGTGGCCCAAGAACGGGATCAAAGCCCTGATCTTTGGCTGGGGCAACCCCTTCGACCAGCATAATATGGCCGACCGCCTGCGGCAGATGGCAGTAAAGGGCGAACTGGAATTCATCGCCGGCCTGGATTTTTCCCTGACCACCAGCTGCCGTTACAGCGATGTCGTTTTCCCGGCCGCCACCTGGTATGAAAAGACCGAACTGGTGACCACTCCTTTGCACCCCTACATGCAGCTGCAGCAGCCGGCCGTCAAGCCCCTTTATGAAGCCAGGTCCGAACTCTGGATGGCCAGGGAACTGGCTAAGAGGCTCGACCCCGGGTTTGCAAAACACTTTTTCCCCGAGCTGGATGAGAACACGGCGGCGGAAAAAGCGGTTGAGCTACTCCTTGCCACCGGCGGCCCGCCGGTGGCCGGGATCACTCTGGAGCAGCTGAAGAAGGGGCCGGTGCGGCTGAAATCGGAGGTGCCGGGAAATCGCCAGATTCCCTTTTACGAGCAGGTACAGTTTAAAAAGCCCTTCCCGCCCGTCAGCCGGCCGGCGGCAATTGAAGCTACGGCTCAATTTGTTAAAAGCGGCAGGATCGAGTTTTACAAAGAAGAAGACGCCTTTATCGCCCTCGGCGAAACTTTGCCCGTGCACAAGCCGCCCTTTGAGGATAGCGAGTATGCCTTGAATCCTGAAATTAAAGGCAAGTACCAGTTTGCCTATATCACCCGAAATTCCCTTTACCGGGTCCACTCCACCCATTCCAATAACCTCTGGATGAACGAGCTGCAGGATAATAAGCCGAAGGTTTTCTTGAACCCCCAGGACGCTGCCGCAAAGGGTATTAAAGAAGGCGACCTGGTCGAAGTTTACAATGACCGCGGCCGGGTGCGTGGTTATGCCGCCCTGGACCCGGGCCTGGGGAGAAAAATAGTCGTTTTTGAGCAGGGCTGGTGGAGCCGCTATCTTAACGGTGACTCTTATAACTCCCTGACCTATCCTTTTATCAAGCCCACCCATGAGGTCTACTTCGTACCGGGGATATGGGCCCCCAATACAGCCTGGAACGAGGCCCTCTGCGATGTACGAAAGGCAGGTGAGGTATAGTGAGACTGGGAATGGTCATCGACCTGGACCGCTGCATCGGCTGCCGTACCTGCGCGGTGGTTTGCAAAGGGCACAACTCCCAGCCGCCGGGTATGTGGTGGAACCGGGTTTTTACTCCGGGAAGTCCAGAACACCAGCTTCCCGTAGCGCAAAACGGGGAAGTGGAGATGTCTTTTTTGCCCGTATCCTGTCAGATGTGTGAAAATGCGCCCTGTGAAAAGGTCTGCCCGGTGGGGGCGACCTACACCGACGACCGGGGCCGGGTGCTGGTGGACTACGAGCGCTGTATCGGCTGCCGCTACTGCATGGCCGCCTGTCCCTACGGCGTGCGCCAGTTCAACTGGGAGGACCAGCACAAGGCCAAAGCGAAGGCGGGTTATATGCCGGGGTATGATTACGGCTATCCTTTCGAGCATCGCGACCGGAACGGCCGCCTGGTTTACACGCCGGATCGTCCCAAAGGTATTGTTGAAAAATGTACTTTCTGCGTGCAGTATACCGATAAAGGGGAATTACCGGTTTGTGTCCAGGCCTGCCCGGCCGGGGCGCGCTTCTTCGGCGACCTCGATGAACCCCGGTCGGAGGTAAGCCGGCTGGTGCGGGGGCGGCAGGCCCTGCGGTTGAAGGAAGAGCTGGGAACAAAGCCCAAGGTATATTACCTGCCACCGACAAGACCGCGGAAGTAAAAGGAGGGAGAGCTTGTGAGGAAACTAAATGTGGCTTTTGTCCCGGGCCTGGTTCTTTTGCTGGTAAGTTTATTTGCCTGGGGCTACCAGCTTAAAAACGGCCTGATTGTGACCGGTATGCGCAATCCCTTTAGCTGGGGCCTGTATATTGCCACCTTCGCCTTCTTTGTGGGGATTGCCGCCGGGGGGCTAATCGTTTCTTCTTCGGTTTACCTTTTCAATCTTGAGCAGTTGAAGCCCTTTACCCGCATTGCTTCCCTGTCCGCCTTTGCCAGCATTATGGCTGCGGCGGCAGTCATCCTGCCGGACCTGGGGCGGGTAGAAAGGATTTACAACTTGCTGCTGCACCCCAATTTCCGGTCGCCTTTAATCTGGGACGTAATAGTTGTTTCCGCCTACACCGTTTTAACTTTCTTGAGCGTTTATTTTCAGCTTTTACCGGACTGGAAAAAGGAAGGACGCGGTTTTCTCAACGGCTGGACAAGGAAGCTTTCCCAGGAGGAAGTAGAAAGCATAGCTGCCAGGTGGTCCCGGCGGGTAGCCATAGTGGGGCTCCCGGTGGCGATTCTAATTCACACCATCACGGCCTTGATTTTTGCCACCCAGGCTTCGCGCGGCTGGTGGTATACGGCCATTTTACCTCCGGATTTCATCGCCGTGGCGGTGGCTTCCGGGACGGCCCTGGTGCTGGTGATTGCCATCCTGGTGGTCGGGAAAGATGGGTTTAACCAGTATGCAGACGCCTTTAATACCCTGGCCCGGATTGCGGCCAGCGCCCTGGCCGTCCACTTCTTTTTCGTAGCCATGGATATCTTAATTCACTGGTGGTGGGGCAGCCCCGAAGCCTTAAGCACCCTGGGCCTGGTTTTCAAGCGTTATGGCCCGGTCTACCTGGTGGAAATCGCCCTGCCGGCCCTGGTCATGGTTTACTTCTTCAGCGAGAAAGGCGGTCGGTCGGCCGGTTCCCTCTTGCTGGGATGCGCCCTGCTTTTTACCGGCGTATTTGCCCACCGGCTGATGTTGATGTTCCCGGCCTTTAACCAGTTTCCCTTAAGCCTTTCCCTCCCCGGCATGGAGGTCGAAGGCTGGCCTTACCCCATAGCTGTAGGCGTATTTAAAGCAGGAGCGCCGGTATTTGCCGGCTCCTGGCCCTATGTGCCCACCTTATTTGAAGTTGCCGTTGATCTTTTACCCTTTGGCCTGGCACTGCTTGTCATTTCCTTGCTGGTGAGTGCTTACAGTTTCCTGCCTCAGATACCGGGTAGAAGTAGTTCTGCACCCGGCGGTCGCCCCTGGGTGTCTTGATGACGAAGATGCTAAAATTTGCCGGCATTTGACTTGTGCTCTAAAAAATTATTATCCCATCCAGGTATTAATAAGAAAAGGGCGAGATAATGATGTTACGTCAAGATGCAGGGTTTTTTTGACCCGGAACGGATACGCCCGGCCCTGACCAGGGTTCTCCCCTCACCATACAATAGGGTGGGGGTGTTTTTTTATGGAAGCAATTGTCCGGCGGGAGGCCGAATGGATACTCAGCCAGCAGTTACCCGGGGGGGCGGTGGTTACCTCCTACCCCGGCCGGCCTAAAATTGTCCCCTACTTTGCTCACCTGGCCCTTTACGGCCTGGCGGCCTGGGGTTTTAGCCTTTCGCGGGTGCGGTCCTACCTGGACTGGTACCTGGCCCATCTGGAAAGGCCGGACCGCTACGGCGTCACGGGTACCGTCTACGATTATTACCTGGATGAGAGGGGCGCGGAGGTTCCGGCCAGCGCCTACGATTCATCTGATTCTTATGCCGCCACCTTCCTCACCCTGGTACGGCTCTATTACGGGACCAGCGGCGACAGGGCCTGGCTGGAGAACCACCGGCAGGAGCTGGAACTGGTGGCCGGGGCCATGCTGGCGACGTTACAAAAGGATAACCTCACCATGGCCCGGCCGGACTGGCGGGTGAAGTACCTGATGGACAACTGCGAGGTCTACCGGGGGTTAAAGGACTACGCCTGGCTGCTGGCTGAGGCCGGGAATGCAGGGGAAGCAGAAAGGTATGAGGCCCTGGCCGGGAAGGTCAAGGAGGCCCTGGAAGCCAAAATGCGGGTTAACGGCGGCTACTGCCCGGCTATTTACCGCGCCGGCCTGCGCCGGCGGCCCAACTGGAAGAAGTGGTACCCGGATGCCATGGCGCAGCTCTTTCCCATTATAACCGGCGTCCTCACGCCCCGGGAAGAGGCCGCCAGGCGCCTGTACGCCAATTTCCTGCGTAATTATCCCCACTGGTACCGGCAGACGGCGCCGGAGAATTTTATCACCACGCTGGTAGTCTATACCGCCGCCCTCATGGAAGACCGCTGGCGGGTGCGTCAGTATGTGGAAGGGCTGGAGGAGAATATTATCGCCCGGGGGCACCCCTGGCCCTACCACGCCGCCGAGGCCGGCATCCTGCTCCTGGCCCTTAAAGCTTACCTGGGGGGATTACAGGAGAATAACGGTAATGCCATCAGAAGCTCTCCGGATGGCGGGCCGCCACCGGGGAGGGAAAGGCCCGGACGTTATATTTAACTCTGGCAGGATTTTGTACCTGCAGGGAGAACATATAACCCATCCCATAAATGGAGGCGATATTAAAATGCCCTTACCACCCTTTATCGAAGCCCTATCGGAGCGGGACCCGGAGTTTTACCGGGCCGTCAAAGCCGTAGCGGAAACGGCCATGGCTCCAGGCGCCCTGGACGCCAAGACCAAGACCCTCATCACCCTGGCCCTGGATGCCGCCCACGGCGCCGGCGAGGGGGTAGCCGTCCTGGCCAAACAGGCCCGGGATCTCGGCGCCAGCGAGGAGGAAATCAGGGAAGCCCTGCGTCTGGCCTACTTTGTCGCCGGCAACGGCGTCCTGGCGGCCGGGGGCGCTGCTTATCGCTAAAATATCCTTACAATCTCTTCCAGGGGGGCGGCGGCGCCCCCTTTTTGATTGGTTATGTTCCCGGAGTCCCAGGGCGTGGCGCCATCTCACCTCCTGCGGGTGTCCCTGCAAACAGGTGTACTGTATACATTTTGCGATTCTGTTGACCTTCCTTCACCCCCTGTGGTATATTGCTAAAGATCAAACAGGGAGAAGGAAGGGAGAGCCTATGGGTAGTACTTACGGTTTAGAGGGCTTGGGTCTGATTAATCCCGGTACCGTTTATCGCAACCTGCCGGTGGCCCGGCTGGTTGAAATAGCCCTGGCGCGGGGAGAGGGCATCCTGGCTCCCAGCGGGGCATTAAGCGTGAATACAGGCAAGTATACCGGCCGTTCCCCTAACGACAGGTTTATCGTGGACACTCCCGCCGTTCACGACAGCATCAGCTGGGGTGGCGTCAACCAGCCGGTGAGCGAGGCGACCTTTGAACGCCTCTACAGTCGCCTGACCGCCTACCTCCAGGGAAAGGATCTCTTCGTTTTTGACGGCTTTGTCGGGGCCGATCCTGCCTACCGCATGCCTATCAGGATTGTCAATGAGTATGCCTGGCAGAACCTGTTTGTCCACCAGCTTTTTATCAGGCCGACGGCGGAAGAACTGGCCGGCCATGAGCCCCGGTTTACCGTTATCTGCGCCCCGGGCTTCAAGGCCATTCCGGAGAAAGACGGTACCCGTTCCGAAGCCTTTATTATTTTAAACTTTGACCGGCGGCTGGTGATCATCGGCGGTACCTCCTATGCCGGTGAGATGAAAAAATCCATCTTTACTGTCATGAACTATTTGCTGCCGGAGCACGGAGTTTGCCCCATGCACTGCTCGGCCAATATGGGCCCGGCAGGCGATACAGCCCTGTTCTTCGGCCTTTCCGGCACCGGTAAGACTACTCTGTCGGCCGATCCGGAACGCTTCCTTATTGGCGACGATGAGCACGGGTGGTCGGACAGGGGCATATTTAACTTTGAAGGCGGTTGCTATGCCAAGTGCATCAAGCTCTCCGCCGAGCATGAACCCCAGATCTGGAATGCCATCCGTTTCGGCAGCGTCCTGGAGAATGTTGTTGTTGACGCCGAAAGCCGGACCATTGACTATGACAGCGACGCCCTGACGGAAAACACCCGTGCCGCCTACCCGGTAGATTTCATCCCCAACGCCGTCATCCCGGGGGTGGGCGGCCATCCCCGGACGGTAGTTTTCCTCACCGCCGATGCCTTTGGTGTTATGCCGCCCATAGCCAAACTCACCCGGGAACAGGCCATGTACCATTTCCTGTCCGGTTATACCAGCAAGCTGGCTGGCACCGAGCGGGGGATTACCGACCCCCAGGCCACCTTCTCCACCTGTTTCGGGGCGCCCTTCCTGCCCCGGTCGCCCATGGTTTACGCCAACCTCCTGGGGGAAAGGATAGCCAGGCATAACGCCAGCGTTTACCTGGTCAATACCGGCTGGACAGGAGGACCCTACGGTATCGGCCGGCGCATGAGCCTGCCCTATACCCGCGCCATGGTCCGGGCGGCTTTAAACGGTGAGCTGGATGAGGTGGAATTTACCCGCGACCCGGTCTTCGGCTTCCTGGTACCTAAAGCCTGCCCCGGAGTTCCGGCGGAAATCCTCAATCCACGTAATACCTGGGCGCAACCGGAAAGATATGATGCCATGGCGGGCAAGCTGGCCGGCCTCTTTAAAGAGAACTTTGCCAAATTCAAGGACGTACCGGCCAGTATCCTGGAGGCCGGGCCTGTCAGTAAATAGCAATGACCCTGCTGAGAATATCAAAAAGCCGGCTGTATATGATATACACCGGCTTTTTGATTCCGGAAGCTATGTTAATCTTCGCTGGCCGCATTGGAAAGGGTAACGACCATGCTGACTTCGCCGACCGAACTGGCTCGCTCGAAAAGGGAACGGAGACCGGTCCAGACCTGTTCTTCCGAGCCGTGGATTGCGGTGCTAATGGGACCAACTTTGTAATTGACGCCTTGCTGCGCCAGAGACTGGATAGAATCGTTGATAATTTCACTGGCCCGGGTTGTTTTCTGCGGGTAAAGGCTTACTTCTGCGCTTAACATAGGCTTCCTCCTTTCATTTTGTATATTTTTTGTCAAGGTGATAATGGTTATGCAAAGGGATAAAGTAGAGGCAATTTTACAGGCTTTGCGGGCTGCTTACCCGGGGGCGCGGTCGCGCCTCAAATACGGCAATGCCTTTGAACTCCTGGTGGCGGCCATCCTTTCTTCCCAGACCACCGATGACCAGGTCAACAGGGTGACAGCGGAGCTTTTCCGGCGTTATCCCACGGCGGCAGCCTTAGCGGCAGCAGATCCGGAAGAGGTTGCTGCCTGTATTAAAAGCCTGGGCTTGTACCAGATGAAAGCCGCCCACCTGGTGGCTGCCTGCCGGATTCTGGTCAGGGAGTATGGCGGCCGGGTTCCGGACAATTTGGAAGACCTCCTGCGCCTCCCCGGGGTAGGGCGGAAGGTGGCCAATGTGGTTCTGAGCAACGCCTTTGGCCGGGATGTCATCGCCGTCGACACCCATGTCTTCCGGGTGGCCAACCGCCTGGGTCTGGCACGTGCCGGTGATGTCCTGGAAACAGAAAAGCAGCTTATGGCTATTCTGCCCCCCGGTACCCGCGGTGAAGCCCACCACTTGCTAATCCACCACGGCCGGGCGGTCTGCAGGGCCAGGCGTCCCGAGTGCCGGCAGTGTGTAGTTAGTAGTTACTGTAGTGATGCGGATCACAAGAGCCTGGGTAAGGCATCACAATGAGCTTTGCTTAAAGGAGATAAAATATAGGTAAGCAAAGCAGCTTGATAAAAATCTAAGTCTCCCAAGAAGGTGATCTTATGAAACGCAAGATTGTCCGTATTGACGAAGAGAAATGCACCGGCTGCGGCCTGTGCGTATCGCCCTGCGCCGAGGGGGCCATTGAGATTATTGACGGTAAGGCCAGGGTTCTGCGGGAGGAACTGTGTGATGGTGCCGGCGTTTGCCTGAACGTATGTCCCACCGGGGCCCTGACTATTGAGGAGCGGGAGGCGCCGGCCTTTGATCCCATTGCGGCCGAAGAGAATCTGGCTGCCAAAAGGGCAAAGGGTACGGCTCCCCGTTGCCTGCGTTGCGGTGCCGATGAAACCCGGGCCGTCCTTCTCTTTGCCCGCCACCACGGTGAAAGCACCTGGGTCTGCACCCGCTGCCTGCCAGTGTTGATCCACGGATAAAGCTTTCAGCAAATAAGTTGCCGGCCTGAAAGAAAGAGGGACCTTTATGTTAGGTCTCTCTTTTTATGCTAAATTTTACGCCATTATTTTCCAGGAGATGCAGCAGGCAATGGAGGCGCAGTTTCATACAAAGAATAAGGCTAGACTGGTAAAATCCTACCAGGTCTAGCCCCGTTAACCGGTAAATGTCACCGGGGTATTTACTTCGCTGCCTGTTGCCTGGTGTAATTTAATAGCCCGCCGGCCAGAATGATTGCCTGCTGGCGGGGGGAAAGGCCGTGGCGTACTTTAAAGGTAAAGCCCCTGGTAACGTTGGTAACGGCGATTTCATCCTGCTCCAGGCCGGCGTGCAAATCAATGATCAGCTTATCACCCGCTTCAATGCGGTCATAATCGGCCGGGTCGGCAAAGGTTAGGGGAAGGATGCCGAAATTCACCAGGTTACTGCGGTGGATCCGGGCAAAGGATTTGGCGATGACGGCCTTGATGCCCAGGAACATGGGGCAGAGGGCGGCATGCTCGCGGCTGGAACCCTGGCCGTAGTTTTGCCCGCCGAGAATAATTCCCCGCCCGGCTTCCCTGGCCCGCCGGGCAAAGGTGGGGTCCACCCCTTCGAAAGCGTGCTCGGCCAGGGCGGGAATATTGGAACGCAGGGGCAGGTATTTGGCCCCGGCCGGTGAAATATGGTCAGTGGTAATATTATCGCCCGTCTTTAAGATTACCGGCGCTTCGATCACCGGGTCCGGCGGCTGGGGTAAGGGCAGCGGTTTGATGTTGGGCCCGCGCCGGATCTCCACCTGCGCACCATCCTCCGGCGGGAAGATAAACATGCCGTCGTCGACGGGGAAGCTCGCCGGTAAAGTTATATTGATGGGATCGCCCAGTTCCCGGGGATCGCTTAAGTAGCCGTTGATAGCCGTCGCGGCAGCAACCTCCGGGCTGGCCAGGTATACTAATGCGTCAGCGGTACCGCTGCGACCCTGGAAGTTGCGGTTGAAGGTACGCACCGAAACGCCGCCCGAAGGAGGGGCCTGTCCCATACCAATGCAGGGGCCGCAGGCGCACTCGAGGATCCGCGCACCTGCCGTGACCAGGTCGGCCAGGGCGCCGTTCTGCGCCAGCATACGCAAGACCTGGCGGGAACCGGGGGCAATGACCAGGCTGACATCCGGGTGGACGCGCTTGCCTTTAAGGATGGCCGCCACGCGCATGAGATCGGTATAAGAAGAATTGGTGCAGCTGCCGATAGCCACCTGGTTGACTTTAATGGGGCCAACTTCCCGGACGGTGGCCACGTTATCCGGCATGTGGGGCCTGGCCACCAGGGGTTCCAGGCTTCCCAGGTCGATATCAATGACCTGCTCGTAAGTAGCATCGGGATCCGGCAGCAATTCCACCCAGTCACCAGCCCGTCCCTGGGCGGCCAGGAAGGACCGGGTAACCTCGTCGCTGGGGAAGATGGAGGTGGTGGCGCCCAGTTCGGCGCCCATATTGGTAATGGTGGCGCGTTCCGGTACGGAAAGGGTGGCGACCCCATCACCGCCGTATTCGATAATTTTACCTACCCCGCCTTTGACCGTCAGGCGACGCAAAACCTCCAGGATAATATCCTTGGCGCTGACCCAGGGGGACAAACGGCCGTGTAAATTGACACGGATCACGGCCGGCATGTTAAAATAAAAAGGTCCCCCGGCCATGGCAACGGCGACATCCAGGCCGCCGGCACCTATAGCCAGGGCGCCCACCCCGCCGGCAGTGGGGGTATGGCTGTCGGAGCCCAGGAGGGTTGTCCCCGGCACGGCAAAGCGCTCCAGGTGAACCTGATGGCAGATGCCGTTACCGGGGCGGGAAAAGATAATGCCGTATTTAGCGGCTATGCTCTGCAGGAAAAGGTGGTCATCGGCGTTTTCAAAGCCGGTCTGGAGGGTATTATGGTCGACATAGCTGACAGAAAGTTTGGTCCGCACCCGGGGGATGCCCATGGCTTCCAGCTGCAGGTAGGCCATGGTGCCGGTGGCATCCTGGGTCAGGGTCTGGTCGATGCGGATGGCGACTTCCTCCCCCGGCACCATCCTGCCGGCCACCAGGTGCTGGCTGATTATTTTCTGGGCTAAATTCTGGCCCACGGTATTTCCTCCTCTCCCAAAGGCTATAATCCATTATAATATAACAGAAGCAGGCCGGAATGTGAACCCGGGGAAGGGGATGAACCCTGATGGTAATTGGGGTAAGCCAGGCAACCTTGCGTATTGCCGGAGCCAGGAGTTTAAAGGATAAACGGCGGGTATTAAAGAGTTTACTCACACGTTTGCATAACCGCTTTAACGTCGCCGCCGCTGAAGTAGGGCGTCACGACAGCCACCAGGAAGCCGAGGTGGGCATTGCCTGCGTCAGCACCGCCGGCAGCCATGCCGACCAGGTCATGGCCGCGATCCTGGACTTTTTGGAGGCGCAAGGGGATATTGAGCTGGTGGATTATCATACGGAGTTACTATAGTTTAAGAAAATCTCTCCACTCGGGCTGGATACCGCCCGTGAAGCATGAAAGACATTTACAAAGGAGATTGGGTTACCTTGCCGCTGCACGTTGTCCTCTATCAGCCGGAGATTCCCCAGAATACCGGCAATATTGCCCGTACCTGCGCGGCTACGGGGACGGTTTTGCACTTAATCCATCCTCTGGGTTTTCGCCTGGATGAGAAGCACTTGAAGCGCGCCGGTCTGGATTACTGGGAGAAAGTCACTATCCATGAACACAACAGCTGGCAGTCTTTTCAGGAAACCTACCCGCAGGCCACCTGTTACTACCTGTCGACCAGGGGTCATCGCTATTATACGGATGTCAATTATCGTTCGGGGGACTTTCTCGTTTTTGGCCCCGAAACCCGGGGCCTGCCGGCTTCCATCCTGGAGCCGGCAGGGGAGAGGGTTTTGCGTATCCCCATGCGCCCGGGGCTTCGCTCCCTCAATCTGGCCAATACCGTTGCCCTGGTCCTCTACGAAGCCCTGCGCCAGCTTGCTTTCCCCGGCCTGGTGTAACAAAAGGGCCGGGTTGACCCGGCCCCGGACTAAAATTTATCGCTTTTAATTGTTTAATTGTCACCGAAGAACAGCAGGATGAGGATCAGGAAAAGGATGAAAGCAAAACGTCTATCCAGGGTGAGGCCGCCCATGTAACTTCCCCTCCTTGATTGGTTTCAATATATCCTATGTCGGCCGCCTCAAATAGTGATGACCTAAAAATAAAAGGCCCATCTCTTGATGAGATAGGCCTTTTATCTTTCAAAAACAATGGTCGGGATGACTGGATTCGAACCAGCGACCTCACGGTCCCGAACCGTGCGCTCTAAGCCAAGCTGAGCTACATCCCGACAGCAAAACCTATTATAACCCAAAAACCGGGTGAAGTCAATGTAGCTTTTTTCTTTACGCTGGAAAATATCCATATGGCTTCTTTGTAGTTTGCTATAACTTTTCTTTAACTTTCTAAAACAGGTATCGCTGAGCTTTCCAGGTTATATTTTACTGTTTTTCCAGGCAAGATAAAGATAGCATTTAAAGGAGAAGAAATCCTGATGGCTAATAAATCCTGGCGTTACGTGGGACATAGGAATAAGGCCGTTCCCCTGGTCGATGAAGGGCAGGCGGCGGCACTGCCGTTGCAATACAGCCTGGCGGTTAATCTAGAAATGTTACAGGCCATTTTCACCGCCTGCCAGGATGTTGTCTTCAGGCGGATGCGAATTGGCGGGGTTATGGGGCATCAGGCGGCTCTTGTTTATGTCGACGGGCTGGTAAACAATGATCTGGTCAATGATCAGATTATGAAGTCAATCCTCCTGGAAGGGCCCCGGGCGATGCCGGTGTTGACGGGGGCACCTTATGAACTTTACCGCCAGGTCAGGGACTCCCTTTTGACTGTAGCCAATGTCCGGGAAATCCTTGAATTCCGGGAAGCGGCACGCTGTATCCTGAGCGGCTTTGCTTTATTTTTCCTGGATGGTATCAACCGGGCCCTGGCTATTGAGGTTTATGGGTGGGAACACCGGGGGGTGGAAGAGCCGCCTACCGAAGCTTTAATCAGGGGTTCTCGTGAAGGTTTTTCTGAGTGCCTGCGGATCAATACGGCCCTCTTGCGGCGACGCCTCCGGGACCCCCAACTTAAATTAAAAACCTACTTTTTGGGTCGGCGCAGTCAGACGACAGTTGGCTTAATGTACATTGAAGGAGTAGCTGACCCCGAGTTGATCTCTGAAGTGGAGCAACGCCTCAACAAAATCGATATCGATGGTATCCTGGAAAGCGGCTATATCGAGCAGTTTATCGAGGATAAATGGTATTCCCCCTTTGCCCAGATCCAGAACACCGAAAGGCCCGATGAAGCTGCCGCCGCCCTCCTGGAAGGGCGGGTAGTTATTCTAACCGATAATACACCTTTTCCTGATTGTACCGGCGACTTTCAACTCCTTAATGCATAGCCCGGAAGACCACTACCACCGCTGGTTTATTGCCGTCCTGATTCGCACCTTGCGTTTTGTCGGCTCTATCCTGGCCCTGCTGCTACCATCTTTCTACATTGCCATGGTATCCTTTACGCCGGAAATGATCCCTACCTCTCTGGCCATTTCCATCGGCGCCGGTCGTGAAGGTCTACCTTTTCCAACTATTATCGAGGCCTTTATCATGGAAAGCGTCCTGGAGCTGTTGCGGGAAGCGGGTATTCGCCTGCCGGGTCCGCTGGGGGAAACCCTGGGTGTTGTTGGGGCGCTTATCCTGGGCCAGGCGGCGGTCCAGGCGGGTATTGTCAGCTCGGCCATGGTAATTGTTGTGGCGCTGACAGCTATAGCCGGGTTTGTGGTTCCCAGTTATGACGCCGCCATCTCCTTACGGATCTTGCGTTTCTTTTTAATGATCATGGCGGCTGTTTTTGGCATTTATGGTGTTATTTTAGGGTTAATGCTAATCCTTACTCACATGGTTTCTTTAAAAAGCTTCGGCGTTCCTTATCTCAAACCCTGGGCACCCTGGACAGCGGCGGATCTTAAAGATAGTATTTACCGGGCCGCCCTTTTCAGGGAACGCCTCCGCCCGGTTTATCTCAGGCCTATGGAAGCCAGGCGCATAGGTAGGGGTAATAAAAAGCGATGAACCGGAGGAACCTGTACCGGGCCGTTTTTCTTTTATCATTATTGACAATAATTACCGCCGGCTGCTGGGACAACAAAGACCTGGAACGCCGGGCCCTGGTGCTAGGGGCGGCAGTTGACCTGGCTGCTGCCGGCGATAGGCGGGCGGCGGAACCATGGCAAATCACCCTGGAAATGCCTATCTTGCGCCGTATGGTTGCCAGGGGCGGGGGCGGTGGTGGCGGCGGCGAAGGTCAAGAAGGGAATACCATGCCGACCTGGCGTCTGACTTTGACGGGAACTACCTTTGCCGAGGCTATAAATAAGGCGGCTACCCTGTCGGAGCGGACCCTTTTCTTCGGTCACCAGAAAATACTTCTCATGGGCGAAGAACTGGCCCGCCGGGGTGATTTAAAGTCGGTATTAGATTGGTGGGCCCGCAACCGGGAAAGCTATCTGGCTATTAATGTCCTGCTGGCGGAGGGGCCTGCCGGCAATATTATGGAAGGCCGTCCCGAATTTGCCCGCAGTGTCAGCATGTTTTTAAATGAACAGATGCAGCAAGTTATTAAGACTTCCCGTTTTGTTAAGCATTCATTGGCTGAAGTGCTGGCCGCCATGGACGCCGGGCAGGATATCTTACTTTCAAGGGTAAAGATGGTTCCCGGGCAAAAATTAGAAGTCAGCGGTGCCGGTGTAATTCGCGAAGGGCGGCTGGCGGGGTGGCTTACTCCCGCTGAAACCCAGGCCGCCCTCTGGATAACCGGGGAAACTAAAGGTTGCGACATCATGGTTGTACCGGTGCCGGAGTTACAGCAAACTTTAAGTATAGAATTCGGGAAGCTTCAGGCGCAAGTAAGGCCGCTGATGGAAGAAGATAAATTAAGTTTTACTATAAAAATAAATGTCGAAGGTAAAATAGCTGAAAAAATGGGCAATCCCAGGTTGTTTGCAGCTGGCGACCTGCATCAAGTGGAAAACAGGGCCGCCAGACTAATGGAGGAGCGTATCAGGGAGGTACTGGGCAAGTTACAGCAACAGTACCAGGCTGATGTATTGGGCTTTGGCCGCAAGGTGGAAAAAGTTAGGCCGCGCCAGTGGGAAGCAATGAAAGGGCAGTGGCGGCAAATTTACCCCGGCCTGCCGGTTACGGTACAGGTAAAGGTAAGTATCAGGCGTACAGGAATGGTGAGCTAAATGCTATCGCAAGAAAGAATTGGTACCAGCGAGGCCTTCTTTTTAACCGTAGCCGCAATGATCGAAGTCGGGACCTTAACCGGCGCCAGGGATATAGCCGATCAGGTGGGGGTGGACATGTGGCTGGTTTCACCCCTGGAGACTTTTTTCAGCCTGGGAGCCATATATATTCTTACCCGCCTGGCTATGAAGTTCCCCCGGCAGGATTTTTTCGGCTTCAGCCGGCAAATTGCCGGTCGCTGGGTGGCCTGGCCCCTGAGTTTAGGTTTACTTTTTTACTGGCTGGCGTTGACGGCCCACGTTACGCGGGTTACTACTGAGGTAATCAAAAATTCCCTGCTGGCGCGTACGCCGGCCGAAGTTATCCTTTTATCTTTACTTATTACGGCGGCCTACCTGGCCAGCCGGGGCCTGGAACCCCTGGCGCGCGCCTGCATTATTGTCATCATAGTCACTTTACCGTTGATTATGATCCTTTTTTTACTGGTGCTGCCCCATTTTCGCTTTGACAATTTCTTGCCAATATTACCCAGAGGCCCCTGGCCGGTCCTGCGCCTGGCCTTCTGGCGCATCAGCAATGCCGAAGAGATGAGCCTGTTTCTAATCCTGGTGCCATTCCTGCAGCAACCCCGGGAAGCCTGGCAGGCTGCCAGCCGGGGTTACCTGGTGGTTATGGCCGTCGTAATCACTGTCCTGACCACCTGCCAGGGTGTCCTGGGAATTGAGCTCCTTAAGTATGCTTTAATTCCGGGGTTAAGTGTCACCCAGCTGGCCGAGTTTGCCGGCACCTTTATTGAACGCATCAGCCTGGTTTTTATCTCCCTGTGGATTATTCTGGCGTTTCCTACGGTCGCGTCTCTTCTCTGGGCCAGCGCTTACCTGGCCGGGCGCCTGGTCAATTTAAACGATTACCGCCTGCTGGCCTTTTACCAGTTGCCCCTGGTCTTTTTCCTGGCCCGACATCCAGGGAACAACCTGGAAGTGAAAAGTTTTTTTTTCTTCCTCCAACCCCTGGGCTTTGCTTACTTGCTGATTATACCAGCAATCCTCTATCTTATTGCTAGCATACGTTTTCCTCCCGCCGGATCTTCCTGACAGCACCGGACGGCAAATCCAGGCAAAAAAAGCCGGGGAATATTCCCCGGCTTTAAGTGTGTACGCCCTTTTCAGTAATGCAGCCCTATTTACTTGAAGTAGCGGTTAAGCAGGCCTTCCAGGGCCAGGGCGTGGCGGCCTTCGTCCCGGGAGGACTCGTCAAAGAAGTCGTGGGCATGGTCGATGTTGTTTTCCTTGGCCTTGACAGCGGCTTCGCGCTTGCCTTTGTTGGCTCCCAGTTCGCCGGCCAGCATCTTTTCCAGGTTCTCCTTGGTGCTGGCGCTGATCTTGCCGTTCAGCTCGGCAAAGTGGGCGGCGTGCTCGGCTTCTTCCCAGGCGATTTTCTCCAGGGCCAGGGCCACTTCGGGATAACCTTCCCGCATGGCCTGGCGGGCCATGGCTAGATACAGGCCAACCTCCATGGTTTCCCCTTTGAAATTGGCCTCGACGGCGTCCTCGACTACCGTGCCCTTGGTTACACCCAGTTTGACTTCATTGACCAGTTCTGCCATTACCAATTTCCTCCTTCGATAATAGTAATGGTTACTGTTAATGTTTACGGTTCCATTATATATTTTGTGCCTATTCCTGTCAACCTTTTCATCAAAAAAAATACCAGGGTAAAAGGTTTATTCGCGGCCCGGTTAAAGCATAATAAACTTACCATGGCTAAACAGTATTCGACCTGGCAGATCGCCGCAACCTATATCGGCACCGTTGTAGGGGCCGGCTTTGCCTCCGGCCAGGAGGTGCTGCAGTTTTTTGGCTACTTCGGACTGCGGGGGGTATTCGGCCTTATCCTGGCCACGGCCCTGTTTATCTTTTTTGGCTATACCGTCCTGCGCCTGGGACATCAACTGGCAGCCGAATCCCACCTGGAGGTGATGCACCGGGCCGCCGGCCCCTGGATAGGCCGGGCGGTAGATATTATTACGACTTTCTTCCTTTTTGGCGCCCTGGCCGTCATGGCAGCCGGTGCCGGGGCCATTTTCAGCCAGGAATTTCACCTGCCCCGTTTATTGGGCAGCAGCTTGATGGTGATTATCACCTTAATCACCGTGCTGGCAGGCATCAACAAGGTAATCGGTTCCATTAGCCTGGTAGCACCGGTCTTAGTAGCCTCTGTCTTGGGAATAAGCATACTAACGGTAACTAAAAATCTACCTGCCCTCCTGGCCAACCTTTCCTGGAGCCAGGTTCCCAGGGCTGCTGTGCCCTTCTGGCCTCTGGCGGCCCTGTTGTATGCTTCCTATAACCTGATCCTATCTATAGCGGTCCTGGCCCCCCTGGGAGCCCTGGGCCGGCCGGAGCATCTCCTGCCGGGAGCGACCCTGGGCGGCCTGGGTCTGGGGCTGGGGGCCATGGCCATTACCCTGGCGCTGATAACTACCGCCCCGGCAGTAACGGCCCTGGAAGTGCCCATGCTGCATATAGCCGGCAGTTTCACCCCTCTTTTACGTGCCGTTTACAGCGCCGTCTTGCTGGCAGAGATTTATACTACCGCCGTCAGCAGCCTCTATGGCTTTACCGCCCGTATAGCGCGGCCGGGAGGAAACGGTTTTCGCTGGCTGGCAATCGGAGCCAGCATTGTGGCCCTGGTAGCCTCGCAATTCGGCTTTTCCCGCCTGGTGGCCACCCTTTTCCCCCTGGTTGGTTACGCCGGACTCTTACTTCTGGGGGCGCTGGCCTATTCCGCCTTAAGAGAAATCGGGCTGACTTTGCAGATAGCGCCTGTAAGGCGCCTGGCCCCGGTCCCAGCCCGCAAACTTCTTAAAGAAGCGTATAGATGGGAGAGAAGGAACGGGCGGGAGTAGCAGTAGGGAAGACGATTTAGAATGCAGGTGATTCATATGAGTAAAAAAAGGGAAGATCCGGAAGCCCAGGCTTTAAAACTGGAAGTGGCCGCCGAACTGGGCCTGCTGGACAAAATAGAAAAGGAGGGCTGGGGGGCCTTGAGTGCGGCGGAAAGCGGCAAAATTGGCGGGTTGCTGGCGAAGATGAAGATTGGCTCCGCCTATATGGCCACAGTGGCTGGGCAACCGGCCATCAGGGACACCGCTGAGGACGACGAAGAAGAAGCTGGCAGCCCCTGAGCCTGGACGTGGACAATTACCTTATCGCTGATCAGGAGCAGGGTAACTTTAAGTTTAAACTGGCGGCCGTTCGCCTTGACGGTACGGCCGTCAATCATAGCGGGGACAAGGGCCGGATTTAAACGGCGCACTTCCTGGCCCTTCAGGGGAGCCAGGATGTCCTGGATTTCCCGGGTAAGGGATTGGGTAACGACCCGGCCTTCCACTGCCGGTGGCCTGTCGCCGCTAAAAGTAATCACCGGTTCGATGGCCACAATCACCTGGCGGCTTTCCCGGTCCAGGTTTTCTTTTAATTGGGCCAGTTCTTCACTGGCTGCCGCCAGGCGCTGTTCCAGTTCCGCCCGGGCCAGGTGGAGTTGCTCCTGCTGGCGGGCCAGGAGGAGGTTGGTCAGGCTGGCGCCCAGGAGAAAACCCAGGATAAAAATGGCCAGGTAGCGCATTACTTACCTCCGGCCAGGTTTTGAATGAGCCAGTAACCTACCTGGGCGCCGATAAAGGCTACAATGATAAATAATAGCTGTTTGGCCAGGATGCGGAACTGGCCTTCCAGGAGACCCTGGCCCAGGATTTCGATGGCGCTGAAAGTACCGCCCATGGCGGCGGCAATGGCCCAGATCTTTATTTCCAGCGCCAGGCGGGTCATGGTCCTTAAAGGCGGCTGTCCGACAAGGACGGCCGCCAGGGAGCCGACTACTGCGGCCCCCAGCACGACTCCCAGGGCGGTAAAAAAGATGAGCAGCAACCTGGGGAAAAAACCATCCACTGGGATTATACCTCCGGTTTTGCCCGGCTTTATTTACGCTCGCTCCCCGGCCTTTACGAGCGGCCTGCGGCCATTTTGCCGTTCGGTAGAAGCTCGCGTATTCCAGGTGTCTTGCTCCTATTTATACGGGTGTCGGGGCTAGCCTATGCCAGATAAAAGTAAGAGGAATCTGGGCCTGGATGTAGAAATTACTCCCCATGAATTCCTTTGTCCACCTCCATGTCCACAGTGAATACAGCCTCCTGGACGGAGCCGGCCGCATTAAAGATCTGGTCAGGGCTGCCAGGGAGATGGGCATGCCCGCCCTGGCCCTGACGGACCATGGTGTCATGTACGGGGCCGTGGACTTCTATAAAGCAGCCCGGGAAGAAGGGATCAAGCCTATTATTGGCTGCGAGGTTTATGTAGCACCCCGTTCCCGCCATGACCGGGAGCCCCACCGGGACGACTACCAGTACCACCTGGTCCTCCTGGCTGCCGATGCTACCGGTTACCGGAATCTGGCGGCCCTGGTTTCGGCCGCCTACCTGGAGGGCTTTTATTATAAACCGCGGGTGGACCGTGAACTTTTGAGCCGCCACAGCCAGGGCCTCATTGCTTTAAGTGCCTGCCTGGCCGGCGAGGTGCCGGGCTGGCTTTTAAAGGACCAGGAAGATAAGGCCTATGAAGCTGCTGCCTGGCTAAAGGAGGTCTTTGGCCGCGAGAATTTCTACCTGGAACTCCAGGACCAGGGCCTGGCGGAACAGCGTAAGATAAACCGCCGTCTCATCGAACTGGGGAATAGATTAAGTTTACCCCTGGTGGCCACCAATGATGTTCATTATGTCTCCCAGGACCAGGCTCGCGTCCATGATATCCTCCTCTGTATCCAGACTGGTAAAACCCTTAACGATCCCAACCGCCTCCGTTTTCCCAACACCCAGTTTTATTTAAAAAGCCCTGGAGAAATGGCGGCCCTTTTTACCGAAGTGCCATCTGCTTTGACCAATACCCTGGCCATTGCCGAGCGTTGTAACTTCGACTTCACCTTTGGCCAGCTGCACCTGCCGGCCTACCGGGTACCGGATGGGGAGGATACGGCCAGTTACCTGCGCCGCCTCTGCTATGAGGGTTTCAGGAGGCGTTACCCCCGGGATGACGGTACGGCGCGGCAGCGCCTCGACTATGAACTGGCCATTATTGAACAAATGGGTTACCCGGGCTATTTCCTTATTGTCTGGGATATAGTCAATTTTGCCCGCCGGCGAGGTATCCCGGTAGGGCCGGGAAGGGGCTCGGCTGCCGGCAGCCTGGTGGCCTACTGCCTGGGGATAACCGCCGTAGACCCCCTGCGTTATAACCTCCTCTTTGAGCGCTTTCTCAACCCGGAGCGGGTTAGTATGCCCGATATAGATATCGATTTTTGCTTTGAGCGCCGGGACGAGGTTATTCAGTATGTTCAGGAAAAATACGGCAGGGAGCACGTGGCCCAAATTATTACCTTTGGCACCATGGCCGCCCGGGGTGCTGTCAGGGATGTAGGCCGGGTCCTGGGGATGCCCTTGAGCGAAGTCGACCGGATTGCCAGGTTGGTCCCCCTGGAGCTGGGCATGACCCTGGACCGGGCCCTGGCCATAACGCCAGAACTAAAGGAAAGCTATGAAAGCAGCGCGGCCGTACGGGAGCTCCTGGATACGGCCCGGGCCCTGGAGGGTATGCCCCGCCATGCCTCAACCCATGCGGCGGGGGTTGTTATCACCCAGGAACCTCTAACCCACTACCTGCCCCTGCAAAAAAACGGCGAGGCAGTGACGACCCAGTTTCCCATGCAGGTAGTGGAAGAACTGGGCCTTTTAAAAATGGATCTCCTGGGTCTTCGCACCCTGACGGTAATCGACCGGGCCCGCCGGGCAGTCAGGCTGAACTACGGCCGCGACCTGGATCTGGAAAACCTGCCCCTGGATGACGAGGCTACCTACCGGCTCCTGGCGAGTGGAGAAACCAGCGGCATCTTCCAGCTGGAAAGCAGCGGCATGCGGGCCATCTTAAAGGAATTAAAACCGGAACGTTTTGAGGATATTGTCGCCCTGGTAGCCCTATACCGTCCCGGCCCTCTGGGTAGCGGCATGGTGGAGGATTTTATAGAGCGCAAGCACGGCCTAAAGCCCATTACTTACCTCCACCCGGCCCTGGAACCCATCTTGAAGGATACCTACGGCGTCATTCTTTACCAGGAGCAGGTCATGCGTATTGCCAGCGAACTGGCCGGCTTCACCCTGGGCCAGGCTGACCTCTTACGCCGGGCCATGGGCAAAAAGAAGCCGGAGGTCCTGGCGGCCCAGCGTGAGCATTTCCTGGCCGGCGCTGTCAAAAAAGGCCTTCCTGAGGAGATCGCCCTCAAAATCTTTGAACTCATGGAATACTTTGCCGGGTACGGTTTTAATGCCAGCCACTCGGCAGCCTATGCCCTGGTGGCTTACCAAACGGCCTATCTCAAGGCCCATTATCCGGCGGAACTGATGGGCGCCCTGCTGTCCAGTGTGGCCGAACACCTGGACAAAATGGGGCCTTATCTCACCGAATGTCAGCGTCTGGGGATCAAGGTCCTCCCACCTGATGTCAACGAATCCGGTGTGGATTTCACCATCGCCGGCGGGCGCATCCGCTTCGGCCTGGCAGCTGTAAAAAATGTCGGCCGTGCCGCCGTGGAAGCCATCATTGCCGCCCGGGAGGCCGGTGGTCCCTTTACTTCTCTCCTGGACTTCTGCCGCCGGGTGGACTCAAGGCTTGCCAACAAAAGGGTGGTTGAGAGCCTCATCCGTTGCGGCGCCTTCAACTCCCTGCACCCCAACCGGCGGCAACTGCTGGCTATCCTGGATTCCTGTTTTGAGCTGGCGGCCCAGCGCCAGGAGGAACGCCGCAGCGGCCAGATTTCTTTACTGGATATGGTACCGGAAGAAGTTAACGAGCCGCCCCTGCCCGATCTGTCCGATTTTTCCCGTGCCGACATCCTGGCTATGGAAAAGGAACTCCTGGGCTTCTACTTAAGCGGTCACCCCCTGGAGCCCTATGCAGAAACCCTGCAGCAGATCGTTTCCCATACCCTGGCTGATCTTTCCGAAATACCCGACGGCAGCCAGGTTGTCCTTGGCGGTCTGGTAAGCGGTTTGCGTCGCCTGGTGACCCGCAAGGGTGAACCCATGGCCGTCCTCACCCTGGAGGATTTCAGCGGCCAGGGGGAAGTCGTCCTTTTCCCCCGTGTCTACAACCAGAGCCGCACATGGCTCGCCCCCGACCGGGCGGTTATTATTTATGGCCATACTGATAAACAGGAGGAAGGGGTCCAGGTCCTGGCCGACCAGGTTAAACCGGTAAGGGTAGGCCCCGGCGAGGCGGGAACACCGGCCGGCGGTCTTCCGGTCGAGACGTCGCCGGCCGGAGCAGTGGGCCGGGAGCGGGCATGCGGCCAGGAGACAGTGGCAGCGCCGCCTGCCCATACCGGCAGCGGGAAGGCGGGGGAGCGCAGGTCCGGCCGGCGTTTGTACCTGAAGTTGACGGACAAAGATCAGAGGGAAGCCCTGCAGGATATTTTGACGGCCTTTCCAGGTGACTGCCCGGTGTACCTGCACTTGAGCAGCGAGGGGCGGACTTTTATTCTTCACCGCCGGCTGTGGGTTGAACCGGTTCCGGCCCTGCTGGCAAGTTTGGCCCGCCTGTTAGGTGGGCAAGATAAAGTTAAATTAGTACCGGAAAAATTGATAAATTAAAGTCTCTTTAGCAGGAATATCAATGGAGGAGTGGAATTAGCTAAAAATAAGGAGAAAAGGGGGTGATAGCCGTTGAGGGTGGCTGTATATCCAGGTACCTTTGATCCTATCACCAACGGGCACCTGGATATCATCCGGCGGGCCATCGGGATCTTTGACCGGGTGATTGTAGGCGTTGCTGCTGATAATTATAAAGAAACCCTGTTTTCCCTTGAGGAAAGGGTAAAATTAATAAAAGCTGTTACCAGAGATTGGCCTGCGGTTACGGTCAAAGCCTTCTCCGGGCTGCTGGTTGATTTTGCCCACCAGGAAGGGGCCGTGGCCATCGTCAGGGGCCTGAGGGCTGTTTCCGACTTTGAATATGAGTTCCAGATGTCCATCATGAATAAAAAACTGGCCGGCGACCTGGAGACTGTTTTTTTAATGACGGCTACCGAGTACTCCTTCATCAGTTCAAGCATTATTCGCCAGGCAGCCTCCCTGGGGGGGTGCATCCGCGGCCTGGTACCGCCGGAAGTGGAGCGGGCCTTATTACAACGTTACGGATTTTTGTAAAAGGAGGTGGAGGTTATAAATGGAGGTTAGGGACAATGTGACCGCTGCCGATTTTATTGCCATTAAAGCCCTGGAGAACGGAGTAACCATCATTGGCTTGACGCGGGGCAAGGATACCAAATTCCATCACTCCGAAAAACTAGATAAAGGAGAAATCATGATTGCCCAGTTTACCGAGCATACCTCTGCTATGAAAATCCGCGGCCGGGCGCTGGTGCTCACCAAATACGGGAGTTTAGAAGCGGGGGAGTGAGCGGTATGTGGACGGTGATCTACATTGCGTCCAACCGGAAACAGGCCTTGCGCTTGAAAGAGATTTTGACCAGGGAGGGTATCATGGTAAACTTGCGGCCCATTGGCTCCTGCCAGATGGAAGACCTGGCGGGGTACGAACTCCTGGTCCCCGAATCGGAAGCCGAAGAAGCCAATGAAATATTAAATACGGCCCTGGTACGATAATAAAACGGCGGGGATATATATACTTCCGCCAAACTATGTAATTTTGAGGAGGGAACTTGTTGCGGACCATAGGAGTACTGACCAGCGGTGGTGATGCCCCGGGAATGAATGCGGCCATCAGGGCGGTAGTCCGCCAGGCTGCCGCCCTGAACATGGAGGTAATCGGCATTGCCCGGGGTTACGCAGGATTAATCCAGGGTGACTTTCGCCGCCTCAATACCGGTTCGGTGGCCGACATTATCCACCGGGGAGGTACTATTTTATTAACGGCCCGGTCAGAGGAATTTCGTACGGAAGCCGGGCGGGCTATAGCCCTGGACAACCTCAGGCGGGAAGGCATTGAAGGCCTGGTGGTCATCGGTGGCGATGGTTCATTCCGTGGCGCTGTCCACCTGGCGAAAAAAGGAGTACCGGTAGTCGGCATTCCCGGCACCATCGACAACGACATAGCCGGTACCGATCATACCATTGGCTTCGATACGGCGGTCAATACGGCCGTGGAAGCCATCAACCGTATCCGGGATACGGCAACTTCCCACGAACGGATTTTTATCATTGAAGTTATGGGACGCCATTCAGGCCAGATTGCTCTGGCAGCCGGTATTGCCGGGGGCGCCGAATCCATCCTGATACCGGAATATCCCGTCGATTATGACCAGGTGGTCGAACGCATTGAGCGGGGCCGCCACCGGGGCAAGCTCCACAGCATTATTGTGGTAGCTGAGGGTGTGGGTAGTGCCCTGGAAGTTAGCCAGGAAATCGGCAAGCGCACCAAATTGGAAAGCCGGGTAACAATACTCGGCCATATCCAGCGGGGAGGAGCGCCAACAGCCTTTGACTGCCTGCTGGCCAGCCGCCTGGGCGCCTACGCGGTAGAGCTGCTAGCTTCCGGTGCCAGCGGCCGTATGGTGGGTATCGCGGCCAATGAACTGGTAAACCGGGATCTAGAAACAGTCCTCCAGGAAAAAAAGACCATCAATCCTGATTTATACCGCCTGGCCGAAGTGCTGGCTTTGTAAGGAAGTTAAGGAGGCAGCTATGCGCCACACCAAAATTGTATGTACCTTGGGCCCGGCGAGTTCCCGGGTTGAGATTATCAAAGAAATGATCCGGGCGGGCATGAATGTAGCCCGTTTCAATTTTTCCCACGGCAGCCATGCCGAGCACGGCGCGAGGATGGCTGCCGTTCGCCAGGCAGCGGCGGAACTGGGTGCCAGGGTGGCACTGCTGCTGGACAATAAAGGCCCGGAAATCCGCCTGGGGGAGATCCGGGGCGAGATAACCCTCAAGGATGGGGACGAAGTCATCCTGACTACGGAACCCATTATCGGCGATGCCCGCCGCCTGCCGGTAAGCTTTGCCGGCCTGCCCGGAGACGTCCGGCCCGGCCAGACAATATTATTAGACGACGGCTTAATTGAGCTAGAAGTACTGGATACAACCAGCACCGAAATTCGCTGCCGGGTTCGCCATGGAGATGTTATTTCCAGCCATAAAGGTGTTAACGTTCCCGGAGCCGAGATAAGCCTGCCGGCCCTAACGGAACAGGACATTAAGGACCTGGAGTTCGGCCTGGAGCAGGGGATAGATTTTATCGCCCTTTCCTTTGTCCGTACGGCTGCCGACGTCATGGCGGCGCGCAAAGAGCTGGAGAAACGCGGCGCCAGGGTGGCGCTTATTGCCAAGATCGAAAACCGGGCCGGTGTAAACAACCTGGAGGAAATACTCCAGGTGGCCGACGGGATCATGGTGGCCCGGGGTGATCTGGGAGTAGAAATCCCGGTAGAAGAAGTACCCCTGGTCCAGAAAAAGATTATTGAGGCCTGTAACAGGGCCGGCAAGCCGGTAATTACGGCCACCCAGATGCTGGAGTCCATGATCCATAACCCGCGGCCCACCAGGGCCGAGGCCAGCGATGTAGCCAACGCCATTTTCGACGGCACCGATGCCATTATGCTTTCCGGGGAAACGGCCATGGGCCGCTATCCGGTAGAGGCGGTGGCCACCATGGCGCGCATTGCCCGCCGGGCGGAAAAGGAATTGCCCTACCGTGACCTTTTGCTGAAAAAGGGACTGGCCGCCGAACGGACGGCTACCGATGCCATCAGCCATGCCAGCTGTACCATCGCCTTTGAGCTGGGTGCGGCAGCCATCATTACCCCAACAGCTTCCGGGTCTACGGCCCGGCAAGTGGCCAAATACCGCCCCCGGGCCCCCATCCTGGCTACCAGCCCGGATGAAAAGGTGCTGAACCAGCTCTGCCTGGTCTGGGGCGTTGAACCCTTGCTTGTCGAGCCCACCAGCGGCACCGATGAAATGGTCAACGCGGCCGTAGCGGCAGCTATACTTTCGGGCCGGGTCAAACAGGGCGACCTGGTCGTCATTACCGCCGGTGTACCAGCCGGGGTGCCCGGTACGACCAACCTGCTCAAGGTACATATCGTGGGCGAGGTGCTAGTGCGGGGCCGGGGGATCGGCAGGGAGGTGACCAGCGGCCCGGTGCGCCTGGTGAAGACGGCGGCCGAGGCCATAGCCAGGGTCCAAAAGGGCGATATCCTGGTTACAGCAGAAACCGGACCCGATTTCCTGCCGGCTATGGAAAGGGCAGCAGCCATTATTACCGAGGCCGCAGGCTTGACTTCCCACGCAGCCGTCAATGGCTTCAGCCTGGGAATCCCTGTCGTGGTGGGAGCTAAAGGTGCAACCCAAAAGCTGGCCGACGGTATGATTGTAACTGTTGATGTTGTCCGGGGCCTGGTCTACCGCGGCCAAACACGGGTTTTATAATGTGGGGGAGGAGGAAACTTATGCCCCGGAAGGTGGGTATAACAGATACGACCCTGCGGGATGGCCACCAGTCGTTGCTGGCCACCCGGCTCAAAACAGAGGATATGCTCCCCATAGCGGCCCAGATGGATGCTATCGGCTTTCATTCCCTGGAGGTTTGGGGTGGCGCCACTTTTGATGCCTGCATGCGTTTTTTAAATGAAGACCCGTGGGAACGCCTGCGGGCTTTACGTCAGGCCATGCCCCGTACCAGGTTGCAGATGCTTCTCCGGGGGCAGAACCTCCTGGGTTATCGCCATTATGCCGACGACGTTGTTACCGAATTTGTAAAAATGAGTATAAAAAACGGCATCGATATCTTGCGCATCTTCGATGCCCTGAATGATGTCCGCAATATGGCCCTGGCTATAAAGGTAGCCAAGGAAGAAGGCGGCCATGTCCAGGCTACTATCTGCTATACCCTGGGGCCCGTTTATGACGATGAGTATTATTTACGCCTGGCCCGCAACCTGGCCGACCTGGGCGCCGATTCCCTGTGCCTGAAAGATATGGCCGGCCTCCTCACCCCGGCGGATGCCTACCGGCTGGTGCAGAAAATTAAGGCCGAAGTAGACCTGCCCCTCCAGCTTCACTGCCACTATACCAGCGGCATGGCAGCCATGACTTATCTCAAGGCCGTCGAAGCCGGCGTCGATGTCCTGGATACGGCCATGTCTCCCCTGGCCCTGGGCACTTCCCAGCCGGCTACCGAGACCATGGTGGCCGCCCTGGCCGGAACTCCATGGGATACCGGCCTCGAACTGGATAAACTCGCCGAAATAGCCGCATATTTCCGCCAGGTTCGCAAGAAGTACCGGGAATTTGACGTAAGCGACGGTACCGTTGACGCCAACGTACTACGCTACCAGATCCCGGGCGGAATGCTTTCCAATTTTATATCCCAGCTGGCCCGGCAGAATGCTCTGGACCGCCTGCCGGAAGTGCTGGCCGAAGTACCGCGGGTAAGGGCCGATCTCGGCTACCCGCCCCTGGTCACTCCCTCCAGCCAGATGGTTGGCGCCCAGGCAGTATTGAATGTCCTGGCCGGGGAACGCTACAAGATGGTCACCAGGGAGGTCAAGGATTACCTGCGGGGCCTTTATGGCCAGCCACCAGTACCGGTCAATGAAGAGGTCCGCCGTAAAATCATTGGTGACGAAGAACCCATTACTTGCCGCCCCGCCGACCTGCTGGAACCCCAGCTGCCGGCAGCCCGCAAGGAGATAGCACCCTACATGGAGAAGGAAGAAGACGTCCTCTCCTATGCCATCTTCCCGGCAGTAGCTAAACAATTCCTGGCCGAGCGTCTGGCCGCCCGTACCCGGGTGGATTACGAACTGGTAGCTGCGGCCAGGGAAGCATATTACCCGGCATAAATTAAAAAGGAGGAGAAACTATGGCAGATTTAGACAAAACCACCATGGCCAGAAGGTTAACTGAAGTCCTGCGCCTGGATACGGGCATCGTAGGGGTAAAGCTTTATAAAGACAGGAAGGACCTGCCCCGGCGGCCGTACAACTGGAAGATCAACATCTGCCAGCAGGTAGCGGCGGCCCGTTACCAGGGCCGGGCCAGTGCCGGTACGGCGGACCTGATGGTCTGCGCCATTGGCGCCGCCTGCACCGGCCTCATCAAGACCCCGGAGCGCTTCACCAGCGGTAAAGCCCCCCTGGGCCGCTATGTAGCCGATCTCGAAGCCGGCCGGCGTTTTATGGCCAATACGTATAAGCTCGGGGATGCCGGTAAAGTTTATGACGGCATTTTTGTGGCCCCGGTAGAAAGCTTTACCCACGAAGACCCCGATGTGGTGGTCATTTACGCCAACCCGGCGCAAGTTATGCGCCTGGTTCATTGCTGCCTACATGAAACCGGGGAACCGGTCAAGGCTGATACGGTAGCTGAAGCGGCTCTCTGTTCTTCCATTGCCTTTGCCCTGAAAGAACAAAAGCCTATCATCGGCTTCCCCTGTGCCGGCGACCGTACCTTCGGGGGCACCCAGAAGGATGAGCTGGTTTTCGCAGCGCCTTACGGTTTGCTGGAAACAATAGTCGAAAATATGGAGAGCCTGCTCATGGGCCACGGCCAGCTCTACCCCATCGCACCCTTTAACAATTACACACCGACTATGGTACCGGCCTATACCATGCAGCCGGAAGACCTGGAAGACAAGTAAAATTCAATTGCGGGGAGCTTTACGGTTTAAAAATGGTTCCACGATAATTTTGTCACCAACAAGGCGGGCTATCTCCGGATAGGCCCTCCTTATTTTTTCCTCCGGGGAGCGGGCAAGTATCCCGGCGATACTGAGCTGCTCCGGGACCAACCGGTGGGCAACAATAACGGCTGCCCTGTTACCTGAGACTCCGGCATGGGCGCTGCCCAGGAGCGTTCCCATGACCAGGATGTTGCCGCCGGCTTTAATGGTGGCGCCCTGATGGACATTACCCACCAGCACCACATGGCCGTTATAAGTTAGTTCCTGGCCGTTACGGAGATTCCCTTCTTCCAGCAGGGTAGAGAGTTCAGCTGCGTCGGCTACGGCAGGGGCAGGCGCTACCTCGTCATAATTGCCCCTTCCTACACTAGCGGCAGGGGCGGGTCTTTCCCGCTTTATGTGGGGACGGTAGCGGTCAGGCAAAGGTATATTTTTTCCCGGAACCAGGCCGTGTGCCCGGCAGATAGCTTCCAGTTCGGCTGTTTCCCGGCTGCTTAAAGGGGAGGTTGGTACCAGGGCAAAGGAAGCGCCCTGGAAGAAGCCCCGGGCCGCGGCGAATTTAGCGGCGAGGTTAGCCCGCAGTTCATTAAAATCCCGGCTGGCATCCAGCAAAATCAGCAGGCCGCCGCGGGTCCCTTTAAAGGTGATACAATCCTGCGCCATGTGGCTACTCCTTTCCGGGGAGGAAAAGTCTTCGCTAGTAAATTACATCTTCCTGGAAAGATTCGCCTTGAAAAACCATTTTTCCTGCTGCAGGTAAAAAAGTTGCCGCTATTTGTTGCCGTGTCCAATGCGGGTAAAATAGATGTAAAGCCTTGTCGATGTTTAAAGGCAAAAAAGGATTCACACCTCTTCAGGCGAATAATAAGCTATTATTCTTGGTTACCTTTCCTGGCAGGGGCAAAAGCAGGATGGTTAAAATTAAATTACGGCGTTATTTTCTAAGCTTAACAGCGTTTTTACTCTTGCCCATAGCTGCGAGCACCGGATGGTTGCAACCAAAAGCGGCACCCCATCAGGTACGGGCGGGGCTCTTAATTACGACACCGGGGACAGATCAGGGCACCCTGGCTGCTTATGCGGCGGTCTTAAAGGAAGAAGGTTTTCCCTGGGTGGAAATTGGCCCTGGAGACCTGAACCTTACTCCCGGGGAACTGGTAGCGCGCTACCCGGCCATGATTTTGCCGGAAGGGCTAAACCAGGTTTTACCGTCGCCGCTACCCCGGGTATTAACCGACTATGTCCTATCCGGAGGCAAGGTTTTACTGGTCTATGACCCGGGGATCAGGGGGGCCGGCGGGGAGAGGCTACCCGAACCGGTCCTGGCCGGCCTGGCCGGGGTAAATTACGGCCCGGCCCCGGGTGGGGACCAGGAAACCTATGATGACGGCTACTGGCAGTTCCCCACGCCCCGGCTGGCGGTATCCTGGGGGATCACACCCGGTAAGCTTGACCGGGACAATGCTGTCAGCAGCTATGGGTACGGGCGGTTACGTTACCGCCATAACCGGGCAAGGCTTCTGGATGCCCGGCTGATAGCCTATGACAGCCGGGCAGGCTTAAATCCCGTTATCACTGAAAAATCTTACCCCTCCGGGGGCGTGGTGATTTTTGTTAACATACCCCTGGGTTTTTACAAGCAAATGTCCGACGACCTTCCCTTACGTTCCGTTCTCCGGACATTTTTAATCAAATATACCCACCTGCCCCGCCTGGTCAATACTCCCCAGGGTAAAGGCGGGTTGGTAGTCAACTTTCACCTGGACAGCAATGCCCATATCGGACCGTTGCGGGCCATGATCCAGCGGGGGGTCTTCCGGCCCGACCTCCAGTATTCCATTCACATCACCGCCGGCCCGGATACATACCGGCCAGGGGATGGCTACGGCTTTGATGCCGCTTCGCCCCTGAAAGGCCGGCCCTGGGTGGAACTGATGCAGAAATACGGAGCCATCGGTTCCCACGGCGGCTGGATCCATAATTATTTTGCGGCCAACCTGGAAAAACTGCCGCGCCAGGAGGTCTGGCGCTACCTGGCCTTGAATTGCGATACCTTGAGCAGGATTACCGGCCGGCCGGTGCTGGAATACAGCGCTCCCTCAGGGAACCATCCTCCCTTCGTCAATGAGTGGTTACAGCAACATGGCGTCCTGGCTTACTACAGCCCCGGAGATACCGGCTCCAGCCCTACCCAAAGCATTTTTCACGGCCGCCAGGTGAGCGGCAACTTGTGGTCTTTTCCAATCACTCCTTACCAGGAGTATGCCGCCCTGGAGGAATTAATGACCGCCGGTGTACCCCTGGCGGAGGTTAAAGGCTGGTTCGATGACCTCCTTGATTTTATTGAAGAAGAACACGTCATCCGCTTGGTTTATACCCACGCCAACAAAAAGGAGTATGCCCTGGAGGCCCTGGCTCACCTAGCCAATCGGGCGGCCCGGGATCAGGAAGAGGAACGCCTGCTGGTCTGGCCTATGAGCCGGTTTGCTGCCTTTTTAAACCGCTATGAACAAACAGAAGCTACCTTTAACCAGGAACCAGCAGGCTGGGTAATAAAGCTTCGGAATAAGGCCGGCCTGGCCGACCTGACGGTAGCCGTCTACACTGGCGGTGACCCTTATCGCGTGATCGGCCATCATCTGACCTGGCGGCAGGAAGGAGAATGGCTGTATATAACCACGACTGCCGGTATAGTTGATAACGATATTTATTTACGCCGGCTAAAATAAAAATTTGCCTCCCTTTTCAACACATTACGATCTGGAGGTACATGCACTCCTGCCTGGGAAACAAAAAAACAAGAAAAGTGGCGTAAATTAACGCCACCTTTTAGAGCGGTAGGGTCTTTGAAGTTTATCAGGCCAGGGCCAGCTCGTCGAAACGTGCCTGGTGTTGAATTGCAGTCGCTAACCGGTCTATTATTTCCCGGACCAGGCTAAGAGGCTTACCGTGGACTTGAGCACCAATAGTTGCCCCGGTTTCCCGGGCATAAGCCACCTTTACCGCCACTTCCCTGGCTATCACGCCAGGAGCAATATCGACTGTTAGCCTTTCTCTACCCGTTTCCGGGTTCGTTCTTTGAATGAGACCTACGGAGCCAAAGGCATGATCGCCAATGGTGACACAGAACTTCTCTAAACCTATTTCCCTGGGGCGCTTGAGGACGAAGAGATTGGCGGCAGCCACGCGGGCCTCGCGGCCGCCTTCTATAGCCCGTCTGGCATTAGCGCCCCCGGGACCGGAAAGAGAGCATTTCGCGGCACAATCGCCAACGGCAAAGATATCTTCATCATTGGTACGCATATACTCATCAACAAAGATGCCAGCGTGTTCGTCGGTTGCCAGACCGGCCTCCCGGGCCAACCTGGTATTGGGCACGACACCTGTGGCCAGAATAACCGTATCAGCAGGTAAAGTCCGGCCGCTGGTGAGCTTCACCTGTTCAATCCGTTTATTGCCCTGCAATTCTTCTACTCCGGCTGCGGTTATAATGTTGATACCTCGCTGCCGGAGGTTTTCCTCCACCATGGTGCAAAACTCATCGTCAAAAGCCCAGGCCAGGCAGTGGGGGAGAAGTCTACCATGGTGACCTTTAGTTGCCGGTTGGCGGTGCATGCCTCGGCAAACTCTATGCCAGCGGGTCCGGCACCCACAATGACCAGGGACCTGGCAGAAGCCAGAGAAGTGCGAATGTTTTCCAGGGAGGGGAACTCTTTTTTTAAGACAAACACGCCTTGCAGGTCGGCGCCTTTAAAAAAAGGCGTTGCCGGGAGGGAACCGGTAGCCAGAATTAATTTATCATAAATAATATCTTCAGCAAAGGCGGTGGTGATGCATTTGCCCTGGCGGTCAATGGCTGTCACTTCATCGATTACCAGTTCAATTCCCTCATCATAAAGACGGTCGTCCCGTAAGATATTGTTATAGAGCGTACCTTTAGCGCAATTGTAAGCAAGGCACCACGGAATTAAAGCCCGGACTTCTTTACGCACCAGGGTGATCTTTTTGCCGCCATAGTACCGCCTGGCAGCCAGTGCTGCCGTATACCCGCAAATACCCCCGCCCACAACCAGCACATCCGTCCGTTTCATGGCTGCACCCCTTTCCGGTTTTTAAACCAGGCAACTGGCCAGGCGCCCGTTATCCGGCATTGGTGGAGGGAGACGCAGAACCTTTACCGTTTCTTCGTCAATTCCGATTTCACCCAGAATCTTCTTGACACGGCGCCAGGCCTGCTCCTGGCAAAGCATAGGGTCGGGTCCAGAGCGCTGGCTGCCGAAGGCCCTGGCCGGCCGGAAGTGGCACTGGCCTTCAATGCAGCCCGTCAGCCAAATCTCCTGCGCGCCGGCTTCAACGGCCTTAAGCACCTCCAAGGTGCCAATCCGGCTTAAACACGGTACCTGCAATACAAAAACGTCATTCTGGCAGTCCAGGCCAGCAGCATTTTCAAAGCTGGCATAAGCGCAGTAGCTGCAGGTGAAGATAACGGTAGGCAACACTTTCCCTGGCTCATCTGGCAGGGCCTTGAGTTCAGCTTCCATTTCAGTATGACTGTAACCTGTAAGGGTAATGGCTTGCGCCGGGCATGCCGCCACGCAGGCGCCACATCCCTGGCAGAGCAGGGGATCGATAAATGAACGGTGTTCCTTAATTGCAGGGGCACCATGGGGACAAACACGCACGCATGTAAGACAGGCCGCGCAGGCGCCTTCTACCCGGGCTACCCGTTCGGGAAGGGTTTGGCGCTCTTGCACCAGGAGGGCGGCCGCCTTCGCGGCCGCGGCCTGCGCTGATGCTATGGCTTCCTCGAGATTCTTAGGCCCTTCTGCTAGCCCGCAGGTGAAGATACCTGGCACCGGCGTCTCAACAGTTTTTAATTTGGGATGGCTGGTAGCAAAGAAACCATTCTCGTCCAGGGGGATGTGGCATAAAGACGCCAGGCACCAATTCTCCGCCCGTGGCTCCATCCCGGTCGCCAGCACCAGGAGATCGGCATCAATGACAATTTCTTCGCCCAGGATGGGATCGTAAACCCGGACTTGTACTTTGCCCTCTGGCCCTGCTTTCTTTGCGGGGACCGTTACTTCCGGTGGCGCTTCCAGGTTGTAACGCAGAAACAGGATGCCCTGGGAGCGGGCGGTTTCGTACCACTGCTCCTGCAGGCCGTAGGTCATAATATCCCGGTTGAGCACGTATATAGCGACTTCCGGGTTGATTTTCTTGAGCTCCAGGGCATTTTTTAAAGTCGCACTGCAGCAGACCCGGCTGCAGTAAGGATGGGAGCCATCGCGGGAATCTACGCATTGTATAAAGACGACCTTTTGCAGGCTCTCCAGCCGCCGGCTCCTGGTTTTAAGCAGGTCTTCCAACTCCAGCCCGGTAATTGCTGCCGGGTGCTGGCCGTACAGGTGCTGCCGGGGCTTCTTTTCTGCGGCACCGGTAGCAATAATAATTACGCCATGCCGGATGTTTTCCTCTCTCCCGCCTGTGCCTTCTATCTCTGTAGCAAAACTTCCCAGCCGGCCGGTTATGGTCCTGGCTTGAGCGTTCAGGTGGATATGGATGCGGGGGTGTTTGCTGAGACGCTGGCTTAGCCTGGCCAGATATGCCTCAACGTCGGCGCCCTGTAAGGTGTACTGCAGGCGAAGGGCATTACCACCCAGTCGTCCCTCCTTTTCTACCAGGTGGACTTCGAAATCGAGATCGGCCAGGGTAAGGGCGGCAACCATGCCGGCCACCCCACCACCGATTACCAGGGCGGCGGGTGTTATTGACCATTCCTCCACCATACCGGCAGGAGCAGTCAATGCCCTGGCCGCTGCCATCCGCACCAGGTCCCTGGCTTTTCTGGTAGCGCGATCTTTCCGGCCACTGTAAATCCGGGCCGCATGATCCAGGACATTAACCACCTTTGCTACACTGCCCGGCAGGCCAGCCTGCCGCGAATAAGTGTTTACCAGGGGTTCCAGGGCACGCGCGCTGCAGGCCGCTACTACAACCCGGTTTAAGCTGTGTTCCTTTATGGCCCTGCGTAATTGCCCGCCCGCCCCCCCGGCGCAAAGGGATAATCTTTCTACCCAGGCAACCCCGGGCAAGGAGCGGCTATATTCTTCCAGCTCCTTTAAATCCAGGCCGGCAGACAGCTGGTCACACCCGCAGACAAAGACGCCGGTCCGCGGCGGGATATTATTGCCGCCAGGAAGTGAAACAAATTGTATTTTAGAGGGCAGGGAACTCCAATAGGGTAAACCTGCTTCTTTTAACCAGGAAGCGCAGGCAGCGGCGGCGGCCGAGCCCTGGGTGACGGCGTCGATTACGTCGCAGGGGCCGCTAAAGGCGCCGGCGACAAATACTCCTTCCCGTGTGGTGGCAAAGGGAGAAAGGGCAGGGGACTGGCAGAAACCATAGGTATCGACCTTAATGCCCAGTCTGGCAGCCAGTTCCCGGGCGCCGTCAGGCGGTCGCAAGCCGGTAGCCAGTACTGCCAAGTCAAATTCTTCGACGTTGATCTGGCCGCTTTCCTGGGCATAGCGAATGACCAGCCGGGGATCTCCTGGAGACTGGATAATGCTGTGAATGCGGGAACGCACAAGCCTTAACCCGTATTCCCGCCGGGCCTTCTCCAGATATTCCTGGTAAGTTTTGCTGTAGGTACGCAGGTCCATGTAAAATAGGGTTATTTGTGGTAAAGGGAGTTTCAAAGCAGCAGCGTTCTCATAAAGCATCAGGGCCTCCTTCAGGGCATACATACAGCAGACGGCCGAGCAGTAAGCCACTCCGTTGGCGGGATCGCGGGAGCCGGTACACTGGATGAAAGCCACCCGTTGCACCGGCTCTTTGCCCGGGGGACGGTGCGGGTACCCACTTTTAGCCAGCTGTTGCTCCAGCTCCAGGCCCGTCAAGACACCGCTATAACGGCCATAACCGTAACGGGCGTTTAAACTGGGAGGTAAATATTCCTCATAACCGGGACATAGGATGATGGCAGCCACATTGATGGTTTCTTCCCGGCCCTGCCTGTTAAGATGGAGACAAAAATGGCCTGCTTTCCCGGTTAAGTTTTTAACTTCAGCACCGGTCAAGAGTACGATTTTATCTTCCCCAGCCAGCCTGATAAAGTGCGGGGAGCGTATACAGAAGAAACCATGCCAGGGCGTCAAAGCGCAGGCGCTGCAGTCGTTGGTGGGAAAGGTCTTGGATAAAATAGCCAGCTTACCGCCCGGCCGGGCAGCGCGTTCTACCAGGATTACCTTGTGGCCGAGGCAGGCCAGGTCTAGAGCCGCCTGGACCCCGGCGATGCCTGCTCCCAGTACGGCTACCGGCAACGAACCATTTTTATCCATCAATACCTCACTCCTTGCCATTAATTACGAGAGCGTCGGCTACCAGCTCGACTATGTTTTTCGCCTTAACATCGAGGTGATAATGACGGCATAAATCGTTCAATTGGTCAACGCAGTTATGGCAGGGAGTGGCGATAATCTTTGCTCCCGTGCGCTGGACCTGTTCTATTTTCACCTTTCCTTTAGCCATCCGTTCCTGGCCAAACTCGCTCAAAGAGAGCATGCCGCCACCGCCGCCGCAGCAGTAGTTATTTTCGCGGTTCGGCGTCATCTCGCGAAAATCGGTGACTGCCGCCTGCAGCACCTGCCGCGGTTCTTCAAAAATGCCCTCCTTGCGGCCCAGATTGCAGGGATCGTGATAGGTTACCGGTTCGCTGTTGCGGGAGGGGTCAAGGCGAATGCGGCCGTCTTGCAGGTATTCGGCCATGAGCTGGACAATACTGCGCACGCTGAAGGGGAGTTTGTGCCCCAGCCACTGCACCGGCCCCCAGCGAATGGCGCGGAAGGCATGGCCGCACTCGGTCATGATCAGCTCCTGGCAGCCCAGGCGATCCACCTCATCGGCCAGGCGCTGCACCAGGATAGCACCGGCTTTGTCGTCCCCGGAGAAAAGGGCGTAGTTGGTCGCGTCCCAGTAGCGGCTGGAAAGGGTCCAGCTTTCGCCGGCGGCATAGAACACTTTGGCCGCCGCCAGGATGGAGAGGGGGAAGAACTTCGCTTCCCGCGGGTTGATAAAGTACAATATCCTGGCGTCCTTCTTATCAACGGGTATTTCCGCCTCACTGCCGAACTCCGCCTGGAGCTCTTCCTGCATCCAGTCCAGGGTATCGAGGTAATCCTCCTGGCTGATCCCCATATTATTGCCAGACTCTAGAGCCAGGTCTACCACTTTCTGCAGGTTTACGGGGACGCGGCCTTCTGCCGCCAGTTCCGACCGCATGGCCCGGACCAGGTCGCCCATATTCACGCCCACCGGGCAGTAGATTGTACAGCGGCCGCACATGGTGCAGAGCCAGATCATATTTGACGTCAGGAGCCGGTCTTCCATCCCCAGCAGGAGCAGGCGCACCATTTTACGGGGGTCTACGGGGGCGCCGATGTCGCCGGTAGGGCAGCCGCCGGTGCACACGCCACAGGCCAGGCAGGCCTGCAGGCTGGCCCCGCCCATGGCCCGGAAGATTTTTGCAAGGCCAGGCGCTTCTGTAGCCAGCAAAATGGACATAAACAACACTCCTGTATAAAATTTAATGAATGGTGCTAGAAGTTAAAAAACGGATATTTCCTTGCCTTGTAACCCTGACTATACTTTCCGGTGGAGCTTGTAGCCACAATACCAGTTTTTCTTTTGCCAGCAAGGACGCGCCCCTTCCTTTGGCTCTTCTAAAGGGGTGCTTATACATTTGCCGTCCTGCCAGCAGGGGTAAAAGGCGAGGTAATTAGGGAGGTTTGCGAGCCGGCAATGTTTGCCATCAAGAAGGCGTTTAATAAACATTAACCGCTGTAAGTCCAGTTCCGAATAGCATCGCCGGCCGTTTTTCCTCATGGGAACAACCAGTCCCTTTCGTTCCCAGCGACGCAGGCGGTGGGGAGAAATATCTAAGACCTGGATAACCATACCGATGGGATACACTGACTTTCTTCGCCCCGCTTATTATTGATCTTACTTATATCATATTTTTTGAACAAACTCATGTCAATAAACTTATAAAAAATCTTACAACAAAGTTATTTAGATATAGCAAAATTATGTTTTCAATAGGAGAAAAGCGATACTTGATCTGGGATGATAAGTTAACGTAAAATAAAGCTGCCAATAATTTATAACCTGATTGTTAAGCGAGGCGGCTTTTAATGCCTGAACAAATGTTATATACCATCAGCGTGGTCGCCGATTTACTTGGCATACAGCCGGGCACCCTGCGGGTCTGGGAAAGACATAAACTCATCCAGCCCGCACGCAAGAACGGGCGGCGCCTTTACTCAAATAATGACTTGAAACGGCTGCGCTTCATTCAAAAGCTCATTGATAAAGGCTTCAATTTAAACTCCATCAAACACTACCTGGCCTTCTATCCCTGCTGGTTATACGAGGACTGCCCGGCCTGCTCCCGGAAGACTGAACGCATAGGGTGCGCCAAGCCATGCTGGAAGGAGGAAGGGACTTACTGCCAGATCTCCTTTGACGATCCCTCCCTTTGTAATACATGCCCCCATAGAAAACAGGAAACAAAGTAATTCCAGCAAGGAAAAATAGCCCCTGGTGAATAAAAACAGTGCTTACCCGGGGGATGAGAAGGTTATATAGCGGCAGGAATTTGCCTCTTCTTTGTCGAACATTACCAGAAAACGATGCTCACGGGTGCCAGGGAAGCCGGTGCAAGTCCGGCGCGGTGCCGCCACTGTGAGGGAGAGTGACCCCACAACAGGCCACTGGGTTTAAACCCGGGAAGGCGTGGGAGAGCGTTGAACCCGAGCCAGGAGACCTGCCCGTGGGATTTCACCGTTAAACCACGGCCATGGTGAAGGTGAGGTAAAAGGAGAGATTAACCCCAGCTACGCAGGCGTGGTTGGGGTTTTTATTTCAGGCAGGCGAAAGGAGATTTAAATTTTATCATGATACCCAGGAAGATCATCAAGCGCGACGGCCGGGTAGTGGATTTTGACGAGGAAAGGATTATCAATGCCATTTACAAAGCGGCCCTGGCTGTCGGGGGCCAGGACCGCCGCCTGGCCAGCCAGCTGGCCAACCAGGTAACGGCCCTTTTAGCGGAAAAATTTGCCGACAGGCTGCCTACCGTCGAAGACGTGCAAGACCTGGTGGAAAAGGTATTGATTGAGAACGGCCATGCCCGGACGGCCAAGGCCTACATCCTTTACCGGCAGCAGCACGCGGAATGGCGGGACTTTCGCCGCCTGATGGTCAACGTGCAGGAAATGGTCCAGGGCTACCTGGACGGCCAGGACTGGCGCATTAATGAAAATAGCAACATGAATTATTCCCTCCAGGGGTTAAATAACCATATCATTGCCGCCGTCAGTTCCCGGTACTGGCTGGAAAAGGTCTATCCGCCGGCCATCCGCGAGGCCCATGAAAGGGGCGATATTCATATCCACGACCTGGGGTTGCTGGCGCCCTATTGCTGTGGCTGGGACCTGGCCGATTTACTGGAAAGCGGCTTTGCCGGCGTGGGGCAGAAGGTGGAAAGCGCGCCGCCCCGGCATTTCCGGACGGCCCTGGGGCAGATAGCCAATTTCTTTTATACCTTGCAGGGAGAAGCAGCTGGTGCCCAGGCCTTTTCCAGTTTCGATACTTACCTCGCTCCTTTTATCCGTTACGACGGCCTGGACTACCGGGAAGTCAAGCAGGCCCTGCAGGAGTTTATCTTTAATCTCAATGTGCCCACTAGGGTGGGCTTCCAGACACCCTTTGTCAACCTGACCATGGATGTGGTCGTACCGCAGATTTTAGCTAACGAGCCGGTGATTATCGGCGGCGAGCGACGCGAGGAATGCTACGGCGACTTTCAGCAAGAGATGGACTGGCTGAATACGGCCTTTTGCGAGGTGATGATGGAGGGGGACGCCCGGGGCCGCATTTTTACCTTCCCCATACCCACGTACAACATCACGCCTGATTTTCCCTGGGAAAGCCCGGTGGCAGACAGGATCATGGCCATGACGGCCAAATACGGCATCCCCTACTTTGCCAACTTTATCAACTCCGATTTAAAGCCCGAGGATGTCCGCAGCATGTGTCTTTTCCCGGAAGAGGATATTTTGGTTAAAGAAAATGGGATTATCCGGAAGTTAACTATCGGAGAACTCTTTGAACTATACAAAGGACAGCAGCTTGACCATGAGTGGTTTGAGGTAGATAACCATGTCGAGGCTCTTTCCCTAAACCCTAGGTCAGGTAAATTAGAGTGGGTTAAAATTAAAAGATTGCTTAAAGTTACTGATCGAGCTGTTGTTCATATTACAACCAAAGACGGTAAAACCATGAGAGTCTCTCCGAACCATTTAGTTGCCGTTTATACAAAAGATGGTATTACAACAAAAAAAGCCTGTGATATATCTGCCGGCGATTTTCTTTTAGTGATGCGTGATGGCTCAAAAGTTCTAAATCAAGAGACAGAATTTGTCTCCAAAGAATTGGCTTGGTTTATAGGATTATTTGTGGCTGATGGTAATTATTTATATGACTCACGGGAAAATTGGAAAAAACGGCATAGAGGAATCCAGATTAATTTTAATGAAAAACAACAAGCCCTAATTGAAAAGACTAAGACTGTTGTTCGTCGGCTTTTAAATTATGATATGAAGTTTATTCATGACCCTCGCTATGAGAACTCTCTAAGAGGATATATATACAGCAGCGATTTTACTCGTACATTAGAAGAAAAGTATCAGGTTCATAAATATGGCAGTCTTCCTGAATGGATTTGGTCTGTATCTCCAGAAATAATCTTATCTTTTATTGAAGGATTCTTTGAAGGCGATGGCTATACCGTTGGAAAGGAGATTCATATTAATGACCAACGGCTGGCCGAAGAACTAAATTTACTTCTACAATTAGTAGGGATTAGTACGACCTATATAGTAAAACAAAACTCTCAGGTGATTCGAATACAACACGTTTTAGGGCGCGGTGCAAAGGGTGACAGAGTAATCCGCGACAAGCTGCACAATAATATACCTGAATTCCTAGTTGAACAGAAATATATACGCTCTGAAGACGGTTCCATTCTTTATCAATGTTACGGTTGTAAAACTGTAGGATTTTCTACAATAGATAGATGGGGTATTACCACCGAAAAGATAGAATGGCTTCGTAATGCAGATTTTGCAGTAGTAGAAGTAGCCGTTTCAACCCTAGAACAGCTTGATTATGATCAGGTTTTTTATGATATAGAATTGAGCAAGAATCACTATTTTGTTCACTCGCAGGGCAATATTACGCACAACTGCTGTCGTCTGCGTCTGGACAACCGGGAACTCAAGAAACGCGGCGGCGGCCTCTTCGGGGCCAACCCCCTGACCGGGTCGATAGGTGTAGTCACCATAAATTTGCCCCGACTGGGTTATCTTTCTAAAACGAAGGAAGAATTTTTCACCGGCCTCAAAGTGAAGATGGACCTGGCCAAAGAGAGCTTGCTTCTTAAACGCAATATCCTGGAAAAATTTACTGAGCAGGGGCTTTATCCTTATTCTCGATTCTATTTACGGCAGGTTAAAGAACGCTTCGGCAGATACTGGGAGAACCATTTTAACACCATCGGCATTGTGGGCATGCACGAGGCCCTCTTGAACTTCATGAAGAAAGGTATCGAGACCCGCGAGGGGAGAGCTTTGGCCCTGGAGATCCTGGATTTCATGCGCTCGGTTTTGACCGCTTACCAGGAAGAAACCGGCCAGCTCTTTAACCTGGAGGCCACGCCGGCGGAGGGGACGTCCTACCGTCTGGCGCGGCTGGACAAACGCAATTATCCCGACATCTTCACTTCCGGAACAGAGGAGCCGTATTATACCAATTCCACCCATCTGCCGGTCGGCTACACCGACGACGTGTTTACCGCCCTGGAGCACCAGGACGAGCTGCAGCTAAAATATACCGGAGGTACGGTCTTTCACGCCTACTTGGGGGAAAGGGTGACTGATACAGCAACCTGCCGGCGTTTTCTGCAGACGGTGATGCATAATTTCCGCCTGCCCTATTTCACTATTACGCCTACCTTCAGCATCTGCCCCGAGCACGGCTATCTATCCGGCGAACAGTGGACCTGCCCGGAATGCGGCCGGGAGACGGAGGTCTGGAGCCGGATCGTCGGCTATTACCGGCCGGTAAAGAACTGGAACAGGGGGAAGCAGGAGGAGTTTCGGGAGCGGCGGGGCTTCCGTCCTGTCTCCTGCGGCGACGAACAAACACGCCAGGCGGCAGTTTAGGTTGCCTGTTTTAAGGAAGTGATCCCTATCGTCATTAGAGGTGTCCAGTTAACGAGTCTGGTGGACTTCCCCGGCGAGGTTTGCACTACCGTCTTTTTGGGCGGGTGTAATTTCCGCTGCCCCTGGTGCCACAACGCCGACCTGGTGCTGCGCCCTTCGGTTTTGCCGGAAATCAGCCCGGCGGAGGTTTTAAACCTGTTGATTCGGCGCCGCCCCTGGATTCAGGCCGTCTGCATAACTGGCGGGGAACCGACCCTGGCGCCGGGCCTGAAGGAATTTATCGGCTCCTTGAAATCTCAGGGTTTCAAGGTCAAGCTGGATACCAACGGCTCGCGACCGGGGATTTTGGGTAGGTTGCTGGAAGAAGGTCTTTTGGACTATGTGGCCATGGACGTTAAGGCGCCGCCGGAGAAATACGACCGTTTGACGGGGACCAGGGTGGATTTAAAGGCTATAAAGGAAAGCATTGCCATTATTAAGAATAGCCGGGTGCCTTATGAATTTCGCACCACGGCAGTTCTCGGGCTTTTAATGGAGGATGATTTCCTGGCCATAGGCGAAATGCTTGCAGGTGCCCGGCATTATGTTTTGCAACAATTCCGGCCCGCCGGAACCCTGCTGAACCCCGGATTGCAGGAACTCCTTCCTTACCCGGAGACAACTTTAAAAAATATTGCTGTGAAATTACAGCCTTTTTTTGCCAGGGTAGAAGTCAGGAGCTAAAGGAATAAGGTAAGAGCTAGCGGCCTGTAGCTACCTGAAACCATGGGGGGTGTTAAGGGAGCTCCTCCCATGGTTTTCTTTATGCATGACACATAACAAATAGTTATAATAAATATAACAGGAATGTGGGACTGAACGTCTAATTATGTTTAATTATATTACTCAAGTTAAACGGGGGGTAAGTATGAAAGGCCAAAGAATATTTCTAGCAGTGGTAGCCTTATTGCTCGTTTTGTTAAGTGCGGGTTGTTCCGGTCCCGATGTGAAGGATTCTGCCCCGGAAATACCAACGCTAAAATTGGGCTATATAATGTCCGACCATCATACGCCGCTTTTTACGGCTTTAACCCGGTGGCAAAAATTCCGAGATAAATACAACCTTTACTTACAGCCAGTACAAGAAAGGGAATGGTATGATTTTTATGCTGGTGGGCAGAAAGTGGCCCGGGTAAAGCTGGTTTCTACCCAACAGGGGCCGGAAGTCCAGCGTTTGATGAGCCAGGGCAGTGTGGATATGGGGATTACTGGAGCCCAGGCTTTAATCCTTTCGGTTGACCAGGGCCTGGATGCCAAAATAATTTCCCCTCTACAGACAGGCGGCAACTTATTGGTAGTAAAAAAGGATTTACCGGTTAAGAGTTGGCCGGAATTTGTAGCCCTAGTCAAAGGCAAAAAGCAGCAAATTAAAATTGGTCATCCGGGATCGCAGACTATTGCTAGTGTCATCTTCCGATCAGCCTTAAAGACAGAAGGAATATCTTTTAGCGATAATCCTCAGGACCGCCAGGTAGACATTACTTTTGTCGACATGAAGGGTCATGGTAATCTGGCTACTGCCCTCGCGAATCATCTTGTTGATGGTTTTATAGGGGCAGAACCCTTTCCAACTTTAGCCGTCCAGGATGGTGAAGCCCAAAAAATAACCAGCCTTGAAACTCTACCACCTGCGGGGCGATGGCAGAATCATGCCTGTTGCACGGTGGAAGCAACTGAAGCTGTCATTAGCAAACATCGTGATCTGGTTAAAAAACTGGAGGAACTTTTAATTCTGGCTACCCATGAGGTAAACCAAAATCGTGACGAGGCAGCAAAAGATGCTGCTGCCTGGCTGGGTGTAAGTGAAAAAATAGAAAAAGAAGCCCTCCAGTCCGTTAATTTTACTACTGACCCGACCGGCGCATGGCGACAAAGCGTAGGTACGTTTGGACAAATCATGGATGATATGGGCCTGTTAACCGGGCGCCTGCATGGGTTAAAGCCTGAAGAAATAGAAGCCAGGGTGCTGGATGGAGATATATATAACGAGGCCATTAAAGAACTAAAAGAACAAGGGTTTTGGAAATGAAAGGCTGGTTACCTCAAACCCTGGCGCGGCTGTTATTACCCGGGCTGGTACTGGTATTGTGGGAAAGTGTTGCCATCCATCTTGGGAAGCCAGGGGTTTTACCTCGGCTGGAAAATGTGCTGGCGATTTTAATACAGCCTGCGGCCAGGGTTTTAACAGACAGTTCCCTCCTTGAATGTATATATATTAGCCTGGCGCGGGTGATCGTAGCCTTTAGCATGGGTGTAGCCATAGCAGTTCCCCTGGGGATATTAATGGGTCGTTATCAGGTGATAAAAAGCCTGGTCGATCCTCTTATAGAATTACTACGTCCGGTGCCGCCACTGGCCTGGGTGCCATTAATTTTAGCCTGGCTAGGAATCACTAGCATTGGTGAAATTCTACCCTGGCGGGTGGAGAGCGTACTCCTGTGGAATATGCAAGTGTCTATGCTCATTATCATTATGATTGGCATATTCTTTCCCGTTCTTTTGAATACCGTTTATGGCGTTCAGAGCATACCGCCACAAATTATCGAGGCCGCTCAAACCTTGGGAGCCAGGGAACAGGCCCTGTTGATGAGGGTGATTTTACCCCAGGCTTTACCATCAATTCTTACCGGTGTCCGGGTGGGCCTTGGGGTTGGCTGGATGTGCCTGGTAGCGGCGGAAATGCTGCCTGGTAGTACCGCCGGCCTGGGATACCTTATCTGGTATGCCCATGAACTGATGCGGACGGATATCGTTTTGGCGGGAATTATAATTATCGGCCTGATTGGAACCGTATTTGATCAGGTGCTGCGCTTAATTGCCAGTAAATGTTTCTCCTGGGTTGAATAAGCGGTGTGGGGGTAAAGGCATGCGGCTAATTGACCTGGTGAATCAATCCGGGCGACGCCTGGTATTTTTCATTGGCAGTTTTCCAGGGGCAGCCATGAAAGGCGTTACATTGAAAGAAGTATACTTTTCAGCTTCTCTCCAGGCAGAAACGGCCTGCTACCTGGCGGAACGTTTCCAGATCGATTTTATCCGTCCGGTTACTGACTTGGTGGTAGAGGCTGAGGCTATGGGCTTAAAGGCGCGTTATCCAGATAATGGCGCCCCGGTGCTGGTAGAGCATCCAATAACTGGACCAGAGGCGCTGGCCGACTTAAACTTACCGGAACCCGGCCGTGACGGCCGCCTGCCGATAAATCTTGAAGCCATTCGCTTGATAAAGCAGCGGACCGACAAACCGGTGATAGGTTCCTTGACAGGCCCTTTTACTTTAGCCGGTGCCCTCTGCGATCCGGCTGGCGTGGCCATGAAAACAATTACTGACCCCGAGTTTCTGCATGCTCTCCTGGCCTTTTGTACCCGGGCTTTGAAACGATACGGGGAAGCCCTGCTGGCAGCGGGGGCGGATATCCTTTGGATTTCTGAGCCCCTGGGCTCTTTGCTGTCACCAGCACAGTTCTGGCAGTTTTCCGGCCGGTATATCCAGGAGATTTTTGCGGCTTTCCCGGCCATGAATATACTCCATATCTGTGGCGATACCAGTTACATGCTTAAAGAAATGCTGGCCACAGGCGCCCAGGGTTTGAGCCTGGACAGCAGGGTTAGTTTACCTGTCCTGGCAACCCAAATGCCGGAGGATGTAGTTCTAATCGGTAATATCGATCCCGTCGGGGTGATGCTCGAAGGGTCACCCCAGCAGGTAGTAAAAGCTACTGCCAACCTGCTAACGGCTATGCTGCCGTTCAACAACTTTATTGTGAGTACGGGATGTACTTTGCCCTTTGAAGTCCCGGCAGCGAATATTAGTGCTTTTGTGGAAACAGCCAGGAACTTTCCCTGTTTATCTCCATCCCAGGCCCGGTTGTTGCTTTCTTTACGACGAGCTTTGCTTGAAGGCGATAGTGAAGGAGTAACAACGCTGACCAGGAAAGGGTTGCAACTGGAGATGGATGCAATTACCATTCTCGAGGGAGGCCTGATCCAGGGAATAAACCGGGCCGGGGAATTATACCAGCAACAGATAGTATTTATCCCCGAGCTCTTGTTGATTAGCCAGGCCATGTACGCCGGCCTGGAGGTAATCAGGCCGGTACTGGTGCAAAAGCGGCATGGCACCCGGGGCAAGATAGTGCTGGGAACTGTTCAGGGAGACCTGCACGATATTGGTAAAAATCTGGTCGGTTTGATGTTAACAGCTAATGATTTCCAGGTTATCGACCTGGGTAAAGATGTAGCCCCGGAGCAGTTTGTTGAAGCTGTACGGGCATGCCGGCCCCAGGTAGTGGGTCTGTCGGCTTTGACCACCACAACCATGAAGTCCATGGAAAAGACCGTGCGGGCGTTAAAACAAGGGGGTCGAGGGGAGCAAGTGAAAGTTATAGTGGGAGGAGCCCCCATTACCCCCGAGTTTGCCCGGCGGATTGGCGCTGATGCCTATGCTCCCGATGCTGCGGCTGCGGTTACTGAGGTGGCTAATTTAATAGATAAGGTGAAGGAGCATCAAGATGGCCAATCAACCACTGGCGTATTTTGATGATTTGCGGGAAAAGAATGTCCTGGAAATCAAAAAGTTGAAAGACCAGGGGAAAAAGGTAGTTGGTACTTATTGTGCCTTTACCCCCAAGGAACTCATCATTGCCGCCGGTGCCATACCAGTTTCCTTATGTGGTACCAGGCAAGAACCGATTCCCGAGGCTGAAAAAATCCTTCCCCGGAACCTCTGTCCGTTAATTAAATCCAGTTTTGGCTTTGCCATTACCGGGAGCTGTCCTTATTTTTATTTTGCCGACCTGCTTATTGCCGAAACCACCTGTGACGGCAAGATCAAGATGTACGAATTGCTCAGGGAATATAAACCCATGCATATTCTCAATTTACCGCCCACTTCGCTGGGGGAAGACGCCTTTGCCTACTGGTATAATGAAATACTTAAAGCCAAAGAACGGCTGGAAAGGGAATTTGCTGTTGAGATCACAACGGCAAAATTGCAGGAAGCCATTCGCCTGGTTAATGAAGAACGCCGGGCTTTGCTGGAATTTCATCGCTTAAACCGGCACGATCCAGCACCGTTATCGGGTTTGGATCTTTTGAAGGTGCTTTGGGCAAAGGGCTTTACTCCCGATATAGCCGCCGGTACGGCCGTGATTCGCCAGGTCACTCTGGCGGTAAAGGAACAGATGGCCAGGGGCGTGTCTGCGGCACCACCAGGCTCACCTCGAATACTCTTAACCGGTTGCCCGGTAGGCCTGGGTTCCGAGAAGGTGATTAAACTGGTGGAGGCCGGGGGCGGGGTGGTTGTTTGCCTGGAGTCCTGCAGCGGCATTAAAGCCCTGGAGCCCCTTGTGGATGAGGAAGGTGATCCCTTGCAGGCAATTGCTGCCAAGTATTTGCAAGTACCCTGTCCCTGTTTAACCCCCAATCGGGGCCGTCTAGAATTGCTGGAACGTCTTATTAAAGAATACAGGGTCGATGGGGTAATCGATCTCACCTGGCAGGCCTGCCATACGTATAATATTGAGTCCTATAGCATTAAGAAATTGGTCCAGGAAAAAGAGGGACTGCCTTTTCTACCAATCGAGACTGACTATTCAACAAGTGACTTGCAGCAGCTCAAGGTCCGGATTGACGCTTTCCTGGAAATGATTAAATAGGAGGACTGCTTGTTACTTGAAGGGCGACCTGCCGGGAGATAAACACGGTCGAGGTGATGACGGTTGTGCCATGACGAGGGGGGCAACCATTTTATCGCCCACCAGGTTAACAATTAAAATGGATGCTACTTTCGACGAGGTCATCTGCAGCTCGGCTTTCCCCCATTTTCCTTATAAACTTAAGGCCTTAAAAGAGATGGCCCTGGTGTTGAAACAAGGCGGGCGTGTGGTTATCTGCCATACGAAAGCAAGGGAAACCATAAATAATTTACATAGATCCCTGGGGGGCGTTATAGCCGGGGACCAGATCCCGCCGGGCAACGAAATGATGGGTATGCTGGTAGCTGCCGGGTTAACAGGAATCGAGATTGACGAGGGTCATGATTATTACCTGGCATCTGGAGTCAAGGCGAGGTATCAGTAATCGCCAAACTACCAGCAGGATTTTGCTGTACGGTTCAGAGAACTTTTAGAGTTTGTTTTATATGAGGTGATTAAACATGCGCACTACCATTGAAATCAGCAATGAAACCCGGGCTAAACTTATGGCCCTGGCGGCCAGGCGAGGTTAAGGGGTTATTCAGAAATAGTAAATGAAGCCCTTGAGGAATATTTAGCAAGGGCGAAGAACCGGGAAAAAGACCCTTATTGCCGGCATCTGCCTGGCGCGTAACTTGTCCCTCTTTACACTAAATGCAGAATATTTTAAACGAATAACCGGGCTAGAAGTGCTTACCCCCGCCTCCCCATCGTCGTCGCAGGTGTAGCTCGAAAACAGAAGATCTCTGGAAGGATCTTCTCCGGCGATTAGTCTTTAATCATCACCGCCAGGGAAGGGCCGCTACTGCTCCTGGGCTGTGGTTTTAATAAGGACAGTCAACAACAATTCCAGGGATAAAATCAAAATGCTTTTTATTCCTTGTGGCGAGAACAGCGTCCAGATGTAATGCTGTTGCCGCTATAAGAGCGTCTATAGGATTTAATCCGGGATCTTTTCTGTATTTTCGCAGGAACTCCCCGGCTTTTCTGGCTATATCCATGTCAACTTCAATTATCCCATTTAAGCCATCGAACAGCCGTACCATTTTTTCTTGCTGTTCAGCCGTAATATGCGGCGCGGCATATAATTCCATAACGGTTATGGAACTGATCCATCGTTCCATGTCCTGGCATCTCAAAAGATAATCGGTAGCAGGCCTGAAACCGCGCAGGTGATCAATGCAAATATTCGTATCAAATATTACCCTCACAGGGTTTCCTCCAATCTTTTTTGGGCAGCTAAACGGAGTTCCTCGACATACTTTGAGTCTACATGCGGCCAGATTCCTGCTGTTTCTTCAAGTATCTGCTGCCAATCTTCTTTTTTGGATTTATTAAGAGGTTCAATTACAACTTTATCGCCCACCAGGTTAACAATTAAAATATCACCTTTTTTTATACATGCTTTTTTCCTTAAATTGGCAGGTAACACAATCTGGCCTTTGCTGGATACTTTTATCATACCCTGCAATTTTACTACACCTACCTTACAAGTAAGTCACGTCTTACCATAATTATATCCCAAAGTTATAGCTAGTCAATATTGCACCTTATTTGCGCCAGATAGGAGGTGTGCCACGCCAAAAAACCCCGGGATTACCGGGTGCCTGCGAGGCAGAATACCAGCAAAAGCGAATTAAGCTATACTTAATTGTGAAAATAAGCACAAAAGCGGAGTTGATGTGGAGTGAAAGCGAGGAGAATAGGGAGGATGTAAGTTAAGTGCAATTTAACTCCTGCCAACTCTATTTGATTATTTGAGAAAGGTTTGCAACTTTGATTTGCTTAAAGAAGGAAAAGAGGCTGTTGTCATGGAGGCTTTAGAAACCATTAGCACATGTGCCTTAAGCGAATTGGAAAAGGGTGCCCGCGGCAAGGTAATTAAAATTACCGCTACCGGCGAACTCCGCCGCCGGCTCTTGGACATGGGAGTAGTACCTGGTACTGAAGTGGCTGTCGCAGGAGCAGCTTCTCTGGGCGACCCTATAGAAGTAAAAGTAAAGGGTTACCATTTGAGCTTACGCAAAAAAGAAGCAGCCGCTATTTTTGTCGAGCAACTCAATTAATGTTAAGAGGTGTTCAGTTATGAGCAGCGGGTTATTACCCCTGGAATTTTTAAATACAGGCCGGGAGGCAGTTATTAAAGAAGTCGCTGGCGGCATAAGTTTGCGTCGCCGGCCTGGTACGCGGGTCAACCATTAAGATTATCCGCAATGATAACTTTGGACCCATAATTGTTTCGCTAGGGAATGGTTCAGGGGGCGGCCGCCTGGCAATCGGGAGAGGAGCATGACCCTGTTATTGACAGGGGTATAAAAAGGGATGGTTTTGAAGTTATCAGTGCGTCCGTGATCATCTTTGGTTATTGCCCGGACTGCCGCAAATAAATTTAATATTTTTGCAGCAGGAATTTTGATTTGACTGGCGAAAAATTTAATTACAGCCATGAAGGTTGTTTCTGTAACCACGGAGGGTATGTAAACCCCAGAAGGGGTACCTGAAGTGGTTCTTTTTTATTTCAAACAGGAAGGAGCCGATAACTATGGATGTTTTCCCCAACGATTGGGAAAGGGCCGTGGCCTTTCACGGGCATAGCTGCCCGGGCCTGGTCATTGGCTACCGGGCGGCAAAAATAGCCCTGCGGGAACTGGCTGCCGGGCGGGCAGAGGATGAAGAACTGGTAGCCATTGTAGAAACCGATGCCTGTGGGGTGGATGCCATCCAGGTGCTTACCGGCTGCACTCTGGGAAAAGGCAATCTCCTTTATCGGGACTACGGCAAGCATGTATTTACTATTGGTGATAGGAAGACTGGTGCTGCCGTCCGGGTAGCCTTAAAGAGTGGAGCATTGCAGGAAGACGAGAATTACCGGAACTTGCGGCAGAGGGTTTTTAGCGGCCAGGCCACACCGGCGGAAAAGGAGCTTTTTGGCCGTTACCAGGAACAGCGCTTGCAACTTATCCTGGAGGCGCCAGAGGAGGAAATATTTAAAACAGAGCATGTGAAGCTCGCCATGCCAGCAAAAGCCCGCCTTTTTAACTCCGTGACCTGCGCTTATTGCGGAGAGCCGGTGGCAGAAGTTCGGGCTAGGGTAAAGGAGGGCCGGTACGCCTGCATCCCCTGTGCGGAAAATTACACCCGCGGCTGGGGAGAAAAGTAGGGTGCAACCGTATGCTTTTTGCCCCGGGAGGCTATCCATAGATTTTTACCGCGGGAGGAAGGGAAATGTTTAAGAGGATACCAATCGTGGTTACAGCTTTATTGTTGATGTTCATGATCCTGGCCGGGTGCGGGCCGCAAGCTACCAGCCCTGGCTCGGTATTGCCTAAAACCAGAATCACCGATCTGGAGGGCCGGGAAGTGGAAATTCCTGTCCCGGCAGATAAAATTGTGGCCATTGGACCGGGTGCATTAAGGCTGGTTTGTTATGTGAACGGCGCAGATAAGGTGGTGGGCATCGAAAATGTAGAGAAGCAAAAGCCTACCGGCAAACCTTACCTTCTAGCCAATCCCGAATTAACAAGCAAACCTGTAATTGGACCAGGTGGACCTGATTCTACCCCGGACGCGGAGAAGCTAGCCAGCGTCCAACCCGACGTGATTTTTGTGGCCTCTCTGGTGGACAGGGGTCATGCGGATGAACTCCAAGCCAAAACGAACATCCCGGTGGTGGTGCTTAGTTACGGTAAGTTGGCTCCCTTTGATGAGGATGTGTATAAATCGCTGCAGCTGATTGGCAAGATTACCGGCAATGAAAAAAGGGCCGGGGAAGTGGTCGCTTACCTGAAAAATTGCCAACAGGACTTAAAGGCGCGGACAAAGGATATACCGGAAGAAAAGAAGCCCAGGGTCTATGTAGGTGCCCTCGGTATGAAGGGTGCCCATGGCATCGAGAGTACCCAGGCCCAGTACCCCCCTTTTGTAGCTATAAACGCCCGGAATGTAGCAGACGAGACAGGTAAAAGGGGGAGCATCATGATCGACAGGGAAAAACTTTTAAGCTGGGACCCGGATATCATTTTTATCGACGAAGCCGGTTTGGGCCTGGTGCAGGAAGACTACAAGAAAAACCCGCAGTTTTACCAGTCCCTGAAGGCAGTCAAAACAGGCCAGCTTTACGGCCAGATTCCTTATAACTACTATACCACAAATATCGATACCGCCATTGCCGACGCCTATTACGCCGGTAAAGTGATTTATCCCGAACAGTTTAAGGACGTAGACCCGGCCGGGAAAGCCGATGATATTTACCAGTTTCTTTTAGGGAAGCCAGTGTATGATCAGATGGCCAGGGATTTTGGCGGCTTTAAGAAGCTTAGCCTGACAACGCCGTAAAAATCTGTGGTAATTCTAGAGCGCGAGGAGAAAGCAAATTGTGCGTCAGGTGGTACTTGCAAACGTTTCGCTGGATTACTTAAGGTACACCCGGAGAAAAGTCCTGGTTATCGGCCTTCTCATCCTTTTTAGCGTTTTGCTGGGTATTTACGCCATCAACGCCGGGTCGGCGGAACTTACGCCGGCGCAGGTCATTATGACGCTGCTGGGCAAGGTTGAAGGCCGGGCCCGGATCATAATCTGGAATATCCGCCTGCCGCGGGTGCTGGCAGCGTTTACTGCCGGCGTTGGCCTATCCGTGGCAGGGTGTGTGATGCAAAATATCTTGCGCAACCCCCTGGCCTCACCTTTTACCCTGGGTGTTTCCCAGGGGGCGGCCTTCGGCGCCGCGATAGCCATAATTGCCCTGGGGGCGGGTAGCACTCACAGTAGCGGTGCCGATGCAGTGCTGATTAATAGCCCTTATCTGGTCACTTTGACTGCCTTCCTTGGTGCTATGGCGGCGACCCTGGTGATCATTTTTCTGGCCGGGCACAAAGGATTTTCCCCTGAAGCCATGGTCCTGGCCGGGGTCGCCCTGGGGTCGCTTTTTTCCGCCGGGACGATTATCCTGCAGTATTTTGCCAGCGATGTGCAGGTTGCCGCTATGGTTTTCTGGACCTTTGGCGATATTGGCAGGGTTTCATGGCGAGATCTGGAAATTATGGCGGCAGTGGAGGGTGTTGCCTTTCTCTACTTTATGGCCAATAGATGGAATTACAACGCCCTGGACAGCGGCGAGGAAACGGCCAAAGGCCTAGGAGTGAATGTAGAGAAAATAAGGCTGGCGGGGATGTTTATAGCTTCCTTAATTACGGCTACGGTGGTTTCTTTTCTGGGCATTATCGGCTTTATAGGCCTGGTAGGACCGCACATAATGCGGCGGGTGATTGGCGGCGACCACCGTTTTTTAATCCCGGCTGCCAGCATGATGGGCGGGTTTTTGCTGCTGGCCGCCGACACCCTGGGCAGGACTGTCATTGCGCCGGTTGTTTTGCCGGTAGGATCCATAACGTCTTTTATGGGTGCCCCGTTGTTTCTTTATCTCCTTGCCAGGGGGAGCAATAAGCGATGATTCTGCGGGTAGATGGTGTGGAATTCAGCTACAACAGCCGTCCTGTTTTAAGAGATATCAAATTTACCGTGGCAAGGGGAGAGTTTTTTGCCATCCTGGGCAACAATGGCGCCGGAAAATCAACCCTGCTCAAGTGCTTGAATAAAATACTTAAGCCTGAACGAGGGGTGGTTTTAATTGAAAAAGATAACGTCTTTCAGCTCAGCCGGCTGGATGTGGCACGTAAAATAGGGTATGTGGCCCAGCGAAGTGAAAGCAGCCGGGTTACTGTTTTTGATGCTGTTCTTTTAGGCCGGAAACCCCACATCAAGTGGGATGTTTCCCACCAAGACCTGGAAATTGTGCACCGGGTTTTAAGGCTTCTGGGTTTGGAAGAGCTTTATTTGCGCTACCTCGACGAACTCAGCGGTGGCGAACTGCAAAAGGTGATGATGGCCCGCGCCTTAGCTCAGGAACCGCTGGTCCTGCTCCTGGATGAACCTACCAGCAATTTGGATTTGAAAAACCAGCTCGAGGTTTTGCGAACAGTAAAAAAAGCGGCCAGGGAGCAAAACATTGCCGCCGTGGTGGTCATGCACGACCTTAATCTGGCTTTGCGCTTTGCTGACAAGTTTCTGCTGTTAAAAAATCATACCGTCTTCGCCTGTGGTGGAATGGAAATAATGACGCCGGATAATATCGCCAGTGTTTACGACGTACCGGTGGTGATGGCAAAAATAAAAAACATCCCGGTAATCGTACCGCTTGGATAGCTGTAATCATCACACCCTGGAGATGACCTCCAGGGTTTTTATTTTTGCATTTTATTATTGACAAATGGCCATAATAGACTTATACTAATAATGAACATAAGACCGAAAGGAGGAGAAGGAAGATGCCACGTGGTGACAGGACCGGTCCGTGGGGGCTGGGGCCACGCACCGGTCGCGGTGCCGGCTTTTGTAACGGTTTCCCCGTACCGGGCTTTATGAATCCTGCTTTCGGCTTTGGACGGGGCCTGGGCTTGGGTCTGGGTCGTGGCCGGGGGCTAGGCTTGGGCCGCAGGTGGGCCTGGGGTTTTTTCCCGCCGGCTTATGGCTGGTTGCCCGGGGGCTGGTGGGGCGCACCATTTCCCGGTGCCGTACCGCCCCAGGGCGCGGCGCCCGAGGTGGAATTTTTAAAGCAGCAGGCGGCCGTGCTGGAAGGCCAGCTTAAAGCGGTCAAAGAACAGCTGAAGGCTTTACAGCAGGAAGAGCGGCAAGATAAGGCCAGTGATCCGGAAAACGAAGACCTGTAAGTTAACCCAAAATGCTGGGCCGGTTCACGCCCTGGCCGTCGCCGGGGGTAAGGTCATTATTTTTCCGGAAATGTGCCACGGCTGCGGCGGCTGCGCTTTTGCATGTCCCCGGGGGGCGATTACAGAAAAACCTTACCGTATCGGGGTGGTTGCCAGGGGCCAGGCTGGCAGGATTGATTTTGCCCACGGCAAGATCGATGTGGGTGTGCCCCTGGCACCCCCGGTGATCAGAGCGGTCAAAAAGCTCGCCCGCAAGGAAGGGCTCACCCTCATCGACGCCCCGCCGGGTACTTCCTGCCCGGTGGTAGCCGCCGTGAAGGACAGCGATTTTTGCCTGCTGGTCACGGAGCCCACCCCCTTCGGCCTCAACGATCTCAAGCTCGCCGTCGGCATGGTGCGGGAACTGGGTATTCCCTTTGCGGTGGTTATCAACCGTTCCACCCTTGGTGACCTGCGGGTGGAGCGTTATTGCCGCCAGGAGAGAATCCCGGTCCTCCTGAAAATCCCTTTTGACAAAAGATATGCTGCCACCTATGCCAGGGGAAAATGCCTGGTGGAAGAATATCCCGACTGGGTGCCGGCCTTTGTCGGCCTCTGGCAGGAGATAGAGAGGCTGGTGTCACAGCGTGCAAGAGCTGCTGGTAATTAGCGGCAAAGGTGGGACAGGTAAAACATCTATCGCAGCCGCCCTGGCTGCCCTGGCGGAGGATAAAGTCCTGGCCGACTGTGACGTTGACGCTGCCGACCTGCACCTGCTCCTGCGGCCAGAGGTGGAGAGCGTCAATGAATTTTATGGTTCCCATAAAGCGATTATTGATGCCAGTCGCTGCACCGGGTGCGGCCGCTGTATCGAAGTTTGCCGGTTTGGCGCTATCATGAAGGCAGCACCCGTAGCAGGAGAAGAAAATAGCGATAACGGGTCCAGGGGTTCCGTTTTGCAGGTGGATACTCTATCATGTGAAGGTTGCGGGGTCTGCACCTTGACGTGCCCGGCAGGGGCCATTACCATGAAACCCAACCTGGCCGGGTACTGGTATATTTCCGAAACACCTTACGGCCCCCTGGTGCATGCCCAGCTCGGCCTGGCCGAGGATAATTCCGGCAAGCTGGTGACGAAGGTACGCCAGGAAGCGCGGCGGCTGGCGGAGGAAAATAAGGCCCGGCTGATCATTACCGACGGCCCGCCCGGTATCGGCTGCCCGGTCATATCCTCCCTGACCGGGGTAACCCTGGCCCTGGTGGTGACGGAACCGACGGTAGCCGGCTGGCACGACATGGAGCGGGTGGTGAAGCTGGCCAGCCACTTTAAAGTATCGGTGGCCGTTTGTATTAACAAATATGACCTGGCCCCGGAGAAAAGCCGGGAAATTGAGGCTTATTGTTATAAGCAGGGCCTTACCATAGCCGGTAAAATACCTTTCGATGCGGATGTTGCCAGGGCCCTGGTCAATGCCGTACCGTTGACGGCCTGTTCCCGCGGGGCGGCAGCAAATGCTGTCAGGGCCATGTGGGATAGCTTGATGGTACAGATGGGAAGGATAGGAAAATAGTAAGCTGGACGTTATCTGCTAAAAAATCACCACAGCTTGCAGGGAAAAAAAGTTCTTGCCGGGAGGATTCTGGTAGTATTTGTAGAATAGTTATAACTTAAGAAAAACGAATAACGGTGCAGGCATCAAGGGAAGCCGGTGCAAATCCGGCGCGGTCGCGCCACTGTAAGGGGGAGTGACCCCGCATCAGGCCACTGGGTTTAAGCCCGGGAAGGCGTGGGGAAACGGTGAACCCGAGCCAGGAGACCTGGTGCTTGCCGAAGTAGCTGGTGCTCCCTACGCAGGATGGGGAAACGGCATAACCCCTGATTTCTTCGGAGCAGGGGTTTTAATTTTATCAGGGTAGGCGCCTGGCCCCGAGGGGCCGGCTTAAATGCTGCCAGCCGGTCCGGCAAGGAACTCCCAATAAGGCAAAACGACTGGAGGTTCACGATGCGCCGGGAACGGTAGATGGACGGCCTATTCTAACCCACCCGGGGAGTATTGCTGGGAGGTGTTAGCATGAGGCCGTCTTTTTGATGCAGCTAATGTAACTTTGATAGGCAGTAGATTTTGTAAAATCTTCTAGGGGGGATACAACTTGGGTAGAAGTAAAAAAATAGGGAAAAGGCTAACCTATTTTCTTACCTTTTTAATGGTTCTAAACATGTTTCTACCTGTAGCCCCTGCATGGGCAGGCGAAGGGGCCGGCTCGCCGGCCAATTACCCCGTCCAGTTTTTGTACAACGAATATATTCAAAAAGGAGTGCAAAATGCCGACCAGGGTGTGGGGTCATATACCTTTTACATTTTAAGCCAGGCCGGCGTGGATGGCAGCACCTGGGTATACAATGGCCAAAACCTTAAAGAAGCAGTTATAGATGCAGTTTATCGCGATATTAAAAATCCACCCAGTGCTAAGACCCTGGCCCAGGACCTGGTGGCCGCCAGGGTCCTGGGGCGAGAAGATTTAGTTAACCGATTAGCGCAAATCTTACAAAGTAGGCAGACCGGAAGCGGATTTGACAGCGGAGATTTCAGTCTCTTTAGCAACATCCCGGCCTTTGAACTTTTAGGTCGAGCTAATTTGCTCAGCGTTATTGATAAAACCTATGCGAAGGAGTACATTTTAAGCACAAAAAACACAACAGTTGGTGAGGCTACCTACGGAAGCTGGGGTTATACGTATCAAAACATATATTATCCCGATTTCATGGCCACTGCTCAAGCAGTGCGGGCGCTTTATTTTTTGGATCCCTCCAAAGAGGACGTTTCCGTTCAGGCGGCCATCTACAATGGTCTTGAGTGGATGCAACAGCAACAACAACCAGACGGTAGCTTTGTGGTCGGTTGGGACGACCCCCTCCTTGATACCTCGGAGGTAATCCTTACTTTAACCACTCTTGGCATAGACCCAGCATCTTGGAAGAACCAAGGCAAAAGTGCCGTTGACTACCTGTGGAACAACGCCGTCAACCCTGACGGTAGCTTAGGCGCCTTTAAAAACGCCATGGATGCCACCTGGGCGCTAGGTGCTTATAATTCACTGGGCATCACGCCTACAATCTGGCGCTTTTATCTTGATCCCTCCAGCGCAACATTAACTAATATAGGTGACCATAAGCAGTTTCGGGCCGTCTGGCAGGATGTCTACGGCAAGACTGTTGATGTAACGCAGTACGCCCAATGGTCGGTTGCCAATGATAGCCTGGCCAGTGTTGACGCCACAGTTTACGGCCTGGTCACCGCCCTCAATACCGGGCAGACGGTGGTAAAGGCTATTTATAATGGCCTGACGGCGACGGCCATCCTCAATATTACCTTACCCACCTCATCCACTCCGGATCGTGATTACTGCATCGTCGACATTGCCGTAGTAGGCATGAACGGCGAGCTCCTTTATGGGCCCGGCTCGGTCATGGTGAGCAAAAACGGCAGGTGGGGCCTGACGGCCCTGGGAGCCCTGGACGCCACCGGTCTTCCCTACGTCGACGATAACGGCTTTGTTAAAAGCATCGCCGGCCAGGCCAACAGCGGTATGAATGGGTGGATGTACCAGGTCAACGGCAGCGTGCCCATGGTGAGCGCTTCCCAGAAAACGATCCAGGACGGCGACCAGATCATCTGGTGGTACAGCACGGACTGGAGCTCGCCGGGACCAGTGTGGGAAAGTCTGGTAAAAAGTAGCACCTCTGCCTCGACGGCTATGACTGTACCAGCCGATCTAAAGGAGCAAAATAAAAAACTCCCGGTAGCCCTACAGGCCCCCGAAGTAGCCGTGGATGCATTAGCGAAAATTAACCAGTTGCTGGAATTAACAGAGGGTACCTTCCAGATCGCTCCTTTAAACGAAGTTAAAAAAGCCGTGGTAGTCACTGGCGGCGAAAAGGCCATGAGCCGTGCTGAAACTGCCGCCCTGAGAAAAGAACTGGCCCAAAACCAAATTGACTTGGCCCAGAAGGTCACCGCTTCAGCGGGAGCAATCATAACTGATGCTAAAGAAGAAATAGCCCTGTCCATACCAGCCGGGGCATTACAAAACGATTTAGAGATTACCATTAAGAAGGCTACCGTTGTTGCGAGCGCTGGAAATACCGGAGGTAATGCTGCCCAGGCTCCTCCGCCGGCAGGCTACCAGCAAATATCGGCAATTTACAATTTTGGACCCGACGGTACTACCTTCAACATACCGGTGACCTTAAACTTAAAAATTGCCTTGCCGCCCCTGGCCAAACCGGAAAACCTGGCCCTGGCCTGGTACGATAAGACAAAAGGCCAGTGGGTAGCTATACCGGTCGTGGTCGACATGTCTAAGGGCTTAATTCTGGCCAGGGTAAACCACTTCTCCGATTATGCCGTGTTTGCAAAGGAAGCCAGGAAATCTTTTGAAGATGTAACTAATAATTCGTTTGGTTGGGCGAAGGATACCATTGAAACCCTGGCCGGGGCTGGCATTGTGGCCGGGGTGGACAGCAGCCACTTCGAGCCGGGCCGGGCAGTGACCAGAGCGGAATTTGCCAGCCTCCTGGTCAAGGCCCTGGGCCTGGGGGCGAAGGAAGGGACGAAGAACCCCTTTAAGGACGTAAAAGGTGACGCCTGGTACGCCGGGGCAGTAACTGCCGCTGCCGGCAACGGCCTGGTCAAGGGCTATGAGGACGGCACCTTCCGCCCTGAAAACGCCATAACCCGCGAAGAATTGGTAGCTATGCTGGTCCGGGCCATGAACCTGCCCGCCAGCGAGGAAAAACTGGCCTTTAAAGATAACGACAAAGTCTCTGCCTGGGCCAGAAAGAGCGTAGCTGTAGCTGCCGCCCACGGACTTGTTAAAGGTTTTGAAGATGGTACGTTCCGGCCGGGAGATACGGCCAGCCGGGCAGAATGCGCGGTGATGATCTACCGGATGCTAGTAGCAGAGTAAATGAGAAAAGAAGGATTAAAACGGTGGGGAGCGCCGGCGTGTCCAGCGGTGCTCCCCATCGCTGCTGGAGATCTTACGGGCCCAGAGAAGGTGGCCTTGACGGGACTGATAATACAGGCATAGCGAGGAATAGTAAATGCAAAAAAAATTTATTTACCTGGTAGCGGCCCTGATCGTCTTACTGGCCTTAATAGGACCGGCAATTTCCAATTTCTATACCGGGCCACGCGGGGCTGATAATGTCCGGACACCACCCACCGGTGCTCCCTTACCAGCGGAGAATGCTGTTGCCGGCGGCGTTCCGGAAAGTGCCGGCAATCAAAAAGCGCCTGAGACCCTCAAGCCGCCGGAAAAAATGGCGGGGGAGAAGAAGCCAGGTGACAGCGCTATAACCGGCGGGGGGAAAGCCTCGGGACCTGCCGGTGCTCCCCAGGCGGCACCGCCGGCGCAGAGTGCTGGCAGCCAGAGTGATGCCGGCAACGGCGCCCCTCTAACACCAGCCCAGGATTCTCCTGCCGCCTCCGGGTGCCGGGTGGATATTGCCGTAGTTGGCATGAAAGGGCAACTCCTTTATGGTCCTGCTACGGTGACGGTTGATAAAAACAACAAATGGGGATTGACGGCCCTCGGGGCCCTGGATGCCACCGGCCTGAAATACAGCATCAGTCCTGTATACGGCAATTTTGTCCGGAGTATAGCCGGGCAAGACAATAAAGGTATGGCCGGCTGGATGTATAAGGTTAATGATGAGATCCCCATGGTGGCAGCCAGCGAGAAAGGGATTCGGTCAGGTGATAAGATTATCTGGTGGTATAGCGAAACCCTGAACAGTACCGGGCCCACCTGGCAAGGGTTGAAGGCGTCCTCACCTTGATTTATCAGGAAAGGGGTGCACAGGTATGTTAAAACAGAGGATTTCAGATTTGGCGCTGGCTTTTTTAATTTTATTCTTACTTATCGCTGGCGCTGTCACGCCAGCCTGGGCCCTTACCGGGAGGGATAGCGCCGGAAAATCATTAAATACCGCTGCCGCTTATTTGTTAACAAGAGAGAAAGCCGGGGGTGTTTTGTCTCCCTGGAGCTATATTGCCCTGGCGGCATCGGGAAAGGATTTAAAAGGTACGCTGGCTGGCCGGGCTTGTGAAAAAATGCTGGCTGCTGCCACCGCATCCGGTGAAATGAATGATTATGCCGCCCTGGTCCTGGCCGTTCTGGCCGCTGGAGGGAACCCCTATAATTACCAGGGCCAGAACCTTATAAAAAAGATCCAGGATGCCCAGCTCGCCAGTGGTAAGTTTGCTGACAATATAGCTCATGGCGGTGAACAGCTAGTAAATGCCCACATCTGGGCGGTATTGGCCTTGCATGCTGCCGGCGCTGATATTCCCGATAAGAGCAAGGCCCTAAGCTGGCTGGTGGCCAGGCAGCACGCCGACGGTTCCTTTTACTGGGACGCTACAGATGAAGAAACGTCCGATGTGGATTCCACCGGTATGGCGTTAATGGCCCTGGGAGCATTGGGCGAGAAAAAAGATAGTCCGGTTGTCCAAAAGGCAGTGGCTTACCTGGCTAAGGCCCAAAAAGAAAATGGCGGTTTTGAGTCCTGGGGGGCGGAAAATCCAGAAAGCTCCTGCATGGTCATTGAAGGGCTTACTGCAGTTGGCATTGATCCACTTCAAGGTAATTTTAACAAAGCAGGAGGAAATGTTTTAACCGCCCTGCTTCGCTTCCAGTTGCCTGACGGTTCCTTTGAACACATCAGGGGGATGGGAAGTAATGAAATGGCTACCAGCCAGGCCTTAATGGCCCTGGCCAGCCTCTATTTTGGACAGCCGTTTTATACTCGATTAGCTCCACAGCCTGCTGTTACCCGGTATAAAGCACGTTTTATTGTTGGCGCCAGGAGCTATACAATTTTTGCCGGGGAAAAAGAAGAAGTAAAGGCGATGGATGCAGCTCCTTTTATTGAGAACGGCCGGACATATGTACCCGTGCGTTACCTGGCTTATGCTCTGGACGTAGCGAGTGACGGCATTAGCTGGGATGAGAAAACTGCGGCTGTTAAACTGAGCAAGGATGGCGTTACAGTAACCATGGTTATTGGCGAAGAAACCGGCTACGTCAATGGCCAGGCCAGGAGCATCGGCGTCGCTCCCCTGCTGCGAGAAGGTCGCACCTATCTCCCGGCCCGGTTTGTAGCGGAAGCCTTTGGCTACCAGGTAGACTGGGATGCAACTTCCCAAACGGTGAGCATAAAAAGGGCTCATAGGTGATAAACCTTAATCCAGTCTACGCAGGGGCAAATTTCGGAGGGTTTCCCTAAAAATGTTTGAGCAATTTTTTTACCAGGAAAAAGGTCTCTTTTTACAGAGCCTACATCCGGCGGCAGCCCTGACTTACCTGGGTATTTTATTTGTGCTGGCCCTGGTGTTCACCAATCCCCTTTACCTGCTGGGGCTATTACTGGTCGTTGTCCTGGCCATTAGCGCCGCCCGTGGTCTTGCGGTCTGGGAAATTTATTTGCGTCTCAGTGTGGGCATGATGTTGCCGGTGATTATTGTCAACGCCCTGTTGGCCCATGCCGGGGAAACGATAATCTGGTTCGGACCGCGCCTGCCGGTTTTCGGCCGCTTAACCGTCTCGCTGGAAGCCATTTGCTACGGCGCGGCTATGAGCGTGCGGCTGTTAGCCATCATCAGCATCTTTTGCCTCTATAATCTAGTGGTTCACCCGGATAAAGTTTTAAGTTTGCTGGCGCGTTTTGCCTCCCGGTCGGCGCTGGTGCTGTCCCTGGCTACCCGGATGTTTCCAGCCATGATCAGGCAAATGGAAAACATCCAGGAAGTGCAGATGGTAAGGGGCGTTGACTTTCATGGCGGAACGTTAAAAGAAAGGCTACCCAGATATGCAGCTCTGATGAATATCCTGCTCCTGTCTTCCCTGGAAGATTCCCTGGAAATAGCCGAGGCCATGCAGGCGCGGGCCTTTGGCAGCGGCCGGCGTTCCTGTTACCGGCGGGATACCTGGCGGCCGCGGGACAGCCTTTGTCTTGGAGGTGGCGTCCTGGCTCTGGCAACGGCCGTTTATGGCCAGGCTAAAGGATTCAGCACCTTCAGTTTTTACCCGCAGCTGGACTACTTGGTTAAAGGCCCCATGACCCTAATTTTATTAATCATTATCATTCTTTCTTTATCCGTTCCGGTGGTATTAAGCTGGGGGTGGCAGCGTTGCCCTTGTTTCAATGCGAAAATTTGACCTATTACTACCCGGACAGGGAAAAACCAGCCTTAAAGGGCATTAATTTGCGTATCGAGGAAGGGGAGTTTTTGCTTATAACCGGCGGCTCGGGATCGGGCAAGTCTTCTTTAGCGCGGGCGCTGGCCGGACTGATCCCGGACTTTTACGGCGGCAGGTTTGGGGGCAAGGTTTATTTTCAAGGGCGGGACATGGGCCAGATGGACCGGCGAAAACTGGCCCGGGAAGTGGGGATAGTCTTCCAGGACCCGGAAAAGCAGCTGGTTATGACCAGTGTCGAGGCCGAGATCGCCTTCGGCCTGGAAAACCTGGGCTTGCCCCAGGCGGAAATGTCCCGGCGGGTAGCCGAAGTCCTGAGCTTTCTGGACCTGGCAGAGGTTAGACAGGAATTTACCGCGCACCTTTCCGGCGGGCAGAAGCAAAAGGTGGCCTTGGCTGCCGTGCTGGTCATGCAACCGCAGGTGCTGGTTTTAGACGAGCCCACCTCCCAGCTGGACCCGGTAGCGGCCGAGGAATTTTTTAATCTCATTAAACGGTTAAATGAGGAAATGGGCCTGACCATAATTTTGATCGAGCAGCGGCTGGAAAGGTGTTTCCACCTGGCTGACCGGGTAGTGTTCATGGAAGACGGCCAGGTCAAATATGAGGGTACGCCGGAACAACTGGCCCGCTGGGCGGTAACCAGGGAAATTCCTTTTATTCCTCCCGTGGCCCGTTTTTTTGCCCGGATAGGTTTCCCCTCTATTCCCGTTACCGTCAAGGAAGGACGCCGGTTGCTGCGGTCAAACTTTAACTACCGGAAGTTTCCTCCTCTAAGGCCGGTTGTAAATGAAAATCCGGGAGAACCGGTTTTGACCATGAGCAGGGTATGGTTTACCTATCCCAACGGTAAAGAAGCCCTGCAGGACATCACCTTGCAGATAAATGCCGGTGAGGTGGTGGCTGTCCTGGGTGCCAACGGCGCCGGTAAATCCACCCTCCTGAAAACCATGGCCGGCCTCTTAAAACCGGGTCGGGGACGGGTGCTGCTAATGGGCCGCGACTTGAGTAACGAGAGCCGGCCCGGGGCCGGCAGGATTGCCTACCTTTCCCAGAATCCCAATGATTATCTCTTCCAGGATACCGTGGAAGAGGAATTGCTTTTCACCCTAAAAAATTTCGGTCTTACTGATGACGGTGTGGTTGATGAACTTCTGGAGAAGCTCGGCTTACAGCGCTACCGGCGGGTAAACCCCCGCGATTTAAGCAGCGGCGAGCGCCAGCGGGTGGCCCTGGCCTCCATACTGGTGACCCGGCCCCGGCTCCTGGTGCTTGATGAGCCTACCCGGGGGATGGATTATCATTTGAAGGACGAGCTGGGAACAATGTTGACGGGTTTAAGCAGGGAGGGAGTAAGTGTGGTATTGGTGACCCACGATGTTGAATTTGCCGCCGCCTATGCCACGCGGGTGCTGCTGCTGTTTGCCGGCCGGATCGTAGCCGATGGACCTAAGCACCAGGTCCTGGGCCAGTCATTTTTTTATACCACCCAGATTGGTAAAATGTGCCGCGGCTATGTTGACGGTGTCCTGACCCTGCGCGATGCCCTGGACAGGCTGGAACCCGTATGGCCTGCCAGGCAAGCAGTTCCAGAAGGAAGGTGAGGCATCCGGAGGGACCGCCGCCCGGCCCGTACCGGCGGGCCGGTTAGCGAGTACGGCTTTCCCACTACATGGTGTGTACCCTGGCAAATTTGGGAGGTTATGCCTGTGGCGTTTTGGCGTAAAATGCTGTTTCCCTTTGCCCTGGTGTTTATCCTGGGCTTGTTGCTGACCAGTATCAAGGTCAACGCCCTTCTTTTGGGCCAGGGGTGGGGTTTGCTGGCTTCGGTAATAATCATTATAGCCCTGGTTATGCTGCACTGGGGGTTTGAACAGAGACGGATTTCTTCCCGGGAAGTGGCCGTAATCGCTATGCTGGGTACCATTGCCGCCGTCGGCCGGGTTCCTTTTGCTGCTTTGCCCAATATCCAGCCTACTACCTTTATGGTAATCATTTCTGGCTTTGTTTTCGGACCGCGGGCCGGGTTTATGGCCGGTTCTACGGCGGCCCTGATATCCAACTTTTTCCTGGGCCAGGGCCCGTGGACGCCCTGGCAGATGCTGGCCTGGGGCCTGGCCGGTACCTCGGCAGGGGTAATGGGGATTATTTTGCCCCGGGCGGGCAAGAAGGTTATGACGGTATTTAGCTTGCTTTGGGGATACCTTTTTGGCTGGATAATGAACCTGTGGACCTGGACGGGCTTCATCCACCCCTTGACCTGGCAGTCCTTTGTGGCCACCTGTGCTGCTAGCTTCTGGTTTGATACCTTTCATGCCGCAGGTAACGCCGTCTTTTATCTCCTCTTTGGCTCCAGCTTCGTGAAAATACTGCGGCGCTATCGCCGCAAGCTGGAAGTAACTTTCTTACCGGCCGTAGAAGGTAAATAAGGTGTTGTTACGTAAATTATTGTTCAATACTGCAGTGGTAGCCGTGCGTAAGGTACCATAAGGTGTCAATCGGCCGGGTCTACCCGCATCGGCAAAAATAAAGTACATAGTAATCAGGCATTTATTCCTTATGGTTGACATAAGTCCACATTAAAGTTATGATAAGGTAAAGTAAAGCTTGAAAGTGGGGGACCATCATGCCGAGGCCACCAAAGTGCCGGCGGGTAGAATTTATACCAGGGATCACTTATTTTAAACCGGCAGCAGTACCTTTACGCCAGCTGGAAGAAGTTGTCCTGGCAGTGGAAGAACTGGAAGCCATTCGTCTGAAGGATATAGAAGGCCTGGAGCAGGAGGAATGCGCCGCCAGGATGAGGGTCTCACGACCTACCTTTTTCCGTATCCTTGGCGCAGCCCGGAGTAAAGTGGCCGATGCTCTGATTAATGGTAAGGCTATCCGGGTAGAGGGCGGGGTTTACCGCCTGGCAGGGGCAAAGGCCCGCTGTGAAGAATGTGGCCATGAATGGGAACCGGAAAAGGATGATAATGAAACTTGCCCCCGCTGCGGTAGCACAGAAATTTTCAGCCCGGCTCCCACCCCTGGACGAGGCCGCTGCCGGCGCCACGGCTGGCAGGAAAGGAGGCGCACTACAGAACCTTCCTGACCCAAGGCTCCTTTGAAATCAAGTAGGCCATTTTCTGCTTGCTTTCGGGATCACAAGCCTGTATAATTAGTTCAGCAAGGTTATTTTTGTAAGCGTGGGCCATGGAGGCCTGCTGGCCTGCCAGAAGGCAGGGGAGTAGGCCCATGGTCTTTTTCTTTGGCCATGGGTACTTGCAAGGAGGTCTGCCGGTATGCATATTCCCGACGGTTACTTAAGCCCTCAGACGTGTGCTGTTCTAGGGGCAGCAATGCTGCCTGTGTGGCGTGCGGCAGCCCGGAAAGTCCGGGCAACATTGAAGGCCAAACAAGTCCCCCTCCTGGCCATTGGCGCCGCCTTTTCCTTTACCATTATGATGTACAACATTCCCATCCCCGACGGCACCACGGCCCATGCCACCGGCGGCGCCATCCTCGCCATCCTCTTCGGCCCCTGGGCAGCTGCCATCGGCCTTTCCATTGCCCTGGCCATCCAGGCCCTCTTCTTTGGCGACGGCGGTATCCTGGCCTTTGGCGCCAACGCCTTCAACATCGCCTTTATCCAGCCCTTTGCAAGTTTCTATGTCTATAAACTCCTTGCCGGCAGGTCGCCGGTGACCCATGGACGCCGGGTTCTGGCGGCGGGCATTGCCGGCTTTACAGGGATTAACCTGGCCGCCTTGGCGGCAGCGGTGGAATTCGGCCTCCAGCCGGTCCTCTTCCATACAGCAAGCGGGGTACCCCTTTACAGTCCCTATCCTCTCTCCCTGGCCGTCCCGGCTATGGCTCTGGCTCATCTCCTGGTGGCCGGCCCGGCCGAGGGGATAGTTACCGGCCTGGTGGTCCACTACCTTGAACGGGCTAACCCCGCCTTACTCCAGCTTTATCCGGAGGGAAGGGCAGCAGCTCCAGCTGGAGCTGGCGGTCCGGGCCTCAAGGGACTGGCTATAGGGCTGGGTATACTGGTCCTGCTATCACCTTTAGGTATCCTGGCCAGCGGTACGGCCTGGGGCGAATGGTCACCGGAAGAATTGCAGCAGATGCTGGGTTTTGTCCCGGACGGCATGGTTAAACTGGCCGCTAGCTGGTCCCATGCCCTCTTCCCGGACTACGCCGTACCTGGCCTGGCTGGAAGCTTTTTAGCCGAGGCCCTGGGCTATATCCTGTCGGCCCTGGTGGGGCTGGGGATAATAATGGCTATTTTCCTGGCCGTCCACAGATTTACGGCCCGGAAAGAAAAACCGGGAGCCAACTACCATGCGCGTTGAAAACTTACCACCATGGTTATGGCAAAACAATTATCCACCACTCCGCGCCGGAGGAAGAAAACGGCAGCCGGGTTTCGGCGAAAAGACTCTGCAGGACCTGGCCCACTTCGGCCAGGAGGTCCTTTTTGCCGAGGAACTGGCCGGCCGCCGGGGCCTGCTTCAGGGCGTGGAGCCCAGGTTAAAGCTTTTGGGCTTGCTGTGGCTGGCTGTGGTGGCCGGGCTGGCTCGCCACCCCTTGACCCTGGTTGTCATGTACGGGGGGATAATCCTCCTGGCTTACTTTTCCCGGATACCTTTAGGCCCATATTTAAAACGTGTCTGGCTCATCGTACCCCTGTTCACGGGGATAATGGTTTTCCCTACCCTCTTTAACTGGGTGCGCCCGGGCGAGCCCCTGGTGGTCCTGTTGAACCTGAAAGGGCCTGTACACCTGGGGCCCTGGCAACTGCCGGCGCTTCTCGCCATAACCCGCCAGGGCCTGGCCGGGGCCGGGCTCCTCGTCATCCGGGTAGGGGTCACTGTCTCCCTAGCTTTCCTGGTGACCATGACCACTCGCTGGGCGGCCCTCCTCAGGGCCCTGCGGGTTTTACGGGTACCCAGGATTTTTGTCCTGATTTTTAGCATGACCTATCGTTATATCTTCTTACTGCTCAAAACCACAGAAGAGATGTTCACAGCCCGCCAGAGCCGCCTGGTGGGCAGGTCAAGTTTAAAAATGAACCGCCATTTCCTGGCCGGGGCCATGGGAAACCTCCTGATCAGGGCCTACGTTTTAAGTGAAGAGGTCTATCAAGCCATGGTGGCCCGGGGTTATCGCGGTGAAGGACGTTGCCTGGAAGACTACAGCCTGGCTCCGCGGGACTACTGGCGCTTCGCCGGGTTTATCATGGCGGGATTAATCCTTTTAGGTGGCGATTATTACCTTGGTCACTAAAGCCCTCTATACTTTGCAAAATGTCAGCTACGCTTATGAAGACGGTCGTCCCGCTCTGGAGGGAATCAGCTTAACCATCAACGCCGGGGAAAAAGTGGTTCTCCTGGGGGCCAACGGCTCGGGCAAGTCCACCCTCCAGCGGCTTTTGAGCGGCCTGATTTTCCCCCGACAGGGAACGGTGAAATTTGACGACCAGGAACTGACCGAGGCCTCCTTGGAAGATGAAGATTTCTTTCTGGCTTTCCGCCGCCGGGTGGGGTTTGTCTTTCAGAATTCCGAAGCCCAGCTCTTTAATGCCAGCGTCAGGGAAGAGCTGGCCTTCGGTCCCCTGCAGCTGGAATTACCGGCGGCTGAAGTCAAAGCCCGGGTTGATTCCCTCCTGGCCCTGCTGGAACTGGAAGCCCTGGCCGACCGCCCTCCTCATAAACTGAGCGGCGGGGAAAGGAAAAAAGTAGCTCTGGGAGCCGTCCTGGCCAGCAACCCGGAGGTGCTGATCCTCGACGAGCCGACGGCCGGCCTGGACCCCCGCAGCCAGCGCTGGCTGGTGGAAATGCTCCTTAAATTAAACCAGGCCGGTAAGACCATTATCACCGCCACCCACGACCTGGCTATTGTCCCCGTTATTGCCGACCGGGTTTTCGTCCTGGGCGAAGACCACCGCCTGGCAGCAGCAGGCTTGCCCCGGGAAATTCTGGCCAACCGTAAGCTTTTAATGCAGGTCAACCTTATTGACGCGGCCTTTCATGAGCACCACCACCAGGGCTATTTCCACCTGCACGCCCATTAATCCGCTTAATAAAAATGCCGGTGGCGGGCAATCCGGCCACTGGCTTTATTTGTTAGTGAGGAACTATGATGGCTGTCCTTCGCTAGATCTTTTTATTAGCCTTTTTGCCACTAATTTTGGTCTGGGCCTGTGATCTAGTTAATACAGTAGTCTCTACGCCGGCAGCCTTGCGGATTATAATATCGAGTTCGCTGGGCGATACGGCCGGCGAACCGGCATTGATCCGGGGCAGGGACAGAGGATTGCTTTTCCGTGTAATTGCGCCGGCCTGGGTAGTAAAAATAAGCTGAAAACCGGCCCGGGCGGCTGCCTGGATGGCCAGGGGGCCGGCGGCGCCGTAGGGCAGGGCCAGGGCATAGACCGGTTGCTGCAGGTGAGCCTCAATTTCCTCCCGGGAGCGGGCCAGATCCTGGTAGACCATGTTCATAAAATCTTCCGCGCTTTGATCTTTTAAAGGACCGCTAAGGATGGGGCCTTGACGGCCGTTAGCTAGAAGACCGTAACTATGCATATTGTAAGTATGGGATTGGGTGATGAAACCGGCGGCTGCCATTTCCCTGGCTTCCTGCCAGTCATAGTGCTGGAGACGGCCCAATTTTTGTCCTGCATAGCCGACAATAGCAAAAGAAACGGCCGGCATCTGCTTCTCGCGCAGTTCCGGTAGGGCATACCGGTAAACGCTCTCATACCCGTCGTCAAAGGTAATCAGGACGGCATTATCGGGAATGGGTTCACCTTTTAGAAAAGAGCGTAGCTCCTCCAGGTTGATGGCCCGGTAACCCTGTGCCCGGAGCATATCCAGGTGGTGGCGAAAGCGTTGCGGGGAGATAACCAATCCTGGGATTTCCTGGTTATCAATATGATGGTAAATGAGGGCAACAACTTTATTCTGGTAAATAATTTTTGCGGGGTTGCCGGTTGTAGTAGCCAGCGCCGGCGTTATTGTTGCAGTTTCCCTTGTTATGGATGATACAGGCCTTGTTTCAGGTCCGGCAGTTTCTGCCGGGGAGCTGCCGGCATTATTTATTCCCTGGTCCTGATGACGGAAAGAATAAGATTTACCGTAAATCAAAGTTAAGGACAAAAGCAAGACTACAACCGTCACAAGGGCGGCAATTTTTTTCACCCCTGTCCCCTCCTGCAAAAGTACGGTCTTTTTACCGGCTTTTTTTCCTAACCATTGGAGAGCGGCCTGCCGCTCAAGCCGAACGTCTTAGCCGAACTTTTCTTATAATTCGCCGGTAGATATTTAACCCCTTTGGCGTGGCTCCTGGAAAAAAGTCCTTAACTATTTTATCACATCCGTGTGGTACTGGAAGCCATCTGTAAAAAAATTTCCGCTGGCGGGCGGGTATTTCTACCTCTATCCTTAACCCCGGTGAAGAATAGTACCGGAGCTGCCGCTAGACCGTTTTCTTTTCCGGGTGATGTTGCCAGAGGGAGATAAGCACCCCGCCCAGGGCTAAAATAATACCTAAAGCATGATACCAGGCTAGCTTTTCCTTAAGAATTAAAGCTGCGAGGGCAATGGCAAAGAGGGGGGTTAAGTTGTTGAACATAGCCACCGGTCCGCAGCCGAGGCGATTGATGGCCTCAAAGTTGAGTAACAGCGCCAAACCGGCAATGATACAGCCCATATAGATAAGTAATAGCCAGCCCATCCAAGGCAGGTACCAGCCCTGGTGAAATACCTCCCATAGACCCCCGGGGAGCAGGAAAATGGTACCAAAAAAGAGGCTCCACGTACTGGTAATGATTGCTGGATAGCGCTGCATCATTTTTTGTACCAGGATATTAGAAAGGGAAACGGCAATAACATTAACCAGGAGAATCAGATCACTCGCATGGAAGCGTAAAGTTAGTATGCGTTCAAGGGAACCCTCGCTAGATACCAGTGCCAAGCCAGTGAAGGCAATTATAATTCCTATGATCTGGTAACAGCTGGGCTTTTCGTGCCATCCCAAAGCGAGCAGGACCAGGGTAACGGCCGGGAAGGTGGCAATGATTATGGCGGCATTAATTGCCGGGCTGTCTTGCATAGACCAGGCAAAGGTACCATAGGCCACGCTGATCCCAAGAAAGCCCACTATAGCCAGATACGGCAGGTCCTGCAGGCGCGGTTTATGGGGTTCCTTCCAGGCAAAAGGAAGCAATATTATAAGACCAAGTATACCCCGGACGGCGGACATAGCTATGGGTGGTACCAAGGGGGCCACCAACCGGCCGGCTATAACATTGCCCCCGTAAAGGAAAGTTGCGAGGAGAATGGCTCCATAGCCCAACTGGCGAGATCTCTTGCTTTGATGACAGGAAAAGGTTGCCTCTTCAGTTTTCTGGCATATAGCCATGATTATGTAACCTCCGCAAATAACTAGTAGCGATCCCATATTTATTAGCATAGCACCGGGGACAGGCAATAGGCAAAGTTACCCTGCAGGGGTTGATGGCCGAAAAACGGCCTGGATTACTGCCTGCCCCGATAAACTTCTCGTCAGAACATCCTCCCGGTAAGTTAGAGCAAAACTATAGCGAGTATAAATCGTTCCAGCTTCAACCACCTAATATCCGGGCGAAGATAAGCGAGGTGGTCGATGCTTATGCCGACCACCTCGCTTATTGATAGGTTGTTAACCTGTAGCAGACAAATTATGGACAGCTCTCTGGAAAGGAAGGCAACGTTGCAGTATTAATTCGTCTATAAAAAGCAAATGACCAAGGCTTTCACGCCTTGGTATTATTGGTGCCGAAGGCGGGGGTCGAACCCGCACGGCCTCGCGGCCACCGGATTTTGAGTCCGGCGCGTCTGCCAGTTCCACCACTTCGGCTTGTGTGATTTTTATTTTAACATAGACTTCATATTCCTGCAAGGCCTAAAAGGATAAAGGAAGGGAGATGGCGAATAGGAAAAAAGCTGGAAGGTGGTGGGCAGCCGTGGTTTCGGACGAAGAATTGCTGGCCCGGAGTCGAAAGGGCGATATGGAGGCTTTTACCCTCCTGGTGGAGCGTTACCAGAAGATGCTCTACACCATTGCGTACCGCTTCCTGGGCAATCCCGAAGATGCCGGTGATGCCGCCCAGGAGGCCCTGGTGCGCGCCTATAAAAACCTGCCGGGCTTCCGGGGCCAGTGTTCCTTTAAAACCTGGCTGCAGCATATCATTGCCAATGTCTGCCGCGATGCCCTGCGCCGCCTCAAACGGCGGCCCGCCCTTTCCCTGGAGGGTCTGCAGGAAACAGAGGTGGTACCCTGGGAGCTGGCCGCCTGGGGAGGTGTTCCTTCACCGGAAGAAATTTTCCTGGCCAGGGAGGGGGAGGACTATATACATAAACTAATCCAGGTTCTGACGCCGGAATATCGCATGGTGATAATCATGCGTGATTTGCAGGGCTTTAGCTATGAACAGATAGCGACCATCCTGGGTTGTTCTGTGGGGACGGTGAAATCTCGCTTGAGCCGGGCGCGGCAGTTTTTGCGACAGCGCCTGATAAGGGAACGGGAACATTTAGCGTTGCAAAGCGTCTATATAAGCAAAGGGGGTGAGGGGCGGTGAACTGTAGCCACTACCGGGAATTGCTGTCATCATATCTGGATGATGTCCTGACGGCAACTCAACGACGGGACGTGGAGAAGCATTTGCGTCGGTGCAACTCCTGCCGGGAAGAACTGGAAGCCCTGCGCCAGACAGTGAACCTTCTCAGGGCCTGGTCGGAAGAAGAACTGGAACTGCCGGCCGGGTTTGAGGAGCGTTTACGGTCGCGGCTTGAGGCGGCCTGCCGGCCATGGTACCGGCGCCTGCCGCAGTGGCTCTCTCTGGCGGCAGCGGCAGCGGTTACGGTTGTGGTGGCTATTGCTGGCTCTGCCGGCTATTTTCCTTTCCCTCCACCATTCCAAGCCAGGCAGGTAACGTCTGCGTTTACGCAGGAAGAACAGGGACAGGTGAAAGCTTTGCCGGCTCCGACGACTACAGCACCAAAAAGGGATTTCTCCATGATAATTACAGATCAAGAAAACAAACCACCGGCACCAGCAATAACCCCATCAGGGGAAGAAGCCCGGCCGGCACAGCCTCTGAGGCGACAACCGGCGAAGGCCACCAAACCCCAGCCAGTTTTTAACAGCGGAAAGAGAAATCCGGTTGTCCAGGCCATGACCAATGTTGGCTCCCGGGGCCAAAACCCCGGTCCAGCCTCAGAACAGAACCATCAAGCAGGTAAGGGACAAAAATTACCCGGTGAACAAATAACTGGCCTCCAGGACCAGACGTCCCTGGAGCAAATTATTTCAGGTGATAACAAGCTACAAATAAATAAAGATAAAGGAGAAATTACAGCAACCGGTAAACAAACCGGGACGGGAACAATTTCACCGCCGCCTACCCCGCCTGATAACCAAACCGGGGAAAAGAAGTTGGCCATCCCTGATGCCAGGATGCTCTCGCCAAATAAGATTGATTCAGCAGATATATACCAAACTTTGACGGTACCTGAAAAGGTATATAAGAAGCCAGCCCCAACCCCGGTACCGGAGGCGTCCTCCAGACCACCCTCACCTTAAGGGTGGTTTTTTGATGAAGGGGAAAAGAATTGCCACTGGAAACAGAAAAAGATAAAATAGAAGCAGCGTTTTTTACAAAGAAGGGTGACGAATGCCCGTACAAAAAGGTAAATTGCTCCTGGTGGACGGCAACAGCATTATACACCGGGCCTTTCATGCCCTGCCGCCGCTCCAGACAAGTGAAGGCCTTCAGACCAATGCCGTTTATGGCTTTGCCACCATGCTGCAAAAGGCCCTTGACCTGGTGGCGCCGGACTATGTAATCGTGGCTTTTGACCACAGCAAGGTTACTTTCCGCCACGACCTGTATGAGGAATATAAGGGGACGCGTCCTGAAACCGCTCCGGAACTCAGGCCCCAGTTTGCCCTCGTCAAACGCCTCCTGGCAGCCTGGAAGCTGGCAAGCTGCGAACTAGAAGGCTACGAGGCTGATGATCTCATCGGGACTTTAAGCCACAAAGGGAAAGAGGCGGGACTAGAGGTTTTAATCCTGACCGGTGACCGGGATGCCCTGCAGCTGGTAGATGACAGGGTTAAGGTCCTCCTCATGCGGCGCGGCCTTTCTCAGGTGGAATTATTTGACCTGGAGGCCATTAAAAAAGCCTATGGCCTGGAGCCCGGCCAGCTCATCGATGTCAAGGCCCTCATGGGTGATGCCTCCGACAATATTCCCGGCGTACCCGGAGTAGGGGAAAAGACGGCCGTACAGCTGGTCCGCCAGTATGGCGACCTGGAGGGGGTACTGGCCCATGCCGGTGAAGTGAAGGGGCGGAAAGTAGCGGCCAACCTGGTCGCTTACGCCGACCAGGCCCGCCTGGCCAGGCAGCTGGCTACCATTCGCTGCAACGTGCCGGTAGAACTAGATCTTGGAGCCTGCCGCCGTGAGAAGCCGGACTATAAGGCTGTCCTGGCCCTTTACAAAGAACTGGAGTTTAACAGCCTGGTCAGAGATGTCTTAAAAGCCATGCAGGAAGAAGGAGCCGGGGTGGCTCCGGCAGCCACCGTCAAAACCCTGAATCTCCCGGAGCTCCATATTTTGACCAGCCTGGAAGAACTGGCCAAACTTGCCGGGCGCCTGGCCGGGGAGCAAGAAGTTGCTATCGCCCTGGCTTTGAATAACGCCAATTATTTGGAAGCCGCAGCTTTAGCCGTGGGACTGGCCTGGGAAGGGGGCGTGGCTGTCCTGGATACGGCGGGGGTGCCGGCTTCTGGCCTGGCCCTGGCCCTGGCACCCCTGCTGCAGGCAGGGCCTATCTTTCACAATGCCAAGGCAGCCCTGGTCTGGCTGAAGGAGGCCGGGGCACAGGTTGCCGATCCGGGGGGCGACACCATGATCGCCGGCTACCTTCTTAATCCCACCGCCTCCCGCCACGATTTGCCGGAACTCTGCCTGGAACACCTGGACCTGGCGCTGGTGGAAGATGAATCTTTACGGCTGACCACTGCCCGGCGCGCCGTGGCCACCAGGCTCTTGCACCGGGAATTAGTTGCCAAATTGCAGGTAGCCGGTATGGAGGAGCTTTACCGGCGGGTGGAACTTCCCCTGACCCGGATTTTAGGCGAAATGGAAAGCTATGGTGTGGCTGTTGACCTGGAAACCCTGGACCTCATGGGTGCTGAATTGGAAGGCAATATTGCCGCCCTGACAGAAGAAATCTACCGCCTGGCCGGGGAAAAGTTTAATATCAACTCATCGCGGCAGCTGGGGAATATCCTTTTTGAAAAACTGGGCCTGCCGCCGGTGAAGCGGACCAAGACTGGCTTTTCTACCGACGCTGCCGTCCTGGAAGAACTGGCCGCAAGACACCCCATTGCCGCCAAGCTGGTGGAATACCGCCAGCTTACCAAGTTAAAATCCACCTATGTGGACGGGCTGAAGCCCCTGGTCAATCCCAGAACGAAGAGCCTCCATACCACCTTTAACCAGACGGTGACGGCTACCGGCCGCCTGTCCAGCAGCGAGCCCAATCTGCAAAACATCCCGGTGCGCCTGGAAGTGGGCCGGCGCCTGCGCCGCGCTTTCGTTCCCCATGCTCCCGGCCGCCTCCTTCTGGCTGCTGATTACTCCCAGATCGAGCTTCGTATCCTGGCCCACATCTCCGGTGATGCCGGCATGATTGCCGCCTTTCGCCGGGGGGAAGACATCCATGCCCGGACGGCAGCTGAAGTCTTTGGTGTTCCCTTAAGTGAAGTGACACCGTTCATGCGGCGCAGCGCCAAGGCCGTGAACTTCGGCATTGTTTACGGAATCAGCGATTTCGGCCTCAGCCGCGATCTGGGCATCAGCCGCAGCGAAGCCCATGAATATATTGAGCGTTATTTCCAGCGTTACCCCGGTGTAAGGGCTTACATGGAAGAGGTCGTTGCCAGGGCACGGCAGGTTGGCTATGTAACCACCCTCCTGGGGCGGCGCCGTTACCTGCCGGAACTCTTCAGTTCCAACCATACCACCCGCAGCTTTGGGGAGCGGGCAGCTATGAATACCCCCATCCAAGGCAGCGCGGCAGATATTATTAAAATCGCCATGGTTAAGATTTTCCGCCTGCTGGAGGAGCGATACCCGGGCGCCAGGATGATCCTCCAGGTTCACGATGAATTGATCTTTGATGTCCCTGAGGAAGACCTGCCGGCAGTAGCCGCTCTGGTAAAGGAGAATATGGAAAACACCTTGGAACTTCAGGTCCCCCTCCAGGTGGATTTAAAATACGGCCGTAGCTGGTATGATATGGAACCATATGATGGAGCGATGAAAGATGCCGGAACTGCCTGAAGTGGAAACAATTAAACGCACTCTTAGCCCCCATCTCCGGGGGCAAACCATTGCCGGGGTAGAGGTATACTACCCCGGCGTTATTGCTGTACCCGATGCCGCCACTTTCATCGATTTGCTGGCAGGTAAAATAATAATCCGCCTCGACCGCCGGGGGAAGTATCTCCTTTTTTACCTTACAGCCGGCTATTGCCTGGTGGCCCATTTAAGGATGACCGGACGCCTGATCTTAACGGCGGCGACCGGCCCTGTACTGCCCCATACCCATGTGGTTTTCCGCCTGGCAGGTGGTGGTGCCTTGCGCTGGGTGGACAGCCGCCGTTTTGGGCGCCTCTACCTGGGCCAGGAGGACGAGGTAACGGTAGCGGCCGGGCTGAAAAAACTGGGACCGGAACCCCTGGATCCGTCCTTTGATGTCGCCACCCTGGCAGCCATCTGTGCCGGCCGGCGCCGACCGGTAAAACAGGTCCTCCTGGACCAGCACCTCCTGGCAGGGATTGGTAACATCTATGCCGATGAGATGCTCTTCCTGGCGGGGCTCAATCCCTTAAGACCGGCGGCTTCGCTGACAGAGAATGAACTGGTGCGCCTGCACCGGGCCATGCGGGCCGCGTTAGAGCAGGGTATAGCGAATTTCGGCACCTCTTTCAGGGATTACGTCGATGGCCACGGCCAGCAGGGGAAAAATCAGGATTACCTCCAGGTTTACGGCCGCGCCGGCCAGCCCTGCCGCCGCTGTGGCTGCACCCTTGAACGGGTGAAAATCGGCGGCCGGAGCACGGTATTTTGCCCTGCCTGCCAGGTTTAAATGGCCGGGTATTTAAGGCCAGCCCTTGCCGGGCGCCTGGAGGCTGTTATATTATTAACCCTGCAGGGTTAAAATTCAATCGCCATAGGGATCTGGCGATGGTAGGAGCAATGGAGATGTTTATTATCGGTCTTACCGGCGGTATTGCCAGCGGTAAAAGCACCGTCGCCGGGATTTTAAAAGAACTGGGGGCAATAGTTATCGACACCGATCAGGTGGCCAGGGAAGTGGTACTTCCCGGCAAGCCTGCCTATAGGGACATTGTCGCCGCCTTTGGCCGGGGGATTCTGCAGCCGGACGGCCTACTTAACAGGCGGGCCCTGGGCCGGATCGTTTTTAGTGACGCTGCCGCCAGGGAATTGTTGAACGCCATAACCCACCCCCGCATCCGGGAGAGAGTCCAGGCGCAAATAGCGGCTTTACGCCAAACTGACCCGGAGGCGGTGGTAGTTATTGAGGCCCCTCTCTTAATTGAAGCAGGTATGGACGATATGGTGGATGCCATCTGGGTGGTAACCGCACCGGCAACGGTGCGGTTAAAAAGATTGATGGAACGGGACAACCTCTCACAGGAAGAAGCTGAAAGCCGTCTCCGGGCGCAGATGGGAGAAGGAGAAAGGTTACGCCATGCCACCCGGATCATCCCCACCGGTGGTGACCTTGACGCCACCCGCACCGCCGTCCTGGCAGCCTGGCGGGAACTCCAGCGAGAAGGAAGAATGTCATGGAAAAAGTGAGGGGTACTTCATGATAAAAACCTGGCGCCGTTACCTGTGGCTGCTGGTAGTTACAGCGTTCCTTTCTTTCCTCCTGCCCCGGGCGGTGCGTGTCTTTTATCCCTTCCCTTATATAGAAATTATCGTCAATTATGCCCACCGGGAAGGCCTGGACCCCCTCCTGGTAGCGGCCCTCACTCGTGTAGAAAGCAAATTTTATCCCCGGGCCCAGTCCGCACAGGGTGCCCGGGGATTGATGCAACTGATGCCGGAAACAGCTAGGCTGGCGGCCGGACAACTGGGGCTTCCTTACGATCCCGAGCGGCTCTTCTCCCCGGAATATAACCTGCGCTTGGGTAGCTGGTACCTGGCTGAGCTTCTGCGAGAATTTGGTGATCTCACCCCGGCCCTGGCGGCATATAATGGCGGGCGCGGTAATGTCCACAACTGGCTGGATACGGGGATCTGGGATGGTAGCAGCCGGAACTTAAGCCAGATTCCCTTCCCCGAAACCAGGGAGTTTGTGCGCCGGGTGCTCCAAAATTATCGGGTGTACCGTATCTTATATCCCCATGTGCACTAGCAGGTATTTGGTCGTGAAAGCCGAATAATATAGGAAAACCTTTGACAAAATGAACTTACAGGTCAAGGAGTGGATTTTGATGGCGATGGAGGTCATGGATTCCCTGGACAAGGTCAGGAAGCTCCAGGTGGCACCTGGCAGGCGATTTTATTCCGCCCAGCATGATGAAATAGCCGGCGGGGCAACTACCGACATATATTTTGTCCGTACTTATGAAATTCTCAAGGCCCTTGGTAAGGTGGACACCCTTGTCACGGCCGAAATCTTTCCCCGCCGCGCCGGCATCATCTGTGGCGTCAATGAGGTACTGGAACTGCTGCGGGAGAAAAAGGTTACCATCTGGGGACTACCGGAGGGGAGCTCCTTTTCCCCCAAAGAAGTAGTTATGCGCATCCAGGGGCCCTATAGTGAATTTGGCCTTTTTGAAACTACTATCCTGGGGATGCTGGCCAGTTCCAGCGGTTGGGCTACTGCCGCCCGGGAAATCAAGGAAGCGGCCGGTGGGCATCCCTTTTTCTGCTTTGGTGCCCGCCACGTGCACCCTGCCGTGGCCCCGGTCATGGAGCGGGCGGCCATTATCGGCGGCGCCAGTGGCGCCAGCTGTATACTGGCAGCCAAGCTGGCCGGCCAGGAGCCCCAGGGTACGGTGCCCCATGCCATTTTCCTTATTATTGGCGATACCGTTGAGGGAGCCCTGGCCTATCATCGCCTTATGCCTCCCGATGCTAAGCGTACCATTCTTGTGGATACTTTTAAGGACGAGGCGGAGGAAGCCCTGCGGGTAGCAGAAGCCCTGGGGCCGGCCCTGGCCGGGGTCCGCCTGGATACCCCTAGCGAGCGGGGCGGCGTTACCCCGGAGCTTGTACGGGAAGTTCGCTACCGCCTGGATACCGCAGGTTTCAACCATGTGCGGATTTTTGTCTCCGGCGGCCTGACGCCGGAGCGTATCCGCGCCCTCATTGAAGCCGGAGCCGATGCCTTTGGTGTGGGTAGCTATATTTCGGGGGCCGCACCCATTGATATGACCATGGATTTAAAAGAGGTTGAAGGCCGGCCGGTGGCCAAGCGCGGCCGCCTGCCAGGTATCATCCCCAATCCCAGGCTGGAAAAACTAAAGTAAGAAAAATTAAGCCGGGCCGGGTGATACGGAGTGTCTGCCAGCAAGCCGGATTTTTCGAAAGTTCAAGCCGGCTTTATCCTTGACAGGAATACCGTCCGGGGTTTATAATTAACCATGCCAGGTATGCGGCGATGGCGGAACTGGCAGACGCGTACGTTTGAGGGGCGTATGGGTACACCCGTGCGGGTTCAAGTCCCGCTCGCCGCACCAGCAACTAACGTGGGATAATGCCCACGTTTATTTTTTTACCCAGGTGGTGTCGCTCTTCAAGGCCCTGGTCAAGTTTTTTTTGTCCCCTTCACAGAATATACATTTATAGTGATTTTGGGCTTTAGGGGGATTGACCGTGGGCCGGGTACGGGTAGTAATACTGGGTTTGCGTTCTTGTATTTTTATGCTGGGGTTCCTGGCTCTCTTCGGGCTGGTACTTGGAGCTGTACCCTTGCACCATCAGATCCTGCCGGCCCTTGCAGCCCACACTGAAGAGAAGGAACTGAGAGAACGTCTCCAGCAAATCTTTACTGCCAGGGCCCGGGGCCTTGTCAGCGGCGATTATGAAGGCCTGGAAGCTTATTACGATACAACGGTTACCTCTGGCCTTTTTGCCTTAAATCATGAAATCGGCCGCATTAAATATGTCCGTGAATGGTTGAAGGAGCGCCAGATAATTCTTTCAGGGAGCCGGATGGACCTGGTCATTGTTGATACCGGGAATGAAAATGGCAGGCGTTGGGCCTCTGTATCCCAGCATATTGTCCTTAATTACCGTCACCGGGGCGAGCCGGAAAAAACAGTCAACCAGATGGGCGTCCGGACCATTCACTGGGTGGAACTGGTGAAGCGCGATGGCCAGTGGTTAATTACCCGGGACTGGTACTGGGACCCCTTTGAGGCCGACGACCTGGATCCGGATGTTGCTCCTGGCACTGCCAGATGTAACGTAGCAGTTCCCGACCCGCCTCCGGGTAAATACCGCCGTCAGGCAGCCGTTAAATATGCCGAACGTTACAGCGGTGTCCGGCTTGGCACAGGGGATGGCCGCTATAACCAGGCTTACCGGGACTTCACCGGCCTGGGCGGTGATTGTGCTAATTTTGCATCACAGGTGCTGAGCGATAAAAATGCCGGCGCCATACCACGGGACTGGGTCTGGAATTACCATAACGGCGAGGGCAGCCAGGCCTGGGCCCAGGCCGGGGCTCTGGTCCATTACCTCATGGACAGCGGCCTGGCCGTAAGAATTATGCGGGGTGATTTTGCGGAGGTTACCAGGACTTCAACCATTTACCCCCAGGGGGCCGTCAATGTTCTCCAGCCGGGAGATATCATTGCCTATGAAGAAAAGGGCGAGGTCAGCCATGTGGCGGTGGTTGTTGGCCGGGATTCCGCAGGGTACCTCCTGGTCAACAGCCATACGGCCGACCGCGCCCGTGTTCCCTGGGACATGGGTTGGGACAGGCGGACCATCTACTGGCTGCTGCAGATAGTCTATTGAGTTTGATAACGATTACTCTTCAAAGCCAATCCAGGTAACAATTTCGTCCAGGCTTTTGCGCGGCGCTGCTTCAGGGCTTTCGGCCGGGTAACCTAAAGGAGTAATGGCTACAATTTCTTTATCGGCCGGTATATCCAGTATTTTCCTGAGTTCTGCCTCGTTGTTTAATGGGCCTGTCATCCAGCAGGTACCCAGGCCCTCGTTGGTGGCTGCCAGAAGCAAATGGGTGAAGGCTGCCGCAACACTTTCCAGGTTCATTTTGCGAATGCTGGGCTGGCCATGGGCCCGGGTCAGGGCGACAATGGCCACCGGTGCGCCACCCAGGGTTCTGGCCCACTGTAAAAAGCCCTCCTGCTGGGGGGTGCGTTTGCCCTCTGGCGGCATGCCAAATTCCACGATGCGACCGTAACTCCGGGCAAGCTCGTCCTTTTTAGGACCGCTTATGACCATGAACTCCCACTGCTGCCAGTTGAGCCCCGAGGGAGCCCAGGTAGCCATCTCCAGGATACGGCTGATAACCTCCCGCGGGACCATATCTGGTTTGTACTGGCGGATGCTCCGCCGGGCTTTAATGGCTGTGTACAGTTCCACCTGCAGGTCAGCTCCTTTGGATTGATAATATTGGATTATATTTTATCCTTTTACCAGCTGATGTCAAGGTTAAGCAGTGATCCGTTGCTTGCATAAATTTGTATTAAAGGAGGATAAACTAGCTGAAAACCTTTATTTTTACCCGGAGGTGACGGCATGCCTGATTGGGAAAAAGAATGGGAACAGTGGAAGGATTCCCTTTCTATGATGGTTAATCTAGGCGGGAAACTAGGTTTTGAGGAAAAGACTATGAACAATATAGCCTATCGTCTGGGCAACTGGCTGGCGGAACACGCCGACCCTATGAACCGGGAGCAACGGGTCATTAAAGAGCTATGGGACGTAGCCAGCGAAGATGAAAGGCGGGTCCTGGCGGCCCTCATTACCAGGATGGTGAGCGATGGTCGCCGCCAGGAGGATATGGTCCATTAAAAAAAGGGGAGCTAAAACATAGCTCCCCTTAATAAGTACCTGGCTTCCTTCTAGTAGATTATGATTAAATTTCTTTGATAGCGTCGGTCGGACAGGATTCAATGGATTCTCTGGCACAATCCTCGGCGTCTTCTGGCACTTCCTCTACGATAACGTGTGAGAGCCCCTCGTCGTCCCAGTCAAAAACGCTGGGGCACAGGTCGATGCAGGTGCCGCAGGCAATGCAGAGATCTTGATCAACGCTAACCTTCAAAGTCATCCCCCCCAAATCTATTCCCAAAGTATTAGCTATTTTGCACCGCCACCTGCCTTTTCATACTAGCGAGTTGCCTCTTTAGTACGCGGTGTCTTCACCCAGGTCTGAGGCTGGCGGTTTAAAGCCTTCATGATTGAAGCCGTGGTGTAGGGCAGCGGCAGGAAGAAACTAGCAAAGGGCAAGGTCAGGAGCTGGAGGGCCCCACCCAACTGCTGCCACCAGCTAACCGGGGTCATATGGCGGCTGAAGTGGCCGTAGGCGTAAAAGGTAAAGGCAAAGTAGACAAATATCAGGTAATGGAGGGCCATCCGGAAACCTAGGGGGAGGATGGAAGGATCCAGCCCCCCGTTCAGTCCCAGGAACAGGAGGGACAGGGGTACCAGGACGGCACCCTGGTAAAGGAGCCACTCCCCTTGCCCCTTCCAGAAAAGATTGTGCAGGAGAGGCCCACGTTTATCCCATGAATATTGGTAGGCATAGCGGAATTTCTCGCATACCTGCAGGTGACCGCTACCCCAGCGCAGCCTCTGCCGGAAAAAAGCATAGAAGGTAGCGGGAGTCTGTTCGGTGCTGTAGTAAGGGAAGTATTCGGCCCAGACGCCTGTTTCCAAATAGGCCCTTACCCCCAGTTCCAGGTCCTCCGTCAGGGCGCGGTGGTCATAGCCGCCAATGCGCTCCAGCAGGTGCCGCCCCACGAAAAGGTTGGTCCCACCCACGAAGGGCAACTTTTTCATTAATACCGGCAGGTAGATCTCATGGGAAATAGCCTGGTAAATGGCAGCTATTTTTGTTATGAGGCCAAGCTGGTAGAAATTGCGGACCTGGAAAACCGGCCCCTGCCAGATACGCTCCCGCGGGTCATTGAGCCAGGACCAGGCTATGTAGAGCAGGACATCGGCTTCGGGATGGCTTTCGGCATCGTAAAAACCACAGATGGTGGTCCTGGGGTCGACAAATTCCAGGCCGTAGTTCAAAGCCCGGCCTTTAGTTGATGGAATACTGTGGCCCCGGCGCGAACCCCGGAAGCGCCCATCAAAATCATAGGGAACGGTACAGTGTTTCAGCTGCGGCACATCCCCGCGGCTGGCAAATTCCCGGATCTTGGCCTCCACCACTTCCATGGTCGTAGGACCGGTGTGTTCGCCGGAAGATTTGGCCAGGGCTTCTTTTTCGTCGGTAATTACCAAGATTTCGTAACGGTCATTAGGATAATTTAAAGAAGCCAGGTGTTCAATGGTATTGGCGATAACGTCAGCTTCGTTACGGGCCGGAACAAGGATCGTAAAAAAAGGTAGCTCCAAGTTTTTGGCAGCTGCCAGGGCTATTACCTTTTCTCTGTCGAGGGCAAACCGTTTGCTCCAGTAATTACGGTAGGAATACCACATCCAGAAGAAATACCTCAGAAAGAGGGTGAAAAAAAGCAGGTAAAAGCCAACGGCAACTAGGTATAAAACCTGGGCAGGGCTTATTATTTCCCAATCCATCCTTATCTCTCCCAATCAGGGTATTTACGCCGCCACCTATTATAGCATTATAACCCATTGCCACCAATTAGGTTTAATGACGGTACAAAGGCAAAAGACGTTCTCCAGGTAGTAAAGAGGTTATTTACCCGGATTTTTGTCTCATTTGCTTTACATTCGGCTTCATCCCTTTTCCTGGTAGTATTATATTGACGGCGTAACGCAAAAATAATATAATCAAAAAGAGGTGAGCTGCACTGGAAAACTGGTCTATAGCTGTGGCCTTCGCCGCCGGTATGCTATCCTTTTTTTCACCCTGTATTATACCTTTGTTGCCGGCCTATTTTACTTACCTGGGCGGCTCAGCTGCAGCTAGCGGTAAGGCAGAGGAACTGGACCGCTCTTTTTTAGCCCGCCGGGCGGCTCTCTTTACCGCCGGCTTTTCCCTGATCTTTATCCTCCTGGGAGCCTCGGCCGGCAGCCTGGGCTCCATGCTCTTGCGGTACCGTCCCTTTTTAAACCGTGCCGGGGGAATCCTAATTATATTTTTCGGTTTGCAGGTGGCCGGAATTGTCCGCCTGCCCTTTTTAAGTCAAGAAAAAAAGTGGTGCCTGCAGCCCCGGGCTCCTGGTGCCGTCCCTTCCTTTCTGCTGGGGATGGCCTTTGCTTCCGGATGGACGCCCTGCATCGGCCCGGTCCTGGCTTCCATTTTGATTTATGCCGGTAGCCAGGCCACCCTTTTTAAGGGTATGCTTCTCCTCACCTTTTACTCCCTGGGATTGGCAATCCCCTTTATCGCCAGCGCCCTGGCCGTGGGACCGGTTTTGCACCTTTTACGCCAGTTTTCCCGTTATTTACCCATTATATCCTTTATAAGCGGGATTATACTTATTTTTATGGGCTTGCTGGTCTTTTTCGGGCGGTTAAATACTTTTATCTAGGAGGAAACCTATGCCTAAAAACTGGAAGGCGCCTGTTATAATCATTGTTATTATGGTTGCCGTTCTGGCTGCTTCCTTCATCCTGCCGGGACGTCAGGGCAACAAGGTTCTGGCCCCCGCATTCACCCTGCCCGTCCTGGAAGGCGGCGAGATCACTCTGGCAAGCCTTAAGGGCCAGGTGGTAGTATTAAACTTTTGGGCCACCTGGTGTTCCTACTGTGTGGCGGAAATGGAGGAATTGGATGCGGCGGCGGGGAGACTGGCGGGCCAGGGCGTAAAGGTCCTGGCTATCAATATCATGCAGCGGGAGACAGAGGCCGGCATCCGGGCCTTCCTGGGAAAAAAGGAACATAATTACCTTGTACTCCTGGACCACGACAGCCGGGTGGCGAGGAGCTACGGTGTCGGCGGCATTCCCACTACCTTTATAATCGACCGCCAGGGCCAGATCCGCCGGGTCAAACAAGGACCCCTGGGGCCAGGAGAACTGGATAATCTTGTCAAGGATCTCCTTTGAGCCTCTTTGTTACCCGCGAAAAAACAGCCCCTTAACAATGGGGCTGTTTTTCCTTAAGTTTAGCACGAAATAAGATAGGGTGTGGCTTTACAGACCCATGTAACCACGCATCATGGCAGGGCCGTAGAAGGCTGAATTCTGGTTACCAGGGGTGGGGTTATTGTCAAAACCGCCCTGGAACCCGCGGCCCCAGCCGCCCATCATACCATAGCCTGCCCCGCCATGGCAGGCGCCGGGAACTATACCATATTTACTATGGTATTCTTCCATGTCCCGGATCCTTTCCTTAATCGCCTCACCCTGTTCCTTTGTTAGTTCGCCGGCTTCAACATACTTGTCGACAATTTGCTGACGCAGCGCGATGATCTGCTGGTACAAGGCATCAATCTCCGCTTTTTGCTGGTCGGTAACTGCCGCAAAGGCCACCGGCGCCAGCACCCCCAGCATTAACACTATGGCGAGGACGATGGCAATTTTTTTCGTCACCCGCGCCACCTCCTTTCGAGGTATATTCTACCCGGCAGGAATGATAAAAATATGGCTAAAGTATGAAGAAAATTTGAAACTTGACATGGCCGGAGCTTTTAATTTATACTTTATTCGATAATACTATAACTTAATTCAAGTTATATCCCAGGAGAGCGAAAGAAAATGCGCGTCTGTGGTAAACGCATCCGGGAACTCAGGGAAGAACGGGGTTATTCACTTCAGGACCTAGCCAGAAAAGCTGAAATTTCCGTTTCATATTTGAGTGAAATCGAACGGGGAGCGAAAAAACCCTCCCTGAAAACCCTTGATAAAATAGCCGGCGCTTTAAATTTCCCCCGGGAACAACTCGTGGAGGCCGGCAATGAGCGGGGCATCGCCCTGGGAGAGAGGATCCGGCTCTTGCGGGAAAAGAAAGGTAAAAGTTTGAGCACCCTGGCCGAGGAAGCCGGCATCTCTATTTCCTATCTGAGTGAAATAGAGAGGGGGAATGTATACCCGGCCATCGATACCCTGAAAAAAATTACTACCGTCCTCGATGTCCCCTTAAGTACGATTATCGGAACAGGCGGCTCCCTGGGGCAAAAATTGCGCCAGGCCCGGGAAGAGCAGGGCCTTACCCAGGCTGACCTGGCCCGGGCTGCCGGAGTTTCGGCCGGCCTTATCGGCCAGATTGAACAGGGTAAGGTACAGCCATCCTTAAAAACCCTGGAAAAAATCGGCGAAGTCTTAAATATTTCTCCCTGTTATTTTATAGCTGACGATACCGGGTTGGATGAGATACTGAACCAGATGAGCCCTGCAGTACGCCGGTTGCTAATGGAACCCCAGGTACAGTCCGTATTGCGCCTGGTATGCAATTGTACCGAGGAAGAACTCCGTTTTATCCTTAATTTTATCCAGCTCTATAAACGCTGCCACTAACCTAAAGCCGGAGCCGGGTGATAATCTCCTGGAGGGTGGTCGCCGAGTGCCTGAGGGCGGCCAGTTCCCCGGTTCCCAGGGGAATGGCCAGGACCTTTTCCCGCCCCTGGCTGCCTATGATGCAGGGTAAGCTTAAGGCTACCTCACCTTCGAGCCCGTAAAGACCGCGGATGACGCTGGAAATGGTGAGGACGCTCTTTTCATCCCGGAGAATGCTTTCGGTAATCCGGCTTAAAGCCAGGGCTACACCATAAGCGGTAGCCCCTTTACGTTCGATGATCGCATAGGCCGCCTCCCTGACCCGGCGGCTAATATCACTACGGAAGGTGTTTTCTTCTGTGGTACCGTCCAGGAGGTAAAACTCATCCAGGTCTACCCCGGCCACATTGGCCAGGCTCCAGACGGGAACTTCGGTATCACCATGTTCGCCGATTACATAGGCATGGATATTGCGGGGGTCGACGTGGAGGTGCCGGCTCAAAAGGTGGCGGAAACGGGCGCTATCCAGGACAGTGCCGGAGCCCAGGATTTTGTTTTCCGGTAGCCCCGAGAGCTTCCAGGCCACATAGGTTAGGACGTCAACCGGGTTGGCAACCATAAGGATTAAAGCATCCGGACAGTGCTGCAAAAGGGGCGGCAGGGCCTCACGGACTATGGCCGTATTGCGTTGTACCAGGTCCAGGCGGGTTTCCCCGGGCTGCTGGTTGGCACCAGCGGTGAAAATAATAATGCGGGCACCGGCGCAGTCGGACGGGTTCCCGGCATAAACTTTTACGGGGCGGATTAAAGTGGCCGCGTGGGCGAGGTCCATGGCTTCCCCTTCCGCCCGGGAGCGGTTAATGTCGACGAGGACTATTTCTTTGACGATGGGACTGAAAAGGAGGGCAAAAGCGGTACTGGCGCCAACATAGCCGGCGCCGATGATGGCTACCTTGGCGGGGCCCTGCAGGGGCATAATATCACCTCCACGTATATTCTCTACTGTTATCAGGAGGGTTATACGGCAACTGGAGTTATAAATCATGAACCTCAATTACTGGTTAACTTTTATTACCACGGTAGAAAAAGGTACACTTTCCGCGGCAGCCGAGGAACTGCACCTTACCCAACCGGCGGTTAGCAAACAGCTTCAGGCCCTGGAGGATTACTACGGTGTGCGTTTACTTGAACGCCGGGGCCGCGAAGTACGGCTGACGGCGGCCGGGGAGATTTGTTACCGGCATGCTAAAGCCATTGCCCGCCACCTGGAACAAAGCCAGCGGGAACTGGCAGAACTGACCCAGTTGGTTAAGGGCCGTTTGCTTCTTGGAGCCAGCACTACGCCGGGCCAGTATATCCTGCCCCGCCTGATTGGTAGTTTCCGGCGGGAATATCCCCAGGTGGAGGTCGTGGTAGAGATTGCTGACTCCCAGGAGGTGATCCGGCGCCTGCAGGATGGAGAAATCGACCTTGGGGTTGTCGGCGCCGGGGGGCGGGGCCGGAGCCTTTCCTATAGTCGCCTGGTAGAGGATGAACTGGTCCTCATTGTTCCTCCAGGGCACCGCCTGGCCGGAGTTAAAGCCGCAACTCCCCGTGATTTACAGGGTGAATCCCTGGTCTGGCGGGAGGCCGGTTCAGGTACCCGCAGGGTGGTGGAAGAACGCCTGCAGAAAGCCGGTTTCACCGTTGATTCTTCCCAGATCGTCATGGAGCTGGGTAGTACGGAAGCCATTGTCAGTGCCGTGGAGGCCGGCCTGGGTATTTCCCTGGTCACCTGCTGGGCGGTGGAAAAAAGCGTCAAACTCGGCCGCCTCTTTACTGTTCCCCTCCAGGGTGTAAATTTAAAGCGCGATTTATACCTGGTGCGGCGCCGCCAGCTTTTAAGCCCGGCAGCCGAGGCCTTTACCTGTTTTTTGGAAAAACATCATCTCCAGCTACCTTTACCTGTCGATAGTTAATCGTGACCGCAGGACTTAAAATATCTTGACGAGACAAAAGGATAAAGGTATGATGAGATATAATTACATACCATCTCCGAGCCGGTATCGCCTAAGGGCCACCAGCCTATGGGACACCGGCCTGGGTCGTCAGTACCCACGGGGTAGGCCGGGAAACGGGCCTGCCTCCCCTTGCTCGGAAAGGAGATGCGGCGTGGCAGGGCATTGACGCCCCGGCATCCTTTGCGAGCCGGGGTTTTATATTTACCCGGCAGTATTAGGGGGAGGTAAAACTGCTATCTTTTTGAGGATGGATGCAATGAGAACGGTAATGAGGGGGTGCCGGACGCTGACAGCAAGAACCCAGCGGGATAGGTCCCGCAGGTAAAGGGGAGAGGAAAATGAAATCCTGGAAGAAGCCGGGCATGCTGGCGGTAGCCGTGCTGGCAGCAATAATGTCCCTGGCCGGCTGTCGGTCAGCCGGCACAAAACAAGACACACAGCAATCGTCACTGCCATCTCAGAAAAAATTGGTGGTCTTGGCTGCCGCTTCCTTAACCGACGCCTTCAACGAAATCGGCCGGGTCTTCGAACAGGCCCACCCTGGTGTCACCGTTAAATTTAATTTCGGCGGTTCCCAGCAACTGCGTACCCAGATCGAACAGGGCATAGTTGCCGATATTTTTGCTTCCGCCGATCCCAAATATATGCAGGAACTGGTAGATAAAGGTCTGGTAGAACAACCACGTAATTTTGCTGCCAACAGCCTGACCATTATTGTCCCTAAAAACAACCCGGCAGGGATTACCAGCGCCGCCGACCTGGCCAGTAAAGGCAAAATTGCTCTGGCCGCCCCGGAAGTGCCCATCGGCAACTACAGTCGTCAGGTGTTACAGAAGCTGGCCGGCCTCTATGGCCTGGACTACCCGCAAAAGGTGGAAGGGCGAGTTGTTTCCCAGGAGACTACTGTACGCCAGGTAGTGGCTAAAGTAGCCCTGGGTGAGGCCGATGCGGGCATCGTTTATATTACCGACATCAGTTCTTCCTACCGGGATAAACTGGCGACTATCCCCTTTCCGCCGGAAGCCAACGTCAGGGCTACCTACCCTATTGCTGTAGTGAAAGGTACCACGCAAGGTGGCTTAGCACGGGAACTGGTAGACTATATCTTAAGCCCGGAAGGGCAGAAAATACTGGCCAAGTACGGCTTCCTGACAGCAGAATAGTTTAAGGAGAGTTTCCAGCATGCGCCGTCTTCCCTTTTGGCCGGCCCTGGGCGGCCTCCTTTTTATCCTGTATATAATCCTGCCGGTAGCCAGCATCTTTATTAACCTCAACTGGCCTGAACTCGACCATACCCTCCAGAACCCGGTCGTCCTCCAGGCCTTAAAGCTCAGCGCCCTGACTACCATTGTCGCCACGGTACTAACGGTCATCCTGGGTACCCCCCTGGCCTACTTCCTGGCCCGCCGGCAATTTCCGGGCCGGGAGGTTATCGATACTTTGCTGGATTTACCACTTGTCTTGCCGCCGGCTGTGGCCGGGATAGCCCTGCTCATGGCCTTTGGGCGGCGTGGCCTGCTGGGTTCCCTCCTGGCCAGGTGGGGCCTTACTCTGCCTTTTACCACCATGGCAGTCATCATGGCGCAGGTTTTTGTCAGCGCTCCCCTTTACCTCAAGGCGGCACGTAGCGGTTTTGCCGCCGTCTCTCCCTCCTTAGAGGAGATTTCCCTCACTCTAGGTAAAACACCGCTCCAGACCTTTTACCGGGTAACCCTTCCCCTGGCCTTGCCAACCCTGCTGAGCGGTGCCCTTATGACCTGGGCCCGGGCCTTGGGAGAATTTGGCGCGACCATAATGTTTGCCGGCAACATGCCGGGGATAACCCAAACCCTGCCTCTGGCCATCTATATGGCCCTGGACAGCAACCTGGAGGTGTCCCTGGTGATTGCGGCCCTGATGGTCTTGATTTCCTTTGTTGTCCTGCTGGCGGTTAAAAAGGCTGCCGCAGGGGGTGAAGACAATACTTACGCTTGATATCCAGAAAACCAAAGGCGATTTTCAAGTGCAGGTGGCTTTAACCTTGGGTGAGGAGGTCCTGGTCCTCCTGGGTCCCTCCGGGGCGGGCAAGTCTACCGTGCTCAATATGATTGCCGGGCTGGTGACCCCTGATGCCGGCATTATAACCTATAACGACCTTACCTTTTTCCGCCGCCTGGCAGGGCAGCAGCCGATCAATTTACCCCCCTACCGGCGCGGCATCGGCTACTGCCTGCAGCACCCCGGACTTTTTCCTCACCTGGACGTGGCCCGCAATATTTCTTACGGGGCACCGCCCCGGATGTCGCCTGGCGAAAAGGAAACCCGCCTGCAGGTTCTTTTGCAACTCCTGCGCCTTAAGGGTTTAGAAAAACGCCGTCCCGGCGAACTTTCCGGCGGTCAGCAGCAGCGGGTGGCCCTGGCCCGGGCGCTTTTCAACCGGCCGCGCCTCCTTCTCCTGGACGAGCCCTTTGCCTCCCTGGATAACCTCATCCGCACCAGGTTACGCCAGGACCTCCTGGCCGTACGCCGTTCCTTCCAGGTACCCATGATCCTGGTGACTCATGACCTGGAGGAAGCCTATATGCTGGGCGACCGGATCGCCGTTATGGACAATGGCCGCATACTTCAGGTGGGGAAGCGGGAGGAAGTCTTTTATCGTCCCCGTACCCGGCAGGTGGCCCGTTTCGTGGGCTTTCGCAATATCTGGGAGGGCAGGGTTAAAGCTTGCGATCGGGAAGGCGACGTGCTCCTCGTTGCCGGTGAGAAATTTGAGGTACTGCTGCCCTATGCGGACTTGAAGCCGGGGCAAAGGGTGGTCTTCGGCATCCGGCCCGAAGACGTAATGTTTATCCGACCCGGGCGTTCTTTAAACCGGCCGGTCCGGGAGAACCTTTTGCAAGTACAAATAGTAACCGTAGTTCCTGAAGTTCAGGGATACCGCCTTTTTTTGCGCCTGGGAGGGGACGCTTACGATATTGAGATGTTGCTGCCGCGCCATGTCTATCAAAAGGAATCCCTGGTACCAGGTGATCAAATTATGGTATCCTTAAAGAAGAATGCCTTGCACCTGTTCAAGGAGTAAACTTAACGGAGGCGCAACTGGCAGTGTACGAAGCAGCCGGGATCGTCCTGGCAGGAGGTAAAAGCACCCGCATGGGTACCAATAAAGCCCTCCTGCCCCTGGGGAAGGAATCCATGCTGGCCACGGTCGTGGCAGCTTTACGGCCGTTATTTTCCGACATAATCGTTGTCACCAATACCCCGGAACTGTACCGTGACTTAAAGGCGCGCCTGGTCCCGGATGTTATCCCCGGCCGGGGACCTTTAAGCGGTTTTCATGCCGGCCTCCTGGCTTCAACTTATCGATACAACTTTATCGTGGCCTGCGATATGCCTTTCCTGCAACCGAGTTTTATAATGTATCTCCTTGAACAGGCTCCGGGTTACGATGTGGTAGTGCCGCGCCGGGGTGAGTACCTGCAGCCTCTGCACGCCGTTTATTCCCGGGATTGTATAAAAGCCATTGAAAATTGCCTGATAGAGGGAAAGTACAAGGCCCTTGCCTTTTATCCCCGGGTAAAGGTGCGTTATGTGGATGTTGACCGGCTGGTTGGTTCCAATGACCCGGAGAAGATTTTCTTCAATATCAACACCCCGGACGACCTGGCCCGGGCGCGGCGCATGCTGCGGGACAGTACCACCTCCCGTGAAGTGCGGCCTTGATAGATAGCGCAAGGGGAATAAATTCATATATTCCTGGCGAAAGGATGTAACGCAATGCCACCTTTATCCCTGGAGGTAGCCCGGGCGATGTTACTGACCGGGTTAAAACCGCCCGGCCGGGTTAAAGTAAAACTCGAGGAGGCTGCCGGACGGGTCCTGGCGGTAGCGGTAACAGCCCCGGGGCCCTTTCCACCTTTTCCCCGTTCCCTGGTCGACGGCTACGCCGTGGGGCCGCCGGTTCCCGCCTTCGCTACCCTCCCCGCCGAATCTGCGGGTTCGGGGGCAATCTACCGCCTGGTGGGGACGGTTCCGGCCGGCAGCAACCCCGGCATCACCTTAAGTCCGGGGATGGCGGCAGCCATTTTTACCGGTGCCCGTCCTCCGGCAGGGACGGTGGCCATTATTCCCCGGGAGCTGGTAAAACAGCGAGGAGAATTTATCAGCATACCCGGCCTGCCTTCCGGCCGCTATCTGGAACCGGCCGGAGCCGAAGTGAAAGGCGGGGAGGAGATACTGGCCGCCGGTACCACCCTGGGACCTGCGGAAATCGGCCTTCTAGCAGCCCTGGGTTTGCGGGAAGTGCTGGTTTACCAGCGGCCCCGGGTGATCCTGGCTACCACCGGAAGCGAGTTGTTGGACCCGGCCGGTCCAGGGAAAAGTCTCCCGGGTGACAATCAGGCAGGGAACCCTCCTAACCGCATGGCAGATTATCCTGATGTCAATGTTCCTCCCTATATATATAGCAGTAACTTTTATGCCCTGGCAGCAGCCGTAGAAGCCTCCGGCGGCCAGGCAATATCCTTGGGCCTTTTAGCCGACAACCTGGAAGAACAGGTAAAGGCCTACCGTTGGGGACTGCAGGAAGGGGATTTGCTTCTGACCACCGGCGGCGCCGGCGGCAGCCCCTTTGACTTTACACCTGCTGCCTTTAGCCGGACCGGGTGCGAGATACTCTTTACGGAACTGGATATTCGCCCCGGACGACGGGTCACAGCTGCACGCTCGGGGGCAAAATTGATGCTGGGCCTGCCCGGAACGCCGCCGGCGGCCCTGGTGTTGTTTTACCTCCTGGCGGTGCCAGTTATCCGAGCTCTCGGTGGCCGGGAGCCGGCACCGCTAACTTTTTTAGCCCGGCTGGGGGAAGCTATCGACCGGCCGCGACCGGAACGAACTTTTCACTGGGCGCGGGCCCGGGCCTGCGGCAGTTATTGGGAGGTTACACCCTTGCCGCGCCGACCCGGCGGCATTCGCGCTGCTGTAGGGGCCAACGCTTTGATTGATTTACCTCCACACGCAGCACCCGCGGCCGGGGAAGAAGTCCGGGTGATAATGATTGAGTAAAATAATGGGAATGGAGGTTTTGGTGATAACATGAGTACACCTGTTATCTCCGTAGTTGGCAAATCTGATGTCGGGAAGACAACATTACTGACCAAACTCCTTCCGGAGTTAAAGCGGCGGGGTTACCGGGTTGCAACTATTAAACATGATACCCACGGCTTTGACATCGACCGCCCTGGTAAGGATACCTGGCGCCACGCGGAAGCCGGGGCCGACGTTGTCGTAATTTCTTCACCCAGCAAGATGGCTCTCATTGAAAAAGTTGATGCAGAGCTTCCTCTGGATGCCATTGCAGAACGCATTCAGAATGTCGATCTGATTATCACTGAAGGCTACAAGCGCGGTGACAAGCCTAAGATTGAAGTCCACCGTGCGGCTGTAAGCGGCGAGCTCCTGTGTGAACCGCAAGAACTTCTGGCCGTGGCTACAGACGAGCCCCTGGCCATTGACGTCCCTTGTTATGGTCTGGCTGACGCCGCGGGCCTGGTGGACCTGATTGAAGAGCGGATTCTCGCCCCGGCAGGCAGGAAGCGGAGGGCAAATTAAGATGGGCAGAGGAGGAATATTACATGGGCCGGCCACTTAATGCTTATGACCGGGCGTTAATGAACCTGCAAGAAAACATCCTACAACTGGGTGACTACGTTGCTGACCAGGTGGATAAAGCCCTGGCTGCCCTTAAGGCCCAGGACTGTAACCTTGCACGCCTGGTGGTGGAGGGCGATAACTTGGCCGATGACCTGGATTACAACATTGAGATGGCGGCCCTGGACCTGATCTCTCTACAACAACCCCGAGGGGAAGACCTGCGTACCCTGGCTACCGTCATGCGGGTAGGCAAGGAACTGGAACGCATCGGCGATTATGCCGTCAATATTGCCGAGATAGCCGGCCGTCTCGCCCGCCTGGGACCATACTTCAAACCCCTGGTAGATATTCCCCGCATGAGTGACCTGGCCCGGGCTATGCTGAGGAAAAGCCTCCAGGCCCTGGTAGACCGCGACCTGGAGGCAGCCAGGGAAATAGTCCGGGCCGATGATGCCGTCGACCGTCTTTTTGAAGAGCTGTACGACGAACTGGTAGGTTTTATGAAGCAGGGGCCGGAGTATGTCGACCAGGCCAGTTATCTCGCCCTGGTGGCCCGTTACCTGGAACGTATTGCCGACCATGCCGTGAACGTCGCCGAGATGGTCGTCTACCGGGAGACAGGACAGCGCCGCGCCTTTAAAGACTACCAGGGGCCTCAGAAAACAGTCCTGCCGGGGTGTGACAATAAGAGGACCAGCTCCGGTAATGTAGAGGGATAATAGCTTGAGTTCGTTGATATTCCCCATTGCCACCGGGCTGGCAGGTGGTTTGGCCCTTTTCCTTTTTGGCATGCATCTCATCAGTACCGGCCTGCAAAAGGCGGCGGCCCGCCAGGTACAGCAGCTCCTGGGGGCGGTAACGAAAAATCGCTTCTTTGGTATGCTGGCGGGGCTGGTGGTGACCATTTTCCTCCAGACCAGCGCTGTCACGACGGTGCTGCTGGTAGGCTTTGTCAGCGCGGAACTCATGAGCCTGGGCCAGGCCCTGGGTGTCATCCTGGGGGCGGCTATTGGCTCTACCCTGACGGCCCAGCTTATTGCCTTGCGCCTCAGCGACTACGCCCTGTGGGCCGTGGTGGCCGGCATCATACCCTACTTCTTTGCCAGGCGCCTGCGCTGGCGCTACCTGGGACAGGCTATCCTCGGTTTTGGCCTTATCTTTTACGGGGCGGCCCTTATGGGTACGGCCGTAGCACCCTTAAATACCCTGCCAGGCTTTAAAACTGCCTTGAGCCCCCTGGCCGCCCACCCCTGGCTAATGATGCTGGCAGCCGCCCTCTTTACCGGCGTTGTCCAGGCCAGCGCGGCAACAGTGGTCCTGGCTATGACCCTGGCCGCCCAGGGTACCCTGCCCCTGGAAGCGGCTCTGGCCATGGTCCTGGGGGCCAACCTGGGTACCACAGCTACAGCCCTCATTTCCAGCATTGCCCTGTCGCGGGAAGCCAAAAGGGTAGCCCTGGCCCATTTCTTTTTTAAGCTGGCGGGTACCCTCCTCTTTCTACCCTTTCTGGGACTGTACAGTTATTTATCCCGGCTGACTTCTCCGGATATTGCCCGCCAGGTGGCCAACGGCCACACCCTCTTTAATGTTATTAACATGTTTCTCTTTCTTCCCTTTACTCCCCAGGTAGGCCGTCTTATGGAAAGACTACTCCCCAACGTTCCTGCGGAAGAAAAAGTGGCCAAGTACCTGGATACAAAAGTGCTGGATATACCGGAACTGGCCCTGGCCCGTGCGACCCAGGAGCTTTTACGCATGGCCGGCATCATCAGGGAAGAGATGTTTCCCCGGGTGATGCAGCCCCTGGCCGAGCGGGAAGTGGAATTACTGGAAAAGCTGCGCAGCCTGGATAATATCCTTGACTATCTTTACCGGGCGGTGGCCAGGTATCTCGCCCAGTTGAACCAGGGCAACCTTACCGACGACCAGTTAGTGGCCCAGACCAAGCTCCTCTATATAGCCAATGACCTGGAGCATATTGGCGACGTGGTCGTGGAAATGGCCCACCAGTGGCGGAAAATTGAAGCCAGCGGGGTGGAGTTTTCCCCGGCGGGGCAGGCTGAACTCCAGGAGATGTTTAATAAAGTCAAGGAGAATTTTGCGACGGCCATCCAGGCCTTCGCCGCCGATGACGAAGCCCTGGCCGCCAGGGTCATAAGGGATCATCCTGAAATCTTACGCCTGGAGAAGAACCTGCGCTACTCCCATTTCCAGCGGTTGCAGCAGGAGAACCGCCTCAGTTTAGAAACCACGTCCATCCACATGGATCTCATCAACCAGCTCCTGCGCCTCAACATGCATAGCGTCAGCATAGCCCAGGCGGTTATGGGGATTATTTAACTTGCAGGCCCTTGTGGTAAAGTTATTTTTTTGCTAAGATAGCTTTCTGGATAAAGGGAAGGAGTTGTTAACTTTGCAAGGCATCTGGTTTTCTGAACTGCAAACCCCCGGCCTGGCTCTATCCATCAAGCTGAAAAAAACCCTGCATCATGAAAAAACACCCTACCAGGACCTGGCTGTGGTGGAAACGGAATCTTACGGGCGCATGTTGCTTCTGGATAACATAATCCAGACTACAGTGGGTGATGAATTTTTTTACCACGAGATGATCGCCCACGTACCTTTAAATACCCATCCCAATCCCCGTACGGCCCTGGTCATTGGCGGCGGTGACGGCGGTGTAATCCGGGAAATTATCAAACATCCCAGCATTGAAAAAGCCACCCTGGTGGAAATTGACGCCCGGGTGGTGGCCAACGCCAGGGAATACCTGCCGGAGATCGCTTGCGGCCTGGATGATGCCCGGGTGGAGATCCGTTTTGAAGATGGCATCGAGCACGTCCGCCAAATGGAAAACACCTATGACGTGATTATTGTTGATTCCACCGATCCTATTGGCCCGGCGGTAGGGCTCTTCAGCACCGAATTTTACCGTAACGTTTACCGGGCTTTAAAGCCGGACGGGCTCTTTGTCGCCCAGACCGAGTCCCCCCTTTTTAACGCCAGGCTAATCCGGCGTATTCAGCGGGACCTGGCAGAAATTTTCCCTATTGCCCGCCTGTACCTGACCACAGTGCCCACCTACCCCGGCGGCCTCTGGAGCTTCAGCCTGGGGAGCAAGGAGTATGATCCCCTGGAGGTTGACTGGAAAAAGGCGCCCCAGCTTGTGACCCGATTCTACACCCCGGCCATTCACCAGGCAGCCTTTGCCCTGCCGCCCTTTGTCCAGGAAATTCTTGAAAAGCGGGACGAAGAGGAGTTTTAGGCGCTAACTGGATTGTGTAAATAATGGATGAACTGGGGGAATAGACTAAGTGTTGCCGGGTTATGTAAAAAGCCGGGGTTTCCTGGCCAGCAGCGATAATTATGAATCCGCCCGGGTGGTCCTGGCGGGCATCCCCTTTGACGCCACCACCAGCTTTCGTCCCGGCGCCCGCTGGGGCCCCCAGGCCATTCGCGCTGTGTCCGAAGTCCTGGAAGAATACAGCCCGTACCTTAAACGCGAACTGGGGCAGGTGCCTTTTTACGATGCCGGCGACCTCGACCTGGTACCGGGCCGGGTGGAGGTCAACCTGGAACGTATGGAGACGGCTGCTGCCGCCCTTTTCCAGGACGGTAAGCTTCCTTTATTCCTGGGTGGGGAGCACCTGGTGAGCTATCCCCTTATCCGGGCGGCCCGCCGCCACTACCCGGGTCTTGCCGTCCTTCACTTTGACGCCCATGCCGATCTGAGGGAGGAATACCTGGGGGAAAGGCTTTCCCATGCCACCGTCATGCGCCTGGTGGCGGAGGAAATCGGCCCGGGCAACCTTTACCAGTTTGGCATCCGTTCCGGTACCTGGGGCGAATTCGCTTACGGCCAGGAAGAGACCAATTTTTTTATGGACGTCATCACCACCCCCCTGGAGAAGCTGGTACCCGAACTGGCCTCTCGCCCCCTTTATGTTAGCATAGATATCGACGTCGTGGACCCTGCTTTCGCTCCCGGCACCGGGACCCCCGAACCGGGGGGCTGTACGCCCCGGGAGATCCTGCAGGTTATCTACCTGCTGCGCCAGGCCAGGGTAGTGGCCTTTGACCTGGTAGAGGTCTGCCCGGCCTACGATCACGGCAATATTACCGCCATCCTGGCAGGCAAAATCACCCGCGAGGCCATCCTCGCCTGGGGTTAGCAGGTGAGGAAAAAGTATTGTCACCGGACATTGATATTGTCAACTCTGCCCACCCGGAGTGGAGAGATAGGTAGGCTGCATGTTTAAATTATATGAGACCGCCTGTCGCAGCGCCCTAAATCGTTCCCGCATTCCCGGCCTTGATTATTGTTTGAACCCCTATACCGGCTGCAGCCATGGCTGCATTTATTGCTACGCCAGCTGCATGGCGCGTTTCAGGGGCCGCCGGGAAAGATGGGGCGCCTTCGTCCAGGTGAAGACCAACTTTGTCGAAGTGCTGGCCGCCCAGTTGCGGCGCCCCAAAAAAGGAAAGGTAATGCTGGCCAGCGTTACCGATGCTTACCAGGCTGTCGAAAGAAAATATGGCCTGACGCGAAGGTGTTTGGAACTATTAACCCGGAGCGGTTTGGAAGTATCTATCCTCACCAAGTCCGACCTGGTCATCAGAGATGCGGGGTTCTTAAAAGCAATGCCCGCCGCCGAGGTCGGCTTTACCATTACTACTCTGAATGACAGGCTGGCCCGGCTGCTGGAGCCCGGCGCGCCGTCTCCCTCGCGGCGCCTGGCGGCCCTGGAAAAACTGTCTGCGGCCGGCATCAAGACCTGGGTCTTTGTCGCCCCGGTTATACCCGGCCTGACGGATGCTCCTGAAGATCTTGCCGCCATAACACAAGCGGCCGCCAGGGCCGGCGCGCAGGAAGTAGACTTTGACCCGCTAAATTTTTACCCGGCGGCGGTTGCTAGTATTAGAGAACTTATATCCAGGTACTGGCCCCGGGCTAAGAGCGTTTTTGAACATGCTTGCCGCGACCCGGCCGCCTACCGGCAACGGCTGTATAGAAACTGGCCACCGGCGGGACGTTCAGGAACTACCAGCAACACTTGACGCCGTGGTGTGGCGTTTTTGTCAATTTGCCAGCGAGGGTGGCGCCATTCCCTTTTCTACTTTCTGGATTTGGGGCTTATATAATGGAGGGGATAAAGGCAAAGTTTGGAACCAGATGGTGGAACTTAGTTCAAAAAGTCCTGCAGTGACCTGACTGGGAAGGAGAGAAAAATATTTGACTTCCCGGCAGGACCATGCTATAATAACTAACGCAACAGGTTAATGGGGGCGGTTAGCTCAGCGGGAGAGCACCTGCCTTACAAGCAGGGGGTCGGCAGTTCAATCCTGCCACTGCCCACCATAAAAGGAGCCGTAGTGTAGCGGTTTAACATGTCGGCCTGTCACGCCGAAGATCGCGGGTTCAAATCCCGTCGGCTCCGCCAGATATGCCTCGGTAGCTCAGTTGGTAGAGCAGAGGACTGAAAATCCTCGTGTCGGCGGTTCGATTCCGCCCTGAGGCACCAGTACTGCCAAAGGCCTGGAGATACCAGGCCTTTTCTATTATCAAAACTAATTTACGGAGGCCGGCTATGAACAAGACTGAATACAAGGAGCGAATCCAACGTTTCCAGGAGGCCCTGCAGGCCCGGGAACTAGACGGTGCTCTTATTTTCCAGGCCGTTGACCTGTATTACCTTAGCGGTACGGCCCAGAGCTGCCACCTTTTTATCCCCGCAATGGGAGAGCCTTTACTCCTGGCCTACCGGGATACCGCCAGGGCGCAGGCCGAGGCTGCCTTAAACCGGGTACTGCCCCTTAAGAGCTTCAGAGAAATACCCGTACTACTGGCCGAAGCCGGCTGGCGCGGGCTAAAGCGTTTAGGTTTAGAAATGGATGTCATCTCTTTAAACCTATTCCGGCGTTACCAGGAGATTTTTCCGGACTGCCAGTGGGTGGACATAAGTCAAATATTGCGGTCCCAGCGCATGGTCAAGTCCGGACCGGAACTCGACGCCCTGCGCTATGCGGCGAGCAGGCACGCTGAAGTCTTCAAGTACATAAGCAGCGTGATAAAGCCGGGAATGACGGAGCTGGAAATCGCCGCCGCGTTTGAAGGTTACGCCCGCCGCCTGGGCCACCAGGGTACGAAACGTTTCCGTGGCCAGGAGCAGGGAATGATACCGGGCATAGTTGCGGCCGGGGCCAATGCCGCCCTGGTTTCCTGTTACGACTTACCCCTGGCCGGAAGTGGCCTCACCCCTCTGTATCCTCTGGGTCCCAGCCGGCGCCGCTGGGAAAAGGGGGAACCACTGCTCATTGACTACGCGGGCGTTTACGGCGATTATACCGTCGACCAGACGCGCATTTACCTGGATGCAGCCGTGGCGCCTGTTTTGCAGAAAGCCCAGGAAGTAGCCATGGAAATAGCAGCCAGGGTGGCGGAGAAGGCCAGGCCCGGTGTTACGGCAGGCGAGCTCTATGACCTGGCCGTCACTATGGCCGGCCGGGCCGGGCTGGGCGAACATTTTATGGGTCACGGCCGCCAGGTTTGTTATATCGGCCACGGCATCGGGCTGGAATTAAACGAGTGGCCGGTCATCGCCAGGGGGAATAATACCGTCCTGGCAGCGGGGATGGTTTTTGCTTTGGAGCCCAAATTTGTCTTTCCGGGCCAGGGCAGCGCCGGGGTGGAGGATACGTATGTGGTTACGGAAAAAGGAGCAGTAAGCCTGACTTATTAAGTAAAACATCGGCATCAAGTTTCCTTTCGACCATCAGGCCTGGTAACAGGGGCGCGAGGTAGCAGGATTATATCCTTAATTGCCGAATATGTATAAGAGTTGAGTTACAGACATTCTGTCCGTGGTGGAGTATAAAGAGCCCAATGGATTCAGGTTGCCAGAAAGTTATTGATGCCCGCCTTAAATTAGCTAAACTCGAACTCCAGGTGGCCTTGCTGGCCAGGGCCGGTTTAAAGCGCTGGGAGATAGCCACAGCCTTAGGTTTACAGCAGGGTACCGTTAAATCCCAGCTGGAAAGAGTGGCTGCCAAGCTCGGCTCCAACTGGAAGGGCAGGACAAACATCATCTGGCCGGAACTGGAAGAAGAGGTCTTACGGGCCGTAAGGTCTTTGCAGGAACAGAATAAGCAGGAAATCAGCTTTAACTCTGCCCGCATGGCCATGGAAGGGGAAATCTCCCCGGATGAAGCTGTCATCCTCCAGCTGCAGGGTGTGCCTTCCAGGGCGGGGAGTACTTACCTGCGCCAGGCCCGGGCCGTCCAGTGGCACCTGCTCCTTCTGGGGGAAGGCCGTGTTTTACATGTTGGTGCCGCTGCCCGCTTCTGGATAAAACCTGCCCTGACGGCCCTCGCCGACAACAAATACATTCGTTATTTACACAGCGATAATGGCGACGATCCCTACCGGCCCTGGTGGCTGCCCTATACTACCAGTGGCCGAGTCCGGGGCACCCGGGCTGCCTATTACAAACTCGGGGATGCCTCTGCCGGTGATTACGTCCGCAATTACCTGCAGGCCTGGCTTGATGGCGAGCTGGCGGATTACGTCACCCACCTGTATAGCCGCATGCAGCATCGATGGCAGGCATTAAGCCGGATTGCCCGGATCGCCGGAAGACCTGAGCCAATACCTCCTCCGACGCGGGCCGAGCTACTAGCAGAGGCCCGGCAAGTCCTCGGGATAAGTTAAATATTATAATATTAACCTTGTTACCTTGACGCCGCCCGGAAGGGCGGCGTCAAAAGCTTTACCGATCAGGTATAAACCATCCAGGTAACAGAGATAGCCATTCCTGCCTAAACTATCCTGGAAAGAATAAAATTTGCCAGCGGCAGGAAGCGGAGATGTGGTGGCGAATAGTTATTGCAGAGAGGGGTTGAGTCATGAGGATTGTCGTAGTCGGTGGCGGTAAGGTAGGCTACCAGGTAGCCAAACAGTGTGCCGCCTGGGGCTGTGAAGTAGTGATGGTAGAACATGACCAGGAAAAGGGTGAGAAAATAAAGCAGGAACTTGGCCTGCCGGTAGTCATTGGTGACGGCACCAGGCCGCAGGTGCTGAAAAAGGCCGGCGCTGAAGACGCTGATATAGTTATTGCTATTACGGATGACGATCAGGATAACCTGGTAATCTGCCAGCTGGCAGAGCGCCAGTTTAAAGCCAAACGTACCCTGGCCCTGGTAAATAATCCCGGCAATGAGAAGCTCTTCCGCTGGCTGGGGGTCAACCAGGTAATTGGCCCGGCGTCCCTTATCCTGGGGTTAATCCAGGAAAGGGTGGATATGGATGCGACTACGGCTCTGTGGATGCAGGGCATTAAGGATTTAAAAATGATCCAGTTTAAACTTGGTCCTGATGCCCCTGTCCTGAAGCGGAAAATCAAGGAGATACCCTTTCCCAATGAATGTATTCTGGTTACTATTGTCCGAGGTGATACGGCCATTGTCCCATGTGGCAATACGGTACTGGAAGCAGGGGACCTGGTCTTTGCCCTCGCTAATCCTGCTGTCCAGGCGGAACTGGAGTATATTCTGACGGGCAGGGTCGAGAGTGGGGAAGAGTGATAGCCTGGCTTATCCCGTAATACTACTTTAGCTTTGAGCCTGCAAATGCTTGACAGGACTTTGTGCCCGTGCTATAATCTAACATGCAATGAGCGAGCGGAAATAGCTCAGCGGTAGAGCATCGCCTTGCCAAGGCGAGGGTCGCGGGTTCAAATCCCGTTTTCCGCTCCATTTTTTATCATGGCGCGGTGGCGAAGTGGCTAACGCCGCGGTCTGCAAAACCGCTATTCGCCGGTTCAAATCCGGCCCGCGCCTCCAGGTTGGTTGCGAGAAGGCCATTTTGCACAACGGCAAAGTGGCCTTTTTGTTTTATCAAGGCACTGCTTGTGAATTGCGTCTTATGAAGCATCTTACTTCCCAAAAGTTGACATATCAGCAGCTAACTGTTAGGATGTAATTGTTCCTCCTTTTGTTGCTGGAGCAACTTTCTTAGTTCTTCTTTCCGGTTTTTCTGGTGCTGGACATGGCAGGTTTTAAGGCACGGTTCATTTTTTTAAAGGTAACCAGTTTGCGATTGTAAAAAAAGGGGTGGCACTATGGGAGGGGATTTTGCCTGGCCGGCGGGCGAAATTGATGCGGAAAAATGGCAGGCCATCGTTCAACCGGACAATCCCTTTGCCGAGTTACTGGGAATAGAAGTAGTAGAAGTAGGGCCGGGGCGCAGCTTGGTGCGCCTGAAAGTGCTTCCTAAACATCTCAACCACTGGCACACCCTCCACGGTGGCGTGTATGCCGCTCTAGCCGACCGGGCTATGGGTATTGCCGTACGCTCTACCGGTAAGAATGCTGTTACCCTGAATCTCCAGGTGGGTTATTTAAAGCCGGTTGAAGCCGGTCAGGTGATAGAGTGCCGGGGAATGATAATCCATAACGGCGAGCGGATAGTAGTAACTGAGGCAAGATTGGCTACTGCCAGCCAGACGGTGGCAACGGCGGGGGGAATATTTTATGTACGCAACAATGCCCGGTAAAATATCCCCGGTGTCTCTGGCGGTTGGCTATAAAGTTTAAATCCTCAGTAAAAGTTGGTATTGAATATCCCTCTCGTTATATGCTATAATAATATTTGCTTGCGAGAGTGGCGGAACCGGCAGACGCCCGAGACTTAAAATCTCGTGGACCTTTTGGTCCGTGCGGGTTCAAGTCCCGCCTCTCGCACCAGAAAAATCAAGGCCTGAAAGGCCTTTTTTCTTTTTATGCATTGGTGCATAAATAAAGGCTAAGCCCGCCACGCCCTTTGACGTTTTTGTCAATGTAGGATTGGGTTGCTGCCGTGTTTATTCATAAAAATGAAACCGGTTTTCGGGTAGCCGGCTGGCGGCCCGGCAACTTTAATGAACTGATGGTTCCACGGCTCTCCCACGGTAAATTTTTTGTGGAAAACTTTTTCATATCTTAGAAGGAGAATCAAAAAAAATAGCTAATTTATACATTAATGGATGTATACATTATACTAAAGGCTGTATTCATTATACTTTGTCAACATCGTCTTCGCGCGTTCTGAACTCTGGTAACAGGATTTAGGCAGAGGGCACATACAAAAATTAAACAGGGGTGTTTACTGTGGCTTTTAAACGTCCAAAAATTGCTCTGATCGGCGGAGGTCAGATCGGCGGCGTTCTGGCACAGCTGTGCGCCCAGCGTCAGCTCGGCGATGTTGTTATGTACGACATCATTGAAAACATGCCCCAGGGCAAGGCCCTCGACATAGCGGAAGCGGCCCGTATTAACCAGTTTGACATTAAGCTTTTCGGGACGAATACCTATAAGGATATCGAAGGTGCCGACCTGTGCATCGTGACGGCAGGTGTCCCGCGCAAGCCGGGCATGAGTCGCGACGATCTGCTCACCGTCAATGCCAATATCATTAAGACGGTCGGTGAAAACATTAAAAAATTCGCTCCCGATTCCCATGTCATTGTTATCTCCAACCCGCTGGACGCTATGGTTACCCTTATGCAATATGTAACCGGTTTTCCGACGAATCGGGTCTATGGCCAGGCAGGTGTTCTTGACTCCTCCCGTTTTGCTACCTTCTTAGCCTGGGAGCTGGGTGTTTCCGTTAAAGACATCAATGCCCTGGTGCTTGGTGGTCACGGCGATAAAATGGTGCCGCTTATCCGTTATGCTAACGTTAACGGTATCCCCGTAATGGAGCTTCTCAAAGAAAAATATGGCAGCAGTGCCAGGGCCAGGGAAATAATTGACGGCATCATTGAACGCACCCGCAATGCCGGTACGGAAATTGTAACCCTGCTGCAAAATGGTTCGGCTTTTTATTCCCCGGCAGCTTCTGCCCTCCAGATGATGGAAGCCGTTCTCCACGATGAAAAACGCCTTTTACCAGTTTGTGCTTACCTGCAGGGCGAATATAGCGTTGATGGCTATTATGTCGGCGTCCCGGCAATCCTTGGTAAAGACGGGGTAGAAAAGATTATTGAAATCACTCTGAATGAAGAAGAACAAAAGATGTTTGCCAGCTCCGTAGCTGCCGTCGTAAAGCTTGTCGAAGATTTGATACGCCTTGGTTTTCTCCCGCCAAAATACCATTACCAGAGGGGGAAGCTTGAACTGGTAGGGTAAAAATAGCGTTGTATTCTTTTCCATCCCGGCATATGCTATAAATATATAAGCCCCCGTTTTTACGGGGGCTATGCTAAAGGGACGTTACTGCATCTTGCCTTGCGCCTGCTGGAAAACTTTGTACTGGGGTTCCTGGCTCTCCAGATAGTTAACTCGACCTTTTAAGCCCTGGGCGATATTTTCGAGCTGGTTGGCGTAATCGGTAAACTGCTTCTTGGCGTTTTGATCCTGGGTTTCCAGGGCGTAGGTTTTCAGATCGGCAGCGGCGCCTTCCAGGCTGGTGAGGGTCTGGTGCATTTTGGTGCCAACAGTCATTTTTTAAAAGCCCTCCTTTGCAGTATTGAGTCCCTGTCCAGTTGATAGTTTGGACCCTAAAAGAGAATAATATAAGAAGCATTTTCTGCCCGTAAGGGAACCCTTGACCAGCTATGGTCAGAAGCGTATAATAAAAACAAAAATTGGTCTTTTGGGTGTTTTGGGAGGTGGTAGCTAACGTTGTAAAACGTCTTGCTACCATTTTGTCATTTTTAAGCGGAAAGGAGGTTCCCGCGTGAACCTGGCGGCAACTTATGTGGGGGAAAAGTTGCTTGAGCAGGGGGTAAAATTAATCCTCAATAACCCGGAAAAGAATATTCCCCGCTTGATTGCCGTAGCGGAAAAACTGGCCCGGGATCCCTATCACCGGGAGATGGTGGCTAATGTTAAGAGGGTCCTGGAGGACAGAAATAGCAACTGGTACCGTTTTGCCCAGAGGTTGCTGACTCAGACCCATCCCAATATCAGGCAGCGCCTGGCTATGGACTTCTTTGTTAATTCGACCTTCATCGGTGTGCCGCGGCAGAAGGAGTGGGCGGCAAAACTCGGTGTTGCCGTGCCGTGGGCCATCCTTATGGACCCAACGGAAAAGTGTAATTTAAATTGTCTGGGCTGCTGGGCCGGCGACTACCAGCGGGCGCAAGAGCTGGATTTTGCTACCATGGATCGCATTGTTAGCGAGGGCGAGAAGCTGGGCATTAATTTTATTGTTCTATCCGGCGGCGAACCCCTGCTGCGCCGGGATGATATTATCCGGCTGGCAGAGAAGCACCCCGACCAGGTTTTCCACCTCTTTACCAACGGAACTTTAATTGATCAAAAATTTGTCGACGATATGGTCCGCCTGGGTAATATTACGGTAGCCTTAAGCCTGGAAGGTTTTGAGGAAAGAACTGATAGCCGCCGCGGCAAAGGCGTTTTCGCCAGGGTGATGCAGGCCATGGACCTCATGCGGGCCGCCGGGGCCGTCTATGGAGTTTCGGTAACCTACAGCCGCAATAATACCGAGGAACTTGGCAGCGACGCCTTTGTTGATATGCTGGTAGACAAAGGGGTTGCCTTTGGCTGGTATTTTACTTATATTCCCATTGGCAAAGACGTGGACCTGGAAATGATGGCCACACCGGAACAGCGGGCTTGGATGTTTGAGCGTATCCAGTATTTCCGTCGGACCAAGCCCATCTTCCTGGTGGACTTCTGGAACGACGGCGAGGCCAGCAATGGCTGTATCGCCGGTGGCCGGCGTTATTTCCACATTAACGCGGCCGGGGAAGTGGAGCCATGCGCCTTTGTCCACTATAGTACCTGCAATATTAAGAACATCAGCCTGGTGGAAGCCCTGCAGAATCCCCTTTTCCGGGCCTACCAGAAGCGCCAGCCCTTTAACCAGAACCTGCGCCGTCCCTGCCCCCTTATTGACAACCCGGAGATGCTGCGGGACATAGTGGCCGAGTCGGGCGCCCGCTCGACCCAGCTGCATGATGCCGAGACAGCGGCGGAGTTTGCCGCCAAGCTGGCCCCTTATGCCCGGGCCTGGGGAGAGGTGGCCGACCGCATCTGGGCAGAGGAAGGAAAAGCTGTAGCTGCAGCAGCGGAGGAGGAAAATTGTTGCCGGGCCCATTAGACAAAAAGCGGGTAAAGATGGTAAAATGACCTTGAGAGATAGGCTCTTGAGGTCATTTTTATTTTATTTTCTGGAAAGGCATGTGAAGAGATTGGCTGAGGAAAAGTTATTTAGCTTGGAAGAGGCCATGGAGTTTTCCCGCCAGGAGACGCGGGAATTATATCGCCGCTATGTCAATCCCGGCCTGGCGGGGATGCTGGCCCTGCTGGATTTTGACAAAGCCTTTGTCCGGGCGCAAGGAGTTGCCGTCTGGGACAGGGATGGCAAGCGCTACCTGGACTTCCTGGGCGCTTATGGCGCCCTCAACCTGGGTCATAACCCGCCGGAGGTACTGGCTGCCGTAAAAAGAGTCATGGAACGGCCCAATCTTCTCCAGGCCTCTTTAAATCCCCTGGCCGCCGCCCTGGCCCACAATCTGGCTAAAGTTACACCCGGGGACCTGGAGCGGGTATTTTTCTGCAACAGCGGCACTGAGGCCGTGGAGGGCGCCCTGAAGCTGGCCCGCGCCGCCACCGGCCGGGAAAAGATCGTTTACTGCCGCAATTCCTTTCACGGTAAAAGCTTTGGCTCCCTGTCGGTCACCGGGCGGGAGAAATACCAGCGTCCTTTTGCTCCTTTACTGCCTGGCTGCGAGGCGGTCCCATATGACGACCTGGGGGCCCTGGAGGCCAAACTGGCCGGTGGCGATGTAGCTGCCTTTATCGTTGAACCCATTCAGGGTGAGGGCGGTGTTATTGTTCCCCACGACGGCTATCTCAAGGGGGCGCGGGACCTCTGCGACCGTTACGGGAGCCTGTTAATCATCGATGAGATCCAGACGGGCTTTGGCCGGACGGGCTATCTCTTTGCCTGCGAGCATGAGGGCGTGGTACCGGATATCATGTGCCTGGCCAAATCCCTGGGCGGCGGCGTCATACCCATTGGCGCTTATATTGCCCGGCCTGATGTCTGGGATAAAGCCTACGGTAGTATGGATAAAGCTTTGCTCCACACATCCACCTTTGGCGGCAATACCCTGGCGGCGGCTGCCGGCCTGGCGGCCCTGCAGAGCATCCTGGATAAAGACCTGGCGGGTCAGGCGGCAGCCAGGGGGCGCTTTTTCCTGGAGCGTTTGCGGCAGCTTAAAGAGAAATATAGCCTCATCAAAGACGTCCGCGGCCGGGGTCTCCTCATCGGCCTGGAGTTTAACCAACCCGTAGGCGGGTGGCTCGACAAGCTTACCCGGGGCAAGGTGAATGAGCTGGCCGGGGAATATTTCGGGTCCCTGGTGGCAGGGGAGCTGATGAATAAACACAGGGTGATTACGGCCTATACGTTAAATAACCCCAATGTTATCCGCCTGGAACCGCCTTTGATTGTCACCGAAGAGGAGATTCAGCAGGTGCTGGCGGCCCTGGAAACTATCCTGCACGGATACGGCTTTATCGGTGTAACTTTAAGCAGCGCCAAAACAGCTCTGGGTTCCTTGTTGAAACGCAAATAGAAGGTTATACGGAAAGGCATAAAGCTGGCGGCTTCCTGGCAGACTAAGAAAAAAGTCTCCCGGGAGGTAAAGCCTGATGCCAGATAATGTAATCGTCTACACTACTCCGACCTGACCCACCTGCAAAACGGTGAAAGAGTATCTTTCCCAGCATGGCGTTAATTATGAAGAAAAGGATATTAGCGTTGACGACCGAGCCAGGGAGGAATTATGCCGGCGCAATGGCGGCCTGGCCGCCGTGCCCACCCTGATCGTTGACGGCCAGGTAATTGTCGGCTTTGATGAAAATCGCTTGAATAAAATATTTCATTAACGCCGGGGTAAGTACCCCGGCCTGGTTTTTATTGGTTGCCATTTTTATGTATAGGCGCCAGACGGTGGGGAAAAATGATCCCTGGTAAAATTAATATACGGAAGGAGGCCATACGATGGCTGGTTTAACCCAAGCCGAATTAATGCAGCTCCGGGAAAATTTAAGTAACGAATTGTTGATGATCCGGAAATTCGGGGCTTATGCGGCCCAGTGCAACGATCCCCAGTTGAAGCAGGTCCTGAGTTCTGTGCAGCAGGCCCACCAGCGCCACTATAATACCCTGATCCGCCACCTTGGCGGGCAGCATATGATGTAAAGGGGGAAGGCAAGCCTATGCAGCTTTTTGATGACAAGACCATTTGCAGCGATTGTCTGGCCAGCGAAAAGCTTTTAACCAGCTCCTATAATATGGCGATTACCGAGTGCGCCAATGATCAACTGCGGCGGGATTTTATGACCGTTTATCATGATGAGCAGAACTGCCTGAAGGCTGTGTGGGATATTATGCATGCACGAGGGTGGTACCAGCTCGACATGGCCAGCCAGCAGGAGATAGCTCAGCTGCAGCAGCGCCTGCAGCAGGAACAAATCCAGCTCCAGCAGGGCGGCATGATAGGTGGCCAGATGGGGATGACGCCCCAGATGGGTGGCGGAATACCCCAGTACCGAGTGTAGGTAATTGTTAGGGAATTTGGCCTTCAGAACAATAGACGAACAAATGCCTCCGGTCGGGGACAGCTGCCGGAGGCTATCTTTATACCGGCCTTACCGATCATTCCGGCGGCAGGAATTGGCGTCTCTGCGTCGAAAATGGAGGTATGTAGCTTGGACTTTTAGCTCAAGCCAGTCGTCCGGTGTGGTCACCCGGTGTTCCTGGGCAGTGCAAGGGGGCGCTGCCACAAGCGGCAAAGAGGCGTAGCAGCGGGAAAGGCCCTCAGGCGGCGGCTAAAATCTGCTGCTACCGGCCTGTGGTTGGAGCCGGTTTAGCGGTCCGGGGGGTAAAAAATTATGGATGCAGCCAAAATGGTAACGGATCTGGTAGCCTGGTTGCGAGAGGAGGTTACCAAAGCTGGAGCCAGAGGGGCAGTCCTGGGTTTAAGTGGCGGCATTGACTCCGCCGTGGTGGCGAATCTCTGCCGGCTGGCTTTCCCGGATAATTGCGTGGGGTTGATCATGCCCTGCCATAGCGACCCGGCCGATGCTGAGGATGCGTGGCTTGTGGCCCGGCACCTGGAGCTACCGGTGGTAGAGGTGGTACTGGATGACGTCTACGACCAGCTGGTGTTGCTGCTGACGGGAAAACCTTATGCAGCTGAGCAGCGGAGCCTGGCCCTGGCCAACTTAAAGCCGCGCCTCAGGATGCTGACCCTTTATTTCCATGCCAACGAGCGCAATTACCTGGTCATCGGCACCGGTAATAGAAGCGAGCTAACGGTAGGGTACTTTACTAAGTATGGCGACGGCGGTGTAGACCTGCTGCCCCTGGCCAATCTGGTGAAGTCCCAGGTACGGGAACTGGCCTGTTATTTAAAACTGCCGGAAAGGATTATTACTAAACCCCCTTCAGCGGGGCTGTGGGCTGGCCAGACGGACGAGGGCGAGATGGGCCTCAGCTATGCCGTCCTGGATCATTATCTCCTGACGGGAGAAGCGCCGCCGGCGGCGAAAGAAAAGATAGAAGCAATGGCCGCCGCCAGTGCCCACAAAAGGCGGCTGCCCCTGGTACCGCCCTTTTAGGGCGCCGGTGCTCCCGGAAATTAACGCCGCCCCCCATCGCGGCGGCTGTAGGGCAGGGGCACATACTGGACTGATGGCCGGCGGCCGGCCGGCTGGGGATAGAGTTCCATAAGCTGATATATTTCCCGGGGCAAACCGGTTTTCACCGGCAGCCCCATTTTTATTAACTGCTCCACACTGATGGGATAGTCATGGGTCCAGCGACCTTCACTTAAAATGGTAGCCAGTTCCTCGGCCTTCTGGCGCTCCATTTTTTCAGCCAGGAGCTCAACCAGGCTCTCCCGTACCTGCCGCATAGCTTTACGGGCGATGTCGCCCAGGATAAGGGTGCGGTCATCAATCTCGTTTTTATCCTTTTCCTCGATAACCTTGAGAATTGAGGCCGCCGGGTACTCGCCCAGCTGGGGGTCAACGGGGCCCAGGACGGCGTTTTCGTCCATGATGATTTGATCAGCTGCCAGGGCGATGAGGGTGCCGCCGGACATGGCGTAGTGGGGAACGTAGACGGTTACCCTGGCCGGGTGCTTTAAAATGGCGTGGGCTATCTGCTCGGCGGCCAGGACAAGGCCGCCGGGAGTATGGAGGACCAGGTCAATGGGCATATCGTCAGGGGTCAGGCGGATGGCCCGGAGAAGCTGCTCCGAGTCTTCGATATTGATATAGCGGGTAAGGGGAATGCCCAGAAAACTCAGGGCTTCCTGGCGATGAATGAGGGTGATGAGGCGCGAATTCCTCTGTCTTTCAAAAGTACGGATAAGTAAGCGTCAAACCCAACCCACCTAGCACCAAAGCAACATTTATAGGATAATCTCCCTCAAGAACATCAATGGAGGGGGATTTTTTATGACCAAAGCCGAACGGCAAGCACTATGGGAAACCCGGATAGCTGAATACAAGAAGAGTGGGCAGAGCGTAAAAGAATGGTGCTCCTCCCATGAGGACGTTAACCCCAAGCAATTATGGTACTGGCTGCGGAAGTATAAAAACCAGGATGCGGTTTCCCCGGGAAACTCAAACCGGTGGTTGCCGGTAAAAATAACCGAGCAGGCTTCTATAGAACAGGGCCACGCTTTACTGGTTAATGTAGGACCGGTCAGCATCGAAGTAAAGCCCGGCTTTGATCCCGCCTTGCTTTCTCAGGTGGTTAAGGCGCTGGTGGCTTTATGCTAAACGAAACAGGCATCGACCGGGTTTATCTCGCCTGCGGTGCAACGGATCTGCGCAAGTCCATTGACGGCCTGGCGGTGCTGGTCAAGGAAGGGTTTGAACTGGACCCCTTCTCTTCTTGCCTTTTCGTTTTCTGTAACCGCAATAGGGATAAACTAAAGATCCTCCACTGGGAGCACAACGGTTTCTGGCTTTATTACCGCCGGCTGGAGAAGGGCAAATTCCTATGGCCTCAAGATACCACTTCGGCAACCATCACCATAAGCCGTCGGGAGCTGCGCTGGCTGCTTGACGGCCTCCCCTTAAAACAGCCCCAAGCCCATCCCGAGGTAAAAGCGCGCACCATCTTGTAATATAAAGTACCAGAAAGAAATATTTTCTGTTTATGGTTGATTCTAGAGGAATTCGAAGCGATTCGTCGAATCATTAATGCATGAACACTTCTCAATCTATCGCTGCCATGACTATAGAAGAGCTGCAAGAGCGCTGTGTTCAGCTGGAACGGGAGAATGCCGAACTAACCGCCAAGCTAAACTGGTTTATGGAGCAGTTTCGTTTAAGCAAGAAGCGGCAATTCGGTGTTTCCAGCGAACGGACCAAGCCTTTAGAAGAGCAGCTTTTACTTTTTAACGAAGCGGAAGCGGAAGCCCGGCCGGAAGCACCTGAGCCGGATTTGGAAACCATCACCTACCAGCGCCGCAAAAAACACAGCCGCCGGGATATGAACCTGGAAGAACTGCCGGTAGAAGTAATAGAGCACCGCCTGCCGGAAGAAGAGCGGGTCTGCCCGTGTTGCGGCGGCCCTTTGCATGAAATGAGCACCGAGGTGCGGCAGGAACTCAAAGTAATCCCCGCCCAGGTGAAAGTGGTCAAACATGTGCGCTACGTCTATTCCTGCCGCCGCTGCGAGAAGGAGGAGATAAGTACTCCCGTTATCACGGCACCCATGCCTGCTCCTGTACTTCCCGGCAGCCCCCTATCTCCCTCCCTCCTGGCCTACATCATGACCCAGAAATACGGGGCAGGCCTACCCCTCTACCGCCAGGAGCAGCAGTTTAAAGGTTTGGGGATAGACCTTTCCCGGCAGACAATGGCCAACTGGGTGCTCCATGGAGCCAACACCTGGCTAACCCATATTTATGACCGCCTCCATGAATACCTGCTTAAAAGAGATATCCTCCATGCCGACGAGACCACCTTACAGGTGCTGCAGGAACCCGGGAGGGAAGCTACCACCAAATCATATCTTTGGCTTTACCGTACCGGGCGGGACGGACCCCCCATCATCCTTTACGACTACCAGACCACCCGGGCCGGCAAACACCCCCGCCGCTTCCTGTCAGGTTTTAAGGGTTATTTGCACGTTGACGGCTATGCCGGCTACAATGAACTTCCAGATGTCACCCTGGTCGGCTGCTGGGCCCATGCCCGGCGCAAGTTCGATGAGGCGCTCAAGGCCCTGCCGGAGGCGAAACGTTCGGCAGCCGTGGCTGCCAGGGAGGGGCTGGAGTACTGCAACCAGCTTTTTGCCATAGAGCGTGACCTGAAAGAAGTTCCACCAGAGGAACGATATCAAATCCGCCAGGTGCGCAGCCGGCCCATGCTGGACGCCTTTTTGGCGTGGCTAAAAAAACAGAAAGCGCAGGTGCTGCCCAAAAGCTCCTTTGGGCAGGCGATTTACTATTGTCTTAGCCAATGGGATAAACTAACCGCTTTTTTACAAGACGGGCGCTTGGAACTCGATAACAACCGGAGTGAACGTTCCATCAAGCCCTTCGTCATCGGCCGCAAGAACTGGTTGTTTGCCAACACCCCGCGGGGTGCCAAAGCCAGCGCCATTACCTATAGCATCATAGAAACGGCAAAAGAAAACGAGTTAAATCCCTTCCAGTACCTTATTTACCTCTTTGAAAAATTACCCAACCTGGACCTCCAGGATAAAGATGCCCTGGATCAACTCCTGCCTTGGTCGGAAACTTTGCCTCCTGTTTGCCGTATGCATAGTTAAGCTTGTTTTTGCCCCCACCTCGGTGATAGGTGGGGGCTATTTTACGCTTACACGGATAAGGTGCAGGCGGGCGGCTTCGATGCGCCGCTGGTGCAGCATGGGCAAAAAGGCGGAGATCAAAAAGATGATCCAGATGATACTCAGGAAATCCACGGGCGGGGTACCTCCTTTTGCTGGTCTTCTAAATATTATCCCTTTATTACCACCAGGATATGCCAGTTCCGGTATGGAAGTACCATGATTTTCCCTGTTCGCTATGGCAAATAAATTTACGATAATCCCGAACGAACGGGGCTATGGTACAGCAGGAATACCAAAATTAATGGCGAATTTGTTTTAACGTAAATATCGCATAGCGTTTGATATTGCCGAACATTGCCAGCCCGGAAAGGGTAGCTTTTGACGGAAAACTATTGTATACTAAATACATCAAATCTAGTTCGATTATATAGAATGGGGCTGGCAAAATGGCAACAAAGGACCAGAATAATCCATCACGGATTCGCTCGGTGGCCAAGGCATTAATGATCCTCGACCTGCTGGCCGCCAACCAGAGAGATATGTCCCTGGCAGAAATAGCCCGTTCTATGGACCTGCCCAAAAGCACCCTCCATGGTTTGTTAGCGACCATGCGGGATTTCGGCTATTTGGAGCAGTCGCCCTTCGACGGCCGTTACCGCCTGGGAGTACGCCTTTTTGAAATCGGTAATATAGTAGCCAATAACTGGGACGTACGCAAAGTAGCCGGTCCTTATATACAAAAACTAGTAGACGAGCTGGAAGAGACGGTCCACCTGGTGATTCTTGATAAGGGTGAAGTGCTGTATATTGACAAGCGGGAAAGCCACCAGTCCCTGCGGATTGTTTCCCAGGTCGGAATGCGCCTGCCGGCCCACTGTACCGGGGTAGGCAAGGTGCTGCTGGCCTACCTGCACCCCGGCGAGGTGAAACGGATCATCGCGACCAAAGGCCTGGCCCGCTATACCCGCCATACCATCACCGACCCGCGCCGGCTGGAGGCGGAACTGGAAAAGATACGGGCAACAGGGTATGCCGTAGACAATGAGGAAATTATGGACAGCCTGCGCTGTGTTGCAGCGCCAATAAGGGACCATTACGGCAAAGTATGTGCTGCCATTAGCGTTGCCGGTCCGGTAGCGAGGCTGGAGGGAGAGAAGTTCCAGCGGGCCGTAGAACTGGTCACCCGGACGGCAGCGGAGATATCGGCCGGGCTGGGATACCGGCCTGCTTTAGGAAGTGATATCAGTGGAACTTAGAGAGTTTCTCTTTGCCCCTTTGGGGAGGCAGGCCCTGGCTTTTACCATCACCGCCAGGGAAAGGGGAATATTCTCCGGGGCAGCCAGGTTAAAGCAGCTGGCAGGCGAGCTGGGGCTGGAAGTAACCTGGTCGGCCCCCGAAGGGTATGCTTTGGAGCCTGGCAGTTGCCTTTTCCGGGCCAGGGGCGAGGCCCCGGCGATTATCCGGGCTGAAGAAATGCTCCTGGGAGTTGTTGGTAAGCCCTCCGGAGTGGCAACGGCGGCGGCTGATTTTGTCCGGCAGGCCGGAGGGCGAATAAAAGTCGTCTGCGGTGCGTGGAAAAAGGTGGCTCCGGAAATAAGAGGCGAGCTGCGCCAGGCCATCGCTACCGGCGGTGCCGGCATCCGGATTACCGATCAGCCCTTTATCTACCTGGATAAAAATTACGTCCGCCTCCTGGGAGGCATCGAGCCGGCGGTGGGCCGGGCGCGAGCTTATGACCCGGGGCGGGTGATCGCCGTCCAAATCCGCGGGGAAGGCCGGCCCGTAGCCGCTGAAGCGGAGGCGGCGGTAAAGGCCGGGGCGGGAATTATTATGGTAGACACCGGCCGCCTGGAGGACCTGGCATCCGTGGTGACGGCAGCGCAGCAGGGCGGCTGGCGGGAAAAAGTAAAACTCGCCTTTGCCGGCGGCGTTACGCCGGCAGGCCTTGAGGAAGTAATTGCCGCCGGGGCGGACATCGTCGATGTCGGCCGGGCCATTATCGACGCGCCCCTCTTAGACTTAAGCCTGGATGTGGAAGGGATTTCGCTATAAACGAAAGCATAACATTTTCCTGTACATTCCAACTCAAGCAAATTATACACTAATTGTCGGGTCAAAAAGCATAAGAAGGGGGGGATAACCCGTGGAATGGGACCTGCTGGAGAAAACAACCTTCTGGATCGATAACATTGAACTAACCGACGCCGACCTGGGCCGGGTTGCCGCGGCGGCAGCCGCCGCCCTGGAACTGCCGGCCCGGGAGGTCATGGTCGTCGACGTTCGGCCCGGTCTGGTGGCCTTTGACATCCTGCGGCGCCGGGTGCGGGCGGAAGCGGTAGCCGGCAAGGAAAAGGAAATTTTACGGCGCCTGGCGGAGTTACCGGGGGTAACTTTAAAACCGGGAGCCGCCGTCCACTCTGAAGGGGTCCTGGGTTTAATTGCCCTGGAGCCGGAAGAAGCCGCCCGGGTATTGAAAGAAACGGTCACCCTGGCCCGGGATATCAGCCGGGCCGTCGCCCGGCGGGCCATAGTCTTTGCTTCCGGAGCCGAAGTTATAGCCGGGAAAATCAAAGACACTAATTCACCTTATATTATAGCGGCCCTGGAAAAAGCAGGCTACCAGGCAAGGTTCGGCGGCATCCTCGAGGACGACGCCGTAGCAGCGGCCAACCGCCTGGAAGGGGCCCTGGAAGAAGGCTACGGCCTCATTATTACTACCGGCGGGGTTGGAGCCGAGGATAAAGATTTCAGCATCGAAGCCATCCTGCGCCTGGACCCGGAGGCCTGTACCCCCTGGATCCTGAAGTTTAAACCGGATTATCACCGTCACCATAAAGAAGGGGTGCGCATTGCCGTGGGCAGGGTGGGCCTGGCCTACCTGGTAGCCCTGCCCGGTCCCCACGAAGAAGCCAGGCTGGGCTGTGACCGGCTTCTATCCGGGCTGGAGCAGGGGCTGGAGAAAGACGCCCTGGCAGAATATATAGCCGGCGCTTTGCGGGAACGCTGGCGCAGTGTAATGAAAGAAGGAGGCCACGAACATGGAATACCAGGCCATTGCCGCTGAACTCCTGGCAGCAGAAGCCAGCTGTAAACCCATCGAACCCTTGACCAGCACTTATCCCGATTTAACGGTAGAAGATGCCTACCGCATCCAGCTGGCCGGCGTAGGGATGAAGAAAGCCCGGGGGAGCAAGGTCATTGGTAAAAAGATCGGCCTGACGAGCAGGGCCATGCAACAGCTCCTGGGAGTAAACGAACCCGACTACGGCCACCTGCTGGACAACATGCTGCTACTCGAGGGCGAACCCTGCCGGCGGGATGAACTCCTTTTACCCCGGGTGGAGGGAGAACTGGCCTTTATCTTAAAGGACACCCTCAAAGGCCCGGGGGTAACCATTGCCGACGTCTTCCGGGCCACGGAAGGCATCATGCCGGCCTTTGAGATTGTCGACAGCCGCATCCGCGACTGGAAGATCAAGCTCCCGGACACCATTGCCGACAACGCCTCCAGCGCCCGCCTGGTCCTGGGCAGCCGCATGGTGCCCATCAAAGACCTGGACCTGCGCCTCATCGGCATGGTGCTGGAGAAGAACGGCGAAGTGGTCAGCAGCGGCGCCGGTGCCGCCGTCTGGGGGCACCCGGCGGCAGCCGTGGCCTGGCTGGCCAATAAACTGGCTGCCTTTGACATCGCCCTGGAGGCCGGCGAAATCATTCTATCCGGTGCCGTCACGGCAGCCGAAAACGCCAGCGCCGGCGATGTCTTCACCGTTTCCTTCCACGGCCTGGGCAGCCTGAGCCTGAAGTTTATTTAACAAAAAACAAATGACTTTGGTTTGGAGTGAGCGAACGAAAACCAATTCAAATTAAAGGGGATGTGAGTGTGGAAAAAGTAAAAGTGGCCGTCATCGGCCCAGGGAATATCGGTTCCGACCTGATGTACAAGATCCTGCGCAGCCAGCATTTAGAGATGGCTCTCATGGCTGGCATTGTCGAGTCAGAAGGCATCAAAAGGGCCAGGAACTTGGGCATTAAAACCTCTATCGAAGGCATCAATGCCGTCCTGGCCGAAGAGGACATCAAGATTGTCTTCGACGCCACCGGGGCCAAGCCCCACCTGCAGCACGCCCCGCTTTTAAAAGAGGCCGGTAAAATCGCCATCGATTTGACGCCGGCCGCCGTCGGCCCCTATGTCGTGCCCTGTGTCAACCTGGACCAGGTCAAAGCCGAACCCAATCTCAACATGGTAACCTGCGGCGGCCAGGCTACGGTGCCCATTGTCTATGCCATCAACCGGGTGGCTGGTGCCAGGTACGCCGAAATTGTGGCCTGCATTTCCTCCAAAAGCGCGGGACCGGGCACGCGCCAGAATATCGACGAATTTACCCAGACGACAGCCCGGGCCCTGAGGGTGGTCGGTGGAGCTCAAAAAAGCAAAGCCATCATCATCCTGAACCCAGCCGAACCGCCCATAATGATGACCAACACCATTTACGTCGAGGTAGAAAAACCGGACGAGCAGGCCATCCGGGCCTCAGTAGAGGCCATGGTGAAGGAAATCCAGAGCTACGTCCCGGGCTACCAGCTCCGGGTGCCACCTTTGTTAGATGGAAACAAAGTAACGGTCATTGTCCAGGTGGAAGGGGCCGGCGATTTCTTACCCAAGTATTCCGGAAACCTGGACATCATCACCTCGGCTGCGGTAGCAGTAGCTGAAAAACTCGCCCAAAAAATTCTAGCAGGGGAGGTGGCAGCATGAGTAACTCCAAATTTATCCACCTGGTCGATACAACCTTGCGCGACGGCAGCCATGCCGTCAGCCACCAGTTCACGGCCGAACAAGTTGCCGCCATTGCTGCGGGCTTGGACGCAGCCGGAGTGGAATATATTGAAGTTTCCCATGGCGACGGCCTGGCCGGTTCCTCCTTTAACTACGGCTGGTCGGCAGTAAGTGAAGAAGAACTGCTCAAAGCCGCCAGTGGGGCAATCAAGAAAGGCAAATTAACCGTCCTTTTGCTGCCCGGTATTGGCACTGTCGATGACCTGAAGATGGCGGCCGACTGCGGCGCCAAAGTCGTGCGGGTGGCCACCCATGTTACGGAAGCCGATATCGGCGAACAGCATATTGGCATCGCCAAAAAAATGGGCATGATGGCCGTAGGCTTTTTGATGATGGCCCACATGGTACCCCCGGAAAAGGTAGTCGAGCAGGCCAAACTCTTTGAATCTTACGGAGCCGACTATATTAATATCGCCGACTCGGCCGGTGCCATGTTGCCGGAGGATGTTAAAGCCCGCGTCGGCGCTGTGGTGGAAGCAGTGAATGTACCTGTTGGTTTCCACGCCCACAACAACCTGACCCTGGCTACGGCCAATGCCCTGGCTGCCGTGGAAGCGGGAGCCACCTTCCTGGATGGTACCTGCCGGGGCTTAGGCGCCGGGGCCGGCAATGCCCAGACGGAAGCCTTGGTGGGCGTCCTGGATAAGGCTGGTTACCAGACGGGTGTTGATTTCTACAAGATTATGGATGTAGCTGAAGATATCGTTGAGCCCATCATGCACCGGCCCCAGGTGGTGCGAAACGCACCCTTGATGCTGGGCTATGCCGGTGTTTACTCCAGCTTCCTCTTGCACACCTACCGGGCGGCCGAGAAATTCAACCTCGATCCCCGGGACATTTTAGTTGAACTGGGAAGGAGGCGGATGGTCGGGGGACAGGAAGATATGATTGTTGATGTGGCTTACCAGTTAGCGCAAAAGAGAGGAGGGGTATAAGCTTTGAAGGTTGTCAATTTGCTGGCTGAAGTGGATGCCGGTAAGTGCCGGGGATGTAAAACCTGCGAGAAGGTTTGTCCGGTTCTGGCTATCAAGGTAGAGAACCGGAAAGCCGTTGTGGATGGAGAACGCTGCCGCGGCTGTGCCGCCTGCGAGCAGCGCTGCCCGGACTATGCCATTACCATGGTAAAACGGGAGCGGCCGGTAGTGGTCAAAGTCGACGTCAGCGCCGTTGATTATGACCGGGTGGAAGATCTCTGCCGCCGCGCCCGGCTGAACCCGGAGCAAATCATTTGCTACTGCACTGCCACCCGGGCGGATGAAGTAGCTGCCGCCATTCTGCAGGGGGCTAAGTCCCCGGAAGAGGTTTCTTTCCTCACTGGTGCCCGTACCGGATGCAAGGTGGAATGCATCCAGCCTATTTTGCGCCTCCTGGAAGCGGCCGGCATTAAGCCGGAACCGCCCCAAGACGGCTGGCAGTGGTACGGCCGCACAGTAACGGTGTGGGAGATTCCTGACGAAGTCAAGCGCAAGTATGCTACCCGCGGCTTTTACTTTGACGAAGACATCAAACTTTTGGACCGGGTAGTGGCAGCACCTGTACAGGGAAGGAGGGAATCCTGTGCGTCCTCCCATTAAACCTATACCACCCAGGCAATCCCAGTATGGCATTGACCCGGCGTTAGTTAAAACCAGGGTCTGCGAACTACCGGGAATGACATCTGTACTGCTCAAAGAGCTTTTCCCCGATCTGCCGGAAGTAATTTATCCGGGTGAAGGGGGAGTTGCTGCCGTCCGTAAAGCTACGGAGGAAGCCTTACAAAAAATCGATATGAGCAAGATCAAGCCGGAGCATTCGGTTAACATTCTGGCTTCCCACCACGGCTTTACCCTTTTAGGCGGCGAACCTTATGCAGAAATGTTAAAGACAATAAAAGACGTCATTGAGGCGCGGACGGGGTGTAAGAATATCCGCCTCAGGGCCGGAGTGGGCCTGCGCTTCCGGGAGACGGAAGAGTATATCAAGCGTTATGGCCTGGACAAGCACTTTGACGGCAAGGCCATCGGTGTGGCCCCCATTGACCAGGGGATACCCATTGAAACCGAGATCGGCACGTTATATGGCATCCGCAAGATTTACGACGCCGACTGGATTGTCCATGCCCATAACAGCGATGTCCGCGAGGTCCACTTCCACCGCCAGGTAGACCGGGCCGTGAAGCCCTTCGGCATGTCCTACGCCCGCATTGAAACCCGGTCCACCTATCACCAGAACCTGGGGCCGCGGGCGGCCAACTTTACGGCCAGGGCCATCTTTGACTCGCCCTTTGTCCAGAAGAAATTTGCCTTTGCTTCCTTCCTGACGGTGGCACCCAACGGCATCATCGGCGTTGATGCCGACAGCGATCTCTACGCTCTGAATGACAGAGTGACCCAGATCGGCTGCCGTTACTACGGCAAGATGATGACCCTCTTCGGCGAGATCGATGAGTGCATTGCCGCCCTGGACTTCCCCTGCCCGGTGGTGTATGTCTTCTCGGCCGGGGTTATTTACGCCAACTTTGCCGGGGCCAATACAGATCTGTATGACCTGGATATGCCCCTGCCGGCCTATACCTGGTACACGGAAGCCTTCTACGGCAAGGCTGGGAAGCCGCTTCTGAAAGATATACCACCGGTTAACCCGGCCATTAAGATGTGCGTGCACAACTACGCCTGGACGGGTTATCCCAGCGCCTTCTTCAGCGAGCACATCCCCACGGTGGTAGTGGGCCAGGAGCAGGCGGACCTCTTCAACCGCGACCCGCAGAACCTGACCTATATGAAGCACGCGGTGGTGGCCGAAAGCACGGAAGCGGCCATGGAGTTTGCCTATAAGGCTACCGGCACCAGGAAGGTCCTCATCTTTGACGGCGCCATGGGCGGTATCAACGTCAGCGAGCCCCTGGCGGAGCTGCTGCTCAAAAAAGCGCCGGCCGTCAGCGAGCGGGTAGAGAATGAACTCTTGCCCAAGTGGCTGCGGCAACGGGGTGTGGATATGTCTCACCTGAAGCAGGGCGCATAACTTCTGAGCGGTGAAAAGGCATATCAATGCCCGGTTAGGAGTTTCCTGGATGGGGTACGCGGCATTCTCACCGGAGAATGCCGCTCCCCGTCAGTTATTACGATGAATATGAGTATAAAGTATGCCAGAAAATTTCTGAAGGAGGGTCCATTTGTGGCAATTGCTAAAGCCACCACACCTCGAAAGAGTGGCCTGGTTGAACACGGTCCAGGGTATGCTTCGGGTTTTGGCGACCTACCGCGCAACTTGAATGTAAATACCATTACAGCAGGCATTATTGCCACTGTTTTTGGCTGCACCGGCCCGGCTTTGATTGTAATGAATGCTGCAGCTACCGGTAAGCTGACCCAGGCTCAGACCATTTCCTGGCTATTTTCTATCTACTTCTTCGGTGGCCTGCTGGGCATATTGCTGGCAGGTTACTACAAACAGCCCATCAGCGGCGCCTGGTCGATCCCGGGAGCTGTGATGCTCGCTTCGGCCATACCTTTATTCCCCTTTAACCAGGTAGTAGGTGCCTATTTTATAGCTGGCGTCCTGGTACTCTTATTGGGTATTTCCGGCCTCATTGGTAAAGTTATGCGCTGGCTGCCGGGACCAATTGTTATGGCTATGATCGCCGGTGCAATGATCCGTTTTGGTACCGGGATTGTCACCTCGGTCCAAAAGGCACCCCTGATTGCCGGTATCGGCCTGCTGGTCTACCTCCTTATGTCCCGGTTAACGAAAAAGGTGTCGCCTGTCCTGGGGGCCCTGGTAGCCGGGGTAATCGCGGCCCTCTTTTTTGGCGGTTTTAAATTTTCGGCTGTCAACGTTCAGTGGATTGCTCCCCAGGTATTTTGGCCAGAGTTCAGCCTGGGCTCCTTTTTATCCATTGGTATTCCCCTCGCGGCACTGGTGGTCGGGGCTGAAAACGCCCAGGCCATCGGCGTCCTCATGGCCGAAGGGTATAAACCCCCTATTAATATGATGACCATTGTCAGCGGCATTGGCGGTATAGTGACTTCCTTCTTCGGAGGGCATAATGCCAATATTGCCGGTCCCATGACGGCTATCTGCGCTTCCAGTGAAGCAGGAGAAGATAAAAACGGCCGCTATGCAGCCAGTATCGTTAATGGTGTTACTTTTGGAGCTTTTGGCCTTGTTGCCAGCGTAGCCGTACCCTTTGTCAAGGCTTTGCCGGCGGACCTGGTATCTCTCCTGGCTGGCCTTGCTATGATCGGTGTTCTAGTTAGTTCTTTTGAAATGGCCTTTGCGTCTAAAAAGTTTAAAGTGGGGGCTTTCTTTGCCCTGGTCATCGCCATGTCGGGAATCACCGTCCTGAAGATTAGCGCTCCCTTCTGGGCCCTGGTGGGCGGGGTGGTTGTATCCCTGCTGGTGGAACCCAAGGACTTTGAAAGTAACGCCTGATTGATGGAGGGTGATGGCCTTGCCAGCCCGTTATGCCTACCGGATTGAGAAGGCCAGGGAACTGATGGTAAAAAAAGACCTGGACCTGCTTTTCGTTGTCAACCGGGAAAACCTGATTTATTTTACCGGCCTTACCCAGATTGAGTGCCTGGCCGTACTCATTCCCAGGGAGGGTGAGCCATGTGCTGTGACCCTCTGGTTGGATGCGGATTATGTAGAACGGGAGTCGGGGCTCAAAACTTATGGCTATCATTTCCCGCGGGAGAGCCTGGCCAGCAAGGTCGTGGAACGGATCAAGGCGTACGGTTTTAAGGAACCACGTATAGGTTTTGAACGCTACTTTGTCGATTTCGCTGTCTACGACGGCCTGCGCCAGGCTTTCCCAGAGAAAAATTTTATAGGTGTTGCCGATCTTTTCTACCGGATCCGGTCAGTTAAGGAACCTCAAGAAATTGAATTTATGCGGCGGGCGGCGGCAGCCGCCTGCCGCGGCATGGAAGCGGCCATCAAAAGCGTCCGGCCGGGGGTAACAGAGCTGGATATCCTGGCGGAGGCGGAATACGCCATGTTGAAGGCAGGTTCCGGTGGTTCTTCCTTCCGGCCCCAGGTAATATCAGGGGAGCGCACCCTCCTCACCCATCCCTGTGCCAGCAATAAAAAAATTGTCCCTGGTGAAGTAGTAGTGATCCATCTGGGAGCGACCTGCGAAGGCTACTGTGCCAAGATATGTCGAACTGTAGCAGTAGGGAAAATACCGGCCGAGCAGGAAAAGGTGTATCAGGTCCTGCTAGAAGCCCAGGGCCGGGCCATAGATATCTTAAGGCCGGGGGCCACAGCAGGGGATGTGGATGCCGCCGCCCGGGAGGTGGTGGAAAAGGCCGGCTACGGCAGCAGCTACCTGGACGTGGTCGGCTACGGCGTAGGCCTGCGCCAGTCGGAGTTTTACCCGATCATCGGAAAAGGCCGCACGGAGGTTATCGAGGCCGGCATGGTAGTAGATCTTCTGCTACCTACTATTTACCGTCCCGGCCTTGGCGGACCCAGGGTGACAGATGTTATTTACGTTGGCGAGAATAAGAATGAGATCCTGACGGATTACCCGCGGGAATTAGTACAGATATAATAAAGGCGCTCCAGGTTTATCCTGGAGCGTTTTTTACGGAAGGCAGTTGACATTTCAATTGATGCTTGACAGTACTGGGAGGATTAAATTATGGTTAACACGGAGCACCTGGCAAAGTACGGGAAGGGGAAAATACTACATGAAATTAGTCGTGGCGGTTACCGGAGCTACCGGCGCCATCTATGCCGTCAGGCTGCTAGAAGCTTTAAAAACTAAGGAGGTCGAGGTGCATTTAGTTTTAAGCCACTGGGCCAGGGAAACCCTTCGTCTTGAAACAGGCCTCGAAGAAGAAAATCTCCGCCAATTGGCCGCTCACTACTATCCGGAAAACGATTTGACGGCGCCATTGGCCAGCGGTTCTTTCCAGCACCAGGGTATGGTAATCGTACCTTGTAGTATGAAAACCCTGGCCGGGATTGCTCACGGATACGCGGCAAACTTAATTATACGGGCTGCCGATGTTACTTTAAAGGAAGGCCGGAAGCTTATCCTTGTCCCCCGGGAAACGCCTTTGCATGCAATTCACCTGGAGAATATGTTGACCCTGGCGCGGCTGGGGGCTGTTATTATGCCTCCCATGCCTGCTTTTTATTACCACCCGCGGAATATTGACGACCTGGTTAACCACCTGGTGGGGCGCATTATGGACCAACTTGGACTTGAGTTCGAGCTGGAAACACGCTGGCGCGGCGGTGAGAAGACAAATCTTAACGCAGGTGTTCCAGAATCTGAAGCAAGCGGAAGGCAGGTTCGTCGGTAGTTTTAATATTTTGCCGCGCCGCTTCCCGTAAGCGGCGGATGCAGGCGGTATAGTTATGGTTGAGGACCAGCTCTACCGTGATGCCCTGAGCGGGGCAGTTTTCTTTTATGGCAACCAGATCTCGCACCAGGCCCCGGGACACGACCGGGGCCCAGAGCATGAAAACCGGTTTCCACCCGGGGAAATTGGCGGCGGCAAAGGCAGCCGCCCTTTTTATTTTATGCGCTATGCGCGTGCACGTGGCAGCGTTGCTGTCACCGTAGAGGAGACCCCGCAGGTGGGTGGCTACTTCACACAGGTAGACCCTGCTGCCGTCCGGCGCCAGGGCGATCACGTCTATTTCGCCGCCGCCCTCCAGGTGGCAGTTGTAGACAACGATCTTGCAGCCCAGGACGTATTTAAAATAGGAGCCGACCAGGCTTTCGCCGATGTCCAAGCTATAAGGCCCTCCTTAAAATCTGGTTCCACTCATTTCCTCGAGCCGCAGCAGAAATTCCCGCGGCCGGCTGCATAACATGTAATGGAGAGGCTCGAGCTTAGTATGCAGGCCAGCAAGGGAGGGGACAGCCATGCCGAAAGGTAAATTAAAGAAGGTATTTCCCGGCGGCAATACCTGCATGGGCTTTTATTCCTTTTACGATTTTATCATTGAACCCGATGCCACGCGCATCTTTGTTGTCAAAGGTGGCCCCGGAGTGGGCAAGTCCACCTTCATGCGTAAGATTGGCGAAGCCATGCTGGAGCGGGGTTTTGATGTGGAATTCCATTGCTGTTCTTCGGACAACAACTCCCTCGACGGGGTAGTTATACCTAAGATCCGGGTAGCCATTATCGACGGCACCGCTCCTCACATCTTTGACCCCAAAAACCCGGGGGCGGTGGATGAAATTATCCATCTGGGCGACTACTGGGATGAGGACAAGATGCGGGCCAGCAAGGAGCAGGTCCTGCAGGATAATGCCCGCATCAGCCGCCTGTACCGCATTGCCTACAGTGCTCTAAAGGAGGCCAGGGTGATCCGGGATGAGTGGGAGAGTTATGTAGCCGAAAGCATGATTATACCCCGGGTCTACCAGGCCAAGGCGGAACTCCTCGAAGCTATTTTTGCCGGGGTACGGCCCCGTTATAACGTAAAGGCCCGGGAACGCCATCTCTTTGCCACCGCCCTGACACCCCAGGGGCTGGTGACCGGCAACGTGGAAACCCTGCTCCAGGATATCCGGCGTCTTTTTACCATTGCCGGGGACCCGGGTACCGGTGTTTCGGGGATCCTGGCTGCGGTAGCGCGAATGGCCCACGAGAAAGGCCTTGATACCGAAGTTTACCACTGCCCCTTTGACCCCAACAATATTGATATGGTTATTATCCCGGAAATCCAGGCGGCGGCGATGAACTGGCAGCCGCCCCATGATATTGACGTTCAGGCCATCCCCGGGCTCCAGGTAGCTATGGCTTTAGATTTAAACCGCTTTATTGACAGGGAGCATTTAAACCTCTACGGCAATGAGATTGCCAGCGCCGTTGTGCGTTACCAGGCGGCCCTCGACCGGGCTATAGCCCATATTCGTGAGGCAAAACTTACCCATGATCATATGGAAAGTTATTACACCCCGGCCATGGATTTTGCAGCCATTAATGCCAAACGGGAAGAAATTCTCCAGCGCATCCTGGGTTATGCGGCCGAGATGCTGGGTCAGGTATAGCCGGATGGGGTAGGTATAAAAATTGTTGAATCCTGAAGGGACGGATGATATAATCTATTTGTATAAGTAAAGAGGCGTCCTTTTACCGGGGCGCTTTAATCTTTAGAGAGGGGAAGCTAGTTTATGGCCGAAGGCCGGGAGTTAATTTTACAACAAGCGGCTGATTTAGGTGTCAAGTTTGTCCGCCTGCAGTTTACTGATATCTTTGGTGTTTTAAAAAATGTAGCGATTACAATCGAGCAGCTACCCAAGGCCCTCAACAATGAACTCATGTTTGATGGTTCTTCCATTGAAGGTTTTGTCCGCATAGAGGAATCAGACATGTACCTGCGACCGGACCCCACCACCTTTACCATCTTTCCCTGGCGACCCAACGGCGATGCTGTAGCGCGGCTCATCTGCGATGTTTACAACGCTGACGGCACGCCCTTTATCGGCTGCCCGCGGGGAACGCTGAAAAGGGTTATCGCCGAAGCGGAAGCCATGGGCTTTACGATGAATGTTGGGCCGGAAGCGGAGTTTTTCCTTTTCCATACCGACGCCAACGGCCGCCCGACTCTGGAGACGCACGACCGCGCCGGTTACTTTGACCTGACCCCGGTTGACCTTGGCGAAGACGCACGGCGGGACATGGTCCTGACCCTGCAGCAGATGGGCTTTGAAATTGAGGCTTCCCACCATGAAGTGGCCCCGGGCCAGCATGAAATCGACTTTAAGTATGCCGACGCCCTGCGAACGGCCGACAATATCGCCACCTTCAAGTTCGTGGTGCGTACCATTGCCCAGCGCCACGGCCTCCATGCCACTTTTATGCCTAAACCCATTTACGGCATAGCCGGGTCAGGTATGCACTGTAACATTTCCCTTTTCCGCGATGGTAAAAATGCCTTTTATGACCCGGAAGATAAACTGCAGTTAAGTGAAACTGCCTACTACTTTATCGGTGGCTTGATAGCCCATGCCCGGGGGATGACAGCCATTACCAACCCGACGGTTAACTCCTATAAACGCCTGGTATCGGGGTATGAAGCGCCGGTATATATTGCCTGGTCACCGCAAAACCGTAGCCCCTTAATCCGTATCCCGGCCAAACGGGGCCTGTCCACGCGGCTGGAGGTACGCCATCCCGATCCCTCGGCCAATCCCTACCTGGCCATTGCCGTCATGCTGAAAGCCGGCCTGGATGGAATAAAGAAGCGTATCCAGCCACCGCCCCCGGTGAACGGTAACATTTATGACATGGATAAAGCCAGCCTGAAGGCCAATGGTATTGAACTTCTGCCAGGCACCCTGGATGAAGCCCTGGATGAATTAGAGAAGGATCAGGTTATTCGTGAAGCCCTGGGTCCCCATATCTACCAGCGTTTCCTGGAAGCCAAACGGATTGAGTGTGAGGAATACCGCACCAGGGTGCACCAGTGGGAAATTGATCAGTACCTGACCAAGTTTTAGGCGGGGGTGTTTTACATTGAGCTATAAAATTGCTATCATCGGCGGCGGGCCGGGAGGCTATGTGGCGGCCATCCGGGCGGCCCAGCTGGGAGCCAGGGTGGTAGTAGTCGAGCAGGACGCTTTGGGCGGTACCTGCCTCAATCGCGGCTGCATCCCCACCAAGGCGCTGCTGGCCGGGGCGGCCCTGGTTAAGGGTATCCAGGGAGCGGCGGCCTTTGGTATTGACGTTAAGGATTACCGGGTGGACTATGCCCGCCTGGCAGCGCGCAAGGACGCCGTGGTCAAGCAGTTGACCCAGGGTATTGCCTATTTGTTCAAGAAAAATAAAGTCGACCATATCAAAGGGCGCGGCTTTCTCAAAGGTCCCGGCCGGGTGGAGGTGGCCACCGCCGAAGGTACCGTAGAAAATATCGAAGCCGAAAACATTATCCTGGCCACCGGGTCGGAACCGGCATTGATTACCGCCCTGGGCTATAACGGCAGCACCGTTGTGACCAGCAACGAGGCCCTGGCGTGGAAGGATGTACCGGCAGAGCTTCTCATCATCGGCGGCGGGGTCATTGGGTGCGAATTTGCCAGCCTGTTCGCCACCCTGGGGAGCAAAGTTACCATTGTAGAAATGATGCCCACTATCCTCCCCATGATTGACGGTGAGATTTCCCGGCGCTTCAGTATGCTTCTGAAAAAGGCTGGGGTGGAGATTAAGACGAAGGCCCAGATAACGGCAGTTAAAGAAGAAGGCAATCGCGTCCGGGCTACCCTGGCTGACGGCCAGACCATAGAGGCCGATAAAGTTCTGATCTCCATCGGCCGCCAGTTCAACACCCGGGACTTAGGGCTGGAAGAAGCCGGCGTCGCCATGGGACCCAAAGGTGAAATAATCGTCGACGAATATATGCGGACGAACGTCCCCGGTATCTACGCCATTGGCGACGTTACCAATAAAATACAGCTCGCCCATGTGGCCTCGGCCCAGGGCCTGGCGGCGGTAGCCACCATCATGGGCCGGCCCACAAAGGTCGACTACGACGCCGTACCCAGCTGTATCTATACCCTGCCGGAGATCGCCGGCGTTGGCCTGACCAAAGAAGCCGCCGAAGAACGGGGCCTAAAGGTCAAGGTCGGTAAATTTCCCTTTCAGGCCAGCGGCAAGGCCATGTGCAGCGGGGAAACGGAAGGCATGGTCAAGATAATCGCCGAGGCAGAAAGCGACCGGATCCTGGGGGTCTTTATCATGGGACCCCATGCCACCGAGCTCATCGCTGAAGGTGTCCTGGCGGTAAACAAGGGTATAACCGCCACCGAACTGGCAGCGACCATCCATGCCCATCCCACCCTGTCCGAAGCCGTCATGGAAGCCGCCGAGGCGGTACACGGGAAGAGCATTCATTCGTAAACGAAGCAAAGCGGGAGGAAAAATGACTACGTCATCATTGGTGGCGGGGCACAGGCGCCTGCCCTCATGGCTGCACAAGCGGATACCTTCCTCGGGGGATATCGAAGCCACCCGGCGGCTCCTGGCCGGCCTGCATCTCAACACCGTTTGCCAGAGCGCCCTTTGTCCCAACCTGGGCGAATGTTTTGCCAGGCGCACGGCCACCTTTATGATCCTGGGCAATACCTGCACCCGCAACTGCCGCTTTTGCGCCGTCGAGCACGGCCGGCCGCAGGCAGTGGACCAGGATGAACCCGGGCGTGTGGCCGAAGCGGCGCGGCGGCTGGGTTTAAAGCATGTGGTTGTCACCTCGGTAACCCGGGACGACCTGCCCGACGGCGGCGCCGGCCATTTTGCCGCCACCATTGGTGCTTTAAGGGCTGCCCTGCCGGAGGCTTATATTGAAGTACTTACTCCGGATTTCCGTGGCGATGAAAAGGCCCTAGCCGTTGTCGCCATGGCGAAGCCGGATATATTTAACCATAACGTGGAGACAGTCCCCCGCCTCTACCCGGTGGTCCGGCCCCAAGCTGATTACCGGCGCAGCCTTCAGGTTCTTAAAAAAATGAAAGAGCTTGACCCGGGCATTTATACCAAGTCCGGCCTGATGGTGGGCCTGGGAGAAACAACCGATGAAGTTTTACAGGTAATGGCCGATCTCCGGTCGGTAGACTGCGATATCTTAACTATCGGCCAGTACCTGCGGCCTTCGGCCGGGCATCTGGAAATTAAGGAATTTGTCACCCCGGAAACCTTTGCCTGGTACGCTGAAAAAGGCCGGGAAATGGGCTTCTCATATGTAGCCTCTGCTCCCTTTGTCCGCAGTTCCTACCATGCTGCCGAGTTTAGTGCGAAAGTGTCCCGGGAGAAGCGGGAGGGCGTTTCAGAGGCCGGGGTTTGAGTAAAAAAATTTTTCCGGAAATCCCCAGCAAAAACTGTCGATCAGGATGTAAGCTCTCGTTTGATTCCCTTGACATGCGGGCCTTTTTCTGGCATAATATATAACGTCACTGGAGATAAAAAGAAAAACGGGTTCGTAGCTCAGTGGGAGAGCACCTCCTTGACGCGGAGGGGGTCGCAGGTTCAATCCCTGCCGGACCCACCAGTTAGAAAAAATTGCTCCTGCAAGAAAGTAGGAGCTTTTTTTAGCAAAAATTACCTTGATACCAATTTTACCCGGCACGCCGGGCCTTGCAATAGCTTTATTTTTAGACAACCTGGCAGCAGCTCAACTGTATACAAAACATGGGCGGCACATATAATAGCAGCACAAGGAGGTGCAACGCCCATGAATATTACGTTAGTTACTGCCAGGCCGATTGATTTTTTACAGGCCGAGTTTAATCATAGATTTGGTTATAGTGTCGGCCTCCACCTGTGGCAGGCGGGGGGCTTTAATTTCTTTCGCTGTTTTTTAGAAACAGGACCAGGCCGGCCTTCAAAAAAAGAACTTAAACGCTTTACAGAGGAGGTGGCCGAGATTGTGGCCGCCTTTATTGTCAAACGGTGGGAAGCGGTTTTGCTGGAAGGGATGCTTTTAAACCAGTACGAAGGACTTGATGACGGGGCCGTAGAAGAAATCTGCCGGCGCGCCAGGGTAATCCTGGATCAAGGGGAAAACAGTTGCCTCCAGCTGCAGCAGCGGGAAGAGTCCATTACCGCCCGCATACGGGAGTATTTCCAGGAAAACACCTGGTTAAATATCGACGGTTTTGTTCGTTTTCGCCTGCCGGATTATTTAATGGAGCTGGAGCAGGCCCTGGAAGAAGCCGTTGATGAATACCTAATGGAAAAGGAATATGATGAATTCATCCGCCTTTTACGCTACTTTGTGGACGCCCAGGAACCACGGGTGGAAAAAGTCCATGTAGTCTTAAGTCCAGGTGGCGGCTTCCAGCTCTATGACGGCGAAAACCGGAACCTCAGTGGCGAATATCTGGAAGGCTTTGTCGTCGATATGGCTGATAGTGATCTCAATTATGAGGATTTATTAATCAGCGCCCTGATAACCATTGCTCCCCGCCAGGTAGTTCTGCACGCTGCAGATAAAGGGCGACACCATAACACCATCAGCACCATCAAGAGCGTTTTTGGTGAACGGCTCATCCACTGCAGCGGTTGCAGCCGCTGCCTGCAACCCTTGCAAAAGCGCTAACGGTCGTACCGGTCCCTTTTTTATCACAGCCGGGCCAGTTGTCTTTTGGCCGGGCTTTTGTTATTATTGCACTCGGTGGGGTGAAATAAATTTGCTTGCCAGGTGGATCTTGATCCCTCTCATCGGCGCTTTTATTGGCTGGTTGACCAACGTTGTTGCTATCAGGATGCTTTTCCGCCCCCGCCGCCCGTTAAAAATATTTTGCTGGACCCTGCAGGGGCTTATTCCCAAGAGGCAGGCCGAGATAGCGGTCAATATCGCCGGTGTTGTTGATAAAAATTTACTGCCTCTCAAGGAAGTGCTGGCCCACTTCAATACTCCCGCCGTTGCCGGAAGGCTTACGACCATAGTGGCGGAAGTGGCCCGGCGGCGCCTGGTAGAGCGCCTGCCTTCCTTTATCCCCCAGGGTTTAAGAGAGGCGGCCGGCAGGGCGATAGAAGAAACCATTCACCGGGAGATGCCGCCGGCCCTGCAGGAATTGATAGAGGAATTGAGCCGCAATCCGGAGGCTTTTTCTATAGGTGAAATTCTAGCAGCAAAGTTTAATAAATTGAATTTAAATCAGGTCGAGGAGGTAGTCGTCGAAGTAGCCGGCCGGGAACTGCGCTACATAGAATGGCTGGGCGGCCTGTTAGGGTTCCTCATTGGCCTGGTCCAGGCTGCCCTGGCAGGATGGAGGTAGGAGTGAAGTATTGCCGGAATCTTGACACGTATTAATTTATGTCGCTATAATGTACTTAACAGCGAAGAAGGAGACGAGGCCCCTGAACGGCCCTCCAGAGAGGGATGCCTTGGCTGGAAGCATCCCGGGCGACGGCAGGGCGCCGTACCGCTCTGGAGCTGCCTGGCTGAAAAGCGAGTAAGCCCGGCCGGTTGGCTACCGTTATAAGCTTTGGAGGGGGGAGCCTATCCCCTAAAGAAGGGTGGAACCACGGGAACATCTCCCGTCCCTTTATGGGGCGGGAGTTATTTTATTTTAATGGTTTCCGGAGGGAGGTTATTATGCAGGTAATTTTACCAGACGGCAGCGTAAGGGAATATGCCGCCGGAACTACAGCCCAGGAGGTGGCCAGGGACATTTCACCGAAACTCGCCCGGGAGGCCCTGGCGGCGCGGGTTAATGGAGAAGTATGGGACTTAACCCGTCCTCTCCCGGAGCAATGCCGGCTCGAGCTTTTGACCTTTGCCGATGAGGGCGGGCGCCTGGCCTACCGCCATACAGCGGCCCACGTTCTGGCCCAGGCCGTCAAGCACCTGTTCCCGGGCACCAGGCTGGGTATCGGCCCGGCCATAACCGATGGATTTTACTATGACTTCGACAGCGAGCATAAATTTACCCCCGAGGACTTAAACGCTATTGAGGCAGAAATGCAGAGAATCATTAAAGCCGACCTGCCCCTGGAGCGGCAGGAAATAACCCGGGAAGAGGCCCTGGAAATTTTCCGGCAGCTCGATGAACCCTATAAAATCGAGCTCATTAACGACCTGCCGGAAGGGGTGCCCATCAGCACCTACCGCCAAGGCGACTTTATCGACCTCTGCGCCGGGCCCCACCTGCCCAGCACCGGCTACCTCAAGGCCATTAAGCTCACCAGCCTGGCCGGGGCTTACTGGCGCGGCAGCGAGGCCAACCCCATGCTGCAGCGGATTTACGGCACCGCCTTCCCAAAAGCTAAAGACCTGGAAGAATACCTCCATCGGCTGGAAGAGGCGAAAAAGCGGGATCACCGGCGGCTGGGGGCCCAGCTGGGTCTTTTCAGCCTCCAGGAAGAAGGACCGGGTTTCCCCTTTTTCCATCCCAAGGGTATGATCATCCGCAACGAGCTGGAGCAGTTCTGGCGGGAAGAGCACCGCAGGGCCGGTTACCTGGAGATCCGCACGCCGGTGATATTGAACCGCTCCCTCTGGGAGCAGTCGGGCCACTGGGACCATTACCGGGAAAATATGTACTTTACCAGAATTGATGAGGCCGACTACGCCATCAAACCCATGAACTGCCCGGGGGCCATCCTGGTCTATAAATCGGAGCAGCACAGCTACCGTGACTTACCCTTGCGACTGGCCGAGCTGGGGCTGGTGCACCGCCATGAGAAGTCCGGCGTCCTCCACGGTCTGATGCGGGTGCGGGCCTTTACCCAGGATGATGCCCACATCTTTATGCTGCCGTCCCAGATAACGGCAGAGATCCAGGGCGTCATCGACCTGGTAGACCGCTTTTACAGCCTGTTTGGCTTTAAATACCACATCGAGCTCTCCACCCGGCCGGATAACGCCATGGGTTCGGACGAGATCTGGGAAACGGCCACAGGCGCCCTGCGCCAGGCCCTGGAGGCCAGGGGGATGCCCTACGCAGTCAATGAAGGTGACGGCGCCTTCTACGGCCCCAAAATCGATTTCCATCTGGAGGATTCCCTGGGGCGGACCTGGCAGTGCGGCACCATCCAGCTGGATTTCCTCATGCCGGAGAAATTTGACCTCCACTACATCGGGGAGGACGGCCAGAAGCACAGGCCGGTCATGATCCATCGTGTCGTCTTTGGCAGCATAGAGCGGTTCATCGGTATCCTGATCGAGCATTACGGCGGTGCCTTTCCCGTATGGCTGGCCCCGGTGCAGGTGCGGGTGCTGCCCATTACCGACCGCCATAACGATTATGCCTTCAAGGTCAGGGACGAACTGGTGCGGGCCGGCATCCGCGCCGAAGTCAACGATCGCAATGATAAAATCGGCTACAAGATCCGCGCCGCGCAGCTGGAACAAATCCCATACATGCTGGTGGTGGGGGATAAGGAAGCGGCCGAAGGTACCGTGGCCGTCCGGGAACGCCGCGCCGGGGATACGGGTAGCGTCCCCCTGGCCGCTTTCATAAAACGTGTGACGGAAGAAATTGCCGAGCGGAGAAACTAAATAATAATAATTTGGTTTTCGCGCCGTAGGCTCTATGTCAATAGTTGTGGGATTAAATTTTGGGGGCAACATCCCAGGAAAATTTTTTTGATGAAATGATTACGATTCCTAAAACCAAAACTTAAGCGTTTGAGCATTTTACTTAAAGTATTCTTGCCTTCTATATAACCATTGGTGTACCGGCGGCCTTGCTGGGTGTATCTAACCAGGTTTAATATTTCTGACCTCCAGGACTTAATAGTACGAGCCCATACCCGTCCCTCTAGATTTGCAGCGCATTCTGCATTTATAAGCCAACGGCTTAAGACAATTTCTGCCTCTTCAACCCGGTCCATCTTTATGATTTGTCTTAAATCTTCTTTTAGCTGGTACAGTTCATAGAGGGACGGGTATTTATTCTTAATTTCTTCTAGCTGCTGTTGTTGTCTGGGAGTAAGTTTTTCTTTAGCCTTGAGCAAGGGTAGGCGAGGTATATTCTCCTTGCCTGCTTCTTGCTCTATCTTGCGTGCTTCATTTAAGCGACGGTTGGCATCCTGAATTACATGGAAAGGGTCTACTATTATCCTAGCTGAAGGAAAGATTGCTTTTATTAACTTGCGCCAGGAGTCTTTCATGTCAATTACTACTGCTTCTACTTTAACCCCGGCTTTTTTGAGCCCCTCCAGGTAAGCCTTTATAGTTGCTTTCCTGTCATCACCCAAAATCGTCAAAGGCCTCTTATCCGGTTCCAGGCGCCCTACTACGCATACATAATCATTCCCGCTAAAGGACAGTTCATCTAAGGTTAAGACTATGGGCTCTTGAGTATCATCTGCTGGAAGACCGGACTGGATATACTTGTCTAGTAATCTTATAACCCTATTAGGAGTAAGGTGTAATATTCGGGCTGCATAGGTAAAGCTCATCCTCTGGGCATAATACACTACTGTCTGCACTCCTAGTTTTGTAAATCTGGCCCAGGGGATGGTATTCGGAGGACGAAGGGTAAAAGTCTTATGACAATGGTAACACTTATACCGTACAGGAACCCAGGATAAAAAAATCCATCTCCCGTATAAAAAAGCGTGACGAATTTTCCTTTCTTGGGGCTTCCGGTTCTTCTTTAAAATGCCGTGCTTATGTAATTTGCCTTTGTTACATGCAGGGCATAATGCTGGCGGGTCTAGCGTCACCCTTAACACAATATCTTTACGTTCCTGCTGTTCTCCTAAAATGGACGGGAGTATTTTATCAAAATTCTCTTGTCCATTGAGGGTGATCGTGCTATTCTTATTCATGGGGGCACTCCTTTCCTGTTGGGGTTTTGTTTGCTAATATTGATTTGGATGTGCCCCCATCTTTTTCCTCCTTTAGCTCCTAATAAAATCTCTTCTCCTCTGTCCTTCCATATCTACCTATCCCTTCCCACACTTTTTATTATAGAGCCCGCGCCGTATTGACGGCAGGCCGGCCCTATGTTATACTTTCCCAGGAAGTAGAAGCCACTCGCTTCTCACCTTACGGCCCGGGGCCTGTAAGGTTTGCCCAGGAAAAGGTCTGTTTTTGGCGGGTGGAATCCACCCGCTTCATTTTTTAAGGAGGTCTTTGACTGGGCGGTAAATCTAGCTGGAGGTGACGCATTATCAGCAAGGATTTGAGGGTCAATGGAGAAATCCGGACCCGGGAAGTGCGCCTGGTTGGCATAGATGGACAGCAGCTAGGGATTATGCCAACACGAGAAGCCCTGCGTATCGCCCAGGAACAGGGCCTGGACCTGGTAGAAGTGGCTCCCAATGCGCGACCGCCGGTTTGCCGCATCATGGATTTTGGTAAATATAAATATGAGCAGAGCAAGCGGGAGCGCGAGGCGAGGAAAAAGCAGCGGATAATAAACATTAAAGAGGTAAAGCTGCGGCCCAACATTGAAGAGCATGACTTCCAGGTCAAAGCGCGCAATGCCATCCGCTTTCTGGAAGATGGTGATAAGGTCAAGGTGACCGTTATGTTCCGGGGCCGGGAGATTGCCCATGCCGACCTCGGGATGAAGCTGTGCCAGCGCCTGGCCGACCAGGTGGCAGACCTTGCCTCCATTGAAAAACCGCCCAAAGTAGAGGGGCGCAATATGGTTATGATTCTGGCCCCTAAAGGTTAAGGGAAAATTTATTCGAGGTGATATTATGCCCAAGATGAAAACTCACCGCGGCGCGGCCAAAAGGTTTCGCGTCACAGCCTCGGGAAAAGTAAAACGCGCCAGGGCTTATAAAAGCCATTTACTGGCCGGGAAGGCACCAAAGCGCAAGAGGCGTTTGCGCCAGCCTACCTTGATTGATATTACCGACCGCAAACGCATAACCAGGCTTTTGCCTTATCAGGCATAGAAGGAGGTAGGAAAATGGCCCGTGTGAAACGTGGTGTCACCAAGCACCAACGCCATAAAAAGATATTGAAGCTGGCCAAAGGCTACTTTGGCGCCAAGTCCAAATTATTCCGCCCCGCCAATGAACAGGTATTGAAATCCCTGGCCTATGCCTACGCCCACCGGCGGCAGCGTAAAGGCGACTTCAGGAAGCTCTGGATTGCCCGTATTAATGCCGCCGCCAGGTTGCAGGGCATTACTTACAGCCGCTTGATTAACGGTTTAAAAAAGGCCGGCGTTGAAGTTAACCGCAAAATGCTGGCCGACATGGCGGTGAACGACGTAGCAGGTTTTAACCGCCTGGTGAATATGGCGAAAGAAAAGCTGGGTTTGGGAGCATAAAGTAGGGTGTTAAAGGCCAATTAGTTTTTAAAAACTAATTGGCCTTTGATACTTAGTGCTTGACAAAGTCACGACTATTAGCTTTAAAATTAGGGAAGATGTATTAGTACTTAAAGAAGGTGAACATGTACGAGTATTATACGAGAATGGCCCTTTCGCCTGCGGCCGCCGCAAGTTTTAGCCCTTGGCTTCGCAGTGGTTATTGCACTCGGAACGTTGCTTTTAAGCCTTCCCATTGCCAGCCAGAGCGGGAAACCAGTGCCGGTAATTGATGCCCTGTTCACGGCTACCTCGGCAACGGCCGTGACCGGCCTGGTAACAGTTGATACCCAAACCACTTATTCTTTATTTGGTGAACTGGTTATTCTTGCTCTGATTCAAACTGGCGGCCTGGGCTTCATGACCTTATCTACGCTGGTCGCTTTACTCCTGGGCAAGCGGATTACCCTGAAGGAAAGGCTGGTCATGCAGGAAGCCATGAACCAGCTGACAGTAGAAGGGGTCGTGCGCCTGAGCAAGTACGTCCTCATTTTTACCCTGTTTGCTGAAGGCCTGGGGGCGTTGCTTTTAGGTATCCGTTTCAGCAGCCAGATGCCCCTGGGACAGGCCATTTATTTTGGTATCTTCCATGCCGTCTCTGCCTTCTGCAACGCCGGTTTTGATCTTTTCTCCAGGAGCCTGGTTGATTACCGGGGCGATTTGCTGGTCAACATAGTTATCACTTCGTTAATTATCTCCGGTGGCCTGGGTTTCAGCGTAGTAGCTGATATTTATACCAAACGTTCCTGGAAGCGGCTCTCCCTGCACAGCAAAATTGTCATTCGCACCACCCTTTTGCTGATCGTTACGGCCACAGTAATTATCTTTCTTCTGGAGTATACTAACACGAAAAGCCTGGCACCTTTGCCTCTAGGAGAAAAGATCCTGGCCTCCTACTTCCAGGCCGTGACGCCGCGTACGGCCGGGTTTAATACCCTCGTAATCGGCGATTTAAGGCCGGTAACCCTGCTCTTTATCACCATCCTGATGTTTATCGGTGCTTCGCCGGGGTCGACCGGCGGCGGTATCAAGACAACTACCTTTGCCGCCATTGCCGTGGCTGTCTGGGCCATTATCCGGGGTAACGTCGATATCGAGGTTTTTGGCCGGCGGTTGCCCCGGGGTACGGTTTTAAAGGCCCTGGCCATTGCTGCTGTTTCCTTACTGCTGGTAGTTACCGTAACTGGTATTTTATTAATTACCGAACAGGCAGAAATGCAAATGGTACTCTTTGAAGTAACTTCAGCTTTTGGCACGGTCGGCCTTTCTATGGGACTGACGCCAAAACTGACAGTCACCGGCAAGCTGCTTATTACCGCTACCATGTTTACCGGCCGGGTGGGGCCCTTGACCCTGGCCTTTGCTATTGCCCAGCGCCTGGGCCGTCAGGGAATAAAACATTATCCTGAGGAGAGGATTATTGTTGGCTAAAGGAGGTAAGGCCGTGAAACAATTTGCCGTCATTGGCCTGGGGCGTTTCGGATCCAGCGTGGCCCGCACCTTGGCCCGCATGGGTCACCAGGTAATCGCCATTGATAGGGACGAGGCCAAGGTGGAAGCCCTTATGAACGAGGTCACTACGGCCATCCAGGCAGATGCCCGCGATGAGGAAGCCTTGAAGGCGGCTGGCATTCGCAATGTGGACGTGGCCATTGTCGCCATTGGGGAAAATGTCGAGGCCAATATCCTGGTCACTTTAATCGTCAAGGAAATGGGCATCAAGTGCGTCGTGGCCAAGGCCCTGAACGACCTGCACGGTAAAGTCCTGGCGAAAATAGGTGCCGATAAAGTCGTTTATCCGGAGCGGGATATGGGAATCAGGGTCGCCCATACCCTTGCTTCCGGCAACGTCCTGGAGCATATCGACCTCTCGCCGGAATACAGCATTGTGGAGATTGTGGCCCCGGCCAGGGTGGCGGGTAAGACCCTGGGGCAGCTGAATTTACGCGCCCAGCACGGTGTCAGCGTCATGGCTATCAAACGCAATGATAAAATACTGGCTGCTCCCGGAGCCGACGATGTGGTGAAAGAAGGCGACATCATGGTACTGGTAGGCCGGAACAAAGCCCTGGAAAGGCTGCAGGAAAGCTAAGGTGGAGTTAATCACTTCGGCAGCCAACCGTTATGTAAAGCTGGCTCGTTCTTTAAAGGAGCGTTCCTGGCGGGAGAAAAAAGGCCTTTATCTAATCGAGGGCATCCACCTGCTGGAGGAAGCCCGGCAGGCCGGGATACCCCTCGAAGTAGTTTTGTACAGCCCGCAAATTCTTGCTGCCCCGCGGGGAGAGCAGCTGGTAGCCAGCCTGCAGGAGGCTGGCTACCGCTGCCTGGCGGTGACGGAGGAATTGATGCAGGCCATCAGCACGACCGTGACGCCGCCGGGAGTGGTGGCTATAGCCCCCTTCCAGGCAAGTTCCCTGACAAGACTCCTGAGCCGGCCTTCTCCTTTGCTAATGGTGGCCGCCGGGTTGCAGGATCCGGGGAATCTGGGGACCATCTGGCGGACTGCCCTGGGAGCCGGAGCTACGGGACTGATTTTAACCCGCGGCAGCGTTGACCCCTTTAACCCCAAGGTAGTCCGGGCGGCCATGGGTGCCACCTTTAAGCTGCCGGTGGTTAGCGGCGTGGAGCCAGCTACCCTGGTGCGGGAATTGGAAGCTTGCGGGATAAAGCTGGTAGTGGCCGACGTCGGCGCGCCTTTAGTTTTCTGGCAGGCGGACTTAAGGCCCCCCCTGGCCCTGGCCGTGGGCAGCGAGAACCATGGCCCGGGGAGGGAATTGCTGGCCGCAGCTACGGCCCGCGTGGGCATTCCCCTGGTCGGCCCGGTTGAGTCCTTGAACGCCGCCGTAGCGGCGGCCCTCCTCCTTTATGAAGCTCTCCGGCAGCGACAAGATTTAATTTATACTGTTGATTTAAGAAAAACTTATGGTTAGAATGGAGGTGAAGGCGGGTGAGCGCCATGCCGGAAGAGAGCTTGCGAGAAATAGCAGCTACAAATGAACCGCCACGCACCATGGCTTCACCGGAATTTTTCTTTCTTTTACAGCGTTTAGACCGGCTCGATGAAAAATTGACGAAAGAAATCCGGGATGGGGATCAAAAGTCCGAGGAACGCATCAGCGCGGTGGAGCAAAAGCTGAGCCAGCGTATTGACACGGTCGAGCAAAAGCTGAGCCAGCGTATTGACACGGTGGAGCAAAAACTGAGTCAGCGTATTGACAAGGTCGAGCAAAAGCTGAGCCAGCGTATTGACGCGGTGGAGCAAATGCTGAGCCAGCGTATTGACGCGGTGGAGCAAAAGCTGAGCCAGCGGATTGACGCGGTCGAGCAAATGCTGAGCCAGCGTATTGACACTGTAGAGGAAAAGCTGAGCGGGTGCATCGAAGAAGTTGAACATAAGTTGGGCCAGCGTATCGATGCTATTGACGGTAAATTAAGCAATCGTATTGATACATTGGATGACAAGCTTGGTAACCTCAGATTCTGGGCTATCAGCGCCGTAATTACCATTGCTGTAGGTTTTATCGGGACCATAGCAACTTTGCTGTACAAGTGATGGGCTAGCCTTTGGATAAATTGCAAATCCCCCTCTAGAAAGTTTTGATTTCTTCTAAAGGGGGATTTTTTATTTTCCCGAATATGTTCACGTAACAGCAAGAACAAGTAGGGGGGATGTTAAAGGTGAATAAGGGATTACGATATTTACTTATCCTGCTGGCCCTCAGCCTGTTTTTGGTTGGCTGCGGCAGCAGCCAGAAAGCCTTGTCCGTCCAGAGCGGCCCCACGGATCCCAATTACCGGGGAGTTATCTACCAGGATAATCTCAAGGGGCCGGATAGCGGTAAACCCAACATTTAGCAACATCCGGGTAAATGGAGGTGAAGAAGTATGGCTTACCAGCTTACCCGCCGGTCTTTCCTGAAGGGCCTGGCCGCCGGCAGCGCTTTGACTGCCCTTACTGCCTATGGTGGTCTGAAATATGCTGCTCCCGCCGCCGCTGTAGAGGCAGGCTACCCGGAAGCAGGAGCCGGGGCGAAAGTCTTCCGCAATGTTTGCCCCCGCAACTGTTATGATACCTGCAGCATGCTGAGTTACGTCAAGGACGGCGTCTTACGCAAAGTCAGCGGCGATCCGGTCAATACCTTTACCAACGGGCGCCTGTGCGTCAAGGGATATACCTATACCCGCCGGGTCTACAGCCCGGACCGGCTCAAGTACCCCATGAAGCAGGAGCCACGGGGTTCAGGCAAGTGGCAGCGCATTTCCTGGGACGAAGCCCTTGAAATAATCGCCCGGAAGATCCTGGCTATCAAAAAAGAGTACGGCAGTACCCTGCCCATCTGCTTGAATAAGTATTCCGGCAACTTTGATATTCTTCATTACGGCATTGAAGGCATGATGAGCAGTATCGGTTATACTACCAGGGCCCTGGGAACGCCTTGCTGGCCGGCTGGTATCGACGCCCAGACCTACGATTTCGGCACCCTCTGGAACAACGACCCGGAAGACCTGGTCAATTCTCGTTACATTATCCTCTGGGGAGTAAATCCGGCCTGGACTTCTGTCCATTCCATGCGCTTTATTTACGCCGCCCGGGAGAAGGGGGCGAAGATCGTCGCCATCGACCCCATTGTCACCCAGACGGCCGCCAAGGCGGACCTCTATTTGCAGATAAAACCGAGCACCGACGGCGCCCTGGCGCTGGGCATGGCTCGCCACATCCTGGACAACGGCTGGGTGGATGTGGAATACCTCAAGGCCAATGCCGTCGGCTGGGAGGAATTCTTTGAATACCTGCGCCGGGAAGTGACCCTGGAGTGGGCGAGCAAGATCACCGGCATCCCGGCCGGGGTAATCGCCGACCTGGCCCGGGAGTACGCCACCACCAAACCGGCGGCCATCTGGATCGGTTACGGCCTGCAGCGCCACACCAACGGCGGTCAGAACGTCCGGGCCATCGACGCCCTGGCGGCTATTACCGGCAACGTGGGCAAGAGCGGGGGCGGCGCCCTCTACGGCCACCTGGAAACCTGGGGTTTTAATTACGCGGCCATGACCATGCCCAAACCGGCCGGGGCGGTCGGGGTCAAGAAACCCGACGGCACCATGGGCGACCGCTTTATCAACATCAACAATTTTGGCGCCGAACTGCTCAACACTAACGACCCGCCCATCAAGATGCTCTGGATCGCCTGCCGCAATCCTTTATCCCAGGACCCCGAACCCCAGGTGGTCCAGAAAGCCTTTGAAACCATGGACCTGGTGGTGACGGTGGACCACTTCTTAACCCGCACCGCCGCCTGGTCGGACATCGTCCTGCCGGCCACCACCCACTTTGAAGAGTACGGCGTGAACGCCAGCTACTGGCACTACTGGGTGGGGATTAACGAGCAGGCCATTGAACCCTATTTTGAAGCTAAAAACGACGTGCAGATCGCCATGTTGCTTTCGGCCAAACTTAACGCCCTGGAGCCCGGCTCCTGCACTTATCCCACCAGCGGCAACCTGGAAGAATGGGTGGGCAAGGAGTTCAACCCCAAAATGCTTGACCTGCTGGGCATCAGCGACTATCGCGAGCTGAAAAAGGGGCCGCGCAAAGCGAAACTTCCCCCGGCGGCCTGGGCGGACGGCAAATTCCGCACGCCTTCCGGGAAAATCGAAATTAAATCATCCGAGGCCCCCAAATACGGCCTACCGGCCCTGCCGATATATGTCCCGGAGAAGCAGCCGTCGCCGGAATACCCCTATCGCTTGTTTACGCCTCACTGGCGCCACGGTCTCCATTCCCAGTTCCAGAATATCGACTGGATGATGAATGTCAGCCCTGAACCTTATGTGGAAATCCACCCGGCTACGGCTGCCGCCAAGGGGATCAAGGACGGGGATTGGGTTAAAGTGTATAACGAAATCGGTTACGTCACCCTGAAGGCCAGGATTACCGCCACCACGGCGCCGGAGGTCCTGGTGGCTTACGAGGCCTGGTACAAAGATCTCAATTACAATATCAATTACACAGTAAAAGCCGTCCCCAGCGATATGGGCAAAAAGGCCACCGGTAACCGCGGCCTGGCTTTCCATGATAACTTCGTTAATATCGAGAAAGTGAGGTGAGGGCCGTGGCCAAGCAACTGGGTTTTCTGGTGGATACGGAAAAATGCATAGGTTGCTTCAGCTGTGAGATGGCCTGCAAAAACGAATATCAAACTGAGGTCAAGCCCCGCTGGCGGCGGGTCTACCAGCAGCGGGAAGCCAGCCTCCCTTATCCGGAGCGCAACTTTATGTCCCTTGCCTGCAACCACTGCGCCGACCCGGCCTGTCTCAAGGTCTGCCCGGTGGGGGCCTACAGCAAGCGCGAGGACGGCATCGTCCTCCAGGACCACGCCCGCTGCATCGGCTGCCGCCTGTGCACCATGGCCTGCCCCTATGGGGCCCCTCAGTACAACGAAAAGGACCGCCGGGTGGAAAAGTGCCAGCTCTGCTACCAGAAGGTAGACCGCAATGAGGAGCCGGCCTGCGTGGCCGCCTGCCCGGTGGGGGCGCTGCAGCTCATAAAGGATCTCAATTCCTTCCCCGAGCCGGGCACTGTAAAAGAACTGCCGGGATTTCCCGATATAACTATTACCCGGCCATCCGTCCGTTTCGTACCCCCGCGAGCCGGAGTCCAGATCAGGAGGGATGTTTGAATGACAAACTGGGAATGGCCCCTGGTTTTTTTCACCATCTTCGCGCAAATGGCCGTCGGCTACCTGGTCATGGTGGTTCCAGGTGCAGCCGGTAAAGCTAATCCCAGATGGACCTATCTCCTGCCGGCCGGGATTTTAGCGGCAGCAATGGTTATCTCCCTGGGCCACCTTGGTCACCCGGAAAACGCCTACCGGGCCTTGACCCACCTGGCTTCCTCCTGGCTGAGCCGGGAAGTCCTACTTTTCAGCCTGTGTTTTCTCTTGCTCCTGGCAGCTTACCTGGCTGCAAAGGGAGGAAAGCAGACCCTGGCGCGGCTGGCCGCCGTCCTGGCCCTGGCCAGCGGCCTCCTGGGGGTGATGGCCAGCGCCCTCATCTATGTCCTGCCGGCCCGCCCGGCCTGGTATAACTTTCATACCGTCCTTACCTTTTTCCTGACAGCCTTTCTACTGGGCCCGGCCCTGGGGATGTGCCTCGAGCAGTTGCTCCCCGGCCTTGCGCCATGGCTGGAAGGCAGCCTCGCAAGCCGGGCTCTGGTCTGGATCTTGCTCCTAAGTATCATCAGCTCGCTGTCATACCTAACCTTCCTGGCCGCAGCGGGGCCGGAAGCCCGGCTGACCGTTACCACTCTTTTGGCCAGCCCGTGGTGGTGGCTGCGGGTCCTGGCCGGGTGGCTGGCACCTCTAGCCGTCAGTTATCAGTTACGTCGGCAGGAAAGGGGCTCTCTATCCCTCTCCCTGGCCCTCCTGCTCCTACTCTTGGCGGGAGAATTGATCGGCCGGGCCCTTTTCTACGGTACAGCAGTACCACTGGCCATCGGTTAGTTCTAAAATTAGCGGAAGGCCCTATTCCTTACCTGCGGTTGCAACCCCCTCCCCTGCGAGGGGTTTTTGTTAATCATGGAGCCGGCATGGTTGCGAAGCTGCCTGATGCCTGCGGCTGCGAGGGGTTTTTAGTTAATCAGGGACCTGTGGACAGAAGGAATCAAAATAAAGTAAAATAGTGATGAAGAGAGGGATGGGAGAAGGGGTGGTGGGTGTGCCTGTTTACCGTTCTGCCTGTCCCTGTAACTGTTACGACGCCTGCGCCATGCTGACCTATGTGGAAGACGGCCGGGTAGTCAAAGTGGAAGGTGACCCACAGCACGGCTATACCCGGGGTCGTCTCTGCGCCAAGGGTTACGCCTATAGTCGCCGGGTGCATAGCCCGGAGCGGCTGCGCTACCCATTGCGCCAGTATCCCCGGGGTTCCGGCAACTGGCAACGCCTTTCCTGGGAGGAAGCACTGGAACTTATTGCCACCAGCATCCTGGACCTTAAAGCCAGGTATGGCAGCACCCTTCCAGTTGCTTTAAATAAATACTCGGGGAATTTCGGCTGGCTGCAAAATATAATAGAAGTCTTTTTTGATAGCCTGGGCCCCACCACCCGGGCCGGGGGCTCACCCTGCTGGTCGGCAGGCCTTGACGCTTTTTACCTTGACTTCGGCAGGGTGGCCAGCCCCGACCCCGAGGACCTGGCCAGGAATAAATGTATTATCCTCTGGGGGACCAATCCTGCCTGGACGGCGGTTCATTCCCTGCCGTTCCTGCAACAAGCCCGGGACCAGGGGGGCAGGGTGGTGGTCATCGACCCCGTCTTTACAGCGACGGCAAAGTGGGCCGATTACTATTTGCAGATTAAACCCGGTACTGACGGAGCCCTGGCCCTGGGTGTCCTGGCCTACCTCTGGCAGCGAGGGCGTCTTGATGAAGAGGCCCTGAGCCGCTATGCGGCAGGATGGCCGGCCTTACGCAGCTACCTGGCCGGGCTGTCCCAGGACTGGGTTGCCAGGGAAACCGGCCTGGAGGTTGCCGCCATTACCGAACTGGCGGAGATGTATGCTACCAGCAGGCCGGCGGCCATCTGGATCGGCTTCGGTCTGCAGCGTCACACCAACGGCGGCCAGAACGTCAGGGCCATCAATGCCCTGGCGGCTCTGACCGGTCACCTGGGAACCGGGGGCGGGGGAGTATATTACGCTCACCTGGATACGTGGCCCAGGGTTGGAAGCGGGCCGGGGGCGGGAGGACAGGCTGGCAACCGTTACCTGAATATGAACAATTTTGCCGCCGAACTCCTGCACTGCCAGGAACCACCGGTTAAATTTTTATGGGTGGCCGGCCGCAATCCCCTCACCCAGGAGGCCGGTGCCCGGCTGCTCTCTCAAGCCTTAAATACTTTAGAAATGATCGTGGTCGTCGATCACTTTCTGACCCCCACGGCCAGGCTGGCCGATATCGTCTTGCCCGCGGCTTCCTTGTTTGAAACCTGGGATATTGTTTCCAGCTACTGGCACCGCTGGGTGGCCGTTAACGAGCCCGCCCTGGTACCCTGGTATGAAAGCTGGAGCGACCTGGAGATAGTTGCCGCCATGGCGGAAAAACTAAACGAGTTATCCCCCGGCAGCAGTACCTTTCCTAGCCATAAAAAAGCAAGGGACTGGCTGGATGAACTCTTTGACAGGCGCATGCAGGAACTCTTTGGCATAAGTTGCTGGCAGGAACTTTTGAGCGGGCCGCGTAAGGCCCGGCCGCCTGAACTGCCGGAGAGGATAGAACTGGATTCAGCCAGAGCGGGTGAACTGGGCCTACCCAACCTGCCCGTATATATACGGCCAGCCTCGCCGCCGCCGGAATACCCCCTGCAGCTCCTGACTACCCACCAGCAATACGGGCTCCACTCCCAGTTTCATAACCTGGATTGGTTGCAGGCGCTTAATCCTGAACCGGTGGTGCTGATCAACCCCGCCGCGGCCCGGAAACGAGACCTGGCGGAAGGAGACGTGGTGCGGGTTTTTAACGGCCAGGGAGAAATAATTGCCAGGGCGAAGATAGAACCGGGTGTGCCGGAGGCGGTAGTGGTCGCCTATGAAGGCTGGTACGGGAGAGAGAAATACCAGGGGAATAGATTATTTTCGCCGGGGGATTATAATGTCAATTTTTTAACGTCTCCCCTGGCAACCGATATGGGCATTCTTACCACCGGCTTTCCAGGTTGTGCCTTTTACGACTGCTTTGTGGAGGTCTGCCGTTTGTGAAGCAAAGAGCCTTTGCCCTGCGCCTGGAGCTCTGTGTTGGCTGCCGCAATTGCCAGCTGGCCTGCAAGAACGAGCACCAGACAGCCAGCCGCATCAACTGGCGCCAGGTGAGGGAAGGAGAAGAAGACGGCCGCCGTTACTATATTTCCCTTGCCTGCAACCATTGCCGCAACCCGGAGTGTTTCCGGGTCTGCCCGGAAAAGGCCTACTGGAAGCGACGCGACGGCCTGGTCCTGCACCTGCCCCGCCGCTGCCAGGGTTGCCAGGCCTGCGTCCAGGCCTGTCCCTACCAGGCACCCCGCTATAATCCGGAAACGCGTAAGGCAGAAAAATGTAATTTCTGCCTGGCCCGCCTGGATCAGGGGTTGCAGCCGGCCTGTGTGGCCGCCTGCCCCACCGGAGCCCTGAATATGATGACCTGGGAAAATGACCCCGGCGAGGCCCCCTATTCCCAGTGGGTAGCTTTTTTGCCTGACCCGGCCTTAACTCTGCCTTCCCTGCAAATAAACCGCTCTGGAGAAAGCCGGCATTTCTGGCAGCAAGTCCAGCAGGAGGGTGTTTGTAATTATTACAAAATAACAGCCGATAATTTGGAAATAATACAAAAAGGTTAAGGAAGAAAGACAGACAGGGAGAGGCAGGCAGGAAAAGGGACGCAAAGGACGGAGAGTGCAAATGGATATTTTGACTGGTTTGATAGATCTTATTATTAAAGGCAGTACCCTGGAAAGCCTCGTTCATTACCTGGGGCGGCAGTTCAGGGCCGTCTTTGTCATCAGCAATCCCTGGGGGAAGGTTATAGCAACCAGCGATGCGGTTCAGTTCTCTGTCGGCAGTTACCTGCCCTTCAGTTTATCTCCTGGCCGGGAAGAAGCCGCCTTTGGCCGGTGGACTTATCTGGCCGTGGCTTTAAAAAGCGGTGCTACTAATTATGGTTACCTTCTGGCCCTGGGGGAAGAGGGTCTTCCCCAACCGGTAGCCACCAATATCGACCAGGTCAGCAGGTTGCTCCTGCTGGCTCTGGCCAGGGATCAGGCGGTCATTGCTGCCGAAAAGCGCCACCGCGCCGATTTCGTTTATGATCTCCTCTACAACAACTTTGAATCCAAAGAAGTCCTGGTAGCCAGGGGGCAGTTGTGGGGCTGGGATTTAAACCGGCCCCATGCCTTAATGGTCGTGGAACTCCTGACCGGTCCGGAGGACCAGTTTCAAGAACTGGCAAGCACCATAGCCCGGGAGGATTACCCGGAAGCCATCCTGCTGCCCCGGGAACGGCAATTGGTAATTATCATCCCCGCCCTCGAGGATAAGGGAGCCACCGGCCAGAAGTTAAAGGGAATTTTCAGCACCCTGCAGCAAAAACTGTCCCGTTGCGTCCCCGGAATGCTCGTTGGCGGCGGGGTAGGCCTTTTTTACCCTTCCACTACTGACCTGTATTTAAGTTTCCAGGAGGCTAAAATAGCCCTGGAAATAGGCAAACTGCGCCGGGAGCCGGGGCTGGTCTTTTTTGCCGAACTTGGAATGGAAAGGCTCCTTTACCATTTAACGCCACACCAGCTGGAAGACTACTACCAGCAAACCCTGGGTCGGTTGGAGGCCTTTGACCAGGAGAACGGGACGAACTACCTGGAAGTTCTGGAAAAATACTTCCAGTTTAACGGTGACTTCCAGGCTATTGCCCGCCACTTTTACCTCCACCCCAACACTCTCCGCTACCGCCTACAAAAAATCGGGGAAATCCTCGCTGTGAATATTCACTCTCTGGAGACCCAGCTGGACCTCCTGGCCGCCCTCAAAGCCAGGCTCCTGTCTAAACGCCGGGCGCGGGGGTAAACTCCGCCTTGTCACGGCCAGTGGGGCTATGCTATAATTAACCCAGAAGTTACCCCCAAAAGCTCCAGGAAAGGTCGTGATAGGTTGTTCCTGTCGGCGGAGTTCTTTTGGAGGCTGTTCGAAAAAACCGGTTCTATAGCTGCTTACATTATTTACCGTAGATTGGTTACCCAGTAGGCAAAAATGTTATTAGCGTCCAAATGCTATGAATGGGCAAAGTAGCCGGTACGGAACCCACAGGGAGGCGGCGTCGTTGACTGGAAGCGCTGCTGGGGAAAGGCCGCGTGAAGTTCGCCCGGGAGCAGCAGGCTGAAATGAAAGAGTAGGCCGAGCCGGTGTTCCCACCGTTAGAGGGGAGCGGCATGATGGTGCCGGGAGACTTGGGGTGGTAAAAGATATCTTTTAAGCTTTCGTCCCGAAGGGGCGAAGGCTTTTTATTTTGTCATACCTGAGGTGAAGCAGATGTTAGCAACTATTGAAGCCATCAGGAAGGCAGCCCTGGCCCGGGTGGCTGCCGCCACCAGCAGTGAAGAGCTGGAGATTTTAAGGGTCCAGTACCTGGGCAAGAAAGGAGAGCTGACCGGGGTTTTAAGGGGAATGGGAAAACTTCCGCCTGAAGAGCGCCCCCGGGTAGGGCAGCTGGCCAACCAGGTCCGGGAGGAGCTGGAAAAAGCCCTCCAGGAGGCTAAAGAAGTCCTTTCGCGCCGGGAACAGGCCGAGCGTCTCCGGGCAGAGGCCATCGACGTAACCCTGCCGGGACGGCCGGTTCCCCGGGGGTACCGCCATCCCCTGTATCAGACTTTAAATGAAATCAAAACCATTTTTATAGGCCTGGGCTTTGATGTGGCCGAAGGCCCTGAGGTAGAGAGCGATTATTACAACTTTGAGGCTCTGAATCTTCCTAAAGAACACCCGGCCCGGGATATGCAGGATTCTTTTTATATAACTGAGGACGTCCTGCTCCGTACCCACACCTCCCCCGTCCAGGTGCGGGTCATGGAGGCCCGGCGTCCCCAGTTACCCATCCGTATTATCGCCCCGGGCAAGGTTTACCGGCGCGACGATGACGCCACCCACTCACCCATGTTTTTCCAGGTAGAAGGCCTGCTGGTGGATAAGCGGGTAACCTTTGGCGAATTGAAGGGTACCTTGATGGCGTTTGTCAGGCAGATGTTTGGTGACCAGGTTCAGGTGCGGTTCCGGCCCAGTTACTTTCCCTTTACCGAGCCCAGCGCCGAGGTTGATATATCCTGCGTTATGTGTGGCGGCGGCGGCTGCCGGACATGCAGCCATACCGGCTGGCTGGAAATCCTGGGTTGCGGTATGGTTCATCCCCGGGTTTTAAGCATGTCCGGCTATGACCCGGAAGAGGTGAGCGGCTTCGCCTTTGGCCTGGGGGTAGACCGGGTGGCCATGCTGAAGTACGGCGTTGATGACCTGCGCCTCTTCTATGAAAACGACCTGCGCTTTTTAAGGCAGTTTTAAAGGAGTGATATCAATTGCGTGTACCGTATAAATGGCTGCAGCAATACGTCGACATCGACCTGCCGCCGGAAGAGCTGGCGGAGAAACTTACCATGGCCGGCCTGCCTGTGGAAAACATAGAAAGCCTGGCCCCGGATTTTCGAGGCGTGGTGGTTGGAAAGATTAGGTCTATTACCCCCCACCCCAATGCTGAACATCTGGTAATTTGCCGGGTTGATACCGGTCGGGAACTGCAGCTGGTAACAGGAGCCCCCAACGTTTATATAGACCAGAAGGTGGCGGTAGCCCTGGAGGGAGCAAAGTTACCTGGAGGCAAGGAGATTCGCCGGGCCACCTTCCGCGGGGTAACTTCTGAAGGTATGCTCTGCTCGGCCCAGGAACTGGGGCTGGATGCCAACCTCGTCTCCCCGGCCGACCGGGAAGGGATTATTACCATGCCGCCGGATGCTCCCCTGGGTGCTGATGCAGCTGAGGTCCTGGGGCTCAATGATGTCGTCCTGGTGCTGGAACTCACTCCTAACAGGGCCGACTGCCTGAGCATTTTGGGCGTTGCGCGGGAAGTGGCGGCTCTTACCGGTGCCCCTTTACGCCTGCCGGAAATTGCCGTCCGGGAAGACGGGCGGCGCATCGAGGATCTCGCGGCAGTTGAAATCGAAGCTCCCGACCTGTGCGCCCGTTACGTAGCCCGCCTGGTGAGCGGGGTGCGCATCGGCCCCTCTCCTGCCTGGCTCCAGGCCTGTTTGCGGGCCGCCGGTATGCGGCCGATTAATAACGTGGTGGATATAACCAACTTTGTCATGCTGGAGATGGGACAGCCTTTACATGCCTTTGATTACGACCTCCTGCAGCAGCACCGCATTATCGTCCGCCGGGCCGAAGCAGGGGAAAAAATAAAAACTCTGGACGATGTGGAGCGGGAACTGGATCCGGAAATGCTGGTCATTGCCGATGCTGCCCGGCCTGTGGCCGTAGCCGGCGTCATGGGCGGGCTGGAGACAGAGGTTACCCTGGAGACGGCCAACATCCTGATCGAATCTGCCCACTTCGACGGCGCTTCCATTCGCCGCACCTCCCGCAAGCTGGGCCTGCGCTCGGAAGCCTCGACCCGTTTTGAACGGGGTGTGAACCTGGAAGGGGCAGCCGCAGCTGCCGACCGGGCGGCCCAGCTGATGGCTGAACTGGCTGGCGGCAGCGTGGCCCGGGGTCGGTTGGATTGCTATGTAAGGAAGCGCCGGCCGGTAACAATACTTTTAAGACCGCAACGGGTAAACTACCTCCTGGGGACGGAGCTGGCGCCAGCGGCCATGAAGGAACTCCTGGAGCGGCTCCACCTGGAAGTCAGCGGGGAAGGGCCCTTCCAGGTAACAGTTCCGGCCTACCGGGGCGACCTGACCCGGGAAATCGACCTGGTGGAAGAGATTGCCCGGCTGTACGGCTATGATAACATCCCGGTGTCCCTGCCGGGGAATATCACTGCGCTGGAAAAGCAGACTCCGGCCCAGCGCTGGGAGGAAGCCGGCCGGGAGGCGGCGGCAACGGCCGGCCTCGTGGAAGTCGTTACCTACAGCTTTATCGGTCCCCGCGCCCTGGACCAGTTGCAGCTCCCGCCCGATCACCCCTGGCGGCGGGTGGTAAAAATCCAGAACCCCTTACGGGATGAGCAAAGTATCATGCGGCCTTCCCTCCTGCCAGGTTTGCTGGAGGTGGCCGGGCGCAATGCCAACCGCCGGGTGCTGCCGGTGGCCATTTACGAACTGGGCCGGGTATTTATTCCTGCGGGCCGGCAGTTACCGGTAGAACCCTTACGCCTGGGCGGGCTGGTCATGGGGACTACCGGCCGCGGCTGGAGCTGGCCGGCAGGCGAGATGGATTTCTTCTATCTAAAAGGTATAGTAGAAAATATCCTGGCCAGGGTCAAAATCAAAGGCATCACCTGGGAAGCTACAGCTACTTATCCCTTCCTCCATCCCGGCCGGGCGGCAAATATCAAGGCCGGGGAGGCAGTCTTAGGATTCATAGGCGAGCTGCACCCGGACGTCCTGGCGGCTTTTGATTTACCGGCCAGGGCCTGTGTCTTCGAGCTGGACTGGGATTATGCAGGCAGTTTAAACCAGAGGCAGGTGGGTTACGAACCGTTACCCCGTTTCCCGGCCGTGGAAAGGGACCTGGCGGTGGTGGTAGAGGAAAATCTCCCCGCGGCAGCAGTAGAAGAAGTCATCAGGGAAGCGGGGGGTGACCAGCTTAAAGGCTGCACTCTCTTTGATGTCTACCGGGGAGCTCCTGTCCCGGCCGGTTATAAAAGCCTGGCTTATTCCCTGGTGTACCAGCTGCCGGACCGGACCCTTACGGATGCCGAGGTGAATGCCGCCCAGGAAAGGATTCAAAGGGCTCTGGAGGAACGCCTGGGCGCCAGGCTGCGGTAGTGAATTTTAACCTCTGGCAGGATTTTCTACGGGTAAAGGCGAACAAACAAAGAGATATCCAGGCAAAGGGAGGGGTAAACTTGCTTCAGGCGGAAAAGCCGCTGGCTGCACCAGACCGAACCACGGTCAACATCAACGGGCAGGAATACGTGGTCAAGGGGGAAGCGCCGGAATACATCCAGATGCTGGCTTCGTACGTAGACAAAAAGATGCGCCAGGTTAACCAGAAGTTCCCCCATTATCCTCCAGTAAAGGTTGCCGTGCTTGCCGCCTTGAATATTGCCGATGAACTTTATAAAGTCCAGCAGGACTATGAAACCCTGGTAAAATTGATACAGGAGGAAAAACGGGGTTGACCAACCTGGAGCTTGCCTGGGCATTAACAGAAATGGGTGATTTACTTGAATTAAAGGGGGAGGACCCATTTAAAGTCCGCGCCTATCACCGCGCCGCCCGGGCCCTGGAAAACCTGGAAGAAGAGGCCGCCTCCCTTTATGCCCGGGATGCCCTGGAGGAGATCCCGGGGGTAGGAAAAAACCTGGCCAAAAAAATCGCCGAATTGTTAACCACGGGCCGGTCTACTTTCCTGGAAAATTTACGCCGGGAAGTACCGCCCGGACTAAGGGAAATGCTGGCTATACCCGGTCTGGGCAGCCGCTCTGTACGCCAGATCTACCAGGGCCTGGGCATCACTACCCTGGAAGAGCTGGAAACAGCGGCCCGGGAAAAGCGTATCAGGACCCTGCCCGGCATGGGTAGCAAGACCGAGCTGGCCATCCTGCGGGGCGTGGAAATGTTAAAAGAAGTAAAGGAGCAGGTGCCGTTGGGAATAGCCAGGCCCCTGGCCCTGCTCCTGCAAGACCAGATCCTGGCCATACCAGGGGTTGAGAGGGTGGCCATAGCCGGCAGCGTTCGCCGCGGCCGGGAAATGGTAGGCGATGTCGACCTGGTGGTAGCCGTGCAGCCCGGCCACCAGGTGGCGGACGTCATGACCCGGCACCCCAGGGTGAAGGAAGTCCTGGCCTGGGAGCCGGATCGCCTTTCCTTAAGGACGACCCTGGGGCTAAAAGTTGAAATCATATTGGTTCCGCCGAAAGAATTTGCGGCCACTGTATTTTATGCTACCGGCTCTAAAGCCCACCGGAAGGGGCTGCTGCGTCTGGCAGCTGGGCGTGGGTTGAAGGTTGCCGATATTGGTCTGACCACCTCCCGCTGGCTGGCCGAAGAGGAAGCAGTACTGGCCGGAGAATATGGAGATACGGCTATAGCTTCCCGGCCGTCATTTAGCCCGGAGGACCGGGCCTCAATCCCTTCTAAAGCTGGAGCTACTCCTGCTGGGGTTGAGTGCCTGGAGGACAGAGGTATTGAAGCAACTCCAGCCGGGAGCGAGGCAGAGGAGGCTGCTTTTTACCACCGCCTGGGTTTACCTTATATAGTGCCGGAATTACGGGAGGATCGAGGCGAAATAGAAGCCGCCGTGAAAGGTGAACTGCCCCGCTTAATTACCCTGGCCGACATCCGCGGAGACCTCCACATGCATAGCCGCTACAGCGATGGCGTGGAAACCATTGCCGCCATGGCAACAGCAGCCCGCAGGCGGGGTTACCAGTATATTGCCATTACCGATCACTCCCGCTCTTTGGTGGTGGCCCGGGGCTTGAGCGTCGAACAGTTAAAGGCCCAGCGGGAGGAAATAGCCCGGCTGAACGAAGAGTTGAAAGATATTACCATCCTTGCCGGGATTGAAGTCGATATCCTGGCCGACGGCAGCCTGGATTATGAGGACGAAATCTTAAAGGAGTTTGATCTGGTGATCGCTTCCGTCCATTCCGGCTTCCGCCAGGAAGAGGAGCGGATGATGGCCCGGGTGGAGGCGGCCCTGCGCCATCCTTACGTAGATATTCTAGGGCATCCTACCGGCCGCATGCTGGGACGGCGCCGGCCCTACGCCGTAGATGTAACCAGGATTATTGAGCTGGCAGCGGAGACGGGTACCATCCTGGAGATCAATGCCAGCCCCGACCGGCTGGATTTAAATGATACGGCCGTACGCCTGGCCAAAGAATACGATGTACCTATAGCTATCAATACCGATGCCCATGATTCCATCCGTCTGGCAGACATGGAATATGGCGTCCTTACCGCCCGGCGCGGCTGGCTGGAACCGGAGAATGTAGTCAACACCTGGGAACTGGAACGGTTGCTGGCCAGGCTGAAGCGCAACCGGGGAAGAGACAGGAAATAACGATGCTGGGATTGGTATCATAAGGAGGTTATCTCATGCCCAAACGTCTAGGCATTCTCACCGGCGGGGGAGACTGTCCCGGCCTCAATGCCGTCATCCGGGCGGCAACAAAAACTGCCTATAGCCATGGTTACGAAATGTTCGGTTTCCTGGACGGCTATACCGGGGTAGTAGAAGGACGTTATATCAAACTGGACCCGCCGGCCATCTCCGGCCTTCTCCACCGGGGCGGTACCATCCTGGGGACGAACAACCGCAGCAATCCCTTTTACTTTCCCGTTAAAGAAAACGGTGAGGTTACTTACCGTGATATGTCAGATAAGGCCATAACCCGCCTGGAGCAAATGGGCATCGAAGTGCTGCTGGTAGTGGGCGGTGACGGTACCCTGGCCGGGGCCAGGGATTTCAAAGCCAGGGGGGCACGGGTGATCGGTATTCCTAAAACTATCGACAACGATCTGGCGGCCACCGACCAGACCTTCGGCTTCGACACGGCGGTGAGGACGGCAACCGAGGCCCTGGATAAGCTGCATACCACGGCCGAATCCCATCACCGGGTCATGGTCCTGGAACTCATGGGCCGCTATGCCGGCTGGATCGCCCTCTACAGCGGCCTGGCCGGCGGGGCCGATGTCATCCTGATACCGGAAATCCCCTGGCATATTGAAAGCGTGTTGAAAAAAATAGAAGCCCGCCGGGCCGAGGGTAAACCTTTCAGCATCGTCGTTGTCGCCGAGGGGGTCAAGTCGCCGGAGGGAGAACTGGTTGTCCAACGTACGGTGGAGGGCAGTGTAGAGCGGGTGCGCCTGGGAGGCATCGGCCAGCTGGTAGGGAAGCTAATCGAAGAAAAGAGCGGCATCGAAACCCGGGTGACCGTCCTGGGCCATATCCAGCGGGGCGGCTCGCCGTCGTCCTACGACCGGGTACTGGCCACCCGCTTCGGCGTGGCGGCAGCGGAGCTCGCCGTCAAAGGCATTCACGGGGTGATGGTCTGCCTGAGGGGTAACGATATTTCTCATGTCCCCCTGGAAGCAGCCGTCGGGAAACCCCGGACCATACCTCTAGATCACCAGCTCCTGGCCACGGCGCGGGCTATAGGAATCAGTTTTGGAGATGATTAGCGGCATTTACGTCAAAAGCCTCGTTTTTCTGTTCCGGCGATTTCCTTTACTTAGCCCGTCTTAATTCCAGGATAGCTGTTTCCTGGCGGGCGGTTTTGCCCAGCAGGTAATTAACATCCAGGGCGATTATATCGAGCCTGTCATCCAGGTGTCTTTGGAGTTTCGCAATCTCGTCCCCCCGTAGCTCAAAAGCGTCAAACAGGGCGTTGATTTTCGGCAGCAGTTCGTTATCCAGGCGATTTTCGATTTTAATCATTCTTTGTTCCAGATAGTCTAACTGTTTGCTGTGCTGGTGGAGAGTTTCGGTATGCTGCTGCAGAATTTCAGTATGCCGCTGTAGAGTTTCGGTATGCTGCTGCAAAATTTCAGTATGCTGTTGTAATGTCTTTTTGATTTCTTCCTGTCCCTGAAGGAGCTGTTTTAAGATCTCTTCCATATGCACTCCCCTTTCACGGGTCCTCTTAAAGGATATAATTTCTCCGCCGGGGAAAAAATTCCTTTCAGGTCCTGGATAAAAATCAGCTTGCATTTTTGTTCATAATCGTACAAAATAGATCTAGAACAAACCTGACCGTACGGGTTTAAGGACCGGTGCGGGAGGGCGGCAAAAATTATCCTGCGGTGAGGGATTACCTGAACCTTAGGGAAGGAGGAATTGTATGCGAAGTAATTTTTCACGCTTGCCGGCTTAGTATTCAAGCTGGCAGGCGTTTTTTGGTTTAGCTGCAACGATAATAATCCGGTGCAGCCTTGTTCGGGGAAGGAGTATGAAGGAGTATGACGATGGAAAACCGCCTGGGAGTAGTGGGGATAGTAATTGAGGATCGCGAACATACTGCAGCCCGGGTTAATGCCATCTTAAGCGATTACGGCAACTGCATCGTCGGCCGCATGGGTATTCCCTACCGGGAACGGGGCGTGGCCGTTATAGCTTTGATTGTGGACGGGACCACCGATACCATCGGCGCCCTGACGGGAAAGCTGGGCAGCCTCCCCGGGGTAAAAGTGCGGGCGGCCCTGACAGGAAAGGGAAAGTGAGCCGCCTGTCCCGGTGGCGGGGAGGCCGAAAATTAGGTTATACAGGTTGGAAATGGAAGGAGGTTATTGCCGTGCGACGGGAATTTGCCTGCAGCCTGGAGCGGGCCGCTGCCGGAGAAGAACTCACCAAGGCAGACATCATAAACCTGCTGGCCGCAGACCCCGGGGCGGAAGAAGAAGCCCTCTACAGGCTGGCGGACGGCGTCCGCGCCCGGGTGGCCGGGGAGGAAGTCCACCTGCGCGGCGTCATCGAGTTCTCCAATTACTGCCGCCGCCATTGTTATTACTGCGGCCTGCGGGCTGACAATGTGAAGTTGCAGCGGTACCGCTTAATGCCAGAAGATATTGTTGCTGCCGCCAGGCGCGGGGCGGACCTGGGTTATGGGACCATCGTCCTCCAGTCGGGGGAAGACCCCTGGTATACAGGCCCAATGCTGGCAGGGATAATCAGGGAAATAAAAAAGCTGGGGGTAGCCGTAACCTTATGCGTCGGGGAGAGGACGAGGGATGAATACGCTATGTGGCGGGAAGCCGGGGCCGACCGCTACCTTCTGAAACATGAGACGGCCAATGAAAACCTCTACGCCCGCCTCCACCCCGGCATGAGCTGGGAGGAGCGCCTCCAGTGCCTCCAGTGGCTGCGGGAGCTGGGCTACCAGGTAGGTTCCGGCAACATTATCGGCCTGCCGGGTCAGACCCTGGAGGACCTGGCTGATGATTTAATCCTCCTGCGGCAGCTGGACGTGGAAATGGCAGGTTTGGGCCCCTTTATCCCCCACCCGGCAACGCCCCTGGGCGGGGAACCGGCGGGGAGCCTGGACCTCACCTATCGGGTGGTAGCTACCGCCCGACTGGTCATACCATACGCCCATTTGCCGGCAACTACAGCGGTGGGCACACTGGCCCCCAATGGCCGCCAGCTCGCCCTGCAACGGGGGGCGAACGTCATTATGCCTAACCTGACGCCGACCAAATACCGGGCCAATTATCAAATCTACCCCAATAAGATTTGCGTCAACGAAGGCCCCGAAGACTGCCGCTACTGCCTGGAAGGCATGGTGCGCGCTTTAGGGCGGCGGCTGGGGCGGGGACCGGGACACACCTTGAAGCCCCTCCCGGCTTAGTTGGTGGCGGTAGCCACGAATTGGAAAAGATATTAGTACGGCTTTATTTAATAAACGTTCGTAAAACGATGTGAAAGAGGAGTAAAAGCAGAGATGGTCCTGGTATACGTTAAGTATCAATAAATGGAATGGGGGAATTTTCCATGCAGCATGGTTATCGTGCCGACTTTATTAAGCATGAAGAGATAGAAGGCTACCTGGAAGAAGCCAAGCGGGCAACGAGGGACGAGGCTGCCCGCATCGTCGAAAAGGCGCGGGAAGCGAAGGGACTGGAACCCTACGAAGTAGCCGTTTTGCTCCAGAACGACGATACGGGCGTGCGCCGGCAGATGTTTGCCGCCGCCAGGGAAATAAAAGAAAAGATTTACGGCCGGCGCATGGTCCTCTTTGCTCCCCTTTACTTCAGCGACTACTGCGTTAACAACTGCCGTTACTGCGGCTACCGGCGGGAAAACAAATTTGAACGCCGTCGCCTGGAACCGGCGGAACTGGAGCGGGAGGTACGCATTTTAGAGTCCCTGGGGCATAAACGCCTGGCCCTGGAAGCGGGGGAAGACCCGGTCCATTGCCCCCTGGACTACGTTCTGGATGTTATCAACCGTGTCTATCATATTACCGAGGCCAATGGTAATATCCGCCGGGTGAACGTCAACATTGCCGCCACCACTGTGGATGCTTACCGCCGGCTCAAAGAAGCCGGCATCGGCACCTATATTCTTTTCCAGGAAACCTACCACCGGCCGACTTACGCCTACATGCATCCCAGCGGTCCCAAAGCTGATTATGACTGGCACACCACCGCTATGGACCGGGCCATGGAAGGTGGCATCGACGACGTTGGCCTGGGGGTCCTCTTCGGTCTTTACGATTATAAATTTGAGGTGATGGGCCTGCTCTACCATGCCCGCCATCTGGAGCAAACCTTCGGCGTCGGGCCTCATACCATCTCCGTACCTCGCCTGCGGCCGGCGTATGGTATTAGTTTGGAAAACTTCCCATATCTAGTTAACGATGACGATTTCAAGAAGCTGGTGGCCATCATCCGCCTGGCCGTGCCCTATACCGGCATGATTATTTCTACGCGCGAGACGCCGGAGCTTCGGGCCGAACTCCTGGCCCTGGGAATTTCCCAGCTCAGCGCCGGCTCCTGCACCGGTGTCGGCGGATACGGCCGCCACTATGCTGAAAACAGCGACGACGTGCCCCAGTTTGAAATCGGCGACCACCGCCACCCAGATGAAGTAATCCGCGACCTGTGCCAGCGGGGTTATCTCCCCAGCTACTGCACGGCCTGTTATCGCCGCGGGCGTACAGGGGACCGTTTTATGGCCCTGGCCAAAACCGGTGAGATCCAGCATGTGTGCCAGCCCAACGCCATCCTGACCTTTAAAGAATACCTGCTGGATTACGCCGGACCGGCCACCCGGGAAGCGGGAGAAGCGGCTATCAGGGAGCACCTGGCCCAGATACCCAATGGAGCCGTCCGGGCGGAAACCGAACGCCGCCTGGAGCGCATCGCCGCCGGCGAAAGGGATCTGTATTTTTAAATCCGCCCGCACTTAAATCTTACCCCCACCCTGGCAGGAGTGGGGGTTTTTATTATTATGAGGCTCAGCCTGAGGCCCGGCGTACCAGGTGACAGGGGCTATCGTAGATTACCAATTTGCCAGGCGGTGCAGGATGTCGAATTACGGTAATGTTAGTAATCACCGCGGCCTGGATACATGATGGTCAGCCGCGCGCTACGTTCTTATATCCTGCTCGGGCAGCTAATGCTGGGGCCGGATGCCTTTTTTGTACGGCAACCCATACATAATGATAATTAAACTTAACATCCCCATCGTCGCGCCGGTTGCCATGGCTGCCGGCGCGCCCCAGAGGTGGGCGATGCTGCCGCTGAACAGGCTGCCGATGGGTGTCACGCCGCCGAAGACTAGGGCATATACGCTCATCACCCGGCCGCGTAAATTATCTGGTACATTAAGCTGTAAGGTTGTGTTCACCGAAGCGGTAAAAGTAATCATTGACCAGCCGGTGAAGGCCAGGAGCAGAAAAGCTACGAAATAAGAGCGCGTGGCAGCGAGGAGAAGCTGGAAAAGACAGAGGCCGGCGGCCCCGCCTAGCAATAACTGGCGACGCGGTCCGTTTTTACTTAAGAAGGCCAGCATCACGGCTCCGCCGAAGGCCCCGATGCCTGAAGCAGACATGAGCAGGCCGTAGCCTTCCGCCTGCTGGCCCAGGGTATTGCGGGCCAGGACCGGAATCAGGACATTAAAGTTCATAGTCAAAATGCTGAGGGAGGCCATGAGGGTGATAGCCTGCAGGATAACCGGGGTCCGGCGGATGTAGTCTAACCCTTCGCCAATCTTTTCCAGGATTCTTGTTTCCGCCTGCTGGGGCCAGCTGTCTTCAGGTACCCGGATCAGTAGCAGGCCCCCGATAACGGCCACAAAGCTGGCGGCATTAAGCAGGAAGCTGGCCGCCATTCCCAGCCGGCCGATGACCAGGCCGGCCAGGGCCGGGCCGATTATCCGGGCGGCGTTAAAAATAGATGAATTAAGGGCGATGGCATTCATCAAATCGTGCTTGCCTACCATTTCAACGACGAAGGACTGGCGGGCAGGCATGTCAAAGGAGTTGACTATGCCCAGCAGACCTGCCAGGATCAGCACCTGCCAGTAACGCACCAGCCCGGTCAGGGTTAAAATACCAAGAGTAAAAGCCAGGAGCATCAGGCTGCTCTGGGTTATGATTAAAAGACGTCTTTTAGGCACCCTGTCGGCGACCACGCCGGCTACCAGGGCGAGGACCAGCATGGGTGTAAACTGGACGGCGTTTACCAGCCCCAGCAAAAAAGGAGAATTTGTTAGCTGCAGTACCAGCCAGCCCTGGGCCATATTTTGCATCCAGGTGCCCATAAGGGAGATTAGCTGCCCGCACCAGAAGAGCCGGAAATTACGGTGCTTTAAAGCCGCCAGGGCCTGAAAACGGCCTATTTCCATGTCCCGTATTTTTCCCACCTTTTTAAAGCTAAATATTTCCTGGGAATCTAAGGTCAACAGGCTTCGGGGGAGCGCAGATAAGGGCACAGGTATCTAAGGTTAGTAAGGAGCAATTGCAGAAAAGCGTTTAATTGTTCTAAATTGATATCGTCCCGGTTTGCCAGGGCTTTTGCTAAAACTGAGGAGCGATAGTGTAATATTTCGGACACGAATTCCTCTCCCGCGGGGGTCAGGGCCAGGAATACTAAGCGCCGGTCATTATCGTCCCGCCAGCGCCGGACCAGCTTTTCCTCCACCAGGCCGTCAACAAGGCCCGTTAGGGTGGCCGGGGCCAGGAAGAGTCGCCGCTGAAGTTCACCCATAGTTATGGGTTTATCCACTGCAAGGTTGCTTAAAACCCAGAAGCGGGCCATAGTTAAACCCCGGCCGCTCAAATAAGTGCGGGTATAGTGGTTCATCAAATGATTGATCTGGCGCAGTAGCAATTCCAATTCCCGGGTTTCTGCCGCCAATCCAGCCAATAACTTCGCCTCCCAAATATTTTGGTCTCCGAAAAATTATATTATCGTTTAGGAACGCTGTCAATTATTTGCAACTCAGCTCATCTATCCAAAAAGCTAGAAGTCAAAAATATGGACAATAAAATTCGATAAAATGAATGGTAAATAAGAATTTTATAAGACCTAGCAGGAAAATTAAAATTCATGGCGAATAAAAACTACATATGAACTATCACAAAAGGATTTTACAGTGAAAGTGAATAGGAGCGCTATTGCTGAAATTAAAAAAAGCAGGCAGGGGCTTGTTGGAAGCCTGTTTATTATGGCTGATATTGTGAAGCAATTCACCATCAGGAGGTTCGGGCCCGGTGAAACTCAGGGAAGTGCAGGCCATCCTCGAAGCTGAGGTCTTTACCGGGGCCGATAAACTGGACCTGGAAGTAGAGGCCGGTTTTGGTTCCGACCTGATGAGCGACGTCCTGGCCTTTGCCTCCGGCCGGGTACTCCTCCTGACAGGTTTAACCAATACCCATGTTATCCATACCGCAGCCATGATCGACGCCGTGGCCATCGTCTTCGTCCGGGGAAAGAGGCCGGATAAGAACCTCATCCAGGCTGCTGCAGACAGGGGCCTGCCTCTCCTGGGCACCAGGTTGTTGATGTATGACAGCTGCGGCCGCCTCTTCCAGGCGGGGCTGAAAGGTTGTTCCAGGGAGGTTGGTGATGATCAGGCCGTGACCGCCAGCTGGGAAAGCGAGAAAACGCGAAAGGGAAAAGAGGCTGATACGGCACCCCATGGCGCCATGCCGGCGGGAAGGGAGAGGCAATAGAAGGGTGCTGCGAGGAAAGGCTTCAACAGGTAGGGTTTACTGGAGATACAGAAAGCCAGCCTGAACCAGCCGGAGTGGTTACCTTGAAGGATAATATACCGTCCCTGGAAATGTCCTTTCCCGTCCGGGCGCGTGATTTCCTTGCCGGAGGGGACGGGGCGGCGCGCATTCGCCAGGTCCTGCAGCAAGTAGGGTTTCCACCGGCGATTATCCGGCGGGTAGCAATAGCCGCCTATGAGGCGGAGATGAATATCGTTATCCATTCTTTTGGCGGCGAACTGAAGGCCAGTATTACTCCCGCGGCAATTACCATTACAGCCCTTGATTCCGGCCCGGGAATACCCGATATTGACCTGGCCATGCAGGAAGGCTATTCTACGGCTCCACGGGAGATCCAGGAGATGGGTTTCGGGGCAGGTATGGGACTGCCTAATATCCGCCGCTGTGCCGACGAATTGGAAATAAAGTCGGCGCCGGGTCAGGGTACTACCGTTAACATAATTATTTATAATCGCTGAAGGCGGTGGCGCGGTGGGTTATTTCCATTCCGTACGCCTGGAAGAGGATAAATGTAAAGGCTGTACCAACTGTATCAAACACTGCCCTACAGAAGCCATCCGGGTACGGGAAGGCAAGGCGCGCATTATCCAGGAGCGCTGTATCGACTGCGGCGAGTGTATTCGCATTTGCCCAAACCATGCCAAGATCGCCGTAGGCGATGATCTGACGGCTCTGGCTGCCTATAGCTACCGGATCGCCCTGCCTGCTCCAGCCATAATCTCGCAGTTTGCCGGTCAGGCGGACCTGGAACATATCCTGGGTGCCCTGGTAGCCCTGGGATTTGATGCCGTTTACGAAGTTGCCCTGGCGGCGGAAATAGTAGCCCGGGCAATCAGGCGGTACCTGGATGATTATAAGGGTAAAAGACCGCTCATTTCCCCGGCCTGTCCGGCGGTGGTGGGCTTGATCCAAGTGCGTTTCCCTTCCCTGGTAGAGCAGATTTTACCCCTGGCCACCCCTATGGATGTGGCCGCAAGATTGGCCCGGGAAGAAGGTATGTTGGCAACTGGATTACCATCGCAAGCTATCGGCACCTTCTTTATTTCCCCTTGCCCGGCCAAGATTACTGCTGCGCGCCAGCCTCAGGGGGGGCTGCCGGGCCCTGACAGAGTCATTCCCCTGGCCGCCATATATGGTGATATCCGTCAGCGCCTGGCTACCGCTGTACCTTATCCCTCCCGTGCTGGAGCTGCCGGTTACGGGTGGGGCCACAGTGGTGGCGAAAACGCCAGCATCGGCGGCCGGCGTTTACTGGAGGTAGATGGTATCCACCATGTCATTGATGTCTTCACCCGTATTGAAGCGGGCGACTTCGAGGACATTGAGTATATTGAAGCCCAGGCCTGTCCTGGCGGTTGTGTCGGCGGCGCCCTCATGGTGCACAACCCTTACCTGGCGCGGCTGGAACTGAGGCAACTTGTCCGTGGTATGCCGTCGGCACCCGCAAACCTGCCGGAAGCCGGCGCCAGTCTGGTCGCAGCTCCGATACAGCCACGGCCGTCCCTCCAGCTGGATACCGACCTGGCCACCGCCATCGAAAAGATGCAACGCCTGGAAGCCACCCAGGGTATGCTTCCCGGTCTGGACTGCGGCTCCTGTGGCTCGCCCAGCTGCCGCGCCCTGGCCGAGGATATTGTCCGGGAAGAAGCTCAGGATACCGACTGCGTCTTCGTTCTTCGCGACCGGGTGCGCGTCCTGGCAGAAGAGGTGGTAGAACTGGCGCGGAAACTGCCGCCGTCCATGGCCCAACCGGAAAGGAGAAATAAAGATGAAACTCCGGGAAATAGTTGAACGCTTGAATTTACAGGTTCTGGCAGGAGAGAAGGCCCTGGACAGGGAGGTTAGTACCGGTTACTGTTCTGACCTGATAAGCGATTTCATGGCCAACGGAACACCCGGTTGCCTCTGGCTGACTCTCCAGACGCACATGAATGTAGTGGCCGTGGCCCTCCTGACCGGGGCGGCCGGGGTGGTGTTCACTGGAGGGCGGGGAATCCCTCCGCAAGTCTGCCAGAAAGCTGAGGTGGAAGGATTACCTCTCTTGCATACACCCTGCCATACCTTTGAAATAGCCGGGCGTTTATACCAGCTGCTATATAATGGGAAATAGGATCTTATGGCTCTTTATCGTGCCGACCTCCATATCCATACAGCCCTGTCGCCCTGTGCCGGCGAGGAAATGACACCGCCCCTGATTGTAGCTGCGGCTTTAAAAGCGGGGCTCCAGCTCATTGCCGTAACCGACCACAACAGCGCCGGCAATGTGGCTGCCGTCCAGGAAGCAGCCCGGAATACCGGGCTTATAGTCCTTGCGGGGTTGGAAGTCCAGACAAGGGAGGACGTGCACCTCGTTTGCCTCTTCGATACAGCGGAAGAGGCTCTGAAGTGGCAGGCGGAAGTTTACCGTCACCTCCCTGCTGGAGAAAACCGGGAAGATTATTTCGGCCTCCAGCTTCTTCTGGATGCTGCTGGAAGAGAGATAGGCCGGGAAAAAAGGCTTCTCCTGGCGAGCATTGGGCTGGGGGTAGAGGAAGTGGCCAGGGAGATAATGAAACGGGGCGGCTTATGCCTGCCGGCCCATGTGGACCGACCATCATACAGCCTGCTGGCGAATTTAGGTATTGTTCCGCCGGGGATGCCGGTGGTAGCCATGGAACTGGGCCTGCTGAGCCCGGCGGCCGCCCGCAAGAAGTTCCCAACCGTGGCCAATTGGCCCCTGGTGGCCGCTTCCGATGCCCATTACTTAAATGACATTGGCCGGCGGATTACCGAGTATGAGCTAGAGGTAGTAAATATAACCGCCCTGAGTCATGCCCTGCAACAACAACAATTCAAGGTGATGCTTGATGCAGGGAGGAACAAATTCAGATAAATAACACATTGAATTCGGTATTTTGTTAATACCGGACATAGAGCTATCTTAAAAACCGGCCAATATGAAGCAACAACCGGAGGGAAGGGTGCGCCACGGATATACCATAAGAGCCGGGAATAGCTCAGAATTTCCTAAGTAACACCGCTACTATCAAGGTCAAAATACAGGGAGTTGGAGTTGCAATCAAAAACTGGTTACACCAGTCCGCTGCCGAACTCTGCCTTCCGACTTCCTGCATCTGCATTCTAACTTAAGGGGGTTTTTTACCATGGAAACCTGTCAATGCGAAGCCAAATGGGAGGAACTCGAGAAGATTATCGCCGCCCACCGCGGCCAACCCGCCGACCTCATCGAGGTCCTCCACCAGGCCCAGGACCTTATCGGGTACCTGCCCCGCCAGGTCCAGGTGGCCATCGCCGATGGCCTGGGAGTGTCCCTGACGGAAGTCTATAGCGTCATTTCCTTCTACCACCACTTTACCGTCAAGCCCAAGGGTAAATACCAGATTTCCGTCTGCAAGGGGACGGCCTGCTACGTTAAAGGCTCCCCGGAAATCCTGGAGCGCCTGGAGAAGGAGCTGGGGATCAAAGCCGGGGACAGCACTGACGACGGCAAGTTCTCCCTGGAGGTTGTCCGGTGTCTCGGCGCCTGCGGTCTGGGACCTGTTATGACCGTCAACAAGCGCGCCCACGGGCTGCTTAAACCGGAAACGGCGGTAGACGTATTAAAGCAGTACCAGTAAAGCCATGGAAGAGTTGGCCCTGCATATCCTTGATCTCCTGGAAAATGCCCTGGCCGCCGGGGCGCGCCGGATCTTCATTACCGTTGAAGAGGATGCGGGCCGGGACCTGTTGACCATCGAAGTCCGGGATGACGGGCGTGGTATGGAGGCCGAAGCCTTACAAAAAGCCCTGGATCCCTTTTACACCACCCGGGCTACACGCAAAGCAGGTCTGGGACTGTCCCTCTTTCAGGCTACGGCGGCCCAGTGTGGCGGAAACGTTGCTCTGGAATCGCGGCCCGGGCAGGGGACCCGGGTGGTGGCTACCATGCAGCTGAGCCATCCGGATCTGCCGCCTTTGGGCGACATGGGAGCGACCATAGCCGCTGCTTTGAGCCGGGAAGAACCGGTAGAGCTTGTTTATTACCACCGCCGGGGTCAGAAGGAATTCAAGTTTTCTTCTACCTGGCTGCAGCTCCACCTGGGGGAGATACCTTTAAACTGCGGGCCGGTCCTGGACTGGGTCCAGCGTTATATCAATAAAGGAGTGGCAGAATTGTACGGAGGTGAAGGTAAGTGATCAAGTCCCTGGAAGAACTGCAAAAAATCAAAGAAACCCAGCTGGAAGCCATCCGCCTGCGGGAGGCAGGTCAAAAAGCTAAAATTGTCGTCGGTATGGGCACCTGCGGCATTGCCGCGGGCGCGCGGGAGGTTATGAGCGCTATCCTTGACGAGCTGGGGAAGCGGCGCCTTACCAATGTAGCCGTCACCCAGACGGGATGTATCGGCCTCTGCGCCCAGGAACCCCTGGTGGATGTTATCCTGCCGGGGAAAACGCGGGTGACCTACGGTAAGGTGGATGCCAACAAGGCGCGGCAGATAGTCGCCCAGCATGTAGTCAACGGCATTGTGATCAGCGAATGGGTTGTTAACAGGGGGGAAGAGTAAATGGATTTTTATCGCGCCCACGTATTGGTTTGCGCCGGTACCGGCTGTACGGCTTCGGAAAGCCCGGCAACTAAAGAGGCCCTCATCCGGGAGCTCAAGGCCCGCGGCCTTGATAAGGAAATCCAGGTCGTCGACACCGGTTGTTTCGGTTTCTGCCGGTTCGGCCCCAATATGATGGTTTACCCGGAAGGGGTTTTCTACACCCAGGTCCACCCGGAGGATGTCCCGGAGCTGGTGGAAGAACACTTTATCAAGGGCCGGGTGCTGGAACGCAAGCTCTACAAGCAGCCGGAGACGGAAGCTGCCGTCAAGGCCTTTGAAGAAATTCCTTTCTTCAAGCACCAGGTGCGCATCGCCCTGCGCAACTGCGGCCTCATTAATCCCGAATCCATTGATGAATATATTGCCCGCGACGGCTACCAGGCCCTGGGTAAAGTCCTGACTTCCATGACCCCCGGCGAGGTAATCGATGTTATCAAGAAGTCCGGTCTGCGCGGCCGGGGTGGCGGCGGGTTCCCCACCGGCCTCAAATGGGAGTTTGCCCACCGCTCGCCGGGACCGGTTAAGTATATCGTCTGCAATGCCGACGAGGGCGACCCGGGGGCCTTTATGGACCGCAGTATCCTGGAAGGCGATCCCCACGCCGTCCTGGAGGGTCTGGCCATCGGGGGTTACGCCATCGGCGCCAGCCAGGGTTATATATATGTGCGCGCAGAATACCCGATTGCTGTGAACCGGTTGAAAATAGCCATCCAGCAGGCGCGGGAGAAGGGTCTCCTGGGCAAGAACCTCTTTAACTCCGGCTTTGATTTTGACATCGATATCCGCCTGGGCGCCGGCGCCTTTGTCTGCGGCGAAGAAACGGCGTTGCTGGCCTCCATCGAGGGGCGCCGGGGCGAACCGCGGCCGCGGCCGCCATTCCCGGCCGTATCCGGTCTCTGGGGCAAACCCACGGTCATAAACAATGTCGAGACCCTGGCCAATATACCGACCATTATCCGCGAGGGCTGGGAATGGTTTGCCAGCATCGGTACCGAAAAGAGCAAGGGGACCAAGGTCTTCGCCCTGGCCGGGAAGATTAACAACAACGGCCTGGTGGAGATCCCCATGGGCACCTCCTTGGGAGAGGTTATCTACGACATCGGCGGCGGCATTCCCGACGGCAAGAAGTTCAAGGCGGCCCAGACGGGCGGGCCATCGGGCGGCTGCATCCCGGCCGAATACTTGAACACCCCCATTGACTATGAATCCCTGACGGCCCTGGGCACCATTATGGGTTCCGGCGGGCTGATTATCATGGACGAGGACACCTGCATGGTGGACCTGGCCAAGTTCTTCCTGGACTTCGTTAAGGACGAGTCCTGCGGCAAGTGTACTCCCTGCCGTATCGGCACTACTCGTATGCTGGAAATTTTGGATCGTATTTCCAAAGGCGAGGGCAAAGAGGAAGATATCGACCTGCTCGTGGAGCTGGGTCAGCAGATCAAGGACACGGCCCTCTGCGGCCTGGGCCAGACGGCGCCCAACCCGGTTCTGAGCACCATTAAATACTTCCGGGATGAATACCTGGCCCACATCCGCGATCACCGCTGCCCGGCCAGCGTCTGCGCGGCCCTCTTTAACTCGCCGTGCCAGAATACCTGCCCGGCCAACGTGGATGTGCCCATTTACATCGACCTCATCCGCCAGCGGCGCTTTGCCGAGGCCTACGAAGTTATCCGGCGGGAGAACCCCTTCCCGGTTGTCTGCGGCCGGGTCTGCAACCATCCCTGCGAGGGCAAGTGCAACCGGGCCAAGATCGACCAGCCCCTGGCCATTCGCGAACTCAAGCGTTTTGCCGCCGACTATGCCATGAAGCTCAACGGCCAGCGGCCACGACCGCAAGTTGCGCCGCCCAACGGGAAAAAGGTGGCTGTAATCGGCGCCGGCCCGGCGGGCCTGACGGCAGCCTACTACCTGGCCATGAAGGGTTACAGCGTAACTGTTTTTGAAGCCCTACCGGTGGCCGGCGGCATGATGGCCGTGGGTATTCCTGAATACCGCCTGCCGAAGAAAACCCTCCAGGCGGAAATTGACACCATACTGGAACTGGGCGTGGACCTGCAGGCGGGTAAGGCCCTGGGCCGCGATTTCAGCCTGGACGACCTGAAAGCCCAGGGGTTTGCAGCCGTTTTCGTGGCCATTGGTGCCCATAAGGACCAGAAGCTGGGGGTACCGGGCGAGGAGCTGGAAGGCGTTTATGCCGGAGCCACCTTCTTGCGGCAGCTTAATTTAGGCCAGGCACCGGACTTAAAGGATAAAGTGGTGGCCGTCATCGGCGGCGGTAATGTGGCCATGGATGCTGCCCGCTCGGCCCTGCGCCTGGGGGCCAAAGAGGTCCACATCGTCTACCGCCGCCAGAAAGACGATATGCCGGCCCTCCGCGAAGAGATCCACGAGGCGGAAAAAGAAGGCGTGAAGATCACCTGTCAGGCCAGCCCGGTCGCCATCCTGGGTGAAAACGGCAGGGTTACGGCCATACGTTGCGCCCGTATGCGCATGGGAGAATTTGACCGCAGCGGGCGGCGGCGCCCCGTCCCAATCGAAGGAGCTGACTTCACCCTGCCGGTGGACGTGGTCATTGCTGCCATTGGCCAGACGGTGGATCCGGGAAGTATCCCGGACGGGGTAGAAGTAAGCCGCGCCGGTACGGTGGTGGCTGACGAGAAGACCGGTGCCACCAGGTTGCCTGGTGTCTTTGCCGGCGGTGACTGCGTGTCCGGGCCGGATACCGTTATCGGCGCCATTGCGGCCGGCAAGCGGGCGGCGGCGGCCATTGACCGGTATCTCGGCGGTGACGGCGTGATTGTACCTGAGATGGAAATTAAACGCCAGCGGACGGCGCCGGTGGTTGAAGAAAAGACGCCGCGGGAAGTCGCGCCAAGCCTTGACCTGGCAGAACGGCTGGCGGGCTTTGCCGAGGTAGAGCTGGGTTATGACCTTGAGGCCGCGGTAGCCGAAGCGTCCCGCTGCTTGCGTTGCGACGTGCGGGAATAGGCGGAAGATAGGAGGCGAAGAAGTTGAGTACCGTGAAGCTGACCATTGACAACATCCCGGTTGAAGTTGAGGCCGGTACTACTATTTTAAAAGCCGCTGAAAAGGCGGGCATCCACATTCCCACCCTCTGTTACCTGGAGGGCATCAACGAAATCGGCGCCTGCCGCGTCTGCGTGGTGGAAGTGGAAGGGGCCAGGAACCTGATGGCCTCCTGTGTGGCCCCGGTAGCCGAGGGAATGGTGGTAAAAACTAATAGCCCCAGGGTCAGGATGGCCCGGCGCCTGAATGTGGAACTGCTCCTGTCCAACCACAAAATGGAGTGCCCAACCTGCATCCGCAACCTCAACTGTGAACTGCAATCCCTGGCCCAGGAACTGGGGATCCGGCAGATCCGCTTTGAGGGTAAAAAGAGCGAGTATCCTATAGATGATTCCACACCGGCTATTATCCGCGAGCCCGACAAGTGCATCCTCTGCCGCCGCTGCGTGGCCGTGTGCGAAAAGGTCCAGGGGGTAAAGGCCATCGCCCCCATGGGCCGCGGCTTTGATACCGTCATCGCCCCGGCCTTCCAGGATAAACTTCTGGACATCGCCTGCGTCGAGTGCGGCCAGTGCACCCTGGTTTGCCCGGTGGGGGCATTGTACGAAAAGGATTATACCAACGAGGTCTGGGCGGCCCTGGCCGATCCGGAGAAGTTCGTCGTCGTCCAGACGGCTCCGGCTACCCGCGTGTCCATCGGCCAGGAATTCGGCCTGCCGCCGGGGAGCATCAATACCGGCCAGATGGTAGCGGCTTTAAGGCGGCTGGGCTTTGACCGGGTCTTCGACACCGATTTTTCCGCCGACCTGACCATTATGGAAGAAGGCTCCGAGTTTATCGAGCGCTTTACCAAGGGTGGCCCCCTGCCGTTGATTACTTCCTGCAGCCCGGGCTGGATCAAGTTCATGGAACACTTCTATCCTGAATTCATTCCCAACGTATCTACCTGCAAATCGCCCCAGCAGATGTTCGGCGCCGTGGCCAAGACCTTCTATGCCCAAAAGGCGGGTATTGACCCGGCCAAAATGGTAGTAGTTTCCATCATGCCCTGCACCGCCAAGAAGTTCGAGTGCCAGCGGCCGGAGATGCGGGACAGCGGTTACCAGGACGTGGACTATGTCCTCACCACTCGCGAGCTGGCGCGGATGATCAGGGAAGCCGGGATTGACTTCCGGAACCTTCCGGAAGAGCAGTACGACGATCCTTTAGGCGAATCCACCGGCGCAGCGGTCATCTTCGGCGCCACCGGTGGGGTTATGGAGGCGGCCTTGCGCACCGCTTATGAGTTGATTACGGGGAAAACGCTGCCCTCCCTGGATTTCTATGATGTCCGGGGCCTTAAGGGTATTAAGGAAGCCACCGTGGATATCGAGGGCACCAAAGTCCGGGTGGCGGTGGCCCACAGCCTGGGCCATGCCCGGCAGCTTTTAGAGCGGGTCAAGGCCGGGGAGCAGTACCACTTCATTGAAATCATGTGCTGCCCCGGCGGCTGCATCGGCGGCGGCGGCCAGCCCATCCCGACCAACACCGAGATCAGGGAGCAGCGTATCAAGGGCATCTACCAGGCCGACGTCGAGATGCCTATCCGCAAGTCCCATGAGAACCCGTCTATCCAGGCCCTTTATCGCGAGTTCCTGGGCAAACCTTTGAGCGAAAAATCCCATCATCTCCTTCATACCCATTACACGCCCAGGGGAAAATATTAGGGTGCGCGTAGACCTGGCTGGACCACCTTGCTTTCTGTAAATGTTTAAAGAGGGATAGACCAGTGCGATATCCTGCGGTCTAACCCTCTTTTATTATTGCCTTAATTTATACAAAGGAGTAAAATTCTACAGGGACGCCCTTCGTATTTTTATTCATGGGTCCTTGAACGAGGCTGGGAGGTAGGACGCTGGTACAGATTGCCAGTAACGGCCTTCCTTCCGGTAGGCTTACTGGTAGCTGTAAGTAGCCTAAATTATGGGGGGCACACCTGTCCGGGGAAGTTAGCGTGGCCGCTGGAGTTTTATCCCGGCCTTCCACTTATTACCGTTAAATAAGTTGAGGTGCGATTATGAAAGCACAAGAGGCAAAGGAAAAGATGAACAGGGTTGATCTCGTTGGTATAGGCGACAGCCTGACCTGGGGCTACCCCTTTGGTCCGGAGGCTTCATGGCTGGACCTGGCAGGCCGCGCCACCGGCCTGGTGGTGGTAAACCGTGGCATTAGCGGCGAAACCACGGGCGAAATGTTGGCCCGTTTCGACCAGGATGTTGTCCGGCTCGCCCCCCGGGCGGTGACCATTATGGGAGGAACCAACGACGCCTGGGCAGGATTGGCCGTTACAGAAGTAATCAATAATGTCCGGGCCATGGTGGATAAGGCGCTGCGGTCCGGCATCCAGCCGGTAATGGCCCTGCCGCCGCCACTCTGCCAGACGGGTTCAGATATCCCCGTGTCTTTCCTGGAGAAGATGGCCGCGCTGCTTGCGGCTTATCGCGACGCCTGCCGGGACCTGGCCCTGTCCGAGGGTTTAAAGCTTCTTGACTTTTTTACCCCTCTCCTGGAGCCGGGCACGGGTTGGGGTAAAAGGGAATACTTTGTTGATGACGCCCATCCCAGCCGCCCGGGTTACCAGGTCATGGCCGGGGTGGCGGTCCCTTTGTTCCGGCAGCTAAAACAGCAAGCCTGATTGAAACGGTGCTTCATCATTTATCATTATTGTGAACGCGCGGCAGGTCTGGGGCACCGGGCGGGCATAGTTCTACCCTTTCTTTTTCTATATCCTGCAAGGCCTGGTACCAGTAGCGGGCCAGTTTTGCTTTCTCCTGAGGTGTCAGTTCAGAAAGGCGCTTAAATAAATCTGCAAACAGGGGATCGGCAAGAAAAGTCCTGCCGTCAGGCTCCTGGAGAAAAAAGGTTGTTTTTCGCTGCTTTTCATCCTGGGGTTCATAAGATACAGGATGGGGAGAATCAACCCGCCCCAGGAGAAAATCGACGGATACCTTAAAAAAATCCGCCAGCTTCTGCAAAGTTTCGGCATCGGGGGAACGCTTATTCCTTTCATACATAGCAATGGTGCTCTGACCCATGTTGAGCCGGCGGGCCATTTCTGCCTGGGTTAAGGCTTTTTCTTTACGTAAAGCTGCTAATCTTTCGCCAAGGGTTTTCATGATAGACCCCCAGTTGACTTATAAGCTAAAAGATTTAACAACAATAATTTCGTTCATGTAGGTCAGCTAACTACTGCCAATTTAACACTCTTTGTGATAGCGTACAATATTATATCACTAATTGTGATATCAATTCATCATCCCTTGACACAAATTGCAAAACGTGATTAAATTATTACTGGCAGGAGCTTTTCCTAACCATATATGGTGATCTCTATGCGAAATGAAAAAATGTACCAGTTACGCCGGGAACGCGGCCTCACCCAGAAGAAGGTGGCAATAGCTGTAGGGATAACCCAGAGCGCCTATGCCATGATTGAAAGGGGCCAGCGTTATCCCAGAAAGGACACCATGAAGAAACTGGCCGATTTTTTCGGTCTTACGGTAGATGAGCTGTTTTTTAGCAACAATAATCACGAATAGTGATAATCCCGCCTGTTTAGTCAATGGCGTACACCCAGTGTACCTCCTTTTTTGAAGCTACCTTGCTTAATTTTTAAGGTAGCTTTTCTTTTGCTGCGCTATATTAACACTGACGCTAATTCAAAAATCCGTCTCGCCATCCGGCCACATGTATTGTATAATAGATAAAGAAAAATGGTGCGGTTAAGGGTGGTATATCGTGGAAATAGTGAAAACCATCACAGGTAAATGTCGTATGTGCTACGCCTGCATCCGTAACTGCCCGGTCAAAGCGATAAAAGTAGTTGAAGGCCAGGCGCGGGTAGTGCCGGAGTTGTGCATAGCCTGCGGCCACTGTGTCCAGGTCTGTGCCCAACAGGCCAAGCTGGTGGAGCAGGAAATTGCCAAAGTAGAGCAATTTCTGGCCTCCGGCCGGACCATTGCCTGCCTGGCGCCTTCCTTTGTGGCCGAATTTCACCCGGCCTGGCCTGGGCAGGTTGTGGCGGCTTTGAAGCAGATGGGGTTTGCCGAAGTCCATGAAGTGGCCTTTGGCGCCCATCTGGTCACCCTGGAATACCGCCGCTACCTCCAGGAAGTCGGGGAACGCCAGGGCTTGATCAGTACCCCCTGCCCGGCAGTAGTCAACCTGGTCAGCAAGTATTATCCCCGCCTTTTACCCCAGCTGGTGCCTATAGTATCACCCATGATCGCCCTGGGCCGTTATCTTAAAACAAAGCTCGGGCCAGATAACCGCCTGGTCTTTATCGGCCCCTGTGTGGCTAAAAAAGGCGAGGCCGTGGACGATGAAGTGGCCGGTGCTATCGACGCCGTTCTTACCTTCCTGGAACTCAAGGAAATGCTGGCTGCGCGGCAAATCGACGTCTCTTCTTGCGGCAATCTCGATTTCGACAGTGAACCGGCCTACCTGGGCCGGTTGTACCCTGTAGGCGGCGGCCTGCTCAGGAGTGCCGGGATTGATGCCGACATCCTGGCCAACCAGGTCCTGGTGATAGAAGGCCGGGAGGACTGCCTGGAATTTTTGAAGGCCGTTAACGAGGGTAAAATGATGCCCAGGATGGTAGATATGCTCTTCTGTAAGGGCTGTATCAACGGCCCTATGCAGGAGAATAAATTTTCCTCCTTCCGCCGGCGCAAAATTGTAGCCGAATTTACCCGCCAGGGATTGGAACAGGCAAAACCCCAACCCCTGAACCTGGAAGGTTTAAATCTACGCCGGGAATTCCATGATAAAACCGTATTCTTCCCCCGTCCCAGCGAGGCTGACATCCGGAGCATCCTGGCCGAACTGGGTAAACTTACTCCGGAAGACGAGCTTAACTGCGGTGCCTGCGGCTATCCTTCCTGCCGGGAGAAGGCTATAGCCGTCTACCACGGCCTGGCCGAAAACCGCATGTGCCTGCCCTATCTCATCGCCCAGCTGGAAAAAAGCAACCTGCACCTGCGCCAGGAGCTGAAGGTCTTCCAGGGCCAGTTCGGCCAGCTGGTAGGTAATAGCGCCGCCATGCAGGAAGTCTACCGCTTGATTGAAAAGGTGGCCAAAACTGACGCTACCGTACTCATCCGTGGGGAAAGCGGTACCGGTAAGGAACTCGTGGCCCGGGCTATCCACTACCACAGCCGCCGTAGCGAAGCGCCCTTTATCAGCATTAATTGTGCCGCCCTGCCGGAAACTTTGTTGGAAAGCGAGCTTTTCGGCCATGCCCGGGGCGCCTTCACCGGGGCGGTGACGGCCAAAAAAGGGCTTTTTGAAGAAGCCCATGAAGGCACAATTTTCCTGGATGAAATCGGCGATATCAGCCTGGGACTACAGAGCAAACTTTTACGGGTCCTCCAGGAAGGGGAATTTTTGCGGGTAGGGGAAACGAGGCCCACCCGGGTCGACGTCCGAGTGCTCGCGGCCACCAACCGCGACCTGGAGAAGGCCGTCAAAGAAGGTTCCTTCCGGCCCGAACTTTTCTATCGCCTCAATGTAATCAGCATCTGGCTGCCGCCCTTGCGGGAACGGCGGGACGATATTCCCTTGCTCGCCAGGCATTTCCTGGAAAAGATCAGCCGGCGCCTGGGCAAAGAAGTTACCGGCTTTACCAGCGAGGCCATGGACGCCCTGGTCCGGGCCGATTGGCCGGGCAATGTCCGGGAACTGGAAAATGTCATTGAGCGGGCGGTAATTTTAACTGAAGGGAAAAAAATCGAACTCGGCGATCTGCCGCGCCAGTTCCGCAATCTGGCAAAAGGCACTTCGGGCTGGGCCTATACCAGGGGGATGAGTTTCAAAGAAGCAGTGACGGCCTATGAAACTAACTTGATACTGCAGGCCCTGGAAGAAAGCCAGTGGGTCCAGGCCCGGGCAGCAGAAATTCTGGGCCTGAAGCGAAGTACCCTTAATGAAATGATCAAGCGTTATAAACTGAGGCCCACGAAAAAATAGCCAATACAAAAAAACGAACAGAGTTCAAAAATTTGAATAGAGAAAAAGTCATATTTTCTAAGCTATGGAGCGCTTTAAATTCAATTATTTGTATAGATGCACCGGATCCCGGCTCTGTAAAAGAGACGACTTTCGCAAGGCCAATCAAGGCGCGAAGGCCGTTTTTTTATGCCCTGGCACGGAAATTGCATAATATTAATAGTGAAGGGAAGTACAAAAAACCGTTCGGGAGGGATTTTCGACCACTGGGAAGGCAAAAATAACTTTGTAGCCAGCGAATGACGCAACTGTTAAAAAAGTGTGGTAAAATAACTCTAGCAAAATGAATTTCAAAAGGGAGGCGTTAACAATGGCTCAGGTTTTAGCCAAGGTGGAATACAAACGGGTACTGCCAGCCCTGACGGTTAACGAATTAAATGAGGCTTATGCTCGCCTGGATGAACGTTATAACTGCCTGCGGTCCAACTGGGAGTGGTTTGTTGGTGCTGCTTATTCACCCTATGATAAGGCCCAGAGCCGGGTGGAGCAAAACTAGAATGGCTAACTACCGGGGAGAGTTTACGCCGGGAGCGGGAAAATATTCGCTGCCGGCGTTTTTTATTGCCTTTCCTGGCGGTATAATATGCCTTGAGGTGGCACTATGACAAAAGTAGAACTCATGGCACCGGCCGGCAGCCCGGAGGCCTTAAAGGCAGCAGTAAGCAATGGCGCTGACGCTGTTTACCTTGGCGGGAAACAATTCAATGCCCGGGAAGGAGCGGCAAATTTTTCCCGGGAAGAAATCCTGGCGGCTATCGATTACGCCCATGAGCGCGATACCCGCGTTTACGTAACCGTCAATATTCTCCTGGCAGACAGAGAGCTGGCGCAGGCCTTAGATTACCTCTATTTCCTGGGTAACGCCCGGGTGGACGGCATTATTGTCCAGGACCTGGGGCTGGCGGCCCTCGCCAGGCGGCTCCTGCCTGAACTCCCCCTCATTGGCAGTACCCAGATGACGGTCACCAGCGCCGCCGGGGCTAAATATTTACAGGAGCAAGGTTTCAAGCGCGTCGTCCTGGGCCGGGAGTTATCCCTGACCGATATTAAGGCCATCAGCCGCCAGGTGGAAATAGAACTGGAGGCCTTTGTCCACGGCGCCCTCTGCTTTTCTTATTCCGGCCAGTGTCTGCTCAGCAGCATGGTGGGAGGGCGCAGCGGTAACCGCGGCCGCTGCGCCCAGCCCTGCCGTCTGGCCTATACCCTGGTGGATGAAAAAGGGCGGCCTCTGGAATTAAAACCGGAACACCTTTTAAGCACCCGTGACCTCTATACCCTGGACCGGGTACCGCAGTTAATAGCTGCCGGGGTTAAGGCTTTTAAAATTGAAGGGCGGATGCGGCGTCCCGAGTATGTGGCCGTAGTTACCAGGGCCTACCGCAAGATTATTGACCGTTACCTGGCCGACCCGGAAGGCTTTCAGGTATTGCCGGAAGAGGCAATGGAAGTAGCCCAGATCTTCAACCGCGACTTTACCCCGGGTTACCTGGATGGGGACCCGGGAGCTGAGCTAATGAGCTATGGCCGGCCCAGCAACCGCGGCCTTTACCTGGGACGAGCTGGCCGGCGCCAGGGCGAGCGTTTCCTTGTTCATCTGGAAGCTCCCCTCCGCCAGGGGGACGGTGTGGAAGTCTGGGTGAGCCGGGGCGGCCATCAAGGACTGGTGGTGCACCACATCTGGCAGGGGGGAAGGGAGGTAACCTTCGCCCCGGCAGGGACAACGGTGGCCCTGGAACTGCCGCCGTCCACCAGGCCCGGGGACCGCATTTTTAAGACCAGCGACGTGGAACTCCTGAAGGAAGTCCGGCGCACCTATACCTCACCCCGGGAAGAGCGACGCCTGCCCCTGACCATGAAAGTTGAGGCCCGGGCGGGAGAACCTTTAAAGCTGGAGGTTGTTGATCCCCAGGGGCACCGGGTCCAGGCCCGGACTTCTGTGTACGCTGAGGTGGCGGAACGCCACCCCCTGGATGAATCTGTGCTGGCAGAGCAGCTTGGCCGCCTGGGCAATACCCCTTACCGGCTGGCTGAACTAACTGCCAGCCTGGCGGAGCCGGTGATGGTGCCTTTAAGCGAGTTAAACCGTGTCCGCCGGGAGGCTATCGAGAAGTTACGCCAGGTGCGCCTGGCAGCGTGGCCCCGGCGGGTGCCGCCGGAAGCAGAATTTCGGCAAGGCCTGGAAAGGCTCCTGTCCCGGAGGGGGCGGGAAAGGCAGGGGGCCAGGTCGGTGGCGTGCAAGGGGCACGATCCGGGGAACGAGGGTGTATCCTCAGCCGGAAGGCAGGGCCCGCGAAGGGTGCCGCGCCTGTCAGTGGCCGTGGGCGACCTGGAAGGAGCCCGGGCCGCCCTGGCGGCCGGGGCCGGGCGGGTTTATCTCACCGGCGAAGTCTGGCAGGGGAAAGAACCCCCGCAGGAGGCTCAGCTGCAGGAGCTAATGACTGCAGCAGGAGAAAAAGGAGCGGCGGTCATCCCGGCCCTGCCGCGGATCTGGCATGAGACCGAAGCAGCAGCCGTGGCCCGGCAGCTTGAAAGGCTGGCTGCTGCCGGAGCCAGCCTTTTCCTCGTTGCTGGACCTGGCGGCCTGCAAATTATAAAGGAATACGGTCTTGCCGGGTGGGGCGACTATCCCTTCAATGCCTTCAATACCTGGTCTCTCAAAGCCTTAGCCGGAGCAGGGCTTAAAGGCGTAACCCTTTCCCCGGAGATGAACCTGGAGCAACTGCGGGAACTGGATCCCCCTTTACCGGTGGAAGCTGTTGTCCACGGGGCTTTGCCCCTTATGATTTCGGCCCACTGCGTTCTGGGGGCGCGCCTGGGAGGCAAAAGGCCTGGCCGGGCCTGCGCCGCTCCCTGCCGGCGGGGACGCTACGGTTTAAAAGACCGTCTGGGCCTGATTTTCCCGGTCACCACCGACCGGCAGTGCCGGTTTTATTTATATAATGCCAGGGAAATGAGCCTCATGGATCATTTAGAGGAAATTACCGCCCTGGGCCTCGACTGGGTGCGGATCGAAGCCCGGGAAAAGCCTCCCGGTTATATCCGGCGGGTGACGGGCCTGTATCGCGAGGCCCTGGCCGCCCTGGAGATCGGGGAAGGAGGGGAGAGCCTGGCTGTTCTGGCCAGGGAAGCAGAAAACCTGGCTCCTGCCGGCATCACCCGCGGCCATTATTTCCGGGGAGTAATAGAATAGCCAGGTCCGGGTTTCCTGTTGATCCCGACTGCCGGGATGGTTATCATCAGGTCGGAGAAAAGAAGAGATGGGGGCAGCAATGGTTGAATAAGACCTTCTTAAAATTGGAACTGGATAAAATCCTACAGCGGTTGGAGGAGAAATGTGTTTCATCCCTGGGAGCGGAGCTGGCCCGCGCTCTGCAACCGGTCCGGGACCTGGAGGAGGTCCGCAACCGCCTCAAGGCCACCAGTGAGGCGGAGCAGGTGTTGCGGCGTTACCCTGACATACCCTTCAGCAATATCCATGATATCCGGCCGCAAGTCGCCCGGGCGGCTGTGGGCGGGCTCCTGGAAGAGGAAGAGTTGTTGCAGGTGGCCGCCACCCTGAGCGGTGGGCGGAGAGTGCGGCAGTACCTCCTGAGCCAGGACGGCAACTGGCCGGTGCTGCGGGAAACAGCTAACAGGATTGGTGATTTCCGTGACCTGGAAAAGGCCATCGGCCAGGCTATTGGTCCCGACGGCGAAGTTATGGACCAGGCAACGCCGCGGCTTCTAGCCTTGCGGCAGCAGATACGTAAGACCCAGGAGAAGATCAAAGAACGCCTGGACGGCTACCTCCGTTCAGCGGAAATGCAGAAGTATCTCCAGGATAACCTGTATACCATCCGCAATGATCGTTACGTCCTGCCGGTCAAGCAGGAGTATCGCCACCAGGTACCGGGTTTGATTCACGACCAGTCGGCCAGCGGGGCGACGCTATTTATCGAGCCCATGGCCATGGTAGAGCTAAATAACGAACTTCGCCGCTTGAAGATGGCCGAAGCCAGGGAAATCGAGGCCATCCTGCGGCATTTAAGCAACCTTATCGGCCGGGAGAAGGAGAGACTGGAAATTACCCTGGCCGCCCTGGGTGAACTGGACTTTACCCTGGCCAAAGGATACTTAAGCCGGGAGATGGCGGCCGTAGAGCCGCGGTTGAATAATGAGGGACGCTGGCGTATCAACCGCGGCCGGCACCCTTTGCTGCAAGGAAAAGTGGTGCCCGTCAGCCTCACCCTCGGCGAAGATTTTGATACCCTGGTCATTACCGGTCCCAACACCGGCGGCAAGACGGTAACTTTAAAGACGGTGGGCCTATTTACCCTTATGGCCCAGTGCGGCCTGCACCTGCCGGCGGCCGAAGGTACGGAAGTCGACCCTACGGCCGCCGTTTATGCCGATATCGGCGACGAGCAGAGCATTGAGCAGTCCTTAAGTACCTTTTCAGCCCATATGGCGCAGATTGTTTCTATTTTAAAAGAGGTAACACCGGGCAGCCTGGTTCTCCTGGATGAACTGGGGGCCGGTACTGACCCGACAGAAGGGGCGGCCCTGGCCATGGCCATTCTGGATTACCTTACGAATGCCGGGGCCAGGACGATTGCCACCACCCACTACAGCGAACTGAAGGCCTATGCTTATGCCACCCCGCGGGTGGAAAACGCCGCCGTCGAGTTTGACAGCGAGACCCTCCAGCCCACTTACAACCTGATCATCGGTACTCCGGGTGAGAGCAACGCCTTTGTCGTTGCCTCCCGTTTAGGGCTTTCACCCGCCATTATTGAACGGGCCCGGAGCCTCCTTGGCGAAGAAAACCAGCGCGTCAGCCGCCTGATAGCCGGCCTGGCTGAAGACAGGCGAGTGAGTGCCCGGGAACGGGAGCAAGCCGAAATTCTGCGCCGGGAGGCTGAGAAGGCCAGGGCTCAACTGGAGAAGGAAAAAGAAGTATGGCAGCAGCAGGCGGCCAGGCAAATGGAAAAAGTACGCCAAGAAGCCCGGGGTATCTTAAGGCAGACCCGGGCGGAGATCAGGGCAATCATGGCCCGCCTGGAAAAGGCCATGGCTGAAGAAAATCTGCGCGGCCAGCAGCAGGCGGTAGCCAGAGCGCAGCGGCAACTGAAAGAGCTGGAAGATGCCGTGGAAGCCGGGCTGAACCAGTATCAGCCCCCCGCCAGCAGCCAACCACCGGAAAACCTCCAGGTAGGCGACAAGGTTTTCCTTGAGACCCTGGGTCAGGCCGGAGAAGTTCTCAGTCCTCCTAACGAGCAGGGGGAAGTCCTGGTTCAGGTGGGTATTTTGAAAATAAATGTTAAATTAAAGGAACTGCGGCTGATAGAGACGGAAGCCAAGGCAGGGCCTGAAAGGGAGGATCTCAGGAACGGCTGGACAGTAAAGGCAGTAAGCAATGAGGATATCAGGCCGGAGATCGACCTGCGGGGGCTGACGGTAGAAGAAGCCTGTCACCGGGTCGATGCCTACCTGGATGATGCCGTCCTGGCGGGGTTAAACCAGGTGCGTTTAATCCACGGTAAAGGCACCGGCGCCTTAAGGGTAGCCCTGCAGGATTACCTGCGGCAGCACCCCCTGGTCAAAGGCTTTCGCCTGGGTGGGGCCGGCGAAGGCGGCAGCGGCGTCACCATAGTGTATATTAGCCGCTAAAAAGCCCCGGGCTATTAGCCCGGGGCTTTAACTATCTCCTGGGGATGGCGATTGTGACTTCATTTGACGGCGTACTGGACTTATTTTTCTCATCCAGGGCAATGACCCGGTAACGGTAGGTAAAGCCGGGTTTCACGCTGGTGTCGGTATATATGGTATCTTTAACTATGGCCAGGCTTTTGCGGCTGGAGCCCTGGTTGCTGCGCTCAATAGAAAAGAGGAAATCATCCTTCCCGGGAAGCTCCCAGCGCAGAATTACCCTGGGCTGGCTGACGTTGGGGCCTACTTCCAAATGAGCCGTAAGATTGGGTGCCGGCGGGCCTGTCTCCTGGTTTCCCGGTCCCGAGGTATCTTTACTTAGCTGGTGGTCGGGCAGGTCACAGTGCCGGGCAGGAGTTTTTTCCGGGGGCAGCTGAACCTGCTTCACGTACTGGGGCGGGCAGCCCCCACCTTCCCCGGGTTTCGGGACATTGGCCAGGAAAAGTTCGGTGCCGTGGCGGGGGTCAGTACAGATGCTTACCAGCCCCGGCCTGTCACTGCCTTTGCCGCCGTGGAGGGTACAGACTTCCGCTGGCGCTTCCAGGTAGGCGTCTTCCGGTTTCACCGGGCCGTTATAGCCGCTGGGTCGCTTTAAAAAGACCCCTGTCGTTACATCCGGGCAATTGGGCGAAGCCAGCTGGCCGGTGGTGGTGCAAACCTGGGCCTGGACCCAGACATCCGAGACTTTCTTGGGCAACATGCTTTGGGTAAAGACTTCTTTGACAATAAACTCCCTGGGCGTCAGGTCGCTGGGCAAAAGGCCCGACTTGGCATCGACATCGGCATAGATTATGCCGCTGGGGCGGGGGAAATCCTGGACGGGTTGATCCTTTAAAGCAGCACCGATTACCTTCTTCCAGATTAGAGCCGGGTAACCGCCACCAGCGACACTTTTCAGGTAGTGTTTGGGATCGGTCTGGTCATACCCCATCCAGACGGCTCCTACCAGCTCGGGGGTATAGCCGACAAACCATGCGTCCTTTTCCCCTTTAAGCCCCCTGTATTCCGGGGTATCTGGCAGGGAAGTGGTACCTGTTTTACCTGCAGCCGGCCGGCCTATCTGGGCATTTTTACCGGTACCGGCCATAACGACGGTTTCCAGCATATCAGTCATGAGATAAGCAACCTGCTCACTCATGACCTCCTGGCGCTGGGGCTTGTTGACGATTAAGTCCCGGCCGTTACGATCGGTAATCCTGGTCACGAAGTGGGGGGTGATGTATATCCCCTGGTTGGCAAAAGCACCGTAGGCAGCAGCCATTTGCAGGGGGGAGACGCCTGTAGTCAGGCCCCCCAGGGCCAGGGCCAGGTTGCGGTCCTCCGGCTTTAAGGGCAGGCCCAGGCGGCGGCCGAATTCATAGCCCGTATCGATGCCGATAGTATTAAGCATTTTAACAGCGGGAATATTGACGGACCAGCGAACGGCCTCCCGCATGCTGATGAGACCCCGGTAGCGGCCGTCGTAATTGCCCGGGGTAAAGGGTTTGGGTGTACCGGGGTAGGTAACCGGTACGTCATCGATGACAAAGGCCGGGGGGTACCCCTTTTCCAGGGCCGGGGCATAGACAACCAGGGGCTTGATGGTAGAACCGGGCTGGCGTTCAGCCTGGATGGCCCGGTTGAAGCCACGCCTGGTGGTATAATCCCGCCCGCCGACCAGGCCCCGTACTTCACCGGTGCGGGGGTCCAGGACCACCATGGCGCTTTCAATCAGGCGGTCGGGACTGCTGGTAGGAAAATTGGATTTATCCTGGTAAACTTTCTCCATTTCGGCCTGGATTTTGGGATCGAGGGTAGTATAAATTTTCAGGCCACCCCGATAAAGCTCGGCGGATTCTATACCCTGGCTTTCCAGCAGGCGGCCGGCTTCATCAATAACAGCGTCGATAAAGTAAGGAAATTTTTCGGCCTGTGTTTTGGGGGCTTCACGGTATTCCAGTTTTTCCGCCTTGGCCTTTTCTGCCTGTTCAGGAGTTATATAGCCGTACTTGACCATGTTGTTCAGCACTTGTGCCTGGCGGCTTTTGGCGGCTTCCTCATTGCCTTTAGAACGGGGGTCATAGTTGGCCGGGCTCTGAATCAGGCCGGCCAGCATGGCCGATTCGGCAAGATCCAGGTCAGACACAGATTTACCGAAGTATAACCGCGCCGCCGCTTCCACCCCGTAAGTACCGGGCCCAAGGTAAACAATGTTGAGGTAACTTTCCAGGATTTCTTCTTTGGTATACATGCGTTCCAGTTCAATGGCCATTAAGGCTTCCTGGATTTTACGTTTTAAAGTGCGTTCAGGATTTTCAATAAAAGCGTTCTTGGCCAGCTGCTGGGTAATGGTGCTGCCGCCTTCGCGAATGCTGCCGCTCCGCAAATTAATCCACAATGCTCGGAGAATGGCTTTTAAGTCTACACCGTGATGCTGATAAAAACGGGCGTCCTCAATTGCGATGACTGCATTCTGCAGGTCTTTAGGAATTTTTTCCAGAGGCACAACAATGCGATTTTGTCCGCCATGCAGCTCTTCGATAAGCTGGCCGTTTTTATCATATATAAATGTAGTCATGGCCAGCTGGAGCTTGTCGGGCTGCCAGTCAGGCATAGTACGGATAACGCCGAAGGCAAAACCGGCGCCGGCGCCAGCCAGCATCACCGCCAGGACCAGCAGGATCAGCAACATGGCACGGAAACCGTTTAATTTGCGCTTTCGTTTTTTTGGGGGTGCCATTGTCCGGATGACCTCCTTTGCGGCCTCTTTATTATAACATAGCTTTACCCCCAGGGGAATGATAAGAGCTTGAAGCTCGCTCACAGCTTATGTTAAACTTAAACAGGTTCGCTAATTTTATAGATTAAAAACGCCTGTTTTACGCAAAAATTGCCTAAGAAAAATCCTGGGCACGAGAAGAGCCAAGTTACGGAGGATGATTCGGTTGGAACGGGAAGTAGAGCGGCAGCTTAAAGTCTTACGCCGCGGAGTGGCTGAAATTATTCCGGAGGAAGACTTAAAGGCCAAGTTAAAGAAGTCCCTCAGCACCGGGAAACCCCTGCGGGTTAAACTGGGCCTGGACCCAACGGCCCCGGACATCCACCTGGGCCATACGGTAGTGCTCCAGAAATTACGCCAGTTCCAGGATCTGGGCCACCAGGTGATTATTATTATCGGCGACTTTACCGGGAGAATCGGCGATCCCACCGGTAAATCGGAAACCAGGCGGCAGCTTTCGGAAGCTGAAGTCCTGGCCAATGCCGAAACCTACAAGGAGCAAATTTTTAAAATCCTGGACCCGGCCCGGACCGAGGTTACTTTTAACAGCCAGTGGCTGGCCAGGCTTACCTTTGCTGATGTTATCCAGCTGGCTGCTAAGATTACCGTGGCCAGGATGCTGGAAAGGGAAGACTTTGCCCGCCGTTACCAGGATAACCGTCCCATCAGCGTCCACGAATTCTTTTACCCCCTGATGCAGGGCTACGATTCCGTGGCCCTGGCGTCCGATGTCGAGCTGGGGGGAACGGATCAAAAGTTCAATCTCCTTATAGGTCGCCAGTTACAGCGGGAGTACGGCCAGGAACCCCAGGTGGCCATGATGATGCCCATCCTGCCGGGGCTGGACGGCGTGCAGAAGATGAGTAAAAGCCTGGGCAATTATATCGGCATCGACGAACCGCCTAAAGAGATGTACGGCAAGACCATGTCCTTGCCCGATGATCTTATGCTGACTTACTTTGAGCTGGTGACGACTGTATCCCTCGAGGAAATGGAAACCATAAGACAGGGCCTCGCCGACGGTAGCCTGCACCCGCGGGACGTAAAGATGCGCCTGGCCCGGGAAATTGTGGGCCTCTACCATGGGGAAGCAGCTGCCAGGGAGGCAGAAAAGGAATTTCGCCAGGTTTTCCAGCTGGGCGATCTGCCGGAAGAAATGCCGGAGGTGATCGTCGAGGAGGCCAGGATGTGGCTGCCGCGCTTGATGGTCCAGGCAGGCCTGGCCCCCAGCACCAGTGAAGCCAGGCGCCTGATCCGCCAGGGAGCAGTAAAACTCAATGGCGAGCGCCTGCTTGATCCAGACGCGGAAATAGCTGTGCACGACGGCCAGGTTCTCCAGGCCGGTAAGCGTAAATTTGCGCGGTTGCGGGTTCCTGTTGCCCCTCGCTAAAAGAATTTCACATTTTAACCGCCCCCGGAGTATACTTCTATATGGGGGTGGTTTGCCTTGCGGCGGCGGTGGCGGCGACCGGGACGGCGGCCAATGGGAGCTCTGGCGCTAGTCTTAGTAGCCGGCCTGCTGGTGCTTTTCCTGCTGGAATGGCGCCTGCACCTGGCTATGGAAACGGTAGCTTATGCTCAGGCCCGCTGGGCAGCTACCGGGGCCATGCAACAGGCAGTGCTGGATAAAATAACTGGCCAGGTAAGTTATAATAACCTGATTCAACCCGGAAGCAGCGATGGTCGGATAGTTTTCATGCAGGCCGACGCTTTGAGCATCAGCCGTCTCCAGGCCCAGGCCCAGCTGGCTATCCAGGAGCGCCTGGCCCAGCTGAAAGGCAAAACTTATTACTTACCTCTGGGGCAAGTGCTGGGGCTAAAGCTCCTGGCAGCCTACGGTCCCCCGGTGCCCCTGCGTTTTATTCCCATGGGTACCGTTAACGTCAATGTAGGGGATACCTTCGAAGCCACCGGCATCAACCAGACGCGCCACCGCATTTACCTCCAGGTAGAGAGCGAAGTCCAGGTAGTTGCCCCCTTCACCAGGAAACAGGTAACGGTTTCCTCTACCATTCCGGTGGCTGAGGCCATTATTGTCGGACCCGTTCCCCAGACCTATATTTCCCTGGGGTCTGACTTTGTGAAAGGTATTTTACGAACGCCACAATTTTAATTTTTCTTGTCCACCAGGCAGGAATCGGGCTTTTAAGAGCGAATATTAAATTATAAAGCGGTGTGGAGACCGCGCTGGATGGAAGGCCACGAGGAGGTCGGAGTCGACACTGGAGTCGACAAGGTTCCCTGTGGCCCTTTTTACATTATTTAACAGGGAGTGATTTATACCTGCGAATAGCAGTGGTAGACGGGCAGGGGGGCGGCATCGGCAGGCATATTACCATGAGGCTCAGGGAAGAACTACAGCCAGAGGTAGAAATCCTGGCCCTGGGTACCAACGCTGCCGCTACCGTAGCCATGCTCAAAGCTGGGGCCAATGAAGGGGCCACCGGGGAAAGGGCCATCATCTATAACGCCCCCCGGGTAGATGCCATCACCGGTTCCGTAGCCATCCTTATAGCCGACGCCATGCTGGGGGAACTGACGCCGGCCATGGCCGCGGCCATTGCCGCCAGCCCGGCACGTAAATTTCTCCTGCCTATAAATAAGGCCGGCGTTGAAATAATCGGTGTTGTCCCTGAACCCTTACCCCACCTGATTGACGCCCTGGCCCGGCGTCTTAAAGCCTTTTGCGAAGGAGGAACCCGGAAAGATGTGTGAAGCCAATGCTTATCTCTTGAAAGAGGGCGGGGAAGAAGAACTGGTCTTTGAAAATGTTGACCGGATCGTGCCCCGGGAAGATGGTATCCTCTTGGAAGATATCTTTGGCAAAAAGAAAATCCTACGTGCCCGCATCAAAGAAATGGCCCTGGTCGATCATAAAATTTTCCTCGAGGCCATTTAAATCCACGCATTAATGCCAGCTAAGCCACTGCATAATAGTTGAGATGCAGTGGCTTTTCACTTGACATAGCCTGTACCGGAAGTTAAAATATGATCAATTCCGATATGAAAAGTATACATTAAGGAGGAAAATAACCATGAACGTAGCCGCCGACATAACCCAGCTGATTGGCCGGACGCCAGTGGTAAGCTTACAACGCCTGGTGGAAAATGGGGCGGCAGTATATGTAAAACTGGAATACTTTAATCCCGGGTCGAGCGTTAAAGACCGGATCGCCCTCAGCATGATTGAAGCTGCGGAAGCAGAAGGTAAGCTTAAACCGGGTGCCACCATCGTGGAACCCACCAGCGGCAATACCGGCATTGGCCTGGCCATGATTGCAGCGGTTCGCGGCTACCGCTTAATCATTGTCATGCCGGAAACCATGAGCATTGAACGCCGCAAACTCCTGGCGGCCTATGGCGCTGAATTTATCCTAACTCCGGGGCAACTGGGTATGAAGGGGGCCGTAGATAAAGCCCTGGAGTTAGTCCGGGAAAACCCTGATTATTTCATGCCCCAGCAGTTTGAAAACCCGGCCAACCCTGATGTACACCGCCGCACCACAGCCCGGGAAATTTTAGAGCAAATGGGTAAAGACCTGGATGCCTTTGTGGCCGGAGTGGGTACCGGCGGTACCATTACCGGCGTCGGCGAGGTTTTAAAGCAGGAAATTCCGGGGATAAAAATTATTGCCGTGGAACCGGCAGCTTCCCCCGTCCTTTCCGGGGGCCGGCCGGGACCCCATAAGATCCAGGGCATCGGGGCCGGCTTTATCCCGCAGGTCCTGCGCCGCGAAGTAATCGATGAAGTTGTTACCGTGTCCAATGAAGATGCCCTCATGACCGCCCGGCGCCTGGCCCGGATGGAAGGCCTGCTGGTAGGCATCTCTTCCGGTGCAGCCGTCTATGCCGCCCTTCAGGTAGCCCGGCGCCTGGGTAAAGGTAAAAAAGTACTGGCCATTGCTCCGGATACCGGCGAGCGTTATCTGAGCACCGAACTTTTTAAAATCGGGTAGATTAAGCGCCTGAGTAAATAGCCCCTTTTAACCCACCCGCCGGGTTAAAAGGGGCTATTACGTTTCAGCCTTGATAGGACCGCCAGGTCAGGTCTTACCCAGCAATAACTTTTCTCTACTTACCGGTGAATAGCTGCACCCAGTAGTTACCGTAACTGCCGCCTTTGGCATGGCCGACGCCAATGGCCGTAAAATTGGGGTTTAAGATATTGCTGCGGTGGCCGGGGCTACCCATCCAGGCAGCTACCACAGCTTCAGGCGTTTGATAGCCGGCGGCAATGTTTTCACCGGCGGTACGGTAAGTAATACCGAATTTCTGCAACATGGTAAAGAAAGGACCGTAGGTAGGCGATTCGTGGCTGAAGTAATTATTATCCCGCATGTCTTCAGCCTTGAGGCGCGCTACTTTTGCCAGTTGCAAATCTACTGTTAACGGCTTCAGCCCGGCTTTAGCCCGTTCGGCGTTGACCAGGTCGACGACTTTTTGCTCAAACTGGCTTAGCTGGTAGTTGCCGGTGGCAGGCTGGGGTGCAGGTTGCGGGGCTGGAGCTGGTGCCGGTGCCGGTTTTGGTGCTGGAGCAGGTTGAGGTTGAGGTGCCGGTTGCGGGCGGTAATATCTGATGTATAAATAATTTTGCGGTGCGAAATGGAAAGCATAATAGTTACCATTGTAAGTTGCAGCTTGAACGGGTGTGACCGGTACGATGGCCAGGGTGGTAACAATTAATAATACAGCCAGGGATGCGGCCATGGTTTTGAATTTGGACCGCAAAACTAACCCCTCCTTTACAAACCTAATTACATTAACGCCTGGCGGACCAGTAAAAAATCCACCCCCCTCCAACGCCTGCGAGGTTAGCTGACGGGTGCGGGCCGAAGGTTAGCCCTACCACCAAGTGGATTAACCCCAGAAAAATTGGTTCCCCCGCTTTCGTAAAAGGAAATTCGGCGTTTCTGGTGGCCACGGCGTGAAATAAAAGTTACAAATAGAATTTTACCATATAGGCGCCAAAAAGTTAACATAAAATTGGGCGTGTCTTCGAGGTAAAATATTACAGACATATCCGGCAGCGGGTAATGTGGATAATGAGGCTTATTGCTTAACTGCGGTTTTGTATGTTAGAATTTTAACGGCAGTTAGAGGTGAGAGGGGGGTCAAAGAATGTCCGGACATTCCAAGTGGGCCAACATAAAACATCGTAAGGCCAAGATGGATGAAAAGCGCGGCCGTCTCTTTACCAAAATAGGGCGGGAGATTATCATTGCTGCCCGGCAGGGAGGCGGTGACCCGGAAGGTAACCCGCGCTTGAAGGCAGCCATCGCCCGGGCCAAGGAAGTCAATATGCCCAATGAGAATATCCAGCGGGCCATTATGCGCGGTACCGGCGAGATTGAAGGCGCAGCCTATGAAGAAATGGTTTATGAAGGCTATGGCCCCGGGGGCGTAGCCATGTTGCTAAATATTGCTACGGACAACCGTAACCGCACGGCTTCAGAAATCCGGTATATCTTTTCCCGCAATGGTGGAAATTTGGGGGAAAGCGGCTGTGTAGCCTGGATGTTTAACCCCAAGGGGGTAGTTAGCGTCGAAGTTCCGGCGGGAGAAACCCGGGAAGAATTAATCCTCCAGGCCATCGAGGCCGGGGCAGAAGATGTTGATGATAGTGACCCTGACGCCATAGAAATAAAAACTGCTCCCGAGGACCTGGAGAAGGTAAAGAAAGCCCTGCAGGAAGCCGGAGCTACTATTACTAGCGCCGAAATAGCAATGGTACCCCAGACTACAGTAACCATTGACGATCCGGAAATGGCCGCTAAAGTCATGCGCCTGGTGGACCGCCTGGAGGATCACGATGACGTCCAGGCTGTTTATACCAACGCCGACATTCCTGCTGCCGTTCTGGAGCAACTGGAGTTATAAGCTAGTATAAAACCCTGGTGCGCCGGCAAAGCTATAAGGTGGTAATTCCTGTTAGAAGGAGGTGCCACCTTGGGCGACGCTAGCCGGCGCTTTATTGTTATTGGCCTCATGATTTTTCTCCTCGGGGGGCTGGTGGCTTACCAGCAAGCCAGGGTAAGTACCGGGCAAAGGCCGGTTATCTTACGAGTGCCGGGCCTTCTGGAGCCGCGGGTACTGGAGGAACCCCGCCTGGAGAAATATTACCGCTACTGCGGCCACAGGGAACCTATTCCTTTGCCGGCAGGGGTCAAGTGGAACTGGGCCGGTAAAGAAGAAATGAGTATCCTTTTCCCGCCGGCCGAGGGCTGGCGCATAACCCGGGAAGGGGAACGCCTGGTCATCACCCAGGAGGTAGACGACCTGTGCCCTGCCGATGCACCCAGACGCCACCTGGCCGTCAAGGATGGGCTGGTGGCCATTTACCAGGGCCCGGCCGGCAGCCTGGGGCCACTAATGCGGGTAACGAACCTGAAAGTTGCCTCCCTGCCGCCCAGCTGGCGGGAAAAAATAGAAAATGGCCAGGCAGAATTTAATTCCGAACAAGAGGTCCTGGAAGCCCTGGATAGCCTGGACGAATTTCGCCCCTAGAGGTCAGTATTTACTCCTTTGCTCCTTCATACCTCCACCTTTCATGATTTCTTTTAAAAAACCCTTGTATAAACGAAGCCCTGGGTTTAAGCTTAGGGTGGAGGGATAAACATGACTAAAGAAACGATGCGCCCCCAGGGATATGTGGATGCCCACTTACATGTATGGGAATTTTCCCTCTTCAATCACTTCGCCAGCCTGGAAAGATGCTCAAACCTCGAAGAACTGGTGGCAACCCTGAGGTCTCGTTTGGTTGAAGGGTGGGCCATAGGGGTACGCTTTAACCAGGAACGGTTGGCCGAAAAAATTATCCCCGGGCGGGCCTTCCTGGACCATGCCTTCGGTTCAACGCCGGCGGTAATAGTCCGGACCTGCCTGCACCTGGCCGCAGCCAACACGGCCGCCATGCAGAGGTTGGGATTTTTCGCGGAAAACGGCCTCTTCCATGAGGCCGAAGTATTTAAACTCCTAAATACCTTAGTAGCAAGCCTCAACCTGGAGCCAGGAGACATCCTATCCCGGGGCTTAAGGGAACTTAAGAAACTGGGGATAATTAAAGTCATCGATATGGGAATGGATCGAGACAAGCGCCCCTTCTTTGAGGGCCTGGACCAGGGGGTCAAAGTGGATTTCTACACGGTGGACTTCGAGCTACTGGATGAAGCTCTGGGGTTTAAAGTCTTCCTGGACGGGGGCCTGGGCGCTCGTACCGCAGCGCTTACAGAGGAATATGCCGATGATCCCGGTAACTATGGTATGCTGAATTATACTGATGAGGCCCTCCTTTCCCTGGTAGATAAGGTACACCAAAAAGGTAAACCCATAGCCGCTCACGCCATTGGCGACCGGGCCATTGACCAATTCCTGCGTGTTGTGCGGCAGAGCCGCCACCCCCTGGACCGCCTGGAACACGTCCAGTACGCCCGGGATGAGCAGCTGGATACCCTGGCGGAACTCGAGATCCCGGTCTGTATCCAGCCCATCTTTTCCCGGGAAATATCCTGGGCCGTGCACAGGTTAGGCCCGGAGCGCATGAAGACAGCCTACGCCTGGGGGCTCATGAAGGATAAAGGTATCCGCTTGCTGGCCGGTTCCGACGCCCCTGTGGAAGGCCACGATCCCAGGGAAGCGGCCGCTACGGTCGCCTGCCTGAAAGGCAGACATCATCTGGATTTCGAGGAGGTTTTAGACCTTTTTGCGCGGGCCAACTGGGAGCTCTATAATGGCTAAGCAGGTGGGTTGGCCCCGATTATGGTTGGGGGCGGTTCATGGGCGGTATAGGGGCGGGGTAACACCAGGAATTTTGCTACCCGGCCGCCAGCAGGGCTGCCCCCAGGGCTCCAATTATTTGCGGGTCCGGGGGGATGCGGATGCTTGTGCCAAGGTATTCTTCCAGGCTTTTTACAACTCCCAGGTTTTTGGCCACCCCGCCCGTCATGGCTACCGGCTCTTCCCAGCCTGCCCGCTGGGCCATGGCCACTACCCGCTGGGCGATGGCATTATGCAGGCCCTTGATAATTTCTGCTACCGGCCGGCCTTCGGCTACCAGGGAAACAACTTCGGATTCGGCAAAGACGGTACACATGCTGCTAATGCTGGCACCCTGGCTTGCCTGTTGAGAGAGGGTCCCCATATCCTTTACCGGGACCTCCAGGGCGCTGGCCATGACTTCTAGGAAACGGCCGGTGCCGGCGGCACATTTCTCATTCATGACAAAATCCCGCACTTTGCCGCCGTCATCCAGGAGGATAACTTTGCTATCCTGGCCGCCAATATCGATGACCGTGCGTATGTCCGGCCAGAGGTGATAAATTCCCCTGGCGTGGCAGGTTATTTCTGTAACCCGGCGCTGGGCGAAGGGAACCCGGATACGGCCGTAGCCCGTGGCCACAATGCCGTCCAGGGAATCTTCCTTAAACCCGGCTTGTTCCAGGGCCTCCTGTAAAGCCTTTCTGGCAATCTCAGCGCTGTCAACGCCGCTCTTCAGGACGGCGGCGCCCACCACCCGGCCGTCCCGGACTACAACTGCTTTGGTCGTCAGGGACCCGATATCCACTCCCGCTGTTAGGACCAAGGGTATAACCTCCCGGAGTAATTAATTTCTTTATAATAACATTTCCAGAAAACCTTCCAGGCGCGTCCTGACAGCGCCTGGAGCGTATTTGCTTTGATCGACGCAGTCACCCTCCAGGTTGAGGAAAGGTATGCCCCTTTCCCGTAAAGCATCCTGCAACAAGCGCAAACCAGCTGTGCTCTGGCGGCAACCCCAGTGGGCAAAATGGATGACCCCACCGGCCTGGTAGGCGTCGACCATGGCCAGGATAGCTTCTATCCTCCTGGTCATAGGGCCAAGGCCGTGGTGGCTTAAAACTTTACGCGCCAGGCTGTAAAAGGGCCTTTCCGGGTCCAGGGGTTCCCAATAAACATAATTCATTTCTTCGCAAACCACCACTGCCCCGGCTTCCTGTTCTAAAATCTGGAAAATGGCATTGGGGTAATAGGGCCGCAGGTGCAACCATACCAAACGGGCCTTTTCTTCCGGTACGGCCCGGCGCTGGTCCCGGTAACGCTGGGCCAGCTCCGTTAATAGTTCCCCGTAAACCTCCACCGAGGTTGAGGCGCCAAAACCCGCCAGTATGAGGTAAATAAAGCTGTGGGCTTCTTCCCCCCGGATGCAGGCCGGGCGCTGCTGGCGCAGGCGGTTTATTGCCAGCAGGCGTTCCCGGGCTGCGTTGGAGTTAACAAGGGCCTCTTGAAAACGGTCCCCGTCCCACTCCAGGTTTAAGGTTTCTGCCAGGGAAAAGGTTATACTTTTGAGCTGGCGGGCGACATATTCCAGGGCGGCGGCGTCCTGCTGGTGGGGTACGTCTAACAGGTAAAAGGGCACCCCGTGGTAAGCTGCCGTAGCCGCCAGGGATTGGGGAGCGGTGTCGCACAGGTGAGAGCTGCAGACTACCGCTGCTGGCGGCGGGAAGTAACCTTCCCGGTCGCAACCATGGGCCAGGCGGTGGAAGGAGCAGGCCTCGCTGCTTACCCAATCACCTTCAGCCCGCTGCAAGGCCCTCCCGGCTATCCCCAAACCTGTAGCCACCACAGCGGCTGCTTCCGGGGCAAAGGGAACTGCTCCCAGACCATAAAGGACCTCGGTGGGGAAGAAAACATTGTGCCAGATCACCGGCCTTTTTTGTAGAAAAGCTGCTGCTGCCTGGTCGATGGTATTGAGAAGCAGCCGGTGGGCCGCCTGCCAGGGATAATGTCTTTTTTGGGCTGCCGCGGCCTGCTTTAGCAGTCTATATGTCCAGGGAGATTTTAAGGCGCGCTGGCGCAAAGTCGATTCCAGATAAGAGCGCAATAACTGGTAGATATCCACTACCGCACCTCCAGCATTTCTAGAAAGGCTTCCACCCGCGTCTGCCACTGGCCCCGGTTACCACCGCTGAAATCCCCATCGAGGCGAAGGAGGGGTAACCCCCTCTTTTCGCAAAAGCTCTTCAGGGCCAGGAAGTCGTACATGGCGGCATCGCAAAACTTCATGGCATGGTAAATGACTCCCTGGATACGGAACCGGTCTACTGCTTCGGCCCAGTACTGGCAGCGTTTCTCGCGCTCGTTTACCATCCTGGGACAGGGGGGGGATCCCAGGTAGAGCCTGGCCAGGTAAAGGTAAGGGTCACCCTCTGCCCCGGTGGCGGGGGCTAATAAAAGGCGCCGGCCATTGCAGCTGTCCTCGAAAACAGATAAACCGCCGCATTCTTCTACCATGGCAATTAATTCTCGCGGGAGGATGCTCCCGGAAAGCAGCAAGCGCGGCCGCCCGGCGTTTTTTCTACAGGGTTGCCTGGCTAACCGGTTAATAACCGTCTCCCATTTTTCTGCTTCCCCGGGGTTAAGGGGCGTTTGCCACCTGGCCAGCCCGTCCATGATTTCTTCCCCGGCCGGAGGGTCTTGCCCCGCGGCCCGGCAGGTTAAAAGCTCACGCCAGGCTGCCCTTTGTTCTTCCCACCAGGTTATGGCCGCCCATAAACGTTCTTCGTCTAATTGCCGCGCCCCGGAGTGAGCGAGCTCTGACGCTAGCCGGCGTAAATTCTGGCTGAAATAGAAAACTGCGTTCTCATCAAGGCGGCGGGGCACATCGAGGACGAGGGTATTACCCTTTAAACCATAGCGGGGCCATACGTTAGCCAGGTGGATCATGGCGTTGCAGGAGCGGGCGATTACGACGCCGGCCAGGGGCGGCAACTCCTGCTTGATGGCTGCCTCGAGGCAGCTCTGGACATAAGGGCAGAGGTTCCCCGGCAGATATGTAGCGGCGCGCGGGTTATTGCCTTTTCTTCCCAGCAGCCGGTAAGGTGTGTACCCTAGAGCAGTTAAAATTTCCACCGGCGTATAGTGGCACAGCCAGCCCATCAAGTTGCTCATTTCTTGCTCCCCTCAATTCAAGCCTGCCAGGTCTTGCCGGCATCCAGATATATTATAACTCTTTCCAGCCGGCAAGATATAGAAAATTGGCCTGGAATAATAGTTTGCATGGTACAAAAAAAGGAACTACTATCTTTAACGTCGAATAATTGCCAGGGAGGAGTAAAAGGATGTTGATCCTGGGAATCGACCCTGGTACAGCCATAGTTGGCTATGGCCTGATAGAGGTGAGGAATGCCGGGCCACTGCAGGCCTTTGCTTATGGCTGTATCCGGACGCCGGCAGGGGAAAAAGCAAGCCGGCGCTTGGTCCTGATTTACGACCACCTCCAGGAAATAATAAAAAATTACCGTCCGGATATTATGGCCATTGAAGAACTCTTTTTTAATAAAAACAGCCGTACGGCCATGGCGGTAGGCCAGGCCCGGGGGGTGGCGTTGCTCGCGGCAGCTCATGCGGCCCTTCCCGTTGCCGAGTACACGCCCCTGGAAGTCAAACAGGCGGTGACCGGTTATGGCCGGGCTCCCAAAGAGCAGGTGCAGCGGATGGTTCAGGCCCTGCTGGGCCTGAAAAGCCGGCCGGAACCCGATGATGTGGCCGATGCCCTGGCCGTAGCCATTTGCCACGCAAGTATAGCTCCCTGGCGCCGGCGGGAAGCCGGGGTGTTGCCGCAGTGATTGGTTACCTGCGCGGGCGGCTACTCCAGGTAATGCCGGAAGGGATTTTGCTGGAAACCGGGGGCGTTGGCTGGTTTGTCCGTACACCGCCCGCGGAAGTTTGGCCGCCTGCGGGAACAGAGATTGCCGTCTATACCCACCTGGTAGTCAGGGAAGACGCCCTTGAGCTCTACGGTTTTACCCGGCCCGAGGGGCTAAGGTTCTTTACCCTTTTACTGGGGGTGGCTGGCATTGGTCCCCGCGGGGCACTCCAAATCCTCGCGGCGGCATCTCCGGAAAAGCTGGCGCAGGCTATTGTTGCTGAAGATACCGCCTTCCTGACCGCCCTCCCCGGCATCGGAGCCAAGAAGGCTAAACGCCTGCTCCTGGAATTAAAAGATGCCGTTTTAAAATCGGGTCTCGCCGGTGAGACTGTGGTAACAGCCGGGGTGTCCGGGGATAACGGGGCCGGCGCTAATGATGAAGCCCTGGCCGCCCTCCTGGCCCTGGGCTACAGCCGCGATGAGATAAGCCAGGTTCTGGCCAGGGTTAAGGTGGAACTGGGGCCGGAGGCCGGTACGGCGGCCATCATCCAGGGAGTGTTGAAAACCATAGGCCGGGGAGGTGGAGCTGTTTGACGGCAGAGCGCTTGCTGGCCGGGAACCTGCACCGGGAAGACGAAGAACTGGAAGTGAGCCTGCGCCCGCGCCACCTGGCGGAATATATCGGCCAGGAGCATGTCAAGGAAACCTTAAGCATCTTTATCCAGGCGGCCCGGGAGCGGGGGGAAGCCCTGGACCACGTCCTGCTCTACGGCCCTCCCGGCCTGGGGAAGACCACCCTGGCCGGGATAATTGCCAACGAGCTGGGGGTAAGTTTAAGGGTCACCTCGGGTCCGGCCCTGGAACGAGCCGGGGATCTGGCGGCCATCCTAACCAATTTGGAGCCCCGGGACGTTCTCTTTATAGATGAAATCCACCGCCTACCCCGCCAGGTAGAGGAGATCCTGTACCCGGCCATGGAAGATTTTGCCCTGGATATTATTCTGGGCAAAGGCCCCGGTGCCCGCTCTATCCGCCTTGATTTACCTCCCTTTACCCTGGTTGGGGCTACCACCAGGGCCGGGTTGTTGTCTTCGCCTTTAAGGGATCGCTTCGGCATTAATTCTCGCCTGGAGTTTTACCAGATAGAGGAACTGGAGCAAATTATTCTCCGGGCGGCAGCCATCCTGCAGGTAAGCATTGAGCCTGAAGGGGCCAGGGAGATTGCCTGCCGTTCCCGGGGAACACCCCGGGTGGCCAACCGCCTGCTGAAAAGGGTACGGGATTACGCTGAAGTCCGGGCCGGGGGGACAATTACCCGGCAGGTAGCCAGGGAAGCTTTAGAACTCCTGCAAGTTGACTCCTTAGGCCTGGACAATTCCGACCGCCGCCTGTTGTTAACCCTTATCAAGAAATTTAACGGTGGCCCGGTGGGCCTGGACACCCTGGCGGCGGCTATCAGCGAAGAACCGGATACCATTGAGGATGTCTATGAGCCATTTTTGCTCCAGCACGGTTTTATCCAGCGCACTCCCCGGGGCCGCATGGCTACAGCCAGGGCCTACGAGCACCTGGGGATATCCCGGATGGACAGTTTGTTTTAAATTAAATTGGAGGAACTACCATGGGCGACTGGAGTTTTTTCGGCAAAATGCTGCTGGGGATGGGACTGCTACTTGCCCTGATGGGTCTCATCCTCCTGGGGATGGGGAAAATCTTTTCCATCGGGCGCCTGCCGGGGGACATTTATATCCAGAAGGGCAACTTTACCTTCTATTTTCCCCTGCTGAGCTCCCTTCTCTTAAGCCTCATCCTAACCATCGTCTTAAATTTAATCTTCCGCCGTTAAGGGGCTGGTAGCCGGAAAACGACAGGGTCCTGCGAATAATATGCGAGGTGAAGCTAAAAGTGCCATCGGAAGCAGACCCCAGCCAGTTACTGCTCAAGGCAAGGAACGGGGATGCCGGGGCCAGGGAGGAATTAATCCGCCGCTTTACCCCCTTTATCCTGGCCGTCGTTTCCCGGGCAACGGGTCATTTTATCCGTCTGGGAGAAGATGACGAGGCCAGTGTCGGCCTGATGGCCTTTAACGAAGCTATAGACAGTTTCCGGCCGGGCGGGGGTTCCAACTTTTTAACCCTCGCCGAGACCATTATCCGCCGCCGTTTAGTTGATTATTTCCGCCGGGAGGGGCGCCACCGGCGGGTGGTGTCCTTACAGGCTCTGGATAATGAAACGGCAGCCGCCGTCGATTCCCTGGGCGAGGAAGAGATAAACCTGGTCAACGAACTGGCCGACCGGCGCCGGGAAATAGAGCGCTACCGGGAAGAGCTGGCCAGCTTTGGCATAACCTTCAAGGACCTGGTCAAGGCCAGCCCCCAGCACCGGGACGCCCGTGACCGGGCCCTGGCAGCCGCCCGGGTAGTGGCGGCCAACCCCCTTTTCAGCCGGTACCTCCGGGAACGCAAAGCCTTGCCCCTGAAAGCCCTGGAAAAGTCCGTGGAGACCAGCCGCAAAACCCTGGAGCGCCACCGCAAATATATTATCGCCGCAGCAATCATGCTGATGGGCGATTATGAATACCTGGCAAATTACATAGGCCAGAGCAAAGGGAGTGGTCAGGATGCTTAACCCTGAACGGGGGCTGGTGGTGGCCAAGCAGGGAAAAAAGGTCATTGTTTTGACTCCGGAGGGGGAGTGGCGTACCCTCCACCTGACCGGACCGGTGCCAGAAGTAGGGGAAGAGGTGATGTTGCCCCCGGTAAAAAAGAGACCCCCCCGGCAGGCTGTGATGGCAGTAGCGGCAGTGATGCTGTTGCTTATTCTGGCCCTACCCCTGGCCCGCCGGGTCATGGCGCCACCTGTCCCCGGTGAACCGGCCTATTATATTAATATCGACATCAACCCCAGCATTGAACTGGCGGTGGATGAGCGGGAAAGGGTGCTCAGTGCCCGGGGCTTAAATGACGATGGGGAAAAGCTCCTGGCCGGCGTGGCCCTTAAAGAAGAAAAAGCAGCTACCGCCGTCGAGATCCTGACCAGGGAGGCCGTGCGTCAGGGTTATTACCTGCCCGACCGCCAGGGAGCCATGGTGGTAACAGTGAGCCCTGCTGCCGGTAGTGACCAGGAAAAACTGGCGGCCAGCGCTGAACTGGGCCAGAAGCTAACCAGCCAGGCCCGAAATATCCTTCAACAGGCCAGGGTCCGGGCGGTAGTAGAGGCGGCCACCGTCCAGCCGGAAATCCGCCAGCATGCTGAAGCCGCCGGCCTTTCGGCAGGGAAATACGGCATCCTCCTGGAAGCCCTGGAAGCGGGACTGCCCGTTACGGCGGCCGACCTGCAAAAAGAAAGCGTGGCCAGGGTGCTGGCGAGGTTTGACAGCAACTGGGAGCAGTTGCTCCAAAAGCTGCATCAGGATAAAGATCTTTTGCAGAAGGAGCAGCAGCTGGGCGCCACCCTCAAGAAGGCCCTGGGGCAGCAAGTTTCAGATAGTAATAGTTCTGGTAACCATCGTGACAACGACGGGGAGCGGGGCGAGAAGCAGGAAAATAGTGCTGCCCGCAACAAGGAGCGATCGGGGCAGGTAAAAGAAAAGGCCCGGGAAACCGGTGGAAGTGCCTCCCGGGGGAAACTAAAGGCTGCCAAGCAGGTGAAGAGGCCTGCCCCGGGCCATCTTCACCCGGGCGGCAATAAAGGCCTTAAGGTTGTTCCGGAAAGCAAAAGGAGGTCATGATACCAGAAAACCAGATAAACTGACCCTACTTATCGTTTCTTTAAATTTTCGCTGCCGGAGACTTCTTTGTATGGGCAATCCCAAAATATAATGCTAAGGGGAGAGGAGAAAACTTGAGGAATAAAGCCTGCAGGCGAGGGGTAACGATCGCTCTCCTGGCGTGTTTGCTCCTGGTTTTAGTAACGATACCGGCAGGTGCCGCCGCTAAAGGAGACGTACCAATAATCAGGGTTTTGCTCGCTGGCGACCTGGAGCAGGTTGACTTCCAGGTTGACCAGGGCAGTTACAAGTTAATTGATGGCTCCAGCGGCAAAGAAATCAGCCCGGTAAAGGAAGGGGAAAAGTGGACGGTTAAAAAAGCCGGGGCCGGCTGGCAGTTACTCCGGGAGGGCATGCCTTTTTCGGCTGCAATCCCTGGCCCCATCCAACTTCAAGCGCAGGACACCGGGGCTTTAAATCTCTTCCGCTACCAGGGGCAGCGTTACCGGGGTAGCTTGCATATTCTCATAGGGGACAATGGCCTGATGGCCATCAATGTCCTGGATCTGGAACAATACCTCTACGGCGTGGTGGGCAGGGAAATGCTGGCCAGTGCCGGCATAGAGGCCCTCAAGGCCCAGGCGGTGATTGCTCGTTCCTATGCCGTTACGAGGCTGAAGCCGGCTGCCTTATATGATGTCACCGATGATACTATGACCCAGGTCTATGGTGGTTATGAAGCCGAGGTCAATTATGGCCCTTACCGCGATAAAGTCATTCAAGCCGTCGATGCCACCCGCGGGCAGGTAATTTACTATGACGGCAAGGTTATCGAGGCCTACTTTCATGCCAATGCGGGCGGCTATACCGAGGACAGCGAGAATGTCTGGAGCAATCCCCTGCCCTACCTGCGCGGGGTACCTTCCCCGGAGGATGAGTGGGCTTTAAGGTATCCCAATCAGACGCCGGGCGGCTACCCGGCCAACAGCTACACCTGGACGGTAACCCTGACACGGCAACAGGTCCAGGAAAAGTTTAATGCCTGGCTGGCGGGGCAGGGCCAGGGGGCAGCCGGGGATGTGGTTGACCTGGTTCTTTCCCGCCTGCGCAGGGACGGCCAGGGGGAAACGGTCTCCGGCCGGGTTACCAGGATGGATATCCGGACAACCACCGGAACGGCCTCGGCCTTCCGGGACGGCATCCGGGCCGTCTTCGGGCGGGATATTCTGAAGAGCACCTTGTTTACCGTGCAAATGGATTCCACTGTTAACATCCTGGGTGGCTCCGGCGAGCAGCGGGCCGTAAATTACGGTGCCGAGCTGGTGGCCCTGGGGGCCGGCGGGGTGATGAACGCTCCCAACGGCGCTGCCGGTGAATATACGGTAGCCGGCCGTGACGGTACCCGCAGCGTGCCAAAGATGTTCCGGCAGGTAGTTTTCCAGGGCCGGGGCAACGGCCACGGTTTGGGTTTAAGCCAGTGGGGCGCCATGGGTATGGCGGAAAAAGGGTATAGTTACCAGCAAATTATTGAACACTATTATAACCAGGACCGCTTTGACGGCCGCTTAAAAATTGCTTCTTACAGCAGGTGAAAGGTATTTTGCGCCTGGAAGAATTCGATTATGATCTGCCGCCGGAATTGATTGCCCAGACACCGGTGGAGCCGCGGGATGCCTCGCGGCTCCTTGTCCTGCACCGGGAAGGGGACTATCTGGAACACCGCCATTTCTATGACCTGCCTGATTATCTCCATGAGGGGGATGTCCTGGTTTTAAATGAGACCCGGGTGCTACCGGCCCGCCTCTGGGGCCGCCGGGCTGGTACCGGGGCCAGGATTGAAGTTCTTTTACTAACTAGGCGTGACCGGGATACCTGGGAGGCCCTGGTGCGGCCGGGGCGGCGGGTGCCGGTCGGTACGGAGATAATCTTTGGCCAGGGGGAACTGAAAGCGCGGGCCACGGCTACGAGCGGCGGCGGGGAGCGGGTACTGCAGTTTTCTTACCAGGAAGGTCCCTTTGAAGCCCTCCTGGACCGCCTGGGGGAGATGCCCCTGCCGCCGTATATTAAAGCAAAGCCGCAGGACCCCGGGCGTTACCAGACGGTTTATGCCCGGGTGGAAGGCTCCGCGGCAGCGCCGACGGCCGGCCTGCATTTTACCCCCCGCCTCCTGGAGCAGCTGCGGGGGCAGGGGGTACAAATAGTCTACCTCCTTCTCCATGTCGGCCTGGGCACTTTCCGTCCCGTTAAGGTAGAAAACATTGAAGAACACCATATGCATGCCGAATACTACGAAGTAACCCCGGAAGCAGCGGCGGCCATTAATGCCGCCCGCGCCCGGGGAGGACGGATAGTGGCCGTGGGAACGACGGTAGTCCGCACCCTTGAGACGGTAGCTACTGAAGGAGGCCTTATCCAGCCAGGAAGCGGCTGGACAGATATCTTTATTTATCCCGGCTACCGCTTCAAGGCCGTTGACTGCCTCATCACCAACTTCCACCTGCCCAAATCGACCCTCATCATGCTCGTCAGTGCCTTTGCCGGACGGGAAAAAATCCTGGCCGCCTACAGGACTGCCGTGGCGGAGGGTTACCGTTTCTTCAGCTTTGGGGATGCGATGCTGATCTTGTAGAAAGAGTATCGATTGTTTGGGAGTGACCGCCCCCGAAGGGCAAACTATGTAAATCTGTGCTGGCTTTGTTTTCGCTCGCTCCCTGGTCCTCGCGGAGCGGCCTAAGGCTCAGCCTCCGGCTCGGGCGGGGTTCCCGGCCTATTCGGCATCCTTGCCTTTAGAATCCGGCCTCGGACCTCCTGTCCTCGGCCCCGCCCTCGCTCTTCGGCTTTGCCAAGGCCGCTTTGCCGCTCAGACCAAGTCGCTCGCTCCAAACTAAAGCCAGCCCTACGAAAGCTTTTTTCGGATTATTAGTTTAGGAGGAAATACTCATTTGCCCCCCGTAACTTTTACCGTGCTCAAACGTGACCGGGCCACGGGCGCCCGGCTGGGGCAACTAAAAACGCCCCATGGCACCGTCGAAACGCCGGTCTTTATGCCTGTCGGCACCCAGGCCACCGTCAAAACTATGACACCGGAAGAAGTGGCCGGAGTGGGGGCCGAAATTATCCTGGCCAATACCTATCACCTTTACCTCCGCCCCGGCGCCGATATTATCCGGGAAGCCGGGGGCCTGCATAAATTCATGCACTGGAACAAACCCATTCTCACTGACAGCGGCGGCTTCCAGGTCTTTAGCCTGGCCGATTTGCGGGAAATCAGCGATGCCGGGGTGACCTTTCGTTCCCACCTGGACGGCTCCACCCACTTTATGGGACCGGCAGAATCTATGGCCGTCCAGGAAGCCCTTGGTTCCGATATTGCCATGGCTTTTGATGAGTGTGTCGCCTACCCGGCCAGCCGGGAAGAGGTAGAAGCAGGAGTAGAGCGCACCAGCCGCTGGGCCGAAATTTGCCTGGAGGTCCACCGCCGGGAGGACCAGGCGGTGTTTGGTATAATTCAGGGCGGGGTAATTCCCGAATTGCGCCGCCGCAGCGCTCGTGAGATTACGGCCCTGGATTTTCCCGGCTACGGCATAGGTGGCTTAAGCGTCGGCGAACCCAAGGAATTGATGTACAGCATCCTGGAGGACCTGCAGGGATATCTCCCCGAAGACAAGCCCCGCTATCTCATGGGCGTAGGTTCGCCGGACTGCCTGATCGAAGGGGTAAAAAGGGGGGTGGATATGTTTGACTGCGTCCTGCCCACCCGCATCGCCCGCAACGGCACGGTAATGACCACTTACGGCAAGCTGGTGGTGCGTAATGCCGCTTATGCCCGGGATTTTCGCCCCCTGGACCCCGAATGCGACTGCTATACCTGCCGCCACTATACCCGGGCCTACATCCGGCACCTGCTTAAAGCCGATGAAATCCTGGGGCTCAGGCTGACAACCATTCACAATTTATATTTCCTGCTGAAGTTGATGCACCGTATTCGCCATGCCATTGCTAACAATGACCTGGAAGCAATGGCAACCGAGTTTTATGCCAAATATAATTCGGGAAAAATCTAGAACAGGGCAGGTATTTTCCAGGCGTACGTCGAATGATAAGCAAGTCCAGGCTAAATTTGAGCAAGGATGGAGGGTGTTTCATGCAACAGTGGGCGGGAACCATTTTTTACATGGTGGTCTTCTTTGCAATCCTGTATTTCTTGATGATCCGGCCCCAGCAAAAGCAGCAAAAACGGCGCCAGGAAATGCTGAACAGCTTGAAGGTGGACGACCGGGTGGTCCTGGCAGGCGGGCTGCATGGCCGGATAACGAAAATCAAAGATAGAACCTTGATGGTCCGCATTGCCGATAGGGTTGAGGTTGAAGTGGACAAGGCCGGGGTGGCCTATGTCCCGGGACAGGAGGAATAATAAAGATTGGATCCAGTGACCCTGGAAGATGTTAAAAGGGATCCCGAAGTAGACGCGCTGATTGTTAAAGGTAATGAACACCTGGGAGCTATGGGATTTACCGAACACAGCCACCGCCATTTGAACCTGGTGGCCAAGATCGGCTATAACGTACTCGAACACCTGGGTTATGACCGGAGGTTGGCCGAACTGGCGGCTATAGCCGGGTACCTGCATGATATCGGTAATGTCATAAGCCGGCAGGATCACGGCCAGACAGGGGCTCTGCTGGCTTACCGCATTTTGACCCGCCTGGGCATGCCTGCCGGTGAGGTAGCTACCATTGTGGGCGCCATCGGTAACCATGAAGAAGAATACGGCCAGGCCGTCAATACCGTAGGGGCAGCCCTCATCCTGGCGGATAAATCTGATGTCCACCGTTCCCGGGTGCGCAATAATGATATCAGCACCTTTGATATCCACGACCGGGTCAATTACGCCGTTGAGCATTCCTTTTTACGGGTAGATGCTTCCAGGCGTACCATTACTTTGGAACTGACCATTGACCTTTCAATCAGTACGCCCATGGAGTATTTTGAGATCTTCTTGACGCGGATGATGATGTGCCGGCGGGCCGCCGCTTTCCTCGATTGCCATTTTGGTCTGGTGGCAAATGAGGCCCGGTTACTGTAAAGTTGTAAAAACTGGTGGGAGTGGTATTGGCAGCAATTGACGGGTAACTCCAGCTGGAGTTATAATAAATTGTTCTAGTCGCATTTTGTCAAGGGAGGCAGGAGAGTTGTGGCAGGGGGAAAAGGAGCAGGCGGCTTCTTTAAGCTCGCCATTGTTTTGATCGCCATTTTGGCGCTGGGTATTGGAGGATTTCAACCTTTAATACGGGCCATGAAACTGGGACTGGATCTGCAAGGCGGTGTTTATGTCCTCCTCCAGGCTCAGAGCACACCGGAACACGCGGTAACCAGCGAAGACATGGCCGCCCTGGAGAGGGTCATGCGCGACCGCGTTGACCAGCTGGGGATCGCTGAGCCGGTGATCCAGCGGGAAGGAACTGACCGGTTGATTATCCAGCTGGCCGGGGTCAGCAACCCGGAAGAAGCCATTAAAATGATCGGTAAAACAGCAATGCTGGAGTTTAAAACCAGCGACGGCCAGGTAGTGGTTACCGGGAAGGACTTGAAGGACGCCAAGGCGGTTATCGACCAGCAAAGCCAAGAACCACAAATTACCTTAAAATTTAATGACGAGGGAACAAAAAAGTTTGCTGAAAAAACCCAGGAGCTGGTCAACAGCTACAGCAGAGGTGACCCGAAACGGCATATAGCCATCTATCTTGACGACCAGCTGCTGACTAACCCCCATGTTGATGAGGCCATCCCCAGCGGCGAGGCGGTCATCAGGGGCGGCTTTGCATCCTTCGAGGAAGCGGCTAACCTGGCGGCCCTCTTACGGGGCGGCGCCCTGCCGGTTCCGGTGCAGATTATTGAACGCCGGACCGTGGGCCCGACATTGGGAGCTGATTCCCTGGCCAAGAGCAAGACGGCTATCATTGTCGGCGTGTTTTTAATTGCCCTGTTTATGCTTTTAGTTTACCGCCTGCCGGGGTTGATAGCAGATTTTTCCTTGTTTGTTTACACTTTAATCGTCCTAGGCGTCATGTGGGCTTTAAAGGCTACCCTGACGCTGCCAGGCATAGCCGGTCTCTTGCTGTCGGTGGGTATGGCCGTCGACGCCAATGTCATTATTTACGAGCGCCTCAAAGAGGAACTGCGTAATGGCAAAACTTTACGCGCGGCTATTGATGCCGGCTTTAAGCGCGCCTTCACCACCATTTTTGACTCCAACGCCACGACGGTGCTCGCGGCCCTGGTCCTCTACTACCTGGGCAGCGGTACGGTGCGCGGTTTTGCCGTTACCCTGTCCCTGGGCATTGCCGCCAGCATGTTTACGGCCATTACCCTGACGCGTTTCCTTTTACACCTGGTTATTGGCGTACCAGCCTTCCACAAACTATGGCTTTACGGGGTTAAAGAAGAGCAAATTCCGGCAGCAGCGAGGGGTGAAATTTAATGAACTTCAATTTTAATTTTGTCGGCAGGCGCAAGTGGTGGTATGCCCTTTCGCTGCTAGTAATTATTCCGGGAATCATTGCCATGGCCCTGCACCGCCCGGCACTTAATTTTGGCATTGATTTTACCGGCGGGAACATCATTCAGGTCCGGTTCCAGCAACCGGTTAGTGCCGGTCAGGTCCGGGATGTTCTGGGCGGTCTCAACCTTGACAAAAGCTCCATCCAGGCCGCGGGAAACAATGAGTTTCTGATCCGGACGCCAGAACTGAATGAAGAGCAAACCGAAAAGCTAATCAGTGCCCTGCGCGATAAGTTGGGGCAACTCGACTTAAAACGAAATGAAAAGGTCGGCGCTACCATTGGCCGGGAATTAACTATTAAAGGTATCGAAGCCATGGCCATAGCCTGGGTCTTGATGATTATCTACATTACTATTCGTTTTGAATTTTTATCGGGCTTAGCGGCCATCGTGGCCCTGATTCACGACGTCCTGGTGACCATAGGATTTTTTGCCATCTTCCGCTGGGAAGTGGACAGTACCTTTGTGGCGGCCATCCTGACCATTATCGGTTATTCTATAAATGACACCATTGTTATTTTTGATCGCATCCGGGAAAACCTGCGGCTACGCAGGAAGGAAACTATCGAGGAACTGGTCAATCGCAGTATCAACCAGAGCTTAACCCGATCGATATATACCGCTTTGACAGTGATTTTCACCTTGCTGGCGTTGATGCTCCTGGGCGGCGAGACCACCAGGAACTTTGCCCTGGCCATGCTCATCGGCACGATCAGCGGTGCCTATTCAACCATCTTTGTCGCCAGTCCCCTATGGATCGATTTGCGCAATATTAGCCGGGAACGCCACCGGCAGGCGGCAGTGACCAGGGCCGATACCAAAGCCAAGACGCGCAAGGCTACTTCCCATTAAAGTTAGCGTTATAAGCGGGCGTACCTGAAGATAGCCTGCCCGGTAAGGCGGCAGGCTATCTTTTATTTTTCTAGCTTCCCGTTAGCCAGCCTGGTACCGGGCAGTATAGCTAATCTCAACCGGGGTATGCTAAACGTAAAAAACCTGCAGGTGAATTATAGCGTGGATATCCGTTTAGCTATTTCCTTCCTGGGCGGTTTAACTTTTACCCTGGCCCTGGCAGCAGGAGTGGTCCGGCCCTGGCGGGGGTTATTGCTCCTCTGGGCTGCAGGAGTAATTTTGGGCGCCACCGGCCTGGTCCCGGGGATGTCTGCTCCCTATGTCGCCCTGGCTACGGTCGGGGGAGCCGTTGCTCTCATGGCAGCCGAAGGAATTGCCCGGCACTGGTACCGGGGGCATAAAGAAGCAGCCTTGGCAGGAAAACAGTTGCTAACAGGGAGTCTAGCGGCCCTGGTCCTGGCTGGGATCTTTCTCGGCTCCCTGTGGGGATTGCTCCTGGCAGGGGGCACCGGCAGCCTGGGAGCTGCTTATTTCGCGCGCCGGCATTCATTATCTGAATTAGCCGTGGGATTATTTTTACCATGCTTACGAGTGGGCGCTTTATTTTTACCGGCTGTGCTGCTGGGCGGGCGTCTGCTTGGACTTTTTTAGACCGGCAGCTTGCGGAAGGCCAACCGGCGTTGTACAATGAATTAAAGGCCTGGTGCCAGGGACTTCATCGCTCCCGCATGAAGTCCAATTTTTTACTTTTATAAGGGTGCAGGGGGCCTTAAGGAATGGATTTACGGACCAGAGCTGCCAGGGTATCCATATTTTCTAATTTTATCCTGGTACTGGGCAAACTGGGGATCGGTTACTGGATGCATTCAGTCAGCGTCATGTCGGAAGCCATCCACTCCGGCCTGGACCTGGTGGCGGCAGCCATAGCCTATTTTTCCGTCCGGGAAGCCAGCAAGCCGGCTGATGCCGAGCACCGCTACGGTCATGGCAAAATTGAAAATATTGCGGGTACCATTGAAGCCCTGCTGATTTTCCTGGCGGCCCTATGGATTATCTATGAAGCCATAAAAAGGCTCATTAGCGGCGGTCATGCCGTTAACGAACCCCTGAGCGGCGTTGCCGTCATGGGCGGGGCCAGCCTCATCAACTACCTGGTTTCCCGCTATCTTTTCCAGGTGGCCAAGGATACGGAGTCCATCGCCCTGGAGGCCGATGCCTGGCACCTGCGCACCGATGTTTATACTTCCGCTGGCGTCATGCTGGGCCTGGTAGCCCTTTATTTTACCGGTTTCTACTGGCTGGACCCCCTGGTAGCCCTGGTGGTGGCCGCCATGATCATCAGGGCGGCTTACCATTTAACCCGGGAGGCCATGTTGCCCCTGATGGATGTCAGCCTGCCGGCTGAAGAAGAAGAGATAATCAAAGAAATTATCGCCCGGCACGCCCATGAGTATGTTGAATTCCATAAATTACGCACCCGCAAAGCCGGCCGGGACCGCCAGGTGGATCTGCACCTGGTGGTGCCGCGTTACAAGCATATCGATTACGTCCATGAACTCTGCGAGCATATTGGCGATGAGATAAAAGCGGCCCTGCCTTATACCGAGGTTTTAATTCATGCTGAACCCTGTACTTCAACGGCGGATTGCCCGGTGTGCGCCGCCTGCCCGGAGAAGGAAAACGTTCCTCAAAGGCGAATTGATTAGAGGCGAACGGTGTCTATTTTTCGGGGGTGGACCGCGGTGCAGATTTATTCCCTCCTGTCCATTTTTTTTGCCCTGCCGGTGGCTATCTTTGCTGTCCAGAATGCGCACATAGCCCACCTCGAGCAAACAGCAGCGGGACCGGGAGCAGGGGCGGGCCGGCGGGAAAGGACGAGGCAAGCTTGACAGGCATGCGGTGGGCCATGCCTCCAGTAAACCTGCCGGAGAGGCTCGCCCTGGCCCGGGAGTTACATATCTCACCTGTAACAGCGCAAATTCTTATTAACCGGGGCATAACTACAGCGGCAGCGGCCAGGGCTTTTTTCCAGCCGGACCCGGCCAATCTCATGCCGCCGGAGAAAATTCCCGGCCTGCCGGCGGCCCGGGAGCGCCTGGTCCGGGCTATAGTAAACCGGGAAAAAATCATGGTCCATGGTGACTATGATGTCGACGGCCTGGCGGCCACGGCCATTATGCTGGAAACCCTGGCGCGTCTGGGGGTTGAGGCTGAAGTTTACCTGCCCGACCGTCTAACGGAGGGTTATGGTTTAAAAAAGAAGGGCCTCATTAAAGCCCTGGAGTTAAATTGTCAGCTGGTCATAACAGTGGACTGTGGCATTACTTCCCTGGAGGAGGCCATCTTCGCCCGGGAACAGGGTCTGGACCTGATTATTACCGATCACCACCGGCCCGGGACAAGCCTGCCCCAGGCGAGTGCCGTAGTTAATCCCCTGCTGGCACCGGGCCTGCCTCCCCTCTGCGGCGCCGGGGTGGCCTTCAAACTGGCCCAGTCCCTGGCGACCCACTTTGGTCTGGCACCCCAGGGAGGTGTGGCCGCCGGCTGGGCCCTGGACCTGGTAGCCCTGGCGACTATCGCTGACGCCGTACCCCTCCTGGGAGAAAACCGCCTCTTGGTCCAGCTGGGTTTAAAGGCCCTGTCCGGGAGCATGCGGCCTGGCTTGAAAGCCCTGGCAGAGGTGGCAGGCCTGCCGGCCAGGGAGTGGACGGCCCGGGAAGTGGCCTTCGGCCTTGTTCCCCGCTTGAATGCCTGCGGCCGCCTGGGAAGTGCCATGCCGGCCCTGGAAATTTTGCTAACTTCTTCTCCCCAGCGGGCCCTGGAACTGGCCCGGCGCCTGCAGGAGGAAAACCAGGCCCGGAGACACCTGGAGGAGAGCATTGCCGCCGAGGCTGAAGCCATGGCCGTAACGGCTTTAGCTGCAGGAGCAAAAGGCCTGGTCCTGGCGGCCGAGGGCTGGCACCCGGGAGTAACCGGCATTATTGCCGCCCGCCTGGTGGAAAAATATAACTGTCCGGTTGTTTTAATTGCCGTGGGGGGCGATAGGGGCCGGGGTTCGGGCCGTAGCCTCCCGGGTATCAATCTCCATGAAATCTTCGCCAGGTGCCGTTCCTACCTCCTGTCCTTTGGCGGTCATGCCCGGGCTGGAGGACTGGAGATCGCCGCCAAAGAAATACCGGCCTTCCAGGCCGCCTTTAATGAAATAGTAAAGTCACTCATGGCTGAGGTTCAACCGCCTCCCGAAGTAGCGCCTGAGGCGGAAGTCCTTTTCAGCCAGCTGGACTGGGACTTACTGGCGGAGCTGGAGGGCCTGGCTCCCTTTGGTGAGGGCAACCCCCCTCCCCTGCTGCTCTACAGTAACGCCCGGTTGAAGGCGGCCCGCCAGGTGGGCAGCAATGGTGCCCATTTAAAATTGACGGTAGCCGGTGAAGGCAGGCAACTGGAGGCCATTGGCTTTAACCTGCAATTACCGCCGGAACTATCTCCCGGTGACCTGGTAGACCTGGCCTTTTACCTGGAACGGGACAACTACAAGGGAAAAGAGGAGCTGCAGCTCTCCCTGGCGGCCCTCCGGCCGTCCGGCCGGGTACCAGTACTGCCGACTATAAACAAGGAACTGGTGGCGGCAACCGGTACGGCAGGCGCCAGTTCAACCTGGTGCCGGCAACTGCAAAGAGCCTTAAGTAACAACCGCCCGGTCGCGGGACTTTTATTCGCCACCAGCCTTGCCATCCGCCAGTGCTATTACGGTTTTAAGCGCTGTTTCAAGAATCCAGTATTCTTACGCCCCCTGGGCCCCTGGCTGGGGCAGGCGGGTTTAAACAGGATTTTGTCCCGGGAAGGGGCGATCATCACCTGTCACCCCTTCTGGCCGGCAGGTGTAGGGGCCGGGGAAGCTTCCTTCCTGGTATCTACCATGGTCACCGGTGAACAGGCGGCCGGGTACCTGTTACGTCCTACCAGCAGTCCGGCGACCTGGCAGGTATTCCCGGAACTGTTGCCCCTTTTAACAGAGCTGCTGGCCAGGGGACAAAACGTCCTCCTTTATGAAAAGGACGCGGCGCAGATGCTACAGCTGGGTGCCCGATTGCAGCAGGAGCTGCCCGGGGTGCGGCTGGCCGTAGATACTTTTCTTGATGCCCGGCACCTCTGGCTGGCCCGGGAAGTGGCTTTGAGCGGCCGCCTGCCGCTGCTGGTAGCCAACCGGGAGATGCCGGCATGGTTTTACCCAGCCGATGCCGTAATCTTTAATTACCCTCCCGGCAGCCAGGAGGAAATAGAGCTGGCCCTGCCGGCGGATGAACAGGTGCCGGAAGTATATATCAACCTCCGGGAAGGGGACAGGCAGCCGGAAAACCTGCGCCGGGAACTGGTAGTATTTTACCGCCAGCTGCAAAAAGGGACTAACAACGGCAGCAGGCTTTACATAATTAATAATAAAGGTTATCATCAACGATGGTACCTGGCGATTTTTGAAGAACTTGGTCTCATCCGGGTGGAAAGCCGGGGGCGAGAGCTGGCCATTCATCTCCAGGAGGTAGCTGCCAGGAGCAATTTAATGGCTTCCCGGCGTTACCGCCAGCTTCTGGCGGAAACAGAAATGGCCCGGCAATTTTACCGGCAAATTGCAGGGAGGAGGTGATGTCCTGTGGACCTGAAGGAACTCGAGCAACAAGTTAAAAGTTACCAGCCGGGAGCGGACCTGAAGCTCCTGGAGGATGCCTATCAGTTTGCTGCTGCCGCCCACCAGGGACAGAAGCGCCGCTCCGGAGAAGATTATATTACTCACCCCTTAAATGTAGCTGCTATCCTGGCGGAATTGCAGCTGGATGTGGTGACTATAGCAGCGGCCCTCCTCCATGATGTGGTGGAAGATACGCCCATCAGCCTGGATACCATTAAGGAAATATTTGGCGATGAAGTGGCCCTTCTGGTCGACGGCGTCACCAAGCTCAGCCGCCTGGAATACAAGACCAAGGAAGAGCAGCAGGCGGAAACTTTACGCAAAATGTTCCTGGCCATGGCCCAGGACATCCGGGTCATCCTGATTAAACTAGCCGACCGCCTGCATAACATGCGCACCTTGAAGCATCACCCGCCGGAAAAGCAGCAGGAGATTGCCCGGGAGACCCTGGAAATTTTTGCGCCCCTGGCCCACCGCCTTGGTATTTTCCGCCTGAAGTGGGAACTGGAAGACCAGTCCCTGCGCTATCTCGAGCCTGAACGCTATTATGAGCTGGTCAACAGCATTAACATGAAGCGTCGGGAACGGGAAGAATATATCCAGCAAGTGGTTAAGATCCTGGGGGAAAAGCTGGCCGAAGGTGGGATTAAAGCCGACATCCAGGGGCGGCCCAAGCATTTTTACAGTATTTACAATAAAATGATGAAGCAGGGCAAGGAGTTAAGCGAGATATACGACCTCATTGCCGTGCGGGTGATTGTTGATAGTGTAAAGGATTGTTATGCCGTCCTGGGGCTGGTCCATGCCCTCTGGAAGCCAATTCCCGGGCGCTTTAAGGATTACATTGCCATGCCCAAGCCCAATATGTACCAGTCCCTGCATACCACTGTTATCGGACCCAATGGTGACCCCTTTGAAATCCAGATCCGCACCTGGGAAATGCACCGCACGGCCGAATACGGCATTGCCGCCCACTGGCGCTATAAAGAAGACGGCGGTAACTCGGACCCGGACTTTGAGAAAAAACTGACCTGGCTGCGGCAGCTCCTGGACTGGCAGCGAGAGATGCGCGATCCCCGGGAGTTCATGGAATCCTTAAAGATCGATCTCTTTTCCGATCGCGTCTACGTCTTTACCCCCAAGGGGGATGTGGTGGAATTGCCGGCCGGTTCGGTGCCCATAGACTTCGCCTATCGCGTGCATACCGATGTGGGCCACCGCTGTACCGGGGCACGGGTTAACGGCCGCATTGTACCCCTGGATTATAAGTTAAAAACAGGGGATATTGTTGAAGTTTTAACCACCAAGGGCAGCCGCCCCAGCCGGGACTGGTTGCACATCGTCAAGACTTCCCAGGCCAAAAACCGCATCCGCCAGTGGTTTAGAAAGGAAGAGCGGGAGAAAAACCTGGCCAGGGGCCGGGAAATGCTGGAAAAAGAATGCCAGAAACAGGGCTTAGACCCGGAAGAAATCTTAAAACCGGCCCTGCTCCAGGAAGCGGCCCGTAAATTCAATGTGGCCACCAGCGAAGACCTGTATGTAATGGTGGGCGATGGGGTTATGACCCCATCCCAGGTACTCGGCCGGCTGAAGGGTGAAGAAGAAGTACCGCCCCCTGCGGAAGCTGCCAAGACAGCAGTGAAGCCCTGGAGCGGTTACGGTAAACCTTCCCATGGTATTCGGATTAAGGGGTTAGACAACCTGGATATCCGCCTGGCCCACTGCTGCAATCCCCTGCCGGGGGACGCCATCCTCGGTTATATAACCCGGGGGCGGGGTGTCAGCGTCCACCGGATCGATTGTCCCAATATCAACCACCACCGGGAAACGGAAAAGGAGCGAATTATTGAGGTGGCCTGGGGAGATACCACCGATGCCACCTACCAGGTGCATATCGAGGCCCTGGCCCTGGACCGGCCCAATCTGGCCATGGATATTATGGCCGCTGTGGCGGATACCAAAACCATTATTAACTCCGTCCACGCCCGCGCCACCAGAAATGACCAGGCCCTGGTGGACTTAAAGATTGAAATCAGGAGCCTGGAGCACCTGAACTATATTATGGATAAAATCCGCCGTATCCGCGATGTGTTGGAGGTCAAAAGGGTAATACCCGGTTAAATGAATGACGGCTTTGTTTTCATCTTTTTTTGTGTTAAACTGGAAGGCAGGTGACAATTATTAGGGCGGTAGTGCAGCGGGTCAAAAGGGCGCGGGTGACGGTAGAGGGACAGGAAGTGGGCGCCATCGGCCCGGGGCTCCTGGTTTTCCTCGGCGTAGGCCAGGGGGATGACGGCCATGACGTTGCCTACCTGGCCGACAAGGTGGCCAATTTGCGCATCTTTGCTGATAACGAAGGTAAAATGAACTTATCGGTCCTGGATGTCGGCGGCGAAGTACTGGCTGTTTCCCAGTTTACCCTTTACGGCGACTGCCGCAAAGGGCGGCGGCCCAATTTTACCGCCGCGGCGCCGCCGGAATTAGCCAGGGAGCTGTACGGGCAATTTGTTGCCGCCCTGGCAGCCTATGGCATTAGGGTAGCCACCGGCCACTTCCAGGCCGAGATGCTGGTGGCCCTGGAAAACGACGGCCCGGTAACCATGTTGCTGGATAGTAAAAAGTTGTTTTAGGTTGGAGTTTTTTTCAGGGGATGTGGTTGCTTTATGTTTTTAAAAACCCTGGTGGTAGGCCCCATTGGCACCAACTGCTACCTTGTGGGTTGCCAGGAAACGAAGGAAGGGGCTATCATTGACCCGGGCGCAGAAGGAGAGCGAATCCTCGCGGCAGCCAGGGAAGCGAACTTAAAAATCCGCTATATCATCAATACCCATGGCCATATTGACCATATTGGGGCCAACGGGGCCATAAAAGACGCCACTGGCGCCGCCATCCTGATCCATGGCAACGATGCTCCCTGTCTTACCGATCCCGGGCGCAATCTTTCCGTGCTCATGGGAGCCAGGGAAAGGAGCCCCGGCGCCGATCGCCTTTTACAGGATGGAGATACTATCACCATCGGCCGGACCATTACCTTGACGGTGATCCATACCCCCGGGCATACCCCGGGCGGGATTTGCTTACAAGGCGAGGGATTAATATTTACGGGCGATACCCTTTTCGCCGGTTCCATCGGCCGTACCGATTTTCCCGGCGGTTCCTTTAACCAGCTCCTTAATTCCATCAAAGAAAAACTTTTTGTCCTGGATGATGACTTGAAAATTTATCCCGGCCACGGCCCGGCCTCTACCATTGGTGCCGAGCGGGCCGAGAATCCCTTTTTTAGTTAATGGAGGCCTGAGATGCTTACCAGTCGACCACGGGGTACGGAAGACATCCTGCCGGAAGAGGTGGGCCGCTGGTACTTGCTGGAAGCCACTGCCAGGCAGGTGAGCCGGCTGTACGGCTACCGGGAAATCCGTACGCCCGTTTTTGAACATACCGAGCTTTTTAACCGCGGTGTGGGGGATACCACTGATATTGTGGAGAAGGAAATGTATACCTTCACCGATCGCGGCGGGCGCAGCTTGACCTTGCGGCCGGAAGGCACGGCGCCGGTGGTGCGGGCCTTCCTGGAACACCACCTGGAGGCCGGGGGATTGCCGGTAAAGCTTTTTTACCTTGGTCCCATGTTCCGTTACGGCCGCCCCCAGGCCGGCCGGCTGCGCCAGTTCCACCAGTTTGGAGTGGAAGCCTTTGGTTCCCGTGACCCGGCCCTGGACGCCGAGGTTATCGCCCTGGCCATGGATTTTTATAACCGCCTGGCGCTGAAGGACCTGGAACTGCATTTAAACAGCGTCGGCTGCCCGGCCTGCCGGCCCCGGCACCGGGAGAAACTGCAGGATTACCTGCGGCCGCACCTTGCCGATCTATGCCCAACTTGCCAGGGACGTTTTGAGCGTAATCCTTTGCGCATCTTTGACTGCAAGAGCCCGGTCTGCCAGGAAATAGTGGCCGGGGCGCCGACGATAGCCGCCTCCCTCTGCCCGGACTGCGGTCAGCATTTTGAGCGCGTCCAGGAGTACCTGCAAGAATTGGAGATTGACTTTATCCTGGACGAGCACCTGGTGCGCGGCCTGGATTACTACACCAATACGGCCTTTGAAATAATGGTTAAAGGCATCGGGGCCCAGAGTTCCATTGGCGGCGGCGGTCGCTATGATGGCCTGGTGGCGGCCCTGGGGGGTAAACCGGTGCCTGGAATTGGCTTTGGCCTTGGGCTGGAACGGGTCTTACTCGCCCTGGAATCCCAGGGCCGGGAATTGATGCCCGGTGGAGGAGTAGATGTTCTGGTAGTGACGGCTGGTGCCGGGGTAGAGAGGGTGGCTGTCCGCCTGCTGGCCAGTTTAAGGGCGGCTGGGTTGAAGGCCGATAAAGACTACCTGGGCCGCAGCCTCAAGGCCCAGATGAAATATGCCAATCGCTACCCGGCTAAACTGGTAGTAATCCTTGGGGAAGAAGAACTGGCCCGGGGGCAGGTCCTGGTCCGCCGCCTGGATAGTGGGGACCAGGAAGAAATACCTTTAGACGCAGCAGCTGCTTACTGCCGGCAGGAAAAGGAGCGTGGATTTTAGTGCTTGAGTCTATAGCCGGGCTGCACCGCACTCATGGTTGCGGGGAGCTCAGAGCAGCAGATACAGGTAAAGAAGTAACCCTTATGGGCTGGGTGCACCGCCGCCGCGATCACGGCGGCCTCATCTTTATCGACTTGCGCGATCGATCCGGCCTGGTGCAGGTTGTCTGCGACCCGGAGGCAGGACCGGCCTTTAAGAAAGCCGAAGAGGTACGCAATGAATATGTGGTGGCGGTGAGGGGGAAAGTGCGGCCGCGACCGGAAGGTACGGCCAATCCCAGGCTCGCCACCGGCACCATTGAAGTCGAGGCGCGGGAACTGCGCATCCTCAACCGGGCCAAGACGCCGCCCTTTTACATTGAGGATAACATTGCTGTCGACGAAGCCTTGCGCCTGCGTTACCGCTACCTGGACCTGCGCCGCCCGGAAATGCAGAACATTTTGCACCTGCGATACCGGACGACCAGGGCTATCCGCGCCTTCCTGGACAGCCGGGGCTTCTGGGAAATTGAAACACCTATGCTCACCCGCAGCACCCCGGAAGGGGCGCGGGATTTCCTGGTACCCAGCCGCCTGCGGCCGGGGGAATTCTTTGCCCTGCCCCAGTCACCCCAGCTCTTTAAACAAATTCTCATGGTCGCCGGTATAGAACGTTATTTCCAGATTGTCCGCTGTTTCCGGGATGAAGACTTAAGGGCCGACCGCCAGCCGGAGTTTACCCAGCTGGATATGGAGATGTCATTTGTCCAGCGGGAAGATGTTTTAAGCCTGGTGGAAGAATTAATGGCCTGTGTTTTCCGGGAAACCGTAGGGATTGAACTTGCCCTACCCCTGCCCCGGCTGACCTATCAAGAAGCCATGGCTCGCTTTGGTACTGACAAACCCGATCTTCGCTTCGGCCTGGAGATTACCGATGTGTCTGACCTGGTTAGAGGATGCGGCTTTAAGGTTTTTGCCGACGCGGTAGCCCGGGGCGGAGTCGTACGGGGCCTGTGCGTCCCCGGCGGTGCCGGTTTCTCCCGCCGGGAACTGGATGAATTGACGCAAGCTGCGGCCGCCTGTGGGGCCAAAGGCCTGGCCTGGATGGCCGTTACGGCCGAAGGTGTCCGCTCTCCCATTGCCAAGTTCTTTACCAGCGAAGAGCTCCAGGAACTGGTGGCCAGGATGGGCGGCCGGGAAGGGGACCTGCTCCTGTTTGTTGCCGATAATGAGATGGTTGCGGCCAGCGTCCTGGGAGCTTTACGCCTGGAGCTGGGCCGGCGGTTACACCTCTATGATCCGGAGCAACTGGCTTTTACCTGGGTAACGGATTTCCCCTTACTGGAATACAGCCCGGAAGAAAAACGCTACGTGGCCGTCCACCACCCCTTTACCATGCCCATGGAGGAGGACTGGCCCCTGCTGGATACCGAGCCTCTTAAGGTGCGCGCCCTGGCCTACGACTTGGTTTTAAACGGCGTCGAGCTGGGCGGAGGCAGCATCCGTATTCACCGCCGCGATATCCAGGAAAAAATCTTTAGCCTCCTGGGCTTTTCCCCGGAAGAGGCCCGGGAGAAATTTGGTTTCCTGCTGGAGGCCTTTGAGTACGGCACTCCGCCCCACGGCGGCATTGCCTTTGGGCTGGATCGGATGATCATGCTCATGGCCCGGCGGGATACCATCCGCGACTGCATCGCTTTCCCCAAAACCCAGAGCGGTACCTGCCTGATGACGGCGGCGCCTTCGACAGTCGCGCCGGAACAGCTCCTGGAGCTGCATCTCAAAACTACCGCCCGTCCGGCGGGTAAACAAAGCAGTGCTGGTAAAGCATAGTACTTGCAAATCCTTTAAGTTTATGTTAAGATTATGCTTGCAACAGGAAAAGCAAAATTTTACCCTGCGATGTTCGTGTCGCACCGTGGAGTTTTGAGCCAACACCTATACAAAGGGAGCCCCACCTCTGGGCGTGGCTTGCAGGCCCCCTTGGAGGGGAAGCAAAAAGCGTCCAGGGAGGCACCCACCTGCTGAGAGCGGGTTCATTAAACACACGGTGAGCACGGCATTTGTGGGGTTTTATTTTTAGGTGAGCAAGGTGGAGAGTTTCTGGTCCCGAACGGAAATGCTCATTGGGCCCGAAGGGCGGGCCCGCCTGGCAGCATCCCGGGTAGCGGTAATTGGTACCGGCGGTGTCGGTTCCTTTGCTGTGGAGGGTCTGGCCCGGTCGGGTATAGGCTACCTGGAACTGGTGGACCCGGATGTAGTACGGCCCAGCAACATCAACCGCCAGGTGCCGGCCCTCCATTCAACCCTTGGCCAGCCCAAGGTAGAAGTCCTGGCCCGGCGGTGCCGGGAGATTAACCCGGAGGCGGTAATTGTTACCCGGCAGGAAGCGTACAGCCCGGCAACGGGTTCTAAATTTGTCCGGCACGACCTGGATTACCTGGTTGATGCCATTGACAGCGTGGCAGCCAAAATTGACCTCCTGGCTACGGCCCTGCAGGCGGGGGTACCTGTGGTCAGCAGCATGGGGGCCGGTAACAGGATGGACCCCACCCGTTTAAAGGTGGCCGACATCAGCGCCACCCGGGGATGTCCCCTGGCCCGGGTCGTACGGCGGGGTCTAAAAGCCCGGGGCATCACTACGGGCCTGACGGTGGTCTATTCGGAAGAACCGCCGCTGCCGGCCCGGGCCATCCCGGACCTGGTGCCGGGCGAACGACAACCCCCCGGCAGTCTGGTTTTTGTCCCGGCCGTGGCCGGCCTGATGCTGGCCAGCCTGGTGGTACGCCACCTTCTTTCCCGGGGCAATTGTTAGTTGCCGTGGCTGCAATTATGCTTTATACTGGATAAGGGTATCCCCGGGGAAGGAGGTTCAGAGAAGTGAGCAGGAGGCCGGGCGAAGAGAGTTCCTATGCCCCCCAGCGGGATGATTTACTGCTCCGCCTGCGGAAGATCGAGGGTCAGGTTAAAGGTATCCACCGCATGATTGAAGAGGACAAGTACTGTGTCGATATTCTCATTCAGATCGCCGCCGCGCGGGCAGCCTTGAAAAAGGTAGGAACCATGATTTTTGAAGCCCATGTCCGGGGTTGTGTCCGGACGGCCATTGTCAATCAGGAAGATGGAGAAATAATTAATGAATTAATCGATGTTTTAAACCGTTTTATTAATTAAAGGGACAAGCGAAGGGAGAGAATGGGTTTGGCAGCGCCAAATATCGTTACCCTCACGGATGCCAATTTTAAAGAAGAAGTGCTCTCCGCGCAGCTCCCGGTTCTGGTTGACTTCTGGGCTGTGTGGTGTGGTCCCTGCCGGATGATTGCTCCCCTTGTGGATGAACTGGCGGAGGAATACAAGGGTAGAATCAAGGTGGCCAAGCTGAATGTAGATGAGTATCAAGGACTGGCAGCGGAGTATGGCATTATGAGTATTCCTACCCTATTGCTGTTTAAAAACGGCGAAGTTGTCTCCCGGCTTATCGGGTACCAGACTAAAGACAAGCTGGTCCAGGTGCTGGAGAAGCATTTATAAACCACAGGGATAACCCACCGGTTAGAGCATCACGTCTTACCCGGTGGGCTATCCACAACTTAACCGCTGCTATTATCCCTGTTACGCCTGCGCTGCTGCCAGGCCGTTTTTAATTGCCCTTCCCGGCCGTAGTCGCTGGGATGGTAAAAAACCTTTCCCCGGAGGTTGTCCGGCAGGTACTGCTGTTCCACCCAGCCGCCGGGGTAATCATGGGGGTACTTATAGCCCTTCCCGTGGCCAAAGGCGGCCGCGCCCCGGTAATTAGCATCCCGCAGGTGGATGGGTACCGGCCCGGCCGTTTCTTTTTCCACTGCTGCCAGCGCAGCGTCGATAGCCTTGATGACCGAATTGCTCTTGGGGGCCAGGGCAATATAGATGGTAGCTTCGGCCAGGATTATGCGGCCTTCCGGCAGGCCTACCCGTTCCACAGCCTGGGCGGCGGCACTGGCCACCACCAGGGCCTGGGGATCGGCCAGGCCCACGTCCTCGGCGGCATGGACCAAGAGCCGGCGGGCCAGGAAGGCCGGATCTTCCCCGGCGTAAATCATCCGGGCCAGCCAGTAAAGGGCGGCGTCGGGGTCTGAACCGCGCATACTTTTAATCCAGGCCGAGACGCAGTCATAATGCTGGTCACCATCCCGGTCATAGAGGACGGCCCGCTGCTGGATGGCCTCTTCAGCAACCTTGAGGGTAAGGATACGCCGGCCCTTTTCGTCCGGTGGAGTGGTGAGGACAGCAAACTCCAGGGCGTTTAAAGCCACCCGGGCATCACCGTTGGCTACCCGGGCCAGGTGCTCCAGGGCCGCTGGCTCAACTACAACGCTAAATTTGCCCAGTCCCCGGTCGGGATCTTGCAGGGCCCGCTGAAGGATGGTCAGGATGGCTTGGTCAGATAAAGCCTCCAGGCGGAAGATTCTTGAACGAGAACGGATGGCGGCATTAACGGTAAACATGGGATTCTCAACCGTGGCGCCAATAAGGGTGAGCAATCCTTCCTCAACGCAGGGGAGGAGGGCATCCTGAATGTTTTTGGCCCAGCGGTGAATCTCGTCGACAAAGATTACCGTCTTTTGCTGGTAATATTTTTCCCGCTCCCGGGCTGCGGCAATGACCCGGCGAATATCGTTAACGCCGTCTAAAACGGCATTTAAAGATTCAAAGTGGGCCCTGGTCATGCGAGCGATAATCCGGGCTAGGGTGGTTTTACCGCTCCCCGGAGGTCCCCAGAGGATAATGGAACTCAGGCTGTCGTTTTCAATGGCCCGGCGCAGCAGGGTACCGGGCCCGACGATTTTTTCCTGGCCGACAAATTCATCTAAAGTACGCGGCCGCATCCTTACGGCCAGGGGCGCGCGTGCCTCACGGCTTTCCTCGCTGGCCTGCTCAAAAAGGTCCATCACTGCCACCTCAATAGGGAATGGACTTTTTACCTCCATTTTAGCATTTCGCAGCTGGATGTAAACATTGACATATGACCGTAAGCCGGGCCGCATCCCGCCCCATTAGGAGGAGTGCCCCGGCGCCATCTGTCCCCACCTGCGCCGCGGTGCCCTGAACGAGGTGCCCCGCCGCCTGAGCTGCAACAAAGTGGCCCGGGGCCATCACCTGCACGACCTGCTGGAAACCTTACACTCGGTTCGCAACCTTCCTGGCGGTGCCAGCATGGTTTGAGTGTTATCCGTACCTGCGCGAGCGTTACCTGACGGCCCTGGAGGCAGCTGACTGGCGTAAGTCCTGACTTTTATTTAACGTATAACCCTTACCACCTCTTCCAGGGGACGGCGCGGCCGCGGTGCTGGTGTCTGGTCGGGGTAACCCACCGGTATGATGGCTACCGGCCGCAGGTTGGGAGGTAAAGAAAGGACACGGCTTACTTCAGCTTCACTGAAAGCCCCTACCCAGCAGGTCCCCAGGCCGTAGCCGGTGGCAGCCAGCATGAGGTTGGTGACGGCGGCAGCCGTATCCTGCAGGCAATAAAGATTGCGGCCCCGTTCGCCGTAAGCGGTGGCGGCCCTTTCCGGGTCGGCGCATACCACAATGACGACTGGCGCCTGGGCAACGAACTTCTGGCCCAGGGCTGCCCTGGCCAGGGCTTCTTTTAGATCGTCCTTATAGATACAATAGAAAAACCATGGCTGTACGTTACCGGCCGAAGGCGCGGCGCAGGCTGCTTCCAGCAGGCGACCGATGGTAGCTTCGGGAATGGGGTCGGGCTTGAAACGGCGGATGCTCCGCCGTTCTTTAATGCAATCGATTACGTCTTTAGTCAAGGTTCAGCCTCCTTTGCTCAATCTTCAGTACTAAAAATTAGCATAACTTACCAGGAAATGCAAGCCCTGGGCGGCGGTACGCGTTTTCCGGGCCTGCCCGAAGCGCTGTGGGGTTTATGAGGGTGATGCGCCGAATAACTGCGACGGCCGGAAGTGGATTTTTACCCGGATAGTATATTTACTTGCCAGGCGGGATAATTTAAAAAGCAGAGTAAAAAAGTCGACTTTGGCGTTGACAATACCTGAGTTAATTGCTAAGATATTATTACCGAGCAAACCACTAGGGATTGGAGGTGGTGGGGTGAAACTCTCAACGCGAGGTGAATATGGCCTGCGAGCCATGTTTGACCTGGCCCAGCATTACGGCGAAGGCCCCATCCCCATTAAAAGTGTGGCCGAAAGGCAGGATATTTCCGAGCACTACCTGGAACAGCTCATTGCCGTTTTGCGCAAGGCCGGCCTGGTGAAAAGTGTCCGGGGCGCCCAGGGCGGATATATCTTGAGCCGCGACCCGGAAGAAATTACCGTGGGGGATATCATCCGTGTACTGGAAGGCCCCATTGCCCCGGTAGAATGCCTGAATGCCAGCGAAGGCGAGGGCTGCGAGCGGGCGGAAACCTGTGTCACCAGGGGCATCTGGGAGAAGGTACGGGACAGTATAAGCAGCGTCCTGGATAGCTTTACCCTGGCCGACATGGTAGCCAGAGCCAGTAAAATGCAGCAAGACGACAAATACTATATGTATTATATCTAGCGAAAGAAAAGGGTGTAATTATGCGCAGGGTTTACCTTGATCACAGTGCCACCACACCGGTCCGTCCTGAAGTACTGGATGCTATGCTGCCCTTTCTCAAGGAGGATGCCTTTGGCAATCCTTCCACCATTTACAGCTACGGCCGGGAGGCGAAAAAGGCCCTGGACGAGGCCCGGGAAAAGGTAGCCGGCCTTATTGGCGCCCGGCCGGAGGAGATCTTCTTTACCAGCGGTGGTACTGAGGCCGATAACCTGGCCCTCATCGGCACGGCGACGGCCAACGAGAAAAAAGGCCGCCATATTATAACCTCCAGTATCGAGCACCATGCCGTCCTGCATACGGCGCAGTATTTAATGCGCCAGGGATTTAAAGTAACTTTCCTGCCGGTAACCCCGGAAGGCCTGGTGCGGGTGGAGGATGTGGAAGAGGCCATAACCGATGAAACCATCCTCATCAGCATCATGCACGTCAACAATGAAGTGGGTACCATCCAGCCCATTAAAGAGATAGGGCAGCTTGCCCGGGAGCGGGGGATTATCTTCCATACCGACGCCGTCCAGAGCGTGGGCAAAATCCCCGTTAACGTCGATGAACTGAATGTCGACCTGCTCTCGGCTTCCGGCCATAAGATATACGGGCCCAAGGGCGTTGGCTGTCTTTATATCCGTAAAGGTACCAGGATTAACCCCATTCTCCACGGGGGGGGCCAGGAGCGCAAGCGCCGGCCGGGTACGGAAAACATGCCGGGCATTGTCGGCTTTGGCCGGGCGGCGGAACTGGCCGGCCAGGAACTGCCTCAGGAAATGAAACGCCTGCAGGCCCTGCGGGACAAGCTGATTGACGGTATTCTGAACCGGATTGAGGATGTACAGTTAAACGGCGACAGGGAAAAACGGGTAGCCACCAATGCCAACTTCAGCTTCCGTTATGTAGAGGGCGAATCCCTGCTTTTAAGCCTGGACATGAAAGGTATCTGCGCCTCCAGCGGTTCAGCCTGCACTTCCGGTTCCCTGGACCCGTCCCATGTCCTGCTGGCCATGGGAATTCCCCATGAAGTGGCCCACGGCTCGGTACGCATGACCCTGGGCCGTGATAATACGGAAGCCGATATTGATTACGTCCTGGAAGTTATGCCGGAGATAGTGGCCCGGTTGCGTGCCATGTCGCCCCTGTACAACAGGTAAAAAAGGAGAAACAAAGGAGTGAGCAGGGTGTATTCGGAAAAGGTTATGGACCATTTTACCAATCCCCGTAATGTGGGCGAGATTGAAAATCCCAGCGGTGTCGGTGAAGTGGGTAACCCCGTTTGCGGCGATATCATGCGCCTGTACATCCAGGTGGAAGACGGTATAATCAAGGATTGTAAGTTCAAAACCTTTGGCTGTGGCGCCGCCATTGCCACGAGCAGCATGGTGACGGAAATGGTCAAAGGAAAGACAATAGAAGAAGCACTGCAAATAACCAATAAGGCGGTAGCCGAGGCCCTGGACGGCCTGCCGGCCCAGAAGATGCACTGTTCCAACCTGGCTGCCGATGCCCTGCATAAAGCCATTGAAGATTACCGGAATAGGAATAAGAAAGCCTCTTGAGTGGATAAAACTAAATTCAGGGGGTGGCGAAAGCGGCCCGCAAGGAAAAAGTTATGGTGGCCATGAGCGGCGGCGTGGACAGTTCTACGGCCGCCGCTTTATTGAAGGAAGCCGGCTATGAAGTAATCGGCGTTACTCTGGATCAGTGGCCCGAGGGTACGCCGCCTCCGGCGGGAGAAACCGGCTGTTGCAGTCTTACTGCCGTCGACGATGCCCGCCGGGTGGCCGGCATCCTGGATATACCTTATTATGTCTTAAACTTTCGCGAGCTTTTTGAGCGTGAAGTTATCGATTACTTCATTAATTCTTATCTGAAAGGGGAAACTCCCAATCCCTGTATAGCCTGCAACCGCCGGGTAAGGTTTGATGCCCTTTTAAAAAAGGCCAGGGCCCTGGGTATGGATTATCTTGCCACCGGCCATTATGCCCGGCGCCTTTACGATGCCAGGCGCGGCCGGTATCTCCTGGCCAAAGGGCGGGATGCCGATAAAGACCAGAGCTATGTCCTTTATTCCTTTACCCAGGAACAGCTGGCCCATACCCTGCTACCCCTGGGGGATTATACTAAAAAAGAAGTGCGCCAGATTGCCAAAAGTTATGGCCTGCCGGTAGCAGAAAAGGCCGAATCCCAGGATATTTGTTTTATCACCGAGGGTGATTATCGTGATTACCTCCGGAGCAAGGTGGGGCAGGCTATAAAACCTGGTCCCATCCTGGATGTCAAGGGTCGGGTGGTTGGCCGGCATCAGGGACTCCCTTATTACACAATCGGCCAGCGCAAAGGCCTGGGCCTGGCCCTGGGTAAGCCCTGCTTTGTGGTAGCCCTGGATCCAGAACGCAATGCTGTTATTGTCGGCGGCAAAGAAGACCTGGAGCGACGCGTTCTCTTTTCCCGGGACAACAATTACATCCTGTGGGGGGAACTGCCGTCCCGGGCCCGGGTAACGGCGAAAATTCGTTACCGGGCCCCCGAGGCGGCAGCTACCGTGTACCCCATGGAGGACGGCCGCGCCAGGCTGGAGTTTGACGAGCCCCAGCGGGCCATTACCCCGGGCCAGGCCGTCGTCTACTACCAGGGCGACCTGGTGGTAGGCGGCGGTACTATCGAGGCTACCTTTGCTCATGATTGAGGCGCATGCTGTTAACCTTCCCTGGTTATACTAGAGGAAGGTTATCTTTTTTAGTGGAGGTTTGACTATGCCCAAGGGGAGGGAACTGGTTGGTTTACCGGTCATCAGCCAGGACCGGGGGGAAGAATTGGGCCGGGTCCAAGACCTCCTCTATGACGAGACAACCGGCCTTTTAAAGGCCCTGATCCTGGCCGACGGCAGCTGGTTGCAGCAGCCCCGGGTGGTATCCTTTGAGGAATTGCAGTCCCGGGGACCGAAAACCTTTACCGTTGCCGGCGCAGAGGCCGTCGGCCATGAACTGCCGGCAGGGTTAAGGCGCTGGCAGGAGATAAAAGGCCTGCGCCTTTTAAGCCGGGACGGCCAGGAACTGGGCCTGGTGGAAGATCTGGTTGTTGACCTTCCTTCCGGCCAGGTGAAAGCCTTAGAAATATCAACGGGTCTGGTTAACGACCTCCTGGAAGGGCGCCAGGAAATTCCCCTTACCGGGGAGGTTAAGTGGGGTACGCAGGCAGTAATTATGGGTTAATATTTTTTAGGGAGTGAGCTAAATGTTAAACTGCCCCCGTTGCGGTAGTAAATCCATCGGAAAAATAGGGACCGATCAATATTACTGCTGGGATTGTTTCGTAGAATTTAACAACCGCCGGGAAATTTTTAATGTTGCTGAGGACGGGACCTTAATATCCCTGGAAGGGTAGGGGGGCAAGGTGGGCTTGAGCTTCTGGCGTGGTTTTATCGCTGGCAGTATCATGGGGGCCATAATCAGCAGTACCTTAAAATGGCCCCGGGAAAAACCCCTGTTGCAGCAAGAGCCGGTACCCCTTACACCGCCGGAGGAGCCTATCCCGGCGCGCCCCAGGGGAGTTGTCCGCCGCCGCTCTCAGGTTAGACCATAGGTTGGGAAAAGTATGACGGTAAAGCGGGCTTTAAAAATCTGGCGTCTGGCCGGGGCCGGGCTTTTCCTGGCCGCGGCCTTATTTTTCCTGTATCGCGTGCGTGAGGTTTTGACACCTTTCTTCCTGGCGGCCTTCCTGGCCTACCTTTTAAAGCCGGCCATGATGAAGCTAGAGAAAAAGGGTTTAAAGCGCCCCCTGGCCATTTTACTTCTCTATCTGCTTATCCTGGCCCTTTCCCTGCCGGTATTTTTCTTTATTCTACCCAGGCTAATCCGGGAATTAAATGAATTTCTTATCCGCCTGCCTGCCTTTACGGCCGAGGTTGAAGGCCTGCTTCAGGGTTTCTACCAGCGTTACAATCAAGTAGCCATACCTGCCGGCCTGCGCCGGCTCCTGGATGAAACCCTCACCAGTCTAAGCACCACCTTCCAGCAGAGCGCTCGCCAGGCCCTCCAGGTCCTCCTCGATCTCCTGAGCGGGGCTACCAGCTTCCTCCTGGCGCCAATTTTAGCCTACTACCTTTTACGCGACAGTGAACAAATCGGCCGGGCAGCCAGCCACCTGCTACCCATCCAGATGAAAGAGGACGCTTTAGGGTTGTGGCTGGAGATCGACCGGGTATTGACCAGTTTCATCCGCGGCCACCTGCTGGTGTCCCTGATTGTAGGTTTCCTGACCGGCATGGGCCTGGCCCTGGTCGGTTCCCGATACGCAGTCATCCTGGGCACAGTAGTAGGCCTGGCCGATTTAATTCCCTATTTTGGACCGGTAATCGGTGCTGTTCCCGTCCTGGCCCTGACCCTTCTGGAATCGAAGAAAACGGCCCTTTACGCCCTGGTAGTCATGGGCATTGTCCAGCAGGTAGAAAGCAGTTTACTGGCTCCGCGTATTTTAAGTGAAAGTGTCGGCCTCCATCCGCTGGTAATTATCTTTGCTCTCCTGGCCGGCGGCGAACTCTGGGGTGTGACCGGCCTGCTCCTGGCCGTACCCCTGACGGCTATTGGTTGCATTGTAGTGAAATTTATCTGGGCGCGTCTGGTTGGCAGTTAATTTGGAGTTAAAATTTTACTAACCGGCAGGAATCCTGCTCTCAACGTGGAAATAACTTAACTATAAGTTAAAAATGGTAGCCCGATTAAAGTCAAGTTAAGCCGTGCTAAGAGGAGGAAAATCAGATGCACGAGGAAATTATTAAAAAGATTAAGGCGGAAGTAGAGAGGTACCGCGAGGATATAATCCAGTTTTTACGGGACATAGTAGCCATTCCCAGCCCCAACGGTGACATCAAAGCAGTGGCCGAGCGCATTGGTCGGGAAATGAAAAAGCTGGATTTTGACGAGGTCTTCCTGGACAGTATGGGCAACATCGTCGGTCGTATTGGCAACGGCCCGAAGGTCCTGCTTTACGACAGCCATATCGACACGGTTGATATAGCCGATTCTGACCAGTGGCAGTGGGATCCCTATAAGGGCAAGATCGAAAACGGCATCTTCTACGGCCTGGGTGCCGGGGATGAGAAGAACTCCACCCCGGGGATGGTATACGGCCTCAAAATTATGAAGGACCTGGGCCTCAGCCGTGATTTTACCCTTTATTACTTCGGCAACATCGAAGAAATCTGCGACGGCGTCGCCCCCAACTCTCTGGTGGTGACGGATAAAATTAAGCCTGACTTCGTCGTCATCGGTGAGCCGACGAAAATGAATATCTACCGCGGCCATCGCGGCCGGGTGGAGATGAAGGTCACCACCAAGGGCCGTACCTGCCATGCCAGTGCCCCCGAGCGAGGGGTAAATGCTGTTTATAAGATGGCGGAAATTATCAAGGCTATCAGCCAGATGGGGGAAGAGTTTATTGAGGATCCCTTCCTGGGAAAGGGCTCCATTGCCGTAACAGATATCCACTGCAAGACGCCTTCTATCAATGCCCTGCCCGACGAGTGCTTTATATACATCGACCGCCGTCTTACCTTTGGCGAAACCCAGGAAATGGCCGTAGAGCAGGTGCGCAAAGTGGCCGAGCCCCATGGCGGCATGGTGGAAGTGCTGGAATTTGCCGATCCCAGCTACACCGGCTTTGTCTTTAAAGTCGACAAATACTTCCCGGCCTGGGCCCTGCCGGAGGACCATCTCCTGGTGAAGGCAGGCCTCAAAACCTACGAGCAGCTTTTTGGCCGACCCACAGGCGTAGGCAAGTGGGTTTTCAGCACCAACGGCACCTACTGGGTGGGTAAAGCTGGTATCCCTGCCATCGGCTTCGGACCGGGGGATGAGGTATATGCCCACTCCGTCCTCGACCAGGTACCTATTGAGGATGTCGTTCGCTCCACCGAGTTTTACGCCTTCTTCCCAACAGTCTTGAGCGAGATGATGAACAAATAAGTTAGTCGCCCCTCAAATGAAAGTGAGGGGCTTTTTCTTGCGGGCGAACCTTCATTGACAACCTTCGCCGCTTCAGGTATAATGTAGAAAAATTTAGCCTGGAGAACCTCGTTCACCGCCCCGGGGCGGGGGCGAGGTTTAGTTTTGACGAGGAGTTGACGTTTTTTGACGGGGAATGAGCTCCGGGAGAAATTTTTAAGCTTTTTCGCCAGTAAGGGACATACCATTGTCCACAGTTCTTCCCTGGTGCCGGTGAACGATCCGACCCTGCTTTTTACCAATGCCGGTATGGTACAGTTTAAAGACGTTTTCCTGGGCCTGGACCGGCGCCCTTTTAAACGGGCGACGACAGCCCAGAAGTGTGTCCGAGCCGGGGGCAAACATAACGACCTGGATACCGTCGGGCGTACCGCCCGTCACCATACCTTTTTTGAGATGCTGGGTAATTTCTCCTTTGGTGATTACTTCAAGCGCGAGGCCATTTCTTTTGCCTGGGAATTTTTAACCCGGGTGCTGGAGTTGCCGCCGGAACGCCTCTGGATTACCGTCTACCAGGATGACGATGAGGCCTACCGTCTCTGGCAGGAAGTAGCCGGCATTCCGGCCGAACGGATTGTCCGCATGGGTGAAAAGGATAACTTCTGGGCCATGGGCGACACCGGCCCCTGCGGTCCCTGCAGCGAGATTATTTACGACCGCGGACCGGAACATGCCTGCAGGGCTACCCATTGCGCCCTGGGGGCCTGTGACTGTGACCGCTGGCTGGAGATCTGGAACCTGGTTTTTATGCAGTATGAACGGGATGCCGGCGGTAATTTAACGCCTTTACCTCGCCCCAGCATTGATACCGGTATGGGACTGGAACGGATGGCCTCAATTTTACAGGGCGTGGACAGCAATTTTGACACCGACCTCCTGCAGCCTTTAATTAAGGCCATGGAAGTCTTAAGCGGCCGTGCCTATGATCGTGGGGAGGCCGGCTTCCCCTTTCGGGTCATTGCCGATCATGCCCGGGCCTGTACTTTTCTCATTGCCGACGGCGTTTTACCGGGGAATGAAGGCCGCAGCTACGTCCTGCGCCGGATTTTGCGCCGGGCGGCTCGCTTTGGTAAAGCCCTGGGTGTGGAGGAACCCTTCCTGTACCGCCTGGTGGATACGGTGGTTGATATTATGGGCCAGGCCTACCCCGAGGTGGCGGAACAGCGGGAGTACATTGCCCGGGTAATGCGCCAGGAAGAAGAGCGTTTCCACGAAACCCTGAATGATGGCATGAGGGTCTTAAGCGGCATCCTGGAGCGGGCCGGACGTGAAGGCCGGGATACCATCAGCGGCCAGGAAGCTTTTACCCTCTATGATACCTATGGTTTTCCCGTTGACCTGACAGAGGAAATTGCCGGCGAAAAGGGTTTCAAATTAGACCGGGCCGGTTTTGAAGAGGCCATGGCGGCCCAGCGGGAACGAGCTCGGGCGGCACGCGAAGATATCAAGGCCTATGAATTTGCCCTGGCCTTTGCCGGCAACCTGGACGACATCGGCGGCACAGAATTCACCGGCTACGAGCGGTTGGAAGACACCGGTAAAGTCCTGGCCCTGGTACGACAAGGCGAGCGAGTTCCTTATCTGGCCGAGGGGGAAAGCGGCTATGTCGTCCTGGACCGGACACCCTGCTACCCGGAGGGTGGCGGCCAGGTGGGGGACCAGGGTAGTTTAGCCTGGCCCGGCGGTGCGGCCGGGGTACTGGATACCAGGCGCCTGCCCGGAGGGAAGATTGTCCACCAGGTGACTGTAACTGCCGGCAAGCTAGCTGCCGGACAGGAAGTAAAGGTCATGGTGGACAGGGAGCGTCGCCTGGCCACGGCCAGGAATCATACCGCGACCCACCTGTTACACCGGGCCTTAAAGAATGTTCTGGGTGAACACGCCAACCAGGCCGGTTCCCTGGTAACACCGGAAAGGCTGCGCTTTGACTTTACCCATTTTGCTCCCTTGACCGAAGAAGAGCTGAAGGCCATAGAGAAGGAAGTAAATGTTAAGGTTTTAGCCAGTTTGCCGGTAACGACCCTGGAGACTTCCCTCCAGGAAGCAAAGGCCATGGGAGCTACGGCCCTCTTTGGCGAGAAATACGGCGGACAGGTGCGGGTGGTAAAGATGGGTGACTATAGCCTGGAACTGTGCGGCGGTACCCACCTGCGCTCCACCAGCGAAGTAGGTCTTTTCCGGCTTACGAGTGAGAGCAGCATTGGTGCCGGCGTGCGCCGGGTGGAAGCGGTAACGGGAGCGGCCGCGCTGGACCTGGTTAGCCACGAGTACCAGGAACTGGCCTCTGTCGCCGGTTTGCTCAAAGTACCGCCCTTCCAGGTGGCCGGACGGGTGCAGCAGCTCCTGGAGAAAGGCAAGGAAATGGAGCGGGAAATCACCCGCTTGCGTAACCAGCTGGCTACCTACACCGTCAAAGATTTGCTGGAACAAGTGCGGGAAGTAGCCGGGGTCCGGGTGCTGCAGGCCCGGGTAGATATAACCGACTCCGAAGCTTTACGAGAGCTGGCCGATAAAGTGCGGGACAAAATGGGTTCAGGCGTAGTGGTCCTGGGTTCACAGCATGATGGTCGCGTTAATTTTGTTGCTATGGTAAGTAAAGACCTGGTGAAGCGGGGCGTCCATGCCGGGAATTTATTACGCGAGGTGGCCCGGATTGCTGCCGGCGGCGGCGGGGGCCGGGCAGATATGGCCCAGGCCGGGGGCAAGGATCCAAGCAAGCTGGACGAGGCCCTGGCCTACAGCCTTAAGGTAGTGGCCCAGCAGGTTCGCTAAGAGAGACCGGGAAACCGCAAGGAGGGTGAAGGCAATGTCCGGGGACATGCAGGAAACAATGATGTTTAAAGTGGAGAAAGAGGAGAAGGTTAAAGTCCGGGATGTGCTGGTGGAAGTCCAGGCGGCTTTAAAGGAAAAGGGGTACGATCCCATAAACCAGTTGATCGGCTACCTCCTCTCAGGGGACCCGGCTTACATTACCAGCCATAACGGGGCCCGCAACTTGATTCGCCGCGTGGAGCGCGATGAGATCATCGCTGAGTTGCTGAAGAATTATTTAACTTAAAGGGGAGGATGCGACCCATGGCCCTGTCGGATGTGGAGCTGACGGTCAACCTCTATACCGAAGGTGATAAGTTTTTTGACCTCCTGAAGGCCGCGGTGCGTGACTGGCAGGGGGGCTGGGGGCATGAACGGGAACGGGCGGCCTATGCCCTGGAGCTTTACCAGCGCTGCCTCCAAACCATGCGCGCCCACCTGGAGGAAGCCAGGGCAAAGGCCGAAGGAGGTTTCTTTACTGATCAGGATCAGCGGATTTTAAACCGTACCGAAGAAAAGCTGGCTTACTGGGAGAAAAAGCTGGATGAAATACGGAAATAGATATTCAGGAAGTTAGCCCCATGTTTTACACCACCCTGGGAGCCAGCGGGATCAGGGTATCCCGCCTGTGTTTTGGTTCCTTGACCATAGGCCCGCTCCAGGCGGGCCTGAGTATTGCTGCCGGGGCCAGCCTCCTCCGCCGTGCCCTGGAGCTGGGTGTCAACTTTATTGATACGGCCCAGTGTTATGCCACGTATCCCCATATCCGGGCCGCCCTGCAGGGCTGGCAGGAACCGGTAGTCGTGGCCACCAAATCCTATGACTATACGGCAGAAGGTATGGCCCGGAGCCTGGAGGAGGCCCGGCGCGAGCTGGACCGGGATGTTATTGATATCTTTTTGCTCCACGAGCAGGAAACGGCCCTGACCCTGGCCGGCCACCGGCCGGCCCTGGAATACCTCCTGGAAGCCAAAGCGCGCGGCTTGGTACGGGCCGTGGGTATATCCTCCCATGCTGTAGCAGCGGTGCGGGCGGCAGCCGTGATGCCGGAAATCGATATTATCCATCCCCTTTACAATCAGGCGGGGCTGGGGATACTAGACGGCAGCAGGGAAGAGATGCTGGCCGCCATTACCCTGGCCCACAGTAACGGCAAGGGGATCTATGCCATGAAGGCCCTGGGGGGCGGGCACCTGGGAACACAAGCGCGACAGGCCCTGGAGTTTGTTCTGGCCACGCCGGTCATTGATGCCGTAGCCGTTGGCATGCAATCCCTGGAGGAGGTAGAGGTGAATGTCGCCTGGTTTAGCGGCCAGGAGCCGGCGGCGGAACTGCTGGCACGGCTTCAGGTAAGGAAACGCCGGCTCCTGGTTGAAGACTGGTGCCGTGGTTGCGGTTCGTGCGTTAAACGATGCCCCCAGGGAGCCCTGGAACTGGCCGGCGGGCGGGTGGTAGTCGATCCCGGGCGGTGCATCCTCTGCGGTTATTGCGCCGGCGCCTGCCGCGATTTTTGCCTTAAGGTGATTTGAATTGCGCATTATGGGACTGGATGTCGGCAGCAAAACCATTGGCGTGGCCGTTAGCGACCCTTTAGGCTGGACAGCCCAGGGCGTGACCACCATTCGCCGGAAAAACAGGGCTGCCGATGTGGAAGCTCTGAAGCAGTTAGTTGACCGGTATGGTGTCGAAGAAGTGGTGGTTGGGCTTCCCCGCAATATGAACGGTACCTGCGGGCCCCGGGCGGCGGAGGCCCGCGCCTTTGCCGCCAGGTTAAAGGCTGAACTGGGCCTGCCGGTGCACCTCTATGACGAGCGCCTCTCCACTGTAGCGGCTGATAAAATCCTCCTGGAAGCCGACCTATCCCGCCGCCGCCGGCGGGCCGTTGTCGACCAGGTAGCGGCCAGTATAATTTTGCAGGGATACCTTGACCGGCGGGGGCAAAATGGGGTATGATAGGCCTATCCTGGAAAAAGGAGTGAGGACATGGCCGACCAGGAAAACACCATCGTCCTGACAGATGATGAAGGGCAGGAGCATGAGTTTGTAGTCGTAGATATCCTCAATGTCGAAGATGACGAGTATGCCATCCTGTTACCAGTGGAAACCGGCGATACCGAAGCTGCTGAAGCCATTGTGCTGAAGATCGGTGTGGATGAAGATGGCAACGAGGTCCTTTATGAGATTGAGGATGAAGACGAATGGCAGCGCGTGGCTGAGGTCTGGGCAGACGCCCTGGATGAAGGAGAGGAAGATTGAAGCTAAAAAGCCCGCCAGGAAAACTGGCGGGCTTTGCCTTAAATTTACTTTGTATCTCCGGCCCACAGGGGGCATATTATGTTTTAAAAATGTTTACGGGAAGTGGGCCCATGGTCAGGTGGAAACTGGCAGCATTTTTAATTTTTCTGCTGGGAGCGGCCAGCCTGGCCGTAATGGGAATATATTTTTCCGGCCGCATTTTCCCGGGCGTAACCATTGCCGGTTGGCCAATCGGAGGGCTGCCGCCGGCTGCTGCCAGGTTAAAGATAATGGAACTGGCTACGGAAATCCTGGACCGGGAAATTAAATTGCGCCTGGGCGACAGGTTGATAACGACTACTCCCCGAAACCTGGGGATGAATATTGATATTGAGGCTACTTTATCCCGGGCCTGGGCCCTGGGCCGGACCGGCAATTTAAAGCAACGCCTGTCTGTTTTCGCATTAAACCGGCGCCGGCTGGAGCCGGTATATCAGTGGGAACAGCAGCGCCTCCAGGCGGAATTAAAACGCCTGGGCAGTGATATCTTGAAAGAGCCGGTAGATGCGCGCCTGGAAATAGATAGTAACGGTAAACCTTACTTAATACCCGCGCAGGCCGGCTGGCAGGTGGATACCGGGACCTTCATGAGGCGCCTGGAAGTGCAATCCCGGGGAGAGGTGATCGACATCCCCTTGAACCGTCTTGAACCACAGCTGACTACAGCTGCATTGGCGGCCCGGAAAATTGAAAAAGCGACCGGGTCTTTTACCACCGTTTTTAATCCAGCTGATACAGGCCGTACCCACAATATCCGGCTGGCGTCCAGCACTCTGGATAATACCTGGTTGCCGCCGGGGGGAGAGTTCTCCTTTAACCTGGCAGTGGGGCCACGGACCGCAGAACGTGGCTACCGGGAAGCCCTGGTCATTGAAGATCGCAACTTTGTACCCGGCATTGGCGGCGGTGTATGCCAGGTGTCATCAACCCTTTATAATGCCGCCCTGGCTGCCGGGTTAACTATCGTCGAGCGCCAGCCTCATGGTCTGGCCGTAGGTTATGTGCCGCCGGGGCGGGATGCCACCGTCGTCTATGGCCTGATTGATCTTAAAATCCGCAATGATACTCCTTTCTGGTACTGGTTGAAGGCCCGGGTGGCTAGTGATAAACTGACAATGACCTTTTATGCCGCCGGGGAGGCCCCCGCCGCTGAGATAGTGAGCCAGGTAATTGAAAAGATCCCGCCACCGGAAGAAGTGGAAGTAGTACCCCTCTGGCCCCCCGGGAAGGTGGAAGTTAAACAGGAAGGAAAACCGGGTTTCCGGACCAGGGTTATCAGGATTATCCACCAGCAGGGTAAAGAAGGGCGGCAAGAGGTTGTCTCCCAGGATTTATACCCACCGTTACCACGGGTCATCCGCCGCGGACAGCCTGGGGAAACTGTTGTGCATTCCTCCGGATCTTGATATAATGAAAAAAATAGTTATGGAGAGAAAACAGGTTAATGATGGGGGAAGAGCTGGAAACAAGCTATAATCGAGCTTTCTGGCAGTCCTGGCGCCGCCGGTTAATTTTTTTCCTGGCACTAATTATTCTGGTCCTGGGCGGGAGCGGGTATTTTTTCCTGACCATGCTGGCCCCGGTGCAGCCCGGCGCCCCGGCCAAAGAGGTATATATTGCGCCGGGATCAAGTTCGGCCGCTATTGCCAGCACTCTTACCCGCCAGGGGATAATCAAGAGTCCCCTGGCTTTCCGGCTGGCGACCATGGCTACAGGCCTGGACAAGCAGCTAAAGCCAGGCTACTATTTAATCTCCCCCGGCCTTTCCCTGCCGGAAGTCCTCCGCCTGCTGGCTGCGGGCAATGTCCAGGAGATTGAATTTACAGTTCCCGAAGGATATACGGTACGGGAAATAGCCGCCTTGCTGCAGCAGAAAGGCTTGGCCCGGAAAGAGGATTTCCTGCAGGCTGCAGCCCGGGATTATCCCTTTGATTTTTTGCCGGACATGCCTTCCAGCCCGGAACACGTCCAGGGTTTTTTGTTTCCCGACACCTACCGGGTGGCCAGGGGGACGCCGCCCGAGGAGATAGTGCTGATGATGCTCAAACGCTTTAACGAGGTTTACCAGGAAATCAGCCGGGAGAAAGACCCGGCCCTGGACTTAAATACCAGGCAGATTGTTACTTTGGCTTCCATCGTAGAAAGGGAAGCCAGGGTTGATGCCGAGCGGGCTATCATTGCCGGAGTATATGTTAACCGCCTCAAACGGGGTATGCGCCTGGAAGCTGATCCCACGGTACAATATCTATTACCTGAGCCCAAGCCCGTCCTCACTTACCGGGACCTGGAGATCGATTCCCCTTATAATACCTACCGGGTCAATGGCCTGCCCCCAGGACCCATTGCCAATCCGGGCCGGGCCTCGCTCCTTGCGGCCTTAAAACCGGCTAAAACAGATTATCTATACTTTGTGGCTAAACCGGACGGTTCCCATTATTTTAGTCGTACCCTGGCCGAACACAACCAGGCAGTAGCCCGCTACCAGGCCAGGTAATTAAATGCTATCATCAACCCTAGTTGAATATAAGCGAGGGAGGTAAAAATGCCTTTTCGGATTAAAATACCCCGGTCAACTATCGACCGCTTACCCATTTATTACCGTTGCCTCAATTTAATTGAAGAGCACGGGATAGAAGAAATTTCTTCCCAGGTACTGGGGGTCAGGGTGGGAGTCGACCCTTCGGTGATCCGGAAAGACCTGGCCTGGTTTGGCGAGCTGGGTAAACGCGGCGTGGGTTATAACGTAACCTACCTGAAAGAGGCAATTGCCCGTATCCTCGGCCTGGACAGGGAGTGGCCCTTTATCCTGGTCGGGGCTGGTAAACTGGGAATGGCCCTGGCTGAGCACAACCAGAAATATGGCCGGCATTTTCATCTGGTGGGCGTCTTTGACCGGGACCAGGAGAAAATCGGCCTTATGGTTGGAGGACAACGGGTCAGACCCATGGAGGAAATGTCCGCTTTTGTGAAAGAGAAAGATGTTAAAATTGCCATGCTGGCCGTGCCGGCGGAAGAAGCCCAGAAGGTGGCTTATGAGCTGGTCAAAAGCGGTATTAAAGGCATCTTGAGCTACGCTCCCATTACTTTAAGCGTTCCGCAGGATGTCCTGGTCTATAACGCCGATTACAACCTGGAACTCCAGCGACTGGCCTATTACCTCAGTAACGACGGTAATATCACCTGGGGGGAATAGCACGTGACGATCGTTATTACTGGCACCTGGATTTAAAGGTGCCGTTTATTTTTATTTTTACCCAATAATTTCTTCCTGACAGCAGGAAAATGCTTAATGATGGCGAAATATTATTTAATAATATCTAACGATTTGGGAATGTTAGTGCAAGGCTAAATTGGCTATTATGTTAATGCTAACTGTGTTCGCAAGTATTTTCTGGTCAAACTTTTAAATATAATAGTTATAGCAAGGTTGATTATTTCCTTTTATTATATTTAGTAAGAGTGTAGTTGTTTAATTGGGAGGAGGTGGTTTTATTTCCTGGCAGACGGGTTCATAATTTTAGTCTGGAAGTTGGGATTTTTAGGAGGTGATAGCGACATTTTGTGGCAAGGATTGTGGCGAGTGTAACAAAGTGCTCATCTTAGATAGGCATGCATTAAAAGACGGGTCGGCAAAGACCCAAAAATGGGAGGGTGGTATCCAATGGCACAACCCGTCGTAGGCAACAGCCTGCCGGAAAAGAGGGGAATTAATTGGTCGCCCTTGTGGAAACTGGAAGACTGGTGGGCTATCTGGTTCGGTTTCATTTTAATTTTCCTTGCCGTCAACGGGTTTATCACCAAGGTACCCGGCATTGCGAAATGGACCAGCTTGAGTCAGGCTTTACCTGCTAATATTTGGCCCCAACTTTTAGTGATGATGGTAGGGCTTGGGATTCTAACCGCTATTGGGGTCACGGCGATGGGCGAAAACCTTGGCCGATACCTGGCAGGATTTGTCGTTGTTTTTATCCTGGCGATTATTGCTCAAATCCTGGCCTCACATAATATCGCCAAATCATACAACCTGGAGGTTCCCCTCTGGGGTTTGATCGTAGGACTGATTATCAGTAACCTTATAAGAACCCCTGATTGGGTAAAACCGGCAGTTAAGACCGAAATGTTTATCAAGACCGGCCTGGTGCTGCTGGGATGTGAAATTCTCTTTAACCGGATTGTAGCCCTGGGTGCACCGGGTTTGCTCGTTGCCTGGATTGGCTGCCCTATAGTACTAATTTTTACTTACTGGTTTGGGGTCAAGATCTTGAAGTTAAAGCCGGAACTAGCTATGACCATGAGCGCGGCGGCTTCAGTCTGTGGTGTATCGGCGGCCATTGCCACCGGCGCCGCCTGTGACGCTGAAAAAGAAGAAGTGAGTGTGGCTATCACCATTTCCCTTATTTTCACAGTAATCATGCTAGTCGTTATGCCTCTTTTCATTATGAGCATTAATATGGACCCTGACGTGGGTGCAGCCTGGATTGGCGGCACCATTGACGCCACCGGCGCGGTGGTCGCTGCGGGAGCCTTCCTTGGTCAGAGGGGTCTGGAAGTTGCCTCCGTTGTGAAGATGGTCCAAAACGTTTTGATTGGCGTCGTCGCCTTCTTCGTGGCCCTTATCTGGGCGACAAAGATGGGCGGGGCAGAAGCCGGCCAGGGCGCCAGCGCCAAGGAAATCTGGATCCGGTTCCCCAAGTTTGTCCTTGGCTTCGTGGCCGCTTCGCTGCTGTTCTCTTTTATTCTCGTACCCAGCATGGGTGCGGCCAATGTGGATAAGATAGTAAAAATAACCAGTGGCTTAAGGGGTTGGCTCTTCGCCATGGCCTTCGTCTGTATTGGCCTGGAGGCTAACTTCCGTGATTTGTTGAAACAGGTCAAAGGCGGTAAGTCGGTCATCCAATATATTGTGGGACAGTTGTTTAATGTGGTATTAACTCTGTTCCTGGCCTGGCTTGCCTTTGGCGGTATTTTGTTCCCCAAGGCAATGTAGGTGGAAGAACGAAGCCCTGGCTGACCGCAGGCTGGCCAGGGCTTCTTAATGCTTACTACTTTTTCTCAATCAGGGTGATACATAATATGGCTGAGAACAAGCATAGAATTAACGACAAGGTGCGGCCGTCAAAACGGATAGGGCTCATAGAACTTTTACTATGTTTAATCATTATTGGTGACTTTATTGTTTTTTGGTGGGCTACAGACAGGCCCCAGGGTCTAGCTCCCAGTGACCCGAAAAATAGGCCTAACCTGGTAGTTACACCTACAGAGGCCGACAGTGGCAGTAGCGGGCTCCTGTCCGATGGAAAGAAGGTTTTGTTTCCTGCCATGACCCTGGAGCTTACTCGTTCCAGCGGGTCTTCGAAATATGAGGTTAGGGGCTTTGGCCGCCGGGAAGGTGCGCTCTATTTAATTGTCCGCTTGCATGAAAGTATGGATTTTAGTCTCCGCAAGGGTTGGGGGAAGACCTTTCAGTTAACCGATAATACTGGTAAAAAGTATCTTTATAATTCCGTTAGCCTTCCCAATGCGGTGGAGATCCATGATACATTTGTCGATCTGCCCAATGATATCAGGGCCAGGCAAACCGTATTGGCCGGGGGATATCGTGATCTTGTTTTGATATTCCCGGAATTTTCCAAAGACGCTACACCTGTAAGTTTGCTAGTGATTGAGGATTTCTTGGGGAATAGTCCGGCTAATCCAGGTATTACTTATGAGGAGGCAAGGATCGAGAAAACCGGAGAGGTACGGGAAATTAGGCCGGTTATGGCTATGAGTCCGGGAAAGAAGAGTTACCAGGGTAGTGGTACGGCAGGTGATGGTACAACTTTTAAGCTGAAGCAGGTCATCATCGACCAGTCCGTCCAATGGCAGATTTCCCTGGAGGTCAGTGCCCACCGGCAAACAGTAATTACTTTAAATGATGCCGTGCTGGTAGATGAAGGAGGGGCTAACTACAACCTGGTACAAAAAGATGAGGTTCAAACCGTTAATCTAAAGGAAAACGGGACGGAAATCCTCAATCTTTCTTTTGAACCCCTGCCAGCAACGGTAGAAAAAATGGTTTTATGGCTTCAGTATACTACGGCAGCAGGTATGCCGAACGAGGTGCGTTTTGAAATTAGCCAGGCAGGTTGATTTGGGCTAATCAAGGTTATCTAAAACGGCTTTTAAATATAGCAAAAAAATTTTGCTGGCAGCAGGAAAACTGCCCTCGACAGCGAAATAAATTTTATAAATATCAGAGTTGCACTTGCGTGAACGTATACATACCGGGCATGACAAGCTTTTGAAGGGGGGCAGTTTATGAATTTCTGGCAATCATTCATCGGTGGCGTTTTACCGTATATAGCTGTCGCTACCCTGGTTTTGGGCCTGGGCTATAAAGTGACCTGCTGGCTTAAAGCTCCGGTAAACCTGCACTGGGAACTCTTTCCCTACCCACAAACCCTCGGGGGTCAACTAAGCGAGCTTTTGAGCGAGGTTTTCACCCTCCGCAGCCTTTTTCACCATAACCGCAGATTATGGTTTCCTTCCCTGGTGATGCACTGGGGTATTTACGCAGTCGTCTTCTGGCTCTTTTTCCTGCTGGTGGGGGCGCCGGTCGCCATCTATCTTGGTACGGCAGGCGGTGTATTGGCCCTGACCGGTTCCTGCCTGTTGTTTTTATTCCGTTTATTTGTTCCCGGACTGCGCCAGATTTCAACGCCGGTGGAATACCTGAACCTGCTTTTTATTTTTCTGTTAGCCCTTGCTGCCCTGGCCAGTGGTGCTCTCAGTGATTTGGCTTTCAGGAGTTATTTTATCAGCTTATTCGCTTTCAAACCCCACTTACCTTTGCCGGGAAGCTACCTGGTCTTTCTATTATTGTTGTGGCTTTTCATGATCTACATTCCTTTTACCCGTATGGCACACTTTGCCGTCAAGTATTTTACCTATCATAAGGTGAAGTGGGGTGAAGTGGAATAATGCGTAAAGTTTTTGACGACTACCGGGTACTTTCCGATGAAACTCTGAAACCCGACGAGCCGCGGGTAGAGAAATTCCTGCAGGCCATGAAGAAATCCCTCCAGCAAAGGGATAACTGGACCTTCTGGTTGCCCTATACTTTATCCCTGGATACCTGCATGAAGTGCGGCACCTGCGCCGAGGTCTGCCCGGTTTATCTGGCCAGTGGAAAGAAAGATATCTACCATCCAGTTTACCGTTCCGATATGCTGCGCAAGGTCTACAAGCGTTACTTTACCCTGCCTGGCAGGCTTTTTCCCGGCTTAGTAGGGGCGGAGGACCTGACGGAAGAAAAGCTCAATGCCATGGCCGAAAACGTTTACCGCTGCACCATTTGCCGGCGCTGTGCCTACGTCTGCCCGGTAGCCATTGATAACGGCGTCATTGCCCGGGAGGCCAGGAAGATCTTTGACGCTATTGATATTGCTCCTGACGAGCTCAAGAAAAACGGGACCCAAAAACAGGTAAAGTTCGGTAACGCCACCGGTACCCCGGCCAACGCCTTTTTGGATATGATTGAATTTCTTGAGGAAGAAATTGAGGATACAAAGGGTTATAAAGTTAAAATACCCGTTGATAAAGAGGGCGCCGAATACCTCCTCATGCATAATGCCGGTGACTACCTGGCCTTTGCCGAGACGGTTATGGGTGCGGCTGAGGTTATGGATGCCGCCGGCGTTGACTGGACCTTAAATTCTCCCGCGACAGGTGTTAACGATGCGGTTAATTATGGAGTATTCTATAGCGATGTAGAGTTTACTACAATTGTTAAAGCCCATGTAGAAACAGCAAAGAAACTGGGCGTTAAGACTCTGGTGGTGGGCGAGTGCGGCCATGCCTTTGAAGCGCTGAAGTATTTAATGTTAAGGCTCATTCCTCCGAAGGAAAGGCCCTTTGAGGTCAAGAGCATCCTGGAGCTGGAAGATGAATGGATCCGGGAAGGGCGGATCAAGGTAGACCCGGATAAAAACTTGGAACCCGTTGCCTACCATGATTCGTGTAAGCTGGGCCGCCTGGGTGGCATGTATGAAGAGCCGCGGCGGATCCTTAAAGCGTGCTGCACGGATTTTCGCGAACTGACGCCCAACAGGGAAATGAGTATTTGCTGCGGCGGCGGCAGCGGTTTTGCTATCATGGAAAAGGGTGATTTCCGCAAATTCCGTATGGAAACCTACGGCAAGCTCAAGGCCGAGCAGCTAAAGGCTTCGGGGGCCAGCATCATTGCCCTGGCCTGTTCCAACTGCAAGGGCCAGTTCCGCGAGATCATCAATTACTATCAACTGCCGGTACGCTTCGCCGGCGTGAGCGAACTGGTCGCCAACGCCCTGGTGCGTTAAAAGCTGCAGTATTTTTTACAATCATGGTGTTATTAGCCTGTAGCCTAAATATAAAGGTACAGGTATAATAAAATCTAGCAGGAGGTGTTGGCCATGCCAGCAATTAATGTTGGTGGCATCGCAATTGAAGTTGATGAGGACGGTTTCATTGCCGACCCCAGCAAGTGGAATGAGGCCGTAGCCAAAGCCCTGGCTGAAACCGAAGGGGTAACCGAACTGACTGAGAACCACTGGAAGGTAGTTAACTACCTGCGCCAGTATTACCAGCAGTTTGGCATTGCCCCCATGATCCGCAAGCTTTGCAAAGAAACAGGTTTCAGCCTGAAAGAGATTTACGATCTTTTCCCCAGCGGACCGGCCAAAGGGGCCTGTAAGATTGCCGGTTTGCCCAAGCCGACCGGTTGCGTGTAAAGCAAGGATGACAGAGGAGGCCAGCGCGCCAGTGCTGGCCTTTATATCAATTCGGGGAGGATGGTAGAAGGTGTTGCCGCCAGAGGATAAAAAAAGAGAAATTGCTGCCCGGGCCAGGGAGAGGGGCATTATTTTAAATGAAGACCATTGGAAATTGATCGCTATTAGCTATGAGTACTATGACCAGCACCGGACCATCTGTACCTTGCGCAACCTTATTAAACTGAGCGGCCTGGAAAAAAAACAGATTTATAAACTTTTCCCGGGAAATCCCATTGGCGAAATCAGCCAGATTACCGGCCTGCCCATGCCAAAGGAGTGTTAAGTTTGCCCGAGGTCAGCCAGGAATTTCCCTTTTGCCGCAAGCTTTTAGACGGGCGTTCGCCCAGCCATGTCCGGGAACTAAGGAATAGTCGCTACCCCCTGGCCATGTATGAACACGGTCTTGCCACAGGGGAGACTGCCTACGGTCATGGCGGGTATATTAACATACCGGAATTACCTTCCGGTATAGGGGTACGTAACAGCTGCCGGCCGGAGATAATTGAGGAATCGGCATACCTGCGCATCCTGCAGCCGGCAGGAGGGTGGCTATCGGCGGCGACCCTGGAAAAACTAGCTGCTTGTGCGGAAACCTACGGTAAAGGCCTCATCCACCTCACCAGCGGCGGCACCATTGAAATATATACTACACGGGAACAAATGGTTCCCATGGTCAGGGAATTGAACGCCGCCGGCCTGGATATCGGTTCCACTGGCAATGACCTGCGCTGCTTAACAGCCTGCTGCGGTCCGGCCAGGTGTGATATGGCCCTGGTTGATGCCCCGGCCCTGGCTACCTACCTGGGACAGCGTTTCATTGATGAACAGCAATATCCTGGTTACCCTCAGAAGGTGAAAAGTGGTGTAGCCGGTTGCCCCAATGACTGCATCCGGGCCATGATGCAAAAGGACCACTCCTTTATTGGCGTATACCGCGATTTGCCGCAAATAAACAGCGAAGTCCTGGCCGCCTGGCAGGAAGCCGGCGGTGACTTGCCGGGCCTACTTTCGGCCTGCCCGGCGGGAGCCCTGAGATGGACGGGCTTTACCCTGGCTATAGACCCGGACAAATGCTGCCACTGTATGGTCTGCATCAACCTCTGCCCGGCCATCCGCCCCGGCCGGGAGCGGGGTGTGGCCTGGGTGGCAGGGGGTAAGTATGGCCACCGGGGTCCCCAGGGTCCTATGGTTGGTTATGTCCTGGTGCCCTTTATCCCTATCAAGGATGACGATTATACACCCATTGGCGATCTCTTTGGTGCCTTCCTGGAACTCTGGGCCGATAATGCCAGGAAAAAAGAACGGGTGGGCGACTTTATCTCCCGTGTTGGTCCCCTTTGGGTTATCAAGGAACTGGGCCTGAAGGCTGAGCCCCAGATCCTTTTAAGTCCCAAAAGAAATGGATTTTAAACCGTATCTAAAGGAGGCTGACGGGGTGAACGCATCGGATCTGCCGGCCGGTATTATGCCCGACTACCGCCGGGAAATACCCGCCGGGTTGCTGGCCCGCCAGGGCAGCTGGGTATGGCATGAACTGGTACAACCAGGCGTTATCCGTCACCTGGCGGCAGATGGCAGCACACTGTTAACCGTACGCATCCTGTTGCCCCCCAACGGTCTCTTAAGCGCTACCACCTTGCGGCAGCTGGCACGCTGGATCCGGGAGTATGCTTTAACCGGCCGCCGGACGAGCCGCCAGGGATTTGAGTTTGTAGGTGTCAGGCCCGAAAAACTAGAAAAATTCCTGGCCGAATTGCAGGCCGCCGGTTTTCCGGCAGGAGGTACGGGCAAGTCCCTGCACCAGGTAAAATGCTGTACCTCCTTTGTCCACTGCCAGAATGCCGCCGTTGATGCCCCCAGTATTGCCAAGGCGATAACTGATTACTTTTACCGGGACTTTTTACAACAAGAACTGCCGGCTCCTTTAAAGATTTCTATTGGTGGTTGTCCCAACCAGTGCGGCGGCGGCGTGGAAGCCGATATTGGTATTTTAGGCCTGTATGAGTCCGTACCCGAAGTTGATGCGGCCCGCTTCCTGGCCGCCAATATCGACATTGGCCTTCTGGTATCCTGGTGTCCCACGGGAGCCATCCGGGCCCGGCAAGCTGAAAAGGGGACTTTGGTAACCATTGATGCTGATCGTTGCGTGCGTTGCACTTCCTGTGTCCAGGTGGCCCCTGAAGGTATTAGCTTGAAGAAAAGAAGCTACGCGGCCATTGCCGTAGGAGGTCACGGCGGCAATAGCTACAAAGGGCCCGAAATGGCGGCTGTCGTCTTTTCCCGGATACCGGCCCGGCCCCTGGAATATAAGGCCATTATTGACCGCCTTGAGAACATCATCAACTACTGGCGCAGGGCAGGGAAACCGGGCGAAAGGCTGGCCGGGTTTATCGAACGTATAGGTTGGAGCAGTTTTTTAGCAACCATAGGCGCCGATGCAGTCGAGGAACTGGGAGACAAACGGTTCCCCCAAACAAATTTCCGCCGCGACCTGCATTTTCGCTATTAGGGGGAGGGAAGGGAGGCGTGCGCCTGGTAATAGCCGCGCCCCACGGGCGGTCGGGCAAAACAACCATTACCCTGGGGTTAATTGTTGCTTTGCGGCAAAGGGGGCTGGTGGTGCAGCCCTTTAAAAAAGGGCCGGATTTCATCGACCCCAGCTGGCTGACCCTGGCCGCCGGCCGTCCCTGCCGCAACCTGGATTTATATTTTCTCCCGCCGGAAAAGCTGGAGCAGCATTTCAGCGCCAGCTGCCGGGGTGCCGATCTGGGTTTAATAGAAGGGGCCATGGGGCTCTTCGACGGCCTGGACCTGGAAGGGAGCAACAGCACGGCGGCCATTGCCCATACCCTTAAATGCCCGGTTGTTTTAGTTATAGATGCCGCCCGCATGACCAGGAGTGCGGCAGCCATGGTGCAGGGTTTTCAAAATTTTGATCCCCGGGTAAAAATAGCGGGTGTTATTTTAAACCAGGTAGCCCGCCCCCGCCATGAAGACATGTTGCGGCGTTCCATTGAACACTATACCGGCTTACCCGTACTGGGAGCCCTGTCTAAAAAAAGGGATTTTGTTATACCTGACCGCCACCTGGGGCTGATCCCGGCCGCAGAAAACGAAAGCATCCATGCCGCCCTGGCCGCCACAGGGGCGGCCATAGCTGCGAACGTTGACCTGGACACCCTGCTGGCCATTGCCAGCCAGGTTCCGGACCTACCTCCCGGCCCGGAGCGGCAGCGGCCGCCTTTACCGCGGGTACGCCTGGGTATTTTTCACGATCGCGCCTTTACCTTTTATTATCCGGAAAACCTGGAAGCCCTGGAGCAGGCCGGCGCGGAAGTGGTGCCTGTGAATAGCCTGGAGGATGAAAAGCTCCCGGCCATTGACGGGCTGTATATAGGGGGCGGCTTTCCCGAAATTTTTGCCGCCCGGCTGGAGGCCAACGTATCTCTGCGCCAGGCAGTAAAAAGGGCCATAGGTGAAGGTATGCCCGTGTATGCTGAGTGTGGCGGGCTGATGTACCTGGCCAGGCGCCTTAATTACCAGGGACGCTGGTATGAAATGAGCGGCGCATTACCCTTTGATGTTACCATGTCCTCCCGGCCCCAGGGACACGGCTATACAAACATGCTGGTGGAAGGAGAAAGTCCCTTCTTTGACCGGGGCACCTTCATTAAAGGTCATGAGTTTCATCATTCCCGGGTAATAAATTTGGACCGCCAGGCCGTGGGTTTTCTTTACCGGGTTCGGCGCGGCTTTGGTATTGACGGCCGGGTGGACGGCATCCTTTATAACAAGGTTCTGGCCGGATACAACCATCTCTATGCTCCCACCCACCCTGAGTGGGCCGCCAATCTGGTAGGCTTGGCATCAGGTAGCAGGTAAAAAACGAAGCGGAAGCATTGCGAGGGAAATAAGGAGGGGCATTTGGATGACGATAGGGGAAAGGTTAAAGAAGTTAAGGGAAGAGCGGGGCATATCCCTGGAAGAGCTGGCCGACCGGTTGGATATTGCCCCGGACTGTATGGCCGAGGTAGAAAAGGGGACCAGGCGTCTCTCCATGGCCACCCTGGCAGAAGTAGCCGGTATTTTCGGGGTTGATATTAGTTACTTTACAGAGGAAAATGGGAATAAGGATAAAAATACCGTGGGGGCCAGGTTACGGCGCCTGCGAGAGCAGAAGGGGATAACCTTAAGCGAATTAAGCCGCCGTTCCGGCGTCTCCCTGGCCCATATCAGCGAAATCGAGCGCTCGCGTTCGACGGCTTCCTTAAAAACTTTAGAGAAACTGGCTGCCGTCCTGGAGGTTTCGCCCAGCTCCCTTTTACGTTCAAGCCAGGAAGATACCCTGGGTAATAAATTAAAGCGCCTGCGGGAAAAGATGGGCCTGACCCAGAAGGAACTGGCCCAGCAGGTAGGCATTTCCCACAGCCTTATCGGCCAGATCGAAACGGACCGCATCCAGCCTTCCCTGGCAACTTTAAGCAGCCTGGCCGAAGCCCTGGGAGTATCAACCTGCTACTTCCTCATGGAAGAAGACGAGGAAGATTTATACCTGGGTTATCGCCTGCCGGCTGACATCCGGGAGGCCCTGCGGCGCCCGGTTCTCCAGGAAGTTGTCCGCGCCCTGGCCGACTGGGGCGAAATGGAGATCCGGGGTCTCCTCGCTTTCCTGCATTCATTGAACGAAAACCGGCGCCCTTTAAGTGCGGCTACCGAAGACCAGTATCAAGAAATACGTCGTTTTGTGAGCCGCAGTACAGAGGAAGAGCGCAACCTTGTGCTTAACCTCATCAGGCTCCTGCAGGGCAATTCACGGGAGGAAGAGGTTTAGTGGCCCGGAAAGTACTTGATTGCCGGGGTATGAACTGTACCGGCCCGTTGATGGCCACGGCCAGAAAGATGCAAAAACTTAAACCAGGGGATATGCTGGAAGTATGGGTAGATGACCTGGCCTCAGAATTCGATATACCGGCCTGGTGCCAGCAGGCCGGTCATACCATTGTCAGGAAAGAAATAAGGGACGATTATTACTCCTACCTGATCCGTAAAAAAGGTTCCGGAGTATAGGTGTCCACTTTGCTTTCCCCCTAATCTTGAATATTATCACCGTACTGCGCCCATAAGGGCCTTTTTATTATGCCTTTTTGTCATACATGGCACGTCTGAAAGCTGGTAAAATAAGAGAAGAAAGGAGGGCGAAATAATGGGACAAGCTGACAACGCTTGCGGGTTGAGCCCCAGGATAGAAAATCCCAAGTTGACCCAGCTTTCCTGCAGTTCCGGGTGAGCGGCCAAGATGGGTCCGGGGACCCTGAATCAAGTACTGCAGTACCTGCCAGTGATGGATGATCCCAACCTCCTGGTGGGAATGAATAGCGTCGACGACGCCGGCGTTTACCGCTTAACGGGCGACCTTGCCATTATCCAGACCATTGACTTTTTTACGCCCATTGTCGACGACCCTTATCTCTACGGCCAGATAGCTGCGGCCAATGCTCTGAGCGACGTCTATGCCATGGGCGGTACACCCCTTACGGCCATGAATATCGTAGCCTTCCCCAGCAAAAAGGTGGATATTGCCGTCCTGGGGGAGATCCTGCGGGGCGGGGCCGACAAGGTGTTGGAGGCCGGGGCCGTCCTGGTAGGCGGCCACAGCATTGACGATGAGGAACCCAAGTACGGGCTGGCTGTAACCGGCGTTGTCCACCCTGACAGGATAGTTACCAACTGTGGTGCCCGGCCGGGGGATAAACTAATTCTCACCAAGCCCCTGGGTACGGGAATTATTACTACCGCCATTAAAGCGGAAATGGCTACGCCGGAAGTGGAGCAAGAGGTCAGCCGCTGGATGGCCACCCTGAACCGGGAAGCTGCGGCGGCCATGGTGGCTGTCGGGGTCCACGCCTGCACCGATATTACCGGTTTTGGCCTCCTGGGACATGGCCTGGAAATGGCCCGGGGTAGCGGTGTTAACCTGGTTTTACATGCTCATGCCATCCCGGTTTTACCGCGGGCCAGGGAATTTGCCGCGATGGGACTGGTGCCTGGCGGTGCCTATAATAACCGCCATTATGTTGAAAAGGATGTAAGGATAGCCCCCGGCGTACCGGAAGCACTTCAGGACATTCTCTACGATCCCCAGACATCCGGTGGATTGTTAATTGCCGTAGCTGCAGATAAGGCGGGGGACCTGATGGCGGCTTTAATGGAGCGCGGCGTCACGGCGGCCAGGATTGTCGGGGAAGTGGAAGCCGGGCCGGGCCAGATAACGGTCTTGACATAATCTGCACGTTATGGGAACCCCATCCCTGGCGATAAATAGGAAAGTAGTCATCACCGTGTGGGTCCAGGGTAAAGCCGAACTAACCAAACTTGCGAGAGTTATAGCGTGTTAATACCTGGCGGCAGGCTTTTAGCCTGCCGTTTTTGCTTCTGGTTAGGAATGAAGAAAAAAATTCGGCCGGCAGCAGGAATTTTAAGAGAAATAGCGAACTAAATTTATAAATAGCAAAAGCAGTTCCTTCAGCTACAGAGGAGTTTAGTACTTTTGTGAAGAAAGGGGCAAAGCTACGGCAGGAGGAGTATCCATGCGACGATTGTAAAAACGCTCGGAAGTGATAGTGTTAACTATTCTTTGCAGTCCCGGCGGGGGAACGCTAACGATATAATTAACACTTTGCCCCCTCGAGTTCTATCGAATGCATTGCCAGGAAGGAGGCGAAGTTAGATCCCAGCCAATTAGTATTGTTCCTACTTAAAGCCGGCTTCCGCGGCGGGCGAGGATGGCAACAAACCAATAAAGGGGGTACCGTTAATGGATTTTAAACCCAAACGGCCGCAAAAAGAACTGAAGTATGAAGAGTTACGCATTTATACGGACGAAGAGCTGCATAACTACTCGGAAGAAGAGCTTAAGGATTTCAAAATCAAACATGACATTCCTATGTTAGAAGAGCTGGAGAAGGGGCCTTGGCCCAGCTTTGTCGCCGACGCCAAACGGGAGGCCCTGCGCCGCAAGAAACTACCTAAAGACCGTATGATGATTGACCAGGACGTAGTGGACGACTTGCTTGGTCAATTGGAATTATCTTTTGCCGACGGGGAAACCCACTGGAAACACGGCGGCATTGTCGGCGTCTTTGGTTATGGCGGCGGCGTTATCGGGCGCTACTCCGATGTTCCCGAAAAATATCCTTCCGTCGCCCATTTCCACACCCTGCGCGTCAACCAGCCGGCCAGCAAGTTTTACAAAACTGACTTCCTGCGGGCTCTTGCCGATCTCTGGGAGTTCCGGGGCAGCGGCATATTCAACATGCACGGGTCCACTGGGGATATCATCTTACTGGGCACCACCACCGAACAGTTAGAGCCCCTCTTTTATGACCTGACCCATGAACTGGACCAGGATCTCGGCGGCTCGGGCTCGAACCTGCGCACGCCTTCCTGCTGTATCGGCAAGGCCCGCTGCGAATTCGCCTGCATCGATACCCAGGATTTGTGCTATGAGTTGACCACCCATTACCAGGATGAGCTGCACCGTCCGGCCTTCCCTTATAAATTCAAGATTAAGATTGATGGCTGTCCAAACGGCTGTGTGGCTTCCATCGCCCGTTCTGACATGGCCTTGATTGGTACCTGGCGGGACGACATCCGCATCGACCAGGAAGCAGTCCAGGCTTATATCAGGGGTGAAATTCAGCCCAATGGCGGCGCCCACAGCGGTCGCGACTGGGGTAAGTTCGATATCCAGAAGGAAGTTATTGACCTCTGCCCGACCGGCTGTATGGCCATGGAGGAGGGCAAGCTGGTAATCAATAACCAGGAATGCAACCGCTGCATGCACTGCATCAATGTCATGCCCAGGGCTTTAAGGCCCGGCGTCGACACGGGCGTCAGCGTCCTCTTTGGGGCCAAGGCGCCGATCCTGGAGGGCGCCCAGCTGGCGGTATTGACCGTACCTTTTATGAAAGCCGAGCCGCCCTATGACAGCATTAAAGAGCTGCTTGAGAAGGTCTGGGACTGGTGGATTGAAGAAGGCAAGAACCGCGAGCGCCTGGGCGAACTGATCCAGCGTAAAGGGCTGCCCAGGTTCCTGGAGGTTATCGGCGTCCCGGCTGCTCCGCAGATGGTTAAAATGCCGCGTACCAACCCGTATATATTCTGGAAGGAAGAAGACGTGCCCGGCGGATGGAAGCGCGATATCAAAGATTACCGGCTGCGGCATAAACGATAAAAGGAGGTTGTCGACATGGCCTTATCTCAAGAGCGCCTTGGTAAATACAATCCGGAGAAACCGACGGAAAACAGGATTACCGATATTGGCCCCCGGCATTTCTGGGAGTTTTTCCCTCCGGTCATTCAAAAGAATTATGGCAAATGGCTTTACCATGACATCTTAGAGCCGGGCATAATGGTCCATGTTTCCGAAACCGGAGACAAGGTTTTTACCGTAAGATGCGGCGGCGCCCGGTTTATGACGGCAGAAAATATCCGTGAGATCTGCGATATTGCCGATAAATATTGTGACGGTTATGTCCGTTTCACCACCCGCAATAACATCGAATTCATGGTCACCAGCTATGAAAAGGTAGAGGCTTTGAAAAAGGACCTCTTAAGCCGGAAATATATCACGGGGAGTTACAAATACCCCATCGGTGGTACAGGTGCAGGGGTGACCAATATTGTCCATACCCAGGGCTATATTCACTGCCATACTCCGGCTACCGACGCTTCCTCCATGGTCAAGGCCATCATGGACGAGCTCATGGACTACTTTACCGGCATGACCCTGCCGGCCCACGTCAGGATATCCGTGGCCTGCTGCTTGAACATGTGCGGGGCCGTGCACTGTTCGGATATCGCCTTGCTGGGTGTCCACCGCAAACCGCCCATTGTGGACGATAATATCGACTCGATCTGCGAAATCCCCCTGGCCATAGCCGCCTGTCCCGTGGGAGCCCTGTCGCCTGGAAAAACGGAAGACGGGAGGAAAACGATTAAGATTAAAGAAGAACGCTGCATGTTCTGCGGCAACTGCTATACCATGTGCCCCGCTCTGCCCATTGCCGATAAGCTTGGTGATGGGGTAGCCGTCCTGGCCGGCGGCAAGATATCCAACCGTATCAGCGAACCCAAGTTCTCCAAAGTAATCGTACCCTGGTTGCCCAACAATTTCCCTCGCTTCCCGGAAGTGGTGGCCACCGTCAAGAAGATCATTGAAGTTTATGCCGCTGAAGCCAGAAAATATGAGCGTATCGGCGACTGGGCGGAAAGGATCGGCTGGGAGAAGTTCTTTGAGAAGTGCGATCTGCCCTTTACCGAGCACCTGATTGACGATTATCGCCTGGCTTACGATACTTACCGGACCAGCACCCAGTTTAAATATACCCGGGCGGCCTGGGAGGTATCCAGGGCGGCAGGAGGTATTGACGCATAGACTTGCCTGGTGAAAAGGGGGGTTATGAGCAATGATGGAGGAGATTAAAAAGGCCATCCTCGAATATGCCGAGACCAGTAAGAAGAGCAAGTTTTATTTCAAGGACCTGGAAAAGGCCGTCCAGGCCAAGATCCCGGACGCCAAAATGAGGGACATTAAAAAGGCCGCTACGGAGCTGGTTAACGAAGAAAAATTGATCTACTTCTCAACCGGTAGCACCACCATGTATGGTTTAAAGGGAAGGGGCATAACTGAAGATCAGTAGGAAGGGACTTTAAACCACACGCTTAAACGGAGTCCCTCAGCAAGGAGAGGCTGCCAGCGATCAAATAGCAGCCTCTCCTTATATTAACCATTACAGGAAGGGCGAAAGGTATGCCGGAAGCACAAGACTTTGAGGCCTTTATAGCCGGGCAAAAGCGAATACTGGCGGAAAACCCCGGTTGCGCCACAGCTCTCTACAACCTGGGGGTTTTCTACATGCAGCAGGGGAAATGGGATGAGGCAATTGCAGCCTTTGAAGAAGCTATTGCCAGCAGCGGCCGCATGTTTGAGGCTTATGTAAACCTGGGCTACATCTACTGGCAAAAAGGAGAGATGGAAAAAGTAGTCGAAGCCAACGCAAGGGCCATCGCCATCGAGCCGCGGTATGCGCGGGGTTATGCCAACCTGGGGTTTGCTTATTCCCAGATGGGCAGGACTGAGGAGGCCATTGCTGCCCTGGAGAAGGCCATTGAGTTGAACCCCAGGATCGTCCAGGCATGGAATAACCTGGCCAATTGTTATCTCCAGCAGGGTGACATAGACAAGGCCATCGCCACCTGCCACAAGTTGCTGGAAATTGCTCCGGATTTTGCCCTGGGGCATAATAATCTCGCCTATGCCTATTATTTAAACGGGGATTTTGCCAGGGCCATTGAACACGTTGACCGGGCCCTTGAACTCGGGTTTGAGGTTCACCCGGAATTTCTCAAAAAACTGCAACCCTATCGTAAAGGTGAGGGCGGATCACATTCTGGCCAGGGCTTCAGACGCCAGTAGACCCACGGTCTTTTTTTGCAAGGTACCGCTCTCGTAAAAAGTTACCGGTTGCCCGTCCTCAAGGAGGCCCTCCAGCATATCCCTGGCTGCTGCCGCGCCTAAGTTGCCGAGGAGCCAGGCCGTATAGCCGCGGGTTTCAGGATCCGGGTCCTGGAGAAACTGGAGAAAGCGCAAGCTGGCCGGGCGGATGAGATCGGGTTTCACCCGGGCAATACTGCTGATGGCCCGCAGGGCCCGGGGCCGGAGGGTTGTGTCCGCCAGCAACTGGTACAAGACTGGAATGTATCCAGCAAAGGTTTCGGGGACGCTGGCGATAATGGCGCCGGCGGCGTCGATGGCCCCCCAGCCTGAAGCACCGGGATCTGTGACAGAGGTTAATAATTGCTGCAGCAGCCTGGCAATGGTTTGCGGCTTCTTCTCTGCAATAATGGCAGCAACTTTACCCAAAATATCGGCGGCCCGCAAGCGCAGCAACTCATCGCTGCTATAGAGAAGCCGCTGCAGGTCCCTGATGAGGCGGCAGTCAGACCTGGCTATATTTGACAGGGTTTCCACCTGATATTCCTTTACCAGGGCTTCGATTTCCTTTTTAGTGAACTTCTTTTCGCCCCGGGGTGCCATAGATGCTTTAGAGGAAATGGCGGCGGCCCGCGCCAATTTTTTTTGCACACCTTGAAGGGTAAACTCGAGGATGTCCGGGTGCAGTTTAATGAAATAGAGGGTGCCGGAGATTCTTCTGCCCTCATAAAACCCGTCGGGAACGATTAAATGCGTTTCATAGTCGTAGTTCTCAACCACTTTTTCCAGGTAATCTTCTTCCGGAAGCAGGCCCCAAGCCAGATCCCAGTCCATGTTACAGCTGAAGACCAGGGCTTCTATGAAAGCCGCTCCCAGATTGTGGCCGGTTACATCGCAGGCATAGACCGCGCCGCAGGAACATGACCCTACTGGCATTTCGTTCGGCCGGTGGGTAACCTGCTCTTTAGGCCTGGCAACGGGCAACCCGCAAAAGGGGCAGGCCGGATTGAGGGCAAGCTTCCTCTTCATTTAAGTTACCCTCTCCTCGTTTTCCCTGCTCTTAATCTTCAGGTCCCGGAAGATCCAGGGTCATACAGTTGCTGCCGGGGCTGCAGGATTTGGTTGTGAGCTTTGGTTTTTGCTCACCCTTTCCCGAACGGGTGATAAAATTAACCCGGCTGATTACCCTCTCCAGGGACTGGGAACGGCATTCCGGACATTGAAGTTCGACCTTTTCGTGCATGCTGGCAAAATGCTTTTCAAAGAGTTTCCCGCACGCCAGGCAACGAAATTCGTAGATAGGCATTCTTTTTCCTCCAAAAATAACTCTTTTTTAGGTTCGTTTTGTTTATTGTAACAATGCCGGAGATTAACGTCAACAACCGGCATCTTCAGGATAAACTATCCCTGCTTGCCGGCGATTATGATATAATGGGTGCAGGTGCCGGGTAGAAAGGAGACAGGTATGGATATCAGTACCATAGCGCCGCTGATTGGAGCCTGGGCGAAAATGCAGGCCACGGCGGCAGGTAATACCGGGAGCCTTAAGGATAGCTTCAACCTCCTTTTTTATCTGATGCTCCTGGCACAACTGGAAGAGGGACAATCCCAGGCAGTAGGGGTACCCCCCCATAACTCTCGTCATGGGGAGCGCAGCTCGCCAGCGTCTGGCTTTAAGGACCTCATCAGCCGGGTGGCGGCCAGGTACAACCTGCCGGCAGCCCTGCTCCAGGGGGTAGTGGCGGTGGAGTCCGGCTTTAATCCCCGGGCGGTATCAGCAGCCGGAGCCATGGGGCTCATGCAGCTCATGCCGGCGACGGCCAGGGCCCTGGGGGTGACAGATCCATTCAATCCGGAAGCCAACCTGGATGGCGGCGCCAGGTACTTAAGGCAGCTGCTGGACCGCTTCCAGGGAGATCTTACCCTTGCCCTGGCAGCCTACAACGCCGGACCCGGCGCAGTTAAACGTTACGGCGGCGTTCCTCCTTACCGGGAAACGCAGGCCTATATCCAGAAGGTGCTGGCCGCCGCCCGCAGGTTTGAAGGCCTGGCCTGAAGCTAGACATAGCTGTGGGCTCCGGGAAGGAGCAGTGAGACGCCAAACAAGGTGAAGAGTACTGCCAGAAAGCCCACGATGGCCATAATGGCGGCCCTTTTCCCCCGCCAGCCGTATGTTTTCCGGGCGTGGAGATAAGCGGCGTAAATCAGCCAGGTAATTAAGGCCCAGGTTTCCTTGGGGTCCCAGCCCCACCACCTGCCCCAGACCTCTTCGGCCCAGACGGCTCCCGTGATGAGAACCAGGGTCATAAAGGGGAATCCTACTGCTACCGACCAGTGGAGGAGGTTATCGAGTTTGGCCAGGGATGGCAGGACACTTGCGCCGATGCCTTCGTATCCCTTTTCTTTGAGCAGGTAGATAAGACCCAGGCAAAAGGAAAGGCTAAAGGCGCCGTAAGCAATGATGGCCGTAAGAACATGAAACTGCAGCCAGATACTCTGCAGGGCCGGCATCAGGGGCCTGGGACCGGAAGATAAGGTGTTGCTATAGGAAAGGATAATTACTTCCAGGAGCGCTATTAGAACCGTTAGCAGGTCTGATTTAATCATCCTGCGCGAGATAAGATAAAACAGGAGTATACCCCAGGCAAACAGGAGGGCAAATTCATACAAAGTAGCCAAGGGGAGCCTGCCGGCGGTAATACTGCGCAGCACCAGGGCCAGGGTAAGGGAAGCAAAGGACATGATGAGGGCCGCCTGGGCCAGGGGAGAGGTAAATCTATTAGAACGCCACAAGGTGATCAGGCTTAAAATTACGGCCGCCAGCAAAAAAATATAGGCTAGAAGATTGAAATTAGCTTCCATAACTTAGCGCCACCTCTCATGCTTTTCCGGTACCAGGTACCTGATGACCAATCCCACCAGCAGGATGACGAAGCCGGCGTAAAGTATGCCAACGCCGGGGTCTTTTTTGATCTCAAGTCCGGTGTAATAACGGTAGCCGGAAAAGGTAACGGGATAACCGCCGACGGCTTTTGTCTCCTTCTCGGCCAGCACTTCCCTCGCCTTTACTTGTTGATCCTGGAAAAGCATAGCCACCAGCCTGGGGTTATTTGGCAGGGGTGAACGTGAATGTAACCTGCCCCCCTGTTCATCAAAATCAGGAATAAAGAAAAAGACCAGCCTTACATTTTTGCCCGGGTCGATGTCGAGACCCCGGCCACTGGGCAGGTCAAAAGGTACCGCTTTACCGTTAATAACGGCCTGTCCCCGGGCCAGCCAGCCGTAACTGGTCTGGTAAATTTTCAAACCCTTAAATTTTAACGGACGGTTTACCTGTATTTCACGTTCAATTTCCTGGCCGTCAGCTGTTTTAAGGGAAACGCTGCTAATGTACTGTTTGGGCTGGAAGTTTTCGTAATATTCAATTTTAAACTCCTTAACTCTTAAGGCATAGCCCGGGAAGCCCCTGGCGGCCAGGTCGAGGCTGTCGCCGGCGCCGATTTCGACATAGGCATGCCGGGCCATGACCCCGGATATGACCGCCCCGGCCAGGATAACCAGGATACTTAAGTGCAGGATGACGGACCCCCAGCTACGCAGGCTCGGGGCTTTTTTAATCCGCCGCAGAGAGCAGGTCAAGATATTGACGGCTAAAAGCGCTCCTAAGGCTATAAACCACCAGCTGCGGTATAAATGGTCCAGGGACAGGAGGACGATCAACCTTCCCGGTACATCTCCGTAATAAGCACGGTAGAACCCCGCGGGCTGGCCCTGGGGAAGGAAGCTCCCCAGGGAAGCCAGGACTCCCAGGAGCAATAAAAGCAAAAGTCCCAGTTTCATGGATGATAAAAAGGCAAAATACGGGCGTTCCCGGTTGTTACCGGACAAAACCATCACCCCGGTTTTAGAATGAGTATACACCAGCGGCCGTACAGTGGTCAACGGGAACAGGCCGGCACCAGCAGGCATTTTTACAAGTACAAAAAATATTTCTACCAGCAGCAGGAATTTTAAGAGAAATAGCGAACTAAAATTAAAAATACCAAAAGTAGTGCTCCGGTGAACGAAGGGATTGAGGGAAGTTTGTGAAAGACGGCAGAAATAATATTTTGCCAGGTACCCACGAAATTTTAACCAAAAGGAAAAGCACCATTTTACAAAAGTGGTATCAGAGAATCCTGGACTCTTACCCCGCGGAAACGGCCCGGTTTTTGCGGGAAGAACAGGATCCTTTCGCCAATCCGGTGGGGACGACAATCTATCATGGACTAGAGGGCCTTTACGAGGAGATCCTTGCAGGGATGGACGCCGGCAGGGTCAGGTCCTATCTTGATAGTATTATCAGGATCAGGGCGGTCCAGGACTTTTCTCCTTCCCAGGCCGTCGCCTTTATTTTCCAGTTAGAGCATGTCCTCAAGGAGGAACTGGCCGGTGAAATCCAGGAAAAGGGCCTTTCTCTGGAAGAATTAGAAACCCGTCTTGAAGAGCTGGCCCTCCTTGCCTTCGATATTTATATGCAATGCCGGGAGCAGCTCTGGGAAATCAAGATCGAGGAGATTAAAAACAGAACCACCAGGTTACTGCAAAGGGCTAATCTGAATATAAATATCCCGTAATTGAGAAGGTGGGAAAATGGCCTCGCTGCCGAAACCTGATGAGCTACTGGCGATAAATTATAAACCGCCGCGCACGGGGTGGATGGATACCCCGGTAAAATTCAGGCGCGGAACCTACCTCTATGGCGCCAAACCCAAAAATTTGGAAGCCGTCGGCCTCCCCAACCCCCGGGAATGGTCCCCGGAGGACGAGGATTGGAAACTCCCGGAAAACTGGCGGGAAATTATCCTGGAAGGCCTGAGGGAACGGCTGGGGCGGTTCCGTTCCTTACAAATCTTTATGGATGCCTGTGTGCGCTGCGGCGCCTGTGCCGACAAATGCCACTTCTTCATCGGTACCGGGGATCCCAAGAATATGCCGGTCTTGAGGGCCGAACTGCTCCGCTCGGTGTATCGCAAGGATTTTACGACGGCGGGCAAGCTCCTGGGAAAACTCTTCGGGGCCAGGGAACTGACCCTGGACGTCCTGAAGGAATGGTACTACTACTTCTTCCAGTGCACCGAATGCCGCCGTTGTTCAGTTTTTTGCCCTTTCGGCATCGACACGGCGGAAATCACCATGATCGCCAGGGAACTCCTCAACCTGGTGGGATGTAATATCGACTGGATCGCCGCCCCGGTAGCCAACTGCTACCGGACGGGTAATCACGTCGGCATTGAACCCCACGCTTTTAAAGATATGGTTGAGTTCTGTGTCGACGAAATTGAAAATATCACCGGTATCAGGGTGGAGCCGACTTTCAACCGCAAAGGTGCCGAAATCCTCTTCATTGCACCTTCGGGCGACGTTTTCGCCGATCCCGGTACCTATACCCTCATGGGTTACCTGATGCTTTTCCATGAAATCGGCCTTGACTACACCTTCAGCACCTACGCATCTGAGGGTGGCAACTTCGGCATGTTTACTTCCCATGAAATGATGAAAAGGCTCAATGCCAAGATGTATGCCGAAGCAAAACGGCTGGGGGTGAAGTGGATCCTGGGCGGCGAATGCGGCCACATGTGGCGGGTCATCAACCAGTACATGGATACCATGAACGGCCCGGCCGATTTCCTGGAAGAGCCGGTTTCCCCCATAACCGGGACTAAGTTTGAAAATGCCAGGTCCACCAAGATGGTCCATATCGTGGAATTTACGGCCGACCTTATCAGGCACAACAAAATTAAGCTGGATCCCAGCCGCAATGACCACCTGAAAGTAACCTTCCATGACTCCTGCAACCCGGCCCGGGCCATGGGGCTCTTTGAAGAACCGCGCTATATCCTTAAAAATGTCTGCCGGAATTTCTATGAGATGCCGGAGAATACCATCCGGGAGCAGACCTTCTGCTGCGGCAGCGGGTCGGGCCTTAATTCCGATGAATATATGGAAATGAGGATGCGCGGCGGCTTCCCCCGGGCCAACGCGGTGAAGTACGTCCGGGATAAATACGGTGTCAATATGCTGGCCTGCATCTGCGCCGTTGACCGGGCCGTCTTCCCGGCCCTCATGAACTACTGGGTACCAGGCGTGGCAGTTGCCGGCGTCCACGAGCTGGTCGGCAACGCCCTGGTAATGACCGGGGAAACCCCAAGGGAAACAACACTGCGGGGAGAACCTTTGCCTGTAAAGGGAAAGGAGGAGAACGGCGGTGAATGATTCCCGTTACATTATTACCGGCCTGATTGTGTTTATCATCCTGGTGACCTTCCCCTTCTGGGCCAATGCAGGTAAAGCCGCCCCGGCACCGGCCCCCAGCCTGGACACACCGGCCATCCAGGAGTTACCGGAGAAGCAGTGTGTGGAAGGAACGGAATACATGCGGGCCAACCACATGAAGCTGCTGGACGAATGGCGGACCCAGGTTGTGCGGGAAGGCAAGAGGATTTATTTAGCCAGCAACGGCAAAGAGTACGAGATGAGCCTGGAGAAGACCTGCCTGCAATGCCACGCCAATAAGGCCCAGTTTTGTGACCAGTGCCATAATTACCTGGATGTGCAACCTGACTGCTGGACCTGCCATATTGAGCCAAAGGAGAGTAAGTGATGGAAACGAGCAGGAGAAATTTCTTAAAAGCCAGTGGCGCCTTCCTCCTGGGGCTCACCATCTGGCCGGCAGTTAAAAGCTTCGCTGGCAACAACACGGATGAAATAGCGCGTTCAGAAGCCCCGGCCGGCAAGAAGTGGGGCCTGGTCATCGATATGCAGAAGTGCTGGCCGCAATATCAGGAAGGATGCCGGAAGTGTTTCCTGGCCTGCCAGAGGGCCCACAACATACCTGATATTGCCAATAAAGAAGAAGAAATTAAGTGGATCTGGACGGAGCCCTTTGAAAACGCTTTTCCGGAACAGGAGCATGAGTACGTTGCCGCCAGTATCAAAGGCAAACCCTTTATCGTGCTCTGCAATCACTGTGAAAACCCGCCTTGTGTCAGGGTCTGCCCCACGAAGGCAACCTTCAAACGCCGGGACGGCATCGTCATGATGGATTATCACCGTTGCATAGGCTGCCGTTACTGCATGGCTGCCTGCCCTTACGGCGCCAGGAGCTTTAACTTTAGCGACCCGCGGCCTTTTATTAAAGAAATAAACCCGGCGTATCCCACCCGGGAAAAGGGTGTCGTGGAAAAATGCAATTTCTGCGTCGAGAGGATTGACACCGGCTTACCGCCGGCGTGCGTCGATGCGTGCCCGGCGGGGGCACTGATCTTTGGAGACCTGGACGACCCCAACTCTGAGGCGAGAAAGATACTGGCCGCACGTTATACCATTCAACGTAAACCCGAACTTGGGACCCACCCCAGCGTTTATTACCTCGTCTAGATCGGCTTCCAGGATGGGAATTTCTCAAGATGGCGTTGCACGACGGTCCCCGGCCGTCGCTGATATACGGGAGAAAATGAGGCGGAGGAAGGGTAGATATGCTGGTAAAGGCTTTAACCGGGAGCAAAAGATACTGGGGCTGGATAACCCTTTTACTCGTCCTGATCGGGACCGGTTTTACCTGCTACCTCTGGCAGTTGAATAAAGGGCTGACCATTACCGGTATGAGCAGGGATGTTTCCTGGGGGCTGTACATCAGCCAGTTTACCTTCCTGGTGGGGGTGGCGGCCTCGGCAGTGATGGTCGTCCTGCCCTATTACCTGCATAATGTCAAAGCCTTCGGCAGGATTACCATCCTGGGAGAGTTCCTGGCTGTTGCCGCCCTGATTATGTGCCTGCTGTTCGTAATAGTCGATGTCGGTAAGCCCATGCGAATTCTTAATATGATCTTCTATCCCACCCCCAACTCCATGTTTTTTTGGGATATGATCGCGCTGAACGGGTACCTCCTTTTAAATATCATTGCCGGCTGGCATGCCCTGGAGGCAGAATATAAAGCCGTTCCGCCACCGGCCTGGACAAAGATATTGGTTTATGTCTCCATCCCCTGGGCCGTCAGCATTCATACGGTTACGGCCTTCCTCTACGCCGGCCTGCCGGGCAGGCACTACTGGCTGACGGCCATTATGGCGGCCCGCTTCCTGGCGTCGGCCTTTGCTTCCGGTCCGGCCCTGCTCATCCTGCTGTGCTATATCATTAAAAGGGTCAGTAAATTTGATCCGGGCCGGGAAGCCATCCAAAAGCTGGCGGCAATAGTCACCTACGCCACCATCGTCAGTGCCTTTTTTATCGGATTGGAATTTTTCACCGCCTTTTACAGCCAGGTACCGGCCCATGGTATGTATACCCTCAAGTACCTCTTTGCCGGCCTGGATGGTCATGGTAAGCTCGTCTCCTGGATGTGGGCCTTTGCCATCCTGGTGGTTCTCGCCCTGGTGCTTTTAATTAACCCGGAGACGCGCGCCAGGGATAGTTACCTCCAGGTAGCCTGCGCGGCGGTTTTTGTTTCCATGTGGATTGAAAAGGGAATAGGCCTGGTCATCGGCGGCTTTATACCCAATCCCTTTGAAAGGGTTACCGAATACGTGCCTACTTTGCCGGAGACCTTAATTGCCCTGGGCGTCTGGGCAACCGGCCTCCTGGTACTTACCTTCCTGTATAAAATAGCAATTAGCGTCAAAGAAGAGACAGTATAGTGGAAATGAGGGGTAAAGCAATGGGAATGGCATTTTCCTTTTTTAGTGTCGTCGTCCTCATGCTGGTAGTTTATCTCGGTGCGGGAGTGGCAGGGTGGCACTACCTGTTTGGAGTTATCATACCCTACGCCGCCATCGTCATCTTTTTAGCAGGGATGGCCTACCGTGTCATAAAGTGGGGGCGGGTGCCGGTACCTTTCCGGATACCCACCACTGCCGGGCAACAGAAATCCCTGCCCTGGATCAAGGCGAGCACCTTTGACAATCCTTCCAGCACTGCCGGCGTGGTCGGCAGGATGGCCCTGGAAGTATTGTTCTTTCGCTCCCTGTTACGAAATACCAGGATGGAATTGCACCGGGGCCCCCGGCTGGCTTATCACTGGGAAAAGTGGCTCTGGCTGGGAGGACTAATGTTTCACTGGTCCTTCCTGCTGATCTTTCTCCGCCACCTGCGCTTTTTTACCGAACCGGTCCCGGCCTTTGTTTCCTGGCTGGAAGGCATCGATGGCTTTTTCCGCTTCGGCCTGCAGGGGCTGTATATAACCGATATAGTAATTGTAGTTGCCGTGACTTATCTCTTCCTCAGGCGGGTGGTTATTCCCCAGGTACGCTATATCTCCCTCCCCGCCGATTATTTTCCCCTCTTTTTGATCCTGGGAATAGCCGGCACGGGCATCCTCATGCGCTATTTTTTCAGGGTAGACATTACGGCAGTTAAGGAATTGACTACAGGACTGGTGACCTTCAGGCCCAGGGTCCCGGCAGGAATTGGCGTTCTTTTTTACATCCACTTATTCCTCGTATGTACACTGGGGGCCTACTTCCCCTTCAGCAAACTGGTACACATGGGCGGAATTTTCCTCAGCCCGACCCGCAACCTGCCCAACGATAGCCGCGCCAGGAGGCACATCAACCCCTGGAATTACCCGGTCAAGGTTCACACCTATGAAGAGTACGAGGAAGAATTCAGGGAAAAAATGAAAATGGCTGGCCTGCCGGTAGAAAAAGTATAGACCTAACTTCCCCTCTTGTTTTTTGTCCAAATATGTGCTAATTTTGAGTTAAGGTATCCCATATACCATATGTGGCGGGGAACGGCATATGTTTAAGAAAAAGTAGCCAAAGAGGGGGATATGATGGAAAGCTTGCTTGAACCAATCGACCTGCAAAATTACCAGCCTGTGCGCCAGGAAGCCTACAATGCCTTACGGGAAGCCATCCTCACCGGCCGCCTGGAGCCGGGTACCCGCCTGGTGGAACGGAAAATAGCCAAACAGCTGGGTGTCAGCCGTACACCGGTACGGGAGGCCATCCGCAAGCTGGAGCTGGAAGGACTGGTCGAACACCTGCCCCGGCGGGGAGTGGTGGTTGCCCGCATGTCCACCCGGGAAGCCTGGGAAGTCTACAGCATCCGGGCCGTCCTGGAAGGATTGGCCGCCCGGCTGGCTGCGGAACATATTAATCCAATTCAGCTAAAAAGATTAAATGAGCTTGTAAATGCCATGGAAAAGGCCTGTGATGAAGACGATTACGACAGGTTGCAGGAGCTGCACCTGGAGTTTAATGAAATTATCTGCAAAGCCGCCGAGAGTCCCCGCCTGCACCAGATGATCGATAACCTGGTGGATTATATAGTCGGCTTTACTAAGGTGGGTTACAGTGTTCCCGGACGTACGAGGGCCGCAACCCGGGAGCACCGGGAGTTGCTGGAAGCCCTCATGAAAGGTGACGGTGAAAGGGCGGAAAGAATTGCCCGGCAGCATATAGAAAATTCCCGCCAGGCATACTTTCTCCAGCTAGCCTTAAGGGATCAAAAAAATACCAACTTTTAACGAAAAAGTCTTCCTTAACCAGCAGGAATCTCCAATGAAACGTCGAATAATTTTAAACGCAAACAAAAGGTATACCAAATACGTTTTTAATACCACCTCTATTGGTGGCCTTAAAAATTAACAAAAAGAGCATAAATTCGACAAATATATAGTTCAGGGGCGTACAGGTTCAGAAAAGAAGACGATTTTAAAAACTGTAGACAAGGTATACCGTATACCAGTAATATTAAATGAACGGCGAGGGGAAGCTTATGCCCGCAGCTGGGGTTAAACTCCGTGTTTGTGAAGGCATGGTCGAAGATGCGCGCAAGGGTATTGTAAGAGTGCTTTCTGACGTGATGGAAGAACTGGGCCTAAAGCCCAATGATGTGGTAGCCATTACAGGCAAGCGGACAACGGTGGCCAGGGTTATGCCCGCCTTTCAAGAGGGGTGCCCGCCGGGCAATATCCAGATGGACGGCATTTTAAGGCAAAATGCCGGGGTCGGTATTGGGGAAGGCATTACCCTTACAGGGCAGGAGTGGCAGCCGGCCCGGACTGTCATCCTGGCGCCGGTACTCCCGGGCTGGACCCTGGCCGGTGAACACGAGATTGTTCACTTGAAAAAACATTTAATTGGCCGCGCTGTAGTGGTCGGCGACCAGGTAACCATCCCCCAGTTTACCGGTGGCGATGAGGCCTTTACTGTCGAAGGGGTAGCACCCCGGGGAGCGGTAGTTATTACCCGCGACACGGCGGTACGCTTTAAAGGCGGCGAGGATACAGAAGGCCGGGGCCAGCGGGTGACATATGAAGATATTGGCGGCCTGGCCAAAGAAGTCCAGCGGGTCCGGGAAATTATCGAACTACCACTAAAATATCCGCAATTATTTCACCGACTAGGTGTGGAAGCGCCGAAGGGCATACTTATGTACGGCGCCCCCGGCACGGGCAAAACCCTTATTGCCCGCGCCGTAGCTTCCGAAACGGAAGCCCACTTCATTCACGTCAACGGCCCAGAGATAATGCATAAATACTACGGTGAGAGCGAAGCCCGCCTGCGTCAGGTTTTCGACGAGGCTAGAAAAAAGGCGCCGAGTATCATTTTCCTGGATGAAATTGATGCCATCGCACCCCGCCGGGCCGACGTCCACGGCGATGTTGAAAAGCGCGTGGTGGCCCAGCTGCTGGCCCTGATGGACGGGCTGGAATCCCGCGGCAATGTCATTGTGATCGCCGCCACAAACATTCCCGACCTGGTGGACCCGGCCCTGCGACGCCCGGGGCGTTTCGACCGGGAGATCGCTATTAACGTGCCCGACCAGCGGGGCCGGCGGGAGATTTTACAGATACACACCCGGGGTATGTCCCTGGCAGGAGACGTCTCGTTAGATCGACTGGCAGCCATTACCCACGGCTTTGTGGGTGCCGATCTGGCCGCCCTCTGCCGGGAAGCGGGTATGTACGCCTTGCGCCGCGGTCTGGCCCGGTTCCAGCTGGGTGAAGGTTCCCTGGAAGATCTACAGCTCCAGGTAACCATGCGTGACTTCCTGGATGCCCTGGCAGAGGTAGAACCATCGGCAACGCGGGAGTTTGCCATGGAAATTCCCTCGGCCGGTTGGCAGGATGTCGGGGGCCTCGCCGAGATTAAAGAGCGCCTTCAAGCCATGGTCCAGTGGCCCCTGCAGTATCCCGAGCTTTTCCAGCAATTTGACCTGCCGGCACCGAAAGGCATCTTGCTTTCTGGACCGCCGGGCACGGGCAAGACCCTGGTAGCCAGGGCCCTGGCCCGGGAAAGCGGGATAAACTTTATCCCGGTAAACAGTTCCCTCCTCTTCTCCCACTGGTGGGGGGAGGCGGAAAAGACCCTGCACGAGATTTTCCGCAAGGCGCGCCAGGCCTCTCCCTGCCTCCTGTTTTTTGATGAAATCGACGCCCTGCTGCCCGCCCGTAAAAGCGGCGAAGGGAGCAACATCGGCAGTCGCCTGGTATCCCAGTTTTTGATGGAACTGGACGGCCTGGAGGATTTGCGGGAAGTAATCGTCCTGGGGGCAACCAACCGGATTGACCTCCTTGACCCGGCCGTCCTCCGTCCCGGGCGCTTTGACCAGATTCTGGAGTTTCCTTACCCGGACCAGGCGGCCCGGAGAGAGATATTCGAGATCTATTTACGCTCCCGGCCGGTGGAACGGGGCTTAAATTTAGACAACCTGGCCCAGGCTGCCGAAGGGCTGGTGGGGTCAGAAATAGAAGCCGTGTGCAAACGGGCAGCTTTGCTGGCTGTAGCCGAAATAGTGAAGGGAGATTCGGCCGACGAACCGGGGCGGGGTGTCATTAAAACCCGCCACCTGGAGCAGGCCCTGGCTGAAATCCAGGGTGAAAAACATCAGGCACGGACCGGGGCGGATAACCGCAGTGTCCGTCCCGTCTGGAATAATGTTATTCCCGGTGCAGTGACCAGACTGGGGAGGTGAGGCTGGAAGACATAGCGGAAACTATAGCATCGGCGGCCGGGGCAGAGTTGTACTCCAGTTATTAGAAGACTACTGGCACCGGCTGCGAGGAAGCTCCCGGCTGCGGGAGAGTGCTATCAGTGCCGGCATTGACAGGCAAGAAAGAAAGGAGGAACGTAAATTGTCCACTCAAGAACTCTTTGCCGAACCCAACCTTAAGCAGATTACCGTCTGGGCACGCGGTGTGGTCATGAATAAAGACGCCCGCGATATCGTGGTGGCCTTAACGGAAGCTGCGGCTAAGGAAGGCAAGTATGTCCAGGCCTGGGAGAACTATGTCGATCTCCCCGACCGTATCTACGTCCCGGTAAGGGCCTACGCCCGCATTAGCAGCGATCCCATAGAAAGCAGATACGTGTATGAAAACGAGAACCCGGACATTGTCGTCGTGGTTGAGGAAACCCTGGTCAAAGGTGTCCCCATCCTGAAGGGTATCAAGCCCGGCAGCACTCTGGTGGTCAACACCAGGCGCAGCATTGATACCATCCTGGAATTCCTGGGCGATACCGGTAACCTGGCCCGGATCGTCACCGTGGATGCCAACAGCATGGCCCAGGCCGTCATGACTCTATCCGGGGCTGAAGGTGCGACTGACGCCACCGGAATTGGCGCCGGTATTGCCGCCCCTATAGCCGGTGCCGTAGTAAAGGCAACTGGCATCGTCGATATTGATAACCTGGCCGCTGTAGTCAAAAATCCTGCCGCCATGCGCCGGGGCTATGAGGAAGCCCAGATAAGGGAGCTACCGGCCCATGAAGTGGTAGAAGAAGTAGCCGTAACGGCGAAAGAGCTATTGAAGCAAATGCCCTTTGCCGGTACCGTTCCTTCCCCGCAGGTAGAAAATGAAGGCATGGTTACCGGTAACTGGCGCATCCAGCGGCCCGTCCTCAACCCGGAAGCCTGCACCCAGTGCTGGACCTGCTGGATCTCCTGCCCGGATTCCTGCATTACCATGTCCGATGATGGACCTGCTTTTAACCTCAAATACTGCAAAGGTTGCGGTCTCTGCACCGCCGTCTGCCCGAGCGGTGCCATATCCCGGGTTCCAGAATTAGATTTTAAAAATTAATCCTTTCAGGAGGTGAAGAAAATGGGTAAAGTAAGAAATATTTCTGGTTGTGTGGCGGTAGCCCATGGTGTTCGCCTGGCAGATGTTGATGTAATCTGCTCCTATCCCATCCGGCCCTATACCGGCATTATGTCGGAACTGGCCCGTATGGTGGCCGACGGTGAACTCGATGCCGAGTTCATCCATGGCGAGGGCGAGCACGCCCAGCTGAGCGTTGTCTACGGGGCTTCAGCTGCCGGGGCGCGGGTCTTCACCGGGAGCTCCGGCGTGGGGGTAACCTATGCTTTCGAAGTCTATTCCCCCATTTCCGGTGAGCGCCTGCCGGTGCAGATGGCCATAGCCGACCGCACCCTGGACCCGCCCGGTGACTTTGGTGAAGAACATACCGATGCCGAATGCTGCCGCGACCAGGGCTGGATCCAGGGCTGGGCCTCCACACCCCAGGAAGCCCTGGATAATACCTTGATTTACTACCGGGTAGGTGAAGACCCGCGGGTCTTGCTGCCCCAGTACGCCTGCCTTGATGGCTACTTTGTCAGCCATATCCTGGGCCGGGTGGATATTCCCGACGAGGCCCAGGTGAAAGAATTCCTGCCGCCGTATAAGAACCATCATGTCCTGGATCCGAGGAAGCCGCAGATTATCGGCCCCCAGATTGAGCCGGCCATGGGACCGCCCCTGCAGTACCAGCGCTACCAGGCCGTTAAAAACGTGCACAAGGTTTTAGAAGAAGCCTGCGATGAATTCGCCCGCATCTTTGGGCGCAGATATGACCCCTATATAGAAGAATACCTGACAGATGACGCTGAGATTATCATGTTCGGCCAGGGTGCTCATATGGAAACGGCCAAAGCAGTGGCCCGGCGCCTGCGCAACCTGGGAGAAAAGGTCGGCGTGGCCAGGCTGAGGACCTTCCGGCCTTTCCCGACAGAGCAGATTAAAGAAAGACTATCTAAGTTCAAGGCCATAGGTGTCCTGGATGTCTCAGCCAACTTTGGCATTTCATGCAGCGGTGGAGTTCTCCTGTCGGAACTCAGGGCGGCCCTCTACGATTACGGCGATAAAGTCAAGACAGTGGGCTTTGTGGCCGGCCTGGGCGGCGAGGTTGTCACCCACGACGAATTCTACCGCATGTACCAGAAGTTAAAGGAAATCGCCAAAACAGGAAAAGTTGAGCAGACTGCTTACTGGATCCCCTTTGAATTATAACGTTTACCCGGAAGGAGGGAAATATAATGCTGGAACGGATTGCTTCCCTGAAGAAAGCTCCTGTGGAAGAGTACTATGTCCCCGGGCATCGGACCTGCGCCGGTTGCGGCCCGGCCCTGACATATCGCCTGGTAGCCAAAGCTGCGGGTCCCAACACCATTTTCATTGGTCCAACCGGATGCATGTACGTAGCCAATACCAGTTACGGCTGCGGTCCCTGGCGGGTGCCATGGATCCATGCCCAGATTACCAACGGCGGTGCCGTTGCTTCTGGTATTGAAGCTGCCTTTAAAGCCATGATCCGCAAGAAAAAGACGGACGCCGAATTCCCCAACATCATTGTTATGGCCGGTGACGGCGGCGCCGTGGACATCGGCCTCCAGGCCCTGTCGGCCATGCTCTACCGCGGCCATGACGTCCTCTTTATCTGTTACGATAATGAGTCCTATGCTAACACCGGTATTCAAACGTCGCCGACTACACCTTACGGTGCTCACACGACCTTTACCCCACCTGGCCCGGTGGTGCCGGAAGGGAAAAAGCTCTTCCCCAAGGATAACCCCAAGGTCATCGCCCACGGCCATCCGGAATTGAAGTATGTGGCTACGGCCTCCATCGGCTGGCCGGTGGATTTAATGAACAAGGTGCGTAAGGGCCTGAACCAGGAGGGCCCGGCCTATATCCACATCCATGCCCCCTGCCCCAAGGGCTGGCAGTTCCAGGCCGACAAGACTATCGAAATGGCCAAACTGGCAGTACAAACGGGCATGTTCCAGCTCTATGAATATGAGAACGGCGAATACAAGCTCTCGGTCAAGATCGACAAGCGGAAACCCGTCAGCGAATACATGAAGCTCCAGGGCCGTTTCAGCCACCTCAAACCAGAGCATATCGCCAAGATGCAGGCTTTTGTCGACGCCAGGTGCGCCGAAGTGGGCATTACGGTACCGGCGGTGGCGACCAGCGCATAAAGGAGCATACCTACCCGGTGTCCCGTCTGGAACGGGACACCGGGATATTTAACGAGGTCCACACCAACGCAGACGTGCTAACCGAAAAGGGTGTAGCAGTTATTTTTTCCTGATCTGTTGTGCCGCCCTTGAAGCATAGTTACCAAAAAGAAGGCAGCTATCCATATATAATAATAACAGAACATAATCATAGTTAAATCATGTCGAAATTTAATGACCGGTTATCTTCGCATTGCTGATATATCTTCCTTGCTGCAACAGCCTTTTACCGACATAACAGCAACAAAAAATAGAAACTTTCGCAGCCCCGACGTTGGTGCCCCCGTTATTCTAAATTTTTCAGAAAAGGGGGAAGGAAGAATGCAGATCCCGGTCAATCTGTTCACATGGTTGCTGGCTTTACTGCCGATCCTGGTTATTCTGGTCCTTATGGTGGGTTACAAATGGAGCGCGGCTAAAGCGGGACCGGTATCGTGGTTTGTGGCGTTAATTGTCAGTATTGCTGTATTTAAGGCGGATTTCAGACTACTGGCCTTCTCCAACGCCAAAGGGATGGTAATGGCGTTTTATGTACTGTACATTATCTGGGGTGCATTGTTTATTTATCACGTAGTCGATGAGGTAGGCGGGATTGAAACGATTGGTGCCACCTTTATGCATATGACCCGCAACCGGGTTTTTCAGTTAATGATGATCGGCGTCGCTTTTGTGACCTTCCTCCAAGGGGTAGCCGGCTTTGGCGTACCTGTGGCCGTAGGAGCGCCGTTGCTGGCCAGCCTGGGTTTTGACCCGGTTATCGCCGTGGCGGTGCCTTTAATTGGCCACTCCTGGTCGGTAACCTTTGGCGATATGGCTTCCTCCTTTGCTTCCATCCAGAAAGCGACCGGCCTCAGTGGTACGGATCTGGCTCCCTGGGCTGCTACCTTCACCGGCCTGGCTGGTCTTTTCGGGGCTTTTTTTGCTGTTCATTGTTATGGCGGCTTTAAAGCTATTAAACAGAACTGGTTCGGAATTTTTGTTATAGCCATGACCATGTCACTTACCCAGTTGTTAGTAGCTTTATGGGAACCCACCCTGGCAACTTTCATTGCCGGTATTGTAGGAATGATTGTAACTGCTATCGTGGCCAGGCTACCCATGTATCAGGGACCTGATGTCCAGGTAACCAGCGAGGCGGCTTCCGCGGTTGAAACACCAGTGGGGAAGACTGTTACTGCAAAAATGAGTTTCAATCTAGCCTTTGCTGCTTATTATGCATTGATTCTCATTGTTGCGGCAGTAGAATTTATCACTCCTTTAAGCAGTTTTTTAAAAAATTTACCTACTTTGGTGTTAAAGTTTGATAAATATGCCACCGGTTATAATTGGGTGACTCAGGCCGGCAGTTCGACCTCGGTACCTTTATTCGGCCACCCGGGTGCTTTGCTGATTTACGGTGGTATCGCCGGCATAATTATCTATGCCGCCGCCGGTATCTGGAAAGGTGAATATCTGGGCAAGGTGCTTAATAAGGTAGTCAAGGATGGGGTAAATTCCAGTATTGCTACCACTTCGATGGTCTTAATGGCCTTTATGATGGTCGAGTCGGGCATGACTTTCACCCTGGCCAAAGGAGTAGCCAATACCCTGGGGATTATTTATCCGATCCTTACCCCGCTGGTGGGCGTGTTAGGCGCTTTTATGACTGGCAGCAATACCAACTCAAATGTTATGTTTGGCGCCTTCCAGACCCAGGTGGCCAAATTATTGGGTGTAAGCACGTTGATCATGGCTGCTGCCCAAACGGCGGGAGGTTCTATTGGCAGTATGCTGGCACCGGCTAAAGTTATTGTCGGCACTTCCACTATGGGTTTAACGGGCCGTGAAGGGGAAGTTATTGGTAAAACCCTAAAATATTGCGTTATTTTGGCTTTAATCTTGGGTTTTCTCGCGTGGTTGATGCTCTTTGTATTCTTCCGCCACGTTTATTAAAAAAGGGGTGAATGTTCATGACCGAGGCTAAAACCGGTGGCAAGAAAAGCAAAAAGTTGTGGTGGAATAGCGCTTCGTTGGTGCTAATGCTCCTGGCTCCTCCTTTATTGCTGTATCCTGGAGCCAGGGGCAACCCGGGCTTAGAACTTTTAGGATATATAGTTCTTGTGGGAGCGATGCTAATCCCGTTGTTAAATTAGACGGCGACGGAGTGAATAGGAAATTAACTAATTGGGCGATATTTCATATCGCCCAATTAAATACTATGGAGGGAGATGCTGTTTATGCAAATACTGGTGACCGGGGGTGCGGGTGATGTTGGCCGCTACCTGGTCCAGGACTTATGTTATCACGGCCACCAGGTGCGGGTTCTGGACCGGGCCCTGAGTTTTCTTGACAACCCCGTAAGCAGCCAGGTCAATCTATTCGGCGGTGATCTGGCAGATAAGGAACTGGTAACCCGGGCCGTAGACGGTGCGGAGGCAGTAATCCACCTGGCCTGGAGCTTCAGTGATGACCCCCTGGACATTTTCGGCGGCGACCTGGTCGGGCACATTAATTTACTGACAGCATCCGCTAAGGCTGGCATCAGCCATTTTATCTATACCAGCACGGCAACAGTTTATGGTCGGGCTACATCCCGGCCTGTTCTCGAGGACCACCCCTGCCTGGTAGGTGAAGCCCGCAAGCCCCTTTATGCCTTAGGTAAATTTGCGGCTGAAGAATTATGCCGCCAATATTATCGTGAGCAGGGTTTACCAGTTACCATTTTCCGTTTCTGGTGGGCCTTCGGTGAGGAAATCGGCGGCCGGCATTTACGTAATCTGATACGGGCGGCCCTTCATGATGATCCTATCCAGGTTCCGGCTGCTGCCGGGGGAACGTTTGTCAGTATGGCCGACCTGGCCCTGGCCTGCCGGCTGGCCCTCAGCAGGCCGGGGGCCGCCGGGCAGACCTATAACCTGGGGAGCCTTTATTTGACATGGGAAGAAATTGCTAGCCGGATTATTGAACTAACTGGATCCGGTTCGAAGTTACAGGTAGTTCCTCCAGGAGAATGGAAGGGACCGGTCTTTTTAAACGAAGTGTGGGAGCTCAGCTGGGATAAAGCTAGCCGGGAACTGGATTATCAACCCGTTTTTACCGGTGATCAGGGCCGGAAGGCCTTTGTCAAAGCCCTGGCAAAATGTATCAATAAAGTCCGGGCAACGGAAAAGAAACATTAAAAAAGGAATGTGCTTAACAAGAAAGGATAGGGGTGGTACAATGGAAAAGTAACATCAGGAAGTGCCTGTCCGGGGGCAGGAAAAGAAGTGCGGGACGAAGCTCTTTTACTTAAAAAACATTCTCTTCATGATAGCCTGTTGCTAAGGCGGTATGATTATTTTTTACGTTTTCTGCTTAAAGGAGCCTTGGCGGGCACCAGCGCCGGGGTAGTTGGTGTAGCCTTTCGCTTAGTCCTGACGGAGGGGGACTTATGGCGCAGTGAGCTTTTAAAGTGGGCGCATACTCTACCCGGCTGGGGCTGGCTGGTGTTACCCTGCCTGGGGGCCCTGGCCGGTGCCCTGGCCGGCTGGTTGACCAGTTTTGCTCCCGAAACTGCCGGCAGCGGCATTCCCCACGTGGAAGCCGTTCTGATTAGCCAGCGCGAGCTCATCTGGTGGCGGGTTATCCCGGTAAAATTTATAGCCGGGGCCCTGGCTATTGGGGCCGGGCTGTCCCTGGGCCGGGAGGGGCCGACGGTACAAATGGGCGCTGCCGCCGGCCAGGCGGTAAGTAAAAGCCTTAGCCGGTCCAAAACGGAAGAACTGCACTTAATCGCCTGTGGTGCAGGAGCGGGGCTGGCGGCAGCCTTTAACGCCCCCCTGGCCGGAGTAGTTTTTGTCCTGGAAGAACTGCGCCGTAATTTTTCACCCTATGTACTGGGAGGAGCCCTGGCGGCCAGTGTTACTGCCGATCTGATATCCCAGAGGATTTTAGGGCCACTTCCTACCTTGCGTATTAAGGAATTATTACCTTTACCCCTGGCCACCTTACCGGCATTTTTAGTCCTGGGAATATTAACCGGTGTTTTAGGCGTGGCTTTTAATCGTACCTTGCAAGGAAGCCTTGATGTGGCAGACAGGTTAAAAGGCCTGCCCCGCTGGTTGCGGGCGTCGCTGGCGGTCTCGCTGGCAGGGGTTCTGGGCTATTTCTTACCTCAGGTTTTAGGCGGTGGGCACCAGCTGGCAGAAGATGTCCTCTGGGGCCGGGTTCAAGTGGGTATTATCCCCCTTCTCTTTGCTGTCAAGTTTCTTTTAACTATGTTGAGTTATAGCGTTGGCGTTCCCGGGGGTATCTTTCTACCGCTCCTTGTTCTGGGGGCTTTATTGGGATCCTTTGTTGGACAGATCAGCGGCCTGCTTATTCCTGGTTTTCAGGGCGTGGGGCCATCTTTTGCGGTAATTGGCATGGCTGCCTATTTCGTGGCTATTGTGCGTTCCCCCCTTACCGGGATTGTGCTCATAATCGAAATGACAGGTAACTACCAGCATATTTTACCGCTTCTTTTTACCTGTATGATCGCTTATATAGTGGCGGAGGCTCTGGGATGTTTACCCGTTTATGAGATGCTGCTGGAACGGGATTTGGCCAGGGCGAAGAGTAACGGTATTTCCCCCTCTACTAAAGACAAAATGCTGATTGTCGAGGCTGTAGTTGAGAGCGGGGCGAGCGCCTGCGGTTGCCGGGTCAAAGACCTGGTTTTACCCGTAGATTGTTTGCTGGTTACCATTCACAGAGGAGCCAGGGAAATCATTCCCCGCGGCAATACCAGGCTTCTGGAAGGTGATCACTTAACAGTAATTGTACCCGAGAATAGAGCGGCGGCGATAAACGAGGCACTGGCTAAAGTAACCCGATGTAATCTTAAGGTGTAAATTGCAAATTATAAAAAGCCGGCCCCTTGCCCGGGAGCCGGCTTTTTTTATCGCCCCAGCAGGCGGCGAATTTGCGGGAGATTGCGCTGGGCTTCTTCCGCACCGGCGGCCACCAGGTTGCTGAACTCACTGACGTCCCAGGAACTGACGGGTTTTTTAATGGGTTTGAGGACCAGGTCGGCATAAAGCCTTAAGGTAAGGGAAGTATTGCGCCGGCTGATGATATCCAGGCTCTGGAGGAGGACTTCGCCGGCATGCCGGAAGTTACGGTGGGGGATACCGCAGTCCAGATCGACGGCAATGACAATATCAGCCCCCAGGTAACGGGCAATATCGGCCGGGACGTTGTCCGTCAGGCCGCCGTCTACCAGGAGGCGGGAGCCGATTTTATAGGGAGCGAAGAGAGCCGGGATAGAAATGCTGGCCCGTACGGCCTGCCAGGCAGGTACGTCGCCGCCCAGGACCATGTCCGGCGGTAAGGGTTTGACCGGCCGGGAGGCAGTATAGATGACTGTTTCGCCGCTGATTAAATCGCAGGCTACAGCAGCCGTCGAGGGTTGGAGTTCTGAAAGATGGCGATTGCCCATGGCTCGCTTGAGCACGCCTTCAATGGTGCCACCGTGAATTAATCCCAGGGGCAAACCGGTAAAGCGGTTGTTTTCCAGTCTAAAGATATTAGCAAAAGGGAGGCTGCCCATGGAGCTAACGGCCGGCAGCAGGCCGGCCCCATACAGGGTAGCAGCAATGGAACCGGCGCTGGTCCCGACGACGATGTCGGGTTTAATACCGTTTTCCTCCAGGGCGCGTAAAACACCCAAGTGGGCCGCTCCTTTTAACCCCCCACCTCCCAGGGCGAGGCCAAAGCGCATAAAAAAACCTCCTCGCAAAAGCTTGCAAAATATTGTATGCCCTGAATCTGGATTTGGTTCTGGGAAAAAGATTTAATCGGGGAAGGAGGATTTCAACCCGGCATGGCGAATATTTATGATAATAAACCAGCGTTTCACTATTTAAACCGGAGGCGGATTGGTATGCAAAAGTTAAAGGTTATGCAGAGGATTATAGACTGTGGCATTGTAGCGGTAGTCCGGGCGGAGAATCCGGAACAGTCGCTGAAAATTGCCGCGGCCGTGAAAGCGGGCGGGGTGGAGGCTATAGAGATCACCCTTACCGTACCGGGAGCGCTGGAAGTTATCCGGGAACTGGCGGCTACTTATCGCCAGGGAGAGATTCTCATTGGCGCCGGTACGGTCTTGGATGCTACCACGGCACGGCTGGCCATTCTGGCCGGGGCCGAATTCCTGGTCAGCCCCTGCCTGGACATAGAAATGGTGAAAACCTGCAATCGCTACCAGAAGGTCTGCATGGCAGGTGCCATGTCCATTCGAGAAATAGTTGAAGTTATGGAAGCGGGCAGTGACTTCGTCAAGCTCTTCCCGGGCAGCGCCTTCGGTCCGGAAATGGTTAAAGCTATCAAGGGGCCCTTACCCCAGGCGCCGATTATACCTACCGGCGGTGTCAGCCTGGATAACGTGGGCCAGTGGATTAAGTCCGGTTGCGAGGCCGTAGGGGTTGGCGGTGAACTGACCAAAGGAGCCAAAACTGGCGATTACCAGCAGGTAGAGGAAACAGCCCGCAAGTTTGTAGCCGCCATCCGGGCTGCCCGAGGGCAATAATTTTTAACCATTAAATTATAGAAAGGAGTTTATCCTGTGGCTAAAGTAGTTACCTTTGGCGAGATTATGCTGCGCCTGTCCACACCAGGCTACCAGCGCTTTATCCAGGCTGATTCCTTTGATGTTACTTACGGAGGTGGGGAGGCCAACGTCGCCTGTTCCCTGGCCAATTACGGCGCCGAGGCCGCTTTCGTCACCAAAGTCCCGGCCAATCCCCTGGGCCAGGCGGCCATCAACCACCTGCGCCGTTACGGGGTGGATACAACCTATATCCTCCAGGGCGGTGAACGCCTGGGGATCTATTTCCTGGAAACCGGGGCGTCCCAGCGGCCTTCAAAGGTGGTTTATGACCGCAAGTACGCCAGCATCGCCGGGGTACAGCCGGGCGAATTTGATTGGGCCAGGATTTTTTCCGGTGCTTCCTGGTTCCACTTTACCGGTATTACCCCCGCCCTGGGGGAAAATGTGGCCGCCGTTACCCTGGAAGCTGCCCGAACGGCGAAAGAGATGGGCCTCACCGTTAGCTGCGACCTCAATTACCGCAAGAACCTGTGGACCCCGGAGAAGGCCCGGGCGACCATGACCCAACTGATGGAGTTTGTTGATATAGCCATCGGTAACGAAGAAGATGCGGAAAAGGTCTTCGGCATTAAAGCGGCTGCTTCCGATGTTACCAAGGGGGAAATCAGTGAAGAAGGCTACCGCCAGGTGGCCCGGGAGCTGTTGACCCGCTTTAACCTGCAAAAGGTAGCCATTACCTTGCGGGAGAGTTTCTCCGCTTTTGACAACGGCTGGTCGGCCCTCCTCTATGACGGCCGGGAGTTTTACCGCTCGCGTCGCTACCAGATCCATATTGTCGACCGGGTCGGCGGTGGCGATGCCTTCGCCGGCGGCTTAATCTACGCCCTCATGGAAGGATTCGGCCCGGCTGAGGCCCTGGAATTTGCTGTAGCCGCCTCCTGTCTGAAACACACCATCCCCGGTGACTTCAACCATGTCACCAAGGATGAAGTTATGACCCTTATGCGCGGTGACGCCTCCGGCAGGGTGCAGCGGTGAACAGTAATCCCTGGAGTTTTTAAAGCTCCAGGGTATGTTTTAATTTTATTTAGCTTTCAGGGGAGGAAGTAAGAATGGAATTATTCCCCATTATACCGGCAGGCGGGATCCTGGCCCTGCTGGTAGCCCTCTACATGACCAGTAGTGTATTAAAAGAAGACACCGGGCCTAAAGAAATGCAGGCGATTGCCGCGGCCATCAGGGAAGGAGCCATGGCCTTTTTAAACCGCCAGTATCGCACCATTGCCGGTCTGGCCCTCATTGTAGCCGTGCTCCTGGCTCTCCTTACGCGCCAGTACCACACCGCCATCGCCTTTATCACCGGGGCCTTTGCCTCGGCCTTATCCGGTTATATTGGCATGTACGTGGCGGTTAATGCCAACCTGCGGGTGGCCGCCGGGGCGCGCAAGAGCCTCAATAAAGCCCTTACGATAGCCTTCCGGGGCGGTGCCGTTACCGGCCTGGCCGTTACCGCCCTGTCCCTCCTGGGGGTAACCACCCTCTTCTACGCCTTTGGTGGCGCCACCAATCCCACCCAGGCCCCCCTGGATATTGTCGGCTTTGGCTTCGGAGCCAGCTTTGTCGCCCTCTTTGCCCAGCTGGGAGGTGGCATTTACACCAAGGCAGCCGATGTTGGCGCCGACCTGGTGGGTAAAGTAGAAGCCGGTATACCCGAAGATGACCCGCGCAACCCAGCCGTCATCGCCGACCTGGTGGGCGACAACGTAGGCGACTGCGCCGGCCGTGGTGCCGACCTGTTTGAATCCACGGCGGCAGAAAACATAGGCGCCATGATCCTGGGTATCGCCCTGGTGCCGGTCTTCGGTGTCAAAGGCATCATCTTTCCCCTGGTCGCCCGGGCGGCAGGTATTTTTGCCTCCATTGTGGGCATGTTTTTCGTCAGGGCCGAAGAAGACCAGGACCCCATGGCCGCCTTGAATCGGGGCTATATGGTCACCAGTATCCTGGCCATAATCTTTCTCTATCCCATCAGCCGCTATATGTTGAGCGGCCCGGGGGTCAACTTCATCTATTTTTACGGCGCCGGGATCATCGGCATTGTCCTGAGCTTCATCTTTGTCCTCATCACCCAATACTACACCTCCTATGACTACCGGCCGGTCAAGGAAATCGCCCGCGCCTCTATCACCGGCCCGGCGACGAACATCATCTCCGGCGTAGCCGTCGGCTTTGAGAGCACGGCGCTGCCCGTCGTCTTTATCTCCCTGGCCATTCTGGGAGCCTACTGGCTGGGCTTGAGAAGCGGCCTTCCCGGCGGCGGCCTCTATGGCACCGCCGTAGCCACCATGGGCATGCTCAGTACTGCGGCCTACATCCTGGCCATGGACACCTACGGGCCCATAACCGATAACGCCGGCGGTATAGTGGAAATGTCCGGGGCGCCGGAAGAAGTCCGTCGACGCACCGACCGCCTGGACGCCTCTGGCAACACCACCAAGGCCCTGACCAAAGGTTATGCCATCGGCAGCGCCGCCCTGGCGACCTTCCTCCTCTTCTCGGCCTACATCGACGAGGTCAAAATAGCCCTGAACATCAAAGGCAACTTCCCCGTGGACATCGGTAAACCCGAGGTCTTTGTCGGCGCCTTCATCGCCGCTATGATGGTCCTGCTCTTCAGCTCCACCGCCATTCGCGCCGTAGGCAATGCCGCCCAGTACGTCATCCTGGAAGTCCGGCGCCAGTTTAAGGAGATTCCAGGCATTATGGAAGGCACGGCCAAGCCCGAGTACGGCGCCTGCGTGGACATAGTTACCAGGGGGGCCTTAAAGGAAATGGTCCTACCGGGCCTAATTGTCGTCATTACCCCCATCATTGTCGGCCTGGTGCTGAAGGCCGAGGCTGCCGCTGCCTTTCTCATGGTAGGGACCATCACCGGCGTCATCGTGGCCCTTTTCCTCAACAACGGCGGCGGAGCCTGGGATAACGCCAAGAAGTACATCGAGCTGGGCAACTACGGCGGCAAGGGTTCGGAGGCCCATAAAGCCGGGGTTGTCGGCGACACCGTTGGTGATCCCTTTAAAGATACCGCCGGGCCGTCCCTGCACGTCCTGGTAAAACTTATCAGTACCATCACCCTGGTCCTGGCACGCTTGTTTATTTAAAGTTTATTTAAAGTGTGTTAATCTACCCCTAAAGGAGAGAGAAAAAATGGGCACTTTTTTAAGGTTCAAGGTGAGTGAAGACCAAATATACCAGGGGATATTAGAAGATGACAGGGTATTCCCTATAGAGGGCGATATTTATACCCGTTGGACAATTGGTAAACAGGGCTTACCTCTCGATGCTATAAAAATTTTAGCACCATGTGTTCCGAGTAAAGTTATCTGTGTAGGAACCAATTATCGGTCCGTTCTGGCTGCAAAAGGGCAGGCCGTTCCGCCGGAACCGGTCATTTTCCTTAAGCCCCCATCAGCCATTATCGGCCCGGGAGAAGAAATTATTTACCCGGGTGGGGTGGAAAAGCTGGGGTATGAGGTTGAACTGGCAGTTGTAATAAAAGATAAGGTAAAAGCTATACGTGCCGAAGAAGCATTAAACCATGTACTGGGTACAATAGCCAATGATATTACCGCTAAAGATTTTATGACTGGAGGACCATGGACCAAAGCAAAAAGTTATGATACCTTTTTGCCCCTTGGACCATGGATTGTGTCAGGGTTAGATCCGGATAATTTACACATTATGATGCGCGTTAATGGAAAAATAACTCAAGATGCCAGTACCAGTGATATGGTTTTTAAAGTTACCGATATTATTGCCTACGTTTCAAATATCATGACTCTGATGCCTGGCGATGTAATTATTACAGGAACACCTCCCGGAGCTGGCCTTTTGCAGCCTGACGATATAATAGAAGCCAGTATTGAAGGAATTGGTACTTTAACCAACAAAGTAATCTTGCAAAAGCAAGAGATTTAAAGAGGGCAATTGTTATACAAAACTGAGATGTTTAAGAAAGAAATCTTCTCTCGTGTTAAGGTTGTGGACAGCCCTTACAACGGCATTACGCTGTGTAGCGGCAGTCTCGGGGCAAATCCGGACAACGATATTCCGGCTCTTATACGCCATTTCGGCGCTAAAGGAAGGATACATTTCGGACATGTAAGGAATATCAAGATCCATTCACCCCGCAACTTTGACGAGGCTTCCCATTTATCTGCTGACGGCTCTTTGGATATGTTTGAGATTATGAAGGCATATCATGACATTAATTTCCAGGGATATATCAGGCCGGACCATGGACGAATGATCTGGGGGGAAGTAGGCAGACCGGATTACGGCCTGTATGACAGGGCATTGGGAATCGCCTACTTGAACGGCTTATGGGAAGCTATTGATAAAATGAAAAAGAGATGTTCTTTTGATTAGGCTTTTTAACAGACCAGCAAAAATTATTTTTCTTTCCTCAAATAATGATCTAGCCAAGGTACTGCTGCAAAGAAGCACATAAGGGGCTGTCCGCAAACTATTGGGGCAGCCCTATTTTTATACTCTTTTAACTTCCAACATTTACCTCATCCCGGAAAAAAGTGAGAGAAAAAATTCTCCCAGAACAAGATAGATACTCCCCCACGCGATATGGTGCTAAAATATATAAGGAATTTTTGTTTCTGGAGTGAATGGCTTTGCCCCAAAATGAAGGTTACGTCCTGTCCCTGGAGAAGGGTCTTAAAATATTAGCAGCACTGGCAGCGGCCGGTGAAGGTATAGGTTTGAGCGACCTCAGCCGCCGGCTGGGCCTCAATAAAAGTACCGTCTATCGCATGCTGACTACCCTTAAGGCTTATGGCTATGTTGACCAGGAACCGGTAACAGGGAAATACATCCTTGGATTAAAAATCCTAGAGCTAAGTGGCAGCCTCCTGGAAAGGCTAGATGTCCGGGCCGTTGCCCACCCGTACCTTAAGGAACTGGCAGCCAGGAGCCAGGAAGTGGCGCATATGGTAGTAAGGGATGGTAATGAAGCCGTCTATATTGATAAAGTAGAAGGCAACCGTACCATCCGCATGTATTCCCAGATTGGTCGCCGGGTGGCCCTCCATTCGACGGCTGTAGGTAAGGCCATCCTGGCCTTCCTGCCGCCGGAAGAAGTAGAAAAGATAATTGTCAGCAAGGGCTTGCCTCGGTTTACGCCCCGGACGATTACTACCATGGCAGCTTTGCAGACGGAACTGGCCCGAGTACGGGAATGCGGCTACGCTATAGATGATGGCGAAAACGAGGAAGGGATACGCTGCGTCGGCGCGCCCATTTTTGATTACCGTGGGCAGGTAGTTGCAGCCCTTAGTATTTCCGGCCCGACCCTGCATGTCACCCTGGAGCGAGTACCCGAGCTTGGCAAGCTTGTGCGCCAGGCCGGCGAGGAAATATCGCGCCGCCTTGGCTATAAGCAGGAACAGTAATCGCCAGGAAATATATTACCTTTCCGGACAAGCACTTATCAAGCCGCGCTTCCATATATATAAAGGGTAACGCTATCCATCCCGGGAGGTATGGAGTATGGAAGCCGGCTTTATTGCTTTGGTTGCTCTTTCTGTTTTAAAGGGCGTTAGCCTGCTCCTGTCTTACATTACCAATAATGCCTTTCCTCAGCCATTAAGTGAAGAAGAAGAGCAAAAGTACCTGGAACTATGGCGGCAGGGGGATCAGAAGGCCCGCAATATTTTAATTGAGCATAATTTGCGTTTGGTGGCCCACATAACAAAAAAATTTGAGAATACCGGTGAGGATAACGACGACCTGATTTCCATTGGTACCGTTGGCCTCATCAAAGCAATTAATACTTATAATATGAATAAAGGTACCAAGCTGGCTACCTATGCTGCCCGCTGCATTGAAAATGAGATCCTCATGCACTTACGTGCCACGAAAAAGACCCGCGGCGAAGTTTCCCTCTATGACCCCATCGGTACTGATAAAGAAGGAAATGAAATCGCTTTGATTGATGTTTTGGGTTCAGATCAGGATGTCGCGGAAATGGTGGAAACTTCTTACGAACGTCAACGGGTTATGCAAAAGGTAAATGTTTTAACACCCCGGGAGAAAAAAGTCCTGGCCATGCGTTTCGGGCTATTCCAGGGCCTGCGGCGTACCCAGCGGGACATAGCCCGTAAAATGGGCATTTCTCGCTCCTATGTTTCCAGGATCGAGAAGCCTGCTCATATACATACAACTTCCTAATACCTGCAAAAACCAAATAGTTTCAATAGGTTTCCCTGTTGGCGCGGTCTTGGCCGCGCTATATTTTTTAACTGGACGGTTTATTATGATTGCGGTAAGATATTGGCAAGGGAGGGAAAAGGGGTGGCTGCCGTGCCGGAAGATATCATAAAGGAAATCGAAAAAGGCAGGAAAGAGGTTTCCGCAGGGGAAGAAAAAACCGTGGACTTCGGTTTTTACCTTCTCCTGGACAGGATAGGGAGCATCAAAAGCGATCTCCAAAAGCAGATAAGCGATCTCCAGCAGCAAATGATGGAAGTAAAAGAGGATCTGCGCCAGGAGATTAAGCAAGAGGTTAACGGCCTGCGTCAAGAGATTAAGCAGGACGTTAACGGCCTGCGCCAGGAAATTAAGCAGGACGTTAACGTCCTGCGGCAAGAGATGAAGCAGGAAAATAATAGTCTGCGCCAGGAGATGAAGCAGGAAATAAATGGCGTGCGGCAAGAGATAAAGCAGGAAATAGATACTCTGCGGCAGGAAGTGAAGGATGATATAAGGCATATTGACGGGAAGTTAAATAACGTCATCTGGGCGGCGATAGGGACATTTTTTGCGGTGCTGGTTGGTGCAGCAGGTATTGTTGTAGCGATATATTATACGGCTCCGAAATGAACCCGTTCTTGTAAGCCGGACGGGTTTTTCCTTTTTCAGTCCGCTTTATGCCGGATTTTTTCTTTCCTGGGGGTGATCATCAGAAGGTACGCGCATATCGTTGTGATTGCCGGGATTTTTTGGTAAAACCAAAATCATCAAGGAGGGATTTCTACCGTGAAGAAATTTACCGTATTGACTGCTTTACTTGCCCTGATCTTGCTTTTTGCCCAAGCCCTTCCCGCCCATGCCGAGATGGAGTACCGTTTCTGGGACAAGAAGGACATTGACACTGACTTCGCCTGGGGCAAGACGGACATCATTGAAGCCATTGACTTTGAGCTTTACGTTGGCTATCCGGACTCTACTCTCCGCCTGTCCAACAACATCACTCGCGCGGAGTTTGCGGCCGTCCTGGCCCGCGCTGCGGACATTTCGGGCCAGCCCGGGCCGAACTGGTACGACGGTGCTGTCAACGGCCTGATCGCGGCGGGGGTTATCCCCGATAAGTCGGGCGACTGGGATGCGCCTATTACCCGCCTGGAGGCCGCCAGGTGGCTGGGCAGGCTGGCGAAGGCCTTCAACATACCTGTGAAGGATCCCAACGAGTATTTCACCGACACCCAGGACCCGGAAGCCACCTACGCCCGCCAGACCGGGATGATGTACGGCGTGGACGCTGAGAAGAAGCTCCTGGGCGCCAGCGAGCTTATGAACCGCGGGCAGGCTATAGTCATCCTTCTCCGGGTGGCGAAGAACATAAATGTGGATTTGCCGAGCGATGAGGAGATAATTCAGGCGTTTAGAGAGGCTCTGGAAGATGTGAATGCCGGTATACGTTATATGGAAGAAAATAGAAAAGTGAATCCAAATGCCTATGAGCTTCTACCCTATAAACGGGTAACCAAAGAATATTTCATAAAAGGGATGCATGATATGATGGCTGGCTTTGAAAGAGGAGCTAGAACTTCTCGCGTGGATGGCCGGAACATCCGGGTAGTAGAGAAGCACAAGGGGATAGCTTATGTGGTCTGCGAGAGTGTGAGCGTTGATTTAGGGCTTTCTAGGCCTGTTGTTTCCCGCCTTCGCAAGATAGACGGCCGCTGGATGATGACCCAGGGCGCCGGGAATAAGGAGAACGACATTTACTATGTCAACGAATGGCGGAAGATGCTCGGCATGACTCCGCTGTTCTAGTTTGGGGGTGGACTGGCTGTGCTGAAATCAATTTTAAGGCCCCTCTTGTTTGGTGCAAGGGGGGCTTCTTATCTGGCAAAGGTATTTCTACCTGCCAGTGCAAAATGGCCCTTTATACGGGCTATTTTTGTGTCTTTTGTTCTGCTGGCAGGCATACTAACGGCTGGAGCGCCTAGTTATGCTTCATGGTGGGGTGATGAAGGTGGAGGCCAGAACGTTGACCCCCACGACGTCGACGCCCCTCCCGGGATGCAGTATTACATCCGCCAGGTGCCGGTGGTGCTGTACGACCGGGAGGCGGTGAAGTTTGACACGGAAAAGAGCAGGTACTACCTGGACAGCGCCACCTTGGTATGGGGCGAGCTCTGGAGCAAGGACGAGTGGGTGAAGCCCGATACCCGTTTTGGCTTGAACGAGCTCTACATTCCCTACAATCCCGACATGCGGCTGGCGGCGGCTTCCGGGAAAAACATGGTGGCCGTCCCGGTGGACGAAAAGGCCCTGAAGACGGCTGAAAGCAGGAACCTGGTGACGGGGCTGGTGAGGGTCCACGACAGCAACATGACCTGGGGCGGCGACGCCGCGCCCGCGGTGCTCATGGAGATGCCCGTCCCATCCAGGGAGTCCTTCCTCCAGCAGGGCGTGGGCGTGAACCAGTCGCTGGCCCAAAAATACGGGGCCTGGTTGGGGGCGCCGGTGACGGCCTCCACGGGCAGGCAGTATTACCGGGCCATGAACGCCTATGACCACGGCGCCCTGTATTTCTACAGCATGTTCTTGAACCCCGGGCCATCCCAGAACGTAAACTACGACATAGCGGCGTCCATATCTCCCTACTATGACGAGGACAACCCTTCCGGCAGGGGCTTTTACCGGGGCCGGGAGTGGTCCGTGCAGCTTGAAAACAAAGACCCCGGTTCCGTCCCCGGCCTGATAGGCAGCATAACCGGGTGGTGCAACCTGAAGCTCACCGGGCCGACTGAAGTTACCGGCACGCCTGGCGAGGAGAAGGAACTCACCTTCGAGGTTACCAGCGAGGTCCGGGTGGACGTCACCACCCAGGTCGGCACGAAAAGGGAAGGGCAGGACAGGTACCAGATAGCCGTGGACGGGCTGAAGCTCCCCGCCTGGGGGAAGGCTCCTGTGACTCTGAAGTTCAAGGTGGAGGATCAGCCCTACACGGTGCGGGTGAAGGTCAATCCGAACGAGACGCTTCTTGAGGACGACTACAGCGACAACTACGTGGACGTGACGGTTAAGCCGCTCGAACTGCCCCTACCGTCTGGCGATGCCGAGCTGACCCTTTACGCCCACAGCCGCGGCGGGCAGGACATCCGGGGGAACTACGTGCCGCCTGAAGACCGGCCGCCGGGGACGGCGAAATACGCCGATGTGATAGAGGCGACTTTGAAGATACCGAAACCCACACCGCCGCGGGGCCATTTGTTGTGGTGGCGGGTAGAGAGCGCGACGATAACGTACCCCAGGAGGAACCCGGACTTCACCTTTGGGCACCCGGTAGAGCCGGTGGGGACGACGACGGTGGACATGAAATATTCGAGCGGACGGCTTGATCCGGACACTGAAAGCGTCAAAGCCACGGCAGAATTTGAGGAAGACTGGAGCCTGGCCGGAGCACCTATCTTCGATATGCTGACCAACAAGATGGCTCCGCCGCCGACGGAGTACGCCATAACGGCGGAGTACACGGTAGAGTATGAGTACGAATACACTGTATGCGATGAAGACGGGTGCTATACCGTGCAGGCGAAGGGATCTGACAGCCGGACGGTCGGCGGAAAACTGCTGGTAAACGGTACGGGGATAAATATCTTATAAGCGCATTTTTGACTGGCATGGAGAAGCCGCCTCTTTTCGGGGCGGCCTTTCTTTTTTATGGGGGGTTGATGTATGAATTGCAAGGACTTTAAAGAGTTTCTTTATAACCAATTATTCATCGTAATAATTTTAGGACCGCTTTTAGGTCTTTACTTTTTTTTATCTATTGCATTCTCCGACGAGGCCGAAACCTATACTGCCCTGATTTCAATTCTCACCCTTATCGGTTCGATGGCCCTAGGCTTGGTGCTGGCGGCGGTCCTTACTGTTACAGTATTACTGGTTGTATGGTTTCGTTTAAAAGCTTTAACAATGAAGGAAATTCCTGGGGAAACGTCGAAAATGAGCTTGCCCACTATACGAGAGAGGGTTGGCCGGTACTTTGACTTCAGGAGGTTCGATAGATGGTACAGGGACTGACACTTCCCGTCGCTCTTTTTCTTTGCCTTATTGTTGTTCCCGGGTATATGTTTACCTGGGCTTCGGGTGTCGCGGAGGAAGGCAAGAGAAACTTTACGCTGGTTTTCTCCCGGGGCGTCGTAAATTTTGCTGTAGGTATTATACTTATTTTCCTTCTCTTCCACGATAAAGCAGGCGAAGTCTTACTCATGTTTTCGGGTGATTTGCAGGCCATCCAGCGTTTCTTCTGGTTGGCCATGTGCGGTTTTTCGGTATTAGCCAGCGTGTTGGGAGCCATACAACTGTTTTTGGATACGCGGAGCGCCCGGGCTATCAAGCAGAGCATAGTATGGCGAAACTTCATGGCGGGAAAACAGTTTGAGGTTTCGCCCCGCGAGAATATTATGTGGGAAGTATTGTTGTGCTATAGGGTTATTCAGAAACGTCCTATAGTTACCGTTTTGGTAGAAGGAACGAGCACTCCTGTGCAGGGGGAAGTCTTAAAGGCGAGTTGGGGATCCAAGGGAGGATTGCTGGTAGCCGGTATGGATGATCCTCAAAGTGTCACCTGGATTCCGAAGGACCGCATTATTACTGTACGATACATGAATCCCGGGCTTGCCCTTGCAACACATGCCCTTGATCCGGTGACAAAAAATTTTCTCAACCTTGTGCATCCTGGCTATGGGGAAGAAGTAGAACAGCGACTGTTTGACAGGTCTTCCAATGCAGGTTAAAGCCGTGTGACTGCCGCCCTACCCGGGGCGGCTTTCCTTTTTTACGGGAGGTGGTTTCTATTCCGCTGGAATTCGCTACGCACAACTGGTTGGAAAAAATCGAGAGGGAGAAGGAGGCGATAATCGAGGATATCGCCAGGCAGCTCACGCGGGAGCACCCGGAACTGTTTTCTGGCGGCACCCTGGACGGCGGCGCCCGGCTTGATGCGGAAGCATTGGTGAAGAACGCCGTCTTTACCTGTAAGGACCTGACGCCGGACGAAAAGGAAGATGCCGTGCGGGTCATAATGGGGCAGATGACGGGCTACGGCCCCCTGCGAGACTTTTTTACCGGCCCGGGGGCGGAAGAAATAACGGAGGTAGCTGTTAACCCCACGTCCCAGGGGCCGAGGGTCTTCTACGGCATGCGCGGCAGGCAGTATCCGGCGTCCGGCGTCTACTTCAAGACCAACGAAGAAGTCACCAGGTTCGCCCAGAAAATCTGCGAGGACGCCGGCCGGCCCTTTACTGCCGATTCACCCATCGTTGACGCCTGGCTGCGGGACGGGTCGAGACTTTCGGTCATAGGTTTTAAGGCCAGCCCTCTCGGCACAGCCCTAACCATAAGGAAGTCGCCCCTGACGCGGCCGCCGCTGCCGCTGTCCGTTTTGGTCAAAAGCGGCATGATGCCGCAGTTCGCTGCCGATCTTCTGGTTGACCTGATAGTTAAGGGCCATGCCAACCTGGGAGTTTTCGGGCGCACGGACTCCGGTAAGACGACGGTCCTGCGGAGCCTGGGCGAGCAGATCGCTTCCGACGAGAGGGTGATAATAGGCGAGACCAGTTTCGAGCTTTCCCTGCCCAGCCTTCCTAACTGCGTCAACATGGTGGAGGTGACTTACGGCGGCCAGAAATTAGTGGACCTGGCCAGGATATGCGAGGTCATCAACCGTTCCAACCCGGACCGGGCCATAGTCGGCGAGATCCGCGGCGGGGAGGTGGTAGCCGCATCTGAGATCGCCGAGTCTATCAGCGGCGGTTATTGGACCACCGGCCACGCCGGGGGAGTGGACGAGCTCAGGTCCCGTCTGCCCAAGATGTTCTCCCGGGGCGGCATGTCCCTGCCAAAGGAGTACGTCGACGAGCAGCTGCGGGCCATGTTCCACTTCCTGGTCTTCCTGGACAAGAGCTATGACGGGAAGCGCACCCTGATGAGCATTGTGGAGGTGACGGCTGAAGGCTACCGGACCATTCTCCGGTTTGATGAAGGGGAGTTTGCCAGGACGCGGGGGAAAGTCCGGCGGTGGGTGTATGAGGCTCCCGTGACGCCGGAAAGGCTTGGCCGGCTGGCCTTCCGAGGCGCGGAGGTTAAGCCGGAATACCAGCAGGTGCATGAGAAGCATTTTTATGCGGAAGGAGGCGAGGCGTAGGGTTGCTGTCGATAGTTCTTTTCTTGTCGCTGTTCCTATTGTTTTACTTTCTTACCGGTGGGGAGTTCCCTGAAAAGACTGGGTTCAAGCGAATGGCCAGGGATAAGCTCCTCCCCGGGGCCTTCGCCGCAGTTTTCTTCGTTTTGGGTACTGCAATGTGCCGCACTGCTTTAGGGGGGGTGCCCTGGGCCGTCCTAGGATGGTTTTTGCCCGGCTGGATTGTGGGATTGGCCGCAGAAAAGCGGCGTGCGAAACCCAGGGAGATGGCAAAGAGCTTTGTTGTGGCCGCGGCGGGAATGTTTGCCGCCGGGCAGACGGCTAGCGAAGTGATGAAGGTCATGACCGATAGGATGCCGGAGCCCTTTGCCGGGGAATTTCGGGACATGATGGGCCAAAGGGAGATGCAGGGCAAGCCCTATTCCCGGTCCTTCGGCGACCTGGCGAAGAAGTACGGCCTGCCCGAGTTCGAGGCCGTGGCCGCCGTGCTGGCCGCCGCCGACCGGGCCGGCGGTCCCAATGCCGCGGCCAAAGGCTTGAAGCGCCTGGGGACTGCCCTCCAGCAGCGGGACCGGCTGCTGGCGGAAAGGCGCAAGGAGACTTTCGAGCCAAAGGTGGCCGCCGTTGTAGTGATAACCCTGCTCTTAGTGGGCTTTCTGGGCGGCGTCCTCTTGTGGCCCGGCTACTTCGAGGGCGGCGGCAGGCTGGTCCTGGCCGCGGCTTCGGCGATAATAGTCGGCATGGTCTTCCTGGCCGTCAAGGCCGGGAGCCCGGACGCGATGTAGGAGGGGGTGGCAGGATGCTTGCGTCTCTGGGGCTTTTTGTGACGGCTTTTGTCTTTCTCTACCTGCTCATCTGCCCCGACAGGGAGGGCGTGTCGGTCGCGGCGGGCGCCGTCGATTCCGTGAGGGAGAGGCTGGAAAAAAGCCTGGTGACACCGGACAGGGCGGCGCGCATGGAGGCCGCGGGCAGGAAGGTGCAGGAGCTCATGCGGAGCGGCGCTTTGATCGGTGCCGGGCTGGCCCTCTTGGGTTTCCTGATCGGGGTCAAATTCCTGGGGGTGTTCGCCCTGGTGCCGGCTGCGGTACTCTTTCTCCTGGGCATGTTTCTTGCCGCCAATGCCGTGGATACCGAATTTCGCCGCTGGCAGGCCAAAGTGCTGGCGGGGGTACCCAACCTGTTCAACTTCGTCCCCGTCTACTTGGAGACCGGGGCGGTCACTCCCCGGGAGGCCCTGTTCCTTTCCCTGCCTTTCATTCCTGAACCCCTGCGGGGCCTATTGGAAAACGCCCTGAGCCGCATAGCCAGGAAGGCCGAGGTGCGGACGGCCATGGACGAGCTGGCGGGGAAGGTGAAGCACCCCCTGGTGGACGCCGTGGCCTTCCGGCTGTCATCGGCCTGGGACGTGCGGGTGGATGCCACCATCTTTGACGACCTGGTCGGGCAGTTGGCCATGCTCCGGGAAGAAGCGGCAGGTAGGGCTACGGCAGCCCGGGCTTCCTTCTTCGCCCTGGTGGCCGTACTGGGACTTTTGGGCGCGGTCCTGGTTTTCGGCTACCCGGCCATGAAGTTCATGGCCCAGAAGATCGCCGGGGGGTTCGGGATATGAAGGAGAAGGGAGGGGGTGAGAGTGCGAAAGGCTTTTGCGCTGGTGTTGATTTCCGCGCTGGTGGCGCTGGTAGTCTTGGGAGCCCGGTGGTGGCTGGCTACCGTAAAGCGCTGGCTGTTGTGAAGGACCGGCGCGGCTTCCTGGAAATCTATATGCTGTCGCTTTTCACGGTCGTGGCCCTGTCCGTCTTCGCCGTGCTGACGGGCATGGCCTTCGGGGCCAAGAAGAACGCCGACGTGGTGTACCAGATGGTGGGCGAAGCGATTGACTTCGCGGGCAGGGCTGCCAGCCGGGATGCCGGGGGCAACCTGGAAAGCGCTGAAACCCTGGCGCGGCAGTATTTCACCCTGGCTTTCAGCCGGATGACAGGGACCACCTTTAACGGCAGCAGTTTTGTGCCTTCGGGGTTTTCTCCAATTAAGGCGGCGGCAACCCTTGAGGATTTCCGGTATGTCAAGCCCGGCGACCCCATTCCCGGCGGCCGGGCGTCCGTGCCGGGGTTTATGGCCACCCTGAAAGTACCCATCCTGGTGAGCAATGTACCTTTTGTAGGGTCGCAGTTTTTGGACGTGCAGATGCGGTGCTACCAGCCCGCCGGGCGGGTTGAACTCTAAAAAGCTACTAAAACGAATGGAGGTTGACGCCATGTTAAAAAAATACCTGGATAGCGCAGTCGATATTATCAAGGAGGAAAAAGGGAGTCTTCCGGAACTGACTACGGTTCTGGGCCTGGCTATAGTTGCGGCCCTGGTGGTTGTGGCGCTCATGGTCCTTGCCCCCCAGACGACCAGGGACTTCTGGAACGCGGCCACCAGCTGGATACGCGGCCAGTTTGGTTTCTAGCCTGGGGCGGTGGCTTCTAAATGCTTGACAGGGTGATCTCCCTTTTCGGGGTCCTCTTTGTGCTCATACTCTTCGCCGTGTGCGGTGCCGTCTTTATCGGCATGATTTCCCAGTGGTATGCCCTCCAGTCCGAGGCCCAGTTTGTGGCCGCGGGTATGAGCAGGTACGGGGGCTACACCACAGATATTGACGCCCAGCTCAAAAACTTTATGAGCCAGATGAAGATGGACCGCGCCAAGGCCCAGGTCAAGGTTTCGGCCCCAGGCGCGCCCGTGCCCTGGGGGACCGTTGTCACCTGCGAGATAACCTATCCTTTCCGTTTTGCCGCGGGGAAGTTCTTTCCGCCCTTTGAGGTGCCGGTGACAGGGAAGGGAACTTCGGTGAGCGCCTACATACCCGGCACGATGTCGGGCCTCACCTATACTTCGCCGTAGGGGATACGGTTATGCTGCGGTTTTTGCTTTCTGTTTTCTATCTCCTGTTTGGTGCGGCCGCCGGCGTTTCCCTGAAAGGGGCGGTGCAGTACCGTCCCTTCATAGCGGTGTGTTTTGCCGGGATGCTCCTGTGCGCCGGTTATCTTTTCTGGTACCACTTGGCGCATATCCCACGCTGGCGGGAGGCCAGCAGGGAGGCGGGTTTCAGGCTGCTGGTCCTGGTGCCCATCAGTTCCCTGCTGGCCCGGGCAGTGCTTTTCTTTTCCGGCGCGAAGCTGAAGCCGGGAAAGAACCGGCGGGCCTTCGAGCTGCATATAGCCGCCTCCAGGAAGTACCGGCTGGCTGAGTTTACCGGCCTGCTGGCTTCCGACCTCTCGCTCCTGGCGGGAGGACTGGAACCCGGGACGCTCATTATCTGGGAAACGCGGGCCCCCGTGCCGTCCGCTTTCCGGCGATACATCAGGCAGAAGCAGAGGTTAGGGGAGGCCGTATGGGAGAAGGGCGGCTGGGGGCCGGTCCGCCGTTTTGCCGCCTTTCCTGTCCGGCGTGGGGCGCTGGTGTGGACCGGGGAAGACCGGGAATATTTTTTCGGGAGGTGCGCTTTTGAGCAGGAAAACAGGGATAATCATTTCTTTCCTTCTGGCCCTCCTGTTCACGGGGTTGGTCACCATGGGGGCCAACGCTAAATACAGGCAGGTGAGCAAAGGCGTTACCGTGGTGCGGGCGGCGCAGTTCATACCCGCCGGTACGGAGATAAAGCCGGAGATGGTTGAGACGGCTTCTGTTCCGGCCCAGGCCGCCGAGGGCATGGCGACATCCATGGATGAAGTTGCCGGCAAGGTGGCCGCCGTCTCTATGGTTAAAGGCCAGTACGTCTGGAAGGACGCCGTTAAAGAAAGAAAAGGCCTCAAGGACGGTTACATTACTGTTTTCGTGCCTGTTGACCTTTCGAGTTCCGCTGCCGTGGTGGCCGGGGATGTGGTGGACGTTTTTGCCGTGGAGAAGAATCCCAACGGTACGAATACGAGGCTTCTCGCCCAAGGGGTAAGGGTGCTGCATAGTCTCAACCAGGACGGCTCGGAGATAGAGCCGGGCAAGGGAGGCGGCGTTTCCCCGGTTCCCGCGAGCAGGGCCCCTGCTTCCGTCGGCCTGGAGGTGCCAAAAGAGGTGGCTTCGCAGGTGGTGCAGTACGCTTCCGCAAAGGCGGTATATCTCGCCAGGAGTGCGGTCCCCGGTGCGTAAGCTGTCCTTCGGCCCGTGGCAATCCCTTTCTCCTCTGTCCTTCTTCGGCGGGGAAGGCTTCCAGCCTCTACAGATATCCTGGCCGCCGCTAGAGGAAAAGCACGTAGACTTCCTCACCGGCCTGCCCAACCGGCGGGCTTTCAACGCGGCGCTGGAGGCGGCGGCGGGAGAAGCCTGCCGCCGGTGCGCCGCCTTCGGGGTGATATTGTTTGACATCGACCACTTCAAGAAGATAAATGACACTTACGGTCACCACACCGGAGATACGGTGCTGAAAATATTCGCATCCCGCCTGCGCTCCTCTATCAAGAGCATCGACTTTGCGGCCAGGTACGGCGGGGAGGAATTTGCGGTCCTGGTGCTGGCGGCCGAGAAAGAAAAGGTATGGGAAATCGGCGAGAGGGTGCGCCTGGCTGTGTCCGGCGCGCCCTTTTTTGTGGAGGGGAAAGAGCTTTCCGTGACGTGCTCCTTCGGCTGCGCCGTCTTTCCCCTGGATGGGCCGACGGCTGAGGAAGCCGTCAAGGCCGCGGACGCGGCCCTCTACCGGGCGAAGGAGGCCGGCCGCAACCGGGGTTTCTGCGCCGAAAGGAAATCGCAGGAGGGGGAGGCATAACGCATGTATGAACGTTTCTGGCTCTGGCTGTTGGACGGGTTAAGAGCGAGGTTGGAGACCGATAGTATGCGCCTGCGGGATTGGTTAAGGTACGGGATCTGGCTTATGCTGCCGCTTCCGAAGTAGTAGTTAGAAACGAGCAGTAGGAGGGATCCGTGTGAGAGACATTATCCTTCTATGCGAAAACCCGGACTGTCCGGACTGCGGGCAGGAAGAGCTTGCCTGCTGCCAAGAGTGCGAGGAGCAAGGTGTATGCGAGAAAAGATGCGGACCTGTAAGGTGGAAACAAAAGCTCTATAGTTCCGATGCCTTTCTGGTTCAAGAACTCGATAAGCTCGCGAGCAAGCTGGATAATTGGCTTGTTGCCGTGGCGGCTGAGAGAATTCGAGAGCTGGTCGGTTTGAGCGAAGCGAAGTAAGATCCTCAGGCTAGGGGCAGCCAGAGACGGCGGGGCATTTCCTTACATAGCGACTTGCCTTTGAACGGGGGTGGTTGAGTGCCTTTTTGCGTTATAGCCGCCGAAAAAGAGTCTGCCGACTTGATAAAACAGGATTTAATTAAGACGGGGCTTTTCCCCGATTGGGAGTTTCAAGTATGCACTTCCGCGAAAGACCTATATGCTTTCAGCCCGGACAGACCGGATGTCGTGGTCGTGAGCCGATTTCTCCCCGGGGAAGATACGCGTGTCTTATTGCAGCGCCTGCCTTTGCTTTTCCCGGCAAGCCATATAGTCCTCCTGGCCGGCAACATGGATGAAAAAGGGAAGGCGTTCGTGCGGGCGGCGAAAGAGGCGGGACTCAACAACATCGTCACGGGCAAACTCCCGGGCGACAGGCCATACAACATCCTCGCCGCCCTCAAATACGCGCGGGAGGACGACGAGTTGTCGGTTTTGATGACCGATGAGGAAAAAACCGGTCCGCCGGGGCCGGAAGCGGAAGAGAAGGAGGAATACGTCCCGGAGCCGCCGGAAGCCGCGCCTTTGGCGGGCGCCGCGTATAAGGAGCTGCCGCCTTTCCAGCCGCCGCAACCGGCACGGCCGCAGGCGTTTTCCCCTGGTGAAAGGCAGGAGCCCCGGAGGAACGCCGACTACCTGGACGAGCTCCTGGGCCGCTATGCCGGTTCGCCCGGTCCTGCCGGGGGATCTCCGCCCGGACCGGCGTTTGAGCGGCCCGCGGCCCGTCCGTTTCCTGCGAAGCCCGTCCGGGAGGCCCGTGTTTACCCCCGTGCAGGGGGGCGAGGGGTCTTTGTCCTCACCGCCGCCAACAAGGGAGGCGTGGGCAAGACCACCGTGGCGGTGACCCTTTCTGTTGCCCTGGCCCGGGCGGGGATCCCTGTCGTTTTGTGGGACCTGGACTTCGGCGCCCCGGACGTGGCTTCCTTCTTTGATTTATTGGGTGTGGCCGGGATAGAGGCGCTGGCCAAAGGGTCTTTCCGGCCCGAAATAGCCGAAGGCCTGCTCGTTAAGGCGGAAGAAAACCTCTACGTCCTGCCCGGCCCCATGGACAGGACCGTGCCCGCCTTCGAGCCGGGAGAAATCGCCACCGTGGCGCGGCACCTGCTTTCCAGGTTCCCGGTGCTGTTTGCCGACACTCCCCCGGAGTTCTGGACCAAGCCATGGCTGGAGGAAGTGTTCCCCCTGGCCGACAGGGTGCTGGCCGTGGTGGACCAGTCAAAATTGAGCGAGCAGGAAACCGCCGCCTACGCTCCCTGCCTTCTGGCCATGGGCGTGACGCCGGAGAAGATAAGCATAGTTTTAAACCGCTTCAGCCCCAAGCTCCACAACGTGAAAGTGGTGGAGAAGCACTTCTGCTCCGGGTTCAAGAAGGACGTTCCCGCGAAGCTCCTGCCCAAAGTGGCGGCGGTAATCCCGGAAGAGTGGGAGGCTTACGTGCAGAGGGGCTACAAGGGCGAGGTTGTGGGCCTGGAGGACGCCTACAGCCAGTGGCACGCCCTGGCGGGAGAGATCGCTGCGGCCGCGGGGTATACGTACAGGAAGCCGGAAGGAGAAAAGAAGGCCTTCTTCCGCTTTTTCGGCTGGAAAAAGAAGTAGGCTGGTGGTGTTATGGGCGGTTTAGAGGAAAAGGTAAAGCGCATGGCCGAGTACCTGGACGCGGAAGCCATATCCGCGGCCTTGAAAATTCCGGTTGAAACCGTGCAGGACATCCTGGACGGCAAGGCGCAGGTACAGGAGGTGCCCGGCGCTTCCGGGGCTCCTGCGGTGGTGCAGGTAAGCTCCGCGAGGGTCGCCTACCGGCAAAGGGTGATAGCCGTCTGGCGGGCAAGAGGCGGGGTGGGCGCTACTACCGTAGCCCTGGGCCTGGCCTGGCTTTTGAAAGACCTGATGCGGGTCCTTCTGGTTGACTGCTCTTTCGAGGCGGGGATAGGCGACATTTCCTTCGTCCTGGACCTGCCGGAGTACCCCCATATCAAGGCGTTCGAGTACGGGGGCATCGCGGGCGCCGTCGTAAACGCGGAGTCCAACCTGGACGTTCTCCAGGCCCCCAGGAACCGCAGTGAGATCGACGAGCTGCCGCAGGACGTTCTTGCCCGGGCGGTAAATTCCGCCCGGCCTGCCTACGACGTTATTATCTGCGACCTGCCCAATGCGGAGGGGCCGCCGGTGCAGGGAGTCCTGGAGAGCGCCAACACGCTCCTCCTGGTCACGGGCGGTGAAGATGGGGAGAAGTCGCGCCTGCTGGCCCGGCTGGCGGGGGTGGACTTAAAAGGCAAAGAAGTATTCTTGCTGTGCAACCGGGGCAGCGGAGGAGGCGGCCCAATTTCTGAAGTCCTGTCTTTCCGGGAATTTGCCGTCCCTGCCGACCCGGAGCTTGCGCGGGGCCTGCGCCGGGGGCAGGTCTTCTCTTTGAACGGCCCTTTTATGCGGGCGCTTGTTGAAGTCCGGGATGCAATGTATGAGGGTTCGGCGAATCAAAAGGGCGGGATACTGCGGCGGCTGTTCGGGCGATGATAGTAATGGCAAAAGAATACCCCTGTAAGCCCCATATTTTTGGTGCAAGGGGTGCAAACCGAAAAGGAATATATATATTATACCCCCCACAAAAATACGGGCGAAAATAGGGGCTGATAAGCTGGAGAAAGGAGCTGGAGCTTTGCAGAAGCTGGCGTGGGGTGCGGCCTGCGGGCTGGCCCTTTTTCTTCTTTGCCTGGGAGGGGTGCTGGGGGTGGCGTTCCCCGCCCACATGGCCCGGCTCGCCGCGCCCGTGCTGAACAGGGTAATAGATTCGGCGCAGGCGGTCCGGCCTGGTGCGCTTGCCTTTGCGGCCCTGGTTCTTGCCAAAAACTCCCTGGTGCTGTTCCTGGTGCTAGCCGCCGGGCCTTCTTACGCCCGGCTTAAAGGGAGTTTCTTCCGGTCCCGCCTGGCCGCCTGCTTGTCAAAGGTGACGGACCTCTCGGTAGCCCTTTTCCCTGCCGTGATACTCCTGCTCAACGGCGCCGTGCTTTCCTGGAGCGTGCTTCTGTTTGCCAGAGCCGGCGTGCCCCTGAAGGCCCTCCTGGGCGGGATACTGCCCCACGGGGTTTTTGAGTTCGCGGCCCTGGTAATGGCCAGTGCCCTGGCGTTCTGCCAGCCGGGGAGCAGTTTCAAGGACAGGATGGTGTTCTTTTTGCAGCCCGTATTCCCCTTGTTGGTGGTGGCTGCGCTGGTTGAGGCGTACATATCTCCGGTTATCATGGCAATGCTGTGGGTCTGACGGGGAGGGGATAAAGCGTGGCGTTAGCCGGGTTTGTTTATTTTGCCCTGGCCCTGGGTTCCCTGTTTTTATGGTACGTCGGCTTTGACCCCTACTGCGACTCCGGCCTTTTGCTCGGGAGGCCACTTCTGCTGTGGGGCGCCGCGGCCTATACCTTTACGGCCGCGCTCTGTTTTGGAGGCGTGGAGAGGCGGTTTGTCTTGACCGGGGCCTCTTTTCTGGCCGCGTTTCACGCTTTCTTTCTCGCCCTGGCCTGGAGGGGTTCGGGCTACCTCTGCCCGGCCTGCGCTTCTTTTTTCGGTGTCGAGGCTGCCCTGGCGGTTTCCCTTTCTTTTGCCCGGGGCAACAGGCGTTACCCGGTCCTTCTTGCCCTGGCCGCGGTCGTAATGCTGGCCGCCGTTGGGTTCCTGGCATATAACCCTTCTGTTTTCCGGCCCGTGCTGCATGATGACGGCTTGCCTGCGGCAGAAGCCGTTCCGGTAGCGGAGGGCGGTGAAGCAGTAGAGAAAACACCCAAAGGTCCTGCTTCTGCCGATAAAGAAAAAACGCCGGAAGGCCAAATGGCTGCCGATGTTGGGCAGGCGAAGCAAAGCCGGTCGCAGGTTTACAATTCTTACGCGAGTAAAGCTCAAACCGTCACGAAAAGCGTGGAAGCCGCCGTGCCCCAGAACAGCTTTGTCTCCGAACCCCAAAAAGACGTAAAAGATCCGGCGGTGAAAGGGCCTTCGGTGGTCGTTAAGACCGCCGACGGCAGGCAGGCGGAACTCGAACTCTCGCGGCGGCCCGTCCTCTACTTTGCCTGGTGGTGCCCGGTGTGTCGGGAGGTCTTGAAGGAATTGGCCGGTTTGCCGCCGGAAAGGAGGCCCTATCCTGTGGCCGTGTGTTTCACACCCGTGGACGTTTCTCGCTCGGCCGGAGAGTTGGCAGAAGTTGGGCTGTCGGGTATCGAGTTCTATATAAGCCGGGAAAGCCCGGGCGGAGGCCTCCCGGCCCTTTTATCGCTAGAAGATGGAAAGGCGAAAACGGTCAACGGCAAAGCTGCGGTATTGAGGGAAATCGGGAAGGGGGAGCCTTAAGAGAGATTTATGGAGTGGCCTGTAGTTTTATTTTTGGTCCTGGCGACGGCCTGCGGCGTGTATGATTTTCTTACCATGCGGGTGCCGAACTGCCTCACGGTGCCGTTGATACTTGCCGGGCTTGTATACCGGGCCTGGGCGGGTGACTGGTGGGGCGGTTTTTTAGGCGCGCTGGTATGGTTCGTTATAGGCGTCGCTATGGCCGCCACCGGCGGCATGGGCGGCGGGGACGTCAAGTTCATGGCCGCCATAGGGGCCTGGGCCGGGGTGTACGGCGGGTTGATGGTCTTTGCGGTAGCCAGCCTGATCGGGGCGGCGTGGGCGACGGTCAAACTGGCCAGGCTGGGCCTGTTGAAACAGAAACTCCTGTATCTCCTTTACTGGTGCGGTTCTATCTTTACCGGGGTCAGGCAGCCTCTCCTGGTAAAGATGCCGGAGGAAGGCGTGACGCGGGAGGCCATTCCCTTCGCGGCCTGCCTGGCCGCCGGGGTGTGGGTGATGACGGCAGCGGCGTGGTATGTGCGGTATTGAAAAAGCATCCGGGGAGATGTTCGGGGTGGTGTATCAAAAACCCAGAAAAACATTTCGTTTTCCGGAAATAGGGCTAGAAACAGCAACAAATATCCTTATTTTGCTGGGGGCCGGTTTTTTGGTTATATGCCTGTTGTTTTCGTTCCTCAAGAACAGAGGTTTAGCAAATTAGCCTGCATGGCTATTTTTTATACCCGAATTGCGAGGTGGTGATGGTTTGGCTCTGCGTTTTCTCCTTCTAAAACGGACGTGGCCTTACCTTCTGGCCGTGGGGGTCGGCCTGGGGGTGGCGGCCTTCAGCTTCAGGGCCATCAAAGGGGAGGCCTCCTCCCAGGCAGGGGTTAAGCTCCCTGTCGCGGCCCGCGACCTGCCGCCGTATACCCTGGTCCAGGCGCAGGATTTGAGCTGGAGCACTTTCCCGTCCGAGCTGCCGGGTGCGATAGAGAATCCGGCCGAGGCTGTGGGCAAGGTTCTGTCCAGGGGGGTGCCGAAAGATTATCCCTTGAGGGTCAGCGACCTTAAAGACCCAGGGAGCCTGGACGTGCAGCTAGTATCTGTCAATGTTGATTCTTCCCGTCTGGGCGGGGCCAGGCCGGGCGACCTGGTGGACGTTTACTGGATACAGCCCGCCGAGAAGACCGCCTGGGCGCCGGGGACGGGGGCCACCCTGGTGGCGCAGGACGCCAGGGTAGTGAGTGTCCTGGACAAAAACGGCCAGCCGGTAGACACCGGCCAGGGCCTGGTAGCGGCGGCCGTGCAGGGGACGGCGGCCAGGGCCCCGGCCATCGCTGTGCTGGCCGTGAAGGCCGGAGAAGTAAAGTCCATAATCCCCGGCGCGGCGCAGAACAACACGTGCATAGCCCTGGTGAGGAAGTTCAAGGAGGGAGGTGGGCAGGTTGGCGCTGTCGCTGGCGGACAGGGCAATAGCCCGCCTGAAGCTCCTGCTGGCCCAGCCGGCCCGGGAAAGTGACGTTGTTGAGGAACCACGGGAAGAAGTCCTAACCCTGGAACAGGCCATGGAATACGTGCAGCAGGCCCTGGCCAGGGGGCCGGAGGGGGAAGTGGCCCGCAAGCAGGAAATACTGCATCGCGCCATGGCCGGAGAGCCGGGTATGCACCTGGAGGCCCGGGCGCTCATCCGGCAGGCCCTGGAGGCGGGCAGGAAGGAAGTGGCGGGTTTTTCGCTGGAAGAGGCGGCCCGCCTTATTTACGCCCGCGTTTGGGGTTTGGACGTGGTGGAAGACCTGTACCGCGACCCGGAGGTAAACGAGATCCAGGTCAACGGGCCGGGGGATATCTTTGTGGACCGCCTGGGCAGGCATGAGCGGGTCAATGTGAGCTTTGACACCCCTGATAGGGTGGAGGCCGTCATCAAGCGCATGATCATGCACGACATGGGCGCTTCCCTGGACAGGTCCAATCCCATAGTGGAAAGTGTGCGGAAGGACGGCTCCCGCCTTACGGCCACCTGTTATCCGGTGACGGATACATGGACTTTCGTGTTAAGGAAGCACCACACCGTGGACATGAGCGTGGAGAACCTGGAGAAGCTGGGGACTTTGAACCGCCAGGTGTGGGAAATTTTGCGCCTTTTAGCCCGCGGTCGGGCCAACATCCTTTTTTCTGGCAATCCCCGCAGTGGCAAGACATCTCTGTTGCGGAAGCTGGTGGGCGAAATGGCCCGGCGAGTCCGCATTGTCGTTATCGGCAAGGACCTGGAGCTAAAACTCAGGGGGGAATACCCTGACAGGAACATCGTGGAGTTTGAGGCTCACCCGGAAGTGGGTACGGGTATGCAGGAAATTTTTGAGGCGACGTTGCGGGAGTCGCCCGACGTGGTGATCGTAGAGGAGTTCCGGGGCAAGGGCGAGGCTGTTGAGGCCATAAACGCCTGTACCCGTGGCATCCGCGGCGCTATGGCTACCGGCCACTTCAATAGCCCACGTGAAGCTGTAGAAGGCATAGCCATGATGTTCGAGGAAGAGGGCCTGCATGTATCCTTCGAGACGGCTATGCTGCGAGTTGCGGCGGCCTTCGATGTGGTGGTGCAAATGATGAACGACAGCGACCGCGGCATTAAGAAGCTGATCAGCATTACCGAGCTGGGTATCCAGGATCGCAAGGTTGTTTGTACGGATCTGGTGCGCTGGGAGCCCGCTGGCCGGGACTACCTGGGGGAAGGTACTTGGAGGCTGGTCAATCCCCCGAGCCCGGAGCTGCGGTTTAAGACGTTCCGTTACGGCGTCACGGACGACGACTGGAGAAGGGTGGGGTTTGAGCTATGACCCGCCTTTCTGTCCTTGGTTTCGCTTTCGGGACCGGCCTGGCCGCCGGGGCCGGGATGCTGCTCCTGATACGGCTGGTGAACTACCGGAAGGCGGCCAGGCAGCTTTCTTCCCTCATCCCCCGGGAGTCCCTGGACGCCTGGGCCGAAGCCACCGAGCAAAAGCTTGAAGCCGCCGGGGTCAGGTTCCGCGGCCGCTTCTACACGGCGGGCGTTACCCTGGCCGTGCTGGTTTCTCTCTATATCGGGCTGTTCGTATTCAAAAACTTTGTCGCCGCACTTCTCATGGCCACGGCGGCCGTCCTCCTTCCCGACCAGTTCATACTCCAGCGCATGGAAGGCCGCAAGCTCAAGATGCTGGAGCAGATGGCCACGGCCGTTAGGATTTTTGCCGCCGAGTTCACCCAGACGCCGCAGATTGGGAAAGCCCTGGGAGAGGTGGCCGCGCGGGTGCCGGACCCCCTGGGGGCGGTCTTCAGGGACACCTACCGGGCCGTCTCTTTGGGTAAATCCCTGGACGACGTGCTTTCGGACCTTATGGTTCGCCTTGACTTCGGGCCGGGCAGGATGTTCGTCCAGCTGCTCATGGCCGCCCGCAGGGATTCTTCGGTGGCGCCCCTTTTCGGCGAGCTGGTAACCAGGATGGCCGTCCAGCTTGAGCTGATCCGGAAAAACAGGAGCGAGCTCTACGCCGACCGGCTGCTTTCCTGGATTATGCTGTTCGCCATGGTGCCTGCCTACCTGGTGATGCGGGCTACAGTCCCGGAAACCTACGAGTTCCTGGCGGGTACCGTGGCCGGGAGGATAGTGGTGGCCCTCTGTTTCCTATCCGTCATAGTCTGGGTGGTCATGGACCGCCTCATGGGGAAGGTGGAAGTATGAAGGCCTGGTCGGTTTTCCTGGCCGCCGCCGGCCTTGGGCTGGCCGCCGGGGCCTGGACGCTCATGGCCGTAAAGCTGCTTTCTTCTACCCGGCGGGACCGTCCGGAGGAGAGGGTGAAAAAGCCCAGAAAACCGTCTGACCCCAGAAGTGTTAGAGAAACGGCGGCCGTCCTGGCCGGGATGGCGGGGATGCTTCTCCTGGGATGGGGCGCGAGGCCGCCGGTGTTGGCCCTGCTGGTCACCCTGGGCGGAGCCGTGGGCCTTATTATTACCAGAATGACGTTCAAGCTCAAAGAGGGAAGCGACAGGGCGGCCGCCATCCGGGAACTGACGGTGCTTTTCGAGGCGGTAGAGCTTTACATGCGGGCGGGCTACGCCCTGCCGCAGGCCATGCGGGCGGCCGCTTTGCTTACCCCGCGTCTGCGGCGGGCCGTGGGGGAGTGCCTGGCCTGCTGGCCGGCGGGCCCCAGGCGCGCCCTGGAGGTGCTGAGAAAAAACCTGAACATACCGGAGGCCGAGATCCTGGTGTCCCTTTTGGGCCAGGTGGATCGGGTGGGGTTAAAAAACCTTGAGGGAGTGATGCAGCGGGAAGCGTACAACCTGGAGCGCCTGCGGCAGCTTGCCGCGGAGGTAAACATCGCGAAGAGGCCGCTGTACTTCACCCTGTACCGCGCCCTGCCCCTGGCGGCTGCCGTGGGGCTCATTGTGGGGCCCCTGCTTTACCGCGTGGCCGGGGTGTTGAAGGATGCCATTTCCTTCTTTTAGCCGGAAAGGTGAGGGGTTGCAAGAAAGTTATTTCGGGACGAACGTGGGTTTGAGCATCCATTGTGAGGAGGCTGATTTTCATGAAGCCGTTTTTGTTATGGCTTTTTCGGAGGGTGCAATGGGTAGCAGGTTTTATCTTTGACGAGACGCTTTTTGGGGAAGCGGTATTTATTTTCGCCGTGATGATGTTGGTCAATATGATTGTTAGGCTTGCGCTGCATGTAAAGTAGCGCTTGCCTGGCGATGTAGGAATAGCATCCATTCGTAACTTCGTGAGGAGGCTTTTTTGTCTACAGAAGTAATTTTCACCTTTTGGGTAGGTTGATATGCAATGGGAAAATTTCTCTGGAAGTTAATCATCAACGAACGCGGAAGTATTGAAGATATTTTAATCATGACTACAACTTTGGTATTTATAATATCCTGCCTTGTTATCTGGTGGAAGTCGGGGCTTTTATGACTCGTTGTTTGTTTTGACTGCGGAAAGGGGGGATGTGCCCGCGGCTTCAAGGTTTTACGCAATTGTGCATGGCGGTGTTGAAGGTTTAGGGGTAAGCGTTAACAACAAAAAAAGGAGGTATTTTTATGCTGTCCTTGCTGAAAAAGATCTGGCGCGACGAGAAAGGGTATGAAATGGCCGAGCTCCTGGTGATCGTAGGTGTCCTTGGCGTGATAGCCACTTTCGTTCTTGGTACCATGAAGTTGGGACTCAACAATGCGGCCACTGATGTAGGCAACAAGGTGCAGGGCATAGTGGACTCCTGGACCGTTCAGTAGTGTTGAGGTTGAGAAGGCGGGGCTAAAACCCCCGCCTTTACTTTTTTATGGGAGGTGCTTTTATGTGGCTGACAAAGCTATGGAGAAAGCTCTGCGGGGAAGAGGGTTACGGTTTGGCCGAAGCGTTGATCATGGCGGCCGCCCTGGCGGTAACGGCGGCCTCTGTGGTGGCCATACTCCTGCCGGAAATCCGGTCCCTCTACCAGGGCGCGGTCCAAAAATCGACGGACATCATGGGCTCCGGCTTTTGAGGGACACGCGGGGGTTTCTCATTATAGAGCTGCTTATTGTCTTCAGCCTGCTAGCTTTTATGGTCTTCGGGAGCCTGGACCTGTACCTGGTGCAGGTGAAACATCTGCGGGCCGAGCAGCTGCTCAATTATTACCTGGACAGGATGCGCCTGGAGGGTTATCTTACGACTGCGGATGAAGCGGCTATGGTGAACGCTTTTAAGGGAGTGGGGTTGACGGTAACCTCCATCCAGGGGCCGCGCGAGTCTATGGGAGACGCCCGGGTGCTGCGGAACAACCTTGACCCGTCGGCTTCGGAGATAACCCTTCAGGTGACGGCTTCTTTTGACCAGAAGCCGTTCATAATGGGGCTGCTCATCAACGGGTCGCCGCCCCTGGGCGTGCAGGTCAAGGTAGGGGGGAAGACCTACAGTGAAAGGGTTAACCCGTGACGAGAGGGGTTTTGTGAGCGTTTTTTTGATCATCCTCCTGCCCATGCTGGCCTTCCTCATAGCTGGGACGGCGCAGTACAGCCGGTTTGTGACCGAATCTTACGCTGATCTGGGCCAGGCGGTTGCGGAAGCGGCCCGGGCGGCGGCATCCTGTGTGGTGGAGAGGAGCCAGGCCGAAGGCGATCCCAGGATAGACCCTGACATGGCCGACATGGTTTTCGTGTCGGTTCTGGCCCGGAATCTCGGGCTGGACCCGGTCACCCTGGCGCCTTTACAGGGTTCCGGGATGGCATGGCCACCTGGCTATGTTTTGGTGGTCTATAACGGTGACGAACGTTATGCCCCGGCAGGAAAAAAGTATATATTCGACGGGACGAGCCTTGTGGTGGAAGACCTGGCCGGTACGGGATTCCCGCAGGGCTTTGCGGTTAGCAAGAATGATGTGGTCCCCGGGGGCGCCGGGGCCAGGGTTACCACCCTGGAGATGCCTGGCGTGGTCGCCGTGGTCACGTCCAGGGCTAAAGGCGTGATGGGATCAGACGCCGATACCACCCGGTGGGCAGCGGCCAGGATAGTCAAGAAGTAAGTAAGGGAGGTAAGCCGCAATGAGGCGGCCTTTTTATCTGGCGACAGGAATTATAATGCTTTTGACTGGCGTTGGTGCTCTGATATTCCTGAGGGGAGGGTTGCCGTAATTGAGCGTGTTTCGTTTTCTGCGCGATAAGAAGGGAGTAATTTACGTTGAAACTTTTTACGCTCTTTTAGTGGTTACGGTTATAGGTTTGGCAGTCTATTTTATTTGGCAGTGGCGATTTTCAAGCGAAGAACGGTCTGTTGAACAAGCTGCCCGTTCTTACCTGCAAGCGATGGCGACAGGTGATTTGGCTGCGGCCAGGGGAGTGTCTGAAGGACGCGCGGCGGAGGCCGCCGGGAAGCTAGAAGGCAAAAATCTAGTCGCCCGGGTGGACGAGATTTCTACTTCCCTCCAGGCCCTGGGGCGCGATTGGGCCAGAGTCAAAGCTACAGTGGAGTTGACGCTTAAGGATGGCACGGCTGACGTGGGGTGGTACGAGCTTGACGTTATGAAGGAAGCTGGGGGCTGGAAGGTTGTTTCTTTTCGTGAAGGTGCGCCTGACCTGTCCGGTTGGAGCTTAGTTTTGGGCAGGGCTGGAGACGTGGAAGCGGCAAAGGAGGTTTTTGTCGGCTACCTGGACGACCTGGCCGCGGGGCGCTATAAAGAGGCGGACCAGTGGCTGGCGGGACCGGCTTTGAAAGAACACCTGGCGGCCGGGGATGTGCTAAGTAAGGGCAAGCTCCTGGAAGCTGTGAGCGAGGTTTCTCTGACGCCTCTGGCGCGGGACGGGAAGCTGCTCGTTGCCCGGTGTGACTATCACGCGGGGGAGAAAAAAATTGGCGTAGCGGCTGTTTTTTATCGAACGGCGCAGGGGTGGAGGATTGTAGGTATACAGAATGTTCTAGGGCAATAGGGCCAATGTTAACGTGAAAGACCAGGCGGGGAATGTGGCTTTAGCGAGCACGACGATCTTTAAGATTTAGTTGCTTTGCCCCAGCACCGCTGGGGTTTTTCTTTTATTGAGAGAGGTGGATCGGCGCAGAGGAGGTATTGCAAATGAAAAGCCCGATTAAAAAGACCTATGGAGCCTGTAAAGTCGGGAATTTGATTGTTTTTATTAATTGAAAGGAGGGTTTCTTAATGAAAAAACTGCTTACCGTCACTTTATTAGTTTTCTTATTGCTGGTAATCAACCCACTGTACGCTTTGGGGTGGGTGCCCGCAGAAGGGGTAACTATTAATTTAGATTGTATCACTGACTCAGTGACAATTTCATCAAATTATAGTGGTTATTCTGCTGGCTTTTATTGGTCAGGGTCTAAAAGTTATTCTTCCCCGGATGGGATGGTAATCCTGGCAAACAGTTTTACCTTCAATGCTTACTTTGAAGCAACGCAATCTACTAAAGATATATCCGTAATAAATAAATCCGCTACTATAAAAGTCACACTAACTGGCACGTATCAAGATAATTCTCGGGTGTCGGTTTCGTACACTTACCCCTCCGTAACATACTCAGGTTCAGGTTATAGGATAAACCTGGGAACCCACACTCTCACCCTTCCCGCGATAAACAACGGAAAGTATCTTGTCAAAGTAGATGTCACTTATAGCGGCAGCGAGAGAGCAGGCGCATCGTGGAGTGGCTCTGGTTCCACTACTTTGAATTCTGGGTGGGAGGCTACACTTAATTGCACATTGGGGACCAATGCCGCAGATCAAGAAACAGTCAACTCGATAATTTCTTATGCTCAGACAGCAGCAACGAATGCTTCCAATGCAGCCACTTACGCCCAGCAAGCCAAGTCCAGCGCTGACATCGCCGCGACAAACGCCCAGAACGCTTATAATGCCGCCAATACCGCCGCCGCTCAGACCATTTATAACGGCCAGTCCGCCGCCTACTGGGCTTACCAGGCCGCCCAGGGCGGTACAGATACTACCCCGCCTACCATCCAGAAAGTGGCTGGCCAGAATGGGGCCACCTGCACCAGCACCGGGACCTTCTACGTTGTCGTGCAGGCCACCGACAACAGGACCGGGCAGCTCCAGGCCCGCGCCCAGGTTGACGGGGGAACCTGGACGGGGTGGTACAACATCCCCCAGAACGCCATCCCGGTGACCCTTTCTTCAACAGGGGCGCACACGATCACCGTAGAGGTGAAGGACGCGGCGGGAAACAGTTCCCAGGCTACCATGACCGCCTTCCGCGTGTAATCTTTCTGGCTTTTGCCCCGGCCAGTGCCGGGGTTTTTCTTTTGGTTGGAGGGGGTGATTTTCAACGCGGAAAATTTGTCTCATCCTGGCCGTCCTGGCCGGCGTCCTGTTTCTTAGGGCAGGACCGGCAGTCGCAGCCACCTGGCAGTATGGGATAACGGATACCGATACTCCCACCACTATTGACAGCTCTGCTACTACGGCCGTCGTGGACACTACCCTGCACGAGATCCGCCTTCCCAGATATAATGCCCACGCGGCTTCCTTCTGGCCTGACGGTGGGCCGGACTACGTGGTGATGGCGCCCGGGAAAGTCATCCATTTCAGCTTCGACGGCACGAAAATGGTGGAGAACCCTATCCTTGACGTGCCCCTGTCTTCCAACCCTCTGGCTGTTGCCGCGGGGGATACTTACCCTGACGTGATTGTGGCCACCAGGGATAAGCTTTACCACTATTCCTTCACCGGCACTTCCATGGTCGAGAACCCGGCCCTTTCGGTGGCCGGTCTGGCCGGGGCGATGGCTGTGGGCGTCCGTGAAGGAGAAGTGGCGGGCTTGGTGGGGAAGTCGGTCAAAGATTTCATGTTCACGGGCTCGGGCATGGTGGAGGTGCCATACCTGGAGCCTGCGGGGTTGACTAACCCCATTGATTTTGCCCTGGCAGCCGGGAGCTACGATATGGCCGTCCTGGACAGCAACCAGGTAAGGTACTTCAATTTCACCGGCTCAAGTCTGGCCGAAAACCCCGCCCTGGCCGTGACTGGCCTTTCTTCTCCCGTGGCTATAGCTGCTGCTGGGGCACAAGACCTGGTAGTGGTGGACGGCAAACAGGTAAAGCACTTTTCCTTTGACGGTTCTGCTTTTCGCTACAACGCCGCGCTTTCGGTGACTTCGGGGCTCAATAACCCCGTCTGTGTGGCCGTGCGGCCGGGGACTTTCGACCGAATAATCATCGACGGCGACCAGGTGATGTATTACTCGTGGGACGGCACCCAGTTAGTGCATAACCCTAATATGTCCGTTACCGTGGCCGGCCTCTCCAACCTGGGCAGCTACGCCCCTTCGGCGATGGTGGTATCGCAAGCGAAAGACCCGGGCAACAGCGTGGATTACGTACGGGTGCGGGCCTACGTGATCGTACCCGATAAGACGTCAATAACCTTCTCGTTGACCGCCGACGGCAGTACCTGGGCTAAAGTCTGGCGGGTGAGGGGCACGCCATCCGGCCCGGTAGCTGAAGTCACTACCGACAACGGCGCCACCTGGACGGCCATAGGCGACAGCCAGGCCGTGAGCCCGGCCTCAAGCGACACCAGGCTGTGGGCAAAGCTAACTTCAGGCCGGGCCGTAAAGTGGAGGGCCGACCTGGCGACTTCCGACCCGAACGTAACTCCCAAAATAGTAGCTTTTAACGGAGCAGCCGTAGTCTGGGACACGGACGCAAACCCCTACCCGCCGGTGATCGACACCCAGGGGACGTGTTACACCACCACAACACCCACTTTGAGCTGGACCTTCTCTGATCCCGACCCCGGCGACAGTCAGAGCGCCTACCAGCTACAGATTGTCCGGGCTTCCGACCTGCAGCCGGTGCTGGACACCGGCAAAGTTATGGGGAGCAGTACCCAGTATACTGTTCCCACCAGCGGGGCGCCGGACGTACCCGGACCGCTGTGGGCATCCGGCGACTACCGCTTTAAGGTGAGGGTGAAGGTGTGGGACCAGGCGGGAGTAGATTCCGACTGGTCTGCCTGGGCCGACTTCTGCGTGGTCGCTTTCGAGCGCCCCCGGGTGGCCGGGATAGCCAGCCCGCCGCCGGACCAGGCAGCCCCTGACCCGGCCAACTCCGCGACTCATATCCTCATAACTCAGGGGATGACAGCCGCCCAGCTTCCGAAGGTGAAGGCCGGGGCCAAGGTCACCCTGCTGGTGGATAGCATAGGCCCTCTGGATACCGTCACGGCGGTCTTCCCCTACGGGGCAGGGCAGCAGGCCACGATAGGGTCCGGGCCGGTAGCCACGACTGTCAACGGCGCCAACAAGACCTGGCAGGTGGAGTTCTGGACCGACCCAAGCCTGGAGGTTACGCCTGAAGGGACGGTGGTCACGATGCGGCTCTCCGGCACGGGCGCGGCAGGGAGCGCGGCCCTGGACGCGCCGCCTTACGCCGACGGCGTTGTGGTGACCGAAGGAACTGTTTACAATGATTGGTTCGTAGTCTTGCAGGGAAGAGATACGGGTTAAAATTTTCAAGCCGGGATATCGAGTTCCCGGTTTCTTTATTTCAGGAGGCCCTTAGATAATTTAAAGGAGCGTGATATGATGCTTGCAATTCAAACTAATCCCCAACCAGCAATTATGGCTGTTAAGGCCGTAGGTGTAGACGTGGGCTACGGTTTCGTCAAGGCCGTTTCGCCGGTGACCAGGGTTTCCTTCCCCTCAGTAGTGGCGCCTTATATTGAGGACCCCCTAAGTGGCTTGTTTTACGATGGGACGGGCCACAGGGTACGGGTGCGGAAGGCTAACGGGGAGGTAGAGGAAAAGCTTGTTGGCGAGGCGGCCCTGCGATCCCTGGCGGCCACTGCCACCTTAAGCCGGGAGAAACCTGCAGCCCTCCATGACCTGATGCTGCTGGCGGCCGCCTACCTGGCGGGCGCCGGGGATAAAGGACCATTTCCCAAACAGGTTGACCTGGCGGTGGGGTTGCCCCTGGCCTATTTCCGCGCCCAGAAGGACGCTTTGAAGAAGCGTCTGGAAGGCCTGGCGGCCTGGGTAAGCGTGGACGGTGGGGAAGAGAGGCATATTAGCTTCGGCAAGGTGTTGGTATTCCCCCAGGGGGCGGGCGTGGTGCTGGCGGGGGATGTAGTCCTGCCCGGGAATGGTTATCTGGGAGTGGTCGATGTAGGAACATACACCACCGACCACCTGCTCTTTGAAGACCGGGGTGATGGTGTCCCCCGTCCCCTGCCGGAGGCCTGCGGTAGCCTGGAGGCTGGCGTGAACCTCCTGCACCGCGCCCTGGCGGCCGAGTTCCAGCTCCAGACGGGCGCCCCCCTGGCCCCGGCCATGTACCAGGAGGTTGTTGAAGACGCCCTGATGGGACGACCTATTCACTATGAAGGCAAGGATATAAATCTTGAGAAAGCGTTATTGAAAGCCAGGCGCGATGTCGCCCAGGCTATCGCCCAGGGGGTGCTAGCCGCCTGGGGCGGCCGGGCCGGCTTTGTGGCCATGACGCTTCTTGCCGGCGGTGGGGCCTGCCTGTTTGGAGAAGAACTTCTGCAGGCCTTACCGGGGGCGCGGGTGGCTAATGATCCCATGTTCGCCAACGCCCAGGGTTATTATGAGATGGTCGGCGGAAAGGCTTAAGCCTTGCAATTACTTTTATAACTAGTGTTTTTTAAGAGATTTTGCCGCATCGGTTGGGTTTATAGGGTGTAATATAAGTTATTTGCGGCAAACGAGGTGAAAAAACGTGCCTGAAACCTTGAAGCGCCTTGATTTGCGGTTGCCGTCAGAACATCCCGTATTCCGGTACCCGCCCCGTATAAGGCCGAAAGTTGCTCGGGAATGGCTGGACCTGGGGATGCGCCTGGCGGCCATAGAAGAAAGGTTGGCCAAACTGGAAGAGCGGGGGGCTGTTCCTCCTGCTTCAGGCGCTGGCAATGGGGAAGGGAAGAAAATTGACCCTATCAAATTCCGGGAAACCCTGGCGGGGGTTTTTGATTTTTAAAGAGAGGTGGTGGCCAGAGGTGGGGGAGAAGAACCCGTTTGTACCTGTTCATGTGCAGGTATCAGAATTGGTCCTTATACCTGAGAGCGAAATTATTGTTTTAAAGCCGCCTGGGCAGCCGCCCGTGACGGTTTACTATATTGGTCCCGCCCAGATTGAGAAGGTAGAAGAATACTTTGCCGGCGAACGGAAACTGTACAGCCCCTGGCGGAAAGAAGGTGATCACATTGCTCAAAAAAAGCGAGATCGAAGCGGTAATAAAAAATCCTGGCAGGATACGGGTCTATTACCAGCCGGTAGTGAATCTTACGTCAGGGCGGCTATGGGGATATGAGGCCCTGGTAAGGGGTGAGGGGGTACTGGCGAAACCTGGGCGGCTCTTTAAGAGCGCGGCGGCCTGGGGGCTATTACGCGAGCTGGATACGGCCTGCTTTCTGGCCGCCCTGGCCGGCAGCTACCCGCCGGAGGGGTACTTAAGCGTTAACGTAACGGCGGCAGGGCTGGTTGATATTGATGCTGGCGCCTATGCGAACCCACGGCTTGTCATCGAGTTAACCGAGTATGGCTGCAGGGATATACAGCAATTAACGGGCGCCTTGAGTGCCTGGCGCGGGAAGGGCGCCAGGATAGCTATAGACGACGTTGGGGCGGATATAGGCCAGCTGCGGGCGGCCCTGCACCTGCGGCCTGATTTTGTAAAAATAGACCGTTCACTGGTGAGGGGTTGCGACTGCAACGCTTCCTACCGCCTGCTGCTGGCCCAGGCCCTGGAGGTATGCCGTTACCTGGGGGCAGAGGTAATTGCTGAGGGTATCGAAAAGCCGGGCGAGTTAAAAACATTAAGGCACCTGGGCGTAGAGTACGGCCAGGGCTATCTTTTAGGTAAACCACAACCTGGCTGGGGAAAGGTTTGCGTTATGGCCGCCTGGGTTTGACGGTGAACCGTGGGGCCGCCGCAGCGTTTACGCCCTTACGGGCTAACGTAGCGGCGGCCCTATTATAAAGCAACAGCGGTGGGCAGCAGGAGCGGCTTGCGCGCACCTGCTGCCCTGATTTTAGCCTTTTGGCCTTCCGGCCGGCCTTAGATTATACCGCCGCCCGGCCTTAGCCGGCAAGGGTCCGGCCTGCGGCATAAACGGCCTCCGCCCCGCTACGCATCGCTTCGCGGGTCCCCTCCATTTATTCCTCGGCCCGGCCCTGCGGCCGCCCTTGCCTCCCGGCCGGGCGGCAAATTTTACAGTTAAGGCCGGAAGGCCAGGGGCCGAAGGCCGGATAACAAACAGGGAGGCGATCAAAATGTTGGCAAGTAAATGGATGGAAGGGCTGGGCAGGATGAGGATAGGGGTTGATATTTGCAACACCATAGCCAATGTCAACGCAGAAATTTTGAGATGCTATGATGTATCCCTGGAGGTATATCCTTTTCCTGAACTGTCGGCAGGCTTTTTCTCTACCCCAGAGGGGCTAACGCTGCTGGCCAGGGCGAAACCTCTTCCCGGAGCGGTGGAAGCGCTGGATATTCTTGCGAAGTTGGGGCATGAAATCGTGTATTTGACAAGCAGGCCAGTCCTGGCAATCGATTTAACCCGTGAGTGGCTTGCTACCCATGGCTTCCCGCGCGGTTCTATTGTCTTCCTGCCCAGGGGACACAAAAAGTTATTTGCGCTTTATTACAGTATTGACCTGGTTTTTGAGGATGACCCGGCAGAGGTGCTTCAATTACAAAAGGCGGTTGGAAGGGTATTAGTTCCGGCGTGGCCTTATAACCTGAATACTAAAGGGCGCGGAATTAAGGCTTTTACCTCGTGGAGAGAGATTGTGGGTTACATAGATTGTTTCCGTCAATTCCGTATGGTACTATAACTTATAACGTGGGCGAAAACCTTGGATATAGAGAAAATCCGGGACAAAATAAGAAAGGGGCAATACCGTTTAACAGTCCATGCTGCAATTCGTTCCAAGGAACGGAGCATTACTACAAACGATATGGAAGCCGCAATCCTGAATGGCGAAATAATCGAAGAATATCCCGACGACAAACCTTTTCCCAGTTGCCTTATTTACGGTCGCACACTTTCCGGCCTGCCGTTACATGTAGTTTGCAGTTTGGCGCCCATAAGCGATATTATCACCCTCTACCTTCCGGATGAGAAAAAGTGGATAGATTACAAAGTTAGGCGAAAGGAGTAAACGCCATGAAGAACGACCAAAGTATTTGCCCGGTATGCGGCGGAACGCTAGAAGAGAAGCTAATCCAGCTTGATTTTCGTTATAAAGGCCGGCTAATCGTGATAGAAGGAGTACCGGCCCAGGTTTGTAAAGACTGCGGCGAACAATTAATTTCCGCCAGGACTTCCAAGGATATCGATGTTCTATTGGATTCGGATATCAAGCCAATTAAACAAATTAATGTGCCGGTATTGCCTTTCCGCCATATTGCTCAAGCTTAAGAAGGCAGCCTCCTCCTTGCCGGTGGCCTAAAAACCACCGGCTTTTTTATTGCAGGCAGCGGAAAAGGAGGGGGCACTTTGGAAAAGACCCTAATAATCGACAGTCCCGTACTCAAGAAGGGCTTTACTTCGGCGCCCAATGCAGTTTTATACGATTCTTCCCTCTCAATAGGGGCGCGATGGCTTTATATCATTCTTTTATCCTTTGCCTGGCAAGAAAATGAGTGCTGGCCAGGGCATGAGCGGTTGGCCCAGATTGCCGGCTGCCATAGGAACACAATAGAGAAATACCTGAAAGAACTTAGGACCGCCGGTTTAGTAAGCTGGAAGCGGCGGGGGTTAAACCAGACGAACATATATTACCTGCATGATCCCTCTCAAGCCTTGAAAATAAAGGATGCACACGTAGGTGTGCATCCGGATGCACAAGGACTTGTGCATCTTGATTCACACCAGCTTGTGCATAAAGAATACTCAGATGAAGAATATGTTGTTGTTGTAAAGGTGGCCCCCGGTCAAAACCCGGCTGGGACGGCTGGAGGTTCCGGAACTGGGGGGCTGGAGGTTATCCCCGCAAATGCCGAGGGAACCGAGAAAAAGCCAGAAATTCCCGTCGGATGCCAAGAGCCGCCGGAAAGCCCGGCGGTCCCGGAAACGGATGCCAAAGTCAAAATACAAGAGTTATTTATAAAAACCGCAGGGTACCCACTGCCTGAAGGCGCACTTAACGAGCTTGCAAGTTACCCGCCGGAATACGTGGAGCAGAAAATCAAGATGCTTGAGAGCGGCAAAGAAAAAGCCAATACGGTGGGCTGGCTGCTGGAGGCCTGCCGGGAGGACTATCGGTATTTGCCGGGGCCGAAGCCGACCAGGAAAGGAAAAGGGAAGTTGCCTAGACCGCCGGGACCCGGCAAAGAGCATGACAAGTACCGGGAATTATACCGATTAGTCTAATTTATGGCGGGAGGTGTAAGGAGGATGAATACCCATCACAAGTTTTACCTTGGTGATGCCCTGGAGGTCCTTAAAGGGCTGCCGGCAGAAAGCGTCAACTGTTGCGTTACCTCCCCGCCCTACTGGGGACTGCGCGATTATGGGATGGAGGGCCAGGTGGGAGGGGAAGAAACCCCGGAAAAATATATTGCCAGGCTGGTAGTTATTTTTTCCGAGGTCAGGCGGGTGCTCCGGCCCGACGGGTCTCTTTGGTTAAACCTGGGCGACTGCTACGCCAGCCCGGGCAAAGAGGGAAAGTGGGACGAAAAGAGGCGCCAGAAGGGGACCGGGCGCCGTCTCTATCATATGCAGGCCAACCGGGGCAGGGTTCCGGGTCTGAAAAACAAAGACCTGGTAGGTATTCCCTGGGCGGTGGCCTTTGCCCTACGCAATGCCGGGTGGTACCTCCGCAGCGATATTATCTGGTACAAGCCCAACGCCATGCCCGAGAGCGTGGTTGACAGGCCTACCAAGGCCCACGAATACCTCTTCCTCCTGAGCAAATCCGAAAGGTATTACTACGACTACCAGGCGATCCAGGAAGATGCCGTCAGCGGGGATCCCGACAGCCCGCGGGGTTCGGCGGCGGTGATAGGCATTCCCCACAACGGCCGCAGGACACAAGTTGAAACAGGTAACCGTCGTTATACCGGCTTCAATGCCCGGTATCAACCCAGGGAAAAGCGCAATAAACGTTCAGTGTGGATTGTACCGACCAAACCTTTTCCGGAAGCCCACTTTGCTGTTTATCCTCTCGACCTGATCAAACCGTGTATCTTAGCAGGTTGTCCCCCTGGAGGCACGGTCCTGGATCCCTTTGGCGGGTCCGGGACCACATCCCTGGCGGCAAAGCAGCTGGGGAGAAACAGCATTTATATTGACCTGAACCCCGCCTATCTCAAAATGGCGGTCAAGAGGATGCAGTTTGAGGTGCAGGAGTTGTTTGCCACCCACACTTACGAGGTGATATGGGGAAAAAGGCTAGAAACAGTTGCTACTTGATCAAAGCCCATGGAGGTGGCGGGACATGGACACAAAAACTGGACCCGGGGGTACTGCAAAGGCTTTACAAGCACCGGAGGCCAAAGTATGCGCTGCCTGCCGGCATTACTGGGGCAAAAAACGCGGACATTGCGAGATTGCATCCAGAAAAGTTAACCCTTACGGGGCAGCCTGCCGGTATTTTAAAGCGTAAGGGGATAAGGGAAGATAGGGGGCCGCCGCAACGTTTACGCCCTTACGGGCTAACGTCGCGGCGGCCTTATTATAAAGGCGACAGCGGGTAGGCAGCAGGAGCGCTTTTAAGCGCACCTGCTGCCTTGATTTTTAAGCCTCCAGGCCTTCCGGCCGGCCTTAGATTATACCGCCGCCCCCGGCCTATTGCCGTCAAGGCTGGCCCTGCGGGCCACCGCTAAAGCGGCGCTGGCGCGGCCTTGACGGCGGCCGGGGCGGCAAGTTTTACAGTTAAGGCCGGAAGGCCAAGGGCCGAAAGGCCAAAAAGATAAGGAGGCGTTACGGATGGCTGTAAAACTGGAGGAAAGCAAGGTCAAGCAGGCAGTGGATAGTTTACTGGCTATGTTTCAGAGTGGTGACCTGCCGGAGAAGGCGGCGCGGACCTTTATCAACGCCAGGGCGGGATACGGCAAGCCTAGCGATAAGTGGAGCCTGGGCAACCGGCTGCTGATGCTCATTGCTGGGACAGAGGACGCCAGGGGCTACCAGCAGTGGCGGGAAGCCGGCCGGCAGGTGAAGAAAGGAGCCAGGGCCTTTTACATCCTGGCGCCGCTGACCATGAAGGTTACTCAGAAAGTGATTGACCCGGAAACCGGGGAAGAAAAACAGGAGGAAAAAATTATCGTAACCGGGTTCCGGGGAGTGCCGGTCTTCCGGTACGAGGATACGGAAGGGGAACCACTACCAGAAGTTGATTATTCCCCGCCGGAGCTCCCGCCGCTTTATGAAGTGGCCAGGCGGTTCGGGTTAGAGGTGAAATACCAGCCCTTTGCCGGCCAGGCCGCCGGTGCTTTCCGGCCGGGGCAGAAGCAGGTAATCCTTTACTCCCATGACGTGGACGTGTTTTTCCACGAACTGGCCCATGCGGTCCATAATACCATCCGGCCTCTAAAGGGCGGCCAGCATCGGGACCAGGAGATAGTGGCGGAAACGGTGGCCTGCGTTTTATGCGAGCTATACGGGGCGAAAGGATATCTCTGGCACGGGTGGGAGTACATCAAGCATTACGCCGGCCGGGACCCGAAGGCGGCCCTGAAGGCAATCATGGCAGTCTTAAGCGAAGTGGAAGAAGTGCTGGAGCGCATATTCAACGCGGCGGGCATGGCGGCGGATAAGGTGGCATAAAAAATAGCAGGCCGGACCAAACCCTTGCCTCCCAGGCAAACAGCCTACCGCCCGGGAGGCAGGGACTAAAAAGGAGGCAGTAACAATGCCACAGTACGAAGTCAAGGCGCCGAGCGGGAGAAAACTGGTTGTGGAAGCCAGGGATTCCAGCCAGGCAAAGCGCCTGGCCTGCAAGAAGTGGGGCATCAAGCCGTCAGACTACTGGTGCGGCGTTACATCCCTTAAAGCCAGAAAGGTTGACAAAACAAAGGAGGAGAGGAGAAATGGGCGCGGCCAGGGTGCTGGAGTATGAGGGTTTTAGAAAGGCATCGCGGCGCGAGCCCTGCCCAATATGCGGGCATCCTGACTGGTGCGGGTTTAACAGCTACCTTTGTAGCTGCATGCGGGTAAGCGAAGGAGCCTTTAAGCATATCATCCTCAGCAACGGTCAGGTGGCCCACCTGCACCGGCTGCAGCCAGGAATGGTCGCTCCCGGCAAGCAATGGGAAGAATTTATAATCCCGGAAGTAGAGCCAGCGCCGGTAGAAGTGCGCGACAGGGTTTACCGCCATTTTTTAAGGCTCTTGGAACTGTATCCCCGGCACAAAGAGGAGCTGTTGCGCCGCGGTTTAAGCGAGGAGGATATCACGAGGAATGGTTATAAATCCATACCGGAGCATGTAAATCCCTGGATATTATGCAAGAAGTTAATCCGCAGCGGTCTGAACTTAGCCGGCATCCCCGGGTTTTACCGGGCCAAGAGCAAATACGGCGGGAGTTACTGGACGTTCAATTCCTCCCCAGGTTACTTTATCCCAATCCGGGATGCCCAAGGCCGGATCCAGGCCCTCCAGCGGCGGATGGACGACATTAGAAACGGGAAATATATGCTGTTTAGCGGCCATAGTGACCAGGGCGGCTGCTCCTGCGGCACTCCCGCCCATGTAGCCAGGCCGCTAGAAGTAAAGGACGGCCGGGTATGGATTACCGAGGGGCAGTTGAAGGCGGATATTGCCGCGGCCTACCTCGGCGCGGTGGTCATAGGCGCCCAGGGCGGCACCTCCTGGAAACCGGTGGTCCCGGTGGTGCTGGAACTGGGGGCAAAAGAAGTAGTTATCGCCTACGACCGGGACCAGGAAACCAACAAAGAAGTGGCCAGGGGCAAAAGAATGCTGGCGGCAGAATTAAAAAAACTGGGCATAACGGTACGGGAAGCGATATGGAAAGCCAGGTCAAAAGAGGAAAAAGGGATAGATGACGCCCTGGTAGCCGGCTTAGATATAAGGGTTATTTGATTGATTTTCCTGACACTAAATGGTATTATGTATTTGAAAGGTGGAAAAAGCTGTATGCGCCCGGAGGCAGGAGAATGGCTAAAACAAGCCGAATACGACCTGGAAACTGCCGAAGCTATGCACAAAGCCGGTAGGTATGTCTATACTGTATTCATGTGCCACCTGGCAATAGAAAAAGGACTTAAAGCAGTTATAGCGGAGCGTACAGGAACCATCCCACCTAAAATTCACAACCTTATCAGGCTAGCCAAATTAGCCCAGGTTAACCTGGGCGATGATAAAAAAGAATTCATTTCAATCTTGAACACGGCCGCGATTGGGACCCGGTATCCAGAATTCCTGGACCAGGCTATAAAAAGATATTCCAAGAAAGTTGCTTTAGAATACCTGAATAACACCAGGGAAGTGATGCAATGTCTCAAGATAGAATTGCAGTCGAGAAAATAATAAAGGACTTCCTCCGGGCGCTTACCTCGCAAGGCATTAAAGTAGACAGAGCTTTCCTTTATGGGTCTCATGCAAGGGGTGAGGCCAACGAGAACAGCGACATAGACCTTATAGTAATCTCCAGTGATTTTTCTAAAATGCCGGCCTGGCACAGGTGGGAGGTCCTTGGTAAAGCTGTTGCCCGCATTATGGAGCCGGTAGAACCATTAGCCTATACTCCCGAGGAAATTGAAGCCTTAATGAAACGGGAAGGAAACTTTATCCGCCATATCTTGACCCAACAGGAAACAATTGAGTATCGGTTGTAACCGGGGGAATATTTATAAGTTATCGTGAGTATAGATTTATCTCGGTCGAAAGGAAGGTGATAAATGGTGAGCGTAGCCAAGGATGAATTATACCGGCTAATAGAAGCGTTGCCAGAGAAAGAGACTCCTGTAGTGAAAAGGTTTTTGGAGTTTTTATTAGTCCAATCGAAAAAAGAGGACCAGGCATGGTTGGAAGCTGAATTGGGCGAATTACCTCCGTATGATTGGGGTCCAGAGGGACCGCCTAAAGGGAAACCGGTACGGTATGAGGCAGGTATCGGATTGATTGTCGAAGGAGGCAAACAGTAATGGCCGTTGAGGCTGTAGCAGCAGGGGATATTCTTTTGATTGCCCTTCCTGTCCATGATCCTAAAGGTCATGAACAGGAAGGAGTAAGGCCTGCTGTCGTTGTCGGTGTGCCTCAAGGCCCTGTGCGTTATCCCGTAGTTATTGTGGTCCCCTTGACAACTAGAAGCGGCCCCTGGGCCAAGCAAAACTCTAATCTATACCAGCCTTTACCTCCAGGAGCAGGGGGAATTCCTCAGGCCTCTATAGTTTTAATTGACCAGGTGCGGGCCGTTGACGTTAGACGGGTAAAGGCACATCTTGGAACCTTTGAGGAAAAGACATTTGAGCCCATCCGATCTAGCTTATGTGAACTCTTTCAGAAAAAACCTTCTTATGACCAGGGTTAAGTATTCTTCGGGCAACACTGGACTGTTTAACCTCCAATCAAGCTTGATCAACCCGGCTATAACCTGCCGGGTGTTTTTATTTTGCTAGGTGTTTTTTATTTTGCTAGGTGTAAGGTTGGCCTGCCAGTGCAGGCCTTCCTGATTCTGAGAGCCAGGCAAACCTTGACGGAAGGAGCGCCGCATTACGGCCAACGCCGGTGCGTTCCTTTTTGAAGGCCGGGGAGCGCCTTCGGCGCCCACCAGGACGGCCGGACCTTGCCGGCCGTCCTGAAGGCAGGTTAAGCGCCCCGGGGGGCGCGCCACCACACACGCGGCAGAGCCGCGTGGTCATTTAATTTTTTATACCGGGGGTTAAACCGGGGCCAAACCAGTGTTTTTGGGGCATGCCCCGTCTTTTTGCCTTTTGGTACTTGCAATTCCTATATTTTTTTAACCGGGGGTGTTGCCGTTGCCTAAACAAAGCCGTTTTAAATTCAGATTAGATATCGGGTTAGATGATGACCTGGCCGCCAGATTAAAAGCCGAAGCAATCCGGCGTGAACTTTCAATTGCGGTTTTAGTGCGGGAAATTTTAAACCGGGCCTTGAGCGAAGAAGCCGCCATCGAAGGCCGCGAGGCCCTGGACCAGGCGATACGCCGGGCCATCAAAAAAGACGTGGACCGGCTGGCAAAGCTGATGGTCAAATCTACCATGGCAGGGGCCACCGCCATGTTTCTAAATGTCCAGGTACTTAATGACCTGGGCAAACGCGACGCTGCCGATATTTACCATATTGCCAGGAAGAAAGCGGTTGAATATCTACGTCTACCTGAAAATGATAGTGAGGTTGACCAACCATGAGCAAGAACGTGGTCGTTGTCACCGTGGCCTATTACCAGTTCGGGATTAAAAAGGTGGGCGACAACTATAACTATATCCGGTGGAGAGCCGGTTCCTAACTAACAAGAGAAGGGTTAGATTGGTGGTGCTAACATGAACCGACAACCAAAACTCATAATAGTACCCTGCACACTTGATGAGGCTAACGCTTTTATCAAGCAATACCATCGTCATCATGGACCAGTTAAAGGACATAAATTTTCTATCGCAGTAGCTGATGAGAAAAACAATATCCGGGGTGTGGCCATAATAGGGAGGCCAGTATCACGGGTACTTGATGATGGATGGACTTTGGAAGTTAGACGGCTGGCTACAGATGGATGTAAAAACGCTTGTTCCGCCCTTTATGCAGCGGCATGGCGGGCAACACGGGCGATGGGATATCGGCGATTAGTAACATATATTCTTACTACTGAGCCGGGTACAAGTCTTCGCGCAGCTGGTTGGCGTTGTATGGGACAGGCTGGAGGCGGGAGTTGGAATCGCCCGAGCAGGCCCCGCGTAGACAAGCATCCGTTACAACAGAAGTTACGGTGGGAAGTATCTGATGGTCCAATAGGAGATTTACTTTTACCCGAGGAAGGCGGCGGGGTTAACGGATGAGCAAAAGCGTGGTCATCGTCAACGTGGCGTACTACCAGCCTGGCACCAAAAAGATGGCCTGTAATTATAACCATATCCGGTATATTGCCACCAAGCCCGAAGCGGACCGGGGCGATCCGGAAGCCTACCGCGTCGGGGATGAAGATTTCCCTGTCGAACTGGGCACCGCTGCTGGACATGTAAAGTATGCGGCGGAAAGGCCCGGAAGTTCCGGCCTTTTCGGACCGGAAGGAGAGCCGGTTCCCAACTGGAAGGAGATAGGGAGCAAGCTGGCCAGGCACAACCTGCCTGTCTGGCGGGTGATAGTTTCCCTGCGGCAGGACGACGCGGAACGCCTGGGCCTGGTGGAGCGGGAAAAGTGGCAGGCTTCCATTGAGAACGGCGTTAACAACGCCTTCAAGGCCATGCACCTGGACCCGGACCATGCCCGCTGGGTAGCGGCATTCCACCGCAAAGAGGGCCATCCTCATTGCCATGTGGTTATCTGGGAGGAAGAACACGGCGCCGCCAGGAGGCAGGGCTACCTGGAGCCGGGAGAAAGAAAAGGGGTTTTCCGTTCCTTTGCCCGGGAGGTTTTTCGCGAGGAAAGGGACCGCCTTACGGCAGAAAAGACGGCCATCAGGGACGCGATCAGGGAGCTGGCAGGCAACGATATATCGAAAGTTACGGAGTTTATGCGCGAGGTGCAAATGGCCCGGCTGGAAGCCAGGGCCTTGACGGGGGCAAATCCGAAGATGCTGCCCGTCCTTACCCCTGGCAGGGAAGACGAGCTAGGTGGGAGGCTTTTGGACCTGGCGCGAGTAATGCCGGGGAAAGGGCGCATCGCCCTGGCCTACATGCCTGAAGAGGTTAAGGAGAAGGCGAGGGAAACAGCGGATTGGCTCTTAAAACAACCTAGCTTTAGACAGTCCACGGAACGTTACCGGGAGCTGGCGCGGCAGCTAGCAAGCCATTATACCATGCAGCCGGGAGCCCTGGACGAGGCGGCCCGGAAGGCCTACGAAGACATCCGCGACCGACTGGCCCAGGAAGTCTTAAAAGGAGCAGCCGCCATCCAGAAACACCTGGAGCGCCTGGAACCCACTATCAGCCCGGTGGTAGAAGAAGCCGCGGCAGAAGAAAAAGCCCTGATCCTGGTCACTGGACAGGCTAGCGAAAGGCATCTGATACCAAGACATATAGTTTATGTGACTCCAGAAGAGAGCGCCCAAAGGCTCTGGCGGAGCGTATGCCGTGGCGTAAACAGGGCCTACCGCGGAGAAAAACCGGAAGCCCCGGTCATAAAGCCCGAACTAAAAGACGAACTGCAAAAAGAAATAATCGAGCGCCTTAAAGAGCTAGCGGGAGCAATGCCTGACCAGCAGGGCAAACCGGGACTGGCCTACCTTCCGGAAGACCTACAGGAGAAGGCCAGAGACCTCGCCATGCTGCTCCTTAACCGGGAAGAGCTACAGGGGAGGTTCGGCGAGCTTAATAATAGCAACCCGGACAAGACCACTCGCCTCCTAGAATACATAGCCGACCAGGCGGTGGCCAGGGCCTATGACCTACTACCCCGGGAAGTGCCGGACATAGAAATGGTGCTCCACCCCCGCAGGCAAATGGAAGCCGCGGCAAAACTCCTGGCGGCCAGAGCAGACCTAATTAAGGGCGACTACGCAGAGATCTACTGGACGGTAGGCACCATCTACCGGGCTATGACCCGACTGGAAGCTCCTCCCGAGATAGTCCGGGAAGCAGCAGTAAGGTTCGGCCGGCAGGCCGGGTTGAATGAGGATAAGATCGCAGAAGTAATAGCCAACGAGATCAGCCGCATGGAAGAACTGGCCCGCAAGTACGAAGAACAGGGCCTGAGCGCTCCCCGGCACATTAGCAGAGACGCCTGGCAGCGCCTGACCGAAAACCTGGGGCTGGAAGAACACGACCTCCTTTATCCCTGGTTCGGCATAAAGAGGCCCGGGCCGGAGGATAAACAAAAACAGGAGTTAAGGGAGCAATTGAACGTCCGCCTGGTGGAAGAGCGCATTACCTCAGCTTTAATTGCTATCAGGGAAGCCCGCGACAGGCCGGAGGACCCCGGGGAATTACGCTGGACCCTGGTGACCATGACCTCAACCCTGAAAGCCCTGGGGGTGGATGAAGCCGACCGGGAAGAGATGGTGCGCGGCTGGTGCCGGCGGGCCGGGGTGAAGATAACGGAAGCCAGGCTGCTGGATGTCCTGGACCGGGTAACCATAGGCCAGGATGACCTCTGGCTGGGCAAACGGAGCTGGGACAGGTTGATGGCCAACCTGGGGATAGACGAGGCCCCGCCGTCGCCCTGGGACGTAAATATCCCGCGCCAAATGGTGAGGAATACGGGCATAACCCATGACGTCTGGAAGGCCGCCTGGCGGGCACTGGAGAGGGAGCGCACCCGGGCCGAGGCCCAGGCGCAGCTTTTGGCGGAAAGGGACCTGGAACGCCGCCGGCGCCGGGCAAGGGAAGAAGGAAGGGAGATGGGGATGTTGTGAAAATTAAATTCCGCCATGTCATTTTATTGCTCCTGGTTTTATTGGACCTATCGTTGGCCCCATTGGTGTTAAAGTTGCCCTTATTCATGAAAGCCCACGGCATTAAGCCCGGCCTGGAAGCATGGAAGAAAGATACCCTGGCTCACCCCCTGTCCGGGCCGGCAATCCTGGTGCAGGATGAAAAGATGCGTAACACCTGGATCTGGCTGCAGCCCGCTTTCGGCGCTGCAGCCCTTTCCATTTTGTGGCCCGCCTCCAGGCGGAAAAGTAAGGCAAAAGACGATATAGGCGGCCCGGAGGCGGCCGGCCAGGGCCAGCACGGCACGGCCAGGTGGCGGACCAGGAAGGAGATTGCCAGGACTTTGACCCCCTGGGATCTAACCAGCAAATCTCCGGGTGGCTTCGTGGTAGGGGCGGAAGAGGGGAAGGGGTTTACCGCCTGGCTGGATGCTGGTGATACCCACTGCCTGGTCATCGGGGCCACCCGGAGCGGCAAGTCCCGGCGGATCATCATGCCCACCATCTGGACCCTGGCCGGGGCCGGGCAATCCATGCTGGTCACCGATCCCAAGGGCGAGCTTTATGCCATGGCGGCGGGATATCTCAGGCGGCAGGGGTATTCCGTCGTCCTGATAGATCTGCGCCAGCCCTTAAGGGGCAACCGCTGGAACCCCCTGGAGCCGGTTATTGAAACCCTCCAGGAGGGGAATATCCCGGCCGCCAGCCAGGCGGCCTGGGATATAGGCAACATCATCACCCACCAGCAGCCCCACTACGGGGACAGCATCTGGCCCCAGGCCCAGGAGAGCCTGACGGCGGCTTTAGCCCTGGCGGTAGCGGACCAGGCCCTCGAAGGAACCAAGCACCTGGCCAGCGCCTATGCCCTGCTGACGGAACTGGGCAGCGGCGGCGGAGAAAAGCTGGACGAATACTTCCGGCGTTTTCCCCAGGGCCACCCGGCCCGGGCGGCCTACGGCGTGGCGGCCCTTTCCGAAGACAGGCTGCGTTCTAGTATCTTCACCGGCACGGCGGCACAGTTGAGGCTCTGGGCCGACCCAGAGGTGGCCTGGCTGACGGCAGTACAGGACCATGACATAACAATCCTCGGGCTGGAAAAAGCAGCGGTGTTCCTGGTGGTGCCCGACGAGAGGAGCACCAGGAACGTCCTGGCCACCCTGTACATCAGCCAGGTGTACCAGGCCCTGGTGGATACCGCCTATAGATGCGGCGGCAGGCTCCCGGTCCGGGTTAATTTCCTCCTGGACGAGATAGGAAACCTACCTCCTGTACCTGATTTTGACCATCGGCTCACGGTTGCGGCCGGGCGGGGGATGCGTTTCCTCCTGGCCGTCCAGGACCTGGCCCAATTGAAGGCCAAGTACAAAGAAGCGGCCGGGACCATCACCGGCAACTGCGCCACCTGGGTTTATTTGTCCACGACGAACGAAGAAACCGCCAAAATTGTTTCAGCCATGACGGGCCAATATACGGTACGGACGGAAAGCTACTCCAGCCAGGTAAGGACCACCGATTATTCCCATGGTACCACCGAGGGTCTGACCGGCAGGCCTTTGCTCCTACCGGACGAGGTGCGGCGCTGGCCAAAGGGATGGGCTTTAATTCTCCAGGCCAGGGAAAACCCGGCTCGATTGCCCTTGCTGGACCTCTCGGCCTGGCCCATTGCTGGCGATTTAACGCCTGCCGCTACAGAAAAACCTTATCAGGGGGTGATAACGGCCCCGCCGGTGTGGTTACCCGGGCCGACGGCGGGGAGGCAAGAGGCCGTTACAGTTGAGCCCGGGGATAATGACGCAGATGTTATCTCTAATCTCTAAAAGGGGGACGAGAAACCATGTTGGAAAAGCTTGCCGGTGTCCTAAAGAAAGCCGGCCCGTATGTGCCCGTCATCCTGCTTGCCTTTGCCAAAGCCGCCTTTGCCGCCACCAGCGGCGGCCAGCCCCAGATCGTCACAGGGGCCATCAACCTCTTGAATGACGCCACTTCCTGGCTGTTAGGCATTATCCCCGCTGGGTCTGGTGCCGCAATCGGCTACCACGCCCTGATGAAACAGATGAGTGACGGCGATCCGGCTACGGCCGCTGCCCACAACCGGGCCATGCGGAACGTTTTAATTGGCGGCGCCATTGGCGAATCGGCGGTGGGTATCACCAAGGTCTTTTTAAGCTACTTCCAGGGTTAGATTTATAGCGCAGGCCCGGTATTGCCGGGCCTGCTCCCTTTATGGGGGAGGGAGAGAGTTTGGATATAATCGCTAACCTCATTATTAATGCCATCAATAAGTTCCTGGCAGGTATCATGGAGAACGCCTTGACCACCTTCGCCGCCTTTGCCGGCAACGAGATGGCCCTGGCGCTGCAGATTTTAGATTCGGTATACGTGCAAAGCGCCGTCCACCTGGCCCAGGTGGTGGCCGGGAGCCTGCTGGCCGTTAAGGTGGGAGCAGAAGCGCTGCAGGTATATATCCTGCACACCCACGGCGACCCAGGGGCGGACCCTGGCGGCCTTTTGAAACGCACAGCCGTGGCTGCTGCCATCATCGGGGCCGGGCCGTGGCTGGTGAAGACCGTTTACACCTGGGGAAACGATTTAGCTCAAAGCGTGGCCAGTCTTTCCTCAGTGAATCCCAACCCGGCCAACTTCATCGACACCATCGTTTCCGTGGGAACGACACCCTTCCTGATCTTGATAACCGCCATCGTCGCTATCGTCATCTGGGCTTTGATCCTCATCCAGACCGGCATCCGGGCGGTGGAGGTGGCCGCCCTGGCCGCCGTGGGACCGATTATGGCGGTGGGATTGACCCGGGCCGACGAAGGGGTGGCGGCCGTGTGGTGGCGGGAATTGGTTGTCCTTTCCGCTTCCCAGGCTTTGCAGACCTTCATGATGAAGGGGTTTCTCGCGACCACCATGACCTTTACCTTTAACTCCGACGTGTTGAAGTTGTTCCTCCTGATCGGCTGGCTCTGGGTGGCATTCAAGACTCCTGCCGTCCTGCGGCAGTTCGCCTACCATACCGGTTTAGGAGGGGCCATGGGCCAGGCCGGCCAGACGGCAGGGACCATGTATATCATGCGGAGGGTGTTCATGAGGGGGTAGATTAGCGATGACTGCTCTTTTCGGCGCGGGCGCTCTATTATACCTGATTTTTGTTGCTGGAATATCTTTACTCCCGGGTTATTCCCTCTACCGTTACAGCACCTCTATCATGCGTATATTCTTTGACGGGTTTTTTGCCTCTTTCTGGATGGTATTAGGCGCCGTTTTCTTTGATTTAATGAATTATTCCTTTGGTCCCGGCCGATTTGTCTACGGCTGGCTTACTGTCGCTTCAGGTGGTCTTAGCTCACACTACGTTGCATGTGCCAGCGCGGGCGCTAAATACTGCGGCATCAGGTTTAAAGAATGGGTGTGGCGCTTTTCGGCAGCCTTGCCAGGCCTGGCCCTGGGCTTGCTGATAGGCAGGTTATGGGGCAAGGCATGGGGAGTAATGTAAAAGTTTAAAGGCAGGAGGTGTTAATTTAACGCATGTACCTGATACCCAGAAATGTATCGGCCAAATTCGAGTTTTTCCCCGGCTTCGGCTGGTTTGAGCTGGCGGCAGTAGTTGCCGGGGCTTTAGTGGGTTTGGCGTTGTTTTTCCTTTCCGGCTTGTTTACCAAATCCGTAGTCCGCTTCGTCCTCTTCGTCCTGCCGCCGGGACTGGCCTTCTTCGTCACCAAACAGGGGCCGAACGGCCTGAGCCTCCTGGACCTCATCCAGCAGTGGCGGCGCTGGTCTATGGCCCAGCGGCGGTATCTATACGTGACCAAAGGAGAGTGAGGATATGGCTTTCAAACTACCGGTGAAAAAGAAACCTCCCAAACAGCAACAGGTTGATAATACGGCGGCCAGGAAAGCGGTCCAGGACTGGCTGCCCTGGAAGGACATTGCCGGCGGGGTAATAACCAGGAAAGACGGCCAGGTGGTGGCGGTCTTGAAGGTTGAGCCCTTCAACCTGGCCCTGAAATCAGAGAACGAAAAGATGCGTGTCATAACAGCCGTCCACGAGGCCCTGAACGGCCAGCGAGAGGCCTTCCAAATCCTTTCCCTGGGCCGGCCGGTGGACCTGGATGCCTATCTCAAAGGTCTGCAAGACCTGGCCCGGGAGACTGGCAACCCGGCGCGGAAGAAGCTCCTGCAGGAATATACCCGTTATGTGGCCGCCTTGGTGGCTAGCGGGGAGGCGCTAGAGAGGCGGTACTATATCCTCCTCCCGGGGAAGGAGCAAATAGAAGTCCTGCAGCGGGCGCACGAGCTGGCCGGCAACCTGGAACGTTCCGGCCTGAAGGTGAGGGTTTGCGGCGACCAGGAGATCATCGACCTGATTTTTGTTTTTACCCATCCAGCCCAGGCGGCCTTCGAGCGGCCGCCAATGCCGGGGCCGTATTTACCATCGCAGGTGAAAGGAGCTTAGATGTATGGCTAAGAGCAAAAACACGACAACAACCGGGGGCCTGACCGGTCTGCTGGATGTCCTCTCCCCCCAGGCTCTGGACTTCGGGGCCAGGCAAATATCCCTCGGGGAGCAGATGGCCCGGGTGCTGGTTATAACCGATTATCCCCCGCGGGTAGGCCCGGCGTGGCTGGCCCGGGTGGCTGGGATGCCGGGAGTGGTGGCCTCTATCCACGTGACCCCTACCGACCCGGCGAACCTGGTATTAAGCATCAACAGGGCCATAGGCGAGTACACTGGTCGGCTGGAGCTGGGGGGCAACGCCCTGGTGATGCAGCGCACGGAGCAGGCTCTGAAGGACGCCCAGGAATTGCTAAGAAAGATTGACCAGGAACAGCAGCAGGTATTTTACGTGACTGTTGTTCTCTTGGTCCTGGCCCCTGATCAGGAAACTCTTGACCGGCGGACGCGGCAGGTGGAAGCGGCCCTAGCCGCCGCCGGGATGCGGGGGAGGGTGGCCGTATTCCGGCAGGAGGAAGGGCTGAAGGCGGCCGGCCCCTGGGCGGTGCTGCCCTCCGGTATCCAGGCCGCCGGGGAGAGAAATATGCCGGCGGAGACGGTGGCCGCCAGTTTTCCTTTTACTGCTTCCGGCATCAACGACGGCAGCGGCGTGGTCTTGGGCCGCGACCGGGACGGCGGCCTGGTGCTGGTGGACATCTGGCAGCGGGGCGGGGACAGGACGAATTCCAACTGGACCGTCCTGGCCAAGCCCGGGGCGGGCAAGTCCTTCGCCGTGAGACTTTTAGCCCTGCGTAACCTGGCCCAGGGCGCCAGAGTGATAATAATTGATCCCGAGCGCGAGTACCGGGAGATGTGCCGCCTTTTGGGCGGCGCCTGGATCAACTGCGCCGGGGGCAAAGGGCGCATCAACCCCCTGCAGGTGCGGCCGGTGCCCGTTGACGATGAAGAAGGGGAAGAAGAAAAGGTAACCGTCAGGGGACCCCTGGCCCTGCACCTGCAGACCTTGCGGACCTTCTTTTCCCTCTACCTGCGGGATTTAAACGACCTGGAGAGGGCGGCCCTGGAAGAAGCCCTGGTAGAGGTCTACCGCCAGGCGGGTATCGGCTGGCAGACCGACCCGGCGGATATACCCGCGGAGAAATGGCCCACTACCAGGGAACTTTACGCCTATGTCGCCGCCCGAGCTGGAGAAAGCCCGGATACTTACGGCCGCCTGGCGGTACTCCTGCGCCGGGCGGCGGAAGGGGCCGACGCTTCCCTCTGGGCCGGGCCGACCACGGCATCCGCCGATAGCGATTTAATCGTCCTGGACGTCCACGACCTGCAGAACGCGGATGATGCCGTGAGGAGGGCGCAGTACTTCAACGTTTTGTCTTTCGCCTGGCACCAGATCGAAAAAGACCGCCAGGAGAAAACCCTGCTGGTGGTGGATGAAGCCTGGCTCCTGGTGGACCCCCAGACGCCCCAGGCCCTGGCTTTCCTGCGGGATACATCGAAACGCATCCGCAAGTACATGGGCGGCCTGGTGGTCATCTCGCAGAACGTGGTGGACTTCCTGGCCCCGGAAGTGGCCCGCCACGGCCAGGCGCTTTTGGACAACCCGACATACAAACTGCTCCTGGCACAGGGGGAGAAGGACCTGGAAGCCATCACCACCCTGATGAACCTCTCGGAAGCGGAGCATGACCTTTTGGCCTCAGCTAAACGTGGCGAAGGCCTGCTGGTGGCCGGGACCCAGCGGGTGCAGGTGCGGATCGAGGCCGCGCCTTACGAGATGCCCTACCTCACGGGAGGCGGACAATAATGGCCGCGCCGGCAGGGTTACTGGCCCGGGCGGCCCTGGCCCTCCTGCCGGAGCCTGAGAAGGCCGTCAAATGGGTACTGGTGATAATCCTTGCCCCGGTTGCTTTGCTGGCCCTGCTTTTCGCAGGGCCAATTACTATCTGGGAACGGGTGCCCATCGCCTCCCCGGAGCAGGTGATGATTTATGTCAATGCGGCCAGGGTGGTGAGCGACAGCACCAAATCCCCTTGCGACCCGGGGGTTACGGTGGACTGGCAGCCTTTGCTGGCCATCGACGCGGTGCGGCTGGACCAGGACTTCAGCAAGGCCAATCCAGCAAGGGCGGAAGAACTGGCCCGGATGTTCATCGAAAAAGCAGGGAGTTGCGAAGTCTGCGACGGCGGCGACCCGCCGAGCTGTACCAGCTACCCGACCTACCGCCTGCGTTCTCTGGATGAAGTCCTGGATGATTTAAGGTTTAACGCCAAGCAGCGGGAGAAGGTGAAGAACATCCTCCAGGTGGACCTGTCCTTCCTCCTCGGTACGGAGCCAGGAGTGCCGGATGGGTGGACGCCGGTGGAGGGCAATGTCAAGTGGCCCACGCCGGGTATTAACGCCATCACTTCACCTTTCGGCTACCGTATAGATCCGGTTAACGGCAATAGCAGCTTCCACACCGGAGTGGACATCGCCGCGCCCATGGGAACGCCGGTCCATGCCGCCGCCGACGGCGTGGTGGCCGTGGCCGGCTGGATGGGGAACTTCGGCTATGCCGTCTACATCGAGCACGGTGACATGGTAACCATCTACGCCCACCTGTCCCAAATAGCCGTCCAGAGGGGGCAGCAGGTCAAAGCTGGCGATGTGATCGCTTATTCCGGCAATACGGGCAAGAGCACCGGGCCGCACCTGCATTTTGAGGTCAGGGTACACGGCCAGCCGGTCAACCCGATTAATTACTTTAAGTAAACGAATGGAGGGTGAGAAGATGGATGAGGCAAGCAAATATGAGCATGCCGTCCAGGTTTATGCCGCCCACCTGGAGGCGGCAGACCTGGCCAGGAAAAACGCCGAAGTGGCCAAGCAAGCCCTGGCCCTGGCGGATCCGGGAAATCCGGCGCTAAGGGTGCCGCTGAAGGAATATACCCTGTTGCAGGCTCAGCCCCTTTTGCTGCTGGTGGAAATCCTTTTTGGCGGCGGGCGGGAGGTCCCCCGGCGGGCGATAACGCCGGAATTGGCCCTCCTGGTCGGGGCAGTGGCCGTGGGCCGGGGTGAAAGCCCCGCCCGGGTACTGGGCGTACTACAAAGGGTATTTGCTAGGTCTTTGGTAAGGGATAGCTAAAAAATATAGATATACCCCCTCTAATCTTGAGGGGGTATATCATATTGGCCTTTATAAGCTTACTTTCTGCATCGATTTTTTTACGACTGCAGGTTTGGTAAGTCTTTCCGGGTTTTTGTTTTCTTCTTCGCGGATGAATTTAAAAAATCTATCCATATCACCTTGACATTTTTCTAGAATTAGTTCACGTGCCTTTCTTACTTCATTCACAATGGGATCATCATAGGCCATAACTTAATTCCTCCCCATTAGTTCAAGTGGAGTAACAATTTCCGGGGTTTCTAATCCTACTGAAGCGTTATATCGTTTTAGTTTTTTACGAACCTCACCGTGGGCGAGATGTTTGCAATTCCAGGTTAAAATGTAATCCAGGTTATATGCCACTCCGTATGCGAGATGAACGGCGTCTAATGCTGATTTTTGGGGAATTCCTAGCACAGTGATATATTTTCTTGCTAGCTTTTCAACTTCATCTGTTACAGGCAAGATTTCAAGGCCTTCAAGATAACGGGACCTTAAAGAAGCAACTTCAGGATCCCCAGCTTGCGCTTCTACTACAACAGCTTGGGAGATGTATATTTGAAATTTGTCCCTTTCATAAATCCACCATTCATGGGTTGCCTGTTGATTGGCAGCTACGATCAAATCGCGGCTTAACCTGGCTGCAAGGTAGCTGGGGATGGTTGTCTCCAGGTATAATGTTGGTTTTTCTCCCACGGAGTATCATCCCGATTTTATTTTAATATAGCCTAAAAAGTACTCGGAGGCAATAGCGAAGGTGGAAATATCAATAACAAATTGGAATTACTAGCAATTATATGGAAGGAGTAGAGACTCATGATGTATGCTTTAATCCTTACTCCGGCCATGGCTGAGCAGGTGAGAAAAGCCGTGAAAGAACACGGCGAAGTGGTATTCGACCAGGCTGGGAAGATGGATTCCCTGGGCATTCGTAATGCCCTCCAATCTGCCGCCAGGGTGGCGGCTGATGCCCTGATCCTCGATATAGATGCCGGTCCGGGCCCGGACCTGGTGGCTGCCGTCCAGGGTTATCGTATAGCCAGGCCCTATACGAGGATATTCTTGCTGGCGCCAGGCAGGCAGCCGGGGGATGCTACGGTGGCAAGGCTTGTGGGGTTGGGAGTGTATGACATCATAGACGGCCCGGTTGAGGCCGACTGGGGTGATTTAGTCGCCCAGTCTCTTACTAATACCCCGGCTACTTATGCCCAGGCTGCCAGGTGGCATGTCATGAGTGGTTTAACTGGAGAAGAACAGGTAAAGGAAAAAGTGGTCATCGAGCAGCGCCCGGTGGGGGTGGTGACTATTGCCGTGGCCGGAGCCGCGCCGGGTTTGGGCTGCACCCATACTGCTCTAGCCATAAGCGCGTTTTTAGCCAGGCAGGGCCATAATGTAGTCCTGGTGGAAGACAGCCAGAATCCGGTAATGCAGGATTACCTAAAAATTATCAAGGCAGGACCCGGGCGGGTAAGCAAAGCCTGGCGTATAAAAGGCTTTGATGTGTTTCCTTTTGCTAAAACCGAGGTTGACAAATTTATAGAAGGTGATGGTAATAATTTTATATTTGACGAGCTTTTGCCGGAGTTGAGTGCCGGTCGGTATGAATATATCGTCCGTGATTTAGGTACAGCGGATAAAAAAAGGACCAGGGAGGCTTTCAGGTCTAACTTGGCCGTCCTGGTAGCTAGCGCCGCCAGGTGGCGCTGGGGCGACTTGCTAAAAATTGAGCCGTTATCTTCATTCCGCTTGGCGCTGGTTGCCCCAGCGGAACGGGATGTGAAGGAAATAAGAAAAATCCCGGAGTTAAAAGCATATGTGATGCCGAACCATCCTGATCCTTTCTGTATGCCGGATGAAATACTTACAGAACTTTTGCGGCCGGTATTGCCCCACGCCAGGGAGAAAAAGAAACCGTTTTGGGTAAGGTTTAGGGTGGCTACTGCAACGCCAAAACGGCCTCCGGCCTAACACGTAGCGGCGGCCCCAAAAGGCGACAGCGGTGGGCAGCAGGAGCGGCTTGCGCGCACCTGCTGCCCTGATTTTAGCCTTTTGGCCTTCCGGCCGGCCTTAGATTATACCGCCGCCCGGCCTTAGCCGGCAAGGGTCCGGCCTGCGGCATAAACGGCCTCCGCCCCGCTACGCATCGCTTCGCGGGTCCCCTCCATTTATTCCTCGGCCCGGCCCTGCGGCCGCCCTTGCCTCCCGGCCGGGCGGCAAAGTTTGCTGTTAAGGCCGGAAGGGCAGGGGCTGAAGACCAGAAAAAAAAGTATGCACTTGATAAATGGTGGCATATTTGATACCATCTTTTTAGAGGCGGGAGAAATAAATGAGCCAAATTGAGAAGCTCCTTAAGGCGATAAAAAGAAATCCCAGGGATGTACCCTGGGAAGATATTGATAGAGTGCTCAAGTATTATGGTTTTAATTGCCGCCATCAAGGGGGTAGTCATTATAATTACTATCATCCTGAGCTGGTTGAGATTTTAACGATCCCCCGCAGAAGGCCGGTTAAGGCTATATATGTTAAGAAAGCCTTGAATTAATCGAGAAGCTTAAGGAAGGGAAATCTGATGGGTGATAAAACGTTAGATTACTATCTTAACCTCAATTATGAGGTATCCCTTCGCCGCCTTACAGAGGAAGAAGGCGGAGGATGGCTGGCCAGCATACCTCTTTTACCGGGTTGTATGTCGGACGGGGAAACTCCGGCAGAGGCCCTGGCTAATCTGGAGGATGCAAAAAGGGGTTGGATAGAAACCGCTTTAGCGTTACAAAGGGATATTCCCGAACCGGATAACACTGAAAAATATAGCGGTAAGTTTACCGTACGCCTTCCCAAATCCCTCCACAAGGCTATTGCCGCCAAAGCGCAAGAAGATGGTGTTAGCCTAAATCAAATGGCTATTTATCTTCTTGCTTTGGGGCTAGGTAAATCGGCAAGAAGAAGGCGGGCAAAATAAAAAACTAGTAACATGCTCAGTAATACTTGCTAATTATTCTGAGTGAACCTTCAAGGGGATAAACCTGGTACAGGTTCACTCTATTGTTTTTCTTATAGAAAGGGGTTAAACTAAATAAAGTATTATAGGAGGCGCAAAGTTTAATGCCCTTCGCAACACCTTTAAGATATCCAGGCGGAAAAGGTCGTTTAGGACCATGGCTTGGAGAACTGGTCCGGTATAACCGTATCAGCGGTGGGTGGTATGTTGAACCCTATGCAGGCGGTGCAGGAGCAGCAATTTACCTTCTATTGGAAGGTTATGTTGATCATATTGTGATCAATGATATAGATCCACTGATATATGCTTTTTGGTGGGCTGTGCTTAACGATACAGATAACCTTCTCCGTCTCATTAACGATACACCTATCACTATTGATAGTTGGCATAAACAGAAAAAAGTATATGCTTCACCGGAGCAATATTCGACCACGGAAGTTGGCTTTGCAACCTTTTTCCTTAACCGTACTAATCGCTCAGGGATTCTTACAGCTGGTGTCATTGGTGGACAGGGCCAGAAAGGGCATTATAAACTTGATGCCAGATTTAATAAGAAGGAGCTATCTAGACGGATTCAAAGGATAGCGATGCGGCGCCGGCATATAAGTATTTATCAACTAGATGCTTTGGAACTGCTTAATAAATTGATTGATGATTTGCCCAAGAAAACCTTAATCTATTTGGATCCACCATATTATAATAAAGGCAGCCTTTTATACAAAAATTATTATAAAGAAAATGATCACATCAAAGTTGCAGAAAAAATAAAGGGATTGAAGTTGCCCTGGGTTCTCACCTATGATGATTGTGAGCCAATTCGTTTTTTATATAGAGGTTATCCCTCGGTTAAGTTTTCCCTTCATTATTCAACAAATCTTAAACGTCCCAAGGCAACTGAGATTATGTTTTATGGTAATCTAGATCTTCACGCACCCCCAAGGCTTAGAAGGTGAACTAGTTCTCTACGCTTTGGAAGATGTGTAGAAATCTTTAGATACGCCAACACCTCTCAATAAAGAAACTAATTTCATCCCAAAGCGTGTTAAGAATTTGCCATGATGGGTGAAAATCAGTAGAATGAACGTATTTATGCAAAGTAGTTATGTGAAGAATATCTTTTTCATCTCGTGTCCTTCTTAATATCACTTCTTTTTGTTCCTCGGTAATCTCTCCTCGGCTTGCCATATGTTCTGCTACCGCTGCAATTCTTTTGTGAAATGCATCTTTTTCTGGTAAACCATATAATTCTCTATAGTGTTTTTCACTTAATTCGATTAAGGCACGTAATAACATGGAAACCGCAATTGGGGTTTGGGTAACCTTCAGCCTTCGGAGTTCGGTGACAATATTATGAGCTTTAATATATTCTTTCGGTATACTGAAACCGGGGCTTTTACCAGGGAAAATACATTCCCGTTCCCATGAAGGTTTTTTGGGTGACCGAGGTCGCTGGGACATGGTACCAGAAATTGACTTTTTTGACTTTATTTTTGATGGTTGGCTTTTTTCGTTTTCTGAATTTGCGCTGGATTGTGGTGAAGGGCTTGTATTAGGTGAATCATTTACTTCATTATACTGTTCATTTTGAGTTATAATTACAACCGGACCATCCGGCAAAATTTCGTTCCGCACCCTATTAGCATATTCAATTTGCTGTTTGGGTGTAAAAACATCATGCACTTTAATAATTTCATTGGCCAAATCATTTATAACTCGTTCAATCATACGACGTGCGCTTTCGATATCGATAATAAGCTTAAGTTGATCGTCTTCTACCATAAAGCCCAATAATTCCAAGGTTCTTTGGCTAAGCAAACGCGTTAAAGTAGTAATAGGAAAATCATCTTCAATGCGGATACCTTGATCTTCGGCCCAAAGGAGTAACTGAATAGCCCGCTTATTTTGGTCTGGGAGTCCATTTGTAACATTAAATATAGCTTTTGTAAAGGCTGACCAACTTTCTTGTCCAATTCCATCATTAGCTCCAGTATGCTTCAAATCAATGTAACGGAGCAAGGCCTCTTCTTTATCAGAAGCAAGACAATTAATATAAGCAATTACATTTTCTGGATGATCCTTTGCTAGGCGCTCTATTTCTTGTCGTAAGATAGGGTCAGGACAACGTTCAGGTTCATTAAGAAGTTGTAATGCGCCGACACGGCGATTTCCATCCTTTACCACCCACTTACCTTGCTCATTACGAGATATAACAATTGGATCGATCGATAAACCGTTTTCGGCAATATCACGTATTAGATTCATAAAAGATTTCCTTCTTCTAAGAAGGCGTTCTAGGCATTCTTTTTGGTCATGTGCGTGGCGTATCCTTGGATTTTCTATATCAAGTAATAGTTCTACGACGGGAACCCCGTTGACTGGATAAAAGTCTTGTTGATAATTCATTTTTTGGTTTCCCCCTTAATTTATAATCTGTATCAATCTCGATACGATATAAAAATGAATATATTTATCGGGTGTTCTTTGGGGAGTAATAATATTTAAACAATCTTATATAATCTTCCGGGGTGGTAAAACCCCATTTAGGCTCTCTTTTAGCGCACTTTCTATCTCCTGGGCAACGTCCGGGTGCTGCCGTAAAAATTGGCAGGCATTTTCATGACCTTGACCCAGGTGATCGCCCTGCCAGGAGTACCAGGCGCCGCTTTTAGCCACGATTCCTTTCTCAACTGCCATTTCCAATATGGCTCCTTCTTTGGACACCCCCCGGCCATAGAGCAAATCTAACTCGCATCCCCGGAACGGTGGCGCAACCTTGTTTTTTACAACCCGCGTTTTCATTTTGTGTCCTACAACTTCCGTCCCGTTTTTAATCTTATCCCCCCGTTGGACCTCAATCCTTACTGATGAATAGAATTTAAGCGCCCTGCCTCCGGGCGTCACGTAATCCGGTTTGCCGAAAGAACCGCCGGAGTTTATCTTTTCCCTTAGTTGATTGATAAAAATGACTATCGTCTTGGACTTGGAGACTATCCCGGAAAGCTTCCGCATGGCCTGGGACATGAGCCTGGCCTGGAGGCCGACATGGGCATCCCCGAATTCCCCATCTAATTCTTTTTTCGGTACGAGGGCGGCAACGGAATCTATCACGATTATATCTACGGCAGAAGATTGGATAAGGGCTGAGGCTATTTCTAAAGCTTGCTCGCCATATTCAGGCTGGCTGACCAGTAAATTTTCAATATCCACCCCGAGGGTTTTAGCGTAATTGGGGTCAAAGGCGTGCTCGGCGTCGATCAGGACGGCGTTGCCGCCGCCTTTTTGGATCTCAGTGACGGCGTGCAGGGCAATCGTCGTCTTGCCTGATCCTTCCTCGCCGAAAATTTCGATTATGCGGCCTTTGGGCAAGCCACCTACGCCCAAGGCCAGGTCCAGGGGGAGTATTCCTGTGGGCATGGCTTCGACGTTCAGGCGTTCCTGCTGGCCCAGGCGCATGATGGCGCCCTTGCCATGCTTTTTTTCAATCTCTGCCAGGACCTTAGCGAGGGCTTGTTCACGGCCGGTTACCATGCTTTTTGCACTCCTTCCCGGGGAATGTTTTGGTTTGATGGTAGTCTTTAACACTTTTATATCACTAAGAACAATTGTTCGTCAATAGGTACTGCATTTTATCTCCGGGCAGATAGTAATTTGGTTCCTAATCACTTTATAAACTTTATCTTTACCAGCTCCGGCGGCACCCCCAATTCAGCCGCAAATTCTTCTATGGTTTGTCCATACCTGGGCCGTTCTTCTGCCAGCAATAATTCGGCGGTAAAAGCATTGGCGCGGTATTCTTCCGACCCGGTGATTATGCAGGTGTTTTCGACCATAAAAAAGTAACCGAGGCCGGCGGGCGATAGCTGGTCATGGCCAATTTCGTGGCCGACTATAACCCTTTGCTCTTCTCTGGGAAGGGAACAGTTTATCCCGATGAGTTTGCGGCCCATAAACTCCAAGACCATGCCTTTTATCTTGCGGAAAGGGAAAGGGATGATTTTGATGCCCAGGCAATCAGCCAGCTTTAAGGGATCCCTGGTGTTATATTTTTTCACCAGGTCATTTACAGCTTTGATGATGTATTCTTGCATAAGCCGTCGCTCCCGGAAGCCTGGAATCGATATATGTCGAAATATGGCTATATTAACAAAGCTACTCCCTTTTACAGGAAGTAGCTTTTAAATACTGGTGTTGCTCGAATTTTAAGGTCAAGAGGCAGCTGTTATTTACCTTTCTCTTTTTCTTTCTTCAGGGTTTTCCAGGCGATCTTTAGGAATTCTATTATATCCTCTTTATCCTCTTCGTCCAGGGGCGCCCCGTTGAACTGGACATTGCTTTGTCTAAGGAATTCTTCCAACTCTATATTGCTGGGCGGGTCGTCACGGTTATACCATTCTCTTGTGTCTATAGGTTTGGCCTGCTTTTCATCTTCCGGTAGGTAGCCAGCAACAGTCATTAGGTATTCAACCGTAACACCTAAGTGTGGAGCAAGTTTTTTTAACGTAGTTGGAGAGGGGATCTGTACGCCTGCTTCGATTCTGGAAAGTGTTGCAACAGAAACACCAGAGGCTCTATATAAGTCACCTAATGTTTCATATCCTGCTTTCAGCCTTAGTTTCTTTATTTTTTCGCCAATGTCTTTAGCCATTTTTTGCACCTCTTTAATATTATAAATCAATCATTACGCTAACGTAATACTTACGAGTGCGTAATTTATTTATAAAACTCTTGCGTCCCCGTAAGACTTATGATAAAATTGTCTTGCGAAGGCGAAACGGCAGAGGAGTGAACATATGGCTTCTATAAAACTTAATCATCAATTTTTTAGTAAGTTAACTCAAGGGCTAAAGGACAATGAGATAGCTAAAAAACTAAACATCTCTACTGTTCAATTATGGAGAGTTCGATTGCCAGATCATGATCCGAGACATAATGACCCAGGGGTGGATTTTATTGCTGGATTGTTGAAAGCATTTCCTAGTGTAAAATTTGAAGATGTATTTTTTTTAGATACACCGTTACGTTCTCGCAAGGAGGAGCTCTCTACAGGTACTGACGGATAATTTATGTTGCTGCTGGCGTTTCCATGTTTTGGCACCAAAATACATATTCGATATTGACATTACCATTCCTTTTAGGATTAAAAACAAAAAATCTAAGGGAGAGGATTAAATTGCCGGACCAGCCCTATATGGCCGTAGTCTGCCCATCGGGAAATGTGAAAAACCCCGGCGGCCGACCGCGGGTGATAGACCTCGAAAAACTCAAAGAACTTCATGCCAGAGGAATGACGGACGGTGAAATAGCGGCGGAAATAGGGATGGAGCGGACAACAGTGGCTAAAGCGCGTAAGCGCTTAGGCTTGCCGGCTAACAGGAAGGTAGGGGGGCATGGGAAGGTAGGAGTAGCGTACAACGAAGAAGAGGCCGCCATCATGGCCTGGCTGCAGTACCAGCAGGCCATCAATGCTGCCGAGATGTCGGCCAGGAGGGTGCAGGTGGGCGGCGGGGATTGGCTGAAGTGGGCAGGGAGCGCCTATGAACTTGACAGTATCCGTAATAAATACATATGCACACTGGAGCCGACAAGCCGGCCGGCGGACCTGCCGTTAAAAATATCAGCACTGGGTAACATACCTACTTACAGTGGTTATAAGAAAGGCAAGGGCGGCGGCAAAAAAACCTCTCCAATTAAAACGGTAAATCTTCTTCGCTAATTTGTAAGTCATCTTCTTCGGTTTTTGCTCTTATTGCCAGCAAGTTGCCCTCCTGATCAAACTCCGTCACTACTTCCCGCGAAAGAAGTTCCTCCAGCATTATGTATAAAGTAGCATCATCGCAAGGCTTTAGGATACCTGCCTTAAAAAGTGTTGTTTCGTTTCCACAGTATTCGCAGTAGCGGGCATCGGCGACATTGTGGGCATGGCACTCGATACAATCATTATATAGGTATAGCCCGCACATTTTACAGTAAGATGCACCTTCCGAGAAATCCGTATTGCCGCATCTAGGGCAAATAGTGAATCGCATATTTTCGTCAAGGTTAATTCTCAATACGTCTTTTTGCATGGTATAAACCTGCCCTTTCTCTTCGGCCACTGCTACCGTAGCTATGGCCATCTCAAGTTCCTTTTTGGCGCGTTGCTGTTCACAAAATAGCTGTTCAATTTTGGCTTTGGGATAGATATGTAGTTCATCTAACCGATTTATTACAGCTTGCCAGGATACTTTGAAGATATTCTTTAACCGAGCTATTTCGCTAATAGTTAATGGAAATCTTACGGCTTGACGAAATTTATCTTCAGGCATCAAATATTCCGAAGTAAATATATTGGCCTCCCGGTTTAATATCCAGTGTTCAAAAGGCAGCAGGTTGTCAACATCGAATTCTTCATGATGCTTGAGCACAATATGTGCCGTTTCATGGCCATAAGTCCAATTATCGCGACCTTCAGGAAGATCGCGATTGACATATACCTCGTACTTTCCATTTCCCAAGGAGCGGGTAAATCCTTCCTCATGAATAAAGTCAGGGTCTTGGGAAGAGCTAAAAATCTTTAACACTGCGACACGCTTTAAAACCCGCCTGGCGTCAATGCCATTGTATTCTACTAACCCTAGTTGTTGCCGGAAAAATCTGGCGGCTGCTATCGCCTGTGCCTTCCTAACCCTTCTTGGTCTTTTCTTACCCATCAAATATCATCCGTATCCTCTATTGCTGCTTTAATGATTCTGGCAATGCGCCGGCGTTCTTCAGGTGTTGGTTTCTTCCCGCAGCGTCGCAGCACGTCTGTTACTTCGGGCCAATCTTCTTCTATAGTAGAACGGTGCTGGCCAGGGTTAGGGTCGTCTGTTCTGCCTAAAAGGAAATCTACACTGACGTTGAAAAAGTCGGCGAGGCGTTGAAGAATCTCTTGACTGGGCTGTTTCCTGCCAGCTTCATAATGAGCAATAATACTTTGGCTTAAATGAAATTTTTTCCCTAGAGCTTCTTGGGATAATTCTTTTTGTTCTCTAAGAGATTTTAGCCTTTCCCCAAAAGTCGCCATTTTACTCACCTCTTTAATTATATAATGACCGTTAGTAATATTAAATAGGCATGACCATCGGAAATATTTTTTTAAACTACACCTTGACAACATTACCACAGGTACTTATAATAGCAATTAAAGAGGATTACCTCAGGTAATGGAAGGCGAAATAATGAAAAACCGGCGTTTAATAGAATTACGAGAAAAAGCTAACCTGACACAAAAGCAGTTGGCCGAAATCATTGGTATATCTCAAAGTATGATTGCTCGTATTGAAAGAGGGGATCGCGAACCCCGCAAACATATTAAAATGCAGTTGGCAAAGTTCTTTGGTGTGACCGTTGAATGGCTTTTTTATGAACAAGTTGAGTACTTAGAGTCATACAACACTCTAACCCCTACCGGCACAGATGGAGAATAAAAAAAACGAAAGCGGTAGAGTAATAAAGCCGTTTAACGATTCTATATTCGCCATCAACATACCAAAACCTTCCATGAGCAATAAGCTTCAGGGAGGAGAAATAAGTGGAGGCAACAGTCAACTGACCTCTGGGTAATTTGCCTAAAAGCATAAAAATATATCCAGGGAGAGGATTAAATTGCCGGAGGAGCAATATATGGTGGTAGTGCGCCCATCGGGAAATGTGAAAAACCCCGGCGGCCGACCGCGGGTGATAGACCTCGAAAAACTCAAAGAACTTCATGCCAGAGGAATGACGGACGGTGAAATAGCGGCGGAAATAGGGATGGAGCGGACAACAGTGGCTAAAGCGCGTAAGCGCTTAGGCTTGCCGGCTAACAGGAAGGTAGGGGGGCATGGGAAGGTAGGAGTAGCGTACAACGAAGAAGAGGCCGCCATCATGGCCTGGCTGCAGTACCAGCAGGCCATCAATGCTGCCGAGATGTCGGCCAGGAGGGTGCAGGTGGGCGGCGGGGATTGGCTGAAGTGGGCAGGGAGCGCCTATGAACTGGACGGTAGCCGCAATAAATACATATGCAACCTAGACCCTACCAGACGGCCGGCGGACCTGCCGTTAAAAATATCAGCTACAGGCAATATCCCTATAGCCGCGGGTTTCAAGAAGGGCAAGGGCGGCGGAAAAAAACCTATCCTTCCATAAAATACCGGGTTATACCCGGTTTTTTGTTTTTCAGGACATGCCGGGCGAACAAGCCGTTGCGCATATTTTCATAGGGAAAGGGGGAGTGCTTATGCAAATGGGGCGGCCTGTACCCAGGATAAGGGTTATTCCCGTGGGGAATGTTTCCGAACATAGAAGGGCCTATGCCCGGGTGGTTGATATTATACGCCAGGCCTGCCCTGACAGGCAGGAAAACCCGCAAGAGATGTTGAAGGAAATAAACATGAATCCTGCTACGGGGAAGAAGAAAGATGAAAGCCGTGATATATGCTAGGGTAAGCACCCAGGACCAGGCTCTCGGTTTTTCCCTGGCCACCCAGAAAGAACTCTGCGAGAAGAAGGCCAGGGCTTTAGGGGCTTTAGAAGTCGAAGTTGTTGAAGACGCTTACACCGGGACGGAATTGAACCGCCCTAGCTTGGATTATGTGAGGCAGCTCGTAGCTGCCGGGAAAGTGGACCTTGTAGTTGTATATGACCCCGACAGGCTTTCCCGCAACCTTACAGATTTGCTCATTCTTTGCCGGGAATTTGATAAGGCAGGGGTAAGGTTGGAGTTTGTTAACTTTGACTGGCAAAAGACACCCCAGGGGATGCTCTTTTTGCAGATGCGGGGGGCCTTTGCCGAATTCGAGCACGCGCTCATCAAGGAGCGTACCCAGAGGGGCAAGGCCAAAAAAGCAGCCAGCGGCAAGATCCGCTGCTACGCCAAGCCTTTTGGCTACGACTGGGACGCCGAGGGGGATACCCTGGTAATTAATCCCCAGGAAGCCGAAATCGTCAAGCAAATGTTTGAGTGGCTGACGGATCCTCTGGAACCCTTAACCCCCTGGCAGATTACCCAGAAGCTGGGCCAGGTGTACCCCCAGGGTCCCAGGGGCAAGGGTTGGGTCCACTCATCGGTGGTGCGGATGCTGAAAAATCCCGTATATACCGGCCGGTTAAGGCGCAAGGATGAGCAGCCTGATTGGAAACCGGTCCTTGTGCCGGCCATAATTGACCAGGAAACCTTTATGAGAGCCCAGGAGATGCTTGTCAGGTCCAAGCGTTTTAACCCTAAGACTACCAGGAGAAGATTCTTACTGCAGCGCCTGCTGGTATGCGGGGAGTGCGGGAGGAGGCTTACGGTCGTTACCCATAACAATCCCCAGAGGGCGAAATATAGCTATTATACCTGCCCCGGGCGTTACCCTACCAAGTTTGACGACCAGGGCCGGGTAGGCAGGTGCGGGCTTCCACCCTGGCGGACGGAAGAAATAGATAAGACAGTATGGGATACTATAGCTTCCATAATTAAGAACCCGGAGCTTTTTTACCAGTATATTACCAGCGAGAAGCTTGAAACAGCCAGCATACCCCGGAGGCGCCTGGAGGAAGCGCGGAAGAGACTAGAGCAGGTGCAACGGGTGATCGAGCGGATTGACCGGGCTTATTTTATCCTGGAGGCGTTGCCCGAAGAAGACTACAAGCGTTACCGGGCGGAACAAGAAGGAGAGCTAGTAAGAATAGAAGAAGATATCAAGAGGCTTGAAGCCGTAATTAACGCCCAGGAACAGGTGCAAAAAGGCGTAGAATTCCTGCGCCAGTACGCTGAAAACCTGGCACGGTCGGTGGATGAACTAAACTTTTTTCAAAAGCAGAATATTACCCGCGAGCTGGTGCAGAGGGTAAAAATATATGCTGACGGCAGCCTGGAAATAGAAGGGTACTTTAACCTTCCCTTTACCGGGCCGGGCAAAAATCTCCCGGATCATTGCGAAGAACTTACAGTATTAACCCCACAGAAGAACTTAAAAGAACCCCCTTGCAGTAGTGTTTTAACTTGCACACATCGAGAAAAAGGCCATCCAGAAACTTTTGAAGGAGCTGTCTGCCGAAGGGTGCAGCAAGTGAACCTCAAGAGTTATCCCTGGCCTGGCAAGATGGCCAGTTTTTTATTTGCAGAGACCCGTGTAATGAACAGTTTCATGTGGTATAATTTTGCCAGCCTGCCATCAGGAGCCTGGCATGAGATTAATGGCGGCAGGCGTAAACTAATAAACTGGTGATGTTCAATATGGCAAGGGTGCAGCTGAAGCGGGGCGAAGAGGGGCGGATTAAAGGAGGCCATCCATGGGTTTACCGGACGGAGATTGAGACCATCTATGGCACCTTTGAACCGGGAGACATAGTTGCCGTAGAGGATCACCGCGGCAGGTTTATTGGCCGGGGGTATATTAACCCGGCCTCCATGATTACTGTCCGCATCTTAACTAACGACCGTGATGAAAAAATCGATAAAGTTTTCTGGCGGCGGCGTCTAACAGCAGCCGTGGATTACCGCCGCAGGGTTTTGGCCGGTGCAGGAACGGACGCCTATCGTGTTGTCTTTGGGGAGGCGGACTTTCTGCCCGGGTTAATTGTCGACAAATTTGGCCCCTACCTGGTAGTCCAGACCCTGGCGTTAGGAATTGAGCGCTTTAAAGAAACTTTAGTAGAAATCCTGGATGAGCTACTCCAGCCCGCGGGTATCTATGAGCGCAACGATGCGCCGGTGCGGGAACTGGAAGGCCTGGAGCTACGGTCAGGTTTCCTGAAAGGGCCCTTTGACCCGCAGGTTATCATACAAGAAAATGGCCTTAAATTTTATGTGGATCTGGCCGCGGGACAGAAGACGGGTTACTTCCTGGACCAGAGGGAAAACCGGGCCGCCCTGCAGTCGCTTGTCAAAGGAGCGCGGGTGCTGGATTGTTTCTGCCATACCGGCGGGTTCAGCGTCCATGCCGCCCATTATGGCGCCCGGGAAGTCCTGGGCCTGGATATCTCCCCAGAAGCCATAGCTATGGCGCGGCGCAATGCTGTCCTTAATGGTTTTGGTAACCTATGTTCTTTTGAGGAAGCAAATGTTTTTGATGCCCTGCGGGAATTTGAACGCCGTAAAGAAAGGTTTGATGTAGTAATCCTGGATCCCCCGGCATTTGTTAAGGCCAGGAAGGCCCTGAAAGGGGCCATCCGCGGCTATAAAGAGATAAATTTGCGGGCGATGAAGCTTTTATCCCCGGGCGGCTTTCTGGTGACTTGCTCCTGTTCCTACCACATGCCCGAGGATCTCTTTTTAGAAGTTATCCAGAGCGCAGCCATGGATGCTCGGCGCCGCCTGCGCCTGCTGGCCAGGCGCGGCCAGGCCATTGATCACCCGGTGATTTTAGGTTACGACGAGTCGCGCTACCTCAAATGCCTGCTATTGGAGATAATTTGATTTAAACTAATACCGCTGCCGGCGAAAATCGAATAAAGTTTCTCCCGGCAGTTTATTTGTGGTATAATAACCTGTAAGTGCCTAACCTAAGGAGTGAAACATGCTCGAGCTGCTGCAACCTGACCTCTACGTACGCTCCCTGCGAGATATACCCCTGGCAGCTTTAAAGGCCCGGGGCATCCGCGGCTTGATTATTGACCTAGATAATACGGTGACCGAATGGGGACGGGCGACCCTGGACCGGGAAGTATACCAGTGGTTTACGGAATTAAAGAAGCAGGGCTTGCGGGCTTGCCTCGTTTCCAACAACCGGGATGAACGGGTGCAAAAAATAGCTGCTTACCTGGGTATCCCGGGAATATCCAGGGCCGGTAAACCCCGGCGGCGGGCCTTTTACCAGGCCATGGCCGTCATGGAAACGGCAGTTGGTAATACTGCCGTCATCGGCGACCAGGTTTTTACCGATGTGCTGGGGGGAAACCGCCTGGGGCTGTTTACGATCCTGGTGATGCCCATAAATAAGCGCGAGTTCTTTGGCACCAGGCTGATGCGCCAGTTAGAAAAATTGATAACTAAACACCTTGTGATCAGCGATTTAAAGGACTTATAAAAACTAGTTTTAAATATCCCGATTATTAAAAGAAATAGCGGGGCAGGCCATGTTACAGGTAAAAGCTTCAACGCGTCTGGTAGCCCTTCTGGGTTATCCTGTAGAACATTCTTTATCGCCTTTAATGCAAAATGCGGCCTTTGCCGCCGCCGGGCTGGACTTGGTGTACCTGGCCTTTGCCGTTACTCCTTCCGACATGCCGGCTGCCATGGCCGGGCTTAAAGCCCTGGGGTTCCTGGGCGCCAATGTTACGGTACCCCATAAAGAAGCAGTTATTAAATACCTGGATGCAGTTGAACCCACAGCGGCCCGGATTGGAGCCGTGAATACTATAGTCAATGAAGGCGGGCGCCTCACCGGCTACAATACTGACGCCAGCGGTTTTTTGCGTTCCCTCCAGGAAGCAGGTTTTGACCCGGCTGGCAAGAAAGCGGTCATCCTCGGGGCCGGGGGGGCGGCCAGGGCGGTGGCCTTTGCCCTGGCCGGGGCGGGTTGTACCGGGCTGACCATTGCCAACCGCACATTGGAGCGGGCCGGACACCTGGCAGCCGCTCTGACCGGTTTGGGGGTTCCCGTTAGGGCTTGTACCCTGCAAGAAGAAGAGCTGCGCCCTAGGCTAGGAGGGGCCGACCTGGTGGTAAATGCCACCAGTGCCGGCATGGCCCCCATGGTGGGAGCCGTACCCCTGCCGGCGGCCTGGCTCCACGCCGGGCAATGGGTCTACGACCTGGTCTACAATCCCCTGGAAACCAGGTTCCTGCGGGATGCCAGGCAGCGGGGTTGCCGGGTTATATCCGGTTTGGGGATGCTCCTGTACCAGGGGGCCGCGGCCTTTACCCTGTGGACGGGGAAGCCGGCACCGGTGGAGGTCATGGGAGAAGCCCTCCGGAAAGCAATACAAGATTCTCATAACGCTAAACAGGCACCATCAGAAGGATGAAAAAAACAGGCCGGCATTTGTTTAGAGCGAGCTACTTGGTCCGAGCGGTAAAGCAGCCCGGGGCTGAGACGTGGGTTGATCCGCGCGGACCAGGGAGCGAGCAAGACAATACCAGCCTGGAGTTCTGGCGGAAGGTTGGATAATTAGGAGAGGCAGGAGATACTTTGCTGCGTTATCTTACCGCGGGGGAATCCCACGGGCGGGGTTTAAGTGTGATTGTAGAGGGGCTGCCGGCCGGGGTGCCCCTGACGGCTGAAGAGATAAATACCTGGCTGGCCCGCCGCCAGGGCGGTTACGGCCGCGGCGGGCGCATGAGCATTGAACGGGACCGGGTGGAGATCCTGGCAGGGGTGAGAGGCGGCTATACCTTGGGCAGCCCTGTTGCCCTTTTTATAGCCAACCGGGACTGGGCCAACTGGCAGGAGATTATGGCTCCGGGCCCGGAGGCCCGGGCCGAGCGGGTAGTCACCCGCCCGCGGCCGGGACATGCCGACCTGGCGGGATGCTTGAAGTACCACCAGGCAGACATGCGCAATATCCTGGAACGGGCCAGTGCCCGGGAAACGGCTGCCAGGGTGGCGGCCGGGGCTGCGGCTGCTGCCTTGCTCAAAGAACTGGGGATTGAACTGGCGGCCCATGTGGTCCGGATTGGACCGGTTGCAGTCAAAGGGGCGGTAGAATTGAGTGCCGCCCGGCAGGCATGGGAGTCGCCCGTCTACTGTGCCGACCCGGAAGCCAGCCGGGCCATGGTAGCCGTTATAGAAGAAGCCCGGCAAAAGGGGGATACCCTGGGAGGGGTGGTGGAAGTCCTGGCAACCGGGGTTCCCGCCGGGCTGGGCAGCCATGTTCACTGGGACCGGCGCCTGGACGGGCGCCTGGCCCAGGCTTTAATGAGCATCCCAGCCATCAAAGGGGTAGAAATCGGCGCCGGTTTTGAGCTCGCAAGTATTCCGGGAAGCCTGGCCCATGATGCCATCGCCTACCGGGAAGGACAGGGCTTTTACCATCCCACCAACCGCGCCGGCGGCCTGGAAGGCGGCATGACCAATGGAGAAACCCTTGTCCTGCGGGCGGCCATGAAACCCATTCCTACCCTTATGCAGCCCCTGCCCAGCGTTGATTTCCTGACAAAAAAACCTGTTACTGCTGCTGTGGAACGTTCTGACGTCTGCGCCGTCCCGGCGGCAGCGGTCGTTGCCTGGGCGGCGGTGGCCTGGGTACTGGCCGGGGCAGTAATGGAGAAATTTGGCGGCGATTATTTACCGGAAATTAAGGAGCGAATGGCGGCTTACCGGGAGTATTTAAGCGGTATTTAACATGTAAGGGTCTATGATCCTGCCGGGGAGCGAACAAAACAATGCCACCCTTGAGCGAGATAGAGAAAGAGGAAGACGAAGACGGATGCCGGACAATATTGTTTTAATTGGCTTTATGGGCAGCGGCAAAACAACAGTAGGGAAGATCCTGGCCGCCAGCTTGGGCTGGTCTTTTCTGGATACCGACGCCATGATCGAAGAGGATGCTGGTTTGTCTATTAAAGCAATTTTTGCCCGCTACGGAGAGCAATATTTCCGGGAACTTGAGCAGGCGGCCGTTGCCCGGGCGGCCGCCTCCCGGCGGACGGTTATCGCCACCGGCGGGGGGGCCGTCCTTTCCGGAGTCAATGTCCAGCGCCTGCGGGAAGGCAACAAAGTCATCTGGCTCCAGGTAGGGCTGGAAACGGCCCTGCAGCGCGCCGGGGTGAAGGGGGACCGCCCCCTCCTCCAGGGCCGGCGCCGGGAAGAGGTGGCTAATCTCCTCAAGCACCGCGAGCCTTATTATGCCTTTGCCGACGTTTATGTTGAGACAGATGGCAAAAACGCAGCCGCCGTGGCCGGAGAAATAAAGGAGGCTTTAAAATCATGGCTGGCGAGCTTAAAGTAGACCTGGGTGAACGTAGTTATAAAATTATATGTGGCTCCGGGCTGTTAAAGCAAACCGGAACCTTGTTAAAAAACCTGGACCTGGCCGCTCCCTGCCTGGTGGTAAGCAATGCCATTGTAGCTGGCCATTACTGGCCCACCCTGGAGCAAAGCCTCAAAGCAGCCGGTTTTCAGCCGCATCTCGCCCTGGTTCCCGACGGGGAGGAGGCCAAAACCCTTAAAGTTGCGGCTGAACTATATGATGCTGCCCTGGCAGCCGGTATCGAGCGCGGGGCAGCCATCATGGCTCTGGGCGGCGGCGTGGTCGGGGATGTAGCGGGGTTTGTCGCCGCCACCTGGCTACGTGGGGTTCCTTTTATCCAGATTCCCACCACCCTCCTGGCCCAGGTCGACGCCAGCGTAGGGGGCAAGGTGGCCGTCAACCATCCCCGGGGCAAGAACCTCATCGGTGCCTTTTACCAGCCGGCGGCCGTTATCGCCGATCTGGACACCCTGGCCACCCTGCCGCCGCGGGAAGTCAGGGCCGGCCTCGCGGAAGTCATCAAATATGGCGTCATCATGGATGCCGGCTTTTTTACCTACCTGGAAGATCACCTGGAAGGCGCCCTGAATGGAGAAGAGGGGATCCTGGAAACCATCGTTTTACGCTCCTGTGCCCTGAAAGCAGAAATAGTTGCCCGGGATGAGCGGGAAAGTGGTTTGCGGGCCATTTTAAATTTTGGCCACACTATCGGCCATGCCGTGGAAGCCGTGACGGGTTTTACCGCCTACCGCCACGGTGAGGCCGTTGCCATGGGGATGGCCGCCGCCGCCCGCCTGGCCGTGCGGCGGGGAATGTTTAGCGAAGCGGAAGTCGGCCGCCTGGTGCGGTTGCTGCAGCGGGCAGGCCTGCCGGTTGATTTGCCTGCCGTCGACCCTGCTGCTTTCCAGGCGGCCCTGGGCCATGATAAAAAGATCCGCCAGGGCCTGCTGCGGATGGTCCTGCCGGAACGGCTGGGCCGGGTGCAGGTTACCCCGGTTAGTTTAGAGGAGATTATGGCGGTTATTTGCTGAGGAATATCCGGGGGCTGTCCGCCTCGGCCTGCTAAAGAATGAATGTTGCGGGAGGGGAGCAAGATGGATACCCGGCGGCGGCTGGGGGACCTTTTAATTGCGGCCGGGATGATCACCCCGGCCCAGCTGGAGGAGGCCCTGCGGGAACAAAAGCGTACCGGCGAACGCCTGGGCAGGGTACTGGTGCGGCTGGGTTTCATCACCGAAGAGAGCATCCTGGAAGTGCTGGAATTTCAGCTGGGCATTCCCAAAGTCGTCCTGGCCGACTACCACCTGGACCCGGAGGTGGTGCGTCTGGTGCCGGAGGGCTTGGCGCGGCGCTACCAGGCCATCCCCATTCGCCTGGACGGCAACCGTCTCCTGGTAGCCATGGCCGACCCCCTGAACCTGCTGGCCCTGGACGACCTGCGCCTGGCTACCGGCAAGGAGATCATGCCGGCTATAGCTGCCGAAAGGGAGATTGAAGAGGCTTTGAGCAGGTTCTGGCAGAAGGAAATTGCTGCCAGCATGAGCGAGGCCGCCGCCGCTGCCCTGGAAGCTCCCGGTCCCGGCGGTACCGAAGGGGCACCGGCTGTACGGCTGGTTAACAGCTTTATCCAGCAGGCGATCCAGATGCGGGCCAGCGATATCCACATCGAACCCCAGGAAGGGGAAGTGCGCGTACGCCTGCGGGTGGATGGCCTGCTGCGGGAGTTAACCCGCCTGCCCCTGGGGGTGCTAAGCAGCCTGATCTCCAGGATCAAGATCATGGCCGGCATGGATATTGCCGAAAAGCGCCTGCCCCAGGACGGTCGATTTCAGTTTACCCTGGGTAAACGCAACGTCGACCTGCGGGTTTCCAGCCTGCCCACGGTTTACGGGGAAAAGATCGTCCTGCGCCTGCTGGACCAGGAGGCCATGCTCCTGTCCCTGGACGACCTGGGATTTTTGCCGGCCATAAAAGAGCGCTTTGCGAGCCTCATCCACAGTTCCTACGGCATGCTCCTCATTACGGGGCCCACGGGAAGCGGTAAAACGACGACCCTCTATGCCACCCTTAACATTTTAAGCTCACCGGAAAAAAACATCATTACCATTGAAGACCCCGTAGAATACCTGTTGCCCGGCATCAACCAGGTGCGGGTCAATCCTAAGGCAGGGTTAACCTTCGCCTCCGGGCTGCGATCTATCCTGCGCCAGGATCCCGATATCATTATGGTAGGAGAAATTCGCGATCGCGAGACGGCCGACATCGCCGTCCGGGCGGCGACTACCGGCCATCTGGTGTTCAGCACCCTTCATACCAATGACGCTGCCGGGGCCGTCACCCGCCTCTTAGATATGGGCGTTGAACCTTACCTGGTCAACTCTTCCCTTATCGGCGTAGTGGCCCAGCGGCTGGTACGCCGGCTCTGCCCCCACTGCCGGGAGATTTACCGACCTGAACCGGGGTCTTTGGAAAAGACCTGGCTGCCCGCAGTAGAAGAACTCTGGCGGGGTCGGGGTTGCCAGCGCTGCAGCTTTACCGGTTATGCTGGCCGGACGGCCATCCAGGAGGTACTGGTGATGAATGAAGAACTCCGCGGCCTGGTGACCGCCAAGGCACCGGCCATGGCCTTGAAAGATGCGGCGGTAGCTGCCGGTATGGTGCCTTTAATCGAGGACGGCTTGGAAAAAGTCCGCCAGGGGATTACCACCGTGAGTGAAGTCCTGCGTGTTTCCCTGGGCGGTTTTTAGGGAACTGCCGGAGGGGAGGATACTTAAATTATGCTCGACATTGAAACCATCCTGCGGGCGGCGGCTGCCGCCGGGGCCTCCGATGTCCATCTCTCTGTTGGCCTGCCGCCAGTTTTCCGGGTCCACGGCGAACTCCAGGTTCAGCGCCAGTGGGAGCCCCTGGATTCCGAAATGACTGCCAGCCTGGTACGGCCTATGGTGGGCGAGAGGTGGGAGGTATTGCAAGAGCGGGGAGAAATAGACCTGGCTTACTCCCTGCCCGGCGTAAGCCGTTTCCGGGTCAATGTCTTTCATCAGCGGGGGAGCGTTGGCGCAGCCATCCGCCTTATACCCAGGGAAATACCCAGCCTGGAAACCCTGGGATTACCGCCGGTGGTGGCCGAGCTGGCGGAACGACAGCACGGCCTGGTCCTGGTGACGGGGCCGACGGGTAGCGGCAAGTCCACCACCCTGGCGGCCATGGTGGATAAAATCAACCGGGAACGCAGCTGCCATATTATTACCCTGGAAGACCCCATCGAATACCTGCACCAGCACCGCCGTAGCATCGTCAACCAAAGGGAAGTGGGTTCTGATACCCAGTCCTTTGCCAGTGCCCTGCGGGCCGCCCTACGCCAGGACCCGGATGTTATCCTGGTCGGCGAGATGCGCGATCTGGAGACCATTGCCACGGCCATCACGGCCGCGGAAACGGGCCACCTGGTCCTGGCGACTTTACATACCAGCAGTGCCATCCAGAGCGTGGACCGGATCATTGACGTTTTCCCGCCCCACCAGCAGGGACAGGTCCGTATCCAGCTGGCCGACACCCTGGAAGGGGTTATCACCCAGCAGCTTTTACCGCGGGCCGATAGGAAGGGTCGGGTGGCAGCCGTGGAAGTGCTGATTGCTACCCCGGCCGTAAAGAATCTCATCCGCGAGGGTAAAACCCACCAGATTGTTTCCAGCATGCAGACGGGAGCCCGCTACGGCATGCAGACCATGGACATGGCTCTGCGGCAGCTGGTCACCAGAGGGGTAATAACGGATAGAGAATTAAACAATGGTTAACGGCGCCAGGATTAGCAGGAATTTGCCTTTTTATGACGAATAAATGTCCATATATCCTCGTTCAAGGCAAACCTGGCGAAAGCCAGGGGCGCAAAGCTACGGGCCTGTAGACGCTGTCCATGGCCGCCGGGCTGCCGGGGAAGAGTTCTATCTTTCCCTGTTGCCGGTGGCTATTTATATTTTGGAGGGAAAGCATGAATTTTGCCTACCGGGGAAGGGATGCCAGGGGGAATGCAGTTAGCGGGAATATAGAAGCGGAAAGCCAGGAACTGGCCATCAGGGAACTGCGCCGGCAGGGGATTTTTATTACTTACTGCCGACCGGCAGTTGTAACCCCAGCCCGGGACTGGCGGCGCCTTTTCCGGCGGCCGGTATCCCGTCGCGACCTGGCCCTCTTCAGCCGCCAGCTGGCGACCATGCTGGGGGCTGGCCTGCCGATTGTGACGGCCTTGCATATTTTACAGCGACAGGCGGAAAATCCTTCCCTGCGAGAAAGTATCGGTATGCTTCTCCAGGACCTGGAGTCCGGAGAGGCCTTTTACCGGGCCCTGGAACGGCAGCCCCGGGTCTTCCCGCCTATCTTCATTCACACCGTAGAGGCCGGTGAACTGGGTGGGGCCCTGGACGAGACCCTGGAGCGCCTTGCCGGGCACCTGGAACGGGAACATGAGGTAGAGGAAAAGGTCAAATCAGCCCTGACCTACCCGGCGATAGTCAGCATGGTTGCCCTGCTGGTAGTTATTTTTCTCCTGACTTATGTCCTGCCTTCCTTCCAGGTCATGTTGAACAGCCTGCAGGTGCCCCTTCCCTGGCCGACGCGCCTGGTTCTAGGACTAAGTGAAGGGTTACGGCGCTTGTGGCCTTTTCTGGTCTTTTTTATGGCCGGCGCCGGTTTCGGGTTTTACCGCTGGCAGCAAAGGCCAGCGGGGCGCTACCAGGTCGACCGTTTGTTTCTTCGTTTACCAATTTTCGGTCCCGTGCATCATAAGGCGGTTCTATCTCGTTTCAGCCGTACCCTGGGCACCCTCCTGCACAGCGGTGTACCGGTCCTGCTGGCCCTGGAAATAGTGCGGCGTACGGTGGGCAATGCTGTGGTGGCTGGCGCGGTGGAGCGGGCGGCAGAAAGCGTTCGCGACGGGCAGAGCTTGGCGACTCCACTGGAAGCGAGCGGCGTCTTCCCTCCCATGGTGGTGGAGATGATTACGGTAGGCGAGGAAACTGGGGCCCTGGATGCCATGCTCGAACGAGTGGCGACTCTATATGAGCAGGAAGTGGAGGCGGTCGTGGCCCGCCTGGCTTCACTCATAGAACCAATCCTGATTGTGGGGCTTGGTGGCATTGTGGGGGTGATCGTAATTTCGGTCTTTCTGCCCTACTTTCAGATGCTGGGCGGCATAAGGTAGAGGCGCGCGGGGTATCTTTTTCTCATTTTGCCGGTGGCTATCCTAGCAGCCTGCCCTCATGACAATGCCCTGGCCGGCGGCTCCATGTCGAGGAGTGCCAGGATAACTCTGCCTCCTGCCGCGTTTGAGATCGGGGATAATAATGCGGGTAAGAGGGGGGTGATCTATTTGTAGGTTTCCCCGACGGGCTGACAGCAGGAATGCAAAAAGCGCAGGCAAAAAAATCAGGGAGGTTGATTGATTCATGTGGCAGAGACTGAAAAAGGCGCGGGACCAGCGGGGCTTCACCCTGGTCGAGCTCTTGGTCGTTATTGCCATCATCGGCATCCTGGCCGCCATCATCGCACCCAACGCCTTCAAGGCCATCGAAAAGGGCAAGGTGGCGGCCGCCGAAGCGGACTACAAGGCCATCAAGGCGGCGGCGCTGAATTTTTACACGGACATAGGTAAGTGGCCGGATAGTAGTAGTGCAGATGGAACAGATCCTGGATTTGTGACCAAACCAAGTACTTCAAGTTCAAGTAATTTGACTCAAAATGACTTAAATAACTGGAACGGCCCCTACCTGGAACGTTGGCCGAGCAAAAACCCGTGGGGTGGGACTTATACATTTAAAAAAGATGAAAGCACATGGGATAGTGATGATAAGGAAGAAAGATACCTTGAGTTAACTCAAGTACCAGAATCGGCTTTCCCTATATTACAAAGAGACTTAGGTAACGATAGCGTTAAACAAGAATCTACCAAAACGACAGTAAGAATAATTATCTCTAATGATGACTAGGCATGGTTACTCCCGGTATGGATCAAACCCTGCTCTACTTCTTCTTACTAAAAGGCCTTCATTCCATCACAAAAAACTAAATTTAAGTAGTACCTTGATATCCCAGAATGGTTCCTCTGCCAAAAACGTTGGCCGGAGAGGAAAATGGGGGTTATGGGACTGTTCGGGAGTAGATGAATAGCTCCTCTATTGCAAATAGGTGCATAGTATACTCGGAACCCAAAGAGATAGATTACGAAGATTTTGAAGTTGAAGTGACTGCCGAGTCTGCTTAACACATGCTGCCGGTGCATCCGGTGCCGGCAGCACACAGTCACGGCCGGAACCCGCCGTGCGACCTGTTCCGGCGGGGGAGTAGTGAAGCACGTCACCTGTTAATTTTGGTAAGGAGGTGAGCTATTAGTGTTTGGTTTACGGAGCTTGCGCCACGATAATCGCGGTTTCACCCTGGTGGAGCTTCTGGTTGTCATCGCCATTATCGGCATTTTAGCCGCCATCATCGCTCCCAATGCTTTCAAGGCCATTGAGAAGGGCAAGGTGGCGGCGGCGGAAGCGGATTACAAGGCGATTAAAGCAGCGGCGCTGAACGCATACACGGATACGGGTATTTGGCCGGCGTCAAAATCCGATGGTACAGATCCAGGATTTATTAAAGTAGACAATTACAATGGTACACCACCCACTAACTGGATTGATAACTGGAACGGCCCCTACCTTGAGCGTTGGCCGAGCAAGAACCCGTGGGGCGGAATTTATATATTTTACAACAGTACTACGTCACAACTTCCTAGCGGTTGCCCATGGGGAACCGGGGCACCTCCAGGGAGTCGTTTTGTGTATTTGGGCTTAACCAATGTGCCTGGCGCGCCTACTAGTTCTGGGGGGACTGTCACCGCAGCAGCCAAGATACTACAGACCGACCTTGGAGAAGATATTGTATTTGTTCAGTCTGGATCGGAGCGCCGTGTGTACCTTCTGATCTCCAGGGATAACTATTAAAAAATTATTTTTAAAACTGCCTTTGCAGTGTTGATCTTTGTTACTCCGGGTACCTTCAAGGTCGCAGACGAACCCGAGCTGTGTAAGGTTTATCGCTGGGCACTGGCGAGCCTTTCGACTAAAAGCAGCGAGCATGCAATGGAGATATTGAGTGGTCGGAACGGCCTGCCTGCGGCGTTTAGGCGCCTGGGGCAGGCTACCCGGCCCCACCTTAATCCGTCCCGTACCCTTTTCCGGCAGGGGGGATTGTGAGCAGGTGACTGTCCTTTTGGGGAGGATGTAAGCCGGTGAAATTTGGTTTATCAAACCTGCGCCACAACAATCGCGGTTTCACCCTGGTGGAGCTTTTGGTGGTCATCGCCATCATCGGCATTTTGGCCGCCATCATCGCCCCCAATGCTTTTAGGGCGGTGGAGAAGTCTAAAATTTCCAGGACAATTCAGGATATGACCGCTTTAAAGTCGGCGGTGCTTGCCTTTAATGCCGATGTAGGTTTCTTCCCTGCTGACCCGGAACCCTGGCACCAAGATCCAGGCCTGGGAGTAAACCCGGACACTGTTACTTATAGGGCTGATACAATCGCGGCTATGGGCTTGACGGAGCAGGAATATCGAGATAGACTTAATTCCCGCTGGCAGGGACCTTATCTGGATTTCTCCCTAACCAAGAAGACCGCCTGGGGCGGCAGGTACGACTATGAGTGCTGGCCCAGACAGGGAATCTTTGTAACTATTCATGAAATCCCCGAGGCCAGCGCCGACAAACTGGCGGAACTGAGTCCCTTTGAAGTTTATTATAAGGGACAAGATGATGTTAATCCTAGTTTGCACAAAGTTACCTTAAAGATTACCGATTGGATTTATTAAGCGGTGGTATTGCAACGGCAAAGCCAGGACAGCAGTGGGTTGCTTAACAAACTGCCGTTCGTCTTGATTTAGACCTGCCTGAATTATGCCTTTGCTGACATTTTTGCAGGGGTATCCCAGCTTAAACGAACAGAAAATGCAGGGTGCATTAAAGTGTTTTATATTCTAAGGAAAAAACTGAACAACAAGCGTGGCTTCACCCTGGTAGAGCTTCTGGTGGTTATTGCCATCATCAGTATTCTGGCGGCTATTATTACTCCCAGCGCCTTCAAGGCGGTGGAAAAGGCGAAGGTAGCCCGGGTGGAGGCCGACTTGAAAGCTTTTAAGGCAGCGGCAGCGAATTACTACGCTGATACCGGCCAATGGCCGGAAGATAAACCCCCGGGCGGCGTTCCCGGATTCATGGCCAATGTGGATAACGTAGATAGGTGGAACGGCCCCTACCTGGAGCGCTGGCCCACAGCTACACCCTTCGGCGGGTCGTACGACTGGGAAGTATGGGAAAATTGGACGTGGAATAATGAAACGAAAAATATTATCGGTGTCACTATTTATAACGCGCCCACTCTCCCGGATAATCTGATGCTTTTGCTTGACAGGGACATGGACGACGGGAATCTCGATACTGGCAACGTAATGAAGCTGGACACCGGAAAGCTTCTGGTAATCCTCCACCGGTGGTAAAGGTCAAGAAGTGCCTCTTTATCTGTGCTCGTGTTGCCATTGTACCTTAAAGGTGGCTTCTTTCGGCCTGGTTCTTGCCTGAACTCGTTCTACATGTTTTTGCCGGTTGTGGAGTAGTAAGCATGCGGAGCTAATTTCCTTTCGGAAGCAGGTGAACCGGTGACGGTTGTTATTCAAGCTTGCAACGGGACGAGCGCGGCTTTACTCTGGTGGAACTCTTGGTAGTTATCGCCATCATCGGTATCCTGGCCGCCATCGTTGCCCCTGGCGCCTTCAGGGCTGTGGAAAATGCGAAGATAGCTCGGGTGGTCGCCGATGTGCGGCCATAAAGGCGGCCGGTTACACCTATTACGCCGATAACGGCGACTGGCCTAAGTCGGAGCAGGATTCCTACGAACGCCCCTACGACAAAGGAGACGAATATGGCTTCTTTTACTACGTAAAGCCTGACGTTAGCACCGGTTGGAACGCTCCGTACCTGGAGAAGCCGCCTGGTGTCACGCCATGGGCGGCCATTATCGCTACTAGAAAAGTGTAATACCTTGCGGTACTGTCTATTACGCTGCGGGCAATCCGATTTCAGTTAACAACACCAAATGCGTCGTAGTTACCATCGGCGGCTTCCCTAATCAGGGCATCCGCAATGCCGCGGATCGGCGCATCCGGCAGAGTGTCGGTTACTCCTATGTGGGGGAGGAAAACGGTACGTACTACATCTCGGTGATCATCTGGATGGAGGGGTTATAGCGCCGGCGCGCTTGTCGCTTGGGTATCCGGCGCCTGGCGTGCGGTTGGGCTTGCCATAAGTGTGTAGAAGGGAAAAGTATGTTTTGGATTGAAGGGTTTTTCTTCCTACTGGGTCTTTTTATCGGCAGTTTCCTTAACGTGGTCATTTACCGCCTGCCACGAGGAGAAACGGTGGTCTGGGGTCGTTCGCATTGCCCGGCTTGCGGGCGGGCGCTGGCCTGGTACGACCTTATACCCGTATTGAGCTACCTGTTTTTGCGGGGCAGGTGCCGTTACTGCCGCCTGCCGATTTCCTCACGATATCCTTTAGTTGAGCTTGTCACGGGCGTGGTATTTACCACTCTTTTTTATAATTTCGGCCTTTCCTGGATCCTGGTAAAATACCTTTTTCTAAGCGCCGTGCTGGTAGCCGCCAGCTTCATCGATCTGGAGCACTACCTGATCCCTGACCGCCTCGTGGTGACCGGTGCCTGCGGCGGTATTCTTTTAAGCCTGATGGCGCGGGATGTGGGGTTTTGGTCTTCTTTATTGGGAGCAGTTGCGGCAGCAGGATTTTTGCTGCTGGTTGCCGTAATAAGTAAAGGTGGCATGGGCGGCGGGGATGTCAAACTTGCAGGTATGGTAGGGCTTTTCCTCGGCTGGCCACTGGCATCTCTGGCTCTTTTCCTTTCCCTGGTCACTGGCGGCTCAGCGGGCGTTTGCTTGCTGGTTACCGGCCGGAAAAAGCGGCAGGACCCCCTTCCTTTCGCGCCTTTTATCGCCATAGGGGGGCTGCTGGCGTTGTTTTTTGGCGAGGAAATGTTGCACTGGTATCTTGGCAGGTTTATATAATATTAGGCCAAGCAAAGTGCGAGCTGTTAATATGAGAGTAGTCATCATGGCAGGGGGAGTAAAGGCTGGCTCCAGGCGGCCGGTAAAGGGAAATGGCGGTTTTACCCTGGTAGAAATGGTAGCTGTCATGGCTATCACCGGGCTCCTGGCTACGGTGGTCCTGCCGGTAGTGGCTAAGAGCCTGGCATGGTGGCAGGTGCAGACGGCGGCCTGGCAACTGGTGAGCGATATCCGGGAAGTACAGCAGAGGGCCATGGGCGGCGAGGACCGCCAGTGGATGCTCCTCCTTGACGACGTTAACGAACTGTATTTCTTGAAAAAAAATACGGAGATTATCCGGGAAACCAAACTTCCCGCGGGCATAACTATGGAATTACGTTTACAGCATGCCGGTTCCCGGCTGGGTAGTGAAATATCCTTTACGATCGAGGGGGAACCGGTAAATAGCGGGGATATAGTGCTGAAGGACCGCTATGGCCGGGAGTATTATATAACCATTATGCCGGTTACCGGCCGGGTCAAGGCGGGGAAAACGACGTGAAAAAGTGTTGCTGGCCGGGTAACAACCGTGGTCTAACCCTGATTGAAGTCCTGGTGGCAGCAGCCTTGCTGGCGGCTGTGCTGGCGCCTATGCTGGGTATGTTTATCACCGCCGCCCGGGGTTATACCAGGGGCGGCCAGGAAACCATCGTTTTGAATCTGGCCCGGGAACGTATGGAAACCTGCCTGGCAGCCGGTTATAATGGCCTGGCCTCCCTGCCTGGAGCTGGCGGCACCTGGCAGGCTTACCCCGGCCGGCCGGGATATGAGTACCAGATAACTATAACAGATTATGACCTCGTCCTACAGGTGAAGGAAGTGATGGTGCGGGTGCGCCCGGTGAATGACCCGGCGGGGCAGGTGGAACTGGCAACCCTGGTTGCCAGGTGGCCGTGAAGTGGCGGCGGGCCGGCCTTACTTTAATTGAAACTGTAATTGCCGCCAGCCTGATGGTCCTGGTCCTTATGGCTTCCTTGAGCATCCTCCAGGCGGGTTTAAAATGGTGGCAGCGTGGTTGGGACCGCATGGATGCCCAGCAGAATGCCCGCGTGGCCCTGATGCAGATGACCAGGGAGATCCAGGCGGCCGGCCAGGTGGTTAGCGGTTCGGGGAGATATACCCTTATAATTGCTGACGCGGCCGGAAACCAGTTTAAATATGAGCTGAGCGGTAGCGATCTCCGGCGGGCTGTTAAAAATAAAGGATCTTTAAGCTTCAGCGGCTATAATCTCCTGGCCTATGGGGTGCAGACTCTGGAATTTTTTTATGACCATCCAGAGGCGCCGGAAAACAGTAAAACCGTAACCCTCCACCTGGTTACCCGGGACGCCGAAGGACGGGACTTTGACGTAATTACCGCTGCAGCCCTGCGGCTCAAAGTTATGAACCCCGGCGGTTAGAATTTGGCTCCGGGTAATGATTTTTGTAACAGGGTGAGTTTTCTTGGCCAACTCCTGGCTAGATATAGCTATAGTTAAGAGAAGAATGGGCAGGACAAAGTTGGCATGGAGGTACTGGGGGCAGCACGGCAGCGCCCTGCCGGGAGTGCTGCTGGCCATCCTGGTCCTTTCCCTCCTGGGGGCCGGGCTCCTTTCTCTCTCCCTGGTGGAGCGCCAGGGCGCGGCGAATGATGTTAAGATTACCCAGGCCACTTATTTGTCCGAAGCCGGCATCAACCTGGCCCTGGCAAGATTACGCCAAGATCCCGGCTGGCGGGAGGGGCTGGGGGAAACATTTTTAACTGGGGTCCAGGGATATATCCAGAGAGTAGATATTAGCCAGCAGGTATTGAGCTACCGCCTTCGCTCTCTGGCCCAGGTTGGTGGTGTCCAGCGGGCCGTAGAGGTCGATCTGGCGCGACCCCTGTATACCTTTGCCCTGGCTACTGCCGGTGACCTGGATAAGCAGGACAAATTAATTATTGCCGGAGGGGATATCCTTGCCCTGGGGGATATCAACAATCTGAAAGTTGTTTTCGGCGAGGATAACATCATTAATGTGGCTGCCGGTGGAAATTTAACTGTAAACGGTACCCTCCAGGGAAGCGCTGTAGCTGGCGGGGACCTTTATGTTAAAGGAACTATCAAGGGCGACGCCACTGCTGGGGGGGGTATTTATAGTAATGGCAAAACATACCGCGGTCAATCCTATAATGGTAAAATCTACGGCAACAAGTTTGAAGGTGTCAGCTTAACTTTCCCGTCCTTTCCCGACAACCCCGATGCTCCTTTTACAAACGGTTTAACACTGGGGAAAGATACATATACCATTGAGGAAATCCAGGCCATGGTTAATAATGCCGGCATGACTCCGGCGATTCTTTATCGGCAGGGAGACCTGACCATAACGGCTGGCCATGACAATGATCATGGCAATAACAATAACAATGGCAACGACCATAGTACCCTGTATTATTATAATGGTATCGCCATTATTGCCGCTTCGGGCAGCATCACCCTGGAGACCAGCCTGTTACCTGCTTCCGGTGGAAATGCCTGGGCCTTCATCGCCGGCGGGGATTTAAATATTTCCGGTGGTACCAGCCTGGGAGGAGTGTTTATTGACGGGGGCACCTTTAGTAAGAATGATCGCGGCCAGGAGAGTACCATTAACGGGAGCCTGGTAACCAGGTACGTCGGTGCAATCGACGAAGGTAGCTATGATACTTCCGGCAGCAATCAGGAAATAAGGGGTAATGATAATAATAACGGAAACGGGCAGGGGAATGGTAATGGTAAGGATAAAGATAATGACCATAAAATTAAGGGTAAGATCCGCATAACCTATGATCAGAACCTTGTTGGTTCCCTGGCTCCCTATTTGAGGCAGGGTAACTGGCAGATCCTTTCCTGGCGGGTGGCAGCTTTGGAGCAATAAATCCAGGCCTCCCGCGGGAAAAGATGAACCTGTTCCTAAGGAAGATAACATCAGTTGTAGCAAGGTAGATAGGAGTTATTTTTATGTTCTGGTCGTTCCTGAAACGTCGCCACTATCTGGGCATCGATCTCGGTACAACTGCCGTCAAGGCGGCCGTATACCAGGGCCGGCAGTGGCTGACGGCCAGCGTGCCGGCTCCCCAGGGTGGCCTGGCCGACAGCCAGGCCATGGTGGCGGCCGTTGCCGAGGCGGCCTCCCGGACCGGCTGGCGCGGTCGCCGGGCCGTGACGGCCGTCAGCGGGGAAAGGGTGATCGTCCGCTACCTGCGCCTGCCGCGGATGACCCCCGAGGAACTCAAGAGCGGCATGGCCTATGAAATCGAAAACTACCTGCCCACCGGGGCCCGGGATATGGTGGTAGACTGGGCCATCCTGGATGCCGGCAATGGTGCGGCCGGCGACCAGATGCCGGTTCTCCTTGCTGCGGCGCCACGGGAACAGGTGACTGGCTTATACCAGCTTTTCCATGCCGCCGGCCTGGACCTGGTGGCCATCGACCTGGTGCCCCTGGCCCTCTGCCGCGCCCTGGCCGGAGAGGCCGCTGGCGCTACGGTCATCGTTGACATTGGCGGCCGCTGGAGCAACCTGGTCCTGGCCCGGGAGGGACGGCCCCTTTTCAGCCGGGTAGTAGCCATTGGCGGGGGAGAATTCAGCCAGCCCGGTATAACCGGTAGCAGCCGTATGGCCGAAATGGCCCAGGAGATCCGGCGCTCCCTGGAGTTTTACCGTTCCCAGGCCGGGACGGCCTTTAACCCGGAGCGGCTCATCCTTACCGGAGGGGGAGCGCAGGTGGAGGGCCTGGTCGATTACTACCGGGAGGAACTGGGAGTAACGGTAATTATCGGCCGCCCGGGGACAGGCTTCAATGGGTCTCCAGACCCGGCCCTGGCCGTAGCCGTGGGCCTGGCTTTACGGGAGAGGGAAATATGAGTGTGGCTATTAATTTACTACCCCCGGAGTACCTCCCGCGGCGGCGGTCGTTGCCCAGGAGGGCTGCCATTGCCCTGGCTCTGACAGGATTTCTCGTAACCCTTTATTTTATCTTCCTGGTCCAATGGGGGCTGATGGCCAGGCGCGTTGCCGGGGTGGAGGCGCAACTGGCTCTGTATGAACCACAGGCGCAGCAGGCAGCGACCAGTAAAAGCGCCATTAGTGAATGGCAGCAGAAGGAAAGGGAACTGCAGCGTTTGGTAAAGGAAAGGCGGCGCTGGCAGCCGGTCCTGGCTGCAATAAACGATGCTCTGCCGCGGGAGATCTGGCTGACCCGCCTGGAAGCAAACGAAGCCAAAGGAGAACTAATCCTGGCCGGGGGGAGTACTTCCCTCCAGGCCATCGGTAATCTTTTAAATAACCTGCAGGCAAGCGGGCTCTGGCAGTCCGTCAATTTCCAGGAAGTTAAGGGTAATGGCAGCAGCCTTGCCTTTACCATACAGGCTGTTTTTAAAGGTACGCGGCAATCAGAGACTGCACGAGCAGTTCCCGCACCAAGCGATGCAACAAGAGCAAACCCGGATTCCATAAACGCAAACAGGGAAGGCAAAAGTAAATGAAATTTGGTACCTACCAGTTCAACCGCCGGGAAAAAATATTGCTGGTTTTGCTGGCTGTTGTCGTGGGGATTATTTTCTTCAATAAAGTAGTTTTAGGACAGCAGCTTCCGGCCTACCTGGAACTCCGGGGAAGACTCAAGGCGGGCCTGGAACGACTGGCAGCCGCCAGGCAGGCCGCAGCCTCTGCAACCGAGCTGACCCAAAAAGCCGACCAGGCCAGGGCCGCATGGGAGGCCGCCAGGCTCCACCTGGGTTTTACCCTCCGGGGTACAGCACCCTTCCTGGAGGCGGCCCAGCCCCGGGACCGGTCCCTCCAGGTACTGGCCTTCCGTCCCCTGCCGGTGGAAAAGAGAGACCCCTTCCGGGTCTATCCCTATGAAGTTACCGTCAGCGGCCCTTACCCGGCGCTGCAGGATTACATAAGTCAGCTGGAATCCCTGCCGGCCCTGACGGCCATCCGTAATTTGAAGATCCTTGCGCGCCAGGGAGACGCTGGAACAGTCGAAGGGAGCTTTGTTATAGACCTGTACGATCTGGGAGAAGACAATCCAGTCCCTGGAGCCATAGCCCTTTTTCCGACCGGGAGGGCCGACGGTTTCACGCCCCCGGCGGGGGCGGTTGCTGCCGGGGATGGAGTTAAAGGTGCGGGAGCTACTTCCAGCCAGGGACAAGCTTCCAGTAGCAGTCCGCCCAGCCCCTCTACGGCTGTAACTCCTGGTTCGGTACCAGTAAAGCTGTCACCTGCGCCTCCTGCCTCCCCGGCACCTGCGGTTAACCCGGGAACAAACCCACCACCCGGGCCTGTCTTTCCTTCCCAGGCAGGCGCCGGCCAGGCGCCTCAATATACTTTCCCCCGCCAGGTAAAGGGCCGGCTGGTGGCGGGATCGGCCTTCCAGGAACCCCCGGTCGGCGATGGGGATGTCTGGCTGGAAGAGCTGCAGGTGCTGCGCAATGTAGGGCCCTTCTATGTTCTGGAGCGGCCGGCGGCCCTGGCCGGTATGAACCTTGGCCGCAGTATAGGCGTAATTTTAAGCAAAGGTCAAGCTAATGCGGAATTAAAGGTCGATCTCCGCGGCCGGTATACTCGTCTCCAGGGGTATGCCGGCATCGACGACAGCTTTGCCAACAGCAGCGGTAAAGTTAAAGTCACTATTTTTGCCGACGGCCGGCAGCTTTACCAGGGAGAAATCAGGCCGGGTGATTACCCCCAATACCTGGATTTACCCCTGTTCCTCGTCCAGCAACTGACCTTCAGCCTGGAATGGCAGGCTGGCGGTATCGGTGACTACGATCAATTACTGGCCACCCTGGCCAGCCTCCATTTTTCACGTAAGGATTAGCAGGAATATTTTCCCGCCCCTTGAATTATACTAGTAAGAAGTTATATAGAAAGGGTGGGTAAATGCTTTTAACTGAAGCCGATCTCAAGGCCATCCTGGAGGCCGCCCTGGCTGAAGGTGGCGATTTTGCAGAAATTTTCCTGGAACGGCGCCGGACGACCAGCATCAGCTGCGAGGACAATAAGATTGAACGGGTTATATCCGGTCTTGACCAGGGAGCCGGTATACGGGTCATTGCCGGGGAAAACACCGCCTATGGTTACAGCAATGACCTGAGCCGGGAGAGCCTCATCCAGACAGCAACCCTGGTTGGTAAAGCCCTGCAAAGCCGGCCCCAGCCCAGGGAAATTAGCTTTAAACGGCCGCAAGCACAAGTGGAATTTACCATTAAAAAGCGGCCCGACCAGGTGCCGGTAGCCGAAAAAGTAGCCCTGGTGCAAAGGGCCAATGAGGCTGCCCGGGCCGTCGATAAGCGCATTACCCAGGTGACGGTGGGTTATGGTGACGTCATCCAGGAGGTAACTATTGCCAACAGCGACGGCATCCTGGTAGATGACGAGCGGGTACGCTGCCGTTTTGTAGTCAATGCCGTGGCTACCGACGGCAAAGTTATCCAGACGGGTTTTGAATCGGCCGGCGGGCACCAGGGGTGGGAACTTTTTGAAAGCGTTAACCCGGAAGAGAAGGCGCGGCAGGCTGCCCGGCGGGCCGTCATGATGCTGGAGGCCAGGCCGGCACCGGCGGGCAAGATGCCGGTGGTTATGGCCGGCGAGGCCGGCGGCACCATGATTCACGAAGCCTGCGGTCACGGCCTGGAAGCCGACCTGGTCCAGAAGCAGCTTTCCGTGTACGCCGGCAAGAAGGGGCAGAAAGTAGCTTCCGACCTGATAACCGTCATTGACGATCCCACCATCCCCGGCAAGTACGGTTCGTACCGTTTTGACGACGAAGGTACGCCGGGACAGAAAACCGTGCTCATCGAAAACGGCATCCTGAAGGATTATATATATGATTACCTGACGGCCCGTAAGGAGAACCGCCGTTCTACCGGCAACGGTCGCCGGGAATCTTACCAGGACCGCCCCATACCCCGCATGACCAATACCTTTATCGCTCCCGGCAAAGACGACCCGGAAGCTATTTTGCGGGAAACCAAGCACGGCCTGCTGGTCAAGCGCATGGGCGGCGGGCAGGTCAACACCACCAACGGCGACTTTGTTTTTGATGTGGCCGAAGGGTATCTTATCCAGGACGGCAAGATTGGCCCGGCCGTCAGGGGGGCCACCCTCACCGGCAACGGTCCCGAGGTACTGAAGATAATCGACCGGGTGGGCAGCGACCTGGGCTTCTCCTTAGGTACCTGCGGCAAAGACGGCCAGGGAGTACCAGTCGGGGATGCGCAGCCCACGATTCGCATTCCTGAGATGGTAGTTGGCGGCATCCTGGACGAGGAGGATAAAGGCTGATGGATTACCAGGCTTTACAAAAACAGTACCTCGACCTGGCGGCGCGGGTGGTAGAGATGGCGGCCGAAAAAGGGGCTATTGCCGAAGCCTACATAAGTGCCGGTGAAAATTTAAGCATCGAGGTGCGCAACCAGGAAGTCGAGGCCCTGACTACGGCCCGGGACCAGGGCCTGGGTTTAAGAGTCATAGCCGACCAGCGGGTAGGTTTTGCCTTTACCACCGATTTCAGCCCCCCGGCCCTTGAGCTTTGTGTGGAACAGGCCCTGGCCAACGCCCGGATGGCTACCCCTGATGAGCATAACTGCCTGCCGGCCCGCTATCCCGGCTACCCCCAGCTGGACCTCTTTGACCCGGAGATTACGACAACCCCGGTGGAAAAAAAGATCGAGCTGGTGCGCGAGATTGAACGCCAGGCCAGGGCCTATGACCCGCGGGTGAAGATCACGGAAAGCTGTTCCTATAACGATTCCCGCTACCTGGTTGTCCTGGTAAACTCCCAGGGAATAACGGCCGCCTACCATGCCGCCTACTGCGGCGCCAGCACCTTTGTGGTGGCGGTGGAAAACGAAGAGAGCCAGACAGGTTTTGGCCTGGCCTACGGGTTGCAATATAAAAATATCGATCCGGCGAAGATCGGCCGGGAAGGGGCGGCCAGGGCCGTGCGCATGCTGGGAGCCAAAAGGGTTAATACCCAGCGGGCGGCCGTTGTTTTTGACCCCTATGTAGCCACCAACTTCCTGGGAGTCATCGCTCCGGCCCTGGCTGCCGATGCCGTCCAGAAGGGCAAATCCCTTTTCCGGGGCCGGGTGGGCCAGCAGGTGGCGGCACCGGTTGTGAATATTATCGATGACGGCCGCCGGCCGGACGGTATTGCCTCCAGCCCCTTTGACGGGGAGGGGGTACCCACCCAGCACACTGTGCTGGTGGAAAAAGGAATCCTTAAATGCTACCTGCACAACACCTATACAGCCGCCCGGGACGGGGTAAAATCCACCGGTAATGGCGCCCGGGGTTCCTTCAAGACAACACCGGAAGTTGGGACGACCAATTTTTATATCGAGGCCGGCTCCCGCACCCCGGAAGATATTATTAAAGAGATCCCCAGGGGACTTTACGTCACCGAAGTCATGGGCATGCATACGGCCAATCCCATCTCCGGCGATTTTTCCGTCGGCGCCAGCGGCCTCTGGATTGAAAATGGCGAGCTGACCAGGCCGGTCCGGGGCGTGGCCATTGCCGGCAACATCATCGGCCTCCTGGAGGGCATTGACGCCGTAGGGAACGACCTCACCTTTTTTGGCGCCACCGGTGCCCCGACGGTGCGTATTGCCAGCATGACCATCAGCGGGTAAGTACACTCTACCCAAGTGAGCAATATTATGGTAAAATAGCAGCCATGAAGATTTTAGTGTTAAATGGGCCCAATTTAAACCTCCTGGGCAGCCGGGAGCCGGAAATCTACGGCCGGACTACCCTTGCCGATATCGAAGCCGGCTTAAGGGAGCAGGCTGCCGGCGCGGGGGTAGCAATAGATTTTTTTCAGTCCAACCATGAAGGGGCCCTCATTGACCGTCTTCATGAAGCCCGGGGGCGGGTAGACGCCGTGGTCATCAATCCAGGGGCCCTGGGACATTACAGCATTGCCCTGCGGGATGCCCTGGCGGCCCTGGATTGCCCGGTGGTAGAAGTTCACCTCTCCAACATTTACCGCCGCGAGGAATTTCGCCACCAGACGGTAACGGCAGCTGTGGTTAGCGGCCAGATTAGCGGTTTTGGGCCTTTAAGCTACCGCCTGGGATTGGAGGCTGCCATAGAGCTGGTGCGCTCGCAGCGTGAGGGTAAACCTGAAAAATGAAGGGTGGGCTTTTTTTGACCACAAGGTTAGACCGTCTGCGCCGGCTTATGACGGCGGAAGGTATCACAGCCCTGTGGGTGCACCAGGAAGAAAACCGCCGCTACCTGAGCGGTTTTACCGGCGACAGCGGCCAGCTCCTCATTACTACAACATCGCAGTATATATTAACCGACGGCCGCTTTACTGAACAGGCCAGGGCGGAAGCACCGGATTTTGAGGTAGTGGACCTGGGCAATAAGCCGTGGGAACAGCTGGGTGCCACCCTGGCTGCTGCCGGTGTAGCAGAACTCCACTTTGAAGCAGAGCACCTCAGCTATGCCACCTATGAAGAATTTTTGGAGCAGTCCAAAGACTGGTCGCGCCCGGTCAAGCTGAAACCAGTAAAGGGCCTGGTAGAAAGGTTGCGGCAGGTAAAAGAAGAGGCCGAAGTGCAACTTCTGCAAAAAGCCATTGACCTGGCCGATGCCGGTTTTCGTCACCTGCTCCAGATCTTACGTCCAGGTGTCAGCGAGCGGGACATAGCCCTGGAGTTAGAATATTTCCTGGGTAAACAGGGCTCCAGCGGGCCATCCTTCACCACCATCATAGCCAGCGGTTACCGGGCGGCCCTTCCCCACGGGGTGGCTTCCGGCCGGGTGCTGCAGCCGGGTGACCTGGTGGTGATGGATTTTGGCGCCGTTTATGAGGGCTACCACTCCGATCTTACCCGCACGGTAGCCCTGGCGCCGGTGGCCCCGGAATGGCGTCACCTCTACCACGTCGTCCTGGAAGCCCAGGAGAGGGCTATCGCCGCCATCCGTCCCGGGATGACGGGCCGTGAGGTGGACGCGATAGCCCGGGAACATATTGCCGCGGCTGGATACGGGTCCTATTTCAGCCATGGCCTGGGCCACGGTGTGGGCCTGGCTGTTCATGAAGGCCCCACCCTTTCCAGCCGGAGCGAGGTTAAACTATCTCCGGGGATGGTGGTCACGGTAGAACCGGGAATTTACCTGCCCGGTCGCGGGGGTATCCGCATTGAGGATGTGGTTTTGGTTCAGGAGGACGGCGCCCGGGTTCTATCCCATGCATCTAAAGAATTTATAGAGTTATAGGAGTTATAGGAGGTATCCCGCTTGATATCCACCAACGATTTCCGTACTGGTCTTACCATTGAGGTTGACGGTGAAGTTTACCAGGTAATTGAATTCATGCATGTCAAGCCAGGCAAGGGTTCGGCCTTCGTCCGTACCAAGCTGAAAAACAGGCGTACCGGGGCGGTAATTGAGCGGACCTTCCGGGCCGGGGAAAAGGTCAACCGCGCCCATATTGACCGGCGGGAGATGCAGTACCTCTACAATGACGGCGAAAACTATTACTTCATGGATACAGAAACCTACGAGCAGTTATCCCTGCACAAAGATCAACTTGATGATGCGATAAAATATCTAAAAGACAATATGAACATTTATGTCCTCCTTTATCAGGGGGAAACCATTGGCATCGAATTGCCCAACTTTGTTGAACTAAAGGTGGTGGAAACAGAGCCCGGCATCAAGGGCGATACAGCCACCGGCGGTTCCAAGAACGCCGTTTTAGAAACCGGTGCCGTAATCCAGGTACCTCTCTTTATCGAGGTGGGAGATGTCGTCCGCATCGATACCCGTACCGGTGCCTATATTGAGCGGGCCTAGTTTAAGTCCGGCCAGGGCCGGTAATAATAAAAGGTGGAAAGGGAAAGGAGTGTAGACAATGAATGACGTCCGCAAGAAGGTTGCTTACCTTAAGGGGTTAGTGGACGGCATGGATCTGGACCCCGAGAGCAAGGAAACCCGCCTCCTTAAAGAAATAGTTGAAGTCCTGGAGCAAATGGCCGAGGCTCTCCACGACCTGCATGAGGACTATGAAGAACTGGAAGAATACCTGGAAAGCATCGATGAGGACCTTTATGATTTAGAAGATGAGGTTTATGATGACGAAGACGAAGATGAGTATGACGACGAGGATGACGAGGACGACGAAGACGAGGAAGAGGGCGACTACATTGAAGTAGAGTGCCCGAAATGCCACGAGATAGTTTGCTTTGATGCCGATGTCCTGGATGATGAGGATGTAGTGGAAGTTACCTGCCCCAATTGTGAGACGGTCGTCTTTGTCAATGAAGAAGGTGAAACCAGCTCCCGGGCGGCTCGAGAGGAAGAAAAGAAAAACTCTCCCGACACCGATGACATCTAGTTCTGAAAAAGATAATAGCATCAGACCCCATGCGGGGTCTTATTTTTTTGCCCCGAATTTTCCCTTGCATAAAATTGCCAGGACCATAATAAGCATAATGGCAGGAGGGAGAAAAATGGGCAGCGTACGGATGGTTAAGGGGGATGGAAAACCACCTTTAGGACAGGCCGGGGAAGGCAGGGGAGGGGGGCTCTCCGGGCTGTTGGCCTTGTTGCCGGCAGCGGTAGCTGCTTCCCTGGCTGCCCTGCCCCTGGAGGTAAAAGCTGCCCTGGAAGAAATCCGCCTGCGACGGGAGCGGCCCCTCCAGGTGCGCTGGGGTGCCGGTGAAGGCTGGGTGCAGGCTGACGGCACTTTGACAGCTGTACCCGACCTGGCATATATCGTGAGCGAAAACGACCTCAGCCAGACCATCCAGGCCCTCACCCGCAGTTCCCTTTACGCCCTGGAGGAAGAATTGCGCTCCGGGTATATAACCGTGAGGGGCGGCCACCGGGTGGGACTGGTGGGCGAAGCAGTGGTACGCCGGGGGGAAGTTCAAACCTTAAAGAATTTTGCCGGCCTTAATTTGCGCCTGGCCAGGAGTGTCCCCGGCTGTGCCCGGGAGTTGATGCCCTACCTCCTGGAGCAGGGGCGCCCCCGCAACACCCTTATTCTTTCACCGCCGCGTTGCGGCAAGACGACTTTACTGCGCGATATTGTCCGTCTTTTCAGTACCGGCATAGCGGAACTTAAGTTTTCCGGCGTCAATGTAGGCGTGGTGGACGAGCGTTCCGAAATTGCCGGCTGCTGGCTGGGGGTGCCCCAGCTGGATGTCGGCCCCCGTACGGACGTCCTGGATCGTTGCCCCAAGGCGGCCGGGATGTTGATGCTCCTCCGGTCCATGGGGCCGGAGGTCATTGCCACCGACGAGATTGGCAGGCCGGAGGAACTGGCGGCTTTACAGGATATTTTAAATGCCGGGGTGACAATTCTGGCCAGCGTCCATGCCGGCAGCCTGGATGAGTTGAAACACCGGCCGGGCTGGCGGCCGCTCCTGGAGCGGGGTTTCTGGCAGCGTTTAATCATCCTTGGCCGGACCCTGGGACCGGGGACCATCGAATTCCTCCTTAGCGGGGACGGCCGGATCTTACGCCGCGGGCCCTGGCGGGGGGAGGGCAAGGCATGTTAAAAATGGTGGGCGGCGGGTTGATAATCCTCACCTGCGGTTTGCTGGGCCTGGAGAAGGCCCGCGGTTTTAGCGCCCGGATTGAACAGTTGCGCCATCTAAATGCCGGCCTGAAAATGCTGGAGACGGAAATACTCTATGGGGCTACCCCCCTCCCCCTTGCTTTCACCCGGGTTGGGAGCCAGCTGGCCGGGCCGGTAGCTTTCTTCTTCCAGACTGTGGCCCGGGCGCTGCAAGAAAATGCTGCCGCCGGTGCCCTGGCAGCCTGGCAGAGGGGCCTGGAGGAACTGGGGCGGAAAGGAGGCTTGCAGCCCGGGGACCTGGAAATACTCCGGGCTCTGGGTCCTATGCTGGGCAACTCCGGCGCCGACGACCAGATTAAAAACCTGGAGCTGACCCGCCAGCTCCTGGAGCAGCAGCAGCTGGCAGCCCACGAAGAAAACAATCGCCAGGGCAAGATGTGGCGTACCCTGGGTTTCCTGCTGGGGATAACCCTGGTGCTGTTGCTATATTAAAGCTTCTGGAGGGAGAAAAGATGCTGGGCGTAGATGTGAGCCTGATTTTTAAACTAGCGGCCCTGGCCATTATCATCACTATTTTTTACACTTTCCTGAAACAGGCCGGGCGGGACGAATATGCCTACATGACCCTGCTGGCCGGCCTGGCTATAGCCTTACTCTGGGTTATTCCCTTGATTATGGATCTCTTCAAAGCCGTTCGGGCTGTCTTCCAGCTGTATTAAAGGGGTGGCCCCGGGATGGAGATTTTCCAGATCGTCGGCCTGGGCCTGACGGCTACCCTGATTATTGTCATGGTGCGCCAGGCCCGGGGCGCCGATACAGCCCTCCTCATCAGCCTGGTGACAGGAGCAATTATTTTTCTCCTCCTCCTGGACCGCATTGGTACGGTGGTCAAGGTCCTGGCCGACCTCTCGGAAAGGGCCGGTATCAACCAGTTTTACCTGGATACCATCTTAAAGATCATTGGCATCGCCTATGTGGCCGAGTTTGGCAGCCAGGTCTGCCGGGACGCCGGCGAAAATGCCATTGCCGTCAAGGTGGAGCTGGCCGCCAAGGTGTTGATTATGGTCCTGGCCATCCCCATCATTGTAGCGATCCTGGAAAGCATTGTTCGCCTCTTGCCGTAAGGCAGACAAAGGTTCCTGCCCCTGCCGCGCCTGTTGCAAGGCGGCTTCCATAGAAAGAAGCAGCAAGGTTGTGATTCCATGAGTCAGGCGACCACTGTGTGGAAGTTGCTGGTAGTCTTAATTTATATTGTGCTTTACGGATTATATGCAGGGCTTACTGCCCCGGCGGCTCTGGCCTATTATCCGGTACCGGCCGCAGGAACAGAAGCGGCGGCTGCCATGACCCTGGACGAGCAGCTGGAGCGCCAGATGGCCAAACTCAACCTGGGGGGCATCGATACTTTTCTTAACCAGCTGGACCGGGAAGTGGGTCAGTACCTGCCCCGCTTGGGCTTTCAGGAAATCCTGGCCAATCTTCGCCAGGGAAAATTGCCCCTGGATCCGGCGGCCGCCGGGCGGGGGCTGCTAAAGTATCTTTTCCATGAGCTCCTGGCCAGCGGGGCCCTGCTGGGCCAGCTCTTAATCCTTGCCGTAGCCTGCGCCGTACTGCAGAATTTACAGGCGGCCTTCAGCGGAGGAAGTGTCGGCACAGTGGCCCGGGGAGTGGCTTTCCTGGCCCTGATTACCCTGGCCCTGACCTCCTTTACCCTGGCCGTCCGTACCGGCGGGGACGCCATTGACCGGATGGTATCCTTTTTCCAATCCCTGCTACCGGCCTTAATTACCCTGCTGGCAGCAACCGGGGGCATAACCGCCTCTACCCTGTTGCAACCGGTTTTGATCTATGCCGTAACCATTACCGGTACCCTCATGCACAACGTTCTCTTTCCCCTCTTGTACCTCACGGCCTGCCTCACGGTAATCGGCCGGATCGCCGATCGCTTTCAAGTGTCCAAAATGGCCGGGCTCCTTAAACAGGCCGCCATGGCCGCCCTGGGACTGATGATGACCGTTTTCACCGGCGTGTTATCGATTTATGGGATCGCCGGTTCAGTTGCCGACGGGGTTGGCCTGCGGGCCATTGAATTTGCCACTGATGCCTTTTTACCTGTGGTCGGCGGTATGCTGTCCGATGCCGTCGAAACCATTGCCGGGACAACCCTGCTTTTGAAAAGCGCTGTCAGCCTGGTAGGAGTAATCATTATTTTTTTCCTGGCCGCCTTTCCCATGTTAAAAATTCTCTCCCTGGTGGTTGTTTACAAAGTGGCGGCGGCCGTGGTCCAGCCCTTCGGTGAGGACCAGCTGGCCGACGCCCTGGACGGCATCGGCGGAGCTTTAACCATGGTCTTTGCCTGTGTGGCGGTCACGGGATTGATTTTTTTCCTGGCCATAGCCGTAATCGTCGTCCTGGGTAACATCACGGTAGCTTTAAGGGGGTAGGCAGGGAATTGCTGGCTAAAATCGGCGAGATAGTCCGCCAGGTAGCTCTGATTGCCTTGCTGGCGGCCTTCCTGGAAATGCTCCTGCCGGAAAAAAAGATTACCCGTTACGTGCGGCTTGTTTTAGGGCTTTTTGTGGTGGTCGCTATTTTGACGCCCCTGGCGGAAGGGTTGCGTTTCGGGACGGAGCTGGAGCTGGCTGCCTGGGACCTGCGCCTGGACCCTGCTGCCGCCGCCCCGGTGCAGCAGGGCCGGGAAATGGCCCGGGCCAATGAAGAGGCAGCCCTGGAAATTTACCGCGACCGCCTGGCCGGGCAGATCAGGGCCCTGGTCACCCTGGTACCTGGCGTAAAGCAAGCCGAAGTGCTGGTGGATGTGTCCGGCGAAAAGGAACGGCTGGGGGCCATTCGCCGGGTGGTAATCACGGCCACCCTGGCTGGAGGGGAGACAGCAAAAGGGGGCGGGGATGCACCACCTCCGCCTGCCGGCAACCTGCCTGGCACTCAAGGGCTTGCGCCTCCTGAAACCCAATTACCTGGGAGGCCGGAACAGATCACGGGACAAGAGAAAGGACAACCGTCAACTGCGCCACAAATTACCGCTGCTGAAGTCCAACAGATTCAATCCCGTATTGTCACCATGATAACCCACTTTTATGGACTGGAATCCGGCCAGGTCGAAGTACGGCTGCTATATGGGAAGTAAGTAGGGTTTTACTTTCAAGGAGGTGTTGCCCATTGGACAATAATAAGTGGCCAGGCTGGCGCTTCTTGCCCCAGAAACCACCCTGGTACCTCTGGCTTGCTGTTGGTGCCCTTATTTTGGGGACCATCTTTATCAGCATTGGCAATCTTAACAGCTCTACCCAGCACTATGGGGTACAAACTACAAGGCAGACACCAGGTCAGACAGTGCTAGACCGGCAGCAGACGGAACTAATGGTCACCGCCAGGGAGCTGGAAGTCCAGCTCCAGGGCATTTTAGAGCAAATCGCTGGCGCCGGCAGGGTGGCGGTACGGGTATCCTTAAAGACCAGCCCTTTAAAGGAGTTTGCTACCAATACCAGGACTAGCAAACACAGCGTGGAAGAGAAGGATCAAAGCGGCGGGACCAGGGTAACTACCGACAGCAACGAAGATGCGCAGCTGGTCATGGCCAGGAACGGCCAGATGAATGGCGGTGAAGCGCCGGTAGTAGCCCGGGAAACCCAGCCGGAGGTTCTGGGGGTAGTGGTAGTGGCCGATGGAGCGAATGATCCTCAGGTGCGGGCGCGTTTCATCCAGGCGGTGCAGACCCTGTGGGGCCTGGCACCCCACCAGGTGCAGGTGCTACCTATGGAAACCGGGGGGAGCAGTAAGTAACTATGACTGTGCTTTTGATCAAGATGCCAAAATTGGGGAGGGTGAAAAAGATGATTAAGATAGGTGATAAAGGACGAGTGATAATTGCCCTGGTGCTGACCTTTGGTGTCCTGGCTTACCTGGTCCAGGGAGACAGACAGGGAGCAAAGCCGGCCGGTGTAGATCTCCCCCTCGAGCGACCGGTCCAGCAGGCCGGCCAGCCGGATGCCGGTGGGGCTGCTAAGGTGGCGGCGCCAATCAAGGACCAGGCGGCGGTTAGTGGACCTAAGGCAGAGGACATTCTCAAGGAAGCAAGTTCTAAAGCTGAAGGTGGAGCCGCCTTCTTCATCGAGTACCGCCTGGAAAGAGACCGCCAGCGCAGCCAGCAGATCGCCCTGCTCAAGCAGATTATCGATAACCCCAACGCCGGCGGCGAGGGCAAGCAGGAAGCCCAAAAGCGGCTGGTGGAACTGACCCAGCAAATGGACCTGGAGATGCAGCTGGAAAAGCTCATCGTCGCCAAAGGTTATAAGGACGCGGCGGTGTTCATCCAGCCCAATGCCGTAAACGTCATTGTCATGGCCGACAAATTCGGCGACGAGGACGCCAACAAGATCGGCGACCTGGTCTCCCGCTCCACCGGCCGCCCCCGGGAGCAGATCAGTATGATTCATAAGAAATAGATAACGCTAATTAAATAAGAGTATAACAAATAACCGGGCTGAGAGCATATGTGCTGGCCCGTTTTTTATTTAAAAAAATTTTTTATCCCTTAGGAGGAATTCAGGCAAAAATGTCGAATATGATAATACAGCTGGTATACAAGAAGGATACAAGAGGAACACAATTCAGGGTGGTATTTTTATGGAGACCCTTCGAGGACTGAATGTTATTCAGCCCGTAATGGGGCAAAGGGTTTATGAAGAGATTAAAGAAGCTATTATAAATAATACCATAAAACCCGGGACCATGATCCAGGAAAGAATACTGGCTGAAAAGCTGGGCGTCAGCCGGACCCCGGTGCGCGAGGCGTTAAGAAGATTAAATTCGGAAGGATTAATTGAATTAATACCTGGAAAAGGCGCGACGGTAACTAAAATTACCATTGAAGATATTCGCGAAATTATGCAGGTCCGGGAGCCTCTGGAGTGCCTGGCAGTAAAACTGGCGGCAGAAAGAATTCAGCCCCAGGATATAAAGTATTTGGAAGATATGATTGCTAACTGGGATAAGGAAATTAATTGCACCGACCCTGCCCAAATTAACTTTCAAAGTTTAAGTACAAAAGACATAGCCTTCCATGAATATATAGTAGAAATTGCCGGTAATAAGCGCCTGGCCTCTATATTAAACATGTTGCGGGATCAAATCAGGCGAATTACTTTCCTAACACAGGATAATAAGACTAGAATTGAAACGTCTTTTCCTCAACACCTAAAAATCCTGGAAGCGTTAAAACAAAGGGATCCTGCGGCGGCGGAAGAAAGTATGCGTAAGCATATGCAGAGTATAAAAGAATACTATTATGACTGGTTTGGGTTTAAAGAAGCAAATTTATAGTAAGTAAATGGGTTAAAAAATAAAAAGAAAGATAAAAGGCATTCAAGATGTTAATTAGTGGCAAATAATAAAATCAGATAAATGATAAAAAATTACTTTTAGTTTTTTATAACCTAAATACATAAGAAATACGCTAAAGGAGGGGACGACCTTCGAGCAGTATATGTGAGATTAAAATTTCAGAAGCATTGCGTCAGGAAAAGCAAAATATAACAAAGGAGGTTATTTAAAAATGAAGTTAAAAAGATTAATTATTACCCTATTAGTTTTTATAATTAGTGCAAGTTTGCTAATTGGTTGCGGAAAAGGAAGCAATACAGCAGACAAAGAAGGTTCTAAAAATACAAATGCTACTACCACGTCTACTAAGAAAAAAGTGATAGGCGTTATGATTGGAGATATGAGCAACCAGTTTCAATCTTATATTATGGATGGTATGAAAGCTGAAGCAAAAAAAGTAGAGGATGAATTTGAATTTGTTTTTGTTGATGGTAAATTTGATTCCAATATACAATTATCCCAGGCAGAAAATTTCATTTCACAGAAAGCAAACGCGATTATTTTAATACCTGGAGATAAAGAGGGGTCAAGACCAATAGTTGATCGGATTTTTAAAGCAGGCATACCACTTATAGGTGTAAATACCAAAGTTGCGGAAATGGAAAAATTAACCACTTATGTTGGGTCCGATACTGTTCAATCTGGAGAGCTTTTAATGCAAGGTATTGCAGATAAGTTGGGTGGTAAAGGAAATATTGTCGAGCTCCATGGTTTTTATGGGCATGAACCTCAAATAGAAAGACATAAAGGCATTATGAATATATTATTAAGCAAATATCCCGACATAAAGGTTCTTGCAGAAAATACAGGAAAATGGAATAGAGCCGAAGGAATGGCAGTAATGGAGAACTGGTTAAAATCAGATCTAAAAGATAAGATTAATGCTGTTGTTGCCCATAATGATGAAATGGCGATTGGTGCGATGAAAGCAGTAGAGGCAGTAGGGTTGTTGGATAAGATTATTATTGGTGGGATTGATGCTACGCCTGAAATGTTAAAGTATTTAAAAGAAGGCAAAGTAGAAGTTACAGTTTTCCAAGATGCAGTGGGTCAAGGTAAAAAAGCAATAGAATGTGCGGTAAAAGCTGTTAAAGGTGAGAAGTTGGAGAAGGAATATATGATCCCCTATGAATTAGTAAAACCAGAAGACGCGGATAAATATCTTGCAAAGTATTCAACCAAATAATACTACAAAAGGAAAATGCAGAACAGATATCATTTTAAAATTGATATCTGTTCTGCTAATTCTGCTAGTTAATAAAAGGCGGGTAGAAATATGCAAGAAAATTATATCTTAGAAATGGAAAACATAACCAAAACCTTTTCAGGTGTCAAAGCATTAAATAATGTTAAATTAAAAGTAAAAAAAGGAACCGTGCATGCATTAGTAGGTGAAAATGGTGCCGGGAAGTCTACGTTAATGAAAATCTTAATGGGGATTTATAAACCCGATAGTGGCATTATTAAATTCAAAGGAAAAGAAGTCAGTTTTCAAAGCCCACGAGATTCATTAAACCTAGGTATTTCTATGATTCACCAAGAATTATGTTTAATACCTTATATGACAGTCGCTGAAAATATTTATTTAGGAAGAGAGCCGTTAAGTTCCACAGGCTGGATAAATGAAAAAATAATGTTTCAAAATACAAAAAACTTATTAGACATTTTAGATATACCTATCGAACCTACAGTAAAAATAAATGAACTTAGTATTGCTAATAGGCAATTGATAGAGATAGCAAAAGCCATATCCTATAATGCTGAATTAATTATTATGGATGAACCCACTTCTGCTATTACTGATAGGGAAGTCAATAACCTATTTAAAATTATTAGAACGCTGATAGTTAAAGGCATATCTATTATTTATATTTCACATAAGTTGAATGAAATATTTGAGATAGCGGATGAAATTACTGTTTTAAGAGATGGACAATATATAAAGACAGATTCAGTAAAAAATCTTAATAAAGAAATGGTAATTGAAATGATGGTAGGGAGGGAATTAAAACAATTATTTCCCAAAAAAGAAGCAAAAATAACAGATATAATTTTAGAGGTAAAGAACTTAACCCATAAAAAGAAATTTAAAAACATCTCTTTTAAACTTCGTAAAGGTGAAATATTAGGCGTTGCAGGTTTAATGGGGTCAGGACGAACGGAGTTAATGGAAAGCATTTTTGGCTTAAGAAAACTTGATGAAGGGGAAATTTATATAAATGGTAAAAAAGTGGAGATTAAATCTCCAAAAGATGCTATAAAAAATAAAATAGCATTTTTAACTGAAGATCGTAAACGTACTGGATTATTTTTGGAACACTCTGTTGAAGACAATATGATCGTCAGTAGTCTAAAGAACTATTTAAAAGGGAAAATAATTGTAGATCATAAAAAAATAAAAAACATATGTAAGAAATATATAGAACAATTAAAGATTAAAACACCTAATGAACAACAAATAGTTAAGAAGTTAAGTGGAGGAAACCAGCAGAAAATTTTAATAGCAAAATGGTTATTAACCGAACCAGATATATTTATACTTGATGAACCAACGAGAGGAATAGATGTAGGAGCCAAAGCTGAAATACATTCTTTAATGAGTACTTTAGCCCAAGAAGGGAAAGCTATTATTATGATTTCCTCTGAATTACCAGAAATTCTTGGAATGAGTGATAGAATTATAGTGATGCATGAAGGAAGAATTACTGGTGAATTATCAAGGGATGAAGCTAATCAAGATTTAATTATGAAATATGCAACTGGAATGTTTTTAAAAAACTAAAAATAAAACTCTAAAAATAAAACAAAGAGGTGTTTAAGACTTGAATTACAGACATATTTTAAGTCGTTATGGAATAACAATAGTTTTTGTAGCCATGATTATTGTAGCATCAATACTTTCACCCTATTTTCTACAATTAGGAAATATAATCAATGTAGTAAGACAGATTTCTATTATAGCTATAGCTGGTTTTGGTGTTACTTTTATAATGATAAGTGGTGGCATTGATTTGGCTATTGGTTCAGTTATCGCCCTAACAGGAGTTATAGCCGCTAGTTTTGCTCATCCCAATCAATTTCCAGTTATTGTACCAATTTTAATAGGGCTTTTGGTAGGGGCATTAACTGGTTTAGTAAGCGGCTCAATTATTGTATTTGGAAAAATACCCCCTTTTATTGCTACGTTAGGTATGATGATCTCGGCAAGGGGATTAGCTTTAATATATACAGATGGAAAACCTATAACCAATTTTTCGAAGTCATTTGATTTTATAGGTGAAGGTTTAATATTTAATATTCCTTTTATGATTTATATATTAATAATCACATTATGTATTTCCCATTTTATATTAAGACACACTAAAATAGGTAAATATATTTACGCTATTGGAGGAAATGAACAAGCTGCTATCGTATCTGGTATTAATGTAACCAAAATTCTACTTTTTGTTTATTCGTATGGAGGATTGTTATCAGGACTTTCAGGAATTTTGCTTGCTTCAAGGATAAGTGCAGGACATCCTACAGCTGCAGTAAGTTATGAATTAGATGCAATTGCTTCTGCTGTTATTGGAGGGACTAGTCTATCGGGAGGAGTTGGTACAGTTTGGGGAACGTTAATAGGAGCGCTTATTATTGGGGTTTTAAATAATATTTTGGATTTACTTCATGTATCTGCGTATTGGCAACAAGTTTTAAAAGGTGTTATTATAGTTGGTGCTATTTTATTAGATAGAATAAAGACGTTGAATACAAATGAAGATGGTAGATAATTTTATTTAAATTAATTAAGCTGAAGAAGGAATTAAGCAAAAAATGTAGAATAAAAATTTATATTATCAGGTATACCCTAGGTATACAATTAGGATCCAATTTAATAAGGTGGTGGTGGTCGTAAATAAGAATGAAAAAAGTCTAAAAGGTAAAAAATAGAAGCTGATAGGAAGGAGATTTGTATGAATTCGAGAGAACGAATAATTGCTTCTATTAATCATAAGCAAGTAGATGTTGTGCCAATAGATTTGGGTTCGACAACAAGTTCTGGAATATCTGCAATAGCTTATAATAATTTAAAACAGTATCTTGGTATTAATAAAGGTTACACTAGAGTTTATGATATAGTACAACAACTTGCTCAACCTGAAGATGAAATATTAGATATGTTTAATGTTGATGTTATAGATGTAGGTAGAGTATATAATACCGAAGAAAAGGATTGGTATGATATTACGCTTCCAAGCGGACATATAGTACAATTTCCAACCTGGTTTAAACCTGTTCGCGATGAAGAAGGTAATTTAAATGTTTATTCCGAAGATGGAATTCTGATATCAAGAATGAAAAAGGATGCATTTTACTTTCATCAAGAATATTATCCTTATCTTAATGGTTATCCTGAAAATTATGATAATATAACAGAAGCGATGAATAAAGTCCAATGGTTTAAAATAGCTGTCAGCCCATGGGATCATTTAAATGATACCAATTTTTGGGAAGATCTGCGTGAAAAAGCTTTAAACTTACGGGAAAACTCAGATCGTGCTTTAGTAATTTCTAGTGGATGTAGTTTATTAGAAAGTGGAAATTACTTACGACGTATGGATAATTTTTTAATGGATATTTATACTTGTCCGGAAGAAGTAGAACGTTTGCTTGATGTTTTAGTAGAGCAGCATTTAGCTTTGTTAGAAAAAGTATGCAAAGCAGTAGGAGATGTGGTAGATATAATCCGTTTTTCCGATGATCTAGGAATGGATCAGGGCCCGCTTATGTCACCTGAAGTATTTCGTAAAATTTTTAAACCGCGGTTAGCACTATTGTGTGATTATGTAAAAAAACATAGCAATATGCATACCTTTATACACTCCTGTGGTTCTATCTATAAACTCCTTCCAGACCTGATTGAAGCAGGTATTGAAATCATTAATCCTGTTCAGACTACCGCCAAAGACATGGAGCCTTATAGGTTAAAGAAAGAATTTGGAAATGATATTACCTTTTGGGGAGGTGGATGCAATACAAGGAGCATTTTAAACCGAGCTACGCCCAAAGAAGTAAAAGATTATGTAAAAAGACAGTTGGAAGTGTTCGCTCCTGGAGGAGGATATATTTTTAATCAAGAACATAATATTTTACCTGACGTGCCTCCTGAAAATATTATTGCTATGTTTGAAGCCGTGCGTGAATTCTCTTTTTAAATAAGTTTATTTTGTGAAGTTATGGAGGAATATGCCATGGTAAGGCTTGGACTGATCGGTGCTGGTAGAATTGGAAAGGTACATGCTGAAAACATAGTATCTAGAATACGTGAAGTTGAGCTTAAAAAAATAGCTGATATCTACCTAAATAATGATATTAAAGAATGGGCTCACAGTATTGGTATTAAAAATGTTACTAATGATGCTGGGGAAATTTTTCGCGATCCCGAAATTGATGCAGTGTTAATTTGCTCTTCTTCAGATACTCATGAGCGATTTATAATTGAAGCGGCGAAAGCCGGTAAACACATCTTTTGTGAAAAACCCATTGGAAGTGATATTGAAAAAATTAAAGAGGCACTTGAGATAGTTGAAAATAAAGGAGTAAAGCTACAAGTTGGTTTTGTAAGGAGGTTTGATCACAATCATAAAAAGGTCCATGATGCAGTAAAAGAAGGTAAGATTGGTGAACCCTATCTTGTTAAAATAACCTCAAGAGATCCACAACCACCACCCTTAAATTATTTAAAAGTATCTGGTGGACTATTCTTCGATATGACTATTCATGATTTTGATATGGCAAGATATCTATCCGGCAGTGAAGTGGAAGAAGTATTCGTACATGCAGCAGTTCTAGTGGATCCCGCTATTGGGGAGATAGGTGACTTTGATACGGCAATTATAACTATGAGATTTAAAAATGGAATGCTTGGTGTCATTGATAATTGTCGAAAAGCGATATATGGTTATGACCAAAGAACGGAAGTACATGGCTCCAGAGGATGTATAATGGTAGAGAATGATAGACCTAACACGTCAATGTTGTTAACCAATGAAGGCACTCTAAGTGAAAAACTACTTTGGTTCTTTTTGGAAAGATATAATGATGCTTTTGCTATGGAGCTTAAGTCTTTTATCGATGCAATTATAAATGATACTCAGCCCCCCGTTACAGGTATAGACGGACTTAAGGCGGTCTTAGTTGCTGAAGCGGCAGCTATTTCAGCTAAGGAGGGTAAACCAATAAAAGTAAATGATATATAAGCGATTTAAAAACTCCAGTAAAGGGGGGCCTTCATAGGACATATGACATAGAAGGATAGATTAACAAATATGCAAGTAATTATATTTAGATAGGGGTTGATTATTACGAAAAAATCAGTATGCATAGAAACTATATTTACAGAAGTACCTTTTGAAGAAAGAATTAAATTAGCTAAGGATTTTGGATTTGAATATATTGAGTTTTGGACTTGGAAAGACAAAGATATTGACAAAATAAAAAGTATATGTGAAAACCTTGAAATCAAAGTTGCTAGTTTTTCTGGCGACCAGGATTTTTCTTTAATTAATGAACAAGAAAGCAAAGAATATATCTCTTTTGTAAAAGATTCTATTAAAACCGCAAGATATTTAGATTGCCAATACCTTGTACTTCATTCTAATGCCTTAGGTAAAAATGGTGAGGTTTTGAATCCACACCATGAAATTAGTGACTATAAAAAATTCTATACTATGGTTAATGTATTAAAGGATTTAGCACCTATAGCTGAAGAAGCCAAAGTTACACTTGCGTTAGAGGCGCTAAATACAAAAATAGATCATGTTGGAAATTTTTTGGCTTATACAAAGGATGCTGTTGAAGTAGTTAAATTGATAAATTCTCCCTACATCAAGATATTGTATGATGTATATCATATGCAAATTATGGAGGGTGATTTAATCAATACTATTAAAAAATATATCGAAGTAATCGGGTACGTTCATATAGCAGACGTTCCGGGTAGACATGAACCTGGAACAGGGGAAATTAATTTTATAAATGTGATTGAGACGTTAAAATTGTTGAACTATAACGGAATTATAGGTTTTGAACTATATCCATTAAAAGATTCTAAACAAGCTGTTGCTATTATAAACAACTTATAAATTCTTAAGTAGCTTGCGAGGAATAACGTCAAACTAACATTACGAATTGCAACGAGATACAGCGAGATAATGTAATCCTTTGAATTACAAAGTTTATGAACGCTTATTTTTAAAAAAAATAGGTATACCAGCAGAATACCAAAGGAACTCCAAAGCTGGTTCGCCAAATTATTAGTTTAATAAAATTAAAAATAAAAGGGGAGTGTTTTTATGAGCACCAAAATGCGCGCCGTAGTACTCCATGCCGATTGGGACCCCAAACCGGAATTCAAGTTGGGGCCCAAGGACATTGAAGGCCGGCAGACCTATCTGGGGAGCAAGGTATGGCGCAATCCCAGGGTAACTATCGAGGAAAGGGATGTTCCTCAGGCTGGACCTGGCGAAGTAGTAATCGAAGTTAAAGCCTGCGGTATTTGTGGTAGCGATGTCCATATGGCCCAACCGGATGAACAAGGTTATATTTTATACCCTGGGCTAACCGGTTTCCCGGCTGTACTGGGTCATGAGTTCTCCGGTGTAATCGTTGATGCCGGGCCGGGTGCGTTCGATAAACGGACCAATAAGCCGTTTAAAGGCGGCGAAGCGGTTTGTGCTGAGGAAATGCTTTGGTGCGGCGCTTGCCAGCCCTGCGCTGATGGATGGCCCAACCACTGCGAACGCCTGGATGAGCTCGGATTCAACGTCGACGGCGCCATGGCCAAGTATATAAAAGTTCCCGCCCGTGTAGTCTGGAGCCTTGAACCCTTGCGCGAACATTATTCAGACGAAGAAGTATTTTTGTTGGGGAGCCTGGTGGAGCCTACGTCGGTAGCTTATAACGCCGTGATTGAGCGCAGCGGTTGGGGTATCCTTGGCGGCATCCGACCCGGAGATAACGTAGTCATTTGTGGCGGTGGACCGATTGGTATCGCAGCCTGTGCCATTTTGAAGCGCCAGGGCGCGGCTAAGGTTATTTTATCCGAACCCGAACCGTCCCGGGCCGAATTGGGACGCAAGATGGGGGCGGATTATACCATTAATCCCCTCCAGGAAGATTTCACCGAAAGGGTCCTGGAAATTACCCACGGCTATGGCGCCGCCCTATACCTGGAAGCCACCGGTCTGCCGACGATAGTTTATCCCCAGATTGAAAAAACAATTTGGGAACAAAAAACATTGAATGCCAGGGTCATGGTAGTTGCCCGCGCGGATGCCAAAATGCCGGTGACCGGGGAAGTCCTGCAGGTGCGCCGGGCGCAGATAATCGGTGCCCAGGGGCATTCCGGGCATGGTACCTTCCCGCGGGTTATTGAGAGCATGGCCGCCGGGATGAATATGTTGCCCATGATCACCAAGCAGATCACCCTCGATGAGGTACCCGAAAACCTGGTGACTTTAAGAACTGACCGGAAAGAATGTAAGATTACCGTGCGCTTGGATAAAGAATAAGTTTCACTTTCAACCGGGGCAATTTTACTGTCAAAAAATACAAAGCAAAGGAGTAAAGCATATGGACCAAAAAATATGCAAAGGATGGCTATTAACCGATCACCCGGCCATTATCTTTGAAGACAACGAAGTCGGCCGCCTGAAGAAACAAATCTGGGAGGCCTCCGAAGAAGAAATCGACGCTATCCTGAAAGAATACGAGATTCCTTCAGAACCAGAACTGGGTAAACCCGGTACTTATATCCAGAATACCCCTCGGGTCAAGGTAATCGAAAAGCGCAAGAAAAATGACATAGTGTTTGTGCCTATCGGCTGTACAGAAAACCACGGCCTTCATGCCAACAGCGGCCTGGACACCTTCATGGTCACCCAGATTTTAGAGGGTGTGCGTCGTTATACGGCCAAGCAAGGACGAGAAGTGAGCCTGGCTTTTCCGCCTCTGAATTACGGCGGCCATCCCTACCACCATCTGGGTATGCCTGGAACTGTAATCATGCCCAAAGAAGTCGTTGAGGAAACCGTAATCTACACTATGCTGGGCTTATGGAACGATGGCTTCCGGAAGATTATCCTGGTCAACAATCATGGTCACCTGTGGATGCTGGAATCCGCCATCCAGGAGTTTATGAAACGCTTCCAGTTGCCGGGTGTCTTCCAGGTAATTGATTGGCACCGGGCTGTAAGGGAATTCTTCTTCCCGGTAGATAGAGAAGATAGCCTGCAAACGGACTTCATCCATGCCGATGAATCCGAAACCTCGGTTGCCCTGCTGCTATTCCCCGGCATGATCGATATGAGCGTGGTGCAGGACGCCCAGGGAGAAAGCTTCCTGCCTCCGGGACACTTTGATACTTCAGTGGACCCCTACCGGCGTCCCCACCGCTGGTCCGAAGGAGAAGGGCATGCAGCTATTGAACGGGCGGCCACTCCCCAGGGCGTGGTAGGCAAACCCAGCCTGGCTTCCGCCCGGAAGGCCAAGCGGCCCATCGCTGCCATTTTGAAGTATCTTACCCTGCTGCATGACCACATCCTAGAAGCCTTCCCGCCCGGCACTGTACCGCCGGTTGAAAAGGTAACCTTACGGACGGAAGAAGAAATGCGGCCTTTCCTGAAAGAACCTTTAAGCGAGGGTTGGAAATCAGCATATGAACTGCCCCTTATCGGGCCGTTCTATAAACTGTAATTTTTAAGCGATCTAGATCTAAATTTCATGCGGGCTTCAAGGCAGGCAAAGGCCTATGCCTTGGCCCGCCTTTTAAACAGAAAGGGATTACAAATATGCCTGAAAAGATAAATCTGAACGACCAACAACCGCCTGTTACTGGCAATGACGGCTTGCAGCCTGTTTTAATCGGTCTGGCAGCCAAGCAATCACTGGCCGAAGGCAGGCCTGTTCCTGTTAAATTACCTGCAGGCGGAGGTCTATAAAAATGAAATTAAGTGTGTCCCTCGCTCAAAATGTATCTGATAGCGCCCCCTTTATCCTCAGGGGGCCTTATCTTGATAACATTAAAAAAGCCGCTGAACTGGGGTATGATGCTGTAGAGATCCACGTGCGCGACCCGCGCGAACTTGAGGTGGAGCAGATTTTAAAAGTTTGTCAGGAGGAAGGAATAACTGTTTCTACCCTGGGGACGGGCCTGGGATATGTGGTGGATAAATTAAGCCTGACCCATCCTGAGGCTCAAATAAGAGAGAAAGCTGTTAAGCGTATTTTAGACCATATTGAAGTTGCCTCATGCCTGGGGGCGGGAGTTATTGTTGGCTCAATGCGAGGAGTAATACCTGACATTGGCCAATTTAAACAATATGAAAATTACGCCGCCGAAGGCCTGGCTGTTTGCCTGGAGAAAGCTAAAAAATGCGGCGTGGTGCTTTTCTTAGAAGCTATCAACCGCTATGAAACCAATTTTCTCAATACGGCAGCTGATACTTTAAACTTTTTAGCGCGGTTCAATACCCCTTACCTTAAGGTCCATCTGGACACCTTTCACATGAATATCGAAGAGGTTGATCTTGACGAGACTCTGAAAAAGACGGGGGAAGCACTGGGCCATATTCATTTTGCCGATAGCAATAGATTTTATCCGGGACAGGGACATCTTGATTTTAAAAAGATAATAGCAACCTTGAAAAATATGGGTTATCAAGGTTATATCGCCCTGGAATGCCTACCTTATCCTTCTCCTGAGGAGGCGGCAGCGGGGGCTATAAAGTATCTGAAAAGCTTACTCGATGAGAATTGAGCCATAAAAGGTCTACTGGTTATCAGGGTTAATTGCCGGGAAAGACGACGTGTGCTTTAAAGAAACGGCGATTTTTTCAGGGGAAAATTTCTGAAATTAGTGCCCGGGAAGGAGCAAAAGAAAATGCTTGCACTAAATAAAGCCCTGCTCACCGGTGATTTCAGCTTTCCCCCCAATCTGGAGGCAGGCCCCTACCCGGATAACTTACCGGAGCGGGTCCTCCAGTTCGGGGAAGGCAATTTCCTGCGCGCCTTTGTCGACTGGATGATCCATGAACTGAACAAAAAAGGTTTGTTCCAGGGCCGGGTGGTGGTAGTGCAGCCCCTGGCTCAGGGCCTGGTCGACAAGATAAATAAGCAGGACGGTCTGTATACCTTAATCCTGCGCGGGTATCAAGACGGCCAGATGGTAGAAAAGCGGGAGATTATTACTTCCATCAGCCGGGGTATTAACCCTTACGAAGACTGGCAGGCCGTCCTGCGCTGCGCCGAAGACCCGCGAATCGACATCGTCATCTCCAACACCACCGAAGCCGGCATCATTTTCGACCCCGGTGACAGCTTAACGGCCGCCCCGCCGCGGTCCTTCCCCGGGAAGCTCACAGCATTCCTCTATCACCGCTACAACCATTTCCAGGGCGACCCGGATAAAGGGATGCTCATTCTTCCTTGCGAGCTCATCGACAGGAACGGCGACAACCTCAAAGAAATAACCTTAAGGCTGGCCGAAGAGTGGGGGTTACCGGGAGGATTCCGGCAGTGGCTAAAAGAAGCCAACATATTCCTCAACACCCTGGTGGACCGGGTGGTACCTGGTTACCCCCGCGACGAAGCAGAGCAACTGGCCGGAGAGCTAGGCTATCAAGACGACCTGCTAGACACCGGCGAGCTGTTCCACCTCTGGGTGATCGAAGGCCCTACGCACCTTAAAGAAAAGCTCCCCTTCCATGCAGCCGGCCTCAACGTCATCTGGACGGACGACATGACGCCGTACCGCACCCGCAAGGTACGCATCCTGAACGGCGCCCATACCGCCACAGCCGCCGTAGCCTTCCTAAGCGGCATCGACACGGTAAGGGAGGCTGTAGAACATCCCCGCCTCGGCCGCTTTATAGAGGAATTAATATATAACGAAGTCATTCCCGCGACCGACCTGGATAAAGGAATGCTCACCGAATTTGCCGGGGAAGTGCTGCAGCGCTTCCGCAATCCCTATATCGTCCACCGCTGGCAGAGCATTTTGCTCAACACCACCTCCAAATACAAGACGCGGGTGCTACCGTCATTACTGGACTACGTAGCAAAGAAAAAGGCCGTACCGGCAAAGCTCACCTTCTCCCTGGCCGCCACGGCAGCCCTATTTAAGGACGGCCGGGTTAACGGCCGGCAATTCCAGGGGGAGCGGCCGCAGGGAGAGTTTATTATCGAAGACGCCCCCGAGGCCCTGGCTTTCTGGCAGGCAGCCTGGCAGCAGTATAAAGGAACAGCGGAAAGTGCAAGAGAAGTAGCCCCATATATCCTGGGTAACAGCGAAGTGTGGGGCAAGGAGTTAAATAACGTTCCCGGCCTGGCTGAGAAACTTGGGGATTATCTCCAGGACATTGTTTCTCGTGGCCTGGCGGCAGCCCTGGAAAAAGTGCTGGCAGAAGGAGAAGGAGCATGAAAAAGGCAATCCAGTTGCGGGAAAAAGACAACGTAGCCGTAGCCCTGGTGGATATAACAGCAGGAGAAACCATAGCTATCGCGGGCCGGGAGATAACCTTGCAAGAAAACATCAAAGCCGGCCACAAGTTTGCCCTTTTAGATATGGCCGCCGGCCAAGAAGTAAAGAAATACGGCTATGCAATCGGGATAACCACCCAGCCGGTGAAAGCCGGGCAATGGGTGCACAGCCACAATTTGCACAGCGGGCTGGGGAAGCTAGAAGAATACACCTATACCCCCCTCCCCATAACGCCGGTTGCCTTTGAAGGGAATACGACCTTTCGCGGCTACCGGCGACCAGACGGCCAGGTAGGAGTAAGAAACGAGCTCTGGATTATCCCCACGGTGGGCTGCGTCAACCAGCTGGCCGAGAACCTGGCCCGGAACGCCGCAAAGGAACTGGAGGGTAAAAGCGCAATAGACGGCATATACGCCCTCAAGCATCCCTACGGCTGCTCGCAGCTTGGTGACGACCACCATAATACCCAAAAGCTCCTGGCCTCCCTCTGCCGCCACCCCAACGCCGGCGGGGTCCTGGTCCTGGGCCTGGGCTGCGAAAACAACAATATCCCAGCCTTCCACCAGGTGCTGGGAGAGGTAGACCCAGGGAGGATTAAATTCCTGGTGGCCCAGGAAGCAGAAGACGAGATAAGCGAAGGTTTAAGGCTGATAAAAGAACTAGCGGAACAGGCCGCAAGCTGCGAACGCGAACCCTGCCCAATAAACGAACTAAAAATAGGGCTCAAGTGCGGCGGTTCCGACGCCTTTTCCGGCATAACCGCCAATCCCCTGGTAGGAATGGTAGCCGACCGGATAATAGCAGGGGGCGGCACGGCGGTCCTCACCGAAGTACCGGAAATGTTCGGCGCCGAAACCATCCTCATGGACCGGGCCGTGGATGAAGAGGTGTTTCAAAGGATAGTAAAGCTGATCAACACCTGGAAGCAATACTACCTCGACCACGGCCAGCCGGTTTACGAGAACCCCTCACCCGGCAACAAAGAAGGCGGTATAACCACCCTGGAAGAAAAGTCCCTCGGCTGCGTGCAGAAAGGCGGCACGGCAGCAGTAGTAGACGTCCTGGATTACGGCGACAGGTGCCAGAAGCAGGGGCTCAACCTCTTAAGCGCGCCCGGCAACGACCTGGTATCCTCCACGGCCCTGGCGGCGGCCGGTTGCCAGATCATCCTTTTCACCACCGGCCGGGGTACACCCCTGGGCACCTGCGTGCCGACGATAAAAATCGCCAGCAACACTGGCATTTACTCTAAAAAGCCCCGGTGGTTCGACTTTAACGCCGGCAGGGTCCTGGAGGGTGAGAATATGGCGGAACTGGCAGGAGAATTACTGGAGCAGGTTTTGCGGGTAGCCTCCGGCCAACTCACAAAAGCGGAAGCCCTGGGTGTAAGGGAGATCGCTATATTCAAGTCCGGCGTTACCCTCTAAAAGTCTTTTGAAAGAACTCCTTTACTCTCAAGTTAAATTTTATTTTATGATCCAAACGTCCGTAAAACGGAGTGGGTACGGAGAGGGTAGGGGGATGGTGGGGGGTCGCTAGTTCCTCTCCCTGATCTTTGAGCCTTGTGGCGTTTTGTTTTTTGGTGTAAACTGTTAATAGGGATAGGTTCTGACGGGGGACAGGAGTATGTATCTTCAGGAATTTTACAGGGCATTAGAGATTGTTAGTGCAGCTGTACAGGAAGTATACGGAAACCGTTTGGTTTCCCTGGCTGTTTTTGGTTCCGTAGCCCGCGGCACACCTCGCCCGGATTCCGACATTGATCTTTTAGTTGTTGCCGATAATCTTCCTCAAGGCCGACTAAAAAGGATGGCGGAGTTTAACCGCGTAGAGGAGATCGTGCAGCGCCGCACAGCAGGTTTTAAACATATCCGGCCGGATCTTTCGCCGGTAATAAAAGAGAGGCAGGAGGTACTTGCGGGAAGTTTACTCTTTTTAGATCTAGTTGAGGACGCAAAAATTTATTACGACCGGGAAAACTTTCTGACGCTGTATTTAACCGGATTAAAGGAAAAATTAAAGCATCTGGGAGCACGCAGGGTTTACCACGGAGGGGCCTGGTACTGGGTGTTAAAGAGGGATTATACGCCGGGCGAGGTGATTGAGATATGACCAATATCACCCTGGCCCGGAGCTATCTGGAGAAGGCTACCAAGCGACTGAAAATACTGCCGGTTTTGCTTGACGAACAAGCGTTCTCCGACGTAATAAGGGAAGCCCAGGAAATTGTAGAACTAGCCCTTAAAGGGATGCTCCGGGCTATCGGCGTTGAGCCTCCGAAACAGCATGACGTGGGTTACTTATTAGTGGAGTTCAAGGAACGTTTACCCGAAGAAGTACAGGGAGAGGTAGATAGAATGGCCAGCATATCGAAATGGTTGCGGAAAGAAAGAGAATTCGCCTTCTATGGAGATGTGGATTTTATTCCTACCGAAGAATACACAGAGTTGGATGCCCGGAAGGCCATAAATGGCGCCGAGCTGGTAGTGAAAATGGCTTCTAAAGTGATTTAGGTAAGTACTCAAGGTACTAAGATCTGTTATACCCGTGATGGTTTGACATAAAAATGCCCTGCGGCAATACCCCTGCAGGGCTTTTATTTTGTTAGCGGCATGCACGCAAAAACCCTTTCTGAAAACTCACTACCTTGCACCAGCGGCCCGGATTTCTACTTTAGCACCGTCGGGCACTCTTTTTAGCAGCCCGGGATCGCTTAAGATGCGCCCGATTTTATTTACCGGGCTGGCGGCGCGGGGCTTGTCATCAATGCTGGCGGGCGTAGGTCCAAAAAACACACAGAAGGAGTGCCCCGGCGGCCAGTAGGCAATGTCGCCTATTTCCATTGCTTCTGTGGCACCTTTTTCCAGGCCGGCTTTAACCGGGATGGGGAAGTAAATTTCATCGCCCCAGGTATTCACCCGGCTGCTTATGGGCAGGGCCGCCTCAATTTTCCGGGCGGTTTCGCTGTCGTTGAGCTCGGCAAGTACGGTCAGCTCACCAAAATTGATGGCAATTTGCATATAATATTACCCCCGGCAATGAATTTCCAGGCATATTTTAGCATAAGCAAGGATGGGCCTCAATAATATATTTAGCTTGTGACATAATAAGCTGTAAAAGGCCTGGCGGGTACGTTGACCAAAGCTGATAACCGGAAGGGCCCCGGAAAGGAACCCGGGCTTAGGAGATGACCAGCAGGTTGCGGCGCAAACAGCCTCTACTTATTTTATTGCTCCTGTTACTGGCGGTAATAATGGCAGGGGTGATACTGATGAATCAAAAGGCCGTACCACTACCACCGCGGGTGGAGGAGCCTCCCGGGCCGTTGCCGGCCCGGCAAAGCGCCTATTATGTCAGGGTGCCTGTGGCTGACGTCCGCGCCAACCCCGGCCGGGAGGCGGAATTGGTTACCCAGGCCCTGCTGGGGGATGAGGTAAAGGTATTGGAGCAGGAAGGGGATTGGTTACAGGGCCAGGTACCCGATGGCTATACCGGGTGGTTAAAAACAGCCGATGTGGTCCTGGACACTCCCCCACCGGCCCGGGACCTGGCACTTGTGACCGTTCCCCGCGCCTTACTGTACCGGCAGCCGGGAGGTGCGGACGCCGCCGGTGAAGCCTTAATGGCTACTGACTTACCGCTGCTGCAGCAAAGAGAAGGCTGGATGGAGGTCTGGCTCCCCGGCCGGGGAACGGCCTGGCTACCGGCAAACGAGGTTGAGGTCTGGCCCGGGGGAAAGGTGAAAGGGAAGCGCAGCGGCGAGGATGTAATTAAGACAGCTGAACGCTTACGGGGAGCACCTTATCTCTGGGGCGGGGTCAGCCTTTACGGCATCGACTGTTCCGGGCTGACTTACATTGCCTATTATTTAAACGGTGTCCGGCTGCCCCGGGATGCCGATCTGCAGTTCCAGGTGGGCCGGCAGGTGGCCCGGGAGGAGCTGCAGCCGGGCGACCTGGTTTTTTTCAATACGGAAGGATCGGGGAGCCTGCCCACCCATGTCGGTATTTATAACGGTAACGGGGAGTTTATTAATTCCCGTTCCGGCCGGGGAGTCATAACCAGTCGCCTGGATGAACCGTTATTTACCAGAGGATACCTGGGAGCGCGGCGTTATCTGCCATAAGTATACCCGACGGCAGGACCGGGTGCTTTTACACAGGCGGAAGGAACTTGACAGACAAGGCGCACGGTATTGCAGCTTAAGGCACAAATATATTGTATACTTGCGTGAGAAATATTGCACCGCCCGGCCCGTGTTTATATAATAAGGCAAGGCGGTTGAATAAAAAGACAAGCACCGCTCTGGTTATTGACCAGAGCTTTTCTATGACCGGGAGGAGAACCGTTTTGAGCCAGCTAAAGATTACTGACACCACCCTGCGTGACGGTCACCAGAGCCTCTGGGCCACGCGCATGACCACGGCCGACATGTTGCCCATCATCGAAAAAATTGACAGCGTCGGTTACCATTCCCTGGAGGTCTGGGGCGGCGCCACCTTTGATGTTTGCATGCGCTTCCTGGACGAAGACCCCTGGGAACGCCTGCGGACCCTGAAAAAATATGCGCGGAAAACCCCCCTGCAGATGCTTCTCAGGGCCCAGTCCCTGGTAGGTTACCAGCTGTACCCCGACGATGTGGTGCGGGCCTTTATTGCCAGGGCGGTGGCCAACGGCATTGATATTATCCGTATTTTCGATGCCCTGAATGATTTGCGCAATATGGAAGTTCCTATTGAAGCCGCCAAAAAGGAAGGCGCTCACGTCCAGGGGACGGTGGTCTACACCATCAGCCCGGTCCATACTACCGAGCACTACTTGCAGACGGCCCTGGAACTGGAGAGCATGGGCGTGGACTCCATCTGCATCAAGGATATGGCCGGCCTCCTTGCCCCCTTTGAAGCCTATGAGCTGGTAAAGCTCTTTAAAGAAAAGCTCCACATCCCCGTCCAGCTCCACAGCCACTATATCGGCGGCCTGGCCGTTGGTGCCTACCTGGAGGCCGCCCGGGCGGGGGTGGATGTGGTTGATACGGCCTCGGTCCCCCTGGCCTTCGGTGCTTCCCAGCCACCGGTTGAGACGGTGGTGCGGGCGCTGGCCGGGACGCCTTACGATACCGGGCTGGACTTGAACCTCCTCTTTGAAATCGCCCGTTATTTCGACGACCTGCGCCGGGAGCTGGGTTATGAGCGCGGTGTGACCCGCATTACCGATATGTGGGTCTTCCAGCACCAGGTCCCCGGCGGCATGATATCCAACCTGGTAAGCCAGTTAAAGGAGCAAAAAGCGGCCGACCGCATCAATGAAGTCCTGGCCGAGATCCCGCGGGTACGGGCCGACCTGGGTTACCCGCCCCTGGTAACGCCTACCAGCCAGATTGTCGGCACCCAGGCGGTGCTTAACGTCCTGCTGGGCCAGCGTTACAAGATTGTACCCGGGGAAGTTAAAAACTACGTCCGCGGCCTCTACGGCCGGCCGCCGGTCCCTATAAGTGAAGAAATTCGCCGGTTGATCATCGGGGATGAAGAGCCCATCCAGGGGCGGCCGGCGGATGTCCTGCCGCCGCGCCTGGAAGAAGCCCGGCAGGAAATCGGCGATCTGGCCCGTAGTGAAGAAGATGTCATCAGCTACGCGTTGTTTCCCCAGGTGGCCCGGAAATTTTTTGAAGATCGCCGTGCCGGGCGGTTGCAGCCGGGCCGTCGCACCTTAAAACCCCAGGCCGGGGGTAAGGCCGAGGCAGGAGGTACAAAGAAAATGGATCTCAAGGACATCACCCAGCTCATTAAAGCCTTAGAAGAAACAGGTATTACCGAACTTAACCTGGAAAGCGAAGGGGTCAAAATCATGATCCGCCGTGGCGGTGACCGGGGAGGGAGTACCGGTCCGGCCCCTGTAGTCCAGGTAACCCCGGACGATGAGCCTCGTGCCCGGGTGGACATACCGCCAGTCCAGCCAGCCGACGATATTATCGAAGTCCGGGCACCCATGGTAGGTACTTTTTACCGGGCGCCGGCCCCGGACGCGCCGCCTTTCGTTGAAGTTGGTACGAGGGTTAAACCGGGGCAGACCCTGTGTATAATAGAAGCTATGAAGCTGATGAACGAGTTGACGGCCGAAACCGCCGGCCAGGTTGTCAAGATCCTGGCCGAAAACGGCCAACCGGTGGAATACGGTCAGGTGCTGTTCCATTTAAAGAAAGAGTAGAAACAAATATGCTGAAGTACTAAGGTCTACTTACTGAGCGGTGTAGAGACAGAAACTGCCGCTGAGAAGTATGCTTTTTTCGGAGGATAGGAGATGTTTAGGCGAGTTCTCATTGCCAATCGCGGCGAGATTGCAGTGCGGATTATCCGCGCCTGCCGTGAAATGGATATCGAAACAGTAGCCGTCTATTCTGAGGCCGACCGGGGAGCCCTGCATACCAGGCTCGCTGACAAAGCCGTCTGTATCGGGCCGGCGCCAGCCAACCGCAGTTACCTGCATATTCCCAGCATTATTGCTGCTGCCCAGATGAGCGGTGCCGATGCCATTCATCCCGGTTATGGCTTTCTGGCAGAAAACCCCTATTTTGCCGAGATGTGCGCCACGGCAGGGATCACCTTTATCGGCCCTTCACCGCGTTCCATGCAGCTCATGGGTGCCAAGGCCACGGCCCGGGCTACCATGATTGCTGCCGGGGTGCCGGTAGTACCCGGTTCAGAAGGGGTTGTTAAGGACCTGGATGCCGCCCTTGCTATAGCCAAAGAAATTGGTTACCCCGTTTTAATTAAAGCGTCAGCCGGCGGTGGTGGCCGCGGCATGCGGGTAGCCCAGGGCCCCCGGGAACTGCGCCAGGCCATCCAGACCGCCCAGCGGGAAGCCGAAGCTGCTTTCGGCGATTCCCAGGTTTATCTGGAGAAATATATTGAAGAACCCCGCCATATTGAATTCCAAATATTGGGTGATACCGAGGGGAACCTCATTCACCTGGGCGAGCGCGACTGTTCCCTGCAGCGGCGCAACCAGAAGATCCTGGAAGAAGCCCCTTCCGTAGCCCTGACACCGGAACTGCGGCGGGAAATGGGAGAAGTCGCCTTAAAGGCCGCCAGAGCCGTGGATTATTACAGCACCGGTACGGTAGAATTCCTGCTGGATAAGCATGGCCGCTATTATTTTATTGAAATGAATACCCGCATTCAGGTAGAACACCCGGTGACCGAGGCGGTTACCGGTATCGACCTGGTCCAGGAACAGATCAGGATAGCAGCAGGGGAACCTTTAAGCATCCGCCAGGAGGATGTCCAGATCCGCGGGCATGCTATTGAGTGCCGGATTAATGCCGAAGATCCCAACCATAATTTCCGGCCGGCCCCGGGGCGCATTGAGCGTTACCATGTACCGGGAGGCTTTGGCGTCCGGGTGGACAGCGCTGTGTACAGCGGTTACCTTATTCCCCCCTTTTATGATTCTTTGATTGCCAAGGTAATTGCCTGGGCGCCGGACCGGGAAGCAGCCATCAACCGCATGGCGGGGGCTTTAAAAGAAATGGTAATTGAAGGGGTGCCGACAACTATTCCTTTCCACCAGCAGATTCTGGCCAACGCCTTTTTCCGGCGGGGCGAGATCTACACCAACTTTATCCAGCGCCGCTTGCTGGCCGGGTAAAGTTTTCCCTTTACCATCCAGGTCAAACCGTAAGAATATGGCTGGTCACTTTGGGGATAACGAGTTATTTTCGCCGCAACCAGTTGTGATGGCTACCGGCCTCTGGTATAATATAGAAACAAGTGGAGGTGGATATAGTGGAGAATAATTTAGAACAACAGGCCCGAACTGATCTTGGCACTATAAAAATTACCAACGAAGTGGTAGCCATCATTGCCGGCCTGGCCGCCACGGAAATCGAAGGAGTAGCCGGCATGAGCGGCGGCATTGCCGGCGGTATTGCCGAGCTTTTAGGCCGGAAAAATCTAAGTAAGGGCGTTAAGGTAGAAGTAGGAGAAAAGGAAGCAGCGGTTGACCTGTACATAGTGGTTAACTTTGGCGTTCGTATTCCAGATGTAGCCATCCGGGTACAGGAGAACGTCAAAAGGGCTATTGAATCAATGACAGGGTTACGGGTGGTAGAAGTTAATGTTCACGTCCAGGGCGTAGTATTCCCCCAGGAAGAGAAAGAAGAAGAAACCACCCGGGTCCGGTAGGAGGGTAGTGACTTGTCAATGCTAGACCGGGCCATACTGGCCCTTTTTGCTTTACTGGTGGCGGCCCTATCCCTGGTTACCCTGGCGGTCATCGCCGGCTGGACAGTACCCCTGGACCTTTTTGAACTAAGCCTTTTACGGCCGGACTACCGCTTCATAGCCGGTCTGGTAGCCGCCGTATTGTTCCTGCTGGCCTTGCGATTCTTTTTGGCCAGTGTGCGCCCGGCAGCTGCGAAGGAAGAGCAGGCGATAATTAAATCTGCCGACCTTGGTACGGCCAGCATTGCCCTGCCGGCCCTGGAAAACCTGGTCACCCGGGCCGCCCGTCAGGTGAAAGGGGTGCGGGAAGTGCGGCCCAGCTTGAAAGTTTTCCCGGAAGGGCTGGCCGTGAAGCTCAATATTACCGTTAGCCCCGACCGCAATCTACCGGAATTAGCTGCAGCACTCCAGCAACAGGTCCACGAATATATTGTTGCTACAGTCGGCCTGGAAGTGCCGGAGGTCCAGGTGCGGGTGAACGGTATCTACCAGGAAGGCTTGCGCCGGGTAGAATAGGGGAGAAGAAGGCGTGGAAAATATTTTCGATTTGCTCGGCTATCTCTGGCGGGAACACCGTGGAAAGCTAATCGGGGTCACCCTGGGACTTATTTTTGGGCTTTTAACTGCCATCTGGGGCTTTGGGAAGGCCCTTTTCATCGGCCTTTGTGTAGCTGGGGGCTATCTTATAGGACGTCACCTTGATCAGGGCCGGGGATGGGAGGACCTCTGGAAGCGATTCTTTGGTCGTCGCTGGTAAGGGGGAATAGTGTACTTTGAGTAGAAGGGCAGCCAGGACAAAAGCCCTGCAGGCTCTGTTCGCCATTGACCTGGGCCGCATGGTCCCGGAAAGGGCGGTGGAAGAAGTATTAGCAGAAGAGCAACTTTCACCCCAGGCAGCAGCCTTTGCCCGGGACCTGGTTATGGGGACGGTCACGGCCCGGCAGGAACTTGACGCTATCATCAGCAAGTATGCCGTGGGCTGGCGCCTGGAACGCTTGGCGGCCGTGGACCGCAATATTCTCAGGATGGCTTTGTATGAAATGAAATATTACCCGGATACTCCGGTAAGCGTTATTATCAATGAAGCCATTGAACTGGCCAAAACCTTTAATAACGAAGAAGCCGGCAAGTTTGTCAACGGCTTGCTGGACAGCGCCCGCAAGGAGTTAGGAAGATAGCTGATGGCCATTCTCGGCATCGATACCAGTGCCTATACCTGTTCAGTAGCCATCGTTAGCGATGACGGCGAAGTACTTACTGCCCACCGCCGCCTGCTACCGGTACCCGCGGGGGAAAAGGGACTGCAGCAGGGAACGGCGGTTTTTCATCATGTCCAGATTTTACCGGAGCTGCTGGCTTCAGCTTTCGCCAGCGTACCGGCAACCCGGATCAAAGGCGTGGCAGCAGCTACGAAGCCTCGACCTGTGGAAGGCTCCTATATGCCGGTTTTTACCGTGGCCGCCGGGCAGGGCCGCGTACTGGCAGCGGCATTGCAGGTACCTTTCCTGGCCACCACCCACCAGGAAGGGCATATAGCCGCCGGCCTGTGGTCGGCAGGCTGGCAGCCGGACGGTCCCTTTCTGGCCGTCCACCTCTCGGGGGGGACCTCCGAAATTCTCAAGGTAAACAAGAAAAGCGGCGGTTTTAATATCAGCAAACTGGGGGGCACCCTGGATCTTCATGCCGGGCAGCTGGTGGACCGGGTGGGCGTACTCATGGGCCTCAAGTTTCCCGCGGGGCCGCAACTGGAACTGCTGGCCCGGGAAGCCCGCGAAGAAGAGGGTGAAAAGGTCCGGCTGACCTCAGCCGTCAGGGGGTATAATTTTAGCTTCTCCGGGCCGGCCAGCCAGGCAGAACGCCTGCTGGCGGCAGGTGCTGACCGGGCAGCCGTCGCCCGGGCGGTGGAGCAGTGTATTGCCAATACCCTGGAGCGAGTCTTGCGGGCGGCCGTGTTTGCTACCGGGATTAAAGATATTTTAATCGTCGGCGGGGTGGCGGCCAATACCTACCTGCGCAGCCGCCTGCGTCACCGCCTGGAACACCGTGCCGTGGGAGCCAGACTCTACTTTGCCGCACCGGAACATAGCGCCGACAATGCCATCGGCGTGGCCCTGCTGGGCCGGGAGGTAGTTTAGCGGGCCTTTTCCGGTTGCCGGCGGAAATCCGGCAGGGGAAAGGCCAGGGCAGCAGCCAGGGCGGGAATAATTGCCAGGAGATGAATAACAAAGGGAACACCGCGGGCATCGGCAATACCGCCCAGCAGGAGGAGGCCCAGGCCGCCGGTACCGATGGCGAAACCCATCATCAGGCCGGAGGCCACCCCTATGTGCCGGGGCAGCAAGGATTGAGCCAGGACAATGGCCGGGGCAAAGGTAGATACTACACAAAAGCCGCTCAAGGCCAGTAATATGGCTACCCAGGAACCTTTTACGTACGGGAAGGCCAGAACCAGGGGTATAAGGACCAGCATCGAGGCGATGATCATCTTTTTGGCCCCCCAGTAATCGGCGATACGCCCGCCCACAAGAGTACCTACTGCCCCGGAAATGAGGAAAATGGAGAGCATCGTGCTGGCGAAGGCGGCATCACCGTGGAGGTAATGCTGGTAGTAAAAGGGGATGTAATAGGTTAAACCGGTATGCAGCCAGGAACGCAGGATGACCACCAGAACCAGAAGGGTAATGGCCGCCAGGGAAGCCCGGCTATACTTTTCCTCCTTCTGAGCGGCAGCAGCTACCCGCTGGCCGGCGACCATGGCGCGACCGATAGCCGGCATGGTATGGGCCAGTAAAGCGACAGTAAGAACCGTAGGAAGGATAACCAGCCAGGAGGATTTTAAACCACCGTGGCCGAGGATGAGGGAGGCGATTATTGGCCCCAGGCCGAAGCCCAGGTTGCCCCCTACGGAAAAGACGGCCATAGAACTGGCCTGCATGGGACCGCTGATATAGTGGGCCGACTTGGAAGCTTCCGGGTGGTAGGCAGCTACTCCAAGGCCGCTGATAAAGACGATGGCTGTAAGCAAGTAGTAGTTGGGCACCAGGCCGAAGGCAGCCATACCCAGGCCGGCTAAAAGGCAGCCGACAGGCAAGAGCCAGCGCAGCTGGTACCGATCCGACAGATAACCGAAAAGGGGCTGGATTACGGAAGAACTGATAGTAGATAGGGCGGCAACGACGCTGACCGCCGTAAAGGTAAGGCCGGCCTGTTCTTTATATACCGAGAGGAAGATGGGCAGGAGGCCCTGGTTGATATCGGTAACCAGGTGTCCCAAACTTAGCAGGTAAAGAATACGTTTCTGCACTTCTTCAACCCTCCAGTCTCATCATATCTTAAACCCTGCAGGGATAGCGGTCAAGGATTATTAGCAGGAATATGGGTTTTAACAGCGAATATAATTAAGGTTATATTTAATATTACGTACTAATTTTTGATAGCTTAACTTGTAAGGGGGTAGGGGAAGCCCGTGTACCGTATTGTACGGAAAGAAGTCATGTCACCGGTTATCAAGTTAATGGAGATTGAAGCTCCGGAGGTGGCTGCTAAAGCCCGGGCCGGACAATTTATTATTCTCCGGATAGACGAAGAGGGGGAGCGCATTCCTCTAACAATCGCTGATTTTGATCGCAGCCGGGGCACCATTACTACTATCTTCCAGGAAGTAGGCTACACCACCCGGCGCCTGGGTACCCTGGAGGCGGGGGATGCTCTCGCCGACTTTGTCGGTCCCCTGGGGCAGCCCTCGGAGATTGAAAATTACGGCCGGGTTGTTTGTGTGGGCGGCGGCGTCGGCGTGGCCCCGGTTTATCCCATAGCCCGCGCCTTAAAGGAAGCTGGCAACGAAGTAATTTCTATTATAGGCGCCCGGACAAAGGAACTGCTTATCTGGGAAGACAAAATGCGCGCCGTTTCCAGCGAGCTGCTGGTGGCCACCGATGACGGCAGCTACGGCCACCACGGCTTTGTAACGGACCTCTTAAAGCAGGTATTGGAAGAACGGGGCAATGTAGCCCGGGTCTGGGGTATCGGCCCGGTGGTCATGATGCGGGCTGTGGCGGAAACTACCAGGCCCTTTGGCGTACCCACTATTGTCAGCATGAATCCCATTATGGTGGACGGTACCGGTATGTGCGGCGCCTGCCGGGTCAGCGTCGGCGGGGAGACCAAATTTGCCTGCGTCGACGGGCCGGAATTTGACGGCCACCAGGTAGACTGGCAGCTGGCCTTGCGGCGGATGAACATGTATAGAGAAGAAGAGGAAAGGATTATCAAGTTCCACGAGGGGGGTGGCTGCGGATGCCATTAATTCCCAGAAAAACTCCCATGCCTTCTCAGGATCCGCAGGAGCGTATTCACAACTTTAATGAAGTAGCTCTGGGCTATACCGAAGAGATGGCCCTGGCCGAAGCCGAGCGCTGCCTCCAGTGTAAAAAGGCCCCCTGCCGTCAGGGTTGCCCGGTCGAGGTGGACATCCCCGCCTTTATCAGCTTGATTAAGGAGAAGGATTTTGATGGCGCCATTGCTAAAATAAAAGAAAAAAACAACCTGCCGGCTATTTGCGGGCGGGTTTGCCCCCAGGAAAACCAGTGCGAAAAATACTGTACCGTGGGCAAGAAGCATGAGCCGGTAGCCATCGGCCGCCTGGAGCGCTTTGTCGCAGATTACCAGATGGCTAAGGGCGAAGCGGCGGCCGTACGCAAGGCCCCGGCCACTGGCTTTAAGGTAGCAGTAATCGGTTCCGGTCCCGCCGGTTTGACCGCCGCGGCCGACCTGGCGCGGATGGGACACCAGGTAACGGTCTTTGAAGCCCTCCATGTGCCCGGGGGCGTACTGATGTATGGCATTCCTGAATTCCGCCTGCCGAAAAAAATTGTCCAGCAGGAAATCGACTCCATCCGCCGGCTTGGAGTAGAAATCCGGACCAATGCCGTTGTCGGCAAGGTTACCACCGTGGACGAACTCCTCGCCAGCGGCTACGATGCCGTCTTTATCGGTACGGGAGCCGGGCTGCCCCACTTTATGGGGATACCCGGGGAAAACCTTTTGGGCGTTTACTCGGCCAATGAATTCCTCACCCGGACCAACCTGATGAAGGCCTATCTATTCCCCCGCTATGCCACCCCCATCAAGGTGGGCAGGCGGGTGGCTGTAATCGGCGCCGGCAACGTGGCCATGGACGCGGCCCGTACTGCCCTGCGCCTGGGAGCAGAAGAGTCTTATATTGTTTACCGCCGCTCGGCAGCCGAAATGCCGGCCCGCAAGGAAGAAGTAGAGCACGCCGAAGAAGAAGGGGTCAAGTTCCATCTTCTTACCAGCCCGGTGAAAATCTACGGTGACGACCGGGGAGTAGTGACGGGCATGACCTGCCAGCGCTTTGAACTTGGCGAGCCGGATGCCTCCGGCCGCCGGCGGCCGGTGCCCATCCCGGGTTCCGAGTATGACATGGAAGTAGATACAGTGGTTATGGCTATCGGTCAGGGACCAAATCCTCTGGTCTTAAGGACCACGCCGGGCCTGGAACTTACCCGCAAGGGGACCATTGCCGCCGACGAGGCTACCGGCGCCACTTCGAGGAAGGGCGTCTTTGCCGGCGGCGACATCGTCACCGGGGCGGCAACGGTAATCCTGGCCATGGGCGCTGGCAAAGCCGCCGCGCGGGCCATAGACAAGTATTTGCGGGAGAAGTAATATCCTATTTATAACCTGAAGGAGGTCTAGTGCCATGCCAGCCCAAATCCTGGACGGCAAGCAGATTGCCGCCGCAGTACGGGAAGAAGTCAAGCAGGAAGTAGCCAGGTTGAAAGAGCAGGGGATTACTCCCGGTTTGGCCGTCGTCCTGGTCGGCGACGATCCCGCTTCCCAGGTGTATGTGCGCAACAAGCACCGCGCCTGCGAAGAAGTCGGCATTTACTCGGTAGTCCACCGCCTGCCGAGAGAGACCACCCAGGCCGAACTCCTGGACTTAATCAAACAGCTCAATAACGATCCCCAGATTCACGGCATCCTGGTACAGCTGCCCCTGCCCGAGCATATTGACGAAAAAACCGTCATCGACGCCATCGCCCTGGAAAAGGATGTCGACGGTTTCAGTCCGGCCAATGTCGGCAACCTGGTTATTGGCGACAAGTGTTTTTATCCCTGCACGCCCTATGGCTGCATGGTCCTCCTGGATAAGGCCGGGATTGATCCCAAAGGTAAAAAAGCAGTCGTCGTTGGCCGCAGCAATATCGTCGGCAAACCCATGGCCATGATGCTTTTAGCCCACCACGCCACGGTAACTATCTGCCACTCCCGCACCAAAAATCTGGCCGAGGAGTGCCGCCAGGCCGACATCCTGGTGGCTGCCGTGGGCAAGCCGGAGATGATCACCGGCGACATGATCAAAGAGGGCGCGGTAGTCATCGATGTAGGCATCAACCGCGTAGGCGAGAAAAAGCTGGTAGGGGATGTCCACTTCGAGAGCGCCGCGCAAAAAGCCAGCTGGATTACCCCTGTGCCCGGGGGAGTTGGTCCCATGACCATTGCCATGCTGCTGAAAAATACAGTCGAGGCGGCCCGGCGCTAGTGTCCGGGCAGCGGGTCCTGGCGGTGAGGGAACTCACCGCCTATTTGCAGCGCCTGATAGGCAACGACGGCCGCCTGGCCAACGTCTGGGTCAAGGGAGAGATCTCCAACCTGCGCCGTCCGGTGTCGGGTCACCTCTATTTTACCTTGAAGGACCAGGTGGCTGCTTTGCGCTGTGTTATGTTCCAGGGCCGCAGCCGGAGCTTGAGTATATCGCTCCAGGACGGTCTGGAGGTAATAGTCAGGGGTCACATAGCCATTTATCCCCGGGACGGCGTCTACCAGCTTTATGTGGCCGAAATCTATCCGGCCGGAATGGGTATGGCTACTCTTGCCCTGCATGAGCTGGCGGCCCGCCTGGAAAGGGAAGGCCTTTTTGCCGCCGAACGCAAACGTCCCTTGCCCCTCCTGCCGCGCCGGGTTGGCCTGGTGACCTCACCGAGCGGTGCCGCCCTGCGGGATATGGTGACCGTCAGCCGGCGGCGCTTTCCCGGCATTGACCTGGTGCTGGCCCCGGCTACCGTCCAGGGGGATACAGCTCCCTTTGAACTGGCCCGGGCCCTGGAACTTTTGGGCAAACTGGGCGGGGTAGACGTGATTATCATCGGCCGCGGCGGCGGTTCGGCCGAAGACTTGAGTGCCTTCAATACCGAAATCGTCGCCCGGGCCATTTATGCCTGCCCGGTGCCGGTGATCGCTGCCGTTGGGCACGAGACGGACCTCACCCTGGCCGACCGGGTGGCCGACCGGCGGGCACCAACCCCTTCAGCAGCCGCCGAGATGGCCGTCCCGGTAAAAAAAGAGCTGGAAGAGCGCCTGAATATCCTGGCTACCCGTGCCCGGCGGGGAATGGAGCACCGCCTGCAAATGGCGCAAGCAAAGCTTGAACGCATGGTTAAAAGCCGCGGCATGGCGCGGCCCCAGCAGGAACTGTATTATCGCCAGCAATACCTGGATGGGCTGGAACAGCGCCTGCTGGCTTCCTGGCAGCGCCATGCCGGGGCCAGGGAACAGGCCCTGCAGCTGTTAACGGCCCGCCTGGAGGCCGCCAGTCCCCTGGCCATCTTAAGCCGCGGCTATGCCGTCTGCCGGCGTCCCGGCGGCGGTCCCCCCATCCGGCGCAGCCTGGAGGTGGCTCCCGGGGAAAGGGTGGAAGTAGTCTTAAGCCAGGGCCGCCTCCTGTGTCAGGTGGAGGATGTGGACGGGGGTTAATGTATCGTTTGGGAGGAACTAAAGCATGCCTGAAGGCGAAGAGCTGAAATTCGAAGAGGCTTTGCAGAAACTGGAGGGTATCGTCCGGGCCCTGGAAGGAGAAGGCCTGACCCTGGAGGATTCCCTGACCTATTACCAGGAAGGGATCAGGCTGGTGCGCCTGTGTCGACAGCGCCTGCAGGAAGTGGAGGGCAAACTCCAGGCCCTTCTGGTCCAGGAAGGCGAAGTTGTACTTAAGGAAATCTCTCTATCCGGGGGTGGGGGTTACGGAGATTGAAAGTTATCTGGCTTCCCGCCGGCAACTGGTTCAGGAAGCCCTGGAAAAAAGCTTGCCGCCGGCGGAGAGTTATCCCCCGGCCGTTCACCAGGCCATGCGCTACAGCCTTTTCGCCGGAGGGAAGAGGTTGCGACCCATTCTGGTCCTGGCGGCGGGTGAGGCTGTAGGCAGTCCCCCGGAACCCCTGCTGCCGGCCGCCTGCGCGGTGGAGCTCATCCATACCTATTCCCTCATCCATGATGACCTGCCGGCCATGGATAATGACGATTTTCGCCGCGGCCGGCCTACCTGCCATAAAGTTTTCGGTGAGGCCATCGCCCTGCTGGCCGGGGACGCCCTTCTCACCCAGGCCTTTGCCGTTTTGAGCCAGGTGCCGGACGGCATCCCGGCGGTAAAAGTTCTCCAGGCCATCGGCGAGCTGGCCGCCGCTGCCGGCAGTCAGGGAATGATCGGCGGCCAGGTGGTGGACATGGAGGCCGAGGGCCGGCCGGTTACCCTGGAAACAGTTAATTACATCCACACCCACAAGACCGGCAGCCTCATCCGCGCCTGCCTGCGCCTGGGCGGCATCTTAAGTGGAGCCGGAGAGGAGCAGCTGGCGATATTAACACGCTATGGCGAAAACCTTGGACTGGCCTTCCAGATAACCGACGACATTCTCGATATAGAGGGCGATTTTACCCGCATGGGTAAAAAAGGCGGGATGGATGCAGCCCGGGGCAAGGCAACCTACCCGGCCTGCTTGGGACTGGAGAAAGCCCGGGAGATAGCCGGCGAACTTTGTGTCGAGGCGCAACGGTTAGCCCGTTCGCTGGGGCCGGCTGCCGAACCTTTGTTCTTCATCGCTGGTTACGTTCTTAACCGGCAGGGATAGTCATACGCCAAGCATAAAGGTGTCTGCGGCAGGGAGAAAAGGCATACCGGTGCTGGCTGCCGGCCAGCACTATAGACGGCTTGAGGCCACCAGGGGCTTCTGGCCGTGGTGCTTGCTGTTTAAGGACAAATACCTTATAATACATTCTACCAGCAGAAAAATTTTTGCTTAGCCTATATGGTGGGTGGCGCAGTATTCTAGTCAAGACCACCATCTTTGAAGACGGGCCTAAAAATCCGTCAAGGGCACACCGATGAAGTTCCTGGTGCTGGCTGCCGACGCCCAGTCGGGGGTTGGTGCTGGGAGTTAAGGAGGGGGGGCGATCTACAATGGCATGTAGGCGTGGACCCTCCCTCCGTGGAGACCCAGGTGCGTGGGAAAGTTCCTGCGGCAGGAACAACTACTATGGCCTGGGGTAGAAACCTGCAGTCGGTACGGAGGGTGCTGGCTGCAGCGTAGCCTGCCTTGAGCGGTAGTGGTGGATGCGGGTGGTAAGCACCTGTCAGGGTCTTCGCCGAAGACCTGTCGACTATAGCGGAAACCACTACTGCAAAAGAGGCTAGAAGATGGCCGGTCTTGTCGAGGAAAACTCCTAGACTGTTTACCGCCGGTAAGGCTGGCCGGGGATTAAAGTATGCGCTAAGTGGTAATCCAGTCCTGCCTCCGGCGACGGCGCAGGACACCCTTTAAAGGGAAACCGCCACTGCGGCGACGCGTGGTAGGGTGCCGGGAAAACCTACTGGACCTAAGCCATAACATTTATCCGGCCAGCTGCCACCCACCAGGATTACATAATCCTTATCCTTCATGGAGGCAGAAAACACATTTGGCCAGATCACAAAGTCGTTCCTCCTGGAAAAATGCCCTAACCATGGGCGGGGGAACTTTTTTTATAGCCCTGGCCGTAGGTTATGGTTCCCAAGCGTTTCTGGGAAGAATGACTTCCATAATCTTGTCATTTGTCCTGTTGATGTTAATTATCCTGGCCGGTATTGTTTTTGATATTGTTGGCGTAGCCACGGCGGCGGCCAGTGAAGTGCCCCTGCACGCCCGGGCGGCCAAAAAGATCCCCGGCGCCCGCCAGGCCCTGGGTTTGCTGCGCAACGCCGATCGGGTGACCAGCTTTGCTACCGACGTGGTGGGGGACGTCTGCAGTACCTTGAGCGGTGCGGTTGGGGCGGTAATTATCTTACGCCTGGCAGGACAGCATGGAGCGGAAGATGTGCTGGTCAGTACTATCATGACGGCCATAATCTCGGCTGTGACCGTGGGTGGTAAAGCTCTGGGCAAGGGATTTGCCCTGCGCCAGGCCAATGATATAATCTTTTTTGTAGGCCGGTTGTTGTACGGCGTGGAAAAATTGACCGGGTGGCGCCCCTTTAATTATACAAACCAGAAAGGACGGCGGCCATGAACCTGCTGGATAAAATTAAGGAACCGGCTGACGTGAAAAAGTTGAATAACGTGGAACTCGAGAAGCTGGCAGCGGAAATACGCCGGGAACTGGTCCGGACGGTGGCCCGCACCGGCGGCCATCTGGCGCCCAACCTGGGTGTAGTGGAACTGACTCTGGCCCTGCACAGCGTTTTTGACTTACCCCGGGATAAAATCATCTGGGACGTGGGCCACCAGTGCTATGTGCACAAGATGCTTACCGGCCGGCGCTCCCAGTTCAGCACTTTACGCCAGTTCGGGGGCTTGAGCGGCTTTCCCAAGCGAGCCGAAAGCCCCTATGATGCTTTTGATACCGGTCATAGCAGCACCTCTATTTCTGCTGCCTTAGGCTTTGCCCTGGCCAGGGATTTAAAGGGTGAGGATTACCAGGTCGTCGCGGTCATTGGCGATGGTGCCCTGACGGGCGGTATGGCCTTTGAGGCCATGAATCATGCCGGTCATCTGAAAACCAGCCTGATTGTGGTGCTGAATGATAATGAAATGTCTATCTCCAGCCCCGTGGGGGGCATGGCAGCCTACCTTTCTCGCCTGCGGACGGATCCTATGTATTCCCGGGGCAAGGAAGAGCTGGAAAATCTCCTCAACCGCCTGCCCCACGTGGGTCCCCGGGTGTTAAAGATAATTGACCGGATTAAAGATAGCTTTAAATACCTGGTCGTCCCGGGAATGCTTTTTGAGGAGCTGGGCTTCACGTACCTGGGCCCCATCGAAGGCCACAGCATAGCCCGGCTCAAAGAAGTACTGCAGCGTGCCCGTGGTACCCGCGGGCCGGTCCTGGTCCATGTAATTACCACCAAAGGCAAAGGTTACCGGCCGGCTGAGACCCATCCCGGCCGCTTCCATGGCGTTGGCCCCTTCGACCCGGAAACAGGTGAACCTGTAACTACCGGGGGACCGCCGACTTTTACCTCCGTCTTTGGCGCTGAGCTGGTACGCCAGGGGGAGAAAAACAACCGCCTGGTGGCCATAACGGCGGCCATGCCCGAGGGTACCGGGCTCATTCCTTTTGCCCGGCGCTTCCCCGGACGCTTTTTTGATGTCGGCATTGCCGAGCAACATGCCCTGACCATGGCCGCCGGCCTGGCGGCTGCGGGATTAAAGCCGGTAGTAGCCATTTACTCCACCTTTTTGCAGCGGGCCATAGACCAGGTAATCCATGACATTGCTTTAATGGAACTACCGGTAGTCCTGGCCATTGACCGTGCCGGTCTGGTGGGCGAAGATGGAGAAACTCACCAGGGCCTCTTTGACCTGGCCCTGCTGCGCAGTATACCGGGTATGGTAATCATGGCTCCCAAAGACGAGCAGGAGTTGCGGCACATGCTGGTTACAGCTATCCAGCACCACGGGCCGGCAGCCTTACGTTATCCACGGGGTGCCGGCGTGGGTGTACCGTTAACCGGTGTGGCCCAGCCCCTGCCAATCGGCAAGGGGGAGGTCCTGCGCCAGGGCAGGGATGTAGCCATCCTGGCCCTCGGGCCCCTGGTTTACGCCGCCCTTGCCGCAGCGGAAGAACTGGCCGCCGGGGGTATTGAAGCGGCAGTCATCAACCCGCGCTTTGTTAAACCCCTGGACGTGGATTTAATTCTCAACTGGGCCGGTAAAACCGGTTGCCTGGTGACGGTTGAGGAACACGTCCTGGCCGGCGGTTTTGGCAGCGCCGTCCTGGAATTGCTGGCTGCCAGAGGTATGGTGAGGACGAGGGTGCAATGCCTGGGGATCAAGGACCAGTTTGTCCGCCAGGGTAAAGCGGCCGTTTTACGGGAACACTTAGGTTTGACGCCGGCGGGGATCGTCAAGGCCGTCCAGCAGGTGTTGGAGGGAGAGCCGATGCTTACCAGGCGTAAATTGGGTACCAGGGAGATTTCCGGTGGCTAGGCAACGACTGGACGTCCTGCTGATACAGCGGGGACTGTTTGGCAGCCGCCAGCAGGCCCGGGCGGCTATTATGGCTGGCGAGGTGCTGGTCAACAATATCCCGGTAGACAAGCCCGGGGAGAGGGTCCCGGTTGATGCGGAGATACGCCTTACCGGCCAGCCCCTGCCTTACGTCAGCCGCGGCGGCTTAAAGCTGGAGAAGGCCTTAAAGGTTTTTAATATTGATTTGCACCATAAAGTAATCCTGGATGTGGGCGCGTCCACCGGAGGCTTTACCGACTGTGCCCTTAAACACGGCGCCGCGCGGGTCTATGCCGTAGATGTCGGTTACGGCCAGCTGGCCTGGTCGCTGCGCCAGGATCCGCGGGTAATTGTCCTGGAAAGGACCAACGCCCGTTACCTGGAACGGGATAACCTGGGGGAGCCGGTTGACATGGCCACCATTGATGTGGCCTTCATTTCCCTGGCGAAAGTCCTGCCGGCCGTTCTCCGCTGCCTTAAACCGGAGGGGGAGATTATTGCCCTGGTCAAGCCCCAGTTTGAAGCCGGCCCGGGCCGGGTCGGTAAAAAAGGAGTTGTGCGCGACCCGGCCGTGCACCGGGAGGTTTTAAAAGAAGTAATGACCGCGGTAACCGGGTTGGGTTTAAAAATATATGGTTTGACCTGGTCCCCCATTAGCGGCCCGGAGGGCAACCTGGAATTCCTCCTTTGGCTGGGCTTAAAAGGCCAGGGGCTGGCAACAGGAGACTGGCAGCACCTGATTGAACAGGTAGTAGCTGCAGCCCATCAGGAAGTGCGTTAGATTTGAAGCGGGGGAGTCAATTGCAGCAGATAGGTATGGTGGCCAACCTGGATAAGCCGAGGGCAAGGGAAGTAGCCCTGGAAATCATGGCCTACCTGGAAGACCGCGGTGCGAAGGTACTGGTATCCACCAGCAAAGCTGCCGCCCTGGGTTGCCCGGAAAAAGGTGTGCCGGAAAAAGAGCTGGCAGGTGCCGACTGCCTTTTAGCTTTAGGTGGTGACGGCACCCTCCTGCGGGCGGCGCGGATAGTTGCCGGTGCCGCTACGCCCATCCTCGGCGTCAACCTTGGTCACCTGGGGTTTTTAACCGAAATTGAGCTGGCGGAACTTTATCCCGCCCTGGATAAGCTCCTGGCCGGTGATTACCGCCTGGAAGAGCGAATGATGCTCCAAGGAGCCGTCAGGCGCCCGGACCGGGTGCTCTACTGCCAGGCCTTAAATGACGTGGTAATTACCAAGGGCGCCTTTTCCCGCATGCTCCGCCTGGAGGTTTATATCGGCCCGGCTTACCTGGACACTTACCCGGCTGACGGCCTTATTATCTCTTCACCTACGGGTTCCACGGCTTATTCCCTGTCGGCCGGCGGGCCCCTGGTATCACCGCAGCTGCAGGTGATGATTTTGACGCCCATCTGTCCCCATACCCTTTACAGCCGGCCGCTGGTTGTACCGGCGGAACAGCAGATCAGGGTCCATGTGCACGCCCAGGGAGCGGAAGTCATGCTTACTGTTGACGGCCAGCAGGGATGGCGCCTGGAGAATGGCGACGTCGTTACCGTGACGCGATGGGAAGTACCTACGCGCCTGATTCGTTTAAAAAATAACACCTTTTACAGCCTGGTACGGGAAAAATTGCGGGAAGGGGGGAGCCGGCATTATGACGAAAGCCAGGCGCCAGCAGCTGATCCTGGAAATTATATCCAGGACCCCGGTAACTACCCAGGAACAGCTGGCCCGGGAACTCATCAAGCACGGACTTAAGGTGACGCAGGCTACCGTTTCCAGGGATATTAAAGAACTGGGCCTGGTGAAAGTGCCGGCAGGGGAGAATCTTTATCGCTACGCCGCACCGCCGGGACAACCCCCGGTGAACGTCTATGGCCGCTTGCAGCGCCTCTTTCAAGATTCTGTGGTTAAGGTAGACGACAGTGAAAACTTGATTTTAATCCGCACCCTGCCGGGGACGGCCCATGCCGTTGCCTCCTGCCTGGATAACGTGGCCTGGCCGGAGATTATAGGAACGGTAGCCGGGGATGATACCATCCTGGTCATTGTTAAACCCAAAGAAGCCGTGGCTGAGGTCTTAAAGCGCTTTGATGAGCTCAGGGAAGGGTGAGGCCATGCTCCAGGAACTGCAAATCGAAAATTTTGCCCTGATCGAATCCCTGCAGCTGGACCTGGAACCCGGGCTAACGGTCCTCACGGGAGAAACCGGCGCCGGTAAGTCTATCATTGTTGATGCCGTGGGGCTGCTGGTGGGGGCGCGGGCTTCAGCGGAGTATATTCGTGCCGGCGCCGAACGAGCCCTGGTGCGCGGGCTTTTTCAGACCGCCGGCATACCTGGACTGGAAGAAGTCCTGGCCGAATTTGGTGTCCCAGTTGAGGCCGACGGCAGCCTTTTGCTCAGCCGGGAAATCAGCCGCAGCGGCCGGCACAGCTGCCGCGTTAACGGCCGCAGTCTCACTTTAAGTATGTACCAGAGAATTGGCCAGCTGCTGGTCGATATTCACGGCCAGCACGCCTACCAGTCCATCTTGAGGCCCGCTTCCCAGATGGATCTCCTTGACGGCGTAGCAGGTTTAATGGACCTGAGGGCGCAAGTTAAAGAACTTTACATAAAATGGCAGAATTTACAAAATGAGCTGGAAGAACTCGGCGGCGACGCGGCGGCAAGGGAACGGCAGCGCGACCTCTTGGCTTACCAGCTCAAGGAAATAACTGCCGCCAATTTAAGCCCGGGTGAAGAGGAAGAATTACTCCGGGAACGGGAGATCCTGAATAATGCGGCCAGGCTGGCTGAAGGGGCTGCAGCAGTTTACGCCGCCCTTTTTGGGGAAGAAGGCAGGGCGGCCTATGACCGCATCAGCCAGGCAGCGGCAATTCTAGCGACCATGGCTGCCATTGACGCCGGCCTAAACTCATGGCAAAATTTGCTTGAAGCTGCCGCCGCCCAGGTGGAAGAGGTAGCCCGCGGTATGCGCCGCTATGAGGAAAAGCTGGAATATGACCCGCAGAGATTAAAAGAGATTGAGGAACGACTGGAATTGATTAAAAACTTAAAGCGTAAATATGGTGCCGATATTGCGGCAATTTTACAATACCAGGCGGAAACGGCGGCAGCTTTGGAGGAACTGGAACAAAGGGCGGCCCGGGCTGCGACCCTGGAAAAAGAATTGGCAGCAGCCGAAGCCAGATACCGGGAAGCAGCCCTGCGTTTACGCCGGCAGCGTCTGGAGGCCGCGCAAAAAATAGCTGCGGCGATAACCTCTGTTTTGCACGACATGGCCATGCCGGCAGCCCGGGTAACGATAGCCTGTACAGAAGCCTCCCGGCCCGGCCCTGCGGGTATGGATACGATAACATTTCTCTTCCAGCCCAATCCCGGAGAAGGGAGCCGTCCCCTGGCCCAGATTGCCTCAGGTGGTGAAATGGCCCGGGTAATGCTGGCCTGTAAGAGTATTTTAGCCGGTGTCGACGCGATCCCGACTTTAATTTTTGACGAAATTGATGCCGGGGTGGGTGGTGCTGCCGCCCGTGCGGTGGCTGAAACCCTGGCGGCCATCGGCCGGCGCCATCAGGTTCTCTGCGTTACCCACTCGGCGCAGCTGGCCGGCATTGCCGGGCAGCATTACCGGGTTAGTAAGGTTGTCCAGGGCGGACGCACCTTTACCAGAGTCGAAAAATTAACGGGTGAGGCCAGGGTAGAAGAACTGGCCCGGTTGTTATCCGGAGAAACAAGCCCCATTGCCAGGGAGCATGCGGCCACCCTTTTAGAACAGTCACGGGCCAAAAAATGAAATTTATGTTAATGACATTTAAAAATCGTAAATTAGCCCCTGAACACTTCCTAATGCAGGCTATATCTCCTCCTCAGGACGTTTTTAACAGCATAAAAGCAACGGCCTGAGGTTATTTTATGTTTAGAAAGCAAAAATAAAATCCCTGAATGGGGGTGGTGCCCTTGAAACGCCTGGGGCACCAGGTTCTCGGCCTGGTGCTGGCGGCATTGTTATTGTATGGAGGAATGCTCCCGCCGGTACGCGGCTTTTTTAGTCTGCCCCAGATGCTGCGCCTGTCAACGGCGGCGCCTTTTAAGCTGAACTGGGAACTACCGCCGGGCCTGGCCCGGCAGGTAGAAGTGCAGGTTAACAGCCTGGATGAAACCAGTACGTCCGGCCAGGGTCGCCCGGGCTGGTGGCAGCTACAATTGAAATTATTTGGCCTTATTCCCCTGAAAAATATTACCGTGCAGATGGTCCAGCCGGTCAGTGTCTTTCCCGGCGGCCAGGCCATTGGCGTCCTGCTAAAAACAGAAGGGGTAATGGTCGTGGGCCAGGCAGCCGTAACGGACGATCAGGGCAACAAGCTTTACCCGGCGCGGCAGGGCGGCCTGGAAATAGGTGATACTATCATAGCCATTGATGGCCAAAAAGTTAGCAGCGATCAGGAAGTGGCCTCTTTGATCGATGCTGCCGGCCGGGCCAATCGCCCTTTAAAGCTAACGGTCAGAAGAGATGAGCGTTTGTTAAGCTTAAATATCCAGCCCCTGTACTGCCGGGAGACGGGGCGGTACCGGATCGGCATCTTTGTCCGGGATAGTACCGCCGGTGTCGGTACGTTAACCTTTTATGACCGGGACAAGAATATCTTCGGCGCTTTAGGGCATATGGTTACCGGCGACGGCCAGACGGGAATAAATGTCAGCGGCGGCCGGATTGTCGCGGCCGCCATCCAGGGGATTCATCAGGGGAGACGGGGCCAGCCGGGGGAAAAAATAGGTGTTTTCCTGGAAAACAGCAGTTTTAGCGGTACAATCCAGAAGAATACCACAGTTGGTATATTTGGGACAATAACTGGTAATATTCCGGGCTATTTTACCTCGCCTTTGCCGGTTGCCCTGGCGGAGACGGTGCGCCCGGGGCCGGCCGAAATCTTAACAGTAGTTGAGGGAGAGAAGGTAGAAAGGTTTCAGGTGGAGATAGAACGGGTAATGCTCCACCAGCGAGCCAGCGGTAGAGGACTTATCTTACGGATAACCGATCCCCGGCTGCTGGCCTTAACAGGGGGAATTATCCAGGGTATGAGCGGCAGTCCCATTATCCAGGATGGGCAACTGGTGGGAGCTGTAACCCATGTGTTTATTAACGATCCTACCAGGGGCTACGGCGTACTGGCCGAATGGATGCTGCAGGAAACAGATCTTGTCTCACCGACCAGGGGAACTGCCGTCGAATCCCCTGGGAATTTACATATAATGGAATTTGATGTTGGATAACCAAAAGTTTTGCCTCTTTATGCGATTGGAAGGATTATCCCCCATTGGCGTCGAAAACTATCTCGACTAAAATGACACGGGTCTTTAGGAGGCGGGATGAAATACAATGAAAGACCCCATTAAAGTATTAATCGCCGATGATAATCGGGAATTTTGTGAAGTACTAGAGGAATTTTTTAATGAGCAGCAGGATTTCATTTTGTCGGGGATAGCCCATAATGGCCATGAAACCCTGCAGCTTATCCAGGAACAGGAGCCGGACGTGGTAATTCTAGATATTATTATGCCGCATCTTGACGGTATCAGTGTCCTGGAACGGCTCAACGATTTAAACTACGAACCGCGGCCGAAAATAGTTATCCTTACGGCTTTAGGCCAGGAGAGCATGACTATGCGTTCCATGGAGCTGGGGGCCGATTATTACATACTTAAACCCTTTGACCTGGAAGTGCTGGGCAACCGTTTGCGGCAGCTGGCCAACGGTTACACCCTGCCGTCGGCACCGGCCCAAGTAAATCGTAACGGTCGCAATATGGATGTTGAAGTAACGAAGATTATCCATCAAATGGGGGTTCCGGCTCACATCAAGGGCTATCAATACTTACGAGAAGCCATCCTGATGGTAATCGACGACGTAAGCCTCTTAGGTGCGGTGACAAAAGAGCTTTATCCCCTGGTAGCGCGAAAATTTATGACCACGCCCAGCCGGGTGGAGCGCGCCATCCGCCATGCCATCGAGTTGGCCTGGGACCGGGGTAACGTAGAGATGATGAATAAGTTCTTTGGTTATACTATCAATGTAGAAAGAGGCAAACCGACAAACTCAGAATTTATTGCTATGATCGCCGATAAACTCAGAATAGGGGCCAAGGTAAATTAAATATAAATGTTAGAGGAACTGGCGTAATGCCAGTTTCTTATCTTTATTTTCGGAGGGAGATTAAGCCGTGAATCTTACCGAAGTGCTGCTGAGTTCTGAACGCATTTATGAAGGCCGGATCTTGAATTTGCGCCGGGACCGGGTACGGCTACCCGATGGCAATGAAGCCAGCCGTGAAGTTGTTGAACACCCGGGCGCTGTAGCAATTATCGCTCTCGATAAAGAAAAAAACGTTTATCTTGTCCGCCAGTACCGTTACCCTATTGGCCGGGTAACCCTGGAGATACCGGCCGGCAAACTTGATGCCGGGGAAGAACCGGTAAATTGCGCCCGCAGGGAGCTGGCGGAGGAAGTAGGCCTCAAAGCGGCTGAATGGCAGCTGCTTTTAACCTTCTATTCTACCCCGGGCTTTTCCAATGAAATCATGTATCTTTTCCTGGCCACCGGCCTCGAACCTCACCGTGAAGAAGCCGATGCCGATGAATTTCTGGAAGTGGTACGGCTGCCTCTGGCTGCCGCCGTGGCCGAGATCTTTAAGGGTACTATCCAGGATGCCAAGAGTATCGCCGGTTTGCTGGCCGCCGCCCGTACTTTGCAGGCATAAATATCCCCAGGCGGCATAACTATCTAGGGGATGATATTTGACTGAGCGGCCGGGGAGGGAATGAGGTGGAAAGGGCCCTTGCCAGGCACATCAGGGACAACCTGGGCTTATATCTGATTATATTTTTCTTTTTCCTGGGAGGAATCATTGCCGGAACAGTTACCCTTTACTTCCTCGAAGAACAACAGGTGATCCAGCTGGCCGCCTACCTGGATAACCTGTTGCAGCAGTTTAACAGCAGCGATATAAGCGGGTATAAAGTCGTTCACCAGGCCATTACCAATGCCCTTAAAGAAATCGGCCTGGTATGGTTTTTGGGTTTGACGGTGATAGGCATACCCTTGATTATTGTCGTTGTCTTTTTAAAGGGCTTTATCCTTGGTTTCACCGTCGGTTTTTTGGTGCAGCAGAAAGCCTTCCATGGAGTGGCCCTGTCGCTGATGGCCGTCATGCCGCCCAACCTTATCCAGATCCCGGCCTTATTTGTGGCGGCTATGCTGGGCATTTCCTTTTCAACGGGTTTAATGCACGGGCGAAGTTATAGTGAAAAGGGTATTTTACCGCGGTTCTTAAACTATTCATTTTTTATGCTGCTGGTCACGCTGCTGGTAGCGGGCGGGGGCCTGGTGGAGGCATATCTCGCGCCGGTTTTTGTCAGGGTGGTACTCAATTATTTTTAAAAGTTTGGAGGGATAGGGGATGATTGTTGTTACCATTAGCAAATGGCGGCAAAAACTTGTCTGGCTGCTGGCAGCTATACTGGTGGCCGTTGTCTTGCTGGGCCAGATGGTAGGCAGTGGCCGGTCCAACCTGGCAAGGCAAAGCAACACCCCTTCTGTCGTGCGGCAGCAGGAACAGCCGGCTGCTGCTCCGGCAGCCGGAGAAGCCGCCCACCTGGAGGGATTATTAGAGAAATTAAGGAGCTTTTACCGGGGTGAATAAGGGATAAAAAAATCCGCCTCGAGCAGGCGGGTTTTTTATGGCTTTTTTTGGTTCGAATGGAGGAGTTTTATCTGCACATGTGGAAATAATTTGGTAAACTTAAGGGGAATGGTGGTGCGCCGTGCGTGAGCTGGTGGATGAATTCCTTTACTACCTGGTGGTAGAACGGGGACTGGCGGAAAATACCCTGGCTTCCTATAACAGTGACCTGCAGCAATTTTTGCAGTATCTGGAAAACAGCAGGGTGAAATCTTTGCGCGAGGTTAACCATGGTTTACTGGTAGCCTACCTGGTGAAAATGCAGCAGGAAGGCCGGGCACCGGCGACAATTTCCCAGCATTTGGCGGCCCTGAAGGCTTTTTACCACTTTTTATTAAAGGAACGCCTGGTGGACAGCGATCCTACGGCCAACCTGGAATCCCCCCGGCAAACAAAAAAACTACCACAGGTATTGACGGTGGATGAGGTTGAGAGGCTCCTCAGCCAGCCGCGCCCGGATACCCCGGCGGGTTTAAGGGATAAGGCCATGCTGGAATTGCTTTATGCCACAGGCCTGCGGGTCTCGGAACTGGTAGCCCTCAATGTGGACCAGGTCAACCTGGAGGGGGAATTTGTCCGCTGCCTGGGCAAGGGGTCGCGGGAAAGGGTGGTTCCCATGGGGCAGGTGGCCTGTTTTCACGTGCGGACATACTTGGAGAACGGGCGGGGAAAACTAATCAAAAAGAAGACGGAGCCGGCCCTTTTTGTCAACCAGCACGGCCGGCGCCTTTCCCGCCAGGGGTGCTGGAAAATTCTTAAAGGATATGCCCGGGCGGCCAACTTGCAAAAGGAAATTACGCCCCATACCCTGCGCCATTCCTTTGCCACCCACCTGCTGGAGAACGGCGCCGACCTGCGTTCGGTCCAGGAACTTTTAGGCCATGCCGATATTGGCACAACCCAGATTTACACCCATCTAACCAGGAAAAAGATCCGTGAGGTTTACGATCGCACCCATCCCCGGGCGTGAGAACATATTTATGGAGGCATAGCTGCAATGGCCATCGATCGCGTTATAATCATCGTTCTCGACAGCGTTGGTGTAGGTGAACTGCCGGATGCCGGAAAGTTCGGCGACGAGGGCAGCAATACCCTGGGGAATATCGCCGCTGCGGTAGACCTGCACCTGCCAAATATGGCGCGGCTGGGACTGGGCAACATTATTCCCCTCAAGGGGATTGCTCCGGCAGGCGCCCCGGCAGCTGCCTATGGAAAAATGGCTTCCCGGACGGCCGGTAAGGATACCACCAGCGGCCACTGGGAGCTGGCCGGCCTGATTTTAGAACGGCCCTTCCCCCTTTATCCCCACGGCTTCCCGCCGGAAATTATCGAGCCCTTTGAAAAGGCCATCGGCCGTAAGGTCCTGGGCAACAAACCGGCCTCAGGTACGGTTATTATTGAGGAACTGGGCGCCGAACATATGCGCACCGGTTACCCTATTGTTTACACCTCGGCCGACAGTGTCTTCCAGATAGCAGCCCATGAAGACATTATCCCCGTCCAGGAACTCTACCGTTACTGTAAAATTGCCCGGCAACTGCTGACGGGTGAACACGCGGTAGGCCGGGTAATTGCCCGGCCCTTTGTCGGGGAACCGGGGCATTTCATCCGTACCGACCGGCGCCAGGACTTTTCCCTGGAACCGCCCCGGCCTACGCTGCTGGACGCCGTCATAAACGCCGGCCTCCAGGTCATGGCGGTCGGAAAAATAAAAGACATCTTTGCCGGCCGGGGCATCAGCCGCTGGATTCATACCCATGATAATATGGACGGCGTCGACCAGACGTGTAACTTCATGCGGGAAGGCGGGCGCGGCCTTATCTTCACCAACCTGGTGGATTTTGATATGCGCTACGGCCACCGCAACGACGTGGCCGGCTATGCTGCCGCCCTGGAGGCCTTTGACCGGCGCCTGCCGGAATTGCTCGAGGCGTTAAACGAGAATGATGTCCTGGTACTTACCGCCGACCACGGCTGCGACCCCACCACCCCCAGCACCGATCACTCCCGGGAATATGTCCCCCTTCTGGTTTGTGGAAGGCAAATCAGACCGGTAAATATTGGCGTGCGCCCTACCTTTGCCGACCTGGGGGCTACTGTTGCCGATCTTTTGGATGTCCCCTATAACCTGGCCGGGGAAAGCTTTGCTTCTATATTGGTGAAATAAATGCTCATATTTTCCCCCCTTCGCTAATATAAGTTAAAAGAGAACAAGACCCTCATGACGCTAATGCGGGACCATCAGAAGGATGATAATAACGGGCTGGCATTTGTTTGGAGCGAGCGACTTGGTCAGAGCGGTTAAGCAGCCTTGGTGAAGCCGAGGAGCGAGGGCGGGGCCGAGGACAGGATGTCCGAGGCCGGATTCTAAAGGCAAGGATGCCGAATAGGCCGGGAACCCCGCCCGAGCCCGAGGCTGAGCCGTAGGCTGATCCGCGAGGACCAGGGAGCGAGCAAAAACAATGCCAGCCTGGTGCGAAGTTATTTTCAGGGTAGCCTGGTAAGGGGGCGGTGGGGTGCGTAAAACAGGAGTTCTACTACTGGCGGTCATCCTGGGACTGTGCTTGCTTCCGGGGTTACTGCTGGCGGCAAGTTCGGGGACAACAGACGCGGCCGTGGTCCCGCCGGCGGATGCCCAACCGGCACAGGCTGCTGCAGGCAACCAGGCAGCGGGCCTGAACCTTGACGCCAAAGGGGCCATCCTCATGGACCCCCAGACGGGGGAGGTCCTCTGGGAGAAGAATGCCCATGCCCGTTACTACCCGGCCAGCATGACCAAGCTGATGACCATGGTAGTAGCCATGGACATGGTAGCCAATGGCCAGGCCAGGCTGGATGAACCGGTGCAGACCAGCGAGCGGGCGGAAAGTTTTGGCGGTTCGGAAGTCTTCCTGGCTGCGGGGGAGACTTTCCCCCTTGAGCAGATGCTCATTGCCATCGCCGTGGCTTCGGCCAACGACGCGGCGGTAGCGGTGGCCGAACACCTGGCCGGTTCGGAGGAGGCCTTTGTGGCCATGATGAATGCCAAGGCCAAAGAACTGGGCTTGAAAAATACCCATTTTGCCAACTGCCATGGCCTCCACGATGAGCAAAACTATACTTCCGCCTACGATATGGCTGTTATTGCCCGTTATGCTTTGAAGTACCCCAAAATCCGGGAGTGGACCTCCATCAAGCGCTACACCTTCCGCCAGGAACCCTTGTCCATCCTGGACAATACCAACAAAATGCTCTACTGGTACCCGGGAACCGATGGTTTTAAAACCGGCTTTACCGATGCCGCCGGCTTGAATCTGGTATCAACGGTCGAAAGGGACGGCCTGCGTTTAATTGCCGTAGTCATGGGCGTGGAGACTCCTAACGGTCATTTCACCGATTCCATGAAACTTTATAACTGGGCCTATAAACAGTGGGCCTTCCAGCAGCTCTATGGCCCCGGCCAGGTGGTAGCCACCGTACCGGTAGGCAAGGGCCGGGTGGAACAGGTCAAAGCCATCACTACGGCTAAAGTTGGGGCGCGGATCAGCCGCATCCGGGGTAAGGGCGAAAAGGTAACTGCCAGGGTAGACTTACCGCCGCTTTTAAATGCACCCGTCAAGGAAGGTCAGAAAATCGGCCAGGTGACTGTCTTCAGGGATGATAAAGAGATAGATCACGTCGACCTGGTAACTGATGAAGCGGTAACCAGGGCCTCTCTAGGCCAGGAGATTACCAGGGTAATCAAGGCTGTTTTCACCATTCGACAATAATTTTACCATTATTTAGCAGGAAGTAGGCCGGTCGAGAGCGAATAAACCCCTTCGAAGAACGCAGCGAGGGGGTTTTGCTTTTGCAGGTGTTCTTTAGTATGGAAGGTAAAGAACTCTGGGCGCGGGTCAAGGGAGAGGTTGACCTGGAAAGCGCCGACCTTTTACGCCGGGAACTGGAAGCCAGCTTGGATCACGCCCGCCCGGAAATATTGCTACTTGATCTGGAAGGAGTTACCTTTATGGATAGTTCAGGGCTGGGGGTAATCCTGGGCCGTTACCGGCGTTTAAAAAATCAGGGAGGCAGGGTGATTATTTGCCGGCCCCAACCCCAGGTAAGACGGTTGCTGGAAATATCCGGCCTCAGTAAAATTATGACCATCCATCCCGATGGACCGGAAACTGTGGGAGGGGTGACTGATGGCTGGCGAAGCTAAAGTTGAAAACAGCATGGCCCTGGAGTTTTTGAGCCTGCCGGAAAACGTAGGCCTGGCCAGGGTGGCGGTAGCCACCTTTGCTGCCCAGGTAGATATGACCTTGAATGAACTGGAAGAGATTAAAGTTGCGGTTTCCGAAGCGGTGTCCAATGCCATTATCCATGGTTATCGGGGAGAACCCCGGGGTATAGTACGGGTGACCGTGGAGCGCACGGCAGCTGGGCTGGTAATTACAGTGGAGGATAAAGGCTGCGGTATCCCTGATGTTGCCATGGCCATGCAGCCGGCCTACTCCACTGATCCCGAGCGGATGGGCCTGGGTTTCGCCTTTATGCAATCCTTCATGGATGACCTGGAAGTGACCTCGGAGGTCAACCGGGGGACGCGGGTGAAGATGTTCAAAGCCTTCAAAGGAGAGGCTGGAAAGTAACCGGGGTGGCGATTTAAAGTGCGCTTGTCGGAAATGAACCTGCCCCGCTTTCCCCTTCTGTCTGAGGCTGAAACAGAAGAGCTGTTGCGCCGGGCCAAGGCAGGGGATAAAGAAGCCCGGGAGCGGTTGATTAACTGCAACCTCAAGCTGGTTTTCAATCTGGTCCAGCGCTTTGAAAATCGCAACTATGAGCTGGAGGACCTCTTCCAGATCGGCACCATTGGCCTGATCAAGGCCATTGACAAATTTGACCTGGGCTACCAGGTGCGGTTTTCCACCTATGCCGTGCCCATGATTTTAGGGGAAATCAGGCGGTTTTTACGCGACGATAGCACCGTTAAAGTAAGCCGTTCTTTAAAGGAGACAGCCTTCAAGGTCAACCGCACCCGCGAGGAAATGGCCAAGAAACTGGGCCGGGAACCATCTATTAGCGAAATAGCCGAAGCCCTTGACCTTTCCCGGGAGGAAATAGTAGCCGCCCTGGAAGCCGTCCAGATGCCGGGGTCCATCCACGACACCATTTACCAGGATGACGGCGACCCCATCTATGTTCTGGATCAGCTGGCTGCAGAGGAAGGGGAAGAGCCAGCCTGGCTGGATAAAATTGCCATAAAAGAAGTACTGCGAAAGATACCGGAAAAACACCGGCGGGTCCTGGTCATGCGTTTTTTCCAGGATAAAACCCAGGCCGAAGTGGCAGCCCGCATGGGATTGTCGCAAGTACAGATTTCCCGCATCGAGCGCCAGGCCCTGGAGAAGATCAGGGAACTGCTGCAGGCGGAGGGAAACAGCGGGTATTGTTATAATAATGAATAATCATATGGTTAATCTTAAACAAATGGGGGGCTTGGTTGCGGGTCATCTCGCTCCAGCCTCCCATTAATGTTTATTCGATTGGGGATGCACCTGACGCAGTGAGACGGTTATATACTAGGCGCTACGGTAAAGTTTAGTAAGGATAAACTCCTTGTGGCTCAAGGCCTCGGCACAGGTATAACGGCCGTTCAAGGTACGCATAAACATATCCAGGATGGCAGTGCCGGCACCGTCGAGGTCCATTTCCCGGCGCAGCAGGCCTGTCAGGTCGACGTCAATGTGCTCGCTCATGGTGCTGACCGTTACCGGGTTGGCCGAAATTTTGATTACCGGGATGATGGGGTTGCCAACAATGTTACCCTGGCCGGTGGTGAAGAAGTGCAGGACCGAGCCGCCGGCAGCGAAAAGGGTAATGGCTTCGGCGCCGGCAGAGGAGGTTTCCATGTACCACAGACCTTTACCTTTAGGGGCTTCGGCCGGCTGGAGGACGCCCTGGATCAAGGCCCGCTTGCCGATTTTCTGGATGTTACCTAAAGCTTTTTCTTCAATTGTGGTCAGACCGCCGGCAATATTGCCTTCCGTAGGCTGGGAGCCGCAGAGATCGACACCCTGGGAAATAATAAAGTCACTATAGGATTTAAAGCTCTGCATGAACTGTTCGCGGATCTCCGGGGTGGCGCAACGGGCCGCTACCAGGTGCTCACCACCGGTGAGCTCGGAGGTTTCACCGAAGAGGACGGTCACGCCCATATCGACCAGGCGGTCGACGGCGTTGCCTATGGAAGGATTGGAAGCCAATCCAGAGGTGGTGTCGGACTCGCCGCACTTGATGCTGACGATGAGTTCGGAAATATCGCATTCCTCTTTTTGTAATTCGGTAGCATACTGGACAAATTCAATGGCTTTACGGGAGGCCATTTCAATGACCTTCAGGTCGCCGTAGCGCTCAATGGCAAAACCGGCCACGGGTTTTCCCGTTTTGGCGATGCCTTCCACCACGCGGTTGGTCCAGTTGGGTTCAATACCGATGACGATGCAGGCCGCTACGTTGGGGTTGGAGCCGGTACCGATTAAGGTCCGGAAAAGAAGTTCCAGGTCTTCACCGAATTGGAGGCGGCCGTAAGGGTGGGGCAGGGCGATGGTACCGTCAATGAGTTTGGCTACCCCTTCGGCGGCAGCATTGGAAAGGTCATCTAATGGTAAAATTACTACCCGGTTGCGGACGCCGACGCTGCCGTTTTCCCGGCGGTAGCCCATAAATTTGGTCCTGGTCATTTTTACCACCTCGCAGTTTTTAAATTATGGACGTGGACGTGCTCGCCTTTGGCGATGGGGGCTACAGTTTTACCGATGGGTTCGCCGTACTTGATTACCGTTTCACCTTTGGCGATGTCCTTAAGGGCAATCTTGTGGCCGAGTTTGATGTCATTTAAGGCCTTTACGGTAATGATGGAGTTGTCTTCCATCACCCATCCGCTTACCGTCTCGCCGGCCTGGATATCGGCTACGGCCACGCCAACGGTATCCCGCTTGTCATGGACAAAGAATTTTTTCACTTCAGGTTCCCCCTCTCTGGAAATGTAAGGAATGATTGGCTTCACTCGGTAGGCATAAAGTGTGAGGTCTGTGGTAGGACCACTTTTATTGTACGACCTCTCGTTAATACTGTCAAGGCAAAATTAAATAGTAAACTTCCGTAAAAAATATAAGTAAATATTACAAAAAAATTATAAGATGGAGCAGGAAAATTTATAGTAATAGCGAATAATAATTACCAACCAAAGGAAATATTATAGGCAAACTTGAAAGGATGATGTTTAGTTGTCGCTCAAAAATGTTATTGCAACTGATAGGGCACCGGCAGCTATTGGTCCATATTCCCAGGCCATTAAAGTTGGCAATCTTATTTTTACTTCCGGTCAAATCCCCATTGACCCGGCCAGCGGCCAGGTTGTAGAAGGCGGGGCAGCCGAGCAGGTGGCCAGGGTGATGGCCAATTTGCAGGCCGTGCTGGCTGCTGCAGGAGCCAGCCTGGATGACGTTGTTAAAACAACCCTGTACATCAAGGATATGAATGATTTCGGTACCATCAATGAAGTATACAGCCGTTATTTTACCAAGGAACCCCCGGCGCGTTCCTGCGTGGAAGTGGCCCGTTTACCCAAAGATGTACTTGTGGAAATTGAAGCCATAGCAATATTAGACAAAAAGTAATCTCCGGCCTGGGACCTTCCGGCGGGCTGGCCAGCCTTATCCCCTCGACCTTCCCCACCGGGCATGATAGAAAAGGATGCCCTCAAAGCAAACCTGTAGTAGGAGGCTTACTATGGTAGCAAGACCGCTACATCCGGCCCTGGAAACTATGAAGCCTGTAGCCCAAGGCATAGCAGCAACCTTTGGTAAAAATTGCGAAGTTGTTCTTCATGATCTCAGCAAGCCTTCCAAATCCCTTATTTTCAAAGCCGGATCGGTGACTAATAGAGAAATCGGTGCCCCGGTTACCAACCTGGTGCTGGAAGCCCTGCAACGTTACGGCGATGCCACCGAGGATTTAATCGGTTATCTTAACCGGACCAGGGATGGTAAGGTCTTGAAATCTTCCACCATTTTTATTCGCGATAACAGCGGCAAGATTATTGGTTGCCTTTGTATTAATTTTGATCTCACCGAGTTCCAGCTGGCGAAAAATATTTTAGAGGACTTCTGCCAGCTAAAGGACCTGGCGGAAGCAGGTTTTGAACGTACCCAGGAGCAGTTTGCCCGGGACATCAACGAAGTGGTTGACAACGTGGTGGAAAGCGTGCTGCAGGAACTGGGCAAACCGGTACCGGTCATGACCAGGGAAGAAAAGGTTAAGGCTGTAGAAATGCTCGACGACCGGGGCATTTTCCTGGTCAAGGGAGCGGTGGATGTGGTAGCCCAGGCCCTGGCAGTTTCCAAGTACACCATTTATAATTATCTGGAGGAAGCCCGGGCCCTTAAAGGCAACCGGCGGGCCGTACTATAGGGCAACAAGACCAGGGTGGACCTGGGTAGTGGTGATGGAAGTGCGGGCCGGGAATCAGGTCCTTAAGACAAAGACCGGCAGGGTTTCCGGCAGCATTTTTCGGGAGGTAGGACAGGATGTTTTTTACCTTTGATCTCCAGACGCCAAGCAAAGAGGCCATGGTTGACATTACTCACCTGGCAGCCAGGGCAGTACAGCAGGCAGGCGTAAAGGAAGGTCTCTGTATGGTCTACATACCCCACACTACCGCCGGGGTGACCATAAATGAAAATGCCGACCCGGATGTGGTGGCCGATATCCTGGCGGCTCTGGGTAGAATTGTTCCAGCGGGAGGTTACCGCCACGGTGAAGGTAACTCGCCGGCCCACATCAAAGCCTCTCTCATGGGTAGCAGCCAGACGGTGATTGTTCATAATGGCAACCTGGTCCTGGGAACCTGGCAGGGCATTTATTTCTGCGAATTTGACGGCCCCCGCCGGCGCAAGGTGCATATCAAGGTATGGCAGGGATAGAGATGAATTCCTCGACAGCCAGGAAGGTTCATGGTATAATATACCTGTAACGGAAGATAGTAGTGACATGGAAGCGGTGAGCTAAATGGAGGATATCACCCTCCCCTTGGAAGAACGCTTGCGGGAGGCCCTTATAAAGAGAGAAGAAATCGAGTTTGCTTATCTCTTTGGTTCCCACGCCCGGGGAACGGCGAATAAACTGAGCGATGTAGACGTGGCCGTTTTTCTGGATAAACTTCGTTTACCGCCGGTGGGCCCTTATGGCTATAAAAGTGAGCTGCTTGTTGCCATGAGGCAGCAGCTGCGGGAACCCCTGGATTTTGTTATCCTTAATGAAGCGCCTCTGCCCCTGCGTTATCGAGTCCTGCGGGATGGCAAACTCCTATTCTGCCGCGATAACCGGGTTCGGATAACTTTCCATGAAAAAACCATGCGGGATTACCTTGATTTCCGGCCCATACAGAAGATCCAGGTGCAGTACCTGCGCAAGAGATTGGCCGAAGGGCGCTTTGGGGGTAGCAGGGATGGTATGGCAAGGTAGATCAGGAAAAAGTGGCCGATGTCATGAACCACCACCTTGATGATTTTCGCCAGTATGCCCGCTACATTGTTAAGTACCTGGGTTGGAGTTTTTAACTGGTATAAAGCCCCGGTTATTCCCGGGGCTTACATTTATAGATCGGCGCTGTGATCGGCATAAGCGATTTTCACATTGGCCTTGAATTCGGTTAGTTTGCCGTCTTTGACATTGGCAGTCAGGTTATAAACCTCGACGCCAGAAATGTTTTTTACCTCCCGGCTGGCTTCAGCAACGGCCTGCTGGACGGCATCCTTCCAGTTATGGGGCGATTCGCCCACCAGCTCTACTACCTTAACGTGCAAAGGAAAACCTCCCTTCCTTGTTTTTTTTATTATTCCCCCATCAGATGAAATAATCCCTTTCCCGAACGGAATAATAAACAGAATTTCCGGACGAAAATATACCTCAGGCGATTTTATTTTTAAAGCCAGGAGGATTTTATCTTTGGAGTTGGAACTAAATAAACTTAGGTCCGGAAAAATTTTATTAATATAAATGGGCAGAAGGAGGCAAAAGTCATGGCGAAAGTCGAGAAATTTGTGCGTTTTACCACCGGGAAAGAAACCTTTTACGGCCGCCTGGACGGAGAGACGATTATCGCCTTCGAAGGCGATATTTTCGGGGAATACCGGGAAAATGGCCGGCGCTTTAATTTGAAGGAAGTCAGGCTCCTGGCACCCTGCCGTCCTGGGAAGGCTGTCTGCGTAGGGTTGAACTACCGTAACCATGCTGCAGAAATGGCCGAGAAAGTGCCGGATGAGCCGATCATTTTTATCAAACCGCCGACCAGCGTTATCGGGCCCAATGAGAATATAATCTACTGGCCGATGGTCGGACGCCTTGATTACGAAGCTGAGCTGGCTGTGGTTATCGGCCGCAAGGCTCATAATGTTAAGGAAGCAGAAGCTGAGGAATATATTTTCGGCTATACCGTGGGGAATGACGTTACAGCGCGGGACCTGCAGCAGAAAGACGGCCAGTGGACCAGGGCCAAGAGTTTCGATACTTTTTTACCCCTTGGGCCCTATATTGTGCGGGGGATTGACGTTTCTGACCTCCGCGTTCAGTCTTATTTAAACGGCGAGCTGAAGCAGGACGGCCGCACCTCCCAGCTCATCTTTTCTGTGCCTTTCCTGGTGAGCTTTATCTCCCGCGTGATGACCCTTTTACCCGGGGATATTATCCTAACCGGCACACCCGAAGGAGTGGGCCCCATGCAAGTAGGTGATACCGTCGAGATCAGGGTGGAGGGAATAGGAAGCCTTGTCAACAGGATAGTCGCTCCCACCCTTAATACTGTGTAATGTCTCCCTAAACCTTTACAAAATCAATACCAAGATAAATAATAAAAATATCATATAAGCTGGAGGGATTTATAGTGAAACTTGCCCGGCGGGCTGCCGGCATCAGCCCATCTCCTACCCTGGCTATAGATGCCCAGGCCAAAGCCATGAAGGCTAAAGGCATTCAGGTAATCAACTTCAGTGCCGGCGAGCCTGATTTCGACACGCCCGAACATATCAAACAGGCAGCCATCGACGCCTTGAAAGCCGGCTATACCCGTTACACGCCCGTGGCCGGTATCCCGGAACTGCGCCAGGCAGTCTGCGATAGCCTCAAAGGCCGGGGTTTAAGCTATGAGCCTGCCGATATAGTGGTATCGTGCGGCGCCAAACACTCCCTTTATAATGCCATGCAGGTCTTACTTAATGATGGAGATGAAGTAATCATTATTGCTCCCTACTGGGTAAGTTATTACGAGCAAATTAAACTGGCCGGCGGTGTACCGGTGGTAGTAAATACCGATGCCGCTACGGATTTCAAGTTAACCCCGGAGGCCCTGAAGGCAGCCCTGACTCCCAGGACCAAACTCTTAATCCTCAATTCGCCCTGCAATCCCACCGGCGTGGTCTACAGCCGGAACGAATTAGAAGCCCTGGCGGAAGTGATCCTGGCCCATGGACTGATGGTTATTTCCGATGAAATATACGCCGCCCTGCTTTACGACGGTCTCACCCATACCAGCATCGCTGCCCTGGGGTCGGAAATAAAAGAGCGCACCATCCTGATCGACGGCGTGTCCAAAACCTATGCTATGACCGGCTGGCGCATCGGCTACGCCGCCGCTCCCCGGTCCATTGCTACGGCTATGACCGACCTCCAGAGCCACTCGACTTCCAACCCTACTTCTATAGCCCAAAAGGCGGCTGTGGCCGCTCTGACCGGCAGCCAGGAACCGGTGGAGGCCATGCGCCGCGAATTTGAAAAGCGCCGCAACCGTATCCTGGCAGGATTGCGGGAACTGCCGGGGGTAGAATGCAACCAGCCCGGCGGAGCTTTCTATGTATTCCCGTACATTGGCAAGCTATTTGGCCGCCGCTTCCGCGGCCAGGTGCTGGCCAATTCTACCGACGTGGCCACGGTTCTCCTCAATGAATACCAGGTAGCCGTGGTCCCCGGCATCGCCTTTGGCGCCGACCCATATTTACGCCTGTCCTATGCCACCTCCATGGCACAAATTGAAGCCGGCCTGGAGCGGTTCAAAGCCTTTGTCGGGGAATTGCAATAAAACAGCCACTCTTAAGCCCGGGGTTAATCCCGGGCTTAAACTTCTAAAAATGATTGGCAGGCATTAATCCTCCAGAAATCCGGGTCAATCCCGGGCTTTTTAGTGTAAGAATCAAAAACCGCCCGGTAAAATCATCCGAGCGGGTAACGCCTTAATTACCAGAGCTAGTTTAGGGGCAGCCTGGCCAGAATAACAAGGAGGGAGGTAATGACGCCTATGAATCCGACAATAACACCTGCTACGATACCGAATGACCAGCGTTGAACGCTGCGCAGCTCTCGATGCATTTCTTCGCGTACTCGATGTATTTCTTCACGCAGTGTGCCCATGTCTTGCCGCAAAGTACCAATTTCATTTTCTAGCTTGGTAAACCGGGCTTCAAAACGGGCATCCATGTTATTAAGCTGCTGGACCAGGTAATTGAATGGGTCAAAACCTCTAGGGTAGAATATTTCATCTGTCCCGGCAGCTATTTCTTTCCTGGCTTCTTCAGGCATATTTTTCCCTCCCTGATACAATTGTACCATTATCTCGCGGGATGGGCAATGGCAGTTCTTATTACTGCAAACCTCCCTTCAATGTCCAGGACGGTAGAGCAGCATCACCAGGCCGGGCAGCAGGGCGGCCCCGGCCACCAGCCCCCACGCCCCGGTGGGTAGGGTGCCGGTACCCAGGACAGCCTGCAGGGGCGGCAGGTAGACAGCCAGCAGGGTTACTGCTGCCGCCCCCAGGGCCCAAAGGTTAAGGACACTGTTGCTAAAGAACCCCTGTCGGTAAGGGGGCAGGCTCTGGGTCCTTAAGGCGTAGGCCAGCAGGACATGCCCCAGCATCCAGGTAGCAAAGGCGGCAGTTTGCCTTATAGGTACAGGGGCCGGTCCCCACCAGAGTTCGAGGCCCTGGTAGGCCAGCCCTACTGCCAGGGCCAGGAACAGGCCTCCGGCAAAGATCACCTGGACCATGGGCCGGTCCAGGAAGGGTCGGCCGGGCCGGCGCGGGGGGCGTTCCATGAGAGGCTCCTCCGGGGGCTCGATGACAAAGGCAGTTGAGGCCGCCAGGTCCATGAACAGTTCCAGGAGAATAATCATCAGGGGCGAAAAGGGAGCCGGTTGCCCCAGGGCGGCAGGTACCAGCATGGTGGCGATGAGGGCTACCTTCACTGCCAGGTAATAGCGCACCGACTTTTGCAGGTTCGCCAGGAGGCCCCGCCCCTGGCGGATGGCCGTGGCCAGGGTAGAAAAGCAGTCGTCGCTTAAAACCACGCCGGCGGCCTCCCGGGCGACATCGGTACCCTGGCGGCCCATGGCCAGGCCCACGTGGGCCACGGCCAGGGCCGGGGCATCATTAATACCATCGCCGATCATGGCGACTATTTCCCCTTTAGCCTGCAGGGCCTGGACTAACTGGAGTTTCTGCTCCGGCGTTATGCGCGCCAGGACACGGGTTTCCTGGAGAAAGGGAACCCAATCCTCCGGGTTTAATTGCTCCAGTTCGGCGCCGGACAGCAATTTCTCTGCCGGTATACCTACCTGGCGGGCAATACTGCGGGCTGCCTCGGGGTGGTCGCCGGTGGCCAGGTAGACCTTGATCCCGGCCCGCTGCACGGCGGCCACTGCCGCGGCAGCCTCAGGGCGTAAGGAGTCGGCAAAGATTAAAAATCCCAGGAAAGTGAGGTCCTGGCCGGCTGCAGCAGCCCCTGCCGGCAGGTCCTGGCTGGAGAAAAAGCGCCTGGCTACTGCCAGGACCCGCTTACCTTCGCCGGCAAATTGCGCCAGGGTGGCGGCGGTAGCCTCCAGGGTGGAGGGATCGGTACACATGGCCAGCACTTCTTCCGCCGCTCCCTTGACGTATAGTGTAGCCCCGGCCTGGCTAGCGCGCAGGGCCCCTACCCAGCGTTGTTCCTGGTTTAAAGGATAAAAGGCCAGCAACTCTTCCCGGGGCAGGTCCAGGTGCCCTCCACCTTCGGCCAGGGCCTTTTCCAGGGGGTCACAGGCTTCCAAGGCAGTAACCGGGCTCTGGGTCAGGAGGGCGGCCAGGAGTAATTCACCGGCCGCGTTATCCTGCCGGGCCAGGGCAGGGGACAGGAGTTCTCCTTCCCCCGGCAGCCAGAGGGCTTCCAGGGTGAGGCGGTTGGCCGTCAGGGTACCCGTCTTGTCGGTGACCACGGTGGTGATGTGTCCCAGGGTTTCAGCGGCTTGCAGGCGCCGGACCAGGGCCTTTTCCCGGGCGAGCTTTAGAGACCCCAGGCCCAGGACCATGGTCACCAGGATGGGGAGTTCTTCGGGTATGGTGGCAAAGGCCAGGCTCAGGCCAGTGAGGACCGCCCGGGGCCAGGGTTCCCTGGCCACCAGGAACTGGAGGAAAGGGATAAGCACGGCAAAAGCCAGGGCAACTAGCGCCAGGACCCGGCTCAGTTCCCGCATAAACTGCTGCAGGGGGGTGCGGGGTTCACGGGAACGGCGTGTAAGGCCAACAATCCGCCCCAGTTCGGTCTCCAGACCTGTGGCTACCACGCAGGCCAGGCCTTCACCCCGGGATATTACCGTACCCTGATAAACCATATTGTGACGGTCGGGCAGGGGGGTCGCCGGGTCCAGGGGCCGGGTGTGTTTTTCCACCGGCAGGGATTCCCCGGTAAGGGGGGACTCATCGACGGCCAGTCCGGCGCTCACCAGGAGGCGGGCGTCGGCCGGCACGCGGTTGCCGGGCTGGAGCACCAGGATATCGCCGGGGACAACGTCTTCAGTATTAATGGCCTTTACTTTGCCCTGGCGCAGGACCGGGGTAGTGGGGGCGTTCAGGTCCTGGAGGGCGGCAATGGCCTTCTTGGCGCGAAACTCGGTGCCTACCTCAATGAAGACGATACCCAGGATAATGGCCGTTACGGCCAGGGCTTCCCCCAGTTCGCCCAGGAGAAAATAGGCGGCAGCCACCGCCAGGAGTAAAAGGATCATGGGCTCGCGGATTTCTTCGGCAAAGATATGCCAGAAGGATAGGACGGGACGGACTAGCGTGCGGTTGGGACCGTAAATTTTCAGGCGCCTCTGGGCTTCAGCGGTACTTAGACCCTGCTCCGGGTCTACCTGCTGCCAGGCCAGAACATCTTCCGGCGCCTGGCTCCAGGGGCAAGGGGCCGGCATCAATTAATCCTCCCTTTCTTTTAAGGCTCCATAGGTAAGAGTGGTAAACCTCGTCAGGGCTACCCGGGCTTCGTCTATAAGGGAGGCGACCTGTTCAGCCAGGGGGGCATTATACCAGTCGCGCTTCCGGGCCCGCTGGTACCAGCGTTCGATTTTTTCCAGTTCGGCTTCCTCCTCTTCTATTTCCGCCGGAGAAAAGTTCTGGATACGTACTTCCTTTTCCAGTTCCGCCAGGTATTTGTTAATCTCTTTAATTATTTCCTGGTATTCTTTATTGCGCATCTCCCTGAATTGCTCTATTACCTGTGCTTCTTGCCCGGGATCAAGGTTGAGATTGGGGAAGAGATAGGCAGTGCCTGCGAATTCTTCTACCCGTGTCTTTAGTTGTTCCAGTTTTTCCAGTAGTCCGGGGCGTGCCGGGAGCAGGCAGGCGGCTTGCTGCAGGTAGAGGGCTCCCAGCCTGTTGAGTTCCCGCCAGAGGTAAATGCGCTTGCTCGATGGTTCACCGGGTACTTTATAGATGAACAGGTGCCATTTGTTGCCGGGGCGGGTAATGTCCTGGTTCATTAATCTCACCCATAGATGTAACATTAGTTACAATGTAACAGATGTTGCATTAAAAGTCAAGGTTAAAGGGGGGAACGGCAGGAAAAATTAATCCTCGCGGCGAATAATTGCAGGATATATTTCAGCAGGAGCATACTGGCAATGATTGTCGTCCATGGGACCTGGGTTAAAGATAGCAATAAAGAAGTAAATGGCCGCTTTTTTGTCTGGGGGGAATCCCTGGCCGCCGCCCGGCAGCAGAAGGAGCTATATTTGCCCAGGCCAGCTAAAAATAAAGTGCCCCTTCATCCTTTTCAGGCTTCCGACCAGGAACTTATCACCGTCCTGCTAAATTTAAGCGCGGGCCTTTATAAAAGCATCCCCCTTATTCCGCCGGGCCTGGACAAAATCCAGTTGTTACTCCCATCAACTGATTTTGGCCCGCTGCCTTCGCCGCAACTAAAGTATCTGCCCGGGAGCGGCGAGATTGCCCGTAAGGGCCAATCTTTACGGCAAAACTTTCCGGTCTTAACCCCCTGGGAGGTCAAAGGCCTGGCAGTATCACCGGTATGGGTTATCAATGTCCTGCCCCGGCTGGGGGAAGGACATCCGGTGCAAATGAAAGGTAATATTTTGGCCCCCGATTTCCTGTTCTGGAGCCTGGCAGCCAAGCTGGCCCTGGAATTACTGGTCCGGGAACGCTTTGTCCCGGTGGTGCTGGAGGAGGTAAAAGCATCGGCGGGGAAGAGGACGGGGGCTAAAACTCTGCTGCGGCAGGAATTAAGGGCTTCCTGGCGAGCCCTCTTAGACCAACCTGAAGATGCCCGCCGGGTGGAATTATTAGCGGCCGGTATGCCACCTGCCTGCCGGGCCCAGGCGAATATCCCGTTCCCGCATCCTCGCATCCTGGTGGAAGATTTTCTGCATAGTGCCGTCGATGCCATGGCCAGGTACTGGCTAATGATTTCTCCCCTCGAGGGGAGGACCAAAGGGCTCGGCGACGATAGTACCCCGGCCAGGTGGGCTGTGGCCCTGGCGGCCGAAAAAGCCACCTTTAGCGGGCCGTTATTGGAAATGAAAGACCTGAAGGAGCAAATCGATGGCTGGACGAAGACCCTGTTCAGCCAGCCGGGGACCGTAGCCTTTCGCACCTGTTTCCGCCTGGAACCACCGGAAAGGACGGGAGAAGAGGGCCGGCCTTTGTGGCAATTGCAATTTTTACTCCAGGCCAGCGATGATCCCAGCCTCCTGGTACCGGTCGCAGAAGCCTGGCGTGAAAGGGGTAGCGTCCTGGAATTCCTGAACCGGCGCTTCGCCAATCCCCAGGAAAGGCTTCTGGCCGACCTGGGCCGGGCGGCAAGAATATTTCCGCCTCTGGAAAGGAGCCTGAAAGACCCTTCACCGGAAGGCTGTCTCCTTACTACGGAAGAAGCCTATGCTTTCTTGCGGGAAGCGGCCGGCCTCCTGGCCGAAAGCGGCTTTGGCGTACTGGTACCTCCCTGGTGGGGGAAGCATAAATCCCGCCTGGGGCTGCGTTTAAAGCTCAAGGCCAGTGAACAGGGCAAAAACGCTTCCCGGACGACAAGACCGGCTGCACCCGGTGGTCTGGGCCTCGCCGCCCTGGTCAATTATGAATGGGAAGTAGCCCTGGGGGATGCCGTCATTGACAGGAAGGAATTTGCCAGGCTGGCTGCTTTAAAGGTGCCCCTGGTCCAGGTACGGGGCCAGTGGGTGGAACTCCGGCCGGAGGAACTGGCGGCCCTGGATAGATTCTGGAAAAAGCAAGCTGGCCAGGGGACCATGAGCCTGGGTGAAGCTCTACGTCTCAGCCTGCTGGGCGGGGTAGATGCAAATCCAGGTGAAAGGCAGTCTGAAGGCGCAATAGTCCCCACCAGTCTCCCGCTATTGGGTATTGAAGCAGAGGGTCATCTTACTTCCCTTCTAGAAAAGGTGCACGACAACCAAAAAATTACCCTCCTGCCCCAGCCCTCCGGATTCCGGGGGAGCCTCCGCCCTTACCAGGTGCGGGGTTTTTCCTGGCTTAAGTTTATTACGGAACTGGGGCTAGGGGCCTGTCTGGCCGACGATATGGGCCTGGGTAAGACCATCCAGCTCCTGGCTTTACTGCTCCATCGTAAGGAACAGGGAATGGCCAGCGGCCCGGTTCTACTTATCTGTCCCACTTCGGTGGCCGGCAACTGGCAGCGGGAAGTAGCGCGTTTTGCCCCCTCACTGCGAGTCCTTCTCCACCACGGCAGTGAGCGCCTCTCAGGCGACGAATTTATCCGGGAAGCAGCCCGGCGGGACCTGGTAATCAGCACGTATACCCTGGTTCACCGGGATGAAAAAGACCTGGCAGCCGTAGACTGGGATGGGGTGGTGCTCGATGAGGCCCAGAATATTAAAAATGCGGAAGCCAAGCAGACCCGAAGCATCCGTAGCTTAAAGGCTGGATTCAGAATCGCCCTTACCGGTACACCGGTAGAAAACAATTTAAGCGAACTTTGGTCCATAATGGAATTTTTAAACCCCGGCTACCTGGGCAGCCTGGCCGATTTTCGCAACCGTTTTATGATCCCCATAGAACGTTACCGGGACCGGGAGCGAGCGGAGCGGCTGCAGCACCTGGTCCAACCTTTTATCCTGCGCCGGGTCAAGACTGACCCGGCAATCATCCGGGACCTGCCGGAAAAGCAGGAGATCAAAGTCTTTTGCCATTTGACCCGGGAACAGGCTACCCTCTATGAAGCTGTTGTCCAGGACATGCTCCAAAAGATAGAAGCCGCCACCGGCATCGAGCGTAAAGGGCTGGTCCTGGCTGCCCTGGCCAAATTAAAACAAATCTGCAATCACCCGGCCCAGTTCCTGGGTGACGGTAGCCGCCTGGACGGCCGCTCTGGAAAACTTACCCGGCTCCGGGAGATGCTGGAAGAGGTCCTGGCGGCCGGGGAACGAGCCCTCATCTTTACCCAGTTTGCCGTGATGGGGCAAATGCTGCAGGAATATTTAGAGGCGGCTTTTGGCCGGGAAATCCTTTTCCTGCACGGCGGGCTGGCAAGGTCCAAGCGAGAGGAGTTAATCCACCGTTTCCAGGAGGAAAACGATGGGCCCCCTTTTTTCATCCTTTCCCTCAAGGCCGGTGGGGTGGGACTAAACCTCACCCGGGCCAACCATGTGTTTCACTTTGACCGCTGGTGGAACCCGGCCGTAGAAGACCAGGCCACCGATCGCGCCTTCCGCATCGGCCAGAAGAAAAATGTCCAGGTCTATAAATTTATCTGTGCCGGGACGCTGGAAGAAAGAATCGACGCCCTGATTGAGGAAAAACGTTCCCTGGCGCAGCAAATTATCGGTACCGGCGAAGGCTGGCTTACGGAATTGTCAGTTGGAGAGTTGCGGGAACTGCTGGCTTTACGGAGCGAGGGAATAGAACTATAACCGAAAAATAACCAGTGAAGACTTTTGGAGGTTAAAAAATGGCTGCCCGGCGAAATTTCGGCAGTAACTGGTGGGCCAGGCGCTGGCTGGATGTCCTGGAGTCCTTTGGGTGGGCCAGCCGCCTGCAGCGGGGCCGGACATATGCCCGGCGGGGTAACGTCTTAAGTATCGAACTCGCCCCGGGGATGGTCAACGCTAAAGTCCAGGGGTCCAGGCCCAGGCCCTACAATGTCATGATAAAAATTACTCCCCTTTCCGATGCGGAGTGGAACCGGGTGATCGAAGTCCTGGCCAGCAAAGCAGCTTTTGCCGCCCGCTTGCTGGCCGGCGAGATGCCGGAGGATATTGAGACGGCCTTTACCGGGGTAAGCCTTTCCCTCTTCCCCTGCGCTGCAAGAGAAATCGTCACCAGCTGCTCCTGTCCTGACTGGGCCAACCCCTGCAAGCATATTGCCGCCGTCTATTACCTGCTGGGGGAAAAGTTTGATAGCGACCCCTTCTTACTTTTCCTCCTGCGCGGGCGGGAAAAAGAAGCAATAATCAGGGCTCTAAGGGAGAAGCGCGCAGCCCTTGCCGGCGGCGGCCCCTCCCTGCCGGTTAAAGAAGAAGAAAAGATGGAGCCGGTTGCAGAAGAAAGTAGCTCCCCACCGGAGTTGCCTGCCGACCCGGTTGATTTCTGGCAGGTCGGGGAAGCGCTGGCTGCCTTCCAGGTTAGCATGCACCCACCTGCCGTGCCCCGGGGTGTTTTAAAGCGCCTGGGTCCTCCTCCTTTCGGGCGCCATGCCCAGGATTTTTACCAGCTGTTAAATAGCTATTACCGGGAAATCTCCCGTAGGGCTTATGAGCTGGCCTATGATGCGGGAGATGACGGCAGTCAGGTGTGACAAGTTTCCCTAAATTGCTTCTAGCCGGCACCTGATGTATAATAACACAAATAGCACCAGGAGGGAAAAGGATGAAAGTAACCGTAACCTGGGAAGGGGAACATATGCGTTTAAAGGGGCTGGGGGATTCCGGCCAGCCGGTAACCATGGATGCCGCCCCCGAGCACGGCGGCCAGAACTTGGGAGCCAGGCCTTCAGAGGTCCTGCTCATGGGTATGGCCGGGTGCACGGCCATGGATGTCCTGAGCATCCTCAAGAAAAAACGCCTGTCCCTGGCTTCCTTTGCCATCGACGTCGAGGCTGAACGGTCTTCAGAGCATCCTAAAATCTTTACCGCTGCTACCCTGATATACCGCCTGACCGGGCCCGACCTCCCTGAAGATCAGGTCAAGCACGCCATCGAGTTATCTTTAAGCAAATACTGTGGCATGGTCAATACTTTGAAAAAAGCAATGCCTATCAGTTACTGTTACGAAATCAACGGTAACCGCAGTCCAGTAACCACGGCACCATAATACTTCAACCGGCGGCCGATTACATCGGCCGCCTTTTATAAGTGGTCTTTTAAACCTCAGGACAAAACGCTAAAATATATTAATAACCCACCTCAGGGGAGGGGGAATGGAGATGGGTATGTATGAGCCCTTTATCCAGCCGCAAGCGGCCCCCATGGAATTGGAGAACCGCCAGCAGCAACTGGAATACTTGATGCGGCGCTTCGGCGATAAAGTCCTTTACCTGGCCTATTCCTATCTCCATGACCTCCACTGGGCGGAAGATGTAGCCCAGGAGGTTTTTATCCGTATATACACCAACCTGGATAAATTCCAGGGCCGTAGTTCCATTTATACCTGGATTTACCATATAACCGTCAACCTCTGCCGCGACCAGCTGCGGGCCCAGACCCGCCGCCGCGACGTGGAACCCGTTAAGCCTGCGGATCATACCTTTGCCGGTGTTGAGGACCGGGTTATGGAAAACCTGCAACAGCAGGAATTATGGCACGCCATTTTAAATTTGCCGGTTATCTACCGGGAGGTAATCTGGCTCCATTATTACGAGCAGTTAAGCCTTAAGGATATTGCTAAAATCCTGGGTATTTCCCTGCCGGCTGTAAAGCTCCGTCTTTACCGGGCCCGCCAGCACCTGCAGCAAGTTTTTAAGGTAGGTGAGGGTAATGCCTGAACACCGGGACCGCCTGGATAAACTGCTGGCCGGACTGCCGGGGAAAGTCCCGCCGCCCCTGGCCGGGTGGCATTTTACAGCCGCCATGCGGCGACGGGTACAAAATAGGGTGGCTTCCTTACCGGTGGCAGGGGGACCTGCTGTTTCTACCCGGCAGCGGCGGGTGAAGTGGCCCCTGGCCGGGGCAGTGGCCCTGGTGCTGCTCTTTTTATTCCTTGCCTGGCGGCAATGGCCGACTCCTCCCCCTGAGACACCGGCAGGATTTAGAGTTACACCACTTCAATACCACTACATGGTTAGCTTGAACGGCCCGGAGCCCGATACCCTGGTAAGCATCGGCCAGGTAGAGGCTTTTAACCAGTTCCTGGTTTCCATCAGCAAGCGGCGACCTGCGGGCTGGCAGCTTATCTACACGCAGCCCCTGGATGCCTACCTGGTCTTACCCGTGCAGGTGATACGTTCGGATACCAGCAGTAACGCTTTGATTCTGATTACCTACCAAGCGCAATGGGGGCCGGAATACCGCTACCTGATTTTGGAGTTCGACGGCGACAAGGTCATACCCTACCGGGAGGAGGAAAAGATTACGGGGACAGGGCGCTAAAAAACGCCCTAATTTTTTGGCCAGGTTGTAACCTCGCGGCCCTACCCGACGTCTATAATATTAGGATTTATTGATATCGACGATAGGGGGAATTGTTTTGCTTCGCCAGCGCTCATATTTAGCCCTGATGACCCTTTTAGTTTTCCTGGCCCTGACACTCAGTCCCCTTGTAGGGCCGGCCAGGGCGGAAAACGGGCTGCTCCTATCTACGGCCTTCCCGGGCATTGAGGCCCAGCCCGGGGAAACGATCACCTTTCCCCTGGAGTTACGCAATAGTGGCGTGCCCCAGAAGGTTGACCTGAAAGTTGTTTCCGCCCCCAAAGGGTGGCAGGCCCTGTTTAAAGGCGGCGGCATGGTTGTCAGCCAGGCTTTTGCCAGTACTGATAAGCCGGCCAGCGTTGATTTCCAGGTAGAAGTGCCGGCTGATGTTCAACCCGGAAATTATAGCTTTGTGGTCCAGGCTAGTGGGCCCAGCGCCTCTTCCCGCCTCGACCTGCAGGTGATCATCAAAGAGGTGGCCTCGGGCAGCGATAAGATGACCACCGACTACCCGGTTTTAAGCGGTACCAGCAGTACCACCTTCCAGTTCCGCGTAGAACTGACCAACAACGGTGCCCAGGAGCGCTCTTACAGCCTGGGAGCCCAGGCGCCACCTGGCTGGCAGGTAACCTTCAGCCCGGCTTATGACAGCAAGCAGATTGCCAGTTTAAGTCTAAAGCCCGGTAAGAGCCAGGATTTGGATGTGACCGTGAAGCCCCCCCAGGACGTCAAGGCCGGCACCTATAATATTCCTATCCAGGCCATCTCGGGGAGCAGTAAAGCGGGCGTTGTTCTGAAGGTCAATATTACCGGCACCTACAGCCTGGAACTGACTACCCCCTCGGGCCGCTTGAACGCTGACGCCATTGCCGGAAGAGAGAGCCCGGTAACCCTGGTGGTGAAGAATACCGGCAGCGCCGACCTGGCCAACATTACCCTTGCCGCCAATGCAGCCAGCGGTTGGGCGGTCACCTTCAAACCAGAGAAGATTGACCTGCTGCCGGCCGGCGCCAGCCAGCAGGTTACGGCCTTTATCAAACCCTCGCCCAAGGCCATTGCCGGTGACTACGTGGTAAGCCTTACGGCCAGTGCCCAGGAAACTAGCGGCAGCGCCGATTTGCGGGTCAGTGTGCGGACCTCGACCCTTTGGGGTCTGTTAGGGGTAATCCTGGTCCTCATTGTTATTGGAGCCGTGGCGTGGACTTTCCGGAAGTACGGGCGGCGATAGCCATGGCAGGACAGGAAGCAGTCATTGTCACCCGGAACCTTACCAAGCACTATGGCTCCATAACTGCCGTCCAGGACCTCAACCTGGAAATCAGGGAGGGGGAGATTTTCGGTCTCCTGGGGCCCAACGGTGCCGGCAAGACGACAACGATATTAATGCTTCTGGGGTTGACCGAGCCGACTTCCGGCCAGGCCCTGGTAAAGGGTCTGGACGCCACCCGTTACCCCCTGGAGGTTAAGAGGATAATTGGCTATCTACCCGATAATGTCGGTTTCTACGACGACCTGACGGCACGGGAGAACCTCCTCTACACCGCCGGACTGAACCAGATCCCCCCGGCGGAAGCTGAAAAGCGCGTGGCCTTAAGTCTGGAACAGGTGGGTTTAAGCAATTACGCCCACCGCAAAGTGAAGGAGTTTTCTCGCGGGATGCGCCAGCGGTTGGGCATTGCCGATGTCATGGTGAAGGACCCGGAGATTATAATCCTCGATGAACCCACCCTGGGCATTGATCCCGAGGGTGTCCGGGAACTGCTGGCCCTGATTGTCCGGCTGGCCCGGGAAGGCGGGAAAACAGTTCTCCTCTCCTCCCATCTCCTGCACCAGGTGCAGCAAATCTGCGACCGGGTAGGAATTTTTGTCGGCGGCAGGCTCCTGGCGGCCGGGCCGGTGGCATTGCTCGGGCAGCAGGTCATGGCCGGTAAGCCCCTGGAGATTGAACTGCAGGCCGATCCCGATAATGATCAGTTGTTTAATGCCCTCCGGTCCCTTCAGGGTGTGACCGCCGTCGAGCGCCACGGCGCCTTTATCCGGATCCGCTGCGCCGCGGGCCGCGATATCCGCCCGGAGCTTACGCCTTACCTGGCAAGTAAAGGATTTACCCTCCTGTATTTAAGGGCACGGGGCTATGATTTAGATGATATTTATCTCCAGTATTTCCAGGGGGAGGGATATCATGACACGGTGGCAGGCTAGGATAAAAGAGTGGCTGGATTGGTTCCGGCAACAGGAATGGTTCAGCGGTGGCTTGAAAACCGTCTTCCAGAAGGAGCTGGCGGACAACCTGAGCAGCACCCGCTTTGCCATCCTGGTTTTCCTGGTGGCCGTGGCCGGCGTGGGCGCCTTTTACGTGGCAGCCCAGAGCATCCGCCAGGCGGCAGGAGAAGGGGATCCCCAGTTTGTCTTCCTGCGCCTTTTTACCACCAGCGGCGGGTCCCTGCCGCCCTTTATTACTTTTATTTCTTTTTTGGGCCCCCTGCTGGGCCTGGCCCTCGGCTTTGATGCCATCAACGGCGAGCATAATAAACGCACCTTGAGCCGGCTCCTTGCCCAGCCAATCTACCGGGACGATGTCATCAACGGCAAATTTCTGGCCGGCCTGGTAGTTCTGGCGGTGGTCATCCTGGCCCTGGGGCTCTTAGTGGCCGGGTTGGGGCTGCTGCTAATCGGCGTTCCTCCTACGGGCGAGGAAATCGGACGGCTGTTTATCTACCTCCTGGTCACCATTATTTATGTGGCCTTCTGGCTGAGTGTCTCCCTCCTCTTTTCTTTATTGTTCCGCCAGACGGCCACCTCGGCCCTGGCTGGCATAGCCGTATGGCTGTTTTTCGCCCTCTTTGCCGGGATGCTGGCGGGGCTCATTGCCGACGGCATCTTCCCGGTAAGTGAAAATGCCGCGCCGGCCCGGGTCCTGCACAACGCGACTTTGAAACAAAATCTTAGCCGCCTTTCAACGACAACTCTTTACGATGAAGCTACAGTAACTCTCCTTAACCCCGGGGTAAGGACCCTGGGGCCTGTACTGGTGGAACAATTAGAGGGGGCTATACCAGGAAGCCTGCCCCTGGACCAGAGCCTGCTCCTCATCTGGCCGCACCTGGTGGGTCTTATCGCTGCCACCATGCTGATCTTTGCCCTGGCCTACTACTTTTTTATGCGCCAGGAAATACGGGCCGGCTAAACCCTGGTCTGTCAAGGGACAGAGAAAATGTCACCCTTCCTTGACTGGCTAACACGAGTGAACGCGCCGGCTTGTCAATATCGAGCTTCCAGGGTATAATTATTTTAGTTGCAGAGGGGAGTAGCTATTCAACAGGTAGGGTCAACATACTGGCCGCCGGCCTGGCCCTGCCAGCCTACTATGTATGGCTTAGCGAGACCTTTGCACCCTGATAGGGGTGTAAAGGTCTCTTTTTTTGGCCCCTGGGCAGCCCATCACATCACTCTATTCAGGAGGTACGGTATGAAAGCATTTTTATTATCAATGGGTTTGATTTTTATTGCCGAACTGGGGGACAAGACCCAACTGGTGGCCCTCACCCTTGCTACCCGTTTTAATGCCCGCGTTGTCCTGGCGGGGATTTTCAGCGCGACGCTATTGGTTCACGTCATTTCCGTCGCTTTGGGCGAATTTATGGGTGTACTTATCCCTGCCGCCTGGACGCACTTTCTTGCCGGCCTGGCTTTTATCGGGTTTGGCCTCTGGACCCTCCGGGGTGATAGTGTGGAGAAGGAAAAGGATAATACCCACCGCATTGCTTCTCCCTTCTGGTTGGTGACAATCACCTTCTTTCTGGCTGAATTTGGCGATAAAACCATGCTTAGCACCGTAACGCTGGCTACTACTTATTCCGTTTTACCCGTCTGGCTTGGCTCGACCCTGGGGATGGTTCTTTCCGATGGGCTGGCAATCTGGATCGGGCAGGCTATGGGGGCCCGCTTACCCGAACGGGTGATCAAACTCGGGGCCGCCTGTATCTTCTTTGTTTTTGGCCTTTTTAGTACCGTCCAGGGAGGAATAAATCTACCGTCCACTGCCTGGGGTTTGGCAGCTGCCATCCTGGCAATTCTAGTCATCATCTTTTTCCGCAAGTCGGTACAAAAAGGCGATAGGGAGAACTAAAAGCTCCGAGAAATATAATAGAGATCTCCGCCGATATGTTAGAATATCTATAGTTGTCCAACCGGTGCAAGTACCTGTCCGCAACCGACTACCTGGGGGTGCTTTACTATGAACCTGATCTTAACTGATCTTAGGACCGAGGCCGGTAAAGCTATAGCTACCAGCGCGGCAGGGGCCGTAAAGGATAGCCGGGGGCTGGCCTGGGAGGTGGGGCAGGTACTCCAGGGCAGAGTGATCGGCCGGCGGGGAACGGGCCGTTTTGTCCTGGAGCTCGAAGGTCGGGAGGTCCTGGCTCGTACTTCTTTTTCTTTATCCCCGGGTGATTTGGTCAGCCTGCAGGTCCAGGAGCGCCGGGGAAGCCTCTACATGGTCAAACTCCTTTCCCGGGACGGGTCAACGACAAATGACATCCCCGGGGAAATTCTTGCCCGGTTGGGGCTTAAAGACACACCCCTGCACCGTTCCCTGGTGCAAAAATTTATCAGCCACAGACTCCCATTGCAACAAGAATTATTGGGGCAGGTAAAACAGGCACTGGCCCTCCTTGGTAGTGAAAACGAAGAAGGGATGGAAGTGGTTCTACAGGCCCTTAAGCTGGGAGTCTTGCCCCGGATAGAGGCGGTCAAGCTCCTGCAGGAGTTTATGCTGGGGGAGAAAGGCCCGGGGCAGGCAGGGATGACGCGCCTGGCCCGATTTATCCCTCTCCTGGCAGATTTAATTGACGGTTTGGCCGGGGAGAGGAGAGAGGAGGCCGGCTTGCTTTACCGGGAGCTCAGGACCCTGGTGGCCTCCCTGGTCCTTAAGCCGGAGGAAGGCCAGGTAAAGGTAGCGGAGCAATTGCGCAACCTGTTATCCTCCCAGTTACCTGCCAGGGACGGCGTCGCCCCTTTCCGGCCCCTACCTTTGAATGGGCTAATAGAAAAATTGGACTATCTTTTACAGGCCCTACAGGATGGTACCCGGCAAACTGGCCGGGATGCCAGCGGCGAACTCCTCGAGACTGGCAAAATGATTGTCAGGCAGCTGGCCGGGCAGCTGATTTTCCAATGGGGTGATAACGAATTCCAGAGCCACCTTTATTTTACCCTGCCCCTGTTGAAAAATAATGAAGTAACTACCTGGGGGCAGCTGGTGATTAAAAAAGAAAGAGGGGGAAACAGCCCCACTGATCGCCAGAATTTTAATATCTCTATCCTAGTTGATACGGAGAATTTGGGCCGCCTGTTGCTGGAAATAAGTATCTGGCAGCGGGAGGTCAGGGTCGAGGGGAGGGTGGAGAAGGAATGGGTGGGCCGGTTGATCAATGAATCCTGGCCGGTTCTCCAGGATGCCTTTGCCCGCCTGGGCTACCATTTGCATGGGTACAAATGGCAACCGGGTATCGTTCCCCGGTGGCTTGTACCTTGGGAAGCTGCTGCCGGGGAAACCGGCTCCCAGATCGGCTTTCTGGATAAGAGGGTTTAACCTGTTTCACCGCAACGGGGGAAGGGAAAAGCGCAGCCATGAAGGAACAGGAAGGGGTAAGAAAGGCGGTAGCCCTGCGATATAACAGCGAGCAAGATAAAGCCCCCCGGGTAGTAGCTTCCGGTAGGGGGGCTATAGCCGATAAAATCATAGTCACTGCCAGGGAAGCTGGCGTCCCCGTCCACCGGGACACCCATCTGGCGGAGATGTTAGCTGGGTTAGATATCGGGTCTGAGATTCCGGTCGAACTGTACCAGATGGTGGCTGAGATTCTGGTCTTTATTTATTCTTTGGACTTAGACGCGAAAATGCTAAAATAAAAAACTAGCCTTTATACCCGCCTCGCAGTTCCCAGATGCGCTGGTCTTCCAGGCCCAGGCGCCAGACACCGATGCCAGGAAGGTTGTACTCCCGCACCAGGCCCAGCTTTGTGCTAAAGCTCCGCACATCTTCAAACCATACTACATGGGGAATATTATCCTCTACATAACTAAAGGTGGATTCCTGGGCCGCTTGGTCATAATAGATAGTGGCACCCACGCGGCGAGCCAGCTCAACGGCTTGGCTGTGGGAGAGGGTTACGGGAATGGGCGCTCCTTCAGCCCAGTCGTAACCATAAACAGCCATACCGAGGCGTATTTTTTCCCTGGGGATAACGCTTACAGCATAGTCCAGTACCCGACGGACAAAACTAACGGAAGCGATAGGGCCGGGTGTACTGAAATGTTCATCGTAAGCTAAAATATAGACCTGGTCGCTAAGGGCTCCGAGTTCCGGATAACTAAAAGCGCCTGAGAAGGGGTGGCGGGGGTTATCCTCCAGTTCTGCCGGTACGGAAATGGTGGTTAAAAAGCCTGCCGCACGGAGGGCCTGGGAGAGCTGACGCATAAAGCTTGTCAAAGAGGAACGATCCTCCGGAGGGACAAATTCGAAATCGATATTAACCCCGGCGAAACCCCAGCGGTACATAAGGGATAAGATATTGTTTACCAGGGCCTGGCGCAAGGTTGGCGTAGTCAACAAGCGGTGTATCAGGGGACCGTACTGAGGACTGGAATAGTTGTGGACGATGGCCAGCACCGGAAGTTTATATTGCCGTATTGTTTCCAGGCCTTCGGTATCGGCTTGATCCACGAGGCTTCCTGTCTCGGTTACCCCAAACCAGAAAGGCAGGATGTAACTTAACAGACGGCCGCGGCTGCGTAAAGAAGCTAATCCCGAAGGATCAGGAACATAATACCAGTTGTTTTCTACCTGCCGGTCTTGCAGGGCCATATTTAGACCTCCCGTTCATTATACTTTATAATATTTTATTCCTGGGAAATGCATCCAGACAGCCTGGCGGCAAGCTGCAACATTATTTTAATTCATTACAAGATGCTCCCATAGTGACATTTTCTACCCTGAAAATTACTTCTCTCCAGGCTGGCATTGTTTTCGCTCGCTCCCTGGCCCTCGCGGATCAGCCTAAGGCTCAGCCTCAGGCTCGGGCGGGGTTCCCTGCCTATTCGGCATCCTTGCCTCAGAGGCAGGCCTCGGACATCCTGTCCTCGGCCCCGCCCTCGCTCCTCGGCTTCGCCAAGGCTGTTCAACCGCTCGGACCAAGTCGCTCGCTCCAAACAAATGCCAGCCCGTTATTTTCATTCTTCTGTTGGTGCCGCTATCAGGTGGCATGAGTGTCTCAGTCCGCTTACATGGTGACATATCACGATCCGCTGCTAGGACCTTGGGGTATATATTGACAAATATCCATCAAATGTATTAAAGTAATAATCGCTTGACGCCTAATGCATAATTATAGCCAGTACCGCTAAAGGCAAACTCGTCGAAAGGCGGGGGCGCAAAGCCGCGGGCCTAAGTCCGTTTTAAGGATATGGTAGCCAGGCTGCCGGGAGAGTAAGTGATTTAAAATTAATATACCTTTTCTCTACGGCCGCCGTGAAGGCGGCCGTTTAAATTCGATCGCAAAAAGCTACCGTTCTAGCAAAACGATTATGAGGAAGGGGGTATAGGTCGCCCCGCAAACCGCGGTTCGCCAGGAGCGGGAGCGACCGGTAGTTGTATGATGGGAAAACTGACAGGAAGCCTGCGAGGCAAGATGACTGCGCTTTTCGGTATTATCGTTCTAGTTGGAAGCCTGTTGCTGGCAATTGTAAGTCAAAACCGCGCCGGGAGCGCTTTAGATAGCCAAGCTGAAGAGGCCATGTTCAAGATGGTTCAGCAGGCCGCCGAGACCGTGAACAGCCGCGTCCAGGCGCGGATGTACGTGATGGAGACCATAGCCAATAACAACATTATCCGCGGCCGGTCGGGTGACCGCGAAGCCACGCTAGAAGAAAAGTTGGAGACTCTCCGTGAAGAGCAAAAAAGGGCGAAAGGCCTGGGGTTCAGGCGGTTTGGCATTGCCGACAAGGCGGGGAACGCAGTATACTCCGACGGCAGTAAAGCCAACCTCGCCGACCGGGAACACTTCCGGGCCGCCATTGGGGGTAAGACTTTTGTCTCCAGCACCATTGTCAGCAAGGTCGACAAGTCGGTTATATTTGCTTATGCCACACCTATACGCCACTATGCCACCAATGAAATAATAGGCGTGCTGATTGGTATAGTAGACGCGGCAAAGTTTAGCGAGCTGGTGGCGGACATAACTTACGGCCGTACAGGGTACGCGATTGCAGTGGACAGTACTGGTAAGACCATAGCCCACAAAGATGCGGATAGGGTCATAGGCGAGGAGAATATCGTGGAGGAGGCAAAGTCCAACCCTTCCCTGGAATCTCTGGCGGCGGTAATTTCGAGGATGGCTCAGGGAGAAGAGGGAGTCGCCCATTACACCTTACAGGGCCAGAAGAACCTTATCGCCTACGCTCCTGTTAAGAGCACCGGATGGTCTGTGGCAGTGACCGCCCCCGAAGTCGAGGTGCAGGAGAAGACCGCCAGCCTTAGGTCATCTTTGCTGGTTGTGTCCCTGATAATAATCCTTGTAGCCTTGGTATTGACTTTTATGATGGCAAGAACTATAACCTCTCCTCTGGTTCTGGCCGTCGACGACCTGGGACTTATAGCCAACGGCGACTTTACCCGGCCGGTTTCTGAAAAATACCTTCGCATGAAGGATGAGATAGGAAAGCTCGCCCAAGCCATCGATCGGCTGCAGGCCAACCTCAGACCGCTACTATCGGGCCTTAGAGACGACGCGAAAACGCTGGCCGGCAACTCAGAGACATTGAGCGCTGCTTCAGAAGAGATCGCCGCTTCTTCCGGCGAAGTGGCCAAGGCCATTCAACAGGTAGCTTCGGGAGCTTCGGAACAAGCGGGTCACCTGCAGGAAATACTGGGCCTTGTAGAAAATATAACCTCCAGCCTGGAAAAAGTGTACACCGAACTTGGCCACGTTAGGGCTAACACCGAAGAGACCTCCAGGCTGGCTGGTGTAGGCAAGAAAGAGCTGGACGTCCTGATCGCCTCCATTAAGGGCGTGCGCGAGGCTTTCAAGGTGGTAGTGGAGAAACTAACTGATTTAAGCGGCTCTGTAAATCAAGTAGGCGAGATCCTCGAAGTGATCAACGGAATAGCGGAGCAGACGAACCTTTTGGCCTTGAATGCGGCCATTGAGGCGGCACGGGCAGGGGAGGCAGGTCGCGGCTTTGCAGTGGTGGCGGATGAGGTCCGCAAGCTGGCCGAGCAGTCCCGCGCTTCTTCCGACAAGATCAGGGAGCTGTTGGGCACTATAGCAGCGGGGACCAATGAAGTTGTGAACACTTCGGAGGAAGTCAGGAAGCAGGTAGTTGCGCAACTGGAAAATGTAGAAAAAACGGTCAAGGCCTTTGACGACATACTCCACTCGGTAGCCGCCATAGCACCCATGATCGATGAGACGTACCGTCAGGTGGACAATACGGTGAAGGCCAAGGACGTGATGCTGGACAGGGTTCAGAGCATAAGCGCTGTGTCGGAAGAAACTTCAGCTTCGGCACAAGAGATTTCGGCCTCGGCCGAGGAACTGTCAGCCTCAACCCAGGAGATAGCCTCAACAGCCCAGGAGGTCCTCAAGGTTGCCAGACGATTGGAAGAACAAGTGGAGCGCTTCAAGGTGTGAGGGGCAACCTGTTTTACGGCGCGGAAGACAGCCGTGAGAGAGCAAACCTGTAGCCGGATCACACCACCTGATATCTCATATGATATCAGGTGGTGTTTTTATAGAGCTGTGGCATTTGACGTTGATCCAAATCATAGCGACAGTAAGCCGGTTATTGCCGCCAAAGTGGCCAATATACCTACATACCTACAGTTTTTTTAAACTCAATTGCCTCCGCAGCTACTACCGGCTTTTTCAGTTTTTTGGCTCTAGTTGAAGCCAGGCTGGCCATATTGACCAGGTATTTGACTATGTAACTACTGTCTTCACCAGAACTGCGGAGTTCTGAACAGCGGCCGCCGGCTACGCCGGCAGAAATGGTGACCTTTATTTTCCCGGGCCAGTTTTCATTAGCAAGGGCCAGGACCATTTGCCGGGCAAGTTTTTCGGCTTCGGCCAGGGGCCTGGTAGTAACGGCGGCAAATTCGTCCCCGCCATAACGACATAAAATGTCTTTATTGCTGTCGATTGAGCTATTTAAGATTAAAGCAGTCTGGCGCAGGACATTGTCGCCGTAAATATGGCCGTACTCTTTATTAATGAAGCCGAAGTTATCTAAGTCCAGGAAGATTATCGCAATCTCCCGGCCTTCTTGTAAAAACTTCACGGCCTTTTCGTAAAAGATTTCGGCTTTATTTAGTCCGGTGAGGTTATCGGTATATTTACCTAATTCCGACATAATTTGGGAAAAGGTAACGATGCCTATAATATCACTTTCCCTGGTAACTACCAGACGCTCAATTTGATATTTTGCCATTAATTTTTGCGCTTCTGTGAGGCAAACTGTTGGCGGTACAGTGATCACTTTGCGGGTCATGGCGTCGGCAACCAGCCGGTTGGGATGCGATCTTATTATATCCCTGGAAGTGATGATGCCTACCAGCTTTCCATCTTCTACTACCGGTAGACTACCTATCCCATAACGTTCCATGATGGACGCCGCCCGGCCAACACTGGCCAGAGGGTCGATGGTATAAAGCTTCTCGCTTATCAGGCCTTCTACCGTGGGCACTACAATTCCACCGTCCTGCTGATCTGGATGGTAATATTTATCTGGGCTTTAATCACCATCTTGTCGTCGGCGATACGGTTTCCTTCATCGATTACAACCGGTAAAAGCTTTTCTTTGGGTAGGAGCCTTAAAAGAGATTTTTTTACTACCACTGCCTCAAAAACTTCATGGTTGAGGCGAACTATCTCGTACTGTTCCGGCGAAACCGCATCAACCATCCGCCTGACGGCTTCGGGACCGATAGGGGCTCTTTTACCGACAAGTAAGATGTCCTGCATGGGAGGGATTTCAAATTCCGATAATTTTATGGTAATATCGGCTTTCCGCTGGGGTTCCGGCGAGCGGGACGTTTCCTGGAGTGTCAAATAAAGATATCCCCCTTCCTTCCCCAAAAACACATATTATATTATACCCCTTTTTACTCGATTTGCCCATGGAGTTTTATAAATAATTTTTAGTTTAGGTTATAATATGTCGACCGGTGACCTTGCTGGCTTATTGACAATTAATCTGCCAACTGACAGTCAAAAAATTAATAAAGGTGCCGATAAATATTTTAGAGAACCGCAAAAGGCGAACCCGACCGAAAGGCGGGGGCGCAAAACCACGGGCCTAAAGCCTTAACAGGCCATGGCAGCCGGGTTGCCGGATAGGCCAATTGGAAAGGTGCTGGCAATTAGGGGCGACTCCGGTTTTTGCGGGTTGTCCTAAAATTTTATAGGGGGTATGCAGATGAATTACAAAAAATTAATCAGTATGCTGGCCATAGTCAGCCTGCTCCTACCGGGGGGGATAGCTTATGCCCGGCCGGGGAATGGTAAAAGTGACCATGGGGCCGGTAAGTATAAGTATATGACGGCGTTGGAAACGGGGAATGATCATGAAAAAGATAGTAAACTAGAAGATGGGTTGAAAGATCAGGAAAGGGAAGAACAAGAAGAGGCAAAAATTGACGAAGAAAAAGAGTTAAACGAACAGGAACGGGAAGCCCAGGGAGAATCCCCGGAAAATGATTCTCACCATTCTGAGCAACAACTGGAAAAAGAAGTGCGGCAAAGGGAAGAAATCCAGGTAAGGGAAGAAGTCCAAAATACCGGATTGGAAAAATTCCAGGGCCGCATCCGGGTTAAGAAGAAGGAGATTAAGTTTGATGTAGCGCCGGTGATTAAAGACGGCCGGACCCTTATTCCTGTCAGGGCGGTTACGGAAGGCCTGGGTGCAACTGTTAACTGGGATGAGGCAACAAATGCCGTGACTATAACCAAAAATGGCATTACCGTAGTACTTATCCCTGGCAGCGCGGAAGTAACCGTTAATGGCACGAAAATAAATTTAGATGTTCCGGCTCTCTTAATTAGCAACCGTACTTTCGTGCCCTTAAGGTTCCTGGGCGAGGTCTTTAAAGATAAAGTAAATTACGATGAAAACAGTGGCGACATCGAAATTGAAGAAAGTACCAGCACCACAACACCTGAAACGCCGGTCAGCACCGCGCCGACAACACCAGAAGCCCCTGCCGGCACCAGTACCGGTACCAGCTCTACCCCGGCGACTACATAAAGTAACACCGGGGCGACAGTTCATCCTTCCATCCTGGACCAGCCATTACGACCTCCTCTGTACCTGCCGCCTGGGGCGGCAGCAAAAAGCCCTGCCTTTGTGGCAGGGCTTTTTGCCGGTCCGTGGTTTCTTTCCCTTGTTGCGTAATTTACTGGACTGGATTTACGGCATACCCCGGCAAAGGCCTCCGCGGTGTGTAGCGGGAATGCATTCTTTTTTAAAGGCCTGGAAAATCTCCTGGAACCCTTAATTACCAGAAAACGACGCGCACGGGTGCCGGGGAAGCCGGTGCAAGTCCGGCGCGGTGCCGCCACTGTGAGGGGGAGTACCTGCTAAAGGAGCCACTGGGGTTTAAACCCGGGAAGGCGTGGGAGAGCGTTGAACCCGAGCCAGGAGACCTGCCCGTGGGATTTCACCGTTAAACCACGGCCATGGTGAAGGTGAGGTAAGGACGAATATACCCCAGCTACGCAGGCGTGGTTGGGGTTTTTGCTTCAGGACAGAGCGGCCCTCCAAAGTGACATTTTCTCAGTCCGCTTGCAGGATGACAAGATCACAGTCCGGTAACATAAAACGGGACAAAGGTTGACAATGATGTCTATCGTAAGTTATAGTAGATAGTAGTAACAATCACAAAACAGGGTGGGAGTAATATGCAACACTTTCCAAACCTTTTTTCGGAAGGTCAAATAGGAAACTTGGTTATCCGGAACCGCATTGTCATGCCACCGATGGCGACAAATCTTGCCAATGAGGACGGATCGGTAAGCCAGAGGCTTATTGACTATTACGTAGCACGTGCGAAGGGCGGGGCAGGACTTATAATCCTGGAAAACGTTCAGGTAGATTACCCCTGCGGCAAAAATGTTGCTTGTCAGTTGCGCCTCGATGACGACAAGTACATGGCCGGATTTTTTGAGCTGGCGGAAGCTGTCCACAACTATGGCGCTAAAATCTTTATGCAGATACACCATGCCGGCCGTCAAACCACCCCTGGTATAACAGAGGGGCTTCAACCCGTAGCTCCGTCGCCAGTTCCTTGTTCATTTCTCGGTACTCAACCGCGGGAGCTGACAATCAACGAAATCGAAGCGTTAATCCAGAAATTCGTTAATACGGCTGTGCGAGCTAAAGGGGCGATGTTTGACGGAATAGAACTGCATGGCGCCCATGGGTATCTTATCGGACAGTTCATGTCGCCGCGGACGAATCGCCGGGTCGATAGATATGGCGGTAGCTTCGAGAGAAGGATGCGTTTCCCATTGGAGATAATCAGAAGGATTAAGGAAGCTGTGGGAGACGACTATCCGATCAGTTTCCGTTTCAGTGCTGACGAATTTGTCGAGGACGGCAATACTTTAGAAGAGGGCAAACAAATAGCCAAGATGCTAGAGGATGCAGGCGTCCATGTACTACATGTGAGTTCGGGCATCTATGAGTCGATGCCTACACTTCTGGAGACTTCGAGGTTCGAACAGGGATGGCGTGTATATCTGGCAGAAGAAATCAAGAAGGTAGTCAGTATCCCGGTAATTACAGTGGGCGTGATTCGTGAACCGGAGTTTGCTGAAAAAATCATTGCTGAAGGACGAGCAGATTTTGTAGCTATTGGTCGTGGCTTGATCGCTGATCCGGAATGGCCTCAGAAAGCTAAAGAGGGACGGCACAATGAGATACGAAAGTGTATTTCTTGCAACATTGGGTGCATAGGCGGTCGTGTGTTCCATAATCTCCGCCTCCGTTGTACGGTTAACCCAGTGACGGGCCATGAGGGCGTATACAGCGAAATTAAGCACGCTCCTGTAAAGAAGAGAGTGGTAGTTGTCGGTGGAGGCCCGGCAGGCATGCAGGCAGCTATTACGGCAGCCAAACGAGGTCACCAGGTCACACTCTATGAGAAAAAGCAACAGCTGGGAGGCCAGCTGGGGATTGCTTCGGCGGCGCCAGGCAAAGCAAAAATTGGCTGGTTCCGTGATTGGCTTGAGGCGGAGCTTTCAAGGGCTGGCGTAGAAGTCAGAAGCGGTGTTGCTGCCGATGCTGAGACTATTGCAGCGCAATCCCCGGACTATGTGATCCTTGCTACGGGGGCTGAACCTATAGTACCGAGGATTAAAGGTACGGAGAGTGAAAGTACGTCTGTCGTCCAGGCCTGGGATGTGCTTGCCGGGAAGGTATCTTTCGAAAAAGATGATGAAGTTGTTGTCGTTGGTGGGGGATTAGTAGGTTGTGAAACCGCTCATTATCTGGCTGAAAAAGGGCTCAAAGTTACTGTGGTTGAAATGTTACCCGAGGTAGCTATAGATATGGAGCCAATCAGCCGCTTTGATACAATGCAGCAACTCACCAAGCTTGGTATCAAAATAAGGACAAGCAATATGGTTTCGGAGATCACTCCTGAAGGGGTAGCGGTGATTGGTAAAGAAGGGAAACAGGACTTTATACGGTGCCATAAAGTTGTATTAGCTGTCGGACAGTCACCTGTAGGAAAAGAACTTAAAAAAGCTTTAGAGGATAAAGGTATTCCTGTAAGGGTGATTGGAGACGCTGGGAATGTAGGCAAAATTATCGATGCTGTTTCCAGCGGATTCCAGGCGGCCTTGCAAGTGTAGTCTCTGATCAGGCAATTTTAAGCCTCGCATAGAGAGCCAAAACTTTCTATGCGAGGCTTTTTATATCGAAATATTGGTAGCCCATATTGATGCCAAGGACAAAAGAAACGGGAAATATATGCTGTTCAGCGGTCACAGCAACCGGGGCGGCTGCTCAGAAAACAAACAGAGAAGTTGCCAGGGGCAAAAGAATGCTGGCGGCAGAATTAAAGAAACTGGTCATTGTTTGATTGATTTTTGCGATAACATATGGTACCATGTTTTTGGAGTGGAAAAAGCTGTTATGGGCAATATTCCTATGTCAACAAGCCCTTGAGAAAGCATTTAAAGCTGTATATTATGAGTGGTATGAGAAAGTACCGCCGCGCAAACATGACCTTGTAGCTCTTGCGAAAGCTGCCGGCCTTCTTGAGGAATGCGATAACGACCTGATCGATTATTTGCGACGATTAACGGTATATTATATCGAAGCTCGATACCCCGAAGAAAAGGCCGAATTAAGCGCCAAATGCACAGAAGAACATACTCGGGACATTATTAAAAAGGCGGAGGAAGTGTTTCAATGGCTGGCAAGCAAGTTGAATTGACGGTAAAAGAGTATGTAAAATTACTCAGAAAAAGCAAGATTAACGTCGCTACCGCCATCCTTTTTGGCTCTTATGCAGAGGGCCGCGCCGGCGAAGACAGCGATATCGATGTCGCCATTATTAGTCCTGACTTGGGGAAAGACAGGATAGAGGAAACCATTATGCTAAAGAAGCTGGCGGAACAAATTGATTACGACCTGTCTCCCCGCCCGTATTCCCTTGAACAATACCGTAATGCCAAGCAGGGGGAGTTCCTGCATGATGAAATCATAAGCAAAGGAAAAGTAATATTGTAATGCACCTGGTAGTGAAACCTGCCGGGTGTTTTTTATTTTGTCAAGTGTAATATTACGCCTGGTCCAATAAAACGTTAAGGGTTGTTAGTAATTGGAAGGAGTTTTCTTTAATAAAAAGAAATGCAGTGGAGAAGGTGAAATTCACTATTGCGCCAAGGTGGGTTGTATTTGACGCTTACCTTGCAAAGAGAAAAGACTTATAACGAAAAGTTATACCACATATACAGGGTATCCCTGTGCAAAAAAAGAATATTATATAACAGCAGGGAACTCCTGCGGGAAAATAACCCGGCGCCTCCAGCCGGGACGGGGAGCGTCAAAGATTAGCGCATGATTTACCTGAACAATGCCGCTACCTCCTGGCCCAAGCCGGAAGCCGTCTACCAGACGGCTGATACCCGGTTGCGGCAGCTGAGCGGCAGCGTCAACCGTGGTGCCGATAAAGGGTCACTGAACGCCGGCCTGGCCGTCCTGGAAACACGGGAACTACTGGCTTCCTTTTTCAACATCCGGGAACCGGAAAACTTAATTTTTACTGCTAATGCTACTGAGGCCTTGAACCTGGCCCTACAGGGATTACTGGAACCGGGCGATCATGTCGTTATCAGCAGTATGGAGCATAACGCTGTGGTCCGTCCTTTATATGCCCTGAAAAACAGAGGCGTAGATTTTACCATCGTCAACTGTGCCGCCGACGGCACCCTGGATCCCAGGGCGGTAGAAAAAGCTATTGAACCTCGTACCAGGCTGATCTGCCTTACCCATGCCTCCAATGTAACCGGTACCATTATGCCAATTTTTGAGGTAGGCGAGATCGCCCGCCGTCACCACCTCCAGTACCTGGTGGATACGGCCCAGACGGCTGGGGAAATTCCTATCGATGTCGAAACAGCCGGGATTACCCTGCTGGCCTTTACCGGACATAAGGGGCTCATGGGCCCTCCCGGAACCGGCGGCCTTTATATCCGCTATCCGGATGCCATCAGGCCTCTCATTTATGGCGGTACGGGAAGCAGCTCAGAGTTGTTTAACCAGCCGGAAATAATGCCGGATAAATATGAAAGCGGCACCATTAATGCTCCGGCCATTGCCGCCCTGGGATCGGGGGTAAAATTTATCCAGGAAACCGGGCTGGATGAGATCCGCCGGCATACCCTGGTGCTGACGGCCATGCTTTTAGAAGGCTTGCGGCAAATGCCGGAAGTGACTGTTTACGGCCCTGCAGCGGAAAAGCGGGTGCCGGTGGTATCAATCAATATCCGTGGTATCGCGGCAGGGGAGGCCAGCGCCTGGCTGGCCGATCATTATGAAATTGTAACCCGTTCGGGACTCCACTGCGCCCCCCTGGCCCACCAGACCATCGGTACCCTGGCGACAGGTACCTTGCGGCTGAGTCCGGGTTACTTTAATACTCCGGCCGAAATCGAGGCTACTCTGGCGGCAGTGCGGGAACTGGTAGAGGTGTTGCGGGATGCCTGATGTGCTGGTATTGTTAACCTTTCCTTCCACCTATTATGCCCTCAAGGCGGAAAAAATTGTCCAGGGGGCCGGGCTTCAAGGGCGGCTCATACCCATGCCCAGGGAGCTGAGTTCCTTGTGCGGATTAGCCCTGGAGCTGGAGCCGGGAATAAGTGCACACGCCCTGGACCTTCTCCAGGCAGCAGGCGTTAGGCTGGATAAAAAGGTGAAGGCGCTTAAAGACCACGGTCGTATCCTGGTAATAGAGGCAGTTGAGGAATATAAAGCAGAAAATGAATAGTAACGTTTATTTTTCAGGAAAGTGGTCCTGAGTTAATCTCAGGGCCTTTTTATTTAAGCCATCCTGGGATGGCTATAACCCTTTCGAAGTAAAAATTTTTCCTTCCCGGTTTAAAGGGGTAACACCGGCCCCGCGGGCGGCATAGCCTGATATCAGAAAGTTGCCGGCTGGCAAGGGATTGCGTGGCAAGCAAAAATGTGGGCTTCGGGCAATAGGGCATTCCCGGCAGGTAAGCCGGGCGAACAGATATCGGGTAAAAAAGAGGGGAGTGCCAATGAGTGCAGTTACCAGCCTCAGCAACCTCAGGCCGGGTAGTGCCGGGGAAGTAGTTTCCTTACAGGCACGGGGCCTGACCCGGCGCCGCCTCATGGACCTCGGGCTGGTACCGGGTACCAGGGTGGTAGCTTTACGCCGCAGTCCCAGCGGTGATCCTACAGCCTTTTTTATCCGCGGGGCTACCATTGCCCTGCGGCGGGAAGAAGGCCAGCAGGTTTTGGTGCGGCCGGTATAAAAAGGAGAGTGGCAAAAATGGGGCTCACAAAACAGGCGAGTGGATTTTCTACTTTACAAGAAAACTTTCTCCCGACCGGCAGTAATGACTATGTTGTTGCGCTGGCTGGGAATCCCAATGCCGGCAAGAGTACGGTTTTTAATGCTCTAACCGGCTTAAAACAGCACACCGGCAACTGGCCGGGGAAAACGGTTTTACAGGCCCGGGGTAAATTTACCCACCAGGGGCATAACTTTACCCTGGTGGACCTACCCGGAACGTACTCCTTACTGGCCAATTCCGTAGAAGAACAGGTGGCCCGGGATTTTATTTGCTTCGGCAGGCCCGATGTCACGGTGGTGGTGGTCGATGCCACCTCCCTGGAACGCCATCTCAACCTGGTCCTCCAGATAACGGAAACAACGAACGCAGTGGTGGTTTGCTTGAATCTCATGGACGAAGCCCGGCGGAAAAAAATAGCTATTGATGTGCCCCTTCTGGCTAGCGAACTGGGAGTACCGGTGGTACCAACGGCAGCCAGAAGGGGGGAGGGGCTGGCCAGGTTGAAAGATGTTATCGCTGCCGTGGCTACAGGCACGCTTCGCCCGGTTCCCACTCCCATAATTTATGATGCCGATATTGAAGCGGCTGCCGGCCGTCTGGCAAGACAATTGCAGCCCCTTTTAAGGGGCCGGCTCAATGCCCGCTGGGTGGCCCTGCGTCTGCTGGAAGGCGACGCCGCCCTTATAGAGGGAATACAGCAGTTTTTAGGTACGGACTTATCTGGGCCCGGTACAAAGTTGCATTTAAAAGAGGTGCTGGCATAATGTCTGGCCAGAAAACCGACCTGGCTTTTGATGCGGCCCGGCGCCTGGCCGGTGATCTGGCGGCGTCTTACCGCGACCGGATTGTGACGGCCCTTTACGCCCGGGCGGAAGCCATTGTTTCCCGGGCCGTAAAGGAGGCACCTGCGCCGCAGCGGGATCTTGACTGGCAGCTGGATGCCATTTTAACTTCGCGGCTCTGGGGATACCCCATCATGCTGGCTTTGCTGGCCGTTGTTTTCTGGCTGACCTTAAAGGGTGCCAATTACCCCTCCACGCTTCTGGCCGGCTTATTCTTTGCTTTCCAGGAGGCACTCACCGGTTTATTCCACCGCCTGGGTGCCCCTGAATGGTTATATGGCATTGTAGTCCTGGGCATGTACCGTACCCTGGCCTGGGTAGTTGCCGTTATGCTGCCGCCTATGGCCATCTTCTTCCCTCTGTTTACCTTGCTTGAGGACCTGGGTTATCTCCCGCGCATTGCTTTTAACCTGGATAATTTCTTTAAAAAGGTCGGTGCTCACGGCAAGCAGGCTTTAACTCTGTGTATGGGCTTCGGCTGTAATGCTGCCGGCGTCGTTGGTTGTCGTATCATCGATTCCCCCCGGGAACGGCTGCTTGCCATCCTGACCAATAATTTTTCCCCCTGTAACGGCCGTTTTCCCACGCTAATTACCCTGGCCGGTATCTTTATGGGCGGTTTCCTCACCACGGCGTCCGGGGCAGTACTGGCAGCCCTCACCGTCGCCGGGATTGTCTTGCTAGGCGTTGTCCTGATGTTTTTTACTTCTTTGTTGCTCTCTCGTACCATTCTGAAAGGTGTACCCTCGTCCTTTACCCTGGAATTGCCCCCCTACCGGCCGCCCCAGGTGCTAAAGGTAATCACCCGTTCCGTCCTGGATCGAACCCTCTATGTACTGACCAGGGCTGTCCTGGTGGCCGCTCCGGCCGGTGCCTTTACCTGGGTGCTGGCCAATGTCCACCTGGGTAATTTAAGCATTATCGACCATCTTGCCGGCTGGCTGCAGCCTTTAGGTAAAGCTGTGGGCCTGGATGGGTACATCCTCCTGGCCTTCCTCCTGGGCCTGCCGGCCAATGAAATCGTCATTCCCATCCTGTTGATGAGTTACCTCTCAACAGGCATGCTCACAGAGGTGGATAGCCTGGCTGCGCTGGGAGAAATCCTGGTGCGACACGGTTGGAACTGGATTACCGCCCTTAATTTTATGCTGTTTTCCCTTATGCACTGGCCCTGTGGTACCACCCTGCTAACCATTTATAAAGAAACGCAAAGCTTGAAGTGGCCCCTCCTGGCGGCTGTAATCCCAACGGTCCTGGGCCTTGCTGCCTGCTTCTTGGTAAAGCTGCTGGCAAATCTATCGGGAGCCGTGTTTTGAAAATACCTTTTCCTAGTCGCTGCTGTGGCGGAACAGCCAGGCCCTGAGGTCCTCCAGCTTTTCTCCTTCCGGGTACTTGTTTAACCTGCTCATGGCCTGGACATCTTCCAGGCATTCTGGATGGGCACGAAAATAGAGAACCAGGTTGCGAAACAGGCACATGGTAGGAGGCGTGATGTAATGCTCGATGCCTTCAACCTGTTCTTCAACCCCTACCCGGGCGTTGAGGAGGGTTAAAAACTCTTTAAGGACGGCATCGCGCCAGACGAGGAAATACCCCAGCCTCTTCCCTTTATCGGTGAGGGCGATGTGCCGATATTTTTCATACTGGATACAACCCTCTTCATGGAGCTTCTGGATCATCCTGGTCACGGATGAGGGTTGTACGTTCAGGGCTTCAGCCAGGTCAACTGCCCGGACATAACCTTTTTCCTGGATTAACCTGTAGATCATCTCCAGGTAATCTTCCATGCTTTCCGTCAGCATAGCTATCCCTCCCGGAAGTTTGGTACCTTCTAAACTTTATGCCGGGAGGCATAGTTTTTTGACCGTCCTAAAAGTCATGTTATAACTAATCCTGCCGCCCCACAACACCAAAAAGAAGCCGGCTGGTGACCGGCTACAACTCATCCTGCAGGTTTAAGCGGGTTTTGCGATCGCCTTCCACCGCCAGGGCCTTTTCCCCGGCCTTGACCAGTTTGCGCACCATATTGCCGCCGATTTTTCCGGCTTCCCGGGTGGTCAATTCTTCCCCGGCGTTGGCCAGATCATCATCCAATCCTAATTCTTTGGCTGTTTCCCACTTTAATTTGTCAAGCTGTCTTTCCGTCCGCAACCGGTCATTATCCTTTTTGGGGCTCATTTTAATCACCTCCGCCATATTGTGCCGGTACCGGCAGGGAATTATGTATGTGTTTGCCGTGGTCTCATCCTTTCATGTTACGTATTTTAGCTACCATGAGCAGTAAGGCGGGATATAGGAGGTAAGCTGGGAGGAAATAAAAGGGGAAAGCGCGACCGGCAAAGATCAACATCTGGGCAAAATTTTCATAAAGGCTCATGGATAAAAAGGTGAGCAGCAGGCCTGCCGGCAGCACCAGGGAGCGGTAATCCTTAAGGCCAAAAAGCTGGGCTGTACCCAGGGTAAAGACATAATAAACAATCGTGAGCTTCAATAAAATGGTAAAGCTCCAGACGAAGATGATGACCGGTTCCATCCGTTGCAAGAAGTCGCCGATATTAATCATCTGGATGGCGATAAGGCTGGGAAAATTCATTCGTGCCGCTTCGGAAGCGCCCAGGACGATGATGTTCCGCACCAGTACCAGCGCGGTAAGCAATGTTGCCGTGACAACGGCCCCGGCGAATGGACCAAAACTTTTACCTGGTTCGGTTAAAAAAGGTAAAATAACTAAAAAGAAAACGCTTTCCCCGAAGGGAAAGACAAAGGCCGGGGTAACACCGCGCAGGACTGGCAGCGGTCCCTTTTCCATCACCGGGAGGAGAGCTTCCCAGTGAACCAGTCCCGGGACAAATACAGCCAGGGCGGTGAGAAGTAAAATGGCGGCAATAGCAAAAGGAATTAAGAGCTCGCTCAAACGCGCCGGGATTTCTATCCCGAGGCGAATGGCGTAGGCGGCCAGGCCGGCAAAAATCCCGGCGACTACCACCATCGGTGTTTGGGGTAAGATCACCAGCTTATATAATTCAACGACGTTGCGCAGCACCAGGGCCGCCAGGTGCAGGGCGTACCAGAGAAAAATAAGATTGCAGCATGTCCCCAGCCACCGTCCCAGGACGCGCGTAGCATACTGCACCGGTATTTCCCGCGGGAAACGCCGGGCCAGAGCGGTATAGAAGTAGGCCGCTCCCAGACCCATGGTCCCCGCTAACAGGTAAGATATCCAGGCGTCTTGTTTGGCCGGTCCGACAGGGATGATCAGGGTAGAGGTACCAATAAGGAACCCGGTAACCAGCATAAAAAATTGCCAGAGAGATATCCTACCTTTTTCGCCCACGGTTACTCCCTCCTGGTGACCAGCCAGTATTTCCTAACTAATATTTCCACTTAGAGGGATAATATACAACTGCTCTTGGTATATAAAGCCATACCGGGTTTCATACTAGTTCCATCAAGTTCCACAATTTTGGCTAGAGAAGGTGTTGGCTTTGCTCTGGATATGGCACCGTTTATGGCGCCATGCCACCCCAGGCAAGCAAACTTCAAGCGAACACGCCCTGCCGATAACTACCAGGCTTGAAGCTAACATTAAATACCTTAAAAAAACCTTCGGCCGGAGTGAGGACCTTGTCATCAGGGAGATAGAATTGCCGGGTAAAAAACTGGCGCTGGCTTACCTGGAAACCCTGATCGACCGGGATGTGGTTCAGCGGGATATCCTGCGTTCACTGATGGCCCTGCAGACAAGCCCCCTGCCGGAGGACGAAGCCAGATTCAACCGGCTGCTACGTGCCAGGTTGACCATCGGCGATCTCCAGGAAGAGCGATTATGGGTAAAGGTAATCAACGGCATGCTGGACGGCAAGGCGGCTTTAATGATAAACGGTTGCAGCCGTTGCCTGTTGCTGAGCATCGAAGGCTGGGAAAAAAGGCCGGTAGAAGAACCTGTCAACGAGGTTTCCATCCGCGGTCCCCGCGAGGGCTTTTCAGAAAACTTGCCGACTAACATTTCCCTTATCAGGCGACGGCTGCGCGCCCCTGAGCTCCGTTTTGAAACTATAAACTTGGGCCGGCGTACTCACACAAAAGTTGCCATTTGCTACCTGGAAGGATTAGCGTTGCCCGGCGTCCTCGAGGAACTCCGGCGCCGGTTGCAGCAGATCGACATTGACGGCGTCCTGGAGAGCGGCTACATAGAGGAACTTATTGAAGACGCCCCGTTTTCTCCCATACCCCAGCTTAACCGCACGGAAAGGCCGGATAAGTTGGTTGCCGATTTATTAGAAGGCAGAATAGGTATTTTAACTGATGGAACGCCCTTCGCCTTGGTCCTCCCCGGCAGCCTGGTGTCCCAGCTGCACGCCCCGGACGATTATTATGAACGCTGGCCTTTGAGCATAGGAATCCGCCTGTTCCGCTTTTTCGGCCTGTTTATCGCCCTGCTGCTGCCGGCCCTCTATGTAGCCATGACCTCCTTCCACCAGGAAATGATTCCCACACCTCTGGCGATATCCATTGCCGCCCAGCGCGAACTGGTGCCCTACCCGGCCGTTGTTGAAGCTTTAATCATGCAGGTGCTTTTTGAAATTCTCATCGAGGCCGGCATCAGGCTTCCCCGGGCCATTGGCACGGCCATCAGCATCGTCGGCGCCCTGGTTATCGGTGAAGCGGCCGTCCGGGCGGGGCTGATGTCGGCGGCGATGGTCATTGTAATTTCAGCTACGGCTATCGCTTCCTTTACCATACCTACTTTCGGCTTGAGCCAGGCCGTACGCATGCTCCGCCTGCCGATGATCTTCCTGGCCGGTATCTTGGGCTTGCTGGGTATTTTTACCGGCCTGCTGATAATCTTGATTCACCTGGTGAGCCTGAGAAATTTCGGCGAGCCCTATCTAAGCCCCCTGGCACCCTTTATCTGGGAAGGGCAGAAAGACCTGGTAGGGCGGGCGCCCTGGTGGGCCATGCACAGGCGGCCAGTACTTCCCGGCCGGCGCGATTTGCGGCGCCTCAAGCCCGGCCTGCAACCCTCTACCCCGCCCCGGAAAAGAAAACCGACGGAAGAGCTGGAGACGTACCTTGGGGGCAATGCCGGTAAAAAAGGTAAAAAAAGAAAAGGGTGGCTAAAGATTTAGATGAGCAAAAGACCCAGGTTGCTGCTTTTTACATCCATCCTGGCCGCTTTCACGCTGGCGGTTTTAGCCGGCGGCTGCTGGGACCGGCGGGAGATAAATGAGTTGGCCTTCCTTTCCTGCGCGGCCTTTGACATGGAAGGCGGCCATCGCGTCCTGACATCTGAGTTCATCAGGCCCTCCACCACCGCCGGCGGGGGAGAAAGAGGGGGCGGGGAAGCCCTGCCCCAGCGGCAGGCCCTTATAGTGAGCGATCGGGACGAGACCTTCATGGCCATCGGGCGGGAAAAAGCCCTGGGTCTACCCCGGCGGGCCTACCTGGCCCATACTACCGCGGTCCTGGTGGGGGAGGAGATGGCCCGGTACGGCATAAAAGAAGTCCTGGATTTTGTCGACCGGAACCCGGAGATACGCCGCACCACCCTGGTTTTGCTTACCCGCGGCCCGGCGCGGGAAGTGGTGGTCAGGGCCCAGAGCGGCCTGGAAAAAAACCTGGGTAAAGAAATAGCCGGTCTTCATAAATGGGCCCAGGTCAGCGGCTACGGGTTTATACCCAACATTAATGACGTTTTTTTCGATTTGTCCGGTGATGCGGGAACAACCGTCCTGCCGGTGCTGGAACTCAATCCCCAGCCATTCCCGCCCATTCTCAGCCCCGGTGGTGCAGCAGGAGGCAGTCCCGCCGGGCGCGCCGGCGAACCGGAAACGTTAATGACGGCGCGCCTCAACGGCGCCGGCCTTTTTTACCATGATAAACTGGTGGCGTGGTTGGATAAAGAACAAACCCGCGGCTGGGCCTGGGTGCGTAACAGGGTGAAAGGCGCCGTGCTGGCGTTACCCTGCCAGGAGAATAACCTGGTATCCGTAAATGTCATCACGTCCCAGGCCGAGACCGGTGTCGATATGCAGGGAGGCCGGCTCCAGGGAAAGATCAAGGTCAGGGTGGAAGGCAATCTCCTGGAAGAGCAGTGCCGCCAGGACTTTACCAAAGAAGAGGCCGTTAAATCGCTGGAAAGCCGAATGGCGGATCAGATTACGGCTGAAATCAGCAGCGCCCTCAATGCGGCCAAGACGGCGGGAACTGATGTTTTCGGCTTCGGCGGCGCCCTCCACCGCCGGTACCCCGAAGTGTGGCGCCAGTTACAGGGACGCTGGAGCGAAGAATTTAAAAAACTGCCTGTTACCATCAGCGTCGAAGCTAAATTGCGACGTACCGGGATGACAGGCCGTCCCTGGCAGCCCGGGGCACACTAGTAGGAACAAGGAGGCCTTATGGCAGGTTTACTTATTTTAATAGTTGTATATACCTTTATTTTTCTCCTGGATGTCCCGCCCCTGGTCCGGCGCCGGGCCTGGCGGGAACTGTTTGCCTTCGCCCTCCTCTCCCTCACGGCGTTGGCCCTGGGGATTCCCTGGTCCCTGGGACATAAAATATTCTTTCCTTCGGAGGCACTGATAAAATTTTTTGAGCCACTGGCCCGGCTGGTCATTGGTCCCCAAGAATAAGGCGGCTGCAGGTTTAAAAAACTGAGCGCAGGTGGCCGTAAAAATGAAAATCCCCAGGCACTCCACCTGGGGAGGAAATATCTACCACTGCTAAGCAACGGGTTTACCGCTGGTACTTTCCCGGGGGTAATATCTGGTGTGCAAATCGCGATGGGTACGGGCATTATTCGGCCCGTTAAACCACCGCTCAAAGGCCCGGGTTACAAAAACATTATCCTGGGGTCGATGGATCTGTTCGCCGCGGTCCAGTCGGTAAAGCCCCTTCATCCGTTCAATCCGCGTAGTAGTATCGTTGGGGACCGGCTGGCCGCCACCGCCCAGACAACCGCCGGGACAGGCCATTACTTCGATGGCATGGTAGAAGACTTCGCCCCTGGTAACACGTTGAATTAATGCTTCCGCATTGGTAAGGCCGTTGACTACCGCCAGCTTGAGGTTCTGACCATTTATTGTTAACTCTGCCTCTTTAATTCCCTGGAAGCCCCTTACGGGGAGGAAATTTACGCGGCCGCTATCGTCAGCACTATCCAGGTGCCCGTAAAGGAAGCGCACCACCGCTTCCATCACGCCGCCGGAGGCACCATAGATGACCCCGGCGCCGGAACCCATTCCCAGGGGATTGTCAAAGACTTCCGGTTCCAGCTCGTTGAAAACAATGCCGGCCTCTTTAATCATCTGCACCAGCTCGACGGTGGTCAGAACAAAATCGACATCCCTGACGCCGGCGGTGGTAAACTCGGGCCGTCTGGCTTCAAATTTCTTGGCCGTACAGGGCATAACCGATACGCAGACCATTTCCCGGGCGTTTTTGCCGATTTCCCGGGCGTAATACTTCTTTACCAGGGATCCGAACATTTGCTGGGGCGACCGGCAGGTCGACAGGTTGTCCAGTAAATCGGCATGGAATTGCTCGGCGTATTTGACCCAGGCCGGACAACAAGAAGTAAACAGAGGTAACTTCTCTTGCCTGCGCAGGCGGTCCAGCAATTCCAGGGCCTCTTCGGTAGTGGTCATATCGGCGGCAAAGGTGGTATCGAAAACCCGGTCGAATCCCAGCTTTTTCAGGGCTGCCACCATTTGCCTGGTAGCCTTTTCGCCAGGCTTGAGACCAAATTCCTCGCCGATGGCCACCCGCACCGCCGGTGCTACCTGGACGACTACAGTTTTGTTGGGATCCTGGATAGCTTCCCAGACCTGGTTTACTTCTGATTTAACGGCCAAGGCGCCGGTAGGACAAACAGCCACACACTGACCGCAGTTGACACAGGCTACTTCGGCCAACGGCTTATTAAAGGCAGTAGTTACATGAGTCTTGGAACCCCGGTAGGCAAAATCCCAGATACCTACCCCCTGGATTTCTTTGCACATGCGTACGCAGTCACCACAGAGAATGCACTTGTTGGGATTCTTGATCAGGGCCGGGGAAGTCCGGTCCGCCGGTGATCTTTTATCCCGGCGGCCAAAGCGTACTTCCGTCACTCCCAGCTGGCGCGCCAGATGCTGCAGTTTGCAACTACCGCTGCGTTCACAAGTGGTACATTCCCGGTCGTGGTTGGCCAGGAGCAGTTCGATAACCATACGGCGCAAACGCCTGGTTCGGGGGGTATTGGTGTAAATCTTCATGCCGTCAGCCGGGGGTGTAGAACACGATGCTACCAGGCCCTGCCCTTCAACCTCTACCATACACATGCGGCAGGCACCGTACACGCTTAGCTCCGAGTGGTAGCAGAAAGTCGGTAATTCAACACCGGCCCGGCGAACTACCTCCAGGAGGTTTTTAGCCCCATTAATCTCTACTATTTCGCCGTCTACAGTTACTTTCCCGGTAGTCACTACGTTCACTTCCTCTCCCATTTTAAATTTCCCGGAGATCCTCAAGCGGTATAAACAGCATTAAACCGGCATTTCTCCAGGCAGGTCCCGCACTTAATACATTTTTCCCGATCGATGGTATGGGGCCCTTTCCTGTCGCCGCTGATGGCTGCCGCCGGGCAATTTTTGGCACACAGGCCGCAGCCGCGGCATTTTCCGGCGTCGATAAAGTAGCTGAGCAGATCCTTGCAAACCCTTGCCGGGCATTTTTTATCGTGAATATGGGCTTCGTATTCTTGCCGGAAGTAGCGCAGGGTCGTAAGCACCGGATTGGGGGCTGTCTTGCCCAGGCCGCAAAGGGAACCGTCCTTTACCATCAGGGCCAGCTCTTCCAGTAGAGCCAGGTCTTCCCCGGTAGCCTCGCCGGTAGTTATTTTAGTTAACAGCTCCAGCATCCGTTTGGTTCCTTCCCGGCAGGGAACACATTTACCACAGGACTCATTCTGGACAAAGGTCATGAAGAACCTGGCGACTTCCACCATACAGCTGTCCTGGCCGACAACTACCATTCCCCCGGAACCGACCATGGCTCCTACCTTTTGCAAGGAATCAAAATCCACGGGCATATCCAAATGCTCTTCCGTTAGACACCCGCCGGAAGGACCGCCGATCTGGACAGCTTTAAAACTATTGCCTTCCCGCGGTCCACCGCCGATGTCGAAAACGATCTCCCGCAGGGTAATCCCCATGGGTACTTCTACCAGACCGGTGTGGGCTACCTGGCCGGCCAGGGCAAAGGTTTTTGTCCCAGGACTGTTACTGGTTCCATATTGTTTGAACCACTCAGGACCATGCTGGATTATCGGGGCTACATTGGCTAAAGTTTCCACATTGTTAATGACGGTGGGACAACCCCAGAGACCGCTGTTAGCCGGAAAAGGCGGGCGGGGGCGGGGCATACCTCGCTGGCCTTCAATGGAAGCAATCAGCGCCGTTTCTTCACCACAAACAAAAGCGCCAGCCCCTTCCTTTATGTGCACCCGGAAGGAAAAATTGGTGCCCAGGATGTTCTGGCCCAAAAGCCCCAGGGCCTTAGCCTGGTCTACGGCCCGGCGCAATCTTTTTACGGCCAGGGGGTATTCCGCCCGCACGTAGATATAACCTTCGTCGGCTCCAATGGCATAACCGGCAATCAGCATGCCTTCCAGTACCCGGTGGGGATCGCCCTCCATCACGCTGCGGTCCATAAAAGCACCGGGATCGCCCTCGTCACCGTTACAAATGATATATTTTTTATCTCCCGGCGCTGACCGGGCGAAGATCCATTTGCGTCCAGTCGGGAAACCGCCCCCACCCCGGCCGCGTAAGCCGGAAGCCAGGATGGCCTCGATTACCTCTTCCGGAGTCATCTCAAAAAGGGCCTTGCTTAAAGCCTGGTAGCCATCATGGGCCAGGTAGTCATGGATATCTTCCGGATTAATACGGCCGCAATGTTCTAAAACGATGCGCCGCTGCTTTTTATAAAAGGGGATATCCTCCTCCCTGGCTACAGGCCGGCCGGTATCTGGATGGTGATAAAGCAGCCGCTCCACCGGGCGGCCGTTGATGAGGTGTTCGGCGATTATCTCCGGTACATCTTCTTTTGTTACTTTACAATAAAGTATACCTGCCGGTTCTAAACGTACCAGGGGCCCCATCTGGCAAAAGCCATGGCAACCGCTAATATTTAAAGCTATTCCGGATGTTTCCGGTTCTTTTACCAGTTCGACCCTGATAGTAAACCCTTTCCGTTCCAGTTCTTGACGAAAAGCTTCGTATACCTCCAGGGAACCGTTAGCCACACAGCCCGTACCCGCACAAACTAAAATGCGGACATTTTCTTGAAGCAATCCATCCTTGGCCCGCCTGGCCAATTGTTCTAGATCCAGCCGCGACTTAAGCAATGTTTTCCCTCCGTTCTACGGCCTCTGCTTCTCTCTGCAATCCCTGTAGTAATTTAAGGACATCTTCGGGCGTCATTTGACCATAAACTTTTCGATCATTAATGGTCACTACCGGGGCCAGGCCGCAGGCCCCCAGGCAGGAAACAGTTTCTACAGTAAACTGGAGATCGGCGGTAGTCTCTTGATCTTCCTTTAATCCCAGTTCCTTGCACAGGGCCATGTGGATATGCTCGGCCCCGCGCACGTGGCAGGCAGTACCGTTACATACCCGGATAATATACTTGCCTTTGGGTTTTAAGGAAAACTGGGCATAAAAAGTAGCCACCCCCCACACCATCGCCGGGGGAATGTTTAAAGCAGTGGCAATGTGGGCTAAAGCTTCTTCGGGCAGGTAACGATATTTCTGCTGTACTTCCTGTAAGATAGCAATAAGATGGGATACCTGACTGCGATGGCGCTGGATGATTTCCTGGACATCCTGCTGTAATCCGGGCATGGCCGTTCCTCCTTTATTATGAAGCAGTACAAAAAATTGAATAGATAAGATACAATTTTGTACTTGCACTATTTTTCACTTGTAATTATAAACGAATTCAATAATCAGGACAATAGCCTGCCTTAAATGTTGTAAAAGCAGTTTTTAATAACCAAATACAATTTTTCTATTGTATTAAAAAGGTTAAGGATCTAATGTTAATCCGGTTGTTGTGTTCGAAAAAATGAACAAAGGGTTGCCAATTAATCAATTTTATGGTGCCATAGTTGTATGATAAAATATTTCTATTGAGGCATTGACGGAAATGGATGCATTAGCCTGGCAGTTTAAATTTAAATCTTTGCAGCGAGGTGTACCCGGTGCTGGACATCAGTGCTCTCGACCTCATCATCAAAGAAACCATCGAAGCCATTGAGCGCAGTCAAGCACAGATTTATGACATCGCTGAAAATACCCGGATTGAGGCGAATCAAGTTAGTAATGAATTGGCTGCCGTCAAAGATGAGTTAAACGCTGTTATAACGGAGGTCGATAAGCTGGAGCTGGCGGAAAAAAGAGCCCGGTTGCGTTTAGTCGAGGTAAGCAAAGACTTTAACCGCTACACCGAGCAAGATATCAAAGCCGCCTATGATAAGGCCTATAATTTGCAAATTGAACTTGTTAAGCTCAGGGAAAAGGAAAAAGTGCTGCAATACCGGCGCAATCATTTGGAAGTAAGCCTCCGCCGTTTACAAACGACCGTTCAGAGGGCCGAAAGGTTGATTTCCCAGGTAGGCGTGGTGCTCACTTATTTAAAAGGCGGACTCTACGATTTGAGCTTAAAGATTGGTGAACTGCAACAAACACAACAAATGGCCCTCAATATTATCCGGGCCCAGGAAGAAGAGCGCAAGCGCGTCGCCCGGGAAATTCACGACGGCCCGGCCCAATCCATGGCCAACATCGTTATGCGGGCCGAATATTGTCTTAAACTTTTAGACAAGGACCCGAGTAAAGTCCGGGAAGAATTGCTGGCCCTCCAGAATATAGTCATGCTGAGTCTCCAGGACGTCCGCAAGATTATTTTTGACCTCCGGCCCATGGTACTCGATGATTTGGGCCTTGCCCCGGCATTGAAGCGCTACTTTGCCTCCTATCAGGAACAGTACGGACTGGAAATTGATTTTCATTTCTTTGGACAGCAGCGCCGGTTAGATAGCACCATGGAGATAGCACTTTTTCGCATTATTCAAGAGGCGATTAACAACATTAAGAAACATGCCCAAGTTAAAAGCGCCAAGGTTAAAATGGAGATGCAGCCAGATAAGGTTATGATTTCGATACGCGATATTGGTAAGGGATTTGATCTAAACTCTGTTAATGTTGGTAAAGAGGGTAATGGCTACGGCCTCGTAGGCATGCGGGAGAGGGTCCAGCTCTTAAACGGAGAAATGATAATTAACACCGCACCGGGTAAGGGTACCCACATTAGCATCACGATACCTTTGCAGGACCAGGAACCTGGCAGCAGGACGTGACTATATCTACCAGGCTGAGCCGGACCATTTTGCTTCATCAACACTCATGGCATAAATTTGGCAGCGAGAGCACGTCCTGCCAGAACGAATGACAATCCTAAGGCGATGCTACTCAGCAAATAGATTAAAGCGCTTATAACTTTCCTATCTTCCAGGAGCTGGATAGTCTCGTACGAGTAAGTAGAGAAGGTAGTATAGGCGCCTAAAAAGCCGGTAGTTAGCATTAAAGTCAAGCTGGTTCCAAATCTGTGGGCAAATGCCGGTGTACCTGAAAGCAGTCCTAACAGAAAAGCGCCAGTTAGGTTAATTATGAGAGTGCCTGTAGGAAAATTACCCCTGCTTCTTGCCGATAATGCCTGTCCTAAAGCGTATCGAGTAATGGCACCCAAAAACCCGCCCAATCCTACATAAAAAAACTGCATTTTTATCTCCTACCTGTTTTCTGCCCCGGTTTGCTGTACTTTAAATGCCGACAAAATTGGTATTCTGGCCAGGATTATTCCCGCCTTGACGGCAATTAAACCTCCCAAAGTGGAAGCCAGAATATAGATGCCAGCATAGGCTACATAACCCTTGAACAGCAGGGTTATAGTTTCCAAACTAAAGGTGGAGAAAGTCGTAAAGGCGCCAATAAAGCCTGTCGTTATACCCTGCCTTAATTCGGGGCTTAAAGTCAAGCGTTCTAAGCTATAGGTAAGAATAAAGCCCAGAGCGAAACATCCCAAAATGTTTATCATCAGGGTCCCTAAAGGAAAGGTAGAGGGCCAAAAGGTAGCAATGGAGCGGCCGAGTCCAAACCTGGCTATGGCCCCCAGAAAGCCAAAAATACCAATATATATGTAGATCAGCTTAATCACCCCCGCATGGAGTTGCAAACCCACAAAAAAATCCTACCTTCCGGGCATAAAATTAGCCCGCTTTTGGGTAGGAGTCATCACTGCTTGCCGCAGATTTAAGGCGAACTCCATCGCCTAAAATTATTTGCAAGATATGATAGTGTTATACGACAAGAAAGCATTAAAATCCTGCTCAGATCAACAGGATGACTAAATACGCAATAAAAATAATAATCAATCTAAAAGAATATGCACCGTGAAGAACTTAATCATAATCATATAGTGCCAGTAAAAAGGTTTCATTTTAAAAGTGCCGGATTTTTTTCGTTATGAGGTGAATGGATATAGAAAGAGAGAGATGGAGAGAAAAGCCCCTTTACCGGGGCTTTAGCTTTAATAGTACTTTTTACGCTCCAGGTAATCCTGAACCAGGTTTAACGTCTCGCCGAAGCGCTGGAAGTGGACGACTTCCCTTTCGCGGAGGAACTTTAAGGTATCGCTCACATCCGGGTCGTCGGAAAGCTGGATCAGGTATTCGTAAGTGGAGCGGGCCTTCTGTTCGGCGGCCATATTCTCATAGAGATCGGTTACGGGGTCGCCCTTGGACTGGATGTAGGCGGCCGTCCAGGGTGCCCCTTCCGCGTTGACGAAGTAGAGGGCGCGGTCGTGATCGGCATAATAGCCATCCAGGCCGGCGCGTTTTATTTCTTCCAGGGGAGCGTCTTTGATCAGGTTATAGACCAGGGCGGCGACAATCTCCATGTGGGCCAGCTCTTCCGTACCGATGTCCGTCAAAACTGCTTTGGCCTGGGGAATGGGCATGGTGTAGCGCTGGGTGAGGTAGCGTAGAGAGGCGGCGAGTTCCCCGTCCGGCCCACCGTACTGGGTAATAATTACTTTGGCCAAGCGCGGGTTAGGGCCACTGACACGTACAGGATATTCCAGTTTTTTTTCATAAATCCACATCTATAATCCCTCCGCTAAAAGGTTATTTCCCATGGCCAGGGTTCGTCGATCCAACGCCAGGCCTGAGGACTGGGCGTGCTGCCGTAATTTGTTAAAGGACCGTAAAGGTTTTCGTATTCCTTTTTTGCCGCCAGCAGGGCTTCGCTGGCGGCATTATATTCCGCCAATGCCCGGTAGTCTTCGGGGTGAGTATCCAGGTAGAGATTAAACTCGATACAAGTAAATTCCAGGGCCATAATTTTCTTTAGCAGATTTAAGCGTTGCGAATCCATTATTTTTCCCTCCGCCAGATTGTTTTAAGGTGTCCGCCGGGGCGGGTAAGGACGGTAAAGTTCTGGGAAAATCGTCCCCCGGGCCAGGCCTTCCCCAGGGTCCCACCTGCTGGTAAAGCGCTGCCAGGGTACATAGGCCCGGGCCAGCTGGTAAGAAAAGGACTGTTTTTCTACATTATCTTTGAGTTGCCCTGGGATACCCTGCATACTCTGCTGGTCGGCAGACATAATAAATCTCCTCCCTTAAAAATGGCTACTTCATATTATGATGGAGCGATGAGGAAGAGTTACCAGGAGATAAAGCTAATTCCATAGGCAACCATTATTTAACCGGGTTCTATTTTTTGTACGTCAGGATAAAATGTAGACTATTAGATTTGGGATGGGCAACAAAGGGAAGGAGTCCAGGTACGTTGAAGTATTTATTTGTGAACGCTGGTACATTTAAAAAAGGGAATTTTAACCAGGGCGATTGCGGGAATTGAGGGTTCGAATTGACTCGCCCGGCAATATTTAATCTAGAAATCGACATTTATCTTTAAGCGTACCGGCGGCTCCGGTTATTCAGTTAAAAAGGAGGAGAGGCAGTATGGCTGAGGACGCCAAACTGTGGCTCAAGCCTATCTCCAGGCGCAAGTTTTTAGCCCTTAGTGCGGCTGCTGCCGGTGGGGCCGCAGCCCTGACAACCCTGTCATGGGGGAAAAAGGCCGGGGCTGTAGCGGGTGGTGCTGCCGCTGCTGCAAACGGGGAAACAATTATCCCTACCAGTTGCGTGCATAACTGTGGCGGTCGCTGCCCCCTATACGCCCATGTTAAAGACGGCGTGGTAACCTGGTTTTCCTCCGATCAAGAAGGAAACGACAGTCCTGATTTTCCCCAGGTTCGCGCTTGCCTGAGGGGACGTTCCCAGAGGAAACGCCTCTATCACCCCGACCGGTTGAAATACCCCATGAAGCGGGTAGGTAAACGAGGGGAAGGCAAATTTGAAAGGATTTCCTGGGACGAAGCCTTGGATACTATTGCCAGGGAGCTGCAGCGAATCAAAAGCAACTATGGCAACGAAGCAATATATATCAATTATGCCACCGGTATTTACGGCCAGATCAGCCAATCATGGATTACGCCGGCCTTCGGCGGTGCCCTGCCGCGTTTTCTTAACATGTTCGGCGGGTATCTGGGTTACTACAACACCTATAGCTCGGCCTGTTTCAGTTATGCCGCCCCATATACCTTTGGTACGGTGGAAGGTAACAGCCCCGATGACCTTTTAAACTCCAAACTTATCGTTCTTTTTGCCGACAACCCTGGTGAGACGCGCCTGGGCGGGGCCAATGGCCATTATTACCTGCGCCTGGCCAAGGAGAAGGGGGCGCGGATAATTGTTGTCGATCCCCGTTATACTGATACGGCCGTAACCCTGGCCGACGAGTGGATTCCTATCCGGCCGACGACGGATAATGCCCTCATTGACGCCCTGGCCTATGTAATGATTAATGAAAATCTCCACGACCAGGCCTTCTTGGATAAGTACTGCCTGGGTTTCGACGAGGAACATATGCCTCCTGGTATTCCGCCTGGTAACTCCTACAAGAGCTATGTCCTGGGCCAGGGCGAAGATAAAACCCCAAAGACACCGGAATGGGCGGAAGCCATTACCGGTGTACCCCGCGACACCATTATCAAGCTCGCCCGCCAGATTGCCAGCATAAAACCCTGCTGTCTCTTGCAGGGATTGGGCTGGCAGCGTCATGCCTATGGCGAACAACCCGTGCGCGGCCTACCGGTCCTGGCGGCCATGACAGGTAATATCGGTATACGCGGCGGCGGGCCTGGTCTGCGTAACAGCGGGCACGCGGTAGTAATTGGCTGGATGCCAGCCGGGCAAAATCCTGTTAAAGCTTCGATCCCCTGCTTTATGTGGCCGGAGGCTGTTGAGCGCGGCCATGAACTGACTGCTGCCGATGGGGTCAAGGGTGTAGATAAGCTATCTACGGATATTAAGATGATCTGGAACTATGGCGGTAACACCCTTATTAACCAGCACTCGGATATTAATAAGACTGCTAAAATCCTGGCTGATGAGAAGAAGTGTGAGTTTATCCTTGTTCACGATGTCTTCATGACGCCCAGTGCAAGGTTTGCCGATATCCTGTTACCGGATGTAACCCACTTCGAGCGGGAAGATATTGTTACCTTCGCCTCTGGTATCGGTTACGCCATCTACCATCAGAAAGTTGTAGACCCCATGTACGAATGCCGTAGCCTTTATGATGTTTGTAGCGAACTGGCCAAACGTCTGGGCTTTGGCGACCAGTACACCGAGGGTAAAAGCGAGCAGGATTGGCTGCGGGAAGCTGTTAACGTTGCCCGGCAAAAGGACCCCAACTTCCCCAGCTTTGAGGAGTTCCGGCGTAAGGGTATCTACAAGGTGGCACCGAAAGACCCCATCGTAGCCTATGAAAAACAGATTAAGGATCCGACCAACTATCCCTTTAAGACACCTTCGGGTAAGATCGAAATCTTTTCGCCGCGACTGTGGGCTATGAACAACCCCAAGGAAATCCCGGCCATCCCCAAGTATATCCCGGCCTGGGAAGGTCCCCAGGATCCTCTGCGGGCTAAATATCCCTTGCAGTGTATAGGTCCCCACTACAAGCGACGGGTCCATTCGACCTTTGACAACGTGCCCTGGCTGGAAGAGGCATCCCCGCAGGAGATGTGGATTAACCCGCGGGATGCTGCGGAACGAGGCCTTAAGGACGGCGATAAAGCGCGAGTATTCAATGACCGCGGGGAACTAATAATCAAGGTAAAGGTAACACCACGAATTATGCCCGGGGTGGTAGCTATCCCCCAGGGTGCCTGGTGGACGCCGGATAGTAACGGGGTGGACCAGCGAGGCTGTATCAACACCCTGACCAAATATCATCCCACGCCCCTGGCCCACGGCAACCCCCAGCATACCAACCTGGTGCAGGTAGTCAAAGCTTAAGTTGAGAGCCTGTAATCATGTTGTAAGAGGAGAGATAGAGGTAAATAAAGAGGTAAAAGATAGAACGGAGGAAGAAAATATGGCCGGTCAGCTAGGTTTCCATATCCAGCAGGACCGCTGCATCGGCTGCTTTACCTGCCAGATCGCCTGCAAAGATAAAAACGACCTGGAGGTAGGGCAGCTCTTCCGGCGTGTCCATGAAATAGCCGGGGGCGGCTATACGGAGGTAGGCAATAATGCCTTTAAGGCCGACGTTTATGCCTACTGGATTTCCCTGGGGTGCAACCACTGCCAGGCGGCGCCCTGCGTCAAAAACTGCCCCACCGGAGCCATGCAGAAGCGCCCCGAGGACGGGGTTGTCTTTATCGACCAGAATAAATGCATCGGCTGCCGTTACTGCATCTGGAGCTGCCCCTACGGCGCGCCCCAGTATAACCCCAAAAGCGGCAAGGTGGGCAAGTGCGACTTCTGTCGCGATCTCCTGGCCAAAGGGGAACAACCGGCGTGCGTGGCCGCCTGCCCCATGCGGGTACTGGATTTCGGCCCCCTGGACGAGCTCAAAAAGAAATACGGCGGTACCAACCAGATCAAAGGCCTGCCTGACCCCGGCATTACCAAACCCTCAATTTTAATAACCCCTCACCGGGATGCAGCCCTGGGGAAATAAAGAAAGGGAGGAGAAGCTGATGGGAAAAGAATGGGCACTGGTGCTTTTTACCCTGCTGGCCCAGACGAGCATAGGTTTAATGGTCGTTGCCCAGGCTTTGAACTTAAAGCAGAGGGCAGGGCTCAAGCCGGTTCTCCTGTGGGTGGGTATCCTCATGGCGGCCAGCATGATAGTCTCCCTGGGACACCTGGGCAGTCCCCTGGGAGCGCCGCGGGCCATTTTTAACCTGAAAACCTCATGGTTGAGCCGGGAAATCTTCTTTGCGGCAGGTTTCTTCGTCCTGTGGCTGGTGAGCTACTTTGTGGAACTGCGGACCCAGGTCGGCGAAGGGGTGAAGGCGATTACAGGCTGGCTGGCGGGCTTTTGCGGCGTCCTGGCCCTTATCAGCATGGCCAACATCTATGTCCACACCATCCTGCCGGCGTGGGCGACGGTCTATACCCATATATCCTTCTACAGTACGGCCCTGGTGCTGGGGGCCATTCTCTACGCCGTCCTCGCCTACCGGGCCCGGCAGGAAGGCCAGGGAGGTATGCTGAAAACAACGGTCATCCTGGCGGTCGCCGGTATAGCCCTGCAGCTGGTCAGCCTGCCGCCTTACCTGGCCGGTCTGAGCGCCGGTCCCGTGGCAGCTCAAGAATCAGCCCGGTTACTTGTGGGAGCGGCGCCGGTGCTAATCCTTAGCCAGGCCCTGGCAGTAATCGGTGGTCTTGTCTTTACCATTCTGGCCCTGCGGGCTTACGGCGAAAAGGGTTCGACCCTGGCGGGACAGTGGCTCTACGGTGCCCTGGCGCTCCTCATCCTGGCCGAGTTCGCCAGCCGGTATCTTTTCTATGCCACCGGGGTCGGCATTATGGTCGGCCAGTTCTAAGCTTCAATGTCAGTCTTGACCGCCGGACCCGAAAGTATGATAAAATATGATTAAATGAAGTGAAAAGCGGGCATTAAAGGCCCGCTTTTACACAAAATGGGGGTGGGGAAACTGGATCTGGAGACCATCGCCGCTACCCTGACGGGTTGGGGACAGGTACGCCTGCAGGGAGATGCCTGTATCAGGGGGAAATCGCCCCGGGCAACTTGCCAGCGGTGCCAGGAAGCGTGCCCGGTAAAGGGTATTGACCTGGGAAGCGGTGGGCCCGTGGTCAAGGATTGTCAGCGCTGCGGCCTCTGCACCGCAGCCTGTCCTACGGGGGCCCTGGAGGATCCAGAGCGGACCCACTCCTTTTTCCTGGCCCGGGGACGGGAGAGTATAGCCGTCACCGGTCAGGCCCTCTTCACCTGTAGCCAAGGGGGAGAAGACCACCGGCGGGATGGCTGGATAATGACTTCCTGCCTGGGAGCCGTCACCCCGGAGGTAGTCCTCGCCCTGGCAGTGAGGGGACAAGTAGGTTTTCGCTACCTCCCGGAAAAGTGTGCCGGTTGCCCGTGGGGGGAGAAGGGAGAGCAGCTCTTTCTGTCTTCCTTTGCCTGGGCCCGGCAAGCCCTGGAGGCTATGGGTTTGCCCGGGAATCGCCTTTTCCGGGGAGAGTACCGCAAGCCGGCTCCTAATAAGAGTGGCGCGGCTGGCAGGACCGGTGGCAGCCAGATCACGGCGGCCATGGGCCGGCGCGAATTTTTCCGCTCCCTGGTACGCGGTATCAAAATCCCCGGGGTAAAAATCACTCCGGCCGCTCCTTCCCTCCAGTCTGGGCCTGCCAGGTCACGGGCCCTTATCCTGCAGCAGGCCCTGGAGGAAGCCAGGCCCGCGGGTGGCTATCCGGCAAAGGCTCGCCTGCCCCTGGCCTCTCTGAAAATAGCCGCTCCCTGTTATCTCTGCAATATATGCAGCCGGCTGTGCCCGGCCGGGGCCCTGGAGCTAGCGCAAGGGGAGTTGAGGTTTTACCCCTCGCGCTGCAACCATTGTGACCTTTGCCTGGCGGTATGTCCCCATCATAGCCTGGTCTGGGGAGAGGACCTACCCCTGGAGTTTATAACCGTGGGAGCAACCTGTACCCTGGCGGTAGCCACAGAACACCAGTGCGCCAGCTGCGGCGAAACCTTCCAGGCCAGCGCTGCAGCAGTAGAATGCCTGCGCTGTACCTTGAACCGGCACCTGCCCGGTGGGCCTGCCGGGAGGGCCGGGGCTTAATGACAGCAAAATATTACCGCCATACATGCCCCCGGAATTGTTACAACACCTGTGGTCTGATTTCCCTGGTAGAAGGGGGAAAAATCAAGGAGCTGTACGGCGATCCGGCCCACGGCTACAGCCGGGGACACCTCTGCCGTTTCGGTTACCGCTATCTCGATATCTTCCACCATCCGGATCGGATAGTTTACCCTTTACGACAGGAGCCCCGGGGTTCAGGTAACTGGCGCCGGATAGGCTGGGACGAAGCCTTGAACCTAATCGCCGGAAAAATGCTGGAGTTGAAGGAACGTTATGGTTCCTTTTTACCAGTCTTCATTTACAGCAATTCGGGGAACATCGGTCTCCTGCACCAGGCCTGGAATTGGCTGGCCCGCAGCCTGGGCGAAGTGACCATAGCCTCAGGTTCCCTGTGCTGGAGCGCCGGACTGGACGCCATGGTCTACGGTTACGGCGCTCCCAACAACCCCAACCCGGCAGCCATGGCCCGGGCCAATTACCTGATACTCTGGGGTGCCAATCCTGCCTGCACAGCTGTCCATCAGATGGAATATATCTACCAGGTCCGGGAAAAGGGGGGCCGCGTGGTGGTTATTGATCCTGTTTTTACAGCCACGGCGGCCCGGGCCGACACCTATGTACAAATAAAACCGGGCAGCGACGGTGCCCTGGCAATAGGGATGGCCCGCCACCTGTGGCAGGAAGGTTTGGTAGATAATTACTACCTGGAAAACTATGTCCAGGGCTGGCATGAGTGGCGGGAATACCTGGCTGGCCTGGACCCGGCGGAACTGGAGGCAGCTACCGGTGTACCGGTGGACCTGATGGCACGCCTGGCGGAGGAGTATGCCGCCGGCAAGCCGGCGGCCATCTGGATAGGAATCGGCCTGCAGCGTCACATCAACGGCGGCCAGAATATCCGGGCCATCAACGCTCTGGCGGCTATGACGGGTAACCTGGAGCGGGAGGGCGGCGGCGTTTATTATGCCAGTCCGGTGGCGAGCGAGCTTTTTACCACTTCCTGGCCATGGATGCGCCCTTATGGCAGCGCAAGGCAAATACCTATCCATAACCTGGCCCGTGGTCTGAAAGATGCCGAAAACCCGCCGGTAAAAATGGCCCTCCTGGCCAATGCCAACCCGCTGGTACAAAACGCTACCACAGGAGAATTAAAACGTACCCTGGCGAAACTGGAACTGGTGGTTTTGAGCGGCCAGTTCCTGACCGAAACGGCCAGGGTGGCTGACGTTTTCTTGCCGGCAACGACGTTTTTTGAAAGCTGGGACGTTGTCCCCAGCTACTGGCATCGCTGGATAGGCCTCAACGAACCGGCTGTGCCTCCCAGGGGGGAATGCCGCTCCGATATCCAGATGGTAAGTGAGCTGGCCGGGATTTTAAATCAGATGAACCCGGGGAGCTGCCCATTCCCCTCCGGTTGGACGGAAGAAGTGTGGCTGGAGCAGGTTTTTAACCCGCAGGTTTACCGGTTGCTGGAAATAAACCATTACCGCGATCTCCTGGACGGCCCCAGGGAATTAAAGCTCCCTGTTAACCCCTGGGCCGGAGGGCGGTTTGTCACTCCTTCCGGGCGGTATGAGATCTATTCAGACAGGGCGGCCGCAGCCGGCCTGACTCCCCTGCCGGTTTACCTGCCGGCGGCCACGGGTACGGAGGCTTACCCTTACCGGCTTTTGACCCCCCATACCAGCGCCGGCCTGAATTCCCAGTTTTATAATCTCGGTGATGAGCCGGAACCCCTGGCCATTGTTAACCATCAGCTAGCTCGGGAGCGAGGCCTGGATAACGGTAGACCGGCCCGCCTTTACAACAAGTGGGGCGAGATTATAATCCCGGTGGCCATAACTGAAGTGGTGCCGCCGCAAACTATCATCTGCCACCAGCGGCCCCTGCCCGGAGGCCAGATTATCAACGACCTCATCCCACCCCTGGCCACTGATATGGGGAGTATCACCAGCGGCAGCCCTTGTTTAGCCTATTATGACACCTTCGTCAATATCGCCCCACTGTAGTAAAATGCAAGTAGCGCAATGTGATAGCCTTGCGGAGGGGAAGCGTGAGGTGGGACTAGGTTTTTTCCTGGACCTGAATCGTTGTCTCGGTTGCCGGGCCTGTGAAGGGGCCTGCCAGAACTGGAAGGGTCAGGGGTTTTCCCTGCGTCGGGTGCAGGCCTTTACCGGCCAGGTAAAAGGCCGGTGGCAGGAATATTACCTTTCTCTGGCCTGTAACCATTGCGAAAACCCCGAGTGTTTCCGGGTATGTCCCGAACGCACTTATAATAAACGCCGCGACGGCATCGTCTTGCATAACAGCGGTCGGTGCAACGGCTGTAACCGTTGCCTTCGCGCCTGCCCCTTCGCGGCGCCCCGTTACAACCTGGCAACAGGGAAAGTCGCCAAGTGTGATCTCTGCGTAGAGAGAATAGATAACGGCCTGGCACCGGCCTGCGTGGAAGCCTGCCCGGTAAAGGCCCTGCAGGTTTTAAGCTTGGAAGCAGGCAGGGAACTGCAAGAGAGGTGGGTACCGGGGCTGGCCGACGTCAATATCACCCGGCCTACCTTGCGCCTGAAGGCCCCGGAGGTAGGGGTAAGGTTCTTTCTTGTTGATTAATACAAATATTAACGGTGAATCTTATATGGAACCACAAAAATGGTGCCGATTTTTGGAAATGGCTGCTGCGGGTAAGGGTCTGGTTCCTATTGTCCGCCTGCTGGCGGATGTTAGCGGGCGGCCAGCTGTAGTTTGCGACCTTACCCTGCGCATCCTGGCCAGCCAGGTGTTGCCGGGTAATACGATAGAATTGGGCGACTACCTGCCTGTTGAACTTCCCCGGAAGGCGGTGGAGGAGGCTTTCTACCGCGGTCACTTACAGGAAGCAAGGAGAGAAATACCCTTTCTCATGCTTCCCATTGGCGAGGTTACGCTGTATGGTTATCTCTTTCTTCTGGAGGTGGGCGAGGACTGGTACCATTACCGGGAACCCCTCAAAGCAGCCGCCCTGGCAGCCATGATCGAGATGTCGCGGGCCCGTATTACCCAGGAAACCGAGAGGCGTTACCGCAATGAATTTATCTACGATATATTGTATAACAATCTACCCAACCGGGAAGCCATGGTAAACAGGGGTCATCTCTGGGGCTGGGATTTGACACGGCCCCATTTAGTGATGGTTGTCTCCCTGGACCTGGAGGAACAGATGCAAGGGGACGAAACGCTGTGGGAACGGTGGCGCCAGTTAATGCAGCATCACCTGATGCACCGGGCGCCGGAGATAATCTTTGCTGATCGCAGTGACCATCTTATTCTTTTGCTACCAGTCCCTACCGGGGAAAAAGGGGTTAATAAAAGTAAAATCTCCGCACTAGTTAAGTTCCTGCAAAAAGCAACTGCCGCTCACCTGGAAGGAAGGACCTTCTCCGCCGGCACAGGGCGCTTTTATGAAAATGTTGCCGATCTTTACCGGGCCTACCAGGAAGCCAAGGTGGCCCTGGAGATCAGCCGCCTGCTGCGGCGCCGGGGGGCTTTGACCTTTTTTGATGAACTTGGCGCCCTGCGCCTGATCTTTAACAATGGGGAACAGGAACTGGAGGACTATTACGAGGAAACCCTGGGTGTAATCCAGAAATATGATGCCGAGCACAACACCGCTCTCATGGAAACCCTGGCTACCTACCTGTACGCTTCCGGGGATTACAACCGGGCGGCCGAAAACATGTATATCCACGTCAATACCCTGCGCTACCGTTTGAAAAAAATAGAAGAACTTCTGGGCCAGGATCTGCGCCGGATTGACGTCCTGGTTAACCTGTATACCGCTCTCCAGGTTAAGATAATGCTTGGTAAATAAAGGTAATTGGTAGACTATAGATACCTACATGTCCAGAAAGGAGATATTATGAAAAAGGAATTATTAACTGAATGGCTTCAGGGACGGGAGCTAGTTTACAGCTTCCTGGCCAGAATCTACCAGGACGGGCCAGCTGAAGATTTGCTGGCAGCCCTGGCCGGGGAAAAATTCCTGGAGGAACTAGCCGCCAGCAGCCGGAACGAAGAGCTGGCCGCAGGTTGCCGGCAGATGCAGGCCGCGCTAATGACCCGGGCCGGTGATCTGGAAGCCTACCGGCAGGAACTCCAGGAGGATTACAACCGCCTTTTCGTCGGTCCCGGTCACCTGGAGGCGCCGCCCTGGGAGTCAGTATATCGCTCCAAGGAGCATCTCCTCTTTGGTGAAGAAACCCTGGCGGTAAGGGAGTTTTATCGTTCTTTTGGCCTGGAGAGTAAAAAGAAAAACCGGGAGCCGGACGACCACCTGGGCCTGGAAATGGAATTCATGGCCCGGTTGAGCAGGACGGCGGCCGCAAAAGTCCAGGCCGGCGAGGATGCAACTGAATTCCTGCAGGGGCAGCGGCGCTTTTTAAAGGAACACCTGGAGCAATGGGTGCCGGCCTTATGCAGCGATATCCAGGGAGCTGCCCGGACTGAGTTTTTCCGTGGCCTGGCCCTCTTCACCAGGGGCTGGTTGGAAGCCGATGCCGCTGAACTGGAAGCGGTACTGGAGGATTTTTGCGGGGGTGAAAAATCATGACAGTTGCCGACGGCCGGGCCATAATCACAGTTTTAGGCCAGGACAGGGTTGGTATTTTAGCGGGTATAACCGCCGTCCTGGCGGCGGCCAATGTGAATATCCTCGATATCAGCCAGACCATCTTGCAGGAATTTTTCACCATGATTATGATTGTGGACCTGAAGGGTAGTAATCTTGATTTTTTTGACCTGCAAAAACAACTTAAGGCCAGGGGCGAAGAACTGGGTGTCCAGGTGACAATGCAGCAGGCGGAAGTCTTCAAATTTATGCACCGCATCTAACCGCAGCCCCCATGAGGTTAAATGAGGGTAAGCCCGCAACTAAATGATAAGCCTTCTCCCATTCAAAGATGGAGGAAAACAATGCCGACTCTATTTTCATTTACCCCGGAAGAAATTTTAGAAACCATCCGCATGGTTCAGGTAGAAAACCTGGATATCAGGACCATTACCCTGGGTATCAGCCTGCGCGATTGCGCTACCGGGAGTCTAAAGGAAACCTGCCGCCGCGTATACGATAAAATAACCCGCCTGGCAGATAAACTTGTTGCTGTTGGCGAAGAAGTGGCGACTGCTTATGGCATCCCCATTGTTAACAAGCGTATAGCCGTAACCCCCATAGCCCAGGTGGGTGAACCTTCGGGAGAAAGTGACCTCACCCCTCTGGCCCGGACCCTGGACCGGGCGGCAGAAGCGGTAGGGGTGAACTTCATCGGCGGCTTTAGTGCCCTGGTACATAAAGGCTTCACTAAAGGTGACCGGGCCATCTTTAATTCCCTGCCGGAAGCCCTGGCCACCACGGAGCGCGTTTGCGCTTCCGTCAATGTGGCCACCACCAGGGCCGGGATGAATATGGACGCCATCGCCGAGTTGGGCCAATTGATTAAAGAGACGGCGCAGCTTACGGCCGACAGGGATGGGATCGGGTGCGCCAAGCTGGTTACCTTTTGCAATGCCCCGGAGGACAATCCCTTTATGGCCGGTGCCTTCCACGGTCCCGGAGAGCCCGAATGCGTATTGAATGTCGGCATCAGTGGTCCGGGGGTTGTCCTGGCGGCGGTACGTCAGCACCCGGAGGCCGACCTGGGTAAGCTCGCGACAATCATTAAAAATACGGCCTTTAAAGTCACCCGCATGGGGGAACTGGTGGGACGTGAAGTTTCAGCCCGCCTGGGAGTGCCCTTCGGCATTGTCGACCTTTCCCTGGCTCCTACCAATGCCCTGGGGGACAGCGTGGCGGAAATTCTGGAAGCCATCGGACTGGAACGCTGTGGCGCCCACGGCACCACGGCCGCCCTGGCTTTACTCAATGATGCCGTCAAAAAGGGAGGGGCCATGGCATCTTCCTACGTCGGGGGCTTAAGCGGCGCCTTTATCCCGGTGAGCGAGGACAACGGCATGATCCGGGCGGTGGAGAGCGGCGCTTTAAGCCTTGAGAAACTTGAAGCCATGACCGCCGTCTGCTCGGTGGGATTGGATATGTTCGCCGTCCCGGGTGATACGCCGGCGGAAGTTATTGCTGCCATCATTGCCGATGAAGCGGCAATCGGCATGATTAACAATAAAACTACGGCCGTCCGGGTCATACCTGTACCGGGGAAAAAGCCCGGGGATATGGTAGAATTCGGCGGCCTCCTGGGACGTGCGCCGGTAATGCGCGTCAACAACTTCAGCCCAGCGGCCATGATCCGGCGCGGCGGCCGTATCCCCGCTCCCGTCCAGGCCCTGGGGAATTAGAGGGAGGCGACGGCCCAGGTAAGAAGGAAAAGATGCTGTTGGGCTCCGGATATACCCGGAGCCCTTTGTTATTCCTCCCGGTAGGCGTAGTCAAGCAAGAACCGGACTATTTCCTGGTGGCTGAAACCCTGGGGAAAATTGCCCCACTGCTCGCCGGTCCGGGGGTCGAAGTGTTCGGCCATCAGGTAAAGGTCAGTAGCATTATCTAGGCAGACCTGTAATAGTTCATGCGCCCGCTCGTAGTTGCCGGAGTGGAGGTAATAGCGCCCCAGCCACAGGGTGGGTAGGTAAAAGGGAATAGCCGCGTGTTCAAAGCGGGCGATCCCTCCCCACATATTAAGCCCGCCCCGGCCTGAAGGTTCGCCCTTGGCAACAGGCGCAGGCTTTTCCATGGCGGCTACCGTCTTCTGTAAACGGGGATGGTTGGCTGCCAGTAAACCATAAAATTCCAAGGCCAGTACGGATATATCCAGGGGAGCGTCAGGCCCGTAATGCTGCAGGTAGGCCTGGCGGTCTACCGACCAGCCGTGGATAAGGAGCTGGCGGCGGACGCGACTTGCCGCCCGGTGCCACCGGCCGGCCCACTGCAACCGCCCCATTTCGATAGATAAATGGGAAGCGGCTGTTAAACCAGCATAGCAAAGGATTTTACCATATAGCCAGTGATCTTTGCGTTCGCGGATTTCCCAGATGCCGTTTTCCGGCTGGTCCCAGTAATTTTCCAGCCAGATGGCCGCCCGGCGGATGGCATCCCAGCGGGAGCGGATATATTCCCGGTCCCGGGTCGCCAGGTAGTGGTTCCACAGGCCGTCCAGGACGTTACCGGCATTATCCAGCTGGATCTGGTGCATGGCAGCGTTGCCGAAGCGAATGGGTTTTTCTCCATTGGGGCCGGCTAGGTCTTCGGCGATGTATTCGGTACCACCCCTTCCTTCCACAGGTACCAGGGGCATATACCAGCCTCCGTCGGGCTGTTGTAAAGAAAGGGCGAATTCATAGAAACTGCGTGCTTCCTCATGATAGCCGGCGGCATCAAAGGCCAGGGCGGTGAAATACCCGTCCCGCAGCCAGCAGTAGCGGTAGTCCCAGTTGTCGTTGCCGCCGGGTACGGCGGGAAAAGAAGTGGTCGGCGCCGCAATAATGGCGCCGGTACGCTCGTAGGTTAGGAGTTTTAAAACCATCAAGCTGCGGTAGTATGCTTCCATAACTTCCGGGTTAGCAGTATGGGGCCGCCGGGCTTTCCTCAGCCACTGGCGCCACCAGGTGAGATTTTCTTCCAGGGAGCTGTAGAAGCCCGCCGTCCAGTGCTGGCGGGCCAGGGTTAAACTGGAGCCGTAAGCCAGAACCAGCCAGAAGCGATGCTTTTCACCCGGTTTTAAAGTCAGGGTGGAAGTAGGTCCCGGTGAACCGGCCATGCCGATGCAGGCTGCGCCTTCGGGACCGGAGATAAATTGGAAAGACCTCTGGAACCGGACTTTAAAAGTATGGACACTGGTAACAATGGGCCGGGCCACCCAATCTACCCTGGGCTTTAAAGTTACTGTACCGGTATTTTCTAGAATAATTAGGCGACTTAAATGGTGGTAGCCCCATGGCATAAAGTCCAGAACAGTAACCTGCAGGCCATTACCTCTACCAATAGTTTCTAAAATATTGCTCTCCGGGAGATAGCGCTGGCTTAGAGGCGTTACCCGGGGTTCAATATCAAGGCGAAGACTACCGCCATATTCTGGGCATAGGGCGGCGGCAAAAAGGGGAAAACTGTCAAAACGCGGCACGCACAGCCAGGCGATGGAAAAGTCCGGAGCAATAAGGGCGGCTGTTTCGCCATTGCCGATAAACCCGTAATATGGCTTATGTTTCAAAAGATGTCTCAACTCCCTCGCCAATCTTAGTAAAAATTTTATGTAAGTTTTTGAGTAAAGTCAACTGCTGGCATAATTACCCAGCGGTTGACTTTTTACGTATAAACAGGGCTCCCGGCGGTCGATAATATAGCCGAGCGATAAAAATTCGAGGTGAGGGTAATGGCTGATAGTACCAGGCAGCCGGGGCCGCCCAAGAAGCCCCTGACCCTGGCGGAACAGGTAAAGCAGCAAAAACAGACCTACGACCAGCAGGCCTACCAGCGCCTGGCCGACAGCGTTAAACCCAGGCCCAGGGTTATCGCTAACGCCCTCAATGCCTTCTGGATCGGGGGGACCATCTCGGCCCTGGCCCAGATCATCACTCTTATTTTTACTTCTGCCGGTTTAAACCCCAGGGATGCTGCTTCGGCGACGGTAATAGTCATGGTTTTCCTGGGGGCCTTCCTGACCGGCCTGGGGATATACGATGAGATTGGCAAAGTCGCCGGTGCCGGTTCTATTATCCCCATTACCGGGTTTGCCAACTCCATCGTGGCACCGGCCATGGAGTATAAACGGGAAGGTTTCGTCTTCGGCGTGGCGGCGAGGATGTTTAACATTGCCGGGCCGGTACTTGTATACGGTTTTATCGTTTCCGTCTTAATAGGACTTATTGCTTATTTCCTGAAGTAGGAGTGACGACCCTTGAGCGCACCTAAAAGGGTAGGGCAACATACCATCCAGTTTGCCAACCCGCCGGTGATTGTGGCCACGGCCTCAATTGTTGGCCCCAAGGAAGGGGAAGGCCCCCTGGGCAACACCTTTGACATGGTTATTGACGACAGCTACTTTGGTGAGGAAACCTGGGAAAAGGCCGAGCGCAAAATGCTGGAAGAAGCCGTCAAAATGGTCATTGCCAAGGCCCGGCTTAAACCCCAGGATATCGATTTCCTCCTGGCCGGTGATCTGTTGAACCAGACCATTTCCGCCAACTATGCCGCCAGGAGTCTGGGGATACCCTTCCTGGGCCTGTACGGGGCTTGCTCTACCATGTATGAGGGCATGGCCCTGGCAGCCATACTCATTGACGGCGGTTTTGCCCACCATGTAGTAGCCGCCTGCAGCAGCCACTATGATACGGCGGAACGCCAGTACCGCTTTCCTACCGAGCAGGGCGTGCAGCGACCGCCGACGGCCCAGTGGACGGTTACCGGGGCCGGGGCCGTTTTAATGGCCCCGGTAGGCAATGGGCCCCGCATTACCCATGCCACCATCGGCCGGGTGCTGGATGTGGGCATCAAGGACCCCAACGATATGGGTTCAGCCATGGCTCCGGCGGCCGTCGATACCATTGTCCGCCACTTCCAGGATACCGGCCGGGGCCCTGTTGATTATGACCTGATTATTACCGGTGACCTGGGCCGGGTCGGGCATGAGATTGCCACCAAACTTTTGGGCGAGCAAAAGTACGATGTCTCCAAGAACTACAGCGACTGCGGCATCCTGATTTATGATCATGAACGCCAGGATACCCATGCCGGCGGCAGCGGCTGTGCCTGCTCGGCGGTGGTTTTTGCCGGCCATTTAATAGGTAAACTAAATGAAGGTCGCTATAAGCGCATCCTGGGGGTGGGTACGGGGGCCCTGTTGAGCACAACGGCGACCCAGCAGGGGGAATCCATACCCGGCATCGGCCACGGCGTGGTGATTGAAAAATTATAGGCAGAAAATGGGTAAAAAAGTCGGAGGGATTTGGGCAAGATTATGCTAAAGCCTACAGGAGGTATAACTAGTGAGTATCGTGATGGCCTTTCTTATTGGCGGCCTCATCTGCCTGGTGGGGCAGCTCATTATGGATCTGACGCCATACAAGGTAACACCGGCCCATATCCTGGTAGGTTTTGTCACGGGTGGGGCGATTTTAAGCGCCCTGGGCCTTTACGGACCCCTGGTGAAAATTGGTGGAGCAGGTGCTACCATCCCCATCAGCGGTTTTGGCCATAACCTGGCCCAGGGTACCCTTGAAGCCGTCCAGGCTAAAGGGCTCCTGGGAGCCTTCAGCGGCGGTATTACCGCCGTGGCTGCAGGTATTGCGGCAGCAGTAATTTTTGGTTTTACGATGGCTGTTTTATTTAATCCCCGGGGCTAGAAGGGGTGAAATTAAAATATATGACCATCTCAGGGGATATTGTCAAAGTTGATAAAAAAGCTGATGTCAACGTCGACTGGATTAGCAAGGAGTTAGGTATCGGTGAAAGCTTTGACGTCGTCAGGCGCAATATTACCTTTGCCGGCCGCAAAGCGACATTGTTTTACCTTGACGGTCTGGTCAAAGACGACATCATGACCTATCTCCTCATCTCTTTCTCCCGGCTGGAGCGGGAGGACCTGGCCCCTGATGCTTTTTTTAAGCTTTATAAGCAGTATCTAAGCTACATTGAAGTCGAAGCCCTGGATGACTTGCATAAAGCCGTCGATAAAATTCTCTGCGGCGGCGTAGTAATGATTGTTGATGGCTTTGAAAAGGTTATCTTAATAGATGTGCGGAAGTACCCGGCCCGCATGCCCGAGGAATCAGACCTGGAACGGGTAGTCCGCGGTTCCCGCGACAATTTTGTTGAAACCCTGTTATTTAATACCAACCTTCTACGCCGCCGCATCCGTGATCCCAAACTGCGAACCGAAATCCTGCAAGTGGGCAGCCGTTCAAAAACTGACGTAGCCGTAGTATATATCAAGGATATTGCCAACCCGCGCCTGGTGGATACCATTAAAGAAAGAATCAAAACTATCAAGATGGATGGCCTCCCCATGGCGGAAAAGTCCCTGGAGGAGTTTATTAGCCCGGGAAGTTTCTGGAATCCCTTCCCGCGGGTGCGCTATACCGAGCGGCCGGATGTAGCCGCCGCTCATCTCCTGGAAGGGCACGTCCTGGTGATGGTGGATACATCTCCCAGCGTCATGATCCTTCCGGCAACCCTTTTCCACCATCTCCAGCACGCCGAAGAATTTCGCCAGGCGCCACTTATCGGTACTTTTTTACGTACGGTACGTTTTTTAGGCGTCGTTATTTCCATATTTTTACCGCCCTTGTGGCTCCTGGTATCCCTGCAATCGGGTCTATTACCACCGGGCCTTTCCTGGATCGGGCCGAAAAAATTAGGGGCCATCCCCCTGACAGTGCAATTTATCTTTGCCGAGCTGGGTATTGACCTTATGCGTATGGCAGCCATTCATACCCCTACAGCCCTGGCCACAGCGTTAGGTTTGATTGCCGCTGTACTGATTGGTGAAATTGCCGTCGCGGTAGGTTTCTTTAACCCGGAAGTAATCCTTTATATGGCCATTGCCGCCGTCGGTATCTTTGCCACCCCCAGCTATGAATTGGGTATGGCCAATACATTGATACGGATTGCATTGTTAATCGGCGTGGGGCTGTTCCGCCTGCCCGGTTTTGTGGCCGTGACCCTGGGCACCTTTTTACTGCTGCTTACTACCAAATCATTCGGCCTGCCCTATCTCTGGCCCTTGATACCCTTTAATGGTAGCGCTTTAAAAGATATTTTTGTGCGGCCACCGGTACCATTACAAAAATTGCGGCCCCGGGTCCTGCAGCCCCTGGACGTGGACCGGCAGCCTTACCCGGAACCGGCCCGCAAGCCCTTGCAGTGGGAAAAAGTAAAGCAAGAGCAAAGACAAAAAGAGAAACGCATCTGGCCGCAATTTATGCAAGACGAGGATGATAACCGTGAAAAATAAAAAGTGGCGTTTGGGGGTGCCGCGCGCCCTCTTTTATTATTACTACGGTCCCTGGTGGGAGACCTTTTTTGAGACCCTGGGAGCCGAGGTGATAGTTTCGCCGCCGACTTGCAGGGAAATCATGGACCTGGGGGTAAGCCTGGCGGTAGCCGAAGCCTGCCTGCCGGTAAAGGTCTATTACGGTCACGCTGCCTGGCTGGCTCCCAGGGTAGATACCCTTTTTGTACCCCGGCTGATCAGCGTGGAAAAAAAGAGTTTTATCTGCCCCAAACTCATGGGCCTGCCTGACATGCTGCGGGCGGCCTTAAAGCCCGGCCCGCCCATTATCGACACTACGGTCAATCTTGCCCGCCGGCCCGAGGAAGGCCTGGCGGCGGCTGTGCAGGGAATGGCCGGGGCGCTGGGGGTGAAGGGCTATCGCGTTGATCTGGCAACAGCGGCGGCGGAGGCTCGTTACCGCACCTGGACCTGCAAGCTGCAGGGAGATACAACGGGCCTTGCAGCTAGAAACACCGGCCAGGTGGGAGAGAGACGGGACGCGCTGCCGGTAGGGATCATTGGCCACGGTTACCTCCTCTACGACCGCTATCTCGGCATGGATATTCCGGGAAAGGTGGCCAGTTTAGGAGGACAGGTCATTTTACCCGAGAATTTAGCCCCTCTCCAGGTAGAAACAGCCTGCCGGCAACTACCGAAACGCCTCTACTGGACCCTGGGGCGGAAGATCTTGGGGGCGGCCCTGCACCTGATGGAACAGGAAAACGTTGCCGGTCTGATTCACCTGACGGCCTTTGGCTGCGGTCCCGATTCTCTGGTGGGCGACCTGGCCGAACGCTATGCCCGCCGCCGGGGCAAGCCTTTTTTGCTGCTGACTTTAGACGAGCATACCGGCGAGGCCGGCCTCAACACCAGGCTGGAAGCTTTCATGGATATGCTCTACCGGAGGCGATCCGCATGAAGGTAACTTTTCCCCATATGGGCCACCTCTGGCTGGTCTTGAAGGCGGCCCTGGAAGGCATCGGCCTGGAGGTGGTGGTCCCGCCGCCCTGTACCCGCCGCACTCTGGAGCTGGGTGTGCGCCATGCGCCGGAATCGGCCTGCCTGCCCTTAAAGGTCAACCTGGGTAATTTCCTGGAGGCAAAAGAACTGGGTGCCGATACCATCGTCATGGCCGGCGGGGTGGGGCCCTGCCGCATCGGGTATTACGCCCAGGTACAGCGGGAGATTCTCCGGGACATAGGTTGCGACTATGAGATGGTGGTCTTTGAACCGCCGGATGTTCATTTTTCTGAAGTCTGGGATAAAGTTAAATACTTGAACCGCAGGCCCTGGCAGGAGGGGGTACGCGGGGTAATCCTGGCCTGGCAAAAGGCCTGCGCCGTTGATTCCCTGGAACAGGAATTGCAACGACTGCGGCCCAGGGAAGCAAAGCCCGGTCAGGCCGATGCCGTCTTCCAGCGAGCTTTGCGGGAGCTGGACGCGGCCGGCGGCCGCGGGGAGATTAAAAAGATCATTAAAAAAGCAAAAAGCGAGATGGCGAAAATACCCCGGCATACCAGTGGACCGGTGCTGCGGGTGGGCATTGTCGGCGAAATCTATACCGTTCTCGAACCCCTGGTTAACCTGAATATCGAAAGGCGCCTGGGGGCTCTGGGAGTAGAAGTGGTCCGGGGGCTTTTCCTCAGCCGCTGGATTAACGATAACCTTTTTAAAGGTCTCCTGCCCCTGCCCGGCCACCACCCGGAAAAAACAGCCCCGCCCTTTCTCAACCACTTTGTCGGCGGCCATGGCTGGGAGTCGGTAGGGGATACAGTCACCTTTGCCCGGCACGGCTGCGACGGCGTCATCCAGCTGGCACCATTAACCTGCATGCCGGAAATAGTCGCCCACTCCGTCATGCCGGCCGTCCAGGAGGCTAATGGCATACCCGTGATGACCATTTACCTGGATGAACAGACGGGCGAAGCCGGCCTGCAGACCCGCCTGGAAGCCTTCGTAGATATGCTGCGCTGGCAGAAGGGGAGGATAGCGGGCAAAGCTTTTGAGCGGCGAGGGAAATACAGCCTCCCGTGGCGGTGAGCTGCCACCAGCGAGGGCATGAGAATCCCCGGCTGGGATTTGGCGGAGCAAAGCGAGCTTCTACCGAGTGGCACAGCGGCCCGGCGAAGCTCCAGGGATGATAAGCGGGGCCGAGGACAGTGAAGCTTTCGACCGGATTCTAAAGGCAAGGAGGCGGAACAGGCCGGGAACCCCGCCTTAAGCCCTGGCTGACCCTGCCCTCAACCGGCAACTGTTTTGTCGCAAAGAATCACCTGTTCCAAACGAGTTGAGTGCTGGACGCTCCACAAGGGCACAGGTTAGCGAGGGGTACAATGCCAGCCTGCGATAGAGTTAATTTTGGAGGAGTTGATAACGAATGCTAACGATTTACCTAGGTATAGATGTCGGCTCGGTGAGCACCAACGTTGTAGCCCTGGATGAACGGGGGCAGGTACTTACCACCGTCTACCTGCGTACCCGGGGCCAGCCGATCCGGGCCATCCAGGAGGGCTTGCGCCAGCTGGTAGCCACTCTAGGTAAAGATATAAGCGTTGCCGGTGTAGGCACTACCGGCAGCGGTCGATCCCTGGCAGCCGTCATGGTGGGTGCCGATGTGATTAAAAACGAAATTACCGCCCATGCCGTAGCGGCGAGTTTTGCTGTGCCCGGGGTGCAGACAGTCCTCGAGATTGGCGGCCAGGATTCCAAGATTATCATCCTCCGCCAGGGCATAGTTACGGACTTTGCCATGAATACCGTCTGCGCTGCCGGTACCGGCTCCTTCCTGGACCAGCAGGCGGCCCGCTTAGGGATTCCCATTGAAGATTTCGGTCGCTGCGCCCTGGAGGCCAGGAGTCCGGTGCGCATTGCCGGGCGCTGCGCCGTCTTTGCCGAATCCGACATGATCCACAAGCAACAGCAGGGCCATCCCCTTGAGGACATCCTCGCCGGTTTATGTGAAGCCCTGGTACGTAATTACTTAAATAACGTCGGCAAAGGGAAAGAAATCCTGCCGCCCGTCGTTTTCCAGGGTGGAGTGGCGGCCAACGCCGGCATGCGTCAGGCTTTTAACCGTGCCCTGGGGACGGAGGTAATCGTCCCCGAACACTACGGTGTCATGGGGGCCTTTGGGGCCGCCCTGCTGGCCAGGGAAATGCAGCCTAAAGCAAGCGCCTTTAGGGGCTTTGATCTTACCGAGCGGGAATTCCGTACCGGCGGTTTTGAGTGCCAGGGTTGCGCCAACCACTGTGAAGTGGTGGAACTGCGAGAAGGACGGCAGCTCCTGGCCCGCTGGGGCGACCGCTGTGGTAAATGGAGTAACGCTGTGGCGGTATAAAACCATACACCTCTATTGTTCTTTGCCGGCAGCAACCTCCAGATTACCCGGGGCCTGAGAGATTATACTCGCCAGGTATTCCCGGAAGGGCCCTGCCAGGTCCGGGCGGGCCAGGGCGAATTCCACCGTTGCCTGGAGGAAACCCAATTTATCACCGATATCGTAGCGCTTACCATGGAATCGGTAGGCATAAACTCGTTTCTCCCGGGCCAGCAGGCGCAGGGCATCTGTTAGCTGGATTTCCCCACCGGCTCCCGGTTGGACTTCCGCCAGGAGGGGGAAGATCTCCGGCACCAGGATGTAGCGGCCGATTACGGCCAGGTTGGAAGGGGCTTCTTCCGGCCGCGGCTTTTCTACCAGGTCCTTAACTTCGATGAGACGGCCGTTGATTTCCAGGGGTTCAATGACGCCGTAACGGCTGACTTCGTCCCGGGGTACTTCCTGGACAGCAATAACTGCAGATTTAACTTCATTGTAAACTTCCAGCATCTGCTCCAGGCAGGAGGGGTGGTTCACGATGATGTCGTCCCCCAGCAGGACGGCGAAGGGGTCCTGGCCGATAAATTTACGGGCGCAGTAAACGGCATGTCCCAACCCCAGCTGTTCCTTCTGCCTTATATAGTGGATATCGGCTAGTTCAGCCACCCCTTCCACCAGGGCCAGGAGATCTTCTTTGTCCTTTTCCCGCAGCAGGTTTTCCAATTCCAGGGAGCGGTCAAAGTGATCCTCAATGGCCCGTTTATTTTTTCCGGTAATAATGAGGATGTCCTCTATTCCTGCATTAACGGCTTCTTCAACTATAAACTGGATGGCCGGTTTGTCAACGATTGGCAGCATTTCTTTGGGTTGGGCTTTAGTGGCCGGCAGGAAGCGGGTGCCCCAGCCGGCAGCAGGAATAATGGCTTTCTGTAAAGTTGACAACAAATACCACCTCGCTTTTGGGACTTTAAACTATCTTTATTGCCAACTGGTCCGGTATAGGCCTGGATTGTTATTAAAAAATTAGAAGCTCCAGGAACTGGACAACTTCTGCTGGCGATGGTAAAAAATAGCGAGCCTCGCCGGCAGCCCTGTTACCTATGCGGATGGCCAGGCCGCCAGCGGGCAAAGCAGCGAAGGCATCTTCATCAGTCCGGTCATCACCTAAATAGACGGGTAATGCCTGGGGCCACTTCCTGGTGAAGTAGGTTACCGCCAGGCCCTTGTTAATGCCCCGGCGACGCACCTCCAGGACTTTATGACCGAAAAGCAATTCGACATTGTTATTTAAAAAAGGCTGCATGGCCCGACGAAACTGTTTTAAGGCTGTCGCAGCCAGCTTTGGGTCAGCCAGGCGGTAATGCAGGGCTACAGCTTCACCTTTATTTTCTACAAAAAGTCCAGGAATACCTGCTATTATCTGGCTGGCCAGCCTGAAAATATCTTCCCAGGGGATATCTTCTTGCCTGGAGGGCAGGAGGTTGATTACCTGCCTTTCCGGCGTGGCTACTTCTGCTCCGTGCAGGCCGGCAAGATAAAGCCCTGCCACTGGCAACAGCTCCTGCAGGTCCTTTAGACTCCGGCCACTAATTATGGCCAGGTGGAAGCCTGGCCTGGATACCAGCTGCCGCAGCAAGGTCAGGAGATGGGTATTGGGACGGGCCAGCTCTGGCCGGGGCGCCAGGGGTACAAGGGTGCCGTCATAGTCACACATGAGGAGTACTTCGGGGTGATTACGGACTTTAGCTGCCAGCTGAGCCGGAGACACTGGGCGCTTCCCCTTCCGGGGCCATCATGGCCTGGTGGAAACAGGTCAACCACCAGCGGATATCATGACGACGCACCTTTTCCTGCATCAGGCGCATTCTTTTTTCCTGCTCGGCCCGGCCCATGGTGAGGGCTCTATTTAAAATCATGGTCATGCCATCGATATCGTATGGATTGACGAGGACAGCACCCTTTAATTCCTGGGCGGCACCGGCAAAACGGCTTAAGACCAGGACCCCGCTGCCGTCATGCCGGGAAGCTACATATTCTTTAGCTACCAGGTTCAGGCCGTCGCGCAAAGGCGTAACCAGCATGACGTCGGCTGCCAGGTAATAGGCTACCAGTTCCTGCCGTGGCAAACCCCGCCAGAAATAATGGACGGGGCGATAGCTACCTTCGCTAAAACGGCCGTTAATGCGTCCTACGGCTGCCTCCACTTCTTCTTTTAGCCGCCGGTAGGCCGGCACAGCCGTCCGACTGGGTACGGCTATCTGAACAAGGGACGCCCGACCACGCCATTCGGGTGATTTTTCCAACAGGCGCTCCCAGGCCAGCAGCCTTTCCACGATACCCTTGGTATAATCAAGCCTTTCTACACTCAGGGCAAGGTGCTCAACACCAAACTGGCTGCGCAAGGCTCTAGCACGGGCCCGGGTCGCCGGATCTAATGCCTGGCGCTGGAAGGCCTGATAATCGATTCCCATGGGCCAGGCACCTACATAGATGCGCCGCTGTTGCCAGTAAACAATATTGTGCTCAAAGTCCACCCTGGCTCCCAGTAAGGCGGCCACGGCATTCAGGAAATTATCGGCATAAGATTGTAAATGAAAGCCCAGGACATCAGTGCCCAGGAGACCGCGCAAGATATGTGATGCCCAGGGAAGGGTGGCCAGGAGGTCGTGGTGGGGAAAGGGGATATGCCAGAAAAAGAACTGTTTCACCTGCGGTTTACGGTGACGAATATGGGACGGTACAAGGGCCAGGTGATAGTCGTTGACCCAGACGATATCGCCTTCCCTGGCTTCCGCAAGGGCAGCATCGGCAAATTTAGCGTTGACTTTAACATATGTTTCCCATTCCAGGGAATTATAACAACACTTTTCTAAAAAATAATGGCACAGGGGCCACAGGGCACCGTTGGTAAAACCGTGGTAATAGAGCTTTATTTCTTCGGTAGTCAGGGGCACCTCCCGAAAGGTATAGGCCGGATCGTCCTGGGGAACCGGTAAACGTACCCCGGGACTATTTTCCTGGGGAGCGTCGCGCCCGCCCCAGGCAACCCAGACACCGCCCTTTTCCTTTAAGAATGGTTCTACCGCCGAGACGAGGCCGCTGATGGCCGGTACAGGTTGGATACCGCTGTCAGTGGCTTGCAGATTGTACGCACCCCGGTTGGAAACCATAATAATTTTAGCAGCTGCATGTTTTTTAGCCACTTAGCATACCTCCTTTTAGCCTGTGCCTATTGTCGGAACCTACTTCACTCCTTTAAAATAAAATTTAAGCCCCGGGGGCCCGGGGTAAGAAAGTACTTTTATATATCCCCTTCCACGCTTACGAAGTTAGCTGACGGATTCGGGCTGAAGGTTAGCCCTACTTACCGGAATTAACCGGTAAGATTCACCCCGGAAAAAATGGGTCCCCCGCTTACGGCTGTTACACCGCAATTCAGCGTTCCAGGATATACAAATTTATTATATCATACTGGTAACGAAATGCAAATATTACGTTTTTATATTCTGGAAAGATATACCAAAATCCATGGGAGGGTGAGATATGCTGGAAACGTCCCTGGATTTACGCCATAATCCATGTGTGTTGGAACCCCGGACAGAAGTCCTTAAAGAAGGGAATATTTTTCTTATATCCCTGCCGGATGGTTCCATTATTGACCAGGACAACAGCAGTCTGGGCCTGTATTATAATGATACCCGTTATTTAAACTGCCTGGAACTCACCGCCGGCGGGTGGCGGCCTGTTTACCTTTCCTCTTCTGTGCGCGACAGCCATTTTAGCCAGATTGAATTGACCAATCCCGTTTTCCCTTTGGGTGATAGTAGAGTAGTACCGGCCCAGACCATCCACCTCCGCCTTTTGCGGCTGATTAAAGGGGCTCTCTACCAGCGTTTACGCTTAATCAATTTTAATCCTTTCCCCGTCCATTTAAACCTTCATTTTACCATAGGGGCTGATTTCCTGGATGTTTTTGAAGTTCGCGGCAGCCGGCGCCAGCGCCGGGGAGAATTTTTAAAAACGGAAGTTCACCATCAGGGGTTAATCCTCGCCTACCAGGGCCTGGATAACGTGATCCGGACCACGCATATTACCTTCGAACCGGCACCGGCCAGTATTGTAGGCCGGCCGGGCCGGGCGGAAGTTACTTATGACCTTATCCTGCCACCCCAAAAAAAGCTTTACCTGTACTTAAGGATTGAACCCGACGGGCAAAAAATGTTCCCGGCCACGCATATTAGCGACCTTTTTGCCGCGGCCACCATAGAACTGGCCAGTTCTTACCACCAGTGGCAAAAGGAATGTACCCGGATCTGGACGGATAACAATTTTATAAATGATATGTTCCGCACGGCCATCACCGACCTGAAGGCCCTGGAAATTGATTATCCCGGGGAGGGGAAAATTATTGCCGCCGGGATACCGTGGTATACCGCTCCCTTTGGCCGCGATTCCCTCATCACTTCCTGGCAGACCCTCATCTTAAACCCGGATCTAGCCCGCCATACTCTGCGGTTCCTGGCACGCTATCAGGGGAAGCAGGTAGACAAATGGCGGGAAGAAAAGCCGGGAAAAATCCTCCATGAATTGCGGCGGGGCGAGATGACCCGCTGCCAGGAAGTACCCCACAACCCCTATTATGGTTCCATCGATGCCACCCTGTGGTTTATTATCCTCCTTGCTGCCGCCTACAGGTGGACTTTAGATCAGGATCTGTTACAGGAAATGGCCGCTCCTTTAAGGCGCTGCCTGCATTGGTGCGTGCGTTATGGCGATTTGGATGGTGACGGTTACCTGGAATACCAGCGGGAATCGCCGGCAGGCCTGACCAACCAGGGGTGGAAAGATTCCTGGGATGCCGTAGTCGACCGGGAAGGCCGCATCCCCGAAGGACCTGTGGCCCTGGTAGAAGTCCAGGCCTACTACTACCTGGCCCTCCTTGAAGCAGCCCATTTATTTACAGTCCTGGGTGACAAGGGAACGGCGACTGAGCTGAAGGCGCGGGCGAGCAGGTTAAAAATGCGTTTCAACCGGGATTTCTGGCTGGAAGAAGAAGGATACTTAATTTTTGCCCTGGATGGTAAAAAAAGGCCTCTTACCACCCTGGTCTCCAACGGCGGCCACGCCCTCTTCACCGGCATCCTGGAACCAGAGCGGGCCCGGAAAGTGGCCCGGCGCCTGCTGGCGGGGGACTTTTATTCCGGCTGGGGTATTCGTACCATGAGTAAAAAGGAAAAGGCTTATAACCCGATGAGTTACCACAACGGTTCCGTCTGGCCCCATGATAATGCCATTATCGCTGCCGGCCTGCGTCGCTATCAATGCTTTGAAGAGTTATCGCGGCTGGCCAGCGGCCTTTTCGCCGCCAGTTCTTTCTTTAATTACCGGCGCTGGCCGGAGCTTTTTTGCGGTTTTACCCGCCGGGGCCTGAGCGGGCCGGTGCGGTACCCCGTTGCCTGCGACCCCCAGGCCTGGGCGGTAGGCAGCCTCTTTGCCTTCCTCCAGCATCTGCTGGGCATTGAGTTACGGGATAGTACCCTTTATATATCCCGGCCCATATTAATACCCGGCACCAGGAGGGTGGAAATCAAGAATCTGGCTGTGGCCGGCAGCCGCCTGGACCTCGCCTTTGAAGAAAAGGATGGGCGGATCTTTGCCCATGTTTTAAAGAAAGAGGGGGCAATTAAAGTAATCATTGAAGCCTGAAGGATTTGTCCTTTCTTGACTTTCCTTTGAGCTCTATATAAAATTAGACTGTATATTTTATCAATAAAGGGAGGCTGATGTAATATGCGCATTGCCATGTTACACTGGGCATTTCCGCCGATTATCGGGGGAGTGGAATCTCACCTGGCCCTCCTATGCCCTTACCTGGTCCAGCAAGGACACCAGGTAAGCCTCCTGACAGCTACAGCTCCCGGGGCGCCGGAGAGAGAGAGCTGGCGAGGAGTAACCATTAAGCGTTCACCCTTGCTCGATCTGAACTCTTTGACTCCGGAAACCATTGAAGCCAGGGCCGGGGAAATCAAGCATCTGCTGGAAAGCTTTTTGCTGGAATGCAGGCCCGATATCGTTCACGCCCATAACTTCCATTACTTTAGCTTTGTCCATGCTGCCAGTCTCCAGGAAATCTGCCGCCGCCACGGCTGGCCCCTTATCCTCACGGCCCATAATGTCTGGGAAGACGAGCTGTGGACAAAGATGAATACTCTAGCTCAGGGGTGGGACCGGGTTATAGCCGTCAGCCATTACATACGTCAGGAACTGGTGGTGAACGGCTATCCTCCCGGGCGAGTGACGGTAGTTTACCACGGCACCGATACGGCTACCTTCCGGCCGCCTTCCCCGGCGGAGCTCCAGTCTATCTTTGCCACTTATCCGGAATGGCGGGGCCGGCGCCTTATTTTCCATCCGGCCCGCATGAGCCGTGCCAAAGGCTGTGATGTGAGTATTCGCGCCCTTGATCTTGTCCGCCGGGAAATTCCCGACGTTTTACTGATTCTGGCCGGTACTACCAATACCGTCGACTGGGGCCAGAAACAACCGGCGGAAGTAGCCTGGATCCAGGATCTCATCGCCAGTCTGGATCTGGAAAAGAATGTCTTTATCCGCTTCTTCCCCTGGCAGGAAATACCGGCAGTGTATAAAGCGGCCGAGGTTTGTCTGTACCCGTCGTCTTTCCAGGAGCCCTTCGGTCTGGTAATGCTGGAAGCCATGGCTACGGCCAGGCCCATAATTGTCAGCCGGGCCGGAGGGATGCCGGAGATAATCCGTCCCGGGTACAACGGTTTTTTAGTCTCCATGGGTAACTACGAAGAATTGGCCCGCTATACAACCTTCCTGCTTCGCAATCCGGAGGTAGGTACGGCTATGGGCCAGAACGGCCGCCGTCTGGCTGAAGAAAACTTTACTACGGCCGTAATGGCCCGCAACACTCTGACGGTATACAAACAATTGCTGACCCTACCCCAGGCGAGTTAGAGCAATTAAATCCAAGAAATTGCAGGGAACCGGCGACGGTTCCCTTAATTTTTCTAGACATGGCAGGTAGCCTTGGTTAAAATGAGAATATACTGGGTGAAAGGAGTAACCGGTTTTAATGCACCTACATGGTACCATGCAGGTAAATGCTAAAGGTAAACTTACCATCGGCGGTTGCGATGTTGTCGAACTCGCCCGGGAATTCGGCACCCCCCTTTACATTTTTGATGAAGACTGTATCCGCAACAACTGCCGGGAGTTTTACCGGGCCTTTGGCGTGAAGGAAGGCCTGTCCAGGGTTATTTACGCCGGTAAAGCATTTTTGACTACCGCCATGTGCCGGATTATCGCCAGTGAAGGCCTGGGATTGGACGTGGTTTCCGGAGGCGAGCTTTACACCGCCCTGGCGGCCGGCTTTCCCGTAGAAAACATTTATTTCCACGGCAACAATAAAAGCTACGCCGAACTCTGCCAGGCCCTGGAGGCCGGGATAGGGAGGTTCGTAGTCGACAATTTTGCCGAACTGGAGCTTTTAAGCCGCTTGAGTACGGAACGGGGTCAGGTAGCGCGGGTAATTCTAAGGGTGACACCGGGGATTGAAGCCCATACTCATAATTATATCCGTACCGGCCAGATTGATTCCAAGTTTGGCTTTACCCTGCCCAATGGTCAGGCCCTGGAAGCCGCCAGGCGGGTCAAGGATTTACCCGGCCTTGAGTTTAAAGGTTTACACTGCCATATAGGTTCCCAGATTTTTGAGCTGGAACCCTACAGCCAGGCGGCTGCCGTTATGATGGAACTGGCCGCCGCTATTAAAGAAGCGACGGGATTGATTACCTCTGAACTTGATCTGGGAGGCGGTTTTGGCATATATTATACTGCTGAGGACCATCCCCGGCCAATCAGCGCCTATGCCGAAACAATCCTTACCAGGGTCAGGGAGGAAGCCCGTGCCGTAAACCTGCCTCAACCCCTGGTAATCGTTGAGCCGGGCCGCGCCATTATCGGGCCGGCGGGCAGCACTGCCTATACCGTGGGCACCATTAAAGAAATTCCCGGGGTGCGCAAGTATGTGGCCGTTGACGGCGGCATGGCCGATAACATTCGTCCCGCCCTTTATGGCGCTAAGTATGAAGCCATCCTGGCCAATAAAGCCAATCTCCCGGCCACAGAAACAGTTGCCATTACCGGTAAATGCTGCGAGTCCGGCGATATGCTCATCTGGGAAGCAAAGCTTCCCCGCGTGGAAGCCGGCGATATCCTGGTCATATCCTGTACCGGTGCTTATGGCTACACCATGGCCAGCAATTACAACCGCCTGGGCCGGCCGGCCGCCGTCCTGGTCCGCGAAGGAAACGCCGACCTGATTTTAAAACGGGAAGATTACAACGATCTGCTTCGCAATGACGTCGTTCCGGCCCGGCTGGTTTGTACCAGATAATTCCTGACAAACAATGATCTCCTACCAGAAATTTTTCCGGCGCAACCAGCTGCGCATCCTGTTCCAGGCCAGAAAAATAGCCTCCGTTAAAGGCCTGCGAGTTTACCTGGTGGGCGGGACGGTCCGGGACCTGCTCCTGGGTCGGCCCGAGGTCGACCTGGACCTGGCAGTGGAGGGCGACGGCCTTCTCTTTGCCCGGGAACTGGCCCGGCAGTTAGGCGGGCGCGCAGTTTTTCACGAGCGTTTTCTGACGGCTACCGTCTACTGGAGCGGCGAGCGGGTGGACGTAGTCACCGCCCGCCGGGAATATTATCCCCGTCCTGGAGCCCTGCCCGAAGTAGAGCCGGCGACCCTTGAGGCCGATCTGGCCCGGCGGGATTTTAGCGTTAACGCCATGGCTCTGCCCTTAATGAACCGCGAAGCCAAGGAAATCGTGGACCCTTTCGGCGGGCGGGAAGACCTGGACCGGCGCCTCTTGCGGGTGCTGCACCGGAACAGCTTTCGCGATGACCCGACCCGCCTTTTAAGGGGGGTGCGCTTCGCCACCCGCTTGAAATTTAGCCTGGAAGAAGAGACCTGTTCTTTAGCCAGGCAGGCCCTGGCAGCAGGTTACCTGAACCTTATAGAACCGGAACGTTTCTGGCACGAATTTGTCCTTTTACTAAAAGAACGGCGGCCAGTGGCGGCCTGGGAAAGTTTAATCGACCTGGGCTGGCAGGGCTTACCCGGAGCCGGATTGCCCGATGTGGCCGCCGGCCGGCGGGCGGAAAAACTCCTCTGCCAGTGGAAGTGGCGGGGACAGCGACCCCTGGATGCCGGCCTGGTTTATTTTTTAATCGCCACGGCAAAATTAAAGGCAACAGAACTGGATGAGGTCCTGGATAGTTTGAATTTTGGCCGCAAAAAGCGCAGCAAGATTTATGCCGCCAGGGCTTTGTTACCGGAACTGGCTCCCTGCCTGGTGCGAGGTTTCCTGCCCGAATACATGGCGGCAGGCCCCCGCATGGCCCCGGAAGCCATGATTTTTATCCTGGCCATGGCTGGGTGGAGCCAGTTACCGGCCCGGGTATCGCCCTGATGGAAAGGAGACGGCCATGCACCTGCAAAGTTTACCGCAGCTAATCTTTGGCATCCCGGCCATTTTAATTGCCCTGACCTTTCATGAGTATGCCCACGGCAAGATGGCTTACATCCTGGGCGACCCGACGGCCAGAAACCAGGGAAGGTTAACCTTGAACCCCCTGGCCCACCTGGACATCCTGGGAACCCTGCTCCTTGTCGTGGCCGGTTTTGGCTGGGCTAAACCGGTGCAAATCAACCCCTATTACTTCCAAATGGACCGGCGCAAGGGGATGATGCTGGTGGGCCTGGCCGGGCCCGCCATGAACCTGGTACTGGCCTATCTGGCGGCAGTTGTCCTGCAGGTCTTTCTCAGGTTTGATATAGGGGGCTACTGGCTGGCTACTTTTTTAAACCTCCTGGTTGGTTACAACGTGGTCCTGGCTGTGTTTAATCTTATCCCGGTACCGCCCCTGGACGGTTCCCGCATCCTGGCCGGCATTTTACCGCCGGAAGGGGCGGCGGCTGTTTACTCTCTAGAAAGCTACGGCACCTTGCTTTTACTGCTCCTCATTGCTACCGGCATTATCGGCCGCATCATGAGTCCCCTGGTGACCTTGGTGCTCAACTTGATTATTACGGCCAGCGGCCTGGCATTTATATAAGTAGAGGAGTGTTTCATAAAATGCGTATTTTGAGCGGCATGCGCCCCACGGGGCGGCTGCATATCGGCCACCTCAGTGTGCTGGAAAATTGGGTGCGCCTGCAGGAAGAAAACGAGTGCTTTTACTTTATTTCCGACTGGCACGCCCTGACTACAGGTTATGACAATACCGCAGAGCTGCAGGAGAATGTCCGCGCCATGCTCCTTGACTGGTTGGGCGCCGGATTAGACCCCGAGCGCAGCACCATCTTCGTCCAGTCCCATGTCAAGGAACATGCCGAGCTCCATCTGCTCTTTTCCATGTTCACCCCCTTGTCCTGGCTGGAACGCGTCCCCACCTACAAGGACCAGATCCAGCAGCTGGGTAAAGAGGGTAAGGACGTGTCGACCTATGGTTTTTTGGGCTATCCCCTCCTGATGGCCGCTGATATCCTTATCTACCTGGCCGACGGCGTCCCGGTGGGCGAGGACCAGTTGCCCCATCTGGAGTTCTGCCGGGAAGTGGCGCGCCGGTTTAATTACCTGTATAAAACTTCCCTTTTCCCCGAGCCCCAGGCCCTCCTGGCTAAAGTGGCCATGTTACCCGGCATCGACGGCCGCAAAATGAGTAAAAGCTATCACAATGACATTCCCATGTCGGCTGCACCGGAAGAGGTGTGGGAAAGGGTCCGGCTTATGGTCACCGACCCGGCCAGGATTCACAAAACCGATCCCGGGCACCCGGAAGTATGCCTGGTCCACCGCTACCACGAGATTTACAATGGTGAAGAAGTTGAAGAGACGCGTGTCAGCTGCCGGGGCGGCCGCATTGGCTGTGTCCCCTGCAAAAAACGCCTGGCGGAAAAAATAAACGCCTTCCTGGAACCGGTCCGGGAGCGCCGGGCCCGTTGGGCGGCGCGGCCGGAGCTGGTTGATGAGATCCTGGCAGCCGGAGCCGCAAAAGCCAGGGCCACGGCGGGCCGGACTATGGCCATGGTCCGGGAGGCCATGGGAGTGTAACTTAAATGGGGTGGGGCGCATGATCGGCAATATTCGGCTGGATATATTTCAGGGCCCCCTCGATCTCCTCCTCACCCTGATTGAACGCCAGGAAATTGATATCCAGGCCATACCTGTTGCCGAGGTGACGGCCCAGTACCTGGAATACCTCCATGAAGTAGAGGAGCTAGACCTGGACTGGGCCAGTGAATTTTTAGTCCTGGGCGCCGAACTGTTAGCCCTCAAGGCCAGGCTGCTCCTGCAACGCCCCCTTAAGGGCGGGTCGGGAGAGGAAGAAAAGGGAGAGGGCGAGGACCCCGCCGGGCTCCTGGCCGAGCGACTCCTGGCCTACCGCCGCTACCGGGAGGCAGCTGCCCATCTCGCTGAACTGGCCGCGCAAGGTGCCCTCGTCTTTGGCCGTCCCCTGGACCAGGAAGCCGTCGCCCGGGCCCTGGCTGGTGTTAACCCCCTGGCCGGGGTAACGCCCGTGGACCTGGCCCGCGCCCTGGTTAGGGTGCTGGCAAGACAGCCTGTCACCCCCAAGGTGGAAACCCGTACCATTACCCGCCCGGCCCTAACCCTGGTGGGGCAAATCCGCACCATCTTGCGGCGCCTCAAACGGGAGGCGGACCTTACCCTGGCCACCCTTTTAAGTCCCCGGCCCACGCGCCTGGAAGTGGCGCTAACCTTCCTGGCCCTGCTGGAACTGGCGCGCCGGGGACGGGTAAGCCTTGTCCAGGAAGAAGCCTTTGGTACCATTAAGGTAAGACGGCTGTCGCCCGGTGAGACCGCTGCTGCAGGGGGGTGATCCCTTTGCCGTTGTTTTTTAGCGAAGATAAAAGGGCAGCCCTGGAGTGCCTCCTCTTTGTAGCCGGGGGGCCGGTACCGGTCAGTACCCTGGCCGCCTGCCTGGGGCTGAGTAGCGATGATGTAATTGAGCTGGCTTCAGAATTGAAAGCACTCTATGATGAAGAGGGGCGGGGCCTGCAGATCCGGGAGGTAGCCGGCGGCTACCAGATGTGCACCCGGCCCCAGTTTGCTAATTATGTTGAGGCCTTCCTGCAACCCGAGTTGCCCGCCCTGTCCATGGCCGCCCTGGAAACCCTGGCCATTATTGCCTACCGCCAGCCCGTTACCCGGGCGGAAATAGAATATATCCGCGGGGTGAAGGTGGATGGAGTTTTAAATACCCTCTTAAGCCGTGGCCTTGTCCAGGAAGCAGGGCGTAAAGACGCCCCCGGCCGGCCCATCCTTTATGCTACCACTCCCCGCTTTCTGGAATTTTTGGGTTTAAAAGATTTATCCGAGCTGCCGCCCCTGGATGAAGCGGCGGCCGGGCAGGAATAGTATATAAGGCGCCTCCGGTGGAAAAATAGGGGCAAACTGGCAGCCGGGGGTGGTGAAGTGTTGTGGGCGTGGACGGCGGGGATAGTTGCGGGTTTCCTTTTATTACTCCTGGTACCGGTGCAGCTGGAGGTAACTTACCGGCAAATAGCTGGAGAAGTACAACTTGAGCTGAAACTCAATTTACCGGGAAACTGGGGCCGGTGGGAAGTGGCATTCCCCTCCTTCGTTGACTGGTGGCCGGGGCAAAGTGACCGACGCCTGGAAACCATCTTGCCGGGAAAACGGGTAGAAGCAGTATTACCCGGGGAAGTTGCCCGGCGTCCTGCCAGGGGCAAAAGGTGGCGTGTCGGCCGTATAGCCCGCTTCATCGCCGCCGGGCCGTTAGGGTACTGGCTACATAAATTAAGTATTTTAAAGGGGATCTGGCGGCATTTTTTCGCCCGGGTGACCTGCCGGCATTGGCGTTTATTTTTAACCCTGGGGACGGGTGATCCGGCAACTACGGCTTTTGTTTACGGTACCAGCTGGACCATCCTGGCCTGGATGTACCAGAACCTGCGGCGGCGTGCCCGCATGGATTTCCACGCGCCCGAATGGCAGGTAACACCTCTCTTCGATACCCCGGGCTGGCAGGCCGATTTTAACTGCATATTAACCCTTAAGTTAGGTCATATTATAAGTGCCGGAGTACAATCTCTATGGCTGTTGCTGCGGATAGTCTGGCAGATGAGGAGGGGCAGGAGCAGTTGCCCGAACATCCCATAGAGGCTTTAATGAAGACCGCCATGGAAAGCATCAAGGATATGGTAGATGTTAATACCGTTGTCGGCGATCCTATAGAAACGCCGGACGGCCATGTGATCGTCCCCGTATCCCGGGTTTCGGCCGGTTTTGTTGCCGGCGGCACTGAATATGAACCCGGCCAGGAAGACGGCGGTGGAAGCGGTAAATCCTTACCCTTTGGCGGCGGTAGCGGTGCCGGTGTTTCCGTCCAGCCGGTGGGCTTCCTGGTGGTAGGAAAGGAGCAAATCCGGCTGCTGCCGGTTGACGGTAATGCTGTTGTGGACCGGATTATCGATGTCGCCCCCCAGGTTCTGGAGAGGCTCCAGGAACTTCTGGGTAAAGGGAAGAAGGAAAAGGGTAACGGTAATAATTCTACCGCTCCTGCACGAACAAAAATGGTTTTACGTCCCCAGGAAGAGGAATGAAATAATCACTGACGATGGCCCGGGTTCTCAAACACCGGGTTTTTAATTTGTTTCCAGTCCGTCAGGCTCCGTTCTAGAAAATGCCCTCCCTTCATAAAAGTTATCAGAAAGGCAAATTATGGAGGGGATGGCAATGGTTAATATCATCTGGTTATTAATGCTTTTAGCAGGCATCATCGTGGCCGGCATTACCGGCCACATTGAAGTAGTCACCGAAGCTTCCCTGGAGGCGGCCCAGACGGCCGTAACTCTGGCCCTGGAACTGATAGGGCTCATGGCCATGTGGCTCGGGCTTTTAAAGATTGCCGAGGAAGCCGGTCTGGTAACCTTGCTGGCGCGGCTTTTACGCCCCTTTACCTGTTACCTCTTTCCGGAAATACCCCGGGATCACCCGGCCATTGGTTCGATCATTATGAATTTAAGCGCTAATATCCTGGGCCTGGGCAATGCCGCCACCCCCTTTGGCCTCAAGGCTATGCAGGAATTACAGACTTTAAACACCCGCCCTGAAGAAGCCACCCCGGCCATGTGTACTTTTTTGGGATTAAATACCGGCTGCCTGACCCTTATTCCGGCGACCATTATTGGCATCCGGGCGGCAGCCAGCTCCACCGACCCGACCATCATCGTCGGACCTACTATTTTAGCAACCGGGTTCAGCATGATCACGGCCGTGGTTGCCGATCGTTTCTTGCGCCGTTTTTATAACGGGCGCCGGGGGTGATGGACCGTGACTGAACTCATACTTGAGGTTTCGCGCTGGGCGATTCCCATGGTTCTTTTTTTTATCCCCCTGTATGGGTACCTGCGGGGCGTACCGGTTTATGAAACCTTTGTTGCCGGGGCCGAAGACGGATTCAAGGTAGCAGTAAAGATTATTCCTTTCCTGGTGGGCATGCTGGTGGCTATCGGGGTTTTCCGGGCTTCCGGGGCCATGGACCTCTTGGCGCGGCTACTGAACCCTGTCCTTCAACTGATTGGCGTGCCGGGAGAAATTTTACCTCTGGCCATCATGCGGCCCCTTTCCGGCGGTGGAGCTCTGGGAATAGCAGCCGAGCTAATCGGCAACTACGGCCCGGATTCCTTTATCGGCCGCCTGGCTTCGGTGATGCAGGGCAGTACCGATACTACCTTTTATGTCCTGACAGTTTATTTTGGTTCGGTGGGGGTGCGGCGCTATCGCTACGCCCTGGCCCTGGGGCTCCTGGCCGATATTTCCAGCCTTATAGCCGCCATCGTTATCTGCCGGTTGATGTTTGGTTAGTTTTTAAATTCCTCTCCTCGAAATTCAACAGCCACTCTTTGGTTGCCAGCCCCCCGCCAAAACCGACCAGCCGGCCGTCCTTACCTATGACCCGGTGACAGGGTATAATAATACCGACTGGATTACGGCCGATGGCCTGTCCAACGGCCCGGACCGCTTCGGGCCTGCCGATGACCCGGGCAATATGACTGTAACTGCAGGTGGTACCATAGGGGATCTTTTGCAGGGCTGACCAGACGGCCAGCTGGAAGGGCGTACCGCGGAGGTCCAGGCGCAGGGAAAAGGAAAAGCGCCGCCCGTCAAAGTACTCGTCCAGCTGCCGCATAACCTCCCGGCAGGAGCTGCCGTTTTCCTCCACGGTGATAGTTGCGCCGGGGAATTTTTGGGCCAGGTAGCTGGGGATCGCCCCAGGTTCCTCGCCGGGGAAGGACAGGCGGCAGAGGCCCGCTACGCCTGTTACTATCGTCAGGTTACCGATAGGAGAGGGATAATGGGTAATGGTAAACAATTCTTTCGGCATGATGGCGTTACCTCCCCGCGTTCTAGCCTTCTTTCCACCAGGCCAGGAAGAGGGACAGGATACTCATACCGGCGGCATAACCGGCCAGGACATCGGTGGGGTAGTGCACACCCAGGTAAAGGCGGCTAAAACCCAATAAAAGCAAAAAAATAACGGTAACCGGAACCACACGGCCGCGGCAGCGAGGCGGGCATTTTTTTAACAACCACAGGGCCAGGAGACCAAAGAAGACGGTTCCCATCATGGCGTGACCGCTGGGAAAACTGAAGCCTGGTACCGGTTCCAGGGGCCCGAGGCTGGGCCTGGCACGGTGAAAAATATATTTAAGCCATTCCATAATACCCCAGGTAACATTCATGGTAATTATTACGGCCCCAAATCCCTGCCAGCGACGCCAGGTATAATAGGCAAGACTCAAAGCAGCCGTAGCAGGATAAAAGAAAGCCGGGGTGCCGAAGAAAGTAATAAACCTGAAGAAATGGGTAGCCGCAGGCGTTCGCCAGGCCATTATACCTGCCAGGACCAAGAGATCGAGATTGGCCACATGGGGTATGGCAGCGGCCAACAGGAAAAAGATAAAAATCATAGCAATGGCAAGCAGGATAAGACGGTGACGCATGATTGTCTCAATGTAAGGGTAGTCTTTATAAAAAATTAGTATAGCATTATTGTCTTTATAAGGTAAATTATGATAACATAATAACGTTAACGGAGGTTTTTATGCGTTTACAAAAATACCTGGCCCAAACGGGGGTGGCTTCCCGCCGTCATGCCGAGGAGATGATCCGGGCCGGCCGGGTAAAGGTTAATGGTAAAATTGTCACTGCTATGGGAGTCCACATAGTACCGGGCCAGGACGAAGTAACTGTCGATGGCCGGCCTGTTACCGGTCCGGAAGAAAAAGTCTATGTATTATTATATAAGCCTCCCGGTTATGTAACAACAGTCTCCGACCCCCAGGGACGGCCTAAAGTAGTTGACCTTGTTAAGGACATACCTGCACGATTATATCCAGTCGGCCGCCTGGATTATGCCACGGAAGGCCTTTTATTGCTTACCAATGATGGGGAGTTGACCTTAAGGCTCACCCACCCGCGCTATCGTATACCTAAAACTTATCTGGCCCTGGTAAAAGGAGTTCCGGATGCTAAAACTATGACTCGTTTGCGCCGGGGTGTCAAGCTGGAAGATGGCCTTACCGCCCCGGCGTGTGTACAAATGCGCCGGATTAAGGGGGACCATGCCCTGCTGGAATTAACCCTGCGTGAAGGGCGCAAGCGAGAAGTAAGGCGCATGCTGGCTACGGTAGGTCACCCGGTAGTCTGGCTGAAACGCATTAAATTTGCCTTTCTCACCCTGGGAGATTTAAAACCGGGAGAATACCGCCGCCTTACCCCTGCTGAAGTAGCCAGGCTGTATCGCCTGGTGGGTTTAGATTTTCCTCCTCGTTGAAAAGATGGTGTGGTAAAATAAGGTGAAAGAGAAAGGAGGGGGGAAAATTTGGCAGGTTTGGAACAGGGGCTGGTGCAGGTTTATACCGGCGAGGCTAAAGGCAAGAGTACGGCCGCCTTCGGCCTGGCCTTACGGGCTTGCGGGCACGGTCTAAAAGTATTGATTGTCCAGTTTATGAAAACGCCTGATTACGGCGAACATAGGGCCTTGCAGCGGCTGGCGCCGGAGGTGGAGGTAAAAACCTTCGGCCGTAAAGGTTTCATCCACCGGGGCGGCGCCAGGCCGGAAGATTATGAGCAGGCCCGGGCGGCCTTATCCTTTGCCCGGGAAGCCATGCTCGGCGGCAGGGTGGACATCCTCATCCTGGATGAGATCAACAACGCCCTTTATTTTGGCCTGTTAACAGAAGAAGAAGTCCTGGCTTTCCTGGCGGAGCGGCCACCGCAGGTGGAAGTAATCCTCACCGGCCGCAACGCCCCGGCTGGAATTATTGAGGTTGCTGACCTGGTAACGGAAATGCGCCAGGTAAAGCACCCCTATGAAAAGGGGATAAAGGCCAGGAAAGGGATAGAATACTAGGTACGCAAAACGTTGAATTTTACTTCCCAGGCAGGAATTTCCGCATGGGGTGCGAATATGTAAGTTTAATATATTCTACAGGAGGTGAATTCCTGGCCGGCTTTTTAGGGCCAGGAGGAAAGTGGCCGTTGTATATTATGAGCAGGATGCCGACCTGGGCGTCCTTAAAGGCAAAAAAATCGCCGTTATGGGCTATGGCAGCCAGGGACATGCCCAGGCACAGAACTTAAAGGACAGTGGCCTGGATGTAATTGTGGGCCTGCGACCTGACAGCAAATCCCGGACGGCAGCTGAGGCTGCGGGATTAAAGGTCGCGACGGTGGCTGAAGCTGCGGCTGCAGCCGATATTATCCAGATTTTGCTGCCGGACGAGACCCAGGCCAGGGTCTATCGGGAAGAGATCGCCCCGCACCTTACGGCAGGCAAGGTACTTATGTTCTCCCACGGTTTTAATATTCACTTCAACCAGATTGTCCCTCCTCCGGATGTCGACGTCATCATGGTTGCTCCCAAAGGCCCCGGTCACCTGGTACGCCGCATGTATGTTGAGGGTCAGGGAGTACCGGCTCTACTAGCCATTCACCAGGATGCCAGCGGCAGGGCCAAAGAAATCGGCCTGGCTTATGCTAAAGGCATAGGTGCGGCCCGGGCCGGCGTAATTGAAACTACTTTCAAAGAGGAAACCGAAACTGACCTGTTTGGTGAACAGGCCGTCCTCTGCGGCGGGGCCACCGCCCTGGTCAAGGCCGGCTTCGAGATCCTGGTGGAGGCAGGCTACCAGCCGGAAATCGCTTACTTTGAATGCCTGAACGAACTGAAGCTTATTGTCGACCTCATGTATGAGGGCGGTATCAAGTACATGCGCTATTCTATCAGCGACACCGCTGAGTACGGCGATGTCACCCGGGGTCCCAGGATTATTGACGACCATGTCCGGGCCAACATGAAGGCCATCCTTAAAGAGATTCAGGACGGCGTCTTCGCCCGGGAGTGGATCCTGGAAAATCAGGCCGGCAGGCCGAGCTTTACTGCTTTAAGGAAAAAAGAACGGGAGCACCTCATCGAACAGGTCGGCGATACATTACGGGAAATGATGCCCTGGTTGAAAAAGTAAAGCAGGCGGGAACCATACGGGGTGAAGGAAGCCCCGGGAATTTCCCGGGGCTTTAATCTATTAGTTTGTCCTGGTTAGAGGAGTGGCTGAGGTATTATATTGGTAATAATAAAAGGAGTTAAAGTATAATTTTTCGAAGGGGAGGAAGTTTTGTGGAACTCCTGGCACCTATAGCAGGGATACTGGCGCTTGTGTTCGCCTTTTACCTCACCAACAAAATTAACAGGGCCGATCCCGGGAACGCGCGCATGCAGGAAATCGCGGCAGCCATCCATGAAGGGGCCATGGCTTTTTTAATGCGGGAATACCGCACCCTGATCTTTTTTGTTCTGGGTATGGCGGCTCTAATCGTAATTACCGGCCTTCTTACCCAGGGTGCTGAAAGCATGCAGCCGGTAACGGCCGTTGCCTATGTAGCTGGAACCCTGTGCTCTATTGGGGCCGGCTATATTGGTATGCAGGTGGCTACCAGGGCCAACGTCCGGACGGCCAATGCCGCCCGTCACAGTTCCAACGCTGCCTTGGAAATAGCCTTTTCCGGCGGCTCAGTTATGGGTATGGCTGTAGTTGGTCTCGGCCTTTTAGGCCTCGGTATTGTTAATCTCATTTTTAAAAATCCCAGTATTGTCAATGGCTTTGCCCTGGGAGCCAGCTCCATCGCCCTTTTTGCCCGAGTGGGCGGCGGTATTTATACCAAGGCGGCCGATGTGGGCGCCGACCTGGTGGGTAAAGTGGAAGCCGGTATACCCGAAGATGACCCCCGCAATCCAGCGGTGATTGCTGATAACGTTGGCGATAATGTCGGTGACGTCGCCGGTATGGGAGCCGATCTTTTTGAATCATACGTTGGCTCCATTATCTCCGGTATTGCCCTGGCGGCAACTTTAAATATTCCCAATGGTACCCTTGTACCCCTGATGATTGCCGCTGCCGGCATTGTATCCTCCATTATCGGTGCTTTCTTTGTCCGGACCAGCGAGGGAGCCAATGCCCAGAAGGCTTTGAATACCGGCACCATGGTAGCGAGTATCCTGGCGATTATAGGTACATTCCTGGCTACCCGCCTGTTACCTTCGCAATTTGTTGTCGGTTCTACGACCTATACATCCACGGGGGTATTTATAGCGACCATTGCCGGTCTTATCGCCGGAGTTCTCATTGGACGCATTACCGAATATTATACTTCCGGCGATTATGAGCCGGTGAAAGAAATTGCCGAAGCTTCCCAGACCGGTACCGCCACCAACATTATTGCGGGCTTAAGTACCGGTATGTTGAGTACCGTTCTACCCATCCTGGTAATTATCATTGCTATCCTTGCTGCCTATCATTTTGCCGGCCTTTACGGTATCGCCCTGGCGGCAGTCGGGATGCTGTCAACGACCGGAACCACGGTAGCCGTGGACGCCTATGGGCCAATTGCTGACAATGCCGGCGGTATTGCCGAAATGGCAGAGCTGGATCCTAAAGTACGCAAGATTACCGATGCCCTGGATTCGGTTGGCAATACTACTGCAGCTATTGGTAAAGGTTTTGCCATTGGCTCGGCAGCTTTAACTGCCCTGGCCCTGTTTTCCGCCTATACGGCTGCTGCCAGGATTACAGCTATTGACCTGACTGACCCCAAAGTAGTTAGCGGCCTCTTTATCGGCGGGATGCTGCCTTTCCTCTTTGCGGCTTTGACCATGAAAGCGGTGGGGCGGGCTGCCTTCCATATGATTGAAGAAGTGCGCCGGCAGTTCAAATCCATCCCGGGTTTAATGGAAGGTAAAGCCCGGCCCGATTACGCCCGCTGTGTAGCCATCAGCACCGGAGCAGCTTTGAAAGAAATGATTATTCCCGGCCTCTTGGCCGTAGTGGTTCCCCTGGCGGTGGGGCTGATCCCCGGCCTGGGTAAAGAAGCCCTGGGGGGCCTTCTCGCCGGAGCAACGGTGACGGGCTTTTTGCTGGCCGTAATGATGGCCAACGCCGGCGGCGCCTGGGATAACGCCAAGAAGTATATTGAAGGTGGGAATTTCGGCGGTAAAGGCTCACCGGCCCATGCAGCAGCTGTCAATGGTGATACCGTCGGTGATCCTTTCAAGGATACTTCAGGTCCTGCCATGAACATTTTAATTAAGCTCATGACCATTGTGGCGCTCGTATTTGCACCTTTGTTTATGCAACTATAAGAAACATGCGCTTTATAACAAAAGCCCTTAACCCTATTGTATGGGTTAAGGGTATTTTTGTGTTGCAAATACTTGGCTGCAGCCGACAAATAAGCATAGTTTTGGGCCGGCAAAGTCTGATATCTCTAACCATGCTGGCAGGAAGAAAGCATGCCTCCACCAGATACATCTCCTTGCAGGGTTCGCCTGGATGTAATATAATCGGTACATGGGAAAAACAGGTGGTGTAATAAATGGAGTTTGGCAGTAAAATGGTAGCAGCGGCGGCCATCAGGATGGCCCTTAGTGAAAACCGTGAAGAAGAAGCCCGTTTGAAGAAAGAGTATGCTGCCAGCGGCATACGAGCGGTGGCAGTAGATTACGGCGGCGAATTTATCAATTCCATGCAAAAAATTGTGGAGCGGGCCGTAGTGGCCGCCAAAAGGGAAGGAGTCATCAAAGAGACCCACCCCGAGGAAGGGGCCGTTGCCGGAGCAACCCGGGAAGCCCTCTCCCAGATCATGCCCAAGGCCCTGGGTTTAAATGTAGGTGGTAAAATTGGCATCGCCCGCTGGCATGATCACCTTAGTGTGGCCATTTTCTTTGGCATCGGCTTGCTGCACCTGGACGAAGTAGGTATCGGTCTGGGTCACCGGGCCGTATGAGGGGCAGGATGGCAGGCATCTGGTAAAAAAATTGCAGGATGGTAGGGGAGAATTATGGAAGAAAAAATTCAGGGTTTACCCGGAGGCGGAGGTAAACAGGGTTCCGGGGGAACAAAAGTACGGGGCTTACGCGGGGCCGTTGACGTGCCGGAGAATACGGCTGCTGCCATTCTTACGGCTACGGAAGGTTTGCTCCGCGAAATATTGGCCCGGAACAGGCTGGCCGTAGAAGACATTATCAGCGCCATTTTTACGGTGACGCCGGATCTCAACGCCGCCTTCCCGGCCGAGGCTGCCCGGCGCCTGGGCTGGCAGGAAGTAGCCTTGATGTGTGCTACCGAAATACCGGTACCGGGGAGCCTGCCGGGGGTTGTCCGCGTTTTAATCCATGCTTACAGCGACCGGGAACCGGTCCATGTGTATTTGGGCCGGGCAGCACAATTACGCCCCGATTTAGGTTAATAGCGAAAAGAAAACTATTGACAGCTATTTACTATCCATGATATGCTGTTAGCAACAAAGGAATATAGCTGAGTTGAGCGGAGTGGAGTTGGAGATGAGCCTGGAGTAGAGTGAAGGAGAGTATATTAGACCAGGGCTCACTTGAGCGCTGGTTTTTATTTTGTCTAAAGGGGAGGAGAGACCGGTGATCCAGCCTGACCGGCAAACCTACCTGGAGCTGGCCCAAAAGGCCCCTTATGTTCCCGTCTGGGCCGAGGTCCTGGCCGATACCGAAACTCCCATATCCCTGTACTTAAGATTGGCGAACAAACCTGACAGCTTTTTGCTGGAAAGTGTTGAGGGCGGGGAGAGGCTTGGCCGCTACTCCTTGATCGGCTTTGATCCCTTGCTGACTTTTAAAATCCGGGCGGGGAAAGCTTATTTAACTACCAGGGGACAAACTGAGCTCCTCCCCGAAAAACCGGTGGCGGCTTTACGCCGGTTAATGGCGCAATTATCCCTACCGCCGGTTGCTGGGCCTCGTTTCTGCGGGGGATTGGTAGGCTACCTGGGTTACGACCTGGTCCGGGAAATAGAGAGCTTACCCGGCCACGCCGTGGACGACCTGCAACTGCCGGATACTTATCTAACCCTCCACCGGGTATTTCTCATCTATGACCACGTCCTGCGGACAGTACGGGTGGCCTGCCTGGGCCGGGGCGGGGCAGAGGCGGCAGCAGGTTATGAAGATGCCGTAGCCGGGGTCCGGCGCCTTTTGCAGGCTTTTGATAGGCCGGTAAAAACGTTCCGGCAGGACAGTAACCTTCCCTTTACTGCCGGACCGTGGCAGGCCAATGTAACCCGGCGGGAATTTATCCAGGGAGTAGAAAAAGCCAAAGAATATATCGCTGCCGGGGATATCTTCCAGGTCGTCCTCTCCCAGCGCTTGAACCTGCCCTTTGCCGGCGATACCCTGGCAGTTTACCGGCGCCTGCGTGCCCTTAATCCTTCTCCCTATATGTTTTACCTGAACTTGCCGGAAGTAAAACTGGTGGGGGCCTCCCCGGAAATGCTGGTTAGGGTAGAAGGTGGAAAGATTGACTACAGTCCCATTGCCGGCACCCGGCCGCGGGGCCGGACGTCCAAGGAGGATCAGGAGTTAACGCGGGAGCTCCTGGCCAGTGAAAAGGAGCGGGCCGAGCATCTAATGCTCCTGGACCTGGGGCGCAATGACATCGGCCGGGTGGCAGCTCCCGGAAGTATCCAGGTACCCCGGCAGATGGTAGTTGAATATTATTCCCACGTCATGCACCTGGTATCCAGTATTACCGCCCGCCTGGCGCCGGGCAAGGACGCCCTGGACGCTTTACTCGCCTGTTTCCCGGCGGGTACGGTAACCGGGGCCCCGAAGGTGCGGGCTATGGAGATCATTGCCGAACTGGAGCCGACGGCGCGGGGACCTTATGCTGGTGCCGTGGGGTATCTCGGCCTCCACGGCAACCTTGATACCTGCATCGCCATCCGGACCATCACTTTTACCCGGGGGCAGGCCTTTGTCCAGGCCGGTGCCGGCATAGTTGCCGATTCCGACCCGGAGGGTGAATATGAAGAAACCTTGAATAAAGCCCGGGCTTTGCTGCAGGTTTTGAATACCAGGGAGGAAAAAATCTATGCTGCTAATGATCGATAACTACGACTCCTTTACCTATAACCTGGTTCAGTATTTCTTGGAACTGGGTCAAGAGGTGGTGGTCCGGCGTAATGACGCCATTACCCTGGAAGAAATTGCTGCCCTGCAGCCTGATTACCTGGTCCTTTCTCCCGGTCCCTGCACCCCCAATGAAGCTGGTATCTCACTGGCGGCCGTAACCGCCTTTGCCGGGAAAATCCCCATCCTGGGGGTTTGCCTGGGGCACCAGAGCATAGCCCAGGCTTTCGGCGGCCGGGTGGTACGGGCCGGGAGGCTGATGCACGGCAAGACCTCAAGTATTACCCACGACGGTAAGACTATTTATCGCAACCTGCCCAATCCTTTCACTGCCACCCGTTATCATTCCCTGATAGTTGAAGAAGAGACCCTGCCGGACTGCCTGGAAATCACGGCGCGCAGCGAGACCGGTGAATTGATGGGCTTGCGCCACCGCCACTTACCAGTGGAAGGAGTCCAGTTTCATCCCGAATCCATCCTGACAATGGTGGGCAAGGAATTACTGAAAAATTTTTTAGAAGCTTACAAAGCCAGCTAAACTATCCTTTACGAGGGGAGATGAGCAGAGTGTTAAAGTCCCTAATTGGCCAGGTAGTAGCTGGCCGGGATTTAAGTGAAAGCGAAGCTGAGCAAGCAATGGATATGATTATGACAGGCGAAGCCACCCCGGCCCAGATAGCTGCCTTTCTTACCGCCCTGCGCCTGAAGGGCGAAACGGTAGAAGAAATCACCGGCTTTGCCCGGAGCATGCGCCGCCGGGCGGCCGGCCTCACCACCCGCCACCGGGTCTTTATTGACACCTGCGGGACCGGCGGTGACGGCCGCCATACTTTTAACATTTCCACCACGGCCGCCTTCGTTATTGCCGGCGCCGGTGTGGCCGTAGCCAAACACGGCAATCGTTCCGTATCCAGCCGCTGCGGCAGCGCCGATGTGCTGGAGGCCCTGGGGATCAAGGTTGACTTGCCGCCGGCAGCCGTGGCCAGCTGCCTGGATGAGGTGGGCATGGCTTTCCTTTTTGCCCCGGTATTCCACGGTGCCATGAAGTATGCCGCCGGTCCGCGCCGGGAAATCGGCATCCGCACCGTCTTTAACCTCCTTGGTCCTCTTACCAATCCGGCCGGTGCCCCCTGTCAGCTGGTGGGCGTCTATGATCCTTCTTTAACGGAAACAGTTGCCGCTGTCCTGGGGCGGCTGGGGAGCCGCCGGGCCTACGTGGTCCACGGCAGCGACGGCCTGGACGAAGTCACCACCACCGGACCTACGAAAATAACCTGCCTGGATCACGGCCGCCTCACCACTTATACCTTTTATCCCGAGGATGCCGGCCTGCCCCGGGCCAGTTTAGAAGACCTGGCCGGGGGGACGGCAGCCGATAATGCTGCCATTACCCGCTCCGTACTGAAGGGCGAAAAGAGCCCGGCCCGGGACGTGGTCCTTTTGAACGCCGCCTTCGGTCTCCTGGCTGCAGGAGTGGAAACCTCCCTTTCCGCTGCCCTGGCGGCAGCGGAAAGAAGCATTGATTCCGGCGCCGCCATGGCCAAACTCCAGAATATGACGGCCTGGATAGAAAGCTGGGCTGCCTGATGCTGGCGGAGATTCTGGCCCATAAACGCCGGGAAGTGGCGACGGCCAGGGAGCAAAGGCCCCTGGCCCAACTGGAAAAGGAGGTAAAAAATTTACCCTTGACCGGGGATTTCAGCGCCGCCCTGCGCCGCCGGGGGGCCGACCTGAACCTCATTGCCGAATTAAAGCAGGCTTCACCTTCCCGGGGCCTGATCCGGGACGCCTTTGACCCGGAGGAGCAGGCCCGGCTTTATACAGCTGCCGGGGCGGCGGCCATTTCCGTATTAACAGACTGGCGCTACTTTAAGGGTAAGCCGGAGTACCTGTCCCGGGTGCGGCAGGTAACCTCCCTGCCGCTGCTCCGCAAGGATTTTATTGTTGACCCCTACCAGATTTATGAAGCCCGGGCTTTAGGTGCCGATGCTGTGCTGCTAATTGTCGCCGCCCTGGAGCCGGCAGAACTGCAGGAATACCTGGCCCTGGCGGCTAGGCTTGAGCTGGGGGCCCTGGTGGAAGTCCATACGGAGGCAGAAGTTGAAGTGGCCCTCCAGGCCGGCGCCGGGATTATCGGCATCAATAACCGGGATTTACGGACCTTTAAAGTCGACCTGCATACCACCCTTGCTTTACGGCCCTTGATCCCCCCGGGGCCCGTAGTGGTCAGCGAAAGCGGGATCATGAGCCGGGCCGATGCGGCCCTGGTAGCCGGGGCCGGCGTTGATGCCATCCTGGTGGGGGAAGCCCTGATGACGGCGGGAGATGTAAGTGCAAAAATCGCCGAGTTGAGGTATCCTAAAGCATAACAGGAGTGGCGTTAAATGGTCAGGGTAAAAATTTGCGGCATCCAGAGCTATGAAGAAGCCCGGATGGTCCTGGACGCCGGCGTCGATACCCTGGGTTTTGTCTTTGCCAGGAGTCCCAGGCAGATAAACCCGGAAACCGCCCGGGAGATAATCATGAAACTGCCGCCCTTTACCACGACGGTAGGCGTTTTCGTGAATGAGCCCCGTTACAGCCTTATGGAAATAGCCTCCTTCTGCCGCCTGGATGTCCTTCAGCTCCATGGTGACGAACCGCCGGAATACTGCCGCGGTTTTTCCCAGCGGGTCATTAAAGCCTTCCGGGTACGGGATGCCAGCTTTATCCGGGCCATGGACTCTTACCCGGAGGTACAGGGCTTCCTTCTGGATGCTTATGTCCCGGGGGTCGCCGGCGGCAGCGGCCGGACCTTTAACTGGGAACTGGCCAAAGATGCCGTGGCCAGGGGCCGGCCTATCATCCTGGCCGGGGGCCTGACACCCGAAAATGTTGGCACCGCCATCCGTACCGTGCGGCCCTATGCCGTCGATGTCGCCAGCGGCGTGGAAACAAACGGCCGCAAGGATCCGGTCAAAATACTTTCATTTCTCCGGGCTGTGAGGGAAGCTGAAGAGCAGGTCAGCCGTCCAGCCACCGCATCACCCCTAGCGAAGAGGTGAAAATACTGATACGGAGGTAAAAGCAATATGACCTTACCAGACAGCCGGGGGCATTTTGGTCCCTACGGCGGGCGCTTCGTACCCGAAACCCTCATGCCGGCCCTGAGCGAAATCGAAAAGGCATACCGGGAGGCCAGGGAGGATGCCGCCTTTCAAGGGGAATTAAAATATTACCTTGAGCAGTACGCCGGCCGGCCGACACCTCTATATTTCGCAGCCAATCTCACCAGGCATCTGGGCGGGGCCCGGATCTACCTGAAGCGCGAAGATCTCAACCATACCGGTTCCCACAAGCTGAATAACGCCCTGGGCCAGGCTTTGCTCGCCCGGCGCATGGGCAAAAAACGCCTTATTGCCGAAACCGGTGCCGGCCAGCACGGGGTGGCCACAGCCACCGTGGCCGCCCTCCTGGGAATGGAATGCGAAATTTACATGGGGGAAGAAGATACCCGCCGCCAGGCCCTGAATGTCTTCCGCATGGAACTCCTGGGGGCCAGGGTAATCCCCGTGGCGGCCGGCAGCCGAACTTTAAAGGATGCCGTAAATGAAGCCCTGCGGGACTGGGTTACCAATGTCCGGACCACCTATTATCTAATCGGTTCAGTTGTTGGTCCCCACCCCTACCCCATGATGGTCCGGGACTTCCAGGCCGTCATCGGTGCAGAAACACGGCAGCAGGTCCTGGAAGCTACAGGACGCCTGCCGGACCACCTCATTGCGTGTGTTGGTGGGGGCAGCAACGCCATGGGCCTCTTTTATCCCTTTATCCAGGACACCGGTGTCAAGATGTGGGGCGCCGAAGCGGCCGGACTGGGGTTAAATACCGGCCGGCATGCAGCCTCGTTAACTGCCGGCCGGCCCGGCGTCTTCCAGGGAGCTTACAGCTATATCGTCCAGGACGAAAACGGCCAGATCAAGCCGGTATACTCGCTTTCAGCCGGCCTCGATTATCCCGGCGTAGGACCGGAGCATAGCTACCTTAAAGACAGCGGCCGGGCCACTTATGTGGCCATTACCGATGCCGAGGCTCTGGAGGCTTTCCAACTGCTGAGCCGTACTGAAGGCATCATTCCGGCCCTGGAGAGTGCCCATGCGGTGGCCCTGGCCATGAAAGTGGCCCCCGGGTTATCACAGGACGAAATTATCGTTGTTAATCTCTCCGGCCGCGGCGATAAGGACGTCCAGCAGGTGGAAGCTGTGCTTCAGGAGGGAGGAAAAAACCATGGGTGTTGAAAGGATCGCCGCTGCCTTTGCCGCCAGGAAAAAGGAAGGGCGCAAGGCCTTAATCGTCTACCTCTGTGCCGGGGATCCTTCCCTGGAGGTGACGGCGGCGGCCGTTGAGGAACTGGCGGCAGCCGGGGTTGATATCATTGAGCTGGGGGTACCCTTCTCCGATCCCGTGGCCGATGGCCCGGTCATCCAGGCCGCCAGCACCCGCGCCCTGGCCGGGGGGACGAATTTAAAGAAAATCCTGGATATGGTTAAGGATTTACGCTCCCGGGTGAGCCTGCCCCTGGTCCTTATGAGCTACTACAATCCCCTCCTCCAGTACGGCCTGACAGCGCTGGCTGCCGATCTGGCCGCGGCCGGGGTAGACGGCCTGATCGTTCCCGACCTGCCCCTGGAAGAAAGCGCCCCTTTGCGAGAAAAATTAGCAGCGGTAAAACTAGCGGCCATTCCCCTGGTGGCGCCGACTACGCCGGCAGAACGCCTGCAGCAAATTGCCGCGGCAGCGCAGGGCTTTATCTACTGCGTTTCCCTGACCGGGGTAACCGGAGCCAGGGAAGGCCTGCCGCCGGGCATTGCAGCTTATCTCGCCAGGGTGCGGCAGACAACGGACCTCCCCCTGGGAGTGGGTTTTGGTATCAGTAATGCTGAACAGGCCAGGCTCCTGGCCCCTCTCTGCGACGGCATTATCGTTGGCAGCGCCGTCGTTCAGGCGCTCCGTAAAGGGGGCGTGCCGGCAGCTGCAGAACTTGTGCATAGTTTGCGCCAGGCTATATAAAAACAATAAAAGTCCCCTTGCCAGGAGGGGGGCACTGTGCTATAGTCTAAATTGTAGTATGGTAGGATATACTCAAGGGTTGTTTAAATGGCAGGATGGTAGGACGGCAGGAGAGATGGGATTTAAAAAACGTCACTCCTGGCGGGGTGACGTTTTGCTTTTGCAGGGGGGGTACAAATGATCATTATCATGGAGCCCGGGGCAACTTCTGAAGAACAGCAAAATGTGATAGCGCGCCTGGAACGGGAGGGGTTCAAGGTGCACCTGTCTCGGGGAGTAGAACGGACCGTAATAGGTGCCATCGGCGATAAGACACGTTTAAGGGCTGAGACCCTGGCCGCTCTGCCCGGGGTGGAAAAGGTGGTGCCCATTTTACACCCCTACAAACTGGCCGGACGGGACTTTCACCCCGAGGACACCATAGTACCGGTAAGGGAGTTGACCATTGGCGGCCGCCAGGTCCACATTATCGCCGGACCCTGCGCGGTGGAAAGCCGGGAGCAGCTCCTGGAAACCGCCATGGCCGTTCGCGAGGCCGGGGCGACCATGCTGCGGGGGGGCGCCTATAAACCCCGCAGCTCACCTTACTCCTTCCAGGGCCTGGCGTCTAAAGGCCTGGAATTTCTGGCCGAAGCCCGGGAAGTTACCGGTTTGCCTGTGGTGACGGAGATCATGGACCCGACTCTGGTCACTGAAGTCGCGCAGGTCGCCGATGTACTGCAAATAGGTTCCCGCAACATGCAAAACTTCGCCCTGCTCCAGGCCGTGGGCCGCACCCAAAAACCGGTGCTGTTGAAGCGTGGCCTGGCGGCGACCATCGAGGAATGGCTTCTGGCCGCCGAATATATCCTCGCTGAAGGTAACAGCCATGTCATCTTATGCGAGCGGGGCATTCGTACCTTTGAGACGTACACCCGCAATACCCTGGACCTGAGCGCCGTACCGGCAGTAAAGCATTTATCCCACCTGCCGGTCATTGTCGATCCCAGCCACGGCACCGGGCGCAAGTTTATGGTTGCGCCCATGGCCAGGGCCGCCCTGGCTGCCGGCGCCGACGGCTTAATGATCGAGGTTCACCCCAATCCCCAGGAAGCCCTTTCCGACGGTCCCCAGTCCCTGACACCGGAACAATTTGCCCGCCTGGTCCGGGAAATCCGGCCCATTATCGCTGCCGGCGAGCGGGAACTGGGGCGCCTGGTATCATGAAGGCAATAGCTTACCTGGGGCCCCCCGGGACTTTTTCCCATGAGGCGGCAGTTACCTGGGCGCGGCGGGTGGATTGCAGCCGGCAGGCCGGGGCGGCTACTTTCCTGGCCTGCCTTAGCCTCCCGGAAGTCCTGGCCGCAGTCCAAAAACGCCAGGCAGGAGCAGGGATTTTACCGGTGGAAAACTCCATCGAAGGAGCAGTGAACCTCACCCTGGATCTGATCCTGGAGGAAGAAGGCCTTAAGGTAATCGGCGAAGTAGTATTACCGATCTGCCACTGCCTTTTGAGCCAGGCCAAAGAAATGACAGCCATCCGGGAAGTCTGGTCCCACCCCCAGGCCCTGGCCCAGTGCCGGCATTACCTGGCCACTAACCTCCCAGGAGCCAAAGTTAAGGCGGTTGCCAGTACGGCCGAGGCCGCCAGGGAGGCCAGCCGGAGGCCGGAACTGGCGGCCATCGCTTCGGCCTTTGCCGCCAGGCTCTACCAGCTCCCAATACTGGCAACCGGCATCCAGGATTACCCGGATAATAAGACACGCTTCTGGGTCCTGGGCCGGGAGGCACCGCCCCTCCCCGGTCCTTACAAGACCTCCCTGGTGGTGGCGGCCCTGGCCAACCGGCCGGGGAGTCTTTATGCCATTTTAAAAGATTTTGCTGAAGCCGGCATTAATTTGACCCGCATTGAATCTCGCCCCACCAAGAAGGAGCTGGGGGAATACCTTTTCTTCATTGACTGCGAAGGAGAGGCGTCGGCCCCGCCATTAAAAGAAGTGCTGGCAGGCCTGAAAGCGAGGACGGGTTTATTAAAAATCCTGGGATCTTACTCCCGGGACAGGGGGGAAACCACTTGCTACTAAACCGGGGTCCGGTTCCGGTGGCCCCACCGCCAGCAAAGGACATTAATCGTAACAAACGATCAGGTCCCCTGGTTGAAAGAGCGGCCATCATCGGCCTGGGCCTTATTGGCGGATCCCTGGGTCTGGCCCTGCTGCAGGGAGGTCTGGCCCGGGAAGTGGCGGGCTATGACCGCGAGGTAGAGGCCATCCAGGCGGCTGTACAACTTGGTGCCATCAACAGCCGGGCTTCCAGTCCGGAGGAAGCCGTCGCCGGGGCCGAGGTGGTTATCCTGGCCGTACCTGTCGGCACTTTAAGCCAGGTAGCCGGGGCTATCGCCCCTTTCCTGGCGCCGGGGACCATTGTTACCGATACCGGTAGCGTCAAAGGAACCGTTGTCCGGGAACTGGAAAGTATCATCCCGCGTCGGGCTTTTTATGTCGGCGGCCATCCCATGGCCGGATCTGAACGGGCCGGAATCAAGGCCGCCGACCGCTATCTCCTGGAAAATGCCGTCTATGTATTGACACCGACCCCGGCCACAAATAACGAGGCTTTGCAACGCCTGGAAGAGCTGTTCCGGGCGGTGGGAGCAAGGGTTATAACCCTGGACCCGGAGGAGCACGACCTGGTGGTGGCCGGCATCAGCCATTTACCCCATCTCTTAGCCGTCAGCCTGATGCAAACAGCCGGTGAATTGGCCCGGGAGCATCCCCTAACATTGATGCTGGCTGCCGGCGGTTTCCGGGATACAACCCGCATCGCTGCGGGGAACCCGGTTATATGGCGGGATATTTTTCTCTATAACCGCCAGGCAATTCTCACTTTGTTAAAATGCTGGCGCCGCCAGGTGGAAGCCCTGGAAGGGATGATTGCCCGGGGTGATGGCGAAGAACTGCAGGCCGCTTTACAACAAGCCCGCTCTTTAAGATCCCAGGTCCCGGCACGGCAAAAGGGCCTGCTGCCCGCCCTCCATGAACTGGTAGCGACCGTCCCCGACCGGCCGGGTGTCATTGGTGCCATGGCTACGGCCCTGGGTAATGCCGGCATTAATATTATCGACATCGAAATCCTCCGGGTACGGGAGGGAGAAGGGGGCAGCATCCGCCTCGGCTTTACCACAGCCGACGCTGCCGCCAAAGCTTTAGAAATATTACAAAGCAGCGGTATTAACGCCCGGGGATTGTAAAACGGCTTGACACCGGGAGATATTCCTGGTAGTTTGGAAGGGGAAACAGGAGGCAAAGCATGCAGCTTGTTGTGAAGCCGCCACCGTTTCTGGCAGGGAGTTTAAGACCGCCCGGGGATAAATCGATTTCCCACCGGGCAGCCATTATAGGGGCTCTCGCCGAAGGGACAACGGTCATCGAGGGATTCCTGGAGGGGGCCGACTGCCTCAGCACTTTAAGATGTCTTAAGGAACTGGGAGTAGATATCGAGGGCCCCCACGAAGGCCGGGTAGTTGTCCGCGGTAAAGGGATGGGTTCCTTGCAAGAACCGGAAACTATCCTGGATGCCGGCAATTCGGGTACCACCATGCGCCTCCTCCTGGGGGTGCTGGCCGGGCAGCCATATTACAGCGTCATTACCGGCGACGCCTCCCTGCGCCGGCGCCCTATGGGCCGGGTGACGCGGCCCTTGACGGCTATGGGGGCCAGGATATGGGGACGAAATGATGGGGAACTGGCTCCCTTAAGTATCCGGGGCGGCAACCTGCAGCCCCTTACCTACACCATGCCGGTGGCCAGTGCCCAGGTAAAATCGGCGCTGTTGCTTGCCGGCCTTTTTGCCCCCGGGGAGACGGTGATTATCGAACCCTGCCGCTCACGGGATCACAGCGAGCGCCTGCTAAAAGCAGCCGGGGCTGCTATCAAGGTCGAAGGGCTGGCAGTCAGGATCGCCGGCCGGAAACCATTAAGGCCGTTAACCATCAGCGTTCCAGGGGATATTTCGGCAGCGGCTTTTTTCCTGGTAGCCGGTTGTATCCATCCGCGCGCCACAATCACCATAAAAAATGTGAACTTAAATCCCACCCGGACCGGCATTCTGGATGTACTAAAGGCTATGGGGGGGCAAATAACGGTAACACCCCTTGGCGAAAGCGGCGGCGAGCCGGTCGGTGATATCCGGGTAACCTCCAGCAGCCTCCGGGGTGTAGAGATAGGCGGCGAGGTCATTCCCCGCCTCATTGATGAAATACCGGTCCTGACAGTAGCCGCCGCCCTGGCTAAAGGAGAAACGGTAATCCGTGACGCGGCCGAACTGAGGGTGAAGGAAAGCGACCGCATCACCATGGTAGCCCGGGAGCTGGAAAGAATGGGCGCCAATATCCAGGCACGCCCCGATGGCTTCCTGATTAAAGGGCTCAAAGGGGGCAGCCTCCAGGGAACGGTGGTGGACAGCCACGGCGATCACCGCCTGGGAATGGCCCTGGCGGTAGCCGCCCTGGTAGCCGAAGGGCCAACGGTAATCAAGGGTTCTGAGTGTATGGCCATTTCTTACCCCCAATTTGCCACCGACCTGGCTCTGCTGGGGGTAGAAGTTCGGGAAGAAGAGTGATGCATAGATTGTACGGTAACGTAGCCATCGACGGTCCGGCCGGGGCCGGTAAAAGCACAGCAGCCAGGCTCCTGGCGCAAAAGCTGGATTATCTATATATTGACAGCGGGGCTATGTACCGGGCCCTGACGTGGAAAGCCTTGCGCCAGGGAATAGACCTGGCCGACGAACGGCAGCTGGTGGCCCTGGCAGAGGCTACTACTATCAAGCTGGAAAATACGGCTGCCGGCACGGTGAAGGTTTATTGCGATGGTGAGGAAATTACGGCAGCCATCCGGCAGGAAACTGTTTCTCACCTTGTATCAACTGTCGCCCGGGTCCCAGGAGTGCGGCGGCGGCTGGTGGAGCTCCAGCGGCAAATGGCCTCCTGCAACCGGGTGGTCATGGACGGCCGCGATATCGGCACCAATGTTCTCCCGGAAGCGCCCTACAAGTTTTTCCTGACGGCTTCCCTGGAAGAGAGAGCGCGGCGGCGTTACCAGGAACTCACAGCTTCTGGCCGGCCGGTAGACCTGGAAATTGTAAAGGAAGAAATTCGCAGGCGAGATGCCCAGGATAGCCAGCGTGAAGTTAATCCCTTGCAACCGGCGCCCGACGCCGTGATCATTGATACCACCAATATGAAAGTGGAAGAAGTGGTGGCGAAAATGCTGGAACTAATTCAGGCCCATCATGGGGTTAATACCACCGCCGGCGAACCATGAAAATTTGCCTGCGGAACCAGGAGCCTGATCATGGGCAAGCGGCAGGCGACGAGCAGCGGTCCGAACCGCTTCGTAGTCCTGCCGGTCGCGGCGCAGGGACATATAATCCCCAGAAGGTACCATTGGCAGTACCCTATTTTCGGAGGAGTCCTCCAGGTGTTTTACCAGTTGGCTAAATTTGTCTGTTATCTCTTCTTGCGCTTCTTCTGTCGTTGGGAAGTTCAGGGACGGGAAAACTTCCCCCTTGAAGGACCGGTTATCGTTATTGCCAACCATATCTCCCTTCTGGACCCGGTGGTTGTCGGCGTGGCCTCTCCCCGGACGGTGCGTTTTATGGCCAAGGAAGAGCTTTTCCATATTCCCATAGTTAATTGGCTAATCAAGGGGCTGCACGCCTTTCCCGTCCGGCGGGGGCGCTCCGACCGGGCGGCTTTAAAAGCAGCCCTGGAGATCCTCCGTGACGGCCAGGTCCTCGGGATGTTTCCCGAGGGTACCCGCAGCAAGGACGGCCGGCTCCTTCCTTTTCAGCATGGCGCCGCCCTGCTGGCCTTGAAAGCCGGTGCCCCTGTGCTGCCGGTGGCTATAAAAAATACCAATAGAGTCTTTCGTGGCGGAAGGATTAAAGTTATCTTCGGCCAGCCTTTAAAATTGGAGACTGCTGGTCCAAGTACACCCCACCAGGTCGAGGACCTGACAGCTGCCGCTTACCAGGCAGTAGCCAGAATGCTGGCTTAAAGCCAGCTTTTTTTAATGACAGGCAGGAATTTGCTTCTTTTTCGCGAAATGTAAATAATGTTTGGCTTGAATTAGCAAACTAAATTTTAGCCCTTAATCAGGAGAAGAGCTTTAGTGGAAGTGATTGTTGCTGATTATGCGGGCTTTTGTTTTGGCGTCACGCGGGCCGTAAAACAAGCCAGGGAGGCTCCCAAACCGGTCGCTTCCCTGGGGGCCCTAATCCATAACCGGCAAGTAGTGGAACAACTGGCCAGTGAAGGTGTCCACCCGGTAAATTCCCTGGAAGAAGTAGATAGCGGCCGGGTATTAATCCGTTCCCACGGCGTGACGCCGGAAATTTTAGCCGCGGCCCGGGAAAAGGGCCTGGAGGTTATCGATGCTACCTGCCCCTACGTAGCGCGGGCCCAGCGCCTGGCCAGGAAACTGGCTGATGAGGGTTACCAGGTAATAATTGTAGGTGATCCGGCACACCCCGAGGTTGAAGGGTTACTCGGCTGGGCCGGTCCAGGGGCAGTAGTAGTTCCCAATAAAGAAGCAGCAGCAACCCTACCCTTTCACCCCCGGCGGGCGGTTTTAGCCCAGACCACCCAGCCGGAGGAGAGGTTGGAGCAAGTTGCAGCTGTTCTGCGTTCCAATACGGACACTCTGGTAGTACACAATACCGTTTGCCATGCTACCCGCCGGCGCCAGGAAGCAGCAGTTAACCTTGCGCGCCAGGTAGACGTAATGTTGGTAGTCGGCGGTAAGGAGAGCGCCAACACCCGGCACCTGGCAGAGCTCTGCCGGGCTACGGGGACGCCGACCTACCACATAGAAAGGGCCGGGGAGTTGTGTCGCCAGTGGTTTATTAATGCCCGGAGGGTCGGGGTTACAGGTGGCGCTTCGACCCCAGCGTGGATTATTGAGGAGGTAGTAGCAATGCTGGCTGAACAGGAAAAGGTACTATTCCCAGAAGATGAAAAGGAACCGGCAAGGGTACCGGAAGGAGCTGACTTCGCGCCGGCCGGGGAAAATAACGAGGTTGAAGGTAAACCGGAAAATAGTTCTGCCGTTACATCCGCAGGGGCAGAGGACACCACGGGAGCAGCAGGAGCCGCAGCTGTTCCGGCAGAGCCGGTAATTACGGAACCGGCCGCTCCCGGAGAACAACAAGAAGAGCAAAAAAATGAAATGCAACAAATGGAAGCTAAAATGCCTGAACTACGGCGGGGTAGCATTGTCACGGGTACAGTAGTCCAGGTTAACGATAATGAGGTCCTGGTGGATGTAGGAGGCAAGTGCGAGGGTATTATTCCTTTAAATGAGCTCACACACCGTAATATAAGCGACCCCCGTGAAGTAGTAGCCGTAGGCGATACCATCAATGTCATGGTTTTAAAACCCGAAAACGAAGAAGGCCATCCCGTTTTATCCAAGCGCCGCGCTGACCGCCGGGTTGCCTGGGAGAAACTGGAGGAACACCTGGCCAGCGGCGCCGAAATTCAGGGTGAAGTTATCGAAGTAGTTAAAGGTGGTTTACTGGTCGATGTAGGCGTCAGGGGTTTCGTCCCAGCTTCCCTCATAGAAAGGGGTTACGTCGAAGACTTAAACGCCTACCTGGGTAAAACTTTGCGCCTGCGGGTCATCGAGCTGGACCGCAGCAAGAATAAAGTTGTTCTTTCCCAGAAAGCCATCCTGGAAGAAGAGTATGAAAAACAACGCCAGGCTACCTGGGATAGCCTGGAGGTAGGCCAGGTACGTAAAGGTATCGTCCGGCGGCTGACCAACTTTGGTGCCTTCGTCGATCTGGGCGGTGTCGATGGCCTGCTCCATGTCTCGGAAATTTCCTGGGGCCGGGTGGAACACCCCAGGGATGCCCTGCAGGAAGGCCAGGAAATCGAAGTCAAAATTCTGGGTATCGACAGGGAAGAAGGTAAAGTTTCCCTGGGACGCAAACAACTCCTGCCCAATCCCTGGGATACGGCCGCCAGCCGTTACCCGGTGGGAACGATTGTGGAAGGTAAAGTTCTGCGCCTGGCTCCCTTTGGCGCTTTTGTAGAAGTCGAACCGGGTATTGAGGGCCTGGTGCATATCTCCCAGCTGGCGGACCGGCACGTAGAAAAGCCCGAGGATGTGGTAAATATAGGGGATGTTATCCCGGTTAAAGTCCTGGGGGTAGACCAGGAAGCCCATCGCATGAGCCTGAGTCTTCGCCAGGCTCTGCGGGACAAGGCCAAAAAGCAGCCCAAACAAGTTGATAAACACCAGGAAAACCAGGAAGAAAGTGGCGTGAAACTGGGTGACCTGTTTGGGGAGCTTTTTGAAGAGGCAAAATAAAACACGAGGCGGAAAAGGATGCCAGAGACTATAGCGGGAAGAGGTCGGCGTAAGCTGGAGCACCTGCGTTTCTTCCAGCAAGAGGGTAACGGTACCAGCGGCCTGGAGGATGTCCATTTAATCCATCAGGCCCTGCCGGAACTTGATTGGACGGATATTAATCTTAGCTGTCGGTGGCTGGGGAAAACCCTGGCCGCCCCTTTTATTATAAACGCCCTTACCGGCGGCCCCCCGGAAACCAAGGAAATCAACGCTGCTCTGGCCAGGGTGGCCCGGCGGACGGGCATTGCCATGGCCGTAGGTTCCCAGAGGGCTGCAATAGAAAATAAAACCTGGGTGGAAAGTTTCGCCATCGCCCGCAGGGAAAATCCGGAAGGCTTAATCCTGGCCAACCTGGGAGCCGGTAATTCACCGGAAGCCGCCCACGAAGCGGTAGCCATGATCGCGGCCGATGGTTTGCAGGTACACCTCAACGCCGCCCAGGAATTAGTTATGCCGGAGGGCGACCGTTCCTTTCGGGGTTGGCTGGAAAATATAAAGGATATGGTAAACTTCCTGGATGTACCCGTTATTGCTAAAGAAGTGGGTTTTGGCCTGTCCCGGGAAGCAGCCTTACAGTTATATCACAGCGGCGTTCGTATCCTTGATGTCGGCGGCCGCGGCGGGACAGATTTCGCCGCTATTGAAAATAAACGCCGGGACCGCCAGATTATGGCCCTGGCCCAGTGGGGCCTGCCGACAGCTGTGAGCATCCTGGAAATTAAGGAACTGGGCTTGCCGGTTGAGATTGTGGCCACCGGCGGTATCCGCAGTGCCCTGGATGCCGCCCGGGCCCTGGCCTTGGGGGCGAAAATTGTTGGTGTGGCCGGTTATTTCTTAAAAATTCTCCTGGACGAAGGAGAAGAGGCGCTGGCGCAGGAGATTTTCAACTGGCAGGAAGATTTAAAACGCATTTGCCTTTTAACCGGCTGTACCACCCCGGCAGAACTAGCAAATAAACCTCTGGTCATTACCGGGAAGACGAAAGCCTGGCTGGAGGGTATTCAGCGCCGGCCTGGATGCAGGTCTTACGGTAGGTCTGTTCACAAATGCTATAACAAACGATAGCCATTATAAAAACACTCCCACCAGACCCCTCAACCATGTAAGGGTTTGGTGGATTTTTTTATGCTTTCGAGGCCCGGCATTGCTGCCCTTGGTGCCGTAGACGATTATGCCTTTTTTATATGGGGTTTGCTGGAGCTTTATGAAGCGGCTTTTGCACCACGATTTTTGCGTAAAGCGATAGAATTAAATAACCAGATGCTTGACCTTTTTTGGGATAGCGATGGCGGGGGACTCTTTTTCTACGGTTTGGATGGCGAGCAGCTGTTTGCCCGGCCTAAAGAAATATATGATGGGGCTGTACCCTCCGGCAACTCTGTCGCTGCCTGCAACCTGTTGATGCTTGCCAGGTTGACCGGCGATGAAAGACTGGCGGAAAAAGGGCGGCAGATATTTAAGGCCTTTGCCGGAGAAGTGGTGAAGCAAACTTCGGCTTATTCTTTTTTAATGGTGGCGCTGCTTTTCGCCACCGGGGCTTCCAGGGAAATTGTCGTTGCAGGTAAACCCCAGGCCAGGGATACACAAGCAATGATTAAAAAAATAAATTCACATTACCTGCCCAACACAGTAGTAATTTTTCATCCCGTCGGCAACGCCGGTAACGAGATACGCAATCTAATACCGTATATCGGTGAAATGCGCCCTCTGGAGGGGACAAAAGCTACGGCTTATGTCTGTGAAAACTTCGCCTGCCAGGCACCTACAATGGATTTAGACCGCTTGGAGGAACTCCTTTAAGACTACTCTTCAATCCGGGACCGGTATATTTCTTACCTGACGGGGAAATCTAACCCTGGAAGGTGATTAACTATGACGGGATATACTACCGGTGTTTTACTTTTAGTTATCATCTTTGCCCTGGTCTATTTTGGCCTGGCCCACCGGGTTCTGGACCGTCTATATTTAAGCGACCGGGCTGCTCTGGCCCTCATTGTCGCCATGATTTTCGGCAGCTTTATCAATATCCCGATCACCAGCGGCCGGGTAGTTACTACTGTTAACGTAGGTGGCGGCCTGATACCCCTGGGCCTGGCCGTTTATGTCCTGTACCGGGCCGGAACCGCATGGGAAGCAGGTCGGGCTTTGCTGGGGGCAGTAATTACCGCCGCCGTACTTTCTGGCATCAGCATCCTGACCCGGGGCCGGGAAGCCTGGAATGTTTACGGCCTGAGCCTCTTAGACCCCCTTTACTATTACCCCCTCATCGCCGGTGTAGTAGCCTACCTTGTAGGTCGCTCCCGCCGGGCAGCCTTTGTTGGAGCTATTCTGGGAGTGCTGTTGCTGGATGTTGTCGACCTTTTTTACTACCTCAGCCGGGGTTTAAGAGGAACGGTAGCCTTCGGTGGGGCCGGTATAATCGATGTTACTTTTATGGCCGCCGTTGTGGCCGTACTCCTGGCAGAATTTATCGGTGAAGCGCGGGAAAGAATCCAGGGTGGGCCGGAGGCTTCCAGACGCCCTCGTTCCCTGCTGGCCGGATTGCGGGGAACATCACTAAAACCTTTACCAGACAATAAAAAGGATAACGGTGGTGAACAGGGTGAATAAATTAAGGAGATCTCGTAGATTTTGGGGAGGACTGCTTCTGTTTGTTTCCGCCCTGGCCCTGGCGGCTATCCTTACCTTCCAGGAAAGCCGTCAGGTAGCTGTTGCCAGGGTCTTCAGCCTGAAAAACCTGCTGATCAGCCAGGACCATACCGAAGGCGAGTATTCCATTTTAGTTGACGAACAGGGGCGGATCCTGGATATGATGGCCCGCCGGATATACATCAACGATGAGTTTATTGCCGCCGACAACCACCGTTATAAGGTAATTCGCATTGAAGGGAACCGGGCTATCTGCCGGCAAATAGGTATAGAGCAGCTTTCCCAGGGGGAAGAAAAAGTAGATGTTCCCTCGAAAGCAGTTGCCCCGGTTCAGGCCGGAGGCACCCAGGTAATCGGCATTTACCATTCCCATGACGATGAATCCTACGTACCCACTCAAGGTACAGAGAGTATACCCGGCCGTGGCGGTGTCCTGCAGGTGGGTACGGCCCTTGCCAATCGCCTGCGCAGCCTGGGCTTAACTGTAATCGATGACCAGACCTCCCATGCCCCCCATGACGACGCGGCTTACCGGCGCTCGCGTCGTACGGCCACGGGTTTACTGCAAAAAGGGGCAGCAGCCATCTTTGACCTGCACCGCGATGGCGTACCTGACCCCACCTTTTACCGCCGCACCATTGACGGCCAGGATGTAACGATGATTCGACTGGTCGTCGGCCGGGAAAATCAGAATATGAGCGCCAACCTGGATTTCGCCAAACGGCTCAAGGCAGCCGCCGATGCCAGGTATCCCGGCTTGATCAGGGGGATTTTTATCGGCGCCGGCAGCTATAACCAGGACCTGTCACCCCGGGCCATGCTCCTGGAGGTCGGTACCCATACCAATACCCTGCCTGAAGCTGAACGGGGGGCAACACTTTTTGCCGACATTGTACCTCCTGTCCTGGGAGTGGCTGCCCGGCCTGCGGCCGCCCGTACTCCCAGCACGGCTGCCGACTGGAAAGGCGTCCTGTTTGTCATCCTGGCCGTCATCCTTGGCGGCGGCGCTTACCTGATTGTTTCTGCCGGCGGCTGGAATAAAGCCGTGGCCAGGCTAAAGCAGTTTACTTCGATAGAGTGGGTCAATTTACTGGGTTGGAGGCGGGCAAGGCGGCCCGTGTTGCCCAGAGAAAAAGGATGGGAACCAGGTAACCGGAAGGAAATGGTGAAATATGACAGGAAACCTGCCCCAGAATCATTATCCAATGAGGAAAGGGCTGACTGGCAAAAGGATTAAAATGATGGTCATATACCACTGTTTTGGTGGTTCCCATTCTTCAGTTACGGCAGCGGCCATCCACCTGGGGTTATTACCCCGGAACCGGTTACCCACGGCAGCGGAACTCCTGGCCCTGCCGTATTTTGATGGTCGCAGCCGGGGAGAAGAAGGAGAACTAAAATTTATGGGTACCGACGTGTATGGTAACAGCGTCTATGCCGTGGGTAAAAAGAACCTGGGTGGCCGGTTTGAAGCCCTGCTCTATGATCTGGCGGCAACACTGGGAGTACAGCGGCAGGAAATACTGCTTCTTAATACCTCTCCTCTGGTAAATCTTTTCATGCGGATTGGCGGTTTTACCTCGCGCCGTATAGGCCTGACGCTCCTGGGCCGGCCTGTAGTTGTGCGGGGTACCAGGCGCGCCTTTGCCAGCCTGGTGGAGTTTGTAGAACAAAATCAGCATCTGTGGATGCCGGCGTGTGCCTTGTCCGGGACGCCAGCAAGACGAGGATAATTTTTCCAGGAAAGGTTTGCCACGGTGATTATCATCTATGCCTGTTTTAGCGGCACCCATGCGGCGGTTATCGCCGCTGCCCTGCATGCCGGTTTCTTAAATCCAGGCCGACCGCCGGCCTGGGAGGAGTTAAAAAAATTGCCTCACTTTGACGCCCCTGAAGGGGAAGGCGGCATGCGTCAAATAGGTCATACGCCAGCAGGCCATGCCGTCTATACTGCTGCCGTCGGCCATGACGGCGAAGCAGCCCGGCGGGCCATAAAGACTTTCCTGGCAGCCCTGGGCCGGGATCAGCGTGAGGTACTTTGGATAGACGTTTCCCACCGGGTTTCCTTTTTATGGCGGGTGGGCGCTTTTTGCCGGCGTTATCCCCGCCTGGCCTGGTTGGGGCGCTTGTTGCTGCAATGGAGCCTGGGGCAGGATTACCCTGTCCTTGTTAACCTGGTTAAAAAGGCTCGCCAGCAAGAACTCCATGATGTCAAATCCGGCAGCCAGAACCTCTATCCAGGCGTAAAACAAGGGCTTCAAGCAAAAACTTGACGGCCGGGGTAAAATATTGGATAATTAAGGCGAAAAAGTGCAGGCCGTGTATACTACAGCTGGGACCTGGGCAAGGGAAGTCAGGAGATGACATTTTTTGGCCAAACAAGGGGCAGTAATAACAGCCGTCCGGCCGGACAGTATAGCCGCCGCGCTGGGTATCAACCCCGGCGATGTGCTGGTGGCCATCAACGGGGAACGGGTGCCCGACCTGATTGTCTACCGTTACCTTTGCGCCGATGAAAACCTGGAGGTAGAGATTGAAAAACCTGGCGGCGAACGATGGCTTCTGGAAATTGAAAAGGATTACGATGAGGACCTGGGGCTGGAATTTGCCGCTTCAACCTTTGATGGCCTCCGCCGTTGCGGGAATAAATGCCTTTTTTGCTTTGTCGACCAGATGCCCCGGGGCCTGAGGCCCGGTCTTTATATCAAAGATGACGACTACCGTTATTCTTTTCTCCACGGCAATTTTATTACCCTGACCAACTTAAAACCTCGGGACTGGGAATATATCTTGCGCTGGCACCTCAGCCCCCTCTATATTTCCGTCCATACCACCAACCCGCAATTAAGAAGCAGGCTATTAGGCAATCCCCGGGGCGGGGAGATAATGGCGCAGTTGAAGAAATTGGCTGCAGCCGGCATCCAGATGCATACCCAGATTGTCCTCTGCCCGGGGCTTAATGACGGCCTGGAGCTAGATCGGACGATAAAGGACCTCAGCAGCCTTTTTCCAGCCGTACAGTCCATTGCGGTAGTACCTGTGGGCCTGACCTCCCGGCGGGAGCATTTATTCCCTTTAAGGCGGGTGACGCCGGAGGAGGCCGCAGCAATAGTAAACCGGATCGCCGCCTGGCAGGCAGGTTTTCGCCGCCGCTTTGGATGCGGCCTGGTTTACGGCGCCGATGAATTCTATTTGCTGGCCAATCTTCCCCTACCTCCAGCTTCTTATTATGACGACTTCCCCCAGACGGAAAATGGAGTTGGGCTTACCCGTCTTTTCCTGGACGATTGCAAAGCTGCCCTGGCCAACCTCAATCGGTCGGAAATCCAGGCCCGCCGCGTGATAATAGCCACCGGTACCCTGGCGGCGCCAGTTCTGGCGGAGCTCGTCCAGGAGGTGACGGCGAGGGCCGGCAACCTGGAAGCCAGGGTGGTGCCGGTAACGAATTTTTTCTTCGGCCCCCAGGTGACGGTGGCCGGCCTCCTGACCGGCCGGGACTTGTTAAGGGGCTTAAAAGAAGCCGCCTCCTGGGCACGGGAAAAAGAAGGAGTTATTCTCCTCCCCGACGTAATGTTAAAAAAAGATGCCCCGGTTTTTCTGGATGACCTGACGCCGGAAATGCTCGCCGCTGAACTGGGAGTAGAGGTAGAAGTAGTTCCAGCTACCGGAAAAGGGCTGGTAGCGGGATGCTGCGGCCGCGTCGCTATTCGGTAGAAACGCGCTCCGAAGATAAAAGCCAGCCGTCGATGTTAGTATATTTTGATGGAGGAATCCTTTTTGCCCAAACCGTTAGTAGCCATAGTCGGCCGACCCAATGTCGGCAAATCAACCCTTTTCAATCGCATTACCGGCGCCCGGGTGGCTATCGTTGAAGACACACCCGGAGTGACCCGGGACCGCCTTTACCGCGATGCCGATTGGCGGGGCTGCCAGTTTACCCTGGTTGATACAGGCGGTATTGCCGCCAGATCAGACGATCCCCTGGTAGTCCAGGTAAGGCGTCAGGCCGAAATGGCCCTGGCGGAAGCAGATGTCATCCTTTTTGTCGTTGATGCCAGGACCGGCCTGACCGCCGACGACGAAGAGGTGGCTGAAATATTACGCCGCTCCGGGCGGCCGGTGATCCTGGTGGCCAACAAGGTCGAAGACTTCAGCGACCCTACCATGATCCACGAATTTTATCGCCTGGGCCTGGGAGACCCTTTTCCTATTTCAGCTATTCACGGTTTAAATATAGGCGATCTCCTGGATAGAATAGTTGAGCTCTTACCGGAAACTGCCGCAGAAGAGGACGGGATGGCCTTAAAAGTAGCCGTGGTGGGGCGACCCAATGTGGGTAAGTCTTCTATTGTCAACCGCCTCCTGGGCGAAGAGCGCGTTATCGTCAGCGATCTGCCGGGAACTACCAGGGATGCCATTGATACATATATTCGCCGGGGTGATAGGGAGTACATCCTTATTGATACCGCCGGCATGCGCCGCAAGAGCCGTATCGCCGACCCCACGGAACATTACAGCGTTTTACGGGCCTTAAAGGCTGTGGAACGGGCAGATGTAGTTCTGGTAGTTCTGGACGGTACCGAAGGCGTTACCGAACAAGACAAAAAAATAGCCGGCTATGGCCATGAACAGGGCAAAGCTTCTATAATAATAGTAAACAAATGGGATCTGGTGCCCAAGGATGATAAAACAATGGCCCGTTATGAGGAGATGATCAGGGAAGAGTTAAGTTTTATGTCCTATGCTCCTATCATCTTTATTTCGGCCCTGACAGGACAACGGGTTGCCCGAATTTTACCTGCTATTGACGCTGTGGGAGCAGAGGCCAGCCGCCGCGTTGCTACGAGCACCTTAAATTCCATAGTGCAGGAAGCGGTCATGCTCACGCCACCGCCCGCGGCAAAAGGCCAGGCGGTTAAAATCTTTTACGCCACCCAGGTCAAGGTTAAACCGCCAACCTTTATCTTCTTTTGTAACCGTCCAGAAGATGTCCATTTTTCCTACCAGCGTTACCTGGAAAACCAGCTCCGCCAGGCCTTTGGCTTTGAAGGCACACCGTTACGTTTGCTATTCCGCCGCAGCAAAGGACAATAATTACAAATGGAGGGGAAAATATGTGGCTGCTGGCGCTGGTACTGGCTTATCTTATCGGTTCTGTTCCCACAGCCTATGTGGTGGGACGTTATGTTTACGGTTTTGATATCCGAAGACGGGGCAGTGGCAATGTGGGTGCCACCAATGCTTTAAGGACCATGGGAACTCTTCCGGGCGCGCTGGTACTGGTAGTTGACGCCTTTAAAGGTATGCTCGCTGTATGGTTGGGGCAGGTCATGGGCGGCCCCTGGCTGGCAGCTTTAACGGCTATGGCAGCCATAAGCGGCCATAATTGGTCCATCTTCCTCAAATTTGAAGGCGGTCGGGGTGTGGCCACGACTGCTGGGGCAGTATTGGTCATGGCACCGTCTGCCTTCTTTTGGGCGGCGGTAATCTGGGTTATAATTGTTGTCTTTTCCCGCTATGTCTCGTTGGGGTCAATTACTGCGGCAGCCTTGGCGCCATTTCTTCTGCTCTTTTTTCACCGGCCCTGGCCATACACCCTTTTTACCTTTGCCGGAGCAGCCCTGATTATTTACCGCCACCGGCCCAATATAAAACGGCTCCTGGCCGGAACCGAACATAAACTGGGGGAGCGAGGTTAGATTGGTGGGAACTATTGCCGTCATTGGTGCCGGCAGCTGGGGGACGGCACTGGCCGTTTTGCTGGCTCGCAAGGGGTTCCAGGTGAATCTGTGGGCCAGGCGCAGGGAAGTTGCGGCTGAACTGGAAGAAAAGAAGGAAAATAAAGCATATTTACCGGGAGTCAAATTACCTGCCGGCATCAGGCCGACGATTGATCTACAGGCAGCTACCAGGGAGGCAAGCCTGGTTGTTTTCAGCGTACCCTCCCATGCCGTCCGGTTAACAGCCCGGCAGGTAAAACCTTTTTTATCTCCAGGCACTATAGTCGTAAACACCGCAAAAGGGCTGGAACTGGACACTAAAAAACGTTTATCACAAGTCCTGGCTGAAGAAGGTTTTACCCGGGTGGCGGTGCTTTCCGGTCCCAGCCATGCCGAAGAAGTTGGCCGCGGCCTGCCGACTACCGTGGTCGTAGCTGCTGCTGACAGGGATGTAGCTGCATATGTCCAGGATATTTTTATGGACCCTACCTTCCGCGTTTATACCAATCCCGACGTAGCAGGGGTCGAATTTGGCGGCGCTTTGAAAAATATTATTGCCCTGGCCACCGGGATTGCCGATGGTCTGGGCTTGGGTGATAATGCCCGGGCGGCCCTTATGACCAGGGGTATAGCGGAAATTACCCGGCTGGGGGTAGCCCTGGGGGGCAAAGCTATGACTTTTGCCGGTTTGAGCGGTATCGGCGATTTGATTGTTACCTGTACCAGCATGTACAGCCGCAACCGCCGCGCCGGGATACAGCTGGGGGAGGGCAAGGCCCTGGCCGAAGTCCTGGCCGGGATGGGTATGGTAGTGGAAGGTGTGCGGACTACGGCGGCAGCCCGGGATTTAGCTTACCAATACCAGATCCGGATGCCTATTACCGAAGAAATTTACCAGGTCCTTTATAAAGGCAAACCTGTACGGGACTGTGTGGCAGCCCTTATGGAGCGGCCACGCACCCACGAAGTTGAAACAGGCATCTGGTAAAAATTATAGAACCTGTCCACCGCGGCAGGTTCTTTTCTTGTCCCCGGGTGCATATATTTGTAAAAGGTTAACCCCTAAAAAATGATTTTAGGTCATATTCTGGCTGCCAAGTCATATAGATGTATTGTTAAAACATGCCAGCAGGACTGAACGGTAAACTAAATGGCCTGGGGAGGGAGAATACGGGGTGGAAAAGCGGGATATTTTCCGGGATATAGCCGAACGTACCGGTGGTGATATTTATCTCGGCGTTATGGGGCCGGTACGCAGCGGCAAGTCGACTTTTATTACTCAATTCATGGAAAAGCTGGTGTTGCCGAACATCAAAAATCCCAATGAGCGGGACCGGGCCAGGGATGAATTGCCCCAGAGCGGCGCCGGGCGCATGATTATGACCACCGAACCCAAATTTATCCCCAATGAAGCGGTGGAGATTACCATCCGTGAAGGGTTGAAGATGCGCGTGCGTCTGGTCGACTGCGTCGGCTATACAGTACCCGGCGCCCTGGGTTATGAAGAGGGCGGGGGCCCCAGGATGGTCCGGACGCCCTGGTTTGAGGAGCCGGTACCTTTCCAGGAAGCAGCGGAAACAGGCACGCGCAAGGTAATTACCGACCACGCCACCATAGGTATAGTTGTCACCACCGATGGCAGTATCACCGAGATTCCCCGGGAAGATTACGTCGATGCCGAGGAACGGGTCATCTGGGAACTCAAGGATTTAGGCAAGCCCTTTGTCGTCCTGCTCAATTCCGTCCATCCCCTTGCCGAGGAGACAATTTCTTTGGCCGGGGAACTGGAGGCCACCTATGATGTACCGGTTCTGCCGGTGGACTGCTTGCATTTAAGCGAAGAGGACGTCCTGCATATCATGGAAGAGGCCCTCTATGAATTCCCGGTGGCCGAAGTCAACGTCAATCTGCCCCGCTGGGTGGATGAACTGACCGGCGACCACTGGCTGCGGCAGCAGCTGGAAAATGCCGTCCGGGAAGCGGTGGGTGACGTCCGGCGCCTGCGAGATATTAATGGCGCTGTTGAGCGGCTTAATGAAAATGAATATGTTTCCCGGGTAGCTTTAAAGGACATGGACCTGGGCACCGGTACCGCCCACATTGACCTGGCGACCAGGGAAGGGCTCTTCTACCAGATCTTACGGGAAGTCAGCGGCCTGGACATCAGCGGTGACCAGGATATCCTGCGCTGGATACGGGAACTGGCCGGCATCAAAAAGGAATGGGATAAAATCGCCTATGGCATCCAGGAAGTACGCAACACCGGCTACGGTGTCGTCACGCCCACCGAGGAAGAAATGGAACTGGCCGAGCCGGAACTTATCAAGCAGGGCGGCCGCTCCGGCGTAAGGCTAAAAGCCACCGCTCCATCTTACCACTTCATCCGCGCTGATATCACCACCGAGGTAACACCCCTCATCGGTACCGAAAAACAGTGCGAGGACCTGGTGAAATACATCATGGAGGAGTTTGAAGATAATCCCCAGAAGATCTGGCAGACCAATGTTTTCGGTAAATCATTGAGCGAACTGGTGCGGGAGGGTATCCAGAGCAAACTCTACCGCATGCCGGAAAGCGCCCAGGTGAAGCTCCAGGAAACAGTAGAACGCATCGTCAACGACGGCGGCGGCGGGCTGATCTGTATTATAATTTAGGAACAAACACCAGATAGCCGGGGTGTTGTCCCGGCTTATTTTACTTCCTGGCTGCTGGAAGCACCTGCAGCATTACAGGTAAGTGTAACCCCCGCCAGTTCGCCAGTAAACCGGCCGTCCTGGTAGGCCACCCGGCCGTTAACAATAACCGCCGCGATACCGGCTGGCGTCCGGGCCGGCTCCTGGAATGTGGCCCGATCGGCGACAGTATCCGGGTCGAAGACGACCAGGTCGGCGTAATACCCTGCCTTTACCAGACCGCGTTTCTTTAGGCCGAGCCTGGCCGCAGGGCGGGAGGTCATCTTGGCCACGGCTTCTTCCAGAGTAAGGAGCCGGCGTTCCCGGACATAACGGCCCAGAACCCGCACAAAGGTGCCGTACAGGCGGGGGTGAACATGGTCGCCGGAATAGATGCCGTCGCTGCCTATGACCGTCAACGGGTGGCGCAGAATCATAGCAAGGGTTTCCTCACAGCCGTGATAGGTTTCAATGGCCAGGCTGCCGCCTTCAACCTGCAGCAGGTCCAGGAGGACGTCAGCCGGATCGCATTGGCGCCGGGCACCAATCTCGGCCAGGGTTAGACCTACGCAATCCGCATTTTCCCTGTGGGCTACAGCGTTGATTACCAGCCGATCATAGCCTAAGGATTTGACCATATTATCCCATCCCGGCAGGCCTTCCTGCCAGGTCTTTTTTATTTCCCGGCGGATATCCGGAGAATTCAGGCGTTCCCGGATAGCGGCCTCACCCCCGGCGACGGCCCAGGGGGGCAGGAGGGAGGCGGCTGTAGTCGAACCGGCGATGTAGGGGTAGACGTCCCAGGTGACGTCTTGCCCATGCTCCCGGGCTGCCGCCAGCAGGGCCAGGGCCCGGGGTATTTTCGGCCAGTTACGGGGACCGCAGGCTTTAAGGTGAGAGATATGCACGGGAATGCCGGCCTCCCGGCCGATTTCCAGGGCTTCCTCTATAGCCTCCAGGACACCGTCCGATTCATTGCGGATGTGGCTGACGTAAATACCACCGTACTGCCGGACTACCCGGCAGAGGGCGATTAGTTCTCCTGTCGGAGCATAGCATCCCGGCGGGTAGAGTAAACCGCTGGACAGACCCGTAGCCCCTTCGCTCATGGCCTGTTCGAGAAGGGCCGCCATGGCGTCCATCTCCGCCTTACCGGCCTGGCGGGCGGCCATACCCATGACCGCCAGGCGGATAGAACCGTGACCGGCTAAAGTAGCCACATTAACAGCTATGCCCTGGCGTGTTAGGCGGGAAAAGTAATCTTTTACCCCGGCAGCCTGGAAACCGGCTGGAATTTCCCCCAGCACCGGGCCGGCATAGGCGGCCAGCATGGAGAGACTTTCCCGGTGGCCGGGAACAAGGGACATGCCGCAATTGCCGATGACCTCGGTGGTGACTCCCTGGGCCAGCTTGGCCCGGTCCTCCGGGTCCCTCAGGAGTTCGGCATCGGCGTGGCTGTGAAAATCAATAAAACCGGGGGCAACTACCAGACCGGTGGCGTCAATGACTTTCCCGGCGGGTATGTCCTCCAACCTGCCCAGGGCGGCAATCTTTGTTCCTTGCAACCCCACATCGGCCCGAAAAGGAGGGCGACCGGTACCATCAACTACCGTGCCGCCCTTAATCAGCAAGGAAAACACGATAAGCCATCTCCTAATATTATTGATAGAAAAGCCGGGGTCTAAGCCCCGGTTTTTACATCTCCATTCTACCAGCAATTATTTGGATGTACAAGTTTAATCCCGTTTTTAACTATGTTATTTGTTTCTTTAACGCCATGATAATAGATTATTTACTGCTCCCCCGGGTTATGGTACAATTTAAAAGAGGTAAGACCACTTGTCCCGGGTACAGGAGCGATAACCCTTGCGCGATAGATCGACAGAAAGGCTTTTCCAGCCCATTAACCGCAATCCCAAAAGCGTCTACCACCGGGTGGTAGATGAAATCAAAAAGAGCATCTTCGAGGGGCGGATGAAGCCCGGCGATCGCCTGCCGGCCGAGCGGGAACTGGCGGAAATGCTGGGTGTGAGCCGCACGTCCGTCCGGGAAGCCTTAAAAATGCTGGCTGCCGAGGGCCTGGTGAGCATTCGTCACGGCCAGGGGGCTTTCATTAGTGAACAGGATCCAGATGAGTACTTGAAACGCTTTGCCAGCCACCTGCCGGTGAACAGGGATACCGTTTTGCATCTATTTGAAGTACGTAAAGTGTTGGAGCCCCAGGCAGCCCGCTGGGTGGCGGAAAGGGCCAGCCAAACCGATATCCAGGAACTGGCCAGTATGGTGACCACCACCAGGGAACATCTGGGACGCCTGCGCAGCGGCCGCCTTTCCCTCCTCGCCGGGCACGACAGCAATTTCCATTATCGCCTAGCCCAGGCCACAGGCAACACCGTCCTGGTGCGCCTGATGCACAGCATGCTCGACCTCCTGGCCGACAGCCGTTCCCGCAGCCTGGCCATTCCCGGCCGCGGCGAACGCTCGGTCGATGAACACTATGAGATAGTAAAGGCTTTAATCAAGCGTAACGGTGAAGAGGCTGCGGCAGCCATGCTGCGGCACCTGGAAGACGTCGAGGAGCAAATAGCCGCCACCTGGCGCCAGGGATAAATATAAAAAGTTCTTGACACGCATTGAAACAGGGTTTATAGTTGATATCAAGCTGGCTTAACTTAATACAGGAACTAAAAACTCTTATCAAGAGTGGTGGAGGGACTGGCCCGATGAAACCCGGCAACCCGCTGTCCCGGTTTTCCGGGGGCGACAGGTGCCAATTCCTGCAGGGCACAAGCCCTGAGAGATAAGGGGGGTAAGAAAGTTATGCCTCTTCTTATCGGAGAGGCTTTTTTATTCCCCCGCAGCCGGCTAATTAAAATATAGAGAGGGGAATACCTATGTCCAAGCAGCAGTACCGTTTTGCCACCCTGGCGGTCCACGCCGGCCAGGAACCAGATCCGGCTACGGGAGCGCGAGCCGTCCCCATTTACCAGACCACTTCCTACGTTTTCCGGGATGCCGACCATGCGGCGACCCTTTTTGCCTTAAGCGAACCCGGCAACATCTACACCCGGATCACGAACCCCACTACCGATGTTTTCGAAAAAAGAATGGCCGCCCTGGAAGGTGGGGTGGGGGCGCTGGCTACGGCCTCCGGCCAGGCGGCTATCACCCTGGCCATTGCCAATATTGCCACCGCCGGGCAGGAAATCGTGGCTTCCACCAGCCTTTACGGCGGCACTTTCACCCTCTTTAATTACACCCTGCCGAAATTCGGCATCAAGGTCCGCTTCGTCGACAGTACCGATCCGGAAGATTACCGGAGGGCCATTAACGACAACACCCGTGCCATCTATGTAGAAATCATAGGCAACCCCAAGCTCGACGTACCGGACCTGGAAGCCCTGGCGGCCATCGCCCACGCGGCCGGTATACCCCTGATCGTGGACAACACCTTTGCCACGCCGTATTTATGCCAGCCCATTGCCTTCGGTGCCGATATTGTCGTCCATTCAGCCACCAAGTTTATCGGCGGCCACGGCACCTCCATAGGCGGAGTCATAGTCGATGCCGGTAAATTCAACTGGGACAACGGCAAATTTCCCGGCCTGGTGGATCCGGACCCCAGTTATCACGGTCTCAGTTATCTGAAGGCTTTCGGGCCAGCGGCCTATATCGTCAAGGCGCGGGCCCAGCTCCTGCGCGACATGGGACCGGCTTTAAGCCCCTTCAATGCTTTCCTTTTTCTCCAGGGGCTGGAAACCCTGCCCTTACGTATGGAGCGGCACGTCCAGAATGCCATGAAGATTGCCCGCTGGCTGGCAGAACACCCGGCCGTCGCCTGGGTAAGTTATCCCGGCCTGCCCAACCACCCCTCCTATGAACGGGTGCAAAAGTACCTCCCCCGGGGGGCAGGGGCGATTTTAACCTTTGGTATTAAAGGTGGCAGGGAAGCAGGGAAAAAATTTATCAACAGCCTGGAGCTGTTCTCTCTCCTGGCCAATGTCGGTGACGCCAAGTCCCTGGTCATCCACCCGGCCAGCACTACCCACCAGCAATTAACGCCCGAGGAGCAGCTGGCATCAGGTGTAACTGAGGATCTGGTCCGCCTCTCCATCGGCCTGGAGGATGTCGACGACCTCATTGCCGACCTGGATCAGGCCCTGAGCAGGAGCAGATTATAGTATGGGCGATGTAGGTATTGTTACCACCCGGTTTTATAACTGGCCGGGAAGCCTGCAGCTGGAAAGCGGGGCCCGTTTGGGCCCCCTTACCATAGCCTATGAAACCTATGGCGAGCTGAATGCTGCCGGGGATAACGCCATCCTGGTTCTCCATGCCCTTACCGGCAGCGCCCATATTGCCGGCCGCCATTCCCCGGACGACCGGCTGCCCGGCTGGTGGGACCCCCTGGTGGGACCGGGCAGGGCTCTGGACACCAGGCGTTTTTTCGTGATCTGCGCCAACGTCCTGGGCAGCTGTTATGGGACTACCGGACCGGCCAGCATAAACCCGGCCAGCGGCAGGCCGTATGGTCTGGAATTCCCGACAATTACCATCCGCGACATGGTGCGGGCCCAGAAAATACTGCTGGATTACCTGGGCGTGAAACACCTGGTAGCGGCCATCGGCGGTTCCATGGGCGGTATGCAGGTCCTGGAATGGGGTTTCCTTTACCCGGAAATGGTAACGGCCATTATCCCCATTGCCACCTGCGGCCGGACGACGCCAATGCAGATAGCTTTCAACAATGTCCAGCGAGAAGCCATCTACGCCGACCCAGACTGGCAGGGCGGCGACTATTACGGTACCCCGGGACCCCAACGGGGACTGGCCCTGGCCCGGCGGATTGGCACCATTACTTATAAGAGCGACCCTTCCTGGACCATGAAATTCGGGCGGACCGTGGTGGACCCGGGAAAATACTACCAGCTTGAGGGCCAGTTTGAAGTGGAAAGCTACCTGGCTTACCAGGGGAGAAAGCTGGTGCAGCGCTTTGACGCCAATGCTTATCTGTACCTGACCAAAGCTATTGATCTCCATGATGTCAGCCGGGGCCGGGGAAATTATACTGAAGTATGGCATAATTTGCCTCCATGTCTGGGGATAGGCATATCCAGCGATTTTCTTTTCCCTCCCTATCAGGTGAAAGAGATCGTCCGTTTGATTAATGCCAGCGGCGGTCGCGCCCAGTACATGGAACTAAATTCTCCCTATGGTCATGACGCCTTTCTTATTGAATTTAAACAGCTGGAAGCTATAATTAAACCTTACCTGGCCAGGTTAAGCTCGATTTGATTGGATAAAAAGTATTGCCCAACGGTGAGGGATAAGGTAAAATTGAAAGGTACAAGGAGAGTGAGGGTGTGTCAGGACCAATAAATATCGGCCTCCTGGGCCTGGGGACCGTGGGCAGCGGCGTGGTTCGCCTCCTGCAGCAGAACGGCGCCGCCATCGCCCAGAAGCTGGGCCGGCCTTTAAAAATCAGCCGCATCCTGGTACGGGACAGGCATCGACCTCGCCAGGTACAAGTCAGTCCCGACTTGCTTACTACCGAACCGGAAACAATCCTGGCCGACCCGGATATCCATATTATAGTCGAAGTGATGGGCGGCACCGGTGCCGCGCGGGAATACATCCTCAAGGCGATCAGCCGGGGCAAAAGCGTGGTTACGGCCAACAAGGATCTCCTCGCCCTTCACGGCAAGGAGCTTTTTGATGCCGCTGCGGCCAGCGGCGTTGATCTTCTTTTTGAAGCCAGTGTAGGTGGTGGCATTCCCATTATTCGCCCCTTAAAGGAATGCCTGGCCGGCAACCGTATCCGCCAGGTCATGGGCATTGTCAACGGGACCACCAATTATATCCTCACTAAGATGAGCCGGGAAGGCCGTGGTTTTGAAGAAGTCCTTCGGGAAGCCCAAGCCCTGGGTTATGCCGAGGCCGATCCGGCGGCCGATATTGAAGGTGACGATGCCGCCCGCAAAATGGCCATTCTGGCTTCCATTGCCTTTGGTACCCGCATTACTTACCCGGATGTTTACCGGGAAGGCATCAGCCACCTGACTGCCCAGGACATCAGTTACGCCGCCGACCTGGGTTATGCCGTTAAACTCTTAGGAATTGCCCGGGAGGACGAAGAAGGAATCGAAGTACGGGTCCACCCGGCCCTGGTACCGTTAAATCATCCCCTGGCGGCAGTCAGCGATGTTTTTAATGCCATTTTCGTGGAAGGCGATGCCGTAGGGGAAACTATGTTTTACGGCCGGGGTGCCGGCTCCATGCCTACGGCCAGCGCCGTGGTGGGCGATATTATAGAAGCAGCCCGCAATCTCCAGTACAAAACCCGGGGCCGCATATCCTGTACCTGCTTCTATGACAAACCCCTGAAACCCATAGGAGCAATCAATACAAAGTATTACTTGCGACTGGTTGTTGTCGACCGGCCGGGGGTCCTTGCCAGTATCGCCGGCGTTTTTGGTGACCGGGAAGTCAGCCTGGCCTCCGTTATCCAGGAGCGCATGCTGGGGGAACTGGCCGAGCTGGTGCTCATTACCCACCGTGTCCGGGAACAAAACCTGCAGGATGCCCTGAGCGTCTTGGCAGGTCTGCCGGTTGTTAAAGAAATAGCCTGTGTTGTGCGGGTAGAAGGAGGAGAAAATGGTTGAGGTGGCCGGGGGTTATTCGTGCTTACCGGGAGTTCCTGCCGGTGACGGAGGCAACTCCCTTGATTACTTTACAGGAGGGGAACACTCCTCTGATAGCCGCCGGGAATCTTTCCCGGGAGCTGGGGATAAAACTCTATTTTAAATATGAAGGGCTTAATCCCACCGGTTCCTTTAAGGACCGGGGCATGGTCATGGCCGTGGCTAAAGCTATGGAGGCCGGGTCAAAGGCCATTATGTGCGCTTCAACGGGAAATACGTCGGCTTCGGCTGCCGCCTATGCCGCCCGTTGCGGTTTGAAGTGCAGCGTTCTTATACCGGAAGGCAACATCGCCCTGGGGAAACTGGCGCAGGCCCTTTTTTACGGCGCCAGGGTGATTGCCATCCAGGGGAATTTTGACGACGCCCTGGACCTGGTACGCCGGATTACGGCCAAACATCCTATTACTCTCGTTAATTCCATTAACCCTTTCCGTATTGAAGGGCAGAAAACGGCCGCCTTCGAGGTTTGCGACTGGCTTGGCGAGGCGCCGGATTACCTGGCCATCCCTGTAGGCAACGCCGGTAACATTACTGCTTACTGGAAGGGCTTTAATGAGTATTACCAGGCCGGCCGGAGTCATCTTTTGCCGAAAATGATTGGCTTTCAGGCCGAAGGCGCGGCGCCCATTGTACGGGGCGAAGTGGTGCCCAACCCGGAAACGGTGGCCACGGCTATTCGGATTGGTAACCCGGCCAGCTGGCAGCCGGCCGTACGGGCGGCGAAAGAATCCGGCGGCTTCATCGACTGTGTCAGCGATGAAGAAATCCTGGCGGCCCAGCGACTGCTGGCTACAGCCGAAGGCATCTTTGCCGAACCGGCTTCGGCCGCTTCCCTGGCCGGAGTGATCAAGTATGTTAAAAAGGGTTATTTCCGCCAGGACGACCGTGTCGTCTGCGTATTGACCGGTCACGGCCTGAAGGATCCCAATATTGCCATTAAACAGGTGGCCGAACCCATATCCCTGCCGCCAGAAGAAACCAGGGTATTAGAAGTGGTATTGTAAGCAAACAGTCATTCGGAGTACAGGGCGTCTTCAAGGTTCTGCCCTGTAGATGGAGAAATGAAGGTAGGATAAGTTATGCCACTGGTACGGGTGCCGGCTACAACAGCCAATCTGGGTCCGGGGTTTGATACCCTGGGTATGGCCCTGGACCTCTACGATGAACTGCTAATCGAAGCATCGGCGGACCTGGAGATTACCGTAACCGGTGAAGGCGAGGCAACCATACCCCGGGGACCGGAAAATATAGCTTACCGGGCGGCCATGGCCGTTTTTGCCCGGGCCGGGCGGCCGGAGGTTAATTTGAAAATAGCCATGCATAACAGCATCCCGGTGGCCCGGGGCCTGGGCTCCAGCGCAGCGGCCCTGGTAGGAGGGCTGGTAGGAGCCAACGCCCTTCTTGGTGCACCATTAAGCCGGGAAGAACTGGTAAATCTGGCCACACATCTGGAAGGGCACCCCGATAATGTAGCCCCGGCCATTTTAGGCGGCCTGGTAGTAGCCGCCAGGGACGGTGACAGGGTTTACTGCCGGCGCCTGGAACCGCCGGCCGGCTTAATGACCGTGGTAGCCATTCCCCAGTTTACCCTTTCGACGAAGGTATCGCGGGGTGTGCTGCCGGCCAGGGTGGCCCTTACTGATGCTGTCTTTAACCTCAGCCGGGTTGGTCTCCTCCTGGCCGCCGTCCAGGCCGGTGATCTGGAACTGATGGGGAGGATGATGGAAGATAAACTGCACCAACCCTACCGCTTGCCCCTGGTGCCGGGGATGGGGGAGGTTTTTGCCGCCGCCCGGGAGGCGGGAGCCCTGGCTGTAGCTTTAAGCGGTTCCGGCCCATCGGTAATTGCTTTCTGCCGTGGCCGTAAGCCCGAGGTAGGGCGGGTCATGGCGGCAGCCTTTGCCCGCCACGGGGTAGCGTGCACAATTAAAGAGTTGGCTCCGTGTTACCAGGGAGCCATTGTCATAGAAAATACCTCTAACTCCATTTAAGGAGGTTCTTTATGGCACTTATAGTTCAAAAATACGGCGGAACTTCCGTTAACGGACCTGAACGGGTCAAACATGTCGCCCGCCGGGTGGTAGACACCCGCCGGGCGGGCAATGATGTAGTTGTCGTCGTCTCGGCCCCCGGAGATATGACCGACGACCTGATCGCAATGGCCCACGAGATCAGTCCCAACCCACCGGCCCGGGAAATGGATATGCTTCTGGCTACCGGAGAGCAGACATCAATTGCCCTGCTGGCCATGGCCATCCATGAACTCGGTGAACCGGTCATTTCCCTGACAGGGCCTCAAGTGGGCATTTTAACCGATAATGTCCACACCAAAGCCCGTATCCTGGAGGTTAGCTGTGACCGCCTGCGGCGGGAACTGGAGGCAGGCAAAATCGTCATTGTCGCCGGTTTCCAGGGCAGAACTGACGATAATGAAATCACGACCCTGGGCCGGGGAGGTTCGGATACGACGGCCGTAGCCGTAGCTGCCGCCTTGAAGGCTGACGTTTGCCAGATTTATACCGACGTGGACGGCGTCTATACGGCGGACCCCCGGATAGTACCGGCAGCCAGGAAACTCCCGGTTATCTCCTACGACGAAATGCTGGAACTGGCCAGTCTCGGCGCCCAGGTGCTGCAGCCCCGCTCAGTGGAGTTCGGCAAGCTGAACCATGTGGTTTTAGAGGTACGTTCCAGCTTTAACTATAATGAAGGAACCCTGGTGAAAGAGGTGACCGAAATGGAAAAGAAAATGGTGGTCAGCGGTGTAGCCGGCGATCGGAATGTTGCCCGGATTGCCCTTCACGATGTTCCCGACCGGCCGGGAATTGCCAAAGCCTTGTTTGTTGCCCTTGCCAAAGAAAGCATTAATGTCGATATGATCGTCCAGAGTGCCATGCGGGACGGCATCAACGATATTGCCTTTACCGTGGGCCGCAACGATCTCCGCAAGGCAGTGGAGGTTACCGAAAGGGTGCGCGCCGAGATCGGTGCCAGCAAGGTAACTTATAATGATAAAGTGGCCAAGGTGTCCATTGTTGGTGCCGGTATGATTACAAACCCCGGCGTAGCCGCCGACATGTTTGCCTGCCTGGCAGAAGAAGGGATCAATATTCACATGATCAGCACCTCCGAGATCAAGGTTTCCTGCATCATTGATGAAGAGTACCTGACCAGGGCCATGCAGGCCCTCCACAGCCGCTTCGGCCTGGACAAGGAATAAACGTTAGTACCTTTCTATGAGCCCATGCATAAGATGCAGGGAGATAACCTGCAAGGGGTGGTTGTGCATGGGTTTATTGCAAGTACCCTGCCCCTCCGGCCGCTACTGGCGGGTGGAGCCGGGGGATACCCTGTATCTTATAGCTTTGCGGATTGGAACTACGGTGGCCGAACTGGAACGCCTGAATCCCGGGATTGATCCTTATAATTTGCAGATTGGCCAGATGCTCTGCCTGCCTAACGAACCGCCCTGTCCCTCGGGCGTGTACTGGCAGGTGGCTCCCGGAGACACCCTGTACAGCATTGCCCGGGCCACCGGGACGACGGTAGCAAAATTGCTGGAACTAAATCCCCATATAGATCCCTACAATCTTCAGGTCGGTCAGAATATCTGTCTGCCGGGGTAAAACTGAAGAAAAGGCGACGGGAAAAAAGCCGCCGCCTTTTTTACATGACCTAATAATCTGGTAAGCCCGGGAGATCATTTGGGAGCCTCCCCGGTACGGAGCCCCTACCTGCCGCCGGCTGTCAAGGGTAATTAACAATCTTTTTCGGTTAAATTTATACTTGCCAAAAATGCAGTCGTGGTATATATTAATAGCAGAGGGCAATGATGTCCTTTAGACTGATTAAAATGCGATAGGCAATGTATGCCAGGTGAGCAAAGACGCTCCAGGGGTAAAACCCCGATGGGGCGTTTTTCTTTTTTGAGCAGCAGGGGAGGTGTGAGAAACAGCTTGTTTAGTAAAAAGATGAAATAATATTGTATTCCAAGTTATACGTTATACCTTTTAAAACGAAAGGGGTTTCTCCAAGAGTATGACGGCAAAGGAAGTCCTCGCCATGGCCAGGGAAAAAAGTGTCCAGATGGTTGACCTGAAATTTATCGACCTGCCCGGCACATGGCAGCATTTCACCATCCCCATGGAAGAGTTTGGGGAAGAGGTCTTTACCAGCGGTGTAGGTTTTGACGGTTCCAGTATCCGCGGCTTTAAAACCATCAACGAGAGTGATATGCTCCTCATTCCCGATCCGGGAACGGCTTTTATTGATCCCTTCTGTGAAGTGCCGACATTGAGTCTGATCTGCAACGTGTATGACCCGGTTACCGGTAAGAACTACAACCGCGATCCCCGCTTTATAGCCCAGAAAGCGGAGGCCTATCTTAGGGAAACCGGTATTGCCGACACCAGTTTCTGGGGTCCGGAGGCCGAGTTTTTTATTCTTGATCACGTTCGTTTTGATCACAGCCAGTATGCCGGTTACTACTTCATTGACTCCATCGAGGGGTTCTGGAATTCAGGAGCGGAAATGAACGGCCATCCCAACCTTGGCTACCGGCCGCGCTATAAGGAAGGATATTTCCCTGTTCCCCCCACTGATACCCTGCAAAACCTGCGTACAGAAATGGTGCTGCTGCTCAAAGAGATGGGCATCGCCGTGGAGGCCCACCACCATGAGGTAGCCACGGCCGGCCAGGGTGAAATTGATATGAAATATGCACCCCTCACCAGGATGGCCGACCAGCTGATGATGTTTAAATATGTGGTCAAAAACGTAGCCATCAAGCATAACAAAACGGCTACCTTCATGCCCAAGCCGGTGTTCCAGGATAACGGCTCGGGGATGCACGTTCACCAAAGCCTGTGGAAGGACGGCCGGCCATTATTCTTTGATGCCGGCGGCTACGCCGGTCTAAGCGAACTCGCCCTTTACTATATCGGCGGATTGCTGAAGCACGCCCCGGCCCTGGCGGCCTTCTGCAGCCCCACCACCAATTCTTTCAAGCGGCTGGTACCCGGCTTTGAAGCCCCGGTAAACCTGGTTTACTCCCAGCGCAACCGCAGCGCGGCCATTCGCATTCCCATGTATTCCAACAGCCCGAACTCCAAGAGGATCGAATACCGGCCGCCCGATCCTTCCTGCAACCCCTATCTCGCCTTTGCCGCCCTTTTAATGGCCGGTATCGATGGGATTAAAAACAAGATTCATCCGGGTGAACCGCTGGATAAAGACATCTACGATTTACTGCCGGAAGAAGCAGCCAGGATAAGTTCCCTGCCCGGTTCCCTGGAAGAAGCCCTTGCCGCCCTGCAACATGACCATGAGTTCTTACTTCAGGGTGGTGTCTTTGACGAGGACCTCATCAACAGCTGGATTGAATACAAAACGAAAAAGGAAATCAGCCAGGTTAAACTCCGGCCCCATCCCTACGAGTTTGTCCTGTACTACGATATTTAGGCAAAGTTTTCCACCCTGCCCTGCTGCCAAGCTAGGGCGGGGTTTTTGTCACCTAAAGGTAGCTTTAACTAAATGCTTTAACTTAATAAAGATGCGGCCAAGGCCACCAGGAAAATGCCGTCAAAGACGCCGGCGCCGCCGATGCTGACCACCTGGGAGCGCAGGCTGCGGATAGCACCGAGGTTTAAAATATCGGCTCCCATGAGGGTACCCAGGGCGCCGGCAACGTAGGCCACCGGGGCAGAATTATGGGGAGAAACGATGATGGCGGTAAGGGCGGCGGCAATGGGCGGGATAAAAGTGGGTATAGAAATACCTACTCCCGGTACTACCCGGGCCAGGGCCTTGGCTACAATAGTAACAATTAGCGTAGCCTGCAGGGACGGCAGTATCGGCGCCCGCGTGGCCAGGAGGTAGAGGGAAAAAAGAACGGGAATTACCGCCCCGCCGACGTTTACGCACAGAAGCTGGTAGCTGACCTGGGGCGGGTAATAGAAAAAGAAGGGGAAGCGGCCGAACTGGGGTTGTTCAATATAAAGGCGCCGGCGGGAAATAGGGATATTAATGAGCCCGCCAATGATTGAAGCGGCAAGCAAAGCAAAAGCTCCTGCCGGTGTCAATCCCAGCCGGGCAAAGGAAAAAACGGCCAAGTTGAGGAAAAGGGAAGCCAGCAGCATGGGGATAAATAAAAAAAGAAATAGTAGTGACCACAACAATTTATCTCACCTCAAGTGGTAGTAGTTGTACTCGGCTAACCTGGTTAATCCTATAACCGGAGCTTGATAAACATTTTATCATAAAAAGCCTTGACGAATCTATAAAGTATGATATTATGATTGATAACGGTCAAAATAAGAGGGAGCAATGGCGTTTCCCAAGGGGTAATGAAGCCCTCTAATGCTATGAGGAATAGCGTTAGGGGGCTTTATTGTTTTTATACAATTTCAACTGGAGGATTTTCAATGATAAAGGAAAAACTAACAAAAGAGGATATTCTCCAGCGGGTAAAGGAACTTAACGTCCGTTTTATCCGCCTGCAGTTTACCGACATCTTCGGGGTTCTAAAGAATGTTGCCATTACTACCAGGGAATTAGAGAAAGCCCTTGACGGCGAATTAATGTTTGACGGCTCTTCCATCCACGGCTTCGTCCGCATCGAAGAATCCGATATGTATCTCCGGCCCGACCCCTCTACCTTTGCCATTTTTCCCTGGCGGCCGGCCGACGGGGCGGTAGCCCGGCTTATTTGCGATGTTTACAACCCTGACGGCACCCCCTTTGCCGGTTGTCCCCGGGGAGTGCTTAAAAAAGTTCTCGCCGAGGCGGAAGCCATGGGCTATACCATGTATGCCGGCCCCGAGGCAGAATTTTTCCTGTTCCATACCGATGGCCGTAATCCCACCCTGGAAACCCACGACCAGGCCGGTTACTTTGACCTGTCACCGGTTGACCTGGGCGAAGACGCCCGCCGGGATATGGTCCTGGCCCTGGAAGCCATGGGCTTTGAAATCGAGGCTTCCCATCATGAGGTGGCCCCGGGCCAGCATGAGATTGACTTTAAATACGATAACGCCCTGGCCACGGCCGATAAAATCGCTACTTTTAAATTCGTTGTTCGCACCATCGCCCAGCGTCATGGCCTGCATGCCACCTTTATGCCGAAACCGGTAGCCGGCATTAACGGCTCGGGCATGCATACCCACCAGTCCCTCTTTAAAGACGGGCAGAACGCCTTCTATGATCCGGGCGATCCCTTACAGCTCAGTCAGACGGCCTATCACTATATCGGCGGCCTGATGCACCATGCCCGGGCTATAGCCGCCATTACCAACCCGACGGTCAATTCCTACAAGCGTCTGGTACCAGGTTTTGAGGCCCCGGTTTATATCGCCTGGTCCCCCCGCAATCGCAGCCCCTTGATTCGCGTACCGGCCAAGCGCGGGGCCTCAACTAGAATAGAATTACGCAACCCCGACCCGGCCTGCAATCCTTACCTGGCCCTGGCCGTCATGCTCAAAGCCGGCCTGGACGGGATAAAAAAGCGCATCCAACCGCCTGCACCAGTAGAGCGCAATATCTATGAAATGACGGCAGCCGAACGCCGCGACCTTGGTATCGGCAGCCTGCCGGCGGATTTGAAGGAAGCCCTGGAAGAACTCTCCCGGGATGAAGTAATCCGCGAAGCCCTGGGGGAACATATCTACCAGCGCTTTGTCGAAGCCAAAGAAAAGGAATGGGACGAGTACCGCGTCCAGGTCCACCGGTGGGAAGTAGAGCAATACTTGACCATGTTTTGAAATCAGCATGAGGTGCCGCCAATTTCCCGACCAGGGACACGCCCTGGTTGTCACCCCCAAACCCATACCCGGACCGGCTTATACGGCAAGGCCGGCCCGGGTTCCGGGGCAGGGGGAGTAGTAATCTCAATACGTGAACAGGCAACCTTGACATGTACCTCCAGGCGGCCCGGTCCGGGGGAAACAAAGGCCCGCTGCCAGCGGGGCCCGGACATCAGGGTAATGGTAGCGGTGTGGCCGGCAGCATCGGCATAGGTCACAAGAATTTCATAATTATAGAAAGCCCTCGCCAGGGCATGGCTGCCGGGGGGAATGGGCACCAGTTGCTGCCTGGCGGTAATATTTTTAACCCCGCAGGCAATAACTTTAACCGGCACGCCTGGGGTAAGTGAGGAGGAACTATAAGACCACTGGAATAAGTTTTCCGTGGCCAGGTAAACCGAATCCAGCACCCTTTCCGCAGTGACTAATTCAATATGTCGCGGCTGTAGTTCCTCATGTAATAAAGGCCGGCCAGCATGGGCAGCAAACGCATTTGCAGGCGGACTTACTGGCTGTATTCCCCAGGCTGGAATTAACAGCAAAGCTGATTGCACGATATTAAAGACCACCCATTCTTGCACCGTTACCAGGATAATCGGACTGGGACCGACATGGAAGCGGTTACCTTTATTGGCCACAGTAGGAGCTGTAAAGGGCACATACCTTCACCCACCCGGTGAGTCCAAAACCAGACAATTAGCGAAAGACTGTTTCCAGGACCCTGGCCCAACGCTCAGCCCATATCTTACGGTTGAAAGTCAGAGCCACTTCCCGAGCCCTCTGGCCCATGATCTGCCTTTTAGCTTTATCCCGGGCCAAATCTTCGATGGCCGCCACCAGATTTTCCACAGTCGGTTTAATTAGATAACCATTGTAGCCGTGCAAAACAATATCGCTCAAGCCACCTGCCAGGCCGGCAATTACCGGCCGGCCGCTGGCCATGGCCTCCAGGGCGGCCAGACTCGTGCCTTCGGTAGAGCGTGAAGGGATGATGACAATATCCGCCTGGCGGTAAACCTCAGGCATCATCTCCAGGGGCTTCCAGTAGTAAAAACAACGTTCCTGGGTAGCAATCCACTGGGACATGAGCCTTTCGGCGTTGTCATCATGGCCGCGTCCACAAAAATGAAATTCAATCCAGGGATAGCGAGCCGTCAATTTTTCTGCTGCCCGCATTGTTTCATTAATCCCGCGAACGGGAACCAGCCGGCGGGGGAAGAGGACACGGATGGTATCCGTGCTATTTTTTTCCTCCTCAGGTGGGTGAAAAAGGTCAGTATCAACATAATTAGGGATGTACTCCCATTTGTGATAAAAGCCGGGGAGGGTGGCATTGAAGAAGTTAATGGTGTTGGTATCTACAGAGATTAATTTTTGTGGCCCTGTCAGGGCAATACCAAGCCGCCTTAACCATTCCTGGCGTTCCTCCAGGCGTCCGGCCATGAGGTCGAAACCCGGCCAATCCCAAAAGATCCCGTGGCTAATGGCAATGCTTTTTTCCCGGGCTATGGGGTAAGCCAGGGTAAGGATGAAATAAATGGCGTAATCAAAGGCCATGGAATTCTCGTAAAAGGCTGTGCTGAGATCGGGAAAGGTATGGTATTCGCTTCTAGAAACCGGGATGCTGCGGATACGCACGCCATCGAATTCCCGGGTCCAACCGCTGCCTATCTGCCAGACCTCAACATAAAAACCTAGTTCGCGGAGCAGGCGGCAGAGGTCAACCTGGTAACGCTCTGCACCGCCCATAATAATTCTTTCGTTAGTAGGGTGAAAAAAGTTAGTCGTTAATAAAGCTACCTTTTTAGTCGTCATATCTCTTTATCACCTTCTTGCAATTAGCTCTACAAAGTTAAGCCCGGCCGGGGCCGGGCTATGCTTTAAGCGAGGGGGGAAGCCTGGGCCGTAAAGACCAGATCGACGCTCAAGTCCAGGTTCTGGGCTATGGTACCCGTATTACTAGGCAGGCTGACGACGAAAGTCAGCAGGTCATCATAGGGCGAAACTAGCAGGCGCCCACTAGAAGGTTGGTTGTATAGACCGGAAAGAGTGCCATTATAGAGGACTGTTGCTGGGCTGGCTTCGATATAAATGTTTAAGCGGTCGGCAAGTAACTGGGCCTCGCGGGGAGTAGTAGGGCTTACTTCCTTCCAGTCAGCAAAGATAAAGTAATACTCGTCTACAGTACCGGTATTTGACACTTGCAGCTGGGGCGACCCGACAGACTGGCCAGGAACCAGGTTAGCCGGGGAAAAAAGGGCCGTGGTCGGGCTTAAGGTTAGAGCTACATCGGCAGTTCCTGCCGTACTGCCAGTAACAGTGGCACTGGCGGTTAGAGCCATGCAGATCACTCCTTTTACAAGCTTTTCTCTTTCCCCCTATGCCTTTTGGGTATTGACAAAGGGGGTCTTTCCTTTTTCTGGATTAGTATTACTATATGCATCTTAGCACGGAGAAGTTATCTAGTCCTGCCATTTTTCGAGCTGAATTTTTTCCGCTGGCCAGAGGATGCTTTCATAATGTTCCCGGGGCATATATTTGAAGGTCGGATCCTGGCTAACGGCGCGCTCGTATTTAGCCCGGATATCAGCCGGGTTGGCCCAGCCAAGGTGTTTGATCCTCAGATCGCTTTCCAGGTGGGGCAGGTGGCGGTAGGCTAGAGGCAGGCGGCCGCAGTGAAATTTTTGTAAGGGCCAGGCGGCATCCAGCCAGGGCTGGTACTTGACGAGGTAGATAGAAAAACCACGCAGCCAGGGATTCCAGAGGCCGTCGACGCGGTAGTAGTCTTCACTGCCCCAGCAATCAAAAAGGCGGAAGCTAATAGCTGGAAAGAGATCCTGTTTTAGCAAATAAGGGAGTTCCCGTTCTACCCTGGTCTCCAGGAATTCATCGGCATCAAGGGCCAGTATCCATTCGGGGTTGGTAGCTACGGTATGGTGCCAGAGTTCGCAGCGCAACTGGGCTTCATCCTTAAGAAATAAAGGGGTATCACGGCGATAAAGTTTGACCCTGGGGAAACGCAAACAGATCTCAGGAGTAGCGTCCGTAGAGGCATCGTCCAGGATGACCAGCTCATCAACATAGTTAGTCAAAGCTTTAAGGCAGCGCTCCAAATAACGATTGGCTTCATTACGGACGATCATCATGGCCGTAACCTTGGGCATAGAACTTGCTTTCCCTCCGAACTACTGCTTATCCAAAGGATATACCCTGCTGATATACTGTCGCCAGCGGGCTTCCCAGAGGCGACGGTCAAAGGCCCGGGCGGTAGCAGCGGCATTGGCGCCGAGGCGCAGGCGCTCCCGGGGGTGATCAATTAAAAAGCGCAGGGCTTGGGTCAGGTATTCCCTGGAGGGATGGATTAACAGGCCATTATAGCCATCGATAATCAGGTTGGTGAGTCCGCCAACATTGGTGGCAATAACAGCCTTACCCATAGCCATGGCCTCCAGGCATGAAAAGCTGGTACCCTCCGAATAAATACTGGGAATAACAACTATATCGGCAGCGGCATAAACCTCCGGCATAGCGTTAAAGTCTGGATGACAGTAAAGGATACGCCCGTTATGGGCCTCCTTTTGCCGCCAGGCATGAAAAATCTCCAGGTACCGGGGGGTATTTGTATCAATGGCAAAGAGAAACTCCAGGTCGGGGTACTCAGCCAGTAAAGGAGGGATAACCCCTTTCAACAGGTCAAAGCCCCGTTCCGGGGCCAGCCGGCGCGGGTACAGGACGCGTACCCTGGGCTGTTGTTCCTTTTCGCGGGGATAAAATTGCGTTAAATCGACAAAGTTTGGGATTACCCGGACCTTCTGGTCGGCCAGATTAGGGTAGATGGCCCGGGCAACGTTAAGGAAGTTGTAGTCGCAAGATATTATTAAAGTGGCCTGAATAAGGGCTGCAGCGACATAGTTTTCATAGGCAGCCCGGGCGTGGGCCGGACTGTAACCCGGTAGTTCCCACCAGACGCCATGGGAGATGCAAATAGAACGGGGTCGGTAATAGACTTGCTGGAGAATAGAGGAATAAAGCACTCTCCCGCGGACAGTTTCCTCCATTCGTTTAACAGTTAAGTGCAAATGGTGCTGATCGGCCTGGTAGCCGTATACCGGCCAGCCGCGGAAAGTAGTTTGAAAATCCCGGTGGGCGTTCTGATGGAAGGAAACTTCATAACCCATCTCTGTCAGGAGTTCTGCCAGGGCGTGGAGGTATCTTTCCAGGCCACCGATTACTGGTTCTTGACCATTCCAGGCCAGCAGGTTGGGTGTAAAAATAGCTATTTGCCGGTCCAGGAGTATCACCCCGTTTTCTTCTTTTTTACTCATGTTAACTTATGCTTTTGTTCCATGAACAGTTACTAAAAACCCTTCCCAATGCTACCGATCAGGAAGGGTTTCAAAGCTTTAGCTTGCTTTTATCAAGGTTTCAGGAAATTCAGAGGCATAGGTCAAAATCCGCTGCAGGACCTCCTGGCGTTTGGCGTTAATAGCCTCAAAATTCATGGCCGGTATATAGAAGGTCTCCATATAATCATGGGTTAACTTGGCCTGGCGGATGTAGGCCACGGCCCGGTCCAGGCAGGCCTGATAGCGGTAGGCGGCGCTGCCGATCTCGTGGGCATAAGTTGCCAGCTTATCCCGGTCGATATAGGCCGACAGGTTAAGTTTCATGGCCATAAGGTCCGGTAAAGACGAGGGATCGTAGGTATGCGGCGGCTGGACGTTCATGGCCGCTGCTTTTATTTCCGGTATAATAACCAGGTCGATATTCCGAGGATTGAAGGGGCAATGGTAAATCTCCGTATGCAGTCCTTTTTCATGGGCCAGGTCGGCGATACGGGCCAGCACCTGGGGCACGCCGGAGCCGGGCTCGCCAGAGATGGTATATAGCTGCTGCACATCCTGGAGCAGGGATTCTACATGGCCGGTAATGATGCCATCAGGGGTAATAGCCGTGGCAAAGAGGTGGCGCACCTTGGCCGGCCGGTCATAGCGTGGCGCTACACCGCTGAAAATGGCATGAAGCAGGTTGGCCACAGCCTTGTTTACCTGACTTTCAATCATGCACTCGGAAATATAGCTTTCCCACTCATCGCGGATAACCTTGGCTTCCCGGAGGGCACTGTAGGCTATCTGGAACAAGCGCGCCACCCGGGCGTTGGCTTTAAGGATTTCCTCTTTATGGGCCCGCATTTTGCTTTCATCCCAGTAGTCTCCCAGGTGAATAATCTCATCTACAGCACCGGGGTTCTTAGGATCAACGATATGGGGAGCCGTACCATCGATTAGAGCTACTTTAATGGCCGGGATGACCACGGCATCCAGGGAATTGTTATCGGAGGAGCAGCAGTGGAATTCTACATCATAACCTTTAGCCAGCATGGTTTCGCCGATTTTGCGCATGAAGGTGGACTTGCCCACCCCCGGCCCGCCTTTAACGACGAAGATCCGGGTGGCATCTGGTTCGATAATGTAATCATAAAAAGAATAAAAGCCCTCACAGGTATTGCCGCCGGGAAAAACCCTTCGCAACTTGCCCTGGCCCATGTTTTAACCTCCCTGTAAAACTAACTTTACTTAAATCTTATGCTTACGGTCCTAAATCTTTCCTGGTCCGAGAAGAATATGATGCCGGGATGCCGCTGTGACATCGCAAAAAGGACCTTCCTGCCTTGAAAGGGGAAGGTCCATGACTTTATTACCAGCATCGCAGCCACTTTGCATATAGCTTCAATTTTTTCCATCTGGCTACAGGAAGGCGTGAAGCGCGAGCAATGGTTGAGATCAGGACGTTCCTTGTGGTACAATTTTACAAATAGCACTGTTGTCTCTATACAGGACGTTTATGGAGGTGAAGGTGTTGCTAACCCCTGAAGTGAACGCGGATGAACTGAATTTGCCGGCAGAGGTAGCGCGAAAACTGAAAGGTAAGCGAGTAACCATCGTGGAGGTGCGCGAGGGATTTCTTCTCAAACCCGTGGAAGATCCAATTCGTGAGGCACGGGGGATTTTGAAGGGAAAGGGCTTTAACGTAGAAAAGTACCTGCAGTCCAAGTAATTGGAAAAGGATCGCTGCCAGCCTTGTAACTGCGGATCACCATGAGTTCGACCTTATTGCTACCAGGGAAGATATCGCGTTCCGCTGGATAAGGTGATTCCTTACTCCAAATAGCCTTTGTTTCAACACTCCTCACTGTTCAGGTGAGGGGCTTTTTTATTGCCAAAAAACTATCTTGCTGGGGAAGAGTCTGGTATACGTTTCCGCCGTCAGTTCATTTCCCATATTCTTCCTTAATTACTGTTTTTACCTTTTCGTTAAAGCGGAACCCATTCTGTTCCAGACTATCGAGGATTGGGTCGGTAGCTTCTCTGATTTCTTTCACACCGGGAAGTTCAGTTCCCTTTAGTACCACTTCATTTGATTAACAGTTCTTTTGGCAACTCGAGATCAATCCTTATAGTTTGGTCCGGCATTTTATCGCCTTCCGGTAATACTAACTTTAGTAAAATCATACCATAAGAGATACACGTCCTCAACTTTATGTTTATTATAATCCATCTGTGATATCGTCACCTTGAAAAAATCTGTAACAGAATCAATTCCCGATTTACGACTCGTATGCGGTTAAGATGCTCACATACCATTTGAATGGGAAAGGCAGGGAAGGGCTCTCGTATAAGCAGTTTGCGGCGGGCTTTTCAGCGTTGAAGGATGCCCTGGATTTTCCCGTGACCACTCGGCAACTCGACCGGTACCTGTGGTTGGCAGGCCAGGGCGGACCATCCAGGAAATGCTCATTGAAATCGATAGACAGCTGAGCATAATCGAAGAAACCGTAAGCAGAGGCTCAAGGCACCCCTGATCAGGAAGAATTTCCATCAAAAACCGTGTGTCACAGAAAGGCCGGAGTTCCCTTACGGCGAAAAGGATAAAGACGTGTCACACTAATTTTGCGGATTCCCCAGAACACCTGATAGAAAATATTTTCTAAGACGCCGCTTGTGTATGGTAATCTAAAAGTGACCCACTTTTAAGGAAATGGTAAACAAAAAGGAACCCACCCCCAACAAATCGAATCCTGCTGCTAATGGTCAGTAAACTTAGCAGCGGGAGGAAATCGAGGTGTTGGAGATGTCCAGCTAGATTATATCAGGGAGAGGTGACGACGTGCGAAAATGTTATCCACCGTCATTTTCCGCGGCGCGTGCTGAAACTGGTCATTCCCGGCCTGGTTCTGTTTCTCCTTCTCGGTCTGGCGGCGAAATCCGGCAGCATGGTTGTGGAACGAGTGGAGGTGCAGCAAACATTCTTTTGCGAAGATGATACAGGGCATACCTGCACCTGATGGCGGAGCTTAATCCCGTCCGTGCAGGGCTGGTAGAAGAGGTCTGGCAGTATCCTTTGAGCAGTGCCGCGGCGCACCTTGCGAACGGATCCTGCGGCCGCGCAAGAGCGGACCCAAAGGACCCCGGCGGACGAGGAACTGAGCAGATTGAGTATGGTGTCCCCCCTGATTTCCAATTATTCTTCGGCTTACAAAATGCAATATTTTTGATAGAATGTCAACCGGGGTGAAAAGGTGATGGTCAGAGAACGGCTCAGGCTGGCCCGGCGGACCGCTGGACTGAGTTTGCGGGAATTAGCCAACCGTGTGGGTGTGTCGCCTCAGGCCATTTCAAAGTATGAAGGAGGCTTAGACATACCAAGTTCCGGTGTCCTGCTCCGTCTGGCAGAGGCGCTCGGGGTCAAGGTTGAATATTTTTTCCGGACGCGTAGGGTGAACCTTTCCGTGCCGGCTTACCGTAAAAATTCTGCGCTGCGCCGCAAGCAAGAACAAACGGTCCTTGCCCAAATCCAGGGGTGGCTTGAACGATATCTCGAGATTGAAGCGCTTTTCCCGCCCGGCGACGCCGTACGCGGCTTTGTTTTACCGGAGGGCGTAAATCCCAGGATTACCGTGCTGGAAGAAGCGGAGCGGGTGGCGGAAGAGCTAAGGGCGGCCTGGCAGTTAGGCTTGGCCTCCATCGAAAACCTGACCGAACTTCTTGAGGATAAAGGGATCAAGGTTGGGTTGGTAGACGGTGTGGATGGCTTTGACGCCTGCACCTTCATGATGGAGGACAACACCCCGGTCATTGTTATGCGGCGTAGTCTTGCCGGCGACCGCCAGCGCTTCAATTTGGCCCACGAATTAGGGCACATTATTCTCCGGCCCGAAAAAGGGGCGAGTGCAGAGAAAGCGGCGCACCGGTTTGCCGGTGCTTTTTTAGTCCCCGCACTGGCGGCGCGCCGCGAATTGGGGGAGCAGCGGCAGGCGCTTAGCCTCTACGAACTGCATCATTTCGGAAGCGCTCGCCACGAATTTGTTCCGCGAATTTCGCCGCCGTGGTTGAGACCAGAAAGAACCAGGCGATGCTCTGCCCCCCGAGGAACCAAAGCGGATGGAACGGCTCGTGATGCGTGCGCTTGCGGAGGATCTGATCTCAGAATCCCGTGCCGCCGAACTGTTCGCCAAATCCCTGGCTAAATTTTGGCGGGAGGTGGCCGAGCGGCATGGCGGATTCCCGGCGGATCCACGCGAATGACACGAACATCTGGATTGACCTGTATGCCGGCGGGATTATTCACGAAGCGTTCCAACTGCCGCTTCGGTTTATCGCCCCTGATGTGGTTATTGCCGAATTACGGGTGCCCGATGGACAAACCCTGGTATCCCTCGGATTGCAGCAGGAGGAACTTGCCGGCGACGGGGTCCACCTTGTCATTCAATTAGCAAGCCGGTATCCCGCGCCCTCGCGCGTGGACCTTTTTGCCCTGGCGCTGGCCAAAGCAAGGGGCGCTGTTTTGCTAACCGGTGACAGGCACCTGCGGAAAGCCACGGAACAAGAGAAAGTATCAGTGCACGGGACGCTTTGGATACTGGACGAACTGGTTCGACAGCGGATCGTTACGCCCCAATAAGCGGCTCGAGCGCTGGAAAAGATGCGGGCGATGGGAAGCCGCCTGCCCCGAGCCGAGTGCGAACGTCGGCTGAGAAAATGGGGAAGAAGAGACGGTTGACGCTGTAAGGGCTTCGGCAGGAAAATGGCGGCGATTGGAGAATAAAACAAAAAACGGCCGTTACGGCAGTACGCTCCTTTACGGTTTGAACCTCTAAAAACCGGCTGTTTGGTAAACTGTTCATCCTGCAGGAGAAGGTTATGGCGAAAAGGAAAAGCGCGGTAAAAAACGGCAACGGCGACCTCGAATTCGCCAACCGGCTCTGGTCGGCGGCCAACCGGCTACGGGGCACGGGGGAGGTAGCCGAATACAAGCACATCATCCTCGGGCTGCTCTTTCTGAAATACCTCACGGACGCTTTTGAAAACCGGCACCGGTTCCTGACGCGCGCCGTTACCGACCCGGCCAATACGGAATACTACGTCAAGGAGGCGTCGGCGGAATACATCGCTTCCGTCGCTGAGGACAAGGACGAGTACCTGGCCGCCAACATCTTCTGGATCCCGCCCCAAGCCCGCTGGTCTTATCTTTTGGCGAACGCGCACCAGCCGCACCTCGGCCGGCTGATTGACGAGGCGATGGCCGCCATCGAAAAAGAGAACCCGAAGCAGTTGCGCGGCGTGCTCCCGAAGATCTACGCCCGCGCCGCCATTCCGGCGCAGACCTTAGGGGAAACTGCTGAACCTCTTTTCGGCGGTTGACCTGGTCAACGGCGATGCCGTGGCGCGGGATGTTCTCGGCCGGACCTACGAATACTTCATTAAGATGTTCGCCAAAGCCGAGGGGCACCGGGGCGGCGAGTTTTACACCCCGCAGTGCGTCGTGCGGCTGCTGGTCGAGATGCTGGAGCCCTACCGGGGGCGGGTCTACGACCCGGCCTGCGGTTCCGGCGGGATGTTCGTACAGAGCCGCAAGTTCGTCGAGGCCCACAACGGCAACCCGAACGACATCTCCATCTATGGGCAGGAGCGTAACGAGGCCACCTGGCGCATCTGCAAGATGAACCTAGCGATCCGGGGCATCCCCAACGAAAATATCCTGTTAGACGATACCTTTACTAACGATCTGCATAAGGACCTGCGCGCCGACTTCATCATCACCAATCCGCCCTTTAACATGAAGGAGTGGGGCGGCGAGCAGCTGCGCAAGGACAAGCGCTGGATGTTCGGCTCGCCGTCACTAGAAAGTATGCGACCTTTTTGGAGGAAAGTTTGATATGGAAAACGGCCAACTGACCTGGATCACCAATTTCATTTGGGGCATCGCCGACGACGTGCTGCGCGACCTCTACGTGCGCGGCAAGTACCGTGACGTCATTCTCCCGATGACCGTGATCCGACGACTGGATGCGGTATTGGAGCCCACCAAGCAGGCCGTGCTCAACATGAAAGCTTCGCTAGACAAAGCGGGGATCGTACACCAAGACGCTGCTCTGCGACAGGCCGCTGGTCAAGCCTTCTACAACACCTCCCCCTTCACGCTACGCGACCTCAAGGCGCGTGCCAGCCGCCAGCAACTGGAGGCGGATTTTCGCGCCTACCTCGATGGCTTCTCGCCCAACGTGCAGGAGATCATCGACAACTTCGAGTTCCGCAACCAAATCCCCCGCCTGGCCAAAGCCGACGCCCTGGGCACGCTCATCGAGAAGTTCCTCGACCCGTCCATCAACCTGAGTCCTTACCCTGTGCTCAACAGCGACGGCACCGTCCGGCTGCCCGGCCTCGACAATCACGCCATGGGCACCATCTTCGAGGAGCTGGTGCGCCGCTTCAACGAGGAAAACAACGAAGAAGCCGGCGAGCACTGGACCCCGCGCGACGCCGTGAGGCTGATGGCCCGCCTGATCTTCGAGCCGATCGCCGACCAGATCGAATCCGGCACCTACCTGCTCTACGACGGCGCCTGCGGCACCGGCGGAATGCTCACGGTGGCCGAGGAAACCCTGTTGCAGCTGGCGAAAGAACGTGGCAAACAGGTCTCGGTGCATCTTTTCGGCCAGGAGATCAACGCCGAAACCTACGCTATCTGCAAAGCCGACCTTTTGCTCAAGGGCGAGGGCGATGCCGCCGACAACATCGTCGGCGGGCCGGAGCATTCGACCCTGTCCAACGACGCTTTTCCCGGCCGCACCTTTGACTTCATGCTCTCCAATCCGCCCTACGGGAAGAGTTGGAAGAGCGACCTGGAACGCATGGGCGGCAAGGCTGGCATCAAGGATCCGCGCTTTGTCGTGCAGCACCGGGGCGAGGAGCTTTCACTGATTACCCGCACCAGCGACGGGCAGATGCTGTTCCTGGTGAACATGCTCTCCAAGATGAAGCACGACACCCCGCTCGGCAGTCGCATCGCCGAGGTGCACAACGGCTCGTCGCTGTTTACGGGGGACGCCGGCCAGGGCGAGAGCAACATCCGCCGCTGGATCATCGAGAACGACTGGCTCGAGGCCATCGTCGCCTTGCCGCTCAACATGTTCTACAACACCGGCATCGCCACCTACGTCTGGGTGCTCACGAACAGGAAGCCCGAGCACCGCAAAGGCCGCGTGCAGCTCATCGATGCCACGCAGTGGTACAAGCCCCTGCGCAAGAACCTGGGCAAGAAGAACTGCGAGCTGTCCGAAGAGGACATCCGTCGCATTGTTGATACCTTCCTCAAATTCGAGGAGACCGAGCAGTCCAAGATCTTCCCCAACGCGGCCTTCGGCTACTGGAAGGTGACGGTGGAACGTCCCCTGCGCCTGAAAGGCATCGACCCCGAGCGCGCCTACACACCCAAGGAGATCAAAGCGCTTCGGGAAACGGCCGAGCGTGCCGACGATGCACCGCCAGTCATCAAGAAAATTCACAAGCCTGGCACGGCGCCTGATCCTTTACGCGGGCTGTTTGATGTTGTCATCGGTGGCAAGCCGCGTGTGGTGGAATACGAGCCTGACACGGAACTTCGCGACAGCGAGCAGATCCCCTTCCTCGAGTGCCCGGCATGCCATCAGCCTGGCTACCTGCCGAGCCTGGAAGACCAGCGCACGGCCATCGAGACTTTTTTGCGCCGCGAAGTCCTGCCCTATGCGCCGGATGCATGGTACGACCCGGCAAGCGTCAAGGTGGGCTACGAGATCAACTTTAACCGCTACTTCTACAAGCCAAAGGCCCTGCGCACTCTGGAGGAGATCCGCGCCGACCTACTGGCGGTGGAGAAGGAGGCGGAAGGGTTGCTGGCGCAGATTATTAACTTTGAGAAGGGACAATAAACATGGCACGAGCTGATTTGATTTTGAACCTCGTAAAGGCTGCTGCACGGGGCGATCTGGCACAGTTTAAGAAAACCGTTGAGGCGCTGGCAGCAGACGAGCGGGCAAAGAATCACACTATTTTTGCTGATCAGCTCATTGCACAGCTCCACGTGGATGGTAATGGGCTCTCTCGCACTGTTCCACCAGCCACACGGATGCTCTCCGGCCCGTTTGTAGTTGAGGTTGTCCCGCGACGACATATTGAAGATCTGATCTTACCACTCGAGGCTGAACAAGCCGTTCGCGAACTGGTCGAAGAGCAGCATCGAGCCGATCTACTACGGTCCTATAATCTCGAGCCTCGCAACCGCGTATTGCTGATTGGACCGCCTGGAAATGGCAAGACATCTTTAGCAGAAGGAATCGCCGATGCCCTTGGTGTTCCGTTGTTAGTAGTTCGTTACGAAGCGGTCATCGGTAGCTACCTCGGAGAGACATCACAGCGTCTCGGCCAGGTTTTCGAATACGCTCGCACGCGACACTGTGTGTTGTTCTTTGACGAGTTTGATGCGGTAGGAAAAGAGCGCGGCGACCTTCACGAAACAGGAGAAATTAAGCGCGTGGTAAGTTCACTACTGTTACAGATAGACGCTTTGCCGAGCTATGTGGTTGTTGTGGTGGCAAGTAATCATCCAGAATTACTAGACCGAGCCGTATGGCGGCGCTTCCAAATTCGCTTGGAACTGCCAATGCCCATACAGCAACAGATCGAGGAATGGTTTAAGCGGTTCGAAAAACGTACGGGGCACAAACTTGGCTTAACTCCTCGTTATCTGGCAGAGAGACTGATGGGCCTGAGCTTTGCTGAAATTGAGGAATTTGGTACTGACATAGTTAGAAGAATTACTTTAAGTGGACCGGATGCAGACACCAAAAAGATTGCGCAGCAGGTCCTAAGTCAATGGATGAAACGGGCCACAGTAAAGACAGATAATACCGGAAAGAGGGACTGATTATGGCTGAACATCCCCTCCTTATATTTCCAGCCCCCTTACGCTCAGAACGACTGAAACGACTTGGCAGTGGTGGCAGGAAAGTCAAGTTACCTGATGCCCAGCAACAAGCCTCAAGGCTAGCACCCCAGTTTCAGCGCCTCCAAGAGGCAATGGAAAAGCAACGGCTCATCCTCCAAAGCACTTCGCTTGGAATTCAACCGGAACAAACATTAGTACTCGAGACCGTTGGCTCTGTTGAGCGCTTTATAAATGCAGTTAAAAAAATATCCGGTTTAGAATGGCTGGGTGAATTAGAACTCACTGATATAGATCCTGGTGACGGCTTCGAAGACGAAAGGGATCCAGACAAAAAACTAACGGGCCAATTGTTTCTCATTATGACAGACCAGCGTGCCCTCGATGAGTTACTAAGTCTGTTCAATAAATGGCGGGAGGATCCAGAAGCCCCATTTCCCAAGGGGCTTGCACCGATGAAGGACTTATTCCGCTATCACCTTCGCACCATTCGACCATGGGATGCTCAGGACCGCATAAGAGATACAGGTCTCTGGGAGGACTGGAAGGAAAGAATTGAACACGGTCAGGAAACGGTACCTTTTGAAGTCGAACTGTGGTATCGAAATGATCCTAATCGGCGGCAGAAAGCGAATGCTTATCTCGAAAATGTAGTTCAAACTCTTGGCGGCGAAATCACCAGCCAGTGTGTTATACCTGAAATTGCATACCATGGTGTATTGGGAAGAATCCCTATCAAGGAGGTGTCTCAATTTCTTTCGCAAGTCGACACATTGGCAGATTTCCGCCTCTTCCAATGCGAAGACATTATGTACGTGCATCCAGTGGGTCAATGCGCAATTCGCATGCCCGAGGATATGAATGAGACGCAACACATTGGTGAGTTGGTTGATAGTGTGCTTCCAAGGGGGGAGCCAATCGTTGCCTTGTTTGATGGCTTGCCTCTAACGAAGCATCGACTGCTCGATGGGCGACTAATCGTTGATGACCCGGATGGATTTGAAAGCGCCTATCAGGCCAAAGAACGTGTCCACGGTACTGCGATGGCATCGCTTATATGTCATGGCGACCTCAATGACCACGAAGCCCCCATGGAAAGACCTGTCTATGTTCGGCCTATTATGCAACCCCGTCGTGGATTTGACGGGCGATTCACCGAGGAAGCGATACCCGAGGGAATCCTGCCGATTGACCTGATACATCGAGCAGTACGGCGGTTGTACGAAAGCGACGGAGGGGAAGGCCCGGTAGCGCCGAGCGTTCGCGTAATCAATCTGTCGATAGGTGACCGCTCGAAGCCATTGGATCGCATGATGAGTGCGTGGGCACGCCTGCTGGACTGGCTTTCATGGAAGTATAACATCCTATTCGTGGTAAGCGCGGGCAACCATCCCCATGATATTGAGTTGGATGTCCCACGCACACATTTTCCAAACCTGACCGCTGACGAGCGAGAAAAAGCTGTGATCAAAGCCCTTGCATTAAATACACGGCACCGTCGTCTCCTATCACCCGCTGAGACGATCAACGGGCTTACAATTGGATCTGCCCATGCAGATGCTTCATCACCATCGCAAAATTTCAATCTGATAGACCCCTTTACACGAATGAATATCCCGAGCGTATACAGCGCCCATGGACCTGGGTACCGTAGAAGCATCAAGCCAGACATTCTTTTGCCCGGTGGGAGGCAATTCCTTCAAGAAAAATTGGGTAATACGCATCGCAACGCCGTTCTGGAAACAACTTCTTTTGTCTCACCTCCTGGACAGTGTGTCGCCGCTCCTGGAGCACAGGGCAGGTTAGATCGCACATGGTACATGAGAGGCACGAGCAATGCCGCGGCCTTGGCCTCGCGGTGGGCTAATCGCCTGTATGAGGTTCTTGAGCAGCTACGCAAAGAGTTCGGTGCACAAATCCCGTCGGAATACGACACAGTGTTAATAAAGACCCTTCTCGTACATGGTGCAGATTGGGTGGATATTAGGACTTTGTATGAATCATGCCTACGTAATCCCCAAAATAGCCGAACATTCAGAGAGTATGTTACCCGATTTATAGGTTATGGTTTTGCAGATGTCACAAAGGTACTAGCTTGTACAGATCAGCGCGTGACCATTGTGGGTTTCGGGAAACTAGAAGATGGACAGGCCGATGAATTCCGTCTTCCACTTCCACCGAGTCTTTCAGCAAGAAACGTCAAACGACGTTTGACGATTACTTTGGCATGGCTTACTCCAGTGAACAGTAGACATCATAGGTACCGGATTGCTCATCTGTGGTTTGATCCTAAAAACATTGTTGTACCAGACCGTATAGATGCTGATGGCCGCGCCGTACAACGAGGTACCGTCCAGCATGAGGTGCTAGAAGGCGAGCAGGCTGCAGACTTTCAAGATGGGGATGCCATCGTAATCAAGGTGAACTGCCGTGCCGATGCCGGAGATATCCCAGAGTCTATACGCTATGGATTGGCAGTGACATTGGAAGTTGCGGAGGATATCGCAATCTATCAAGAAGTGCGCGAGAGGCTGTATATTCGTATTCCGGTGCACGGAGGAAGTACCACATGATCACCAACCTCAAACCCTACCTCGCCTACAAAGACTCCGGCGTACCCTGGCTGGGCGAGGTGCCGGTACACTGGGAGGTCAAGCCGCTCAAACGCTGGGTGAGCATAAATGCGGAAGTCCTACCGGATACTACCGCTGCCGACTACCAATTCCGATACATCGATATCGGCACAGTAGGTACTGGTTTTCTAATCCGAGAACCACAACAGATGCGATTTGGCGACGCGCCTTCCCGCGCTAGACGGGTTCTCCGCAGGGGGGACACCATTGTCTCCACCGTGCGAACTTATCTGAAGGCGGTCTACCATGTCGATAGAGACGTAGACGCATTGGTGTGCTCAACTGGCTTTGCTGTCCTGACCCCCGGCCCCGGAACACAGCCGAGGTACGTGAGTTACCTAGCGCAGAGTAGTCCCTTTACCGACTGCATCAGCGCAGAATCCGTTGGTACCGCTTATCCGGCAATCGCCGAGAGCCGACTTAGCTCATTCCATGTACCGGTGCCGACCCCGTGGGAACAATCCGCCATCGTCCGCTTTCTCGATTACATGGACCGGCGGATACGGCGATACATCCGAGCCAAGAAGAAACTGATCAATCTGCTGGAGGAGTACAAGCAGGCCCTTATCCACCGCGCCGTCACCGGCCAGATCGACGTCCGCACCGGCCAGCCATACCCGGCCTACAAGCCCTCCGGCGTGGAATGGCTGGGCGATGTGCCGGTTCATTGGGACATCGTGCCAAACCGTGCAGTGCTCCGACTAAAGAAACACTTGGTTGGCAAGGCATCCACAGATTACACGTTGCTATCTCTTACGAAAGGCGGCATCGTTGTTCGCGACCTTGAAAACCCAGAAGGCAAATTCCCGACGAGTTTCGATACTTACCAAGTCGTTGAGCCCGGTGACATTATCTTTTGCCTGTTTGATATCGATGAAACACCTCGAGCGATAGGTCTATCATCACTCCATGGCATGATTACGGGTGCTTACACGGTATTTGAGTGCACTGATCCAGTCGTCGGGGCTTACGTCTATTTGTTCTATCTCGCAATGGACAACGGGAAATTCTTAAAGCCTTTGTACACAGGACTCCGCAAGGTCATCACCAAGTCCGCATTCTTGACGGCCAAGATGCCATTACCGACCAAGGAAGAACAAACCGCCATCGTAGAGTACCTCGACGCCCAGACGACCAAGATCGACGCTGCCATTGCTGCCGCTCGCCGCGAAATCGAACTCCTGCGCGAATACCGCACCCGCCTCATCGCCGATGTGGTCACCGGCAAGGTGGATGTTCGCGAGGTGGCGGCACGGTTGCCGGAGGAGCCGGCTGAGGAGGAAGCTGAGTTGGAGGACACAGAGGAGACAGCGGAAGGTGAGGCGGCAGATAATGAGGCCGCCGCAGAAACTTTCTCTGAGGAGGAAGTTGAACCATGACCCCTACCGACATGAGCGAAGCCGGGCTCGAAACTCTGATCTGCCGGGCGCTGACTGGCAGCGACTGCGTACCCCGACCTGCCGGCACTCCGGCGTTCGTTGCCGAGACGCCGGCACCCTACGGCGGTGTGGGTTGGTTCCCCGGCGATCCGGCCGATTACGACCGGGAGTACTGCGTCGATCTGGTTCAGCTTACGGCCTTTCTGCGTTCGACGCAACCGGAGGTTGCCGAAGCGCTCGATCTGGATAACGACAGCCCCACACGGCGGAAGTTTCTGGCGCGGCTCCAGGGCGAGGTGAGCAAGCGCGGGGTGGTGGACGTATTGCGCAATGGGATTCAGCACGGGCCGCACCGCATCGAGCTTTTCTACGGCACGCCTTCGCCTGGAAACGAGCAAGCGCGGGCACTCTATGAGCAGAACCGCTTTACCGTCACGCGCCAGCTCCGTTACAGCCGCGATGAGACGCAGCGGGCGCTGGACCTGGTGCTCTTCATCAACGGCCTGCCGGTTTTCACTTTCGAGCTCAAGAACCGCCTCACCAAACAGACGGTGCACGACGCCATCGAGCAGTACAAGCGTGACCGCAACCCGCGCGAAAAGCTATTTGAATTGGGGCGGTGTGTGGCGCACTTCGCCGTGGACGAAAACGAGGTGTGGTTCTGCACCCACCTTCAGGGCAAGGCGTCGTGGTTTCTGCCCTTCAACAAGGGATGGAACGACGGCGCGGGCAATCCTCCCAATCCGCATGGGCTCAAGACCGATTACCTGTGGCGGGAGATACTCACCCGTGAGAGCCTGACCGACATCCTCGAAAACTACGCTCAACTCGTTGAGGAAAAAGACCTCAAGACCGGCAAGAAACGGCGACGGCAGATCTTCCCCCGCTATCACCAGCTCGACGTGGTGCGAAAACTTTTGGCGGACGCGGCGGCAAACGGCGTGGGCCGGCGCTACCTTATCCAACATTCCGCCGGCAGCGGCAAGTCCAACTCCATCGCCTGGCTGGCCCACCAGCTAATTGGTCTTGCGAAGGACGGAAGACCCGTTTTCGATTCCATTATCGTGGTGACCGACCGGCGCATCCTGGACCAGCAGATCCGGGACACAGTCAAACAGTTTGCCCAGGTGAACGCCACGGTGGGGCACGCCGAGCATTCTGGCGACCTGCGGCGCTTCATCGAGAGCGGCAAGAAGATCATCATCACGACGCTTCAGAAGTTCCCGTTCATCCTCGACGAAATCGGCAACGAGCACCGTGGGCGCCGTTTTGCGATCATCATCGACGAGGCGCACTCGAGTCAGGGCGGCCGTACCTCGGCCAAGATGAGCATGGCCTTGTCGGAGGCCGGTGCCGAGGACGAAGACGAGACCTTCGAAGACCAGATTAACCGGCTCATGGAAGCCCGGAAGCTTTTGCCGAACGCCAGCTACTTCGCCTTCACCGCCACCCCTAAGAACAAAACGTTGGAGATGTTTGGTGAACCCGACCCGCAGCCCGACGGCACGGTGAAGCATCGCCCGTTCCACAGTTACACCATGAAACAGGCCATTCAGGAAGGGTTTATCCTGGATGTGCTGGCCCACTATACACCGGTCAAGAGCTACTATAAGCTCATTAAGACCATCGAGGACGACCCCGAGTTCGACGTCAAAAAGGCGCAGAAGAAGCTGCGCCGCTTTGTCGAGAATCACGAGTACGCCATCCGGCTCAAGGCCGAGATCATGGTGGACCACTTTCATGAGCAGGTGATCGCCAAGGGCAAGATCGGCGGCCAGGCGCGGGCCATGGTGGTGACCGGCAGCATCGAGCGAGCTATTCAGTACTTCCATGCCTTCAAGGCGTACCTTGCCGAGCGCAAAAGCCCCTATCGGGTGATTGTGGCCTTCTCGGGTGAGCACGAGTATGGCGGTCAACGGGTCACCGAGGCCAGCCTTAACGGCTTTCCCTCGAACCAGATCGCTGACAAGCTCCGGGAGGACCCGTATCGGTTTTTGATCTGCGCCGATAAGTTCCAGACCGGCTATGACGAGCCGCTCCTGCACACAATGTACGTGGACAAGGTGCTCTCCGGGGTCAAGGCAGTGCAGACACTTTCGCGCCTCAATCGCGCCCACCCCCAGAAGCACGACACCTTCGTCCTCGATTTCGTCAACGACCCGGAGACGATCCGAAAGGCCTTCGAGCCATACTACCGGACGACCATCCTCGCCGACGAAACCGACCCGAACAAGCTGCACGACCTTAAGGCCGACCTTGATGGCTACCAGGTGTACGCGCCTGAGCAAGTTGATGAACTGGTGCGGCTCTACCTGAGCGGGGCCGACCGCGACCAGCTCGACCCGATCCTCGACGCCTGCGTCGCCACCTACATGGAGCATCTCGACGAGGACGGTCAGGTCGACTTCAAGGGCAAAGCCAAGGCGTTTCTGCGAACGTATAACTTTCTATCTTCGATCCTCCCCTACACCAACGCCGAGTGGGAGAAGCTATCGATCTTCCTCAACTTCCTGGTGCCCAAGCTGCCGGCGCCGAAAGAGGAAGACCTCTCAAAGGGCATCCTCGAGGCGATCGACATGGACAGCTACCGGGTCGAAAAGCAGGCGAGCATGAGGATCGCGCTTCCCGATGCGGATGCCGAAATCGAACCGGTGCCCGCTGTGGGTGGTGGACACAAGCACGAACCGGAGCTCGACCGTCTCTCTAACATCATCAAGGCTTTTAACGATCAGTTCGGCAACATTCCCTGGACCGACGCCGATCGGGTGCGCAAACTGATCACCGAGGAGATTCCTGCACGCGTAGCGGCCGACACAGCCTACCAGAATGCACGCAAGCATTCCGACAAACAAAACGCACGCATCGAGCACGACAAGGCCCTCGTTCGGGTGATGACCGCGCTGCTCAAGGATGACACCGAGCTGTTCAAGCAGTTCAGCGACAATGAGTCGTTCCGTCGCTGGCTGACCGATACGGTATTCGCACTGACCTACAGCGAGCCTGGCAGCGCGAGGTAGCCAGTACGACTTAATCGGCGGCTTAGCCCGGCAGCTGCGCGACGCCGTGCCCCACTTCGAAAGGCGGCTGAAGGCTTTAGACGGTAAAGCCATGGTCTTCTACATGAGCCGGCACATCTGCGTTAAGTTTTACAAGTATCTCCGGGAGCTACCAGGTTGTCCCGAGGTGGCTGTGGTGATGACCGGCTCGGCGAGCGACCCGGAGGATTACCAGCTGTACATCCGTAAGCGTAAAATAACCCCGACTTGCATCTGAGGTGGGGGCTAAAACAAGCTTAATTGTTCATCCGGCAGACAGGGGGCAGAGTTTCCGACCACGGCAGGAGTTGATCCAGGGCATCTTTGTCCTGGAGGTCCAGGTTGGGAAGTTTTTCGAAGAGGTAAATGAGATAGTGGAAGGGGTTCAACCCGTTTTCCTTGGCCGTTTCTATGATGCTGTAGGTAATGGCGCTGGCTTTAGCACCCCGTGGAGTATCGGCAAACAACCAGTTCTTGCGGCCGATGACGAAGGGCTTGATGGAACGCTCGCTGCGGTTGTTGTCGAGTTCCAGACGCCCGTCCTGCAGGAAGGCGACGAGTTTATCCCACTGGCTAAGGCAATAGTAAATCGCCTGGCCAAAGGAGCTTTTGGGCAGTACGCGGGCTTTCTGGTTTTTTAGCCACGCCAAAAAGGCGTCCAGCACGGGTTTGCTGCGCACCTGGCGGATTTGATAGCGTTCTTCCGGTGTTTTATCTTTCAACTCGCGCTCGATGGCAAAGAGCCGGTTGCAGTACTCCAGCCCCTCCCGGGCGGCTACGGCTGCGTTGCGTTTATCTTCCGGCAGGGCCTTTAATGCTTCGTCGAACTTGCGCTGGCGTGAGCCCAGCAGCCGACCAGGATAACATTGGCAAGCTCATTGTAGCCGGCATAGCCGTCGACGTGTAAATAACCCTGAAAACCCGCTAGAAACCGGCGGGGGTGTTTGCCGGCCCGGGTGGTCTGGTAGTCGTAAAGGATTAGCGGTAGATGGGCAGACCTACCCCGTATTTCTGGGTCATAAATGTAGGCCATGAGGGAGGGAGATACCGGGCTTCCGGGAAGTACAGGAGCCGGAATAGGTGCCGTGATAACGGGAGTGGTTATCTCTTCCCTCTCGCAGCGGCGGCAGGCATAGACGTAGCGCACATGCTTAACCACATTCACCTGGGCCGGGATGACCTTAAGTTCCTGCCGCACCTCGGTGCTCATCTCATGCAAAGGACCGCCGCAGGCAGGACAGACCCGCTCTTCTTCCGGCAGGCGGTGCTCTACTACTTCTACCGGCAGGTCTTCCAGGTTCATCTCCCGGCGGGTGCGCGTTTTATGGCGCTGGTAGGTGATGGTTTCCAAATCCGGCTCTACTGCTTCTGGCCGGGCTTCAACTTCCGCCTCATTAAAAAGCAAGAGCTGCTCTTCTTCTAAAGGCCTGATTCGTTCGGTGGAAACACCGAATTGTCGTTTCTTGCTTAAACGAAACTGCTCCATAAACCAATTTAATTTAGCGGTAAGTTCGGCATTCTGTTGTTCCAGCTGCATACATTGCTCTTCCAGCTGAACACAGCGGCTTTGCAGCTCTTCTATAGTCATGGCGGCGATAGATTGCGAAGTGTTCATGCATTAATGTTTCGACGAATCAGCCTAAATTCCTCTAGAATCAACCACAAACAGAAAATATTTCTTTTTGGCGATTTCTATTACAAGATGGTGCGCGCTTTTACCTCAGGATGGGCCTTTGGCTGTTTTACGGGGAGGCCGTCAAGCAGCCAGCGCAGTTCCCGGCGGGTGACGGTGATGGTTGAAGTAGTGGTATCTTGAGGCCATACGAATTTGCCCTTCTCCAGCCGGCGGTAATAAAGCCAGAAACCGTTATGCTCCCAGTGGAGGATCTTTAGTTTGTCATGCTTGCGGTTACAGAAAACGAAAAGGCAGGAAGAGAAGGGGTCCAATTCAAACCCTTCCTTGACCAGCACCGCCAGGCCGTCAATGGACTTGCGCAGATCCGTTGCGCCGCAGGCGAGATAAACCCGGTCGATGCCAGCTTCGTTTAGCATAATGCTACCAGCACCTTAACCACCTGAGAAAGCAGGGCGGGATCAAAGCCGGGCTTTACTTCGATGCTGACCGGTCCTACATTAACCAGTAAACCGTAGTCCTGTTCTATAGATGCCTGCTCGGTTATTTCTACCGGCAACCACCGGTTTGAGTTTCCCGGGGAAACTGCGTCCTGGTCTTTATACTTCCGCAGCCAGTACCATAATTGTTTGGGGTTAACGTCCTCATGGGTAGCGCACCATTCTCTGACGCTCTGCCCACTCTTCTTGTATTCGGTTATCCGGGTTTCCCATAGTGCTTGCCGTTCAGCTTTGGTAATAAGAAAAAAACCTCCTCAGCGTGTATTCTGAGAAGGATTATCCCCTAAACCTGAGTATGATGCCAAGGTGGGTTGTATTTGACGCTTACGCATCCAGGGAATTATTATCGGAGGAGCAGCAGTGGAATTCTACATCATAACCTTTAGCCAGCATGGTTTCGCCGATTTTGCGCATGAAGGTGGATTTAAATCTTATGCTTACGGTCCTAAATCTTTCCTGGTTCGAGAAGAATATGATGCCGGGATGCCGCTGTGACATCGCAAAAAGGACCTTCCTGCCTTAAAAGGGGAAGGTCCATGACTTTCTTTATATCTTACCTTATTATTCTATATTAAAACTTAAGCCCGAATAACTGGTTTAAGGTGAAGAGGGCAAAGAAAGTACCAAAGAACAGGGCATTTAATACCAGCATCACTTCACGCCATAATGGCGCCCGGAATTCCTTTGGCAAAAACTTGCGGTTAAGATAAATTGTCGTCAGCGCCGAGAGGGCCAGGGTAAAATTGGCGATGTTGCCGCTCAGGGCTACCAGTTTCATAGGTACGGTGATTTTCATATACAAGAGACCCCAAATAGTGAAAATGAACAGCAGCAGGTAGTAAACTTTCCTGATGTCGTCTTTGGCCCAGCGCCGCACGGCCGGTGAGCCCGACCAGGACATATCTGTAATCTGCCGGCAGACCAGGTCCACGTTACTCAAGGCTGTACTGAAAAGTATCCAGAAACCCAGTCCCAACGCAAAAAACCAACCTGCCGGGCCGATCAAGTTCCTGAATACATCTCCCTGGTAAGCAGCAACACCCCACTGGGGCAAATCGCTACCCCGGGGTATCAGGCCGGCCGCCAGGATGCCCGGCAGGAACATGCCGAACATACCGCCGAGAAAGAACACGCCCCATTGATCATAACTCAAGATCTTCAGCCACTGCTTCCAGGACTTCAGGTTATCTTCCGTAGGCGGCGCAACCTTTCCCACAGGGGAGACGTGAACCATGGTGCCGCCAACCAGAGCCGGGATATAGCCTACCTTCGCGCCCATACCGAAGCCCTTGTCCCGGTACCAATTGGTAATAGCGTTATTGCCAAAACCGCCATAAGCCGAGTAACCGGCCAGGGCACTGAGCATAAAAATATCTACACCTTTAGGAACATAGCCGAAGGAAACGAAGCCCTTCAACCCTTCCGCCCAGACGCGGCCTGGTACAAAGGCTATGGCCAGGAGGCCCAAACCGAGAAAAACAATAAACATCATGGCCCAGTTGGCTATTTCAAGGGTACGTTCAACTTTACGTCCCACCGACGTTAGAACAACGCAGGAAAGAAAAACAATTACGCCATAGATTAGCACTAAATTTTTATCTGCATTACCAGGGATTTTGCCCAGTTGTAAGGCAGCCAAGCAGGTGGCGCTTGCCAGGGCCCATCCGGGCAGCCCGCGTTCCAGGATACCAAGGAGAGACATAAAGGGCGCCCAGAATTTTGAACCCGGGTTTAAACGCATAAAGCCTACGGTAACAGGTTCGCCGGTATAAAGGGTGTAGCGGGCCATTTCAATATTCAGGAAAGTTTGCAGGAGGGTTGATACGGTTGTGATCCAGAGCAGGGCCAGGCCGTATTTTACGAACATGGCAGGCCCGATGAGCCATTCCCCGCTACCCAAGGTGCCACCCAGGGCAATCACACTTGGCCCCATAATGGCCAGCAGGCGGCGCAGGTTTAAAGGACTAGGTGGTTGCGGGAGGTCTTCCACCGTAAAATCAGTTCCACATCCAGGTTGGACACTGAATTTTATTTCGCTCTGAGGCATAATTCTCCCTCCTTGTCGTTGTCATCGTTATCACACTCTGTACAACTGCGAGCCATTATCTTTTCCCAGGCGATATGTACCCAGCTTTCAGCAGAATGTATCCCTCCCTGTTTTAATAAAAATTTTATCTTTTATAATAATTATATGTCATCTCTCCGTGTATTATTAATCCATTCGGCGGTTTTCGCTATGCGAAAATATTTTTTGAAATACTGGATACATGAGTTTTACCTATTGTCAATTTGGCGTTTTTCCTTTATAATTGTGCCATACCAAATGAAAAAGCATTTCGCAGGGCAAAGGGGTCCATGAAGTGCTACAACGGCGTAGCGCGAGGGGGCAGTGATTAAATTTTATGCAGCAGCCCAAAATTTTTATTGCCAGTGCCGACCCATCTGCCCGGCAAAATTTAAAGTGTATACTGGTGCGGGAAGGTTACTTGATTGCCGGGGAAGCCCCGGACGGTAGCCAGGCCCTGCGGATGATCCGTACCCTGCAGCCCAGCCTGGTAATTCTGGATAGCGAACTCCAGGGTACCAGTGCCTTGGAAGTAGCCAGGATCATCGAGGAAGATGGAGTAGCACCGATTATTCTCCTGGCCTCATCCTGGCATCGTAATTTGATGATCCGTACGCGCGATTTCCCAGTCTTTGCTTATTTAATTAAACCGGTCCAGGAGAGCATCTTGTTGCCGGCGGTAGAGGCAGCCCTGGCCAATTACCAGAAAATGTGCCGCCTGCAGCAGGAAATCAGCAAGCTGAAGGAAACTCTGGCCGCCCGGAAAATAATTGAGAGGGCCAAGGGTATTCTCATGGATACCATGGGGTTAACGGAAGCCGAGGCTTACCGGCGCATGCAGCGTCAGAGTATGGACCGCTGCGTACCCATGAAAAGCATTGCGGAAGCTATTATCGTCGCCCATGAACTTCAGAGCGGCAGCAATAAGGGCAAAAAGCCGGACGGCAGGGACGGGTAAAAACTTTAGATCTCCTCTTTGGGGCAACGGCGTCCTGAAGGAGAAGGTTTTACATGCCTTCTTCCGGCAGGACGCTTTTTACTAAGCGCAGCGACTGTCACCGCCGCCGACTGAAGCAAGGTAAAAACGACTTCTTAAATTTTATGAGGAGGTTATGCCGATGGATGACCAGGAAAAGCGTGCGGCTGTCCTGAACCGGGCCGAGGAATGGGGAGTTAAATTCATTCGCCTCCAGTTCACGGATATTTTCGGGGTTTTGAAAAATGTAGCCATACCGGTGAACCAGTTACCCAAGGCTCTAAACAACGAGCTTATGTTTGACGGCTCTTCCATTGAAGGCTTTGTGCGCATTGAAGAGTCCGATATGTATCTGCGCCCCGACCCCGACACGTTTGTAGTTTTCCCCTGGCGGCCCCATGAGGGGACGGTAGCCCGCCTTATTTGCGACGTTTATAACCCCGACGGCACCCCTTTTGCCGGTTGTCCCCGCTGTACCCTGAAGAAGGTTATAGCCGAAGCAGCCGCCATGGGTTACACCATGAACGTCGGGCCGGAAGCCGAATTCTTCCTTTTCCATACCGACGCCTCCGGCCGGCCGACCCTGGAAACCCACGACCGGGCCGGTTACTTTGACCTCACCCCGGTTGACCTTGGTGAGGACGCGCGCAGGGATATGGTCCTGACTCTGGAGCAAATGGGCTTTGAAATCGAAGCTTCCCATCACGAGGTGGCTCCCGGCCAGCATGAGATTGATTTCAAGTATGCTGATGCCCTGACCACGGCCGACCGTATTGCCACTTTTAAATTTGTGGTGCGGACCATTGCCCAGCGTCACGGCCTCCATGCCACCTTTATGCCCAAGCCCATTTACGGCATTAACGGTTCGGGGATGCATGTGAATATCTCCCTGTCGAAAGACGGCCAGAACGCCTTTTACGACCCCGGCGACAAGCTGGGTTTGAGCCAGACTGCCTACCAGTTTATCGCCGGCGTCATGAAACACGCCCGGGCCCTGGCAGCCGTAACTAACCCCACGGTTAATTCTTATAAACGGCTGGTTCCCGGTTATGAAGCACCGGTCTATATCGCCTGGTCGCCGCGCAACCGCAGCCCCTTGATCCGCGTACCGGCTAAACGTGGTCCTTCCACCCGCATTGAAGTGCGGCACCCGGATCCTTCCTGCAACCCTTACCTGGCCCTGGCAGTTCTCTTGAAGGCCGGGCTGGACGGGATCAAAAAAGGCCTGACCCCGCCGCCGCCGACGGATAAAAATATCTTTGCCATGAATCCGGCTGAACTTCAGGCAGAAGGCATCGGCGTCCTGCCCGGAAGCCTTGATGAGGCCCTGGAAGCCCTGGCAGAAGATGAAGTTATCAAGGAAGCGTTGGGCCCCCACATTTATGAGCGCCTGACCCTGGCCCAGAAGCTCGAATGTGAACAGTACCGTACCAGGGTGCACCAGTGGGAAATCGACCAGTATTTGACTAAGTTTTAAATATGGTAGAGGAGGAGCAACGATGCTCAAGGAGGGAGAATACCGGATACCTTCGGGATGCGCCATCAGCGGCTTTATCAATAAAGACGGCCGCCGGGTTAACGGCAGTGCCATCATCCAATCTATCGCCCTGATGCAGGAGCGTTCCAACGGCCTGGGCGGCGGCTTCGCCGCCTATGGTATCTATCCGGAATATCAAGATTATTATGCCCTGCACCTGCTTTTTGAGGATAAGATAAGCCGTAGCCAGGTGGAAGAGCTGATTAAAGATAACTTTTATATTGAAGCCGAAGACCGTATCCCCACTCGTCATGTTCGGTCCATTGGCAAAGCGCCCTTGCTGTGGCGTTATTTTGTAACCCCCAGGCTGGCGAAAATTGAAGAAGCCCAGGAAACAGAGGCCGACTTCATGACCAGGCTGGTCATGCGCATAAATGATAGTGTTAACGGCGCCTATGTCGTTTCCAGCGGGAAAAACATGGGAGCCTTTAAAGGGGTGGGTTACCCGGAGGACATCGGCGAGTTTTTCCGCTTAGACGAGTACCAGGCCTACACCTGGATTGCCCATGGCCGCTTTCCCACCAACACACCCGGCTGGTGGGGCGGCGCCCATCCCTTTACCCTGCTGGACTGGTCGGTGGTTCATAACGGTGAGATTTCATCCTACGGGGCTAACCGGCGCTTTTTAGAAATGTATGGTTATAAAATGACCCTGCAGACCGATACCGAGGTAGTCGCCTATGCCATCGATCTACTGGTCCGGCGCCATAACCTGCCCCTGGAACTGGCAGCCAGGGTCCTGGCGGCACCCCTCTGGCAGGTAATTGACCGCCTGCCGGCAGCGGAACGCGAACTTTATACCCGCCTGCGGGTAGTTTACGGGAGCCTGCTGATGAACGGACCCTTTTCCATCATTGTCGGCTTCAGCGGCGGCCTCATGGCCCTTAACGACCGCATCAAGCTGCGGCCCCTGGTGGCCGGTTCTTACGGCGCCACCCTTTATGTGGCCAGCGAGGAAGCGGCCATCCGGGAAATTTGCCCCAACGTGGAAAGGGTCTGGTACCCTAAAGGGGGCGAGCCGGTCATCGGCCGCCTGGAGGAGGAAGCCCGATGCCGACTATCAGCTTGATGCCGCCTGAATTCAGGGTCGTCCGCGATGATAACAGATGCATCAAATGCCTGGCCTGCGTGCGCCAGTGCGGCTTCGACGCGCAGGCTTACGATGCCGAAGACGACCGTCTCTATACAATTGATGCCAACTGTGTTAACTGTCAGCGCTGCGTCAGCATCTGCCCGGCGGGTGCCCTGACCATTTTTAAAAACCCGCCGCCTATGCGGCCCAATGCTCACTGGACGGAAGGCCATCTGCGCAACATTGTCAAGCAGGCACAAACCGGCGGGGTCCTCCTCACCGGTATGGGGAACGACCAGCCCTTCCCCCCTTATTTCGACCGGCTGCTCTTAAACGCCAGCCAGGTTACCAATCCTTCCATTGACCCCTTAAGGGAACCCATGGAACTGCGGACTTACCTGGGCAGCCGTACCGAGGTGGTAACGCGGGAGGAACCGGAGGATAAGACCCGAACGCCCCTGGTACCCATAGAGACTCCCATCATGTTTTCCGCCATGTCCTATGGGTCCATCAGCCATGAGGCCTTTGAATCCCTGGCCCGGGCGGCGAAAGCATTCGGCACCCTGTTCAATACCGGCGAAGGCGGCCTGCCCGAGGATCTCTACGAGTATGCCGATCACGCCGTGGTCCAGGTGGCCTCGGGTCGCTTCGGCGTCCATGCCGACTACCTGAATGCCGGGCGCGTGATCGAAATCAAAATCGGCCAGGGGGCCAAGCCGGGCATCGGCGGCCACCTGCCGGGAGAAAAGATTACCGCGCCGGTAGCCGCGACGAGAATGATTCCGGAGGGTACCGATGCCATCTCACCGGCTCCCCATCATGATATCTACTCCATCGAAGACTTGAAGCAGTTAATCTTTACTTTAAAAGAAGCAACCCGTTACCAGAAACCGGTTTCCGTCAAAATTTCGGCCGTCCATAACGTGGCGGCCATAGCCAGCGGTATAGCCCGGGCCGGGGCCGATATTATCGCCATCGACGGTTTTCGCGGCGGCACCGGGGCGGCGCCCACCATGATCCGCGACCACGTGGGTATTCCCATCGAGCTGGCCATTGCTGCTGTGGATCAACGCTTGCGCGAGGAAGGCATCCGCAACCGGGTATCTCTGGTGGCGGCCGGGGGCTTCCGCAGCAGCGCCGATGTGGTGAAGGCCATAGCCCTGGGAGCCGATGCGGTCTACATCGCCACCGCCGCTTTAATCGCCCTGGGATGTCACCTCTGCCAGAAATGCTATACCGGCAAGTGCAGCTGGGGTATCGCCACCCAGGACCCCTACCGCAGCCGGCGCCTGAACCCGGAAATCGGCGCCGAACGCCTCTACAACCTGCTGCGGGGCTGGTCCCATGAGATAAAAGAAATGCTGGGCGGCATGGGCATCAACTCCATCGAGAGCCTGCGCGGCAACCGCCTGCACCTGCGGGGCGTAGGGTTGAATGAAGTGGAACTGAAGCTCCTGGGTGTCAAGCATGCCGGTGAAGCAATGTAGCAGGAGGAGGGAACACCAGTGAAAAAAGTATATGCCCGGCCGGCCTACTGTATGAACTGTCACCTCTGCGAAGTGAACTGCATTGTAGCCCATTCCCGCAGCCGCGATCTATTCCGGGCTTATAAGCGCGAGAATTTAAGGGAGACGGCGCGGGTTATTGTCGAAGAGCGGTTGCCCCTCTCGGTAGCCGTCCAGTGCCGGCACTGCGATGATCCCCGCTGTGTGGCCGGCTGCATCTCCGGGGCCATGGTCAAGGACCAGCAGACGGGGATTGTCTACTGCCAGGAAGATAAATGCGTGGGGTGCTGGACCTGTGTGGCCAGCTGTCCTTATGGCGCCATCCGGCCCGGGGAGAAAAACGGCCGTCCGGTGCCTTTGAAATGCGACCTCTGCCGGGAAGCGGATGAGCCGGCCTGTGTGGCTGGGTGTCCCAACCGGGCCCTTGTTTATGAGGAAAGGAGGGCAGAGGCATGAACTACGTTCTGATCGGCAATTCCGTAGCAGCAATCAATGCCGTCGAGGGAATCCGGGAGTATGACCGGGAAGGGGCCATTACCATTGTCTCGGCGGAAAACTATTATGCCTATGGCCGGCCCCTCATTTCCTACTGGCTGGAAAAGCGGGTCCGGGACCAGAATATATACTACCGGCCGCAAGAGTTTTATGAAAAAAATTGCGTCCGCGTCCTCCTGGGACGGCGGGCCGTAAAATTGGACCCGGAAGCCCGGCAGGTGCACCTGGACAACGGTGAAAAACTACCCTACGACCGCCTGCTCCTCGCCACCGGGGGCCGGCCTTTTGTGCCGCCTATTGCTGGGCTAAAGCCGGCAAATTATTTTACCTTTATAAATTATGACGACGTTCGCCGCCTGGAGGCCGCCGCCGTCACCGGGCGGGAAGCCGTCATCCTGGGGGCCGGGCCGACGGGCCTCAAGGCTATGGAGAGCCTGGTGCAGCGGGGCGTCAAAGTAACGCTGGTGGAACTGGCTGACCGCATCTGGGCCCCGGCCCTGGATGGGGAAGCGGGGGCTTTAGTTGCCGGCTTCCTGCAGGATAAGGGCGTCAACCTTTATTTAAGCGATACCTTGACCGGCATCTCCCAGGAGGATGATGGCCGCCTCCTCATGGAGCTTAAATCAGGTCGGGAACTGAAAGCCGATATCCTGGTAATTGCCATAGGCGTGCGGCCTAATGTCGAGTTACTTGAAGGTTTACCCGGGGTGTCCATAAACCGCGGCGTTGTGGTGGGCCCGGACCTCAGCACTGGCTTACCCGGCGTTTATGCCGCCGGGGATGTAGTGGCCGGCAGCCCGCCTTTACTACCCCATGCTGCCATCCAGGGGAAAATAGCCGGGCGCAATATGGCCAGGGCAGGGGAGATTTATCAACCCTTACCGCCCTATAACGCCCTCGGTATCCTGGGGCTGCACATTATCAGCATGGGTAACAGTGCCGCCACCGGTGAAGGATATGAACTGCTGACGGAAATAGACCCTGCCGCCCTGGTCTACCGCAAGCTGGTCTTAAAGGATAACCGCTTGTGCGGCGCGCTGCTGATCAATAAAATCGACCGGGCCGGCATCTACCGCCAGTTGCTTGAGACAGGAATTGAGGTCACGCCATTTAAAGATGAATTGCTGCGGCCGGATTTTGGTCTCTTGAGTTTACCGGAAACCATCTGGCGGCAGCAGCTGGCAGTGTGAGGTGAAGGGAATTTTATGGAAATCTTGAATGCCCGGGGCCTGTCTTATCAAGCCCTGAATGAGTCTATCAGGGCCCTCCTGGATAACGGCTGCCGGGAACTGGCTATCAAAAACGTCAACGGCCAGCGTTATATCGGTGCCGGGGTCCAGGGCCGGGCCCGGCTGGAGATTTACGGCGTGCCGGGCAACAACCTGGCGGCCTTGATGGATGGGCTGGAAATAGAGGTCTTCGGAAATGCCCAGGACGGCGTTGGCAACACCATGAACGACGGTACGGTAATTATCCACGGTAACGCCACCGATATAACCGGTTATTCCATGCGCGGCGGCCGCATCTTCATCCGCGGCGATGCCGGCTACCGGGTGGGTATCCACATGAAGGCCTTCCGGGATAAAAACCCCCTGATTGTCATTGGCGGCAAGGCCGGAGACTTTTTCGGCGAGTACATGGCCGGCGGTACCCTGGTCCTGCTTGGTCTGGATTTGCGACCCGGGGAAGCCATTGTGGGTAATTTTGTAGGCACCGGGATGCACGGCGGTGAGATCTTTATCCGCGGCCAGGTAGATCCCTTTTACCTGGGTAAAGAAGTGAAAGCGATAGCCCCAACAGCTGACGACCAGAAGCGCCTGCGGGAAATTGTGGGCGATTTTGCCCGTTACTTTAACCTGGAGGCCGAAAAGATCCTGGCCCATCCCTTTACCAAGTTGATTCCCTACAATAAACGGCCATATGGTACGTTGTATGCTTATTGAGTTGAACTATTGGCACCCAAGCTGGTATTTCCAGAGAGGATTTTTTGGCGGCCTGTGAGGATGACTAATTGGGAAATTAACAAAAAGCCATCTGCGTGACAGATGGCTTTTGTTGATCCAGAGGGGGCAGCTATCAAATTCTCTCGAAGGCTTCTTTACCGGCGCCGCAGATGGGGCAGGCCCAGTCACCAGGCAGGTCCTCAAAGGGGGTACCAGGAGCGATGCCGTGTTCCGGATCACCCTGGGCCGGGTCATAGATATAATTGCAGATAGTGCACCGGTACCTGGGAGCAGCGGTAGCCGGCCCGCCTTCCGCCCCGGCGGCGGCAAAGGTCGGCGCCGTTTTCGGGGTTGTGCCGCGCTTGATGTGGTGATAGTAAGCATAGGTCATGGGCTCACCCTGGCGCAAGACGGCGGCGTCCCTCAAAGTGCCGATAAATATGCTGTGGGTGCCGGCGTCGACCGTCTGATTTACTTCAGCTTCCAGGTAGGCCAGGGTGTCCTCAGCCAGGTAAGGAAGTCCTCCCTGCGTTAGCTTGTAGTTCAAGCCGGCAAATTTGTCTACCTCGCGGCCGGATTTGAAGCCGAACCGGCCGATGAGGGAAAGGGGGGCCTCCCTGGCCAGGACCGAGACGGCAAAGCTCCGGCCGGCCTGGATGAATTCATGGGTCAGGTTTTGCTTGTTGATGCTGACGGCAACCGTCGGCGGTTCCGAGGAAATCTGAAAGACGGTGTTGGCAACCTGGCCGTTTAAGCGGTCACCCTTTTTTGCCGTAATGATGTACAGCCCGTAAGAGATGGTATGCAGGGCTTTGGTGTCCAAAATGTTCCCTCCTTGGTTAATCCTTAATTCTGGTCGCCATTTCCCGCCCCAGTTCGTAGCAACGTTGCAGGTCTTCTGTCTTGGGAACCCACTTCACCGTGGGGCCGGGCTCGGCAAAGAGCTCGATTTTGGCGGCCTTCAGGCGCTCCTCCAGGATCTTCTGGGCGCCGCCGCCCCAGCCGTAAGCACCGAAGGCCAGGCCGATTTTATTTTTCGGCCTTAAGCCCACCAGGTCATCCAGGAGGGGGGAAACCACCGGCAGAATATCGTTATTGATGGTCGGCGAGCCTACCAGGACGGCGCGGGCATCGAGGAGCTCTTTGATAATATCATTGCGGTCGGATACGGAGAGCTTGAAAAGCTTGACATCACAGCCCCCGGCCACCAGGCCGTCCAGGAGGGCGTGGGCCATCTTTTCCGTACTCAGCCACATGGTATCATAGGCAATAACGGCCTTCGCCGTACCTTTGCCTTCAGCCCAGCGGGCATAAGCCTCAATGATCCGCTGGGGATTCTGGCGCCAGATAATGCCGTGGCTGGGGGCAATGGTTTTAACGGCCAGTTTCATTTTCTGGATTTCTTCCAGCTTTTTGGTAATCAAGTTGCTAAAGGGCATGAGGATGTTGGCGTAATACTTGGCCGCCTCGTCCATGATGAGCCCTACGTCTACTTGATCATCGAAGCGGACGCTGGTGGCGATATGCTGGCCGAAGGCATCGTTGGGCAAGAGCAGGGCCTCTTCGGGAACATAGGTAAACATGCTGTCGGGCCAGTGGAGCATGGGGGCTTCGATGAATACCAGGGAACGCTTGCCCAGGCTGATGCTGGTCCCGGTCTTGATGATGGTGTACTGGAAATCAAGATGGGGGTAATGGTCCTTGAGGCTTTCATAACCCCGCTGGGTACACAGGACGTGGGCGCCGGGGCAGAGGTCCATGATGGCCGGGAAGGCGCCGGCGTGGTCGTTTTCAGTGTGGTTGACCACCAGGTAATCGATTTTGACCGGGTCCTGGATCTGCTTCAGTTTGGCGATTAATTCCTGTTGAAAGGGTTCGTAAACGGTATCCACCAGGGCGGTTTTTTCATCAACAATATAGTAGGCATTATATGTAGTACCCCGGTGAGTGGAAAAGGCGGGGCCGTGGAAGTAGCGGATGTTCCAGTCGATGGCCCCCACCCAGTAAATACCTTCCGCGATGGTAACGGGCTGGCTCATGGGTCCTTAACCATCCTTTCGGCCGGTCTGTTTTTTCATCCTCGCCTATCAGTAAAACAGGGCGGCTATTTAATCATCCAATGCCAGCTTTATTACCTCGGCTTTCACCCGGCTAAGGGCGTTAAGCTCATCCCTTAGCTGCTGGACCTGGACTTCGGGGGCGCATAACTGCAGGATAATCAAGCCTTCGTCGCTGCAGGCCTCAGTTTCGTGGAGGCCAAGGCGCACCCGGATTATACAGCCATATTTTGTTAAAATCTCCTGAACTTTAGTCGCCGTTTCGCGCCGGTTGTCAACCAGGATGGCCATAATCGTCGGGCAGGACATCAGGCCGTCACCACCCCTCAGTAATTTTCCGCCTGTAGTTCAAAGAACGCCTGGGGATGGGCACACGCCGGGCATATTTCTGGGGCTGCGTTGCCCTCGTGTATATAACCGCAGTTGCGGCAACGCCAGGTCACCTTTTCTTCCCGCTTAAAGACACGGTTATTTTCTATATTGGCCAGCAGGGCGCGGAAGCGTTCTTCGTGTCCCTTCTCGGCGCGGGCAATGGCCCGGAAGACGGCAGCTATTTCTTGAAAACCTTCTTCTTCGGCTACCCGGGCAAACTCGGGATACATGGTGGTATGTTCGTAATTTTCTCCGTCGGCGCTGGCAGCCAGGTTCAAGGAAGTAGTGGCAATGGTACCGGCCGGGAAAGCGGCGCTAATTTCTACTTCGCCGCCCTCCAGGAATTTGAAGAGGCGCTTGGCATGTTCTTTTTCGTTATCGGCAGTTTCTAAAAAGATAGCTGCTATTTGCTCATAACCTTCCTTTTTCGCCTGGCTGGCATAGTAAGTATAGCGGTTGCGGGCCTGGGACTCGCCGGCAAAGGCCGTCAGCAGGTTTTTTTCCGTCCGGGTGCCTTTGAGACCGGGCATAGTACTCACTCCTTTATAAGATTTCGACGCCATTTTACCTTACCAAAGTTAGGAAGTCAAGGCAGGTATTCAGTTAATACTAGGATAATTAAAGGTTAGAACCTTTTCGTAAAAATTTTTTAAGCCAGCAGGAAAAAAGGTGAACACAGCGAATATTAATTGCAAATAGTAATCCTTACTAAAAGGAGGAATTTAATCATGACGGCAAACGGCCAGGTTTACAGGTGCAATGTTTGCGGTAATATCGTCGAGGTCCTTCATCCCGGAGCTGGATCCCTGGTTTGCTGCGGCAAACCCATGGAGTTGATGAACGAGAACACCGTAGACGCCAGCAAGGAAAAGCATGTCCCGGTAGTTACTAAAGTTGACGGCGGTTTTAAAGTGACCGTTGGCAGTGTTCCCCATCCAATGGAAGAAAATCATTACATTGAGTGGATCGAGCTGCAGGCCGGCGGTCAGGTCTTGCGGCAGCATTTGTATCCCGGCGACGCTCCCGAGGCAGTTTTTTGTACTGAATCCGGGAGTGCCACGGCCCGCGCCTATTGCAACCTGCACGGTCATTGGAAATCAAATTAAGAATATGAGTAAAGGATTGGGAGGAATAAGCAATGGAAAAATATATCTGCACGGTATGCGGTTATGTCTACGACCCGGTCGAAGGCGACCCGGAAAACGGCATCCCTGCGGGAACGCCCTTTAGCGAATTACCGGAAGAGTGGGTATGCCCGGTTTGCAGTGTAGGCAAAGAACTGTTTGAGCCTGAAGCCTAGACGGAGGTACATAGGTATGAACAAGTGGCGTTGTTCCGCGTGCGGTTATGCCTTTGAAGGCGAAGCGCCGCCGGAGAAATGTCCTTCCTGCCAGTCGGTTTGCAGTTTTGTGGACGCCAACTGTTATATACCGGACTGCGGGGGCGGATCCTTGTAGCACTTGCGAGGGTCCGGGGCGCCGGAAAACGATACATACCTTACCAGTAAAGGGGTGGCTTATGTTCCACGCCAGCGAAGTCTTCGCATTTGCCCGGGCCATAGAGCAAAAGGGCCAGGCCTTTTATCAAGCCATGGCAGCCAGCGCCCGGGATGATAGAGCCCGCAAGCTCTTCCAACGTTTAGCCTTAGAAGAAGGCCAGCATATCCTGGATTTTGAGCAACTAGCTTCTAAAGCAACTCCATACGATCCCCCGGAGTCTTACCCGGGGGAGTATGAGGCCTACATGCAGGCCCTGGTGGATAGCAATGTTTTCCCTAAGGACCTGCATCCTGAGACCCTAGCCAGGCAGATTACCAATGATGAAGAGGCCCTGAATTTCGCCATCCAGTTTGAAAAGGATGCCCTGCTGTTTTTCAGCGGCTTAAAGAACCTTGTATCTGTAACTGAGACAGCCATGATTGATGAGTTGTTACGCCAGGAGAGGCGGCACCTGTGCGATCTGCACAGCGCCTTGCAGAATAAATAATTTTACTCGCCCCGGGTTGCGCCAGAATCGCCCCTTGACAATGCCGTTCGTCAGGTGATATACTTTTCCTTGCACAGAGGAAGAACGGGGCGTAGCTCAGTTTGGCTAGAGCGCTACCTTGGGGTGGTAGAGGCCGCTGGTTCGAGTCCAGTCGCTCCGACCATTTTACAGGACGCCATAATGGCGTCTTTTATTTTTCACTTCTTAAGTACGGCCGTTGACTGGTAAAAAGAGTAACGATACAATGTAATACAGTGGTGAGCTTTAAGTAAGAAAGGCGGGGAACATGGTGCTGGATGATATTAGTACCATGCGAAAGGCCTGGCAGCGGCGGGCTGCAATAGAAAAGCAGGCTGCCATAAACCGCCGCCAGGAAGCGCTAACAAAAGCTCGCCTGGCTGCCAGCTGGTTGAAAGAGAAATACAAGGTTAAAAAAGTCTACCTTTATGGTTCCCTGGCCTGGAGTGAGTATTTTACCCCTCATTCCGATATTGATTTATTGATAGAAGGCTTTACAGCTAAAGACCACTACTGGCGCATGTGGCTGGAGGTAGAGGCTATCACAGCACCCTTTCCGCCCAGCATAGTTCTGGCCGAAGACGCTGTAGCAGGTTTATTGTTAGAAGTCAGGCAAAAGGGATTGGAGCTATGACCGGAGAGCAATTCCTTATCTTAGAAGGCCGCATACGCCAGGAACTGGAGAATATGGCCCGCCTGGAGGCTGAACTAGCCTCTAAAGGTTTAATAGCCAGAGGCCAGAATAACAGGATAGCTTTTCCCACGGGCGATTCTTTTTTCCTGCGGGCAATTGGCTCGATTCTGCATGACTTCTATGTGGCGGCAGAAAATATTTTTAAAACCATAGCCAGGGAAATAGATCATAGTATGCCCTCCGATCCCGAATGGCATCGCCAGTTGCTGCTGCAGATGACCCTCGACATCCCGGAACTGCGGCTCCATGTTATCCGGAAAGAAACGGCGGCTTTGTTGGACGAATACCGCGGCTTCCGCCATGTTTTTCGCAACGTTTACGGTTTCAACCTGGCAGCCGAACGGTTGGAAAGACTGGTACAGAAGCTACCGGAAACGCTGATATCCTTGCGTAAAGATATTGAGATATTTTTAGATCGTATGCGCGAGATTATAGCCAATTGAAAAACATCCAGGCTGCGGTTATCTGAGGCTAGGTGTTTGTATATTCCATATAAATATACCTGAGGAGGTTTTATTTTGCAAATCGGCTTAATAGGCTTAGGCAAAATGGGCCTCAACCTGGCCCTCAATATGCTGGATCATGGTCACGAAGTGGTTGGTTACGCCCGTACGAGGTCGACAGTGGAAAAGGCCGCCGCCCGTGGGATTAAAGGTGCTTTCAGCCTGGAAGAGCTGGTAGGCGAGTTGGTATCTCCCCGCCTTATCTGGTTAATGATCCCTGCCGGCAAAGCCGTGGACGAGGTTATTGAACAGCTATTACCCCTGCTTGCTCCCGGCGATATTATCGTCGACGGAGGAAATTCTCATTACCGGGATACTTTACGTCGCTATCAATTTTTAAAGGAAAAGGGTATTCGTTTCGCCGATTCTGGTACCAGCGGAGGTATGGAGGGGGCCCGCTACGGCGCCTGCTGCATGGTTGGGGCCGAAGATGAGCTCTTTGCCTACCTGGAGCCTTTGTTTAAGGATATAACCGTTCCCGGGGGCTACCTGCACACCGGCCCCCCCGGCAGCGGCCACTATGTTAAAATGGTCCACAACGGCATCGAATACGGCATGATGCAGGCCATTGGCGAGGGGATGGAAGTCCTGGCTAAAGGGCCCTTTAAACTGGATCTGAAGGCGGTGGCCAGGGTTTGGCGCCATGGTTCGGTAATCCGCGGCTGGCTAATGGACCTCATGGAAAGTGCCCTTAGCAAAGACGCTACTCTGGAAAGCATAAAAGATATCGCTTATTCTTCCGGTGAGGGTCTCTGGACGGTAGAAGAAGCCCTGCGTCTTAAAGTGCCGGCACCGGTAATCACAGCCGCCTTGCTGATGCGTTACCGCTCCGAGCAGGAGGAAAGCTTTGCGACCAAGGTGGTGGCCGCTCTGCGCCACGAGTTCGGCGGCCACGAGGTGGCCCGTAAGTAGGCGGAACAGTTAAATGTAACTTTATGGTTTCTATGTCCATATAACGGAGTGGGTACGGAGATGGTACGGCGATGTTCGTTTTTATTGGTTAAGTACAATTAAACCCCCGGGAATGGCGTTACATTGTCGGGAATACTACTTGCTGCTATTTCATGCAATTGAAGGGCTAAAAGGCTAAGAAGCGGCATGGTTTGGTACCCAGGCCGCTTCTTATAGCCTCTAAAGACAAGCCCTCAACTTTATCCGACATTGGCTGCGATTTTTAGTTGACAATAAGGGGGAGTAGGGTTACAATTGGATTTGATTGATGTCATGCCCCATTTTTATCCTGGAGGAGGAATGATAATTGCGCGCATTGGGCCGTCATGTTTTAGCTGAGGTTTATGGTTGCAGCTTCGAGATTTTAAACGACATCAAAAAGGTCGAAGAAATCATGGTCAAAGCTGCTTTAGAGGCAGGTGCCGAAATTCGCGAAGTCTGCTTCCATAAATTCAGCCCTCAGGGTGTCAGCGGCGTGGTGGTCATCTCCGAATCGCATCTGGCAATCCACACGTGGCCGGAGTTAGGGTATGCTGCCGTAGATGTTTTTACCTGCGGCGAAAAGGTAAATCCATGGGATGCCTGCAGGTATTTAACCGAGCAGTTCCAGGCCGGCGAAGTCCACGCTACCGAAATTGAAAGGGGCGTCATGGAACCTCCTCGGACGGCAGCGGTAAATCTGTAGGAGGGATATTTATTTTATTACCTACATGCAAAGGTGGTAGTGAGGGTAGGAGCTGACAGGCCTTGCAGGGAGAAAAACTTGCAGGGCCTGTGGTGTTTTTGCGATCAAAAAACCAGCAGGAATATGCTTTAAAGAATAGAATATCAAATAGAATACCCATTTTTATTTCTAGGAGGGCTGGATGTTGACCGCCCTGTTTAAAATATTACAACCCGAGCTGGAAATGGTTCGCCATTGCTTGTTAAGGGAAACTCGCTTGCAAGGGCGAAGGTTACCCGGGGTCTCCTGGCCTGTTTTAAACCATTTAGATCAAGATTTTCTGCCTGCTCTAGTTCTTTTGAGCGCCCATACTCAGGGTTACTCTGGCTCCAGGGCACTTTCCCTGGCTGCCGTATTTCAATTTATTTTTCTGGCCTCATTGATTCATAACAATGTTAAGGAAGAGGTAGCCCTGGAAACCCTGGCAGGAGATTATTTATACACCCGTTTTTTTGATCTCCTGTGCCGCGATGGTAATCTGCAATTTCTCGCACCCCTATCCCAGTTGATTTGCCAGATTCACCTGGATGCTGCCCGGCAGCACGAAAAACCCAGTTCTCCTGAAAGTCTCCATATGCGCGAATACCTGGCTGCCGCGGCAACCTACCTGGGCAGCCAGTTAGGCCAGGCCGAACCCTGGCTGGCTCAGGCATGGCGGGAGATAGGCTTATTTTTAGGCAAGCTGTGGAATGGCCGGCCAGTAACCGTAAAAGCCAGCCAGGTTATAGAAAAACTTGCTCCCGGAACAGTAAAGGAACTGCTGAGTGAGCTGGTCGTTCATTTAAGCGAAGAGCTGCCAGTTAAACGGGTGATGGCCCTGTGACCAAAGAGGAATATGTACGCGGTATTTTTAACAACATCGCCCCCCGCTATGACCTGTTAAATACGATTCTCAGTTTTAACTGCGACCGGGGGTGGCGCCGCTTTACTGTAGCCCAGGCAGGCCTTGCGCCTGGGAACAAAGCCCTGGATGTCTGCTGTGGCACCGGTATGCTTTCTTTGGAACTGGCCCGGGCCGTAGCCCCGGGCGGTCAGGTGGTGGGACTGGATTTTGCTCCGGGCATGCTTGAGGTCGCCCGTCGCCGCCTGGCAGCCAGTCCCTACGGCCGTCTGGTACAACTGGTAGAAGGCAATGCCATGGACCTTCCCTTCCCGGATAATACTTTTGATTGCGCCACCATTGCTTTTGGCCTGCGTAACCTCCCTGATATCAAAGGAGGTCTGGCGGAAATGAGGCGGGTGGTACGGCCGGGAGGACGGGTGGTTTCCCTGGAATTAGCCAAACCCACCTGGCCCCTTTTTAAGCAGCTTTATTACCTGTACTTTGACCATCTGGTGCCTTTAATCGGTCGCCTTGGAGTGGGCATGGATGGCCCCTATAGCTACCTGCCCCGCTCCCTCAAGGGCTATCCCCACCAGGAAGAAATATTGCAGTACTTCCGCGACCTGGGCCTGGACAGGGCACGTTATTACGAACTGACGGGCGGCATTGTCACCGTGCATGTTGGAATAAAGAAATAATGTTGCCCTGCTATGATAGCGGCAGTATAATGAATCTAGCCATAAAGGGGACAAAAGGGAGGTGGAGCGGTGGAAGATAAGTCGATGACCCTGACGGAGCACCTGGAAGCTCTGCGCCGGGTACTGCTGGTGTCTATTATCGCTTTAGTGATCGCAACTATCGCTGTTTATTTTGGCTTCCGGGGCCAGCTGCTGGTTCTAATCTTACGACCGATTAAGGAGTTAGGCATAAACCCGGTATTTATCACTCCCTGGGAGGCCTTCTTTACCACCATAAAAATTTGCTTTGTGGCCGCTGTCTTCCTGGCTCTACCGGTGATCCTCTGGGAAGTGTGGAGCTTCATCCTGCCGGCCCTGCACAGCCATGAACGACGCCTGGTTTATATGTTGATGCCGGCTTCAATAGTGCTTTTCGCCGCGGGAATAGTCTTCGGTTTCCTGGTAGTTTTCCCGGCGGCCATTCATTTTTTACTAATAAGTGCCAGTGAAGGCTTTACACCCCTGATTTCTATCTCTCGGTATTTTAGTTTCCTGACCATGTTTGTTTTACCATTCGGAGCCGTTTTCCAGTTACCCCTGGTTATCATGCTTCTCACCCATTTAGGCTTGATAACACCCCGGTTTCTGGCTAAAAATCGTAAATATGCTGTTTTAATTATCTTTATCCTGGCGGCCATTCTTACCCCGACACCGGATATGATTTCCCAAACATTAATGGCTTTACCGGTAATTGCCCTTTATGAAGTTAGCATCTGGATTTCTTACCTGGTGCGGCGAAAGCGGGAAGAAAAGGCCAGGGAAGAAGGTATTTAAATTTAAAAAAAACAGGTGTACAATAAATCTTAACAGGAGGTGAGAAGGATGTTCGGTCTGGGAGCTCCTGAATTAATCTTGATTTTAGTGCTGGCGTTGATTATTTTTGGCCCCGGCAAGCTGCCCGAGGTAGGTCGCGCCCTGGGGAAGGGTATCAGGGAATTTAAAAATGCTACCAATTCCGTAACCGAGGAAATCAAAGAAGCGGTCAAAATCGAGGAAGGCGACAGCAATACCGCTAAAGAGAAGGCCGCTAAACAGACCAGTTAAAGAGTGGTGCGCTACGGGAGATAAACTCCCGTTTTTTACTGGGAAAATTTCCGGGCCGGCACCCCGGCAAAGCGTTTTTCGTTGAAGCGAAGCACTGCTGTACGTGGAGGTGAAGCAGCTGTGGAAGCAACACCAAGGGGCAATCGCTTGCATATTGCTATCTTTGGCCGCCGCAATGCCGGCAAGTCCAGTTTAATCAACGCCCTGACCAACCAGGAACTGGCCGTAGTCTCCAGCGTTCCCGGTACGACAACAGACCCGGTCCTTAAATCCATGGAAATTTTACCTCTGGGACCTGTTGTGCTCATCGACACGGCCGGAATTGATGACGTGGGCGAGCTGGGTGCTTTAAGGGTTAAAAAGACCATGGAAGTCCTGCGACGCACCGACCTGGCCATCCTGGTCCTGGACCCGGACGCCGGGGTGGGGCCTTATGAGCTGGAACTACTGCAGCGGCTGAAGGAACAAAACCTGCCCCGGGTGATAGTGCTGAATAAAATCGACCGGGGCGGCCGGGAACTATTGCCGGACCTGGAAAAAAAACTGGGACAGCGGGTCCTGCCGGTCAGCGCCCTGACCCGCCAGGGGATCGAAGAGTTGAAAGGGGAGTTGATTAAAGCCGCTCCCGCCGACTTTGAGGAGCCCTATATTGTTGCCGATCTGGTGGGGCCCGGAGAAATGGCTGTCCTGGTGATCCCCATCGACCTGGCGGCACCGAAGGGGCGCCTTATCCTGCCCCAGGTTCAGACACTGCGGGACTTGCTGGATCACGACGCCATGGGCCTGGTGGTAAAAGAGCGGGAACTGAAACTGGCCCTGGCGAAGATCCCGCCTCCGAAGATTGTTATTACTGATTCCCAGGCTTTCCTGAAGGTGGCGGCCGACACGCCGCCCGGCGTCTGGATGACTTCCTTTTCCATTTTATTTGCCCGCTATAAAGGCGACCTGGTGGAGATGGTACGAGGAGTAAAGGCTATAAAAAAATTACAACCTGGAGACAGGGTTCTCATCGCCGAGGCCTGCACCCATCACCGCCAGGCTGATGACATCGGTAAAGTGCAGATACCCCGCTGGCTGCGACAGTACGTGGGCGGTGAGCTGCAGTTTTCCTGGTATTCCGGCACTGGTTTCCCGGAAGATGTGGCCAGTTACAAGGTGATAATTCACTGCGGCGGCTGCATGATCAACCGCCGGGAAATGCTCTACCGCATCCAGCTGGCCAGGGAAGCCGGCGTGCCAATAGTTAATTACGGCGTCCTCCTGGCTTTTATCCACGGCGTCCTGGAACGGGCCCTGGAGCCCTTCCCCCTGGCCCTGATGGAATGGCGGGAAGAAGAGTAAAAATATAATTGGCAGGAGGTTGTCAATTGCTCGCAAAACAAGGACAGAACCCCGTTCAGGTGCGTTACTGGCAGGTCAACGGCAAGCGAGGTTATGATCTGCGGGTTTTATCTCCCGAGGCCAGCGTAGCTGACTATATTACCGCCGTAGAAGGACTCGACCCGGCTCTCCTTTACCGGCCCTATACCAACGGCGCTTGCCAGGGTTGTGATCACTGCTGCGGCGGTCGTCTGCCCCTGACCAGCATCGACCTGCAGGTATTGCAGCAGGGACTGGAGGAGCTTACTGGTAAAAGGTTTTCCCTCCCGGAAATGCTGGAGGAATATTGCCAGGTCCGGGTGAAGGGGCGGGTGGTAGATATTACTTTGCGGACTGACGCCGAAGGCTACTGTATTTTTTTAGAACCGTACCGTCGTCGTTGCCGCCTGTACAAATACCGGCCCCTCATCTGCCGCACCTATTTTTGCTGCCCCCGCACCCGGCGGGCCAGAATATTACGGGAAATCGTTATCAACCGCGGGGAAGATGAACTGGTGCGTTCCTGGCTTTCTTTGCAGCCGGCGGTACCGGCAGGTGTGCACCGCCATGACTGGGAGCCGACCCCATTTGCCGGCTGCTTTAGTTTTGCCGAGGTTCCTTTAAAGTCCCTTTGCCCACCGGAACTATGGCGCCAGCTTCGCCAATAGAAGGGGAAAAGAGCTTTTTAGCGAATCTATTTATTCAACTTCCTGAAAAACTGTTAAAATGGAGGAAGATTGATGCGCATCGCTCTCATAGCCCACGACCGCATGAAAGACGATCTGGTCAATTTTGTCGACCAGCATAAACATATCTTTGCCAACCACCGGCTGGTAGCCACGGGAACTACAGGTGCCAGGATCATGGAACGCACCGGCCTCAAGGTCCACCGTCTCATGTCCGGGCCCCTGGGGGGAGACCAGCAAATGGGTTCCCTGGTGGCCAAAAAACGCCTGGACCTGGTAATTTTCCTGCGGGATCCGCTGACGCCCCAGCCCCACGAACCGGATATCAGCGCCCTCCTGCGCATTTGTGACGTCCACAACGTTCCGGCGGCCACGAACCTGGCTACGGCAGCTATCTTTCTCGAGTATTTAAAGAGCAGAACAAAAGAGTAAAAAGCACCCCGGGCGGTCGGGCGGTTTTTAACATTACTATAATGAAAGGAGTTCTTCTATGGCTAAAGTAACTGTAGAATCCGGCATCTGTGGTTTTACCACCGAAGTTCTGGCGGAAGCACCGGATATGTTTTCCTGCAACCTGAGCATCAACACTACCTGTCCCAACATCCAGAAGATTGCTGCTGAACTTGGCACCCTCAATCCCCTGGACGAGATCAGCTTCAAAGGCGACAGCCGCCTGCGGGGATTATTCTTTCAATATTGTCCCCATGCCGCCTGCCCGGTACTCCCCGGCATGGTTAAGGCCGTCGAAGTAGCTGCCGGCCTGGCCCTCCCCCGGGATGCCCATATCTACGTGCAGAAATAGTTCTATGCCCCATGAAGGAGCATCCAGCAAAAGGTACCGGCCAACAGGTGCTGGCTACCCTTTCACGGCGACCGGCAATTTCGATAGCCGGTCGCTTTTTCCATGCCTGTATTTGCCGGCCGTCCCCGGTCTGCTACAATAGAGTCCAAAGGAAGGGATGCGCTATGTCTACCCGCCAGGAACACGATCTCCTGGGGATCAGGGAAGTGCCCGCCGACGCTTATTACGGCATTCATACTTTGAGGGCGGCGGAAAATTTCCGGGTCAGCCGGCATCACGTCCATCCAGAACTAATTAAAGCCCTGGCTACCGTCAAAGAGGCGGCCGCCCGGGCCAACCTCGACCTGGGCTACCTCCCCCGGGAAAAGGGAGAGGCCATTATTGCCGCCTGCCGGGAAGTAGCCCGGGGTGAACTGGCCGATCAGTTTTTTCTCGACGCCTTCCAGGGCGGCGCCGGTACTTCGACCAATATGAACGTCAACGAAGTAATCGCCAACCGCGCCCTGGAAATCCTGGGCCTTCCCAAAGGTGATTATACCACCATCCACCCCAATGACCACGTTAACCTGCACCAGTCCACCAACGATGTCTATCCTACCGCCATGCGTATAGCGGCCATCCGCCTTTTACTGCCCCTGGCCGAGGAACTGGCCAGGCTCCAGGAGGCCCTCCAGGAAAAGGAGGCTGCCTTTGCCGGGATACTTAAAATCGGCCGGACTGAGCTCCAGGACGCCGTTCCGGTAACCCTGGGGCAGGAATTCGGTGCCTACGCCCAGGCCGTGGCCCGGGACCGCTGGCGGCTGTACAAGGTTGAGGAGCGCCTGCGCCAGGTGAACCTGGGCGGCACGGCCACCGGCACCGGCCTCAATGCCCCCTTGAAATACATTTACCTGGTCAATGATTATTTAAGGCGCCTAACAGGGCTGGGTCTGGCCCGGGCGGAAAATTTGATCGACGGCACCCAGAATATGGACGTCTTTGTGGAGGTTTCCGGCCTGGTGAAGGCCGCCGCCGTAACCATGCATAAGATTGCCGGGGACCTGCGTTTCCTCGCCGCCGGTCCCAAAGGCGGGCCGGCGGAAATCAACCTGCCGCCCCGGCAGGCAGGATCTTCCATCATGCCGGGAAAGGTCAACCCGGTGATCCCGGAAATGGTTCATCAGGTTGCCATGCAGGTCATGGCCAACGACATGGTAATCGCCATGGCCGCCAGCCAGGGCCATCTGGAACTCAATCCTTTCGCGCCACTTATCGCCCATGCCTTGCTGGAATCCCTGGAAATGCTGGCGGCGACGGCCCGGATTTTCCGCACCGGTTGTATTAGCGGTATAACCGCTAATGCCGGCCGCTGCCGGGAAATACTGGAGCAGAGCCCCGTCCTGGTGACTGCTTTGCTGCCCTATCTCGGTTACGAGAAAGCCACCGAGGTGGTAAAGGAAGCAGAAGCTTCCGACCGCTCCATTAGAGAAATCCTGTTAGAAAAAGGTTTTTTAACGCAGGACGAACTGGAAAGTATCTTGACCCCGGCCGCTATGACGAAACCCGGTACCCTGAAGCCGGTAAATAGGCGGCAACAGGATCCGGAGGCGCGTAATTAGCAATTTACGTTGCTGGTCAGGTTTCACCCCCGTAGCTTAAGATCACGTTAAAGCATATCTTAAAATCGGGGGTGGTTTTGATGCCCAAAATCGGCATTGATCCCGGTCATGGCGGTAGCGACCCCGGGGCCGTAGCCGCCGGCGGCCTCCAGGAAAAGGCCGTCACCCTGGCCGTGGGCCTGGCGTTGCAGCAGTTGCTCCAGGAAGCGGGTGTAGTAGTGGTGATGTCCCGGACAGGCGACCAGGATGTTTCCCTGGCTGACCGGGCGGCCCTTTTCAACCGGGAACAGGTGGACCTCGTCATCAGCCTGCACGTCAACAGCGCCGGTACCCCGGCTCCTAACTACGCCAGCACCTTTATCCTGGCACCCGGAGGCCAGGCTGAAAAGCTCGCCCGTTTGATTCAGGCCGAAGTGGTGGCGGCCACCGGCTGGCCGGACGGGGGCGTTCGCCAGGCGAATTTTTACATCCTGCGGGAAACCGACGCTCCTGCAGTTCTGGTGGAAATGGGTTTTATCAGCAACCCGGAGACGGCGGCTCAACTGGCCACGCCCGCAGTACAGCAAGCCCTGGCCCGGTCCATTTTTCGCGGCCTGGCCGCTTACCTGGGCCTGAAGCCAAAGGAGCCCGACGATATCCAGGGTCACTGGGCCGAGACAGCCATTCGCCAGGTCATGGCCGCCGGAATTATGAGCGGCTACCCGGACGGCACCTTCCGGCCCGACCAGGCTGCCACCCGCGCCGAAGTGGCTGCGGCCTTGGCCAATCTTTTGGCAAAATTAAATTTAACTCCTGTCCGAGGCGGTAATTAAAAATGGTGATTTTATTAACGTGTATGCTGAAATAAATCATTATATTTAACCGGGTTGGCCCGGTTGACGGGAGGATCTTGATGTCTTTACTTATCAAAAATGCCGAATGGATTATTACTCTGGATAGCGAAGGCCGCCGCTACCGGCAGGCTGATCTTTTAATTGAGGGGCCGGCAATTAAGGCCATTGGCTTCAACCTGCCCGCCGGCGAGGGCGACGAAATTATTAACGCTCAAGGTAAAGTTGTCCTGCCGGGGCTGATCAATACCCATCACCACCTGTACCAGACCCTGACCCGCAATATCCCGGCAACTCAGGATATACCCCTGTTCCCCTGGCTGGTGACCCTTTACGAAATCTGGCGCGAGCTGACGCCCGAAGCGGTTCGCCTGGGAGCCCTGGTGGGCTTGGGGGAATTGCTGAAAACAGGCTGTACCTGCTCCAGCGACCATCACTACGTCTTTCCCCGCGGGCAGGGGAATGAACTTATTGATATTGAGATCCAGGCGGCCCGGGAACTGGGGATCCGCTTCCATGCCACCCGGGGCAGCATGTCCCTGGGCAAAAGTCAGGGTGGTCTACCACCGGACGAAGTGGTGCAAACAGAAGACGAGATATTAGCTGATAGCGAGCGCTTGATCCAAAAGTACCATGAGGCTGGTCACTTCGCCATGTGCCGTATTGCCCTGGCTCCCTGTTCACCTTTTTCTGTAACTCCCGAACTGATGCGAGATAGTGCCGCCCTGGCGCGCCGGTACGGTGTCATGCTCCATACCCACCTGGCCGAAACCCTGGATGAAGAACGCTTCTGTAAAGAAAAATTTGGCCGACGACCGGTGGAGTACATGGCTGAGCTGGGATGGCTGGGGCCCGACGTATGGTTTGCCCATGCCATACATTTAAGCGATGCCGAGGTAGCCCTGCTGGGTGAGACGAAAAGCGGGGTGGCCCATTGCCCGGTTTCCAATATGAAGCTGTCATCCGGAATTTGCCGGGTGAATGACCTGCTGTCTGCCGGGGCCCGGGTGGGGCTGGCCGTGGATGGCAGTGCCAGTAATGACTCCTCTAATATGTGGAACGAAATGCGTATTGCCTATCTCTTACAAAAACTGGCTTACGGTAATAACGGCCTGACAGCAGAAGAAGTTTTGCGTCTGGCAACTGTCGGCAGCGCTGAAGTTTTAGGCCGTGAAGACATTGGTTACCTGGCTCCGGGAATGGCGGCAGATATAATCCTGATTAACTTTGAGGAACTGGGGTTTGCCGGGGGGCAACATGATCCGGTAGCGGCAATTATTACCTGCGGTGATAGCCAGTTGGTGGATACGACCATTGTTAACGGTGAGGTCGTAGTCCGTGAAGGGCGGCTGGTGAAGGTTGATGAAACTGAAATCGTTCGCCAGGCCAACCGGATATCAGGTGAAATGCTGGCCCGGGCCGGGAGGCGTACAGGCACCGATTATTGTGCTTACCCTAAACGTTGCCACGCTCATAATTTAACGCCCCAATAGGGGCGCTTTTTAAGTCACCAATAACCGGCCGGTTTCATACCCTATACTAGCAAATCATGCCCGCAAGGAAAGGAGACCGGCCTTATGAGCGACGAAAGCAAGAAAGCTGAGGCAACTGTAAGTGAGGCGACAGCCCAGCATATGGTGCCCCCATGTCCCCATGGCTTCCATTATACCGTTAAAAGCGGCGACACTATGTATCTTATCGCCCGACGTTTTGGTATAACCCTGAATGAGCTTATTGCTGCCAATCCCCAGATCCAGGATCCCAACCTGATTTATCCTGGGCAGGTGCTCTGCATTCCGGGTAGACCCGCGATACACTGCCCGCACGGTTTCGTCTATATCGTCAAACCCGGCGATACTTTAAGCGGCATTGCCCGCATGTTCGGTACTACAGTGGATCAGATCCTGGCGGCCAACCCGCAAATTACAGATCCTAATTTGATCTTTCCCGGCCAGCGTATTTGCATTCCCATCATGCCTCACGTAATGCCCCGGCGCCACTGCTTTATGATGCACCCCACCCACCATTGTCCTGGTGCCATGGGCATGGGTATCATTGATATAGAAAAACGGGAGTTGCTGGTTGTTGCCCGGGGGATTCCTGATCCCAGGCATTTCGGTATGGAGCATGTCGTTTTAATGGTTCGCTACCGGGAGATGGAGGAATTCAGGGTAGTTGAGATGATGCCTATGGCCCATGATATGATGATGGGGCATCATATGATGGATTCCGATATGGATAAAGACCCTGTTTTGTTAATCGGCGCTGCCCGCAGGTTCCCCTTCGTCTTTGGTCCTTTATTCCTGGGTGTGGTGGTGCCATTTATTATCTAAAATCATTGCTTAAAAAGAGTATTCCTGCTGTCGGGATTTACAAGGACCGCCCTGCACAAAGAAAAAAGAGGCTCAAAATTGATTACCAGGGGCCAGTCCGGCTCCAGACCGCTGATCTTGGTGAAAACCACCTGCCTGGTGGAGGGGCCATCTGGCCCCTCTACAGCTTTAATCCGGGCCGGAAAAAAGAAATAGGCGCTCTGGGGTGGTGGCCAGGTACTGCCGCCGTCCTGGGATAAGCAAAAGGCCAGGCGGTTGCTGGATGTCCAGAGGAAAAGCAAGGTTTTTTCCTTAGCCAGGAGTACCGGCCGGTCATCGGGAAGATCAACCGTTGTTCCCGGGCAGAGCCTCCGCAAGGTGTTTTTTTCCGGATCGACTACGTATAAAAAAAGCAAGTAGTCCTTTTCCCGGCTGTGCCAGGATAACAGGTAAAGATATCCCTCAAAATAGTAAGCATAAATTTTGTTACCAGGTTCTACGCCAATGATGGGACGGGGTACCTGCCAGCCTGTGGCAGGATCAAAAATTGTTAAAAATACAAGCTGCCTTTCCCTGGAGGCGTCCTGCCCGGCAAAAAAAAGCCGCCCAAGGAACAGGGGTTTGAATAGTAAGGGAGGAGCTGTAAGGTTAAAAGGTAAAAACTGCCTTTGCCAGCGGTTGCCATCAAGGTAGAGATGGACAATTTCCGACCTGCTGGCTTCCTCTAATAAGAGGTGCGGCTGCCGGCGGGAATCGAGGACAAAGCCCAGGACGGAACCATTTACCGGCAACTCACTACTTTCCCAGCGGTGACCCTGCCAGCGGGCATAAATTAACCGTTTATTAAGCAGTGTTGCCACTACATGTAAACGACCGGCAGGATCAATAACGGCAGTACAGTCCTCCAGGCCGGCCATGGGCTCACCGGTAGCTATATAACCGTATTGTAATATGTTATGGTGCAAGACTAACTGCCAGCTATCACCCGGTGTAGCTAAATACTTTATCACGGCCATCACCTCCCTGGACCGCGGCTACCTAACTAATGCATATGCTTTCCTGGCAGAAAAATATAATTTTGATTGCCGGCAGCAAAATATGTTTTCCCGGTAACATCCACTCGTTGAGGTCAATATTATATACCAGGCATTAACCCGAAATATTTGCTGGCAAGGAGGTAAGTTCAAACATGGCTGATGAAGCGAGCGTCAAGCAGGCCGTCGTTGCTCCCGGCCTGTGCCCGCCGGGAGGATGTCCGCCCCCGACTCGTATCGAGTGTATTGTCGTTGACAAGGTTTATGACAGCTGTTTCCAGGTGGAAAGCCGTACCCGGGATACTACAGTAACGACGGGTCTTACTGGTGAGTTTGTTACCGGTACGTTTACCGTAGGGCAGGCTATCCCCTGTGCACTGAATGGGACCATTTCCTGCAACGTGATTAACCGGGTACCAACTACCGGCAATTTTGCAACTTTGACCATAGTCGTCTCTGTTCCAATAACCCTGACCAACCCCAATGCTCCAGCTGAAACTGCCAATCGTGTCTTTACCTTCACCAAAGTCGTCACCCTCTGCGCTCCTGAAGGAGTAACCGTAGATTGCTCCGAGAGTACCTTGCTTTTCTGCAACTGCGTCGTCTCGGCCGTAGGTGTCGGTAACATCACCGTTACCTGTGATTTCCAGGTATGCGTTGTTATTAAGACCATCCTTTCCGTCCAGCTCCTGGTGCCCAGCTACGGCTTCTGCGTACCGGCTCCCTGCACTGTTGCTCCCGGCGTCTGTCCGCCGACACCACCGGCCCAGTGTTTCTAGAAGGCAGGAAGTACGAAGCACCGTCAAATTGACGGTGCTTCGCCGTTTAGGGGTTCTCCGGGCTGTTTTGGAGCCAGGAGGGCGGCACTCAAATTTTTTAGTTCCACCAGGGTGCTATCATTATTTCCAGTCTCCGGGGCTATCATTTCTGTCCTGATTGGTTCAAAGTTTAGGGTTGACGGTTTTGCTGTGCCTGGCTGAGGGGCCTGCCGGACAGTGAGGCTGGCCATGGCCGTACCCGCCACCGGAGAGGACAGGTCATTACTCCATTGTTTCCCTGTCAGAAAAGTGCTCTGGAGGTGCAACGGTGCCATGCGTTCCAGCACTTCCTGGGGAAAGATGGCAGGAACAGGGCTGGCTTCCAGGGGCCGCTTAAAGATAAACACCGGCCCGTCACCGGGAGGGGAAAAGGGATTGCCCCTGTGACGGCCTTTACCCTTCCGGACATCATGAATCTGCCCGGAAGGTGCCGGTGGAGAAGCCAGGCTACTGGAAACTGAATCCTTTGCCCCCGTTGCCCCTTGGTTTACGTGCCTTTCCGTTGTCACGAGTTCGTTTGGGGGCGATTTCTTTGCTTGCCCTGCTACCCAGCCTTGCCCTTGTTCTTGATCCTGCTCCGGCAATCCAGCCTGCACCTGCATTTCGCTTCTGCCGGGTATGGCCGCCTCATCCAGGTTCGTTGTAGCTTCTGCTTCTGTTTCCTCTCCAGGGACTGTTATAGCCTCTGACTCTGTCATCTTTCCCCCAATCTCTCCCCGGGCCGCGCCCCCTGTGGTTCCCGGTCCTGCGTCCCTCTTTTCTCCGGTCTGAATAGGGTCCTCTGACGGCCCGGCCGGCGTCGTAGCTGTCGGTTCCCCTTCCGGAGGCGCAGTTTCCTTGTTTACCTGTTCCGTTGCGGAAGCCTGGTATTGCGGTTCCCTTGAAATGGCCTGGCTTTTTTTAGCCAAAACCTCGTCTTGTGCAGGGATTGTCTTGTTTTCCCGGGAGTTGCTTCCTTCAGGTAACCTTGGTAATAAACAGGCATCCCGAAAGCGCTGCAAAAGGGATTGCAGCTTAAAAATAGTTTCTTCCGCAAGGGGTTTCTGGAAATACCAGGTTAAACCCTCAACCAGCCACGTCGTTATGTTGTGAATAAATTCCGGGTCCAGGTGAACCTGGCAAAATTCAATTAAGATAGAGGGTACTTCTGCATTATTTAAAAGGCGGCGGTAGCGGAAGTTTTTAAAATGCTCCCAGGCGCCGGGGATGGTATAACTTAAAGGACTCCCTGAACGGAGCATGGTCTGTACCAGGGCGGCAATCAACCCCAGGCTTTCCTCACGTCTTTTGGGCGAGTAAAAAAAGCGTAAAGCAGGTTCTGGACCGGCAGTATCCTTTTGCGAGAAGGCAAAAAGGACCTGGGTCTGCCATAGACGGAAGAGCTGCCCGTCGCTGGCGGTAGCTGGAACAATTAAAACATTGGCCCCCTGTCCCTGCAGCTCCTGGCTTAAGGTAGTTAGCAGGGCCGTCAAGGTTGGGTCCTGGCCGGCCAGAGGACGTAAAACAATCGTCTTATTAGCCAGGGGCGGATTAAGGATAAAGTTTCCTTCACCATCTTCTAGGAAACTTACCCCCAAACTGCGGCACATGATTGGAAATAAGGTTTTGCTAGAAGCATCAAGTTCCCATGACGATAAGGGAATATTTCCCAAAAGGATTTTGGCCATCTTTCACCCCTCATTTCATAAAATCACTATTACAGCATATGTTGGTGAAGGGTGGAATGGACCTAAAAATAGGCGGCAAAAGGTGAGTTGATGCATAGAATATAGGGCAGGGCTCTGGAGGTGAGAGAGCATGGAACCGAAGGTAAGAATGTGGATAGATGCCCGCCAGGAAAAATTCCGACCGGGCCGGCACCAGGAAGTTACCTATATTATACCCAACCTTGAAATGCCGGTCATCCGGGAAACAATCTATTATACCCTGGCAGCCCTGGTAAAGGAAATCCAGCTACCCCGGGAGGGCCGGGCCAATATGGTTAAAATTATCTATGACCCGGAAAGGATTACACCTTCTTTTATGGACTATTTATTGCTGCAAAAGGGAGTTGAGTTCCGGCGTCTGAGTCCCTGAGGGGAAGGAGGGTGAGCAGGATGCTCACCAGAAGCTAAAAAATTAAATTAAGGAGGATAAAAGAATGAGCTGGTACAGCCAGCGGGCCGCAGAAATTCTGGCCGGGCAACAGGGACAAAATTGGCATCATGGTTATACCCCTGACCTCCGGCAGGTAACCATGACCCTGATTGTAAGCGATATGCGCACCGGGGAAGATGCCAAAAAAATTAGTAATGCCCTGGGCAGCCTGCCGGGAGTAATTAGCGTCAATGTCGTCCTCGAACGTCGCTGGGTGGTGATTACCTATTATTTACCCCAGATAAGCCTGGAAATCATTGGCGAGCATATTACCAAACTCGGTTACCATTATATCCATAAATCATGAAGGAGTTGTTCTTAGGGGCCGGTCAGGCCCTTTTGACATTCACCCGTCACAAAGGAGGAATGGCAGGGATGCGGGTCTACATATCCGCCGATATGGAAGGCGTAGCCGGGATAACTGCCTGGGAACAGGTGGAAACCCTAGGCGGGGTGGAATACGCACGCTCCCAGAGACTAATGACGGCTGAAGTCAATGCCGCCATCCGCGGCGCCCTTGAAGCCGGAGCTGCCAGCGTAACCGTCAATGACGCCCACGGCAGGATGCGTAACATTCCGCCGGAAGACCTGCACCCCGGGGCCCAGCTCATCAGCGGCGCACCGAAAAAAATGGGCATGATGGAGGGGATAGACAGGGGCTTTTCTGTAGCCTGTTTCCTAGGTTACCATGCCCGGGCCGGCAGCCCGGGCGTCCTGGCCCACACCTACAGCGACGTAGTCCACCGCCTGGAGGTCAATGGGCAAGAAATGGGGGAACTGGGCCTGAATGCCCTGCTGGCCGGCTATTTCGGTGTCCCGGTGGTCCTGGTGAGCGGCGACCAGGTCCTGGCCGGTGAAGCAAGGAAGATTCTTGAAGAAGTAGAAGCCGTTATTGTTAAAGAAGCAGTTAATTTCCACGCCGCCAGGTCACTCCCGCCCCGGCTGGCCAGGGAAAAAATCCGCCAGGGAGTAGCCCGAGCCCTGAGCAAAAAAAGTTATCAACCCCTTGTGGCACCGGCCCCGGCAACGGTAACAATAAAATTTATCGATGCAGCGCGGGCGGCGGCAGCGGCAATACTACCCCGCAGCCAGCGCGTTAATGCCGTTACCGTAACTTATACGGGAGCCGATTACCTGGAAGCCTACCAGGCCGTAAGGAGCCTTATTGCCCTGGCGAAAAGCAGCTAATACTGGGATTCCCGGCGTTTTGAAAACAGGTTAAATTGACAGCGAATCAAGATAGTAGTATTATAGTAAAGTCGAAAGGTATTTATAAAGTTCAACAATGAAAGCCAGACTTACTACAGGCCAACAAGTGAAGGAGGCATTTGGCATGGATTACCAAGACATCAGCTACACCGTGACAACTGAAAAAAATTTTGACGCCGCCGTGGCTGCCGTGGAAGAAGCTACTGCCGCGCAAGGCATGAAGGTGCAGCATATCCACGATGTCCAGGCCACCCTGAAAAGCAAAGGCTACGCTTCTGAACCACTGAAAATTATTGAAATCTGCAATGCCCGCTACGCCCATGAAGTTCTGGCAAAAGACGTCCTGATTAGCTTGATGATGCCCTGTAAAATAAATGTCTACACCCGGGACGGCAAGACTTATATCAGCGCCCTGCGGCCCACCGTGCTGGCTAAATTTTATCCCGAAGCCGGCCTGGAAGAAATAGCCTCACAGGTGGACGCTAAAATCAGGGCCATTGTGGATGCAGCCCGGTAATCATTAAGCTTCTACCCCTCAAACACGTCGTCCGCCAGGGAGCGGACTTCTTTTTTGCGCCGGGCAGTGGCTTCTGGATCCAGGACGACGGCGAGTTTGATGACGTCACCCTCTTTGGCGGCCCGTGGCAGGAGGGAGCGGGGCAGGGTAAAGGTGTGGCGGCCGTATTCAATTACGGCCATGTCTTCCTCAAAACGATCGATGACCAGCAATTCCCGGCGGGGCATTATTCTACTCCTTTCATTTTACTTTGCCTCAGGCAGGTCTAGACAACAACAGGAATGCCTTCGACCTGGCCTTACAAAGCTACTGTATAGTCACCTTCCGGCCGTCGGAAACGGCCGTTATGGTACCATCCCGGTCGGTGCGGTAGATTTTAACCCCGGCTTTTTGCAGGCGTTGCAGGGTCTGGACATGGGGATGGCCGTAGTCATTACCTTTACCCACGGAGATAACAGCATACCTGGGAGCCACAGCTTTGAGAAAAGCAGTACTGGTAGCATACCGGGAGCCGTGGTGGGCTACTTTCAGTACATCAGCCTTGAGAGGCCTGCCGCTGGCCAGCATTTCCTCCTCGGCGGTAGTACCGGCGTCGCCGGTAAAGAGAAAGGCCGTTTGCCCGTAGGTAAGGTGCAGGACGGCGCTATAATCGTTTAGATCCTCATAATTGCTTTTCGCCGGGCTGACAAAAAGGGCCTGGATGCCCATATCCAGGGGCAGCGCAACGCCGGCTTTTGCCTCCGTGGCCTTGAGGCCCTTATTTTTTATAGCCAGCAGGAGATCCATGTAGGCGTCGGTATTATGGGTCACCCTGGGTAGGTAAACCTTGCCCACCTGGAAACTGTTTATTACCAGGTCCAGGCCGCCGATATGGTCTTCATGGGGATGGGTTCCTATCACATAATCCAGTTTCTTAACACTGTACTGCTTCAATTCCCGGACCACCCCCGGCCCGGCTTCACCGGTGCCACTGTCGATTAAAATGTTCTTGCCATCAGGCAACTGCACCAGGATGGCATCCCCCTGACCCACATCCAGGTAGTGGACGCGTAGCTTGCCGCTTTCAGCCGGTGGGGTTGAAGAACCCGGCGGGTTTTCTTGGGACGGCGAGGGGCCAGACGCGGCTTCTGGTGCAGGAAAAGCTGTTTGCGCTCCCGGCTGGTACGACTGGTCGGCCGGCGTAGGGGGCTGTTTTCCGGTAAGGTTGCCACAGGCAGTAACCAGGAACAGGATAAAAGCGAGAATGGTATAAATGGCTTTGCGCCCGGCCTTTTTCCCGGCCCGGCGCAAAGCAAGCCACCCGGTACTAACTGTGAGGAGAAGGGCAGTTATCATTATGATCACTCGCTTCTCGAAAATTCATCCGGCTTTATCATTCCGTCTTTAGCATAACACCTTAAGTCCTGGTCGTCAAAAAGATGCGCCAAAGCCAGCGGTAGAGTTACGATACCTGGCATTCACCTTGCCCGGCTATCTTTTTATTTTAGCAGGAAAAGAATAAAGAAGCGGCGAATGAATTTAGGTAGACATGAGTTGAAAGGGGTCTGGCCATGGCACGGAGCAAAAACAAGATTGGGGAAGCATCTGTAAAAGAAGCACATAGAAAAGGCAAAGTAATCCCCTTAACAAGTGCCACCAAGGGCGGGAAGAAGCAAACGGCAAATAAAGTTGAAGTTAACCCTGAGGCCAGTATGCCGGTAATCCCCTGGCGCCGCGCCAAGGCAAAAAGCAGCACCGGGGAGCCGTTCTGGCCGTCCGGGGGTAACCAGACTTTATTTCTGCTGGCCTTTGCCGGCCTGATGGTGCTCCTCTTTTACCCGCCTTTTTTTCGCGGCCTCTTTTTCCCGGTAGAGCAGCGCTGGACCTTGCTGTTTGCCGCCGTTTTGTTTTTTCTTACTTACCTGTGGAAGCTGTCCCGGCGGGAAGTATCCTTCCTGAACCGGCCTTTAGATTTTGCAGCCGCGGCCCTGGTAGTAGTTTATATCCTGGCAGCCGTCAAGCCGGCCAGCCGCAGCCTGGCCGTGGCGGAAGTGGCCAAGCTCCTCCTCTACTTTTTAACCTTCTGGCTGACTTCCCGCCTCGGCGGCCAGCGCCGTACCCTCTACCTGCTCCATGCCCTTTACCTGGCCACAGTAGGAGTCGCCCTGGCGGCTTTGCTCAGTGCCACCGGGATTGTTTATATTAAAGATGGGTTTGTCGGCGGGCGTTTCTTTTCCACTTTGCAGTACCCCAACGCCCTGGCCAGTTACGTCGGTGCCGGCAGTATCATCGGTTTTTACCTCTGGGCCCAATCCGGCAGCCGCCAGCGGTATTTATACGCAGCGGCCAACTATCTGTTGCTTATGGTTTTCCTGGGGACGGGCTCCCGGGGGGCTTACCTCGTTTTCCCGGTGGTGGTGTTCCTTTACTGGCTTCTGGCGCCAAAGGGCTACCGTCTGAATACCCTGGCCCACCTGGTGACCAGCAGCGCCGCCGCCCTGGCAGGCAATGCCCGCTTTATTCCCCTGGCCGTTGCTAAAGCCTATGGTCCGGCCTGGAGCTGGTTTGCCCTGGGACTGCTGGTGGCCTTTGCCGGCCAGCTAATTATCCATGGAGCCGGCTGGAGCTTGCGGACTCCCAGAGCGCGGCTGGCAGCCGGGGTGGCCGTTCTGGTGTTTCTGGTGGGAGCCGGGGTCTTTTCCGCCCGGCACCAGCTGGCCGTAACCCCGGTAGGAGGGGACAGGCAGCCGGCCGGTGTCCTGACCCGCATCCTGCCGCCCCAGATTATGACCCGCCTCCAGGACATCAACCTGGAAACCAAAAGCAGCCGGGAACGGCTGATCTGGACGGGGGACGCGCTGAAGATGGTCCGGGAACGCCCCGTCCTCGGTTTTGGCGGTGGTGGCTGGGAAGCAGCCTACCGCCAGTACCAGAGTTATTTTTATAATTCCACCCAGGTGCACAACGATTATGCCCAGGTAGCCGTAGAAACCGGGATGGCAGGCATCACGGTACTGGGAATTATATGGCTGCTTTTCCTGCTGGCTACCCTGGGTAACTACCGATTTTACCGCGGTACAGAACGCCTCCAGACCTTAGCTATAGGTATGGCCGCCTTGAACCTCGGCCTCCATGCGGCCATTGATTTCGACCTGGCCCTGGGAGCCGTCTCCATGATGCTCTGGGCCTGCTTCGGCCTGGCCAGGGGTATAGAAGGACAGCGCCTGGGCCCGGAGCCGGCCCTGGCCGCGGCAGTATTTAAAAACAAACAGGTAGCTTACGTTACAGGAGCAGCCCTGGCAACCTTGGTTATCGTCCTTTTCAGCGTGTCTTACCTGGCCGGCGTGGCCAGCGCCCGCCAGGCGGCTGCTGCCCTGCAGCGCAACAACCTCCGGGCTACGGCCTCTTACCTGGAAGAAGCCGGCCGATATGATCCATTTACAGCGTCCTATAACAGTGATCTGGCCGGCATTTACCTGAAGGAAGGGAAAACTAAAGAGGCCCTGGCCCAGGCCCTGGCTGCCAGCAAAAAAGATCCCTATAACCTGGCGGTCTTGAACCGCCTGGCCGAAGCCTACTGGCAGGATGGGGCAATAGAGCAGGCCCTGGCTACCATGGAACGCGCCCGGCAGGTTGCCCCCTGGGTGGGGGCCACCTGGGAGAATCTGGGTCAGGCTTATACTGCCGCCGGTATTAACTATCTACAGGCCGGCCAGCAGGATAAGGCGCGGCGGATGTTCCAGCAGGCGGCGGCCCTGCCGGCGGCCGTCAAGGAAAAAGAAGATAGCCTGGGAGAATTCAAAGACCTGCACCAGCCCGGTGGGGTAACCTTGAGCCCGGCCATCCATCTCCGGGCGGCCATTGGCCAGTACTTCCTGGGGCAGGAACGGGAAGCGGCAGTCAATCTTAACGCCGCCGCGGGCGATCCTCAAATAAAGGCCGAAGTCCAGCTCTGGCAGGCAATACTCGCCTACCACCAGGGAGATGCCGGCCGGGCCAACCAGCTCCTAGCCCAGGTGGAAAAGGCCAATGCCGACCTGGCCAAACAATATGACCAGTTTAAAAACCTGCCGGTTCTTGCTGAATAGGTAGAGGTATGCCTAAAGGGTAAGTATCCGGTGTGAAGGAAAAATACTCGGCAAGGGAAGTTACAGGTGGTATAATTATGAAAGAGTTACCCCTCTGGCAGGAGGTACAAGCCGATTTACAAGAGGTAGAGGCTGAATTGTTGCGCCAGGTGGATGCTCCCGACCCGGTCTTAACCCAGGCGGCCCGGCACCTGGTCCAGGCGGGGGGAAAAAGACTGCGCCCGGCCTTTGCCATCCTGGCAGCCAAATGCTGCGGTGCCCCCCTGGAACGGGTCCTGCCCCTGGCCGTGGCCCTGGAAATGATTCATATGGCCACCCTGGTCCATGACGATGTCATCGATGCCTCGCCAATGCGGCGGGGACGGCCGACGGTGTGGGCACGCTGGGGCAAGGAGCTTTCTTTGCATACAGGGGATTACCTTTTCGCTCGTTCCCTGCTCCTGGTGGCCACCTATGACGATCCCCGTATCCCATCAATCCTGGCTTCCACCAGCGTCAAAATGGTCCAGGGGGAGCTGCACCAGCTGGCCGGCGCCTTTGACCTGGAAGTTACCTTGCGGGATTACCTGAAACGTATTTACCGCAAGACGGCCTTGCTAATTGCCGCCAGCTGCCAGCTGGGGGCCATAGCTGCCGGGGCGGGGGAGGACTTTATCCGCCACCTGTACCTTTATGGCCGCAATCTGGGGATGGCCTTCCAGATCACCGATGACGTCCTGGATATGGTGGCCGACCCGGAACGCCTGGGTAAGCCCATAGGAAGCGACCTGCGTCAGGGGGTTATTACCCTGCCGGTAATCTATGCTTTACGTTTTTCTCCTAAAAAGCAAAAGCTGGTCTGCCTGCTGGCCAAAAGGGATAAAACCGCCATGGAAATTCAAGAAGTCATTGACCTCATTAAAAATTGTGGCGGCATCGATTATGCCCTGGGGCTGGCCGAGCGTTACCTGGCCCGGGCCAGGCAGCACGCCATTTTTCTGCCGGAAGGACGGGCACGTGATACATTAGTGGGGCTAACGTATTTTGTGAGGACGCGTGGTATATAATGGGCTTTTATTCTATGGCTGTAGAACTAACTGACCGTCCCTGCCTGGTAGTCGGCGGTGGGAAGGTCGGTGAGCGCAAGGTTTTAAATTTGCTGGAAGCAGGCGCCAGGATTACCCTTGTAAGCCCGGAAGTTACGCGCGTCCTGGCGGACCTGGCCCTGGCCAGGCAGCTGGTGTGGTGGCGGCGAAAGTACCAGCCCGGCGATATCACGGGGATGACCCTGGTATTTGCCGTCACCGCTGACGCCGGCCTCAATGCCCGCGTGGCTGCCGACTGCCGCCAGGCCGGCATATGGGTAAATGTCGCCGATGCGCCGGAAAAGTGTACCTTTATAGTACCTTCGATCGTCAGGCGCGGGGATCTACAAATAGCCATCACTACCGCAGGGAAAAGCCCGGCCCTGGCCCGCCAGTTACGCAAAAAGCTGGAGGCTGAAATTGGTCCGGAATACGGTCCCTGGTTGGATTTTTTAGGAGAACTCCGTCTTTTTCTAAAAAAAGCCTGGCCCCATGACCAGAAACGCCGGGAAGAAGTACTGCGGCGGCTGGCCGGGGACGAGATATTATTTCGCCTGGTAGCCCGGGGCAAAGAAGATTTGGCAAAGGAGCGGGTGAAGCAGTGTTTGTCGTTGCCGTCGGTTTAAATCATCGCACGGCGCCGGTAGAAATCCGGGAGCAACTGGCTTTTGCCCGCCACAGTTTGCCGGGGGCCCTGAAGCAGCTGCGGACCGTGGCCGGCGTTGAGGGTTGCGTGATTTTAAGCACCTGTAACCGGACGGAAATATATGTGGCCTGCCAGCAGGAGGAAATGGGGATCAGGGCGGGCAAGAATTTCCTTGGCCAGTCCTGCCGGATGGACCCGAAAAAACTAGAAAGCCACCTCTACACCCTGAATACGCGCCATACCGTCCGCCACCTGTTCCGGGTGGCTGGCGGGCTGGATTCCATGATTCTCGGCGAAGACCAGGTTTTGGCCCAGGTGGCCGAAGCTTACGAGATCGCCCGGGGAACAGGAACAACAAATCACATCCTCAACACCCTGTGGCAGCAGGCCATTACCGTCGGCAAGAGGGTAAGAACGGAAACGCGCATCGACCGCAATACGGTATCCATCAGCTACGCTGCCGTAGAACTGGCCCGCCAGGTCTTTCACGGTAACCTCCAGGGGCGGACCGTTCTGGTAATCGGGGCAGGTAAAATGAGTACCCTGGCCGCCCGTTACCTGAAAGATAAAGGCGTGACCACAGTCCTGGTTTCCAATCGTTCGTATGACCGGGCCTTAGAGCTGGCCGCTAACATTGGCGGCCAGGCGGTGCGCCTGGACGCCCTGGAGGATTACTTATCCCGGGCTGATATCGTAATCAGCTGTACGGCGGCCAGCCACTATATTCTCCACCGGGAACAGGTAGTCCGGGCCCGGGCGCGGGCGGTGCGGCCGGACAGTCCCCTGATGCTCATTGACATTGCCGTACCCCGGGATATTGAGCCCTCTGCCGGCGATCTGCCGGGGGTGAAGCTGTATGATATCGACGACCTGCAGCAGGTGGTCCTGGCCAACCTGGAGGAACGGCAGCATGCCGCCCGGCAGGCGGAAGGTATCATTACTGAGGAAGTCGATGCTTTTTTCCGCTGGCTGGGCTCCCTCTATGTGGTACCGACCATTGTTGCTTTAAAGGAAAAAGCTGAAGCCATTAAAAAGGAGGAATTAGAGCGGGCCTGCAACCGTCTGGGAGAATTGACACCGCGGCAGCAAAAAATAATTGGCTCCCTGGCCAACACCATAGTCAACCAGCTCCTCCACGACGCTATCGTAAACTTAAAAAAGGCCGCCCTTACGCCGCGGGGCCATTTGTATGCCGAGGCTCTGCACGAACTTTTTAACCTGCCTGTGGAAGAGGCCGGGTCCAGGAAAGAAACGGCGGCAGTAGAAGGAGGAAGTTAATAAAATGCGGGAAGTAAAGGTGGGCTCCAGGGACAGTGAACTGGCCCGCTGGCAGGCCCGCTGGGTCATAGAGGCCCTGGAAAAAGCCTGGCCGGATCTGACCTGCCGCCTGGTTACCTTTAAAACCAGGGGCGATAAGATCCTCGATGTGGCCCTGGCGCGGATTGGCGATAAGGGCCTTTTTACCAAGGAACTGGAACTGGCCCTTCTGGACGGGGCTATCGATATGGCCGTCCACAGCATGAAGGATATGCCGACCAGCATACCGGAAGGCCTGATTATCGGTGCCGTGGGGCCACGGGAAGACCCGGCCGATGTCCTCATCTCCCCGGCGGGCTATACCCTGGCGACTCTACCGGTCAGGGCCCGGGTGGGGACAAGCAGCCTGAGGCGCAAGGCCCAGCTGGCCCATGTCCGCCCCGACCTGGAACTGGTGGACCTGCGGGGGAATGTCCCTACCCGCCTGGCAAAAATGGAACGGGAAGGGCTGGAGGCCATCGTCCTGGCCGCCGCCGGGTTGAAAAGGTTAAACCATGGTCGCCTGCTGGGGGAACCCCTGCCCTATAACATCTGCCTGCCGGCTGTAGGGCAGGGGGCCATCGCCGTCGAGATCCGGGCCGGGGACGAGCAAATCGCGCAGCTGGTTGCCGCCATCAACCATCCGCTCACGGCAGCGGCCGTGCGAGCCGAAAGGGCATATTTACGCGCCCTGGAAGGAGGCTGCCAGGTTCCCATAGGTGCCCTGGCTATCGTGGAAGGGGAAGCCCTGATCCTCAGGGGTATGGTGGCCAGCCTGGACGGCAGGCAGGTGTTAAGGGATTTTACTTCCGGGAGCACGGCCAACCCGGAGGCCGCCGGGCAGGAACTGGCCCGGAAATTACTGGCCCGGGGCGCGGGGGCCATTTTACAGGAGGTAAGACTGAAGAGTGGCAATTCCCACAGGTAAGGTATATCTGGTCGGTGCCGGCCCCGGTGACGCCGGTTTATTAACTATCAGGGGGCAGGAATGCCTGGCCCGGGCCGACGTGGTGGTCTATGACCGCCTGATCAACCCGGGCCTCCTGGATTATGCACCGGAAGGCGCCGAAAAAATCTACGTCGGCAAAGCCCCCCACCGCCATGCCCTGCCTCAGCAAGAAATCAACGAACTCCTGGTAGATCTTGCCCGGCAGGGTAAGCAGGTGGTGCGCTTAAAAGGAGGTGATCCCTTTGTCTTTGGCCGCGGCGGGGAAGAAGCCCTGGCCCTCAAGGCCGCCGGCATACCCTTCGAAGTCGTGCCCGGCGTCACGGCGGCCATCGCCGTACCGGCCTACGCCGGCATCCCGGTGACCCACCGCGGCCTGGCTTCAACGGTGGCCTTCATTACCGGCAATGAGGACCCGGGAAAAGAAAACAGTGCCATAAACTGGGAAGGCCTGGCCGGGGCCGTCGATACCCTGGTATTCCTCATGGGCATGGCCAACCTGGCCACCATTGTCAGCCGGCTGCTGGCCTGTGGCCGTGATCCATCCACCCCGGTGGCCCTCATCCGCTGGGGAACCAGGGCCGAGCAGGAGACCCTGACCGGTACCCTGGCCGATATTGAGGCCAGAGCCCAGGAGGCCGGCTTCAGCAACCCGGCCATTATCGTCGTCGGCCAGGTGGTGGCCCTGCGTTCTACCCTGGCCTGGCTGGAAAGGAAACCCCTCTTCGGACGGCGGGTGGTAATTACCCGTCCCCGGGCCCAGGCAGAAGCAATGGCCCGGCGGCTGGCCGAACTGGGGGCCGAAGTACTGGTCTTTCCGACCATTGAAATCCGGCCGCCGATCGACTGGGATTCTGTAGATGCCGCCCTGGCCAGGATTAAAGATTTCGAGTGGTTAATCTTTACCAGTGCCAACGGAGTTCGTTATTTTTGCCGGCGTTTGCAGGAAAGGCAGATTGACATCCGCACCCTGGCCGGGATAAAAATCGCCGCCATCGGCCCGGCGACGGCCAGAGCTTTGCAAGAGCGGGGTTTAAACCCCGACTGGCAGCCGGGAGAATATGTGGCCGAAGCGGTGGCCGCCGGGCTGGGACCTTTACTTCACGGCCGGCGGGTGCTCCTGCCGCGAGCCGATATTGCCCGGCCCTTCCTGGCCGAAGACCTCCGCCGCCAGGGGGCAGAAGTGACGGAGGTAGCTATTTACCGTACGGTTAAAATGACGAGCGAAGCTGACACTTTGCGGGAACTGCTGGCTGCCGGGAAAGTAGCGGCCGTTACTTTTACCAGTTCCTCAACAGTTAAATCTTTCCTTGAATTACTGGGGGATAAAGCTAACGTCTTGATGGAGGGCGTCGACGTTTTTTGCCTCGGGCCCATTACAGCGGCTACAGCCAGGGAAGCGGGGCTGAGGGTGACGGCTACGGCGGGAGAATATACGGAAGCAGGCCTGATCCAGGCCATGCTGGATTATTATACCGGCCGGAAGGCGGTGAGGGAAGCTGATCAGTCTTACCAAACTGCTTTTTAACGATAGTTATTTCGGTGATACGTTGCGCTACAGCCAGGCCGCCTTTGGAGCGGCAGCAGGGGCGCGCCGGGATAGTGGCCCGGTAGTGGTCTGGAATTGTACCCGGGCCTGCAACCTGAAGTGCCGCCATTGCTATGCCGCAGCCGGGCCCGTCGCGGGCGGGGAGGAGATGGATACCATGGCCGCCCGGGACTTTCTGGAGCAGCTGGCGGCCTTCCACGTGCCTGTCCTTCTCCTGTCCGGAGGTGAACCCCTGGTGCGGCAGGATATCTTTGATCTCATGGCCGCTGCTGTTAAGAAAGGCCTGCGGGTTACCCTGTCCACCAACGGTACCCTCATTGACCGCAGCACCGCCAGGGAGTTGAAAAAGATCGGTATCAGCTATGTAGGAATCAGCCTGGACGGCGTGGAGGAGAGGCATGATGCCTTCCGGGGGCAAAAGGGGGCCTTTGCGGCGGCCCTGGAAGGTATCCGTAATTGCCTGGCTGTCGACCAGCGGGTGGGCCTGCGCTTTACCATCAGCCGGCTCAACGTTGACCAGCTGGAAGAAATATTTTACCTCATACGGGAAGAAAACATCCCCCGGGCCTGTTTTTATCACCTGGTTTACAGCGGCCGGGGCAGCAAGCTTGCCGGGGAAGACCTGAGCCACGAAGAAAGCCGCGCCGCCATGGATTTGCTTATCGAAGCAACCCGGCGCCTGAAAGAACGGGGCCGGGAAGTGGAAATCTTAACCGTTGATAACCATGCCGACGGCGTTTACCTTTATTTAAAACTGCGGCGCCAGGACCCGGAGCGGGCGGCGGCCGTCCTGGAGTTATTGCGCCTGAACGGGGGTAATCGCAGCGGCATCGCCATCGGAGCTGTCGACTGGGCCGGTAACGTCCACCCCGACCAGTTTACCACGCACCACACCCTGGGGAATGTCCGGGAACGGCCCTTTGGTGAAATCTGGACGGATTTAAGCCACCCCCTTTTGAAGGCCCTGCGGGATCGCAAGCCCCTGCTTAAAGGCCGCTGTTCAACTTGCGCCTGGCTGGACCTCTGTAACGGCAACTGCCGTGCCCGGGCGGAGAGCCTGACCGGCGACTTCTGGGAATCCGACCCCGCCTGCTATTTGACTGATGCGGAAATCTCAGGATAATAGTTAACTATAACTGGACCTCTCCTGGGCAGTGAGGCTAGATCAATACTACTGACACTTCGGAGGTGAGTTGCCATGTCCGGTTTTCCCGTGCGCCGGCCGCGGCGCTTGCGGCAGAATGAAACCCTGCGAGCCATGGTTCGGGAAACGGAGATCAACATCAACGACCTCATTTATCCCTTTTTCGTCATTCACGGCCGGGGGATAAAAAACCCGGTTCCTTCCATGCCCGGCGTTTACCAGCTTTCCATCGACAACCTGGTCAAAGAAGCCGCCGGCGTAGTCGCCGCCGGCATCCCGGCCGTCCTCCTCTTCGGCATCCCGGCGGTAAAGGATGAGGTGGGCTCCGGGGCCTATGACCCCCGTGGCATTGTCCAGGAAGCCGTGCGGGCCTTAAAGGGTGCTTACCCGGAACTCCTGGTCATCACCGACGTCTGCTTGTGCGAGTATACCAGCCACGGCCACTGCGGCCTGGTGGATGACGGCCAGATTTTAAACGATCCTACCTTAGAGCTTATCGCCAAAACAGCTCTCTCCCATGTAGAGGCCGGAGCCGACATCGTAGCTCCGTCGGATATGATGGACGGCCGGGTGGGGGCCATCCGCCGCCTCCTGGATAAAGAAGGCTTCACCCACATACCTATCCTGGCCTACGCCGCCAAGTTCGCCTCGGCTTTCTACGGTCCCTTCCGGGAAGCTGCCGCTTCGGCGCCCCGGTTCGGCGACCGCCGCAGCTACCAGATGGACCCGGCCAACAGCAACGAGGCCCTGCGGGAAGTGGAACTTGACCTCCAGGAAGGGGCCGATATGATCATGGTCAAACCGGCCCTCCCTTACCTGGATATCATCCGCCGGGTCAAAGACACCTTCAACGCTCCCCTGGTAGCCTACCAGGTCAGCGGCGAGTATGCCATGCTTAAAGCCGCCGCTGCCAATGGCTGGCTGGATGAGGAAAAAACCGTGCTGGAAAGCCTGACGGCCATCAAGCGGGCCGGCGCCGATCTAATTATCACCTATTATGCCCTGGATGTAGCAAGGTGGCTTAAATAATGCTCTTATCATGGAATACCACCAACCAGTGCAACCTCTACTGCGACCACTGCTACCGGGATGCCGGCGCTAAAGCGGAAGATGAATTAAGTACGGCGGAAGCGAAAAATCTAATTGATGAAGCTGTTAAAGCCGGCTTCCGGATTATGATCTTCAGCGGCGGCGAACCCCTGTTAAGGCCCGACTTGCTGGAATTGATAGCTTATGCTGCGGCGCGCGGTTTAAGGCCGGTCCTGGGGAGCAACGGTACCTTGCTCACCCCGGACCTGGCCCGGGAATTAAAAAAGGCCGGAGCGCAGGCTATAGGCATTTCCCTGGATAGCTGCGCTCCCGACCGCCATGACCGCCTGCGACAAAAGGCCGGGGCCTGGCACGAAGCCCTGGCTGGTATGGCGGCCTGCCGGGAGGCGGGTTTGCCCTTCCAGGTGCATACCACCGTCTTCGATTGGAATCAGGATGAACTGGAAAAGCTCACCGATCTGGCTGTGGATCTTGGCGCGAGGGGCCACCATTTCTTTTTCCTGGTGCCTACCGGCCGGGCGGCGAGCATCGAAGCGGAAGCCTTGCGGGCCGAAGCATATGAGAGAACTTTGAAGCGCATCTTACACAAGCAGCAGCAGGTAGATATTGAATTAAAACCGACCTGCGCGCCCCAGTTCATGCGCATCGCCCGGGAAATGGGAATTCCCGTCCGCTACAGCCGCGGCTGCCTGGCCGGCATTGCCTACTGCATCGTCAGTCCCCGGGGAGACGTCCAGCCCTGCGCCTACCTGAACTTACCCGTGGGCAATGTCCGGGAAATACCCTTCAGCCGTCTCTGGCAGGAGGGCGAGGTTTTCCGCACTTTGCGTTCGGAAAAATACAGCGGCGGCTGCGGTCGCTGCGGCTACAAAAAGATCTGCGGCGGTTGCCGCGCCCGCGCCTGGTACTACCACGGCGACTATATGGCTGAAGAGCCCTGGTGTCTCTACCAGGGGCGGAAGGGGATGAAGATTGGATAACCTTGACCGCCGTTTATTAAATATGATCCAGGAAGATTTCCCCCTGACGGAGGAGCCGTACGCCGAACTGGGCCGGCGTTTGGGTCTCACGGAAAAGGAAGTCCTGGAACGCCTGGCTAAATTGAAAGAAACGGGGATCATTCGCCGCATCGGCGCCGTATTTGACCTGCGGCGGCTGGGTTATACCAGCACCCTCTGTGCCATGCAGGTCCCTGAAGGGCGCCTGGCGGAAGTAGCGGCAGTAGTTAATAGCTTTCCAGGAGTTACCCACAATTACCTGCGGGAAGATGCTTATAACATGTGGTTTACCCTTATCGGCCCCAGCCGCCGCCAGCTGGAAAGGGTCATGGCCAGCATCGAAGCCAGGACCGGCCTACCGGTGCTGGAGCTCCCGGCGGAAAGAGCCTTCAAGATTCGGGTAAACTTTAACCTGGAAGAAGGGAGCCCGTAAAATTGCCGCGTCCTTTAACCGACCTGGAAAAAGAACTGGTGCGCCAGCTCCAGGGTGATATCCCTCTGGTTTCCCGTCCTTTTTTGGCGGTGGCCCAGAGGCTGGGACTCAGTGAAGCTGAAGTCCTCGAGCATATCCGCCGCCTCCAGGCGGATGGCATTATCCGCCGTTTCGGTGCCGCCCTGCGCCATCGGGAAGCGGGCATCATCGCCAATGCCATGGTAGTCTGGCAACTGCCACAGGAAGATTTAAAAAGAGCCGGAGAAAAACTGGCCACCTTCCCGGAAGTAACCCACTGTTACCAGCGCCGGCAGCGACCCGAATGGCCCTTTAACCTTTATGCCGTCATTCACTGCCGCACCAGGGAGGCCTGCCAGGAACTGGCGTCCCGCCTGGCCGCAGCCATCGGCCATAATAATTACCGCATAATTTTCAGCACGGCCGAGCTGAAAAAGGAGAGCATGCGGTATTTCATCCAGGAGACCCCCGGGTGCCAGGAATAATCTAAAGCGGTACAAAAGGTAACTCAAAAAAGCTTTTCAAGGAGGAAGTACCCGGTGATCGAAGCGTGGCCTAAATCAGCAGCGGCCTACGCCGAGGCTGTCGAACTTATGCCCGGGGGGGTGAACAGCCCCGTCCGGGCCTTTAAAGCCGTCGGTTTGACGCCGCCCTTTATCCAGCGAGGCGAAGGAGCTTATCTCTATGACATTGACGGTAACCGGTATATCGACTATGTGGCCTCCTGGGGACCCCTCATCCTGGGACACCGCCACCCGGAGGTAATGGCCGCCCTGGAAAATACCCTGCATAACATGGGTACCAGCTTTGGCGCTCCTACCGAACTGGAAAATAAACTGGCCAGAGAAATCATCGCCGCCGTTCCTTCCATCGAGATGGTGCGCCTGGTCAATTCGGGTACGGAGGCGACCATGAGCGCCATCCGCCTGGCCCGCGGTTATACCGGCCGGGAGAAAGTCGTTAAATTTGCCGGTTGTTACCACGGCCATGCCGATTACTTTTTGATTCAGGCCGGGTCCGGGGCCCTGACCTTCGGCGTCCCCGACAGCCCCGGCGTCCCGGCCGCCACAGCCGCTAATACCATCGTTGCCCCGTATAACAATCTGGATGCCGTGGAGGCTGTCTTTAAACAGGCTGGTGAAGAGATTGCCGCCGTCATTGTCGAACCTGTGGCCGGCAATATGGGCTGTGTCCCGCCGCAACCGGGGTTCCTGGAGGGCCTGCGGGCCATAACAAAACAATATGGAAGCCTGTTAATTTTTGATGAAGTCATGACCGGTTTCCGGGTAGCCTACGGCGGTGCCCAGAGCCGCTTTGGCGTCCGGCCTGACCTTACCTGCCTGGGTAAAATCATCGGCGGCGGCCTGCCGGTAGGAGCCTACGGTGGCCGGCGGGAGATTATGGCCATGGTGGCTCCGGTGGGGCCGGTCTACCAGGCCGGAACCCTCTCCGGCAACCCCCTGGCCGTCAGCGCCGGCCTGGCAACTTTGAAGGTCCTCAAGGAACCCGGGGTCTATGAGCGCCTGGAAAGCCTCTCGGCCCGCCTGGAAAAGGGCCTCAAGGAAGCTGCCGGTGAGGCCGGCGTACCCGTTACCTATAACCGGGTGGGAGCCATGTTCACCGCCTTCTTTACCCCCGGCCCGGTAACCGATTATACTACGGCCACGGCCAGCGACACCAAGACCTTTGCCGCCTATTTCCAGGCCATGTTGCGCCGGGGCATATACCTGGCGCCGTCCCAGTTTGAAGCCGCCTTCATGTCCCTGGCCCATACGGAAGCCGATATTGATCGGACCATAGAAGCCGCCCGGGAAGCCTTCCGGGAGATCGCGGCCTAGTAATCAGGATTTACAAAGCCTTAAATTGCCATGGTGAGCCGAACATCCCATAAATTTTTGGCAACCATGTATAATATTAGCCTGGAAGGTTATAATAGGAATACACACTCACTTCTTCAAAGACCTCCTTGAGCCAGCAGGGCCTTGAGCAACGACGTTCAAGGCCCTGCCGGTTTTTTCAAGGCTCTTCCCCCGGCTTTAATAAAGCCACCCAGGGTTTAAGCATCAGGGAAACCATCTCCCAGGCCAGTAAAAAACCGCCGGCAGCAAAGATGGCACCTCCACCGGTCCGGAGTAAAAGGTAAGGCGTCAGCAAGAGATGAACCTGGGTGAAATCCATACCCAGCCCCCGCCAGAGGTAGGTTTGGAGAAAACCGGCGATTACCAGGCAGGCAGCCATCAGGGCCAGACCTGAATTGAGCAGGACAAGGCTTAATTTGATACGCTTGACCTGGGTAGGGCTTAGCCTGCGCCGGCGGGTCAGGATATAGTAACTGCTGGCCAGTACCAGGAAGCCGAAAAAGCCAAAGAGGGCCATGTGGGCATGGGCCGAGGTGAAGTAAGTGCCATGGGCGTAGCGGTTCAAGGGCGGGATGGCCAGGAGGAAACCCAAAAGTCCGGCTCCAACGACATTCCAGAATACGCTGGCATAAAAGAAATATAGGGCCAGGTTGGGGGTGAAGTTACGGGGACGATTAGCCGTAGTCTGCCAGGCTGTCAGGGCCAGGAGCACTACGGGCACTACCTGCAGGCCGCTGGCAACACTGCCAATTACTTTCCAGAAATCCGGAGTGCCGATCCAGTAGTAATGATGCCCGGTGGCTATAAAACCGGAAGTGAGGACCAGCCCTGCTTCCCAGAGGAGCAGGCGCTTTACTTTTTGCCTGCCGGCAACTTTGAGGGAAGCCAGGAGGGCGGCACCGATGGTCGTGGCCAGCAGCTCCAGGCTCCCTTCTTCCCACAGATGTACGACCAGGAAACGCAAAACGTCATCAACGGTGGGGTGGCTGACAAAGAATATAGTCGGCAGGTAGAGCAAAGGAGCAAGGAGGGCACCACTTAAAATAACTACTACCTCCGGCTGGACCAGCAGCCGGTTCTTGATGGCCGTAGCCAGCAGGTTGAAGGTAAAGGCCAGCAAGCCAGTTAAAAGGGCGATTTTTAAAAAGTAAGGAGCCTCCAGGTACTCCCGCCCGTCAGTCTTACCAAAGGCCAGGAATCCCAGGGTGGCCAGGCCGGTGCCTAGGAGATACCAGAAGCCCCAGCCGGCCAGCTTGATACTGTAAAGCTCCCGGTCAGTTGCCTCAACCAGGAAGTAATAAACCCCGCCCATGGTGCCCAGCAGGGGCCAGAAAATGCTTAAGTTGAGGTGCATGGCCCGCCCGCTGGCAAAGTTAAGGGGGGCCGGTAAATCAGGAAAGATGAGGTGCAGGGACCCGGCGGTAGCCAGAATACCCTGCAAGCCCAAAAAAAGAAAGGTGGCCAGGGCATAGGGATAAGCAGCTTTTTGGGAAGGGCTGTCTTGTTCGGGTGTTTTTTTCTGACGCCGGCGAGGAAAAAATAATTTTTTTAGCATTTTAAGGAGTACCAGCAAAGTCTACTCCCCTTGGGCAGGATTAGTGCGGACAAAGGGAGGGGGCGGCCAGCCACGGGTGTCAATTTTACCAACCTGCTCCAGGTAGTCAAGTAACCTTTCTGCTTCCTCCCGGGCCAGGGCCGGGTGACGCTGCCGCCTGGCCGGGCGCATAACCGGCGGCTGGGTCAGGAAGGTTACCAATTCTTCGCGACCGGTAGTAGCTGTAATCCTGGTCAGGTCGGCGCCGGCATAACCCCCGTTACCCAGGAGGGCGTGACATTCAACGCAACCATTCTCCTGCCAAATTTTCTTTCCGGCAATGGCTTCCTGGGGCCAGGTTTCTTCAAGGAACGGGCGGATGGAAAAATAGATGGCTGCCGTAAAAATCGCCAGGAATACCATTATGGCTGTCAGGTAAAGCCCGGCTGCCCGCATAAAGCTCAATGCCTCCCAGGCTTATTATTCCCTGCGGGTTATTAAAATTGCCGGGAAGGGTAAATATAAAAAGCCCGGCTGAAAATAAACCGGGCTTTGTTTTACGCGGGGCTGAAAATTATAACGGCCGGATATCGACCCGGTGGTCGTAAAAGGTGCTGCCTCCACCCAGGTCGGTTAAATCGTCGCCAATAACGCTGTTAATGTTGCGTCCGCCGGGGGAATGCCGGCACCACCAGACTCCGGGAGCCACGGCGACACCCGGAGGAACGTCGCTGCTGGCCCGCACTTTGAGGAGGCAGGAGCCGCGCTGGTTGTAAACCTCAGCCAGGGTGCCATCCACCAGGCCTTTTTTACGGCAGTCATCTGGGTTGACGAGAATCTGAGGGCCCCCTTCCCGTTCCCGCAGGGAAGGTAACTGCCCGAAATTGGAGTTGAGGGCAAAATGGGCCGGGGCCGTGAGGAGATGGAAAGGATAAAGTCTGTTCAGCTCATGATCGCCCGGCGGCTCGTATCCGGGTAGTTTGGCCCCGGCAGCCATAAGTTCGATTTTCCCGGAAAGGGTGGCAAATCCCTGGGGCGGTTTTAATTTTACAGCCCTGCCGGCGGCCAGGGCTTTCCTGTCTCCCTGCTCCACGGGAATCTCCTGGATTAAAAGCTCGACCATTTCCCTCTCGGAATGCCGGAAAATATCTTCGCTAAAGCCCAGGGCTTGGGCCAGGAGGCAAAAGGTCTGCCAGTTGCTCTTCGCCTGTCCCGGGGGTGGTAGTATCGCCGGGCTGCGCTGGAGGTAATAGTGGCCGTAGCTGCGGTAGAGATCTTCCTGTTCTATAGAAAAGGTCGCCGGCAGGATGATGTCGGCGTAGAGGGCCGTATCCGTCAGGAAGCGCTCGTGGACCACGGTAAAGAGATCCTCCCGCCTTAAACCCGCCAGGACGCGGTTCTGGTCGGGTGCCACTGTGGCTGGATTGCCGTGATAAACGTAAAGGCTCATCACCGGTGGCTCCAGCGCCTCTGTTAAAGCCCGGCCCAACCGGACCATATTTATCGCCCGCACCGGCCGCTGCCGCAGGTCCGGCCGGGTCAGGACATCCAGCTTGACAGCGCTGCCGGTGCCGGAACTCTGCAGGGCACCGCCCCCAGGCTTGCCATAGGCTCCCACCAGGGCCGGCAGGGAGGCAATGAGCCGGACGGCCATACCGCCCTGGCGGTGACGGGACAAGCCGTAGCCGATGCGGATAAAGGGCGCCCTGGCCCGGCCGTAGGCGCGGGCCAGGTTGATAATCGTTGCGGGTGGCACACCAGTGAGGGCGGCCACCTTTTCCGGAGGATAATCGGGCAGGACTTTAGCGCGAAGTTCCTCATAGCCGGAAACGTGGGCGGATATAAAGCCGCTATCGACCAGTCCTTCCGCCACCAGCACGTGCATGACGCCCAGAGCCAGGGCGGCATCGCTGCCCGGTCGAACCATGATGACCTCATCGGCCACGGCAGCCGTCCGGGTACGGTAAGCATCGATAACAATCAACCGGGCTCCCTTCTGCCGGGCCTGCTGCACCAAGGAGAGGAAATGGATGCTGGTAGAGGCCGGATTCATGCCCCAAATGATTACCAGGTCCGCGTTAACAACCGTCTCCGGATCGCTACCCCAGGTGTGGCCTAGAACCTGCTGCCAGCCGGCCTCGGCGGCTGGTGAGCAGATAGTCCGCTGGAGTTCAGAAGCTCCCAGACGGTGGAAAAAGGCATGGCCTGCATTGCGCTGGAGCAATCCCATGACGCCGGCATAGGAATAAGGGAGAATGGCTTCGGCACCATAGGTAGCTATAATTTCCTGCCAGCGCCTGGCGATGGTTTCCAGGGCTTCCGCCCAGGAAATGGGCGTAAAAAGGCCGCTTCCCTTAGGGCCGCTCCGCTTTAAAGGTGTCAGGACCCGTTCCGGGGAGTGAATTAGCTCTGGATAATGGCGCATTTTGGCGCAAGTATATCCCCTCGTGTAAGGGTGCTCCGGGTCGCCGCTGACTTTAGTCACCCGGCCGTCATTTACTTCAATGAGCAAGCCGCAGGCATCGGGGCAGTCGAGGGGACAAACGGAATGATAGGTAGCCATCAGTAAAGCCTTCCTTTCAGCGCTGTATCAGGACCATAGCTACCATACCGGTTAAAATGGTCAGAGCCATGCTGCGGGTCTTCAGGGCTACGAACCCCGTGGGGATAGCCGCCAGCAGGTAGGGGTTGGCGGCTAACGATAACTTGCCATCGGGTAACAGCAGTCCCGGCACCAGCAGGGCAGCCAGGACCGCCGCCGGGACATAGCTCAACCAGCGTAAAAAAACCTCCGGTAACCGGACCCGGCTTAAGACTACCAGGGGAAGCATCCGGGGCAAATAGGTTACCACGGCGGTACCGAGGATAATAATTAAAATTTGCTTGTCCATGGCTCTAAGATCACTCCCAGAGTGGCGGCTATGACCGTTGCCAGGATGATATTCCAGCTGCCGGGCCAGAGGAGGGCAAAAACTACCGAAAATAAGGCCGCCAGGGCAGCAACGATAATGGTCTTCTTATCCTTTAACTGCATGACAAGCAGGATGATGAACATGGCCGGCAGGGCAAAATTGAAGCCGAAGCGGGCCGGGTCCCCCATCAAATTACCCGCCAGCCCGCCCAGCAGCGAGGCCAGCACCCAGGAAAAATGGGCCGCCAGGTTGAGGCTGAAATGATAGGGAAGACTGGCCTCGTGGTCGCTGTAGTGATTGATGGCCACGGCAAAGGTCTCATCGGTGATTTCCGCTGCCAGCAGGGCCAGGGCCCCCGGCCGAAAACGCCGCAGATGAGGTACCAGGGAGGCGCTGAAAAGCAGGTGGCGTAAGTTTACCAGGAAGACAGTGAAAATAATGGCGGCCGCTGCCACGCCGCTACTAAACATGCTCACGGCAATAAACTGGCCGGAGCCGGCATAGAGCAGCACCGACATGAGTACTGTTTCCCAGAGGTTAAAGCCTGCTTCCCGTGCCAGGACACCGTAGGCAAAGCCCAGGGGTAAATAGCCGAGGACGATGGGCAGGGCCGCCCGGACACCCTGCCACATAAGGGGGGCAACCGCCACATTGCGGGGCACAATTTCATCCTGAGGTTGCATCGACAAATCGCCTCTCGGCAATGATTTTATAACACTTCTCCCGCTAGCGCAATGAGAAAAAACCTCCCGTTACCAATAACATCCCGGTAATAACCGTCATAGTCTATTACAGGAAAATCCCTTTTATGGAAGGAGTAATATCATGAACGGTTCTCATCATAAAACCAGGAGAGCCCTGGAAATCGACCTGGAAGAAATCAGGCTCATGGCTGAAGCAGCAGCGGCGGCGCCTTCCTTTGGTATCCGGCATACCCTGTTAAATCACATCCTTGGTGAAGTAGAGGAAGCCATGTTCTGGAACCATCACCTGGCCCATGTCATGGCCTACGAACCCCCCTATCAACCACCTTACCCGCCACCCTATAAACCGCCCCGGCCGCCTTACTACGATGACCCTGTCCCTTACAGTGAAAAACCTGAGGAAAAAAAGTAATCGGAAAGGAGAAGGAACTATGCACTGGCTGGATAAACTGCGCCAGGTCCTGCGCCTTGATGAGGAAGAGTTTAGCCTCTGGCCGGAAATAGCCGCCACAGCTCCGGACGGAGTCAAGCAAATAATTAACAGTATGCTGGAGCGAGAAAAGAAAGAAATGGATGATATCAGAAAGATACTACAGATGTACGGCGGTACGCCAGGCTATCCTGACCCCTATAGCGGCTTTGCCGAGGAAGGAAATAAATAGAGAGTGACAGTGACCCGGGTTTAAACATCCGGGTAAATTTTTGCTGTTTCCGGGCATGGCTGATTGCGACAGGAAAAGGCGACTTTTACCGGTGAAAAGGAGGATTTTATCCGGACAGGGCGAATTTTTGGGGAGGAGGTGCTGCCATGGCTGAAAGTCCGGTTTTTGCCCTGGACGTGGGGACCCGTAAAGTCGCGGGCCTGGTGCTGGTTCCCGGGAAAAAGGGTTACCACATCCGGGCGGCAGCAATAGTTGAACACCAGCAGCGCGCCATGCTGGACGGCCAGATCCATGATATTCCCCAGGTAGCCCTGGCCATCCAGGCGGTGAAAGAGCAACTGGAAAAAAAGTTACGTATGCCTTTAAAAGAAGCAGCGGTAGCCGCTGCCGGCCGGGCTCTAAAAACCGAGCGGGCCACCGCCGGTGAAGAAATATCGCCGGCTACGGAAATCAGCAGCCAGGATGTGCTGGCCCTGGAGGCCGCAGCCGTCCAGGAAGCCGAAAAACGTCTCCTGACGGCGGGCGAAAACCAGGCGGCTTACCATTGTGTCGGTTACAGTGTGGTGGGTTACAGTCTCGACGGCCATCCCATCGGCAACCTGGTTGGCCAGCGAGGCCGGCGCATCGCCACGGAAGTTATAGCTACTTTTTTGCCCAGGGTAGTGGTGGATTCCCTGGTAGCCTCCCTGCAAAGGGCTGGCCTCTCCATGGCTTCCCTTACCCTGGAACCCATTGCCGCCAGCGCCGTAGCCGTGCCGGCGGCCATGCGGGGATTAAACCTGGTCCTGGTAGATATCGGCGCCGGCACTTCCGACATAGCCATTACCGGCCAGGGTACCATTACAGGTTATGCTATGGTACCCTCAGCCGGGGATGAAATCACCGAAGCCCTGGCAGAGGCCCTCCTTTTGGACTTTCATACAGCTGAAGCAGTCAAGCGCCAGTTATTAAAAAATGACAGTATAACGTTTACCGATATTGTCGGGCAAAAACGCACCCTGCCGGCAACTGCCATTGTAGAAGTTATTAAACCGGCGGTAGTCGAGCTGGCCCGGCAGATTGCCAACCAGATTATCCTGCTCAACGGCCGCGCCCCCCAGGCCGTCTTGCTGGTAGGGGGCGGTAGCCTCACGCCGGGACTCCCTGAGGCCCTGGCCGGCCAGCTGGAAATACCGCCGGACAGGGTGGCCGTACGCGGCCGGGAAGTTTTAAATGGCATCAGCGGGGCGAAAAATTTGCATGGCCCCCAGGCCATTACTCCCATTGGAATTGCCATTACAGCTTTAAAGCAGGAAGGCCTGGGACTGGCCCGGGTTATTGTCAACGGCCGGCCGGTACATTTCCTGGCCGGGCAGCAGGTGACTGTGACTCAGGCCCTGCTGGCGGCCGGCATCCCGGCACGAACCCTTTATGGCCGGCCGGGCAAAGGCCTGGGGGTGGAGGTCAACGGGCGTCTAACATTTCTCCGGGGTCAACCCGGGCAGCCTGGAACCGTCCTGATAAATAATTCTCCTGCCACCCTGGATGCTACCGTAAGGCCCGGAGATGAAATCCAGGTGATCCCGGGCCGGGATGGTGCCGACGCCTGCGGAACTGTAGGCGACCTGGTGCCGGAACTTGCTCCCATAACCATAACATTTAACGGGCGCCAGGTCACCCTGGAACCTCTGATTATAATGAACGACAACCAGGTGGATTACAATACTCCACTGGAAGATAAAGCCCGCATAACCTATGAACCCTTAGATACGGTGGCCCATGTGCTGACCAGATTGGGGGAGCCCCTGGAAGGTACTATTCTTTTAAACGGCCAGCCGGTCCGGCCCGAAGCTCCCATCAAAGATGGCGACAACCTGGTCACAGGGGTAGAGGCTGCCGGTCAGGTTATAACTATCATCTTAAACGGCCGCCCGCTCACCCTCAAAGTCCAGGCAGCCGAAGTGTTATTTACCGATATTTTTAACTACCTGGATTTCCCCTCAACACCGCCACCGGGCCGGAAAAGACTCGTTATGGAGGTTAACGGCCGTCCGGCCGAATTTACAACTCCTCTGGCCGCAGGAGATCAGGTTACTTTACGTTGGGACCCTTGACAGGTAGCCGGCAGGCTGCTATAATTAAACTTGCTCCGAGCGGGAGCGACTGCGAGCGGCAGTGGCGGAATTGGCAGACGCGCTAGATTCAGGTTCTAGTCCTGATCTACAGGGTGGGGGTTCAAGTCCCTTCTGCCGCACCACTGTTAGGAGCGAGGCCTTTGACATCTGCGTCAAGGGCCTTGCTTTTTTATTTAAAAATTGGTCATGGTATTTGGGTAATAAAAAAGGAGTTTCCCTTAAATAGTAGAAATATAAAGGTACTTATTTCGATCCAGATCGACACTTTAACGGATGAAAGGGTGCAGGAGAACCTGAATGCTGAAGACGCTGGTGGATCTTTTTATAGGCTTCAGCCGGGCGACCTTGCTCGGCTACGGTGGCGGACCGGCCATTGTACCTCTTTATGAGCACGAGGCAGTTGATGTTTACCGCTGGGTAACCCAGGAAGAGTTCGGCCAGGTACTGGCCTTTAGTAATGCCCTCCCGGGTCCTGTTGCTACCAAGATAACCATGCTCATCGGCTATAAGGTAGCTGGCTGGCTGGGCGCTGCCGTCGCTTTAATCGCCGTAGCCATCCCTGTATTTATAATCTTGATCGGTTTTTTCGCCTTTCTGGAGAAATTCAAAGATAGCCCCTTTATCAAGGGTATGGTTGCTGGCATCCGGCCTGTAGTTTTCGTGATGCTGGCCATGCTGGCCTGGGACTTTGCCAAATATGCCTTTGTGCCCAAAGACACGGGCCCCTTCAGCTGGCTCCCCTTTGGCATTGCGGCTGCTTACTTTATCCTAGTCCATTATCTAAATATAAGCCCCCTTTTAGGTGTAGTTGCCTCTTTAATTCTCGGAGGGATTTTCCTGCGATGAAGGAGAGATTTATTACTGCGCCGGTCATCCATGGATAGCTTTCAGCTGGCCGTTCTGACGGCCGCCCGGTATAATATCCTGCCGCTGACTTCCAGTTGCAATTTACGCTGCCTCTTCTGCAGCCACCGCCAGAATCCTCCGGGAGTGGAAACGCGGTACCTGCCTCCTCTAAAGCCGGAGCAGGTTGACACCCTCCTGGACTTTCTGGACGGCAGCCGCAAAATTGTCATTGGCGAATCGGCCACCCGCCTTATCGAAGGGGAACCCATGACCCATCCGGATTTTCTAGCGATCCTGGCCAGAGTGCGGCGGCGTTTTACTGCAACTGCCCTGGAAATTACTACTAATGGCACTTTTTTGACCCGGGAACTGGCCAGGGCCCTGGCTGATTTGGGACCCCTGGAAATAAACCTTTCCCTCAATAGCGCCAGCCCGGCAGGTCGGCTCAAGCTCATGGGTGACAAAAAACCGACTACGGCCCTTGAGGCCCCTTTAACCTTAAAGCAGGCCGGCATTACCTACCACGGTAGCCTGGTGGCCCTTCCCTGGATTATAGGCTGGTCGGATGTCCGGGAGACAATCCTTTACCTGTCTCGTTCGGGGGCCAGGACCATTCGCATCTTTTTGCCCGGCTACACCCGGCTGGCGCCGCCGGAATTGCGTTTCCCAGAAAATTTACGGCAACAAATAGAAGCAGAATTGGAGGTTCTCCGTCAGCAAACGGACGTCCCTTTGCTGCTGGAACCCCTGTGCTTAAATAATCTTACGCCGGTAGTAGAAGGGGTTATCCCCGGAACCCCGGCTGACCGGGCCGGCCTCAGAAGGGGCGATATTATCCTGGCAGTTGACGGACAAAAACCGCGTTCCCGGGTAGAAGCCTATCGCCTCATTGCCAAACCCGGAAAACGGCATTTAGTGGTCCAGCGGCAAGAAAATACCGGTTCCGGTCCATATACCTCCTCTACCGGGTGTAAAAAACAAAGGCGTTCCCTTAACTTGCTGGTGACAGAGGACGGGAGCGGCCTTACCTTTAGCTGGGATTTTGACCCCGACATTCTCCAGGAAGTTGAGCAGGCCTGCCGGCGTCACCATGCCCGGCGGGTGCTGATTATGACTTCTGAACTGGCCGGTAAGGTGATAAAGGAAGCCGTGGCCTGGCTCCCCTGGGAACTGGAGGTAATAACTGCTCCCAGCCAATTTTTCGGCGGCACTATCGCCTGTGCCGGCTTATTAACCTTACGGGATTTTAAGATAGCCTGGCAGGAGTGGTCAAAGAAAAATTCCACCCCCGTTGATCTTATTATCTTGCCTGGCATCGCTTTTGACTACCGGGGCTTTGATCTGACGGGTCAACATTACCTTGACCTGGTGGCGGCTACCGGTGTGCCGGTAGAGCTGGTGGGCAATTAGTTATAAAAAAGCCCCGCGGACAGCGGGGTTTACTTTTAAACCCTAATTATCTCCAAAGAAGAGAAGGATCAAGATCAGGAACAGGATAATGACAAAGCTGCCACCAGGGAAATTAAATCCCAGGCTACCATCCTGTGCACTTTTCTTCGGTCCAAATAAGCTGCCGCCTTCTTCAGCCATTGGTTACACCTCCAAATACCTTCAGTCTAATTTAGCTTATTCCGCAGGACCTCAAAATGTCACTCCCTATAGTCAGGATAGCAGGCCGGGATTATAATATAAAAAGTAACCGTTATTCGGGAGAGGAGGAAAATCCCTTTGCTAAAAGGGAACTGTGTCATCGCCCAGTCGGGCGGCCCTACGGCTGTGATCAATAACAGCCTGGCCGGAGCCGTCGAAGCAGCTTATCGCAGTGAAGCCATTGGTGAAATTTATGGTGCCCGTAACGGCATCATGGGTATTTTAGCAGAGAATTTTATTGATTTACGCCGGGAAGATGCGTCTACCATTCAAGGCCTGCGTTTCACCCCGGGAGCAGCCCTCGGCTCCTGCCGTTACCAGTTAAAGAAGAAAGAAGACTACGATAAGCTCCTGGCTGTCTTTCGCAAATTTGATATCCGGTATTTTTTCTACATTGGCGGCAATGACTCTATGGATACGGCCCATAAAGTCAACCAGCTGGCGCAGGAAGAAGGGTATGAGCTCCGGGTAATCGGCATCCCCAAAACCATCGACAACGACCTGCCCCTGACGGATCACTGTCCAGGTTATGGTAGCGCCGCCAAATACATGGCTACCATCGTCCTGGAGATGGGGATCGATATTAAAAGCATCGTCACCTCTACCAAAGTAGCTATTGTAGAAGCCATGGGTCGCAATACCGGCTGGCTGGCGGCAGCTACGGCCCTGGCCCGGCGTGCACCAGGAGAAGCTCCCCATTTAATCTACCTGCCGGAGGTAGCCTTTGACCTTGAGACTTTTATGGCCGATGTGGAAAAAGCCTACCGCCAATACGGCACGGTTCTGGTAGTTGTTTCCGAAGGCCTGGTTGATAAAAATGGGAACTATATATTTAATGACACCGCTACTGTAGATGTTTTCGGCCACCAGCGCCTGGGGGGTGTTGGTCAGTTCCTTCTTAATAAAATTGAAGCCGAACTAAAAATCAAAGGCCGCTTCATCCTTCCGGCCACCACCCAGCGCAGTGCCATGCACCTGGCCTCCCGGACCGATGCCGAAGAAGCCTATAACGTAGGTCGGGTAGCTGTTGAGGAGGCTCTGCGGGGAGCCAGCGGCCATATGGTAGCCATCAAGCGCCTGGAAGGGAAAGAGTACCGGTGTACGTATGAACTGGTAAAACTGGATGAGGTGGCCAACCGGGAGAAAAAGGTGCCGAGGGCCTGGATAAATGAGGCAGGAAACGACGTCACTATGGACTTTATCAACTACGCCCGGCCTTTGATTCTAGGTGAAGTTAAAATACCTTACCATAACGGATTGCCTGCTTATGTAAACCTGGCCCAATATCCAGTCTTTGACCGGTAAAAATGCCAAATTGAGGAGGATGCTAGTGACTGCCAGGAGGATTGCCCGCGGAGCCATTATTGCTGCCCTTTACGCAGTAGTAACGATTATCCTCAAGCCCATTAGTTTCGGTTATCTCCAGGTACGGGTAGCCGAAGCTTTAACCCTTTTACCGATCCTTTACCCGGAAGCGATCCCGGGGCTCTTTCTCGGCTGCCTGATAAGCAATATTTACGGCGGCCTTGGCCCCATAGACATTGTCCTGGGCAGCCTGACCACCCTGGCAGCCGCCTGGTTGACCTATATCTGGCGGCAGAGCCGCCTCGCTTACCTTCCACCCATCATCTTGAATGGCCTTATAGTTGGGGCTTACCTGTCATATTTACTACATGTTAATATTTACCTTGCCGTAATTACCGTCGCCTTAGGGGAAGCCATCGCCGTACTGCTTCTCGGCATCCCCCTGGTAAAACAGCTACGGAAATTAAATCCACAATAACTTTAGGCCCCAAGTACAATAAAAAGCCGAGGTGATAACCTTTTTATGTTTATAGGATCTAAGGTTATTACCTTGCTGAATTTCGATGATACTTTAACCCGACAGGAAGAATTGCGGCGTTTTCCCTATGAATTAATCGATCTGCGGGACATCAAGGGTACCAGGTTGTATTGCGGCCAGGAGGCCCTGGCCCAGGTCGCCGCCAGGCTGGGAAAGGGAAAGAGGGGCATTACCTTTATCGGTAGCGGGGATTTTCACTATGTATCTTATCTTCTCGCGGCGTCCATAGCCTGCCCCTTTACGTTAATCCTTTTTGATCACCATATCGACCTGCAACAGGCCCCCCAGGGGGTGGCTATTTCTTGCGGTTCCTGGGTCGCCAGGGCTCTGGAGCTGCCAACTTTGCAAAAAGCCATTATTATCGGCCCCCGGCCAGTAAGCCTGCAGGGCATTGCTCCCCATTACCTGGCCAAGTTGGTTTACCTCCCCTGCGCCCGGTTATCCATGATCCGGCAGGCATTAAAGAAAACCGCCGGGACGGTTTATATCAGCATCGATAAAGATGTGTTAAGCCCGCAGGAGGCGATCACCAACTGGGAACAGGGGTCAATGACCCTTGGGGAGCTTTTACCTGCACTGCGGGAAATTACACGGCAGAAAAATGTGGCCGGGGCCGACGTCTGTGGCGAACCCTACCTGCACCCCCTAGACTATTTGCGTCCTGCCGGCCAGGAAGCCATCCGCAAAAACGCCCGCGCCAATATTATGATCCTGCAGACCCTGTTGTCAGCCCACAGCTATAAAAAGGCGTCTTGAACGGCCGGCCGCTGTTGATATGCAACCCTGTAGCCTCAGGGGTCAGAGGTAAGCCGGCTCCCTTTACTAAAAATTTAAGCGGGAGAATAGAGCCGCCCGGGACGAATAAAATAGCATCGAGGGCAGGTGGTAGAGGGGGGGCAATTTAATGACGGCTAAAGCCGGCATAGTTTGGACCATCCTTTTAATACTGGCAGGCGTTTTGAGCCTCGCCTTTATCTTTTTCACCCTCTTTCCGGGTAAAGTGCCGGCTGCCGCCTGGCAGTATTTCACCCCGGCCGAGGTGGAAAAGGCGCGGCATTACCAGCAGACCATGCGCCTGGTAAGTATCCTGGCCTTCCTGGCCCAGATAACCTTCCTGGTCTGGCTGGTCGCCAGTACCCGGGCAGCCGCCTGGTCGGATGGAGCTTTACGCGTCACCGGCGGGCGCTATTATCCGGCCCTGGTAATCTATTTCGTCCTTATCTGGTTGCTGGTAAAGGCAGTGGCTTTACCCTTTAATTTTTACGGCAGTTTTATCGTCCAGCACCAGTGGGGGTTCTCCACCCAAACCCTAACTTCCTGGTGGCTGGATTACCTCAAGGGTGGCGTCCTCGATCTGATCCTTTCCGGAGCCGGGGTGCTCCTCCTTTTCTGGGCTACCGGGCGCTGGCCCCATACCTGGTGGGCCGCCGCCGGCCTCTTCCTGTCCGGCTGGCTTTTTATCTCCGCCTTCCTCTGGCCGCTTCTAGTCGCCCCTCTTTTTAACCGTTTCCAGCCAATCCCAGAAGGCCCGGTTAAAACTATGGTTACACAACTGGCCGGCCGCGCCGGGTTGAAAGTTAAGGAAGTGCTAGTAATGGATGCCAGCAGCCGGACCACCAAGGCCAATGCCTATTTCACCGGCCTGGGAACTACCAAACGCATTGTTCTTTATGATACCTTGCTGGCCGATTATCCCCTTGATGAAGTAGAAGCCGTAATCGCCCACGAAATGGCCCACTGGCAGCGCGGCCATATTCTCCGGGGATTGCTGTGGGGTATCCTGGCTAATTTCTTGCTTCTGGGATTGTTATATGCTGTCCTGAAACTAACCTTTACCTACGAAATAGCCCGGCCGGGGCCGTACCCTCCCCACCTCCTGGTTGCCATGCTCCTTTTCCTCCAGCTGGTGTCCTTCCTGGGCCAACCGGTGCCGAACGCCATCTCCCGCCGTTATGAAACGGAAGCCGACCGGGTGGCCCTGGAGCTTACCGGTAACCCCGGGGCCATGATCAGGTTGCAGGTGGACCTGGCCCGGAAGAACCTGGGCGACATAGCCCCGCCGCCCTTTATCGCATGGCTCACCGCATCTCACCCTTCGCCTCTGGAAAGAATCCAGAATGCAGAGAAGTGGGGGGCAACACGATAATCCCTATACCCTCGCGGGCAGTAAAAGCCGCAAGCCGGGCGACAGCATGATTGAAGCCGGCATCCTGGACGGCGACTAAATCATCGTCCCGCCGCAGGACACCGCCAGTTCGGCTGTCTCACCTGGCTTTGCTTTTGTCCGCTTACGATGCATAGTTTTTTATAGGTGAAAGGAGGGAGCCAGCCGCTCCCTCCTACACGATAACTCTAGTTTCTCCCTAGGCAGGCACCTTTAACCCCATGGGCGTACTAAGGAAGATCTTATAGTCCATGGTGTGTAACGAGGGTGAAATAATTGGCTTAAATCCCATTTGTTGCAGCACGTCGCGTTCGAGATCAACTCCCGGGGCAATTTCTGTCAATACGACACCCGCAGGAGCCAGCTCAAAGACTGCCCTTTCAGTAATGTACAACACTTTCTGGCCCTGCTGATGCGCATATTCACCGCTAAAAGTGATTTGTTCAACTTCAGGTACCAATTTGGCAAATTTACCTTCCTGAATAATATTGAGTTTCCCGTTTTCAATACTAATTTTTAAGCCCCCTGCTTTGAAGGTACCACAGAAGATTACTTTTTTAGCGTTTTGGGTAATGTCGATAAAGCCGCCGCAACCTGCGATGCGAGGACCAAATTTGCTGACATTAACATTGCCTTTGCTGTCCATCTGGGCCATCCCAAGGAAGGCTATATCAACCCCGCCACCATCATAAAAATCGAACTGGTAAGGTTGGTCTAAAATGCAATAAGGGTTAGTGGCAGCTCCGAAACTCAAACCACCAGCAGGAACACCGCCGATAGGACCGGCCTCGACGGTCAGGGTCATATAATGGCTAATACCTTCTTCCGTAGCGACAGCAGCAATTACCTCTGGGATGCCAATTCCCAGATTGACAACAGTATTAGGGGCAAGTTCAAATATCGCCCTCCGGGCTATGATTTTGCGCTCATCCAGAGGAGCTGGGCTGAGCTGAGTTAAAGGCTGGTAGATTTCGCCGACATAGGCGGGGTTATAGCTCTCACCAAAGGTCTGTTGATGGTTTTCCGGGCTGGCAACAACAACTACATCGACCAGGATACCAGGGACTTTAACCAAGCGGGGATCGAGGCTTCCGGCAGCAACAACACGTTCTACTTGGGCAATGACAATACCACCGCTGTTATGGGCTGCCTGGGCCATGGAGAGAACCTCTAAACTATTAGCTTCCTTTTCCAGGCTGAGGTTGCCAAGCTCATCAGCGCTGGTTGCCCGGATTAAAGCTACATTAATAGGCATAGCTGGATAGAAAAGCCTTTCCTTCCCACCAATGGTAATTACTTCGACCAGATCCGCCTTGGTCACCATATTCAACTTGCCGCCCTCAACCCTGGGGTCGACGAAGGTCTTCAAGCCCACATGGGTAATTACGCCAGGCCTTCCAGCGGCTATTTCCCGAAATAATTGGGAAATAACGCCCTGCGGTAAATTGTAGGCCTCGATCTTGTTGTCAACGGCAAGTTTGACCATTTTAGGGGCCAGGTTCCAGTGACCACCAATAACTCTTTTTATTAGCCCTTCGTGGGCCAGGTGATTGAGGCCCCTTTCGCTCCCATCACCTTGCCCAGCAGCATAAATAAGGGTCAAATTTTGGGGCTTACCCGTTTCAAGGAACCTTTTTTCCAGGGCAATGGCCAATTCTTCCGGAAAAAGGTTGCCCACAAAACCTTCCGTGGCAATGACATCACCCTCCTGGATAAGTTTTACCGCCTCGGCTGCTGTCATAAATTTTGGTGCCATTTTAATTAACTCCTTTCATTGAAATAAATGGTATTTTCGTATAATGATTTCTAATGCTTTAAAATAGCCAGCAAGGATTCGTAGAGGCTTAGATTGCACTCTTTTCTGGTAGCATGGGTTTATGTTTCATCTACATCCGCTATAGGCCTTCACTATTCCAAAAGTTAAAGCAAGAAACGTGCCATCTATTGAAAAAAGTTGTAAAATGCCCTTAGGGGTCTTCTTGTTTTTGGTAGAGTAAATATATGGCAGGTAAAAATTCCTGAGATAAAAGGGATTTAATACTTTATGGATAGTGTTTGGTTATAGGACATTGTTTTAAAAAGAATCATGTGAAAGTTACCCCTTGATTTTTGACGAAGAAATAATAATTTCTCAGATAATCAATGTCCTAATCCTGAACACTAAGAGAGATAAAAGGAACTTAAAATCCCTCCAACTGCGGATCTTTAAGTTGGTATGGATTTTGCAAAGGAAAAACTATGAAAGCGTCGTTGACGCTGTTTCTCAAAAAATAGTTGGAGGTGGACAAGATATGATTAATCGTAGGTATGAGGAGATCCAAGTTGGGGATAAGGCTACCTTTAGTAAAACGGTGACCGAAGCAGACGTTTATGGTTTTGCCGGAATAACGGGGGATTTTAACCCGGTCCACGTTGATGCTGAATTTGCTAAAAACAGTCTTTTTAAAGAGCGCGTAGCACACGGGATTTTGACAGCCGGTTTCATTTCAGCGGTTCTGGGCACCCAATTACCGGGTATTAACACTATATATCTTAAACAAGAATTAGAATTTACAGCGCCGGTAAAGATCGGTGACACCGTTACAGCCGAAGCGGAGGTATTATCAAAGCGCGACGATAAAAAGCTGATTACTTTGAAGACCACTGTCACTAACCAGCGGGGAGAAGTAGTTGTAAAGGGGCAGGCACTGGTCAAAAAAGTTGATCCTTAAATTATACATTTATTACCAAAAAATGGGTTACCAAAAATATTAAAAAATAGAAAGGAGATACCATTATGGATTTCAAACTAACGGAAGAACAGGAACTGTTACGGAAAAGCGTGCGGGAGTTCGCCGAGCAATATTTGGAACCAATTGCCGGTGAGCTTGATGAAGAGAGCCGCTATCCGGCCGAAATTGTGGCGAAATTAGCGGAAATGGATTGGATGGGCATCCCGTACCCCCAGGAATACGGCGGCGCCGGTGCCGACTATCTAAGCTATGTCATTACCGTAGAAGAAATATCCCGTTCTTGCGCCTCGACGGGAGTGATTCTTTCGGCCCACACTTCCTTAGCCTGCGGTCCCATTTATCAGTACGGTACCGAAGAGCAAAAGCAAAAATATCTGGTGCCCTTGTGCAAAGGGGAAAAACTGGGCGCCTTCTGCCTGACGGAACCTGGAGCCGGGACCGATGCAGGAGCAGGTACTACGACGGCAGTGTTGGACGGTAACGAATATGTCATCAACGGTACCAAAACCTTTATCACCAACGGTCCCGTAGCCGATATCTTCATCGTATTTGCCAAGACTGACAAAACCAAGGGAACCAGGGGAATAAGTGCCTTTATCGTACCCAAAGATGCCCCGGGATTAAAAGTCGGTAAACACGAAAATAAAATGGGTATCCGCGCCTCCCAGACATCAGAGATTATTTTCAAAGATTGCCGTATTCCCAAGGAGAACCTTCTCGGGGAAGAAGGTAAAGGTTTCCGGATTGCCATGGAGACGTTAGATGGCGGCCGAATTGGCATTGCTGCCCAGGCTCTCGGCATTGCGCAAGCGGCTTTAGACGAAGCAATTAAATACTCGAAAGAAAGGGTTCAGTTTGGCAAGCCTATTTGCAGCAACCAGGCCATTCAGTGGATGATAGCCAATATGGCTACAGATATCCAGGCGGCGCGCTTTTTGACTTATTACGCGGCCTGGTGCAAGGACAACGGCCTCCCTTACACCAAAGAAGCGGCCATGGCCAAGCTCTTTGCGGCGGAAACAGCCTCACGCCATACTTCCAAAGCCGTACAAATTCACGGTGGCTACGGCTATATCAAAGGATACAAGGTTGAGCGCCTGATGCGCGATGCCAAGATAACGGAGATTTACGAAGGCACGTCGGAAGTGCAAAGAATGGTTATTGCCGGCAATCTGCTCCGTTAACAAGTCAATCGAAAAAGCAAAGGAGAATCATGACATGCCACGGATTGTCTCCTGTTTCAAATGGGTAAAAGATGAAGCGGACATTAAGGTAGCTCCTAATTCCCGCGAACTCGTCCTTGACCGGGTAGGTTATAAAATCAGCGATTATGATCGCAATGCCATTGAAGAAGCGATGCGGCTGCAAGAGCGATACGGCGGCAGTGTCGTTGCTGTGACGGTGGGACCGCCGGCGGCCAAGCAGAGCTTAAAAGACGCCCTTTCCCGGGGCCCGGAAAAAGCCTATTTCATCAATGATCCCGGTTTCACCGAACTAGAGCCGTCGCAAACAGCCGCTATCCTGGCTGCAGCCATTAAGGGTCATATTGAATACGACCTGATCATCTGTGCCGAAGGTTCGAGCGATCTTTACGCCCAGCAGGTAGGGCCGCGCCTGGCAGAACTCCTCGGCATCCCGTGTGCCACCTACGTAAACAAGCTGGCACTGGAAAACAATCAAATTATCGCCGAACGCAAGCTGGACGACGGTGTAGAAGTAGTGAGCATGCCAATGCCGGCGCTGGTGACCGTCCTGCCGGAAATAAATACGCCCAGGTTACCGAGCCTCAAACAGGTACTCGGCGCCGCCAAAAAACCGGTAGCGAATATAGGGCTTGCCGATATCGGACAGCTTAAAGAACCCTGCTTGAAAACAACAAGTGTTCTAGCAGCAACAATGGAAAGGCGCCGGGAGAAATACGGAGCTGAAATCGAGGACATCCGCAAAGTTGTTGATGCTCTGATCAAAGAAGGCGTACTTGTTTAAAGGAGTGGTAATTTAAATGTCTGGAGTATGGGTATTCGCCGAAAGACGGGAACAAACACTGGAGCTATTAAACATCGGCCGGTCCCTGGCCGATGAACTGGGGACTGCACTCGTGGCTTTTGCCACCGGGGGAGAACAGGCGGCTAAAGACTATATTAAACACGGGGCGGATGAGGTGTTTAGCCTCTCCCCCCTGGCTGAAGACCAGCCCCTGGAAGCATATGTGCCGGTGATGGTCGAGGCGGCCCGCAGAGAAGACCCGGATATCTTTCTTATCTGTGCCACCCGGCGCGGGAAAGAAATGGCGGCGCGCATAGCGGCGCAGTTAAACACCGGCCTGGGGAGCGAATGCAACTCTCTGAAGCTGGATAAAGAAAACAAATCTTTAATAATGGAACGCATGATGTTTGGCGGAGCAGCAGTCCAGACCATAGTATGCACGACACGGCCTCAGATGGCAACCATACCGCCGCGTACTTTTGAACAGGCAGCAGCCCAGGAGGGTAGGGAGGGCAAGATAACTGAGTTACCTGCTCCTGGCGCCAGTGCCGTAAAAGTAATCGACCGTAAGCCCAAGGTAAAGGAAGCAGTAGATATAACGGAGGCCAACGTCATTGTAGCAGTTGGGCGGGGACTGGAAAAACAGGAGGATCTCCGTCTGGTGCAGGAACTGGCCGGAGCCGTGGGGGGCGAAATCGGCTGCTCCAGGCCCATCGCCGAAGAACTGCACTGGCTGCCGGAAGACAGGTACCTGGGTATATCGGGGCAAAAAGTAAAGCCGGCACTCTATATTGGGCTCGGAATATCCGGACAGATCCAGCACGTAAGCGGCATCCGCGACGCCAAGGTTATCGTCGCCGTTAACCGCGATGAGAACGCTCCCATATTTGAAGCAGCAGATTATGGCATAGTCGGCGATCTATATGACGTTGTCCCGAAACTCACCGCGGAGCTAAAAAAGGCTCTAAAAAATAGTTAGAGTGGTGTGAGCATGGCGGAAGAAAAATTCACGGCGATTATAATCGGCGCCGGTCCGGCGGGGAGCACAGCCGCCTATTTACTGGCCCAAGCAGGTCTAGAGGTGCTCCTCATCGAAAAGGGGCCGACACCAGGCAGCAAGAATATGTTTGGCGGCCGGATGTATAGTCATGCCCTTAACCGGATTATACCCAATTTTTGGGAGGAAGCCCCTGTCGAAAGGCCGGTAGTGCGAGAAGTAATCACCTTTATGACCGAAGATAAAAGCGTGTCGCTAGTATGCCAGGACGAAAAATGGGCCAACCAACCTTATCACTCTTTTACCCTTCTGCGGGCGGAGTTTGATGCCTGGCTGGCTTCGAAGGCGGAGGAAGCCGGCGCTCTCCTGGCCTGCGGCGTCCGGGTCGACGATCTCCTGATAGACAACGGCCGGGTAGTAGGTGTTCGGGCCGGAGAAGACGAAATGCTGGCCGATGTAGTTATTGCTGCCGACGGCGTCAACTCCCTTATGGCCCAAAAAGCCGGTTTGCGAAAAGAGCTTGAACCCCGCCAGGTAGCCACAGGAGTAAAAGAAGTCATTGAATTACCTCCCGAGATCATCAGCCAGCGTTTCCAGGTCAGCGGTAACAATGGTGTCGCCCAACTTTTTGTCGGCAGCTGTACCAAGGGGATGCAGGGCGGCGGTTTCCTGTACACCAACAAAAACAGCATTTCCCTGGGACTGGTAGTTAAAGGGGCGGCATTGCAACGGAGCAGTTACAGGCTGGTAGATATGATGGAAGATTTCAAAGCCCATCCCCATATTGCGCCTTTGGTGGAAGGTGGCCAGGTGGTAGAGTATTCAGCCCACCTGGTACCCGAAGCCGGCCTGGAAATGATGCCCCGGCTTTACGGCGACGGCATCCTGGTAACAGGGGATGCAGCCGGATTTGTCCTCAACCTAGGTTACCAGGTCAGGGGCATGGATTTTGCCATCGCCTCCGGGGAAGCTGCGGCCAAGGCAGTTAAAGAAGCCAAAGCCAGGAACGACTTCTCCCAGCAGACACTGCGCCTTTACGAGGACTTCCTCAAACAAAGCTTTGTCTTAAGGGATATGGAGGCCTACCGGCAAGCACCCCATTTCCTTGAAAATGAGCGGCTTTTCGGGGCCTATCCTGACCTGGCCACCGGGCTGGTAAGCAAAATGTTTACAGTAGATGGTACAGCACCGGTACACCTGTTAAATAAATTCATGGGCCAGCTCAAAGAGAGCCGGATTGGCTGGCTGCAGCTTGCCGGAGACGCCTTGAAAGGGGGTAGGACCCTCTGAAACGGTTAAGCAGTGAACAATTGCTGGGGATCAATAAGTTCGCGGTAGATGACGAAGAGGCCCATATTGTTCTCAACAAAGAGGTTTGTTCTTCCTGTAAAAGCAAGCCCTGCACCTTTGCCTGCCCGGCTGGCCTTTACACTTTAAAAGATGGGGAAATAAGCTTTGATTATGCAGGCTGCCTTGAGTGTGGTACCTGCCGGGTTATCTGTCCCCAGGCCGGGGCTATTAGCTGGCAATATCCGCGGGGCGGGTTTGGTATCATTTTCCGCTATGGGTAAAGGGTTAGAGGTGAGGGCTGTTGCTACGAACAGCTATCTGTCCGGGAGCCTTTGATCCCATTGCCAATGGCCATCTGGATATTATTAAACGGGCAACAGCCCTATTTGATAGAGTTGTTGTAGGTGTAGCCGCCACAGTTATTAAAAAATATTTTAACCCTAGAAAGGAGGCTGAAGGGGTCCTAAGTATTTGCGCAAATTTGGACAATGTAACAGTCAACCTAAAAAATTAAAAATCATTTTAAGGAGGTTATAGTAATGTTGGTAGAGGTAAACGGTATCAAGCTTTACTATGAGGACATGGGTGCTGGTCCGGCACTTGTGTTTATCCATGGACTTGGGGAAAATGCCGATTCGTGGGAAAGTCAAATAACATTATTTAAAAAAACGTTCCGTACTATAGCTATGGACCATCGTGGGCATTACCGTAGTGAAGATGGCAATGAATTCATTACCATCTCTCTATTTGCCAGTGATATTTTAGCTCTGTTAGATCAATTAGGAATCCAGAAGGCTCATTTTGTAGGTCATTCCATGGGTGGACTTATCTGCCAGGAAATTGCAGCTCATAATCAAGAACGAATGTTGAGCATAACTCTCAGTGATACGGCAAGTTTTTTTCCGGAGCCTATGCGTACAAACGCACTTGAAGAACGTTTGAAACGCATTGATACTCTACCAATGACAGAAGTAGGGGCAGCTATTGCCAGGGCAGCCTGCCGACCAGATATTGATGCGGAAACTTTGGCCAAGGTAACTGCAATGTTTCAGCTCAACCGGCCAGTTCCATATCGCCAGGCAACTATCTCAACTTTAAAAGCTGATTACCGTCAGTATTTATCCCAAATAAAGGTTCCTACTCTAATTCTAGTGGGTGAAAAGGATGCCACTACGCCCCTGGATTACGCTCAACTTTTAAATAAAGAGATTAAAGGCTCCAAGTTGCAAATCATACCTGAAGCTGCCCATATGACAAAGATTGAAAACCCCAAGGTCTATAATCTAGCCTTGGCTGAATTCTTAGCCCCTTATGAACCGGATGCAGCAATTCCTTTAATTGCTAGCTTGAGGGGGGATGAATAATAAAGCAACCAAGGTATTTTATGGGTGGTGGTCGGTAAGGCAACGGCCATCTTGGCCGTGGTGTGAGCCTGTATGGTGTTGACCGACGGAGGAGTTAGCTTATTTGTTGCTGTTTATCCTTTCGCGGTGGCTCTATTTAAAGAGGTAAGTATTCCAAAGTGCCTTATACCAGGAGCTATTGGGTTAGGTTCTTTTACTGTGACCATGTATGCACTACCGGGGAACGCCGCTTTATATTTGGGCAACAGGGGGCAACTCCAGTGTAATTTCTTCCAAGTATTTCGATACGAGCTGGAGGAAACCTTGCTTAAGCAGCCGGCAAAATCCCTAGTTTTTCAAGACCTTGGGAGTTTTGCAGGAAGCTAATAAATAAAATCCATCTTAAGGAGGTTGCGGTCATGCTGACAGAGGTAAACGGTATCAAGCTTTACTATGAGGACATGGGTGCTGGTCCGGCACTTGTGTTTATCCATGGACTTGGGGAAAATGCCGATTCGTGGGAAAATCAAATAACATTATTTAAAAAAACGTTCCGTACTATAGCTATGGATCTTCGTGGGCATCATCGTAGTGAAAATGGTAATGAATTCATTACTATGGCTCTATTTGCCAGTGATATTTTGGCTCTGTTAGATCAATTAGGAATCCAGAAGGCTCATTTTGTAGGTCATTCCATGGGTGGACTTATCTGCCAGGAAATTGCAGCTCATAATCAAGAACGAATGTTGAGCATAACTCTCAGTGATGCGACAAGTTTTTATCCGGAGCCCATGGCTACAACTGGCCTTGAAGAACGTTTGAAACGCATTGATACTCTACCAATGACAGAAGTAGGGGCAGCTATTGCCAGGGCAGCCTGCCGACCAGATATTGATGCGGAAACTTTGGCCAAGGTAACTGCAATGTTTCAGCTCAACCGGCCAGTTCCATATCGCCAGGCAACTATCTCAACTTTAAAAGCTGATTACCGTCAGTATTTATCCCAAATAAAGGTTCCTACTCTAATTCTAGTGGGTGAAAAGGATGCCACTACGCCCCTGGATTACGCTCAACTTTTAAATAAAGAGATTAAAGGCTCCAAGTTGCAAATCATACCTGAAGCTGCCCATATGACAAAGATTGAAAACCCCAAGGCCTATAATCTAGCCTTGGCTGAATTCTTGGCCCCTTATGAACCGGATGCAGCACTTCCTTTAATTGCTAACTTGAGGGGGGATGAATAATGAAGCAAACTAAGATATTTTACGGTTGGTGGATCGTCCTGGTAGCTTTTCTATCTATTGCCATTACTTATGGGACAAAAGGTGTCTTTGGTATAGTTCAACTGGCTATGCTGGAAGATTTGCATTGGAATAGGGCAACCATTGCCGGTGCCCTTTCTGCCAATATGCTGGTTTATGCTATAGCCGCTCCTATGGTTGGTAGACTGATGGATAAAGTGGGGGTTAAAAATACCTTAATCATAGGTAGCCTGTTAACCGGGCTAGCCTATATTTTAGTCACAACTATTAATTCACCCCTTCAGTTTTATATTTATTATGGTATTTTGTTAGGCCTCGCAGGTACAGGAATGGGAATGATTCCGGGTCCAACGGCTGTTAGCCGTTGGTTTATTAAAAAACGCGGTCGGGCACTATCTCTGGCTATTGTTGGGTCACCCCTTGGTACCGCCATTTTTACTTTTTTGGCTAAAGATTGGCTTAATACAATGGGTTGGAAGGGCACATTTAAAATAATGGCTATCCTTTCATGGGTACTAGTTATTATCCCCACATTTTTCTTAATGCGTACTTCACCAGAGGAAATGGGCATGCTCCCTGACGGGGAAACAAGCCCTGTAACCACCAGTGGCACGGCTAAAAAGAATATAGTAACTGTATATGACAATGAGGAAGAATGGAGCCTCTCAAAGTTATTGACTTCTCCTAAAGCCTGGGGACTATTCCTGGCCTATTTCTTCATGGCTGGTAATGGCTGGATGCAACAAGTACACCAGGTACCACATCTGATCCTCCTCGGTTTAAATAAAGATGTTGCAACCAATGTTCTCGGAATCAATATGTTTCTCGCTGTAATATCGATGCTAATCTGGCCATCTATTTCCGATTTCATGCAACGTCGCACTGCTTTAATCATCTCTTTAATCCTTCAGATAGTTGGCTCCCTTCTACTTCTTAACGCCAGAACCTTAACTCTTACTTATTTGTTTGTAGTTGTAATGGGCCTATCCTACATGGGTTGTTACGGTCTTTTTAGCGCCATGGCCGCCGATCTATTTGGCCGGCGTAGTTTGGGAACGGTTAACGGTATAATGGCCACAGCGGGCGCTGCCGGTGCTGCCTTCGGAATTTATTTTGGTGGGTGGATATATGATATAACCCATAGCTATAGCCTGCTGTGGGAAATTGGTATAATCGGCCTAGTAATAGCTATCGGCTTGGCTGTAGCCATGGGAAGAAAAGCAGGACAACAAACCAGTTTACAAGCATAACTGATGTACAAAAATAATCTAATCTATTTGTTATCCTAGTACAACTATCCGCCAGGGTGCGGATTTCTTTTTTGTGTTAGACTGTAGCTTAGGGTTTCAGGACAACAGCCAGTTTGAGTACCACACCTTCGTTAGCCCTAACTAGTCCCCCCTGAAAAACTCAGGGCAAAAAGCCTTAGCTTCTCAAGAAACCGGATAATAATTATTTAACAAAGCAGAAGGAGTTACCATCCTCTGGATCGAATCTTGTAAAAAAGAGCAAACAAGAAAACACAGAAGACCCGTGGTAAAATGTCAAGACCTTGAATTGGAAATTTTAATGTCTCAAAATTATGAGTGTATAATCAGAGCAAGGAGGCGTTGTGTCCATGGGGGATTCCAGACGAAAATATGATGAAGAATTCAAGCGAAATGCCGTCGAGCTATGCCGCACCAGCGGTAAAACTACCAGCCAGATTGCCCGCGACCTGGGGATCAACAGCAGCATGCTCAGCAGGTGGCAAAGAGAGCAGGTAAAGTATGGAGAACGAGCCTTTCCCGGTATAGGAAAACAGATGCGCGGCACCGATTTAGAAGAGGAAAACCGCCGCCTGAAAAAAGAGCTGGCGATAGCCCAGGAGGAACGGGATATCTTAAAAAAAGCTGTGGCCATCTTCTCCAAAATGCCGAAATGAAATATCGGTTTATCCGGGAGCACACGGGAACTTTCCGTGTCGAGACGATGTGCCGAGTTTTAAAGGTGTCCCGGACAGGATATTACCGGTGGCTAAAAAGGCCCGTAAGCCAACGCAGGATACAAGATGAAATTATCAAGGAACAAATCGTGAATATCTACAACAAGAGCCGGAAAACGTATGGTAGTCCCCGCATCCATAAGCAACTGGGCAGGGAGGGTATCCACTGCGGTAAAAAGAGGGTCGAACGACTGATGCGAGAAGCGGGGGTCCAGGCTATCCAAAAACGCAAATTCAAGGTGACCACCGACTCCAAGCACAACCTACCGGTGGCCGAAAACATCTTAAACAGGGAGTTTACTGCTAATAACCCCAATACGAGCTGGGTAACGGATATCACGTATATCAACACCGATGAGGGTTGGCTGTACCTGGCGGCGGTCATGGACCTCCATTCTAAAAGGATTGTGGGTTATTCGATGCAGAAATATCTGACCCGGGAACTGGTCATCGAGGCGCTGCATATGGCCATCACCAACCGCCGTCCCGGCCGGGGGCTGGTCATCCATTCCGACCGCGGCAGTCAGTATGCGAGCTACGATTATCAGCAACTGCTCCGGCACTATGGTTTTATCTGTTCCATGAGCCGCAAGGGAGATTGTTGGGATAATTCCCCTATGGAAAGCTTCTTCAAGACACTGAAGACGGAATTCGTCTACCATCGCCGTTTTAAAACCCGAGCAGAAGCCAGAGTGGAAATCTTTGAGTACATCGAGGTTTTTACAACCGTCTCAGGCTGCATTCAGCCCTTGGGTATGAGACATCGGAAGAATTCGAGAAAAACTATGAGAACCTGATAAAAGTGGCTTAAGTTGGTGTCCAATTAACCGGGGGAAGTCCACGTCGAGGATGCGTACCACATTAGTGTCAGAGCCTATATCGATACAGGTTGGAAATCTACTTGGACTACACCCAAAAATAACATTTACCATTAAGTATTGCAGAGAGTGGACTTTGTCAGGTGGAACTAGCTAAAAACTAAGCCTATCGCATAAAGGTGGTCATTCAGGTTTACAAAATCGGGAGAGTAGCAATGTGTAATTTCAAATAGTGGTATTTTTGGCAAAACCGTTGCCGCCTGCAACCGGTAGTTCAGTCTGTTCAAATGATTAAACGTCACTGGGAAGAAAGCTAGAGGAAGGATTATTTTGTAAGACGAAGAATCAAATTATTGATTTCACAATTCTAAGTGCCCGTAGGGTGATGGTGATTTATGGAGATAATGCAAAACTCACCTGTTCCATCTCTGGAAACATGGGGTGAAATAGCCGACTATCTTCCGATTCCCATGGTGGTTATTAATAATGAGGGAAGAGTTGTTGCTTTAAACAAGGCCTATGCTAATTTTCTGGGCATAGATCAGGCCACAGCAATAAACCAACCGGTGGAAAAAATAATCAAAGGTTCTCGTCTGCCGCTAGTTTTAAAGACCGGGAAGCCGGAAATTGCCTGCCCGCACCAATATAGAAACAGTAAAGGGCTGGTGCATAGGATCCCAATCTATCACAATGATAAAGTAATTGGTTGTCTCGGAATGGTATTATTTAAAGATATTCAAGATATGGCCCGCCTAGTCCAAGAGAATCATCTCCTAGCAGGAAAATTACGTGCTTACCAGAGTGAGTTAAAAAACATTTTATGTGCAAAATATACGCTGCAGGACATAATAGGGGAAAGTAATATTATACACCAACTAAAACAACAAGTTAAAAAAATTGCCCGTACCAGGATGAATGTTCTCATTACTGGTGAGACGGGAGTGGGTAAAGAGTTATGGGCCCATGCCATCCATATGGAAAGCGAAAGTAAAGAAGAACCATTTATAGCAGTAAATTGTGCGGCTATTCCGGAGAATCTTCTTGAGGCAGAGCTTTTTGGTTATGAAGAAGGTGCGTTTACCGGTGCCGTACGGGGTGGCAGATTAGGTAAATTTCAGCTAGCTAACGGTGGCACAATTTTTCTTGATGAAATAGGCGACATGCCCCTCAATATGCAGGCCAAAATCTTACGAGTCCTCCAGGAGCGAGAAGTTGAAAGATTAGGATCTTCAAGGCCGGAAATTGTTGACGTCAGAGTAATAGCCGCGACCAACTGTAACCTGAAACAGTTAATAAAGGAAGGGAAGTTCCGCAAGGACCTTTACTACCGTTTGAATGTATTTAATCTTAATATACCTCCCTTGAGAGAACATCCAGAAGATATCCCCTTGTTAATTGAGCATTTTTTATCTAAGCTCTATCATGAAACAGGGATTTATCGTCGCATGAGCGATGAATGTTTAAAAGCTTTACTCGACTACCAGTGGCCTGGTAATATCAGGGAATTACGTTTCCTTATTGATCGGCTAGCTCTTAAAACAGAGAGCGAAATAATACAACTAGAGGATTTACCGGTAGAAATATTAAGTAACGTTCAGATGCCTAAAAAAACTGAAGGTATGGGATTAGATAATATTCTGGAGCAGGTAGAACAGGAAATAATCATGAAAACACTGGAAAAGACCCACTTTAATAAACGAAAGGCAGCTTCTATTTTAAAAATACCGCGTTCACGGCTTTACCGCAAGTTAGGAACCTATTATGCTAAAGACAAAGGAACTCCCGCCAAATAATGTGATTTCCTCTTTATGTCAGCATGAGCGTTGACTTGATGATGAAAGTCCACCGCAGGCGAGGTAGCACCAGTCTAATAGCAAAAAGCAAGGGTGTCTATATCGAGATGGAAACAGAAGCAAGTAGTTTCTTATTGTTTTTCTAAATTATCCCAAACTAATACTAAAAAAGAAGACGGTTGAAAATGATTATGCAATAAGTTAGTGAGATCATGAATGCCTACCACCGGACCCTATAAACAAATGCCTATTTCACCGGCCTGGGAACTACCAAACGCATCGTTCCCTATGATACCCTGCTGGCCGATTATCCCCTCGATGAAGTAGAAGCCGTAATCGCACACGAAATGGCCCACTGGCAACGCGGCCATATTCTCCGGGTATTGCTGTGGGGTATCCGTAAGCGTCAAACCCAACCCACCTAGCACCAAAGCAACATTTATAGGATAATCTCCCTCAAGAACATCAATGGAGGGGGATTTTTTATGACCAAAGCCGAACGGCAAGCACTATGGGAAACCCGGATAGCTGAATACAAGAAGAGTGGGCAGGTAAGCGTCAAATACAGCCCACCTTGGCACCAATCGCAAGTATAGGGGATAATCCTCTTCAGAACACAAGCTGAGGAGGATTTTTTGTTATGACCAAAGCCGAACGGCAAGCACTATGGGAAACCCGGATAGCCGAATACAAGAAGAGCGGGCAAAGCGTCAGAGAATGGTGCGCTACCCATGAAGACGTTAACCCTAAACAATTATGGTACTGGCTGCGGAAGTATAAGAACCAGGACGTAGTTTACCCGGGAAACTCAAACCGGTGGCTGCCGGTAGAAATAAGGGAGCCATCTTCTGGTGTTCAGGGCAACTCCTTGTTGGTCAGGATAGGCAAGACCTGCATCGAAGTAAAACCCGGCTTTGATCCCGCCCTGCTTTCTCAGGTGGTTAAGGTGCTGGTGGCTTTATGCTAAACGAATTAGGTATCGACCGGGTTTATCTCGCCTGCGGTGCCACTGACTTACGCAAGTCCATTGACGGCCTGGCGGTGCTGGTCAAGGAAGGGTTTGAATTAGACCCTTTCACTTCCTGCCTTTTCGTTTTCTGTAACCGCAAGCACGATAAACTAAAGATCCTCCACTGGGAGCATAATGGGTTCTGGCTTTATTACCGCCGGCTGGAGAAGGGCAAATTTCCCTGGCCTCAAGATACCACTTCGGCAACCATCACCATAAGCCGCCGGGAGCTGCGCTGGCTACTCGACGGCCTCCCCTTAAAACAACCTCAGGCCCATCCCGAGGTAAAAGCGCGCACCATCTTGTAATATTAAACGTCAGAAAGAAATATTTTCTGTTTGTGGTTGATTCTAGAGGAATTCGACGCGATTCGTCGAATCATTAATGCATGAACACTTTGCAAGCTATCGCTGCCATGACTATAGAAGAGCTGCAAAGCCGCTGTGTTCAGCTGGAAGAGCAATGTATGCAGCTGGAACAACAGAATGCCGAACTTACCGCTAAATTAAACTGGTTTATGGAGCAGTTTCGTTTAAGCAAGAAACGACAATTCGGTGTTTCCAGCGAACGGACCAGGCCTTTAGAAGAGCAGCTTTTACTTTTTAACGAAGCGGAAGCGGAAGCCCGGCCGGAGGCGCCGGAGCCGGATTTGGAAACCATCACCTACCAGCGCCGTAAAACACACAGCCGCCGGGAGATGAACCTGGAAGACCTGCCGGTAGAAGTAGTAGAGCACCGCCTGCCGGAAGAAGAGCGGGTCTGTCCTGCCTGCGGCGGTCCTTTGCATGAGATGAGCACTGAAATACGGCAGGAACTAAAAATTATCCCGGCGCAGGTGAAAGTAGTTAAACATGTACGCTACGTCTATTCCTGCCGCCGCTGCGAGCGGGAAGAGATAACCACTCCCGTTGTCACGGCACCCATGCCTGCTCCTGTACTTCCCGGCAGCCCCCTATCTCCCTCCCTCCTGGCCTACATCATGACCCAGAAATACGGGGCAGGGTTACCCCTCTACCGCCAGGAGCAGCAGTTTAAAGGCTTGGGTATAGACCTTTCCCGGCAAACAATGGCCAACTGGGTACTCCATGGAGCCAACACCTGGCTAACCTATATTTACGACCGCCTGCATGAATACCTGCTTAAAAGAGATATCCTCCATGCCGACGAGACCACCTTACAGGTGCTGCAGGAACCTGGAAGGGAAGCTGCTACTAAGTCTTATCTCTGGCTTTACCGTACCGGGCGGGACGGACCATCAATCATCCTCTACGACTACCAGACCACCCGGGCTGGCAAACACCCCCGCCGGTTTCTAGCGGGTTTTAAGGGTTATTTACACGTTGACGGCTATGCTGGCTACAATGAGCTTCCGGATGTCACCCTGGTCGGCTGCTGGGCCCATGCCCGGCGCAAGTTCGACGAAGCCTTAAAGGCCCTGCCGGAAGATAAACGCAACAAAGCAGTAGCCGCCCGGGAGGGGCTGGAGTACTGCAACCGGCTCTTTGCCATAGAGCGCGAGTTGAAAGACAAAACACCGGAAGAACGCCATCATCTCCGCCAGGTGCGCAGCAAACCCGTGCTGGACGCCTTTTTGGCGTGGCTAAAAACCCAGAAATCCCGGGTGCTGCCCAAAAGTTCCTTTGGCCAGGCAGTTTACTATTGCCTGAGCCAGTGGGATAAACTCGTAGTCTTCTTGCAAGACGGGCGTTTGGAACTGGACAACAACCGCAGCGAGCGTTCCATCAAGCCGTTCGTCATCGGCCGCAAGAACTGGTTGTTTGCCAACACCCCGCGGGGTGCCAAAGCCAGTGCTATTACCTACAGCATCATAGAGACAGCTAAAGAAAACGAGTTAAATCCCTTCCAATATCTCATTTACCTCTTCGAAAAACTTCCCAACCTGGACCTCCAGGACAAAGATGCCCTGGATCAACTCCTGCCGTGGTCTGCTTCTTTGCCTCCTGTCTGTCGAATGAATAATTAAGCTTGTTTTAGCCCCCGCCTTAGATGCAAGGCGGGGGTTATTTTACGCTTACAGAAGATGGCTCCCTTATTTCTACCGGCAGCCACCGGTTTGAGTTTCCCGGGTAAACTACGTCCTGGTTCTTATACTTCCGCAGCCAGTACCATAATTGTTTAGGGTTAACGTCTTCATGGGTAGCGCACCATTCTCTGACGCTTTGCCCGCTCTTCTTGTATTCGGCTATCCGGGTTTCCCATAGTGCTTGCCGTTCGGCTTTGGTCATAACAAAAAATCCTCCTCAGCTTGTGTTCTGAAGAGGATTATCCCCTATACTTGCGATTGGTGCCAAGGTGGGCTGTATTTGACGCTTACGTGGGCAGAGCGTAAAAGAATGGTGCTCCTCCCATGAGGACGTTAACCCCAAGCAATTATGGTACTGGCTGCGGAAGTATAAAAACCAGGATGCGGTTTCCCCGGGAAACTCAAACCGGTGGTTGCCGGTAAAAATAACCGAGCAGGCTTCTATAGAACAGGGCCACGCTTTACTGGTTAATGTAGGACCGGTCAGCATCGAAGTAAAGCCCGGCTTTGATCCCGCCTTGCTTTCTCAGGTGGTTAAGGCGCTGGTGGCTTTATGCTAAACGAAACAGGCATCGACCGGGTTTATCTCGCCTGCGGTGCAACGGATCTGCGCAAGTCCATTGACGGCCTGGCGGTGCTGGTCAAGGAAGGGTTTGAACTGGACCCCTTCTCTTCTTGCCTTTTCGTTTTCTGTAACCGCAATAGGGATAAACTAAAGATCCTCCACTGGGAGCACAACGGTTTCTGGCTTTATTACCGCCGGCTGGAGAAGGGCAAATTCCTATGGCCTCAAGATACCACTTCGGCAACCATCACCATAAGCCGTCGGGAGCTGCGCTGGCTGCTTGACGGCCTCCCCTTAAAACAGCCCCAAGCCCATCCCGAGGTAAAAGCGCGCACCATCTTGTAATATAAAGTACCAGAAAGAAATATTTTCTGTTTATGGTTGATTCTAGAGGAATTCGAAGCGATTCGTCGAATCATTAATGCATGAACACTTCTCAATCTATCGCTGCCATGACTATAGAAGAGCTGCAAGAGCGCTGTGTTCAGCTGGAACGGGAGAATGCCGAACTAACCGCCAAGCTAAACTGGTTTATGGAGCAGTTTCGTTTAAGCAAGAAGCGGCAATTCGGTGTTTCCAGCGAACGGACCAAGCCTTTAGAAGAGCAGCTTTTACTTTTTAACGAAGCGGAAGCGGAAGCCCGGCCGGAAGCACCTGAGCCGGATTTGGAAACCATCACCTACCAGCGCCGCAAAAAACACAGCCGCCGGGATATGAACCTGGAAGAACTGCCGGTAGAAGTAATAGAGCACCGCCTGCCGGAAGAAGAGCGGGTCTGCCCGTGTTGCGGCGGCCCTTTGCATGAAATGAGCACCGAGGTGCGGCAGGAACTCAAAGTAATCCCCGCCCAGGTGAAAGTGGTCAAACATGTGCGCTACGTCTATTCCTGCCGCCGCTGCGAGAAGGAGGAGATAAGTACTCCCGTTATCACGGCACCCATGCCTGCTCCTGTACTTCCCGGCAGCCCCCTATCTCCCTCCCTCCTGGCCTACATCATGACCCAGAAATACGGGGCAGGCCTACCCCTCTACCGCCAGGAGCAGCAGTTTAAAGGTTTGGGGATAGACCTTTCCCGGCAGACAATGGCCAACTGGGTGCTCCATGGAGCCAACACCTGGCTAACCCATATTTATGACCGCCTCCATGAATACCTGCTTAAAAGAGATATCCTCCATGCCGACGAGACCACCTTACAGGTGCTGCAGGAACCCGGGAGGGAAGCTACCACCAAATCATATCTTTGGCTTTACCGTACCGGGCGGGACGGACCCCCCATCATCCTTTACGACTACCAGACCACCCGGGCCGGCAAACACCCCCGCCGCTTCCTGTCAGGTTTTAAGGGTTATTTGCACGTTGACGGCTATGCCGGCTACAATGAACTTCCAGATGTCACCCTGGTCGGCTGCTGGGCCCATGCCCGGCGCAAGTTCGATGAGGCGCTCAAGGCCCTGCCGGAGGCGAAACGTTCGGCAGCCGTGGCTGCCAGGGAGGGGCTGGAGTACTGCAACCAGCTTTTTGCCATAGAGCGTGACCTGAAAGAAGTTCCACCAGAGGAACGATATCAAATCCGCCAGGTGCGCAGCCGGCCCATGCTGGACGCCTTTTTGGCGTGGCTAAAAAAACAGAAAGCGCAGGTGCTGCCCAAAAGCTCCTTTGGGCAGGCGATTTACTATTGTCTTAGCCAATGGGATAAACTAACCGCTTTTTTACAAGACGGGCGCTTGGAACTCGATAACAACCGGAGTGAACGTTCCATCAAGCCCTTCGTCATCGGCCGCAAGAACTGGTTGTTTGCCAACACCCCGCGGGGTGCCAAAGCCAGCGCCATTACCTATAGCATCATAGAAACGGCAAAAGAAAACGAGTTAAATCCCTTCCAGTACCTTATTTACCTCTTTGAAAAATTACCCAACCTGGACCTCCAGGATAAAGATGCCCTGGATCAACTCCTGCCTTGGTCGGAAACTTTGCCTCCTGTTTGCCGTATGCATAGTTAAGCTTGTTTTTGCCCCCACCTCGGTGATAGGTGGGGGCTATTTTACGCTTACGAAACATGAACCAGTTCGCATTTTTGTTCATAAAAACCCGATGGCCGGTAATCAGAGATTGTCGGCTGTTTTTTTATTATATATATAGTTTTTGCCCCATTTAGCAATAACATCCAATACAGGTATAAAACTTTGGCCGATCTCCGTTAAGGAATATTCAACTTTTGGAGGTACTTCCTTATATACTTCCCTATGTACAAGTCCATCCCGTTCAAGATCCCTTAGCTGTTGCGTAAGTACTCCCCGGGATACTTCTGGCAAGAGCTTTTGCAGCTCGTTAAATCTCCGGGTTTTATGACTCAAATGCCATAAAATAACAATCTTCCATTTACCTGCAATTAACCGTTGTACAGCTGTCACGGGACATATTTCTTCTCGGTTCTGCATTTTAGCCACCAAAAAGTTCCTCCTTTGATCAATGGTACGTTTTTTATGCCTATGTAATAAAAATGTGCGTACTTGTAAAGGTGTGCCTCTTACTATAGTATCTTATTAGGCTCTAATTATAAAATCAAGGTTTTATTTTAGGAAGAGAGGATGAACTGCTGTATGAAAAAAATGGTAGCTTTTATAGGAAGCCCCAGAAAAGAGGGCAATACATCAACCGTAGTGGGGGAAATTGCCCGGGGAGCAAAAGAAGCGGGGGCGGAGGTTAAGATTTATAATCTAAATGAAATGACCATAAAGCCATGCCAGAGCTGCTTTTACTGCCGGCAAGCAGAAAACTGTGCAACAAAAGATGATATGCAATCAGTCTACGCGGATATAAAAAACGCCGATGCCATCGTCATAGGCTCGCCTATCTATATGTCTCAGGTTACAGCTCAGACCAAGCTTTTACTTGACAGGCTGTTTCCCTTAATAGATGCCAATTTCAAGCCGAGATTTGGTGTTAAAAAAACTGTGGTAGTATATTCCCAAGGACAGGGCGAGGCCGGGGCCTTTCGGGGATATTTTGAATACAATGCCAATGTACTTAAAATGCTAGGTCTGGACATTGTTGATACAATTATATGTTCCGGAGCTAATGACCCTCAAACGGCTATCAAAAATGAAAGCCTTATGGCAAAGGCCTTTAACACCGGGAGAGAACTGGTTAAATGACTTTCTACGTCTCCGAGGAAGGCTTAGAGTAGAATTCCTTTTGGTGCCCATTATATTGGTTTGGGTACCGCGATCCCGCGACAGTATGGGCGTGGAGGTGGGGTTGCAGGGAAAATTATATAAAAAGCCGTTTTATTTCCACCTGATCCTTCTACAACCCATTCCTTCCAGCCAGGGCAGGTTTATTTTTACTTGCCAGGAGCCACCATAGCGCTTATACAGTATAGTGACTGTAAACATAAACAACCTTCGCCCTGACATCCAAAATCACCTTGGGAGTAGAAGAGATGCATCGGTTAAACACATGTTTGATCCCTGTAACAATAATTGCCATCCTGCTTTGCATGGCTACTTTTTTAAATACGGCCCTTGCCGCCGCGCCGCCGGTCAAGCAAATAATTTTAACCCCTGGATCAACGGAGATCTGGGTTGACGGTGAAAAAGCCACACTGCCCGCGGTCCCTTATGTTTCTGACGGCGTTCTAATGGTCCCCTTGAGGAAGCTGGCTGAGGAACTAGGCTTTACGGTCCAATGGCAAGAAGGACCACCCCAGTCTATTGTCGTAAATTCCGGCAATCTGCGGGCGGAAATGTACCCAGGCACCTGGGTAGTCTTTCTTGCGGGTTCTGACTACCGGGCCGTAATCCTTCCGGCCGAGATCCAGCAAAAAGATGGCCTCATCTTTGTTCCCGCTGCTTTTTTCCAGGATGCCCTCCAGGTACCGATGGCAGAAAGTAAGGAAGAAAAGGGAGTTTACCTCCTGGGAAGCGATAATCAGCCGCCGACTGCTTATTTTGACGTCCAGGAGCCGGTTTATGCCGGGGAGGAAGTGAAGTACATAGACAAAAGTAGCGACGGCGACGGCGATGCAATTATCGAACGCCAATGGTTAAACAATAAGAGTACCTTCCCCGCGCCCGGGGTTTACCATGTTACCCTGAAAGTAAAGGACAGCCGCGGTAGCTGGAGCAAACCCTATGTGCGGGAAATAAAGGTTTTGCCGCGGCCGGCCGCTGATGTTCCCCGGCCGGGAGAAGTAGTAGAAAATATCATGGGCCGGGCGGAAAATACCCTCAAACCTGTAAAAGAAGATGGTGGTCCCCGGTTGCTTTTTAGTGACGACCCGGAGTACATAGAGAGGCCGGGTATCCTCTACCGGGATAAATTAAAGGGGGAAGGTAGGCTCTATTTCTGGCATGCCGTTAACGCCTCGGGCCCGATAAAGGTGTATGCCCTGGCCATAAATAGTAGTCCCAGGGAAGCAGAGGTCAATATCCTTAAGGAAGGGTACGGTGGCCCTTCGAATAACGTATACCTTGTCGCCAGGACGGCCTTTACGGCTTACTACCATTCCCAGGGGCAGCGAAGTTATACCCTCAAACCGGGGCAAATTTTGGTGATCAATCCCGGCGCCCCGGCAGCGGTACGCTATCAAGTGGTACACGGCATTATCGACCTGAAAACCAGTGAGGATATTACGGTGGCCTTTGTGGCCGTCCCGGCTACGGTAAATGTCATAGAAGCCTACAGCCGGCTGGAAGTGCTTCCCAGGGACGGTGTGCACGTCCGGGGTACGTTTCCCGCCGCCGACAGAGATATGACCATCGACCTTAAGACGGCAAAAACCGGTTTTATTTTACTGGCTGACGGCAACGATGATAAGCATATGGTCGGGGTGGATGGGATTACCGGTTCGTCGGTCTGGAACGCAGGTAATTACGGCATGCTATACCGGCTAAAAATCAAATCAGATAAAAAAACAGGAGTTTATTTAATCCCTGCCGGGGGCAGTTTTGGTGGCACCCTGATTTTTAACGCCAGGGAAGTGTCGGTACCGTTAGACGGTTTTATTTCCTCACCGGCCCAGGCTGTTTATCTGGGGACCACGGTCCCCCAGGGCATAACCGAAATGCTTTTTATGCCCCCCGGTGGTTCCTGCCTGCCGGTAAAGCTGTTGTTCAAGTGAGATAAATGGTCTCCTCGCGTCCGATTTTAGCAGAGCAGACACGTTAACCTCTGGGGCAGTAAAAGCCGCAGGCCTGCCTTTCCGGCTGGACCTTCGCCACAGCCTTGACCAGGGCTTCTTTGCCGGCCAGCCAGATAAAGTCCCGGGCCTGGAGTTCCCCCGGCACCCGGCGTTCCCCGGAAAGATAGAGATCCAGGGTGGCCAGGCAGGCCGGCTTATTTTCCTCCCGGCCCAGGATCAGGGCATAGTAGCGGCAGCCCCGGCAGGTAGCCGTGGCCCGATCTTTGAGCCCCGGCAGCATCAACCGGTGGCCTTCATACAAAGCGTTAGCCCCGCGCATAGAGGACACCTGCCTGAGTTAGGGATGCCGCCCGGTAGATGACCCTTTCCCCGTAGCGGTTCTTCAACCGGTCGCAGGCCCGGTCCAGGCGGGCCTGTTTTTCCACCCGGCCGAAAAGGTCTTCCTGGCGTGCCGCTGACGGTACCAGCCCGGCCAGGTTCACTCCCACCAGCCGCACCGGCCGGCCGGGCGGCCAGTGGCGGTGGAGGAGCTGCCGGGCCGCCGCGTAAATATCGGCAGCCGTATCGGTATAATAGGGTAGAGTGTAAGACCGCCCTACCCAGTTAAACTCGGCGTCTTTAAGGCTGATGCTGACCGTGCGGCCCAGGTAATTTCCCATGCGCGCCCGCCGGGCCACCAGTTCGGAAAGCTCCAGTAAAACCACCTCAATATCTTCGTGGCTGTAGTAATCCCGGGGGAGGGTGATCTGGTGGCCGACGGATTTAACTCTATCCAGGGAGTGGGGGTCCACCGGGCTGTAGTCGATGCCGTGGGCGCACTGGTGTAAAACCTGCCCCACGACACCGAAGCGCCTGACCAGTACCTCGACGGGAAAACGGGCCAGATCGCCGATGGTATGGATGCCGAGCTTGGCCAGATGGGCCTCCATGCGGGGGCCGACGCCGAAAAGCTCCTTCACCGGCAGGGGCCACATCTTTTTAGGAACGTCCGGGTAATCCAGGACCGTCAGGCCGTCGGGCTTCTGCATCTCGGCCGCCATCTTGGCCAATAGCTTTGTAGGCCCCAGACCGACGCTGGTGGTGATGCCCACCTCGTTTTTAATCCTTTCCTTCAGCCGCCGGGCGATGGTCAATGGTGAGCCGTGGAGCTCCCCGCACCCCCCCACATCCAGCCAGGCTTCATCAATGGAAAAGGGCTCCACCAGAGGAGTAAAATCCCGCATGATGCGTAAAAGGCGGGTGGAGAACTCGATGTACAGGTCGTGGCGGGGAGGGATGAAAATACCATCCGGGCAAAGGCTCTTGGCCTCCCGGACGGTCATCCCGGTTTTAATACCGTAACCCCTTTTGGCTTCATAGCTGGCCGCCAGGACGATGCCGTGGCGGGTGCTTTCCCGGCCGGCGACGATGACCGGGCGGCCGCGCAAACTCGGATCCAGGGCCTGGTGGACAGAAGCAAAGAAGCTGTTGGCGTCACATAAAAGAATGGAGCAAGCCAGGGCCAATACCACCCACCTCGCGAACATTTGTTTTTATTTATATTATAACCCTGCTTGCCAAAATAACAAGGGGTCTACGAACACATGTTAGCAGCTCCTGGCCTTCAAGGTATAGGCTTATGACTGCCCGGCTGGCCCCTGGTATAATTTACATAAAGGAGAAACCCGTGCCTGCGTAGAATAATTTGTCAAAACATGTCGTCAGGAACCAATCAAGGTCTTTCCTGGTAAAAAAGTCAGGTACAACCCGGTGATAGCCTCTGCCTTATCGCCAGGCGCTTTAACCTGACTGTAACCGGGCTGACCAAGTTTAACAACGTGCCTGCGGATTTAATCCCGGTAGGCCAGGTGCTGGAAATACCATCTGCCCCTGCACCGCAACCGCAGCCTCAACCGGTAGAACCGGAACTGCTGTTTACCAGGTCGTAGCAGGCGATACCCTGTCAACCTTTGCCCAAAGGTTAGCAGGATTTTAACTGTAACAGGGCGAATCATAAATCATACTTCGTATATCCTCAGCAATATGGACTGAGGGTCTCTACCAGGCAACCGCAAATTGCCCGGCTACGAAGTTATTCTTTCGTTGCTGCGGGACGGTTGCCTTAATTTTTATAACCGGCGAAAGGAGGAGTGCTTTGTATGGCGATTATTGGAACTTCCCCGCCCAGGGTAGATGCCCGGGCTAAAGTCACCGGCCAGGCCATCTACCCGGCTGATCTTAATTTTCCGGGGATGATTTACGGCCAGGCCGTCCGCAGCCCCTACGCCCATGCCCGGATCGTCAATATTGATACGTCAGCCGCCCTGGAGATTCCCGGGGTCCTCTGCGTCCTGACCGCCAGGGACATCCCCGGCCATAACGGCCATGGCGTCGTCTACCAGGACATGCCCGTCCTGGCCCGGGACGAGGTGCGCTCGGTGAATGACGTCGTCGCCCTGGTAGGGGCTACCACCCCGGCCGCCGCCAGGACCGGGGCGGCTAAAGTAAAGATAACCTACGAAGAACTGCCGGCCCTTTTCGATCCCGTAGAAGCCATGCAACCGGGGGCACCCCGGGTCCACCCTGACCGGGACAATATTATTTACCACCTACCTATCCGTAAAGGAAATATCGAAGCAGGCTTTGCCGCAGCCGATGTTGTGGTGGAAAATACCTATCGTACCCAGCTTCTGGACCACGCCTTCCTCCAGCCAGAGGCTGCCGTGGCCCGGGTGGATGAACGCGGCCACCTGGTAATTTACGTAGCCACCCAGTATGTCCACTGGGACCGGGTGGAAGTAGCCAGGGTGCTGGGCTGGAACCAGGACCGCATCCGCATCGTGGCCCCGTCCGTAGGCGGTGCCTTCGGCGGCCGGGAAGATATGACCCTGCAGACCCTGGTGGCGCTGCTGGCCGTGCATACCCGGCGGCCGGCGAAAATGGTCCTTACCCGGGAAGAATCCTTCCTGGCCCATAGCAAGCGCCACCCCATGATCATGCGCTATAAGACCGGTGCCACCAGGGATGGAAAGTTAACGGCCCTGGAAGCGGAAATCATCGGCGACAGCGGCGCCTATTCTTCCTGGGCCCCTAACGTTCTGCGCAAAGCTGCCATCCATGCCACCGGTCCTTATGTCATCCCTAATGTTAAGATTGATGCCTACGCGGTCTATACCAATAATCCCTTTACCGGCGCCATGCGCGGTTTCGGCGCCACCCAGCCGCCCCTGGCTTATGAAAGCCAGATGGACGAGCTGGCCAGCCGCCTGGGGATCCATCCTTTTACCATCCGCTGGCTCAATGCCTTCCGGCAGGGGGATGTAACCGCCACGGGCCAGGTTCTGGAAAGCAGCGTCGGCCTGACGGAGACTATGCTGCAAGCGGCCCGGGCCGCCGGCTGGTCGCTGGCAGAGTTAATACCGGGAGGGATGCAGGATGAGTAAAAAACGCGGTATTGGTATGGCCTGCTTTTTCTACGGTACCGGCTACGGTAATGGTTTTCCCGATGTCGCAACGGCCACGCTAGAAATCCACGATGACGGTACGGCCACCGTTCGCAGCGGTGCCGTGGACTGCGGCCAGGGTTCTACTACCATCCTGGCGCAAATTGCCGCCGAGGAGCTAGGGGTACCCTATGAATGGATAACGGTAATCACCGCCGACACCGATACCACCCCCGATGCCGGCACGACGGCGGCCACCCGCCAGACCTATGCCTCCGGCAATGCCGTGCAAATGGCCTGCCGCCAGGCCCGGGAAGTCCTTTTTGAATACACCCGGACCCTCTTAGGGGTTAATACCATTGCCGGCCTGGCTGCCAGGGAGGGAATAATTTACGTCAAGGGTTACCCCCAGAAACAAATATCCTACCCCGAGGCAGCCGCCCGGGCCCGCCTGGCCGGCTACCGCCTGGTCGGGCAGGGAACCTTCGTCACCCATACCACGGCCGTTGATCAGGAGACCGGCCAGGGGGCACCATACTGGCCTTACGCCTTCGGTACCCAGATTGCTGAGGTGGAAGTAGATACAGAAACAGGGGAAGTGCGGGTTTTAAAGCTCATAGCCGCCCATGACGTGGGCCGGGCCGTAAACCGCCTCGGGGTAGAGGGCCAGATTGAAGGCGGTGTCGCCCAGGGGCTGGGTATGGCCCTCCTGGAAAAGGTCCACCTGCAGCAGGGCCGGATAGTTAATAATTCCTTTTCCACCTATCTCATTCCTACTGCCCTGGACATGCCCGAGGTTCAGCCCCTGATTGTGGAAACCAATGAGCCCACCGGCCCTTATGGCGCCAAAGGAGTGGGTGAACCCGCTACCATCCCCACCGTACCGGCCATTATCAATGCCATTTACAATGCCGTGGGAGTTCGCATTACGGAATTGCCGGTTACACCGGAGAAAATCCTGGCCGCCCTGCGGCAAAAAGAAGGAGAGAAGAAATGAGTATTTTAATCAAGAATGGCACCCTGGTTACCATGAACCCCCGGAGGGAAGTTTTCCAGGGGGATATCTATATTGAAGACGACCGCATCGCCGCCATCGGCAATACACCGGCCACTGCCGACCGGATTATCGACGCCACGGGACAGCTGGTCATCCCCGGCCTCATCCAGCCACATATTCACCTCTGCCAGTCCCTCTTCCGCGGTCGCGCCGACGACCTGGAACTCCTGGACTGGCTGCGCCTGCGTATCTGGCCCCTGGAAGGTGCCCACGACCCCGAGTCCCTTTATTACTCCGCCCTCCTGGGCATCGGTGAACTTTTCTTAAGCGGCACCACCACCATCGTCGACATGGAGACCGTCCATCATACCGATGCAGCCATTGAAGCTATTGCCAAAAGCGGCATCCGGGCCATTACCGGCAAGGTAATGATGGACTTTGGCGAGGACGTTCCGGACAGCCTTAAAGAAACAACGGCGGCATCGCTTAAAGAAAGCGTCGACCTGCTGGAGAAGTGGCACGGCCACGACAATGGCCGCATCCAGTACGCCTTTACGCCCCGTTTTGTGGTCTCCTGCACCGAAGAATTATTATTAGAAGTCCGGGACCTCGCCCGCCATTACGGCGTTAAAATCCACACCCATGCTTCAGAAAACCGGGGTGAATGCGCCCTGGTGGAAAAACTCCACAAGCGGCGCAACGTCATTTACCTTGACGATCTCGGCCTCACCGGTCCCGACCTCATCCTGGTCCACTGTATCTGGCTCAGTGAAGAGGAGAAGGATATCCTGGCCCGCACCGGTACGAAAGTGGTCCACTGTCCTTCGTCTAACTTAAAGATGGCTTCCGGTATCTGCCCGGTACCAGATCTCCTGAGCCGGGGTACTGTGGTTTCCCTGGCCGCCGACGGCGCTCCGTGCAATAACAACCTGGACGCCTTTATGGAAATGCGGCTGGCGGCGCTGATCCAGAAACCCCTCCATGGGCCCACCGCCATGCCGGCACCTCTGGTCTTTGAAATGGCCACTTTGGGCGGGGCCCGGGCCGTGGGCATGGAAAAGGAAATCGGCAGCCTGGAAGTAGGGAAGAAGGCCGACCTGGCCCTGGTTTCCCTAGCGGGCCTGCATACCCAGCCGCAGGACGGCGTCGACGTCTACACCCAGCTGGTCTACCAGGCCAGGGGCTCGGATGTCACCCTAACCATGGTCGACGGTAAAATTGTCATGGAGAATAGGCAATTGAAGACCATTGATGCCGGTGAAGTCCGGAAAAAGGCCAGTGAAGCCGTCCTGCGTGTCGCCCGGCGGGCCGGGTTGGCATAGCTTTTGGCAAAAATCATCAAAAAACCCATGGACATCATATCCAGCTTATGATAAAATAATTTTAAAATGAATATGTTCCAGGCAAATACGGGAAGTCAGTGCGAATCTGACACGGTCCCGCCACTGTGAGGGGGAGCTAGGCACCATCAAGCCACTGGGTAATACCTGGGAAGGCGGTGCCGGAGCAGTGATCCCGAGTCAGGATACCGGTTGCCTGGAAACCTTTACCCCTACGCCGGATAGGGGGTGGTTGGCCAGAACCATGGCAAGCATACCCTCTGCTTGTGTAGGAGCAGGGGGTTTTAAATTGCATATAGTATGGGTGCGCGGTCTCGAGAAGACCGGGCTTAAATTCAGCCGCCGGCAGGGGAGAGGTTGGGCAAATCACCGCCTGGAAGCGGGAACTTGCCGCAACCGATGATGCCCGGCCAACAGGCCAGCCTGTCCTGAGGCCACCAGGGTCTCAACCCGGGGAGGTGGTTAAGTTAGGCATGCCTGTTTTAGCGGCGCCACCGGTTTCCCCGGCAAAACAGCCGGGGATTTTTAGTTTCTACAGGGAGGACAGCGCGTTTTGATTTTAGTGGTAGGGAGTACCGGCGAGGGAAGGCAGTTAATCCGTAACCTGCGGCAGGAAGGCTACGAGGTTGCCACCTGGACCGACAGCACCTACGGCGAACAGCTGGCCCGGCAGGATGGGGCGACGTTAATTTTAACAGATCCCTTGACGGAAAGTAATCTAGCCGCCCTGAAGGTTGGCCGGGCGCTGGAAGCAGTAATAGACGCCACCCTTCCTTACCCCAGCCAGCTGTCCAGGACCCTGGAAGCATGGTGCCGGCAACACCGCTTACCTTACCTGCGTTTTTTACGACCAGAAACAAAGTTGCCGGACGACCGCCTCATTTACCAGGTGTCAACCTGGGAAGAAGCCGCCCGTACTGCCGCCGGGCTGGGGGAGACTATCTTTTTAACTACCGGTACCAATAACCTGGAAATTTTCGTCAAAAACCCACTGCTTAAAGGTAAACGCATTGTGGTCAGGGTATTACCTGAGCACCGGGTAATTAAAAAATGCCAGGACCTGGGCTTAACGCCCCGCGATATTATCGCCATGCAGGGGCCTTTTTCTAAAGAGATGAACAAAGTCATGTTTAAAACATATAAAGCCGGCGTTATCGTCACCCGGGACGCCGGTCAGGCCGGGGGTACCGGGGCGAAAATTGCCGCCGCCCTGGCGCTGAAGATCCCGGTGGTATTAATTAAGCGGCCATCCATCCAGTACCTTTATCCGGTTTACACAGTTGCCGAAGCCATCGCCCTGTTGAAAAAAATAGCAACGGCATTTCCAGGTTCAATTCCAGAGGGAGGTATATAGCGTGTTCCGCCGTATAACCATACTGGGTACGTATATCGTGCTGGCCATGGCCGTCCTGGCCCGGCCGGCTTATGCCATGCACATCGCCGAGGGCTTCCTGCCCTTCAACTGGGCCGCCTTCTGGTTTGTCGTCGTCCTGCCCTTCTGGTTCTGGGGCCTGCGGTCCATCCAGCAGACCGTTAAAAGCAACCCCGGGCTGAAAATGCTCCTGGGCCTGGCCGGCGCCTATGCCTTTGTCCTGTCGGCCTTGAAAATCCCGTCAGTAACCGGCAGTTCTTCCCATCCCACCGGGGTAGGTCTGGGGGCCATCCTCTTTGGCCCGGCAGCCATGAGTATCCTTGGTGGTATCGTTCTCCTCTTCCAGGCCCTCCTGCTGGCCCACGGCGGCTTGAGCACCCTGGGTGCCAATACCTTTTCCATGGCCGTCGTCGGACCCTTTGTGTCCTACGGCCTTTACCGCCTGGTTCGGAGGCTCAATGGCTCAATGCCCGTAGCCGTCTTCCTGGCCGCCACCCTGGGGGACCTGATGACCTATATCACTACTTCCCTGCAGCTGGCCCTGGCCTTCCCGGCCCAGCCCGGCGGGGTGCCGGCGTCCATGCTGAAATTCATGGGCATTTTTGCCGTTACCCAGATACCCCTGGCCATTAGCGAAGGTATCTTAACTGTCATCGTCTTTAACTTGCTGGCCACTTATAATAAAAACGAATTGCGGGAGCTATCTATTTTAGATAATAAGGCCCTGGTGGTGGAAGGCCGCAACCAGCAGCATATCCGGTAAAAAAGGGTTAAAACGGACTTATTAACACACTGTAGCTGACATTTAGTTCATGGAGGTGTATAAGTAATGAGTACCGCCCAGAAAAATATCTTTTTACTCTTGATCGTTATACTCCTGGCAGTGATACCCTTTTTCCTTCACCGCAGCGCTGAATTTGGTGGTGCCGACGACCAAGCGGAAGAGACTATTACCCAGATCCGGCCTGATTATGAACCCTGGTTTAAACCCGTCTGGGAACCCCCCAGCGGGGAAGTGGAATCCTTCCTCTTTGCCGCCCAGGCCGCCATCGGCAGCGGCATTGTCGGCTACTTTTTGGGCTACAGCAGGGGAAAAAAACACCGGGAGCAGAAATAAATGTTCAGCATTGACCAGTATGCCTACAGCAACCGGTTGAAGAACGTCCACCCGGGCGAAAAAGTAGCCTTTACCCTGGTAACCCTCCTGATCGCCCTGGTGGCGCCCCGGCCTTTAATCCCGGCCATTATTGTGGCCCTGATGGCCGCGGCTACCATTGGTGTCGCTGGCATCCCGGCCCGTTTTTACCTGCAGCTTATGCTGGTACCCTTTTCTTTTTTAATTGCAGGGACGGCCATGATTGCCCTCACCATTACCGGCGAGCCCCAGGTCGGTCTTAAGGGCGTTACCATCATGGGCTGGACCCTGGGTGTTACCCCAGGCGGTATCCATCTGGCCGGGAAAATTTTTCTCAAATCCCTGGGGGCCGCTGCCTGTCTTTACTTTCTGTCTTTAACGACGCCCATGGTGGATATCCTTGCCGTCCTCAGGCAACTCCATATCCCCGCCCTCCTGGTGGATTTAATCAGCCTGACCTACCGCTTTATCTTTGTCCTGCTGGCGACCGTCAACGACATTTATACCGCCCAGGCTTCCCGCCTGGGCTATGCCTCCCTGCGCACATCCTATCATTCCCTGGGCCAGCTGGCGGCCAGCCTATTTATCAAAACTTACCGCCGTTCCCAGGAATTATTTACCGCCCTGACGGCCAGGGGCTACCATGAAGAGCTGCGCGTGCTGGAGGCTTCTTATCCTTTCTCCTGGCCTTTTTTATGCCTGGCCGTCATTTTTGACCTGGTTTTAGTTATTTTATTGCTGCTTACATAATACCGGCTGTCTTCAGACCGGCTTCTCCACTTGCTTTTTATGCCCCCCAATCTTTGCCGACTACCGGAGGTGGATTTTTTGGTCGCCATATTAGAAGCAGAAAGGGTTTCCTTTACTTACCCTGACGGTACCCAAGCCCTGCGGCATGTTACCTTGAGCATCCCGGAAGGCAAAAAAATTGCCGTCCTGGGTCCCAACGGCGCCGGCAAATCGACCCTTTTCCTTCATTTCAACGGCATCTTAAGGCCCCAGGATGGTTGTATCTACTTTGCCGGAGCCAGGATTAATTATCACCATAAAGCATTAACAGAATTACGCCGGCAGGTGGGCATCGTTTTTCAAGACCCCGACAGCATGCTTTTTTCAGCCAGCGTTCGTCAGGAGATCTCCTTCGGACCGTTAAACCTGGGCCTGGGCAGGGAAGAGGTAGGGCAAAGGGTTGAAGCCGCCATGGCGGCAACAGGTATCGCCGGCCTCCAGGGTAAGCCGACCCATTTCTTAAGCTATGGCCAGAAAAAGCGGGTGGCCATTGCCAGCGTCCTGGCCATGGAACCCAGGGTCATCATCTTTGATGAACCGACGGCCTACCTGGATCCGCGCTCAATCCGGGAGGTTATGGCCTTGCTGGCAGATATCAGCCGCCAGGGAAAGACGATCATTTTATCCACCCATGATGTCGACATTGCCTATACCTGGGCCGACTATATTTACGTCCTGGCCCGCGGCCAGGTAATCGGCGCCGGGACGCCGGCCGAAATCTTTAGCGATGCCTCCCTCCTGGAATCTGCTGATCTGGCCCGACCCTGGCTGCTGGATGTTTATGAAGACCTGAAAAATAAAGGCTGGCTGCCGGCAACGGCGCCAGTACCGAAAAATAAAGAAGAACTCCTGGGTTTTATTCCCTATCGTTCCAGGTCCAAGCTGGCCATTTGATTTGGTCCACAGCCCGGGTCAGTAATTTTGAAGTGTTGCGTTCAGTCATTTTCATTCCTGGGCGTTTTGACTTTTTTCGCCGGCAGGAGCTGTAAGGTGGCCATCTGGTTGCGCAGGCGAATATTTTCTTTGAATTCAATCAGGATTGACAGGATCTCGTGGAGGAAGGGACTGCCAAAGGTAGACATCAGGCCCACGGCCACCATATTAATGAATAAATAAAGTCCAGGATAAGCAGCCTTCAGGCCGGCAAAAGCATTCAGTCCCATCAGGGCAAAGACATCAATCGCGGCCATGCCGGCCAGGAGGGCGGCAATAACGGCGTTAAATAAAATCACCCATAGCTCCCGCTGTTTTTCCTCCCGGGGATCATTCCTGGGCTCCCCCAGCCAGGGCCAGCGGGCCTTGATCTGGTCGGTAATACCTTTGGCCGCCGCAAAGACCGCCCCGATAACGGCAAAGAAGCGGCTGAGATCTTCCAACAGTATTCACCTCCTTCAGCCCGGCCGTTTATCATATCCTATGCATGGTGCCGGCCGGATGCTAAAGGGGAGCCTCGCTTCATATCCTTTTTTAGAACTAAAGCTAAATAAAGTGACCTTTAACTTTAAAATAGAGAGGGGATAAGATTTGTTGCCCTTGTCGCCGGTTTTGGCAGGTGCTATACTGGCCTACCTGGGCGGTTCCCTGGCCGGGGGACATATTGCCGCCCGCCTCTGGCACCGGGTGGATGTGCGCCGGGTGGGCAGCGGTAACGCCGGTACCATGAACGTCCTCCGCAACCTGGGCTTGAAGGCTGGTATAGCCACCTTCATCTGGGATACGGCCAAAGGGTACCTGCTGGCGGTCCTGGGGTGGAAGTGGGGTGGAATAGAACTTGCCGTCCTGATGTCTTTGGCAGCCGTGGCCGGGCACAACTGGCCCCTTTACTGGCAATTTCAAGGTGGAAAGGGCCTGGCCACCAGCCTGGGAGTGGCCCTGGCCATTTATCCGCCGGTAGTCCCGCCGGCGGCCATTACCCTTGGCGTGCTGGTATTCCTGACCCGCAACAGCGACCTGGCGACCGTCATTACTTTCAGCGGCCTGCCTTTTTATTTCTGGTTGCGCGAAGGACCAGGCTGGTATTTTATTCTCGGCCTGGGCCTGGCGGTGATTGCCTGGCTGCGCCACATACCTTTATTCATGAGAAGGACATAGACGCTTATCGTTGTATTTGCCATCAAGGAGAAAAAGTAATTTGGCCTCCTAAGCAATCATGAGCTATATTAAATTCTATTATTCATATTGATTCCCGGATCCTGAAGGTGGTTTCACCTTGAGGTTTTTCATACTGGACCTTAAGTTCCCGAACATCTGCCATGGCCGGCCCATGGTGGCAGTAGTCCAGGAATTCTTTCACCCTCTCAGCCGGTCCTTCAACTACCCCTTCAACGCTGCCATTATAGCGATTGCGCACCCAGCCGTTAAGTTGCAAAGCAGCCGCCTGCCGCAGGACAAAATAGCGAAAACCCACCCCCTGGACCAGGCCCTTCACCCAGAAGTGCGCCCGCACAATGGACAAAGCCAAGACCTCCCTGGCAAAAATCTTATTAAAAAGATAGCATAGGCCCTGGAAAAGGACAACTGATAGTTGGGCGGGAAGAGCCCCCGGTAGAGGTGCGGCGACCAAATGGCTAAAAGTCGATAAAAACCATTTCCGGTTGGGCCAGGACCTTTAAATCCTCCAGGGGGTTACCCCGAACGGCAATCAGGCAGGGCCGGTAGCCGGGTTTTACTTGCCCCAGGTCCCCGTCCAGACCCAGGGCAGCTGCAGCTGTAACCGTAGCCGCCCGCAGGACAGCCGCCGCCGGGACGCCGGCCTGGTGCCAGTAGAGCAGTTCGTCCACATAAGATTCCCCATGGTAGACACCGGGTGCACCGGCATCGGTGCCTACGACCAGTTTCACCCCGAGCTGGTAAGCTCTAGCAATCATCTGTTGCTGAGATTCCCGGGTCCGCTGTATAATTTCCTTTTCCCTCTCCGGGTAGAACTTTTTCACGGTGGCAGAAAGCCGGTTGGCTATAGCGGCGACAGTCGGCACACAGTATGTACCCCTGGCCGCCATGGTTTCCAGCTGGGCCGTTGTAAGAAAATAGCCATGTTCAATACTGTCCACCCCGGCGGCCAGGGCCAGGTCCACGCCGGGGGCCGAGTTGACATGGGCCATCACCCGCCGCCCGGACGCGTGGGCTTCCTTTACGGCGGTAACCAGTTCGAGGGCGTCAAATTCCAGACTGCCCACCTCCCCGTAACGACGGAAGGTAACCAGCCCGGACACCACAACTTTCACCTGGTCGACGTCGCGGTTTACCAGGTCGGCAATCAACTGCCTGATGGAGGCCGGGTCGGTGGTACCGGGACCAAGAAAAGAACCGTATTTTCCTTTTTTCGTAACGGCCATCCCCGTGGCCACCACCCGGGGACCCGGGTATTTGCCTGTCCGGACCCACTCCCGCGCCTGGAGGTTGAGACCCTCCCGGTCGCCGCCGTCCCTTATAGCTACCAGGCCATGCTCCAGGGATGCCCGCAGGGCCCGGGCCAGGGCCGCTTCCCGGGCCGGCGGGTCCTGCCAGCGGGCCAGTGAGGCCTGAAAATCGATGCCGTCCAGGGCTAGATGGACGTGGGCATCGATCAAGCCGGGTAACACCATCATTCCGGAAAGGTTGAGCTGCGGGGCATTTTTTTCTGTAACAGCCATTTTCTGTGATTGTACAGCGGCGATACGGCCCCGGCGGATGCTGATAACTACCTGCTGTCGGCATTCCTCACTCTGACCGTCCCACAGGCTGCCGGCCAGAAGGTCCAGGTCTGTCTCCGGGTTAATGTACACGAGCTTCATAGACCTCCCCCCAAACAATAACTATCCTACACCTTTAGAGGGATAGGAAGCAAGGCCGTCACCGATAAACCTTGGGAGGCAATTTGCATCCCCCAAATACCGGTGCTTACCTGCCAGCAGGATTCTCGTTTTTAACGGCGAATATAATTTTTTCATGGTAAAGTGATAGAGAGGTAGAGTAGAGGAATCATTGAGTGAGGAGCCGTCATTGGCGACAAAATCAACAGGAGGAACAGGATGCTCGCAAGGATTATAGCCCCCGGGAACTACCGCCGGGGTACAGGTGTTATCGGGGCGGCCGGACAGGCCTTGAAAAGCCTGGGCGCCAGGGCCTGCCTGGTAGGAGGCCACCGGGCCCTGGCGGCGGCAGCCCCGGCCCTGCGGGAGGCCATGGCTTCTGCCGGGGTGGAGCCGGTGGGGCAGGTGTGGTACGGGGGTGAATGCTGCCCAGAGAATATAGCCATGGTAGCGGCTGCAATTAAGGAAAAGGGCGCCGACTTCCTGGTGGGGGTTGGCGGCGGCAAAGCCCTGGATACCGCCAAGGGGGCTGCCTGGCAGGCAGGGGTGCCCCTGGTAACGGTGCCCACTATCGCCGCTACGTGCGCCGCCTTTACATCTATCGCTATTATCTATGACCGGGAAGGGCACTTCCTGGCCATATCCCATGAAGCCGCAAACCCTTCCCTGGTCCTGGTAGACAGCCAGATAATCGCCGCTGCCCCCTGGCGCTACCTGGCCGCCGGTATGGGGGACACCCTGGCCAAATATATCGAGCTCCGGGCTACCAGCACAGCAGTCTCCCCTCACCTGGCCCTGGAAGGAGCCCTGGGTTTAGCCCGCCTCTGCTATGACAGCATCCTGGCCGCCGGGGAAAACTATATTTCAGCCTGAGCGTGGCTGCCTTTGCCCTCCTCCTGTTATTCTGGCAGCTGGGAGTAACGGTGGGGCAGCTACCGCCTTCCCATCTGCCGCCGCCCGGTGCTGTAGCCCGGGCGGCCGTCGACCTGGCGGCCAACGGTTTAATTAGCGATATTGGCATCAGCTTTTTCCGGGTTACTACCGGATTTCTCCTGGCTGCGGCTGTCGGCGTCCCCCTGGGGATACTTATGGGCAGCCTGAAGGTAGCCGAGGCTTTTTTCGAGCCCTTGCTGGCCTTTTTTCGTTATATGCCGGCTTCGGCCTTTATCCCTCTTACCATAATCTGGTTGAGCATTTTTGAAGCCCAGAAGATAGGTGTAGTCTTTATAGGGATATTTTTCCAACTTGTCCTGATGATTATGGATGTCACCCAAAACGTTCCCCAGGACCTGATTGATACCGCCTATACCCTGGGGGCGCGCCCGCTGGAGGTCTTCCGGCGGGTCTTATTGCCGGCAGCTCTGCCGGGGATAATGGATACCCTGCGGGTCACCCTGGGGTGGGCCTGGACCTATGTCATCGTCGCCGAGCTGGTGGCGGCCAATTCTGGCCTGGGTTTCCTCATTATGAATGCCGGCCGGCAGCTGAGTACCCCTGATATGTTCGTGGGCATTTTAACCATCGGCGTCCTGGGGATTATCTGCGATATGGCATTTAAGGCCCTCAATCGCCTTTTATTCCCCTGGATGGAGAGGGAGGTATAACCATGGCACTGGCCGCAGCACCCGGGATATCCGGAAACAAGCTAACTGTTGTCAACCTGACCAGGGAATTTAACTTTAAGCGCCAGAAGATTACCGCTCTGGAAGGCATATCGTTGGAGGTTAAGGAAGGAGAGTTCGTTACCATCCTGGGGCCTTCGGGATGCGGCAAATCCACCCTGCTCCGCATTATTGCCGGCCTGGCAGAAGCCAGCAGCGGCCAGGTATATAAAGACGGACGTTTGATCCAGGGACCGGGGCCGGACCGGGGCATGGTCTTCCAGAGCTATACCCTCTTCCCCTGGCTGACGGTACGCCAGAATATCGAGTTTGGCCTCACTCTGAAGGGGATAGAAGCTGACCGGCGCCGGGAAATTGTCGATCACTACCTGGATATAATCGGCCTGGCGGCCTTTGCCGATGCCTTTCCCAAAAGCCTCTCCGGCGGTATGAAACAGCGGGTGGCCATTGCCCGGGCCCTGGCCAACGATCCTGATATCCTCCTTATGGACGAACCTTTCGGCGCTCTGGACGCCCAGACCCGCCTGGTCATGCAGGAACTGCTTCTCAAGGTCTGGGAAGAAACCAGGAAGACCATCCTTTTTGTTACCCATGACGTGGAAGAAGCTATCTTTTTAGGGGATACTGTTTATGTCATGACGGCCCGTCCGGGCCGCCTCAAGGCGCGCATCCCCGTTCCCCTTTCCAGGCCCCGGACTATTGAAATCAAAAATTCCCGGGTTTTCCTGGAACTCAAAACCCGCATCCTGGAGCAGATCCGGGAAGAGAGCCTGAAAGCAGCTAGCATGATGCCGGCCGGGGGCGGTTAAAAAGTCACGGTGAGGGATTTACTCTTGTGAGCCACTCTGTTACAAAGCCAAAATATAAGGTTGGAGGTCACCATGGCTAACAGGCGCCTGCCCCAGCAAAGTTCTGCCCGGCTGGTCTGGGAGACAAAACCGGCGGGGGAACCACGGGCGGGTGAATTTATTTTCCAGGCGCAAGAACTGGTCATACCGCAATCAGGCCGGGAAAACGTGCCTCAACAAAAAATCGCCGCAGGAAATCCAGTTATCAACCGCCTAATTTACGGTGACAACCTCCAGGCCATGCTCGCCCTCCTGGCCGGGGGGTATGAGGGTAAAATCAACTTGATCTACATCGACCCTCCTTTTTTCAGCCAGGCCAATTACAGTCACCGGGTTCCCATTGCCGGCACGGCAGACGGTCAGGAGGTCCCGGTCATCGAACGCCCGGCCTACCAGGATACCTGGGCCGGGGGCTTAGATGCCTACCTGGATATGCTCTACCCCCGCCTCCAGCTCATGAAAAAGCTGCTGGCACCAGACGGCAGTATCTATGTCCACCTGGATGCCAGCATCAGTCATTATATAAAGGTAATTATGGATGAGATCTTTGGCCCGGACGCCTTCCAGCGGGAGATTATCTGGCGGATTGGTTGGATTTCGGGCTACAAGAGCGCTGTACGCAACTGGGTCCGCAACCATGACACGCTGCTTTTCTATGTCAAAAACCCGGGGAAGTTTACCTTTAACAAAGAATACGTACCCTACCCTCCTGATTACCGGCGCCGCGGCAACCAGCAAACGACGGGGAAAGGCTACCCTATGGAAGATGTATGGAACGCTAATCCCTTAGAATTTCAACTGAAAGGGGAAGAGAGCCTGGATTCTATCCAGATAAAGAGTTTCTCCAAGGAAAAGACCGGCTTCGCCACCCAGAAAAATAAAAGCCTCCTCCGGCGTATCATCAAGGCTTCCTCCAACCCGGGGGATCTGGTAGCTGATTTTTTTTGCGGTTCCGGTACCACCCTGGTAGTGGCTGAAAAGTTGGGCCGGCGCTGGCTCGGTTGCGAATTGGGCCAGGTGGGAATCCAGGTTACGCGCAAGCGCCTGGTGGCGGAAGGGGCCGGTCCTTTTCTTATCGAAACAATCAGGTCCAACCGGGTCGAAAGCAAACTGCCGCCATGCGTGACCCATACCAGAACTGCAGGCGTAACTGCATCAGACAGCAGACCCCAGCTGAGCTTAAGGAAACCCGCGGTAACCAGGCTGGCCAGTGGTCAGGTACAGATAACAGTAGGCCTGAAGGCTTATGCCCTGCCCGGCCTCCAGGATAACCACGCATATATTAAAAAGGGCGAGTGGGAGGCTTTATTGGCTAAAGCTAGAGAAAACTTTGCTCTCCTTATCGATTACTGGGCCGTTGACTGGAATTACGACGGTCAGATTTTTAAAAGCCAGTGGCAGGCCTGGAGGGATTACGGCAAAAATGAACCAAACCTGCCTGTACAGGCTACGGCCATCCTGGAACCTGAACTTCCAAGGACCATTGCCGTGCAAGTAATTGATGTCCTCGGCAATGAGGTTATCGCTACAGCGACGGTAACCCAAGCATAAACAAACAGAAAGCCTCCGGGTAAACTCCGGAGGCATTACAATTTCTGGAGCCAACGAGGGGATTCGAACCCCTGACCTACTGATTACAAGTCAGTTGCTCTACCGGCTGAGCTACGTTGGCACAAAACGCTGGTCGGGATGACAGGATTTGAACCTGCGACCCCCTGCTCCCAAAGCAGGTGCTCTAGCCAAACTGAGCTACATCCCGTCAGCATTCATATTTTAACATGCTTGTGACCGGCAGGCAATACCTTAGCACTCCCTTGAGGGCAAATTATCGCTCCTTACCAGGGAGGCCAGAGCACCGGCGGCAGACAGGCATGCCCCAACAATGAAGGCCGTCTTTAGCCCGGCCATAAAAGCCTGGGTGGTCCCGGCGGGTCCCAGAACTGCCAGCTTGGCCTGCCGTTGCCAGGTAAAGACGCCGCTGCTAACGGCTATCCCCAGCACCATACCTACATTGCGGACCGTAGCGAGAACGCCGGAGCCAATACCCAGCCGATGGCGGGGGACACTGCCCATTACGGCGCTATTATTGGGGGACTGGAAGATACCAGTACCCAAACCAAAAAGGCATAAGCGCCAGATAATATCCACGGCCTGGGAAGTAACTTTAAGACCGGCCATCAGAAAGAGGGTCATACTGACAATAGCCTGCCCTGTAAAGGCCAGCCTGCGCGTTCCCATGCGGTCCGATAAGGCCCCGCTAACAGGCGCAATTAAAAGCGTCACCAGGGGAGAAGCGGTTAAAATCAAACCAGCCTGCCCGGGACTGTAGTTCAATACTTGCTGCAGGTAAAAGGGAATTAAAAATATAACAGCATACTGGGACATGAAGTTCATCAAGGCCGCAAAGTTGGCAGCAGTAAACACCTTATTTTGAAACAGGGTTAAATCGAGCATGGGTTGTTCAACCCGTCGCTCCCAGCGGATAAAAGCCCAGGTACCGGCTAAAAATACAACACCCAATATTAAGGTGATCGGTGAAGTCCAGCCCCATTCTTCGCCATAGCTGCCTACCAGCAAGAAAGCGCTCAAAGAGGTAAAACCCAGGGCCGCACCGCTTAAATCAAAGCGCTGCGGCTGCAAATCTTTCGTTGCAGGTACTACTTGACGGCATAAGATATAACTTATGATACCAATGGGAATATTAATGGTAAAGATGGCCTGCCACCCGGCTACAGTGACTAGAAAACCGCCCAGGGTCGGTCCCAGGGCCAGGCCGGTGGCAATAATCATGCCGTTGGTCCCCAGGGCACGCCCCCGTTCATTAGGAGGGAAAACCGACGTTATAATGGCTGGCCCCATAGCCATAAACATGCCGGCACCAATGGCCTGGACGGCCCGGAAGGCAATCAAGACCCAGATATTGGGGGCGAGGGCGCAGATTCCGGAAGCTGCTGTAAAAATAGCGATCCCTGTTAAAAGCACCCGGCGAAATCCATACATATCACCAAGGCGGCCGTAGGTCAAAATCAAACTTCCTAAAACTAAAAGATAAACCATGGCCACCCAGCCTACTGTATTTAAATCGACATTAAAAACCCTGCTAATCGTCGGCAGGGCGACATTTACTACGCTGCCATCAATAGGCCCCATTATACCGGCAGTCATGACGGCAAAAAGGATGAGCCAGCGCCGGGGATGGGGATGGGGAAGGGGAAGGGTAGTACTCTGAGTGGACATGACCAAAGCCTCCCTGACGGCAAATAGGCAGATAATCATATTATTTCACACCGGGTATACCAAGTCAAGGCTACGGAGGCCGCCATTTTATGAGCTTACCACGGGCCAACTATACCTTGACAGGCAGATATATACAGTTTATAATCTTATCAGTAACTATTATTAGAAAGGCAGGTACAGGTTGTGGCAGTTTGGCAATGCACCCAGTGCGGTTATGAAAAGGATGCCCGTTGCAAACCACGCAAGTGCCCAGAATGCGGTGCCAAAGATTCCTTCACCAAAAAAGATACCCCTACCCCTTAGGCTCCTTTACGGAGCTTTTTTGTTACCCTTCCAAAATATAACCTGGCCAGCCTATTATAGTACAATTTCTATAATGAATTGTTATTGCCTCAAACTAGGCTCTATAATAAAAAGTGTGGGAAGGGATAGGTAGATATGGAAGGACAGAGGAGAAGAGATTTTATTAGGAGCTAAAGGAGGAAAAAGATGGGGGCACATCCAAATCAATATTAGCAAACAAAACCCCAACAGGAAAGGAGTGCCCCCATGAATAAGAATAGCACGATCACCCTCAATGGACAAGAGAATTTTGATAAAATACTCCCGTCCATTTTAGGAGAACAGCAGGAACGTAAAGATATTGTGTTAAGGGTGACGCTAGACCCGCCAGCATTATGCCCTGCATGTAACAAAGGCAAATTACATAAGCACGGCATTTTAAAGAAGAACCGGAAGCCCCAAGAAAGGAAAATTCGTCACGCTTTTTTATACGGGAGATGGATTTTTTTATCCTGGGTTCCTGTACGGTATAAGTGTTACCATTGTCATAAGACTTTTACCCTTCGTCCTCCGAATACCATCCCCTGGGCCAGATTTACAAAACTAGGAGTGCAGACAGTAGTGTATTATGCCCAGAGGATGAGCTTTACCTATGCAGCCCGAATATTACACCTTACTCCTAATAGGGTTATAAGATTACTAGACAAGTATATCCAGTCCGGTCTTCCAGCAGATGATACTCAAGAGCCCATAGTCTTAACCTTAGATGAACTGTCCTTTAGCGGGAATGATTATGTATGCGTAGTAGGGCGCCTGGAACCGGATAAGAGGCCTTTGACGATTTTGGGTGATGACAGGAAAGCAACTATAAAGGCTTACCTGGAGGGGCTCAAAAAAGCCGGGGTTAAAGTAGAAGCAGTAGTAATTGACATGAAAGACTCCTGGCGCAAGTTAATAAAAGCAATCTTTCCTTCAGCTAGGATAATAGTAGACCCTTTCCATGTAATTCAGGATGCCAACCGTCGCTTAAATGAAGCACGCAAGATAGAGCAAGAAGCAGGCAAGGAGAATATACCTCGCCTACCCTTGCTCAAGGCTAAAGAAAAACTTACTCCCAGACAACAACAGCAGCTAGAAGAAATTAAGAATAAATACCCGTCCCTCTATGAACTGTACCAGCTAAAAGAAGATTTAAGACAAATCATAAAGATGGACCGGGTTGAAGAGGCAGAAATTGTCTTAAGCCGTTGGCTTATAAATGCAGAATGCGCTGCAAATCTAGAGGGACGGGTATGGGCTCGTACTATTAAGTCCTGGAGGTCAGAAATATTAAACCTGGTTAGATACACCCAGCAAGGCCGCCGGTACACCAATGGTTATATAGAAGGCAAGAATACTTTAAGTAAAATGCTCAAACGCTTAAGTTTTGGTTTTAGGAATCGTAATCATTTCATCAAAAAAATTTTCCTGGGATGTTGCCCCCAAAATTTAATCCCACAACTATTGACATAGAGCCCTCAAACTATTGACACAAATTAGGTCTGCCGTTATGATTAAAGTCAATATATAACAGCAGGCTTTATATTGTGAGTGCATTCCTTAAATGATAAAAATTATTCCATTTTTAAATTAAATGGTCTATAATATTGGCCAAGTGAGTAATACAGGGGATTGAAGGGAAAAAGGGCAAGTTGAATGATTTGTTGCGCGGGATGAGAAAAGAGCAAAAATTAACAAGTAACTCAAGGAAAGGTGAGAAGGAAAAACGGACTTTGTGTAGAAGTTCACTAATGTAACCGAAAAAATGTATGTCCATTTTTATGAACCAAGGAGGTGTTCAAGTGAAGCTGGCCATTTCCGGGAAAGGTGGTGTCGGCAAAACTACCATTGCTGCCGGCTTAATTAAATATTTTGCCCGGCAGGGTTACCAGGTATATGCCGTCGATGCCGATCCCGATACCAGCCTGGGTATGGTTCTGGGGCTCCCCGAGGAAAGGCTCGGTACCATTAAACCTATCGTGGAGATGCGAGAATTGATTGCCGAACGCACCGGCGGCAGCGGCGCCTTCTTTTCTCTAAACCCGGAAGTAGATAGCCTGCTCCAGGATTATACCATAAGGAACGGAAATATCCTTTTTCTGAAAATGGGAGCCATCAAGCCCGGGGGATCGACCTGCTATTGCCGGGAAAATGCCGTCTTAAATGCCATGGTTAATGCCCTAATCCTAAAACACCGGGAAATGGTGGTCCTGGATATGGGGGCGGGCATCGAGCACCTGACCCGGGGTACGGCCCGGGGGGTAGATCTGATGCTGATTGTTACCGAGCCCACCCTGGTCAGCGTCCAGACCGCCCGGGTCGTCCAAAAACTGGCCGCTGAACTTGGTATTAAGCGAATAAAATTTGTGGGCAATAAATTGCGTCAATCCAAGGATGAAGAATTTATCCTCAACCACCTGCCGCCAGGCGATGTCATCGGCCTGATTCCTTTCCAAACAGAAATTTTAGACCAGGCTGCCGGCTTTGCCGGTGAGCAGTCTTTTACCGCCGCAGGTATAGCTGAGCTGGCTGCCAGGGTGCTAAGCTGACTGAATATTGCCTGGGCATATGCAGGAGAACCGGAGTTCTCCTTAGCACTAAAAGAAAGTAAAGACCAAGGAGGTAGGTAATATGCCCCGGTTCCGCGATCTTACCCACACTTGCAGGCCTTCAGAAGCCCCGCGGGTCATGGAACCCAAAAACAGGGACCGTACCGTCGACCCGGCAGTCCTGGAGATGCTGGCTAAAAGCAGGGACGACAGGGTAATAACCGCCTTTGATCGCTTTGTCGCCCAGCAGCCCCAGTGTAAAATCGGGTATGAAGGTATATGCTGCCGGTTTTGCCTGGCCGGCCCCTGCCGTATCAAGGCCGCCGATGGTCCCGGTAGTCGCGGTATTTGCGGCGCTTCAGCCTGGACCATCGTTGCCCGTAACGTTGGGTTAATGATCCTGACGGGATCTGCCGCCCACAGCGAGCACGGCAATCATATTGCCCATGCCCTGGTAGAAATGGCTGCCGGGAAGGCACCGGATTATACCGTGAAGGATGAAGCTAAACTTAAAGAAGTCTGCCGGCGCGTAGGTATTGACGTAGAAGGCAAAAGCGTTATGGAACTCGCCCAGGAAGTGGGCGAGAAAGCCCTGGAGGATTTTCGCCGCCTGAAGGGCGAAGGCGAAGCCACCTGGCTGATGACAACTATAACCGAAGGCCGCCGGGAAAAATTCCGCACCCACAATGTCGTACCCTATGGTATCCATGCCTCCATTTCCGAACTGGTCAACCAGGCACATATGGGTATGGATAACGACCCCGTGAACCTGGTCTTCAGTGCTATCCGCGTCGCCCTGGCCGATTATACCGGTGAACATATTGCCACCGATTTTTCCGATATCCTTTTTGGTACTCCCCAGCCGGTAGTCAGTGAAGCCAACATGGGCGTCCTGGACTCGGATAAGGTTAATTTTGTCCTCCACGGCCATAACCCCTTACTTAGTGAAATTATCGTCCAGGCCGCCCGGGAATTGGAAGGAGAGGCCAGGGCTGCCGGGGCTCAAGGTATTAATCTGGTGGGTATTTGCTGTACCGGCAATGAAGTTTTGATGCGCCAGGGTATACCTTTGGTCACCTCCTTTGCCTCCCAGGAACTGGCCATCTGCACAGGAGCCATTGACGCCATGTGCGTCGACGTCCAGTGTATTATGCCTTCCATCAGCACCGTGGCCGAGTGTTATCACACCCGGATTATTACCACTGCCGACAACGCCAAGATCCCTGGGGCCTATCACCTCGACTACCAGACGGCTACAGCCCTGGATAATGCCAAAACCGCCATTCGCATGGCCATTGAAGCCTTCAAAGAGCGTAAAGAAAGCAACCGGCCGGTTTTCATTCCGCAAATCAAAAACAGGGTAGTCGCCGGCTGGAGCCTGGAAGCTCTGCGGCAGCTTTTGGCTACCCAGGATGCTGAAAATCCCATCCGCGTGCTCAATAAAGCCATCCTTGACGGCGAGCTGGCCGGGGTGGCGCTTATCTGCGGTTGTAATAACCTGAAAGGGTTCCAGGATAACTCGCACCTGGTTGTTATGAAAGAGTTGTTGAAGAATAACGTCTTCGTCATCGCTACCGGGTGTTCGGCCCAGGGAGCGGCCAAAGCCGGTTTAATGGACCCGGCCAATGTAGAAACCTATTGTGGCGATGGCCTAAAAGCTTTCCTCAACCGCCTCAGCCAGGGAGCCAATATTGAAATCGGCCTGCCGCCTGTTTTCCACATGGGTTCCTGCGTGGATAACTCCCGGGCCGCCGACCTCTTAATGGCCATGGCCAACGACCTGGGCGTCGATACCCCGAAAGTTCCCTTCGTCGCCTCGGCCCCGGAAGCCATGAGCGGCAAAGCGGTAGCCATCGGCACCTGGTGGGTATCCCTGGGTGTACCGACTCACGTCGGCACCATGCCGCCGGTGGAAGGCAGCGACCTGATCTACAGTATCCTCACCCAGATTGCCAGCGACGTTTACGGCGGTTACTTTATGTTTGAAATGGATCCCCACGTAGCTGCCCGGAAGATCCTCGACGCCCTGGAGTATCGCACCTGGAAGCTGGGCGTGCACAAAAATGTTGCTGAGCGTTATGAAACCAAACTCTGCCAGGGTTACTAAAGGGGGGTCAGGCCATGACTGATTTCGACAAGATCTTTGAAGGTGCCATTCCCGAAGGCAAAGAACCTGTAGCCCTTTTCCGCGAAGTTTATCACGGCGCCATTACAGCCACCAGCTATGCGGAAATCCTTTTAAACCAGGCCATCCGGACCTACGGTCCCGACCATCCCGTCGGTTATCCGGATACCGCCTATTATTTACCGGTTATTCGTTGCTACAGCGGGGAAGAAGTAAAGAAACTCGGCGACCTGCCGCCCATCCTCAACCGCAAGCGGGCGCAAATAAGCCCGGTGCTTAATTTTGCCAATGCCCGCCTGGCGGGAGAAGCCACCTGGTATGCCGCCGAAATTATCGAAGCCCTGCGTTACTTGAAATACAAGCCGGGAGAGCCCCTCTTACCCGAACCCTGGACTGGCTTTATCGGCGACCCGGTCGTCCGCCGTTTTGGTATCAAAATGGTAGACTGGACCATTCCCGGAGAAGCCATTATCATGGGCCGGGCCAGGGATTCCAAAGCTCTGGCGAAGATCGTCAAAGACCTCATGGGTATGGGCTTTATGCTTTTCATCTGTGATGAGGCGGTAGAACAGCTGCTGGAGGAAAACGTCAAGCTGGGTATAGACTACATCGCCTACCCCCTGGGCAATTTCACCCAGATCGTCCACGCCGCCAACTACGCCCTGCGGGCCGGGATGATGTTCGGCGGCGTAACGCCGGGCCTGCGCGATGAGCAGCGCGACTACCAGCGGCGCCGCATCCGCGCTTTCGTCCTTTACCTGGGCGAGCACGACATGGTCAAAACGGCCGCCGCCTTCGGGGCCATTTTCACCGGCTTCCCGGTGATCACCGACCAACCCCTGCCGGAAGACAAGCAGATTCCCGACTGGTTCTTCAGCGTCGAAGACTATGATAAAATAGTCCAGATAGCTATGGAGACCCGGGGTATCAAGCTGACCAAGATCAAGCTCGACCTGCCCATCAACTTCGGCCCGGCCTTTGAAGGGGAGAGTATCCGTAAGAACGATATGTATGTCGAAATGGGCGGCAACCGGAGCCCGGCCTTTGAACTGGTACGTACCGTTTCCGAGGCGGAGATTACCGACGGTAAGATCGAGCTTGTCGGCCCGGATATTGACCAGGTGCCGGAGGGCAGCACTTTACCCCTGGGTATCCTGGTGGATATTTACGGCCGTAAAATGCAGGCCGATTTTGAAGGGGTCCTGGAACGGAGAATCCATGACTTCATTAACTACGGTGAAGGCCTGTGGCACACCGGCCAGCGCGCCATCAACTGGCTGCGGGTGAGCAAAGATGCCGTGGCCAAAGGGTTCCGATTCAAGCACTATGGAGAAATCCTGGTGGCGAAAATGAAAGAAGAATTCCCGGCCATTGTTGACCGCGTCCAGGTAACCATCATTACCGATGAAGCAAAAGTGAAAGAGTACCTGGCCATTGCCCGGGAGAAATATAAAGAGCGCGACGACCGTATGCGCGGTCTGACCGACGAGTCGGTGGATACTTTCTATTCCTGCGTTCTGTGCCAGTCCTTTGCCCCCAATCATGTCTGTATTGTCACCCCCGAGCGGGTAGGCCTGTGCGGCGCTGTCAGCTGGCTGGACGCCAAGGCTTCTTATGAAATCAACCATGCCGGGCCCAACCAGCCCATACCTAAACAAGGGGAGATTGATCCCGTTAAAGGCATCTGGAAGAGCGTCAACGACTACCTCTACACGGCTTCCAACCGCAACCTGGAACAGGTTTGCCTGTACACCCTTATGGAGAACCCCATGACCTCTTGCGGTTGTTTCGAGGCCATCATGGCCATTGTACCCGAATGTAATGGTATTATGATTACCACACGGGACCACCCCGGTATGACCCCTTCCGGGATGACCTTCTCCACCCTGGCCGGTATGATCGGCGGCGGCGTCCAGACCCCCGGCTTTATGGGCATCGGCCGCACCTATATTGTCAGCAAAAAATTTATTAAGGCCGACGGCGGTATCGCCCGCATTGTCTGGATGCCCAAAGCTTTGAAGGACTTCCTCCGTGAAGATCTGGTACGGCGCAGCATCGAAGAAGGCCTGGGCGAGGACTTTATCGATAAAATTGCCGATGAAACCATAGGCACCACCGTTGATGAAATCCTGCCCTACCTGGAAGAGGTGGGCCATCCGGCCCTGAGCATGGATCCCATCATGTAGGCTCCACCCCCTGTTGCTGGTAAGGCCGGGTATATGCCTGTTCGTTGTATATACCCGGCCCGGAATATTTAAATCTTGAAGGAAAGGAGTTAACAGTTATGGCTTTAACGGGATTGGAAATTTACAAGCAGCTGCCTAAAAAGAACTGTGGCGAATGCGGTACGCCTACCTGCCTGGCCTTTGCCATGAACCTGGCTGCCGGTAAAGCCAGCCTGGACTCTTGTCCCTACGTTTCCGAAGCCGCCCGGGAGGCCCTTAATGCCGCCGCGGCCCCGCCCATTGCCAAGGTGATCCTGGGCACAGGTACGGCAGCAGTAGAAATGGGGGATGAGACCGAACTCTTCCGCCACGATAAGCGCTTCTATCATGAAACGGCCATTGCCATCCAGGTAAGCGATAACCTCAGCACCGAAGAGTTAACGGCTAAAGTTGCTGCTATTAATGAGCTGCAGTTTGACCGGGTGGGGCAGCATTATACCATCCAGGCCATTGCCATCCGCCACGATGCTGATGACCCGGCCGCTTTTCAGGCAACAGTAGCTCGGGTTGCTGCCGCCACCCCGTTAAACCTTATTCTCATGGCTGACGATGCCGCTGTGATAAAACCTGCCCTGGCGGGAATAGCCGACCGCAAGCCCCTGTTATATGCGGCCACTGCTGCCAATTACGAGGCCATGACTGCCCTGGCAAAAGAGTTTAATTGCCCCCTGGCGGTATACGGCAACGGCCTGGAAGAACTGGCCGGCTTAGTGGACAAAATCGTCGCCCTGGGCCACAAGCAGCTGGTCCTCGACCCCGGAGCCCGGGAAACTTCCCGCGCCGTTGCCGACTTTACCCAGATCCGCCGCCTGGCCATTAAAAAACGCTTCCGCTCTTTCGGCTATCCCATTATTGCCCTGACGACGGCAGGCGATCCCCTGGCGGAAATCCTCCAGGCTACAAACTATATCAGCAAGTATGCCAGCCTGGTAGTCTTGCGTACCGCCGCCAAAGAACACCTGTTGCCCCTGCTGTCCTGGCGCCAGAATCTCTATACCGACCCGCAGGTACCTATCCGGGTAGAGGAGAAACTCAATGAAATAGGAGCCGTTAATGAGAATTCACCGGTTTATGTGACCACCAACTTCTCCCTGACCTATTACTCGGTAGAAGGAGAAATTGAAAGCACCAAGATACCCAGTTACCTGCTGTCCGTCGATACCGATGGCCTGTCCGTGCTGACGGCCTATGCCGACGGTAAGTTTGAGGCTGAAAAGATTGCCAGCGTCATGAAAAAAGTTGGTCTCGAAAATAAAGTCAAGCATCGCCGGATTATTATTCCCGGAGCAGTGGCCGTCCTGAAGGGCAAGCTGGAAGACCTGACCGGCTGGGAGGTACTGGTAGGACCCCGGGAAGCCAGCGGTATCGTGGCTTTTGCCCGGGCCAATTTAGCGTCCTAAATCATCTCTATTTATAAGAAGGGGAAGAAGCCCGTGAATCAGTGTTCCGTTACTTTTTTACCCGCCGATATCACTGTTCTGGTAACGGCAGGCACCACCGTCCTGGAGGCGGCCCAGAAGGCCGGCCTCCCCTTGAAAAGTACTTGCGGCGGTGCCGGTACCTGCGGCCGCTGTATCATTAAAATTTGCCGGGGAGAAGTTCAGTTAAAAGGAGGACACCTGCCGGCCGCATTGAAGGAAGAAGGTTATACCCTGGCCTGCCAAACCATCATCCAGGGCGATGTGGCCATCGAGATTCCGGCAGAATCCCTTCTCGGCAAACATCAGGTGCTCCTCCAGGATAAGGGGCGGCTGCAGGACGGTCTAGCTGATTTACCGGGTTCCTATCCCCTGGAGGCTGCCTGTGAAGTCGTAACCCTGCATCTCTCCGAGCCTACCCTGACGGAAAACACCAGCGATGCCAGCCGCCTGCTGGCGGCTTTGCGCAGGGAAAAAGGAATGGAAGGGAAGGTAAGCTTGGCCCTGCTCCAGGATTTGCCGGAGAGCTTGCGCCAGGCCGGCTGGCACGTTGATGTCACCCTGGTCAGGGCTGACAATCGTCTCTTGCGGATTACCCCTGCCGGATCAGGCAGGAGCTTCGGCCTGGCCGTCGACCTGGGTACCACGACGGTAGTCGTCTCCCTCCTGGACCTGCGCAGCGGCCGGAGGATTGGCCAGGGCGGAAGTTATAACCGCCAGGCGGCGTATGGTGATGATGTCATATCCCGCATCATCCATGCCACCAGCAGTCCCGGAGGCCTGGAAGAACTGCGCCGGGCGGCCCTGGCCACCATTAATGAGATCAGTAATTCTTTACTGGCCAACTACGGGATTGACCCGGCGGAGGTGACGGCGGCGGCCATTGCCGGCAACACCACCATGAGCCACCTGCTACTGGGCGTAAATCCCAAGTATATCCGCCTGCAACCATATATCCCCGCTGCTACCGAGTGGCCCGCCCTCACTGCCGGGGAAATCGGGCTGGACATTAACCCTCTGGCTGCGGTCCAGGTCTTCCCCAGCGTTGCCAGCTATGTGGGCGGCGATATTGTCGCGGGCGTCCTCTTTACCCGCCTTGCCAGGGGAGAAGAACTGACCCTCTTCATTGACATCGGCACCAACGGGGAAATGGTCCTGGGGAATAAAGAATGGCTCATCGCTTGTGCCTGTTCGGCGGGGCCGGCCTTTGAAGGCAGCGGTATCACTTACGGTATGCGGGCTATGGAAGGAGCGGTTGAAGGAGTAACCATCGACCCGGAAACCTTTGAAGTCGAGCTGGAGGTAATCGGCGGCGGCCGCCCGGCCGGCCTGTGCGGCAGCGGTTTAATCGACTGCCTGGCGAAACTCAGGCGGGCCGGCGTCATCGACCGGACGGGTAACTTCCAGGAAGTAGCCACGCCCAGGTTGAGGCGTACCGATGAAGGCTATGAGTTTGTGCTGGCCTGGGCGGCAGAAAGCAGCCACGGCAAGGATATCGTCATTACCGCCGCCGACATCAAAAATCTCATCCGCTCCAAGGGAGCCGTCTTTGCCGGTATCCAGAGCCTGTTAAAGACCGTTTCCCTGGACCTGGAAGCAGTCGACAGGATCATCATTGCCGGCGGTTTCGGCAATTACCTGCACGTTCCCAATGCGGTCGAAATCGGCCTCTTACCCGATTTGCCGGCGGAAAAATACATTTTTGCCGGCAACACTTCCCTCAAGGGTGCCGAGCTGGCCCTCCTTTCCCGGCCGGCCTGGCAAGAAGCCCTGGAACTGGGCCACAAGATGACCTATCTGGAGCTTTCCGCCGGCAACCTCTTTATGGAGGAATTTGTCTCGGCCCTGTTCCTGCCCCATACCCGGCTGGAACTCTTTCCCTCTGTAACCGGAGAAACCAGCCTGGAAAGGAGGGAGGACTAGGTGGCCAGCCATATTGCCGTCGCCGGTAAAGGAGGTACCGGGAAGACAACCTTTGCCGCCCTGTTGATACGCTATCTGGTTTTGAACCATAAGGGGAGCATCCTGGCCGTCGATGCCGACCCCAACGCCAATTTAAACGAGGCTCTCGGCGTTAAAGTCGACACCGTTATTGCCGATATCCTCGATGCCACCAAAAATCCGCGGGCCATCCCCGCTGGCATGAGCAAGGATATGTTCATCCAATACCAGCTGGCCCAGGCCCTGGTAGAAACTAGAAGCTTTGACCTGTTAACCATGGGCCGGCCCCAGGGGCCGGGCTGTTACTGTTATCCCAATGACCTCCTGCGCAAGCACCTGGAAACTTTAAGCACCAACTATGACTATATGGTCATTGACAGTGAAGCCGGCCTGGAGCATATCAGCCGGCGGGTTATCCAAAATGTAGGGGTTCTTTTCGTCATCAGCGACGCCTCGGTGCGAGGGATTCGTTCCGCCGGGAGGGTACGGGAACTGGTCCGGGAACTGCAGCTGGCTATTCCCCATATGTACCTTGTTGTAACCAAAACTACCGGTGATCCTGGTCCCCTCCGGGAAGAGATGGAGCGGACAGGATTGCCCCTGGCCGGGACTATTCCCTATGATGAACAGGTCGTCGCTTTTGACACCTACGGTAAACCCCTTTTTGACCTACCGGCAGATGCCCCGGCCGTGCAGGCAGTCAATACCATTCTTAGCAGGTGCCGTATTTAACTATTTATACGGAAGGAGTGTTTTTCATGGCCGTCCAGATTTTACGTGAGCGCAGCCGTGCCACGGTACAAAAAGTTGTCCTGGGTGCCACCAAAGAGCAGGGCGGTACCCGGAGCCACACCGTTGTGGTCGGCGGCGATGCCGCCCTTCCCTTCCACCATTTTGAAGGCGAGGTTAGCCGCCCCGTTATTGCCATGGAAGTCCAGGATATCGTTCCCGACTGGCCGGATGTTTTGAAGGATCCCTTTAATGATGTAATCAATGAGCCCGGCCGCTGGGCGCAAAAATGCGTAGCTGCATACGGCGCCGACCTGATTTACCTGAAACTCGACGGTGCCGATCCCGAGGGAGCCAACCGCACGGTAGACCAGTGTGTGGCTACCGTCAAGGAAGTCCTGCAGGCGGTCGGCGTGCCGCTGATTGTCGTCGGCTGCGGCGACGTGGAGAAAGACCACGACGTCCTGGAGGCAGTGGCCGAAGCGGCAGCAGGGGAAAACCTGCTCCTGGGTAACGCCGAGCAGGACAACTACAAATCCCTGACGGCGGCCTGCATGGTACACAAGCACAACATTATTGCCCGTTCACCCCTGGATATCAATATCTGCAAGCAGCTCAACATCCTCATCAACGAAATGAATCTGGGTCTGGACCGCATCGTTATCGACCCATCCATTGGCGGCCTGGGTTACGGGATAGAATACGCCTACTCCATTATGGAGCGCATCCGCCTGGGCGCCCTCCAGGGCGATAAAATGCTCTCCATGCCGGTCATCTGTACGGTGGGTTCTGAGGCCTGGCGCGCCAAGGAAGCTGTAGCTCCGGTCAGCGAATACCCCGGCTGGGGTAAAGAGGTGGAGCGTGGCATCCTCTGGGAAGCCGTTACCGCCACCGCCCTCCTCCAGGCCGGCGCCCACATTCTCCTCATGCGCCACCCGCAAGCCGTGGCCAAAGTGAAGGAAAATATCGACCAGCTAATGGCCAGCAACGCTTATTAATAAAGTAAAAAGGAGGTCTAAAGCATGCTTATCATTGGCGAAAGGATTAACGGCATGTTCAACGACATTAAAAGAGCCATCCAGGAACGGGACCCGGCTCCTGTACAAGAGTGGGCCCGGCGCCAGGAAGAAGGCGGCGCCCGCGCCCTGGATCTCAATGTCGGGCCGGCCGTCCAGGATAAGGTTAGTGCCATGGAATGGCTGGTAGAGGTTACCCAGGAAGTCAGCAGCCTGCCCCTGTGCCTGGATTCCACCAATATCGCGGCCATCGAAGCGGGTTTGAAAAAAGCCAGGAACAGGGTTATCATCAACTCCACCAATGCCGAACGGGAAAAAATAGAAAAATTGTTCCCCCTGGCCGTTGAGCACGGTGCGGCCCTCATCGGCCTCACCATGAATAAAACCGGCATTCCCAAGGACAGCGATACCCGCCTGGCCTTTGCCATGGAACTGGTAGCTGCTGCCGATGAATTCGGCCTGCCCATGGATGACCTGTATATAGACCCCTTGATTCTCCCGGCCAACGTCGCCCAGGATCACGCTCCTGAAGTTTTAAAGACCCTGCAGCAGATTAAAATGCTGGCCGACCCGGCTCCCCGGACCGTACTGGGATTGAGCAACGTGTCCCAGAACTGCCAGAACCGGCCCCTTATCAACCGGACTTTCCTGGCCATGGCCATGGCCTGCGGCCTGGATGCCGCTATAGCCGATGCTTGCGACGAAGCCCTCATGGAAACAGCGGCAGCTGCAGAAATTTTGCTCAACCAGACGGTTTACTGTGATTCTTTTGTCAAGATGTTTAAAACCAGGTAGGACTTTTATCAACAACGTCGAAGCTTATTGGGGAGGAACTCCATATAGCAGCGTTACAGGAATACGTTGATACCTGTAGGAATATGCGCGGTAAAAGAGAGAGGTACCGGCGTATTGTCTTAACGCTGGTCCTCTCTTTTTCAGGGTAGAAAGGAGGAAGGGGATTGGCTGAGCAACAAATTATACCTTCCCACCAGCTTGTTGCTGCCGTGACCAGGCAATCGGGTCAACCTGTCAGCCGCTGTTACCAGTGTCATAAATGCACTGCCGGCTGTCCGGTAACCATGGCCATGGACCTGATGCCCCACCAGGTAGTACGTTTTGTCCAGCTAGGTCTGGAAGAAGAACTTTTAAAAAGCAAAACTATCTGGCAATGTGCTTGCTGCCGTACCTGTGTATCCCGCTGTCCCAACGGCATCGACATTGCCGCCATCAATGACGCTTTGAAGCAACGGGCCCTGGCTAAAGGCGTCCGGCCGGCCCTGCCGGAAGTGGCTGCTTTCCACCAGGCCTTCCTGGCTTCGGTTAAAAGCAGGGGTCGGGTCCATGAACTGGGGATGATCATCGCCTTCAAAATGAAGACAGGTACCTACTTCCAGGATGTTCCCCTGGGGCTGAACATGTTCCGCCGCGGTAAACTGCGGCTTTTACCCGAAAGGCTTAAAAATAAAGCTCGCTTCCGGGCCTTGTGGCAAGGGGAAAAGGGGGGACAGGCATGAAATTGAGTTATTACCCCGGCTGTTCCCTGCACGCTACGGCGGCCGAATATTCCGCCTCCACCGAAGCCGTATTTAAAGCCCTGGGAGTGGAGTTGCAGGAACTGGAAGACTGGTGCTGTTGCGGCGCCACCTCCGGCCATTCCCTCAGCAATTACCTGAGCCATGCCTTACCGCTGCATAACCTGATCCTGGCCGAGGCTGCCGGTAACGATCTGCTGGTCCCCTGCGCCGCCTGTTATAACTCCTTAAAAGCAGCCCAAACCTTTATGGCCGGCGGCAGCCAGGAAGCCCGGCAGCTCAACCGGCAGGCAGGTCAAATCCTGGGACGGGAATACCGGGGAGAAGTGCGGGTGCGTCACGTCGTCGACATGCTGGCCGATGCCCGCATCCAGGCGCAACTCCAGGGACGTGGGCAGAAAAGCCTGGCCGGCATCCCCCTGGCGTCCTACTACGGCTGCCTGCTGACCCGGCCACCGAAAGTAGCCAGTTTTGAGGCCAATCCCGAACAACCCCAGCTGATGGACCGGCTATTAGCCTGGTGTGGAGCCACTCCGGTAGCCTGGACCCATAAAAACGAGTGTTGCGGAGCCAGTCTCGCCATTCCCCAGCCGCAACTTGTGGAGCAACTGGTAGGAAAAATCGTAGCTGCCGCCCGCCGTGCCGGAGCGGTAGCCATTGTAACGGCCTGTCCCCTGTGCCAGACCAACCTGGACAGCCGCCAGCCGGCCGGTGCCGAGCCGCTACCAGTCTTTTTCATCACGGAAATCATCGGCCTGGTCCTGGGTCTGAATGCCGCTCCCTGGATGAAGAAACATTTAGTCGATCCCCTGCCCCTTTTACGGCAGCAGGGCTTGTTGGTAGCCTCCTAGCAGAAAGGTTGTGAGACGCCATGAAGGAAAAGCAGGAAAATGTCCTGACCGTAGGTGCGGTCCTGGTCCTCGGCGGCGGTATTGCCGGTATGCAATCGGCCCTTGACCTGGCTAATGCAGGCTACCTGGTACACCTGGTGACAGAAAGTTCTTCCATCGGCGGTCGTATGGCCCAGCTGGACAAAACCTTCCCCACCAACGAATGTGCCATGTGCTTGCTGGGTCCCCGGATGACAGATACCCTTAACCATCCCAACATCCGCCTGTATACTTGCGCCTCCCTGGAAAAGGTAGAAGGGGAAAAGGGTAATTTTACCGTCCAGATCCGTCAAAAACCCCGCTATGTTAATATCGAGGAATGTACTGCCTGCGGCGACTGCGAGCAGGTTTGTCCGGTATCGGTACCCAATGAGTACAATCAGAATATGGGCAGCCGGAAGGCCATCCACAAGATGTTCCCCCAGGCGGTGCCCAATAAATACCTGATTACCAAAAGGGGTATACCTCCCTGCCGCAGCACCTGCCCGGCTGGTACCAATGCCCAGGGTTATGTGGCCCTGATCTCCCAGGGTAAATTTGCTGAGGCTCTGGAAGTAATCCATCGCCGTATGCCCTTTGCCGGCATCTGCGGCCGCATCTGTCACCACCCCTGCGAAACCGAGTGTAACCGGGGGCAGTTTGACGACCCCATTGCCATCGCGACTCTGAAAAGGGCAGCCTATGACTACGGCTGGGAAGCTGAAGCCGCCCGGGAGCAGGAACAGAGGCCGGAGCTTCCCGCCAGGCAGGAAAAAATAGCCATCATCGGCGCCGGACCGGCCGGACTTACGGCCGCCCAGGACCTGGCCCTGGCAGGCTACCAGGTTACCATTTATGATGCTATGAACCAGCCCGGCGGCATGTTGCGGGGGGGCATTCCCCGGTACCGCCTCCCCATGGAGGTAGTCGACCGGGAAACCGGGCGCATCCTTGCTTTGGGGATTAAGTTTGTACCCAATACCGTTGTCGGCAAAGATATTACCCTGGCGGAACTGCAAAAGCAGTACAACGCCATTATCATCGCCACCGGCCTGCAGCAGAGCCGCATGCTTAAGCTTGAGGGTGCCGATTTAAAGGGTATTCTACCGGGGGTAGCTTTCTTGCGGGAAACCGCCCTGGGCGGCCGGCCCGAAGTAGGGGCAAGGGTTGTCGTCATCGGCGGCGGTAATGTGGCCATCGACGTGGCCCGGACGGCCCTGCGCCTGGGGGCTAAGGAAGTTCACCTGGCCTGCCTGGAATCCCGGAATGAGATGCCGGCCCATCCATGGGAAGTCGAAGAAGCCCTGGAAGAAGGCGTTATCATCCATCCTTCCTGGGGCCCCAAACGTTTCCTCGGCGAAGGCGGCCGGGTCACGGGTATTGAACTAATGCAGTGTACACGGGTTTTCGATGAACAAGGCCGTTTTAATCCCCAGTATAATCCCGAAGTTAACCAAACCCTGGCTGCCGATACCGTTATTCTGGCCATCGGCCAGGTTGCCGATCTTTCTTTCTTAGGCGAACACGGTAACATAGCCACCAGTCGCGGCCTTATTGCCGCCGATCCCCTGACTCTGGCTACCAGCGTACCCGGCATCTTTGCCTGCGGCGATATCGTCCGGGGGCCTGCCTCGGTAGTGGAAGCCGTAGCCAGCGGCCACGAAGCAGCGGAATCCGTGAAACGCTACCTCGAGGGTGAAGACCTGGCTGCCGGCCGTTCCCTGGCAAAGGAACCCAAGCTGGACCCGCCGCCCAATGTTATACCCTTCCCCGGCCGGCGCAAAATCCAGGCCATGGCGCCGGTAGCAGAGCGCATCCAGGATTTCCGCGAAGTCTACCAGGGCTTTACCCCGGAAGAAGCCATCGAGGAGGCCAAACGCTGCCTGAACTGCGGCATCTGCTCGGAATGTCTCCAGTGTGAAGCTGTTTGTAAAAAGAAGGCCGTGGAGCACTGGCAGCAGGAAAAGGTGATGGAACTCAAGGTTGGTTCCCTTGTGCTGGCCCCCGGCTATGAACTCTTTGATGCCGCCCTGGCCGGCGAATACGGTTACGGTTATTATGCCAATGTGGTGACCAGCCTGGAGTTTGAGCGGCTGCTCAGCGCCACCGGCCCCACGGAAAGCCATGTGGTACGGCCTTCCGATCATCGCCCCCCCAAAAAGGTGGCCTTCATCCAGTGCGTCGGTTCCCGGGACTGCGAAAGGGATGGCAGCCCTTACTGTTCGGCCATTTGCTGTATGTATTCTACCAAGGAAGCCATTATTGCCCGGGAACATGATGCTAATATTGAGCCGACCATCTTCTACCTGGATATCCGCGCCTACGGTAAAAACTTCGACCGCTACGTCGAGGCGGCTAAAGCCGCCGGCGTACGTTATGTGCGGGCCATGATCTCCCGGGTGGAAGAAGATCCGCAGACCAAAAACCTTACCATCCAGTACTATGCCGACGGCAGGATAATCCGGGAAGAGTTTGATATGGTTGTGCTGGCGGTTGGTGTCAGGCCGCCGGCCGGGGCGGAAAAACTGGCGGCCGCTGCCGGTATTGAGCTTAATCCCTATGGCTTCGCCAGAACCTTACCCCTGCAACCGGTGGCCACTACCAGGCCGGGTGTTTATGTAGCCGGCGTCTTCCAGGGTCCCCGGGACATCCCGGAAACGGTGGTCAATGCCAGCGCTGCTGCCTCTATAGCCGGTGCCGCCATAGCTTCGGGCCGCAACACCCTGGTAACGCCCAAGGAATACCCGCCGGAAAGGGACGTCAGCCGGGAAGAACCGCGGGTAGGCGTCTTTATCTGCCACTGCGGCATTAATATCGCCGGCGTAGTCGACGTCAAGGCAGTAGTAGAGGCTGCTGCCAAACTACCTGGCGTAGTCCATGCTGAAGATAACCTCTACACCTGTTCCCAGGACACCCTGAACAAGATTAAAGCCGCCATCCAGGAATACAACCTGAACCGGGTGGTAGTGGCTTCCTGTACCATTCGCACCCACCAGCCCCTTTTCCGGGAAGCCTTAAGGGAGGCCGGTTTAAACCAGTTCTACTTTGAAATGGCCAATATTCGCGACCAGTGTTCCTGGGTGCACCGCAACGAACCGGCCAGCGCCACTGCAAAAGCTATTGACCTGGTACGCATGGCCGTGGCCAAGGTCAAACGCCATGAAGCCTTGCACCTGCAACCGGTGCCGGTAGTTCAGAAGGCCCTGATCATCGGCGGCGGCATCGCCGGTTTGACGGCAGCATTAAATATCGCCGAGCAGGGATTTGACGCCATTATCGTCGAGCGAGAAGCTGAACTGGGTGGGCAGGCACGGCATTTACGGGTCACCCTGGAAGGAGAAGACCTCCAGGCCCTGTTAAAAGACCTGATTGCCAGGGTAAAGGCCAATCCCCGTATCCAGGTGTTCACCGGTGCCCGCCTGGAAGACTTTGGCGGCCACCAGGGACACTTCACCACCACCATTTCCCTGGGTGAACCTGGTAAAGAGCACCTGCGGCGTACCCTTAAATTAGAACACGGCGTGGTAATCGTCGCTACCGGTAGCCAGGAGTTAAAAACCAGCGCCTATCTTTTCGGCCAGGACGAGCGGGTCGTAACCAATACCCAGCTGGAGCAGGCTCTGGCCGACGGCAACTGGGATGCCGATAGGAATAAACAAGTGGTCTTTATCCAGTGCGTCGGTTCCCGGGACTCCGAGCGTCCCTACTGCAGCCGCACCTGCTGCGCCCAGACCATTAAAAACGCCCTGGCCATTAAATCCCGCAATCCCGAGGCTTCAATCTACGTCCTTTACCGGGACATCCGCACCTATGCCTTCATGGAAGATTATTACCGGCAGGCCCGGGAGCAGGGCATCATCTTTATTCCCTATGAGCCGGAGGCGCTGCCCAGGGTACGCCGCCGGGAGATCGGCCTCCTGGAGGTTTTAGTCAAGGACCCCGATTCCGGCAAAGACCTGGTCCTCTGGCCCGACCAACTGGTCCTGGCCACAGGGGCCGTGGCTCCGGACGGGGTGGAAAAACTGGCCACCATGTTGAAATTGCCTCTAAACGAAGATAAATTCTATGTCGAGACCCATGCCAAGCTGGCGCCCATTGACTTCCCTACGGCCGGGATATTCCTCTGCGGCTCCGGCCATGCGCCCAAATTTGCCAGTGAAGCCATTGCCCAGGCCCAAGGTGCCGTGGCCCGGGCCTGTACCATTCTGAGCCGGGAAAACCTGATGGTGGGCGGCGTGGTAGCCGTGGTCGATGCAAACAAGTGTGCTGCCTGCCTGACCTGCGTGCGGGTCTGCCCCTACAGCGTCCCGCGCATCAACGAGCGCAATGTAGCTGAGATCAACGCCGTCCAGTGTATGGGCTGCGGCACCTGCGCCGGTGAATGCCCGGCCAAGGCCATCCAGCTCCAGTTCTATAAAGATGATCAGCTGCTGGCCAAAGTAGCCGGCCTCTTCAGGGAGGTGTAGTCTTGAGCGACTTTGAACCCAAAATCATCGCCTTTTGCTGCTTCTATTGCGCCTATTCAGCCGCCGACCTGGCCGGATCCCTGCGCCTGCAGTACCCGGCCAACATCCGGGTGATTGAAATGCCCTGTTCCGGTAAAACCGACGTCCGGGTGTTGCTGGAAGCCTTTGAGGATGGCGCCGACGGCGTCTATGTCCTGGGCTGCATGGAAGGCGATTGTCACTTCCTGAAGGGGAATTTCCGGGCCAAACGCCGGGTCCAGCAGGCGAAAAAACTCCTGGACGAGATCGGTATCGGCGGTGAGCGCCTGGAGATGTACAACCTCTCGGCGGCCATGGGACCCCGTTTTGCGGAAATTGCCCGGGAGTTTACCGAGCGTATCCGCAAATTAGGACCCAGCCCGTTAAACAAAAGTTATGCTCCCTCCAGGCAGGGAGAGGACGGCCGGCAGGCCGCAAATTCGACGGAAGCAGGTGAGCAGGAATGATTATCGCCGAGGGCAAACCCCTGGCCGAGGTTGCCGGGTTGATTCAAGAGGCCGGAAAAGTGCTACTTGTCGGCTGCGGCGGCTGCGTGACCGTCTGCCTGGCCGGAGGTGAAAAGGAAACCGGGATCCTGGCCGCCGCTTTGCGGATGCTCAGGCAAAAGGAAGGCAAACCCCTGGAAACGGTGGAGGTTACCCTGACCCGCCAGTGCGATCCGGAGTATGTGGAAATGCTGGCTAAATATGTCACCGACGATGTCGATGCCATTGTCTCCCTGGCATGCGGTGTGGGCGTCCAGTTCCTGGCCGAACGCTATAACAAGTGGGTAGTGCCGGCCTTGAACACCAAGTTTGCCGGCGGGACAGTGGAACACGGCGTCTGGGAAGAACGCTGCGGCCTCTGCGGCGAGTGCATCCTCTACAAAACGGGGGGAATATGCCCCATTATCCGCTGCTCCAAGAGCATTTTAAACGGGCCCTGCGGCGGTTCCCAGAATGGCAAGTGCGAGGTTAACCCGGAAACCCCCTGTGCCTGGCAGCTTATTTACGACCGGATGCGGGCCCTGGGGAAACTGGACTATCTCATGGAAATCCAGCCGCCCAAGGACTGGTCCAAATCCCGGGACGGCGGTCCCCGGAAAGTGGTACGAGAGGATGTGAGGCTGGGATGAAAACAGAAAGCAGGCTAGAAAAACTCCTTTCTCAGGGTCATTTTGTGGTCAGCGGTGAGATCGGCCCGCCCAAACACGCCAACCCCGAGGGCATTAAAAAACATGCCTCCCTACTGAAAGACTATGTGGATGCCATGAACCTGACGGACAACCAGACGGCCATTGTCCGCCTCTCGAGTATTGCTGCCGGTGTCCACGTCCTCCAGGCAGGGGGCGAGCCTATTATCCAGATGACGGTCCGGGACCGCAACCGCATCGCCCTGCAGAGCGACCTCCTGGGGGCTTACAGCCTGGGCATGCGCAACGTCCTCTGCCTGTCCGGGGATCACCAGTCTTTCGGCAATCACCCGACGGCCAAAAACGTCCACGACGTGGACTCGATCCAGCTCATTAAAATCGTCAAGGATCTCCGGGACGAAAAAAAATTTGCCTGCGGGGAAGAACTGAAGGGCAATGAACCACGGTTTTTCATCGGCGCCGCTGCCAATCCCTTCGCCGATCCCTTTGAGTTCCGGGTCCTGCGCCTGGAAAAGAAAATCAACGCCGGCGCCGACTTCATCCAGACCCAGTGCATATTTGATATGGAGCGTTTCGAGCGCTTCATGGCCCTGGTCAGGGAAAGGGGCCTGCATAAAAAAGCCTATATCATTGCCGGCGTCATGCCCCTGAAGTCGGCTAAAGCCGCCAAATATATGCAGCAGTCGGTGGCGGGGATGATCGTTCCCGATGCGATTGTCAACCGTATGGAAAAAGCTGCCGACCCCAGGGCCGAAGGGGTGGCCATATGTGTCGAACAGATTAAACACCTCAAGACTATTGAAGGGGTAGCCGGCGTACACATTATGGCTGTAATGTGGGAAGAGATTATCCCCACCATCGTCAAAGAAGCCGGCCTCTACCCCCGGCCCAAGGTGGAATAAATTCTGACCCCGGGTTTGCTACCCGGTTTTTTTTTACCACCCTGCAGTTCTTTCCCGCAACCTGCCCGCATATATTGATGGGAGGAAGAGCTGCCAGGAGGTGGAGATATTGCGCAATAACCGGCTGGAAAACGAAATCCTGCAGCGTGTCGATGAACTGGTTCAGTGTGCCATATCCATAAGCCTTAAAGACGAATCCACCCGCGCCGAACAGCTGGCCCGCGGTATAAACATGGTTCAGGACATAGGTGACTTGCTCCTGGAAGTCCTGGAAGGACGGGAGCAGCATCTCCAGGCTTTACTTGAGCAACTGGTTGCCCAGCGTCTACCCGACCGTCGTATCCTGCAGAGCTTTGGCAACTTTCCCCGGGATATACAATATATAATCAGCGAGGGTATAGCCCGTTACTTAAAGACCAGGGAAGAAAAGGGAAAGGAACAAGCTTCCTCTGAAGAAAGTGTACCCCCTGCACCTGGGGAAGCAGTGGATGTTGCAAATACGGCATCATCGGCCGCCCAAGCGGGGCAGATAGATACCGACCAGTCTCCGCTTGAAGCTACAGCTGGCAATATGTCTGAAGAACCGGTAAAGGAACCGGTTCTAAAACCTGAAAGTGTCGTGGAAGATAAAACGCTGCCAGTCACCAGTGAAGGGGGAGAGGGAAAGCCCTTTCCGGAGCAAACTACGGCAGCAGATCCCTTAAGTCAGGCCATGGAGACCCTGCGTCTGGCTCTCCTCCAGGCCTACCCTGACGAAGAACTTATCATCAACTATGAAACCCGGGGAGGAAAAATTCCCTTTTTCCTGCCCCGCCTGCAGCTGGGTTTTGCACCGGCCGGTACGCACTACGATTGGCGCCATGAATTTTACTGCCGCCAGCAGGGAATAAGCATCCGCAAAGTCGCCGCCGATGAACTGGCCAATCCGGTCTACCTGGCCCGCCGCCTGCGCCGGGAGGCCCGCTGGCGCCAGCTGACTTAATTTTTTATTGACACCAAAGCCGGGCCGGTGCTAAAATAACATTAAAATTTACAGCAAGTTTAAAGGCAGTGAAGGGAAGAGTAGGCAGGCCCCCTGCTCGCCAGCGAACCGGGGAGGGTGCAAGCCCGGTAGCAGACCTGTCGAAAGCCACCCCGGAGCCGCCGCTGGAAGGAATTTATCCTTAAGGCAGGACGGATTGGCCCCGTTAACGGCCATGGCGCTTTAACAAAGGCGCTGCAGAGCAGGGTCGTACGACCAATGAGGGTGGTACCGCGGGAAATAAACCTCCCGTCCCTTTGTGGGGCGGGAGGTTTTCATATATCATACGGGGGTTTAACCATGCGTAAAAAAATACTCGAGCTTCTGGAAAACAACGGTAAATTAAATGCGAAAGAAATAGCCATCATGCTGGCCCTGCCGGTAGACCAGGTGGCTAAAGAAATAGCCGCCATGGAGCAGGAAAAAATCATTTTACGCTACCATACCCTGATTAACTGGGAAAAGGCCGGCGCAGAAGAAGTGGCGGCCTTGATCGATGTCAAGGTAACGCCCCAGCAGGATGTGGGCTTTGACGAGATTGCCGGCCGCATCTACCGTTACCCGGAAGTGAAATCTGTTTTCCTGATGTCCGGCAGCTATGACCTTTCCGTCCTTGTCCAGGGCAAGAGTCTCAAGGAGGTGGCCACCTTTGTTTCCCAGAAGCTGGCTACCCTGGAACACGTCCAGAGTACAGTGACCCATTTTATCCTGAAAAGGTATAAACAGGATGGGGTAATTTTCGAGGATCAAGAAGCAGACCGGAGGCAGGTGTTGCAACTATGACCATTACTTGCGGTTTTGAGGCCCAGCGCTTTATCAATCCCACGGTCAAAAGTCTACCACCATCTGGTATCCGCCGCTTCTTTGACCTGGTAGCCAGCACCCGGGGGGTGATTTCCCTGGGCGTGGGAGAACCGGATTTTGTCACCCCCTGGCACATCCGGGAAGCCTGCGTCCAGTCCCTGGAGCGGGGTTATACCATGTATACCTCCAACTACGGCCTGCCCGAATTACGCCAGGCCATAGCCGGCTACCTGGCGGAACGTTTCGGCTTAAGTTACGATCCCCAGAGGCAAATAATGGTCACCATCGGCGCCAGCGAAGCCGTTGACCTGGCCTTAAGAACGGTCATCAATCCCGGCGACGAAGTCCTGATCCCCGAGCCGTGTTATGTATCCTACCGGCCCATCACCCAGATGGCCGGCGGCGTTCCCGTCACGGTGCCCACCACCATGGAGGAGGAATTTGCTCTAACGGCGGCGCGGCTGGAAAAACATATCACACCCCGTACCAAGGTCCTGATCCTGTGTTTTCCCAACAATCCCACCGGTGCTGTCCTTAACGATGCCGAAATGCAGGCCATCGCCGCTCTGGTGAAGAAATATAACCTGCTGGTGATCAGCGATGAGATCTATGCCGAGCTGCGCTATGACGGCCCGCCCCGCTCCTTTGCCGCCCTCCCGGGCATGCAGGAACGAACTATTCTGGTCAGCGGCTTTTCCAAGGCCTTTGCCATGACCGGCTGGCGGGTGGGTTATGTGGCCGCCCACCCCGACTTTCTGGCCGCCATGGTCAAGATCCACCAGTATACCATCCTCTGTGCCCCGGTGATGGGACAGATGGCCGCCCTGGAGGCCCTGCGCCACGGGCGCCAGGATGTGGAGCGGATGGTGGCCGAGTATGACCGGCGCCGCCGCCTGGTCGTCAGCCGCCTGCGGGAAATGGGCCTGGAGTGTTTTGAACCCCGGGGCGCGTTTTACGTTTTCCCATCCATTAAGGTTACGGGTTTAACGTCCACCCAATTTGCCGAAGAACTCCTGAAAGAAGAAAAGGTGGCCGTGGTCCCCGGCCCGGCCTTCGGCAGCAGCGGGGAAGGCTTTATCCGCTGTTCCTACGCTACTTCCCTGGCCGAGCTGACGGAAGCCATGAACCGCATGGAACGCTTTGTCGCCCGGCGCCTGGCCTTCAAGCACCGGGCCGTGGCCCACGCCTAACAAAGATCGGCGGCATGGTAATTAGGGACCGGCAAATAATTAAAACAGGGAGAGGAAAAATGATCAATTTACATTTCTACGGGGCTGCCGGGACGGTAACAGGCTCCTGTTACCTTCTCGATAACGGACGGCACCGCCTCCTTATTGACTGCGGGCTTTTCCAGGGTTCCAAAGCCGTTAAAGAACGCAACTACGGCCCTTTTCCCTTTAATCCGGCCAGTATCGATGCCATGGTTCTGACCCATGCCCACATCGACCACTGCGGCCTGATCCCCAAACTTTACCTGCAAGGTTTCCAGGGACCGGTATTTACCACGCCGGTCAGTGCTGAGCTGGCCGGCGTCCTGTTGCCGGACAGCGGCCATATTCAGGAAATGGAAGTTGAACGCAAAAACCGGAAAAACAGCCGCGCCGGCCTGCCCCTTTTAACCCCCATCTATACCGCCGCCCAGGCGGCTGCCTGCCTGGAGCATTTTCATACCCTGGATTATCAAGAAGAAAAGGAGATTTTACCGGGCTTTCGCCTGCGCCTCCAGGACGCCGGTCATATCCTGGGGTCAGCGATAGCGGAAATCTGGGTGCGCGATGGGGACCAAGAAGTCAAGGTTACCTTTTCCGGCGATTTAGGTAACCCGGGACAACCCATTGTCAATGACCCGGCGCCCATTGAGTCCACCGATTACCTGGTCATGGAGTCTACTTACGGCAACCGCCACCATAACGTCCAGGGGGACAAAATTGAGCGTCTCAAAGAAGTAATTAACAAGGCCATGAAAAAGGGAGGCAACCTGGTTATCCCGGCCTTTGCCGTAGAGCGTACCCAGGACCTCCTCTATGCCCTTAATATCCTCCTGCGCCAGGGAGCCATTAAGGTAGACAAAATTTTTCTCGATAGCCCCCTGGCAGTGGCGGCCACCGAGATCTTCTGCCGCCACCAGGATTATTTTGACGCGGAAACCAAAGAGTTAAGTAATGGCGGCGCCACCTGTCCCTTCTACCTGCCGGGGCTGCACTTAAGCCGCACCGCCGAGGAGTCCTTGGCTATCAATAAAATCCAGGGGGGAGCCATCATCATTGCCGCCAGCGGCATGTGCGACGCCGGCCGCATCAAGCACCACCTGAAACACAACCTCTGGCGCCCGGAGAGCACCGTCCTCCTGGTAGGCTACCAGGCAGCCGGTACCCTGGGGCGGCGCCTCCTCGACGGGGAAAAGCGGGTACGCATCCACGGTGAAGAAATTGCCGTACGGGCTGAAATTGTCAGCCTTGACGGCTTTTCCGCCCATGCCGACCAGGCGGGTTTATTAAAATGGCTAAAATCCTTTGCCCGATCCCCACGTAAAGTTTTCATAACCCACGGGGAAGAAGCAGCAGCCAGGGAGTTCGCCAGCCTGGTAACTGCGGAACTGGGCCTGGCAACAGAAGTCCCGTCATGGCTGGCTGTCGCCCGGCTCCTGCCGGTAGCGGAAAGCCTGCCGGCAGCCTCGCCGGCCACCCTGGCAGCCGGCGCTGCAGCCGCCGAAGCCGAAGCCACCTACCAGCGCATCTTGGTGCAGCTCAAGGCCCTGGTAGAAGCAGGGTTTGCGCGGCAGGACTATGCCGGCGTCCATCAAAAACTGCAGCAAATCTCGGCCCTTTTAAACCAGAACCTGGAGGAAAAAGCCGGCTAACGCCGGTCACCGGCAAATTTAATGCCGCGGACCGTAATGTTGACAGCCTCCACTTCCAGGGCCGTCATGCTGGTAATCATTGATTTAACCCTTTTTTGCGCCGCCCTCAGAAGGGGAGGCCAGTAAACACCGTAAGGAGCGGCAACCTCCAGGTTTAAGACCAGATTGCCATTCCTGCTTTCCACCTGGACACGGGGGTTGGCCAGGCCGGCAGTGGTAACCAGGTAAGCCGCCAGTTGCGCCACGGCACTGTGGGCAATATAAAAATGGCCCAGGGAGTTAAAAGTCGGCCGGACGGTGGTCTGTTCCACCCAAAGGTTTTTCTTTTTACCCGGCGGTGCCTGGCGCCGGCGCAGAAAAGTTTTTAACGGTTCGATGAAAGGCCCGTTAAAGCGCGGTTTGACTTCCACCGTGGGTGCCGGGATGACGTGTTTTCCCAGCTGGCTGCGGATCTGCCGGGCACGGGCGATTTCTTTCGGCGTGGCCACTTCAGTAATATCCACCCAGATAGACGGCGGCGGCAGCTGCAGGCGGCTGGTAATGCGCTCTGCCATTTCCCGGGAGGTGCTGAGGACCAGAAGGCGCCGGGGAGCAATGGCCGCCAGCCTCTCCCGGACTTCCCGGGCATGGTCAGGATCGCTAAATAGAGCCGTTCTAATAGCCCCTACCCGCGTTGGTTGTTCTTTGGCTGAAACTCCCGCCAGAATACGACTCCCCTGAATAAGCAAGCCGTCGTCAATTATAGCTTCGGCGGCATAATCTCGGGCAACTGCCAGGGCGCGGTGACTTTTACCGCTGCCGCTGGGACCAATGAGGGCAACAACTTCCATAGGATTTTACCTCCACTTAACTAAGATAATTATAATCCATAATTAGCTATGAGCAATGCCCCTAATAATTCCTGATTATATTTGGTCAGGAGTATTGGAGATGATATAATAGATGTATTGCTAGGAGTTACCGGGGGGAGGAAGAGAGATGACCAGCAACGATGGATACCAGATACTGGCGGCCTCCTTGTTAGAAGCAGGCAGTCTGGTTATCCCTGACCTGCTCGTCAAGTTTTACGCCCGCTTGGGCCTGACAGAAGCCGAAATGATGGTCTTAATCCATCTCCTGCACTGGCGCCAGGTGGAAGATGAACGTTTTCCCACCCCGGAAAAAATCAGCCAGTATATGAACCTGGATAGTGAAGAAGTAAAGAATCTAATCGCTTCTATTATTGAAAAAAAGCTTCTGGCTGTCGAACCCTATTTCCATCCTTCCCTGGGCCGGTGGCAAAATATCTTTTCCTTTACACCCCTCTGGACAAAATTAATTCAAGTAGCTATGGATGATTACAAAACAGTTACAGAAGCACAAAAGGAAACGGAGACCAGTGCAGCCCGCCAGGGAGAATTGTACCGGACCTTTGAAAAGGAGTTCGGCCGCCCCCTGTCTCCCCTGGAAAGCGAGCAACTCAAAGCCTGGTGCCAGGATGATAATGTGCCCATCGAATTATTACAGGAAGCCCTGCGGCGGGCTGTATTGCGTGGCATCCTTAACTTCCGTTATATTGACTCCATTTTAAAGGACTGGCAACGCCATAATATCCGTACCGTTGCCGAAGCTATGGCCTACGATGAAAAACTAAAAACAAAGAAAACCCGTTCTACCCGCCCTTCCAGCTCTTCCACCCGGAAGGATAAATACCGCGAGCTCTACCGGCTTAACCCGTAAGGTTAAGGGAGGGTTACAGGCCAGCCCATGGAAAGGATACATATTCCTCCTCAATTAATTACGAAAAATAAAGTCCAGGAAGGACCAGTGGAGTTACCGGCTTTCCAGTGTCCCCTTTGCCAGGACCGGGGCCTTATCATCCGCGACGGCCTGGCTTATCGTTGCCGCTGTATGCAGCAAAAGGCCTGGCAAAACCGCTTAAGGGCAGCTAACCTGGCACCCCAGTTGAGCCGCTATACCTTCCAGAACTTTGACCTTAAGTATTACTCCCGGACCTTAAACGACGAACTTACAGGTACCACTTACTACGAAAGCGCCCGCCGCTGTCTGGAAGCAGCCCGGCGCTTCGTCGCCACCTACCGCCAGGAAACTCGCGGCCGCGGTCTCTTTATCTTCGGACCTGTAGGGAGCGGCAAAACCTTCCTGGCAGCTGCCATTGCCAATGCTTTAACGGCTGCCGGCCGTGAAGTTCTATTTACCGTTGTTCCTGATTTGCTGGATGCCATTCGCGCCACCTATGACCGCCGGCCTCAAGAAGGCAGCCAGACGGAGCTGGAACTCATCGATACGGCCCGGAAAGTGGCTATCCTGATCCTCGACGACCTGGGCGCCCATAATTATACCGAGTGGACATGTAATAAAATTTATTCCTTGATAAACTATCGTTTAATCAACGAACTACCGACAGTAATAACCAGCAACCTTGACTTAAAGGCCCTGGAAGATTACCTGGGAGAACGGACAACTTCCCGCCTGGTCCAGCTCTGCCAGTCCTATCACTTACCTGTGGCTGAAGACATCCGCTGCGTTATCAGCCGCGAAGGCGTCACCAAAAAGTGAGCCTTTTTCTTTGCCACCCCATTGACATTGATTCTCATTTGTCCTAAGATATTTATAGAAGTTCATTGATAATCTTTATCATTTACTTGGACGGCATCAAGCAAGGATTCATGCATAAAAATTGGTTGCAGGGAGGGAAAGACCATGACCCTGGATGAAGCACGGGAAGGACAGCGTTGTCGCATCCTCGCCCTGCCGGGGCGGGGCATTCGCGCCCAGGCCATCCGTTTCGGCATCAGTGAAGGGGAACTCATCACCTGTACCAGTGTCATTCCCGGCGGCCCCATTATCGTGGCCAAAAACCGTCAGGAAATAGCCATCGGCAGGGGCCTGGCGCAAAAAATTACCGTTGAACCTGTCACTGCCCCGCACCCGGTCAAATCCCCGGCAAGGAGGCGTGCCTATGGCCTGCCACGATCTTAACCGTGAGTTAAATATACCCCCGGACGCCCGCAAGATAGTCCTGGCCGGTAATCCCAATGTCGGCAAATCGGTCTTTTTCAACGCCTTCACCGGCCTTTACGTGGATGTTTCCAACTTTCCCGGCACCACCCTGGAAATCAGTCATGCCCGGGTAGGGAATGACTTTATTTTGGACACGCCCGGCGTCTACGGCGTTTCTTCCTTTAATGAAGAAGAAAAAGTGGCCCGGGATGTCATCCTGGCAGCCGACGTCGTCATTAACGTCGTTGATGCCGTCCACCTGGACCGGGACCTTTTCCTCACCCAGCAGATCATTGATATGGGTATTCCCATGGTAGTCGCCCTGAACATGATCGATGAAGCCGCCCGCCAGGGAATCAAGATCGATGTTCAGAAAATGGAGGAGCTGCTGGGGGTACCCGTTATCCCTACGGTAGCAATAAAAAAGCAAGGGTTTGAAGAAGTCAAACAGGCCGTTGCCCGCGCCCGCAAAGGCCACAGCCTGCCCGAGCTGGATGCAATGTTACCCCTCGTAGAAAAGAAGACCCGCAGCCGGGCGGAAGCTTTACTTATCCTTGAAGGTGACCCCTTTGTCGCCGCCCGCCATCGGGTGAAACCCATGGACAGGCAAGAGGAGATCTACCTGGCCCGGCGGCGCCGGGTTGATGCCATAGTAGCGGCAGTGGTCCAGGAAACTAACGCCGGGGCTTCCTGGAGCACCCTCCTCAGCCGCTGGATGATGCTGCCCCTCACGGGTATTCCGCTGCTAGTTTTAACCCTGTGGATACTCTACGAATTTATCGGTGTCTTTGTGGCCCAGACAGTAGTGGGCATCACTGAAGAAAACATCATGCAGGGCTATTATGAACCCTTTATCCGTAATTTTATTGGTTCCATAATACCACCTTCTTCCATCCCCGGAACCCTTTTAATAGGTGAATTTGGTATCCTTACCATGACGGTAACTTATATCCTGGGCCTGCTGCTTCCCCTGGTTCTAGGATTTTACCTGAGCCTGTCGGCCCTGGAGGATTCCGGTTACCTGCCCCGGATAGCCGTCCTGGTGGACCGGGTGCTCATGCGCCTGGGATTAAATGGTCGCGGGATTATTCCCATAATCCTGGGCTTTGGCTGTGTCACCGCGGCTACCATAACCACTCGTTTGCTGGCCAGTCCAAGGGAACGCCGCATTGCCACCTTCTTGCTGGCCATGGCCATACCCTGTTCAGCCCAGCTGGCGGTAATCACCAGCATGCTGGGACGCCTGGGACCCGGCTATACCTTCCTGTATGTCATCATCGTGGCCAGCATTCTGGTTCTCGCCGGGACGGTTTTAAACCGGCTGTTGCCCGGGAAACCCAGCGATCTTTTAATTGACATACCGCCCCTGAGGCTGCCCCAGCCGGTTAATGTCCTGAAGAAGACGGCAACCCGGACCAGGAACTTTATCCAGGAAGCCACCCCCTTATTTGCCGGCGGTGCCCTTCTCATCGGTATTTTGCAGGTTACCGGCCTTTTAGATACTTTGCAAAATTGGCTTTCGCCCCTTACCGTCAACTGGCTGCAGCTTCCTAAAGAAACGGCTACTGCTTTTATCATGGGTTTTGTTCGCCGTGATTTCGGGGCTGCCGGTCTATACAGCCTCCCTCTGACGCCGCCCCAGTCCCTGGTGGCCCTGGTGACCATCACCATCTTTGTTCCTTGCATTGCATCTGCCCTGGTAATCTTTAAAGAGCGCGGCTGGCGGGAGGGCATCATCATCTGGCCAGCAATCCTCATCCTGGCCTTCTTAATAGGTGGAATAATATCCCAGATTCTGATTTAAGCCAGCCGGTAAGGAGGAAAAAGAAATGGTAACAAGTTGCTCCCAGAAATGCCCCCGGTGCGGCTACCCGGTGCATGATCCCCGGCAGGTACGCTGCCCCCGCTGCCGGACCCTCCTGGTCGGCAGCTGCCAGGGGCACTGCCGGGGTTGTTTTTTAAAGAATAAGCCGGCTAAAAAGGAAGCCTGATAAATTTAAGATTGTGAATATATACCTTCCCCTTGCTTTTTCCGCCGAACGGTTCTATAATGAGGGTGAATGGTAGATATTTCGTCCCGAATGGTTGTTATGGGCGTCCGGGAAGAGTAAGGGAGAGGAGTTAAAATGTCACAAATTCTGCTCGAAGTGCCGGTAGGCGTATCCGGGCGACATGTGCATCTCACCAAAGAACATCTCCAGGCTCTCTTTGGACCAGGTTACGAACTAACGAAAGTAAGGGATCTGGTCCAACCGGGTGAATTTGCGTCCAAAGAAACAGTTACTGTAGTGGGGCCCAAGGGTGTGCTGGAAAAGGTGCGGATCATCGGTCCCCTCCGTTCATACACGCAGGTGGAATTATCCCGAACCGATTGTTTTAAACTGGGTGTTAACCCTCCCGTTCGCGATTCAGGAGATCATGAAGGTTCTCCCGGATGTGTCCTCGTCGGACCAGCAGGGGTAGTAACCCTTAATCGCGGCGTCATCATGGCCCTGCGCCATATTCATTTGCCCACTAATGAGGCTAGGCGTTATGGTCTGAAGGATAAGGATAGGGTTAATGTGCAGGTAGGGGGCGAACGCGGTCTGGTCTTCCAGAACGTCCTGGTACGTGTCCATCCCAATTACCGTCTTGAGTTCCACGTCGATACCGACGAAGCCAACGCCTGCCTGTTGAATAACGACGACATCGTTCAGGTGCTGGCTCCCGCAGGAGAAAAAGTACTAAGCATGGTCGGTTAATAGCGGCTTGACGGTAGACTTCAAATTAAGGTTTGAAAAGCTCCTTCACAGGAGCTTTTCGTTTTTACGGGGCTTGATGGCTACCGGCAGGAACTTTACAGCATCACAGCGTAATAATAATATGTAGAAGGAGGTGCGGTCAGTTATGAAGATTCCTGTTTGTGACCGCTGTAAGGCCAGAAACGTGGAGGGTATTATCTGTCACCATTGCGATACTGCTTACTGTTATGACTGCCTGGAAACCAATCCCCCTGACATGCGCATCTGTCCAACCTGCGGCCAGTTCCTGTGCAACGAATGTTATGAGGGCATGATCCAGTGCGATCTTGCCGTTCGCAAATAACCCGCTGGCAGCGGGTTTTTATTTTTCTCTTGACATGTCTCCCTAGAGCGAACTAAAATTAAAACATAGTGAAAACCTTTTTCATCATTTAAAAAACAACTATCGACAAGTGCCCCTCATATTACTTTCAAGGAGATCATTCATATGGCCAGAGAAAAAACCAATGGTGAAGAGAGCAAGACCGTCCAGGCAGTAGAAAGGGCTTTAGCCATTATGGATGCCCTGGCCGAAGCCGGTGTACCCATGGCCATTAGCGACCTGGCCGAAAAAGTCCAGTTAAATATAAGCACCGTCCACCGTCTACTGAGCACCCTTATCGTCAAGGGTTACATCGAGCAGGAACCCGAAACAAGCCGCTACAAACTGGGCTTAAAACTTTTTGCCATGGGTAAAACCGCCCTCTATGCCCAGGATCTGCAAACCATCGGCCGGCCTTTCCTGGAAGAACTGGTACGACGCTGCAATGAAACAGCCAACCTGGCCATCCTCGACGGCCGGGACGTAGTTTACATCGACCAGGTGGAATCCAACAATATCGTCATTGTCCGTATGTTTGCCAGGGTGGGCAGCCGTGGCCCGGCCCACGCCACCGGTTCCGGCAAAATGCTCCTCAGTTCATTAAGTGACGACGAGCTGGATAAGCTCTTTGCCGGCGTCCAGCTGGAGCAGTATACAAGTGAGACAATTACCGATGTAGCCATCCTAAAAAAGGAACTGCAGCGCATCCGGCGCCAGGGTTATGCCATTGACCTGGGGGAAAGGGATGAAAATGTCCGCTGCGTGGCTGCGCCTATTCGTAACCATGAAGGTAAAGTTGTAGCCGCCATCAGTGTCTCCGGACCCGATTCCAGGATTACGAATTATTATTTAAATAATGAGCTGGTAGACATCGTCCTTAGTGTAGCCCGGGAAATGTCTAAACGTTTAGGGTACGCAGGTAATGATTTAATAAGATGAAATTCGGTTTCATAGGTTAAATGTGTTTTAATCAGCTATTTATTGTATACAAGATTCTGGGTGCTTCTCTTTTTTCACATAGTGAAAGAACCTTTCGTTGACAAGCAAAATTCCCCCTACTAAAATTAAAACCGGAGGCTGCGAAAGCGACTTTCACCGTATGATAATGAACATCAAGACCGGTGGAAGCAAAATCTATTGGAAGTGGGGGACAAAAGCTATGATTCAGTGGCCCAAACAAAATGATGTCCTGGGGACCGTTAACCGCGGTAATCCGGCAGAATCAGGTTTATGTACATTGTGCCGGGCAGATTGCCAGGGGAAATGCGAGACCTGGATGTCCAGTCTTGTTGGGCGCAAGCTCCTCTATCCCCGGGATTTTGGTATTGTTACGGCCGGAAGCTCAAACACAACCCATGTAGGAATTTCTTATAACTCCCTGAGAATCCTGGGATACAACTACGGCGCATACGGCCTGACAAAGGGCCTCTCCAATAGTGCTGACGACTGTATTTTCCCCAATGTAAATGTCGAAACCGAATTTGGTAGTGAGGTTAAAACCAAAGTCAAAGCCCCGATCATGACGGGAGCGTTGGGTTCCACCTTTATCGCCGCCAAGTACTGGGATTCTTTTGCTATCGGTGCTGCCTTAGTGGGCATCCCGATTGTTATTGGGGAAAATGTCGTCGGGATTGACAAGGAAGCCGTTATTGAAAATGGTAGGATTGTTAAAGCCCCGGAATTGGATCGGCGTATTCAGACCTATTTGAAGTATTATGACGGCTATGGTGCCATTATTGTCCAGATGAACGTAGAAGACACCCGCAACGGTGTTGCCGAATACGTCATTGAGAAGTACGGCGATAAAGTCATTCTGGAGCTGAAGTGGGGTCAGGGCGCCAAGGATATCGGCGGAGAAATTCAGGTTACCGATCTCGACTATGCTATCTTCTTAAAGAACAGGGGCTATGTAGTCGATCCGGATCCGACCGTTCCGGAAGTGCAAGAGGCCTTTAAGAGTGGGGCCCTCAAATCATTCGCCCGCCACAGCCGCCTGGGTTATACAGATCTCACCAGCTTTGAACAGGTAAGAGAAAACTTTATGACAGCCATTGAGTACCTCCGTGGGCTGGGCTATAAGCGCATTACCTTGAAGACCGGTTCCTATGGTATGGAAGCCCTGGCTATGGCCATCAAGCTCGCTACTGATGCGCAACTTGATTTGCTTACCGTAGACGGCTCCGGCGGCGGTACCGGAATGAGCCCGTGGAACATGATGGAAACCTGGGGCGTTCCCTCCATTCTGCTTCATGCTAAAGCCTATGAATATGCCAGCCTCTTAGCTGCCAGGGGTAAGAAGGTTGTCGATATGGCCTTTGCCGGCGGATTGGCCAGGGAAGACCATATTTTCAAAGCTCTAGCTCTGGGGGCGCCCTACGTTAAGCTGGTATGTATGGGACGAGCCTTAATGATTCCCGGTTTTGTCGGGTCCAATATTGAAGGCGTACTCCATCCCGAACGACGCGCCAAAGTCAACGGTAATTGGGATAGTCTACCCAAAACTGTGGCCGAATTAGGTACGAAAGCTGAGGAGATTTTTGCCGGCTACTATGATGTTCAGAAGAAAGTCGGCGCTGAAGAAATGAAAAATATTCCTTACGGGGCCATTGCCTTTTGGACCCTGGCCGATAAACTGACGGCAGGATTGCAGCAATTAATGGCCGGAGCCCGCAAATTCTCCCTGGATCAGATCACCAGGAATGATATTGCTTCCGCTAACCGGGAAACTGAGGCTGAAACCCGCATTCCTTTTATCACCGACGTCCAGGACGAATTTGCCCGGAAGATCCTGCTCAGCTAATTGAGAACACTGCTTTGTTCGAGTTGTATGAGCGGAGTTTCTGGTTCATTGGCGACCGAGGTGTTAATCTTTACATGGGGGGGACATACCGGTGACCAGGGTTAATAAAACAAAGGGAGTCCAGGCCGTTGACCGGGCCCTGGCCATCCTGGATACCCTGGCCCGGGAAGGCTCCCCCATGATGCTTTCGGCCATCAGTGCAGAACTCCGGCTGAATATAAGTACTGTCCACAGGTTGTTAAATGCCCTTGCGGCCCATGGTCTGGTTGAGCAGGAACCTTACCAGGGCCGTTACCGCTTGGGAATCCGGGCCTTTGAGATTGGCAACCGCGCCCTTTACAGCCTGGACATCCGGGCCATAGCCAGGCCGGCATTACACCAGCTGGTAGACGATTTTAATGAAACGGCCAACCTGGCGATCCTGGATAAATATGAAGTCGTCTATATTGACCAGGTCGAGTCGAGTAACATCATCAAGATGCTGGCCCGCCCCGGTACCCGCGCCCCGGCTTACTGTACCGGCGCAGGAAAAGTCCTCCTCGCCTATTTAAGTGAAAACCAGTTAAACATGTTCCTCCAGGAAGTTCCCCTCTTCCCTTATACGGCTGCAACAATAGTCGACCCCCTCCAGCTGCGGGAAGAGTTGCGTAAAATTCGCCGGCAGGGCTTTGCCCTGGATCACGGGGAGAGGGAAGAAGAGGTTCGTTGCGTTGCCGCACCTGTGTTTAACCATGAAAATAAAGTGATAGCCGCCGTAAGTGTTGCAGGTCCGGCGAACCGGATGCCGCCAGAGTTGATGGCAGGAAAACTGGCTACCGCTGTTGTTCAGGTTGCCCTGCAAATTGGACGGCATTTAGGTTATCAACATCGATAAACTTTAATTAAGGTTTATTGCAGAAGGTATTTTACAGGCTTAATTGGGTAATACTAACATCAAACCTGAAATTATCCAGAGGAGGGTTTGATGTTAGTGGAAATTTATCGTGCCCGTCGGTTTAATCGTAACGCCAAAGGTGATTTAAGCGTATCCAGTAACGGTATCCGGCTCCGCGGTGCTGCCTTCCAGCATTTGCGCGGCAGTCAATACATTATGATTGGCGTTGACGGTAAGAAGTTAATTTTAAAGAAGAGCGAGGACCCGTCTAATTTAAAATTAAGGCTCGCCGCCCATGGTAAAATCGGGGAAATAGGAGGCAAACACCTGACCCAGTGGCTGCTGGAACGAGGCTTTCACAAAGGTCAGTATCAAGTCCAGCTGGATGCAGACCAGGTTATTGTCAATCAGGAGCTGGCTTAAAGCTGGCTTGGCAAAGGACCCGCAAGGGTCCTTTTCTTATGGACATTTTAGGTAAAGAAAGACAAAGTACAAAAAGGAAAACGGACGTTAATGGCGAATATGGTATACCATAAATTAAGGAAAGGGGAGCTCAGCAATGGCTGAAATTTTTGATCATAAAGCCAGCGATTATGACGACTGGTACAGGCGTCCCCTGGGGGCCCTGGTGGACCGCGTGGAAAAAGAGCCTGTATATGCTTATTTAGAACCCCGGGCTGGTGAACATATTCTCGATGTCGGCTGTGGTACCGGCAATTTTTCCTTAGAACTGGCACGGCTGGGGGTAAAGGTAACCGGTATAGACATTTCCGAACCCATGCTGGCCACGGCGCGGCGCAAGGCCGCTGCAGCCGGGCTGGAAATCGAATTTCTCCATGCCGACGCCATGAATCTACCCTTTGCCGATAACACCTTTGATAAGATAGTTTCGGTTACGGCCCTGGAATTTGCTCCGGATTTGAAGGCCGCCCTGGCGGAGGGTTACCGCGTGCTAAAGCCGGGGGGTAGAATGGTCATCGGCCTCATCGGCGGTAACAGCCTCTGGAGCCGCCATTATGAAGCCCGGGCCGCCCGGGAGCCAGACAGCCTCTTCCGGTATGCAAAATTTTATACCCTGCCCGAACTTCTGGCTGCCATGCCCGGTAAAAACGTTAAGGGTAAAGCCGTTCTCTTCTTCGGTCCCGACTTTGATGGCACGAAAGTAGAAGAGGCCATGGCCATCGAGGCTGCCGCCGCTAAGGAAGGCCGCACCGATGGAGGGTTTATTGTAGCGGTGAGTTATAAAGCCTAAAGAGGCCAGGCAGTGATCATCAAAGGATTGCCCCTTCTAGAATACTTCCACGGAGGGGGTATTTTTTTGTCCTTTCGGAGTTATTTAACCTTGACGCCTTTCCCGATCTGGGTTAGGAACCTTCGGCTTCACCCGGGACCTGAATGAATTTACCCCACCTGCAAGCTCACCGGTCTCTCCGGACCCAACGGCGACGGTAAGTCCACCTGCCTGAAGATCATTGCCGGCCTCAGCCGATTAAAAGCCTGCTGGAACGAGAGCGGCCATTTGTAAACCAAAACATCATTTTAAGTTGACAATTATCAAAAGGTCTTATATGATCAAGAGAAAGAACAGGAGGGGTTTATATGGGACAATATTATTCCGACATAATAAGGATCGGTGACAGGATACTGGCAGGTGGGGATATTACATATGAAGAAGCCGTCCTGCTGGGTAAGGCCAGGGGCAGCGATATATTTTTGCTGTGCGGATTTGCCAGTGAGATAAGGGAGAAATTTGCCGGCAATAAGGTAGACCTGTGTTCGGTGATCAACGCTAAATCGGGCAATTGCCCTGAAGACTGCGCATTTTGCTCGCAGTCGGCCCATCATAACACCGATATAAGTCGTTACCCTTTAATGAGCGAAGACGAGATTGTAGAACAGGCCATTCAAAAGGAAAAGAACGGAGCTAAACACTGTGATATAGCTACCAGCGGTTTGGGGTATAACGGCGATGAAGAAGAGTTCGAGGCAATCATAAGAGCATTTAAAAAAATGAAAGAGAAGACCAATCTTAAACTGTGCGCCTGCCTTGGCACCCTCACAAGGAAGGCGGCCCAAAAGTTAGCGGCAGCAGGGGTGGAGCGCTATAACCACAATTTGGAAACGGCGCGGAGTTTTTTCCATAATATAGTTACAACCCATACGTATGACGAGAGGATTGAGACCATCAGATATGCTAAAGAAGCGGGAATGGAAGTCTGTTCCGGCATGATAATCGGCATGGGCGAAACCATGGAACAGCGTATCGAGCATACGTTTTTGTTAAAAGAATTGGATGTGGACGCAGTACCTGTAAATATATTAAATCCAATTAAAGGTACAAGGCTAGAAGGCGCAAAACCTTTATCAGCAATGGAAATAATTAAGACCTTCGCCATAATAAGGTTCATTTTGCCGGACAAGAACATAAGATATGCAGGTGGCAGGGAGGTCAACCTGAGGAGCCTGCAGCCGTTGGGCTTTATCGCCGGGTTAAACGGGATGCTTATAGGAAACTACCTGACGACGCCGGGCCAGGGTGCTAATAAGGACATACAAATGCTGGAGGATCTGCAATTAGAATACTGATACACCGAAATATAGGTAGGAGCTATAATCGAATGCTGCGGGTATGCCCAGGATAGGCGCTGTTTGCGGCTTTTCCTATACAGGAAATGTCAACATCGATAATGAATAGCAGTTTACAATAGTGAATAAACCTGCCAGGCGAGGGATAGATTTGGTTGATTTTCTAGCTAAAGAACTGGAGCTGTTAAAGGCGAGCCACCTTTATCGCCGGTTACCCGGACCACTGGAGAAGCCCCCGCGACCAGGAACGATCAGAAACGGACATGAAGTACTGCTCTTTTCCTCCAACAATTACCTGGGCCTGGCCCAACATCCCCGTGTCAAGGCTGCGGCCGTAGAAGCGGTGGAAAGGTGGGGGACGGGAAGCGGAGGTTCCCGCCTGACCTGCGGTAATTTTGTCTTGCACCGCCAGTTGGAGGAGCGCATTGCCAGGTTCAAGGGTACGGAAGATGCCATTGTGTTTAGTTCCGGTTACCTGGCCAACCTGGGGGTGATTTCGGCCCTGGTGGGACGGGGAGACCTGGTGCTCAGCGACGAGTTAAACCATGCCAGCATAATCGACGGTTGCCGCTTGAGCCGGGCCACGGTTAAAGTTTTCCACCATAGGGACACAGCCCATCTAAGGGATATTCTCTTGGCCGAACGCAAATCACACCGACGGTGCCTCATCGTTACCGATGGGGTTTTTAGCATGGACGGAGATATAGCTCCCCTGCCCCAATTGCTGCAGTTGGCCGAAGAGTTCCAGGCCCTGCTCATGGTAGACGACGCCCATGCCACCGGGGTTTTGGGCAAGAAGGGGGCAGGGACGGTGGAACATTTCGGCCTGGAAGGCCGGGGCATCATCCAAATGGGCACTTTAAGCAAGGCCCTCGGCAGTGAGGGCGGGTATGTAGCCGGTAATGCCATTTTAGTTGATTACCTGCGCAACCGCGCCCGCAGCTTTATCTTTTCCACCGCCCCTTCCCCGCCAGTAGTTGCTGCGGCCACGGCGGCCCTGGAAGTCCTGGAAGAAGAACCCCACCTTCTCGACCAGCTTCACGCCAACGTCCAGTGGCTTTACAGGGGCTTAAAAGAAATGGGCTTTAGGGTTTTGCCCACGGCATCAGCCATTATTCCCCTGATGGTAGGGGATGCCCACCGCGCTATGGTCCTTGCGGCAGCCCTGGCGGAAAAGGGCGTGTTTGTGCCGGCCATTCGTCCGCCTACGGTGCCGGAAGGCACCAGCCGTTTAAGGATTACCGTCATGGCCACCCATAAACCGGAAGAACTGCAAAGGGCACTAGAGGCATTTCTGTCGGCGGGAAAAAGGTTGGGACTCATTTAAAAATGCATGGGGATGATGGGAAAATCACAGCTAAAACTAAGGCGCAAATTGAGGGAGGGATTGCTTCTGCAGGAAGAGGTATATAGCGTCCGGATGAGGGCTGCCCAGAGGGCTCCCCACGAAAAGGAGGGCCGGCACATATCGGGGGCGGAAAGGATTGTCTCCTCGCAGCAGGTGGCTGCTGCCGTCCGGCAAATGCTTTGCCGGGCCAGAAACCATGCCCTCGGCAAACCTGATTTTATCAATATCAGCATCGAGCGTTTGCAGGCTTCTAAAATAAAGGGGATTACCGCCCTGCCGCTGGTCACGGTAAAAGCTGGCAACAATGAGCAGGCGCTCTCCTGCGCCCGCCAGCTTCTTTTGGCCAGCGGGGTATGGGAGCAGGCTGTGGACGAAGCCATAAATCTCCTCGCCCGGGGTCCTGCGCCTGGCGGTGGCAACATGCGAGGGGCGGTGATCATGGATGCCCACAGCTGCAGGCGGCTGGAGCCCGACTCGTGGCGGGGAGTGCGCGTCTCCCGCATGGATTATACTCTCCGGGCGGCTAAAGAGTTATCGTGCCTCTTGGAACAGTTGGGTTTAAACCATTTCCGGATTAAGGAAGCCCTGGCCCTGGCCTCCAAGGTGATCTGGGCTGGAACCCTGGCCGAAATATGTTGTTCGGACGACCCCCATTATACCACTGGTTATGTTTCCTCCCGGTCCCTGGGCTATGTACGCATACCTTATTTGAAGCACCCTTCCTTTAAAGGAGGTCGGGTGTTCTTTGTCCGTATCCAGGATATAAATTTTGCAGAGTACCTCACCAGGCTGCAGGAGGAACCCGTTTTGATAACGCACATCAGCACCATAAATGGAGTAACAGACCTTACCTCAATACTGGAGGAGAATAGCCAATGGAGTATTCCAGAAAAGGTTACTTTATAACCGGAACGGATACCGGCGTGGGAAAAACGATAGTAACCGCCGGTCTGGCGGGCGTTCTCCGCCGGCATGGTATTGAGGCCGTGGCCATCAAACCGGTGCAAACCGGAGCGCTTGCTAGAAATGGGGAACTAGTTCCTGAAGATGCTTATTTTTACCGGGTGGCAGCCGGCCTTTCCCACCCCCTTTACCAGTTAAACCTTTATCGCTTTACCCCGGCGTTATCACCTCACCTGGCGGCCAAGCTTTGCGGGGAAAAGATAGAGCCCCCAAAAGTAATAGATTTTTGCCGGCGGGCCCTTCTGCGCTACCAGTTGACTCTCATTGAGGGGGCTGGGGGTCTGTGTGTGCCCCTCTCTGGCCCTGAATTTACCATGGCCGACCTGGCCCGCGAACTTTCCTTGCCCCTAATTGTGGTGGCTAGAATAGGTTTAGGCACCATCAATCACACGGTGCTCACGGTGGCTTACGCCAAAAGCCTCGGACTAGAAATAGCAGGGATAGTTTTTAATGGCTTAAAGCAGCAAGAATTAGGTCCCGCTGAAAGGGACAATCCCGAAGTTGTAGCCCGGATGACCGGCGTGCCGGTGCTGGGTATCCTGCCCCACCTCACTGGGATAAGCGTGGAAGGCGGGGTTGCTGAGGGACTTTTGGCAGCAGTGGAGGAATCCCTTTCCTGGCGTCAACTGGTTCCCTGGCTTAAACCTTAAACATAAAGATTTGGAGGTGCTCCTATTGAGCAGCTACGATCCCTCACTCCTCGAACAATGGGATAAGCAGTATGTCTGGCATCCTTTTACCCCAATGCAGCAATACCTTGAGGAAAAGCCCCTGATCATCATGCAGGGGGAAGGCAGCTACCTGATCGATGTTGAGGGAAACCGCTATTTGGACGGTATATCCTCCCTTTGGGTTACCGTCCACGGCCACTGCCACCCGGAGTTAAACCAGGCCATCAAGGAGCAACTGGAGCGTATTGCCCATTCCACCCTCCTGGGACTTGCCAATGTACCTTCCATATTGCTGGCCAGGAAATTGGTGGAAATTACTCCACCGGGGTTAAACAAAGTCTTTTACTCCGACAGCGGGGCCACAGCAGTGGAAATTGCCCTCAAAATGGCCTTTCAATACTGGCAACAAAAAGAGGGTGGGCGCTATCGTAAAAAAACCAGGTTCATCTCACTAGTTAACGCCTACCACGGCGACACTGTCGGCTCAGTAAGCGTAGGGGGCATACCTCTTTTCCACAGTATTTTCAAGCCCTTACTTTTTGAATGCCTGCACGCCCCGGCACCATATTGTTACCGGTGCCCGCTAGGCCTGGAAGAAGCAAGCTGTAAAATGGCCTGCCTCAACCAGCTAGAGGGGTTGCTGGAAAAGCACTGTGAGGAGATTGCTGCCCTCATCATCGAGCCCCTTGTCCAGGGGGCGGCGGGCATGATCACCGCTCCAAACGGTTTCCTTCGCAGGGTACGGGACTTATGTTCAAAATACAACGTCCTGCTTATTGCCGACGAGGTAGCAGTGGGGTTTGGCCGCACGGGCCGTCTCTTCGCCTGCGAACACGAAGACGTCACCCCCGACTTAATGTGTCTGGCCAAAGGAATAACTGGGGGATACCTTCCCCTGGCCGCCACCCTGGCCAGCGACGAGATCTACGAGGCCTTTTTGGGTGCGCCGGAAGAATGCAAGACCTTTTACCACGGGCACACCTACACAGGCAATCCCCTAGCCTGTGCAGCGGCCCTGGCTAGCATTGAACTCTTTGAAAAAACAGGCCTGCTGGCATCGCTGCAGTCCAAAATAGAGCTTTTGCGCCGGGGCCTACAGAACTTTTGGGATTTACCCCATGTGGGAGATATCCGCCAGCGCGGGATGATGGTAGGCATTGAACTGGTGGTCGATAAAGAGACCAGGGAGCCTTATGCTATGAAGGAGCAGATAGGTCACCGGGTTATTATAGAGGCCCGGCGAAGAGGGCTCGTTATACGCCCCCTGGATAATGTCATTGTCCTCATGCCCGTGCTGTCGATGTCTGACGCGGAGCTTAACCGGGTTTTAGAAATCACCTATGAATCTATCGCCACAGTAACGGGCAGGTAAATAGATGGGTTAGACCCTTCACGATCTGAGCCTACGGCTGTTTTGCTTTTCCCGCCTTCGGATAAAAAGCTCCCAGCCGGTAATTTAAGTCGCTGCCTATATTCCGCACCCTTGAATAATTTTGCAGCTTAAGGCGGGCAGGTTAAAGTTTTCTCGGCCCATCCAATGTGAGATGGAGGGATAGCTCCCCCGAAGGTATCTTGACACTGCAACCAGGTAATGGTATTAATTCATTAGCAAAACCGCAAACCGTCCCACGGCTTATCGCGAGAGGTGGAGGGAGGGCCACAACGAAACCCGGCAACCCCGGCATTTAACCGGAAGGTGCCAGGTGCCGCAGGAAACCTCCGGGAAGATAAGGTGACCCTTGTCCAACGGGGGTAGAAGGTCTCCTCAACTGTAGTTCTGATTGGCAGGGGAAAACTTTTGCCCGGGACGAAGCGGTCCCCAGGGAAGGGAGTATATATGGGGGAAGCAAAATTTGAGCTAAATGAGGTAACCCTGAAGCGTCCCGGCCGTAATACCGCCGGGGACGTAACGACTGTCATTATCCTGCACAGGATAACTACATCCTTTCTTAAAGGGAAAATCACCGCTGTTCTCGGGCCCTCCGGTTCCGGTAAATCCAGCCTGCTCAGGCTTCTAAACCGCTTGGAGGATCCGGCTGCCGGCCGTATTACCCTTGATGGCCAGGACTTGAAGAGCCTCAATATATTTACCCTGCGCCGGCGGGTGGGAATGGTCTGGCAGCTGCCCACACTCTTTCCCGGCACGGTGCTGGAGAACATCAGCTACGGTCCTCGCCTGCGGGGCATCTCGCTGTCCCGGGCCAGGGCCGAGGAATTAATCCAGATGGTGGGCCTGGGAACAGAATTCCTGAACCGCCGGGCCGACAGTCTTTCCATCGGCCAGCAGCAGCGGGTTTCCCTGGCCCGGACCCTCGCCAACGAACCGGAGGTTTTGCTTCTTGACGAGCCGACGTCGGCCCTCGACCCCACGGCGGCGGCCAACATTCTGCACCTGATGGCCGATCTAAAAACTCGCCTGGGACTGACCATCATCTTCGTTACCCACCTTCTGGACCAGGCTCGCCAGGTTGCCGACGAAGTCCTTTTTCTCCATCACGGCGAAGTAGTCGAGGCAGCTCCGGCCCAGCAGTTTTTTACTGCCCCGCAAGACCCCCGCAGCAGGCTTTTCCTGTCCGGGCAGTTGGAGGGATAAGGATGCAGTATATCAATATCGGCTACGGCGATCTCCTCCTAGCCCTGATCCTTGTAGGAATCACCCTGGCCGTTTCCTTGTGGCAGCGCCTGGACCTCCACGGGGATCTATTTATCGGTACCCTCAGGACTTTTGTCCAGCTCACGGCCGTCGGTTATCTTTTGCAAGTGATCTTTAACCTTAACCGCTGGTACCTGGTAATACTGGCCTTAGGTATCATGTTACTGGTGGCTGCCGCCAACGCCTACCGCCGGCAACAGGAGCGCTGGCCCGGCTTATTTTTCATTATGCTCCTGGCCATCGCTCTGGGCGGGATTATAACCCTGGCCATTGTCATCGGTATTGTTTTAAAGGTAAAACCATGGTATCAGCCCCAGTATATTATCCCTATCGCCGGAATGATTGTCGGCAACGCTATGATCGGTGCCGCTCTGGCCATCAACCGCCTGACAGGGGAGATCAAGGCCCACCGAGGGGAGATCGAGGCGGCCCTGTCCTTGGGGGCGACTGCTTACCTGGCGGTCCTGCCATACCTGCGTTCGGCCCTGCGGGCGGCCATGTTACCGACCATCAGCACCATGATGACGGTGGGCATCGTCCAGTTGCCGGGAATGATGAGCGGCCAGATCATTGCCGGGGCCAGCCCGGCGGCAGCCGTCAGGTATCAGGTGGTCGTCACCTATATGGTGGCCGCCGCCACGGCCCTGACTACTATTACCGCCACCCTGCTGGCCTACCGCTATTACTTTACGCCCAACCACCAGCTAAAACCACCGGTGCAGAATAACAAAATTTAAAAGCCAGATTAAAGGTACGCCGCCAGGAGGCCGGTGTCACTGCGGTTATATTTCAACCTGAGACATTCATGCCGCCTGATAGCGGCACCAACAGAAGAATGAAAATAACGGGCTGGCATTTGTTTGGAGCGAGCGACTTGGTCCGAGCGGTTGAACAGCCTTGGCGAAGCCGAGGAGCGAGGGCGGGGCCGAGGACAGGATGTCCGAGGCCTGCCTCTGAGGCAAGGATGCCGAATAGGCAGGGAACCCCGGCCGAGCCTGAGGCTGAGCCTTAGGCTGATCCGCGAGGGCCAGGGAGCGAGCGAAAACAATGCCAGCCTGGAGAGAAGTAATTTTCAGGGTAGATAATGTACTTATTGACTTTCACGGCAATCTATACTATAATATCACTTGCAGTTGTTGAGCGCCCGTAGCTCAGGTGGATAGAGTAACGGAATCCGAGTCCGGAGGCCGCAGGTTCGAATCCTGCCGGGCGCGCCATCTATGCGCCAGTAGCTCAGTTGGTAGAGCAGCTGACTCTTAATCAGCGGGTCGTGGGTTCGAAGCCTACCTGGCGCACCAGGAAAAAATTAAGCCCCGCAAGGTTTTGCGGGGCTTAATTTTTATTTACCGTCCATTACCATGGCCAGCCATTTTTTTTAAATCTAAAACAAAGGTCTGTAGGAATAAACAACATTTTAATTTTCCCCCTTGCATTTTCCTCGTGCGGGTGTTATTCTGAAGACAGGATGGTGTATACAAAACACCCGAGGAGGCGGGGGCATGGACTACCTGGTAACCTGGATTAGCGGGGAAGAGGTAGCTTACCGGTTTGTCAGCGCTGCAGAATTACAACGGGTCCTGGCTGCGGAAGAAGAAAAACATAATTGCATCGTTATCCCGCTACATTAGACACCCGGCCGGTATAAAAAACCGGCTTTTATTTTTTATTAAACCATGGTACTTTAAAGAAAAACATTAGTAAAATTATGAAGGAACCCTTTGCAACAGTAAAACCCTCTGGAAGCGGACAATGAAAGGGGACGTGGTTTGCTTGGGCTTCCCCTATAACCTGGATGTAACCCTGGACCTCGCGCGTAAGGAACTGGAGCACGGGGATCCGCGGGAAATAGCAGTCAATAAGGGAGCTACCTGGGATAAGGAAAAGAAGGTGTTAATCCTATCTTCATTAAGCGAAGTCTTTCACATATCATGCCCCGGTGGGGCAATCAGCACCAGTGACGGCAGCAGCGTCGACCCGCGGGTGCAGGTTCTAATCCTCCACTACCTGGTTGGTCCGGCAGTTGCCCTCAAGGGTGAATGGATCTCTTTTAAGGAATTACCCGGTGGCCGCCTTTACCAGCAACCCTTTTACGGCCGGGCCGTCTTGCCCCTGGTCCGCACCTTCGGCCAGGACCCCGCCGGCCTCCTCCAGGCCGCCCGGCCCCTGGGTGGGCGGCCGGTAAACCTCGGCGATGCTGCCGTCGAACTTTATCCCTTTCCATACTTGCCGGTAAGGCTTGCCCTCTGGTCCGGAGATGATGAAATTCCCCCCAGCGGGACTATCCTTTTCGACGCTTCCGCGGCGGCTATCCTGGCCACGGAAGATTACGCCGTCCTGGCTGAATACCTCGTCAAACGTTTAAAAAGCCAGGCAAGGGAGTCGAAGTAGCTATCAAGCATGTAGTCAGCATCAGTTTGGGTACCGTTAAAAGGGATTACCAGATAAAGCTGAACTGCGGCCAGGAAACAATCCTCCTGGAGCGGCGCGGCTGCAATGGCCGCCTGGACATGGCAGCCCGCCTTCTTAAAGAACTGGATGGACGGGTGGACGCCCTGGGGCTGGGGGGCGCCAACTTTTACTACCACCTGGGTTCGCGGCGTTACCCCTGCCCGGCAGGCCAGTATTTATTTCGCCAGGTTAGAAAGACTCCCCTGGTAGATGGCTCAGGCTGGAAACAATGGATAGAGCCCCGGGCCATAAGCCAGCTGGCTTTTTTACCCACCGGTAGCAGGGCGCTGGTAGTTTCCATCCTGGACCGCTTCTGGCTGGCCAGGGCTTTACAGGCAGGCGGCTATCCTGTCCTGGCCGGGGATGCCGCCTTTGGTTTAAAACTCCCCCTGGGTTTTCCTTTATGGACCTTCATGATCCTGGGTTATTTAACCATGCCCCTCCTGGCCCGTTTACCGTTGGCCTACCTTTACCCCCTGGGCCTTGACCAGGAAAAATCTCATCCCCGTTACCGCCATCTCTTCGCCAGGGTAAAAATCATTGCCGGGGACTGGCATTTTATCCGTCATCATCTACCTGTTTCTCTGCCCGGCAAGGTAATTATTACCAGCGGCACTACGCCTGCCGACCGGGAACTCCTGCGCCGGCGCGGGGCCGCCTGGCTTCTGGCAACAACGCCTGTCTTCGATGGTCTCAGCCCGGCGGCCAATGCCATGGAAGCTATTATGGTGGCCCTGGGGGCTACAGCGCCTCAGTACACGGCACTGGCTGGAAAGTTAGGCTGGTTGCCATCCCTTTACTGCCTTCAGAAATAAAAGGTAATCGCCCTACCAGGCCTGAAGGAGGCAATACAACCTCCACGAACAGTCATTTCTCTCCCTTCCTGGCCATAGGATATTACAGGAGCAGTGAGAGAAATAATGACTGGAAGCAGTGGCCACCCTACAACCTGCCGCATTAATTGCAAGCCCAGACACGCCGGGGAGAGAAAAACGATTGCCTTTTACCTGGACCTGACACGGGAGCGCATACCTACCTGTGCCGGCATCAATCTGGAAGGTAATGAGCTGGCTATCCAGGGCCTGGGCTATGACGGCCGCTGCGCCTTCTGCCGCTGTTTCCGAAAAGCCTTAAAAAACCGCGGTATTCGTTTTAATTGCACCTGTCCCTTTGAAATCCAGGATAATAACTGTACCTGGCGCGTCAAAATAGGTAGCGTCTTTTTTCACCAGGATCTTCTTGAAGATAAAGAAAAATACCTTTCATACCTGCGCCGGGTTGTAAACAATCCCCGGGATCTGGAAGCCTGGCTGGCCCTGGGGGTCATTCATGAATACCATGGCCGTTTTGCCCCGGCCCTGGCCAGTTACTGGGCCGCCCATGACCTGGATCCGGAAGATACCTTCATCAAGGAACGCCTCCAAGATATTCTATCATTATTACAGCAACTATTATCAACCTCAGGACAGCAGCAAAACTGAGTTTTTACCAGTTTAAGGAAGCATATTCAAACCGGCGGCCTTCCGTGTCCCAGCACGGAAGGCTTGCACCCGTCCTGTCCCTGTGGCAATATATAGATAGCCAGAAAAAGGGGACGGGAATAAGCCATGAATTTGAAAACTATTGGGGAGTTCGGCCTCATCGAACGCCTGAAAGCCGGAGCTGTAGTTGTCCCGGATAAGGTTATTATGGGTATCGGTGATGATGCTGCGGTCTTAAAAGGGGAAAGAGGTTACCTAACCCTGGCCTCTACGGACATGCTGGTGGAAGATATCCACTTTACCCTGGCCACGGCTACGGCCCGGGAAATAGGCTACAAAACCATGGCGGTAAATGTGAGCGATATTGCCGCCATGGGTGGTATACCAGAACAGGCCCTTGTTTCCCTGGGGTTAAGACCGGAGCAGCCGGTGGAGTTTGTGGACGAGCTTTACGCGGGCTTACGGGAATGCGGCCGGCGTTTTGGGGTCAATATAATCGGCGGCGATACCGTATCTTCCCCCCGGGCAATGGTTATAAATCTGGCCATCCTGGGGCGGGTAGAAGAGGGAGCCTGCCTCTACCGCAGCGGCGCCCGGCCGGGAGATGTCCTGCTGGTAACGGGCGATCTCGGCGGGTCGGCTGCCGGCTTGGATACCCTGCTCTCACCGCGCCCGGCCCCACCGGAGGCCGTAACCTTCGCCCGGGAACGCCACTTCCGGCCCACCCCCAGGGTAGCTGAAATTCGTGCCGCCCTGCCAGCAGGGGGGATAACGGCGGCCGATGATATCAGCGATGGCCTGGTAGCTGAAATATATACCCTTGCCCGGGCCTCTGGTGTAGGCATTATCCTGGAAGCCGCTGCCGTGCCCATCGCCCCGGCCACCAGGCAGCTGGCTGCTATTTACCAAAAAGATCCTCTGGATTATGCCCTCTACGGAGGCGAAGATTTCGAGCTCCTCCTCACCTGCCGGCCGGACAAGGTAGCTGCTGTCCAGAAAGCCATAGCCGAAGTCTGCCCGACCCCCGTGACCCCCATCGGCAAGGTGGTTCCGGCCGCCGAAGGTATTACCATTATCATTGATGGAAAGAGATTGCCTTTAAATCCCGGTGGTTATAACCATTTCCGTTAATGGCTTAAAAGTTGTGGCCCTGCTACTCAGGGTAGTTTGTGGCAGCGCCAGGGCAAGCTATAGTCAGGTAGATGGATTGAAAGTTTTGTTAACAGGACTTGCAAGCTGGCCTTATTACCTGGTAATATAAGGAGGTAGGGAATAATAAGGGGGATAGTTTAATTGAGTGAAGATATGAAGGCCAGGCTGGCCGACCTTGAAGCCAGGCGAGCCGCAGTTTTAGCCGGCGGCGGTGAGGAACGCATCGCCAGGCAGCATGCTGCCGGCAAGCTAACGGCCCGCGAAAGAATCGAATTATTGCTGGACCCGGGCAGTTTCCTGGAACTGGACCAGTTTGTCCGCCACCGGGCCACAGATTTTGGCATGCAAGATATAGAAACACCCGGGGAAGGGGTAGTTACGGGAGCAGGTACCATTAACGGCCGCCAGGTTTATGTTTATGCGCAGGACTTTACCGTCATGGGTGGTTCGTTAGGCGAAATGCACGCCGCCAAAATCTGTAAAGTCCTGGACCTGGCCCTGAAGACAGGGGTACCAATTATTGGTTTAAATGACTCCGGCGGCGCCCGCATCCAGGAAGGGGTGGCGGCCCTCAATGGCTATGGGGAAATCTTTCGCCGCAATACCCATGCTTCCGGCGTTATCCCTCAGATTGCCGCCATTATGGGACCCTGTGCCGGCGGTGCCGTCTATTCGCCAGGGTTGATGGACTTTATTTTCATGGTCAATCATACGGCCCAGATGTTTATTACCGGGCCCCAGGTAATCAAAGCCGTTACCGGCGAAGAGGTAACACCGGAAGAACTGGGCGGTGCTGTTACCCATGCCACGAAAAGCGGGGTAGCCCATTTCTATACTCCTACAGAAGAAGATTGCCTGCATTTAATCCGAACCTTGCTCGGCTACCTCCCGAGTAACAACCTGGAAGATCCGCCTTATGTACCCAGCCCTGACCCGGTTGACCGGCAGTGTCCCAATTTGCGCAATCTGGTCCCCGTCGATCCCAATAAACCCTATGACGTCAAAGAAATAATCCATGGGGTGGTAGACGACGGCCTGTTCCTGGAAATCCAGGCTCAATATGCCGCCAATATAGTTATCGGCCTGGCCCGCCTGGGCGGGTATACTATAGGTATAGTTGCCAATCAACCCCGGCACCTGGCCGGCTGTCTGGATATCAACGCTGCCGATAAAGCCGCTCGTTTCGTCCGTTTCTGTGACGCTTTCAACATTCCCCTGCTTACCCTGGTCGATACCCCAGGTTATTTACCCGGGGTCGAACAGGAGCAGGGCGGCATTATCCGCCATGGGGCCAAACTGCTGTATGCCTTTGCCGAAGCCGTCGTTCCGAAAATAACCCTGGTCTTGCGCAAGGCGTACGGTGGAGCCTACCTGGCCATGTGCTCCCGCTCCCTGGGAGCGGATCATGTGGTAGCCTGGCCGACGGGGGAAATTGCCGTCATGGGTCCCGAAGGGGCTGCCAATATAATCTTCCGTCAAGAAATCAGCCAGGCCGCCGATCCGCCCGAGGTACGCCGGCAAAAAATAGCCGAATACCGGCAGAAATTCGCCAACCCGTATGTAGCCGCGGGCCTGGGCCTGGTGGATGCCGTCATTGACCCGGCCCTCACTCGCCGGCATCTAGTCCAGGTCCTGTTAACTTTGCTTAACAAAAGGGAAAGCCGCCCGGCTAAGAAACACGGCAATTTCCCCGTTTAACTGTATTTAACCTTCAGGGCAGGTGATATTTTGTGGTCGTTTCTTACCAGCAAATTGTTTTAGATAAAACAGTTGCCCCGGAAATCGTCGCCGCCATTACCGCTGCCATAGCTGTATATATGCCGGCGGAAACCGGCTGGCAAATCACGGCCATCCGGCCTTGGAACAGGAACACCAAACGCTGGGTCCTGGCCGGACGGCAGGAGTTAATGCATAGTTCGCTGGCGTTAGAAAGGAGGCGGATGGCCGGTTGAAGCGCCATTTTCAGGTTACTGTTAATGGAGAAACTTTTAGCGTCGAAGTGGAGGAGGTAGGTGGGGCATTTGATCATTTACGCCCGCCAATGAAAGCTCCCGCGAAGAAAACTCCTCCTGTCCACCAGGCCGTCCTATCACCGCGCCCCCCCTTACCCCAGGATAACCGCACTGTTACATCGCCTTTACCGGGTACGGTAGTAGAAGTAAGGGTTAAACCGGGGCAGAGAGTAACTGCCGGCCAGGTTCTGCTCATTATCGAAGCCATGAAAATGGAAAATGAAATCCAGGCTCCAGCCGGGGGAGTTGTCCAGGAGGTCCTGGTCCAGGCCGGCAGTAACGTTGCCAGCGGCCAGCCCCTGGTTAGACTGGGCAATTAATCTATAAAGGGAAGGGTGCCGGTAAGTGCTACCCCATACTTATGTCGTCCTGGATGTAGAGACAACCGGCCTGGACCCAAACCAGGACCAGATCATTGAGATTGCCGCCGTCCGCCTGGAGAAAGGCCAGATAACCGGCCAGTTGCACACCCTGGTCAATCCCGGCCGGCCGATTCCGCCCTATATCCAGAAGCTCACCGGTATTAATGACGCCATGGTCCGCGAAGCCCCCCGTTTGGCAGAAATCCTCCCCGATTTGCTGGATTTTATGAGTGAGGCTATTCCCGCCGGTCATAATGGCAATTTCGACCTGGCTTTTTTAAACCGGGCCCTGGGTACTACTGCCTGGCACCGCCCCTTGCTGGATACCTTAACCTTGAGCCGTATACTCTATCCCTGCCTGCCCTCCTACCGGCTGGAGTTTTTAAGCCAAAAATTTTCCCTCGAAGTAACCGCACACCACCGCGCCCTGGGAGACGTACTGGCCACCGTCCAGCTGCTACATACCCTCTGGCGGGCTACCCTGGCCCTGGATAAGCATCTATTAACCAGCCTGCTCAAGCTGGCTCCGGCCGGCCTGCAGCCCTGGTTCCAGGCAGCCCTGGCCGCCGAATCCATTCCGGCGGCCCCGGCAGAAGTGGCCGCTACCGGGCTCTTTGCCCTGGAGGAACTTCAGGCATCACCGCCGGTAATTCCCGACTTCAGCCCGGACGAGATAGCCGCCCTCCTGGCTCCAGGAGGCCTGCTGGCCAGTAAACTCCCCGGTTATGAATACCGCCCCCAGCAGGCCGATATGCTCCGGGCCGTAGCTACGGCTATGAGCAGGAATCAGTACCTCATTGTTGAAGCCGGAACAGGTACGGGCAAATCCCTGGCCTATCTCCTGCCGGCCATCTACTGGGCCTGCCGCCAGGGCAGGAGAGTAGCCATTGCCACCCATACTATAAACCTCCAGGAACAACTCTGGCATAAAGACTTGCCCCTCTTAAAGGAAATCCTTCCTTTCCCCTTCAAGGCCGCCCTGGTCAAGGGGCGCAATAACTACCTCTGCCGGCGTAAACTCAGGGATTACCAGCATAACCCCCCTCCAGGGGAAGAAGAACGCCATTTTATTCTCAGGGTACTGCGCTGGCTCAAGCTGACTACTTCCGGAGACTGGAGCGAAATGAAGCTGAAACCGGAAGAGGAAGTTTTGAAGCTTGCCCTGGCCGCCGATAAGGACACCTGTGCCGGTAACAGCTGTCCCTTTAATGACAGCTGTTTTGTCAATGCTGCCCGGCGGGAGGCGGAAGCTGCTAATATCTTGATTTTAAATCATTCCCTGCTTTTAAGCGATGTCCGCTTTAACAACCAGGTACTGCCCGATTATCCCTATCTTATCATTGATGAAGCCCATCACCTGGAAGAAGCGGCCACCGAACACCTGGGCATTTCGGTCCGGCAGGCCAGTTGTGACTTTTTTCTCCACCACCTGGGAGGGAGAGGTAGTAACTTTAGCTTTTTAGGGCGGGCCTGGAACCTTGCTCGCCGTTTAACCGGGCAAGGAAACGCCGAACTGTTACCCCTGCTTGAAGATTTGGAAGGAACTGTTGTCAGGGTTCAACGTGAATGGCAGACATTCTGGGACGGCCTGGCGCAATTAAGTGCGGCGGCCCTGTGGGAAAATAGCAACTCCACTTTACGCTTCGCGGCCCGCTTGAAGGAAACGCCGGCCTGGGACAGCCTGCTAACCATCTTTGGCCGCCTGGAGGAAACCCTGAACGGCCTGGCCGGTCGCCTGGGTCGCCTGGCGGAATTGCTTTACGCTGCCGGTGCTGAAGAAATGGCGGCTGATGCTGCCAACCTTAGCAACATCTTTGCCCAGTACAGCCAGGATCTGGGGCAAATCCTCGAAGCCGACCCGGAAACATGCGTTAGCTGGCTGGAAAAAAATAATGCCAACCAGTATACCTTACGTTCGGCCCCCCTGGAAGTTGGGCCCCTGCTGGCAGAACTGCTCTTCGCCCGAAAAGAAGCTGTAATTTTAACCTCGGCTACTATAACTGTTGATAATACCTTTGATTTTTACCTGCAGCAGGTAGGATTAACGGCATTGCCTTCCGGGCAGATCACTACCTGCCAGGTGGCTTCGCCCTTTGACTACCGTTCCCAGGCCCTGGTGTGTAGCGTCAGGGGACTCCCAAATCCCGGCCAGCTTAACGACAGTGCTTACGCCGCAGCTATTGCGCCGGTGATAGCGCAGATTCTGCCGGCCGTCGGTGGCCGCACCCTGATCCTCTGTACTTCCCACCGTTTCTTGCGCGATATGTACAACATCTTGAGCCCTATGCTGGCTGACAGCCATTTTAGGGTCCTGGCCCAGGGCATTGATGGGGGTCGCTCCCAGCTCCTGGAGGAATTCCGGCAAACACCCCGGGCTGTCCTCCTGGGGGCCAACAGTTACTGGGAAGGTATTGATCTTCCGGGGGATCTCCTGCGCTGCGTTATTATTCCCCGCCTGCCTTTCCCTTCTCCCGGAATGCCTGCCCTGGCGGCTCGCATGGAACATCTGGCTGCTAAAGGAGGAAACCCCTTTTCAACTTTAAGCTTGCCCCAGGCTGTTATCCGTTTCCGCCAGGGCTTCGGTCGCCTGATCCGGAGTTCTGCCGATCGCGGCGCCCTGGTAGTCCTCGACCAGCGCCTCCTCTCCCAGCGCTACGGTCGCCATTTCCTCCAATCCCTGCCGCCGGTTACCACAGCTGAAGTGACACCGGATGAACTCCCTGAAAAGCTAATGACCTGGTTTAACCCGCCTGCTGCCCGGTAAACATGCACTTTTGCGCCGTGGCCTTAATACTATAATTAATGAGGCCAGACCGGAGTGAGGTGAAGAGCATGCGGGTTTACTTTATTCCCTTACCGTCCTTTTTGAAACGCCTGCTAAAGAAACTTTTACACCAGGAATGAGGGGGCAACCTCTCTTCTTTTTTAGCATAAAAGGCCGATCCCACCATTACAATTAACCATGGAGGTGGGATTGAGAATGCGGGGCTTTAAATATTTCGTTTTGGGTTTAATTCTGGGAATAGGACTGACCCTGGGGTGGTTTTCCTTTAGCGAAAAAAACAAAACTTCCGAGCCTGCTCTGCCGGCACTGGCTGCGACCAGCCAGCAGCAGGCACCCTTTGCTGTTATTTATAGCTTTTACCAGGCCCTGGCCACGGGAAGGGAGGATCTGCTTTCCACCCTGGTCACCCGGGAGTTTGGCGCCGCTCTGAAAAGCACCTCCCTCCTTCAGAGGTGGCAGCAACGCCGGCAGCAAGATCCGTCCCTGCGGTTCGTTTTTTTCCTGATTAAAGAACAGGAGGTTGATCTTAAAACCGGAACTGCCCGGGTCCGGGGAAGTGCTGAGTGGGTATCATCCCGGCAGGGTACCCTTTCCGTTCCCCAGACAATTATCATCCTAAACGAGCAAGGTACATGGAAAATACAGGATATCAGGGAGCAGGGATAAAAATGGACTTCATGCTACCCAAAGAAAAACAGGCCCTATGGCCTGGCAGTTTTACCCCACGAGGAGGTCCGCGTTTCCGCCTGATCTTTGGCCTTGCATTTCTGGCAGGAGGCCTCCTCTACTGGTTACTGGTAGCCTTCTGGCATTGATTTAACGGCCGGCCATGCCGGCTACCCCGCCCATGGCTCCGGCCAGGAGACAAAGCCCCAGCTTCTGGCCGGTAGCGCCCAGGGCCAAAGACCCTCCGGTCCAGCCCATGGCCAGGGTGACTATAAAAAAGAGCAAGCCAACCCCCAAACCCTGGACAAGCCCCCTGGCCGCGGCGTTCCTTGCTGCCTGCAGCCCCCCAAAAAAGACGGCCAGGGCCACGGTAATACTGGCCAGCAACGGTAACAGGCCCTCGGAAAGGGGAGTGAAATACAGCCCTAACCCTATCAGAATGGCCATACCCAGGCCTGATAACATGGCATAAAGTAACCCTATCAAAACAGCCCCCAGCAAGATTTCCACCCCCGATCCCCATTCTTGTCTCACCAAAAACCTATGCTGGCCTCCTGGAGAAAATACCTGCATCTTTATAATCCAAGAAGGTATTTTTTAATGAACGTCGAAATCTAGGTAGGATAGTTCAACAGGAGGAAGAATTCTTTGGCGTTACATATCGGCTTTCCGACAGCCTTGATTTATTACAGCCATTTTCCCTTCTGGTTAGCTTTTTTTAACCGCTTGGGAATCGAAATTGTTACGTCGCCCCCGACTACCAAGGCTATCCTGGATGACGGCTCCCGCGAGGCAGTAGCCGATGCCTGTATTCCTATTAAACTCTATCACGGTCACGTCCTGACCCTTAAAGATAAGGTAGATGCCATTTTTATTCCGCGCATGGTAAGGATAAGTAAGCGCACCACTTTTTGCCCCAAATTTTTAGGTTTACCGGATATGGTGCGTGCTGGCCTGCCCCACCTGCCCCCCATCATCGATCTCCAGGTCGATGCGGGCCGGGGCTTATGGAGTTTATGGTCAACCTGCCGGGGCCTGGCCGAACTGCTGGGTTTTAGCCTGCGGCAGGCATGGTCTGCTTACCTGGAAGGAAGGCACCACCAGTATGCCTACCAGAAATTGCTTCTGGCCGGTTACCTGCCTCTGCAAGCCATGGCCAAACTACGGGGCGAGACGGCTGAAGCTCCAACCAGGGAACCGGGAAGATTGAACCTGGCCGTCCTGGGCTATCCCTACCAGGTTTATGATCAATATATCAGTCTGGATATTATTGGTAAGTTAAAAAAGTTAAAGGTAAATATCTGGACCATGGAAATGGTTCACCCCGCCCGGCTCTACCGGTTGAGCAGCCGTCTTCCCAAGCGCCTTTTCTGGCATTATTCCAACCTGGTTCTTGGAGCCACCTATCATTACCTCCAGCAGGGAAATATAGACGGCATCATTCATGTCACCGCCTTCGGTTGCGGCCCTGATGCTATGGTGGATAAAATTATGGAAATGGACATCCGTAAGTTAAGCCGGGGGCAACTGCCCTTTATGTCAGTAAGCATTGATGAACAAACGGGTGATGCCGGTTTAACCACCCGCCTGGAAGCTTTTGTCGATATGTTGCTCCAGAGGAGGGGGAACAGGTGAAAAAGGTCTCCTTTGCCCACATGGGATATTCCTACCTGGGTTTTAAACAGCTGGTGGAAGATATGGGCTTTGAAGCCGTCGTCCCGCCCAATCCCAGCCGCGCCACCCTGGACCTGGGCGTCACCTATGCCCCGGAATATGCCTGTATCCCCTTTAAAATGGTCCTGGGTACCTACCTGGAAGTCCTGGAGCGAGGGGCGGAGATAATCATTACCTCCGGCGGAGTAGGACCCTGCCGGGCCGGCCTGTACGGTATGATGCACGAAAAGATTTTACGCCACCTGGGGTTTAACTTTGAAATCTTTGTTTTTGATCCCCCCCTGACTGGTTTATGGCCTTTTTTTATCAAATTAAGGCGGGTGCTCAAGAAAGCCGGCCTTTCCTGGCTGGCCTTTGTCGAGGTTGTCCGTCGTGCCTGGGCCAAGTTAAAGCTCCTGGATGAGTTGGAACAGCTGGCCACCAGCATCCGCCCCTATGAATTAAAAAGGGGAGAAACTACCCGCACCTTCCACAGCTGCCTCAAAATAGTGGAGCAAGCCCGGAGCCAGAAGGAAATAGCCGCCGCCCGGGAAGAATGCCGGCAGCTTTTACAAAATATTCCCCGGGATACCAGCCGCCGCCCCCTCAAGGTGGGCATCGTGGGTGAAATTTACGTCCTGCTGGAGCCCTTTATGAATCTGGATATAGAAAAAACCCTGGGAGAGATGGGGGTTATTACCCACCGCTCCATTTACCTGACCCAGTACACGGCCACCGACGTTCTGGCCCACGGTGCCCAGGACGTGCGCCAGCTGGCCCACCCTTATCTAAATCAATTTGTCGGTGGGCATGGTCAGAATAGCGTCGGCGAAACCATCCTTTACGCCCGCAATGGTTTTGACGGTGTCATCCAGCTGGCACCCTTTACCTGCATTCCCGAAATAGTAGCCAAAAGTATTTTGCCGCGAGTCAGCCGGGACTTTGGCATTCCCATTTTAAGCCTGACCATTGATGAACAGACCGGCCGGGCCGGGGTGGAAACCAGGCTGGAAGCCTTCGTCGATCTTTTGCGCCAGCGGCGCGAGCAAATGGAGGCCAGGAATCATGCAACCCTGTTACCTGGGTATTGATGTCGGTTCCGTCAGTACCAACGTCGTTGTCATTACCGCTTCAGGAGAAGTATTAAGCAGCCTTTACATACGTACCCACGGCCAGCCTATCCAGGCCGTGAAAGAGGGACTTCGCCGGGTGAAGGCCACCCTGCCGGGAGACGTGAGCATCGCCGGGGCCGGTACCACCGGCAGCGGCCGCTATCTTGCGGGGGCCATTATCGGTGCTGATATTGTTAAAAACGAGATTACAGCCCATGCTGTGGCCGCCCGCATGGAAGTGCCGGAGGTACAGACCATCCTGGAAATCGGCGGCCAGGACTCCAAGATTATCATTCTCCGCCAGGGAGTAGTGATCGATTTTGCCATGAACACCGTCTGTGCCGCCGGGACGGGTTCTTTCCTGGATCAACAGGCCGCCCGCTTAGGTATCCCCATCGAAAACTTCGGCGAGCTTGCTTTAAAGGCCCGGCACCCTGTACGTATTGCCGGCCGCTGCACCGTGTTTGCCGAATCCGATATGATTCATAAACAGCAAATGGGGCACAATATAGAAGATATTATTGGCGGCCTCTGTGAGGCCCTGGTCCGCAACTACTTAAATAACGTCGCCAAGGGCAAAGAAATACTCGCCCCTATCGTTTTCCAGGGGGGAGTGGCGGCCAACGCCGGCATCCGCGCCGCCTTCAGTAAAGCCCTGGGACAGGAAATTATCGTGCCCCGCCATTTTGCCGTTATGGGGGCCCTGGGTGCCGCCCTCCTGGCGCGAGATTATATCAACAATGAGCGGGAGACTAAATTTAAAGGTTTCGAAGTAGCTGAAGAAGAATTTCGGGCCCATAGTTTTACCTGCCAGGGGTGTTCAAACCTGTGTGAAATTGTTAATATAGAAGAAGAAGGTAATCTAATTGCCCGCTGGGGTAGCCGCTGTGGCAAATGGGATACCCTTGACGAATAGGAAAGGAGTGGAGGGGCTTGCGTGAAAGTACCTTTTCTTTCTGGGAGGATACGGAGTTTAACGCTTTACCAGGTAAACCCCTGGCGGCAGCCGATAACGCTTACCAGGGCCATGCCGGTGAGGAAGAGAACTGGCTCTGGGAAGCCAGCAGCGGTGATGGTACTTACCTGAACGTTTTCTTTACCGTCTGCGGTGAAGAAGGAAAAGCCCGTCTCCTGCTGGCCCGACCGGGTGAAGAAATAATTACCCGGGAAGTCACTGCCCCTTTTACGGCCGCTACCGATCACCTCGATGTCCAAATGGCGGGTAATCGTATCTACCAGCAAGGAAACCTTTTCCATCTAGAATGGCAATCAGAGGAGCCGATAGTGGAGTTGACGTATGAACCCCACCTGCCCGGCTGGCAACCGGGCCACGGTCGGATTAACTACGGCGAAAAGGGTGATAAATACCTGTTCTGGACCGTTCCGGTACCTCGCGCCCGTGTCAGTGGCAAGATAGTCCTGGCGGGACACGAGAAAAGCTTTAGCGGTGAGGGATATATTGATCACCGCCGTTATAATTTCCCTTTACCGCAGACCTTAGGAGGAGCCCTCCTGGGGCGTTATTTTACCGATGCCTATACCCTCCTGTGGGCCGACTTCTGGGGCAACCTCCTATACAGTGGTAAACACGTAAGGGCCCTTTACCTGGCACGCCATAAAGAAATCCTGGCTGCCACCGGTAACCTGGAAGTGCAGGTTTTTGAACAGCTAACTAAGAATAACTTGAGCTATCCTGCCGAACTTTCCTTGCAGGCCGGTACTACACCCCTCATCAGGCTGGATATTAAAGAGACAACAGTTTTGGGCCCGCGATTGGTTACTACCATGGGCGCCCAAGGTCTCTACTGCCTCGGCAGCGGGAAGCTCAGGCTGGCTACCCGGCCGGAAGAAGAAGTTTCCGGACAGGGATTTATAGAAACCTTTACAGCCAGGGATTAAAGGATTGCAGGTGTTACTATGGAAAATACTTTCAATGCCATCTGTCAAAAGCTCCACCAGCTGGATTATAAGGTAACCCCCCAGCGCCAGGTGATACTCAAGGCCTTCCTGGAGAACGCTGCCGAGCACTTAAGTGCCGAAGAGGTATATAATATAGTCAAGGAACGCTATCCCGATATTGGGCTGGCTACCGTTTACCGCACCCTGGATCTCCTGGCAGAACTTGACATTTTGCAGAAAATCAATTTTGGCGATGGCCGCACACGGTATGAGCTGGACCAGAACGAAACCCACTACCATCACCACATGATCTGCCTGGGATGCGGCCGGGTCCAGGAGTTTGATGATGACCTGCTGGAATCCCTGGAAAAACTTTTAACCCACCAGACCGGTTTCCACATTACCGATCACCAGCTGAAATTTTTCGGATACTGTCGTGAATGCGCTGCCAAAAACCAGGGTAAGTCGGGTGGTGACGTTATTTGACGTACGATTTTTGGTATATATGGGAGGAAATGGTATAAAGGAGGGCGAAAAATTAAGGACAGGATGGATATGAAAAGGAGCGATGCGCCGTGTCCAGTCCTGTCCAAAATCCAGCTTACAGCCGGGACCGGCAGCCAGCTGCCCTCTCCAATAAGGAAACATTAAGTAAAGAAGAGCAGGCCTGGAGGCTGCTGGAACTGGGACGCTATCCAGAAGCGGCCCGGCTTTATCAAGCAATCCTTCATGCCAGGAAGCGTTACGCTGCCGGGTGGAACAACCTGGGTTATTGTCTTTTTAAAATGGGGAAAGCAAAGGAAGCCCTGGCCTGCTACCGGAAAGCCCTGAAACTTGCTCCTAAAGATGCGGACATTTTAACTAACACCGGGCTCTGTTACCAGTACCTGGGACAATGGCAGGAGGCCTACCACTGTTTTCAGCGGGCCAGCCAGTATGGTGCCAGGGATGCCGAACTACTGAACAACATAGGTGTCTGCCTGGCCCAGCTCAACCGTGTTGACGAAGCCATCAACTTTTATCACCAGTCCCTGGCCCTGGCCCCGCGACAGGGGGAAGTTATCGCTAATCTGGCGGCTGCCCTGGCCCAGGGACGCCGCTGGCTGGAAGCAATTGAATGCCTGGAAATGGCCTTGCGCCTGTTACCGGCGGACTTTTCCGTCCTCAATAATGCCGCCATTTGCCTGGAAGCTCTTGGTAAATATTACCTGGCTGCGCCCCTCTATGGTCGTGCCCTGGCCCTCCAGCCGGATGATCTGCAGGTAAGACAAAACTATGCTGCCTGTTTGCTCAAACTACGTCGTTTAGAGGAAGCGCGGGAAGTCCTGGAAGAATTGTTGCGCCTTGACCCCCGGCACAGGGATGGGTGGCAGCTGCTGGGCGTCCTGTATGAAGCAATGGGTGAACCTGAAACTGCCGCCGGATGTTACAACCGGGCCTGGGGATTGACTCCCGCCAGTAAAGAAGAAAGAAAGGAGAGAATGGGCCTGCATGCGCCTGCTAGTCAGCAAGAGTTTTACCAGCAACGATGAATTATATAAAATTGTTGACTTATTAAATAAAACCCTGAAGGATTATAACCTCATGTTTGGCCTGTCCAAAGATACAGACGGAAAAACCATGACCCTTTCTATTTACGAGGTGTAACATTGGTAATCCTGGTAACTAACGACGACGGTATTCACGCCACTGGTATCAAAGCCCTGAGCCTGGCCCTGACGGCCATCGGCAAAGTGGTTGTCGTAGCCCCCGAAAAAGAACGCAGCGCCATAGGTCACGGCATAACCATGCACAAACCGTTACGGGTTACCGAAGTTCCGTGGGAAGAGCCCATCGGCAAGGGCCTGGCCATTAACGGCACTCCTGCCGATTGCGTTAAACTGGCCCTGGACGCCCTCCTCGATGAACCCGCGGCTATGGTTGTCTCCGGCATTAACCGCGGTGAAAACCTGGGCACTGATGTCCTTTATTCTGGTACCGTCTCGGGAGCCATTGAAGGCTGTATCAACGGCCTTCCATCCCTGGCGGTATCCCTGGTAGGGGAAGAGGAGTTTGATTTCACTTTTGCCGCCAGTTTCACGGCTCGTCTGGCACGGGAAATACTAAACCGGGGGCTGCCGCAGGGTACTTTGTTAAACGTGAATGTTCCCCACCTGCCTGAGGCTGAAATAAAGGGGATAGCCATCACCCGCCTGGGACGGCGGCGCTACATCAATACCGTCAGCGGCCGGAAAGATCCCCGCGGGAGGGCTTACTATTGGTTGGCCGGTGAGAAAGAGGATCTTGACCAGGGCCCCGATACAGATATCGGCGCCTTGCGATGCGGCTTTATTTCCCTGACACCCCTGCAGCTAGATTTAACCCATTACGCCTTCCAGGAGGAATTACGCAGCTACCTACCAGGCTTGTGGCCGGTCCACGGTAATAAATAAAGGTGGTTGGGGTTAATCACACCAGAGCCAAAAAGAATTAAGAGATAGATCAACCCGCCGCCGGCAACGGCCTGGATAAGGCGCCAGGTTGCCGGTACAGCAGCGAGAACCGTCCAGATAAAGGAAGTGACCAGAACCAACCCGCAGGAGGCCACCACCGGTCCGTAAACAAATGTCCGGAGATCCAGGCGCAAAGGGGTATACCTGGCCAGAGCCAGAAGATTTAAAATAGCCGTCATCCCGCTACCCAGGTTCACTCCCAGGGCGGCTCCGGTAATCCCCAGGAGGGGAGTAAAGAAATAAATTCCCAGAATATCGATAATCCCGCCGATAATGGTCGTTCTGAGAACGGTAGGCATAGCCCCCAGACCATTGAGGATGCCGACGGTAGTTTGCTCCAGGTAGATAAAAAGGCTGCCCCAGGCAAGCATTTTCAAAGCCACCCCGGCAGCCGGGGTGGAAAAAATAAGGTCACAAAGTGGTGTAGCCAGGAGATAAAAGACGACCGCAAAGGGTAAACCGCTTAAAACCGTAAGTTTTAAAGCCTGCCGGCAGCGTTTAGATAAAAGTTCATAATCCTTGACGGCCTGGGCTTCAGCAATGGCCGGGACCATAGCTATAGCAACTGCCACCGTAATAACCATGGGCAGGTAAACAAGGGTCAGGGCGATGCCAGCATACTGACCATAAATTGTCGTCGCTTCCCCTACACTCACTCCCCAGCGCTGCAGCTGGCGGGGGATCAGCAGGGCCTCCAGGGTCAACATTACTCCGCCGGCTGCCCTAGCCAGCATGACCGGCAGGGACAGGCGGGCCAGGGGAAAAATATCGGCCTGCATTGAACCTTCCTGGTAGGGAGCAACCTCATAGTAGGAACGTGCCTGCCAGAAAATCACGATACTTATAACCAACCCTACGAGTTCCCCCAGAACCATACCCATGGCCAGGCCGGCGGCAGCCATGGCCACCCCGTAGGGAAGGAAATGGAGGCCCAAAAAGAGGCCGGCGCCGACGCGGACCACCTGTTCACTTACCTGGGCCAGGGCCACCGGCTGCATCAGTTGCAATCCCTGGAAATAGCCGCGAAAGGCTGAGCAAGTACATACTACAGGCAGGGCCAGCACCATCACCATAAAAGCCTGGTAAACCCGGGCATCGGCGAAGAACCTGCCAGTTAGATAAGGAGCCAGGGACCATAAAGTTAAGGCTGCTATGAGCCCGCTACCGGTTAAAAAACATAAAGAGAGACGGAAAACACTGCGCACCTTTCCCCAGGCCTGGAGGGCTACTCTTTCCGCTACTAACTTGGCGAGGGCCACCGGCACACCGGCCGTAGCGATCATTAAAACCAGGCTATAGAAGGGAAAAACCATTTCATAAAGGCCCATTCCTTCAGCACCAATGTAACGTACCACCAGGATGCGATAGGCAAAACTGACAATCCGGTTTAACAGGCTGGCCAGCATGAGTATAGCAGCACCCTGCCAGATAGATGCGCGCATACTTTCACCCCATCTAAACTTATGCCTGCCGGTAAATGTTTAGAAGAACCAGAAGTGGGGAAAAGTAGAAAGTGCCTATCGTAAAAATATTTGAGTAGAAAAAGAGGATTTTTGCAAAAGGAAGGCTAATATATACTCTGTTAAGTTTTCGTTAACAGCAGAAGGATGAGGAGGGCTTAATTTAATGAAGGTTTACCCCAGTACCAATATCCGCAACGTTGGCATTGTAGCCCATGGCGGCGCCGGCAAAACGAGCCTCACGGAAGCACTGCTGTATAATGCCGGGGCCACCAAGCGTTTAGGCCGGGTTGATGAGGGCAACACCGTAACCGACTACCACCCGGAAGAAATCAAACGCAAGGTAACCATTAATACCTCCCTGGCCTTTGCCGAGTGGCAGGATAATAAGATAAATATCCTCGATACGCCCGGTTACAGCGATTTCTTTGGTGATGTGGTAAGTGCTTTACGGGTAGTTGATAGTGTGCTGGTAGTCGTCAGTGCCGTGGCCGGGGTAGAAGTCCAGACGGAGGTTGTCTGGGAAGAAGCCGAGGCCCGTCACCTGCCGCGGCTGGCCTATGTTAATAAAATGGACCGGGAAAACGCCAATTTCCAGAAGGCTGTAGAATCCATGCGGGAACGTTTGAACGGTCGTATCGTCCCCGTCCAGCTGCCCATAGGAGCCGCCGAAACCTTTAGCGGTGTCGTTGATATTCTAAATCAAAAGGCCTACACCTATGACGGTAACGGTAATGAAAAGGAGGGCCCTGTCCCGGCGGAATACGCCGGCGAAGTTGCATCGCTACGGGAAGCTCTGGTTGAGGCTGCGGCCGAAGGTGATGATGAACTTCTAATGAAATACCTGGAAGGTGAGGAACTTACCCCGGAAGAGGTCCGCCTCGGCCTTAAAAAAGCCATTGCTGAAGGAAAAGTTATTCCCGTACTCTGCGGTTCGGCCCTGAAAAATATGGGGGTTAAACCCTTGCTGGACTACATTGTAAACTATTTACCCTCGCCCGTAGACGTGGCCGGTAAAACAGCGGCCGAACTGGAAAAGGAAAGCCCGGCCGCCCTGGTATTTAAGACCCTGGCCGATCCTTACGTCGGCCGGTTAAGTATGTTCCGGGTTTACAGCGGCGTTCTTAAATCGGACTCTACCGTTTACAACGCCAACCGGGAAAGCGAAGAAAAAATCGGCCAGCTTTTTGCCCTCCAGGGTAAAAACCAGGTAGCCGTGACCGAAATGCGGCCGGGGGATATAGGGGCCGTTGCCAAATTGCAGGTTACCACTACCGGTGATACCCTTACCACCAAGGCCAGCCCGGTTAAACTGGAAGGAATCAACTTCCCCGAACCAACCCTTCCCGTGGCCATCAGGCCTAAAAGTAAAGGTGACGAAGATAAGCTCAGCAATGCCCTGGCAAGGCTGCTGGAAGAAGATCCGACCCTGCGCCTGAGCAAAAATACCGAAACCAGGGAAACCATTCTCACCGGTATGGGCGAGTCCCACCTGGACATTACCCTGGAGCGCCTGCAGCGGAAATTTGGCGTCGACGTAGAAATGAGCACGCCCCGGGTACCATACCGGGAAACCATTCGCTCCAGCGTTACCAGGGTGGAAGGCAAGCACAAGAAACAAACGGGCGGTCACGGCCAGTACGGCCATGTCTTTATCGACATGGCCCCCTTGCCGGACAAGGAATTTGAGTTTACCGAAACCATCTTCGGCGGTGCCGTCCCCCGGCAGTATATCCCGGCCGTAGAGAAGGGCATCCGGGAAGCAATGCAGGAAGGGATCCTGGCCGGCTATCCGGTAACCAATATTAAAGTCAACCTGGCCGACGGTTCATACCATACGGTAGACTCCTCGGAAATGGCCTTTAAGATTGCCGCCGGAATAGCATTCCGCAAGGCCGTTGAACAGGCCAAACCGGTGCTACTGGAGCCTATCATGAACGTTGAAATTACCGTACCCGAACAGTTCATGGGTGACATCATGGGCGATTTAAACAGCCGCCGGGGACGAATTCTTGGAATGGAGCCGAAGGGCAAAAATCAGGTTATCCGCGCCCAGGTACCCCTGGCAGAAATGTACCGTTACGCTATCAACTTGAAGTCTATCACCCAAGGCCGCGGTCACTTTAAAATGGATTTTGCCCAGTACGAAGAAGTCCCGGCCAATATTGCCGAAAAGATCATCCAGGAAGCCAGGCGAGAAAAGGAAGAGTAAGGGATTGAAATCAAAGCTCCCTCGCTGCGAGGGAGCTTTGATTATAGATGCTCTTCTTCAGCCGGCGGCAGAGAAACAGCAGTACCATAAACCAGATCGCCTCCCAGGAAAGTCCGCCCTGTTTTCTGGCAAGCCTTCAGGACCGAATAACTGCCTGCCGCCGGATCGACTACCACATCACCCCGATTTGTTACAGCTTCGATGAGACGTGCTTGCAGAAGAACTGGTTTGGAATGGGGGTGGTCTCCGCTCACTTTCTCCTCCCAGACATCAGGGATATCATGCACCGCCCATACGCCCTTGGCGCGAAGCGGTCGCTTCTGCACGACAAGCAGGTATTCGCACTGCCTGCGCGTTCGATATCCCATACCCATTTTCTGCTTGTTCCAGACGACCATATCAACAATTTTGAGGTTTGCTGGTAACCAGCTGGATACACCCTCGCAGAGGTGAAACTTGTCCACCCACAGGAATAAATGCCCGCTTGGGATGAGAATGCGGCTTATTGCGGCAATGAACTCTTTTATTATATCTTCCGTCATCTGCGGAAGCATGGATCTTTGCATCCCTCTGCTGACACCTTCGTTGCCGTAAGCAAGCTTGTCCAAAACGCCCCGATACTGGGGGTCAAAGAAAACGCAGGGAACAGAATTATCACAGATGGCTCCCAGGAGGTCCCTACCGTCGCACTTATTACGGTAGTTATATTTAAACCTGCTGTCTGCCAAGCAGTGGCAGGCACCTTCAACAAGCCTTACATTCGAAAAGACCGCCATCTGTACTGACTACCTCCCGATTACAACAAAGGCCGCAGGTGAGCACCGGCCTTCAAGGCAAAATGAGGCCGCACAGGTATTATCCTGCACTTTAAGCGGGGGAGGGGCGATTAGGGTAAAATAATATGGCCTCCTACAGAGGCCATAAACCTTGATATATCAGGTTGGCAGGGGTGGCAGGACTCGAACCCGCAACCAACGGTTTTGGAGACCGCTACTCTACCAATTGAGCTACACCCCTACAGCAACTTTATTATACCCTCTTTCCGCCCGCCAGTCAAGGATATGTTTTTTTTACCGCCAGGAAGGTTTCTTTTTTTATAAGCCGAATATAGATATAATGTCAACTTTTCGAGGTGTTGCCCTTGGTATACGCCGATCTTCACATTCATACCCTGTGCTCGGATGGCAGCCTGGCGCCGGCTGCAGTCCTGGAACAGGCGAAAAAAATCGGGCTCAAGACCCTGAGCTTTACTGATCATGAAAGCCTTGCCGGTTATTACCAGGCTTGCGATTACGCCCGGGAACTCGACCTGGATCTCCTGCCTGGAATTGAAATGGTTACATGTTTTAAAGGTCAGGAAATCCATCTCCTGGGCTATAACTTTGATCCCTATTCTCCCGTACTGACATCCGCTTTACAAACCATCTGCCGGGAACGCAATATCCTTGCCCGCAAAGTTATCCAGCGCCTGCAAACCCTGGGTTTTAATATCAGCTGGGAACAGGCCTTAAAGCTTATCCCTCCCGGCGGAGTGCTGGGAAAAAACCACATCCTGCAACTTTTACGGCAGGCAGGTTATCTCCAGGAGCCGGCCCAGACAATTGAATTTTTGCGCTGTTATTTATCCCCCGGCGGCCTGGCCTACATCCCCTATGAAGGTAACCCCTTGCCCCGGGCAATAGCCTTGATTCACGCCGCCAACGGGATTGCCGTGCTGGCCCATCCCGGCCTGATCAGGGATGAAGGACTGTTAAAGCACATCCTGGAAGAGGGCATTGACGGCCTGGAGGTATTTTATTATTATCTAGGGGATAAAGGTCGAGCCGCTATCCGCTTTTTCTACCGGCTGGCCCTGGAACGGCGGTTTCTCATTACCGGCGGCACCGATTTTCACGGTATTTATACGCCAGTTCAAATTGGGGCTATGGGCATTTCCGCCAGGATGGTTAAAAGGTTAAAGGATTTCAAGGAGGCACCTGCAAAAATATGAAAATAGCCGTCTTAATGGGTGGCCCTTCTTCCGAAAGGGAAATTTCCTTAAAGAGCGGGGCCGCTGTTGCTGAAGCCCTGGCAGGCCTGGGGCACCAGGTAATGAAGATTGACCTGGATGAGGAAGTAGTTGCCAAACTAAAGTCCTTTGCTCCCGATGTTGTGTTCAATGCCCTGCACGGCAAGCCTGGGGAAGACGGTTCCGTCCAGGGTTTGCTGGAGATTCTGGGCATCCCTTATACAGGCAGCCGCGTTCTGGCCAGCGCCATTACTATGGATAAAATTATGACCAAGCGCATCTTACGCCAGGCCGGACTTCCCACCCCGGATTTTTTAAGCTGGACTGCCGCCCAGTACGCTGCCGGCAGGGAAGAGGTAAAGCAACGCATTTTAACGGACCTGGGTTTGCCGGTAGTCATCAAAGCTCCGACCCAGGGTTCCACCATCGGCACCTTTATCGTCAGGGAGGAAGGAGAGCTGACTCCTGCCATTGAAGGCGCCTTAAAGTACGATCCTTGCTTTCTGGCCGAGGCTTTTCTTCCCGGCCCGGAAATAACGGCCGCCGTCCTGGGCAATAGTGACCCCCTGGTCTTGCCTCTTATCGAAATCGTTTCCCATACCGGATTTTATGATTATACGGCTAAATATACTCCCGGTTTAAGTGATCATATCATACCACCCCGGCTGCCGGAGGCCGTTCTAACCGCAGCCGCCTCCCTCGCCCGCCAGGCTTATATCCTCCTGGGCTGCCGCGGCTTTGCCCGGGTAGACATGATTGTGGCCCGGGGCCAGGTTCCCCAGGTTATTGAAGTCAACAGTGTCCCCGGCATGACAGCTACCAGCCTGGTTCCCGATGCGGCCCGGGCTGCCGGGTTGGACTTCCCGGCCCTAGTGCAAAAAATAGTTGATCTGGCCCTGGAAGCCTGAAAAGTTCAGGCGGCAGCCCCGGTACCACGGGGCTTTTTCTTTTAACCAGGAGGAAAGGCCACCCCGGTGGCGAAGTATTACTTGTAACCCCCTGCAGGAGGTTTTTAATATGAGCATCCTGACCCGCATACGGCTAATTCTGTTAATCATCATCTTTGTCAGCCTGGCTATTGTCTTTCTGGGTTCCCATTTCCTGGCTGACTGGTACTGGTTTGGTGAAGTGGGCTACCGCCAGGTCCTCATTACCAGACTTTTATCCGACTGGACCCTGCGGCTGGGAGTCCTGTCCTTTTTCTTCCTTTTCTTTTACCTCAACCTGCTTTTTACCTCCGGGGGGCTCAATTTATCTCCTTCCCCCAGCCGGGAAAGCTGGACCTTAAAAGAGTACCTGGTTGACCGTTTCGTTACCAGACGGCGGTTAACCATCCTTTACCTGCTGGTGAGCCTTGCCGGCGCCCTGCTCTTCAGTCCCCTGGCAGCCGGTAAATGGCTGGTTGTCCAGCAATACCTGCAGGCAACTAGCTTTGGGTTTACTGACCCCTTATTCGCCAGAGATATCGGCTTTTACGTCTTCAAATTGCCGTTTTACAACTTTCTCTATATCCTCTTAGTCATGGCCCTGGTAGGAGCCGCCCTGGTTACCGGCTTTTTCTACCTGCTTTTTAATCCCGGGGAACTCCTGGATTTTAGAAAGGGCCGCTTTACCCGTCCCCAGGCTCATTTTTCCACCCTGGTGTCCCTCTTCTTCCTGGTCCAGGCCTGGGGTTTCCGGCTGCGGGCCTTTGACCTGGTCCGTTCGCCGCGGGGTCTGGCCTTCGGTGCGGGGTATACGGATATTCACGTCCTCCTGCCGGGATACAATATCCTGGCCGGTGTTGCCCTGGTCTGTGCCCTAATGATTTTCCTCAATGCCTTCCGCCGCAACCTCAAGCTGGTAGGCATAGGTGTCTTGGCTTTCATTGCTGCTTTTGTTTTGCTGGTAATTATTCTACCCGCGGCAGTACAGAAGTTCCAGGTAGAGCCCAATGAGTTTGCCCGGGAAGAGCCCTACCTGCGTTTTAATATTGACTTTACCCGCCGCGCCTTTGGTTTAGATAAAATAACCGTGCGGGAATTCCCGGCCCGAGAAAATCTTACCCCGGCCGACCTGGAACAGGAGAAGATTACCCTGGATAATATCCGCCTGTGGGATTACCGGCCCCTGCAGCAAACCTACAGCCAGCTTCAGGAAATCCGCTCCTACTACAGCTTTAAAGATATCGACGTCGACCGTTATACCTTGGGAAACAGCCTGCGCCAGGTCATGCTTTCAGCCCGCGAGCTGGACCAGAATAAACTACCAGACCGGGCCAGGACCTGGATTAATGAAAAAATGCGCTATACCCATGGCTACGGCCTGGCCATGAGTCCGGCCAATACCGTTACCCCCGGTGGTCAGCCCGAATTTATTGCCGGTGATCTGCCCTTCCGTAGCACTGCCGGACTCCTGCTGAACGAGCCCCGCATCTATTACGGCGAGTTAACTGGCGACTACGTCATTACCGGCGGCAAGGCGGCTGAATTCGATTATCCCTCCAGCAGTGGCGACACCTTCGTGGAAAACCGTTATGAAGGCAGGGGAGGAGTAGCCCTTAACAATTACTTGCGGCGCCTCATCTTTGCTTTCCGCTTTAAAGATTACCGCTTATTGATGAGCAGGGAATTGACGTCGGAAAGCAAAATCCTCTACTACCGCAATATCCAGGAACGGGTCCGCAAAATTATGCCTTACTTGCGGTATGACGCCGACCCTTACCTGGTGGTGGCTGGTGGGCGGCTGTACTGGCTGCTCGACGCCTATACTTTAACCAATATGTACCCCTATTCCGAACCGGTCGAAGAGGGCTTTAATTACATCCGTAATGCCGTCAAGGTGGTAATTGATGCCTATAACGGTACGGTCGATTACTATCTTGTAGATCCAGGTGATCCTTTAAGCCAGACTCTGGGAAAGATTTTCCCCGGCCTGTTTAAACCGTTGGCGGCCATGCCGGCCGAACTGCGGCAGCACCTGCGTTATCCTGCGGAACTGCTGGCCATCCAGGCCAGGATGCTGGCCAGCTACCACATGGAAAACACCATGCTCTTCTATAATAAGGAAGACGCCTGGAGCATTGCCGAGGAAATGGTGGGCGATCAGCGCCAGGCCATGGAGCCCTATTATACCTTCCTGCGCCTGCCCGGCGAACAGGAAGCGGAATATATATTGATGCTGCCCTTCACCCCGGCGCGCAGGGTTAATATGGTGGCCTGGCTGGCGGCCCGCAACGACGGCCCTAACTACGGCCAGCTCCTGCTTTATACGTTCCCTAAAAATCGTTCCATTTATGGCCCCATGCAAATTGAAGCCCGTATTGACCAGGAACCAGCCATCTCCCAGCAGCTTACCCTCTGGGACCAGCACGGTTCCCGGGTTATCCGCGGTAATCTTCTGGTTCTACCCATTAAGGAAGCATTGCTCTATGTGGAACCTATTTTCCTCCAGTCCCAGGAGAGCAAGTTGCCGGAACTCCGCCAGGTGGTAGTGGCTTACGGGGAGAAAATAGTCATGGCCGATACCCTGGCCGGCGCCCTGAAGGCCATTTTCGGTGACCGGACAGCTGTTACTCCGCCACCGGCAACAACACCACCCCTTTCCGGGTCGCTTACAACCAACAATTTAGCAACTTCCATCCAGGAAGCCAACCGCCTCTATAATGAAGCCCAGGAAAAACTAAAACTGGGCGACTGGGCTGGTTATGGCGAAAACATGAAGAAACTGGGGCAGGTTCTCCAGGAGATGCAACAAAATTATCGCCGGTAATCTCCTGTTAGGAGGAAAAATGTCCATCTTGTGGAAAGTTATTAGTTATGGTCGGAGGTGAGATGGTAGTGGCTTATTCTTTTCCTGAAGAGGACAGGGAATATTTAACAGAAAAACTGGCCATTGTCGGTGAACTGGCTGCCGGTATGGCCCACGAAATCCGCAATCCCCTAACTTCTATTCGCGGCTTTTTACAACTCTTGCAAACTAAATTTGATCCCCAGGCCATTGAACAGGAATATTTCGCCATTATGTTTGACGAGCTCGATCGCATCAATAATATTATCAAGGAGTTCCTGTCCCTTGCCAAGCCTTCCCAGCCCCAGCTGCAGATAACGCCCTTTGGCCAGCTGGTGGCCGAAGCCCTGCTCCTGGCCGAGCAGGAAGCTATAATGTATGAGGTTAAACTGGTCCAGCAACTGGCACCCGAATTACCCCTTTTAAGCCTGGATCCCGGCCAGATGAAACAGGTTATCCTCAATCTCACTTCCAATGCCATCCAGGCGGCCGGTCCGGGAGGGATGGTCATTGTAAGCTCTTACCTGGACTCGGCTAACGCCCAGGTCGTCACCACCGTGGAAGATAACGGCCCGGGGATTCCTCCGGAACAGCTGGAATTAATTTTTGAGCCCTTTTATACCACCAAGGAAAACGGTACCGGCCTGGGTCTGACCCTAAGCAGTCGTATCGTTGCTAGCCATGGTGGTAAAATAGAAGTTACAAGCAAAGTAGGGGAGGGAAGTTGTTTCAGCATTTACCTGCCTGTAACTTCAACTGGAACCAGTGGATAAAGTGAATAACTATGTAGATAACTTACTTAAATGTTAATGTATGGATGGTGACGAAATGAAATTAACGAACAATGCCCGCATAATTCTCGAAAAACGTTATCTAAAAAAAGAAAACGGCGTCCCTGTGGAAACACCGGAGGAAATGTTCCGCCGGGTGGCCAGGGCCGTAGCCGGGGCGGAAAAAATTTTTAACCCCTCCTTAACAGAGGAAAAAGTGGAGGAATATACCGAGCGTTTTTACCGGCTTATGACCAGCTGGGACTTTTTACCCAACAGCCCCACCCTGATGAACGCCGGCCGGGAGCTGGGCCAGCTTTCGGCCTGCTTTGTCCTGCCGGTGGAAGACAGTATGGAGGCTATCTTTACCGCAGTTAAAGACGCGGCCCTGATCCATAAAAGCGGCGGGGGGACAGGCTTTTCCTTTTCCCGCCTGCGGCCGAAAAACAGCCCCGTACGCTCAACCGGCGGGGTGGCCTCCGGACCCGTCTCTTTTATGAAGGTCTTTAACGCTGCCACCGAGGCCATCAAGCAGGGAGGAACCAGGCGGGGGGCCAATATGGGAATTTTACGGGTGGATCACCCCGATATCCTGGAATTTATCAGCTGCAAAGAAGACAACAATGAACTGACCAACTTCAACATCTCCGTGGGCCTGACAAGGGAATTTATGGAAGCTCTGGCCCGGGACGATTACTATGAGCTGAAATTCGGCGGCCGAGTATACCAGAAGCTGAAAGCGCAACAGGTATTCGAGGAAATCGTAAACCATGCCTGGGCCAACGGCGAGCCGGGCATCATTTTCCTGGATCGTTTAAACGAAGATAATCCCACTCCTGAACTGGGAGAGATAGAAGCCACCAACCCCTGCGGGGAACAGCCCCTCTTACCCTATGAGGCCTGTAACCTTGGCTCCCTGAACCTGGCCAATATGGTCCGGGATGGTGAGGTAGACTGGGATAAGCTGGCGGAGACAGTTTACTGGTCGGTACGCTTCCTGGACAACGTTATTGAGATCAACGAATTCCCCCTGGAAAAAATAAAAGCCATGGTTATGGGTAACCGGAAAATCGGCCTAGGTGTCATGGGCTGGGCCGATATGCTTTTCTTGCTCCGGATTCCTTATGATACAGAAGAAGCCGTGGAACTGGGCCGCAGGGTCATGGCCTTTATTCAAAAAGAAGCCCGTCAGGCCTCCCGGAAACTTGCGGAAGAGCGGGGCAGCTTTCCCAACATCGACAGGAGCATTTACCGGGGGCAGAAGCTCCGCAATGCCACCTGCACCACCGTTGCCCCTACCGGTACCATCAGCATGATTGCCGGTACCAGTTCAGGGATAGAACCTGTTTTTGCCCTGGCCTACACTAAAAACGTTCTTGATGGCGAAAGTCTTATTGAAGTTAACCCCGTTTTCCGGGCCTATATAGAGGAAAATTTTGCCCCGGACGAGGCCGGGTTAATTTTCCAACAAATTGCAGCAGGGAAAAGTATCCATGATATCAAGCAGATCCCGCCGGATATGCGCCGGGTTTTTGTCACGGCCCTGGAAATCGCTCCGGAGTGGCACATTCGCATGCAGGCCGCCTTCCAGGCCAGTACCGACAACGCCGTCTCCAAAACAGTTAACTTCCCGCCCAGCGCCACCAGGGAAGATGTGCGCCGGGTTTACGAGCTGGCCTACCAGCTGGGTTGTAAAGGAGTGACAGTTTACCGGTCCGGCAGCCGGGAACAGGAAGTGCTGGTCAGCGGCGCAAAAAATACTGCTGTCAAGACGCCCTCCGGCCAGAAAACCCATCCCCGGCCGCGGCCGAAACGTACCTGCGGCGTTACCGAGCAGGTTAAGACGGGCTGCGGTAAAATGTACATCACCGTCAATTATGACCAGGAGGGTTTAATCGAAACCTTTATCACCACCGGCTCTTCCGGTGGCTGCAGCGGTTTTACCGAAGGTGTCAGCCGGCTGATTTCCCTGGCCCTGCGGGCCAATATCGCCCCGGAGGCCATTATTGACCAGCTCACCTCGGTAAGCTGCCCCAATTTCTTACGGCGTCGGGCCACCGATAAAAGTATAGTCGGTAAATCCTGCCCGGACATCATCGGCCGCGTCCTGGCCCAGGAGCTGAAAAACTGGTACGATAACGGTTCTTACCAGCTACCGCCTGACTTCAGCGTCCGCGCCCTGGCCGAAATTAGCGCTACCATTGAAAACCAGCAGGCCAGTTTCCAGCCTTTGAGCCCGGCTGCAGAAGCCGAACTCATCCAGAAAGGGATCTGCCCGGAGTGCGGTTCCAACCTCCATTTCCAGGAAGGCTGCGTCACCTGCAGCTGCGGCTTCAGTAAATGCGGCTAATGTTTTCAGCCGTTGTAAGAACTCACATGGACTACCCGGCAGCCTTCGGCTTCCAGGGCGGGTAGGAGAACGCTGACATCATCCGTTGCCAGTCGCAGGACGACATAAGTATGGACGTCGTCTTTATGGCGGTTGGCAACATTTATAATATTGATGCCGGCGTCTGCTACCCGCCGGGCAATATTAGCCAGGACACCAATGCGGTCTTCTACTTCCAGGGTAACCCTTACGCCCGGACGCCGCAGGCCGAAGAGTTTAATCAAGGCTTCAAAGAGATCGGTCTGGGTAATAATGCCGACGAGCTTTTCCTTTTCCATGACCAGGAGGTTGTCGATTTTATGCTCCCGCATTAAAAGGGCCGCTTCTTCAATGGTCATATCCGGAGGAACGGTAATGGGGCGTTTAATCATGGCATCTTTAACCGTCATCTTGGCTACCAGGTAATTGACTTCAAAGGCGCTGAGGGTTGAAGCCGGAGAAGGAGAAACCCTTAAAATATCCCGTTCAGTAACCAACCCTACCAGCCGTCCATCCTGGACCACAGGTAAACGCCGGATTTTATGCTTCTTCATAAGTTCGAGGGCATCCAGGACGGAAGTGTCCCTGGTAACTGTAATGGGATTGGGGCTCATATGGTCGCGGACAAACATCCCGGCCAACCTCCTTTGTTAATGTCTAATTAATTTTATTTCGTTTACCCTTTTATAAATCCTGCCGGCAAGCAGGAAGAACATTATAAATATTTTTGGCAGGGGAACGTACATGCTAATTTTTGAAGTACCCGGGCGCAGGATAGAAATTCACCAGGTAGTCCTGGACTTTAACGGTACCATTGCCTGCGACGGCCAGCTCCTGCCTGGGGTGGCAGGGCGCCTGCAGGCCCTGGCGGAAAGGCTTAAGGTTTATATCCTGACGGCCGATACCTTCGGCACAGCTGCCGCCGCCTGCCGGAACTTGCCGGTGGTATTAACAAAAGTCGACGGCCAGGCCGGCGGGCCGGATAAGGAACGGATAATTACGGAATTAGGAGCAGAACATACAGCTGCCATCGGCAATGGCGTCAATGATGCGCAAATGCTCGGCCGGGCCGCCCTGGGTTTGCTGGTTTTAGGACCCGAAGGAGCCGCCTTCCAGGCCCTGCAACAGGCAGACGTGGTTTTTACCAGTATCCTGGCCGCCCTTGATTTCCTTTTAAAACCCCAGCGGGTAGTAGCTACCCTGCGACCGTAGTGATATAATAAGTTTTAATGGGGGGAATAAACCGTGATCCTGGCCAGGGATATTATGACTACCGACGTTGTTATCGTCCACCCGGAAGATCGGGTGGGAGACGTAGTCAGGCTTTTTGTCCAGAAGGGTGTTACCAGCGCCGTTGTGGTTGACGGGCAGGGTAAGATCCAGGGCATAATCACCGATGGCGATATTATGGCTGCCATCCGCCAGCGGCGGCCGGTTTATGTCGATCTCTTTAATTCGGTCTTTGTCCTGGAAGACAATCACGATTTAACCTCTAAGGTCCAGTCCCTGGCCGTCAGACCTGTGAAAGAAATAATGACCCGCAAGGTTGTTACCGCCAGTGAAGAGGCCAGTATCGCCGAAATCGCCGGCTTGATGACAGACCGCAAGATTAAACAGGTGCCCGTGGTCCGCGAAGGCCGGCTAATAGGACTTGTCCGGCGCCATGATATTGTCCAGGCCGTGGCCCATAATGCCACCTGAAGAAAGGCGGCTCCAAAATTGCATATCGGTATTTTTACAGACAGCTATCTACCGTATACCAGCGGGGTAGTCCGATCCATCGTCACCTTCAGTAATGAACTACGGCGTCTGGGGCACCGGGTATCCATTTTTGCTCCCAGTTATGGTACCTCCCGATTTGAAAAAGATATTTATCGTTTTCGTTCCCTAAGGGCACCAACCTTTAAAGAATTTGCCCTGGCCATCCCGGTAGCACCGGCTTTACCCAGGGCCTTGCGGGAGTTAAAGGTTGACCTCATCCATGTCCATTCCCCTTTTTTAATGGGACGACTGGGAGCGCGCATGGCCCGGCAGTTGGGGTTACCGCTGGTAATCACTTATCACACCCTTTATGAAGAATATGTCCACTATTTTCCCCTGGTACCAGGGTTAATGCGCCAGGCCGTTCGCCGCTATACCGTATCTTTTTGTAATCGTTGCCGGCTGGTGATAACGCCGACAGAAACCATTACTGCCTACTTAAAGAAAAACGGCGTCAAAGTGCCGGTAGTCAGTATCCCCACAGGTATCGAGCTGGATCGTTTTCAAAACCTCGATCCCTTCTGGCTGCGCAAATACCTGCAGCTGCCGCCTGAAGAAATCATTCTCCTCCATGTCGGGCGCCTGGGCAAGGAAAAAAACATTACCTTTATCCTGCAGGCCTTTGCCCTGATCCATCAGGAGGTACCGGCTACGCGCCTGGTTTTAGTAGGCAGTGGCCCGTTGCAAGGAGCCCTGCAAAGCATGACCCGTACTTTAGGAATCAGCCAGGCCGTCACCTTTGCCGGTTCTTTCTCCTTTGACCAAATGCCGGCCGTCTATGCTGGGGCCGACTTGTTTATTTTTGCTTCTGTCACCGAAACCCAGGGACTGGTAATTGGAGAAGCAAAAGCAGCCGGGCTCCCTGTAGTGGCCGTTAAGGCGTACGGTGTCCAGGAAATGGTTGATAATGGGAGAGACGGCTTTCTAACACCATTAGATATCAATGCCTTCAGCGCCTGTGTGCTGCAATTAGTTAAGGATTTAAACCTCCGGCGACAGATGGGCGAACAGGCGCGTCAAAATGCCGCCGCCCTGGCAGCAGCGGCCATGGCCCGCCGCCTGGAGGTCCAGTATCAATCATTATTAAGTTAAATTTGGTTAAGAGATGTTAAGATATGTTATGATAGGAGTGTTGTCATTTGTCGAAGGTTCGTGTTCGTTTTGCCCCCAGCCCCACCGGCAGCTTGCATATCGGCGGGGCCCGTACAGCCTTGTTTAACTGGCTCTTTGCCCGGCATCATGGCGGTGCCTTTGTCCTGCGCATTGACGATACCGATACCGAACGTTCAACGGATATTTCCTACCGGGAAATCCTGGCCGCCATGCGCTGGCTGGGCCTGGACTGGGACGAAGGACCTGAAAAAGGCGGCCCTTATGGACCATATCTTCAGTCCCAGCGGCTGGAGTTTTACCGCCGGGAAGCAGCACGCCTGTTAAATGAAGGTAAAGCCTACCTCTGCTACTGTACCGTGGAAGAACTGGCCGCCCGGCGTAAGATTGCCCAGGCCGAAGGTCGCCCCCCTATGTACGACCGCCGCTGCCGTTATCTTACGCCCGAAGATCGTACCCGCCTGGAGAAGGAGGGTAGGCAGCCGGTTATTCGCCTGGCGATCCCCGACCAAGGAACAACGACGGTCAGGGATATTGTTCGCGGTGAAGTTACCTTTGAGAACGATACCATTGATGATTTCATCATTGTTAAATCCAATGGTATGCCAACCTATAACTTTGCCACCGTGGTTGATGATCACTTAATGCAGATCAGTCATATCATCCGGGCTGAAGAGCACCTCTCCAATACTCCCAAACAAATACTTGTTTATGAGGCATTAGGTTATGAGTTGCCGGCCTTTGCCCATGTACCCATGATCCTTGCCCCCGACCGCAGCAAATTAAGTAAACGCCACGGTGCTACCTCAGTAGAAGAATACCGTGATGAGGGTTACCTGCCGGAAGCGATTATTAACTATCTTGCCCTGCTGGGGTGGTCTCCTGAAGGCGAAGAAGAAATTATCCCCCTGGAAAAAATGATTGCCAGTTTTTCTTTAGAGCGGGTTTCTAAAAATGCGGCAATATATGACACCAAAAAACTAACCTGGATTAACGGCCACTATCTGCGGGAGGGTGACCTTGACCGCATCACCCGCCTGGCGGTGCCCTTTTTACAGGCTAAAGGGCTCCTTCCTGACCCGTTACCGGAGCAGGACTATAACCATGTCCGGGCTGTCATCGCTGCCGTCCGCGACCGGGTCAAGACCCTGGCCGAAGTGGCCGATGCCGCCAGTTACTTCTTTACCGATGTAACCTCCTATGAGGAAAAGGGCGTCCGCAAGTACTTCAGCAAGCCCGGTGTAGCCGCACTGCTGGATGAAGCCAGGGAAGAGCTGGCAGCTTTACCCCATTTTACTGCTGCGGCAGCAGAAGAGGCCTACCGCACCCTGGCTGAAAGGAAGGAAATAAGTACGGGGCAGCTTTTCCATCCCACCCGCCTGGCAGTAACCGGCCGCACTATGGGTCCCGGCCTCTTTGAAATCCTGGAACTCCTGGGCAGAGAAACCGTCCTCGAGCGCCTGTCCCGGGCCTCCAGGTGGATCCGGGAAAACCTGGGTTAGAAAAAGGGCGGGGGCCAGTATGCTACTACTGGCCCCCCCTTAATAAGTAAAATCCCCTTTCCAATTGGAAAGGGGATTAAATTCTGGCTGCGGGACCTGGATTCGAACCAGGGCAACATGATCCAGAGTCATGGGTGCTACCGCTACACCATCCCGCATCATTTCCCGTGCAGGAAGTATAGTAGCACAAAACTGCTTTAAAGTCAAGGGTTATCCGGTTTCATTTTTGGGGAAACCCTGGCTTACATAAATTTACAGCAATCTTAAACTCTAATAGCCGGCAATTGCCAAGATAAAGTTCCTGGCACCTGCGGTAAAGGAAGGAATCTCGGTTGGCGAAAGCCTTCCCAAAACATGGACGCTGCCCTTGACAGTATTTTAAACCCGCGTTATATTTTTAACAACTTGAGGGGTGATATTATTGCGGACCCGCATCCTGGTTGTCGATGACGACGCCAAAATAACCTCCATGCTAAAAAGGGCTCTGACTTACGAAGGTTATGAGGTAGAAGTCGCCAGCAACGGTCATCAGGCCCTGGCCCTGGCGGCCAACCAGCCCGATCTCATTATCCTTGATATCATGCTGCCCGGCATTGACGGTCTGGCCGTATGCCGGCAGTTGCGGGCCCACAGTGATATTCCCATCCTCATGCTGACGGCCCGGGATGATACCGCCGACCGGGTCCTGGGACTGGATACCGGGGCCGACGACTACCTGGTTAAACCCTTCGCCCTGGAAGAACTGCTGGCTCGCATCCGCGCCCTTCTGCGGCGCCGGTCGCGAGGCAAAGAGGCAGAAATCCTCCAGTACAGCGATTTATCCTTAAATACTGCCACCCGGGAGGGAAAAAGGGGAGGACGCACCTTCACCCTCACGGCCAAGGAATATGAACTTCTGGCTTATTTCCTGCAAAATCCTCTGCGGGTCCTTACCCGCGACGAGCTCATGACCCGCATCTGGGGTTACGATTTCAGCGGCGAATCCAACGTCCTGGAAGTTTACATCGGCTATTTACGCGCCAAGCTGGAAGCCGGGGGCGAGCCGCGCCTCATCCAGACGGTCCGCGGGGTGGGCTACGTCCTTAAGGAGCAACAGCCATGACCCTGCGCTGGCGGCTAACCCTTTTAGTCACTGTTATCCTCACCCTCGCCTTTCTCGTCCTGGGCAGCCTGGTCTATCTCCTCATGGGGCGCTATCTGACAGGCTCTATTGATCGTTCCCTGGCCTTCCGCGCCCAGGAAGTTATCAGTTCCATAAAAGTTGAAAGCAATTTCCTGCGCCAGCAGCGCATCACCCTGCCCGATGTCAATGTTTTTGCTGCACCCGATATTTTTTTGCAAATAGTCGACAGCGAGGGCTTTGTCGTTACCCGCTCCAGCAATTTAGGTCGCCAGACCCTGCCGGTAGGACCCCAAACGTTAATCCAGGCTCACCAGGGAATTGATTTCTTTACCACGGAGTCTATCGATGATTACCCCTTAAGGATTTATAATGTTCCTCTTATGCTCAAGGGCCAGCCGGTGGGCATACTGCAGGTAGCCCGTCTCCTCAGTCCCGTAAAAAAAACCCTGGGTGACCTGCGGCGGGTACTTATTTTCCTGGGCCTGATTGCTGTTTTGATCGCCACCATCCTGGGATATATCCTGGCCCGGGCAGCCCTCGCGCCCATCGAGCGCCTGACCCAGGTGGCAGCACAAATAGGGGAGGGAAGGGATCTGGCCCAGCGCGTTCCCTACCATGGCCCCATGGACGAAATCGGCCGGCTGGCGGCCACCTTTAATGCCATGCTGGGGCGCCTGCAAAGAGCCTATACACGGCTGGAGGAAGCCTACAGCGCCCAGCGCCGCTTTGTCGCCGATGCTTCCCATGAACTGCGTACCCCCCTGACTACCATTCGCGGCAACATCGATTTATTGCGCAAAATGAAGGGCACGGACATGGCCACCCAGGAAGAAGCCCTGGCCGATATCGCCAGCGAAGCTGAACGCATGAGCCGGCTGGTCAATGATCTCCTTACCCTGGCCCGGGCGGACGCCGGGCTGGAAATCAAACGCGAGCCGCTGGAAATAGCCGGACTTTTACAGGAAGTAGCCCGCCAGGCTCCCCTGCTGGGCGAGGCAACTTTTACAGCCAGGGGCCTTGAAAGCCTCACCGGACAGCAGGTTCTGGGCAATCGGGACTATTTAAAGCAGCTGCTCTTTATCTTGCTGGACAACGCTTTTAAATATACTCCTCCCGAAGGCAGAATCGAGCTGGCGGCAGCGGTTGAACATAAAAGACTGATAATCCAGGTGAAAGATACCGGTCCCGGCATTGCTCCTGAGGATCTGGAGCACATTTTTGAACGCTTTTACCGGGCCGATGCCACCCGGAGCAGCGGCGGTACCGGCCTGGGGCTGGCTATAGCCCGCTGGATCGTCGAGCAACACCAGGGAGAGATTAAGGTAGAAAGCAGGGTAGGGGAGGGCACTACTTTCATGGTTATCCTCCCGTTGTTAAAGGCCATATAATTTCTTATCATTTTCTCAGGTTGCTTTCATCTTTTTCTTAACAGAAGTGGATAAAATAAACTCCAGGAAGGGGGTGAAATCTTGATTAAAATCAAAAAGCGCTTCAGCCTGGTTTTAATCCTGGTGCTGGTCCTTAGCCTGGCTGCTGCCGGTGTGGCCTTGGCCCAGGCCAATTCTTCATCCCAGCCCGGGGCCAGCCTGAAACAGCTCTATCTGGAAAAGCTGGCTGCTAACCTGGGGATAGATGTAAGCCGGCTTCAGGAAGCCATGAAAAACGCCGGGCAGCAGGCTGTGGAAGCCGCCCAGGCGTCCGGTTTAATCGACAGCACCAGGGCCCAGAAGCTGCAAAAAGCCCTGGAGGACGGGTACTGGCCCGGGTTTGGCGGTTTTAAGCGGCCCGCCCACGGTTGGGGATATAAATTCGGCAGCGAAATCGCCGACGCCCTGGGAATTACCCCCCAGGAACTCCACCAGGAATTAAAAGACGGTAAGACTCTGGAGCAGATCGCCGCCACAAAGGGCCTGACCCTAGACCAGCTGAAGGAACAATTAATCAGCGCCGCTAAAACCAAATTAGATCAGGCCGTAGCCGGTGGTAAGCTGAGCAAGGAAAAAGCTGACATGATTTTAAACCGCCTGGAGCAGCTGGACCTGAGCAAATTTCCAGGTCAGCAACAACCCCGGTAATCGCCTCGTTCATACCTCCTCTAGCTATAAATAAATTAAAAGCCACACCGGGTTTTCCGGAGTGGCCATTTTTTTGCCTAAACCCAAATCACAGTATTTTACTCAAGAAAGCCCTGGTGCGCGGGTTCTGGCAGTTATTAAAGATCTGGTCAGGTGTTCCTTCTTCAACAATCAACCCCTCATCCATAAAGAGCACCCGATCGCCTACTTCCCGGGCAAAACCCATTTCATGGGTTACAACCACCATGGTCATGCCCTCCCGGGCCAGATCTTTCATTACTGCCAGCACCTCGCCGACCATCTCCGGGTCCAGGGCCGAGGTGGGTTCATCAAAGAGCATTACCTTGGGCTGCATGGCCAGGGCGCGGGCAATGGCTACCCGTTGCTGCTGACCTCCCGAGAGCTGTTCGGGGTAAGAATCGGCTTTATCGCTTAAACCCACCCTGGCCAGCAGTTCCCGGGCCAGTTTTTCGGCCTGGGCAGCTGGCAGGCGGCGCACCTTAATAGGTGCCAGGGTTATATTCTCCAGCACCGTCTTATGGGGAAAAAGATTAAAGCGCTGGAAGACCATACCTACTTCCTGCCGCACGGCATTAATATCGGTCCGGGGATCCGTCAGGGAGATGCCGTCAATAATGATCTCCCCCCGGGTGGGTATTTCCAGTAAGTTGAGACAGCGGAGAAAGGTGCTTTTCCCGGAGCCGCTGGGACCTATGACGACTACAACCTCTCTGGGGGCAATGGTACAGTTAATCCCACGCAAAACTTCCAGGGAGCCGAAACTCTTGTGGAGGTCCCTAACCTCGATCATGGTCACCGGTCCTCAGCCTCCTTTCCAGATAATCCACCAGGCGGGAGATGGTAAAGGTCATAACTAAATAAATAAGGGCCACCGCAAAGTAGACCTCAAGGGGTCTGAAGGTAGCGGCGCTAATCAGCTGGCCCTGGCGGGTCAATTCCACGTAACCGATAACGGAGAGAAGGGAGGTATCCTTCAGCATAGCAATAAATTCATTGCCTAAAGGTGGAATAACTCTCTTGAAGGCCTGGGGCAGGACGATATAGCGCATGGTCTGCCTTTCTGACATGCCCAGGGAACGGGCCGCTTCCACCTGGCCCCTGTCAATGGATTGAATACCGGCCCGGAAAATCTCGGCCACATAGGCGCCGCTATTAAGACTGGTAGATACCACAGCCGCCACAAAGACCGGGATGTGGGTTGTCTGCAAAAGCTGGGGTAACCCAAAGTGAGCCATTAAAAACTGCTGTCCTTCATTCAGCAGCTGGGGAAAACCATAATACACAATAAAGATCTGGACCAGTAATGGCGTACCCCGGAAGAAATCAACATAACACGTAGCCAGAAAGCTGGTCAACCGCCGGCGGGAAAGGCGACCCATCCCGGCCATCAGCCCGAAAATGCAGCCCAGGGCAACGGCAACCAGGGTTATCTTTAAAGTTTGCACAGCCCCCAGCAATAAATAGGGCAGGGATTGGATAACCAGGCCCAATAAATTTCACCTCACTAGACCCGGAACAGCAGTATGCGTAACACCGCATGGTGTTACGCATACCGTTTTATTCCCAGGAACTTATTGCTTCTGCTGCGGCGGTTCACCGGGCAGGAAAGCAGGAGGATCCTGTCCGAACCATTTCTTATAAATTTCGGCATACTGGCCACTGGCCTTAAGGGCCTTTAAGCCGTCATTGATCTTCTGCAAGACTTCCGGTTTACCCTTGGGAACGGCAATACCGTAGTACTCAGCCGACCTTACATCGCCAACAATCTTGATATCTTTATTACCCTGCTGAATGTAATAGGCGGTAACAGGCAGGTCATTTACCACAGCGTCGACACCGCCATTTTTCAGTTCCAAGAAGACATCCGGCACTTTATCCAGTTCAGTGACTTTGGCCCCGGGGATCTTTTTCGCTTCTTTGGCACCGGTGGTACCGATCTGGACGGCAATCTTCTTGCCCTTTAAATCATCGAAGCCTTTAATGGTATCGTTATCCGCCTTCACCGCCACGACCAGTCCCGACTGGTAGTAGGGGATGGAAAAATCCACCGCTTTCTTGCGCTCATCGTCAATGCTGATCCCGGAGATGGCCAGATCGACGTTGTTGGTCTGCAGGGCCGTAATTATACCATCAAAACCCATTTCTTTAATCTCCACATCAAAGCCGGCTACCTGGCCGATGGCCTTGATCAGGTCGACATCGAAACCGGTAAATTCACCCGTTTTCATATCCCGGAATTCAAAGGGCGCAAAGGTAGCTTCCAGGGCTACAGTGTATTTGGGCCTGCTGGAGGTGCTGGTACCGGAAGCGGCTGGTTTGTTTTGTGTATCAGGACCTTTTTCCTGGGATGCGCCGCTCCCGCAGCCGGCCAGGCCGGCGACTAAAAACATCAGCACCAGTAAGCTAAAAATTTTTTGCCACGCCTTCATGAACTTTCTCCTCCTTTAATAATTATCATTTGCCGCCGGGCAACAATCTAATATTTATTCGCCTTAATTAATAAAAATCCTGCCGCGGTAGGTTAATTCTTGACAGGTTATCGCTGGAAATGGATAATAAAAGCGGTGAGTTGCATTGTCAAAACAGCTCCTGGCTGATACCGCCCTTTTAGTGGTAACCTTTATCTGGGGAACTACTTTCGTAGCTGTCCAGCGAGCTTTAACCGGTATCGGACCTTTATATTTTGTCGCCCTGCGCTTCCTGCTGGCCTTTATTTTTTTAGCCCTTGTAGCCTGGCGGCGCTGGTTTGCCCTTGACCGGTTTACCTTGATTAACGGCAGCCTGGTGGGCCTTTTTTTAAGTGGGGGTTATATCTTTCAAACCCTGGGCTTAAAGTTTACTTCGGCAGCCAGTGCCGGTTTTATCACCGGTTTATCGGTAATACTCGTACCCCTGTTAAGCGCGGCTTTTTGCCGTACCTTACCAGGTACCTTCACCATTACCGGTGCCTTTGCCGCAGCCATTGGCCTGGCGCTCCTGACTTTAAATGCAGGTCTGGCCTTTAATCCCGGTGATTTTCTGGTCCTCCTGGGCGCCCTTTGTTTTGCCGGCCAGATTTTACTGGTAGAACGTTATGCCAGCCGCCATAACTCCCTGCTCTTTACCAGCGTGCAGCTGGGCACCGTTGCCGTAGTTGCTTTTTTGCTGGCCCTCCCCAGCGAAAGGTTACCGGTCAGGTTTACTCCCGCCGTCTGGCAGGCGTTCCTGCTTACAGCCCTGCCGGCCACCTCCCTGGCCTACCTGGTTCAAAACAAAGTCCAGCAGTTTACCACCGCCGCCCATACGGCCATTATTTTTACCATGGAACCCGTTTTTGCCGCCCTGACAGCCTATCTCTGGGGCCAGGAGACCCTGACCTGGCGCCAGGGGGCCGGTTGCCTGTTCATCCTGGCCGGTATGCTCCTGGCGGAGATTAAGGACAATAACAATGTCCAGTTTAAAAAATGTGTTGATCATTAGTCACGAAGGATGGTATGAAAATGCTGCGCCTGGGAGCCCACCTTTCTATAGCCAAAGGATTACCGAAAACAGTAGCTATGGCCGCAGAAATAAAGGCCAATACCTTCCAGTATTTCACCCGTAACCCCCGCGGCGGCGCGGCCAGGGAAATACCGCCGTCGGAAATAGCTGCCTGGCAGGCGGCCAGGCAAGAGGCCGGTCTCTATCCCATTGCCGGCCACCTGCCCTATACCGTCAACCTGGGAGCAGGACCGGGCAGGCAGCAAGAATTCGCCCGCATGGTACTTCATGATGACACCCTGAGGGTGGCTGCTATCGGGGGCGAATACCTGATCACTCACCCCGGCCACCACGAAGGCGACCGCGACGCAGCTTTAGAGAGGATTATCCAGGTGATCAAAGAGTCGTATTTAAGTATCCCCGGTCCGGTCCCTATGCTTTTACTGGAAACTATGGCCGGGCAGGGGAAAGAAGTTGGTTCCCTTGAAGATTTGCGTTACATCCTTGCAGGCCTGAACTGGCCGGAGAGGGTGGGCGTTTGCCTGGACGCGGCCCATCTATTCGCCGCCGGCTGGGACCTGCGTACCCCATCAGGATGCCGGAACCTGGTAAAAGAGTTAGAAGCAAAGATCGGCCTGGAGCGGATCAGGGTCATGCATTTAAATGATTCTCTGGTACCCCTGGGCAGTCACCGGGATCGCCATGCCGGTATCGGCAGGGGAGAACTGGGGGAGCAGGGGATAGCTGCTATTGTCAATGATCCTTTTCTTCATAAGTTAACCATGCTTTTGGAAACACCGGTAAGTAACTATAAAGAATACGGGTCCGAAATTGCCCTGGTGCAAAAACTATATCTTGACGGCTCCCGGGAACCTGTGCTATAATAAGTTCAGGTCGAGGCCCTATCGTCTAGTGGCCTAGGACGCCGCCCTCTCACGGCGGTAACCGGGGTTCGAATCCCCGTAGGGCTACCAATATTTATAATCAAAGCTTCAGCCGGATTAGCCCCCTTAAAAAGCGGCAACGCAAGAAGGGGGCTATTTTCATCGGCGAAAGCACTCGAACAGAGCCAGTACCTCACCGGCTTTGCCGCGGTTGTTCCCATCACAGCTGATGGACCGCTGGACCTGGATTCTGGTTATGCTGGCCGATTGATAGGCTTTATTGATAAATTCAGTATCATGGTTAGAGATGAGGACCGGTATGCCCGCCTGCGAAAGTTCTACAGCCAGCCTGGCGAGCTTCTCCTGCTGCTCAAGGGAAAAACCGCCGGCACTATAGGTAGTGAAGTTGGCGGTCTCGGAAAGCGGCACATAGGGCGGGTCACAGTAAAATACGTCTCCGGGCCGGGCTGCGGTCATAACTTCGGTAAAGTCGGCAGCGGTAAACTCTGCTGCCTGTGACTTCTGGTAGAAGTACCGCATCTCGGCTTCGGGAAAGTAGGGCCGCTTATACTGGCCAAAGGGCACGTTGTAGCCACCCCGGGCGTTATAGCGGATCAGCCCGTTGTAACCGTGACGGTTAAGGTAGACCAGCAGGGCCGACTTCAGCACGACGTCTTTCGTGTTATTGAAAGTTTCCCGCAGTTCGTAGTACCTTTCCGGCGTGTTATTCTTCGGAACGAAGAAGGAGCGGCAGTACCGAATAAATTCTTCCCCCTGGGACTGGAGCGTGCGGTAGAGGTTGATGAGGTCGGCATTGCTGTCACTCAGCCAGTAGGCCGGGTAGTCGGTGTTCAGGAAGACCGCGCCGGACCCGGCGAAGGGCTCCACCAGGCGTTTACCTTTAGGCAGCCTGGCCCTGATCTCGTTAACGATCCGGTACTTGCCGCCCGGCCACTTAAGAAAAGGGCGCACTAACGGAAACACCTCCTTAAGCTTACTTATATAGTAGCACAGGTGGCATTGGTTGTGGTTTTATCAGTATATTGCAAAATATTTTTTAACTCGACCGTCCCGCCCAGGTATATAATAGTCGCAAGAAACCGGAAGTAGGTTGAAAAAATCGGTAAGAAAAGGAGGGGGCTTAGCCCCCCGGCTAGCCGGCTGGTTCTTGCTCCTGGCGTCGTCGCAACCATATACTTAACAAGTAACCATCCAGCAGGCCCATGGGGTAAGCCAGTAAGGTGAGCCACCAGGGCAAGCCGCGCCGCCGAGGGCGCGATCCCATGGTAAAACGGGCTCGGAACACCTGAAATCCCCCCTTTAAGCTTATTATCATACCTGAGAGCAGTGTCTATTCTCTATTTCATTAACATAATACCGGGAATTGCCTGGGTAGAGGCAAGGTAAGGTACATAAACTAGCGATAGGAATTGCTTCATAGTTCCAAGGCCCGTCTTTTACTCAATAATTAGCAAGGGGGTGGAAAGAGATGCCCAGGCGTTTTAAACTCAACCGTAACGGCCCCAATCAGGACCGCCGTTCAAAAGTAAGGGCCAGGGAGCTTCATCACATCCGCGGCAACCAGGTTATAATTGATCCCGAACGGGGCCCGGAAAATAAATAATAGGAAATAAATAATAAAAGGAGTATAATATAACCCATCTTCCGCACCCTGTGAGCAACCCAAAAATAATTTTTACAGGGTGCAGAAGGAAATAAAAGTAGAGAGAATCTTCTAACCAGGAATTTCTAATTGAGTATCGAATCATTCCTCTAAGAGAATTCTGGAGGAATGTTCGATGCCTGTAGCCATCGATAATATGCGCTTCTTCCGGGCCGGTCCCGCAGCCCTTATCGCCAGGTTATGTGACGTTCTGAAGATAGCAGAAATCATTGATGCCGTAGTCGAATGGGACCCGGTCCAGTGCCATCTTTCCCCGGGAAATCGGGTTAAGGCGCTGATCATTAATCTCCTGGTAGACCGAGAGGCCCTCTATCATGTGGAGCGCTTTTATGAGAACCAGGACCTGGAGGTTTTGTTTGGAGCTGAGCAACAGGTCCGGCCTAGAGATTTTAACGATGATGCCCTGGGCCGGGCCCTGGATAAACTCTTCGCCAGCGGCCAGCTGAAGAAGTTGTTCTCCAGCATTGCTTTAACTGCCGCCGCTACCCACAACGTGCCCATTACAGGCATCCATGTGGATACCACCTCCATTTCCGTACAGGGCGCCTATGAGGGCGAAGGAGATTTAGATATAACTTTCGGTTTTAGCAAGGATCATCGTCCTGACCTCAAGCAGTTTCTCATCGGCTTGACCGTAAACAAAGATGGGTTACCCATTTTGGGTCAAAGTCTGGGCGGCAATACCAGTGATAAATCCTGGTACCCTGAGGTTATTGAAGAATTGGTCCAAACATTGAGCCCGGCAAAGCTTAAAGAGGTCATTTTCGTGGCGGACTGCGCCCTGGTAACTAAGGATAACCTGGCTCTTTTGATGCAGGAGGAAGATAACAAACCCGCCCTCCAGTTTATCTCCCTGTTACCGGAGAACTTCGGCCTTAACGAAGAGATTAAGGCCGAAGCCTTCCGAACCGGCACCTGGCAGGAGATCGGAAAACTGAGTTCAAAGAAAGATGCTGCCTACTATAAAAGCCAGAGCTTTGTCCGGGAAATAGGCGGCCATGACTTTCGTTTAATCGTGGTCCACTCCACAACCCTGGATAAACGCAAAGAGAATAGTCTCTTGAAAAAGTGGGCCAAGCAAAGAGAAGTTCTGGAAAAGGCCGCCCAAGCTCTTTCCCGGCGCCCTTTCGCCTGTGAGGCCGACGCCAAAAAAGCCATAGAACTCTTCTTGAGGGAATACCGCCACCAACCTTTCATCCTAAAGGGCACAGTTGATGAAGAAATAGCGAGCAGCTACGTCCGACCTGGGCGGCCCAAAAAAGGAGAGCAGCCCCAGAACACAGTCGTTTACCATGCCCATATTAGAATAGAGGAAGACCGGGAAGCAATGGCCCATGAAAAAGACCTGGCTTCCACCTTTGTCCTCATTACCAATCTCATGGATACCAAAGCTTACCCCGACCGGGCGGTGCTCAAGGAGTATAAGGAACAGAACGCTGTTGAGAGGCAGTTCCGTTTCTTAAAACAGCCGGTCCTCCTGGGGCCCATCTTCCTTAAGAACAAGAACCGGGTAGAAGCCATGTCGTTTGTTTTCCAGCTAGCCCTTCTGGTGGCAGCTTACCTGGAGTATCGGGTAAGAAAAAATCTGGAGCAAGAGGAGTCCCCCTTAATCCTGCCGGGGAAACGTAAGAGTACTAACCCTACAGCACGGGCACTCCTGGAGATGTTTGATTATCTCCTGGTAGTTAAACAGGGTTCGGACCGGGCGTTAATCAACTATCACGGGTCGGAGGTGATTAGAGCCCTTGAACTTGCTGGTTTCGGCAAGGAAATTTACCTTTTCCCACCCCGCGGTGGTGGGTAGGAGTATTTTTTAGTGCTCCAAGTAAACATTGGTAATTATATCCAAAGGTGCGGAATGTGGGATATAAGCTGGTCCTGGACTTTACCCGGGATAGACGGGCCAGCTATTTAATACATAAAAGAAAGGAAGTACTCATAATGACGCATGAAGTTTGCGGTGGTAAAGGCAGGGAAGCTGCTACGGCTTGCCCGGTCTGTGGTACAAAGGGGCAAAAAGTTCCGGAGATTACGGTAGCTAGTTTACTTAATACGCCAGCAGCGGCATCTTTAAGGGCTATCCAGTACAATTTATGCCTGTCATCAACATGCAACGCTGTCTACTATGGCGACAACGGCACCGTTTTTACCAAGGAAAATGTCCGCGTCCCGGTCTGGTTTAAAGAAGAATCGCCCCGGATTATCTGCTACTGTAATAACGTTACGGATAGTGAGATATTGGCTCACATAGTAATCCGGCAATGCTGCCACAATTTAAAGGACATCCGGGAACATACGGGTGCCAACGCCGGTCGTGACTGCCTTACCCAAAACCCCGCCGGAACCTGATGTGGCCCGGCGGTGCAATCGGTGATTGCCCAGGGATTAGCTATGCGTGCTGACAAATAAACCGGTCCAGGCACCGGTTTATTTGTTATTCTCATTGCTCATCCGGCATGCCCCCTCATTAGTTTACATAATAATTATTATAGGAAGTTATGCTTCTTAAACTCTATCGTCTCCCTCTCGTTTATTAGGTATATCTTTAAGTTTTCAGCTGTCGGCTCTGTAAAAGAATAACGAACGGTTGTTTACAGGAAAAAAATATGATAGGATAAGTTAGAGCTTGAACCTGGAGGGATCGAGGTTGACGTCCGATTTAACGCCCCGGCAGGAAATGGTCCTTAACTATATCCGCCATTTTATCGAAGTGCACGGTTACCCACCTACAGTGCGGGACATTTGCCGGGCTACCGGCCTGCGTTCCAGTTCTACCGTGCACGGTCATTTAAACCGGCTGGAGAAAAAGGGTTACATCCGCCGCGATCCCACCCGCTCCCGGGCCATTGAAATTCTTGCCGCCCCCCCGGGACTCCCGCGTACATCCAGAAATATAGTTTCCGTCCCCCTGCTGGGCAAAATCACCGCCGGGCAGCCCATTCTGGCCGTAGAAAATATCGAAGAAGTCTTTCCTCTCCCCTCGGAATTTGCCGGTAGTGAAGACGCCTTTATGCTCCAGGTCCAGGGCGACAGCATGATTGAAGCTGGTATCCTGGAGGGCGATTACCTCATTGTCAGGCCCCAGGACAGGGCCGCAAACGGGGATATCGTCGTTGCTCTCCTCGGCGACGAAGCTACCGTTAAATATTTCTACCGCTATGAAGACCATATAGAACTGGTTCCCGCCAACAGCCGCCTGCAGCCCATAAAAACCCGGGAAGTAAGCATCCTGGGTAAAGTCATTGGCCTTTACCGCCGTTTCTCCTGAAGCAAGCCCCGGTTTATCAATTCCTGGGCCGCCATGAGGAGGGCGATGCGGGTATAGGGATAGGCCTGTCCTCCCTGGAGAAAAACGGCATAGGGGGGCCTCAAGGGACCGTCGGCGCTGAGTTCAATGGAAGACCCCTGGATAAAAGTGCCCCCGGCCATGATGACCTGGTCTTCATAGCCGGGCAGGAGGGCGGGTTCCGGTATCGTAGTCGCTTCTACCGGGCAACCCTTTTGCAGCCCCTGGCAAAAGGCCAGCAAGGCTTCCCTTTGTCCCAGGATGATACATTGAACGATATCCCGCCGCCGTTCCCCCGGCAGGGGGTCGACGCCAAAGCCCAGGTCCCGGAAAAAAGCAGCCGCGACGATGGCTCCCGTAAGGGCTTCCCTGACCACCAGGGGCGCCAGATACAAGCCCTGGTAGTAAAGGCGTTTCTCAGTAAAGGCTCCCAGCTCACCCCCGAGGCCGGGGGCGGTCAGGCGCGCCGCCACCTCCTCTACCAGGTCTTCCCGGCCCACTATGTACCCGCCCCCCGGTGCCAGGCCGCCGCCGGGATTTTTAATTAAAGAACCTACCACCAGATCGGCGCCCACCTCGCCCGGCTCCTTATCCTCTACTAACTCCCCGTAACAGTTATCTACCAGGCAGACGCTTTCCCGGTTGGCCTCTTTGATGGTGCTGATAATCCGGGCGATCTCCTCGATACCCAGGGAAGGACGTAAGCTGTAACCCCGGGAGCGCTGGATAAGGCACAGGCGGGGCCGCAGCCTGGTTACAGTTTCGCTGATTTTAGCCAGGTCCGGCCGGCCCCTGGTGTCCAGGGCCACTTCGGCGTATTTTATCCCCCATTCCCTTAAGCTTCCTGCAACCCGTGGGCCGAGGCCGATGACCGTAGCCAGGGTATCGTAGGGGCGCCCACAGGCGGAGAGCAAGGTGTCTCCTGGTCGCAGGAGGGCACTTAAAGCCAAGGTCAAAGCGTGGGTGCCGGAAACAATCTGCGGGCGAACCAGGGCGGCATTGCCGCCAAAAATGCTGGCAAAAAGCCGCTCCAGGGTGGAACGCCCCAGGTCGCCGTAGCCATATCCCGTAGAATCCTGGAAATGGTACTCGTTTACCTCGTGTTTTTGAAAGGCCCGGAGGACCTTGAAGTGGTTCCGGTCACTGACGGCATTTACGGCCGCGATCGCTGCCCGGCTATCCTTTTCCGCTGCTTCCAGCTTCTCTACCAGCCAGGGGGCAACGGGAAAAAACCTGGAAATATCTTTGTACCAGTCCAATTCTTTTTCTTAACCCCCGTACCTCAAACTACCGGGAGTTATTATAACAGATCGGCGGTCCCCCGGGAAAGCCGCTTTCACCTTCCTTTATACCGGCCGGCGGGGCCGGCCGCAGCAGGTCTTCCTTTTCAATACTCATTAATTCCTGCCGGGTGAGGGTTTTCTTGTTTACCAGCCGCAGGGCCTGGCGGCGCATGGCCCTTTCGATAATATTGCGCACCATGCGGGCATTGCCGTTATAGGGGTGGCCGAAAAGGACTTCCCGGCGTAAAATTCTTTCCAGTTCCCCGGCAGCCGCCGGCGTAAGCATATATTGTTTTTCCGCCAGCATTAACTGGGCAATGGCCATCAATTCCGGCACGGTATAATCGGGAAATTCCAGCTGGATAGGGAAACGCGAGCGCAGCCCTGGATTTGTTTCCAGGAAATAGTCCATTTCATCTTTATAACCAGCCAGGATAAGAACCAAATTGTCGCGGTAATCCTCCATCCCCTTGACCAGAACGTCAATGGCTTCGCGGCCGAAATCCTTCTCCCCGCCCCGGGCCAGGGAATAAGCCTCATCAATAAATAGTATGCCGCCAATGGCCTTCTTAAGCTGTTCCCGGGCTTTGTGGGCCGTGTGACCGATATACTCCCCCACCAGATCCGCCCGTTCTACTTCAATCAGGTGCCCCTGGGTCAATACGCCAAGTTCTTTGAATAACTTCCCCATGAGCCTGGCGACGGTGCTTTTCCCCGTACCCGGGTTGCCTTTAAAAATCATGTGCAGGGTATTGGTGCTGCTCACCAGGCCTTCCCGCTGGCGCCGGCGTTGAATCTCTATAAAGGCTCTAAGTTCCTTGATCAAACCTTTAACGTTCTCCAGGCCGATCATCTTTTCCAGTTCGGCCATAACAGCATCCACCCGTCGCCGGCTGTTTAATTCATTTTCCCCGCTCCCCCGGTCGCGCTGGAGGGGGCGAATCAGGGACCTGCTGCTTCCTTTGGGGTTACCTGTGCCAAATTTAACCTGCAATTTTTTCACCCGCCCTCCCCTGCTCTCTCTTTATTTTATTTATACGCACCACCGGGTCGGGCAAGAAAAAAGGCCGGGAGAACAGCCCTGCCATTTCTTTCCTGTCAGCTTTTGCGTTTAAAGGTATAACAGTTGGTATCCTGGCTTTCATCAGCATTAACGCCGACTACATCAATTTTTTCGGCCTTACAGTGGTTTCCCTCCGCCCAGTAAGTACAGGTATTGACGATACAGGTAACAGAGGGATAAAGTTCTCCTCCGGGCAGGAAGGTATTGCTTAAAAGGCCGCCCCAGTTGACATTATCCAGGGAGCCCAGCAGGTTGGCCAGCCCCCGGCGGGCGTAAAAGGTCTTGCACTGGGTCTGTTCAGGATTCTGGGCCATCTTGCCCTCTTCTTCATGCATAATATCTATATTTCCCGCCGAGCATAAGTCGCCGTTCATCCAGTGGTTGCAGGTATTTACTTTGCACTTTACCTTGGGTCCGGGCATATGAGATTCCTCCCTTGACCTATTTTTTAACCTGGAACCGCAGATTATACCCGTCTCCTGCTAAACCAAAGAAAAACTCCCCGGTTCAGGCCGGGGAGTTCCGGGGTGGTAAGTATATACCTATTTGGCTTCAGCCTTGCTCTCGGCCATGAGGTTAACCGGCCGGGAAGGCGTGATTGTGGAAATGGCATGCTTGTAGATCATCTGCTGCTTGCCGTCGGAATCCAGGACCACGGTAAAATTGTCAAAGCCCCGTACTATCCCTTTCAGTTGAAAGCCGTTAACCAGGTAAATAGTGACGGGGGTATTGTCCCTGCGCAGCACATTTAAAAACAAGTCCTGCAGGTTCCCTGTTTTATTCATCTTTTACCCTCCAGGTTGGTATTTTTTGTTTAGTATAACCCTATTCTACATCAATATCAAGGTATCCTGCAATATAATTAGCAATCTCTGCCGCTATTTCCTCCAGCTTCCCGGGTTCTACTTCCCACCAGCGCAGGCGTGTATCCCGCTTGAACCATGTCAGCTGCCTTTTGGCCAGACGCCGGGTATTGCGTTTCAAAAGGGCGACGGCCTCCTCCAGTTCCATTTCACCGCGGACGTAGGCGCCAATTTCCTTATAGCCCACGGCCTGGAGAGCCGGCAGGCGGTGATCATACCTGGCCAGTAAACCCCGTACTTCCTCTACCAGCCCTTGGGCAATCATGGCATCGACCCGGGCTTCTATGCGGCGGTAAAGCTGCGGCCGGGGCATGGTGAGAGCCACCGCCGCCAGGCGGTAAGGCGTTTCTTGCCGTCGCCGCCATTCTAAAGCCGCTGAAATGGGCTTCCCCGTCATGATATAAACTTCCAAAGCCCTGACCAGCCGGCGCCGGTCGTGGAGGTGAATCCGCCGCGCTGCTTCCGGGTCAACTCTTTTTAACTCTTCATAAAGGTATTCATTACCGCGGCTTCGCGCCTGTTCTTCCAGATATTGCCTGATTTTTTTATCCCCGGGCATGGGCGTAAAAAGGTAGGGGTCGACTACGGCCTGGTAATAAAGGCCCGTCCCCCCGACCAGCAGGGGCAGGCGTCCCCGTTGAAGGATGGACGCTATGGTTTCCCGGGCAAGTTTTTGAAAATCGGCCACGCTGAAGGGCTCGTCCGGATCCACAATGTCGATCAAATGATGGGGTATGGGCACACCGCCGGGACCCACCCGTTCTGCCGGCGGCAGTTTGGCGGTGCCTATATCCATACCCCGGTAAACCTGGGCGGAATCGACGGAGATTATTTCCGCCTGCAGTCTGGCAGCTACGTGCAGGGCGATGGCCGACTTACCGGTAGCCGTGGGCCCGACGATGGCCGCCAGGGGCTTCTTGGCAGTCAATCGCTACGTTCTCCTCCTTGCCAGCCTAACCTCTGTCCCTAGTCACCGCCCCCTCCTTACGGCATCCTCAAGGCCGCTGCGCCCTGAGGCCGGTGAAAATAACGGGCGAGGGTGGACCGGTCCAGGCGGACTACAGCCGGCCGGCCGTGGGGGCAGGTATAAGGCCGGCTAATTTCCTGCAGTTCGTCTAAAAGCTTCTGCATCTCAACGCCACTCAGAGGGTCTCCTGCTTTGATGGCCCCACGGCAGGCCAGGATCTTTAAAAGCCTTTCTTCTGCCGGCAAATTTTCGTCAGCCAGAAAGTCCTCCAGGACTTCCCTTTCTTTACCCGGCGGTACACCTGACGGCACTGAGCGCAGCAAAAAGGAATTGGCGCCGAAGGTTTCAACTATAAACCCCAGCTCCCTTAAGGTGACAATTTGCTCTATGAGTTTTACCGTCATGGCCGGGGCGAGGTGCAGGGTCAGGGGGGGCTCCAGCATCTGCGCCGGCCACCTGCCGGCATTAACCCGCTTTTGCAGGTGCTCAAAGCGGCACCGTTCATGGGCCGCATGCTGGTCGATGATATAAAGGCCGTCCCTGCCTTCAGCCAGGATGTAGGTATTATGCAGCTGGCCTATGGCCCTTAAAGGCGGCAGGACCTGGCCGTTCGCATCCACCGGTTCTGTTTGTAAGGCGCTCCGGGCCTCAATTTCCTTATCAGGTTTTACCGCCCGAACTTCTCCAACCTTTTCTGCCCTTTTTTCCTCATCCGCAGGCCTTTCCTTTAATATATATTCTCCCCATAACCGGGCCTGTTCTTCCTTTCGCTGGAAAGCAAAATCCTGCTGGAGGGCCCCCGGCCCGGCCGCCTTCCTCCCCTCCAGCCGTCCAGTGGTTACCGGCGCGGCGACAGTAGTTGCCGGCGCGACGGCCCGGGGAGTATGCAGGGCCCTGTTTACCAGGGCGGCCACCTGCCGGGCCAGCTCGTATTCCTGCTGGAAGCGCACCTCCAGTTTGGCCGGGTGAACATTGACATCCACCAGGCGGGGATCGACGGTCAGCTGCAGGATAAAAAGGGGATGGCGGCCGCTGGGAATAACGGCCTGGTAACACTCCTCCACAGCGCGGGTGAGGAGGCGGTTAAAAATATAGCGGCCGTTGACTGTTAACACCTGCTGGCTGCGGCCGGCCCGGTGCAGCCAGGGGGGCGATATGAAACCCTTCAGCGTCCAGCCCTCGCCCTCGCCGGCCAGGGGCAGTAATTCCCGGCCAGTTTCCAGGCCGTAAATGGCCGCCACCACCGCCTGTAAATCGCTGTCGCCCGGGGTATACAGCAGGCGCTTTCCCTCCAGGTGGAGATTGAAGGCTACTTCCGGGTGGGCCAGGGCCAGCCTTTCTACAGCAGCAACGACGGCGCGGGCCTCGCTTGCCGGTTTCTTTAAGTACTGCCGCCGTGCCGGAGTATTATAAAATAAATCGGTCACCGTAACCGTGGTACCGGGAGGGCAGCCGATAGCCGTAACCTCCGGCTCCCCGCCGCCGGCTATCCTTACCCTGACGCCGGCAGTCTCTCCCGGAGGCCTGGTATCCATTTCTACCCGGGCTACAGCCGCAATACTGGGTAAAGCTTCCCCCCGGAAGCCCAGGGTGGTAATCCCCCACAGGTCGGCGGCCCGGCGAATCTTGCTGGTAGCATGGCGGGCAAAGGCCAGGGGGGCATCTTCGGGGTTAATTCCCCAGCCGTCGTCCCGGACACGGATCAGGGTGAGGCCGCCCCCTTTAACTTCGATGGCAATATGCCGGGCAGCGGCATCTAAAGAATTTTCCACCAGCTCTTTTACCACCGAGGCCGGCCTTTCGACTACTTCCCCGGCGGCGATCTGGTTGGCCGTCTCGGCATCCAGGATGGCTATCCTGGGACAAAGCTCACCTGTCAAAGGATCATCCCCTGCCAATTTTTACTATTTCCGTCCCCTGCTGGTGAAGCTGCCGCTGCCAGCGGAAAATCTGTTCCATGGCTTCCAGGGGCGTGGCGGCCATCAGGGCGAAACTCGCCAGCTCCTGTAAAACCTGTTTTTCAATACTGGTCAGGGATACTTTCTTTGCTGGTATAACGGCAGCCCGGCTTTCACCGCCCGGCTGGTGTTCTAAAAGCTCCTGGGCACGCTTGAGCACCGCAGCCGGTAAACCGGCCAGGCGGGCCACATGGATACCATAGCTTTTATCGGTACTGCCGGGAACAATGGTGCGCAGGAAAGTTATATCTTCCCCTTCCTCCCGTACGGCTACGCAGTAATTCTTAACCCCGGCCAGCTGGCCGGCCAGGGTTACCAGTTCGTGATAGTGGGTGGCAAAGAGGGTGCGGGCGCCGACAACATCATGTAAATACTCCGTCACCGCCCTGGCAATACTTAACCCGTCGGCGGTGCTTGTCCCCCTTCCTACTTCATCCAGGATGACCAGGCTCCTCCGGGTAGCATGACGCAGAATGTTGGCCACTTCCTGCATCTCGACCATAAAGGTGCTCTGGCCGGCAAAGAGGTCATCGGCGGCGCCCACCCTGGTAAAAATCCTGTCGACCACGCCGATCCTTGCCCTGCGGGCCGGCACAAAGCTGCCGATCTGGGCCATGAGAACGATTAAAGCCACCTGGCGGATATAGGTGGATTTGCCCGCCATATTGGGCCCGGTAATAATATGCACCCTTTGTTCCTGGTCCAGGTAGGTGTCGTTGGGTACGAAGCTGCCGTGGGTTTCTACCAGCTCCACGACCGGATGCCGCCCCTGCTCGATCTGGATAACCATGCCGGTATCTACCTGGGGACAGGTATAATTGTGATCGACGGCCACCGTAGCCAGGGAAAGGAGGGCGTCCAGGACCCCCAGGGCGCGGGCCGTACGCTGGATGCGGGGCAGGACTTGCAGCACTTCATCCCGGAGGGCCTGAAAAAGCTCATACTCCAGCTGGACCAGCCTCTCTTCGGCTCCCAGGACCTGGCGCTCAAGTTCCTGGAGGCGGCGGGTAACAAAGCGCTCAGCGTTGGCCAGGGTCTGCTTGCGTTCATAATCGGCCGGTACCTGGGGTAGATTCGGCCGGGTAACCTCTATGTAATAACCAAAAACCCGGTTATAGCCTACCTTCAGCGACTTGATCCCCGTCCGTTCCCTTTCTTCAGCTTCGAGGGCGGCTATCCATTCGCGGCCGTGCTCTGCCGCCTGGCGCAAGCGATCAACCTCAGCGTTGTAACCGGGCCGGATTATCCCTCCCTCATGAACGCTGAGGGGCGGGTCATCAACAATGGCCCGGCCTAGGAGGTCCACCAGTTCCGTCAAGGGGTCCATCTGATCCCTGATGGCAAGCAGAAGGCCGGCCCGGACACCTGCCAGCAGCTCCATAACTTCCGGCACCACCGCCAGGGATCCCCTCAAGGACTGGAGGTCCCGCCCGCCGGCCGTCCCATAAGCTACCCGGCCGGCCAGGCGCTCCAGATCCCGCACCGCCTGCAGGGCTTCCCTTAATTCCTGGCGCAGAATAAAACCGTCCACCAGCTCCGCTACGGCTTCCTGGCGGGCCTTAATAGCCTTGACATCCAGCAGGGGCTGGTCCAGCCAGCGCCTGAGGGTGCGGGCGCCCATGGCGGTGACCGTTTTATCCAGAACCCACAGTAAAGAACCCTCTCGCTTTTCCTCCCGGCCGCAGGCTACCAGTTCCAGGTTGCGCCGGGTGGCCTGGTCGAGGACCATCCGGCTGGTGGCAGCTGCCGGGGTCGGGGCGTCCAGGTGGGCCAGGGAGCTATGCTGGGTAGCTTTCAGAAAGGAAAGAACCATGGCTGCGGCCAGGGCGGCTGCCGGCGGTAATTCCATCTGACTCAATTTCTCCTTACCAAAGTGCTCGCCGAGGGCCTGCCGGGCATCTGCCGGGCCGGCCGCCGGGGCCCAGCTGGTAATTACACCTCTGGTATAGAGCTGCAGGCGCCGGCAAAAGGAGGAATCGGCAGCCAGTTCAGGGGGCAGTAAATACTCCGCCGGCATCAGGCGTACCAGTTCGTCAAGGAGTTCTTCCAGGCCCGGGCAGAGGGTAAATTGAAATTCCCCGGTGGAGGCATCGGCCCAGGCCAGACCGAAGCTGCCGCCTTCACCCACAATGGCCGCCAGGTAATTGTTGCCCTTGGCCGGCAGGGCTTTTTCATCAATTATCGTCCCCGGAGTAACCACCCGGATAACCTCGCGCCGGACCAGGCCTTTGGCCTGGCGGGGATCTTCCATTTGTTCACAGATGGCTACTTTGTAGCCTTTGGCGATGAGGCGGGCTAAATAACTATCGGCAGCGTGGTAGGGAACCCCGCACATGGGGGCCGCTTCCTTGCCGCCCCGGGAGGTCAACACCAGGTCGAGTTCCCGGGATACCACTTCGGCATCCTCGTAAAACATCTCATAGAAATCGCCCAGGCGGAAAAAGAGGATGCTGTCAGGATACTGGGATTTAATCTGGCGGTATTGTTCCATCATGGGAGTCAGGGCCTGTCCTTTAGGCACGGCTGATTTCCCCTTTTAATAACCATGTCTGGGCCCGGGTTAGGCGGACATTGACCAGCTTGCCGGTTAAGTTGCGATCGCCGGGGAAGATAACCAGCTTGTTGGTCCGGGTGCGCCCGCTTAATTGGGAAGCATCCGTTTTGCTCGGCCCTTCCACCAGCACTTCCACTTCCTGCCCCACCAGGGCTTCGTTTTTCTTAAGGCTAATCTGGTTCTGGAGCTCCATTAAACGCTTCAAGCGCTCTTTCTTTACTTCCCGGGGCAGCTGCCCGGGCAGGGTTGCCGCCACCGTGCCTTTACGCGGCGAATACATGAAGGTAAAGGCATTGTCAAACTGCACCCTGGCCACCAGGTCCAGGGTATCCCTGAAGTCCTCTTCCGTTTCGCCGGGAAAACCGACAATAAGGTCGGTAGTCAGGCTGATTCCCGGAATATGGCGGCGGAGAGAAGCGACCAGCTCCAGGTAATGCTCCCGCGTATAGCCCCGGTGCATGAGTTCCAGGATGCGGTTGCTGCCGGCCTGAACAGGCAGGTGTACGTGCTCGCACACCTTATCCAGGCGGCTGATGGTTTCCACCAGATGGGGAGTAAAATCCCGGGGGTGGGAAGTAACATAGCGAATGCGTTTTAAACCCTCAATGGCGTTGACCATGGTTAACAGGTCGGCAAAAGTAATTTCCTCCTCTAAATCACGCCCGTAGGAATTGACGTTCTGGCCCAGGAGGGTTACCTCAATAACCCCCTGGTCGACCAGGTCGCTGATTTCTTTTAAGATATCTTCCGGCCGGCGGCTCCTCTCCCGGCCGCGGACATAGGGAACGATGCAGTAGGTACAAAAATTATTGCAGCCATAGGTAATGGTTACAAAGGCCTGGGCTCCGCGGGCCCGGCGCCGGGGGAGCTCTTCTACCACCGGGCCTTCATCCCCGACAGCTATGCGCGGCTGGTGCAGCTCTCTAACTTCCTCAATCAACCGGGGCAAGTCAGTTAGATTATGGGTCCCCAGGAGCAAGTCGACATAAGGTGCCTGCTGGCGAATCTTTTCGGCGACCCCGGGCTGCTGCACCATACAGCCGGCCACGGCAATTACCAGGTCCGGGTTGGCGCTCTTCAGCCTTTCTATCTGGCCCAATTTACCGTAAACTTTATTTTCAGCCTTTTCCCGCACGCAGCAGGTATCAAGGATAATGACATCGGCATCTGCCTCGTCAGCCACCGGCTCATAACCCGCTGCCTGGAGGAGGTCGGCCATCATTTCGCTGTCCCTTTGATTCATCTGGCAGCCGTAGGTGATAATCTTAAAGGTTTTCCCTTGACCCGCCAAACCTGAACCCTCCGGAAATATAGAGTGTAACTCCTTTTATTATACATTTTCGTAGTCCTGGCTACAAATAATCCCGGCCTTATACCCGGCCGGGATGGAAAACCTGTTAATGCAGGTGCTTTTTATCATCCTCGGGTTTATTATCCTGGAGCATTTGCTGCAATTCCTCCACCTGGTCGGCACTGACCAGGTCCTCGATATTTAAGGTGTAGGCGGCTACTTTTTCCGTGATATAGAGGGGTGCGTTGGTCCTCAGGGCCAGGGCAATGGCATCGCTGGGCCGGGCATCAACAACTATCTCTTTATCCCCCTGGCGGAGGTAAAGCTCAGCATAATAGGTACCGTCACGAATATCCTGGACCAGGACCTTGCTGACCTCCACTCCCAGATTCTCACACAGGGAGCGCAACAGGTCGTGGGTTAGGGGGCGCGGTGTCAGGATGCCCTGCATGGCCAGGGCAATAGCTTGGGCTTCAAAGGGACCCACCCAGATGGGTAGAACCTGAGTTTCCTCCTGGTCGCTCAGCAGCACTACCGGGCTTAAGGTCTGATCCAGGACTATTTGTTTTACCTTCACCGGTATGAGCATTATCCCCACCCCCACTAAGCTAATCTAATAAGCCCCATCTATCCTATCTTATTCCCACAGGTTTAATCCGGTCACCGGGTCATAGACTCGCTCCGGCGGTGCCGGGAGCTCAATTTCTTCAATGAAAACTTCCCCGGCGTAGACAATAGTTCCCGGCAGGAGATGGCCGCCGTGAACTTTTCCCTCACGGTCGAGGAAAGTCACATGGGCATGGACAAAGGGTTTGCCATCTTTCAAAGAAACATTGCCCAGGCCGCTTAAAATTTCCAAAAGCTGGTCTATTTCCATGGTTATAAAACGCTTTTCCTCTACTAAAAAGTATCCTACCCTCGCCTTGAGAACACTACCTAAAAAGTTAATGGACCCGAAACGCACATCCTCTTCTTCCACAATGCCCTGCAGGGCTTCCAGTAGATCGCAGCCGTAAGCCAGGCGGTAGGCCAGTTGCCGGCCGGGCCTGCCTTCCAGCTTCTTAACATATAAGTTCGCCATTTTTTTAAATCCTCCTGCTGGAATGGTTATCAATTAAATCTTAACCAGCTTGTATTCCCGCGTTCCCAGGCCTATCTCCTCAGCGTATTTTAAGAGGGGAGTCCCGTCGTAACCGCTGAGGGCCAGGAATTTATCTTTGACTCCCTCGTGGCCGTCCAGGCGCGTTCCCGGCAGGGCGGGCTGGGCGTTGGCCAGGTCGAAGCTGGCCTGGTCCAGGGCTACCGGGTCCCACGAAGCCAGGATGCCGACATCGGGAATAATAGCGGCATCGTTCCAGGAGTTACAATCGCATTCAGGGGCAACGTGAGTCACGAAGTTAAAGAAGACGCATTTATCCTTTTTGTCTTTAAGGGCCCCAAAGGCAAATTCCACAATCTTTTCCTGGAGCACCACCGGGTCGCTCTTAAAGCTGGCTTTAATGGCCCTTACCGGGCAGGTGACCGTACACTCGCCGCAGCCGATGCACAGCCCGGCATCGATGCTGGCTTTCTCATTTACGGTAATGGCTCCTGCCGGGCACCAGAGCCGGCACCTGCCGCAGCCGCTACATTTTTCTTCCTGGACCTGGGGGAGGACGTCGCTGTGCATCATCTGCTTGCCCCCCGGGCTGCCGCAGCCCATGCCCAGGTTTTTAATGGTCCCGCCGAAACCCGTTAATTCGTGGCCTTTAAAGTGGCTCATAACCACCATGCTGTCGGCGTGGTAAATGGCGCTGCTGATTTTAACCTGCTGGAAGTGCTTGCCGTTAACCTGCACTTCATAATAATCCTTGCCTTTCAAGCCGTCGGCTATGATTAAGGGAGCACCGGCCACGGCATAGGCAAAACCGTTTTCAATGGCCGTTTGTAAATGGTCAACGGCATTAGACCGGGAACCGACATAGAGGGTATTAGCATCCGTTAGGAAGGGCTTACCCCGGCTGGCCTTAACCAGTTCTACCACCTGGCGGGCAAAAACGGGGTTAATATAGGCCAGATTACCTCTTTCGCCGAAGTGGATTTTAATCGCCACCAGATCTTCAGGCTCAATGGCCTTTTTAAAACCGGCTTTACGCCATAAGCTGGCAACCTTATTCACCAGATTTTTACCCTTTTTAGTACGCATATCAGCCCAGAAAACTTCTGCTGCCATCCGCTTCTCCCCCCAATTAATGCCTTTTTAACCCTTCTCCTCTACCTGGCAAGAGAAACCCTTGCGCCCATATATAGACTACCTGGCCAGGCGGGCCTTGGATTAGGCCTAAATCCGGTAATTGGGCGCTTCCTTGGTGATCATGACGTCGTGGGGATGACTTTCCCTCAAGCCCGCCGGAGTAATGCGGATAAAGCGGCCTTTAGCCTGCAGCTCGGCAATATTCCGGGCACCGCAGTAACCCATACCGGCCCTCAGGCCCCCGACCAGCTGGAAAATGGTTTCCGCCACGGGGCCTTTATAGGGAACCCGGCCTTCAATGCCTTCCGGCACCAGCTTCTCCGCTTCCTCCTGAAAATAGCGGTCTTTGCTGCCCTCCTTCATGGCCGCCAGCGAACCCATACCGCGGTAGCTCTTAAAACTGCGGCCCTGGAAGATTTCAATTTCCCCGGGGCTTTCTTCCGTCCCGGCCAGCAGGCTGCCGATCATGACCGTACTGGCCCCGGCGGCAAGGGCCTTGGTAATATCGCCGGAGTATTTAATTCCCCCGTCGGCAATCACCGGTACGCCGAAGGGGGCTGCCGCCCGGGCACATTCGAAAATGGCCGTAATCTGGGGCACGCCGATGCCGGCAATAACCCGGGTGGTACAAATGGAACCGGGACCAACGCCCACCTTGACGGCGTCCACGCCCGCCTCGCACAGGGCCCGGGCCCCATCGGCTGTGGCCACATTACCGGCTATCAGCTCTACTGCTGGAAAGGCGGCCTTAATGCGGCGGACGGTTTCCAGCACACTCCGGGCCTGACCGTGGGCCGTGTCCACCACGATAGCGTCTACCCCGGCCCCTACCAGGGCTTCTACCCTGGCCATGGTATCGGCACCTGTCCCCACAGCCGCCGCTACCCGCAGGCGCCCCTTTTCATCTTTGGAGGCCAGGGGATATTTGCGCGTTTTCTCGATATCCTTGATGGTGATTAGTCCTTTCAGGTTGTAATCGTCATCCACCAGGGGCAGCTTTTCGATCTTGTAGCGGCGTAAGATAGCCATGGCTTCGCTTAAGGTAGTGCCCACCGGGGCGGTCACCAGGTTTTCTTTGGTCATGACTTCCCTGATGGGCCGGTCGTAATTCTCCTCGAAGCGGATATCCCGGTTGGTAATGATACCCACCAGCTTGCCGTTAACCGTAATGGGTACCCCGGAAATATGATAATGCTCCATTAAGGCTACAGCATCCCGTACCTTGTGGTCAGGCGTCAGGGAAATGGGGTCGGTAATGACCCCGTGTTCGGAGCGTTTAACCCGGTCAACCTCTTTCGCCTGGCGTTCAATGGACATGTTTTTATGGATAACCCCGATGCCGCCTTCCCGGGCCATACTGATGGCCATCCTGGCTTCGGTTACGGTGTCCATGGCGGCGCTCACCAGGGGTGTATTGAGGCGAATACGGCGGGTGAAATTGGAGCTGATGTCCACTTCCCGCGGCAGGACTTCCGATTCACCCGGTACCAGCAGGACATCATCAAAGGTCAGGCCTTCACCAATAATCTTTTCCGTTGTCAAGTTCAAGCCCCCTTACAGGACCAAATTATTGTTTAATTATACCATAAACAAGGTTGCCAGTACCAGCCGCCTGTCCTGTACAAGCTGATCAGGTTGCTCCTAATTATACCTGATATCAGCTCCCAGGGGAAATAAAAAAATAGCCGGGAAACCCGGCTAATCCTGCCCCATGATGGAATGAAGCCCGTAACGTTCAAAATGGTCCCGCAGGCGAAAAATAACCTGAGAATCCACCCCAAATTCGGCTGCCAGTTCGGTATCGGAGCGGTTGGCAGCCAGTCCGGCCAGGAAGCGGTCAAAATCTACCCCGACCTCGGCAGCCATTTCTTTTAAGCCGGGCCGGGTGCTCCAGGGCACTCGCGCGGGCTTGAAGGTAGGATCCACGGCAAACACCTCCTGGAGGTAGTTTGCCTTAAAGGGTATCCTTTTACCCTGGATTGATTATAAAATACCGCTGCCGTCGGGCCCGCCCATGGTTTCCAGGTGGTGAGTATCATTTAATAGCACCAGGATATGCTTATCTTCATAACAATCGACAATACTCACCCCGGTGTTGTCCAGTCGAAAGCGCCAGACAGCAGTTAAATCCAGTCCCAGAATGGCGCAGATAAGGGCCCTCAGACTGCCGCCGTGGGCGACGAGCAGGATATTGCGCCCCTTTTCCTGCCGGACGATCCCGTTAAAGGCTCGCCATGCGCGCTCCATGACCTGCCGGAAACTTTCACCGCCGGGGACAATCTTATTAGCAGGATCCTGCCGCCATGCTTCCCACTCGCAGGGGAAGCCCGCCACTATCTCCTGGTAGGTCAGGCCTTCCCAGGCGCCAAAGTTTATTTCCCTTAAGCCCGTAACTGTATTAACTTCCAGGCCGTGGGGGGCGGCGATGGTGGCCGCCGTTTCCCGGGCCCGGCTGAGATCGCTGCTGTAAACACCGTCCAGGGAAACATGGCGAAAACGTTCGCGCAGCAATTCCGCCTGCTGCCGGCCTCTCGGGCTCAAAGCTACATCCGAATGCCCCTGGTAGCGCCCCGCGTTGTTCCACTCCGTTTCACCATGGCGGACCAGGTAAACCCTTGTACCTTCCAAATTAACTCTCCTCCACTGCTCTCTTTAAAGCGCGCAAGAGCTTCTGGTTGGCTCCCCGGTCAAGTACGGCCACACGAAAATAGGCGGGCCCCAGGCCGGGAAAAGAAGAACAGTCGCGAATTAAGATGCGTTCTCGCACCAGCTGCGCTGCCAGCTCTGGAACCGCCAGGCCGCTGGCGGAAATATCCGTCAGGATAAAATTAACTTCGGGATGATAGGGCCGGAATCCTGCCAGCCCCGCCAGCCCATGATAAAGATATTCTTTTTCCCGCCTGATTAATTCCCGGGTCGCCTTCAAATACTCGCCGTCGGCCAGGGCCGCAACCCCGGCCATCTGGGCCAGGATATTGACACTCCAGGGGTCCCGCCGCGCTTCCAGCCTGGCCGCCAGCTCCGGATGGGCCACCCCACAGCCCAGGCGCAGCCCCGGCAGGGCAAAAATTTTAGTAAGGGAGCGTAAGGTCAACAATCCCTCCCCGGCAGCCGCCATGGTGCCCAGGGAGAGTTCCGGCCAGTTGGGGAGGAAATCGAGGAAGGATTCATCGACAACAAGAAAAACGCCGCGCCGCCGGCAGAGTTCCACAATTTCTTTCAAAACCGCTCTCTCCAGGAGCTGGCCCGTAGGGTTGTTGGGATTGCATAAAAAGGCAAGATCTACCTGTGCCAGCTTTTCCCGCCAGCGATCTATATCCAGGGCAAAGGAAGAAGCCGGGTCGAGCTCCAGTGCCACCACTTCGGCCCCGGCAGTTACCGCGGCGCGGCGATATTCGCTGAAGGTCGGCTCCGGGATAAGGACGCGGCGGGGCTTTAAAGTCTGGCAGATGAGATAGATCAATTCCGTAGCTCCATTGGCGGCAATAACGGCGGCCGGTTCTACCTGCAGATAATCAGCCAGGGCCTTTTTTAACTGCCGGCAGCGGGGATCGGGGTAGCGCCGGATGGCCGGCAGGTTCTGCTGCAAGGTTTCGAGGACCCTTGCGGGCGGCCCCAGGGGGTTGATATTAGCACTGAAGTCCAGTATTTCTTCCGGCTGCCAGCCGTATTTTTCTACCGCCCCCTGCCAGTCGCCGCCGTGAACCGGCCTGCCCAGCTCCCTGCCGCCATTACCTCTTTGCCCGTAAGCCATAATTCATCCCTGGCCTCCACTCCACCACCGGTCATGGTAGCCCGGATAAAATGTACATAGGGAAATACTGCCCGGATTTTTCTTTCCAGTTCGTCGCTATCTACTTCTCCAGCTCGATAGAGGATACCTGCCACCGTACCGCTGTGGGCTACATTTACCCCCAGGGCTCCGAGGCCGGTAGCCAGCTCCACCAGGGTTTCCAGTTCCGGTTTATGGAGAATTTCCTGGTTGGCCAGGGCGCTTAAAGTAGCACCCCGGGCGATTAATTCCACCCGGCCGCAGGCCAGCCCTTCCCGCACCAGGGCCACCGCCCGGCGGACAGCCCCTTCCTTGGCCCGGTTTAAAGCCATAAGATCCCGGCGCTGGTTAAAGAGGACGGTATCAACCGTGCCGCCCAGATCGACGATTAAAACGGCCAGGGGCGGCGGTTCCCCTAAACTCTCCCAGAATTCACCCCGGAGGTGATCAAAAAGGACAATACCCGGCAGGAAGGTACCGTCACTCGGTTCAATGGCCAGGGCGATTCTTTTAATCTCTTCCAGGGAGAGTTCGGCTCCCAGGGCCCTGGCTGTAGCCGCGGCTGCCGCCGCCACATCGGCCGTACTGCTGGCCAACCCCTTGCCCGGCGGCAGGGGGTTGTTTATGGTCAACCTGGCGCCCCACTGTTTTTCTCCCAGCCGGGCCATGGTCAGGCGTGCCGCCGCCAGAGCCTTGCTCTTGCCGGGTGGACCCTGAAAACGGCCCCCGGGGACCAGAGTTACAGTCACTTCGGCGCTGATATTTATCGGGCAGGTAATGAGGAAGTATTTACCGTCGACCATCCCCTGCACTAACTCACCGCAGGCACCACGGGCCAGGGCTACGCCCTGCATGGCTTCCACCCCCTTACCACGGCCTGAAAAAATACGCTGCCAGGATAAAGACCTCGGTTATTTCGGCCAGGGCACCGTAGGTATCGCCGGTCAGGCCCCCCAGGAGCCGCCGGATCCAGTTGCACCAGCCCAGGGACACCAGGCCCACCAGGAGCAGGTAAACCAGACCCGGAGGTCCCATAATCAACCAGCCCAGCAGGGCAGTTATCAGGGTGGCTGTAACCAGGCTGCGGCGGCCCCGGCCGGCCTGGAAAAGGGTGCCCAGCCCTTCCTTGCGGGCATAAGGGAAACAGGTCAGGGCCGGTACCATGGCCCAGCGGCTCAAGACAGGCATCAACACCAGCAACGGCGATAGCGGCAGGCTGCCCAGCCAGAGATGTCCGGGCGGCAGAGCCGCCAAAAGGCTGTATTTTAATACCAGCAGGGTGACTACTGCCGTTACGCCGTGGGCACCCACATGGCTGTCTTTCATGATGGCCAGGATGCGTTCCCGCTCCCGGCCGGAAAAAAGGCCGTCCATGCTGTCGATAAAGCCGTCCAGGTGCAGGCCGCCGCTTAAGAAAACCGCCAGGGCCAGAACCAGGCCGGCCCGGGCGGAAGCAGGGACCAGGTAGCTCAATGCCTGCCAGGCACCGGCAAGGATTAACCCTAAAAGCAGCCCTACCAGGGGAAAATAGGCGACACTCCTTTGCCAGGCATCCGGAGAATTAGCCCCGTTGCTTAAACGGATACGTGTCAAAAACTGGAGGGCGGCAAGGAAGGCATTGAGCTGGCCTTTCAACTGTCGAGCGCCCCTGAAACGCCGGCCTGGCTGAAGGTAGCCATCTCGTGGTAGATCTTAATGGCTGCCTCGACCAGGGTCATTCCCAGGGCGGCCCCGGTACCCTCGCCCAGGCGCATCTGCATGGTGAGCATGGGCTTAAGGCCCAGCAGTTCCAGGGCGGCTGCATGCCCGGGTTCTTCGGAAAGATGGGAGGCCAGGATGTATGCTTTGGCCCCCGGTGCCAGGCGGGCGGCCACCAAGGCGGCAGCTCCGGAAATAAAGCCGTCGATAAGCACCGGTACCCGGCCGGCTGCCCCGGCCAGGATAACCCCGGCCATGCCGGCAATCTCCAATCCACCTACCTTGGCCAGGACATCCAGGGGATCTTCGGGATTGGGGCGATTTACTTCCAGCCCCCGGCGAATGGCATTAATTTTTAGCTGCAGGCGTTGATCATCAACCCCCGTCCCCCGGCCGGTAATTTTGTCTAGCGGCAGGCCGCTGAAGGCGGCCAGGATGGCCGTGCTGGGGGTGGTGTTGCCGATCCCCATCTCACCAATGCCCAGCAGATCGCTGCCGGCGGCAATTTTCTCATTGGCAACCTCGATACCGACTTCCAGGGCGGCAATGGCCTGCTCCCTGGTCATGGCCGGGCCCCGGGCCAGGTTGGCCGTACCGGGGGCTACTTTTCTTTTCAGTAAACCCGGGAGGTCCGGCAGTTCCGCAGCCACCCCTACATCCACCAGAACCAGTTCCGCCCCGGCATGGCGGGCCAGGACGTTGATTGCCGCCCCGCCATTAACAAAGTTCATTACCATCTGGGGTGTAACTTCCTGGGGAAAAGCGCTGACTCCCTCAGCTACCACCCCATGGTCCCCGGCCATGAGGATATGGGTCTTGCGGGATAACCGCCGCGGCACTTCTCCTTTAATCCCGGCCAGCTGCCGGGCAATTGCCTCCAGGGTCCCCAGGCTTCCCGGCGGCTTGGTGAGGTCGTCGAGGTGAGCCTGGGCCCTGGCCATGGCCTCCTCATCCAGGGGTTTAATGGCGGCCAGGGTCTGGTTTAATAATTGCACGAAGCATTCCTCCTCCGGTAGGTTTTAAAAAATCTCCTGCATGCCGCCAGGAAATTGGCTGCGGCCTGCTGGTTGCCCAGGAAATGTAAATGCAGGTAAGAAGCCAGCAGCTCACGAGTGGCGTAGCCTTCGTGATAGAGGTTCCCTCTGGCGTACCAGGTATAAGCAGGCGGGAAGTCTGCGGCCATACCGGTCAGCAGCGAATAGTGGAACTCGTGTCCCCGGACGGGATCGCCTTTCTTGCCCAGGAGGTTATCCTGGTATAAAACGGCTTCCCGGTAGCCCAGGCCGGCCAGTTTGGCCTGCATCCGGCAGTCCGCCGGCACTATCCCGGCCAGCTTCCAGGTGCGGCCCTCCAGGTCGGTTATCCCCCGGGTCAAGTACATGAGGCCGCCGCACTCGGCATAAACCGGCATACCTTCAGCTACCCGCCGGCGCAGGTCGGCAAGCATAGACTGGTTGCCGGCCAGGGGGTCCAGGAAGATTTCCGGGAAACCGCCGCCGATAATCACCCCGGCGGCTTCCCCCGGCAGCGCGGTATCGTGTAAGGGACTGAAGGGTATCAGCTCGGCTCCCAGGGCTGTTAAATAATCCAGAGCATCCTGGTAGTAAAAGCTGAAGGCTTCATCCCTGGCGACGGCCACCGGCACCGGCCCGCCGGCCTGCAGGGCTGCCGCAGCAAAGCTCCGGCTCGCCCCGGCCGGTACGGGCCCGGCCTTCGCGGCCAGGGAAACAACCTCTTCCAGGTTGATCCCGGCCGCCACGGCAGCAGCCAGCTCCTGCAGAACCCCTTTTAATCCCTTTTGCTCGCCGGCCGGGATCAGCCCCAGGTGCCGGGAAGGCAGGGCCGGTAAAGCTCCCTTTTTGAGCCACCCTACCACCCTTATACCGGTGTAATCTTCAATGGCCCGGCGGAGCAGCTGCAGGTGGCTTTCGCTGCTGACCCGGTTGAGGATCACCCCGGCCAGGTGCACCCCGGGATCAAAGTCCCGGTAACCCAGAATTTCGGCGGCTGCACTCTGGCCCAGGGAGGTGGCGTCCACGACCAGGAGAACCGGGGCGGCCAGCAGGCGGGCGACGTCCGCCGTACTGCCGCTGCCGTTGCTCCTGTGGCCGTCATAGAGGCCCATGACACCCTCGATAATGGCTATCTCAGCCCCGGCGGCAGCCCGGGAAAAAGCCTCCAGGACGTTTGCCGGGGACATTAAAAAGGTGTCCAGGTTGCGGGAGGGCCTGCCGGTGGCCAGGGTATGGTAGCCGGGATCGATGTAGTCAGGCCCGACTTTAAAGCCCTGGACTTTCAAGCCCCTGGCCGCCAGGGCGGCCATTAAACCGGTGGCGATGCTCGTTTTGCCCACCCCGCTGCGGGTGCCGGCAATAACAATCCGCTTATGGCTCATACAGGTGCTCCTTTTTAGTACCAGCTCCCCTTAAGGCCCAGGATTAACCCGCCGGCCAGGGATACTAATAGCGTGGCGGCCGCCATGAGGCAGACAGCCTGCGAGATATGCTCCTTCCTTAACGCCTGCCGGGCCTCCCCGATCAGGGGGCGCCGGGAGGGGCGCCCCTGGTAGTAGTTGAGGCCGCCCAGCTGCACCCCCAGGGCACCGGCTACCGCTGCCTCCGGAAAACCGCTGTTGGGGCTGGGGTGCCGGCGGGCATCGCGCCGCATAATCGTCCAGGCCCGCCGGCCATAACCCAGCAGGGCGGCCGCCACACATATGGCTATCCCCGTTAGCCTGGCGGGAAGATAATTGGCCACATCGTCCAGCCTGGCTGCCGCCCGGCCGAAAAAAAGGTAGCGGTCGTTTTTATAACCCAGCATGGAATCCAGGGTGTTGACGGCGCGGTAGGCCATGGCCAGGGGCACACCGCCCAGGAAAAAATAGAAAAGGGGAGCGATAACGCCGTCGCTGGTATTCTCGGCTACGGTTTCCACCGTCGCCCGAACCACTTCGCCTGCCGATAGGCCGGCCGTATCCCGGCCGACAATGTAGCCCACCTGCCGGCGGGCCTGCAGCAGGTCGCCTACCGCCAGGGAGCGGGCAACTCCTGCGGCCGCTGTCGCCAGGCCACGGGGAGCTATGGTTGTAGCCAGCAGCCACGCGGCCAGCAATACCTCCACCCAGTAATTAATCCGTCCGGCTGCTGCCAGCAAGCCCCAGGTGATGGCCCAGCTGGCGCCGACGATGCCGACGACTACCACCCCGCCCGTAACTAACAGGTAACCCTGGGAAGCATTTGGCCGCCACAAAATTCTTTCCAGGGCGCTGATACCCGCACCCATGACCTGGGTCGGGTGCAGGAGCCAGGGCGGATCCCCAACCGCCAGGTCCAGGAGCAGGGCCAGGACCAGCAAAAGGACGCTAGGCTCCAAGGCCGTCACCTGCCAGGGGCCGGTCCAGACCCATGATCGCCGCCAATCGTTTCAGATCTAAATGCCTGGCCACCGCGGCAGCCAGGGCATCAAAACGGCGCTCCTGGTCAGCGTCGAAGTCCAGACCGCTTTCCCTGGCCGGCAGGCCGCGCCTGGCCCTTAAAGCGGCCAGTACCCGGTGGCGGAAGGGATCGTTGTCCCAGATACCGTGGATATAGGTACCCCAGACCAGCCCGTCAGGACTTTGCGCCCCGTCGTCAATGTCGACCGGGTTGTTCCCGCGCCGGGTAATTTTAAAGGCCGGCCGGCCTCCCACCAGGTAACTGGCCCCCATATGGATCTCGTATCCTTTTACTTCCAGGCCGTGCAGCGGCCCCAGGAAAGGTCCCGTACCTGTTACCCGTCCCTGTACCAGGTTGGTGGCCTTGGTAGGTTGAAATACCGTCCGCACCGGTAAGAGGCCCAGCCCGGCGATGCCGTCGTGGTCAGTCTCCACATGGTCGGGGTCGGCGATCTCCCGGCCCAGCATCTGGTAGCCGCCGCAGATGCCCACCACCGGGGTCCCCTGCCCCGCCAGTTCTTTGATGGCCTCCTCCAGGCCCCGCTGCCGCAGCCATAAAAGGTCGCCGATGGTGTTTTTGCTGCCCGGTAGGATGATGAGATCCGGTTTCCCGAGGACACATTTATCCTCTACATAGCGCAGGTTAACGCCGTCTTCCCGTGCCAGGGCGTCAAAGTCGGTAAAGTTGGCAATACACGGGAGCTTGATTACGGCTATTTCCACCTCGCCGGGAGCGGTGGGACGGCCGGATGTTCCTTCCAGGACCACGGAATCTTCTTCCGGTAGGCCGTGGGCCAGGAAGGGTATAACTCCCAGGACGGGCTTGCCGGTCTTCCTTTCCAGAAAATCCAGGGCCGGCTGCAGCAAATCCATATCGCCCCGGAACTTGTTAATAATCAACCCGGCCACCAGCTCCCTCTCGTCGGGGTCCAGGAGTTCCAGGGTCCCGACAATGGCCGCCAGGGCGCCGCCGCGGTCGATATCGGCCACCAGGAGCACCGGTGCCCCGGCCATTTTGGCCACCCGCATATTGGCGATTTCCCCGGCTTTAAGATTAACTTCCGCCGGGCTGCCGGCACCTTCAATGACGATAACCTCAAATTCCCTGGCCAGGGTGGCATAAGCCGCCTCGACGTGGCGCCACAGCTCCTGGTTAAAGTTCCCGTGATACTCCCGGGCCCCCAGGTTGCCCACCGGCCGTCCCAGGAGGATTACCTGGGAGCGGGCGTGGGCCGTAGGTTTAAGCAGGACCGGGTTCATTTCCACCCGCGGCTGCACCCCGGCCGCATAAGCCTGCACCAGCTGGGCGCGCCCCATTTCGCCACCGTCCGGGGTAGCGCCGGAGTTGAGGGCCATGTTCTGGGACTTAAAGGGAGCAACCCGGTAGCCGGCGCGGTAAAAAATCCGGCACAGGGCCGCCGCCAGGACACTCTTGCCGACATTGGAACTGGTCCCCTGGAGCATAACTGCCCGGGCCATTAATGGTCACCTTCCCCGTCCCAGGTCAGGTGCAGCAGGGCATTGACGGCGGCAACCGCCACCGTGCTGCCGCCCCTGGTACCCCGGACGGTGACAAAGGGTATGCCGGCTGTTTCCAGGGCCGCTTTGGCTTCCGCCGCTCCCACGAAACCCACCGGCGTGCCGATTACGGCCGCCGGCGCCGCCCGGCCGGCGGCCATCAATTCCAGCAGGCGGAAAAGGGCCGTGGGGGCATTGCCGATGGCCACAACGGCTCCCGCCATCCGGGGCGCCAGGTATTCCATGGCCGCCATGGCCCTGGTCACCCCCCTGGCTGCTGCTGCCTCGATGACCTCCTTTTCCCGGATGGCACAGATTACCCGGCCGCCGCCCCGGGCCAGCAACTGGCTGCTGATCCCCTGGCGCACCATTTCGATATCGGTGATGATATCCGCCCCCCCACGCAGGGCCGCCGTCGCTGTCTCAACCAGCCGGGGGTGAATGACTACCAGCCGGGCATAATCCAGGTCACCGGTGGCATGGATGATCCTGGTTACAATAGCCCTTTCCCCGCGCCCCAGGCCGAGATCCCCCACCCGGGCCGCTATGATCTCCCGGCTGTGGGCCTCAATGGCCCGGGGATCATGCAGATACGACACCGGGGGCCACCTCCTGGATGCGCTCGACAATAACCTCGGCGATTCTGCGGTCGGCGCCCAGGTTGGTGCCATAGATCAAGGTAGTGTCCGGGAAACGCTTCCGGGCCGCCTCCAGCAGCTCGGGAATGTCCCGCTGGACATGGAGGCCGTTGCAGAAGAACATTGGTATCACAATAATTTTCTGCAGGCCTTCTTCCACCAGCATGGTAATCCCTTCCATGAGATCCGGGTGGGTGCGCATCATATAGCAGGGCTGTACCCGCATCCCCCCCAGCATTTCCTTTACCTGGGCCGCCAGGAGTTTTAGGTGCTCGTTGGCCTCCGGTATGCGGCTGCCGTGGCCCAGTAAAATAATACCCGTGCCCATTGTTACCCTCTCCTTATCTCTCCAGCGCTTCTCCCAGCATAGGGATGATCTCTGCCAGCGGCAAGCTGTCAGGCTCCGGCGGGCGGCGGATGACGACGACCGTTAGCCCCAGGTCCAGGGCGGCCTGGATTTTTTCTACCACCCCGCCGGTGGTGCCGCTGTCCTTGGTTACAACTACATCGGCTTTGAACTGCCGGTAAAGGGCCTGGTTTAACTCATAACTGCAGGGACCCTGGATGGCCACGATATCCCCCGGCCAGATGCCCAGCTGGCGGCACCGGGCCAGGGAAGTCTCCTCCGGCAGCACCCGGACAACGAGCCTCTTGCCGGCCAGAGCCGGTGCCGTGGTAAAGCACTCCAGGTGACGCGTGCCGGTGGTTAGAAATATTACCTGTCCCCGGGAGGCCAGTGCCGCCGCTTCCTCAAAACTAGCGGCCGGCAGCAGAGCCGGGTGGGAAGGCAATTTAACCTCCGGCCGGCGGTAACGGAAATAGGGCAGCCCCAGGGTGCGGCAGGCCTGCCGGGCTGCACCGGTAATGGCGGTGGCGAAGGGATGGGTGGCGTCAATCACCGCCCTGACGCCGTGGTCCTTTAAAAAGGCCAGCAGGTCTTCTTCCCCCAGGGGTCCTTCGTGGACCAAATCGGCTCCAGCCTCCCTGGCCAGCCTGGCCCCGTACCCTGAAACAGCGCTGGCTGCCACCCGGTAGCCTTCGGCCTTTAAAGTGCCGATAACTCCCCTGGCGTCGGCCGTCCCGGCCAGTACCAGAATCACAGCCGGTACCCCCGGGGTGTCACCAGGCGGCCATCCAGCACCCTGGTCTGGCTGTTGCCGATGATGACCGTGCTGACCATATCTACCGGTAGTTCCAGGAAAGTGGCCAGGTCGCGGATCCAGACTTCTTCTCCCTCCCGGCCGGCGTTACGTACCACCCCTACCGGCGTGGACGGCCGGCGGTACTGGAGGATAATATCCCGGGCGCGGCGGAGGTGATCGGGACGGCCGTGGCTGCGGGGATTGTACAGGACCAGGACGAAATCAGCCGCTGCTGCGAGCTCAAGGCGCCGGGCGATAACCTCCCAGGGGGTCAAACGGTCGCTCAGGCTGATGACGGCGAAGTCATGCATCAGGGGCGCTCCCAGGACGGCTGCCGCGGCGGTGGCTGCCGTCACCCCGGGAATAACCCTCACCGTTATTTCTTTCCCCCGGGGGTGTTCGGCCAGAACTTCCAGAATCAATCCGGCCATACCGTAGACACCGGGATCGCCGCTGGAAATAACGGCCACGCGGGCCCCGGCAGCAGCCCGGGCGACGGCTTCCCGGCACCGGGCTACTTCCCCCGTCATGCCGGTAACCACTACCTCCCGCCCGGCTGTCTGGGAGGCTATTAAATCAATATACGTGCGGTAACCGACGATTACTTCCGCCCGGGCCAGGGCCTGCCGGGCGCGGGGCGTCATTTCTTCCTCCCGGCCCGGCCCCAGGCCGACGACCATTATCTCCCCAGGGCCAGGGCTACTGTCACTCCCCGGTAACTCCTTTTGGGACATATCAATTCCCCCTCTCCTGCAGCCAGGATTGCCGCCGGCTCGCAAACGCCGGGGATGCCAACGTACCGCCTAACCCTTTCCGAACGATGCAAATGGGGTTGACGTTCCAGGCAGTCCGTCAGCTGCCGGGGCGTAAAGGTAAGGAGCTGTACACCAAGGCGGGCGGCAGCCCCCTGCAGGCCCGGTTCCCCGCCCTTAAAATCAACGCTGGCCAGGGCTGCTAGACTCCGGCGGCTGAGGCCCGCTTCCCGCAGGGCCAGGCCCAGGGCGTAGAGGATGGTACCGGCAGATACGCCGCGGCGGCAGCCGATACCGGCGCTGATTACCCGGGGCCGCCAGTAAACCCACCGCGGGCCCGGCAGGGGCAGGCGCCGCCAGGTAACCATAATTCCGGCCCTGTCTTCCCCTCCTGCTGGACAGGCTTCAAGGAGACGGGGCCTTAAGGCGGGCAGGGCCTCCTCCAGGGACTTGAGTAAAGGCTTTTCTACCAGCAAATCGACTGGCTCGCCGTTGACCAGGGCTGCCATCACCCTGGTAAAGGCGGCTGCCGGCCAGACACTCATGTTCAACTCCCGGGCCACCAGGTCCAGGGGGGGCAGCCCCTGCACTTCGCTGGCGGTGGTAATAACCGCCTGGCCGCCCAGCAGCGCCGCCACCCTGCGGGCCAGTTCATTGGCCCCGCCCAGGTGGCCGGAAAGGAGGCTGATGGCGTATTTACCCCCCACGTCCACCACCACCACGGCCGGATCTGCTTTTTTGGAAACAAGGTGGGGGCTCAAAGCCCGCACGGCAATGCCGGCAGCCATAATGAGGATTAACCCGCGGTACTGGTGAAAAATCCGCCCCAGGAACGGCGATAAAGGCCCCGCATACGGCACTACTTTGAACGGGTCCCCTTCACCGGCCCCTGCCCTTGGAACCAGGCCGGCCGGGATAAAGATAGTCGTCCCCGCCGGTAAAGAACGGGCCAGCTGCAGGGCCGTCTGGAAACCGGGCCGGGTCAGGGTGACAATGGCTATTCCCTGTCCTTCAGTCATGGGGTGTCTTAGCCTCGCGGTAGCCGTGGCTGAAGGCCGGGTTGTACAGGCAGGAGCGCTGGTAGCTGCCGGCCAGAAAATCGCCGACCAGGAGCAGGGCCGTCCGGTCAATGCCCGCCTCCCTGCTTCTAGCGGCAATATCCCCCAGCGTACCATGGATAATCTTTTCTTCCGGCCAGGAGGCCTTGTAGACTACTGCCGCCGGGGTATTTTCCCCATATCCCCGGGCCAGCTCGGCCGCTGCCGCCGCCAGGTCCTGGCTGCTGAGGAAAAGGCACAGGCTGGCGCGGTGGCGGCTTAAATCGGGCAGGCTTTCCCCTGCGGGCACCGGGGTGCGGCCGGCCCGCCGGGTGAGGATCACCGTCTGGCTTATTCCCGGCAGGGTAAATTCCCTCCTGACGGCGGCTGCCGCCGCCGCAAAGGAGCTGACGCCGGGCACGATCTCATAAGGTATACCCAGCCCCTCCAGGGCGTCCATCTGCTCCTGGATGGCCCCGTACAGGGAAGGATCGCCCGTATGCAGGCGGACCACCTTTTCGCCTCTGGCTACCGCCTCCTGCATGATGGCCAGGACTTCTTCCAGGGTGAGGGAAGCGCTGTTATACAGCTTGGCTCCCGGCGGCGCATACTTTAAAATTTCCGGGTTCACCAGGGAGCCGGCATAGATAATGACCCCGGCTTCCTCTAAAAGACGGCGCCCCTTGACGGTAATCAGCTCCGGGTCTCCCGGCCCGGCCCCGACAAAATAAACCTTCATGCCTGCCCCGCTCCTTTGACAATAATCAACGACAGGTAATCCTGCTTCTTACCCTTTTCGGCTACCAGGTCCCGGCTGAAGCTCTCCCCGGCCTGGCCGCAGCGGCTGGCCAGGAACGACTGCCCGGCCACGCCCGCCTCCTCCAGCACGGTAACGATGGCGTCATAGCGGCGGGCGACTTTCATTAAGACAAGATTGGGAAAAAGGGAGAGGTATTCCTTTAAACTGGCCGGGTCCTTGAGGGCCGGGATAACGGCCAGGGGTTCGTCCCCTACCGCCAGGGGGACATTCAACCTGGCCGCTGCCGCGGCAAAGGAGGTGATCCCGGGAACGGTAACAATTTTTAAATCCGGCTTGAGTTTTTGCAAGCGTTGCATTAAATAGCTGTAGGTGCTGTACAGGGAGGCATCTCCAAGGGTCAGGAAGGCGACATCCTTACCGGCGGTAAGGATGGCCAAAAGTTCCGCTGCCGCTGCATCCCACGAGCGTTCCAGGTACGCCCGGTCATGGGTCATGGGCATGAAGAGGTTCAGTATTTCCTGGCCGGGCCTGATAAAAGGCCTGACCACCTGCAGGGCCAGGCTTTCCTCGCCCCGCTGGGAAACCGGTACCGCCAGGACCGGTACCTGCTCTAAAATGGCTTTAGCCTTCAGGGTCAGCAGGTCCGGATCCCCCGGTCCAACCCCGAGGCCGTAGAGGGTTCCACTCACCACTCCTGCCTCCTATTCGTCACGGCGCAATTGCTTCACCAGCTGCACTATATATACGGGATTCAGGGCCCGCCAGATGTGGTAGCGGCCGGCCGGTTCCAGGCGGGCCAGGTTGGCTGCCAGGGCCTCTACCTGGTAGCCCCGCTGATAGCCGAAGGCCACGGCCGTACTCAAGGTCTCGACGGTGATGGCATTGAGGACGATAATTCCTCCCGGCCGCAAAACTTCATGGCAGACCCGCAAAATCCCTTCCAGGTGCCCGCCGCTGCCCCCGATGAAAACCCGGTCCGGCGGCGGCAGACCCGCCAGGGCCGCCGGGGCCCTGCCGGCCACCAGCCGGACATTATCCAGGCCAAAACGCTGAACATTTTCCCGAATCAGGTTACAGGCCTCCGGGTTTACCTCCACGGCCAGGACCTGTCCCGGAGCCACCATCCTGGCCGCTTCCACGGTCAGGCTCCCGGTTCCGGCGCCAATATCGTAAACGGTCATGTCCGGTCCCAAACGGGCTTTGGCCAGGGTTAGGACCCGGACTTCCTCTTTCGTCAGCGGGACCTGGCTGCGGCTGAAGCAGTGGTCGGGTATCCCCGGCGTAGTGTAGGGCCAATTAATCCGGTTCATAACCGGCTATCACCACCCCTGGCCTGGTCAAGGGCTGCCGGGCCAGTTCGGCCGCCGTCAGCCAGGCCGTCTGCTCCTGGCTGCCGCCCAGGTCGATCCCCACCCACAGCTTGATACCGGCCAGGCCGTGGTCGGACAGGTATTTACCTATAACTGCCGGGGTGTTGGCCCCGCCGGTCAGTATAGCCAGCCTCGCTTGCCCGGCCGCCAGCCGGGGCAGGTACGGTTCCAGGATCTCCAGGGAGCGTCCGTGGCAGCTTAAGAAAACGGCATCTTCCCAGCCCTGCCCCAGGCGGGCAAAGGCCAGCTGGACGGAACTGATGCCGGGGATAACGTTGATTTTTTCGCCGGGAAACTGGCGCTTGAGCCACGCGAGGAGGCTGTAAAAGCCGGGATCCCCCGATACCAGGATGGCCGTAGGGCGGCCGCGTATCTGCAACAGAAAGGAGCGTAACCCCTCCAGGTCGCCCGTGATAACCCTTTTCTCGCGTTCTAAATCTTGAAAAAGGTTCAAAGCCCGGGGGCCGCCGATAAGGACTTCGGCCGCCGCCGCCGCCCGCCGGGCCGCCGGCGTTATGTATTCCGGGCTGCCTGGTCCAACCCCGATGACGGTCAGCCACCGGCCATCAGCTCCCATGGCCCCACGCCTCCAGTATCTGCCGGGCCACCGCATCCCGACCCATAATTTCTCCCTGCAGGCTGAGCAAAACCGTACCTACGGTGAGCTCACCACGGACAAAGTCCTCGGCCCGCCGGCTGGCCCGGGCCGCCAGGGTGTCCCAGAACTCTCGCCCCAGACCCTCGTTGGCGATAATCTCCCGGGCAGCTTCTACTGTAGTTACCTCTAAAAGCTGCCGCACTGCTTCCGGGGATGCCCCCCGCGCCGCGGCCCAGGCGGCCAGGATTTCCTGGCGGGCGTCGGCCAGGCGGCTGTGGGTATAAAAGATGCCTCCCGCCACCTTGATGAGCTTGCCGCCGTGCCCCCACAGGAGCACCCGCTTCACCCCCCGCCCGGCGCAGGCCTCCAGCATGTAGCCGATAAAGTTGCCGGTCAGAACAATGGCCGCAGCCGGCAGGTGATAGCGTTCTTCAGCCTGGCGCTGCCCCAGGCGGCCGGGGGTCAGGATGAGGGTCTCCCAGCCGGCAGCCAGGGCGACGTCTATTTGCGGTATCAGGGAAGTACGGTAGGCCTCTTCGGACATGGGTTCGACCAAACCGGTAGTGCCCAGGATCGAAAGGCCGCCCTCAATCCCCAGGCGGGGGTTGAGGGTCCGCCGGGCCAGCTCTTCCCCCCCGGGGATGCTGATTTCCAGCTCCAGGCCCTGGCCGGGCGGGGTGACGTCGGCGACTGCCGCGGCGATCATTTGCCGGGGAACGGGATTAATGGCCGGTTCCCCGGGCGGTAGGGCCAGGCCGGGACGGGTTACTGTCCCGACGCCGGGTCCGCCGCGCAAAGTCAACCCCCGGCCGGATTGCCGGGCGCGGACGTGGATGGCAGCCCCGTGGGTAACGTCAGGGTCATCGCCGGCGTCTTTGACCACCACTGCCTCGGCCCAACCCGGACCCTGGTGCACGGTAACCGGCAGGGTTACCTTTTCCCCCCGCGGCAGGGTAAGGGTAACCTCCCGCACCAGTTGTTTCTGCCATAAAGCTATGGCCGCCGCCCTCGCCGCAGCAGCCGCACAGGTACCTGTGGTATAACCCCGCCGTAACTCCCTCTGCAACGATTTCTCCTCCAGTTTTTATTGTATTTTCGGAGAAGTTCCTGCCAACAACCTTTCTTCATTAGCCTTATTATCCTTTAAAACCAGGGGCAGGCCGGCCACCACCAGGTAGACCTGGTCGGCCCGGCGGGCAATCTCCTGGTTGGCCAGGCCCAGCAGGTCCCGGAAAACCCGGCCCAGGGGATAGGGAGGAATGAGCCCCATTCCCGCTTCTTCCGTAACAATAATCACCCGCGCCGGTACCTGCCGGGCTACGGCCGCCAGTTCCCTCACTTTGACCATGATGGCTTCTACAACCGCCGTACTTTTTTCCCAGCTGTCTCCTGCTCCTGCTGCCTCCTGGCTCAAAAGGTTGCTGAGCCACATGCCCAGGCTGTCCAGGAGGATGGTACCGGCACGCCGCCCTTCCCGGGCCACGGCTTCCGTGACGGCCAGGGGAGCTTCCACCGTCAGCCATGCAGCCGGCCGCCGGCGCCGGTGCATTTCCACCCGGGCCGCCATTTCCGCATCGCCCACGACGGCCGTGGCCAGGTAGACTACTTTTTCGCCCCCGGCAGCAGCCAGTTCTTCAGCCAGGCGGCTTTTGCCGCTCCTGGCCCCCCCGGTTACCATGATTAACGACCCGTACCCCATGGTATGCCTCCTAAAATAAAAACTCCAGCCCCCACGAAGCAGCTGGAGTCACTCCACCTAACTTTAGGCCCCTTGACGCGAGGGTGAAATGAACAGGCAGGTTTCCTGGCTCCGGCTCCTTGCCTGGCTTCGCCTTCCCGGTATAATACCAGTGGCCTTGAAGCAGGCTCCCCGGTTACAGTGGCGCGACCGCTCAGGATTTACACCTGATTCCCTTTTAACCTTTCAGGCACCTGTTCCCTATTAAGTTAATTATAGTATAAATCGCTCCCTCCTATCAGTCAAGCCCTGGGTAACGATATGCTTTGTAATTTATTTGCGAGCATAGCCAGCTCTTTATTCTTTTCCCAGATAGCCCGGGCATAGCGCCGGTTGCGGAGCTGGAGCTTTTCCTTTTCCTGGCGCAGGCGATTCACCATTTCCCACTTTTCTGTTTCGCTTTTTTCCACCAGGCGCATCAGGACACGCCGGCTGACCCGTAATTGTTCCACTTTGCTTTCCAGCTCTTGAATGCGCCGGTAAAGGGCACCCGGATCGCTGCCAGCCAACGGCCCCACCCCCTCAATTATTAGTTTGCTAAAATATATGCCCGGAAATCAAACCTTAGTCGCTTGAACTTTAATCTTTTTCGCCCGTACCTGTAACTGTTCCAGTTCCGCTGTGCCCACCCGGCAGGTCCCCAGCTCGGCATGGCTGCCGTCAACTATGCCGTGGAAATCGGAACCGCCGGTAACCACCAGGTTATACCGGGAGGCCAGTTCCAGGTAACGCCCGGTGGCGGCGGCATCGTGGAGGGGATAATAGGCTTCGATACCCTGTAAGCCGTCATCAACTAGGGCCGGAAGAAGGGCATCGGCCTCGCTTAAGCCCGGGTGGGCCAGGACGGGGACGCCGCCAGCCTTTAATATTACCTCCACCGCCCGGGCAGGTTCAACTTTTTCCCGCGGGACATAAGCAGGCCGGCCCCGTGCCAGCAGGGTTTTGAAGGCCGCCTCCACGGAGGGGGCATATCCCTTACGGACCAGAACGGCTGCGATATGGGGACGGCCCACGGCCTCGCCCCGGACTTCCTGCTCGACCTCGCCCATGCTGATATCATAACCCAGCTCTTGTAATCTGGCGACCATCCGGGCCGTGCGCCGGTGACGCGCCTGGCGCATAGTTTCCAGGAAGGCCAGCAAATGTTCCTTTTGCCAGTCAAGGTAATAACCCAAAATATGGACTTCTTTATCTTCCCACTCGGTGCTCAGCTCGACCCCGGGAACGACCGTCACGCCGTAACTGCTGCCGGCAGCCAGGGCTTCTGCCAGGCCGGCTACCGTATCGTGGTCGGTAACACCCAGGGCCGTCAAGCCTTTTGTCTGCGCCAGCCTGATTAGTTCAGCTGGTGACAGCCGGCCGTCGGAGGCCGTAGTATGGGTATGTAAATCAGCTAGCTGCATAGATATCCTGTCTAATTGGTTAATTTTTAGTGGTCAATTTACGCCGGGCCGTAGTGCTGCAACCTCTGGATAGCCTCTGCCCGGCCGGTACGGGGATCAATATCTACCAGCACGGCTTCCAGCTGGATAGTGCCGCCGGCGACTTCAAACCGCACCGGCAGCTGGGTAAGAAATTTTGTAACGACAAGTTCTGTTTTCACCCCCAGGACCGAATCCCTGGGTCCGGTCATACCTACATCGGTGATATATGCTGTCCCCTGGGGCAGGACGCGGGCATCGGCCGTCTGGATATGGGTATGGGTCCCGATCACCGCACTTACCAGGCCGTCCAGGTACCAGCCCAGGGCAACCTTTTCCGAAGTTGCTTCAGCATGGAAGTCTACTAAAATGATTTTAGTTGTCGCCCCGATCTCTTCTGCCAGGCAGCGTCCCAGGCGAAAAGGGCACTCCAGGGATGATAGAAAAACCCGCCCCGATAAATTAATAATTCCTACCTGCAGGTCTTCCTTAACCTTTACCAGGGTATAGCCCCGGCCGGGAGTACCGGGAGGATAGTTAGCCGGCCGGACAATGCGCTCATCCTCCTCCAGGAGGGCCGCCGCTTCGCGCTTGTCCCAGACGTGGTTGCCCATGGTTAAAATATCAATGCCGGCGGCAAAAAGATCAGCGGCAACAGCCGGGGTAATGCCGTTGCCGCCGGCCGCATTTTCACCGTTTGCCACCACCAGGTCCGGCCGGTATTCCTGGAGCAGGGGCGGCAGGAGCTCCCGGATCGCTTTACGGCCCGGCCGTCCCACTACATCGCCGATCATTAAAACCCGCAAAAACAAGGCTCCCCTCGAATTACCTTAAAAATTATTATTCGTCATGGGGCTATTTATTAAACACCATGACCCGGCCTTCTTCCCGGAAGGCAATTAGCTGGCGCTCCGGGACGGTGCCCCGGACGCTTTCCAGCATACGGTCAATTAACTCTTCCTGGAGCAAAAGCTCTTCTTCCATGATATTATCATTGTTCTCCGCTACCAGGTTGGACCCAAATTCCTCCCGCACCAGGGCGATAATGAGGTCAATTTCATCCCGGGAAAGGGTAGCTACATCCCGCTGTACCTCCAGGGCCGTCAGCTGGTCATAGGGTGTATATTTCAGGTTGATGACCCGCGCTTCCCGGTCTTCCAGGTAGTTATATACTTCCAGGGATTTGCGGAATTTCTTTTCAAACTGCTGGATGGCCTCCCCGGCCAGGGGCTGAGACAGCATAAAGGTAAAGCGTAAAACCTGGTCTTGGGGTTCATAGTTAATGGTACCTACTTCCGGGTAACGTACCAGGATAGAAATAAGGAGACCGATAGTATCAGATACTTCGCCGCCGTGTTTGTACTTCAGGCCCAAGGTTAACACCTGCCCCGTACTTTTATGTATAAGACACTACTTCTGCACCTAGAAGCAAATTCCTGCCTGCCTTGTCCTCCGGTAACGATGAAAATTTAATGGCAGGGATGGAAAAACTATTCCCTTCCCTGCCAAAAAAATTATTTAGCATAATCAACAGCGCGGGTTTCGCGGATAACCACCACTTTAATCTGGCCCGGATATTCCATTTCCTTTTCAATCTTTTTCACGATTTCCCTGGCCAGGTGGACAGCCATGGCGTCATCAATCTTGTCGGGTTTAACTAAAATCCTTACCTCCCGGCCGGCCTGGATGGCATAGGACTTTTCCACGCCAGCAAAGGAATCGGCGATCTCCTCCAGTTTTTCCAGGCGTTTAATATAAGCCTCCAGGGTCTCCCGCCGGGCTCCCGGCCGCGCTGCTGAAATAGCATCGGCCGCCTGAACCAGGCCGGCTTCGATGCTACGCGGTTCCACGTCACCATGATGGGCTTCAATGGCATGGATTACCTCCGGGGATTCCCGGTATTTTTTAGCCAGATCGACACCCAGGGCGACATGGGGACCCTCCACTTCAAAATCGACGGCTTTACCAATATCATGGAGCAAGCCGGCCCGCTTGGCCAGCTGGACATCAACACCCAGCTCGGCAGCCATGGCCCCGGCCAGGAAAGCTACTTCCAGGGAGTGTTTAAGGACGTTCTGGCCGTAGCTGGTGCGGTATTTAAGTTTACCCAGGAGGCGCACCAGCTCTGGATGCAGGCCGTGAATCCCCGCTTCGAAGGTAGCCCGTTCCCCTTCTTCCCGGATCTTCTGCTCCAGCTCCCGCCGGGCCTTTTCAACCATTTCTTCGATCCGGGCCGGGTGGATACGCCCATCGATAATTAACTTTTCCAGGGCAATGCGGGCCACTTCCCGGCGAATAGGATCGAAGCTGGAGAGAATAACGGCTTCCGGGGTATCATCAATGATGAGATCGACACCCGTCAGGGTTTCCAGGGCGCGAATGTTGCGGCCCTCGCGACCGATTATGCGCCCCTTCATTTCATCATTGGGCAGGTTCACCACCGAAACCGTAGCCTCGGCCACATAATCAGCAGCACAATGCTGGATGGCGTGGGTAACAATCTCCCGCGCCCTTTTTTCTGCTTCTTCTTTGGCTTCCGTTTCAATTTGTTTAATCAACATGGCTGCTTCATGCCTTACTTCTTCTTCGACACTCTGCAGCAGGATGGCCCTGGCTTCTTCGGTCGTCAAGCCGGAAATGCGTTCCAGCTCGCTGACCTGCCGCCGGCGCAGCTCTTCCAGCTCTTCCCTCAGCTTCTGGGCAGCTTCTTCCTGGCGGTGAAGGCTGGCCTCTTTCCGCTCGAGGGCTTCGGTCTTGCGGTCCAGCGCCTCTTCCTTCTGCATCAGGCGCCGCTCGAAACGCTGGAGCTCACTGCGCCGTTCCCGGCTCTCCCGCTCTATTTCATTACGGATGCGGTGGGCTTCTTCCTTGGCTTCCAGGACCGCTTCTCGCTTTTTAGCCTCGGCTTCTTTTTTGGCTTCTTCGATAATGGCGGCTGCAGCCTTCTCGGCCGAAGCAATCCTGGCCTCGGCCAGGTATTTGCGCATGGCATAACCGCCGGCTGCACCCACCAGGAAAGCTATCAGGGCATAAAAGATATACTGGATTTTTCTTCACCCCCCCTTCATAAAATAAAGCCGAGTAGAAACTCGGCTTGAAAATAGGCACACCAACCACATATCCCCTTTTTAGGTTCAAAACCAGGACTCCTCACGCCTGTTGGGGACCCAAAAATACAGTACAACAATCCATTTTCAGGTCAGATAAGTTATATTCCATCCAGGCTAAACCTGGTAGTGAAATCTATCCATAAAGGGTAATGGTGGTGATCCTACACCTAGTTTCTCCCACTCTATTTTATAGGTTTAAATCATCACTGTCAATATGAATATGTCCTGCCAGTTCTTCCAGCACCTGGCGAACTATATGCCCGTTAAAACCTCGCTGCCAGAGAAAGCGGGCCAGACGCCGGTAATAATGATCGGCGCTTTCTCCTGGGCGCCGGTGATATTTCCCCGCCAGTTCCCGGGCTGCGGCCAGCTCTGCTTCCGGAGAAAGCAGGTCGCTGACTACCCCTTCAGCCAGGGCAGGGGCCACGCCGTGCTCCTGCAGCTCGCGCCGCAGGCGCCTCCGGCCTACCGGGTGGGTAGCCAGCCGGTAAGCGGCCCAGTCCCGGGCAAAACGGGCGTCATCAAGCAAACCGGCATCCTGCAACCGCTTTATGGTCGCCGCCACTACCTCCCCGGGAAAACCCCTGGCCTGCAATTTCCAGCGTATTTCCTGTTCACTCTGCTGGCGCCGGGTTAATATTCTCAGGGCACACTCCCAGGCAGCTCCCGCCGAGGGATTATCCGTCTTGCGCACCTTCCTCTTCTACCGCCGCTGCGGCCGTCTTTACTAACCCGGTTTTAACGCGGATCTGGTTTTCAATGCTGGCCGCCACTTCGGGGTGGTCGCGCAGGAACTCTTTGGCTGCTTCCCGGCCCTGGCCGAGGCGATCCTCCCCCAGGGAATACCAAGCTCCACTCTTCTTTACTATATCCAATTCCGTGCCCATGTCAAGCAGGCAACCCTCGCGGTCAATACCCCGGCCGTAAATAATATCAAATTCGGCCTGGCGGAAGGGCGGCGCCACTTTATTTTTAACAACCTTTACCCGGGTGCGGCTGCCAATAATCTCGGTCCCCTGCTTGACCTGCTCTACTTTGCGCACATCCAGGCGCACCGAAGCATAAAATTTCAGCGCCCGTCCCCCGGGTGTCGTCTCGGGACTGCCGAAGAGGACCCCTACCTTTTCCCGCAACTGGTTGATAAAAATAGCAACGGTGCGCGATTTGGCAATAACGCCGGCCAGCTTGCGTAGAGCCTGGGACATGAGCCTGGCCTGCAGGCCCACATGGGCGTCGCCCATTTCACCGTCCAGCTCAGCTTTGGGCACCAGGGCGGCTACGGAATCGATGACAATGACATCGATGGCGCCGCTGCGCACCAGGGCTTCGGCTATTTCCAGGGCCTGCTCGCCGGTATCGGGCTGGGATACTAAAAGGTTGTCAATGTCGACGCCCAGGTTCCTGGCATACACCGGGTCGAGGGCGTGCTCGGCGTCGATAAAGGCTGCCGTGCCGCCGCCCCGCTGGGCCTCGGCTATGACATGCAGGGCCACCGTCGTCTTACCCGAGGATTCCGGGCCAAAGATTTCCACCACCCGACCCCGGGGCAGCCCGCCTACCCCCAGGGCCAGATCCAGGGGCAGGGCGCCGGTGGAAATGGCTTCTACATTGAGCCGGGCACCGGATTCCCCCAGCTTCATTATGGAACCCTTGCCGAAGTGCCTCTCGATCTGGAGCAGGGCATTTTCCAGGGCCCGCTGCTTGTCCGATAAAACCACTATGTAAGTTCGCCTCCTAGGAAAATAAAGTTCTATTTTGCCAAAAGTGCATTTTCATTGTTCATTGGAGGGGGCGCCGTCAGGGGCCGGCAAAGGGACTGTTAGCACCGGCCTATAAACAGCCCCGCGGGGGGTCAGGCTGCTCTCCATGAGGCTTACCGCCGTCACCTTTTCCCTCCCCCAGGACACGCCGGCCAGACTCTTGAGCCTGTCCTGGAGCGGCCCGGAGGCCGTCCCCGGCCGCAGGCGGCCCAGGGTTAAATGGGGAGTAAAGGAAGCGGCCGGGAAACCTAGCTCCAGGTATTCCCTGGTTACCTGCTGCTGTAAAACATACAGGGGCTTTTCCGACTCCACCCCCACCCAGACCACCCTGGGACTGCGCCACCCCGGGAAAACCCCGGTGCCCTTTACCTCCAGGTGCCACGGATTGATCCCGGCAGCGGCACGCCGCAGGGCCGCTCCTATCTCCTCAACCCTGGCCGGGGCCACTTCACCCAAAAACTTGAGGGTCAAATGGATATTCTCCGGCGGCACCCATTTAACTGCTGCCGGCAGCTGGCGTAGTTCTTCCAGCAGTCCGGCCAGGACATTTTTCAGCGCGGGTGAGAAATTTATAGCCACAAACAGCCGCATACCGATCACCTGTTTACAGGATCTATTCGCTTCCCCTTCCTGATAATCCTGCTGCACCGTGACCAAAATTTTCAAGAGGCGGCGGCCTGTTCCTGTAACAGGGCCCGCAGTTCCCGCCCGGTTACTGTTTCCTTTTCTACCAGTTCTGCAGCCAAGGCCTTTAAAGCCTCCTGGTAGGGCCGGAGGAGGGAAGCCACCTTTGCTTCTTCCCGGCTGATGATATTGGAGGAAGCGTTGTGCATCTGTTCCTTGGTCAAATTTTCTTCAGCCACTACCCCGAGGTCCGACAGCCCGGAGGTAATAATCACCCGGGCCAGGCGGATGGCTTCTTTAAAGTCATTGAGGGACCCGGTACTGCGGCTGCCAAGGATCAAGTTCTCAGCCACGGCGCCGGCCAGGCAGATATCCATTTGGGTTTCAAGGTATTCCCTGGTGTACAGGTACATGTCGTTATCCGGCTTCTGCCGGGTATAGCCCAGGGCCTGGCCCCGGGAGGTGATGGTCACGTGGGAAATAGACCGGGGTCTTAGCAGCTCCCCGGCAATGGCATGGCCGGCCTCATGGATGGCCAGCCGGTACAGCTCGTCCGCCGCCGGTTTGCGGCCCAGCTTTTCCCCCAGCATTACCTTATCCACCGCTTCCATTAAATGTTTCTGGGTGATAAGGGGAGATTTTTCCCGCAGGGCCAGGATGGCGGCCTCATTGGCCACGCTTTCCAGATGCGCCCCGGAAAACCCGAAGGTTTCCCGGGCAACGGCTTCCAGATCCACCTCCGGCGCCAGGGGCTTATTGGCCGTATGCAGTTTTAAAATGGCCAGCCTTCCCTCCCGGTCAGGCAGGTCAACCTTGACCTGTCGGTCGAACCGCCCCGGACGTAAAAGGGCCGGATCCAGCAAGTCGGGGCGGTTGGTAGCGCCGATAACCAGAATCTGGACATCGTGGCTGCTCTTTAAGCCATCCATCTCTACCAGGAGCTGGTTTAAAGTCTGGTCATATTCTAGGTGGGAGGCGTGGCTGCCGCGCCTGCCGCCCAGGACTTCCAGCTCGTCGATAAAGATAATGGCCCGTTTTTTCTGCCGGCGCCGGGCCAAATCCCGGGCCCGGTTGAAAATGGCCCGTACCCGCTGGGCGCCGACGCCGGCATACATCTCGATAAATTCGCTGCCGCTGGCCTCGAGAAAAACAGCATCCGTATAGGTGGCGGCCGCCTTGGCCAGAAGCGTCTTTCCCGTTCCCGGCGGGCCGCTCAAAAGGATGCCCTTCAAGGGACGAATGCCCATGGCCTCAACTTCTGAACTGCGCAGTAAAAACTCCAGGGCCTCCTTTAACTCGCGGACAGCCGCAGCCTGGCCGCCGATATCCGCAAAGGATACCTTCACCGGCGGCGTATACCCCTTCCCCCCCAGGGTTGAAGGGAGGAGGCCTTTTTTTTCAATTACCCAGTAGGCCAGGAAACCCATTCCCGCCAGGAGCAAAAAGGGAGTAATGTTCACCCCTTCGATGACTAAAAAAATTATTAACCCCAGGCCTGTGCCAGCAATTATCTCTTTAATTTCCTTAAACACTTTACCCCTCCCCCCGGGTTACATAATTGGGCCTGGGTACTACCTGGTAAAGGTAAGCCTGTCCCTGGCTGAATTGGAGATAAATATAGTTATCGTCCACATTGACGGCATACTGGTCGACGCCCGCCTGGCGCGCCAGCCGTTCAACGGTGGCCGCCATCTGGGTAAAGCTGCCGCGCACTGCCGCTTCATAGACGGCAAACTGGCTTTGCCGCCATAAATTTTCCAGGGCCGGGGAACGGCGGTCCTGGATGACCAGCTTTACCTGTTCCCTGCCGTAAAGCTTGTCCACCGCTTCCTGTACCTGCCGGTAGACCTGGGGCAGATCGGCTCCTGGTCCAAGGATGACCCTAACTTCCAGGCCTTGAGCCGTCCGGGTCACCTCTGCTTCCTGAACCGCAGGATTGGCCTTTAAGGTATCAGCCAGGGGTTTTTCCTGGCTGTAGTGCCGGTAGGCCCACTGGCCCCCGGTCAATAAACCAAAGGTTAAAAGGGCTGCCAGAAAAATAAAATGAAGGCGCCACCCTTTGAAGTGCAAAGATAACACTCCTCTCCCAGGGATAACACCTTCAATTATAACAAATTTCAACTAATCAGGCCTTATGAATTACCTGGCAGGACTGCCACATCTACCTTTTCGTCTCTACCTTTCCCACCAAATCGTAATTGCCGCGGACCCGGGTGAGTTTAACTGTGGCCATAGTTCCCGCCGGCAGGGTGCCTCCTTGCATATAAATCAAGCCGTCGACCTCCGGAGCCTGGCGGAAACTGCGGCCTACCCCCGGCCCTTCTGTTAAAACCTGCACCTGCCGTCCCACCCAGCGTTCATTGCAGGCCCTGGTAATGGGCTGCTGGTAAAGCATTAATTTCCGGTAGCGTTCTTCCTTTACTTCTTCCGGCACCTGATCCGGCAAACCGGCGGCGGCAGTACCGGCTTCCGGGGAATATTTAAAGGCACCCACCCAGTCGAACTGCATAGAGCCCAAAAAGTCCAGGAGCTGCTGGAAATCCTCTTCCCTTTCTCCCGGAAAGCCGACAATAAAAGTGGAACGCAGGGCTATTTCCGGCATGGCCCGGCGCAGGCGTTCGATAGTCTTGATGCTGGCGGTAAGGCTCCCGGGGCGGTTCATCCGCCGCAGGACGGGTTCACTGGCATGCTGGAGGGGCAGATCCAGGTAAGGCAGCACTTTGGCCTCCGTGGCCATTACCTCCACCAGTTCGGGGGTAATCCTGGTGGGATAGGCATAGAGGAGGCGCAGCCACTCAATTTCCGGAATCCGGGCCAGCTCCCGCAGAAGCCGGGGCAGGCGGTACTCGCCGTAGCAGTCCAGGCCATAAGCGGTAGTGTCCTGGGCCACCAGGATTAATTCCTTTACGCCGGCCGCGGCCAGGGTCCTGGCCTCGGCAATGAGCTTTTCCAGGGGGCGGCTGCGGTAAGGCCCCTTGATGGCGGGGATGGTGCAATAACTGCAGCGATTATCACAGCCCTCGGCAATCTTTAAATAAGCATAGGGCCTTCCCTTCTCCGTAAGGCGGGGCAGTTCTCCTTCCTCTTCATCAGGAAGCGGGACGTCCACAAGCCGTTCCCCTTTTAACACCCGGTCAATAATCAGGGGCAGGCGGCCGATGGCTCCCGGCCCAATGAAAGCGGCGACTTCAGGCAGTTCCTGCCACAGCTCCCGGGCGTGCTGCTGGGCGAGACACCCGGCCACAATAATATAGGGCCGTGGCTCTCCCTGGGCCAGCCCTAAAATAGTTTCCAGGGCCTCCTGCTTGGCCGCCGTGATAAAGCTGCAGGTATTGACGATAACAACTTCAGCCTCGCGGGGGTCCTTCACCAGGGCAAAACGGTTTTTATCCAGGACACCCAGCATATACTCGCTGTCAACTTGATTCTTGGCGCAACCGAGGGTTACAACAGCAGTTTTGATCATCGTTTCCTCGTTATTTTAGCCTGGCTGGAATCTTTAGTAGCCTCGAAGGTAACTACATCGCCCACCCTGCCCAGGGGTGGTTGGACCTGGCCGTTGATGGTTACCTCGACGGCGCCGGCGCTGCCAAGGGTAACGGTAATTTTTTCCTTCCCCTGCAATACCCTGCTTTCGCCGGCCTTTAAGATCCCGGCAAAATCTTTTTTGCCGTCAACTTCAGCCCCCATCCAGCAGTCCCCGGAAGCCCTGACCTTGACTTCCACCCCCTGGACCTGGGGCGTTGTCCCTACCGGCGGCGGCTGGGTGACGGGCTGCTGCGGGGCAGGGGTCACCGGTGCCGGTTCTGTTACCTGCGGCTGCGGTGGTGAGGCGGATTGGTCAAAGGAAGGACGGTAATGATTATATAACCAGTTGATACCCCAGAGCACAAGAAGTACTGCCGGAACCAGCAGCCAGTGCCTTCTTTTCTCCCGGGCATACCCCCTGGCTGGCAGGCGCTGCTCTTCCACCGGGCTGTTGTCTTCTTCGGTAGGGTATTCCTGTTTAAACTGCTGCACCACCGCCTGGACATCCAGGCCAAGATAGCGGGCATAACTGCGCACAAAACCCAGGGCATACACCCGCCCGGGGAGCTGATTATACTCCCCATTTTCCAGGGCTTCCAGATAGCGCAGGCGGATTTTTGTAGCTTCTTCCACTTCGCGTAGAGAGAGCCCCTTTGCCTGGCGGGCAGAGCGGAGCACCTCCCCAACCTTTTCCATGGCCTCACCTCCCGGTTTAAATCTTTTTCGACACAGCAGCAAGAGATTCCTGCCCTATATCATTCTTCTTTTGTGCCGAATAATTCCTGGTATTCCTCCCAGTTAATAAGAATGGCGCGGGCCTTGGTACCTTCATGGCCGCCCACAAAACCCCTGGCTTCCATCATATCCATCAGCCTCGCCGCCCTGGTATAACCTATCCGCAGGCGCCGCTGGAGCATGGAGATGGAAGCCTGGCCAGTCTCCAGGATCACCTTGACGGCTGCAGGGAAAAGCTCGTCTTCCGCCCCGCTGTTGTCTTCGCTGCTTTCCTCTCCTTTCAAGAAATTAGGGTTATATTCCGGCCGGCCCTGCTGTTTGACATAAGTCACCAGGTCTTCCACCTCCCGGTCGGAAACATAAACCCCCTGGACGCGGATAGGCTTGCTGGCCCCGATGGGTAAAAAGAGCATATCACCGCGGCCTAAAAGCTTTTCCGCCCCGGCCATGTCCAGGATGGTCCGGGAATCAATCTGGGAGGAAACGGCAAAGGCTATCCGGGAAGAGATGTTGGCCTTGATCAGGCCGGTAATGACATCTACTGAAGGCCGCTGCGTGGCCACAACCAGGTGAATGCCGGCCGCCCGGGCCATCTGGGCCAGGCGGCAGATGGCGTCTTCCACATCGGCCGGGGCCACCATCATCAGGTCGGCCAGCTCGTCAATAAGGACTACAACCAGGGGCAGGGTGCCCTGGCCGCCGTTTTCCTTGTGCATCAAGCGGTTGTAGCGGGTAATGTCCTTGACCCCGGCGCCGGCAAAAAGCTCATAGCGTTTCTCCATTTCACTGACCATCCACTGCAGGGCCGTGGCGGCCTTTTTCGGCTGGCTGACCACCGGCGCCAGGAGGTGGGGAATCCCGTTGTACTGGGTCAGCTCCACCATTTTGGGGTCAATCATCAAAAGTTTTAGCTCCTGAGGGGTGGCTTTAAACAGCAGGCTGCAAATCAGGGCGTTCAGGCAGACGCTCTTGCCAGAACCGGTAGTCCCGGCAATCAGGAGGTGAGGCATTTTCGCCAGGTCGGCAATTACCGGGTTGCCGGCAATATCTTTACCCAGGGCCACCGTCAGCTTGCTGCTGGATTCCAGAAAAGCAGGATCTTCCAGCACTTCCCGCAGGTGGACCACAGCTATCTCCTTATTGGGCACTTCGATACCCACCGCCGCCTTGCCCGGGATGGGGGCTTCAATCCGCACCTGGGCGGCTGCCAGGCTCAGGGCAATATCGTCGGCCAGGCTGACGATCCTGCTCACCTTCACTCCCGGAGCCGGCTGGACTTCATAGCGGGTCACCGTCGGGCCGCAGCTGACCTGCGTCACCTTGACCTTGACACCAAAGCTGTCCAGGGTGTCTTCCAGGATCTTGATCCGGTCGGTAATATCCTTTTCCAGGCGGGGATTTTTTACCCTTACCGGCCGGGTCAAAAGACTCAAAGGCGGTAAAACATAGGGGCCGGGCTGCTCGGAGGCGGTTTCTTCCCCCTCTTTACCGGCAGGATCTTCCACCTGGAGGTTAACCTTGGGCCGGCGCCGGGCTTTTTTCTCGTCCTCGCCGACCGGCGGGGCCGGACTTTCCGGATAGACCCTGGCCTGGGCCGGCTCTTCCACACTGACTACAGGCTGAATGGCCGGCGGCGGCGGTTCCGGCGGCGGGTTAATGACCACGGGCACTACTTCCCGTTCCCGCGGCAAAGATTTCCCCCTGCCCTTCAGGCTTTTCTTTTCCTGCACCTCCGGCTCCTCTTCTTCGACCTCGGTAAAGAGAAAGGCCAGGAGCCAGCCTTTAATGGACTGGAAGGTGATACAGAGCATCTGGCCCAGGCGCCCGGTTAAGCGGGTTAAAGAGACGCCGGTGGTCAGGAGAAAGGCAATAAGACCCAAGGCCGTCAGCACAATCCAGGTGCCCACCCGGCCGAAAATGGACCGCAGGAAGAGGGATACCAGGGCGCCGAGCAGGCCGCCGCCCTGGCCGGCGACCCCAGAGGCCAGGGCTTCTTTATAAGTACTGCCGTTTAAGAAAGGCTGGTGCAGGGCGCTTAAAAAAGTAAGAAAAAGTAAAATGCCTCCCAGCAAACGCGGCCGGGAATCCTTCACTTTGCCCCCGGTAATGAGGCGGACGCCCCAGGCAGCCAGGAATAAAGGAAATACATATTTACCCTCGCCGGTCAGGGCTTTTAAGAAGCCCACCAGCAGCTGACCCACAGCGCCGATGCTGGCAGCAGAACTTATGTAACCCAGGTCCAGGACATACAACCCCGCCAGGCAGAGGAGGGCCAGGGCCACCAGGGCCACACCGATAATTTCATTTTTTATCTTTTCATTCAGCGTCCTGGCAGGAGCCATTTTCCATCACCCCGGTTGCTACTATTCTACACGGTGCTTTGAAATTCCTTGCTTCTGAAATAAAAAGATGGCGATGCATGTTTGCGGGCTTTATTTCCTATAATAACCCTGAGCCAGGTTTAAATTAAACAAGGGGGAGTTGCAATTATGCCCAGCCCTGATATCAGTCCCAACCCTGTGCCCAATCAACCGGCCACACCCCCGCCCCAGCTACCTGGGGAGCCGGTGCGCGTCACCGCCCGCCCCCCCGCCAGCCCGCAGGTAGAAAACATTAAAGAGCTGGGGCAAACTAATGTCGCTGAATATAAAAGTGAAATTCAATGCGTGCAGATCGTAGGCCAGATCGAGGGCCACCTGGTCCTGCCGCCGCAGAACAAAACCACTAAATATGAGCACATTATTCCCCAGCTGGTGGCCATCGAGCAGGACCCCGGCATCAAAGGCCTCCTGGTGGTTTTAAATACCGTGGGCGGCGATGTTGAAGCCGGTCTGGCCATTGCCGAAATGCTGGTCAGCATGTCCAAACCGGTGGTGTCCCTGGTCCTGGGCGGAGGGCATTCCATCGGCGTGCCCATCGCCGTGGCGGCCAACCATTCCTTCATTGCCGAAACGGCCACCATGACCATCCACCCCATCCGCCTCACCGGCCTGGTCATCGGCGTTCCCCAGACCTATGAATACCTGGACAAAATGCAGGACCGGGTCATCCGTTTTATTGTGGAGCACGCTAATATTTCCGAGCAGGAGCTGCGCCGCCTGATGTTCCAGACAGGCGAGCTGGCGCGGGATATCGGTACCATCCTGGTGGGTAAGGATGCCGTGAAGGTGGGCTTGATTGATGAAGTCGGCGGGCTTTCCCAGGCCGTCCAGCATTTAAAAAGACTCATTGCCGAAGGCGTCCCCGGCCCGGGGAAACTCCACTGAGAGGGTGATAATTATGTACATCTACAGCCCTATGCCGTGGGAGCTGATCTGGGAGGGGGCAGAAAATTTCTGCCCCCGCCGCCAGGAAATCAAGGTCGGTCACCTGACTCTGGAAATCGAACCCTTAAGCTTCAACCAGGCCCGGGTGGTGCGCCTGATCAGCACCGACCCGGCCGACTACCTGGCCGGCCCCTACCAGCCGGGCGCAGTCCTGGAATTTGCCCCCCGGCGTATCTTTAACCCTGCATAGATCCTGCAAATTAGCCAGGGCCTCTGCCGGGGTTTCTCCGTCTGATATACAGCCCGTTGATAAGGGGATACTGGCCAGCCATCCGCCGCCTTCCTCCTCTGTAAGGCGGCGGAGTTTGATCACATTGCCCGCATGACGTCCATGTAGACGCGAAGCTATTTTGTCTCTACCGCTGGTAAACAGGAAAGCACCGGCGCACCGGTGCTTAATTCAATTCTCAAACGAAAAATATATCTTGATATCTTCTCAGGCTCTTTTTAATATCCTCGAGTTCGTTTATGTCAAAAATCTCCCTTAAGGTTTTAAAATATTTTTTAATGCTCTCTTTGGATATTATTTCTTGACAATGTTCACTGGCTTGATAACCCCTCCTTGCCTCCCGCCAAGGCTCATCTTTATGGGTCATTCTTTCTAGAACTTTGGCGTCAAACATTCCATAAACCTCATTGATTGCGTTCAGTAGTTCTACTTGGCTTGTATCAAAAGCAGCATCCATATTTTCCTCAACTTTTTCCAGACTTCTCCATCCGTAATCCCGGTACTTATGATAGATCTCCGGACAAACAGGACCATGAACCCATGCTTGAAAATCAGAAGTAAAGAGGGGAGCATCAAAAAAGGATAAATGCCACCCTTGGGCATAATAAAGTAATTTTTGCAGTTTTAAAGGGGTTATAGCGCTTCCCGCTTCATTGTCTACTTTGCTTAGGAAAAAATCAGCGACATCCTCTACCCTTACCGTTCTATTAGGTTTATAGTTCAGCAATCTATCCAGCGCAGATTTTAGTTTTTTCCTCGCCACCTCAGATAATGCTTCCTTATTAGCTTCAAAGACTTTTAGCATATACCTCGGAGGCAAGTAAGTCTGGCCTTCCTTAACAACGTAAGAGTAAAATAACCCCCACCTAGCACCTAAGGTGGGGGCTTGAACATCCTAGTTATATCTTTAGAAAGTATAACAGCCTCGGATTCTCCCAGGATCAAGGTCGGTTCTAAACAAGGCAACAACCAGGTGGTTTTGCATCCCCCTGGAAAGAACTTTAGCCTACAATCCCGGCGCAAAGCTTTTATCCATCAACCTCTTCAGCATCACGACGGCCTCGGCCCTGGTGGCGTGCTCCAGGGGCGCCAGACCGCCTTCGCGGCCGCCGATAATCCCGGCTGTCACGGCCGCCGCCATGGCCGGCCGGGCCCAGGAGGGAACAACCGCCTGATCTTTATAGTTCTGCAGGACGGCTTCCACCCGGCCGGGCTCCTGCTGCACCGCCAGGCCTTTCAAGGCCAGGGCATTGGCCAGCATGGCCGCCATTTCCGCCCTGGTCACCGGATTGTCGGGCTTAAAGGTCTTATCCTCGTACCCGTGCACCAGCCCCGCCCGGACAGCGGCGGCAACGGAAGGAGCGTACCAGGCTTCAGGCGGCACATCGCTAAAGCCGGTTGCCGCCCCCGATGCCGGCAGGCCTAGAACACGCTGTAAGAGGCTTGTAAATTCAGCCCGGGTAATCGCGCGGTCGGGCTCAAATCGCCCCTCTCCCATGCCGGCGGCGATATGCCTGGCCGCCATAATCTCTACATCCCTGGCCGCCCAGTGGCCCGCCAGGTCGGCAAAATCAGCCCGGTACTCCAGGACGATGTAACTCCCGGCCCCGGGGAGGGCAAATTCCAGGTAGGGGCTCCCTTCCACCCTACGGCCGCCGCGATAAACCAGGGAACCACCGCTCTGCACCTGGTAGACGCCCAGGAGGTCCCGGTCCAACCCCTGCCGCTCTTCATATTTTATCCTGGCAGAGATGCCGGCCGAGAGCCCCGCCTTCTCCCCGGCGGTGAGGGTATAAACCATACCCGCCGCCCTGTAGCCCGGCCTGTTGACGTCTTTTATTCGGGCCGGGTCCGGGCTCTCCTGCCTGCACGTTAGATCCGCTCCACCGGAGACGCTCAAAGCCGTCAGGGAGGCCGCCGGCAGGGTCAAGACCACCGGACCGTAGTCCAGCTCCAGCTCCGCCTTTTTCTGCCCCAGGTCCTGAAGCAGGGCCGGCGGCAGGGAGAAGGTCCGGGTGGGAGCAGTCTCCCCCGCCAGGGAAAGGACCAGCTTGTTATCCTTTATCCCGGCGGCCGCCTCCGGGCTCACCCACCAGGTAACAACTCCCGCGGCAGCGTCGCGCTGGATCTCTTCTCCCGTACCGGCCGGAGGCACCGCGGCCCCACCCCCGCCGGCCGCGGCCTGACCGCCGCTCCCCAGCAAAGCGTTCACAACCTCTTTCCGGACAGGCTCCAGGGACGGCGGGAAATTGCCCTTCAGGATGGATTGAATGTCCGAGGTCGCCGCCAGGGCGTTGGCTAGGGTAGTGTATTTCCTATCCGTAAGCAGCACTTCCGCCGCCGTTTTCCTGACCAGGGAATTCACGTCGTCTTCATCCTTGAGGCTGCTCGTATCGGCATTAGCAAGCCGCTCCTGCACATCGGCCAGGAAGGAACGAATGTCGCCGTCCATGGCCTGCTCACTGCTATTTAGCTTCCGGTACTCTTCCAGCAGTTCCTGGCGGTAGGACTGGTAGGCGGGATCATCCTTCAACCGGTCGTACAGGCCGGGGAGATCCAGCCCCGCGGCCGTAGCGGCCGGCCCTCCCACCAGGGACAACAGCATCAGGAACAACAGCGTCCAGCAGGTAAAAACCCTCGTATAAACCCTCCGCAACAACCTTCTCCCCTCCGGTTAAAAAATAGGGGGCATGCCCGCAGCGGCAGGACATCCCCCGTACCTTTTGGCAAAAAGCAGATTAGATGCGGTCTTGAAGCCGCTTGAGCATGACCACCGTTTCCGCCCGGGTGGCGTTGCCCAGGGGCACGAAGGTGGTGGCCGTCCGGCCGGCAATCAGCCCGGACTCTACCGCCGCAGCCGCGCTCTCCCTGGCCCAGGCCGCAATGCTGCCATTGTCGCTGAACTTACTCAAGATATCGTCCACCCGGCCGGTAACATCCACCTTCTTGCCGGCGTAAGCCAGGGCCCGGGTCAACATGGCGGTCATCTCCTGGCGGCTGATGGCCCGGTCGGGACGGAAGCTGCCGTCCTCATAGCCGGCCACCAGGCCGGTCCTGGAGGCAGTCACTACGGCGCCGTAGTACCAGTCGCCGGGCTGGATGTCAATGAAGGGATTGGCAGCGGACCTATCCTCACTGATACCCAAGGCGCGGAGCAGGAAGGCCGTAAATTCCGCCCGCGTTACCTGGCCTTCTGGATTGAATTCGCTGGCTGTGATGCCGGCCGCAACGTGGCGGGCAGCCATGATTTCGATATCCCGCTGGGCCCAGTGTCCCTGGATGTCGCTGAAGGTCTTATCATAGGACATCACCGTGTACTTCGAGAAGGAATTGAGGACGGCGCTGATAGAATTGGTGGCCTTATCGACCCGGCCGCCCCTGTATTCCCAGGCGCCGGCAGCTACATTGTAACGATAGATGCCCAGCTTGTCGGCGTCCACACCCTGCGGGCGATAGGTCAAGGTAAGGGTTACCGGTTTGGCCGGGGTCACCGTCTGCTGGTCGTCACCCTTAACAGCATACAGGCCGATCTCGATAACGTCCGCCGCCTGGCGCATGCCGGCCGGGAGGCCGCCGGTAAACGCCCGGGCCTCTGCTTCGTCCAGGACCTGGAAGGCAAAATTAACCGTTGCTGCCGGATCGGCCAGGATCTCCGGCGGTATCACCCCTGCCGGGAGAAGGGCCTTTACCCCCGCCACTTCCAGGGAAAGGGCCTTGCCAGCTTCCGCGGCTTTTGTAAAGACGGCGGCCGGCAGTTCCACCGTAGCGGTCTTGACGGTCACGTCGGCCGGGATGTCGGCCTTAAAGACCACCGGGCCGGAAGTCTGGGCAATCAGGTCGGCCGCTTTGGTAGCATCGATTGTGGTCGTCACGCTGCCCGTGGATTTGTCGACCGTAACCTGGCCGAAGTCGGTGGTAGTGGTGGTAGGCTGCCCGGTTTGGGGGGCACCGCCACCGCCTCCGCCACCGCCACTGCCGGAAGCAGCGCTAGTGGTTACAATAAGTTCAGGGCTTGCGGCCGTATTCTCCAGATTATCATGGGCTATTACTTTATAAGTATAGGTTGTTGATGCGCTAAGGCCGGTGTCAGTATAAGTGTTGCCTGTTATCAGCTGGGCGTTAATTTTATTGTTGTTGCGAATAATGTCGTAACCCTTGATCCCTGAACTGTCGGCAGCCGAAAAATTCAATACCACACTTGAACTGGTAACATCCCCCTTGGTTAGGGTAACATTAGTCGGCGGGGTGGTATCCTGCAGAACTGCGTAAGTCGAGAAGTGTTCAACTTCCGCTTTAACGATATCCCCATCCAGCCAGCTCGGCTGATATTCCCACGTGCCGTTATTCAGATAGAAGACGGCAACTTTATCTTTACCGGGATCTCTTTTCAGCCCGATAGTTACTTTTTTGTCCAAATTACCATTAAACGTAAATTCGGCTATCTGACCACCAATACTTGTACCGGAAGGTGTTGGTACCTCACTGGCATCCTTTTTCACAACTTGAAGTGAAGCCCCATTCAAATTAAGACCCGCCGGTAGAATAACCTGAATGCCAGCATCGTCACCAAAGACCAAAGTAGCTGGTTCTTTAAGCACACCGGAGGAATCTAACAGATCCTGCAATTCATTATCCAAGGACACAGGCTGACCGATGGTTAAGATAGGTAGAACCGTTATCGTATAGCTGGCCAGCCAGGCATTAGACGCCGTGTTGTTTGGGTGAAAAGCCCGGATAATTACTGTTGAAGCTGTGTTGACATTTTTAGCTCGCAATATATTAGTATTAGGATCAAAATCAGCAACATTCGGATTAGCAGAGACCCATTTTAGTACACTTCCTGGCACATTAAAAGTCTCCTGCGCATCCGGTATCTGGACCTCCAGGTCAAAGTACCTTGTCTCGCCAGGAATCAAGCTGCCTACTTTTGAAGGAACTACAAATGTCACCGAGCGTATGTATCCCTTCAGCAGAGCCTGCTCGGCATCTTTACCGTGGTCTACTGCATTCCGCAAGGCGTCTTTCACGTCAACCAGTTGGGCGACACTCCAGCCAAGGTCAGTGATGCTCTTCTTAAAAGGTTGTTCAGAATCGACATTGTTAACCGCATCCCGCAGAATGTTGCTAAATTCCGCTAATACCTGTTCGTAGTTATTACTGCCAATAAATCCAGCCAGGTCCCATATGTTGGCAGAAAGTGCACCTGGTAGGGCCTGTTCAGTCTGGATGGCAAAATCCCAAGCATCGTCGACGGTCACACCGCTTCCAAGCAATTGACTGAATATAGAGCTATAATCGCTGCGGAATTGATTCAATTTATCTTTTAATTCATAAGGATCTTGCGCGTACTGGATCTGAGCCGCGGCTCTAATCACAGGGGCCAGCTTAAGAGCGGCTTCATTTTCATCATTAATACCAAGCCTAGATTTAACTCCATCAGTTATTAATTGGTTTGCAACTAAAATATTTGCTATCTCATCATCACGAAGCCCCGCAATCTCATCCTTCGCCGCCTGGATAACGGCCTTATCCCCATCATCCAGGCAGTTATACACCGGCTGCAGCCTGTTCACCAGATCGGCTACCGGGTCGCTCGACGACGCCGCGGCATTAGGCACGGCCGGGATGCCGGCCAGCACCAGGCTTAGGCAAACAACAACCGCCAGATACGACCATAAACCCTTGAAGCGCACCATATAACCCTCCTAACGCCCCATTCGGGCCCGCCTGCAGCGAGCCTTTCAGAGGCAAATTTTGTTAACTCCCTCCAGTTCACTTGCTATATTCGCCATTTTTGGTAATAATCCTCCTAAAAAACCTGAACAAATAAGAAAAGTTTACCATCCAACATTGCAAACACCTCGAGCCTTTCCACTACAACCTGCCCTGCTTCAAAAACTCCATCACCCCTCCCCGACAGACAAGCTGTCCAAAAATGAACAGAAGAACGATACCGCCGGCTGCTTCCGGCACATACACCCAGGGGTCATGGAGGAACCCTGCCAGCCACTGCCAGAACCACTCTTCCGGGTGGCCCCGGGGAAAACCCCAGCCGTACAGGGGCCAGAGGAAAGTAGCCGGGTAGCGCCACATCCCGTCCAGCAGGTGGTGCATGAGGCTGCCCCCGGCCAGGATCAGGCCCCCCGGCCGCCGGTAACGCCGCCACCACAGCAGGCCGGCGGAACAGGCAAATAATAAAAAAACCAGGGTGTGGGCGTAGATACGACCGTTACCCAGGGTTTCCTTAAAAATTACCCCGCCCAGGGGCTTGTCGATAATGTCCGGCAGCATAGAACCGATTAGGACCAGGCGGTAATCCAGCGGATCCGGCGGCCGCGGCCTACCGTCCGGCCTTTGCCTGCCGCCTGAACCCATCACCTTTTCTATCACCCTGGCTGCCGCCAGGGTTAAACCAGCGTGACCTAAAAACAGCATCAGCTATGCCCATGTGCTTCCTTTCTAAAGAAAATCAACCTCACGGTAGCGTAAAAAATGGACCGCGCCGTGAATCTAGGGCTCTTCCTTGTTACCAGTGAAAAATTTGCCCATTGCCTTTAAATAAGCATCAAGATCTTTGAGCCCGTTCACTAAAATATTATAGAGGGTATCATTATCCACGTCCCAATAAATATGGACCAGCCTGTTCCTGAATCTAGCCATTTTAATGAGAGTAGCAGTAAATTCAGGAGGAAAAATGCCAGCCTCACCCAAAACACGAAAGGTATCAGCGTAATCCTCCGGTATTCTCAAATTGTTTCTAGCGATAATATGATTGCTTAAATCAATGGCTGCTTCAATGGCCACGATGAAATGATATTTAGCGCTGCCTATTTTGTCAGGATCAGCCAAAAACTCCTCTTTGGGCAAGCGGGCCAGGTCTTGCAGCCGCTTTTGAGCCTGCTTGAACGCAGCAAGAAGTTTGCCGACTTTTAAAGCATCAAATTTCAAGGCCAAGCGTCTCCTTTAAATAGCGTTTCCGAAGCGGAGCAAAATCAAAATACCTGTCCAGCGTGTATTCCTCAAAATCAACTCTGATATTGGGGACATTCTCTATTAACAGGTAACCGTTTTTTAGAACGGTATATTTGAAGGATAAAGGAGCTCTATTAATAACCCTGACATCGATTGGGAAAGGAATGAGCTGCCGGAGGGAATCTTCCAACTGCATCTCATAAAGAAAGTAATCTGAATCTATCCCCTCATTATTGATATAAACGGCCAGATCAATATCCCTGAAAGGACCTTCAAAGAGAAAAGAACCGTGAAGATAGGCAAAGGCTATCTCCTCTCTTCCTTTTAAGCAGGCAGCAATTCTTTGAAGCAGGCTATGCTTCTCCTCATCAGTCAAGGAATAGAACTTAAACCGTTCCAAACTCCTACCTTCCTTCACTTTGATTGTCATCCCTATGAGGTATCTCTCAACTCATCAACTCCGAAGCAAATTCACTGAGGAGACGGACATAAGGCAACCTGCCCTTAACGTTATTATACAGCCAGTTCCCATGCCCGGCGCCGTTGACCGGGGACACTGATGGTTTTTAAGGGAATAGCTTGTACGGCTTCAAAAGCAATTTCCGCCTGTTCCGGTGTTAATCTTTCTTCGGGGTTGGTAATTACTGTCCTGCGTCTAATAACACTATCTATTTCTACAGGACAAAAAACCGGGGCTATTAACTGAACCCCCTGCTCCTGCCACCAGGCAAAAAGGGCATCTGCCAGCGCGCTGTCTGGTTCGTTTATAACTAGTTTGACTACCAGGCAGGCATCGACACAAACTTCTTTAAGGCGCACGTCCATCCAGTTCACCGGCCTGCGATATCTAACCGGATCTGCTGCAAGATCTTCGCACTATCGCCCCTCAGGGGCATCATTGCCCGCGCGGCCCGGCATTTTGCCAGCCAATCGCTTTTGTTAGATATTTCTGCTGCCGGGCGTCCTAATTTTTCTAAAGCGCTCGCCGGTATGCGCAGTTGCCGTCCATAGCGCAAGGCCGGCAAATCCCCCTTTTGCACTCTCCTCAAGACCGGGATTAAGGCACATCGGCAAATAAGCTGTAAATCTGGGCCGCTGTAAGCGGCTGCAATTTTTCTTGCAAATCAGCAGATTGCTCAATCCAGATGGAACGGGTTTAAAACCACTATCCCTTCGTAACGCTGGCCGGTATTAAAGTCTTCGGTCCAGATCACATCGCAGCCCAACTTTTTGGCGCTGCAGATAATAAGCGAATCCCAAAATGATAATTCATTCCGCTGCTGGATTTCAATAGCTTCCAGAACATCCTCGACATCAGGCACATGCAGTGTCCACTGGCCTAAATCGGCAATTATCCTTGCGGCCATTTCTGGTGCAATCGGTTTTGCTACCTTTTGAACTATCGTCACGTAAAACTCTTGCAGCACCTGCAGACTAATACAGCCCTGACGGGAGTCCCACAAACTTAATATAAGATCCCTGGCCTTCTCATGTTTTATACCCGCCGAGATATCATGAGCATAAACGAGGACATTAGTATCGACGAACTGGCGCCTTAAATTATCGTTCATGGATATCTGCTCTCCGCCAGGTAATTCTACCCTCGGTACCAAGGCAAACACCATTTCTTAACAAAGCAGTATGGCGTTCGCGAGCCTTGGCGTAGCTATCTTCTTGCCGGACGAGTTCCTCAAGGGTTCGAGCCAAAAGGCCCGACACAGAGGTTTGCCTCTCTATAGCTATATGCTTAACCTTTTGCAGTACCTGCTTTGGTAGGGATAAAGTAATATTTTGATATTCCATTTTAAACACCTCCACGTAAATAAGTGTAACCCATATTTACGTGATATACAAGGCCTTTCAGCTTCTTGCTACCCACGCCCGGATAGAAAACCTGTTCATCTTTACCGCCGATCCCCAAATTGCCCGTTAGGCAGTCAAGGTAATATGGTAAAGGAAGCCACCCCGGAGCCGGCAGCGCAGTCGTTCGGAGCCTAAAAGCACCTACTGGAGGTCCCCGGCGATCTTTCCTAAAATAACTGCCCGCGCTTCTTCTATAGTATCAACGGCAAACAGCTCATCTAGAATGCGGTCCAGGATTTGGAGGTCACCTATTTTCTGCACCTTTTCCTCCAGGTCAGCCGGCTGTTCCCCAAACCTGCGCGAGAGATATTTAAGAATCGTTTCTTTTTGGGCTTCCATCCGGCCTTCCTTCAGGCCTTCCATCCTGCCTTCCTTCAGGCCTTCCATCCTGCCTTCCTTCAACCCTTCCATCCTGCCTTCCATCAACCCTTCCATCCGGCCTTTTTCATGCCAGCTGGTAGTAATCTGCATGATTGTCTCAGCCTCCTTTTTATCAATTCTACCTAGTTCACAGTTGAGTCTTTCTTCTTCCTCCTGGCTTAGCTTCAGGTAGCTCTCGAAGAATCCGGCCAGCATCTCCATCCGCGCCGGGTCCAGTTTTAACCTCGTCAGCATGCGCAGAAATTCTAACTTTACCTGCACCCTCTCTTCGTCTTTAAATCCCATTTTACTCAGAAGCGCGGCTGCTACCGGATTGTTGCTGTGAATATATTCCCGCCACGGCAGCTTTTTTAGTTCCAGTTTATAGAAACGAAAGCGCAAGACGTCTAGAAAAGTAAATCCTGTCGTGAATGTATCGGGTTCGTCCCGCACCTGGTCGTAAGTAAAAATGGCTATCGGCAGAATCTTGCAGCGGTATTGCTCGTAAAGGCGACTGAAGTAGATAAACATCCTCTCGTTGAATTCTTTTTGCACATAACTTTGCGGCTCGATGTGGACCATGATCAGGCCTTCTTCGCCTTTAAGGCGGGTCTCTACCAGAATATCAACCTCGTGTTTTTCGCCGGCAGTGACGTCGGTAAAGACTTCCTGCTGCAGGAATCTTACATGGGTAAAATCTATGGCTTCATATGCCCGGGGGAAAAAGGCTTGCATGAATTCAGCAAAAAAGGTCTCGATTAGTTCCTTAAAAAGACGGTCGTGATCGATATTCATTCGTTACAGTTCCCCTTGAATCTATTTTAGCTTAATGGTAAGAAGGAGAGCAAGGAATTTTAGATATCCTGGGCACTCCCCGCAGAGCAAACCGCCGGAAGAGGCGAAAATAAGGCCTCCGGCACGTTAACCAGCCCCAGGATATTCACCCGGGCGTCGGCCGCCGGCTCCCGCACCGACCGGCTGACAAAGATCTGAGCCGTCTGAAAGACTTTATTTACCCCCGCCGCGTCGGCCACATCCACCTGGTAGAGCGCAACCCTCTCCGGCAGGTTTTCCCGCCTGCCACTGGAAAGGTCGTCGAGCACCGCCCCTTCATAGCCTGCCGCTAGGCACTCTTCCACCCCATGGGAACCGATAAATCCGGCCCCGCCGGTTACCAATATACGCAAAATCCTGCTTCCCTCATTTAATATCACGATAATAGTCGCCAGCGCTTTTGATAAGTAGCTCCTTTCTATTCTCTTTTCCAAAAATGCAAATCAGTGATACCCATTTTACTCAGGAGCGCGACTGCTTACGCTTGAATTAGTCCATTAACTTAGTCTATTTTAGCTATATGGAGGTGAACCGAGCATGTCTTTACAAGTAAACATTCATGAAGCCAATACCCACTTTTCCAAGCTGCTGGCCCAGGTGAAAGAAGGACGGGAAGTCATTATTGCCAAAGCCGGCAAGCCTGTGGCTCGGCTGGTCCCGATAACAAGCGAGAAACCTGAACGACACCCCGGCAGCGCCAAGGGCCAAATCACTATAGCCCCGGATTTTAATGCCCCCCTGCCCGAAGCTATTCTCAAGGAGTTTGAAAAATGAAAGCTCCCTTTTGACCGGCTTCTCGTCTCCCAGGCCCAGATAGAAAACCTGCCCATTCTTACCGCCGATCCTCAAATCGCTCATTAGGCGTACTCCGGAGCCGGCAGCGCAGTTGTTCGGGGGCTCAAAAGCACTTACTGGAGGCCCCCGGCGTTCTTTCCTACAATAACTGCCCGCGCTTCTTCTAGAGTACCGGCAGTAAACAGCTCATCTAGAATGCGGTCCAGGATTTGGACCTTTCATCTTTCAGGTCCTCTAATCCTGATTCGATCTTTTTGTACTATCCATAAATATCCAATAAGATTCTGAAAACGTAGGTGGGGGATGACTTTTTTGAAAAGATTTATAACACTCTGTTTGCCTTGAGACGCTATACGAAGTAAAATTATTCCTTGATAATCTTCAGGTCTATACCTGCGAATATCCGAAAAATCCATATCAAGGGTAACTAGAACCCGTTTTTCATTCCGGCAAATACCTAAAAGTTCAATATCAGAAAATCCCTGGATTTGTTCTGACCAGACAGTTTCAGCTTCGTAACCTGCTTCCCTGAGAAGATCAGCAATCTCAATGGGAAGATTTTCATCGATTTTAAATCTCAGCATCGTTATTCCCCTTAATTCACAGGGCAATATGTCGTTCTTTAGCCAGCATAGCACCGTAAGCTATTGCTGCCTTAATATCTTCCAAGGATAAAGAAGGATAACTCTTCAGGATTTCTTCCTGGCTTATACCTTCAGCAAGGTTATCCAGAATAACACTTACAGGTATCCTGGTTCCTTTGATGCAGGCCTTCCCGTGACAAACCGAAGGATCAATTGTAATTCGCTCCAAAGGATTCATCTTTATATCCCCCGTATCATATATGGATTCTAACTAGAATTAGGTTCTGCACCGCAGGGATAATTTAGGCGTACTCCGGAGCCGGCAGCGCAGTTGTTCGGAGCCTAAAAGCACCTACTGGAGGCCCCCGGCGATCTTTCCTAAAATAACTGCCCGCGCTTCTTCTATAGTACCGGCAGTAAACAGCTCATCCAAAATGCGGTCCAGGATTTGGAGGTCGCCTATTTTCTGCACCTTTTCCTCCAGGTCAGCCGGCTGTTCCCCAAACCTGCGGGAGAGATATTTAAGAATCGTTTCTTTTTGGGCTTCCATCCGGCCTTCCTTCAGGCCTTCCATCCTGCCTTCCATCAAGCCTTCCATTCGGCCTCTTTCATGCCAACTGGTAGTAATCTGCATGATTGTCTCAGCCTCCTTTTTATCAATTCTACCCAGTTCACAGTTGAGCCTTTCTTCTTCCTCCTGGCTTAGCTTCAGGTAGCTCTCGAAGAATCCGGCCAGCATCTCCATCCGCGCCGGGTCCAGTTTTAACCTCGTCAGCATGCGCAGGAATTCTAACTTTACCTGCACCCTCTCTTCGTCTTTAAATCCCATTTTACTCAGAAGCGCGGCTGCTACCGGATTGTTGCTGTGAATATATTCCCGCCACGGCAGCTTCTTTAGTTCCAGTTTATAGAAACGAAAGCGCAATACGTCTAGAAAAGTAAATCCTGTCGTGAATGTATCGGGTTCGTCCCGCACCTGGTCGTAAGTAAAAATGGCTATCGGCAGAATCTTGCAACGGTGCTGTTCGTAAAGACGACTGAAGTAGATAAACATCCTCTCGTTGAATTCTTTTTGCACATAACTTTGCGGCTCGATGTGGACCATGATCAGGCCTGCTTCGCCTTTAAGGCGGGTCTCTACCAGAATATCGACCTCGTGTTTTTCGCCGGCAGTGACGTCAGTAAAGACTTCCTGCTGCAGGAATCTTACATGGGTAAAATCAATGGCTTCATATGCCCGGGGGAAAAAGGCTTGCATGAATTCAGCAAAAAAGGTCTCGATTAGTTCCTTAAAAAGACGGTCGTGATCGATGTTCATTCGCTACTGTTCCCCCATAAACGCTGCAAGAATTTGAATCAAACGTTTGATCGGAAGATCGATTGAGGGCATCAGGGATAATTCTCCTTTTTTATTTTATCATACAACATCTCGGGGCAATAGTCGCATCTCAGCCCCGTTCACCCGAAGAAATTAAATTATACTTAACTACACAGCGGCGACCATCGCCGTACCATCTCCGTCCCCACTCCGTATTATGGACATAAAGCCGATAAAGTATAATTTAAATCGAACGCCCGCCGGCCTGAGCCATCCCTTCCAGAAGTACCGAATGCCAGCAACCGGCTTCCTGGAAAGAGAAGCAAAGCATCGCCTCAAGGAGAACTACTTAACAGTTTCTTTATAAATTCTATTACATAGCCCCTGTTCAGTTTATCATGGCAATACTGGTTGGTATAATTACGCAGGCAACCGTAGCAGCTCGTGTTGGCCAAACTACCACCGCATTCGCATCTAGAGAGTATCGCCAACGTCCGCTGCAAAGTTCGCATCAGATTATCTTTTTCTGCAATCCGCTTGACATGGCCTGCGCCACCCGGCACATCATCAAATAATACCAGCGCAGGGCTATAAGGATTGCCTGAATAGGGGTATAAAGTACCATCGACATCTTGGCGCTCGATATCCAGGGCACTGCAGGCTCCCTCTAAAATGCCGTATAAGACAGACTCCCAGAAACCCTCACGTTGATCATGGTATTCCGGAAACCATATTCTTAAAACGTCAGTGTAAAACTCGTAACCCAATGAATAACGGGCAGTTCTGCCTTTACATTTTTTCCCCCACGGCGTCTCGTGGGGACCCAGGGGCTCCCCGGTATTAACCTCAGCATAGCCGCAAGACTGGCAGATTTTAAACCCCCTCTTCCCGGCACTATTAATCACGGCCAGCCTGCCGGCACCGGCTTGCAAATTGAGCTTGAAACCGTTTAAAGTCAGGGTGAGTTCCTGTTCGATATTCTCTTCCTGAGCAAAGAACTTCCTGGTGGTATACGTCTTTTGTGGTTTGGTCATTGTAGGCGTTTCAGGCGGCCCGGCAATAAAGCCAAATTCCGGGACAATAAATATACCGCGATTGTTTCCTATTTTATGACCACAAATGCAGGTATCCATAGGCGTATTTTTTTCGGCTATATCGCTTTGGTAGTACCCGCAGTAATCACAGATCGCGTAGGCGTATTCCACAGGATTCCGGTCTGGAAGTTTTTTAATATACTTGCTGGTCCATAATTTGCCTCCTGCTATCACCTGACTCCCAGGTGCATATTCAGACAAAGCAACTTTGAGATCCCTATCCAGCTCCAGACCCCTGGCTTCTTCACCGTGATGGTAAATCTGTAATTCCACAACATCTACCGGAAAGCCATACTTGGGAATTACATTTTGTTGCGCCAGAAAATCTAGAATATAACGCTTTTCAATGGTATTAATGGTTTTATGGACGGCCTGGGCTTTCAAGTGGTTTTTGGTCCTGCTATACTCTGCTTCAATGGCTTTCAATTCGCGCAAATCCGCCATTACCTTCGCCTCTGCCTTGCTCAGTACGCCATCGGTTTCATCTAAAAGCCCGTCCAGCCAGCTCCAGTCATGAACCCCCAGTCTTTCCTGCATCTCGTTGGGAATAATCCTACTGAGACTTTTTTGTAATTCCCCGGGTTTATCACGCAACAATTTTCCTAACGCCTGGGAGGCCGTCTCACCGGATTCAGGGAAAAAGGTTTTAACTTGACCGAAATACTCCGGCCTTAATTTCCAAAACATTGCCAGGGCGACGGCATACATATGCCGCTTTATAATTTTGTCATTGCTAATCTCTATATGGGGCGGCCGGATTTCGCCTTTAATAATTCGCAGGGGTTCATTATAATGAGAAAAGTCATGGGAATGACGCTGAGCAAAGGTAAGGACAAAGGCCGTAGAATCTGTTCTCCTCCCTGCCCTGCCGGCCCGCTGGATGTAATTGGTAGCCGAAGGCGGTACATTACGCATGAAAACGGTTTCCAGTTCTCCCACGTCAACACCCAGCTCAAAGGTAGTAGAACAACTTAAAACATTAATCTGCCCATCATTAAATTTTTGCTGTATTTCAGCAGCCTTCTCTGTAGTAAGCTGGGCTGTATGTTCACTGGTTTGCATGATCAAGGGCAATATATCCAGATACAATTTTCGGTAGTGATTGCCGGCCATTTCCTGAGCCGGATTGCAGGCGACCAACTGGCCATCACACCGGTAAGTCGGGCAAACACCTTTGATGTTATATAACGTTAGGCGCCGGCACCTGCTGCAGCGATACCAGGTAACAGTATCATCAACTACTGCCGGCAGCACCCGCCAGTATTCCGGTTTCAGGCAGTATACATCCCCCAGGCCCTGGGACTCATGATGGCTGGAAAAATGGCCCTTCCACGGCGCCCTTTCACCCGTTAACAACCGGTTCCAAATTTGCACCAGCAATTCTTCGACTTTTTCGCGGTCAATCCCGCCCTGCACAGCAGCCAGGCGTAATAAATAATCCATACGGGAGTTATTGCCACCCTTGCGGGTAGGAGTCCAACTGTAAACCTGACCGGGATAAGACATGTTTTCTTTAAAATAAAACTCTTTATTTCTAGGTGCAAAGAAAGGATCCCGGGGATCCACAACATCCGGAAAACGAACGGCGCCGCTTTTTCGGACCGTGTCCAGCAAGACCATGATTAAATCAGTGGCCTCTGCAGCCGTAAAATTCCACGGTTCTTTACACAAAGCCCTGGGCGGATTCCAGCCCGGCGGCAGTACCGGCACAAAACCAATTAAACCCAACCCTTCCAAGCCGATAATGCGGTCGCTGACAATGAATTCATGCAGCACCCATTTCCATGCTTCTATTTCCAACTGCTGCATGCTCATTTGCGGGAATAACTGCAGTTCATACAACATCCTTTTAACAAAGTTTGCCAGATCGATTACCCGCCATTCATTGGCCAGCACCTGGCTTTTATATTTCTCCAGCGTCATGATAATTAGGCGGCGCTGCAAAATTTGATTGTATGAGGCTTGCAAATAAGTAGAAAAATAAGCGGCATCCTGGCGGCTGTCGGAAAAAATAAGCAGGCGACGATTACTTTTGTGAAAGCTTATATTGTCGGGAACCTCCCAGTCGTCTGTTTCAGTATCGTCATCTTGCAATACTTCCATCTGCTCCGGTATCTGCTGGTAAAGGGCAGTCGCCAGAACGCTGGTAACCGCCTCCGCACCGAGGACAAACCGCCGCACCACGGAACCGAGAGAATTAATGCTCCCGCAGGCCGGGCACTTATATACATTACCGTTTTTAGCGGAGACTTTAATTACCAAAAATAAGCTTTTCTCACCACAACTACAAGGGGTTGCAGCATCAGTTTTAGGCCTGACGGCCCCGCACCCACCACATAAAAGATATTCCTCTCCCGGTTGTATATCCTCACCGCTTGCCACTATTTCATCTTCATTCTCGGGAACCGGCATCTTATCGTCAAGGAGCAAAAAATAGACAAGGTTGTTATTGTCTTCATAGAAACGCCTGCCCGGCTGTTTAAGAATATCGTGTTCCCCTCCACGTACCACTTCGCCTACAAGATACAACGCATCACATTGACGGCAGGTAGCCGCTTCAAATACGGGAAATATTCTGCCATCTGCATCTTTAATCTGTTCTCGTCGTTCCAGATAAAGCCTCTTTTCAGGGAGCAAAGAAACATACGCACCTTCAAGTGCACGGATAAATAAATGGTATCTGGCCGGCAGCAGGGATTGGCTTCCGGGTTCCAGCCTGGCCTTATTGGCCAGATAAACCAATGCCACCAGGCGGTTTTGACCGTCCTGGACCCCGGGAAATAATTCCCGGGCAACATCCTGCAGAAAACAAGGCCCCTGTTCCAGTCTCTGTTGCAGGGTAATAACCCTGCTGTCTCCCGAAAGTACCAGATAAATAAATCTGGACCATTCCCCCCGGCAATCTTTTTGCGCCAGGATTAAAATATTTTGGGGAATACCTGATTCCAACCCGCCAGCTATTAACCTTTCAATCTTGTCTGGCTCACGCGCATCAATAACTTCCGACCATTTGCCGTAAAGGTCACTCCCAGGTTTGCCCCAACTGCTCTCAGCAACCTTTAAATGTTTTTTAAAGGCCACTACCACATCCTGCCGGGCAGGATTATCTTCGATCCATTCAAACTTTTCGCCAAAAAGCTTGGTTCCAAACTCAGTCACTTCCCGGAACCCTTTTTCATCTACACCTAATGTAGCACTAGTACCTATACACCCCTGCGTAGGAGCATGGCCATCTCTATTCCTTTAGCTCCGGAATAGGTATGGACCTCATCAATCACGATAAACCGCCAATCCCGGGCATATTCACCATCAAAAAAAACATTATCCTGGGGCCGCAGTAATAAATATTCCAGCATAGCATAGTTGGTAAGTAAAATGTGCGGCGGGGTTGCCTGCATTTGCTCCCGGGACAACAATTGATTGGGCAGCAAATCTTCCCGGGGATTCATTCTTCTGAACTGCTCAATCGCCTTTTTCTCATCCCTTTCTGTCTCACCGGTATAGCTGCCAAAAGTAATAGCTGGATAATTCTTTAACAGGGTGCGCAGTCTTTTTAACTGGTCATTGGCCAGGGCATTCATGGGGTACAGCAACAAGGCCCGCACCCCCGGGCCGAGGATACCCTTTTCCTGTTGCCGGAATAAGTAATTGAGCATAGGCACCAGGAATGTTTCCGTCTTGCCGCTACCCGTACCAGTTGCAATAATGATATTCCTTCTATTTTCAACTAATTTGCGTATGGCAATTTCTTGATGTAAATACAGGGGACGCTCCAGCGGCAAAGCTGGTGTTTGTAGTTTCCTAAATTCTGGTGATAACACACCCTGCTCAATCAGCTCATCTATTGAGCAGCCGGTCTTGAAGGGTGGGATGGCCTCCAAGATAGGACCTTTGGCAAACTTGCCTTCCTTACTCAATTCCTCTGCCAACTGCCGTCGCAGGTCCGTATCTTTAAAAGCAAAGGTCGTCTCTAAATAATCCAGGTATTTGCCGACTATCGCCTCAGTTGTCCGCAACGGATCCAGGCCCATCTTTACCTCTCCTTATCTGGACGAAAATATATTCAGGCAGAATTACTTGTCCTTGACGCCCGCATTCTTGATGAGCTATCTCCCAAAACAATACCTGGCATCTTTTGCAATATGTCGCCCCGTCCCTATCTCTATCTATCAGAAAAGGCAACCTGCTTAATTCATCTAAATCCAGATAAAAGCTTACCGGATTACAATCCAGGATAATCGTATTACCATGCTCATCAACAGTACAAATGTTGCCCTGGAACCGTTCCTCTCCCAGAAACTCGGGTTTTATAGCAATATCCTGGATCCAGTATAGTCTTCCAGCCGGGATAATTTCGCCGTCACAGGCAAAAGATTCGATCAACAGCCCATTTTGCAATATATCCTGTAATATTTCCGCTTTATCGCCAAGCATTACATCTATGCAGTTTTCGCTTTCAGGATCCGGCAGTAAAACTTCATCTTCTTCCCAGGGATCATCAATAGTAAACTGCAGCCTGTAGCTGCCCGCCGGTAACCGCCTGTAATGTTCCCTAATCTCCACCCTGGATACGCCGTCAGGGACACGGCGTTCAAGCATATCTGCCCCTGGCAACCCTAACGGCCACAAACGCACAATTCTATTGGAAACTACCCCGAAATCTTGCCAGGTCAGAACAACGATACGTCTTTCGCCCTCTAGCCTCTGCACTATAGAAATATCGGCAACCTGCCAGCGCATCCGCACACGCACCAAAAGACACGTCGGAATAGTACTATCCTGAAAACTTAGATATAAATCGTGAACCGGCAGGTTATCACTCCCCAGGGTGTCACTGAGCTGGCGCAAATTAAAGACGGCAACTCCTTTTCTTATCTGGCGGGAGATAACCTGCCGCCCATTGTCTAATGCCAATTTAACCATTCCCGAAATACACGCCGGCAATTTAACCTCGATTTCACCCAGTTCTTCATGCCAGATCTCTTCGACTTCCGCTTTCCAGGGAGTATCGGCACTCCCCCGCCAACGAACAGCGGGAATATCTATATAAACTTCCACCCGGAAGCCGTTATCTTGATCTATAGAATAACCCAATTGCCCAACAATCTGGTTTTGGCGGGTATCAAATTCAACCAGGGCCCTGCTGGGTGAGCTTTCGACCAGCTGCGCCGGGGGCCGGACGAAGAAAGTAAAATAATGCCGCGAACTTAATTCCAATCGCCCTGTTTCTCTTTTTCCATCTTGAGGGCTGTATATCACCCGATCAAACTCTAATGTCAAATCGGGCACCACGACACACTTTTGATGCCACAGGACGCTCTCCCGGTAAATCAAAGTAATCCCGCATACTCCATATACATCGCCGAAGAGAACGGCAAGGGGTACAAAAATAATATCATCCTTACTGATAACCGCCCCCGGGGTATCTAAAGAAACATATTTAGCAACCCCGGCCCAGTCCAGGCGCACACCATAAGAGCGCAGTTCTTCCTGTTCATTTTTCGAAAACACCAGCCCCGGCAGTTTACCCCGGTAGACCGGTCCCTCCCCTGTTTTTACGATAACTATTTCTTCTCCTCCAAGTAACCTTGGTTCCAGTTTTTCCGGGAGCTTTTTAAAAACCGCTGCCTCTTTTTCATTCCTGACCAGCACTGCATCAATTCCATCTAGATCCAGATACCAGTATTCATAATCCGACCAGGAACCTGTCAATCTTTCCTGTTCTTTTACCGCCTCGACAGGCATCACCCTGCTGCCGGCAGGAGCAACCAGATAAGCACCGTCTTCCGGCAGCCGTTCATCCTCTATTAGCTTTCTTTGCGAACTAAAAAGCAAGCAGGCATTATTGCCGTCGATACCATTAATCTTCCAGGAGCGAAAAATTTCCCCGGCGCGAAACTCAAAGTGATAAACAGGTTCCGGCGGCTCGAGATTAACGTCGATAATTTCGGTCCTATACTGCCCTTCACCCACTTTATGCACCGGGATATTGACTTCTCTTACAGTACCGCTCTCTCCCCGTATCACCAATGTTGCCCTTGCCGGTCCTCCAACCGTTTGTTCGGGGAATACAACTTTGATGGATCTTACGACAGTATCCAATTTGATAACCGGCCGCCGTAAAGTCACGCCGTACGACTCCCTGTCCCCACCCCTTGAGGAGCGCATTTTATCAAGCATGTCTTTACCCTGCTGGTACCACCACTTTTCCATAGCCCGAATAATCCGCGAGGGTAAGACAATATCGCCAATGGGTTCCTCACCTTTGTCGAGTTTTTGCATTAATAACAGGGAATGAAATACGAATTTTTCCGCCAGGTTCCCACCCTGCAATATAAATATACGGGTTGATTCATTAAGGAAATATAACGGTTCTTTAATTGTTTTAAGTTTTTCCAAGATATTGTTTTCCTTTTCCCGGATAGCAATCAAGTCATTGAACAGGGAAGTTTCGTCAGGGTACTTTTCTATCAATGGCAATATAACCACCAAGGAATCAATATCATCACGATTGAGTTCCGTCACAATAGTCTCAATTTCGCAGCGAATGCCCCTCTCTTCAGACAGCTTCCTCAACCCTTCTTCTAAATCGCCTTTGCCCAGCCGGACCAGATTCATTTTATATTCGGCTATTTTTTTGTTCAATTTAGTTAACCTCTCCTGCCAGAGGGCGATTTCTGTTTCGGAAATTCTATCAAGTGCAGGGCTGGTCGCAAAAATTTCCTGCTCTGCTTTACGAAGGTTCTCTAAAAGTGTTTCTAACTTATGATAATCCCGTAAAAGCTGCTGTAGTTCCCGTAAAACCTTGGGCAAAGCCGGCCATGGATTAGCCATCAGCTCACTTCGCACAGGCAGGCCGTCAAGCTTTTCTATAAGCTTCTGCCGGCACTGCTTTACCTGCCGGTACCGGCGACGTAAAAGCAAACGTAATAGCCATCCCCAAAAGCGACCTGATCCTGCGAATACCCGATTGCCTTCAGTATATTCCCAAGCCAGCTTATTAATCTCATCGACCGGCAGGCCCTCTATCTTGCCTGCAAAACTATCATCCCAGCGGCCTATTATTTCTTGGCCGGCGTCTTCTATCGCCCTGTTTAACGCGTTAATCTCGACATGCCCGGCTTCTTGGGAGGCTGCAATCTCCTTCAAATGCTTCAATGAACTATAGTAGGCGTCGATCTGCTGCTGCAAGCGGCTCCGTTCAGCTTCAGCCTGTTCCAACCAACCTTCAGGAACAGCCAAAGCGGCCTTTAACTCTATGGAATCTTCAACCCCAGCCCGCAGGTCCTGCAACCGCGCCAACTTTTCTTTGTTTTTCCACATATCCACAGCCAGGGCCAAAGAACTTTCATGGCCTTTTACTTCGGCAAGTTCTCTTTCCAGTTCATTACGGGTATGATGATCCTGGCGCCAGTTAGTCACCAGATGGGCTATCTCGGCCTCCATCACCGGCAGTCCTGCTCTTTCCCTTTCGTAATATATGGCCAGCACCACATCGCTAAAATAGTCGTTCAGGTATGCATTTGGGACGATACCGTGGGCTAGGATAGGCATAATATAACGCAATTCATCCGAAAATGCTGGCAAATTATATTTCTCAACGGTTGCCAGAAAAGCCTCCCCTAACAGCCGCTGCCATTTAATCTGTCCGGGAGGCAGCCCGAGGGCGGTATATACAGGGGCCCAGAAGTTGTCATGATAATAATTCACACCCATGCCAACAAGAAAGACGGCGACACTTAAAGAGCCTCTTTGAGCAAAATCAGGCTTCCCCAATTCCCTGGCAATCAACTTTGCCAGGTGATTGAGTTCCTCAGGATTCAACTCGATATTTCCTAAAAGGGACAGATCTGCAGAGCCGGCTAACAATTCCTCAAAGTACCTGTCACTATCGCTTAAATGGCAACATTGCAACAGGTCCATTCTTACACCTTCTTCAACAATGGCCCCAGTGTCACCTAAGAACAAGCGAAGGGTTGTTCTCTTGTGCCCAAATCCGTACCCCGGAGCCGGCAGCGCAGTTGTTCGGAGCCTAAAAGCACCTACTGGAGGCCCCCGGCGATCTTTCCTAAAATAACTGCCCGCGCTTCTTCTATAGTACCGGCAGTAAACAGCTCATCCAAAATGCGGTCCAGGATTTGGAGGTCACCTATTTTCTGCACCTTTTCCTCCAGGTCAGCCGGCTGTTCCCCAAACCTGCGGGAGAGATATTTAAGAATCGTTTCTTTTTGGGCTTCCATTCGGCCTTCCTTCAGGCCTTCCATCCGGCCTTCCTTCAGGCCTTCCATCCGGCCCTCTATCAACCCTTCCATCCGGCCTCTTTCATGCCAACTGGTAGTAATCTGCATGATTGTCTCAGCCTCCTTCTTATCAATTCTACCTAGTTCACAGTTGAGTCTTTCTTCTTCCTCCTGGCTTAGCTTCAGGTAGCTCTCGAAGAATCCGGCCAGCATCTCCATCCGCGCCGGGTCCAGTTTTAACCTCGTCAGCATGCGCAGGAATTCTAACTTTACCTGGACCCTCTCTTCGTCTTTAAATCCCATTTTACTCAGAAGCGCGGCTGCTACCGGATTGTTGCTGTGAATATATTCCCGCCACGGCAGCTTCTTTAGTTCCAGTTTATAGAAACGAAAGCGCAATACGTCTAGAAAAGTAAATCCTGTCGTGAATGTATCGGGTTCGTCCCGTACCTGGTCGTAAGTAAAGATGGCTATCGGCAGGATCTTGCAGCGGTGCTGTTCGTAAAGGCGACTGAAGTAGATAAACATCCTCTCGTTGAATTCTTTTTGCACATAACTTTGCGGCTCGATGTGGACCATGATCAGGCCTGCTTCGCCTTTAAGGCGGGTCTCTACCAGAATATCGACCTCGTGTTTTTCGCCGGCAGTGACGTCAGTAAAGACTTCCTGCTGCAGGAATCTTACATGGGTAAAATCAATGGCTTCATATGCCCGGGGGAAAAAGGCTTGCATGAATTCAGCAAAAAAGGTCTCGATTAGTTCCTTAAAAAGACGGTCGTGATCGATGTTCATTCGCTACTGTTCCCCCATAAACGCTGCAAGAATTTGAATCAAACGTTTGATCGGAAGATCGATTGAGGGCATCAGGGATAATTCTCCTTTTTTATTTTATCATACAACATCTCGGGGCAATAGTCGCATCTCAGCCCCGTTCACCCGAAGAAATTAAATTATACTTAACTACACAGCGGCGACCATCGCCGTACCATCTCCGTCCCCACTCCGTATTATGGACATAAAGCTTATAAAGTAATATTTAATTGAACACCGGCCAACACGGCCATCAGCTACCATGGTAATTGGGTATGCGAAGTTTATGTCTACCTCGACGCATAAAATCGTGTTTAGAGCTTTACCGCATCATCCCCAAAAACATACTACGCAGGGCGCGGCGGTTGTTCCCGCCGTAGCAGACCCGGGCACCCTTCCCCAGCAGGCTGTCCTCAATGCGCCGGACGTCCTTGATCTCGCAGCCTTCCAGGATCACCAATGCTCGGCAACTAGCCACCTGGAAAGAGAGCCAAAGCATCGCATCAAGGAGAACTACTTAACAGTTTCTGTATAAATTCTATCACATAGCCCCTGTTCAGTTTATCATGGCAATACTGGTTGGTATAATTACGCAGGCAACCGTAGCAAACTTGTGTTGGCCAGACTACCACCACATTCGCATCTGGAGAGTATCGCCAACGTCCGCTGCAAAGTTCGCATCAGATTATCTTTTTCTGCAATCCGCTTGACATGGCCTGCGCCACCCGGCACATCATCAAATAATACCAGCGCAGGGCTATAAGGATTGCCTGCATAGGGGTATAAAGTACCATCGACATCCTGGCGCTCGATATCCAAGGCACTGCAGGCTCCCTCTAAAATGCCGTATAAAACAGACTCCCAGAAACCCTCACGTTGATCATGGTATTCCGGAAACCATATTCTTAAAACGTCAGTGTAAAACTCGTAACCCAATGAATAACGGGCATATCTGCTGATCGCCCGTTAGGCATACTCCGGAGCCGGCAGCGCAGTTGTTCGGAGCCTAAAAGCACCTACTGGAGGTTCCCGGCGATCTTTCCTAAAATAACTGCCCGCGCTTCTTCTATAGTACCGGCAGTAAACAGCTCATCCAGAATGCGGTCCAGGATTTGGAGGTCGCTTATTTTCTGCACCTTTTCTTGCAAATCAGCAGATTGCTGCCCAAATTTGCGGGAGAGGTACTTGCAGATAATCTCTTGGGATTTTTCCATTCTACCTTCCATTCTGCCTTCCATCCGGCCTCTTTCATGCCAACTGGTAGTAATCTGCATAATTGTCTCAGCCTCCTTTTTATCGATTCTACCCAGTTCACAGTTGAGTCTTTCTTCTTCCTCCTGGCTTAGCTTCAGGTAGCTCTCGAAGAATCCGGCCAGCATCTCCATCCGCGCCGGGTCCAGTTTTAACCTCGTCAGCATGCGCAGAAATTCTAACTTTACCTGGACCCTCTCTTCGTCTTTAAAACCCATTTTACTCAGGAGCGCGGCTGCTACCGGATTGTTGCTGTGAATATATTCCCGCCACGGTAGCTTTTTTAGTTCCAGTTTATAGAAACGAAAGCGCAATACGTCCAGAAAAGTAAATCCACTTGTGAATGTATCGGGTTCGTCCCGCACCTGGTCGTAAGTAAAAATGGCTATCGGCAGGATCTTGCAGCGGTGCTGCTCGTAAAGGCGACTGAAGTAGATAAACATCCTCTCGTTGAATTCTTTTTGCACATAACTTTGCGGCTCGATGTGGACCATGATCAGGCCTTCTTCGCCTTTAAGGCGGGTCTCTACCAGAATATCGACCTCGTGTTTTTCGCCGGCAGTGACGTCGGTAAAGACTTCCTGCTGCAGGAATCTTACATGGGTAAAATCAATGGCTTCATATGCCCGGGGGAAAAAGGCTTGCATGAATTCAGCAAAAAAGGTCTCGATTAGTTCCTTAAAAAGCCGGTCGTGATCGATATTCATTCGTTACAGTTCCCCCATGACCGTTGCAGGAATTTGGACCAAACGTTTGATCGGGAGATCGATTGAGGGCCTCAGGGATAATTCTCCTTTTTTTATTTTATCATATAACATCCCGGGGCAACAGGCGCATCTCCATCACGTTCACCTGAACAAATTAAATTATACTTAACTGCACAGCGGCGACCATCGCCGTACCATCTCCGATCCCACTCCGTATTATGGACATAGATCTTATAAAGTAAAATTTAATTAAACACCGGCCAGCACGGCCATCAGCTTGGCCACTGCGATATATAACTATAGAAATGAGTTTTATTCACTCACTCAAGCTATCCCATTCTTCTTTGCTAATACCCGCTTCTCTTAAAATTCTGATTAATAACGAAACGCTTATGTCATCACCATGGGGATTAGGTATGCGAAGTTTATGTCTACCCCGGCGCATAAAATTATGCTTAGAACCATGGAAAGGCCCCTCGTAACCCAACTTCCTAAGGCGCTTAATTAATTCTGTCCTGCTGACCGGATTCAAGGTTGTTCTCCCCTACCCAAGCATGATCTTCCTGCCATTTATGATTTAGATCTGCGCCGCCTAAAACAGGAATATCGTTATCCCCATCCCGCAGTTTAAAAAGAAGCCATTCTTCCAGAACTTCCTGCAAAGTGGCTAGACATTCCTTTTCATCTTTTCCGTCAGCCCAAACGCCAGGGCACGAAGGTATTTCGGCAAAGAATGTACCATCTTCTAGCCGTTCGATGACAGCTTCTTTCATTGCTGCCTGTATAAAAGTAGTGAATGCCCCTCTTCCCATTTTTGCCCTTTCCTCCTTTGATCCCTTTTGGGGAGGATAAAAACTTTCAAGGGTGGAATTCTGGGCAGGCAAATTTAAGGTAATGTTGATGGTAGTCTGGTTAATATTCTGATTGATGTTGGTAATAGGTTTAAAGTCCGACATGATACCAGCAATTCTATTCCTTGCATTCATTATATTACTTTCCCCCCTCACTTGCAATTTGGCTATTCTCACGTTGGGTTAAAAGCCGTTCGAGTAGGTCCCGTATCCTCTCAATATGAGGCCAGGTGAAAGCAAAGCGAGCTACCAACCTGCCTATTGCCCCTTCCTGGGGTTGATGTCCCGGTAGAGGGGTTGATTCTGGGAACCGCTGAATAAAGTTTAGCACTACTATCTCCGGGTTCGCCGAACTCTGGACCAGATCAATGAATTCAATATGCATCGCCTGCTGATCGGCGATTAAAGGCAGCCATTCAGGATTCTGTTGTATATTTTTTTCTTGCCCGGACATTTATTTGTAGCTCCTTTCACTATTATACCTTTTCCTTAAATACTCATGCCATCCACCCTGCCAGGCCGACAGAATGGCGAGCCTCTATATCACCAGCTCCGCATCGTCACCCAAAAACATGCGCAGCGCCCGGCGGTTATCCCCGGCGTGGCAGACCCGGGCGCTCTTCCCCAGCAGGCTGTCCTCAATGCGCTGGACGTCCTTGATCTCACAGCCTTCCAGGATCACCGAATGCTCCAGACCCATATTATAAAGGCGGCAGTTATCGCCCACGGCAGTAAACGGGCCGATGAAGCAGTTTTCCACCACGCAGTCCCTGCCGATAACGGCCGGTCCCCTGACCACGCTGTTTTTCACTACCGTGCCGGCGCCGATTTCCACCCGGCCGCTCAAGTGGCTTCTTGCATCGACTTCGCCCCTGATTTCCAGCCTGGCGTAAGCATCCAGCACCGCCCGGTTGGCCTCCAGGATATCGTCCTTCTTGCCCGTGTCCAGCCACCAGCCCTCTACTTTACGGGCGGCCACGTTGTAACCCATGTTCAAGAGCTCCTGGATGGCGTCGGTAATCTCCAGCTCCCCCCGCCAGGATGGTTTGAGGCCCTCAATGGCCCGGTGGATAACCGGGGTAAAGAGGTAGATGCCTACCAGGGCCAGGTTTGACGGCGGATCCTGGGGGTTTTTCCACTAGCTTTACTATGCTTTTCAGATAGATGAAATTGCTTCGACTGTTACTCTTTCCGGAAAGACCGGATACCTTTTGTCAACCACTTCGAGAATCTTATCGACGAGGACGCAAGCATCCGGTAAGACGTCTTCTAAGGTGTTTGTTTGATCGCGAATAATGCGGTGCAAACGGTGGAGAGGGTTCATACAGAGATCAAAAGACACATTCCTAACTGCAGCCCAGTTCCCATGTATAAATCCTGAAGTCCAAGGGTAGTACCGGTCGTACTCCGCCTTAACCCCTGCTTTCTCGCTCATAGAACGTAGATTTGAGTTATCCCAATGCCCCACATTTATCTCAGTAAACTCCAACCAGCGGTCCTCATTGGCCAAAAACTCCAATGTTTCAATGCGAACATAATCAGGAGGGGTTACTGAACCGTCATCAAATTTAAGAAAAGCGAGCTTTGCTTGCCCAGCTCCATATGTGCGGTAAACTTGCCATATGTTTTTATCCTTTTCTGATGAAAGGTAAGCCAAAGTCACATAGCATTCCAATAAAGCACGTAATCCCATTCGTCCTAAAATCGCTGTACTATTCCCTAAACGAAGGAGTTCGTCTAGGATAGCCAGAGCATATGCTGCCAAGCCGAAAGTACCTTCATGCTCGGCATCTACATCGGTGGTTCTTAATGTTTGTTTGTAATGAGCGACAAGAGCTTTCCTAGTTTGACTCACTCGCTCCCGTGTAGTGCCAGGCTTGATTTGGCCTCCTATGTAATGAATGAAACCCACCTCACACTCTGTATCTTTCATACATTGATCCCAAAAAACTTCTGGCCATGTATTAGACTTATTATTATCAATAATAGAAAAAGTTCCTTCCACGGACCTAATCATGGGTCGAACTTTCCGCATGTCCCCATAGTTCGGGTAATATATAAGCTCCTTGACAGTTTCAAGATCAGGAAGTTTAAGTTGTCCCGCTATCACTTTCACCAAAACTCTAACCCACCGGCAATCAGTTGCCTCTTGTGAATGATGGTCTAAAGTGTGTGCTACAGCAACCTTAAGATCCTGCCAGTTTTCCAGAACGGGTGTAATATTGAGTACCCGTACCCAGTGCTCATAGCCCGGCAAGCCCTTAAGTAGCAACAGAGGTCGTAAGGCGTTTCGAGCAGTAATATCCGAACATATTGCATGAAGGAGCCTATCCCTAAGGTCAGCGGAGAGAGCCATTATACCCGTATGAGTGACATCAACGGGTCCAATTCCTTCAACCCCTTCTACTACTTTAGCCACTCGCCGAAAAATGTTCAGAGCATCGTCCCGTTTTAGGCCTGTGATGAGGAGCGCTGCCCATAACATTTCCGGCAATCTTTCATTTAGCCATGATGTTATTTGAAGATTTGGGATTTGTAAAAATGGAGGAATGAGTTTCTTACCTTTTATCTGGTGCTGAGCTAAAGTTGAGTAATTCTTGTTATCCTTATTCTTGTTATTCTTTTTCTTTTTAACCATACTATACCTCCTATGATTGAGTTATTAAGACCTATATCATTATGTCGAGTTTTTTAAGTTACCCGTAATAATCACGGGTAGAGGGAAGTTTTGCACCGTGGAGGTTATGGTCTTCATCTATGGCCCTTTCCAGATCAACGTCAGCGGCATTAATAGCGTAGCGATATATAACGTAACCTATAGGCTTATCCATATCAGTGCATAGTTCCTTCCAGGGCTAGTTTAATAGTACCATTAAGGTTTATGAGAACGGTTGATGATCCTTAAAAATAAAAACATTACATTCACCATAAACCGTTGCCATGGAAGAAAAATCAAATAGTATAACCCCAGCCTTTACTCATAGTGTCTAAAAGCGATAAGCTCTTGAATATGATACTTTGATCTGGCGGGATTATGCGGCAAAATGCATTACCCCATCAATCCCATTTTACATAAAAAGACTTTTAACAGTTCGCTGTTACCAGTATCCCCCATACCAGTTCAATGCACCTGATGGCAGCTTTATACCCCGTAGACAGATTATTGTCAGATATACCCCACTCTCCTGATAATCAAAACGTTCATCTATTATCCTATCCCTACATGCCATCTCCATTTAACCTGCTATGCCACATTCCCCCTACTACCTTCATGCAAAGTCCGCCACAACGGCCCGGCGACCACTAAAGCCACCACTAAATGGGCCAGGAAGTAGGCTATGCCGATGCCGTTTAAGCCGAATATCTCTAACATTAAATCGCCTAAACCCAGGGCCAGGACGGCCAGGCAACCAGTCTGGCAAATGATCAAAAACACCCGTTTCTTTACCTGGTTGACGGTGATATAAAGCTGGTTCACGCACTGGGGGATAACCGCCAGGGCTAAAAATCTTATCACCCCGGTCCCTTTTTCCGCGTATCCGGGGCCAAAAAAGTGTAAAAACCACCTGCTAAGGAGAATCATGGCAATAACCGCGGGTACTGACAGCAAAAGGGCAATGCCCAGGGCGCGCCGGCCATCCCGTCCCACCCGCCGCTGATCGTGGGAACCCTCAGCAAATAGGGAAGAAGCCAGGCCCGAGGGAATGACTGACAGAACCCCGTTCATCATCCAGGCGATATAAAAATAGGCGCTGTTTTCCGGCCCCAGAGTATTGAGCACCATGAGGGGGTAGATAAAAGAAGGAGCGCCGTTTAACAAATTGGCCAGGTAATTGGCGGATGAATACGGCAGTACCTGAGCTAATAGCTCCTTATCCCATGCTGGACCGGGGCGGTAACCTTTATAAATAGAAGGTAAAAAGAAATACCAGGCCAGGATGTTTCCCGCCAGCACCGCGACGCCCGTACCGGTAAAGATGCCAAACCCGGCCAGGAAGGCAAAGGCAAATACTGGCAAGGGTAGTTTAAGCAAGCAGGCAAGAGTATTTTTCCAGAACACATAGCCGGCCGCCCGCCCCGCAATGAGAGATTGATCAATAAGGGAAGATAAGGCGGTGGCAGTAGAAAAAACAACAAAACATCCCGCGAGCCAAATGCTCTTCCCGACAAAACTCAGAGCAGGCGACCAGTGCCCCAACCCGATTAAATAAACAAGGGAGCCCCCAAGGGTTACACACCCGATTAAGGTAAAAGAAGTATTTATCAGGCTGCCGGCTTTATCCTTAACCTGGGGGATAAAGCGAACCAGGCCCACACCCAGGCCCAGGTTAGCCAGGGAGCCAATCAATCCAGAGGCAGCGATAAGGGCCGAACCTATACCTACCTCTGCCGGGGTAAAAAACCTGGCCATGATGTTCCAGAATACAAAACCCAGCAAAGAAGTAGTTACAGTATTGAGCATCAAGTAAAAGGCATTGCTAAAAAGGGAAGAGTGCCAGGCCCTGGTTATATATGCAAAAAATAAATCCGTTAGCGTAGATAATCGCGCTTCGCCCAAATATTTCACAAAGAACATCATCTTCCTCTAGAGATTATTAAAAACGCTTACTTAAAAATTCTTGAGCTTGGCTCTACGCCCCATGCCTAAATATTTAAAGCCAAGCTCCAGCATAACATGTGGAGATAAGCAATTACGGCCATCCAAAATTAAATAGGGTTCTACCATTTTTTCTTTTGCTTTCTCCCAATCAAGCTCAATAAATTCCTCCCACTCCGTTGCTATAATCGCTGCTTCTGCCCCATGGAGGGCATCCCAGATCGTACTGCAAAAAGTAATTCCTTCATCTAATCCCAAACTAACTGCGGCTTTTTTATTGGCTACGGGATCATATGCCTGAACTCGCGCACCTTCATCCTGCAAAAGCCTGATAATTTTAAGAGCAGGAGCCTCCCGGAGATCATCAGTTCCTGGTTTAAAGGCCAAACCCAGCAAAGATATACGTTTATTGTTTAAAGATCCCAACTCTCTACGCAGTTTTTGAACAGCAAGCACAGGCTGCTTATTGTTGACGTTAATAACCGACCTCAATAATTCAAACTCGTGACCGTTAACCATCGCAAGAAAATCCAGCGCCCTAACGTCCTTAGGAAAACAAGATCCCCCATAGCCTATACCTGCCTTTAGAAAACTGGAACCAATCCGCGGGTCTAGCCCAATACCTTGGGCCACATCCTGAATGTCCGCATCTAAATAATCACAGAGATTAGCTATTTCATTTATGAAACTAACCCTGGTAGCCAAAAAGGCATTGGCTGCATATTTGATTAACTCTGCGCTGGTAACATCCGTGATAACAAATGGAGCGTCAATATTATCGTAAAGGCTCTTTACTAATTCAATCGCCTTATTATCATAGCCACCAAGTACAATACGATCCGGGTTGAACCAATCTTTGACGGCCTGTCCCTCTCTCAGAAATTCAGGATTAGAAACATAAGAAATCTTCCCCGTAGATTCGCCTAAATAATCTGATATCAATTTCTTCCCTGTACCGGGTGGCACCGTACTTTTCATAACCAGGGTTGTTGGCGCTGTTACACGCTCCCGCACCCATGAAATTACTTTTTTCACCTGAGAAATATCGGCTGCACCATCAGGCCGGGAGGGGGTACCCACACAGATCATGACAACTGGCGCATATATACGCTCTATCTCCGAGATATGTCGAAACTTCAACCTTTTTTCAGAAACCCCCTGTTTAATAAGCTCATCCAACCCTGGCTCATAAATAGGTAAGGTGCCATTAATATATCCTTCTAATTTTTCCCTATCAATCTCCGTTCCGATAACTTCATGTCCAGCACAAGCCAAACCGGCGGCAGCAACCGATCCGACATATCCTAAACCAACTATTAAAATTTGCATTTCACCACCCCATTCTCTTAAAACTTAGCCTTTTAAATACGATCATTTAGAACATCCTCATAGAATTCAATTATCTGGTTAACAATTTTTTCCGGATCATAATTTTTCAACCTAACCTCGCAGTTAGAACTTAGTTTTAACCTTAATTCCGGATTATCATATAAACGGATTAATAAGTCAGCTAAGGCATTTTCATCCCCTGCGGGGAAAACCAATCCGGCGTCTCCAACTATTTCCGGCGGCGCGCCAACATCAGAAACAACACATGGTAATCCCACGCTCATTGCTTCTAACAGAGTTCTCCCAAAAGGCTCATGCCAAAGGCCTGGATGAACGAAAACATGGGCCTGTCTATAAAAATCCATTACTTGGGAATGGGATACCCTCCCTGTAAATAATACCTTGTTTTCTATTCCTGTCCCTAATATTAAATTCTCTAATACAGGTCGTAATGGTCCATCCCCTACTATCGTTAGCTTAACGTCGGGTCTTTGCTGGACCATTTTTATAAATGCTTTAAGTAAAATTTGCACCCCTTTATTATCAGCCAATTGCCCTACATACAGCACATTAAAAGGCCTATCGGCAGGTCCATTGTGATTAAAAGATTGAAAATGATGTTCTGGGAAATTAGGAATAACCCTGATTCTGTCGCTTTTATAACCATGATCTACATAAATTTTTTTTACGGCTTCACTAATTGCTATATATCCGTCAAGGCGCTTCATCAATTTAACCGCAACTGGAAAAGCTATTGAATATGGTAACCCCAGTAATTTATAAAGCATCGGCTTCTTTGAAGTTAAGCAGCGATATCTCGCCATCCAAGAGCATTTAATATTACCATTACATGAATATGTAGCAATAGGACATATGCCAAGATAACTATTTAAAGTGGCTATTACCTTACATTTTCCACCAATTAATTTATATAATCCAGCTCCTCCCATAGAGCCGATGTTATATACATGGAAGATATTTATACCCTTTTTTCCTAACATTATAAGCTGGCGGGCAATCAGTCCCGCTATCGTAATAGGTTGACCATATTGCTGGTATTGTTTAAGCCTATATTTTATAATATTACTTTCATTCCCCCATCTACTTTCAAAATCTTTCTCGCATGTAAAAACAATATGTCTTAGTCCTTTTTTTGATAACCATTTTGAAAGCAAGTACGCAGAGATTTGACCTCCACCAATGGTATTTCCTGGCGAAGAGGTGATTATAGCTATCTTCTTATCTATCTCCTCACGGCCTTTTTTCTCGAGGATAAAAAAATGATGGTAAGGATTATTATATAGCCGAAAAGTCTTTAATACCTTTAACCCCATTTCTTTAAAATATCCTTTTATTAACCGATAGCTATAACCTCTTTTATTCATTTCCCAGTAATGTTGGCCGTCAAATTTATGTATTTTATGAGGATAAGGTATAGGGATTAATATTTCACTAGATATTAACCGTGGAATGTCCAATTGAAATCTTATACAAGGTGAAGCGTTCGGGATAGATATAACAATAAATTTAGATGTTACACGTTTCATTTCAGATAATGCTTTTGGAAAATCATTAAATGGCAAATGTTCTAATACCTCGAAACAAGCTACAAGCTCATATGAATTATCATCAAAAGGTAAAGAAACTACGGAACCAACATAATCAGGATTTAAAGCGGGATCAATATCAAGTGTAGTTATATCTATATGTCTAGATTTTAAATAATTAGCGACAAATGAATTCCCAATGCCTATTTCAAGTATTTTTTTACATCCCATCGATAATATTAAATTAATTTGCTGATAATATGATAAAAATCGCTCTTTCGTATCATAGTCGATATTAAAATAATGCATTGCGTTTACTTGAGTTTTCATTATATCTCCCCTCAAAGTTCTTTTTTGGATACCTTAAGTTGTTATAAAAGAATATTGTAAAATAACATCCAAGCCATTATCATAAAAAACATTAGATCTATCTGCAATATAATCTAATCTATTATATATATCTTTTTTAATATAAAGAGACTCGAATTGACGGCCCATTTTATTATAAGCTATAATACTTCCATATGGATATGAATAGTATATACATAATTTTGATGTAGATAATAATGCTCCTAAAAATAATCCTATTTTATAATCACTATATATTTGCTTGTCAGGTGATACTTTAGTTTTAATAAAATCAACAACTCGAACAGTGTTTTCATCAGATACCCTAATATCTTCTAATACATTTATGGGATCTTGCGCCGATTTTGGATAAACAACAAACAAAGAACGACTACTAGCTATCAAAAGAATTATAATAAAAATATATATTAATTTACCTCTAATTTCTGAAATAATTGCTATAAATAATAATGGCAGAATTATAAATAGAAAACTGATAGCAATAGTTCTTATATCAGAAAAAGTTTTTTCTGGCATTACAGAGGCACCTATATAAGTGCCAGTTCCAATTAATAACAAAAATATTGAAGTCAGAAACACCGCCATTGAAATTGGGTTTAGGTTTTTGTTTTTTTGTATAGATTTTATATAGCAATATAGACATAAAATAACTAAAATTATAGTGGCAATATAACTTATACTTAAAAAGAACGTATCAATAGGTAGCCAAACAGTAGTTCGTGCAAATGGAATAACTCTTTCCTCAAAATGAAATTTTAAAAGTGATTTTACAAAATCATAAATACCACTCCATGCAGAATATATATAGCTTTTTAGATACATTAAATATAAATACCCAGCATAAATCATCCAAGACGAAGAGATTATTAAATATGGATTTGCTTTTCTATTTAATATGGTAATAATACCAAAAATAAAAATAGCAAGTATACATGACATAGATGATCCAATAGAAGCTCCTGCAACTAAAATTATAAAACATAGTATATCTTTTATACCTTTATTATAATGTTTCAACCAATATATCATAGCTAATAAAAATAAAAAGGTCCCCATTTCTCTATATCCTAAACTGGGGCTAATTGTAAAAGAAAATGAAATTAAAGTCGCAGAAGCTATTTTTACAAAAATTTTATCATTTCCTTGCAGGGTTCTATAGAAATATATGCCCATACAACTAATAAATACAAGAACTAGAAAGACAAGGGCATCTTTACTATTAATATAATTCAAACCGGTTAATTTATGCACCATATAAATTAAATATGGCGAAGAAAAAAAATACGAATGGGCATTAGAATAGAAAATCCTACCAACTTCATATTGTTGGGCTAATGAAGCTGTTTCAGATATATTTGTTGAAAAGGGTATAGAAAGTAAATATTGATTATAAAAATAATTTAAAAATGGTATAATTATAAGCGTCAACTCCGTAGATAAATATAAGGAGAATACTATTAAACCAAGAATAACAAAGATAAAGAGGCGAGAAAATGTTGATGGTAAATTATTATATAGAGTTTGAGATAAGATTAGGTACATCAATAACAATAGAATTATCGTTGCAATTATATGCCTAAGTTGTTTTGCCATCCTTTAACAATATTTCCTCCTATGCGCAATATGATTTATCTATATAATTGTGAAATATGACTTTTTGGTTTTTCTCAATATATCTATATTTGTCTTTGCGTACTAAGTTCAAGCATTCCCGACCAATTTGTACACCTTTATATAACTTTCTGCAATAGAAGACCATCTATATTGACCTTTAACCTTTTCCTTACCTCTTTTCCCCATCTCTTTTAGCATATCCGGCTTACTAAGTAAGTCAAATACTATCCTTGTAAGTCCTTCGCTATCCCCCCACTGTATTATCCAGCCATCAATGCCATCTTCAATGATATCTCGTACACCTCCTGCATCAAAGGCTACCACTGGAGTGCCACAAGCATAACTTTCTAAAATTACCATTGGAAAAGCTTCATATGTTGAAGGAACAACAGTTAAATATGCCATTTTATAAAAGACTGGTAAGTCTTTTTGAGGAACATTACCCAAAAAAATCACGTTTTCATCCAGATGAAGTTCAGTAACTAACTGCCTTATCTCCTGGGTGTAATCAGAATCGCTTATCTGCCCCGCCACTAATAAGCGTATATCCGGAAATTCGCCTCTAATTTCACCCAAAGACTTAAGTAAAAAGTGTAACCCCTTTCTTTTTTCGGCGGGTCTAAGGAAAAACAGTATCGGACCCTTATCAGCTAATCCCAGTTTCTGTCGAGTTTCATTAATTTTACCTGGCGGCAAGTCATTGAGCCAGAAATCATCAATACCATTGGGAATGACAAAAATCTTTGAGGGATCTACTCTATATGTATTAGTTATATCATCTTTTACCGCGGAACTAACAGTAGTAACTACGTCGGCACCCCTATATAAATACCTACCTATAATATTAAACACGGATTTCTTTATATCATTGCCTGCATTTTCAGCATATATTTTTGATAATAGACCATGGTTTGTCACTATGTAAGGTATCTTGTGCCGCTTAAATAAAGTCAATAATTGCCCGCCGTGAAAATGAACTATGTCAATGTCTTTTTCCTTTATCAATTTTTTAACGGTCAAAGCAAGTTTTAATTCCCCCGCTAGCGTAAGGGGCATTCCAGGTATAAGGGTCCATCCTCTTACTTTTTGAGACTTACCGGTGGTAAATCCAATATTGTAAACCTGGTGGCCTGCTTTGAGGTATTGTTTGGTTAGATTTTCGATTACCGTGAGTATTCCTGTTCTATATTCAAATGTACCATTATAAACCATCGCTATTCTTAAGTTCTGTTTCATTTTATTACTCCTCAATGCTTCCCTGCTTCATAATAATATCTTAAATACCCCTGCGCTATAGCTTCCCATCTATAATCTTCTAAATCATTAGAGATAGATTGCTCTGTAATACACTGCATAATATAACAGGCCAATTCCCCAGGCTTCAGGTTACAGGCATTAATCGAGGTTACTCCATCAAATAGTTGGCATAATTCAACCAGTGCTGTTTTATTATTGACAAGAACGGGCTTAGCGGCGGCTAAGCCTTCTATTACATTCAATCCGAAGGCTTCTAGATTTGACAGGTTTATAACAAGGTCACATGTCTTATACCAGCGATATACTTCTTCATTTGGCAATCTACCCAGAAACACAACCCTTTCTTTAAGGTTTAGACTAGCTGCAAGCTTTTCAAGGTACGGCCGGTAAGGACCTTCGCCAATAATAATCAACCGGTAATCCTCTGGAAGGTAGGGCATTGCCCTAATGGCCAGGTGTATATTCTTGTATTTTTCCAGACGGCTAACTATCAGTAAATGGTGGCCTGAAACAGGAAAAGGCTTGGCTTTTTTTATGTCCTCAAGTATTATTCCATTGGGTATAACTGCTATTTTACTATCTGGTATGCCAAAATGCTTTTTTATCAATCCGGCCTCAAAATTGCTTACACAGGTTATGCCGTCTACCTGCCTTAAGAAACTTTTTATCAAAGGACGATAAAGGCGTAAAAAAATACTTGATAAAGGTGTCTTGCCTTTTCCATGGTAGTGACCCGTAACTATAACTATTAGTTTAGGACCTTTTATATCCCTGGTAGCCTGGACTACCATATGGGGGATGAAAGTATGTAAATTATGAGCATGAATTACATCGTACTGCAAGGCTTTTTCGCTCAGATGCTTCATTAAAGGTTTGGAATAACAATAAGGTCCTGTAGGTTTAAATCTCCGGATGATAACCCCATTTAACTCGTCTACTTCTTGAAGACTCCCCCCTGCATCTATGGTTAAGACTTCAACTTTATGTCCCTGCCTGACTAACTCCTCGCTGATTTGCTTAACTACGGTTTCCACGCCACCACCATATGGTTCGTAGCGAGGAACTACTTCACAAATATGCATTTATTACCACCAAAATCCCCTTATCGTTCTATAAGTATATTCAATCTAATAAATATAGCTTTCCTTTAACATATCCTATTCCGGTAGCTATAATAGCGCTCATTGTTAAAGAAAGTTTGCCTATATTTTGAAGCGGACTTTTTAGAAGAAAAAAATCCTTTATGTATCCAATCATAGAAGTCGTTAAGAGAAACCTCAGATAACTATTTTCTGTAGTTAAACTTTTATTAGGAAAGCATCCCTTAGACAAACCTTCTCCATATGCGCGTTTTATTACATAATTAAGTCGACATCTCGAAACAGGCACTTTATGATATACTAAAGCCTCCGGTTCGTAAATTATCTTTCCTTCAGGTATGGATGCCTTTATTTTTAAGCATAGTTCTGTTTCTTCTCCAGCAAGAGCGTTATTCCCCAATCGTCCTAAACGATCTGAAAAGTACCCAACTTTTTCAAATACGCTTTTTCTAAAGGACATATTACATCCAATTAAATTGCGAACTTCCCCTCTTTTTTCCGGAAAGCCTTTATAAGTGCACCCTACAATCCAATCAAATTCTTCCGGAAACCACCAGGGCCTTCCTTTTTCCCACAAAGGGACAAGTTTTCCCCCTACAGCCACTATACTTGGATCTTTATAATTTATTATCAAATTTTCAAGCCATTTACTATCTGCTACCGCGTCATCATCGATAAAGGCTATGATATCTCCTTTGGCTTTTCTAATGCCCGCATTTCTTGTTTCTGATAATCCAGGTTTCAAATCGTTAAAAGCAAATATAACTTTCCCAGGAAGCATTTCCTTTAGTTTAAGGAGCAATTCTTTATTGTGATCTATTGAAACGATAACTTCTATATTGCGGTAGGTTTGGTTATAAATAGATTCAACTGCTGCAATGATATCTTTTAATCTATTCATTGAATATCCACAAATAATGACCGAAGCTAACATAAATAATGACTCCTCTATCTCTTATGGCCCTGCTCGACAAAGGCATTGGCCATAACAATGGTGTAAGCCGATATGCCGCTGAAGAACTTTTTGGAAGAGCCGACGATGCAGATACGCACTTTTTCTGCCCCTAGCTTAATTTAATGCTGCGGGAAGAAACATCGGGAACGAAGATGGATAGAAATATCGTCGCAAAAAACAACAGCACTCCCAGCAGGCCGCCTGTAAGCAGGGGGAATGAATAGACTTCCATCCCCGGCTGGCCTTTAGCCACCATCAGGAGGCTGGCGGCGGAAAGTAGGATTATAGCAAAGGAAAAAAGGATCAGCTTCCTGTCAACCCTGCTTCGCAAAAAAAACATCATGAGGGGACTGGGTTTCCTGTTTTTATGCACTAACCCGTAGAGCTTGCTGGCGACACCCAGAGTGACGACCTGGAAACCGGCTAGCATTAATAAGGAGGCCGCTATCCCCCGGACCTGCTGGGGTTCCTTGACAAAACCTATCATGGCTGTTAAGCCGGCCAAAAAGAGCAGCAGGCCCGGCAGGATAAAGGCCAGGGTCGGGTTGTACAGGGGCAGGTGCTTTAAAATCGTGCACCCGATGCGGTAGCCGTCCCTGAGGCCGTTCAGCTTCGCTTTCCCGATCCGTTCACGGTAGACGATGGGTATATCTTTGATCTTTAGCCCCATGGCCGCGGCTTTGATGGCTATTTCCGATTCAATGCCGAAGCCGCGGGAGTGGAGGTCCATTTTTTCCAGGTGCGTTTTCTTGAGGCCGTAAAGGCCGGTCAGGGGGTCATAGGCTTTAAAGCCGTAGATGTAGCGAATTGAGTTACGGAAAATAGCGTTACCTATCCGGTTGAAGGCGGGGATATTCTGCTTCCCTTTGCTCCTTGAAGCGACGACATAATCGTAATCCTCCAGGGCGGCGGCGATCTCCAAAATAGTTTCAGCCGGGTAGGTGTCATCGGCGTCGATGAAGATGATGTTCTCGCCCCGGGCGTTCTGGATGCCGGTCTTCATGGCCGCACCCTTGCCCCGGTTAATTTTATGCCTGATCAAGCGGCAGGGGTACCTCCGGGCCACTGCCGCCGTATTGTCGGTAGAGCCGTCGTCGACAATGAGGATCTCAAAACTATCATCGATCAGCTTCAGGATCTTCTCCAGCACTACGGGTAAACCCTGTTCTTCGTTATAGGCTGGGATGATTATGGTATGGGCGGGCTGGGCGCTTATACTGGCCGTCCCGCGTTCCTCAACCTCTTCTCTCCTCAGCTTTTCTAAAGGCAGCAATTTCTTCACCTCTTCCTGCCGGTTCTTTAATCCCAAACTACCGGGCCGCTAACATACGTCCCCAGCTTTTCCTCGAACTTCCTCTTGATTTCCTCCAGCTCCGCTTCGCTCTTCGCCTCGCACCTCAAGACCAGCACTTCCTGGGTGTTGGAGGCGCGGATGAGGCCCCAGCCATTGGGAAAAACGACCCGGGCGCCGTCGACGTCGATCACTTCGTACCCTTCCCGGCGGAAGGATTCCGTTATGCCGCTGATAACCGTCTGCTTTTTGTTTTCCGGGCAGGGGACGCGGACCTCCGGCGTGATGGGTAGCCTTGGCACATCGGCCAGGAGTTCGGACAGCTTCCGGCCCTGGCCGGCGACAATGCGCAGCAGCCGGGCCGCGGCATAGAGGGCGTCGTCGTAGCCGAAGTATTCGTCGGCGAAAAAGAGGTGCCCGGACATCTCGCCGGTAAAGGGGATGCCCAGTTCCCGCATCTTGGCTTTGATGAGGGAGTGGCCTGTTTTGTAAAAGAACGGCCGCCCGCCCAGCCGGGTGATCTCATCCACCAGGGTCTGGCTGCACTTTACCTCGACTATGGCCCGGCTGCCGGGGTACCTGGGCATGATCTCGCGCCAGAAGAGGATCTGGAGCATGTCCCCCCAGATAACCTGGCCCCGGTCGTCGATTACCCCCAGCCGGTCGCCGTCACCGTCAAAGGAGAGTCCCAGGTCGGCTTTATTGTCCAGGACCGCCTGCTTTAAATCCACCAGGTTTTCCACCACCGTGGGGTCGGGGTGGTGGTGGGGAAAGGCCGGGTCAGATTCGCAGTACAGGGGGATTACCTGGCAGCCCAGGGCCTGGAGGAGCTTCACCGCCACCGGACCGGCCGTGCCGTTGCCGCCGTCGGCAACTACCCGCAGCCTTGTCTCAAGCTTTATGCGGGAAGCTATATAATCTATGTAGCTACCTTCCACCTGGACCTCTTCCACCCGGCCCCGGCCGGTTTTAAACTCTCCTCTTTCCATGATGCGCCGTACTTCCTGAATGGCTTCGCCGAAGATGGTGCCCTCGCCGCAGTAGACCTTGAAACCGTTGTCCTGGGGCGGGTTGTGGCTGGCGGTGATCATGACGCCGGCCTTCAGGTTCAGGTGGTGGTGGGCGAAGTAAAAGACCGGGGTGATGGTCTCGCCGATGTCGATACAGTCGCACCCCGCGGCGGTGAGGCCCTGTACCAGGGCATTCCGCAGGCGGGAAGAGTGCCGGCGGTTGTCCCTGGCGATGACGACCTGCCGGTAACCGTGGGCCTGAAAATAGGTCCCTAAACTTCTCCCCAGTTTTTCGACTTCATCATCCGGTAAGTCCCGGTCGGCCACGCCGCGGATATCGTAGGCTTTAAAGACAGCAGGATTCATCGGCGCTCCACCTTTTAATAATTCTCCGCCCTTAAGTCCGCGCGGCCGTAGGCGTCTTCCAGGCGGATGACGTCGTCCATATGCGGCGACGACACCTCCAGGACCACCATCCCGGTTTTGGCCCGGATGCGGTGGACGGTGCCCGGCGGGATATCAAAGATCATATTTGGCCTTACCTGGATCTTCCTACCACCCAGCTCCAGCTCGCCTTCACCCTTTAAAAACCACATGGTTTCCCGCTTTTCCCGGTGGTACTGGCGGCTTAAGGAGTGCCCCGGCTGCACCTGCAGGATCTTGCCGGCATAGTATGGGGTCTGGGTCCACAGGATTTCCCTGCCCCAGGGCTTCTCCACGACCGGGCACTTCCAGTCCAGGCCGGCCAGGAGGCCGCTCACCCGGTCCCCTTCCTCGAGGAGGCTGTGCAAGAACCTGCCCAGGCCCTGTTTCTGCAACTCCTGGATCACTTTCTTGAGCTCCGGCACCCTGTCTTTATGGGCGACCAAAAGGACGTCGGGCATATCGACGATGAGCAGATCTTTAAGGCCGAAGGCCACCAGGAGTTTTTCCCCGTTGTCGTTCCTGGCGATGACGTTCTCGGTATCCAGCAGCACCGCCTGGCCCTGGATCAGGTTGCCGCAGCTGTCCGGCTCCATCACCCGTTCCAGGGCGGTCCATGTCCCCAGGTCGTCCCAGCCGAAACTGCCGGGTACGACCCAGACGTTGTCCGCCTTTTCGATGACCCCGTAGTCGATGGATATTTTGGGGAGGGCCGGGAAGTGGTCGCGGAGTACGCATGCAAAGTTCTCTGTGCCGACAGCGGCCTCGATGGGGGCCATCCCGGCCGCCAGCTCCGGCAGGTAGCGCCTGATGGCTTCCCGGATGGCTTTGACCTGCCAGATGAACATGCCGCTGTTCCACAAATACTCGCCGGAGGCCAGGTAGGCCGCCGCCTGGCGGGCGTCCGGCTTTTCGACAAAACGGTCGACGGGGTAGGCCCGGCCCGCCTCGATCTTCTTCACGCCCACGTGGATGTAGCCGTAGCCCGTTTCCGGCCGGGTCGGCTGGATGCCGACGGTCACCAGGCCGCCGGTGCTTGCCGCTACCTTCAGGCCTTCCCGGATTGTTTCGCAAAAAGCGTCGTTGTCCAGCACCATATGGTCGGCCGGTAAAACGACCATCAAGGTTTCCGTATTTTTGGCCGCGAGATAAGCGGCTGCCAGGGCTATGCACGGGGCCGTATCGCGGCCTGCCGGTTCGACCAGGAGGTTATCCGGCAAAAGCTCCGGCACCTGCTCGCGTACAAGCCCTGTATACTCTTTCCCAGTCACTATGTAGATATTTTCTATAGAGGTGAGCAGCAGCGCCCTCCGGACCGTCTGCTGGAGGAGGCTGCCCTTGCCGGCAATCTCCAGGAACTGCTTGGGCTTTTCTTTCCTGCTGTAGGGCCAGAACCGCTCGCCCGACCCCCCGGCCATGATCACTACTACCGCCGGCAAAAAACCACCCCCATAAAAACGCGAAAACCGCCATTTGCTAAAACAGCGGCCGGTTGCGCCACAGGCTCGCCCTGGTCCAGGCGCCCACATACGGGCCAGGGTTCACAGCCTCCGCTTCATGTTTCTTACCATTTTGAGTGCCTATTATTTTTCTCCAGGTTTTTTAATAGTAAGGACTTAATACTCTCCCGCTTCCAGGGCTGACAGGGCCTGCCGGCTCCGGTCCTTGTTCACTATGCGGCCGATAAAGCCGCCCAGGTCCAGGGCCAGCTGGAAAAACTTGCGGGGCAGGAGCCCCGTTCCCAGGATTTTTTTCACCAGGAACGAGGGGTAGTCGATGTCGGCGTACCGGGCTATAAACTGCCGCCAGAAACTGTTGTCGAAAAAGCGGGTAAGATAATCGGCTTTCGTATCGTTCAAAGAAAGGAATAATTCCCGCAGCACCAGATCGCTGCGCAGGGCCGCGCCGAACTCTTTTTCCCAGGCCTCCTGGTAGCCGGCGAGAACAGCGGCGCTAAAGTCTTTTTGCTCCAGGGCCCGGATAGCCGTGCGGGCGCAGTGCCGGGCCGCGTGCAGCCCCAGGTAGAGGCCGCCGCCGGAGATGGGCTTTACCTGGGCGGCGGCATCGCCTAAAAGCATCACCCGCTCGCCGTAAAAGCGGGGCGGCGGCCCGATGGGCACGCAGCCGCCGGTGTAGCGCAGAAGCTTCGCTTCTCTGAAATATTCCGGGTAGCGTTTCAACAGCATGTCCAGGCAGCGCCGTGGACTGGGACCTTTAAGGCCCACCCCGACGCCGATTCTCGCCCGGCCCTTTCCCGCCGGGAAGAGCCAGCCGAACCAGCCGGGGGCGAAGTCCCGCCCCAGGAAGAGCTCGATGACGTCCTCCCGGGCCCGGCTACCCGGCCCCAGCTCTATTTCCGCCGCCGCCAGGGGGATGATCTCCCGCGGCCTGAGGCCCAGACGGCGGGCGAAATATGAGCGGGCCCCGTCGGCGGCGATGACCAGCCGCGCCTTGACGGCAGTTCCCGCCGCATGCAGGATTATGCCGTCACCTGCATACTGCAGGCGGCCCACCCTGGCCCCGGTGATCAGCTCCGCTCCCGCCGCCCGGGCGGCGTCTGCCAGCTGCCGGTCCAGGGCCACGCGGTCGACGGCCACGGCGTAGGTTTTATTGGTTTGGAATCCCAAGGTATGCCCTGCGGGGCTGTGGAGGTTGAAGCCGTGGAGGGCGTGGCGCAGCTCCCCCTGGTAACCGGAAAGCTCCAGGGTGCGGGGGCTGATGAGGCCGGAGCACTGCAGGGGTTCGCCAATATGATTGTGTTCTTCCAGGATGATTACCCGGAAACCGGCCGCGGCAATCAGGCGCGCCGCGCTGCAGCCGGCCGGTCCGGCGCCGACTACTGCCACGTCGCAGTGCTGCAAATTAATACCACCACTTTTTGCGGGACGTTAATACGACTTTGGTCCTTGAAAAGTCCCAGAATGGATAAGGACTTTAGTCCCACTGGTTTCTCTTATATTCGTCGTCAAGAAACAATTTCCTCCTTTTCCAATGAAAAATTTGCCTGGGAATTAATTAATTAATTCCCAGGCACGGCTGAAGATGGCCCTTCGTCGCTGCTGCTTTAAGTCCCGGTACCGGCGCCGCAGGTCCTGGACCATGGTCAGGGGCAGGTGGCGCTCTTTCAGTTCTGCTTCCATGGCGGCGGCGATGCTGTTGAAGGCGCCGTCGGCTTCCTTCTCCAGGGCCGCGCCCGCCTTGATGTAGTAGGCGGCCAGGGAGAGGAGCCTGGCCCTGTCGTTTTTACTGCGCTGGTAGTCGGCGTAGGCGCGGGCCAGCAGGGCGTCCAGGCGGCCCTGGTACTGCTCCTGCAGGGCCAGGAGGCGCGGCGCGTACTCCTGCCAGACCTGCTCCTCCGGCTGCGACAGCCCGGGAGGGGCGTCCGGCTGCAGGGAGCCTCCCGGCGCCGGGGCTGCTGCCCCTGGAGCCGGGGTCACCCCCGCGCCCCCTCCTCCCGGTGCGGCCGGCGGGCTCCCCGCGGGTGTCCGGGTACCGGCACCCGGCGCTTGCCAGCCCGTCCCGCCCGGGGATGGTCCAAAAAAGGGCACCGGCGCCGTCCCCCTGCCGGCAGGAAAGCCTAAAAGAAAATACAGCAGGAGGCCGCTGCCCATGATGAGGGCCGCGACCCCGCCGAGGATAATCCTGGCGCGCATGGATATATCACCCAGAGAAATTATAACAGGTTGGGCCAGATGAGGTAAAGGGTGATATTGGTAAGGCCGTGGGCCAGGGTGACCCCCAGGATGGAGCGATCCTTTTGGACTACCCAGCCGAAAAAGAGGGCCACGGCAAAAACGAAGAAAACGTCCAGGACCGAGCGGTGGGTGATATGCAGGATGGCGAAGATAAAGCTCATGTAGTTGAGGGCAAAGCGCGGCCCGGCGGCGATTGTAGCCGCCCGCATGATAAGGCCGCGGAAGACCAGCTCCTCCATGAAACCGGTGCATATGAGGAGGATCAGGGCCGGGAGCCACAGATGGCGAAAGTCGAGGCCCGCCAGGGGCTGAGGTCTCAAGATCAGGTATTCCAGGAGGCCCAGGGGCAGGCCGCTCAGGGCCACCAGGACCTGCAGCCCGGGGCGGCCCCGGACCAGGCCCAGGTCGGCGGCCTTAAAGCCGCAGAGGGCGGCCGCCGCCCCGGCCGCCGCCAAAAGGGGCAGGCTGGTGATGGCGTACCACCACATCAGGGGAAAGCTGCCCAGGGGCAGGGTCAGGCTCATGATGCGTGTCAGGGGCGCCAGGGTGAGGGCCTGGTAGAGGGCGTGGCGGGGTTTCCCCGCCTCCAGGGCGGCCTGAAGGATTAAGAGGATCAAGATGCTGAAGTGCAGGGCCAGGCCGGCGGGTATGTACATGAGGGCCGTCAGAATCTCGGCCGCGGTTAAAAGAACCCCGTAAAACCAGGGCAGCAGGGCCTTGAAGGGGGTTTCTCCCCGGGTGTCCGGCCCGGCCTGGTACATGGGTTGGGAAGTGGTCAACTGGCTTCATCTCCCGGGCTGTTTGCTGGTGCTGGGATTGACGACGTTTATCCACAGGTGCAGGTCGCGATAAGGCGCTACGGAGGGTGTCGTGTCGCCTGCTTTGACGTAAGGTATACCCGGCTGGGGCGTCTCTCCGGTTTTGTAGAGGAGAAACTCGATTTTCTGGTTCTCCCCGGCCCGGCGGGGGGTAAAGGTGAGGGGTTCTTCCCATTTCTCCTCATGGTTTAACACCAGGGGGCCGAGCTGCACCAGGTCGTCCGTCCCCTGGCGCACCGTCACCCTGTACTCCACCCGGGCGTACTCGTGGTTGACGATGCCCAAAATGACCTGGCCGCTCTCACCCAGGGTGAGCTGGCGCGGGTAGCCCTCCGCTTTGCCGGAAGGTCCGAGGATGTAAAATTCCGTGAAGCGCTCCCCAACTTTGGGAGTCTTGACGACGTAGACGATGCTGCCCACGGCCAAGATTATGGCGCCGATGAGGACGATGGAGAGGATCCGGTCCAGGGGCGTGAGGGCGCGCCAGGCCGGGGGCTTGAGCTCCAGGGCGATGGTCAACCGCTCCTCCGGGGGCAGCCGCCGGCGGCGGGTGAGGCCCAGGGCGGAGAGGCCCAGGATCCAGATTAACAGGGAGATAAGGATGGGGTAGAGGCGGATGCCCCAGGGGGTGTAGTTGAGGGCTAGCCCGATGAGGGGCACGACGGCGATGCTCAGGCCGAAGCTCAGGGCTATCCGCTCGATGCCGTCCAGGTCCCTTTGCCGGGGGAAAAGGGCCGCTATCAGGCAATAGCCCGGCAAAAAGAGGACAAAGGGCAGCCCCAGGGCGACCCGCAGGGGCTGGGGACCGCCCAGGAGGATGATCAGGGCCAGGACCAGGGCCAGGGCGTCGAGGTAGACGAGTTCTTTCCAGGTATGCAAGCGCAAAGATATTCCCCCAAAAAAATACCACCGTTCCTTGCGGTCCGGTGGCGAGCCCCCTATCCCGGGCTCACGGTTGCTTTTACCACCATCGCTGTAATGGCTGCTTTAAAGGACGGCCATCACCCGTACCAGGACTATAAACCCGAAGCCAATGAGCAGGGGGATGATGCCCACGGTCAGGGCGCGGCTCAGGGGTCGTACCCACGGGTAAAGGGTCACGGCCGCACCATCACCCGTGCCCTCAACGCTGACGCCGGCGTCCAGCAGTTCCTTGGCAATCAGGAAGGCAATCAAGCAGAGGACGGCGGCCAGGCCCAATCCTGCGGCCATGGTGGAGCTGGCAATGGTGGTAACGGTGGTGGTTGTAACCGTAGAGATCAACGGCAACACCTCCCCTTTTTATTTACCGGCCAGGCGCTCCCTCCCCGGCCAATTGGATTCTTTCGGCATAAATAGGAAAATTCCTCCTTCATCCTGTAAAAATTCATCAGCTTTTACAAGACCTGCAGCGGCCACTACACTTCCATGATAATCGGCAGGATCATGGGACGGCGCCTGGTCTTTTCATAGAGGAACTTGCTTAAGGAATCGCGGATATTGCTTTTTATGGTCGCCCAGTCAGTCACCTTGCGTTCTTCGCATTTGTCCAGGGTCTGGCGGACCTTTTCTTTGGCCTCTTCCAGCAGTTCCTCGGCTTCGCGCACATAGACGAAGCCCCGGGAGACAATATCCGGACCGGCAACGACGGTACCCGTTTCTTTGCTTAGAGTCACGACGACGATCAAAAGGCCGTCCTGGGCCAGCTGCTTCCGGTCCCGCAGGACGATATTGCCGACGTCGCCCACACCCAGGCCGTCAACCAGGAGCCTCCCCGCCGGCACCCGGCCGGTAACGGCGCCCCGCTTGCGCGTAAACTCCAGCACCTGGCCGTTTTCCGCCACGAAGATATTCTCCGGCGGGATCCCCAGTTCTTCCGCCAGGCGGGCATGCTTGATGAGCATGCGGTATTCGCCGTGGACGGGGACGAAGAATTTGGGTTTGACCAGGCTTAAAACCAGCTTCAGCTCTTCCTGGCTGGCGTGGCCGGAAACGTGGACTCCGTCTATAGCTTCGTGGTAAACGTCCGCCCCCTGCCTGAAGAGCTGATCTACCGTCCGCGCTACCAGCTTTTCGTTGCCGGGTATCGGCAGCGCCGAAATAATCACCGTATCTCCGGGAACTATCTCGATCTGGCGGTGATCGTTCCTGGCGATGCGGGTCAGGGCCGACATGGGCTCCCCCTGGCTCCCGGTAGAGATAATCACCGTCCTGTTTTTCGGCAGGTGGGCCAGCTCGCTTAAATCCACCAGGGTGTTTTCCGGGATATCCAGGTAGCCCAGCTCCATGGCGATGTTGACGACGTTGACCATGCTCCGGCCGACCACGGCTACTTTACGATTATACTTGTAGGCGGTCGAGATTATCTGCTGCAGCCGGTGCACGTTGGACGCGAAGCTGGCGACAATTATCCGCTCCCTGGCCTGGCGGAACACTTCATCAAAGGTTTCGCCGACCACCCGCTCGGACATGGTATAACCGGGACGCTCGACATTGGTGCTGTCGGACATGAGCACCAGGACGCCCTCTTCCCCCAGCCGGGCAAACTTGTAGAAGTCAAATACCTCGCCATCGATGGGCGTGTAGTCAATCTTGAAGTCGCTGGTATGCACGATGGTCCCCACCGGCGTGTGGATGGCCAGGGCCACGGTGTCGGCAATGGAATGGCTGACGTGGATAAACTCCACCCTGAAGGGGCCGATCCGGATCGTGTCCCGGGGCTTAACCTGCTGTAATCTGACCCCGTTCAAGTTCCCCTGCTCCTTCAACTTGGCCTGGAGCAGGGCCAGGGTCAGCCTGGTGCCGTACACGGGTACATTCAAATCCTTCAGCACATAGGGCAGGGCGCCGATATGGTCTTCGTGGCCGTGGGTAACGATGATCCCCTTCACCATTTGCCGGTGTTCCAGCAGGTAGCTGTAATCGGGTATGACCGCGTCAACGCCCAGCATTTCGTCCTCGGGAAAGGTCAGGCCGCAGTCAATGACCAGTATGCTGTTTCCGTACCTGATCGCCATCATGTTCTTGCCTATTTCGCCGAGGCCGCCCAGGGGAATCAAGGAAACTTTCTGCTCATTTTCGGCCATCAATCCACCTCCATTTGTCAAAGATAAATTACAGCGTGACCACAATTAAAGACCGGGCCTGCTGCTGCCGGCCCGGTTTTAACCCACGTTCTAAACCAGCTATATTTATTATACCCTATCCGGCCTTATCCCGCAACATCAACCCGCCGGTAAAATGCCAGCCGCCTGCAGGGCCGCGGCGATTTTTTCTTTCTCCGCCGGGCTGGCCCCGACCAGGGGCAGACGCACCGGCCCGGCCGGCAGGCCCAGCATTTGCAGGGCTTCCTTCACCGGCACCGGGTTGGTGGTTATGAACAGGGCTTTAAACAAGGGGAAGAGCTCCCGGTGCAGGGCCGCCGCCCCGGCCACATCGCCGCTGACAAAGGCCCTGACCATGGCCTGCATCTTGTCGCCCGCCACATGGGCGGCGACACTGATAATGCCGTAGGCGCCTACGGCCATTAAAGGCAGGGTCAGGGAGTCGTCACCGCTGTATACGAGGAAGCCGGCCGGCGCCTCCCTGATAATGGCCGTCGCCTGGTCCAGGTCGCCGCTGGCTTCCTTTACGGCGACGATATTTTTGATCTCCGCCAGGCGTAAGGTCGTCGCCGCCTCCATATTGCGCCCCGTCCGGGAGGGTATATTGTAGAGGATGATCGGGAGGGAAACGGCCCCGGCAATGGCTTTAAAATGCTGGTACAAGCCCTCCTGGGAGGGGCGGTTGTAGTAGGGTACCACCAGCATCAGCCCGTCTACTCCCAGGGCTTCGGCCTCCCGGGAAAGCTCGATGCTGGCGGCGGTGGAGTTGGTGCCCGTGCCGGCAATGACCGCCGCCCTGCCTCCCACCGCTTCTTTGACGGCCCGGAACAGGGCTATTTTTTCTTCGTGGCTCAGAGCCGGCGACTCCCCGGTGGTGCCGGCCACCACCAGGCCGTCGCTGCCGTGGTCCACCAGGTAAGCGGCCAGCTTCTTGGCGCCGTCCAGATCTAATTTACCGTCTGCTGTGAAAGGGGTCACCATGGCTGTGAGGATTCTACCCCACGGCATAAGCTTTCACCTCGCCTGTTTCTTCATCGTGCAGCTTGAATTCCCGGTGCAGGACCTGCACGGCCCGCTCCATGTCCGCCTGGTCTACCAGGCACCATATGGAGGTATAGGAATCGGCCGACTGTAAAATCTTTATCCCCGCGCGGTTCAGGGCGGTGACGATGGCCGCCATGACCCCGGGTACGCCGCGCATGCCGGCCCCCACGGCAGCCACCTTGGCACAGTTAGGGCGGGCGGCAACGCTAAGGCCCAGCCCCTCAATCAGCTCCCCGGCCCGGCCGGCGGCGCCGGCGGCAACCGTAAAGACCAGCTCCCCGGGAAAGACGTTGATGAAGTCCACGCTGATGTTATTCTGGGCCAGGGTCTGGAAAACTGCGTCGGCCCCCTGGCCTTCGGGTACGGCAACCTTAAGCTGGGTCAGGCCGGCCATATGGGTGATGCCGGTAATCACCCGGTCGCGGCTGATGTGCACGCCGCTGGGACCGGGCTGCCAGGCCACCACCAGGGTGCCCGGGCCGTCGCCGAAGGTTGACTTTATCTTTAAGGGTATATTTCCTTCCCGGGCGATCTCCACGGCGCGGGGATGGATTACTTTCGCCCCCTCATAGGCCATCTGGCAGACTTCCGTATAGGTGATGGTGCTCAAGGTCCTGGCGTCGCTGACGATACGGGGGTCGGCCGTCTTGACACCGTCGACGTCGGTGAATATCTCCACCGCTTCCGCCTTCAGGGCCACGCCTAAAGCCGCGGCCGTGGTGTCGCTGCCCCCCCGACCCAGGGTGGTGATCTCTCCGGCCTCGGTAACCCCCTGGAAGCCGGCCACCACTACTACCTGCTCCTGCTCCAGGTAGGACTGGACCCGCCGGGGTTCCACCCGGAGGATGCGGGCATCGTTAAAGCGGGCATCGGTAATGATGCCGGCCTGGCCGCCGGTGAGAAAAACGGCCGGTATGCCCCGTCCCTGTAAAGTCGCGCTTAAAACGACACCGGCAATAATCTCCCCGCAGGACAGGAGCAGGTCGCGCTCCCGGGGCGAAACCTGGTTGTCCCCCAAGAGGTCCAGTAAAGTATCGGTGGCGTAGGGCGCCCCCCGGCGGCCCATGGCCGAAACGACGACGGCCACCCGGTAGCCGGCCCGGCAGGCCCTTTCGATATGCCGGGCCACCATTAACCGCTGTTCCGGGGTGGCTACCGAGGAACCGCCAAACTTCTGGACCAGGACCTTCATGGCCGTCACCTCGCTTTAGAGAAGGCCCTCCTGCACCAACAGTTCCGCAATCTGGACGGCGTTGGTCGCCGCGCCTTTACGCAGGTTATCGGCGACTATCCACATATTCAGGCCGTTGGCGATGGTAAAATCTTCCCGGATGCGGCCGACAAAGACTTCATCCCGGCCGTCGGCCTGGATGGCCAGGGGATAGGCTTTGGCTGCCAGGTCATCCACCACCACGACTCCCGGGGCCCGGCGCAGGAGTTCCCTGGCTGCCGCCGCCGTCAGCTTTTCCCGCGTCTCCACGTTGACTGCTTCCGAGTGGCCGTTGAAGACCGGCACCCGCACCGTAGTGGCTGTGACCTGGATCCGGTCGTCCCCCATGATCTTTTTGGTTTCATTGACCATTTTCATTTCTTCTTTGCTGTAGCCGTTCTCCAGGAAGACGTCGATATGGGGCAGGCAGTTGAAGGCGATCTGCCAGGGAAATACCTTGCCCGTTACCTCTTCCCCGTTCAGGACCTGCCGGCTCTGCTGCCGCAGCTCGTCAATGGCTTCCTGGCCGGCTCCGGATACGGCCTGGTAGGTGGAAACTACAATCCGCTTGATGCCGGCGGCATCATAGATGGGCTTTAAAGCCACCACCATCTGGATGGTGGAGCAGTTGGGATTGGCAATCAAGCCTTTGTGCCAGCGGACGTCCTGGGGATTGACCTCCGGTACCACCAGGGGCACCTCGGGGTCCATGCGGAAATTATTGCTGTTGTCTATCACCACCGCCCCGGCCTCCACCGCCGCGCGGCCGTAAATCTTGCTGGCTTCGCCGCCGGCAAAGAGGGCCACGTCGATCCCGGCAAAGGAGGCCGGTGTAGTCTCCTCGACAACGTACTCTTCGCCCCTGAAGGTCACGGTCTTGCCCGCCGAACGGCTGGTTGCCAGGACCTTCAGCCGGCCGACGGGAAAATTCCTCTCCTCTAAAACCTTGAGCATGGTCTGGCCTACGGCTCCGGTACCAACTACAGCGACATTGTAAGTCTTCATCAGCTGATTACTATCCTCCTGTCTCCTGCCCCTTTGGCAGAGGACCCAGCAGTACGGGCTGGATCTGGCGCCCCTCCAGGGCCGCCAGGATGGTGTCAACAATTAAGTCCATGCTGGCTACCAGGGAATTGGGTTTATTGTGCGGATCATCCTGGCCAAAGGGGACCAGGTAAATATTTTTCATGTTCATTACCCGACCCAAGTTTACGGCGTTAGCCCCCAGGCCGTCGTTGGTGGAAATGGCGAGCACCACCGGCCGCAGGTTGCGCAGCTGGGCCTTCACGGCCATCAGGACCGCGGTGTCGGTAATCCCGTTGGCCAGTTTGGCCAGGGTATTGCCGGTGCAGGGGGCGACGACGATGAGGTCAAAAAGTTTTTTCGGCCCGATCGGCTCCGCCGCAGTGATATTATCTATGGCTTTCTGTCCGGTAATCCTTTCTACCTCCGCCCGCCAGAAGGCGCTGGTGCCGAAGCGAGTATCGCTGTCCCTGACGGCCGGGGATAGAATGGGGACAACCTGGGCGCCTTCAGCAACTACCCTGGCCAATTGCGGCATGACCGCCGCCAGGGTACAGTGGGAGCCTGTGACGGCAAACCCTACCCTTTTGCCTTTGAGCCGCATTTTCAGCACCTCCACGTAGGGTTTACAGTCGTCCCAGGCACTTTAATATGAGGGCGGGATAAATGCGGGCCAGGATCCGCCCGGCCGTCCGGGGGGCTACTTTACCTGGCAGTCCCGGAGCGAGCATGGCCCGCCGCTTGAGGGCCGCAGCGGCAGTGAAATCTGTGCCGCCCGGGTCCGACGCCAGGTCAATAATCAGGACATCGGGCCTGGTCCGGGCCAGGAGCTCTCCCGTCAGGACGGGGGCGGGTACAGTGTTGAAAATGACGTCGGCCCGCTCGATTACGGCTGCCAGTTCTGTAAAGGTAAAGGCCGGCCAGCCTTCGGCATAAGCCCGGGCCCGGTCGGAAGCGCCCCGGTCGATTATGGTTATCCTGGCTCCAATCCCGGCCAGCATCCGCGCCAGGGTAAAACCGATCCGGCCCAGTCCCAGGATAAAGGCTTCACTACCGTGGAGGGTAATGGGGAGTTCCTGCATGGCCAGCATGATGGCCCCTTCGGCCGTAGGGATGGAATTTAAGATGGCCATTTCATCCATCTCGGCCGTCTCCACCAGCTGCCAGCCGCGCTCCGCCGCCATTTCTTTCAGGTAGGGCCGCGCCACCCCCACCAGGACCGGGGTTCCCGCCGGGATGGCCCCGGCCAGTTCCCGGGTAAAGTGCAGGGGCTGCCGCGCCCGGGGTGCATGGATTATACCTTCAGCCTTAATCCCCGGTACCGGCAGGATAATTACCCCTGCCTCCTGCACGGCGTCCAGGGGATCGTCACAACAGGTACAGCCTTCCTGCTCCGGCAGGTCTCCCAGGCCGGCTGTCCTGACCTCGGCCCCCTGGCGCAGCAGCTCTTCCAGGAGAAGGACTTCCCGGGCATCGCCACCAAGCATTGCCACCCTGATCCCTGACAGTATCCCGCCCATGCCGGAACGACCTCCTGCCAAGTTAGTACACCTGTACTACTTGCAATATATGTGAGGGCGCTCCGGGAGGTGCCAGGTCTATAATTCCAGCAAATTTTCCAGCCCGTAAACCACCCCCTTGAGGTGGAGGACCCGCCTTACGGCCAGCAAAAGCCCCGGCAGAAAGGCTTCCCGGCTGATAGTGTCGTGGCGGATGGTCAGGAGCTGTCCCTGACCGCCAAAAATTACCTCCTGGTGGGCCACCGCCCCCGGCAGGCGAAGGCTGTGGATGGACAGGCCCCGGTGGGTGGCCCCCCTGGCCCGGGCAGCCTTTTCTTCCCCCACCGGCGGGGCCGGCACCGTCCCTATCTCCCCGGCCATTAGTTCCGCCGTTTTTAAGGCCGTCCCCGAAGGAGCGTCGATTTTTTGTTCATGGTGCATTTCGATAATTTCCGCCCGGGGGAAGTAGCGGGCGGCCTGCCGGGCAAAGTGCATCATTAAGACGGCCCCCAGGGAAAAATTGGGTGCCACCACCGCGCCCACCTGCCTGGCCTCGCAGAGCTGGTGCAGCTCGTCCAGCTGTTCCAGGCTGATGCCGGTGGTGCCGATCACCGGGCATACTCCCTGTTCTACGGCCAGCCGGGCGTTGGCCAGGGCGGCGGCCGCCACGGTAAAGTCGACCATGACCTGGGGACGGGTGGTTTTTATCACTGCCGCCAGGTCGTCATTAATGGGCACCCCCGCCGGCTGCAGGCCGTTCAGGGTGCCGATATCCGTACCCACCGCCACCCGGTCTACGGCCCCTACCACTTCAATGTCTTCTGCCTGCAGCAGGCCCTTCGTCATTTCCCGGCCCATGCGGCCGGCGGCACCGGTAACTACAACCCTGATCGTTGCTATCCACCCCGCTTAAAAAATTAAGGGAAAACCATGAGCATCCCGCTCCGGTTTCCCCCGGATTACCAGAATACTCATCTCGCCAGGCCTCTTCGTGCGAGTAGCGCTCCACCAGGATATGGTGACAGTCCGACCCTTATTCAGCGGCCGGCCCAGGAAGATGGCCCGGGCCTGCCATCTCCCTTCGGCAGCGTACCCTTTCCTGCCGGCTCACCGGTGCCCGCCTCACCGGCAGTACTCTTGCCCGCTGCACCTCTACCCCACTGCACACGAGATGAGTTTATAGCTTTGTTTATCTTATGATACCATCAGGGAAAAGTCCTGTCAATCTTTATCGCGCCGGCGGCTGTAGGTGGGATCCAGGCTGACGACCACTACTTCGGTGCCGACCTTGTGGACGGCTTCCCAGGGGATCACCAGCTCCTGGCGGCCGCCAAAGAAAGGCAGCCAGCCTCCCTTGAGCGGGAGGACGATGGCCGCGATGGTCCCCTCGGCCATGTCCAGGACCAGGTCGGCATCGCCGATATGTCCCAGGCGGGAGCCGTCGTAAAGGTTAATTATCTCCTTGCCCATGAGTTCCGACAGGCGCATAATCTACCGCCCCTTCAGCCACGGCCAGAGACCCAGCACCAGGGGTTGGACAAGGGCTATTACCAGGGCGGCAACCGCCAGGGGATCGACCAGCAGGCCCCCGATGGCTATCGTTTCCGGCAGGCTGATCTTTAAAAAGCTGACCAGGAGCACGAGGGAGAGGTAGATACCCCCGGCAAGGGCCACCAGTTCGGCCAGGGCCCGGGAAAAGGGGCTGGCTGCCGCTTCCACGCTGCTGCTGCGGTAAAAGGCGACCTTGGCCCGGAGGGCCAGGATAAAAAGCAGCAGCAGGAGGCCGGAAAAAAAGATCGTCAGCATGGATTTCATCTCCCTTCGCTAAAACATATGAAGGGAGATATTTGCTTTATGCTTCCTTGTCCTCCGGGGCGGCGGCATATTCCCGGCGGTCCGTCAGTCCCTGCTGCCGGCGAAAGTTCTCCTGATTTTTGGCCAGATAAGCCTGGTAAAATTCCTCTGCCGTAATGCCGGCTTTCAGGCACATGCTGACGAGAAAGTGGAGGATGTCGACGAGTTCGCCTTTGATGGCTTCGCGGTCTAAAGGATGGGGGTTTTTCCACCACTTGAAGTTTACTTCCTCCAGGAGTTCCCCCAGCTCGGCGACCATGGCCAGGACTTCCTTCTGGATCCACTCCGCCGTGCTGTAATCCGGCAGCCTGCGCCGCCGGGCCAGGTCCTGGTCGAAGCGCTCCTGCAGCGCAAAGATATGTTCTAAACGATCCATCCGGTAATCCTCCTATATCCCGGCCCGGCGGGCGCACTCGGCCAGGTCCAGGGGTTCGACTTCCGGCCCCAGGGTGGTGAGGGATAAGTATTCCGGCCGGAAGAGGCGCCTGGCGATGGCCTGGACGTCGTCTTCAGTTACCTCGTTCAACCGCTCGATTACTTCTTCCGCCGTAATTACCCGGCCAAAGGTGAGTTCCGTCTTGCCCAGTCGGCTCATGCGGTGGTTGACGTTTTCTTGAGCGAGGAGCAAATTACCGCGGATCTGCTCCTTGGTTCGCGTCAATTCCTGGGCCGTTACCCCTTTGTTTTTTAAGGAGGCGATTTCTTCCAAAATCAAGGCTACTACCTGGCGGTAATTGTCCGGGCTGGTACCGGCGTAAACGGTCAGCAGGCCGCTGTCGCTGAAACCGGCATGGTAAGAGTAGACGGAATAGGCCAGGGCCTGTTCTTCGCGGATAAGCTGGAAGAGGCGGGAACTCAGGCCCCCGCCCAGGATATTGTTCAGGGCCTGGAGGGCATAAATGGCTGCATCATCCTGGGGCAGACCCGGCACCCCCAGGCAGATCTGCACCTGCTCCGTGTCTTTAATATTTATGCTGACCCTGGGCCGGCTTTTGGGGGGCAAGTATTCCCCCTGCTTGCCGGGGCAGGATTTAAGTCCGAAGGCCGTCTGCAGTTTGGCGACCAGTTCAGCGGTGTTAAATTTCCCGGCTGCGGCCAGGACAATGTTGGCGCTGTTGTACTGTTCCTTGTAGTAGCGGTAAATGATGTCCCGGTTTAAATTGGCTACCGTTTCATAAGTGCCAAGGATGGCCCGGCCCAGGGGATGCCCGGGCCAGATGGTCTGGGCGAAAAGGTCGTGAACCAGTTCGTCGGGGGAATCCTCGTACATCTTGATTTCTTCCAGGATGACCTTTTTCTCTTTTTCAATGTCCTCGACGGCCAGGAGGGAATTAAACAGCATGTCGCTCAAAACGTCAACGGCCAGGTCCAGGTGCTCGGCCAGCACCCGGGTGTAAAAGCAGGTGTATTCCTTGGTTGTAAAGGCGTTGATTATGCCCCCGACTGCTTCCAGTTCCTCGGCTATCTGCCGGGCCGTCCGCCTGGTTGTCCCCTTAAACAACAGGTGCTCCAGAAAATGGGAAACGCCCTGGTTGGTTTCGTCTTCATCGCGGGAACCGGTACGCACCCATACCCCCAGGGCTATGGAATTGGCAAAGGGAACCTCTTCACTTACCACCCGGATGCCGTTATCCAGGATATTTTTTTGGTACATCCCCTTCCCCCTAACTTTTTCTGCTTTATTTCTTGAACCTTGACCACCAGGGCAGGGCAGCCACATCCCGGGTGGCCACCAGGGTAGAGCTGGCAACCTCCCGGCCCTGGAACAGGATTTTTACCTGTCCCAGTTCCTGGCCTTTGCTGATGGGAGCTTTGACAGCAGCCGGCAGGAGCACGCGTTTTTCCAGGAAAGCCGCCTGGTCCACGGGCACGGTAAAACCGGCCGTCATCAGCGGCGCTGCAGGGACGGCAGTCGCTTCCCCGTTTTTGACATACACCTGGCCGACTGCTTCCCCGGCCCTGGCTGTTTCGTTATAAAAGCCGCTAAAGCCATAATCCAGAAGGGCGCGGGCGTCGGCATAGCGGTCGGAACTGCCCAGGACGACGGCAATGAGCTGGCGTCCCTCCCTGGTAGCCGAGGCGACCAGACACTGACCGGCGGCGTCGGTGGTGCCTGTCTTTACTCCGTCGGCGCCGGGATAGGAGCCCAGCAGGCGGTTGGTATTGTAGAGATAGCGCACGCCGTCCGGCGCCGGGATCTGGTCTTCTTGCGTCGCTACCAGCCGGCGAAAGACGGGGTTGCCCAGGGCGTAGCGGGCCATGAGGGCCAGGTCGTAGGCGGTGGTGTAATGGGCCGGATCGGTCAAGCCGTGGGGATTGTTAAAATGGGTGTGAAAAGCCCCCACCTGCCGGGCTTTACGGTTCATGAGCCAGGCAAAATCCGCTTCCGTACCGGCCAGGCTTTCGGCAATGGCCACGGTGGCGTCATTGCCGGAATTGAGCAGGGCCCCTTTAACCAGGTCGCCCAGGGTCACTGTTTCTCCCGTGGTCAAATAGATACTGGCCCCGGGTGTGGCGGCGGCATAGCTGCTTACCTTGACGGGGGCATCCAGCCGGCCCAGCTCCAGGGCCAGGATGGCGGTCATGATTTTCGTCGTACTGGCCGGCGGCCGCTCTTCCCTGGCGCCGTGCTCATACAGGACCTGGCCGGTACTGGCTTCCATTAAAACAGCTGCCGGAGCCGTGAGGAAAGGTTCACCGGCAGCCTCTGCCGTCCCGGACCAGAACAAGCAGCCTATGATTAAAAGCAGCCCGCAGGCAAGCCTTCGCAACAGGCCTTCACTCCCCCGGAAAATTTTTATTAAACAGGGGTTATTATATCCAGGGAAGGCCGGCCTTATAAAAAAGGGGCACCTTCTTTTAAAGGAGCTCGGAAACCGTTACCAGGGCATAACCCCGTTCTTTTAGTTGTTTTAGAAGCTCCGGCAGGGCTTTGCTGGCCGGTTCGGTCGGGTGCAGCAGGACGATGGCGCCGTTCTGGCATTTGGGGATTACCGATGCCAGGATATCCTCCGGTCTGGTATTGGGCAGGTAGTCGCCGGTATTGATGGTCCACATGATAAATTTATAACCCAGGTCGCCGGCCGCCGCCACTACCTGGGGTTTGCTCTCCCCGTAAGGGGGGGAATAGAGGACCGGCTTCTTGCCGGTAATGGCCATCAGGGTCGCTTCCCCTGCCTGGATGTCGCGGCGGTTCTCTTCCCGGCTTAAATTATCGGGATGGGGATGGCTCTGGCCGTGGTTGCCTATCTCATGGCCGCCGGCCAGCATCTCCCGCACCAGGTCCGGGTGCCGTTCGGCCCACTGGCCGGTGGGAAAAAAGGTGGCCCGCGCTCCGGCCTGCTGCAGGGCCTGCAAAATGGCCGGCAGGTATTCTTCGCCCCAGTCTATGGTAAAGGTCAGGGCCACGGCCTTGCGGCCCGGATCCCCCTGGTAAATGGGCTGGGTCTTCATGGCCGGCACCGCCCTTCCCGCCAGCCAGTACCAGGCAGTAAAACCAAGGACCAGCAACAACCCCGCGGCTGCTAAAATTCCTAACCGCCGCAGCCACTGCCGCCGGTAGTAGAGCACATACATTGACCGCACCACCTTTTATTGAGTACTGATCAATGTATATGCCCTTCACGCCTTAATCAGACGCGGCAGCTAGCGCGGCCGCCGGCTGTTTAAGACGCGGCCGCCGCCTTCCCGGCCCTGCCGGCGCAAATGGCGCCCGCCTCCTTCAGGTAGTGCCTGCGGCAAGGCTTCTTTACGGGACAGTTTAAGCCGCCCCTGGGAATCAAAGCCGATGGCCTTGACCAGGATATAGTCGCCCTCCTGGACCACGTCTTCCACCTTTTCCACCCGCTCGTTGGCCAGCTGGGAGATATGCACCAGGCCCTCTTTGCCGGGCATGCCCAGAACCCCGGGTATGACTTCCACAAAGGCGCCAAAGTCGGTTATCCTGGTCACCTTGCCGTTATATACCTTACCCGTTTCCACTTCCTGGGTCAGGGCCTGGATAATCTCCACCGCCCGCTTCCCTTTGGCGGCATCGGTGGAGGCGATAAAGATGCGGCCGTCGTCTTCGACATCAATCTCCACACCGGTTTCTTCAATGATCTTTTTGATAATCTTGCCGCCCGGGCCGATGATATCGCGGATTTTATCGGGATCGATGGTCATGGTCAGCATCCGGGGGGCGTAGGGGGACAGCTCCGGCCGCGGCGCCGGGATGGTGGCCAGGATCTTATCCAGGATGAACAGGCGTCCCTTGCGCGCCTGTTCCAGGGCCCGTTCTAAAATGGCCCGATCTATGCCCGGGATTTTTATATCCATCTGCAGGGCCGTAATGCCGTTTTTGGTACCGGCAACTTTAAAATCCATATCCCCTAGGGCATCCTCAATGCCCTGGATGTCCGTCAATACGGCCACCTGGTCCCCTTCCTTGACCAGGCCCATGGCCACCCCGGCCACCGGCGCCTTAATGGGTACACCGGCGTCCATGAGGGCCAGGGTACTGCCGCAGACGCTGCCCATGGAAGTGGAGCCGTTGGAACTCAGGACTTCGGAAACCAGGCGGATGGCATAAGGGAATTCTTCCTCTGGGGGGATCATGGGTTCCAGGGCCCGTTCCGCCAGGGCGCCATGGCCGATTTCCCGGCGGCCGGGAGCACGGATGGGCCGTGCCTCCCCGACACTGTAGGGAGGGAAGTTATAATGGTGCATGTAGCGCTTGGACTCGTCGACCCCCAGGTCGTCGAGGATCTGCTCATCGCTGATGGGGCCCAGGGTGGTTACCGTTAATACCTGGGTTTCGCCCCGGGTAAAGAGGCCCGAGCCGTGGGTGCGGCTCAACACCCCTACTTCACAGGTAATGGGCCGGATTTCATCCAGGGCGCGGCCGTCGATCCTGACGCCTTCGGTAAGGATCATTTTCCGGACAATTTCCTTTTCTATTTTGGTAATTAAATCATTGACTAACTGGGGTATTTCCGGGTGCTCCGCCAGCATCTCTTCTTTACCGGCCAGCACCAGGTTCTTGATCTCTTCCCGGCAGGCTTCCAGCCGCTTTTCCCTTTCCTGCTTGACGAGCTTTTCATCGCGGCTGGAGTAGATGGCTTCCTGCAGGCGCGGGGTGGCAATCTCCCGCACCTGGCTTTCCAGTTCAGGATCCAGGCGGGGTTCAACCACTTCCTGCTTTTCTTTGGCCAGGCCCATCGCTAAAGCTTCAGCGCGGAAATCATTGATAAAAGCGACAATCCGTTTAATCTCTTCATGGGCCTGCATGATGCATTCCAGCATCAGGTCCTCGGGTACCTCTTTGGCCCCTGCTTCGACCATCATAATGGCCGTATCCGTACCGGCTACTACCAGGTTTAAAGAACTTTTTTCGTCTTCAGCCAGGGTTGGGTTGATAACCGGCTTGTTGTCGATTAAACCTACCCCTACCGCCCCTATGGGCCCCGCAAAGGGTATGGCCGAGATGGTCAGGGCGGCCGAAGCGCCGATGATGCCGGCCACGTTGGGCGGGCAATCTTGATCTACCGATAGAACTGTAGCGACGATGTGGACGTCGTTACGGTAATACTTGGGAAATAACGGCCGGATGGGCCGGTCGATCAGCCGGGCCGAGAGGATGGCCTTTTCGCTGGGGCGGCCTTCCCGTTTAATGAAACCGCCCGGGATTTTGCCGGCAGCATAAAGCCTTTCTTCGTAATCAACCGTCAGTGGGAAAAAATCGATTCCTTCCCGCGGTTCCGCTGCGGCTGTGGCCGTCACCAGAACCATGGTACCGCCGTAAGTTACCAGGACGGCACCACCGGCCTGGCGTGCCAGCCGGCCGGTCTCCAGGATTAAATCCCGGCCGGCAATGGTGAGGGTTTTCCGCAATACCCCTTGCATTAGTTTTAAGTAGCCTCCTTAAAATATGCCATTAATAAACTTTAATCTATTCGACATTTGTTATAGTATTTCCTTCCAATGTCGCCCTAAATACTGTGAAAAACTCATCAAAAAAGGGAGCGGCCCGACCGCTCCCAAAAAATTTACCGCCTCAAACCCAGGGCATCAACAATTTGCCGGTAACGTTCAATGTCGTTGTCCCGCAGATAGTTAAGTAAACCGCGGCGCTGACCGACCATTTTCAGTAAACCCCGGCGTGAGTGATGGTCCTTGTGGTGCACCTTCAGGTGTTCCGTCAAGTGGTTGATGCGTTCCGTCAGGATGGCTATCTGGACTTCCGGTGAGCCGGTATCATTTTCATGCTGCCGGTAGCGGGCGATGATTTCCCTTTTTTTGGCTGGATCCAGGGCCATCAGCGTCACCTCCTTTTCCTTCAAAATCCCCAGCGGGCCAAGAAAAGCGTCGGAGCTTCGCTAATCCTCGCCTCGGGTTCATTAATTATATTATAGGCCTACCTGGCTCTAAACGCAACTATGCCTTTATCCGCACGTTACTTGCCAATAATGGTGATCACCAAACGCCCGGCCAGCACATCTTTTACCACCAGGTCGAAGGTTCGCCCGGAAGCAGCCAAAAACCCCCGGAAACGGGTGGCCGTAGGTATATAACCGGGGATGCTTCTGGCTGCTGCCCGGATATCATGCTCATTAATCTGTTCCTGGCGTAAGTCCTGCAGGCGTTTCCTGGCGTGGGCCGTAATCACTACCCTCATCATTCCCAGCCCCAATCTGGCCACGGTAAATTTCTGGATTCGCCGCAGTATATTTTACGCCATGGCCCTGCTGGTGGTTACGCCTGCCGGTCGTGTAAAAACGCGCGCGCCCTGGCACAATCTTCCTGCATCTGGGCTACCAATTCCCGGGGAGCGGCAAATTGGCGTTCCGGGCGTAAATATGCGCGCAGCTCGAGCTCCAATTCCCGGCCGTAGAGGTCGCCCTCAAAGTCCAGCAGATGGGCTTCAATCGTTGCCGGCAGGTCCGTTCCAAAGGTGGGACGGCGGCCGATATTGACCACCGCCTGGCGCACCTGGTCCTGGAAGCGGGCCAGGCAGGCGTAAACGCCCCATGCCGGCAGCTTGACTTCCGGCGGTACGGCCAGGTTGGCAGTTGGAAAACCGAGTTCACGCCCGCGCCGGTCGCCGCCAACGACGGTACCGGCCAGGACCGGCCAGTAGCCCAGGAGATTCCTGGCGAGCTGAATTTCGCCCCGGTCGAGGGCGTTGCGAATGGCGGTACTGCTGACGGTCAACCCTGCGTAGGTTACCGGGGCCATTACTTCGACCTTAAAACCCAGCTCTTCTCCCAGCCGGTGCAGTAAAGCCGGCGTGCCCGCGCCCCGGTGGCCGAAGGTGAAATTAAAGCCCACGGCCACCAGGCGCGGTTGAAAATGGGGCCAGAGAATATCCTGCACAAAGGTTTCCGGGGGAAGCTGGGCCAGTTCCCGGTTGAAGGGCAGGATGAACAAAAAGTCGACTCCCAGGGCGGCTATCAATTTTTCCTTTCTGGCCGTGGTGGTTAAAAGGCCCGGCGGATCATTATCAAGTACCTGCGCGGGATGGGGGGAAAAGGTAATAACTACTGCCGGTTTCCCGGCCTTCCTGGCCTTTTGAACAACACTGCCGATGAGCTGCTGGTGGCCCCGATGGACGCCGTCGAAGTTCCCAAGGGCCAGGTAACAACCTCTGGCTGTTTCCCCTTCTGGCATTCCCTGCCGTACCTGCATCGCTTTACTCCTTTACTGCCAAACCTTCTCGGGTTTTAAACAATGTCCTTCACCTTTGGGCACCACCCTGGCCACGGCCAGGAGAACCCCTTCGGGGGTTTCCAGGCGGACCAGGCTCCCCGGCCGGAGCGCCGGCACCAGGGCGCAGTCGGCCGGGTCGATGGCAGCGCCGTTGGCCACTGCTTTGATGGCCTTCTCCTTGACGGCAACTGCCGGCAGGTGGGCAATGCCGGCTGCCGGCGGCAGGAGGAAGTCCCGGCCGCCGCCGGCCACCTGCATTTTTATTTCTTCCAGGGTCCAGGCCTCCTCCAGTTTAAAACTGCCGGCGCCGGTGCGCAGCAAAAAGGCCAGGGTGGCCCCGCAGCCCAGGTAATCGCCCCAGTCGGCTCCCAGGGTGCGGATATAGGTGCCTTTGGAACAGGTAATATCCGCCATCACCCGGAAGAACGGCCCGTCCGGCCACCCTTTGAGCACCTGGAAATTCTCGATGTTGACCCGGCGGGCCGGCCTTTCCACTTCCTGCCCCTCCCGGGCCAGTTCATAGAGGCGCCGTCCCTGGTAATGAACCGCCGAAACCATGGGAGGTACCTGGCTGATGGTACCGGTAAAACGCCGGGCCGCTGCCTGAAGCTCTTCCAGCTTTAAGCCCGGGCACCCCGGCCTGGCCAGGACGCGGCCGCCGAGATCCTGGGTATCAGTTTTGAGTCCCAGGATAAACTCTGCCCGGTAGGCCTTGCCACCGGCCTGGATATATTCCAGCAAACGGGTGGCTCTGCCTACAGCTACCGGCAGCACCCCGGCGGCCATGGGATCCAGGGTGCCGCCGTGGCCGATCCTCTGTTCCTTTAAAAGGCGGCGCAGGTCCTGGACGACATCGTGGGAGGTAAGGCCGGGAGGCTTCAGAACGTTAATAAAACCTGCTGCCATTAAAGTTCCTCACCTGCTGCCGCAACAATCATGGCTACGACGTCTTCAAGATCGCCTTTAACGGTGCAGCCGGCAGCGCGGCGGTGGCCGCCGCCGCCAAAGCGGGCCGCTACCGCGTTAACGTCGACGATTTTTTTTGAGCGCAAGCTGACCTTGACCTGGCCGTCAGGCAGTTCCCGGAAGAGCAGGCCTACCTCAACGCCGGCAATGCTGCGCGGGTAATTTACCAGTCCCTCGGCGTGTTCCGGCCGGGCACCGGCGGCCTCTAACGCGGCCCTGGATACCGTCAGCCAGGCTATCCTGCCCTCACAGGCCAGGGTCAGGGTGGGTAAAACCGCCGCCAGCAGCCGGATGCTGGCCAGGGGCTTCCTCTCCCAGAGATATTCCCTGATCAGGGACAGATCCGCCCCCAGCTCCATGAGCCTTGCCGCCAGGCGCATGGTCGTAGCCGTACAGTTTTCATACTGGAAAGAGCCGGTGTCGGTAGCCAGGGCGGTATAAAGGCAGGTGGCTATCGCCGGGGTAATGGTTGCCGGTATTCTCTCCAGGACGGCATAGATTAGCTCGGCCGTTGCTGCCGCCCGGCTGTCCACCAGGTTCAGGTGCCCGAAACGGGTATTGCTGACATGGTGATCGATGTTAATTACCATCCGGGTTTTTTCCCGCCACCGGCTGAAGCCTGCTCCGGCCCGCTCCATGTCGGTACTGTCGACCATTACCAGGAGCGGGGGTATCTCTTCTACCTTTTCCGGCGGGACAATGGTTTCCTGGCCGGGCAAAAACTGGAACATCTCCGGTACCGGGTCGGTGTTAACGGCCACGACCCGCGCCCCCCGCTGCCGCAGGGCCAGGGTCAGGGCCAGGGTGGAACCCAGGCAATCCCCGTCCGGGATTATATGGGAGACAACGGCTACATCCCGGGCCGCGGCCAGGGCGGCAGCTATACTTTCAACGGCCGTCATGTCCCTGCTCCTCTGCCTTGACGCGCGCCAGCAACCTGTTGATATGATCGCCGTGCTCGATGGAAGCGTCAAATTTAAAGGTAATTTCCGGCGTATAACGCAGTTTCAGGCGCCGGCCGATTTCCCGCCGCACAAAGCTGGTTGCCCTGGCCAGGCCTTCCATAACCTCACTCTTTTGGGCTTCATCCCCGTAGATGCTGACGTATACCTTGGCATAGTGGAGATCGTTGGAAAGCTCTACTCCTGTAACTGTAACCAGGCCGGCTTCCAGGCGGGGGTCCTTCAATTCATCCCGCAAAATCTGGGCAATTTCTTTTTTCATCTGTTCGGCAACCCGCTCAACCCGCAGCGCCACGGCCATCGCCTCCTACAGTTCCCGTTTTACCTCTTCTATAACATAGGCTTCGATAACGTCGCCGACCTTAATATCGTTAAATTTTTCCAGGCCGATGCCGCACTCATAACCCTGGGCCACTTCCCGGACGTCATCTTTAAAACGCTTCAGGGATTCAATGCGGCCTTCAAAGGCCACTACTCCGTCCCGGATCACCCGGGCCAGGGCCCGGTTCTGGATCTTGCCTTCGGTGACAAAGCAGCCGGCCACCGTGCCCACCTTCGGCACTTTAAAGGTCGCCCGTACCTCGGCGCGGCCCAGGACCACTTCCCGTTTCTCGGGCTCCAGGAGACCGGTCATGGCGGCCTTGACCTCGTCGATTACCTCATAGATCACCCGGTAGAGGCGGATTTCTACCCCTGCTTCTTCCGCAGCCCTGCGGGCGTTGGCGTCCGGGCGAACGTTAAACCCGATGATGATGGCTTTGGAAGCTGCGGCCAGCATGACGTCGGTTTCGGTAATGGCACCGACCCCGCCATGGATGATGCTTACTTTGACTTCGCTGGTAGACAGCTGCTCCAGGGCTGTACGCAGGGCTTCCACCGAACCCTGCACGTCGCCTTTGACCACCAGGTTGAGCTCTTTGACCTCGCCGGCTTCCATCTGCTTAAACAGGTCATCAAGGGAGGTCTTGCTGGCCGCCTTAAATTCTTCCTGGCGGCGTTCTTCCTGGCGCAGGGCGGCAATCTGGCGGGCCAGCTTTTCATCTTCCACAACCTGGAAAATGTCGCCGGCCTGGGGCAGCTCAGAAAGGCCCAGGACTTCCACCGGCATGGAAGGCTCGGCGCTCTTTACCCGCTCGCCTTTGTCGTCAAAGAGGGCCCTCACCCGGCCGTAAACCGCCCCGGCTACCAGGTTGTCGCCGACTTTAAGGGTCCCTTTCTGGACCAGCATGGTAGCCACCGGGCCGCGGCCTTTATCCAGCTTGGCTTCAATGACAATCCCCCGGGCCGGGCGATTGGGATTGGCCTTGAGCTCCATCATATCGGCCGTGAGTAAAGTCATTTCCAGCAATTCATTGAGGCCCTCTTTTTTAAGGGCTGAGACGGGTACCATGATGGTATCGCCGCCCCACTCCTCCGGCACCAGGCCGTACTCCGTGAGCTGCTGCTTGACCCGGTCCGGGTTGGCGTCGGGACGATCTATTTTGTTAATGGCCACCACAATGGGTACGCCGGCAGCTTTGGCATGGTTAATGGCCTCCACCGTCTGGGGCATGACGCCATCGTCGGCAGCCACCACCAGGATGGCAATATCCGTGGCCTGGGCTCCCCTGGCGCGCATGGCCGTAAAGGCCTCATGGCCGGGGGTATCCAGGAAAGTAATCTTCCGGTTTTTAACCTTTACCTGGTAGGCACCGATATGCTGGGTGATACCGCCGGCCTCGGTAGCCGTAACATTGGTGCGCCGGATGGCATCCAGCAAAGAGGTTTTGCCGTGATCGACATGGCCCATAACGGTTACTACCGGCGGCCGTTCTTGCAAGCTTTCCGGGTCATCGGGCAGGTCTTCCAGGACGGTAAGGGGTTTCTCCTCTTTAACCTCAACAATGGCCCCCATTTCCTGGGCGACAATGGCGGCCGTATCTATATCCAGTTCCTGGTTGATGGTGGCCATTATACCCTGGCCCATTAAAAACTTGATAACTTCAGCCGCCGTTTTGCCGAGCCTTTTTGCCAGTTCCTGGACGGTAATGCTGCCCGTCAGGGTTATCCGGCGGACGACCTTGGGCGCTTCCTGCTGGGCGGCTTTAGCCTTATTCTTATCTTTATCCCGCCGCAGCAGGCGCTCTTCCCGCTGCTGTTCCAGCTCCACCAGCTTGCGGCTGCGGCCGTTCTCGGCCTGTTTGGCAGACGGCTTGCCCGTACGTTCCCGCCGTTTTTCCGGCGCCTCCTTGGCAACTGTCTCCGGCGGTTTCGGTATACGCAGCTGTTTATTTCGAGCCGGCCTGCCGGCGCCTTTACCTGCCGGGCGCGGGGCAGCCACCTGGGCTGGTACCTGTACCTGCTGGTCAACCCTGGCCGGCCGATCCTCCCGTTCCTGGCCCCGGCGGCCTTCCTGCTCCTGGCCTTTGTTTTCGCGCCGGCGGGCCTGCCCTTGATCCTGCCGCTTTTTAGCCCGTCCCGGTTGTTTCCCGGGTTGCTGGCTGCCGGTCTCCTCCCGGCCGGAACGTTCCTTACCTTCATTTTCCCGGGGCCGTTCCGGTTGCACTGCCGCTGGGGCAGCTTCTCCTCCAGCCGGCTGCTGTTCTTTTTCCGGCCGGGTTTTAACTTCTGCTCCGGCCGGCGGCACCCCGGGCGCCTTCCCGGCAGCCTGCTGGGACTGGCCGGCGCCTGCCTTCTCGGCACCCTGGTTCAGCTGGGTGCCGGCGGCCGCCTGCCCGGCGCCCTCGGCGGGCGCGGCAATTGCGGCCTTCACAGCCTCCTGCCGGGACTGCCCGGCCGCAGCCGTTTTCTCAGCCTGCTGGGCCTGCGCAGCCGCTGCCCCCTTCGCAACAGCCGACTGGGGAAGGGCGGGAGTTTCCGGCGGCGGCGCCGCCGCTGCCTGCTGCTGCTTCAGCCTGGCCGCCCTGGCTGCCCGCCACATCTGCCGGTAATGGTTGCGAATCTTTATTACTTCCCCGTTTTCCAGGACACTCATATGGGAACGGGTATAGATGCCCAGTTGAGCCATGGTGTCCATTAGATCCTTGTTAGAAACCCGTAATTCCTTGGCTAATTCGTAGACGCGTGTTTTGGCCATTAAACCACCCCCATATTCTCATGCACCAACCTCCCGTACATGTTGCCGGATTAACCTGGCCAGATTTGCATCAGTAACGCCGACGACGGCACATGGAGGTTTACCTAGCGCTGCTCCTATGGCAACTTTATCACCATAAACAATTCCTTCAATGCCGGACTCCCGGCAGGTTGCCAGCAGTTTGTCCTTCAGCCGGGGGCTGCTGTCAACCGCCAGCAATAAGAGAAAAACCTTTCGCCTCTTGATAGCCGCCATCACTGCCTGGTATCCCCAGGCTACCTTGCCCGCCCGGCAAGCCAGGCCGAGGAGGTTATAAACTTCATTCATGGCCGTTGCCCCGGGTAAGGCTGGCTTCGAGGTCAGCCATGACCTCCGGGGTTAAGCTAATACCCAGGGCCCGCTCCAGGGCCCGGCTTTTAAGGGCTTTGCGCAGGCATTCCACCCTGGGGCAGATATAAGCCCCTCTCCCGGCACGTTTCCCGGTAGGGTCAAGGACCACCTCTTGCGCCGGTGTACGGACAACGCGCAGCAAATTACGTTTATCATCACGAGCCCGGCAACCGACACACATGCGCACGGGTATTTTCCTGGGCTTGGGCAAGCTTACTCCTCCTCTATCCCGCCTTCAAGTTCCAGGTCGTTATCCCAGGTATCCCAGTCACCAGCTTCGGATTCACTTTTAATATCGATTTTCCAGCCTGTTATCCTTGCCGCCAGGCGGGCATTCTGGCCTTCTTTGCCAATGGCCAGGGACAGCTGGTTGTCGGGGACGATTACCTGGCTGACCTTATTTTCTTCATCCACGGTAACGTCCAGAACCCTGGCCGGACTCAAGGAGTTGGCCACAAAGACAGCCGGGTCATCGCTCCATTTAATAATATCGACTTTTTCGCCCCGGAGTTCCTGGACCACGGCCTGCACCCGGGAGCCTTTGGGCCCCACGCAGGCGCCCACGGGGTCCACCTTTTCATCCCGGGAATGGACGGCAATTTTGGAGCGGGCACCGGCCTCCCGGGCCACCCCCTTAATTTCGACAATCCCGTCATGGATTTCCGGCACTTCCAGTTCAAAAAGCCTTTTAATCAGTCCGGGATGGGTCCGGGACACCAGGATTTGCGGCCCTTTGTTGGTCTTGCGTACTTCCAGGATGTAAGCCTTGAATCGTTCTCCCTGGCGGTAAACCTCACCGGGGCTTTGCTCGCTTGGCAGGAGGATGGCCTCCGCCCGGCCCAGGTCCAGGATAACATTTTTGCCTTCCTGGCGCTGGACGACCCCGGTAACGATATCGTTCTCCCGGCCAATAAACTCATCATAAATTAAGTTCCGCTCGGCTTCACGGATACGCTGGACGACTACCTGCTTGGCCGTCTGGGCAGCGATGCGCCCAAAATCCCGCGGCGTTACCTCCTTTTCTACCACATCGCCGATCTCATAATTGCTGTTTATAGCCCTGGCTTCCGCCAGGGAAATCTCCGTCCGGGGATCGCTTACTTCTTCGACCACCTGGCGCTGGGCCAGGACTTTAATCTCACCTGTATCGCGCTGGATTTCCACCCGGACATTGTGGGCCGACCCAAAATTTTTCTTATAAGCTGATATTAAGGCTGCCTCGATGGCTTCCAGCAGGATGTCGACCTTAATACCCTTTTCCTTTTCCAGGTCATGTAATGCTTGGATAAATTCGATATTCATCCTTAGGCCTCCTCATCCTCCGCCAGGTCAAACACCAGCCTGGCAGTCGCTACCTGGTCCAGGGTGACGGCCAGCCGACGGCCGTCATCGAGCTGCACCTGCACCTGCCCCTCCCGGCAACCCAGAAGCCGCCCCTGAAAATGACGCTGACCTTCAATGGGGGCAAAGGTACGCAATTTTATTTTTCGCCCGGCAAAACGCTGAAAATCGGTTTCTTTTTTTAAAGGGCGCTCCAGGCCCGGCGACGATACTTCCAGGTAATAACTGTTGGGAATTGGGTCCTCCTGGTCCAGGATGTCACCGACGGCACGGCTGACCTTTTCACAGTCATCCAGGCCGATACCTTCCGGCCGGTCGATAAACAGCCGCAGAATATAACGCCCTCCTTCCCGGCCGTACTGCAGGTCGACTAGTTCGTAGCCCATCTCGGTTAGCACCGGTTCCACCAGGCTCTGGATTAATTCCGTCAGTTTGCTCAAAAGAGTAGCCTCCCGGGTTTTCAACATAAAAGAGTGGGCAGGAACCCACTCTTTTCTAGTAAAGCAACAAGTAATGTCGCCTGAAAATAACCTGGAAATAGTATAGCACAGGTTGCGGGAGGCTGCAAGGGAAAAATAAAATATCTATAGGTCTAAGCGGAAAACAGAGCACTCTTAAACTCTTCCATGCTGGCAGCCAGGACGGCCCTTTCCAGCAGGTAATCTAGCTTTTGTTTGGCAGTTTCTCTCTCCAGTTCGGATGTTACCTCAGAGGGTAAAGTGCCAAAACGCAGCCTTAATATCTTTTTGATATTCGACCTGATTGTATCAATTTCTCCTTTTTCTATGCCTTTTTCCATGCCTTTTTCTATGCCTTTTTCTATGCCCTTTTCTATTATTTGTTTATACACCCAGTTCTCTTCCAGAGAAAACATTTGCATCACCTCATCGAATATTTTTTTCGCCCAGGAAGGATCAGTTACAGAACCGGCTAAAATTTGCATGCGTAAAAGGAAGGTGCTCTTGTCTTCCGGCGACAAATTTTGGAAACACAATTGTTCAAGCAACATCTCCAGACATTCACGTATAAAACCTTCGGGAGATCTTCGGCGTCTTTCCCTTTCACACAGGGGTAAAAGGGGCAGTAAGTCTGGTTCTCCCAACGCTAATAACTCCTGGCGCGATAAACTGCCTAAATCAAGAACGGGAAAGTGATATAGCCAGCGATATATGCCAAAATCATGGTTGATATAATTGCGAAAACGGGCTTTCCTGCGCCCGGAGTAAATAAGCATTTGGAAGATAGGTAAATCATGTTCTTCCATTATTGCCAGGCCATACTCTAACATCCTTCGATACATATTTCGGTCTATGGTATTCTGGATTTCAATATGTACACAAGCTTTTTTCCCTTGAATAGTAGCTAAAAAGACCAGATCAGAAAGCTTCCTGGCTATGGCCTTTACTTTGATATGCTCGGTGGGCAATTTGGTCTGTAAGCGTACATCCAGGTTAAGGAACCGGCGCAGCACGGCTTCACCTGTATCTCTAAAGAGGACTTTAATTACCCTGTCCTGGGCGTCGCTGGGTCGCGCCTTATTATTGGGGTACATAGAGCCTCATCCTTTATACTTTTATACCCCTTGGGTAGTATTTATTAATAAGCTAACAGCAATATACTTTTTAAACATATTTTATCATATTCTAGGTGGCTTTTACACATCCCCCGGTAAGATTTCGCCGTGAGTGAGCCATTCTCCCTGCGGTTATATTTTTAACTGAGTGTTCGCGAGAAGTTGCGTTTCCCCCCCGCCCTTTTAGGCAACATGTATGTAACAGGAGGTGATATAAGTGGATAATACAAAAATATTACATCACATTGAGAAAATGCGGCTCGAAATGCAAATTCAAGCATTTAATAAGCCAGATTTAACTAGAAACTTTTCCAACTACAATTGCCGTAAAACTCCCTCCAGCACCCGGCCCAGGGCCAGGTAGTCCTTATACAGCTCGCGGTACCTGGCGGCATTTTCAGGGTCAGGGGTGTACGTTTTGGCGAAGCCGCAGCCCATCTTTTCCTGGGCCGCCTCCACCGCCGGGTATAATCCGGCAGCAACGGCGCCGAACATGGCGGCCCCCAGGGCGCAGGTCTGGTCCGAGGCGACATAAAATAACAACACTCCCGGCAAGGTGGGAGTGTTGCATTACCCAAAAAACGCCAGCTGGTCGGATGCCGGCAGGCCGGCTAAGGCGCCGTGTTTCTCCAGGGCTTCGATGACCGTTTTGCTCACCCGGCTGCGGCGCTGGAGGTCCTCAATGGAGGTAAAGGGCCGTTCCTGGCGGGCGCGGACGATGGCCTCGGCCGCCGCCTGCCCTACCCCGGGCAGGGCCGCCAGGGGCGGTAACAGCCTGCCCTTGCCTACCTGAAAACGGCTGGCAGCCGATCTTTGCAAATCAATGCGCTCCATGGTAATGCCCCGGCAGTACATTTCCCGGGCTACCTCCAGGATGGTGAGAATGTTCTTCTCCCGGGCTGTAGCCTCACTGCCCTTTTTCTCCAGGATCGCGATTTCCTCCTGGATACGGGGCAGGCCGGCAGCTACAATATCGGCGTCGAATTCATCGGCGCGGATACTGAAAAAGGAAGCGTAGAAGGCCTCCGGGTAATAGACTTTAAAGTAGGCGATGCGGAAGGCCATAGTTACATAGGCCACGGCATGGGCCTTGGGAAAGAGGTAGCTGATTTTTTTGCAGGACTGGATGAACCATTCTGGCACCCCTGCCGCCCGGATGGCTTCTTCGTACTCTTTTTTGACACCCTTGCCTTTACGCACATCCTCCATGGTCCGGAAGGCGATATCGGCCACCACGCCGTGCTGCATGAGGTAGTTCATAATATCATCCCGGGTGGAAATGGCCTCGCTGAGTTTGGCCGTGCCGCTTTTAATTAAATCCTGGGCGTTATTTAACCACACATCAGTCCCGTGGGAGAAACCGCTGATGCGGACCAGCTCGGCAAAGGTCCGGGGCCTGGTTTCCTCCAGCATCTGGCGGACAAAACGGGTGCCAAACTCGGGAATCCCCAGGGTGCCGACCTGGGTACCGATGTCTTCCGGGCGGACCCCCAGGGCTTCGACACCGGCAAAAAGGGACATGGTCCGAGGCTCATCCAGGGGGATCTCCCGGGCATTGACCCCGGTGAGGTCCTCCAGCATTTTTATGACCGTGGGGTCATCATGGCCCAGGAGGTCCAGCTTTACCAGGCGGTGGCTGATGGCTTCATAGTCAAAATGGGTGGTGATGGTATTGCTGCCGGTATCGTCGGCCGGCCGCTGCAAGGGCGTAAAGAGGTGGATATCCACCCGCCGGGGGACAACCATCAGCCCCCCCGGGTGCTGGCCGGTGGTCCTCTTGACGCCGGTAATCCCCCTGACCAGGCGGTTGATCTCCGCCTGGCGGGCCTTGAGGCCTCGCTCCTCCAGGTATTTATGGACAAAACCAAAGGCCGTCCGCTCGGCCAGGGTAGCTATGGTGCCGGCCCGGAATACATGGTCTTTGCCGAAGATCTCTTCGGCGTACTGGTGCGCCCGGGGCTGGTATTCCCCGGAAAAGTTGAGGTCGATGTCCGGTACCTTATCGCCTTTGAAGCCCAGGAAGACTTCAAAGGGGATGTCGTGGCCGTCTTTTAACAACCTGGTGCCACAGCGGGGACAATCTTTCGCCGGCAGGTCGGCGCCGCAGTTGACGCTGCCGTCGGTAATAAACTCGCTGTAGCGGCAGGCCGGGCAGCGGTAATGGGGCGGCAGGGGGTTTACTTCCGTAATCCCGGCCAGGGTGGCCACCAGGGAAGAACCCACCGAACCCCGCGAGCCTACCAGGTAGCCGTCTTCGTTGGATTTTAATACCAGCTTGTGGGCGATTAGGTACAGCACGGCAAAGCCGTGGCCGATAATGGATTTCATTTCCTTGTCCAGGCGGGCCTGGACAAGTTCCGGGAGGGGGTTGCCGTACCAGTCATGGGCCCGGGTGGTGACGATCCGGGTTAACTCTTCTTCGGCGCCGGGGATCTCCGGCGGGTAAAACTCGTCGGGGATAGGCTTTAACTCTTCTATCTGGTCGGCAATGAGCCGGGGATTGACGACTACCACCTGGCGGGCCGTTGCGGCATCCAGATAACTGAATTCCGCCAGCATTTCTTCCGTCGTCCGGTAGTAGAGGGGGGCCTGGACCTCGTCGGCATAACCCTGCCCGGCCTGGAGGATCTGACGGTAGATGGCATCCTCCGGGTTTAAAAAGTGAACGTCGCCGGTAGCCACCACCGGTTTGTGAAGTTTTTGGCCCAGGGCGATAATTTGTCGGTTCATGTCCATCAGGGCCTGACGGTCGGCAAGTTTACCTTCCCGGATTAAAAAATCGTTGTTGGCCAGGGGCTGAATCTCCAGGAAATCATAAAAGGAGGCAATCTCCTCCAGGCGTTCGGCGCTTGCCCCGGCCAGGTAATGCCTGATTAATTCCCCGGCCTCACAGGCCGTACCTAAAAGGAGCCCCTCACGGTACTGCTGGATTAAACGGCGCGGCAACCTGGGTTTGCGGTAAAAATAATCCAGATGGGCCCGGGAAACCAGGCGGTATAGATTTTCTAACCCCTGCTTGTTTTTCACCAGCAAGATGATGTGATAAGTCTGCTGGCGGTCGGGTGGCTGGTCGTCTTCATCAAAGAGATAGCCTTCCAGGCCGTAGATGATTTTTACGCCGTATTTACTCCCGGCCTCGGCGGCTGCCGGGAAGGCCTGGAGGACGCCGTGGTCGGTGATGGCTATCGCTCCATGACCCCACCGGGCCGCCTGCTTCACCGCCGCCGCTACCTCGGTTACACCGTCCATGGCGCTCATCTTGGTGTGGAGGTGCAGCTCCACCCTTTTTTCCGGCGCCGTATCCCGGCGCTCGGGACGCTCACCCCGGGCGACGGCGTCGGCAATCAGCACCAGTTCCTGGCTGTAACGGTCGTACTGGACCGGGCCCTGCACCTGCACCCATTCTCCGGCCGCTAGGCCGTTCTCCACCAGGGGACCGGCGTCGGCAAAGGCTTTGACGCTGATGGAGTCGGTATAATCGGTGAGATCAAAACTTACCAGCCAGCGCCCGGACTTCAGCTGCCGCGCTGTAAACTCCAGGACTTCCCCCTGGACGGCAACCTGCTTTTCCTCCTCCTGGATCTCCTTCAAGGACCGGAAGGGAGCCGTAATCTTTTTCCCCAGGAGGAAGCCGTTGTCCATATTTTGCTGACCGTTTCCTTTTTTCTCCTGGCCGTCCTTTTTAGCCGGGCCTTCTTTCTTCCCCTGGCTTGCTTCTTCCCTGACCTGGACTAAACGCTCCTCCTGGAGCTGCCGGGAAACAGCCGCCAGTTCTTCCTGGTATTCCCGGTCGGTGACCAGTTCCACCTGCACCTGGTAGCCATACTGCTGCAATACTTCTTGCAGGACCCTGTCGCCCCGGCAGGACCTTAAAGCCTCCATAGCCAGGGGTACCGGTAGTATCAGCTGCAGGACCCCGGCACCGGGTTCCAGCCGCGCCCCGGCCAGCCAGGCCGAGGTGCCATTACCCAGGCGCCGGGCCACCTCCTCCAGGATGGCGGCCTTTTTTTCCCGGCAAAAGGTTGCCAGGTCGGCAGGAGGTGAGGGTTCCAGGACTTTAAATATAAATTCAAAGCCGGGAAACTGCCGCGCCAGGAGCTGCCGGCAGGCTTCAATATCCTCGGGTTCCAGGGTGCAGGGAGGGCAGAGGGAAAGGTAACACCTGCCGCTCTTGCGGTCAACTGTAACTTTATGCACGGCACCCTGCCGGAGTAATTCCTGCCACAGGTTTTCCCTGCCAGCCATGGCCATCAACCCTTACCCCAATCGTTACCGGTACTTTTCCATTTCCCGGGCCAGCATTTCTTTTACCCGGGGCACCAGGCCTTCCCGGGGCAGGGCTAATTCCTGCCCTTCATGCCGCCATTTCACATCCACCGTACCCTGGCTCAGGGTTTTTTTACCTATAGTCAAGCGTAATGGATAACCTATAAGGTCAGCTTCGACAAATTTCATGCCGGCCCGTTCGTCGCGATCGTCAAATACCACCTCCACCCCGGCAGCCAACAGCTCCTGGTAGAGGCCTTCGGCCATTTCCCGCTGGCCGCTGTCCTTTAAAGAGGCGGGAATAATGACCACTTCAAAGGGAGCAACGCTCAAAGGCCAGATAATGCCGTGCTCATCATGGTGCTGCTCGACGACGGCGGCCATGGTGCGGCTGACGCCGATGCCGTAACAGCCCATGACAATGGGATGCTCCTGGCCCTGCTCGTCGGTATAGGTGGCGCCCAGGGGCCGGCTGTACTTGGTACCCAGCTGGAAAACCTGCCCGACTTCTATCCCGCGGGCCTGGCTTAAGGGAGCGCCGCACTGGGGACAGGGTTCTCCCGCCTCCACCTGGCGGAGGTCGGCAAAGGCATCCGCTTTAAAATCGCGGCCGGGGTTGACGCCTGTAAGATGGTAGCCTTCCCGGTTGGCGCCGGCTACAGCGTTGACCAGGTAAGGAATCTCCAGGTCGGCGTAAATGGGTACACCACTTAAGCCCACGGGTCCGACATAGCCTACCGGCGCGCCGCTTACAGCCATCACCTTCTCCGGGCCGGCCAGGACCAGGTGCCGGCAGCCCAGGTAATTCTGAAGCTTTACTTCATTGAGTTCCCGGTCACCCCGGACCAGAGCGGCAACCAGCTGTCCATCGGCCTCATAAAAAATGGTTTTAATCAGCCTGTCCGGGGTGATCCCCAGGAAGGTGCTAACTTCGGCCACCGTTTTCTGCCCGGGGGTAGCCACTTCTTTAAGGGGCTGCGGTGTTTCCGCTACCGGTTTGGGCAGCGCCCTGGCCGCGGCAATTTCGACGTTGGCCGCATAGTCGCACTTCTGGCAGTATACCAGCAGCGCCTCCCCGGTAGACGCCAGGGCCATAAATTCATGGCTGTAGTTGCCGCCAATGGCGCCGGTGTCAGCCTGGACCGGCCGGAAATTCAGGCCGCAGCGGCGAAAAACATTGCTGTATGCCTGGTACATTTTGGCATAACTCTGATTCAACCCTTCCTGGTCCCGGTCAAAGGAATAGAGGTCTTTCATGATAAATTCCCGCCCCCGCAGAAGCCCGAAACGGGGCCGCCGCTCGTCGCGGTATTTATTTTGAATCTGGTACAGGAGCAGGGGCAATTGTTTATAGGAGTTAACCTCGCTCCGTACCAGGGCGGTGATAATCTCCTCGTGGGTGGGACCCAGGCAAAACTGGCGCTGGTGCCGGTCCCGGAGGCGGAACATTTCCTCCCCGTAAACCTCCCAGCGGCCGCTTTCCTGCCATAGTTCGGCCGGCTGGATAATGGGCAGGACAACCTCCTGGCCGCCGGCCCGGTCCATTTCCTCCCGGATGATCCGCTCCAATTTGGCCAGTACCCGCCGTCCCAGGGGTAAATAGGTATAGATCCCGGCTGCGGCCTTGCGTATGAAGCCAGCCCGCAGCAACAGCTGGTGGCTGACGATCTCGGCCTCAGCCGGTGTTTCCCTTAAAGTCGGTGCCAGTAATTCACTCGCGCGCATTCTCTTCCTCCCCTTCCTCTGCTGCCAGGCGCCTGGCTTCTTCAATAAGGGCCCGGGCCATATCTTCTTCCTTGACCTTGCGGACGGGACGACCGTGACGAAAAAGAAGGCCGAAGCCAGGACCTCCGGCAATACCGACATCGGCCTGGCGGGCCTCGCCGGGTCCGTTGACGGCACATCCCATGACGGCCACTTTCAGGGGCCTGGCCACATCCTGAAGGTCCTGCTGCACCCGGGCTGCCACCCCTTCCACATCCACCTGGCAGCGGCCGCAGGTGGGGCAGGAAATCAGCTCGATGCCCCGGCGGCGCAGGCCCAGGGAACGCAAGATGGCAAAACCGGCCACCACTTCCTGCACCGGGTCGCCCGTCAAAGATACCCGGATGGTGTCGCCTATCCCTTCGTTAAGTAAAATACCGATCCCCACTGCTGATTTAACCGCCCCCTCCAGGCCGCGCCCGGCTTCCGTCACCCCCAGGTGCAGGGGATAATCCACCTGCCCGGCCAGCTGGCGGTAGGCCGCGAGCATCAATGGTACCTCCGCAGCTTTCAGGGATATTTTTATATCATAGAAATCCAGATCTTCCAGCAGGTGAATATGTTTCATGGCACTGGCTACCATGGCCGCGGCCGTTACCCCGCCATGGGCGGCCATGGCCTCCTTTTCCAGAGAGCCGGCATTGACGCCGATGCGGATGGGTACCCGCCGGGCAGCTGCTTCCTTTACTACAGCCTTCACCCGTCCGGGCCCGCCGATATTCCCCGGATTCAAGCGCAGGCCGTCCACCCCGGCTTCCAGGGCGGCCAGGGCCAGGCGGTAGTCAAAGTGAATGTCGGCGATGATGGGGATATCCACCTGGGCTTTGATCCTGGCCAGGGCTGCTGCCGCTTCTTGATCCGGTACTGCCAGGCGGACTATGTCGCAGCCGGCCCGGGACAGCCGCTGGATCTGGGCGACAGTAGCGGCGATATCCCGGGTATCGGTATTGGTCATGGACTGGACGGAAATGGGCGCCCCGCCGCCCACGGCCACCTTGCCCACCCAGATCTGCCGCGTCGGCCGGCGCTTTATCGCCATTAAGATCACCTCAGCTGAAAATGCGTATCAAATCGCGATAGGTTATTAAAATAAGCAGGCCCATGAGGAGGGCAAAGCCGATGAGGTGGATTAAATTTTCTTTTTCCACGCTTATGGGCCGGCCCCGCAACCCCTCCAGGCCTAAGAATACCAGCCGGCTGCCGTCCAAAGCGGGAATGGGCAGCAAATTGATGAGCCCCAGGTCCAGGCTCAAGACCGCCATGAAGTTCAGGACGTTGGCCAGGCCGTAGGTAGCCGCCTGGCCCACCAGCTGAATAATGCCCACCGGCCCGACGACCTCGGGGGCCACCTTGCCGGTAACCATTTGCACCAGGCTTAAGATAATAAGCCTGGTAATTTCATAGGCCTGTCTGAGGCCCAGGATGATGGAGGTCCACAAACCCTGCCGCTCCCAGGTAGGGCCGATGCCAATCATGCCGTACCCTGTTTGGGGATCCCTGGCGGTGGTCAGGCTGACCTGCTGCTGCCTACCTTCCCGTTCGATTACCAGGGTAATTTTTTCTTCCGGATGCTGGTAAATGAGGTGGACCATATCCCGCCAGTTATTGACCGGGGTATTGTCGACTATCAAGATTTTATCCCCTGGCCGCAAACCGGCATTGGCTGCCGGCATTCCCGGTTCCACGCGGCCGATGACATTAATATCCGCCGGTATGCCCAGGACCATAAAGACGAAAACGAAAACAAGGACGGCCAGGAGGAAATTCATGCCTGAACCGGCGGCAATGACCCCCATGCGCTTGAGCAGCGGCTGCCGGTTGAAGCCCCGCGGGTCGTCGAGATCCGGGCCTTCCATCCCGGCCATGCGGTTAAAGCCGCCCAGGGGAAAGGCGCGCAAGGAGTAAACTGTTTCCCCCTTTTTCACCTGCCAGAGGGCCGGCCCCATGCCGACGGCGAATTCTTCTACCTTGATGCCGGCTTTTTTGGCCGCCAGGAAGTGCCCGCCTTCGTGGACCACAATTAAAATACTGAAGATGACCAGGGCCAGGATAATAGTCACCGGGCCTCAGCTCCTTCGAGAATAAGGTTCTGCCAGAAATGGTTCTTACTGCAAACCCTTAGCCTGGACTGGAGTGTACAGGCTTCAGGCTCCGGTGGTTCTCGGCTAGCAAACTTGGCGCTCAGCCTTGCTCGGCTGCGGGGGTGGCTTGGCTTTTTCTCTTTGATCAAACCATAACGGGGCGTGATACTTCTCGTTCCTAAAGCCACGTTACGAACCCCATCCCGTTCACCGCCGCCTCCCTACGGCTTCGCTGAGTTTGCTGACGCCTCGAACCAAGTCGCCTTCCGCCTGTACACTCCAGCCCCTTGTCTGCTGCATTTCAATATTTTGTGGGTTGGGCGCCGCCACTATGAGGGCTTCCCTTGCCAAACCCTTCCGCCACTTCTTCCGCCCTGCGCCGCGCCCAGGCGTCGGCGGCAAGAACTGCTTCCAGGTCGGTAGCCGCTGCCGGCCGGTGTTCCTCCAGGACCCTGGCTACGACCTGGCTGATAGCTGTCAGCGGTATTCTCCTTGCCAGGAAATACTGGACGGCAACCTCGTCGGCGGCGCTTAAAACCGCCGGGTAAGTCCCCCCGGCCCGGCCGGCGCGGTAGGCCAGCTCCAGGCAGGGGAAACGTTCCAGGTCCGGCTGGCTGAAATCAAGGTGTCCCAGAGCCGCCAGGTCCAGCACCTGGCTGTCTAAATCCCAGCGTTCCGGCCAGGTCAGGGCGTACTGGATGGGCAGGCGCATATCAGCAGGCCCCAGGTGGGCAAAAAGGGCACCGTCGCTGTAGCGCACCAGGGCATGGACGACGCTCTGGGGGTGGATCAAAACTGCAATCTGGTCATAATCCAGGTTGAAAAGGTGCCTGGCTTCAATGACTTCCAGGCCTTTATTCATCAGGGTGGCGGAATCGACGGTAATCTTCGGCCCCATCACCCAGGTGGGGTGATTTAAAGCCTCTTCCGGGGTAACGGCGGCCATTTCTTCTATGGTTTTCTCGCGTAAAGGCCCCCCGGAAGCCGTGATGATCACCTGCACCACCCGGCCGCCCTGGCGCAGGCACTGGAAGATGGCGGAGTGCTCGCTGTCGACCGGGATAATCTGGCGTCCCAGGGCACGGGCCCGGCCCATGACCACCTCACCGGCAGCTACCAGGAGCTCTTTATTGGCCAGGGCAATATCCTTACCGGCCTCCAGGGCGGCGAGGACCGCCGGCAGGCTGCGGATGCCCACCATAGCGGCCACTACCAGTTCCACCTCGTCCAGGCAGGCGGCCGCCAGGAGGCCTTTTTCTCCGGCCAGGACCTGGACCTTTAAACCGCTGACCCTGGCGGCCAGTTCCTGCGCCCCTGCCGGGTCCAGGAGGACGGCCAGGCGGGGACGAAACCGCTTTACCTGCTCGGCCAGGAGATCGACATTCCTGGCGGCGGCCAGGGCGACAACCCGGAAGCGCCCAGGATGGGCCGCCACCACATCCAGGGTCTGGCGGCCGATGGAGCCGGTTGAACCTAGAACTGCTATCTCTCTGGCCATTTATTTAGTCACCCCCTGGCGCGAACGCGCAAAGGCCTTTAAGACTACCAGCGTCAGGGGCCCAATGACCAGACCGGCAATCCCCAGAAGCTTTAAGCCGGTGTACAGGGCAATCAAGGTTGTCAACGGGTACAGCCCCAGGCTGACGGCCACCAGCTTGGGCTGCAGTACCTGGCGCAGGATAATGATAAAAGCATACAGGATTAACAGGGCCAGTCCCAGGCCGTAATGGCCCAGGATAAATTCCACAATGATCCAGGGAATGAAAACCGTTCCCGGACCGACAATGGGCAACAAATCGGCCAGGCCGATTAAAAAGGCCAGGGTGAGGGCGTAATCTACTTTTAAAATTAAAAGCCCGATAATACTCTGGGTCATCTGCAGGCTGACCAGTAAAATTTCCGCCCGCAGGTAGCCGATAATGGCCTGGCTCAGGGAGCTGAAAACCTGGCTCATCCGTTCCCGCCAGGGCGGCGAAACCACCTGGAGCAGGGTGCGGAGGATAAATTCTTTGTCCCGGCTGAAAAAGTAAGTGGCCACCAGGGTAATGATCAGCGAAATAAAGAGCTCCGGCAGGGAGCTGATAAAAGCTATCAGCCACTGGACCGCAATGCCAAGTACGTTCTTCAGCCAGGTCACTGCATTATCCAGGAAGGACTGCAGGGTATTCAAAACTTCAACGGGCAGGTTACCGGCAAAATAAAAACTCTGGAGGCGGGCAAAATACTCCTGGAAGACAGCCCCCAGGGCCCGGGCCTGGGCCGGCAGAGCTAAGGCCAGGCTTTCCAGCTCGATAATCAGGTTGGCCGCCAGGTAAAAGATAGCTATGCTGAGGACGGCCAGGATAAGCAGGAGAGTGATGATTACCGCCCAACCCCGGCCTACTTTGAGCCTGCTTTCAATAAAATTAACAACCGGATCGATAATTGCGGCCAGCAGGGCGGCCAGGGCAAAGGGCATGACCACCGGTACCAGGGCTCTGATGATTTCCCCGGCAGCTGGTAATATGTAATAAAATAGCAACAGGAATAGTAGGGCAGCCATTAAGGCTACCAGTAAAGTTTGAAAGGTTTGTTTAAAGCGTTCGTTAAAGTCAGCCAAAGGTTTCACTCCATTTTTGGTAAAAAGAAGACCAGATAATAGTATACCACCGGAGCCACCAGGAGCAAACTATCAAAACGGTCCAAAATTCCTCCGTGGCCTGGTAAAAGCCGGCCGCTGTCCTTAACCCCTGCCTGGCGCTTAAAACCCGATTCAATTAAATCGCCGGCCTGGGCGGCAATGGCGGTGAGTATTGCCAGCCCGGCCAGCAACCAGCTATTAAAAGCCGGCAACAACAGAGGACCCAAAACTTCCGCCACCACTAAAGTTACCAGCAGGCCGCCGATTGCCCCGGCCCAGGTTTTACCGGGGCTGAGGCTGGGCCAGGGGTGGCGGCGGCCGAAGATACGGCCGCAAAAATAAGCGCCGGTATCGTTGGCCCAGGTCATGAGGAAGGTCAGGATGAGGGTCCCGGTACCGCCGGGTAAAAGGCGGAGCAAAGGCAGGTAAGCCAGCAGCCCCCCTACATACCAGCTCCCCAGGAGGGTTATGGCCACATCGGCCGCTGCCAGGCGGGGGAACATAGCCAGGAAAAGCAAGAGCATCCCCACTGTTAGCCCAGCACCCGGCCAGGCAACCATTCCTTTATTAAGATATGCTGCCAGGACAAACAGTAAGCCACCTGCAATACCTGCCGGGACCAGCGGTTTCAGCTTCAGGCGGGCGGCCAGGTGATAAAACTCCACCAGGCCGGTAAAGGCCACCAGAATTACCAGCAGAAGGAACCACCAGCCGCCCACGTAGGCCGTTCCCAGTAATAACGGGATACCCACCAGGGCAACTAAAATTCTGGTGCCTAGCACATTCAACACCACCACAGGTCAAATTTTCAGGCCGCCGAAACGCCTTTCTCGCTGCTGGTAAGCCAGCAAGGCCTGGCGTAAATTTTCCCGCCGGAAATCAGGCCAGTAGACATCAGCAAACCATAATTCCGTATAGGCCAGCTGCCAGAGCAAAAAGTTGCTGAGGCGCATTTCCCCGGAAGGGCGAATTAAGAGATCGGGGTCGGGCAGGTCACCGGTATAAAGGGCACCTTTAAGCGCATCTTCATCGATATCCTCGGGACGGAGTTTGCCGGCCAGAACTTGGCGGGCAATGTGCCGGCAGGCATCCACCAGTTCGGCCCGGCCGCCATAGTTGAGGGCCAGGTTGAGGATGAGCCTGCTGTTGCCGGCTGTTTCCCGGCGGGCCCGGGCCAGTTCTTGCCGGGCCGCTAACGGCAGGGCTTCCAGGCGGCCAATGGCCCGCACCTGGACCCCTTCTTTCTTTAATTCGGGTAACTCCCGGCGCATGTATTCGACCAGGAGGTTCATTAACGCTTCCACTTCTTCCCGGGGTCTTTTCCAGTTTTCTGTAGAAAAAGCATATACCGTAAGGATGGCAATGCCCCAGTCAACGCAGGCCCGGACAATATCGCGTAAAGACTCGACCCCCGCCCGGTGACCGGCCACCCGGGGCAGGCCCCTTTTCCTGGCCCAGCGACCATTGCCGTCCATGATAATGGCTACATGGCGCGGTAGTTTGCCTGGTTCGAGTTCCATATCCTTCGTTTCCTTGGGCGGCCCGGGGCGGAGCCATCTGGTCAGGAAACCAGCCACCAGTTTCCCCCCTAAAGCTAGCAACCTATAAAACAAACCCCCTCAAGGAGGGGGATTGTCGCCATCCTACTCTTCGACGATGGCCTCATTAGGACAGGCTTCACGACAGGTACCACAATCAGTGCAGATTTCAGGGTCAATAACATAGGTGTCTTCGCCTTCGGAAATGGCGCCCTGGGGGCACTCATCTGCACAAACGCCGCAGGACAGGCATTCTTCTGTTATCCGATGGGGCATAGGTCCTTCCACCTCCTTTCACTGGTGGTGAGTATTTACATAAGCCAGAACCAGGTCAACCTGGCCGGCTCCCACCAGGCGTAAACGTACGACGCGGCCCTCTTCTTCCTCACCCGGGAAAGGGCGAAGGGGACCGGTAAAGGAGTAATTATGCACCTGCCAGCCGCCGGCAGCCAGGAGTCTTTTGGCTTCAGCCAGGGTGTAGCCCAGGCAGTCAGGAACCTCCAAAGCTAGACCTCCATAATTTCCGCTTCTTTATTGGCCAGGAGCTTATCAATGGTTTGGATGTAATTGTCGGTCAGCTTCTGGACCTTTTCCTGGGCCCGCTTGACCTCATCTTCCGAAGCAGTTTTATTTTTCTCCTGAGCTTTTAACTTGTCGTTGGCATCCCGGCGGGCGTTGCGGACCAGCACCCGGAATTCCTCCGCCTTCTTGCGGACCATTTTGACCAGCTCGGTGCGCCGCTCTTCCGTTAGCTGGGGAATGACAATGCGAATAACGGTACCGTCGCTGGTCGGCGTCAACCCCAGGTCCGACTTTAAAATGGCCTTTTCCATTTCCGGCAGGATATTGCGATCCCAGGGTTGGACCACTAGAAGCCGGGCTTCCGGGGCGGAAACCGTGGCCAGCTGGTTGATAGGGGTGGGTGTGCCATAATAGTTAACGGTAACCTTTTCCAGCAGGGCCGGGTTGGCCCGTCCCGCCCTGATAGAAGCCATCTCCCGGCGCAAGTTCTCGACTGCCTTTTGCATCCTGCCTTCGGCTTCTTTTAAAATTTCATCAAGCATCACTCTAACCTCCCGACAAAGGTACCGATGGGTTCACCCATGATTACTTTCAGGATATTGCCTTTTTCTTTTATGCCAAAGACAATAATGGGAATGCGGTTGTCCATACATAGGGAAGTGGCAGTCGCATCCATTACTCCCAGGCCACCGTTCAAGACTTCCAGGTAATCGAGATCCTTCAGCCTTTTGGCATGGGGGTTTTTCTCGGGATCGGAATCGTAAACGCCATCAACCCGTTTGGCCATCAATATGACATCGGCTTCTATCTCGGCCGCCCGCAGGGCTGCGGTAGTATCGGTGGAAAAATATGGGTTACCTGTCCCGGCAGCAAATATCACTACCCGGCCCTTTTCCAGATGCCGGATGGCCCGGCGGCGGATGTAAGGTTCGGCAATTTGGCGCATTTCAATGGCCGTCTGCACCCGGGTATCCACACCCTGGCTTTCCAGGGCATCCTGCAGGGCCAGGGCGTTGATGACAGTTGCCAGCATACCCATGTAATCGGCAGTGGCGCGGTCCATACCCCTGGCACTACCCTTCACTCCCCGCCAGATATTGCCGCCGCCGACGACTATGGCCACATCCACCCCCAGATCCCTTACTTCTTTTATTTGCGCGGCTATAGAAGTGAGGACTTCCTGGTCGATGCCAAAACCCTGGGTGCCGGCCAGGGCTTCACCGCTGACCTTTAGAACTACCCGTTTAAACTTGGGTTGCCCCATAACTGGCATATACCTCCGTAACTCCTGAATACTTTCTACACGTTCTTGAAAATTCCTCTTTACCTGCGGAAAAAAAGAGCACCGCGGTGCTCTTTTTTCTGCCCTTTATTCCTCCGCCTTGATACCTTCGCCTACTTCATAGCGGACAAAACGCCGGACAACAATCTTTTCGCCCAGCTTGGCGACGGCTTCATTAATAAGATCCTGAACGGTCCGATCCATATCTTTAATAAAGGGCTGCTCCAGGAGGCAATTATCCTGGAAGAACTTTTCCAGGCGGCCGGCGACAATCCTGTCGATCACCTTTTCCGGCTTGCCTTCATTTAACGCCTGGGCCCTTAAGATTTCTTTTTCTTTGGCCAGGACTTCTTCCGGTACATCTTCCCGGGCTATATACTCGGGCCGGGAAGCAGCTACCTGCATGGCCAGGTCGTGAACCAGTTCCTTAAAGGCGTCGGTCTTGGCGACAAAGTCGGTCTCACAATTGACTTCAATTAAAACGCCTATCCGGCCCCCGCCATGGATGTAAGCGTGTACCAGGCCTTCACTGGCTATTTTACCGGCCCGTTTGGCCGCGGTGGCCAGGCCTTTCTTGCGTAAATACTCAATGGCCTGCTCCATGTCGCCGCCGGACTCTTCCAGGGCCTTTTTGCAGTCCATCATTCCTGCTCCCGTCCGGTTCCGCAGCTCCTTGACGTCAGCAGCCGAAATCATAACTTCACTCCTCCGCTGTTTGCTTTTACCGGCAGGTTATAAACTACATCAGCCAGCCGGGTTTTGACCGCACGCATACACTATGTAAGCGTAGGTAAAACCTACGCTCAGTAATATGCAGGAATATTATTCCTCCACGACTTCTTCCGGTTGATCCTGGCCCTGCAGGCCCTCTAATACGGCGTCAGCCATTTTACTGGTCAGCAAACGGACGGCCCTGATGGCATCGTCGTTACCGGGAATAACGTAATCTATTTCATCGGGATCGCAGTTGGTATCGACAATGGCCACAATGGGAATACCCAGCCGCCGCCCTTCGGCCACGGCAATTCGTTCTTTGCGCGGGTCGATGATAAAGAGGGCATCGGGGAGGTTTTTCATTTCCTTAATGCCGCCCAGGTAACGCTCCAGCTTTTCCTTTTCACCCCGTAGACGGGCTACTTCCTTTTTGGGCAGCACCTCAAAAGTGCCTTCTTCTTCCATCCGCTCCAGCTCTTTTAAGCGTTCGATGCGCCGGCGGATGGTCTGGAAGTTGGTGAGCGTCCCTCCCAGCCAACGCACGTTGACATAAAACATGCCGCAGCGCTCGGCTTCTTCCTTGACGGCTTCCTGAGCCTGCTTTTTGGTGCCCACAAAAAGGATTTTGCCTCCATCGCGGGCCAGGTCCCGGACGAAATTATAGGCTTCTTCAATCTTTTTGACGGTGCGCTGGAGGTCGATGATATAAATCCCGTTGCGCTCCGTAAAAATATACGGTGCCATTTTAGGATTCCAGCGCCGTGTCTGGTGGCCGAAGTGGACACCGGCCTCCAGCAGCTGCTTCATGGAAATAATCAAAAGGCTGCACCCCCTGTAGTTTTACCCGCCGCTACCTTCATCAGGCCAGGAGGACCTTGGCAAACGGCACTTCTCCTGCCCTCCGGCGCGTGTGGAATTAAGCACCAGAGGTTAGTATAACATAAACCCCTGGTGCCCGGCAAGTCATACTCTCGCGTTAACGGCGGAGTTTTTCTAACTCCTCCAGCAGGTGATCGTTGAGGATGCGGATATAGGTCCCCTTCATCCCCAGGGATTTGGACTCGATGACGCCGGCGCTTTCGAATTTCCGCAGGGCGTTGACGATAACGGAACGGGTTATACCCGCCCGGTCGGCGATCTTGCTGGCCACCAGGATACCTTCGTCGCCGTCCAGCTCGGCAAAGATGTGCTCCACGGCTTCCAGCTCGGAGTAAGAAAGGGTCGCCAGGGCAACATGGACGGCGGCGCGTTTGCGGGCTTCTTCCTCGATTTTGTCGGCTTTGGAACGCAGGATCTCCATACCGACTACGGTGGCACCATATTCGGCCAGGACCAGGTCTTCGTCATCAAAGCGGACGTTAAACTTGGAGAGGACCAGGGTACCCAGGCGCTGGCCGCCGCCGACAATGGGCACGACCGTGGTCAGCTTGTTGTTGAAGACGCATTTTTTATCCAGGTCAAAAACGCAGGCGTTGCCTACCTGGCAAAAGTTGGCCTGGGTTTCGTCAATGCGCAGGAGCTGTTCATTGTACTGTTCCGGGAAACGCTCGGACTGGAAGACAATGTCTTCCATAATATCGCAGGTGAAACCTTCAACAAAGGCATAACCCAGAACGCGGGCATGGCGGCCTACAATGTAGGTGTTGGCCCCCAGGACATCGCGCATTACATTGGCCATTTCTTGAAAGTCCACCGGATTGCCGGCCGCCCGCTGCAGCAGGCGGTTAATTTTCCTTGATCTTTCCAATAAAGTTTCCATAAACCATCTTCCTTCCTTCAGAGTATATAACTTTGCAAATCGGCATGTTGCATTATGTCGCCCAGCTGTTGCCGGACATAATTGGCATCGATAACTACCTTGCGTTCCTCCACTTCTGGCGCCCGGAAAAGGAGATCCTGCAAAACCTTTTCCATGATAGTATGCAGCCGGCGTGCGCCGATATCTTCGCCCTGATTATTTACAGTATAAGCAATATCGGCAATTTCCGCAATAGCATCAGCTGAAAATTGTAATTCTATGCCATCTACTGCCAGAAGTGCTGTATACTGGCGCAACAGGGAATTTCGGGGTTCGGTTAAAATCCGCTTGAAGTCGTCCCGGCTCAAACTTTTAAGTTCTACCCTGATAGGAAACCGGCCCTGGAGCTCGGGGATGAGATCTGAGGGTTTGGCCACATGGAAGGCCCCGGCGGCAATAAAGAGAATATGATCGGTTTTCACCGGGCCGTACTTGGTCTGGACCGTGGTGCCTTCCACAATGGGCAGGATGTCACGCTGGACTCCTTCCCGGGAAACGTCAGGGCCAGCCCCTTTTTCCCGCCCGGCTATCTTATCGATCTCATCCAGGAAGATGATCCCGTCCTGTTCCACGCGCTGGACGGCTATGGCCGCCACCTCGTCCATATCAATCAGTTTATCGGCCTCCTGCTGGGTGAGGATCCGCCGGGCTTCCGCCACCGTTACCAGGCGCTTGCGTTTGCGCCGGGGGAGCATATTGCCCAGCATATCCTGGAGGTTCATGCCCAGCTCTTCCAGCCCCAGGCCGCCCATGACAAACCCCGGGACGGCACTATCTTCTACTTCCACCTCCACCATCATGTCTTCCAGTTCCTGGCGCTTTAATTTTTCCCTGAGGATGGCCCGCTGTTCGGCGGTATTTTCGTCGTCGGCCGCCATCCCTTCCCCACCGGCCGGTCCCCCGCCAAAGAGAACCTCCCACGGGGAACGGCTGCCCCTTTCCTTCCCGGCCCGGGGGGCGATCAGGTCCAGCAAACGCTTTTCCGCCAGTTTGGCTGCTTTTGCCTCTACTTCAGCCCGCTTTTCTATTTTAACCATTCTTACGGCATTTTCTACCAGTTCCCGGATCATGGATTCGACATCGCGGCCGACATAACCGACTTCCGTGAAGCGGGTGGCTTCTACCTTTAAGAAAGGCGCTCCTACCAGACGCGCCAGTCTTCGGGCAATCTCGGTTTTGCCGACACCGGTGGGGCCAATCATAATGATATTCTTGGGCAGGACCTCATCGCGTAAATCGGGACCCAGTTTCTGCCGGCGGTAGCGGTTCCTCAGGGCGATGGCCACGCATTTTTTCGCTTCTTCCTGGCCGACGATATAGCGGTCTAACTCGGCTACTATCTGCCGGGGTGTAAGGTCCAAGTTTTACCCCTCCCCTTGGGCATTAGAGTTCTTCTACCACAATATTATTATTGGTATAGATGCAGATAGAAGCGGCAATCTCCATGGCTTCCCGGGCGATGGCGCCGGCCTCCAGGTCGGTATGCTTTATTAAAGCCCGGGCGGCCGCCAGGGCATAAGGACCGCCGGAGCCGATGGCGGCGATGCCGTCATCGGGTTCAACTATTTCGCCGTTACCAGAAATTACCAGAAGATGCTCCCTGTCGGCCACCACCAGCAGGGCTTCCAGGCGCCGTAAAAACCTGTCCGTACGCCATTCTTTCCCCAGCTCTACGGCGGCCCGCTGCAGGTTGCCGTGATATTCTTCCAGTTTGGCCTCGAACTTTTCAAAGAGGGTAAAGGCGTCGGCCACACTGCCGGCAAAGCCGGCCAGGACTTTATTCTGGTATAAACGGCGTACTTTACGGGCCTTATGCTTCATAATGGTATGGCCAAAGGTCACCTGGCCGTCGCCGGCTACGGCCACCTTGCCTTTATGACGTACGGCGATCACCGTTGTACCTTGCACAGGTTTTACCCCTCACTTCTTTTAGCCCTGGGGTGGGCCTCCTGATATATTTCTCGCAACCTGGCCTGGCTGAGATGGGTATAGATCTGGGTGGTGGAAAGGTTAACATGGCCCAGGAGTTCCTGGACTACCCTAAGATCCGCCCCCCGCTCCAGCATATGGGTGGCAAAACAGTGACGCAGGGTGTGGGGGGAAATACCGCTGTTTAATGCCGCCTTCTCGACGTAGTGGTTCAACCGCTCCCGTACGCCCCGCACCGTCAGACGGCCGCCCAGGTGGTTGAGGTACAGGGCTTTTGCTTCCGGCGGATTGCGGCGGGCCGCCAGCGCCGGCCGGCCCCGGGCCAGGTAATCCCGCAGGGCTTTAACGGCCTGGCTGCCCAGGGGGACAACCCTTTCCCGCCGGCCCTTGCCCAGGACCCGGGCATAACCGGCCTCCAGGTCTAGGTTTTCCTGGTTCAGTCCGACCAGCTCGCTCACCCTGATGCCAGAGGCATATAAGGTTTCCATTATGGCCCGGTCTCGCAACCCCAGCGGGGTAGCAGCCGGTATGGCCAGCAGTTTTTCCACCTCGGCATAGCTTAAAAAACGGGGTAAACGTTTTTCCCGGCGCGGTCCTGCCAGCAAGGCCGCCGGACTGCTCTCCACCTTTCCCTCCCGGAGCAAGAAGCGGTAAAAGGAACGTAAAGCAGCCAGCTTGCGGTTTATGCTGCTTTTTTCCCGGCCCAATTGGTTCAGCCAGCCTAAAAAACGGCGCACCAGCCAGGTATCAACGTCGCCCGGCCCGGCCTCCGGGCCCCGGCGTTCGTATACAAAGGCAGCAAATTGCTCGATGTCGGCCCGGTAAGCGGTAACGGTACAGGGAGAGGCCTGCTTTTCACCTTCCAGGTATAAGATAAACCCTTCCAACCCTTCTTGAAAGGCAGCCCCGATCACACCCTCACCCCCACGGACCCTATATATGCTAACATATTCACTTGTATAGTGCAAGTCAATTGCCGGAAAATTCACCGAGGCCGGACCAGATTTCTAAAGCTCGCTCTGCTAAAGCCCGGTTGCGCACTTCCCGGCTTTTCACCCGGCGCTCCAGGGGCGGCAGCAGGCCAAAATTAATATGCATGGGCTGCAGGGGGGAATGGGTGGGATCGGTGATATAATGGAGAAGGGCACCGTGGGCCGTAGCCGGCGGCAGGGTCAGGGGGTCCTGGCCCTTGATTAAACGCGCCGCGTTGACCCCCGCCACCAGGCCGCTGGCGGCGGACTCAATGTAACCTTCCACGCCGGTTAGCTGGCCGGCCAGGAAAACATGCGGCTGTTCCTTTAACTGCAGGGTAGGTTTAAGCACCTGGGGCGAATTAATATATGTGTTGCGGTGCATGACGCCAAAACGGACAAACTCCGCCTCTTCCAGGCCGGGGATGAGGCGAAAGACCCGTTCCTGTTCTCCCCACTTGAGGCTCGTCTGGAAACCCACCAGGTTATACAGGGTACCGGCCAGGTTATCCCGGCGCAGCTGCACCACGGCATAGGGCTCCTTACCGGTAGCCGGGTCAACGAGGCCCACCGGGCGCATGGGGCCGAAGCGCAGGGTATCCGGTCCCCGCCTGGCCATGACTTCCACCGGCATGCACCCTTCAAAAACTACCTCAGGCTCAAATTCATGCCGGGGGTGACGTTCGGCCGTAATCAAGGCCTCGTAAAAGCGCCGGTACTCCTCTTCATTCAAAGGACAGTTGAGGTAGTCTTCCTCCCCCCGCCCGTAGCGGGAAGCCTTGAAAATACGGCTGTAATTTAAAGATTCGGCCGTAACAATGGGCGCCGCCGCGTCGTAAAAGTATAGATACTCGGCGCCGGTTAAACCTTTAAGGCTTTCGGCCAGGGCCGGCGAAGTTAAAGGCCCGGTGGCAATGATCACCGGGCCCTGTACGGGTACGGCCCGGGCTTCCTCCCGGATAATGGTAATCCGTTCTTCCGCCTCCAGGGCGGCAGTCACCCGGGCGGCAAACTCCTCCCGGTCTACGGCCAGGGCCTTGCCGGCCGGCACGCGGCATTCCTCAGCTACGGCCATAATGAGGGAACGGGCGAGGCGCATCTCCGCCTTTAACAGGCCGGCCGCGTTCTCCAGGGTATCGGCCCGCAAAGAATTGGAGCAGACCAGCTCGGCCAGGTAGCCGGTACGGTGGGCCGGTGTCATCTTGCCCGGCCGCATCTCCCACAGCTCGACTTTGATTCCCCGCCGGGCCGCCTGCCAGGCGGCCTCGCTGCCGGCCAGGCCGCCGCCAATAATGATCAGCTTTTCCGGCAACTTATCGCCTCCGTAAACAAACTATTTAGCCTGCTGGATCTTTTCTTCATAGCCGCATTCCTTGCTGGGGCAAAGCAGGCGTACCCCCTGGCGGGAAGCCTTTTCCACCAGGCGGGTCCCGCAGCGAGGGCAGTTCTGGTTGGTAGGTTTATCCCAGGAAACGTAATTGCACTGCGGGTAGTTCTGGCAGCCGTAAAATTTGCGCCCCTTTTTCGTGCGCCGGGCCACAATTTCTCCCCCGCACCGGGGGCAATTAACGCCGATGGTCTCCAGCAAGGGTTTGGTAAAACGGCAATCGGGGAAGCCGGGACAGGCCAGAAATTTGCCGTAGCGGCCCGTTTTGACAACCAGGTTGCGGCCGCAGAGTTCACATTTTTCTTCGCTGACTTCTTCCGGGAGCTCTATGGTGTCGATTTCCCTTTCGGCCCGTTCCAGGACCCGACTGAAGGGCTCGTAGAATTCAGCCACTACCTGGCGCCAGGATAATTTTCCAGCTTCAATCTCGTCCAGCTGCTGTTCCATCTGGGCCGTAAATTCCACGTCAATAATATCAGGAAAATGCTCCTTCAGGAGGTCCACTACCACCCGGCCCAGCTCCGTGGGGATAAACTGCTTCTGCTCCCTGACCACATAACCGCGCTCCAGGATGGTCTCAATGGTGGGAGCATAGGTGCTGGGCCGGCCGATACCCAGCTCTTCCATCGTTTTCACCAGGGTGGCTTCGGTATAACGCGGCGGCGGCTGGGTAAAGTGCTGCTTGGGTTCCAGGGATTGAAGTTGCAAAATCTCGCCGGTGGCCAGGGCGGGCAGCCTTTGTTCCTGCTCCTTACCTTCGCCGTCGCTGCCTTCCTGGTAAACGCGCAGGTATCCCGGAAACTTGATTACCGAACCGGTAGCCCGGAAAAGGCAGGGACCGGCGCTGATTTCCACTGTCATGGTATCCATAACGGCAGCCTGCATCTGGCTGGCCACAAAGCGCTCCCAGATTAGATTGTAGAGGCGGAACTGGTCCCGGGTCAGGACATTTTTCAAGGCTTCTGGTTCCCGCCAGACGGAAGTGGGCCGGATGGCTTCGTGGGCATCCTGGATGTCCTTACGGCCCTTAAACTGCCTTAAGCCCTCCGGGACGTACTCGGGGCCAAAGCGCTCCATGAGAAAGTCCCGGGCTTCCAGCTGGGCGACGCTGGCAATACGGGTGGAATCGGTACGGATATAGGTTATCAGGCCGACAGGACCTTCACTGCCGCCCAGGTCAATGCCCTCGTAGAGCTGCTGGGCCACCTGCATGGTCCGCCTGGCGGTGAAATTCAGCTTGCGATAAGCCTCCTGCTGCAGGGTGCTGGTGGTGAAGGGGGGCGCCGGGTTTTTGCGCCGTTCCCGCTGCTTAACCTGAGTTACGACATAGCTGGCCCCTTCCAGAGCTGCCAGGATGGCGTGCATTTCCTCTTCATTTTTAATTTTCGGCTCCTCGCCGGCATACTTAAAGAGTTTCGCCGGGAAAGCCTCACCGTCACCGCCGGCCAGCAACCAGGCTGTCAGGCTCCAGTATTCTTCCGGCTGGAAAGCTTCGATTTCCCGTTCCCGGTCGACAATCAGGCGTACGGCTACCGACTGCACCCGGCCGGCGCTTAAGCCTTTACGTACCTTGCGCCACAGGAGGGGGCTCAAACGGTATCCGACCACGCGGTCCAGCACCCGCCGGGCCTGCTGGGCATCGACCCGGTTTTGATCAATCTCCCGGGGCTTTTTTATAGCTTCCTGGACGGCGTTGCGAGTTATCTCGTTGAACTCGATGCGCACAGGCCCGGGAGGCAGGTCTAGGAGATGCTGCAGGTGCCAGGCAATGGCCTCCCCTTCCCGGTCCGGGTCCGTAGCCAGTAAAACGCGCTGGGATTTCTGGGCAGCGTCCCGCAGTTCCTTTACAATCGCCCCTTTTCCCCGGATGGTGATATAGTGGGGCTCAAAACCGTGCTCGACGTCGACGCCAAACTGGCTCTTGGGTAAATCGCGGATATGCCCCATGGACGATTTAATGGTATAGTTCCGCCCCAGGAATTTGCCAATGGTCTTGGCCTTGGCCGGCGATTCCACGATAACCAATGTATGGGCCAAAAATTTTCCCCCCTAACAGCGCAGGTAAAAACCTCCCGGCAACCGCCGGATTAATTTTCTTATCTCCAGCTGAAGCAGGGCGGTATTCACTTGCCCCGGCGGCAGGCCGGTTGTGGCCATAATGGTATCCAGGTGAACAGGCACGACGCTGAGGGCAGCCATAACCTTTTCCTCGGCGGCCGACAGGGCCACCTCCACCCGGCTTTCCTGCGGGGACAAAGTCCACAGGGATTGGGGCTCATATTCGGCCAGAATATCAGCCACCCCGGTCACCACTCTGGCCCCCTGTTTAATTAATTCATTGGGACCCTGGCTGTAACGGCTGGTGATAGGCCCCGGGACGGCAAAGACATCGCGGTTCTGCTCCAGGGCCAGGTCGGCTGTAATCAAGGCGCCGCTTTTGGCTGGGGCTTCGACAACCACCGTACCGCTCGCCAGGCCGCTGATAATGCGGTTACGGGCCGGGAAATGGCCGGCTTCCGGCGGCGTGCCCGGGGGAAACTCGGAAAGGATGGCCCCGTGGTCCATTACCTGATGGTAAAGCTCCCGGTGTTCGGGGGGATAAATAACGTCTACCCCACAACCCAGGATGCCCCAGGTAAGGCCGTTCTCCCGGATGGCTCCCCGGTGAGCAGCAGCATCTATGCCCCGGGCCAGGCCGCTGACAACCCCGACGCCGGCGGCGGCAAGACCCGCAGCGAGATCGGCAGCCACTTTAAGACCATAGGCCGTCGCCCGGCGGGTACCGACGATGGCTATTTTCAGGCCTTCCCCCGGCAGCCGGCTGCCCCGCCAGTAGAGGACGGGCGGCGGATCATAAATGCGCTTGAGCTCCAGGGGGTAGGCTGCATCCTCCAGGATCAGGACTCTTATCCCGGCAGTATCTAGTTTAGCCATAATTTTTTCCGGTGTTACCTGGCGGCGCCACTTAATCAAGCCGGTTGCTGCTTTACCCAGACCTTCTACGGCCAGAAGCTCTTTATCCGGAGCTTCCCAGGCAGCGCGGGGGCTGCCGAAAATTTTAACCAGCTGGAGGAACCGGCGAGCTCCCAGGCCCGGCGTCTGCTGGAGGGCTACCCAGAACGGTTTTTCTTCCATGGTTTCTCCCCTGCTTAGTAGTTGTAACAGTTACCTTTCGCGGTCTGGGTGAAATTTCCTGCCACTAGCAGTTTAAGTTACCTGGTTTTTTAAAAGCATATCTATTCTTTACCGTCCCGTCAAGACTGAATTAAAAAAGTCCCCCTGGAGGGACATGAGAGGTGCGGCAGGCCTAAGGTATGGGAACCCGGAGCCTGGTTCTGGAATACTAGCCCAGGCTCCGGTATAAAATATTGCCTAAATCGGCAGCGGTCGCCTGGCGGGCCGTCCAGGACAGGCTGCTCGCGTTGGCTGCTGCCAGGGAGGCCATCCTTTCCAGCTCTGTTTCTGGGAATTTGGCCAGGGGGGGTAATAAGTGCCGGATCAGTTCCCGAACTTCCTCTATGGATGCCATCCCCAGGACCTTAAGGAGATTGTTAACTTTAACCGGTTCTGCCGGCTGGATAAATTCCAGATAGGCCGCCAACAAATAGCCGTTGGCGCGGCCGTGGGGTATGTCGTGGCTGTAGGTTAAAGGATAACCCAGGGTATGGAGGATAGTCGTCCGGGTCTGGGCAATGACCATGCCCCCCAGGGTGGCGGCATACATGAGGTCCCGCCTGGCTGCCGGGAGCAAGTTTCCGGCCAGCAGTGCCTCCTTTTGCCCGGCAAAAAGGCGCACGGCTTCCAGGGCCAGGGTGTCGCTTAAAGGGGTGGAGCGCCTGGACAGGTAACCCTCGATGGCATGGGTCAGGGTATCCAGGGCGGTATCTATGGTAATATCGCGGGGTAAGGTATAGGTATAGCGGGGGTCCACCAGGGCCACCAGGGGGAAGCAGCGGTCGTCGCTGAAACCCTTTTTTATTTCCTTAGCCGGTAAAGTAAAAACGGCATGCTGGGTAACCTCGCTGCCGGTACCGGCGGTAGTCGGTACTGCTGCCAGCGGCAGGGGGGGCTCCGGCAGGTCGGCCTCGTAAAGCCGGGCTGCCGCTGCTTTGTTGGGTACCAGGAGAGCCACGGCCTTGGCCGTGTCCAGGGGGGACCCGCCGCCAATGCCAATGACCAGGTCAACCCTCTCCCGGCGGGCCAGGTCAACAGCTTTAGCTACTGTCTCCAGGGTCGGGTTGGCCGGTACCTCGTTGAAAACAACCCAGCTTAACCCCAGCTTTTTAGCCAGGACTTCAAAATCAGCCAGGGCACCGCTGGCAACGGCGCTTTTGCGACCCGTAACTACGAGGGCCCGCCGGCCCAGCCGGCCGAGTAAATCGCCATACTCCTTTAATACCCCTTCGCCAAAAAATACCCGGGTAGGCAGGTAAAAACGAAAGGTCATTTTAATCGCCTCCACAAAGCTCTTTTAATGAATGGGCGCCCAGGGGAGGGCCCTGGGCGTCATTAGGTTAACACGTTTAAAATAACTTAGCGGTCAAAATAAATGTTTTTCCCGGTAGCGGCGATGGGGATACCGGCAATAACGTCGGCATCCATAAGGCCTATCTTTCTGGCTACGACACCAATACGGTACATAATGCGGTTGTCGGCGTTGAGCATTCCCGCCATCTTGGCGGCTGAACCCAGGGCTATCCCCAGGTCCATTAACCGCCAGGCGCAGATCGGCCCGGCAAACTCGGGACCATCATGGATCTTTTCCAGGTCGGCACAGCGGGGAACTCCGCAGGCACCGCAATCCAGGCCGGTTTTAGCAGCGTTTTTCAGCCCGACCAGGAGAACGGCATCCGAGCGGCGGACATTATCACCATCGCGGTCAAAGTTTTTCTTCCCGCTCTCCTGGCCATAGCGGGCCATAGCTGCGGCCAGCTCCTCCAGGGCTTCCCCCTGGAGGATTTTCAACTCAATAAAGTCTTTGCCGGCGGCCTTAGGCGCCGTCCTGGCGGCAATGGCCATCAGCTCGGCGATTAAACCCATGGCTTGAAATTCAGGCATGCAGGTTCGCCTCCTTTTTATGTTTGAGGCGGGCAGGTAACTCCTGGCTTCACACCAGATAACATGCCCTACCTTAAATAACTTTATAACTAAGCACCCTGTTTCTCCTCCCCCCAGTCAAGGCTGCGGTACTGGATAGCCTCGGCCAGGTGGGCGGCAGTTATTAACTCCGACCCTTCCAGGTCGGCTATGGTCCGGGCCACCTTGAGCAAGCGGTCATGGGCCCGCATGGAGAGACCCAGCTTGTTAAAGGCATCGCGCAGGAGGGCGCGCGCCTGGGGGGCCAGGCGGCAGAACTGGTGCACCTGGCGGGAGGACATGGCTGCATTGCAGGTTACCCCTGTCCCCTTAAGCCTTTCCTGCTGTTTCTGGCGGGCGGCCGTGACCCGCTCCCTTACAGCAGCCGAATTTTCCCTGGCGGTCCCGGCCTCGACTTCGCTATAAGTCAGGCGGGGAACTTCCAGGTGCAGGTCTATCCGGTCCAGTAAAGGTCCGGATAACCTTTTCCGGTACTGGGCGATCTGGTGGGGGGTGCACAGGCATTCTTTAACCCCATCGCCGTAATAGCCGCACGGACAAGGATTCATACTGCCGATTAGAAGGAAATCGGCGGGATAGGTAATGGCGGCCGCCACCCGGGACACGGTGACGAACCGGTCTTCCAGCGGCTGGCGCAGGGCCTCCAGGACGTCACGGCGGTATTCGGCCATTTCATCCAGAAAAAGAACACCGTGGGTGGCCAGGCTGACCTCTCCCGGTTTAGGAATCCGGCCGCCGCCGATGATGCTGGCCGTCGAGGCTGTATGGTGGGGTGTCCGGAAGGGGCGTTCCGTTATCAGCCCCTGGCCGGGAGCCAGCAATCCCGCGACGCTGTAAATTTTGGTTACGGTAAGGGCCTCTTCATAGGTGAGGGGCGGCAGGATCGAAGGCAGGCTCCGGGCCAGCATGGTTTTCCCCGCCCCGGGACTGCCGATAAGGAGAATATTATGGCCCCCGGCAGCTGCTATTTCCAGCCCCCTTTTGGCAGCTATCTGGCCCTTGATATCGGCCAGATCCACCCCATTAAAAACCGGGGGTGGGCTATCACCTGTTGCCGGTTTAACTTCCGGCAGCTCCTCATCACCGCGCCAGTAAGCCACCACCTGGGCCAGGCTTTCTGCCGCCAGAACCTTTAACCTGGAGGCCAGGGCGGCTTCATTGGCATTGGCCGCCGGGACAATAAAGGTGGCCCCCGGCTGAAACTCTTGCAGGGCCAGGGCCATGGGCAAAACCCCGGGAATAGGCCGCAGGGTACCTTCCAGGGAAAGCTCGCCCACAGCATAGATGGCCGCCGCCGGCCCGCTGCCAAGTTCTTCCGCGGCCATCAGGATGCCCAGGGCAATAGGCAGATCATAGATGGGACCTTCTTTTTTAATATCACCAGGGGCCAGGTTAACGATTATCCGGCGTAAAGGAAAGTCAAAGCCGGAGTTTTTAATTGCCGCCCGCACCCGTTCCCGCGCCTCTCGTACGGAGGGGTCCGGCAGGCCCACGATATCACAAACAGGCAAACCATTGCTAATATCCACCTCTACCCGTACACTCTGGCCCTCCAGGCCCACGAGGACGACGGAATTGACAATGGCCAGCATTTTGAACCCCCAGGTGGTTTTATGTCCAATATTTGCTATTCGCCACCAGAACGGGAGTTCCTGCTAAGGTGGTGAAAAAAGAAAAGGCCCCGTTTGGAGGTCTTCCGTTATCCCCTTTTCTGGCTACGGGTATACTCGATAGTCTTTCCATGGTAATCAACATCAGCGGAGACAGCTACCGCTTAAAAGAAAAACGCCGGGCGGGGATAATAAGAACCTTATTAAAAAACAAAAACTAAACTGAAGGCAAACGCGCGCTCACCTCTTCCCTTCCCCTTAAGGAGAAGGGAAGAGATAACCTCATTAGTAAAAGTAAAAATTTTACCACCGTCCAGACCCGATTATTGCTAACATGGAACAATGTGGCATCTATATTCAAAGAGTTATTATTTCCGTTATACCAGGTATCTTTTCATAATGCCTCTTGTTATTAGTCAATATCGTAAGCATTCCTGTAATGATTTAAGGTAGGTGTTGCCAATAAAAAAGCCTCCTGGTAAAAAGAAAATAGACCAAAACAAACAAACCCACCAGGAGGCGAGAAACCGTATGAATGAAGTGCAAAAGAAATTACTGGTCCATGGTGATGTGATAATTGTCGGTATCGACGTAGCCAAACACAACCACTGGGCACGGATCTATAACCAAATCGAACTAGATGTGGTCAAACCCTTCAAGTTCCATAATAGCAAAGAAGGCTATTATCGTCTAGTGGCTAAAATGGAAGAAGCCAAAGAAAAAGCCAGGGCAACAAGGGTAGTAATCGGCATGGAACCCACCGGCCACTACTGGAAACCCTTAGCATGGTTTCTCCAGGAGCAGGGTTATACAGTAGTGATAGTCAATCCCTATCACGTCAAAAGGCGGAAAGAGGAAGTGGGTAACTCCCCCACCAAGAACGACCGAAAAGACGCCGGGATAATAGCCAAAGTAGTCAAGGACGGGAATTTCCTCCACTGCCTTTTGCCCAAAGGAAAATATGCCGAACTAAGGAACCTGACCGTAACCCGGCGGCAGCAACGCCGGAAACTAAACAGCGCCTTAAACCAACTCCAGGCCATCCTGGACGAATACTTCCCCGAGCTGGGGCAAGTATTCAAAAACCTGTTAGGCAAAGCAGCCCAATGGGTCTTAAGGAACTGTCCCTTCCCCAGGTTAATATTAGCCTATAAACTCGAAGAATTAGCCGCCGCATTAAAAGAAGCCAGTAACCACCGGGTAGGGATGAAAAGAGCCCAGGCCCTCTACCAGACGGCCCAGGGGTCCATAGGAGTAACCGAAGGATTAACCGGAGCCCAACACAAGCTAAACGCCTGCCTGGACGAAATAGCCTTTTACCAAAAGCAGATCGAGCAAACAGAAGCAGCCATGGCCGACATACTAGCAGGAATAGATATCGCAGGCAATTTATTAAGCATCCCCGGTATAGGCCTGGTAACAGTAGCCGGCTTTTTAGGCGAAATAGGCGATCCCCAAAATTACGAGCACTGGAAGCAAATCCAAAAACTCGCCGGACTGAACTTAAGCGAACAAAGTTCCGGGCAGAAGAACGGGCAAAGCAAAATATCCAAACGCGGGCGAGCCGAATTAAGGAACCTGTTATACCAAGCCAGTCTAACTCTAGTAGCCAAGAACCGTGAATTTAAAGCGTTGTACCACTACTTCCTGACCAGGCGGGAAAACCCCTTAAAGAAAAAGCAGGCCTTAATAGCCATAGCCGTAAAATTGCTACGGGTGATGTACGGCCTGGCCAGGAAGAAAGAAAACTACGACTCTGACAAAGTGTTAGGCGACTATCGCCGCGCCCAATTACAGCAAGCAGCTTAAGAAGTAAAAACCCAAACACAAGGTAAAAAGTCTTGGGTGGGGGAAGCCTTAATCACCACCATAAGGGCATAGACCCTGCTCATAAGTACCAGGCGCAACCCACCCGCCCTCAAAAGGCCGAACGAAGGAATGAAACAGGGCATAGACCCCGGGAGACATGATAGGGTAGCCGAGGGCCAGGAAGTGGTGAGGTTACTACCCAAGACTTAAAGATTAAACCATCGTCTTGTTGTTGTGGACGATGATGGAGGCTTAGTCTGCCCTCTTGAACTTTATCGTAAAAAATTGAAAATCTAAGAGAGCAGGCGATTTAACGAGATAGAAGCAAATTATTGAGATAGGTTGTAATATATTGCCGTACAACCTATTAATAAGTCAAAATCGCTGATTGTTAACCCCTGTTTATGCAATTCCGCTCTTCGTTGACCGAAGATGCGTGCTATAGGCGGGGAAACATTTATTATGGAAATGCCCTTCAGAAAATCGCGCAATGAACTTTCTTTTTCCTCTGGCTTCGCACTTCTAAAAACCCCTTCATACAATTCAGCGATGGTAACTACACTTATGGCCAGTATTTTGCCATCACCATTCTGAACCTTTCCTGCCAACGCTATTACGGCGATGGTAAATTTCTTCTATGAATCCGTCAGCATCGAAGTCGGTCCAGGAACCTGCTGCTCTTTCAAATGCTTTCGTGTTTTCATTGTTAGATTCCTCGTTATCTAGAAGATGGCGTAATTTTTCCCTTTCCGCGGGAGGGAGTCTTTTAATCGCGTTATAAATTTTTTCTATAGCCATAACTTACCACCCTATTCTTCATACTTTCATCATCTTATTATAACCTAAATTTCTATTTGAAATGGTGATCATCCCACATTCCGCACCTTTGGATATAATTACCAATGTTTACTTGGAGCACTAAAAAATACTCCTACCCACCACCGCGGGGTGGGAAAAGGTAAATTTCCTTGCCGAAACCAGCAAGTTCAAGGGCTCTAATCACCTCCGACCCGTGATAGTTGATTAACGCCCGGTCCGAACCCTGTTTAACTACCAGGAGATAATCAAACATCTCCAGGAGTGCCCGTGCTGTAGGGTTAGTACTCTTACGTTTCCCCGGCAGGATTAAGGGGGACTCCTCTTGCTCCAGATTTTTTCTTACCCGATACTCCAGGTAAGCTGCCACCAGAAGGGCTAGCTGGAAAACAAACGACATGGCTTCTACCCGGTTCTTGTTCTTAAGGAAGATGGGCCCCAGGAGGACCGGCTGTTTTAAGAAACGGAACTGCCTCTCAACAGCGTTCTGTTCCTTATACTCCTTGAGCACCGCCCGGTCGGGGTAAGCTTTGGTATCCATGAGATTGGTAATGAGGACAAAGGTGGAAGCCAGGTCTTTTTCATGGGCCATTGCTTCCCGGTCTTCCTCTATTCTAATATGGGCATGGTAAACGACTGTGTTCTGGGGCTGCTCTCCTTTTTTGGGCCGCCCAGGTCGGACGTAGCTGCTCGCTATTTCTTCATCAACTGTGCCCTTTAGGATGAAAGGTTGGTGGCGGTATTCCCTCAAGAAGAGTTCTATGGCTTTTTTGGCGTCGGCCTCACAGGCGAAAGGGCGCCGGGAAAGAGCTTGGGCGGCCTTTTCCAGAACTTCTCTTTGCTTGGCCCACTTTTTCAAGAGACTATTCTCTTTGCGTTTATCCAGGGTTGTGGAGTGGACCACGATTAAACGAAAGTCATGGCCGCCTATTTCCCGGACAAAGCTCTGGCTTTTATAGTAGGCAGCATCTTTCTTTGAACTCAGTTTTCCGATCTCCTGCCAGGTGCCGGTTCGGAAGGCTTCGGCCTTAATCTCTTCGTTAAGGCCGAAGTTCTCCGGTAACAGGGAGATAAACTGGAGGGCGGGTTTGTTATCTTCCTCCTGCATCAAAAGAGCCAGGTTATCCTTAGTTACCAGGGCGCAGTCCGCCACGAAAATGACCTCTTTAAGCTTTGCCGGGCTCAATGTTTGGACCAATTCTTCAATAACCTCAGGGTACCAGGATTTATCACTGGTATTGCCGCCCAGACTTTGACCCAAAATGGGTAACCCATCTTTGTTTACGGTCAAGCCGATGAGAAACTGCTTGAGGTCAGGACGATGATCCTTGCTAAAACCGAAAGTTATATCTAAATCTCCTTCGCCCTCATAGGCGCCCTGTACGGAAATGGAGGTGGTATCCACATGGATGCCTGTAATGGGCACGTTGTGGGTAGCGGCGGCAGTTAAAGCAATGCTGGAGAACAACTTCTTCAGCTGGCCGCTGGCGAAGAGTTTATCCAGGGCCCGGCCCAGGGCATCATCGTTAAAATCTCTAGGCCGGACCTGTTGCTCAGCTCCAAACAAAACCTCCAGGTCCTGGTTCTCATAAAAGCGCTCCACATGATAGAGGGCCTCTCGGTCTACCAGGAGATTAATGATCAGCGCCTTAACCCGATTTCCCGGGGAAAGATGGCACTGGACCGGGTCCCATTCGACTACGGCATCAATGATTTCTGCTATCTTCAGAACGTCACATAACCTGGCGATAAGGGCTGCGGGACCGGCCCGGAAGAAGCGCATATTATCGATGGCTACAGGCATCGAACATTCCTCCAGAATTCTCTTAGAGGAATGATTCGATACTCAATTAGAAATTCCTGGTTAGAAGATTCTCTCTACTTTTATTTCCTTCTGCACCCTGTAAAAATTATTTTTGGGTTGCTCACAGGGTGCGGAAGATGGGATCATCAATGAGGTTCCCGTTATTACTTTCTTTAAAAGCCTTGCAGTTCTTTTCCGCTTCTATATTTGATTTTTCATGTATATAATTTGACCAACAATCTCACAAACCTGCAGACCGTTGCTAATATTGACCTCTACCCGTACGCCCTGCCCCTCCAGGCCCACGAGGACGACGGAATTGACTATGGCTAACATGTTCAACCCCCAGGTGGTTTTTTGACCCACATTTGCTATTCGCATCCAGAACGGAAGTTCCTGCTAAAGTAATGAAAAAAAGACACCGTTTAGATAGAGGTTTTGATAATGACTTCTATCCTTAAGCCATTTCCTCTCCAGGTAGCTCCAGGGGATAACTCCTACTGTCCGGATCCAAATCTGCTCTGTTAGGTCAGGTAACCGTTCCAACATCATGTTTTTCTATAAGGTGCGGCAGCTTACTGGTAGGTCCTATACTTCTCCAGAAGGTCTCCTGCCGTTAGTGTCCCGCCTGCGTGCGACTTTCTCCCATTATCGTGCTATTCTGTGTAGTGGTCTGTAACTCACCGTAGGAAGACGTGGGATAGCCCGCCCCGGGTTCCATCTGCACTTCCCCTCCAGGCTGGCGGTAGCAGCTATTTCGACCGTGGTTAGGGAGGGGTTAGAGAGGGTTTCCTGCTTCATCGTAACCCCAATGGGTTAGCTCCACAGGCGTAACGTCCCGTCGTTCCCCACGGTAGGGAAGCTTCAAGCCGCTTCCAAATCCAAAGCTTTTTTCAGGATATTCCGGGCTGCGTTTATAACCCGTTCGAGAACTAAACCGCAGTAAGGACAGTAGTGGAAACGAATATTATAGACATGCATCTTTTGTCTAGCTGATATTTCATACAGTCAGCGGCCTATATTATTATAAAAAAGTTTGATTAATGCGATAATCTGCATTAATAGGGTAGTTAAAGCGGCGGCGTAGGGCCTAAAATTGCTGCACGCCGTTCTCTTGCAACTCAGGAAATCAACACCTGAACTTTAGCCTGGACTTCTGCTATCACCCCTGCCGGGACTTTGCAGGCAAATTGCGCCTCCCTTGCCCGCCAGTCAAGGCTTTTTACCTGGTCTGCCAGGATCACTCCGGTAATCTTTAAACCAGCCGGTATCTCTACTTCAAAGGGATAACCCTTCGCCTTTGTAATAACTGGGCAAAAAAGGGCCAGCCCCACTTTGCCGTTATAAAGTTGCGGTGAAATTACCAGCGCCGGCCGCCTGCCAGCTTGCTCATGTCCTGCCCGGGGATCAAACTGGAGCCAGACTATATCACCACGTTCGGGAATATAGGTTACCATCTCGTTTACCATATTTCCCGCCCAACCTGGGGCCCGGTATCTATTTCACTATGAATATTTTCAGGTTTAACCCGGGCTAACATTTGTTCCAGGCTGTAATGTTTGCGGCGGATAATTATCGCGTCCTCATCTACCTGTAAATCAACCGGTGTGCCTTCTCTAAGGCCGATTTTTTGGGCCAGCGATAAAGGGATACGTATCCCTAAACTATTGCCCCACTTTTGCACATGAGGTTGCATAACGATTTTCACTCCTTCTTTGTTTATACATAGTATACTTTTAATGCTATGGATACAAGTAAAAAATAAAGAGGACGCAAATACTAGCGTCACGTCTCCTACCTATTTTTTAGACTTTTCATCTGTACAATTTGACCAACACTTTCACAAACCGGCAGGCCGTTGCTAATGTCCACCTCTACCCGTACGCTTTGCCCCTCCAGGCCTATCAGGACGACTGAGTTAACAATGGCCAGCATTTTGAACCCCCAATAAGTAGGCAAATGTACCGGTTATCTAGCCAACATTTGCTATTAGCCGGGAAATACGGAAGTTCCTGCTGAGATGGTAAAATACACTACTCATAAATAACCTCGAGGTCTTTGTCTTTGATACGAATATCAGCCTGGCGTAAAAGTTCGTTAGTATAATTCTCCCAACGATTTTCCACCATATACCGGAACTCATCCCCCAGGGTTTCATGGTGTTTATTACCCCAATCCGCTTTAAACTTTTCCCGCAAACGGCTAATGGGCATGGTTTGTATGAGCCCTTCAAAAAGTTTTTCTTGTTCCTTATTCGTTCTTTAAGGCAACGTTATTTCAACATTCCTAATTCGGGGATTACTTGGAGAAGCTTTGTCCCAAATTTCCTGGGAGCCCATGGGGTTTAGCGCCAGTAAGATAAAATGAATATAGAAGAACTATCCCAAAGCCTATCAATGCCAGGCTAAGTAGAATGTTAATAGAGCTGAACCGTCCTGGTCGAAAATGTACTTGAACTTCCGGCTTATCGGTGTAGACCCTTGCTGGCCTGATTAGCTGTAATATACCAAGCAAAATGCTAAGAATGCCAAAAATAAGCGTAAACATCATTCTCCATCCCCCTGCTTATTATTCATCTTCTCTTCAACCTTAAAGCGGAGTTATAGTACCACAAGGTGTCAGGAAAAGCAACCTTGCTTCACCAGTTTTTACCCAATAATTCCTGTTCGCCGCCAGGACGGAAGTTCCTGCAAGAGCCAAAATACTTCCACTATTTCTTCCTGGTATATTCCAGCCGTCACTGCTGAACTAGCTACATACCATGAAGCCCAGCATGGGATAATAGACATAGAAAGGGGGAATAACATGTTCAAGCATGATAAGAAGCTGCTGGAAATGGTGCGTGTGGAACGGCCGAACCCAAACTACGCGGCGCTTTTGCAGGAGCAAATCGGGGGCCCCCACGGTGAACTGAAAGCCGGGTTACAGTACCTGGCCCAAAGTTTTCGCATTCACGACCCGGCCATCAAGGATATTTTCCTTGACATCGCCGCGGAGGAACTCAGTCACCTGGAAATGGTATGTACGGCGGTCAACCTCTTGAACGGCCATGAACCTCAGGCCATGAACGCCACCATCGGCAATGTTCAGGCACACGTAACGACCGGACTCAATCCCTTTTACAGCAACGCCTCCGGCCAGGTGTGGACCGCATCTTACATTGAAGCCACCGGTGACCTGCCAGCGGACCTGCTTTCCAATATCGCCGCCGAACAACGTGCCAAGGTTGTTTATGAATATCTGCACCGGCAAATCGCCGACCGGTATGTGCGGCAGATGATCGATTTCCTGTTGAACAGGGAAGAGGCGCACAACACCATGTTCCGGGAATGCTTCCAGAAGGTCCGGGGCACCGGCTCCACCCAGGACTGGGGTGTAGACAAGGACGCCCGGCTCTTCTTCAACCTGTCCACACCCGGTAACTATGCAGGTTCCTCCCTGCATGACCCGCAACCACCGTCCTTTGACCAGCCGCAAATCCCGCCCCAGTAAAATAGGCGGGGCAGCTTTTGCCCAAAACTACTATAAGGTAAGATCATAAACAGGGAAGCGGCATCGCCTCCCTGTTCTATTTCATATCTTTGGGTCTGTCTGTCCGCCGTCCGCCTTCGGGCTCTCGTACCAGCCATACGATAAGCACCGCAATCCCTACCACTATCCCTACCACAATCCCACACTAAAATATTTACTGAATTTAAACAAGTATCCGGACGCAAAAGCATCGAACTTGAATAATTATAGCTATTTTGGTAGCTAAGGATAGCATACTTCAGGAGTTTCAGGATATTAGCAAAAAGCTTGAACTCGACCAATATCATCGAATCAGCCAATAATCGCCTTTGCACTTACTGCCGCAACGTTAAGTGGTAGCAAAACGGCGAGCAGATTCCTCGCTGAATGGCAGCTTCTTATCTCGAGGCTTAGTCATCATCTTTTTATACCTCGAAGCTTCTGGTTTCAGGTAAATATTTCGTGTATAAAATTTGACCAACACTCTCAAAAACCGGCAAACCATTGTTAATGTCGACCTCTACCCGTACACTTTGCCCCTCCAGGCCCACGAGAACGACGGAATTGACAATTGCTAGCATGTTCAACCCTCTGGTGGTTTTTTGACCCACATTTGCTATTCGCCACCAGAACGGAAGTTCCTGCTTAGTAAGCGTAAAATAATCCCCACCTATCTCAATAATTTGCTTCTAGCTCGTTAAATCTCCTGCTCTCTTAGATTTTAATTTTTTATGATGAAGTTCAAGAGAGCAGACTAAGCCTCCATCATCGTCCACAACAACAAGACGATGGTTTAATCTTTAAGTCTTGGGCAGTAACCTCACCACTTCCTGGCCCTCGGCTACCCTATCATGTCTCCCGGGGTCTATGCCCTGTTTAATTCCTTCGTTCGGCCTTTTGAGGGCGGGTGGGTTATGCCTAGTACTTGCATGCGTGGTCTATGCCCTTATGGTGGGGATTAAGGCTTCCCCCACCCAAGACTTTTTACCTTGCATGCTGATCCAAGGCATTTACGTCTTGAGTATTCAGGTTGGGAAGTTTTTCGAAGAGATAACGCAGCGGGGTATTGGCAAACAACCACCTTCGCTTTATTAACAAGCATAAGCTGCTGTTATTCAGGAGCGGTCCGCTCGCTGGAAACACCGAATTACCGGTGTTTGCTTAAGCGCAACTGCTCCATCAACCAGTTGAACCGGCCTCCGCCGGCCAGGGAAATTTGCCTTTCTCCAGCCAGCGGTAATAATGCCAAAACCCAATGTGATCCCAGTAGAGAATTTTAAGTTTTTCGCTCCGACGATTGCAGAAAATAAAAAGACAGGTTTTACCTCGATGCTGGCCTGGCTTATTCTAACCAGCAAGGAGTTGCCCTGATCCACAGAAGATTGCTCACTTACTTCTACAGGCAGCCACCGGGTTGATTTGGCGGAAGGAACTCCATTCTGATTTTTAAACTTCCGGAGCCAGTACCATAACTGCCGGGGGTTGCATTATGGGCGGCGTACCATTATTTGGCACTTTGACCGCTGGCTCGATATTTGGTGATGCGGGTTTCCCATAGTTTTTGCAGTTCAGCTTTCGTCATAAAAAATCTTCCTCCATTCGTGTTCTTAAGGAAGATTATCCTACAAACTGGGAGATGAAACCAGGTGGGTGCTGTTTTACGCTTACTTTATTTCTACTTCGCGTAAAATACCCCCCTAGACATAAACAGAGCCGGGATACATATTGAGAGTAGCTGAACCTCTACTGTTGCCGAAGCCGTAGCTCCGTCACCGCCAGGCAGCGGTAGCCAGCCTCCTGCAGGCCGGCTACCAGCTGCTCTCCCCGCGGGGCAGCAAGAATTTGCGGGCTGTACAAAACTGCTTCGAGGGGTATCCAGGCCTGCCGGGCTTCCTCCAGCAGGTGGATGCCCTCGATTAGATAAAGAACCCTTTTCTCCCGCCAGGAACGCTCCTTTAAAGAACGAACCAGCTTTACATAACGGTTGGCTGCCGAAGTGATTAACTCCACCTTAGCTTTCCTGCAGCCTTTCCAGGGCTTTGTTCCGGCCTACCAGTACCATGATGTCGCCTTCTTCCACCACATCGTCGGCTCCGGGAGCAGCCAGTATTTTATCATTGCGTTTGATAGCCATGACGCTGACACCGTGCTGGGCGCGTAAATTCAGCTGCCCCAGGGTCTTACCCGCCACCCTGGCCGGGGCCACAATCTCCACAATGCTGTACTCCGGCGAAAGGTCGATATGCTCCAGGACGTTGCCAGAAGCAAGGGTATGGGCGACCCTGATTCCCATATCCCGCTCCGGATAAACGACTTTATCGGCACCGATTTTCGCCAGGACTTTACCGTGCAGGTCGTTCAGGGCCTTGGCCACGACGCACTTGATGCCCATTTCCTTGACGATTAAAGTGACCAGAATATTGGCCTCGACATTTTCCCCAATGGCGACAATGGCCACGTCCACATTGCGAATGCCAGCCGCCTTCAAGGCTTCCTCATCGCGGGCATCTGCCTGGATGGCCGTAGTGACCTCGTTCATAAGGGCTTCCACCTTGGCCTCGTCCCTATCAATGGCGATTACCTGGTGACCCATGCGGGCCAAGGTGCGGGCCACGCTGGATCCGAAACGGCCCAGGCCAATGACGGCAAACTGTTTCACCGTTCTACCTCCTTTAGCCAATAATGACCCCTTCTTCAGGATAATGCTTTATCCCCCGGCGACCCAGGCGCTGGGCGATGGCAAAAGCCAGGGTAAGGGGCCCTACGCGGCCGGAATACATGGTCGCGGTGATCAGCAGCTTGCCGGCCACCGTTAGCTGGGGCGTCAAGCCCGCCGAGAGGCCCACCGTGCCAAAGGCTGAAACTACCTCGAAAAGTATTATCTCCATTTCCTTCTGTTCGGTGACCAGCATAATACCGGTTACGGTAACCACCAGCAGCATGGACACTGCTGCCACCGCCAGGGCCTTGAGGACCGTACCCCGGGGCAGGCGCCGGCCAAAGATTTCAATATCGCACTTACCCTGGATTATCGACCATACTGCCACGGCAATGGTCGTGAAAGTAGAAGTTTTAATGCCGCCGCCGGTGGACCCCGGTGAAGCGCCGATAAACATGAGAATAATGAGCAAGAGGAGGGTCACGGGGCGCAGGTCGCCGATATTCAAGGTATTAAACCCGGCCGTCCTGGGGGTGACGGCCTGGAAATAGGAGGCCAGGACTTTTTCTCCCAAGGGTAACGGCGCCAGGCTCTTGCTGTTGGTATACTCCAGGGCCAGGAACAAGAGCGTGCCCAGGGTGATCAGCCACATGGTGGTGCTGATTACTATTTTGCTTTGCAAGGAAAGCCGCTGCCAGGAACGTTTGTTGTAAACATCGGCGACAACGCTGAAGCCCAGGCCGCCCAGTATAATAAGGGCGGTAATGATCAGGTTGACCAGCAAGTCGCCCCGGTAGCCCATCAGGTTGGCGGAAAACAGGGAGAAACCGGCGTTGCAAAAAGCGGATACGGCATGGAAGATACCGAAATAAAAGGCCTGTCCCAGGGGCATGTCCCTGCTGAAGCGCAGGCCCAGGAGAAGCGCCCCCACCCCTTCGGTAAGAAAAGTAAAGAACAGGACGTACCTGCTCAGGCGCACGACCCCTTCTACTGTCAGCTGGTTCAGGGCTTCCTGCATGACCAGCCTTTCCTTGAGGGTGATACGTTTCCCCAGCAGCAGGGCCACCAGGGTGGAGAGGGTCATAAATCCCAGGCCACCTGTTTGGATCAGGGCCATAATCACAATTTCACCAAACAAAGAATAAGTAGTTGGCGTGTCCACGGTGATAAGGCCGGTAACGCAGGTTGCCGACGTGGCCGTAAACAGGGCATCCACTATCTTTACCGGTTGTCCTGTCTCGCTGGCAACGGGCAATGCCAGGAGCAAGGTGCCGGTAGCAATGACCATGGCAAAACCCAGGGCCAGGATCTGGGGAGGCCGCAGGCGAAAGGGCCATTCCCGTATATTACTCGTAGAGCATCACCTTCTCGGCTATTCAAACATCATTTTGGGTTCCTCGCTATTTCGCGTAGGCAAACACTTTTATACCTTTTATTGTGGCATTCATCGGAGCGAAGCGGAAACCCTTGACATGGAGAATGCCCGTATTAGCTTAGTTTGGCAAAGGGCGACAAGCGGCTGGCCTGCCCCCCTGCCCCTTAGAAATACGGGTGCGAGGCTTCATGTCAAGGGCGATCGCAAAATATTTGCTTCCACCCACACGTACAGCGAAAAACCAATAATAATAAACCCTAAATATTTGATTATACGTTACTTGCCGTATTTTGCTTGGAACTTGGTCAGGGCTTCCACCTGCATCTTGTAGCAATGCTCGTCAGCGGGGAAAACGCCGTTTTCTACGTCCTCCTTGTATTGGGTAAGAGCGTCCAAGATCACCTTGTTAAGGTTGGCATATTTCTTGACGAACTTAGGCGTAAAGGCATCGAAAAAACCTAGCATATCGTGGACAATAAGCAGTTGGCCGTGGCAGTACGGTCCCGCACCAATGCTAATAATGGGGATTTTGGCCCTCTCGGTAATCACCTTTGCCACCTCGGGCGGAACAGCTTCCAACAGTATGGATACCGCTCCCGCTTCCTCAATAGCTTTGGCATCCTCTATGATCGCCTCCGCTGCTGCAATATCCCGACCCTGGGCCTTGAAACCACCTAACATGGCGATAGACTGGGGAGTAAGGCCAAGGTGTCCCATTACGGGAATGGTGGCTTTAGTGAGAGCGGCAATTACATCCACCACGTTCCGGCCGCCTTCTAGCTTGACTGCGTCCACCCCTGCTTCCTTCATAAAACGGCCAGCGTTACGTACAGCTTCTTCCACACTAACTTGATACGACATGTAGGGCATGTCGCCGATCACATAGGCGGTAGGGGCTCCACGGCGGACCGCTTTGGCATGTTCCACCATTATGTCCATAGTTACCGGCAAGGTGGTATCATACCCCAGGATAGTCATCCCTAGGGAGTCGCCTACCAGAATAATATCTATACCTGCACGCTCCTCCAACAATGCCATAGGGTAATCATAACCGGTGATCATAGTTATACGTTGCCCTTTCTCCATCTTGTCTCTAAGAGTCTGAATGGTTACTTTACTCCGCATATATCCTTCTCCTTTCTCTTATGTGTTATAACCCCTATTCAGCTACTAGTATGAACATCATAGCAATGTGAACTATTAGTACTAACAAGTGAGCAGAATTCGTGCGCTCTTGCCTAAGGAAAAATATCGATTCTTTACTGTTCGTGTAGGTGCAACTTAATTATCTTGCGACCACCCTTGACATGAAGCCTCGCACCCGTATTTCTAAGGGGCAGGGGGGGGCAGGCCAGCCGCTTGTCGCCCTTTGCCAAACTAAGCTAATACGGGCATTCTCCATGTCAAGGGTCCGCATCGCTCCGATGAACGGTCGGAATAAAAGGTGTAAAACAAGTGTTTGCTCACAAAAATAGGGGAGAGCCAAAATGTTTTTGCAAAATTAAGGGGAACAAGGTTTCCATTCATTGATAAAGCTCATATCAAAGGCGGGGGTAAAAATCGCCAAATAATGCCAATCATTGTCCCCGTTATTAACTGGGTGATGTTCAATTCCAGGCGGAACAATAGCTAACGTTCCTGGTTTTACTTGATAATCATTCCCATCAATAACTAATGTTCCTGTACCGGCGATGGTAAAAAACATTTCCACCTCTTTTTTATGCGTATGCGGTAAGCCGTACTGACTAGGTTTGAATTTAAATAGACCTATACTAACAAGTGCTACCTGAGGATTTTGGACCCCGTCGTGTAAAATCTTCCCATAGCGGGGGAGAGGAGGCGGAGCCTCTCTCCAGGGTATTTTAACGGAATCGATAATGTAAATCATTTTCTTTCCTCTCCTTTATTTGAGCAACGTCAGCAATGTATTGTGACAAATTATGTTCAATCTTTTAAGCCACTACTTGACAAATTGTTCAAGTCCTAGTTCCTGAATTTTTAACTTAGTCGGAAACCCTTCATCATCCCATCCGCGGTATTGATAATACTCGCTAAGCATCTTACCTAACGGAGGCAAGTTGTCGGCAGCTCCACCGCTCTTTCTTTTCTGGGTAAGAATACGTGGCGGTAAGATATCATCCTTACGACTTATACCACATGCGTTGTTGTATATTCTTTTTAGATTGAAAATCCTCTCTCCTGCCAACATAAATTCAGCCACATCCATATCCCAGCCCACCACGCAATTAAGCCAGTCAACCAGGGTGTCTACTTTGATACCACCAAATAACAGGAACTTGCATAATTTCAGGGAATCAAACATACAGCAGAGATCTTGCAATTTGGCAGTAAAGGGCCCTTTTCCCTCTACAGCAAATCTATCCTGAATTTCTGGGTAACCTAGCTGGGGCATCGTTACCGCTCTTTCAAAGGTATAGCTAAATCCCTGTAAATGACATGCTCCACGATTGGATGTTGCGTAGGTCAGGGCAAGGCTGTTAGATGCTCTGGGATCATGCGCCGGGAATTCCAACCCTTTCACATGGATGGCATACTCCATGGCTATACCTCCTATTTTTTCTGCGGCAACCCTAACCCCATTGCCTAAAATAGCACCAAGCCCCGTCGCATTACCAATTTGACGTACAAGTTCAATCATGGCTTCGGCATTACCCCATCCGAGGTTGACACCACCCGTATCACCTTCTTGAATTAAGCCCCTCTCGAAAGCTTCCATGGCAAAGGCAATGACCGCACCGGTCGAGATGGTGTCTAAACCTAACCTGTTGCATAGCTCGTTAGCATATACAATAGCCTCCAAATCGTCTACAAGGCAAAGCGACCCCAAACAGGCTACGGTTTCATACTCCGGGCCGGCGCCATCCACCGGGCCGAACCGCCCATCCTGTATTTTTACCTCCCTGCCACACCCAATCACGCAAGAATGGCAGCGATAATTTCCTCTCAAGTAGGTTTCTGCCAACCTCTGGCCGGAAATTTTTAGAGCACCCTCGGGCCACGAACCATCACGCCAGTTGCGAATGGGGAGGTCGCCGATCTTTTCATTCCCCAGCACACTCCCGGAGGTGCCAAATCTTTTTAAAAAGGCTGTCCCTTCCCTGAGCTGCCTCATTTTTGACCTGATAGAATCATGTAGCCCCCGACTATCAGCAATCAAGTTAGGCTGATTCCCTTTGACCACTACTGCCTTAAGGTTTTTGGAACCCATTACCGCACCTAATCCAGCTCGCCCTGCAGCTCTCGCATGTTTGCCATCGTGCATAATGGCGGCAAGCTTAACCTGTTTTTCTCCCGCTGGCCCGATTACTGCCGCCACCGCGCCTGGTACTGTTTCCTGTTCCAACATTTCACTGGTTTCGTAGGTGTCTTTGCCCCACAAATGAGAGGCGTCTACTATTCGCGTCCCATCGTTGGTTATTAACAGGTAAACCGGATGAGAGGCGCGGCCCGTGATTACCAGCATGTCATAACCGGCCCATTTTAATTCTTTTCCCCAGTAACCGCCAACATCACTTTCCCCCCAGATCCCGGTAAGAGGAGATTTGGCGACCACCGCATGACGCCCTGACGTAGGCACGCTGGTGCCCGTCAAAGGCCCCGTCGCGAAAATAAGTATATTGTCCGGAGAAAGAGGGTCAATGTTCGCCGGAACTTCCTCCACAAATACTTTTGCGGCAAGACCCACTCCGCCGATGTACTTCCGCAACTCCATCTCGTTTAAATGTTCTTCAGCAACGCTACGCGTCGAAAGATTCACTCTAAGAACCTTGCCGGTATATCCTCCGAGCATGTTATCACCTCATTTTTAGGAAATAGAAGGGTCTCCTCTGTTCGTGTGGATAGAACCAAATTATTTTGCTGTCGCCCTTGACATTGAACCTCACACTATGTTTCTAAGGGGCAGGGGGGCAGACCAGCTTCGCTTGCTGCCCCCTTGCCAAACAAGGTTAAAATGTATTCTCCATGTCAAGGGTCACCGCTTCGCTCCGATGAACGGCCGCAATAAGAGATATAAATCAAGGGTTTGTCCACCCGAAATAGCGAGGAGAGAAATTGACTATCCCCCGCTTATTGGAGAAACTAATTCAATTACGTCTTGGTCAAATAAAGTGTCCTGCAAGCTGGCAACTTTACCGTTAACAAAGACAAGTATACGGCTTCTCACTGCTTCTTCGCCGACCTCTGCAGGAAGAAATGCGGCGAAACCGGTGTACTCGGCACCAATGCGTTGAAGCATTTGTAGAACTGTTGTTGGCTGTTCAATACGCATTTCCAGATGCCTTATCTCAAAATCAAAAGGAGGATAAAATTTTATCAACATGGCTTCTTACCTTCTCATCACTTGTTGCACTAGCGGTATGATTTCATCAAAACTATGAGCTATTAATGCACCGGCTTGACTGAGTTTCCGCATTTTAATAGAGGGTTTTCCCACCCCTTTGGAGATAATCGCCGCTGCGTGGCCAAAGACCGTTCCTTCTGGCATCTCTTCGGTAAACTTTCCTGCTACGTATGCGATTAGTGGTTTTGTAAAACCTCCTTCTGCAATGAATTCGGCAGCGTCTTCTTCCAAACTGGTTCCTGGTTCGGCGAACATTACCACAGCGTCGGTTTCAGGGTCTTCCTGAAATAATTTTAGCAACTCTACCGGGGGAGAACCGATTATGGGGTCCCCTCCTATGCTGATGCTGGTGCTTACTCCAAAACCAGCCTTTTTGACCATCCAGGACGTTTCAGCAGTCATTCCCCCGCTCCTGGAGATGACTCCTACCCTGCCGGGAACAAAGCACCGATCAGGATTATCTCCGCCGATGGCCCCAAGTTTTACTCGGTGGACGGGACTGATCACACCTACTGAGTTCGGCCCAATTACCCTTACACCAGCCGCTTTGGCTATAGCCAAAATCTTCATCACATCATGCTGAGGCACATTTTCCGTTATGATCACTATGAGTTTGATTCCGTTATCTATCGCCTCTTTAACCGTATCTAAGACGGCTGCAGGAGGTACATATACAAGAGAAGTGTTTGCCTTATGCTCTTTCAATAACGACCTCAAAGTGTTGTACACAGGAACCCCGTGCACCTGTTTGCCAGCTTTACCAGGTGTTATTCCTCCAACTACCCTCGTTCCGTATGCTAGAATATGTTTTGTCACCATGGAGGCTTCCCGGCCAGTGATACCATGGATCACAACACGTGTATCTTCGTTTATCAATATTGCCATGTTATTTTATTCCCTCCTGTAATTGGTATCTCTGCCGCATCTTTTCAATCATTCGTTTTGCACTGCCAGTCATAGTAATGTCATCACCGTAACACTCGATGCCTGCTTCCCGGAAGATCCGATGACCTTCCGCCTCGTTGACGCCCGGTGCCCTAACCACCACCGGAAATTTGCCGGGATCCAACCCCAGATCCTTGATGGCCCTGGTAATACCCCTGGCTTCGACATCAACCTGGGTGTTATTGGTGATATTATGAGAAACAAATAAGCCACGAACCCCGGGTTTGGAAAGAATATTTACTGCCAATCCGTACACCTTCTCCTCCGTTGGGTTTCCGCCGAACTCGGCGTAGTTAGCAGGCTTTCCTCCAAGGCTTAGCAACTCATCAAAAAGCACCAAGCTGCCGCCACCTCCTCCGCACATGAAACCTATATCTCCGCCTTCCAGTTCCGTGTACCTTGCTGTTCCCCGATACGGGTCGGCATCATGCACCATCTGGACCTTTCGCTCAATCTCCGTAAGAGGGCGCCATGCTCTCTCACTTCCCTCCTGAGCTATAGGCACCAGTTCCTGATGACGGAAAAGTGCACTATCGTCAACTTTCATCACACAAGCCGGTACTACGATTTCCCCTCTAGGAGTTAGAAAGAGGGGGTTTATTTCTACCAGAGTGGCGTCAAGGGAAACAAATACGCTATACAGCTTTCTCAGCACTTCCGCAACTTTACGCAAGTAGGTGTCGTCTAAACCTCCCTCCTCCAGGACCTCTATAGACTGATGCGCGGTTAAACCCTCCAGCGGGTTCAAAAAGCGAGTAACTATTTTTTCCGGAGTTCTTGCGGCTACTTCTTCAATATCAACGCCTCCGCTTAAACTGAATACCACCACAGGGCAAGCCGTCTTCTGGTCAATGGAGATGGAGACATACATCTCGGTGGCTGCATGAATCCTTTCGGCGACCAACACTTTTCGCACCGGGTAGCCTCTCACCAACATTCCCAAAAGTGCAGCTGCTGCCTGTTTAACCTCTTCAGGTTGTGATGCGAATTTGACCGCACCGGCTTTTCCCCTTTTTCCCGCTGGCACTAGTGCCTTGACAACCACCTCTCCCGACAGGGACGCCGCGCAAGCCGCAGCTTCATCCGGGGTAGAGGCCACCCCAAACTTAACTACTGGTATTCCTGCGTCTTGTAGTAAGTTTAAGCTATAGTTTTCCAGTATACGAGCCATTATTTTGCCTCCCTTAATCGAATTTGTGGTCTATCTAGCTTCTCGCCAAAGCCAATATTTTTTTCGCTTTTTCAGCGACTGGACGATCGACCATAGTTCCATCAACGGTCACGGCACCTTTACCTCTTCTAAGAGCTTCCTCGTAAGCTTCTAACACCCGTTTTGCCCACTCAACCTCCACTATAGGCGGACTAAAAACCTGGTTGATGGTGGTAATCTGGCACGGATGGATACACGCTTTCCCCCCAAAGCCCATCGCTTTTGCCCGCATGCATTCGTTTAAGAGGGTATCTTGGTCTTTAAAATTGGGGTACACGGTATCTACCGGCAATAGGCCGCTCGCTCTACACGCAGTCACCACTGCCGCCCGTGGATAAATTAAACTAACACCCGTTTCTTCTTGGACCCCGTCTATGTCTAATATAAAATCCATGGCTCCAAACATGATAGCTTCAAGCCTTCGGCTTGCTTTCGCAATCGAGAATACGTTCACAATACCCCGGGCCGTTTCAATGATGGGAATAATCCTCAGCTTACTCTGTCCACTTAAGGCTCGGTGCTCACAACAATCCAACAGCCACGAAACTTTTTCTATATCAGATGGTTCATCAATCTTGGGAACCACCAAACCCTTGATTGGGTATTGAGTTACGGTTAGAATATCGTCCAGTATCCAAGGAGTATTAAGCGCATTGATTCTGATGTAAATATTTTTGTCAGGTGAACATGCTAAAACTTTAGTTATTTCTTCCCGGGCGCGAACCTTTTCCTCAGGAGGCACGGCATCCTCTAAATCGAAAATCAATGCGTCCGCCTCTGTTTTTAAAGATTTGATTAACATATCAGTCCGATTTCCTGGTACAAAAAGCAATGATCGCATTGTGTTACCTCCAACCGTTAGATACATACTACCCTCCTATAGCAACATTAAGGCCCACAGCGGCAAAGTAAGCCGCCAATTCCTTCATTCTATTTTCAGAAGGAGGGCTTATTCCTTCACATGGGTTGTCGATTTGAAGTCGCTGATATTTACTTGCACCCAGTTTGGTGAAGGGTAACAATTCTACATCTGATACCCCGGGGAGTTGAGACGTAAATAACGCTATCCTTTTCAAATTATCATCCGTATCGTTCATACCCGGGATAACTGGCACACGTATGATTACCTTTTTTCCAAGAAAGGATAATCGGCGGGCATTCTCCAAAATTATTTTGTTGTCAACACCGGTTAATCTTACATGTTGCTGGCTGTCATAGTGTTTGAGATCGTACAGAAAAAGGTCCGTATATTTTGCTACTTCCTCCAACCTTTCTGGCGAGGTGTATCCGCTGGTATCTACCGCCACATGGTACCCTTCTGCCCGCAACGATTTGAGCAATGAAAGCAAAAAGTCAAACTGAAAAAAGGGTTCTCCACCAGAAATTGTGACGCCACCACCAGAAAAGCGGAAAAACGATGCACTCTTTTTCACTTGTTGGATGACCTCTTCAACAGTATAGTTTTCCCCAACCACAGACCAGGCCTTGGCGAAGCAGACTCTGATACATTCTCCGCAAAGGTTGCAAAGTTCCTTGTTTACCTTAAGGCCATCCTGAGAAGCTATAATAGCTCCCTCCGGACAATTTACTACACATTCTCCGCAGCCAACACAGAACGCCTTAGTATACATCAGTTGTGGTCCCGGTTCTTGGGATTCGGGGTTGTGACACCACTTACACCTTAGCGGACACCCTTTAAGAAACACCACCGTTCGAATTCCGGGCCCATCCACCAGCGCATTTCTCTCTATGTCAAAAATTACTCCCGTTTCCGTTCCCACAGGCATCCACTCCACCTCGCAATATTCATCACTTCAATCTCTGTATCATTTTTGTAAGTGCAAAAAATATTATCAGCACGCCTGAAGTGGGGATCGAAAGGTACCAGAAAACTAGGGGCAAGTCGAAAATGGGACTCTTCTTACCAACCGTGTGTAGTATCAGGTTGTTACCGCAATAAATCATAAAACCTCCCACAGCTAGGATCGATACCAGCACCAAATACCTTAACAGCTTTTGTCCCGTGCCATTAAGTTTTTCAGCTAGAAGATCAACACTAATGTGATCTGTTTTATGCACTAAAACCGCAGAGCCCAAAAAGACAAACCATGCAAGCAAAAATTGAATAGTTTCATCTATCCAACTTGAGGAGATCTTCACCAGCCGGTTCCCGACTTGAACTAATAGCAGAACAAATAATGTGATAAGGAAAACACCACATACAACCTCTAGCAATTGGTTGATCTTTTCCGAGATTTGCTTTAAACCCATTGGTCTACCCCCTAAGCCTGACCCATGATAAGATTTGGGACCAGTGTTACCAACCATGGGATAAAAGTAATAATCAATACTACTAAAATTAACGCAATAATATACGGAATGCATGCTTTAGCAACTCGGTGGAGAGGTACTTTCGCCACACTAATTACAGGGTACAGGGACATGCCCACAGGTGGGGTAATCAGCCCAATCATTAGGCATAACGTATAAGTTACGCCAAAATGCACTGGATCAATCCCAAAGTGCTGAACTAAAGGCATAAATATCGGTATAGTTAAGACCAGAATGGCTAGACTTTCCAAAAAGCATCCTAATATCAAACCGATCAATTCGATAATGAGTAATATTAAGTACTTGTTTTCGGTGAGTGACATTAATTTTTGCGTAATTAAGTCAGGGACACCCTGGTAGGTAAGAACCCATCCGAAGAACGCAGCAGCCCCTATAATAAACATCACCCGAATAGTATGACTTACGGTTTCTCTTATAATACTAAGCAAGCTCTGCATGTCAATCTCTTTATACACGAATACACCCAGAACAAAGGCATATAACGCAGCAACACTCGCAGCCTCCGTGGGCGTAAATATCCCCCCCAGGATGCCACCAATGACAATTAAGGGAACTAATAGGGACGGCAAGGCATCAAGTAAACTTTTAGCTATGTCCTTAAAGTTTGCCCTTGGATTCGTGGGATACTTTCTTTTTCTTGCGATGAAGTATACCGTAATCATTAAACCCAAGCCCATAAGTAGACCCGGTATAATACCCCCCAGGAACAACCTGCCAACCGAAACCCCGGTCAGGCCGCTAAATAATACAAATGGGATGCTCGGAGGAATAATTGGGCCTATAGTCGATGACGCAGCCGTAATCGCAGCCGCGAACTCATTATCGTACCCTTGATCAGTCATTGCCTTTATTTCAACCGCTCCAAGACCAGCGGCCTCAGCTACCGCTGAACCGGACATACCGGCAACGATCATACTGGCTAAGACACTAACATGGCCTAAGCCACCTGCAATATGGCCAACTAGGTTAGATGCAAATTTAAAAATCCTATTGGTAATTCCTCCAGTATTCATCAGGAGTCCCGTGAGTATGAAAAAGGGAATAGCCAGTAAAGTGTATGAATTAATGCCGGCATACAGTCGTTGTGCAAACATATTGAGCAACATGGTATTCCCAGAAAATAAGATATAGATAATCGCCGAAAGGCATAACCCGAAGCCGATGGGGACTCCAGCCCCAATGAGCAAGATAAAAACAATAAACATTATCATGACCGTCACCTCCAGGTGATTGTTCGGTGGAATCTGGGGCATGGCACCGCCACGCCCCAGTGGCTCCTTCAACATCCTATTTTGCTTTTTCCACTATATCCTTCCATTTTTGATAGAAATCTTCACCGATAGACTTAGCAAGTTCTGCTATGGCAGGTTCTGATGCTTTTCTGAATGGAGCAGGATCAGGCTTGGTAAACTTGACACCTTTGGCTTCCAGTTCTTTAATTATTGCCGCTTCCTTATCATTCATCTCCTTCCGCATGTAATCACGGGCTTCCTCGCTCACCTCTTTTACAATAGTCCTCAAATCTTCCGGAAGTTTATCCCATGCATTTTTGCTAATGAGATGAACAGCATTGTTATACATATAACCTAGTAGCGCTATGTGCTTGTTGGGTTCGTAAAACTTTTCGTTGTATATGGCCAGTAAAGGGTTTTCTTGACCATCCACGACACCCTGGGACAAGGCCATATATAGTTCCGAGTAATTGATACTAACGGGAATTGCACCTAATGTACTTAGAGTAACTTCCATCGCTTTTTCGGGTGGAACCCGTATCTTTAATCCTTTCAGATCATCCGGAGTGTTGATTGGTTTTTTACTATTAGTGATATGTCTAAAGCCCCAATCCCAGTTTGATAGCACCAAGAAGTTCTGCTTGGCTGAAAGGTCGGCAAGCATTTTACCGCCTTCACCGTCCAACACCTTGTAAACATGTTCCGGACCGTTCCAAATAAAAGGTAGCTGGATCGCCATGTACTGAGGAACATACTGACTCAATTGCCCACCAGTATTTAGCGACATATCCAAAGTACCCATGCGAACCTGCTCACAAATGTCTTGAGGTGCCCCCAAGCTATTTGCCGGGAATACTTGAACCTTAATGCGACCCTTACTCTTCTCCTCTACGGCTTTCGCAAAAAACTTCGCTGCTTCTCCGAGGGGATGCGACTCGGCTGCATAGTGAGCCAGACGTAAAGTAATAGGTTTTACTTCTTGCTCTTTAGCATTTTGTTCTTCCTTTTTGGATCCACAACCAGTAAGGCCAATAAGCCCGAAGATAACTATAGTAAACAATGCTATCCACTTTCCCTTTGTGTCCTTAAACATTCTTTCTTCCCTCCAAATTAGGTGTTTTGTCCGAGATATCTGCTTTTAATATTTCTTTAAAAATTGTCTCCCTCCACATCACCTCCATATATTTCGGATTGTATTTTATGGTTGTCCAGCATCTTCTGTTTAATTCTACAAATAATATTGTTCAGTTCTACTAATAATATCGTCCTGCAATGCTTTGTCGATGCTAGCCCAAAAGGCGCTCCAACCCGCAACCCTTACAACTAATCCCCGGTATTTATCCGGGTGGAGTTGAGCATCTCTCAACATTTCTGAAGATACAACATTAAATTGTACGTGCATTGCCCGTTTGGAGAAGTAAGCCCTGATGGCCGCTACTAGTTTTTTCAACCCCTCGTCAGAGTTAAGTACAGCCGGGTGAATTTTTTGGTTTAAAAGTGTTCCATTAGATGTTCTTAGGTGGTTTAACTTGGTAACGGAATTGAATACAGCGGTCATCCCATGAGCATCACGCCCTTGGACAGGTGAAATACCGTCCGAGAGCGGCGTGCCGCAATACCTTCCATCAGGGGTTGCACCTACAATACGACCCAAAGAAACGTGCGCACTAGCCGGGAACATTCCAGCATGGAATTTGCCCCCGCGGGTGTTACTATACTTTTCTACTTCACAAGCATAAAATTCCATGACTTCTCGGGCCAGTATATCAACGTAATCGTCATCATTTCCGTACTTGGGGGCTAAATTAATTAACATTTGTCTATATCGTTCGTTGTCTTTAAAATTAGAACTTAAGATTTTTTTAAGTTCCTCCAAGGTCGTTTTTCGTTCCTCAAACACTAATTTCTTGATAGCCGCTAAGGAATCGGCAATGGTCGCCAGGCCCACTCCCTGAGGACCGGTGAAATTGTATCTGGCACCTCCTGCCAACACTTCCTTGCCTTGTTCAATACAATCTTCGACTAGTACTGAAAGCCAAGGTAATGGAGCCAATTCTCTATGAGCACTTTCTATAATGTTTTCAGCTACTACCATCTGCTTCACGGCATAAGCTATCTGCTTCTTGTATGCCGCTAATAATTGTTCAAAGTCGCGAAAATCCTCCCCGGTTTCCGGACCGATCTTTTTTCTCGAAACAGGATCAACACCATTGTAGAGGGTTAATTCCAAGCATTTAGCAAAGTTAAATTTTGACCCGGCTGCATTAGGGAAACTTTTCCCCGAGGGCGCCGGCTCTACGCATCCTACCAGGGCATAGTCAAGAGCGTCTTCCAAGGCCACCCCTCTGTTCATCAATGCAGGTATGTGTGCTTCGTCATTGTAAAGAGCGGGCAACCCTAGTCCTAATCGTATAACTTTAGCGACATCCATCATAAAGTCATCTGGGCTATCCATGTGATATCGTATGGATAAGGAAGGTTGCGGAAACTTAATGTCCGCTGTAGCCTTCAAACATAAATATGATAAGTCGTTGGTAGCATCCGTACCACCTTTCGTTAATCCTCCTAAAACTATGTTTTGCCGAGACGGGTAAGACTGAATCAGGTCAGTCAGATTTTGATCCATTAATTTATTCACTTCATTAAACTTTATCCACAGGCATTCCAATAGCTCCAGCGCCTGGTAGTAATCTATCCTTTTCTCTTCGAGGTCTTTTCTCAGGAATGGGTACATATACTGGTCAAAGCGCCCTGGAGAAATACCTGTCCCATTTGATTCCAGCATAATTGCCATATGCACCATCCAAAAACTCTGTAAAGCTTCATAGAATGTTTCAGCCGGCTGTGCTGGGACTCGCGCACAGATGGCCGATATACGCAACAATTCTTCCTTTCTCTCGGCATTTTTCTCAAAACTAGCCATTTGAGCTGCCGTTTCGCTGTATCTTTGAGCTAACCGAATAACTGCCTGACACGTCCTCTCAGCAGCCTCATAAAACATAAGTGCTTCAAAATCTGAAGGCTTGGCCGGATCTAAATGCTCCTTTTTATTCTTAATGTTTTGGATGACACTCTCTAATCCTTTATTTAGAATTAGACTATAATTGGGAATGAGGTGGCCCAACCCGAGCACCAACCCCGAGACTGAAGCAAATACCCCACATTGCATCAGGGTCTTCACTTCCGGTGGAAACAGAGCCATACCCCTGTCCACCACGGTCTTACCCCTCCAGTAAGGTAATAATTCCCTCAAGGTTTTTTTATCCTCCGGAGAGATTTTAAACCGGGAGTGTAGAGGACGCTTTTCAAACAGTTCTATTTCCTCTTCAATCCATTCACTAGCTACCTCCGGAAAAACTTGCACGCTTCCTGGTACAGGCCCTTCCGCCCCAACAATAAGCTCATCCTGTCGTATATAAGTAGGAATAGTTTCAAGAAACTGTTTGAATGCCAAAGATCTTTTGACTATTGGGGGAAGGGCCTCATGCTCCATATATGTGTTGGTATAGACCACAGCTCGCTCTGGACAAATTTGAGGAACACTATCAAGGACAGATTCCCGCAACCGTTCAATCCGCTCTTTCGCTTTCCCAGAAAGGCTAACAGTTTCCAACCGCATCTCATTTTACCTCCTCATTCTCATTTCTTGAAGCGTAAGCTTTAGCGGCGGCAAGGATATGGCTTTCCATCAACTTGCTCGCCTCTTCGCTATCACCTTTTTTTATTGCCTCTAAGATAGCACGATGCGCATCTTGCGATCTTGAGGCATCTTCCAGCGTAGAAAGCATGGCATATCGTGGGAAGTTGTCCCACAAATTTTTGATAATGTCTAACAAGCGCTGAGAAGGGACGCCTTTATAAATTGCCTTGTGAAATTTATAGTTAAGCTTGGTTAATTTTTTTAGATCCTTCTCTTCTAAACACTTATCCATATCCTGTAATAAATTTTCTAAAAATATTATGTCTTCTTTTGTGATGTTTGGAATTGCTAATTTAACTGCCTCCCTTTCTAAAATGCTCCTTACAAAGAAGGTATCCTTTAGTTCTTCCTTTCCAAATTCAGCAACCGTAACCCCTTTATTGGGGACCCTTACTACCAATTTATCTGCTTCAAGAAGACGCAACACATCCCGAACCGGCATTCTACTTATACCGAACCTTTTCGCCAATTCGTCTTGCAATAATCGTTCCCCCGGTTTTATTTCACCATTCAGTATTGCATTTCTCAAGAAATCATACAACTGTTCGTGAACTGGTCGGCGCTCCAGTTGAAATTCTCCCATCTCTATTACTCACTCCTATTTTGGATACAGGATATTGGCTACTGGCTATATATATATTCTACATATTTTTGTGATCTCCTTCTTTACTTAGAGAACAGCTAAAAAATATTTTCACTAGGCCTAAATTAACATTTTGTTGTAAATATTTTGATTCTGGTGCGAAAATTATCTTTAATGTAGACCTTTCAATTTCTGGAATTGCAAATGGTAATGTGGAGGAGTATGCTAGCAGCACCTTGTAGCCAAACTCTACCGGAGCATTAATTTTGCCCTTTTTAATGGGCCGGGCGTCGTATCAAAGTAAGCGTAAAATAATCCCCACCTTTCCAAAATGTGAGCGGTAAAATAAAACTGATCCAAAAAGGCTCACTTTGACAATATAAAACTGATCCATCCTCGCCCCCTAACAAAAGCTATGACATTACAAAACTGATCCGCTGCGGGCAGGGAGGGAGAAAGGAAGTGATTGATATTAACCTCTACGAAGAAATTAGACGCCTCTATGCCGTGGAAAATCTTTCCCAAAGGGCGATAGCTAGAAAGCTTGGTATTTCCCGCAACACCGTCAAGCGTTACTGTAAAGGTGAAAACGTGCCCTGGGAAACTAAACCCCGGCAGTATGAACTATAATGGACCCAGGATTTTAGACACGAAAAATGGGGGTCCTAAGCGTCAACATGGGTACTAGGAAACATTATCCAGCCGAGCTTAAGGCTAAAATCGTACTGGAAATTCTCAAGGAAGAAAAATCCATCGCCTAAATCGCCTCCGAATATGGTATCCACCCCTCTGTCCTAAACCGGTGGAGAAATACGGCAGTAGAGAAACTGCCTTCCCTCTTCACCGATGAAACGAAAAATCTGGAGAACATGAAATCCGAATACGAGAAAAAAATCCAAGACCTCTACGCGGAAGTCGGTCGTTTAACTACAGAACTGACCTGGCTTAAAAAAAAGAGTGGCCTCTGAGCTTAGCCGGGACGAACGTATTCTTCTTGTGGAGTGGGGTCATCCAGAACTATCTATCAAGAAGCAAGCGGAGCTCTTAAGCCTAAACCGCTCTAGCTTGTACTACCACCCAGTGCCCCCTTCCCCAGAAGAAATAACCATAAAACACCGCATTGACGAAATATATACCGAATTTCCCTTTTACGGTTCCAGGCGCATTACGGCCCAGCTTCGAAGGGAGGGATTCCAGGTCAACCGCAAAGCCGTCCAGCGCCATATGCGAGAAATGGGTATAGCCGCCATCTATCCTAAGTCTAACTTAAGCAAAAGAAACCATGAGCATCGAGTATATCCCTACTTGCTGCGAAGCCTTTCTATTAGTTATCCCAACCAAGTCTGGTGTATAGACATCACCTACATCCGGCTAATCCGGGGATGGATGTACCTAGTCGCCATCATGGACTGGTACTCGCGCTTTGTGGTAAGTTGGGCCCTGGACCAGTGCCTGGAAACAACCTTTGTCCTTAGGGCAGTGGAAGCAGCCTTTTCCCTGGCCAAGCCGGAGATAATGAATAGCGACCAGGGAGCTCAGTTTACCGACCCGGACTACATAAAGCTCCTGGAAGGAGCGGGCATAAGGATTAGCATGGACGGCAAAAGCCTGGCTACCGACAACATTTTCACCGAACGCCTTTGGCGGAGCCTGAAATACGAAGAATTCTATCTCAACGAATATCAAAGTCCCCGTGAAGCCAAGCAGGGTATATCTCGATATCTAGAGTTTTACAACTACCGCCGGCCTCACCAGTCCTTAAGATATAAAACGCCGGCAGAAGTTTACTATGGAAAGAGTTAATACATTTTCATTTTATGCCAAATATGGAATCTGAAAAATTTGTTCATAAACTATACCATACCACTATTCACCATACTAGGTTTATCTTTCCACGCTTAAAATTTTAAAAATCGTGTCTTGACAAAGGGGTCCACCTTAAACGGCCGGTGACCGGGCCGGTAGAAGCACTTGTCAGGGAGTGGCTCACTAAAGATAAGGACGCCCCGCCTAAACAGCGCCATACTGCCGAAAGGGTTTACCAGCGCCTGGCGGAAGAACACGGTTTTAGGGGTTCCTATTCCACCGTACGCCAGCTGGTGCGGGAACTGCGGCCAGAAGTCAACAAGGCTTACATACCGCTGGAGTTTGCCCCCGGCGAGGCGGCCCAGGTAGACTGGGGTGAAGCAACTGTAATCATCGCTGGGCGGAAAGTTAAGGTGCAGCTATTCTGTTACCGCCTCTGCCATAGCTCAGCCCCTTATGTAGCCGCTTTTCCCAGCCAGCGCAGCGACTGCTTCCTGGCCGGTCATGTCCAGTCTTTTAACTTCTTCGGCGGCGTCCCCAGGCGGTTGATCTACGATAACGTAAAGACCGCCGTTAAGGATGGCTGGGGCCGCTACATCAAGGCGGAACAGCCGGCCTTTATGGCCCTGAAAAGCCATTACGCCTTTCGCGCCGACTTTTGCAATCCCGGTGGCGGCAATGAAAAGGGGCTGGTGGAGGGCCTGGTAGGCTATATACGCCGCAATGTCCTGGTCCCGGTGCCGCGGGTTAACAGCTTCGTAGAACTGCAAGTGGAGCTTGATAAAAGGTGCCGCCAGTACCAGGACAAACACCTGCGCTACCACCCGGCCCCGGTGAAGGAAGCCCTGGTCCGCTAAAAGCAGCATCTGACAAGCTTACCCGCACGGGAATTTGATTACTCCCTGACCAGGATGGCCGAAGTGGACAGTTTGAGACTCATCAAGTTTGAAAAGAACCGCTACTCGATGCCGGTAAACCTGGTGGGCAAAACGGTAACCGTTAAGGGTTATCCCTTCCAGGTTAAAGTCTACTACCACTCCCAGGAGGTGGCCATTCCCCCCCGGACCTATCTTGCTGATCAGACCTGCCTGGTACTGGAACACTACCTGCCGGTGCTGGTGCAAAAGCCGCGTTCCCTGGCCAATGCCGCACCTCTACGCCGGGCTTCCTTGCCCCCGGGTCTTTATGAGCTCAAGGAGCGTCTCCTAGACCGGGGTGAAGACCGGGAACTGGCGCGCATCCTGGGCCTGGTCATGGTGCATGGGATTGAGGAAGTGGAGAAGGCCATAAAACTTGCCCTCCAAAGCGGCCAGAATAGTTTCCAGGCTGTCCGCTATTACCTGGGCCAGCAAGATAATGCAGGCACTAACCAGGTACAGCTGGATACCGCCTTCCCCATGGTGGCAGCAGTTAACTTGGAAGCATACGACAGTCTCCTGGGGGGTGGGGTTCATTGAACCAGGCAGCAGCTATTCCTTTATATGCCAAAGAACTCAAGCTTCCTACCTTTGCTGATTACCCGGCTGTAATCCGCCAGGCTACGGACCAGGGCTGGGGCTACGAAGAATTCCTGGCCGCCATGCTGGCCCGGGAAGCAGCCAGCCGCAAAGAAAGGCAGATAGCCAGGCGCGTTAAACTCGCCCGCTTCCCTTTCCAGAAAACCTTGGAGGAATTCAAATTTGAGGCCCTGCCCCACGTACAAGAAGCCCTGGTGTGGGAACTAGCTGCCGGCGAATTTATTAAACGCCGGGAAAACATTGTCATGATCGGTAACCCTGGCACCGGGAAAAACCATTTAAGTATCGCCCTGGGCCTTAAAGCCTGTGTCCACGGCTACTCGGTCCGCTTCTTTACCGCCGCCGGCCTGGTGACCAAACTGGCTGAAGCCCAGGACGAAAAAAGGCTGGGCCGCATGCTCAAAGAACTCTCCCGGGTTAACCTGTTAATCGTGGATAAGCTCTCTTATATCTCCTTACCCCGTCAGGGTGCAGAGTTGCTCTTTCAAGTTATTTCCGAAAGGAGTGAGCGTGTGAGCATAATTATTAACACCAACCTGGACTTCTCCAAATGGGAGGAAATTTTCGGGGACCGTATGTTGGCGGCAGCCCTGGTAGACCGGGTTACCTTTAAGTCCCACATCTTGAACATGAACGCCGAATCCTACCGCCTAAAGCAACGACAAAAAGCCAGGGCCGGCTAGAAAGGCTGTTCGTCGTTCATACTGCCTACCCCTCTCCTAGTGAAGGGGTAGGCAGCATCCCTTCATCCTCAACGTTTTCACATAGGGTGGATCACTTTTACTTTATCATAAGTGGATCAGATTTCCTTTGTCATAGTGGATCACTTGTGTATTGACAAACGCATCCAAAAGGCGGGGACTTAAACTAGCTTAATTATTCACCCGGCAAAAAGAAGGCAAAGAAGCGGACCACGGCAGCAGCTGATCCAGAGCATTTTTATCCTGGGGATCCAGGTTGGGAAGTTTTTCGAAGAGGTAAATGAGGTACTGGAAGGGGTTCAACCCGTTTTCCTTGGCCGTTTCTATAATACTGTAGGTAATGGCGCTGGCTTTAGCACCCCGCGGGGTATTGGCAAACAACCAGTTCTTGCGACCGATGACGAAGGGCTTGATGGAACGTTCACTCCGGTTGTTGTCGAGTTCCAGACGTCCATCTTGCAAGAAGGCTATTAGTTTATCCCACTGGCCAGGCAATAGTAAATCGCCTGGCCAAAGGAGCTTTTGGGCAGTACCTGCGCTTTTTGTTTTTTAAGCCACGAAAGAATGGCGTCCAGCACGGGCCGGCTGCGCACCTGGCGGGTTTAATATCGTTCACCCGTGTAGCCTCTTTCAACTCGCGCTCTATGGCAAAGAGCCGGTTGCAGTACTCCAGCCCCTCCCGGGCGGCTACGGGTGCATTGCGTTTATCTTCCGGCAGGGCTTTTAATGCTTCGTCGAACTTGCGCCGGGCATGGGCCCAGCAGCCGACCAGGGTGACATCTGGAAGTTCATTGTAGCCGGCGTAGCCGTCGACGTGCAAGTAGCCTTTAAAACCTGCCAGGAAGCGGCGGGGGTGTTTGCTGGCCCGGGTGGTTTGGTAGTCGTAAAGGATGATTGGGGGACCGTCCCGCCCGGTACGGTAAAGCCATAAGAACGACTTGGTTGCAGCATCCCGGCCCGGTTCCCGCAAGACCTGCAAGGGCGTCTCATCGGCATGGAGGATATCTTCTTTAAGCAGGTATTCATGCAGGCGGTCGTAAATAAGCGTTAACCAGTTGTTTGCCCCGTGCAGCACCCAGTTGGCCAGGGTCTGCCGGGACAGCTCGATACCAAGGCTGGCAAACTGCTGTTCCTGGCGGTACAGCGGCAGGTCTTCCCCGTATTTTTGGTTCATGATGTATGCCATAAGAGAAGGGGATACCGGGCTTCTCGGAAGTACAGGAGCCGGCATAGGCGCCGTGACAACAGGTGTGTTTATCTACTCCCGCTCGCAGCGGCGGCAGGAATAAACGTAAGCACATGTTTAACCACTTTCACCTGGGCCGGGATGACCTGCAGCTCCTGCCGTACCTCAGTGCTCATTTCATGCAAGGACCGCCGCAGCACGGACAGACCTGCTCTTCTTCCGGCAGGCGGTATTCGATTGTTTCCACCGGCAACTTATCAAGCACCATCTCCCGGCGGCCGCGCTCTTTGCGGCGCTGGTAGGTGATCGTTTCTATGGCCGGTTCAGCTGCAGCCGACCGAGCTTCCACTTCCGCCTCATTAAAAAGCAAAAGCTGCTGTTGTAAAGGCGCGGTCCGTTCGCTGGAAACACCGAATTGCCGCTTTTTACTCAAACGGAACTGCTCCATCAACCAGTCCAACTTGGCATTCAGTTCAGCATTTTCCCGTTCTAGTTGAACACATTGCCGTTCCAGCTGAACACAGCGCTTTTGCAGCTCTTCTATGGTCATGGTTGCGATATGCTGGGAAGTATTCATGCTTTAATAATTCGACGAAACAAGTCAAAATCCTCTAAAATCAACCAGGAACTGAAAATATTTCTGCCTTGTGATTTATATTACAAAATGGTTCGTGCTTTCACCTCGGGATGGGCTTGAGGCTGTTTTATGGGAAGGCCATCGAGCAACCAGCGCAACTCCCGGCGGCTGATGGTGCGGTAATAAAGCCAGAACCCATTGTGCTCCCAGTGGAGGACCGGCAGGCGCTCGGGTTGCTCCTCAGCATTGCCCTATCCTCCTGCCGGATAAGAGCCAGTTATAGTATCACCATTTAATAAGGTGCTTTGCCATTTACACAAAATGATTTACACTCCCTTTTGCTATCACCATTCTCGACCTGTCCTACCAGCGCTATTACGGCAAAGGTAAATTTCTTCTATGAATCCGTCCGCATAGAAGTCGGTCCAGGAACCTGCTGCTCTTTCAAATGCTTCCGTGTTTTCATTGTTAAAATCCTCGTTATCTAGTAAATGGCGTAATTTTTCCCTTTCCGCGGGAGGGAGTCTTTTAATCGCGTTATAAATTTTTTCTATAGCCATAACTTACCACCCTGTTCTTCATACTTTCATCATCTATTGTAACCTAATTTAAATGGTGATCATCATTAAAAGCCCTGCAGTTCTTTTCCGCTTCTATATTTGCAGGCCTACCAGGACGACGGAATAGACAACGGCCAGCATATTTAACCCCCCGGTGGTTTTCTACCCAACTTTTGCTATTCGTAAACAGAGTTCCTGCTGAGGTGATGAAAAAAAAGACCCCGTTTTGTGGTCTTGATAATGGCTTTTATCCTTAAGCTATTTCCTCTCGAGGTAACTGCAGGGGATGACTCTACTGTACAATACGTCCGGCTCCAAATCTGCTCCGTTAGGCCAGGTAACGGTGCCTACCTTAAGGTGGTCGAGTAGAGGTATGCCTCACGGCATACCCCCTCACAGAACCGTGCTTGCGCAATTAACGCACACGGCTCCTCAAGGAATCCTTCACGCTGGACTTCCCCCGGTAAATAGGACACCAACTTAAGCCACCTTTATCAGGTTCTCATAGTTTTTCTCGAATTCTTCCGGTGTCTCATACCCAAGGGCTGAATGCAGCCTGAGACGGTTGTAAAAAACCTCAATGTACTCGAAGATTTCCAGTTTGGCTTCTGCCCGGGTTTTAAAACGGCGATGGTAGACGAATTCCGTCTTCAATGTCTTGAAGAAGCTTTCCATAGGAGAATTATCCCAACAATCTCCCTTGCGGCTCATGGAACAGATAAAACCATATTGCCGGATCAGTTGCTGATAATCGTAGCTCGCATACTGACTGCCGCGGTCGGAATGGATGACTAGCCCCCGGCCGGGACGGCGGTTGGTGACGGCCTTCTGCAGGGCTTCAATCACCAATTCCCGGGTCAGATATTTCTGCATCGAATAACCCACAATCCTTTTAGAATGGAGGTCCATAACCGCCGCCAGGTACAGCCAACCTTCATCGGTGTTGATATACGTGATATCCGTTACCCATCTCTTATTGGGGCTATTAGCGGTAAACTCCCTGTTTAAGATGTTTTCGGCCACCGGTAGGTTGTGCTTGGAGTCGGTGGTCACCTTGAATTGGCGTTTTTGGATGGCCTGGAGCCCCGCTTCTCGCATCAGCCGTTCGACCCTCTTTTTGCCACAGTGGATACCCTCTCTGCCCAGCTGCTTATGGATGCGGGGACTACCATACGTTTTCCGGCTCTTGTTGTAGATATTCACGATTTGTTCCTTGATAATTTCATCTTGTATCCTGCGTTGGCTTACGGGCCTTTTTAGCCAGCGGTAATATCCTGTCCGGGACACCTTTAAAACTCGGCACATCGTCTCGACACGGAAAGTTCCCGTGTGCTCCCGGATAAACCGATATTTCATTTCGGTGTTTTGGAGAAGATGGCCACAGCTTTTTTTAAGATGTCCCGTTCCTCCTGGGCGATGGCCAGCTCTTTTTTCAGGCGGCGGTTCTCCTCTTCCAGATCGGTGCCGCGCATCTGTTTTCCTATACCGGGAAAAGCTCGTTCTCCGTATTTTGCCTGTTCCCTTTGCCACCTGCTGAGCATGCTGCTGTTAATCCCCAGGTCCCGGGCAATCTGACTGGTAGTTTTGCCGCTGGTGCGGCATAGCTCGACGGCATTGCGCTTGAACTCTTCATCATATTTTCGTCTGGACTCTCCCATGGACACAGCGCCTCCTTGCTCTAATTATATACTCTTAACTCTGTGTCCTACAAATCGGGGGAGGGTCACGCAATGTATGCCGACGGCTAGGGAGAATTTGGCCAGCCTGTTCCTCAAGGCCAGGTAAAACGCTTCTGCAGCATATCCACATCTATAAGGTGCATCAGTGAGGTGAAGCGTTCCTTTGGTCGCGTTCGGGAAACTTCCGCTATTCTTGCAAGTTTCGTTGTCAATTCGGTTCCACCTCTGGTAAATCCGACTTCCTACCTCCTATTTGACTTCCTAACTTTGTATCGCTTGTCGGCTATATTTCCGAATAGGGAAGGTGGGGCATGGTCTCCCGAGTTGCTATGGAATAACAATGTACAGCGTGCCGAGGTCTACGACCCCGGGGAGGTGGTGGCAATCTCGCCCTGAACGACTGCTACCATATTGCCTTCTGCTTAGGTCAGAGCATCGGCCCTGCCGACTTAGACAAATTTCGGGGCTCAATCCCTTCAGCGCCGTGACTTTCGGCCCGCTGTCTTGCCTGCTTACTCTTCAAACTGACGGTTGCCCTTCAGGCTTCAAGGTTGGCTACTGGCGGTTGGCTAGACCTTGCCAGGTGGGCTTCCCAACCCACTATATCCCTTAGTAATTGCTCGGCCGCACGACCCCTTTGTTAAGACATGAAATGAGAAATTTTGTAAGCGTAAAATAGCCCCCACCTATCACCGAGGTGGGGGCAAAAACAAGCTTAACTATGCATACGGCAAACAGGAGGCAAAGTTTCCGACCAAGGCAGGAGTTGATCCAGGGCATCTTTATCCTGGAGGTCCAGGTTGGGTAATTTTTCAAAGAGGTAAATAAGGTACTGGAAGGGATTTAACTCGTTTTCTTTTGCCGTTTCTATGATGCTATAGGTAATGGCGCTGGCTTTGGCACCCCGCGGGGTGTTGGCAAACAACCAGTTCTTGCGGCCGATGACGAAGGGCTTGATGGAACGTTCACTCCGGTTGTTATCGAGTTCCAAGCGCCCGTCTTGTAAAAAAGCGGTTAGTTTATCCCATTGGCTAAGACAATAGTAAATCGCCTGCCCAAAGGAGCTTTTGGGCAGCACCTGCGCTTTCTGTTTTTTTAGCCACGCCAAAAAGGCGTCCAGCATGGGCCGGCTGCGCACCTGGCGGATTTGATATCGTTCCTCTGGTGGAACTTCTTTCAGGTCACGCTCTATGGCAAAAAGCTGGTTGCAGTACTCCAGCCCCTCCCTGGCAGCCACGGCTGCCGAACGTTTCGCCTCCGGCAGGGCCTTGAGCGCCTCATCGAACTTGCGCCGGGCATGGGCCCAGCAGCCGACCAGGGTGACATCTGGAAGTTCATTGTAGCCGGCATAGCCGTCAACGTGCAAATAACCCTTAAAACCTGACAGGAAGCGGCGGGGGTGTTTGCCGGCCCGGGTGGTCTGGTAGTCGTAAAGGATGATGGGGGGTCCGTCCCGCCCGGTACGGTAAAGCCAAAGATATGATTTGGTGGTAGCTTCCCTCCCGGGTTCCTGCAGCACCTGTAAGGTGGTCTCGTCGGCATGGAGGATATCTCTTTTAAGCAGGTATTCATGGAGGCGGTCATAAATATGGGTTAGCCAGGTGTTGGCTCCATGGAGCACCCAGTTGGCCATTGTCTGCCGGGAAAGGTCTATCCCCAAACCTTTAAACTGCTGCTCCTGGCGGTAGAGGGGTAGGCCTGCCCCGTATTTCTGGGTCATGATGTAGGCCAGGAGGGAGGGAGATAGGGGGCTGCCGGGAAGTACAGGAGCAGGCATGGGTGCCGTGATAACGGGAGTACTTATCTCCTCCTTCTCGCAGCGGCGGCAGGAATAGACGTAGCGCACATGTTTGACCACTTTCACCTGGGCGGGGATTACTTTGAGTTCCTGCCGCACCTCGGTGCTCATTTCATGCAAAGGGCCGCCGCAACACGGGCAGACCCGCTCTTCTTCCGGCAGGCGGTGCTCTATTACTTCTACCGGCAGTTCTTCCAGGTTCATATCCCGGCGGCTGTGTTTTTTGCGGCGCTGGTAGGTGATGGTTTCCAAATCCGGCTCAGGTGCCTCCGGCCGGGCTTCCGCTTCCGCTTCGTTAAAAAGTAAAAGCTGCTCTTCTAAAGGCTTGGTCCGTTCGCTGGAAACACCGAATTGCCGCTTCTTGCTTAAACGAAACTGCTCCATAAACCAGTTTAGCTTGGCGGTTAGTTCGGCATTCTCCCGTTCCAGCTGAACACAGCGCTCTTGCAGCTCTTCTATAGTCATGGCAGCGATAGATTGAGAAGTGTTCATGCATTAATGATTCGACGAATCGCTTCGAATTCCTCTAGAATCAACCATAAACAGAAAATATTTCTTTCTGGTACTTTATATTACAAGATGGTGCGCGCTTTTACCTCGGGATGGGCTTGGGGCTGTTTTAAGGGGAGGCCGTCAAGCAGCCAGCGCAGCTCCCGACGGCTTATGGTGATGGTTGCCGAAGTGGTATCTTGAGGCCATAGGAATTTGCCCTTCTCCAGCCGGCGGTAATAAAGCCAGAAACCGTTGTGCTCCCAGTGGAGGATCTTTAGTTTATCCCTATTGCGGTTACAGAAAACGAAAAGGCAAGAAGAGAAGGGGTCCAGTTCAAACCCTTCCTTGACCAGCACCGCCAGGCCGTCAATGGACTTGCGCAGATCCGTTGCACCGCAGGCGAGATAAACCCGGTCGATGCCTGTTTCGTTTAGCATAAAGCCACCAGCGCCTTAACCACCTGAGAAAGCAAGGCGGGATCAAAGCCGGGCTTTACTTCGATGCTGACCGGTCCTACATTAACCAGTAAAGCGTGGCCCTGTTCTATAGAAGCCTGCTCGGTTATTTTTACCGGCAACCACCGGTTTGAGTTTCCCGGGGAAACCGCATCCTGGTTTTTATACTTCCGCAGCCAGTACCATAATTGCTTGGGGTTAACGTCCTCATGGGAGGAGCACCATTCTTTTACGCTCTGCCCACTCTTCTTGTATTCAGCTATCCGGGTTTCCCATAGTGCTTGCCGTTCGGCTTTGGTCATAAAAAATCCCCCTCCATTGATGTTCTTGAGGGAGATTATCCTATAAATGTTGCTTTGGTGCTAGGTGGGTTGGGTTTGACGCTTACGAAATTTTTAAGCGTGGAATAGTTAGGTTTATCCAAAATTAGGGGGTTGCCCGGTACTCAAAGGCAATCAGGTTAGGTTAATCTCCGAGGGTTATACCTTCAAAATATAATCAATCTTTGTCCCTGATAAGTCCAATGTAGCAGAAAATCAGACCTTTGTAATAACCTCTACCTATTTCATGAGTGGTTGTGCCTTCCAGGCATGGCCGGTTAATCTCTAAAAGGTCTCTGAACCGTATAAGTGTAGACGGTTTAGAAGAGACCCATAATCTTACTCAAATATATTAACGTCGTAACGGTAAATATGGAAGTCGCTGGTGGATCAATATGGGTGTCACCATGAATATAGAATATCCTAGCAAATGCTTCACCTAGAAGTGCAGCTATTATCCCAAAAACTACACCCCAAATAATCGACCCACTGCTTACGGTCGCTACCGCCGATACAAGTGTTATGTGATGGGTCACCGGAACTTGAGTAGTATATAAGAACAATAGCTTAACCGCCGAAATCCCGAAGCCTAAAAGAGTAGCTGCCAGGGCAAGGTTCGGATCAGACTTTATTATTTTATAAGCAATCCAGGAATTAACGAGGCTCACCCCCAACCCCAGAGTAAGAGTCTGTCCCCAAGAGTCCTGATAAGGGACCCAGACAGCTGCGCCTCCCGTCCTGAACCTCCCCCTCTCCAAGGCTTCTTCAGAGGGTTCCCCAAATAATCCGGTCTTGCCGAAGGCAAGTCGGGCAATAACATGGATAATAAACACCGTCAAGGCAACATTGTCAGTCATCCCTGGTTTAAGGATTATGTTAAAAACATACGCAAGAAGATATCCTAAAACGCCAAACAACCCACCAACTAGCAGGGTCCCCGGGTCATTTATCCCCATTAAAGCAGAAGAAATATCTTTACCTGTAGCCAGTTTCCCTTTTTTGGCTGCGTAGGCCGCCGCAGCGACAGCAGACGCAAATGATATGTGTGGTCCAAAGAAAGAACCAAGGGCTAAAGGTAAAGCGAGATTAAAGTGAGTATTTGCTAAGATAGCTGAAACCGAGCAAAGTATTGCAAAGCCACAAAAAATAAAGGCCACCAGAGCTCCTACACTAGCTCCAAATACTCCTCCACCAAATGCAGCTAATAACTCAATAAAGCTAAATGTCATAGCTATCCCTCCATGTATGATATGACCAACGGTTAAATTTCCAGTTGGTCATTTATTTTGTCGTAAAAAGTGTTTAACCTTTGAGGTATCCTTTGGGACAATCACTATAGAACCGATGACGTGGCAGTTTTTTCCCTCCTGCACTTTCTGAAGTGCTTAATTAGACTGCTTCCCGGCCCTGGTGGCAACCGCTTACGCGCGGGTCGCACGCCCTTTAGAGGTTCTCCCTTCAGCAAGGAGCTGCGGACCAATCTCTTAAGGGTCGGTGCTCATCAGCAAGGTTGCTGTTACGTCAGGTTCCCAGGGATACCCCAATTTTGGTTCGCTATTTCCCCGGGAAAGGAGGTGTTATGGCTATAGGAAAAACCCTTTTTGTCGGTATAGATATAGGCTCTGACACCAATGTGGTGCGCATCCTCGACGATACCGGTAAAGATGTCTGCGGTTTCAGCGTTGCCAACGACCTTCCCGGAGTTGAAAGGCTTGTGGAAAGGATTGTTACTGAAGCTGAGTTAGGATGGAGCAAGAATGTAGCTGTCACCAGGCGCCAAGGCTGCTATTAGCCCGTTTAACTTCTTCACAAGCCAGCCCGAGACATTTTTTCTTCGACAAAAATGTATGCGGACAGCTCCCACCCACCGCGCACCATTTTTGTCCACAAAAAGGAACCATCACCTCATTTATCGCTTTGGGCTTTCTGGACAGCTGCTAGGGCTGCACTTACCGCCGCGGTGTTACCAAAAAAGGCGATAGTACTGATGTGCTGAGGACAGTTGCCCGTAATTTCAGCGGCGATTACATCTCCTGCCTTCTGTCCTATATCGGCAAAGTAGAAAAGGCTGGGCAAGTCAGTCTGCACCAGTCCAATAGCATCGAAGCGCTTACCTTCTAACTCTTTCCGAGCGGCCGGAGACATCCTTCGAACAAGCATGGCCATTGTTCCCTGGCGAGGTGCCCGGATGAAACGCGTTATGAGCATATGTTGTCACCCCTATCCCGCTTAGAAGGCAAGGTCAGGATGTGGTGAGGAAATTATCGAGGTGGCAATGATAACTCCTTCATCCCTGAGTCTATCTTGAACGCTCTTAACAGCGGCCTCTACAGCAGCCAATTCACCACAGAGAAAAACAACGGCCTTCCCGCCCATACCGCGGGCTAGCCGTATTTCTATCAACTCAACCCTCCCGGATTTAGCCGCCGTATCTCCGGCCACCACCGCAGAAGCGGCATCGATGGTCTCAATGATGCCAAACGAACCTTTAAGTTCTACGGGATTCGTTGCCGTAAGAGCAGGAAAAACTGCAGGGTGAACATTAGGCAAAATGAACTTAGCGATGGCGAAAGCGGGGTCAAAGCTAAACCCCCTTTCTACCGCTACCTCTACAGCACCTACAGCCCCAGCTATGAGAGCAATAAACTTTCCCGGGCAAAGGACAGTAGCCTGAATAAGTTCCACATTTCCGGCCTTTAGCATAGCGTCAGCCGCCATTACCCCACGAGCAATGCTTTTATATTCGATTAAGCCCAACGCATGTTTCATCTTCCCTGTCCTCCTCCTGCCTTACATCACTGGTAATCACTATGGCTGAAGATGTACAATCTGTTACCCATCCGGAAATACTCGCAAAGAGGCGGCTTCCGAGCTTGCCCTCTGGGATTTCTGCCACCAGCTGGCCAGTTTCTACCTTGTCTCCAACGTTAACCACGGGGATTGCTGGAACTCCTATATGCTGCCTCAATGGTATTACCACACGCCGTGGTAAGATGTCCACTACTTTGGCCGGTGCAGGCCGTTCGTAGTGTTTCAGCCCCAGACTTGATATAAGACGTTTTACTGGTACCCGCCGGTAAGATCGCCAAGGATGCACTCCAGATGGTGCGCCTTTATGCGGGTTTTTCAACCAGCGGGACATTTCCTCTTTCAAGGCCTGATTCACCCGACGCGGAGAAAGGCCCATTGGGCAAGCATATAGGTCACATAGACCACACTCGGAACATAGAAAAGCTGCTGTTATCGGCTCTCCTACCTGACTGCCCAAATAACTAGATGCAAGTATAACCTTGTGCGGTGCTAGCTCGTGCCCCAATAGGTACCGTGGGCAAAGCATCGTACATTCCTGACATTGACAACAAGCTGCACGCGCTTGGTGCAGGATACTGGCCAGCGGCCGAGCACGTACTTGGATTACTGGGCTCGTGCTGGGTAGTACCACTAGCCCTTTGGTTGTTTTCGTTACAGGATCGCTGAGATTTTTTACGAGTTTACCCATCATCGGACCGCCGTCCAAAACTGCGAAATCAGACGTGCTTGGTCCACCGGTAAGTTTAACCGTCTCCCAAATACTTACTCCGAGCGGCACATGGAAGGTTCCAGGCTGAACTACGGCACCTGCCACCGTAACCCACTTGTGCGTCACTGGCCGCCCCTCGCGAACCTCGGCAAGATTCCACAACGTCTCTACGTTGAGGACGACCACCCCTACCTCAAGGGGAATTCCCCCCTGAGGTACTAATCGTCCCGTGGTTTCATATACTAGAACAAATTCATCTCCTGCCGGATAAAAATCATCAAGTGGTACAATTCTGAGTTGGGGATACCGTCCTATCGCTTCCTTAACTGCTTCTATTGCTTCCTTATACTTAGCCTTGATGGCTATCCGCCCTTCGTTAGCTCCCAGTACCTGTCTCACTTCCTCCAGCATATCTGCCAGGCGTAGTGCATCCCTGACCAGGAGCATCTGATCTACCATTAAGAGGGGTTCACACTCCGCGCCATTCACTACCACATATTCCACTTGTGCGTCCAGCTTAATATGAGTAGGAAAACCAGCCCCTCCAGCACCCACCACTCCGCCTTCCCTGGCAAGCTCAGCTATCCTGTTACTCATGTTATTGGCCTCCACGCCTCAAAGCATATTTTAGTTTCAATTGCAGCTAGCCTCCTCCCACGCTGAGACTGCTGCACGCCCTACCTCGATATCTTGTTCTACAGTGCCACCGCTTACGCCAACCGCACCTACCACTTGATTTCCTCTCATGAGTGGAAATCCGCCCCCAAAAATGACGAGACGTCCTTCGTTGGTTGCTTCTATGCCAAATAATGGCTGCCCCGGTTGAGTAAGCTCCGCAAGTACGTGAGTAGGCATTCTTACAGCTACAGCAGTATATGCCTTTTTCCAAGCAATATCAATGCTGGCTATCGGAGCACATTCTTGTCGCTCCAGTAAAATGAGGTAGCCTGCACTGTCTACTACTGCCGTAACCACCGGCACCCCCAAGGCTCGGGCGCGGGTCTCCGCTGCGCCAATTAGTTTCCTAGCCATATTCAGGTTTAGCGCATTTCCCATCTCAATCTCAAGATGGGCCAGAACTTTGCCTTTCACCACCTGCACTAAATCTTCCTCCTCTTCCACCCGAGCCAGTACGAATAGCAGATCTGAAAGCCGGTTTAGATACTGAACAATTTCCTCACGTAAGCTCCGTTCCTCCCTCAGTCGGACCACTAGCCGTTCGGCTCGACGTACGACCGTGCGAGCAATATCTAGTGCTCCACTACCAACTGTTCCTCCCGGAAGGACAAATTGTGTCTCTGGGTGTCGTCCCTCCTGAAATAGATCAATAATTTTTTCCAGTTCCTGAATATCTTCACTTTGCACTTGCTCTTTTAGTTTTAGAATTCCTTCCGGAGTGCTCGCAAGCTCAGAAGCTAAGATCTGTAGCTTCTTTTGCAGTTGTGGGATAAGTTGTTGGATGCGAGGACTTTTAAGTAAGCCCCGGGTGAACCCCAACCACGAATTGGCTTCGTCTACTGTACCATAACATTCTACCTGAAGGTCTGCTTTAGAGACACGCTTACCTCCCCATAGCCCGGTCTCTCCTTTATCCCCGGTTCGGGTGTAAACCTTCATTGCTCTTCGACCTCCATGGTATCTACAATACCTACTATCGCTGCATCGACCGGGGAATCAAGGACGCCAACCGCCTTCCGAGCAGAACTCCCCCTACAAATGAGAACTACTTCCCCGATGCCCGCCCCCACAGCATCAACCACCACCATAGTGGCACCCTCAAATTGTCCATTTGTACCCAATGGCCGAATTATGAGAAGTTTATTTCCCACTAAGCGTTCATCTTTTTTTGTGGCTACTACGGTTCCGACAACTTTTCCAATAATCATATCATTTTTCCGCCTTTCCATGAGCTCTTAGCTCTGGATTATTTCAATTCCCCGGTCACGAGCAACATCGCGAGCGAGCGGTGTAATCAGCGTCCCGTCAGTTACCTTAAGTATCGGCTCGGTCCACGTGGCAACATCTGCTCTGCTTAGAATTCGACCAGAAAATACCAATCCTCTATCTGCAGCCTTAACTGCTTCTCTCCCATCCGCAAACTGAGAGCTCTCAACTTCTCCTTCTACAACAGCGGCTAGGTTCTGTATGTCCACCAACCGAATACCATATTGCTCCAGACGGGTGAGACAATCGGCAAATAGCCTTTGATAAGCCGCATTTCCCCGGTTCATGCCCAGTTTGGCTCGTATCGGATTATTCAAGTCACAGGCATTGCGCGCAGCCACTACACATTTCCCTGAGAGCAAACTGGACATGATCAACGTTGTTACTAAGGTATCGGCAATCCCATGGGCAACCTTCGCTGCCGAATTCAAGGTGAGTACTGGCACCAGAATTATATCGGTTTCTTTCAGAAGTTCGCTCGCCGATCTGCGGTCTGTTTCAGTAATTATTTCGGTATTACCAAGCTCAGACCTTACCCACTCTTCTCCTAGTACCTTTTCCGCTGCGGGTGTGAAAACTATACGCACTTTGTAGCCTGCAGTAACCAGTTTTTTCAGTTCCGACCGGCCTTCTTCGGCTCCTATCGTGCCACCACAGAACAAGGCAAGTATTCTCCTGTCTCCAACTTTCAACCGTTTTATTACTTCTTCTACCACTTTCTGTAAAAAGCTGAGGTCTTCCACCCTTTATCACCCCTCACAGCACATTGCAATACCTAATGGAGTTACCAACAACGGGTTTTGCGGCAGATAAACGGGTAGCTTAAGTTCTTCTTGCATAACCTGGACAAGACCTGGAAAAGCACATGTTCCACCCACTAGATAGACCGCCGATACTGAATAACCTTCAATGTGACGACAGACAATGGTTGCCATTTTTTCTAATACAGGTCTTACCACAGGTAAGAGAAGGGGCTGGTAAGTAGGATCACACTTTCTAGTCTCAGCCTCTTCGATAGATATCCCAAAACGCCCAGCAATTACCAGGTCAAGGTGAGTTCCCCCTGTCGGCTCATCGGCCGTATAGATTACATTTCCGTCCTGAAGTACTGAAATACCCGTTGTTCCCCCACCAATATCTACCACAACTCCTTCTTTAATTCCCAGGACCTTAGCGGCTGCAGTAGGCTCGTCAACAATGGCAGTAACCTCAAGGTCGGCTGCCTCGAGAACATGACGGGTAACTTTAGTATTGCCAGCCTCCGTGCCAGGAGGTATTGCTGACGCACCCCTTTTTAGTTCAGCGCCAAGGCGATCCCGCAAAGACTGGATTTGGTTACGTACTATTTTAACTGCCGTCAGGTAATCAGTGATCATTCCTTCTCGAACAACCCGAGCTGGCGTAATCTCGCCCGCCAGTGGTGTACCATCACTGCTTAGAGCTACACTCACCACATTTGCCGTACCGATATCCACCCCAACCCGTACCGGCCCTTTGGGTATTAACGCGGGTTGTGGAGCCATACGTTTAGTCAAGGCGCAAGTTAATGCATTGGCACTCTCCAACTCGCTCATTTCCCTCATTCCCTACCAACAACTTTTCATGACCTCATAGTAACAATCACAGTTGAAACCCCTAACGTTATTACCCTCAAAGCACCACAGGTTAATACACAGGCCATAGCGCACAGGACAACAGACACTTGTAAAATAGCCTATCTGGTTTAGCAACAGCTATCAAGCCCAGATGTCAGCTTTACCTTCGTTAACGCTGTCCTCCTATACGCTATCTTTCCTTTGGAAGCCCTTTATAACGACCAAGCCGCATCAGCTACCTGTCACTTTCTCTTTGAATTTCTTATCCTAATTTTTTATAGTGAATACAATACGACCTAGGTTCGCCCTTGCGGCGAGGGCAAGCTGGGTCACCACAGTAATTACACGTTTTTTGAGCCGAGTTCTTTATTTCATCTTCTCTAGTTTGTGAAACCGGTTCACCCGTTTCACTTTGCCGCTCATCCATCTGAGTCGAACTGGCGTCGCCTGAAGCCTCCTGCGGCCCTTCGACTATAGACCGGTTAGTTGCCTCTACGGCCCCACCATCCAATAACTTTTCTGGTAATTGGGGCTCCGCCGCTAGAAGCATTGGTGAGCTAGCAAGTTGTTTGCCTCGCAAGATTTCCTCTTCTTTTTCTTGTTCTGTCTGGCCTCTAACCTCTTCCCCTTCGCCTACCCGCAGCGGTTGCTGGGCTTCTCCTACCGTCTCTGGCGTATAGATTATTTTTTCAAGATCATCGTGTGGCCTTGCAATAACGAGTTTGCTTACTACTTTACCTACCCGGTCCGCTGCAGCTACACCAGCCGTCACCGCAGCCTGTACCGCTGCTACATCCCCGGTAAACTTGATAGTTACCTTACCTCCACCCTTTGTCAGTTCGTAACCCAGAAGCTTAACGTTAGCAGCTTTAACTGCAGCATCCGCTGCTTCAATAGCAGCTGGAAGTCCCACCGCCTCAATAAGTCCCAATGCTTGCTGGTTTGCCACGCACGTCACCTCCCTCGGCCTTTCGAAGGCGAGGTACTATCCGTTTGGGGGCTAGTTAACTTGGTTAACAAATACTTCATGTACTCATCACCGTCAACTCTCTTCATTCATCACGGAAGATTAGCATCTCTACCAACACTGGAGCTACATAATAATTCTGCTCCGTTGTACTCCTTTTGCCGAACGTGCATTAACCTGTTGATGAGAAAACAGGATAACTCTTAGATATACTCTAGTGCTCTCTCCTCTCCCTCCAGTACTCTCAAAACCCCTTCGGCTAAAGCTCTACCTTCATCTTCGCCAGGGTAAACTAAGACAGGCGCAAAAGCCTTCACTCGATCACTAACTAACTTTACCAACCGTTCTGAATAGGCAATTCCTCCAGTTAAGACAATAGCATCTACTTTACCTTCTAAGACGGCACTTTGTGCACCAATCTCTTTACTAATTTGATACGCCATTGCTCTAAAAACTGCCTCAGCTTCGGGATCTCCTTCAGCAATCCGCTTCTCGACTTCGCGAACATCCGTAGTACCCAAGTATGCTGCCAGCCCCCCTTTCCCTTTAACCATCCTCATAACCTCATCCCTCGAATATTTGCCGCTAAAACATAACTCAACCAATTGCCCAGCTGGTAATGTGCCCGATCTTTCTGGCGTAAAAGGTCCTTCGCCGTCCAAAGCGTTATTGACATCTACCACCTGTCCGCGGTCATGAGCGGCTACAGAAATTCCTCCTCCTAAGTGGGCTACCACCAGTCTGCAATCCTGATACCGCTTGCCCAGATCTTTAGCTGCACGGCGAGCCACTGCTTTTTGATTCAGCGCATGAAATATGCTCCTACGTGGAAGCAGGGGATGACCAGAGAGGCGGGCTTCTGGCTGCAACTCATCCACCACAATTGGGTCTACTATGAAGGCAGGTACTGAGGTTCCTTCTACCAATGCCTTTGCAATCAAAGCCCCAAGGTTGGAAGCATGTTCCCCGTATCTTGCCTCGCGCAAGTCCTCTATTATACGTTCGTTAACCAGGTAGGTTCCACTAACAATCGGTTTTAACGCGCCGCCCCGGGCAGCAATAGCGTCAAAATCCTTTACTCTTCTACCCACGCTGGCCAACCACTCTTTGATTATTCCCAAGCGGAATTCTAGCTGGCTAACGACGGTTGGGTATTTCCCTATTTTTTGAACATCGTGACGCAGTGTCTGTTGTTGTACTTCTATGGAACCCTCGTAAATATATGTTTTTGTCGATGTTGAGCCTGGATTAAGGACCAGTATTTTGAACAAGATGCCATCTCCTTCACTATTGCGCCTTACCACGTAAATTAAAACCCTCGACCAATACACACCGCTGAACACGGGTGAAATTACGGGCTGATGTTAAACCTTCTCCCGTAGGCCCCGCAATTGTCATCGTCGTATATCCTTCACCACCAATACCGACTCCGTTGAAGGAAGGTCCATTCTTAACAAAAATCGTGGTCTTTATTGCCAGCGCAAAGCGGGTCATATTATCCACATTCTTGGAATGAATCACCGCCGTATGGTGCCGACCTCCTTCAATACAAACCGCTAACTCAATTGCTTCGTTGATATCCTTCACGCGCACAATAGGAAGAATGGGCATGAGGAATTCTTCCATCACAGTAACGTGGTCTGCCTGTACTTCGAAGATAATACTTTTGGTGTCCTTGGGAGCAGAAATACCGATCTCCTTCAGAATGCTTGTTGCGTCTTTACCAACAAAAGCCTTGTTAATCTGCCCTTCCTGGGTGGTAACTAATCTCACTAACCGTTCAATCTCTTCCTTATTCCGCAAAAGGTATGCACCACATTTCTGCATCTCCTCAATTAATTGATCGGCTACCGTCTCTACTACCAGGACCTCTTTTTCCCCAATACAATTGATTCCGTTATCAAAGCTGTTACCTGCCACGATATCTCTGGCAGCTTTACAGATGTCCGCTGTGTCATCTACTATTGCCGGCGGATTCCCTGCTCCAGCTCCAATGGCCTTCTTCCCTGAACACAGTACTGCTTGAACAACCCCTGGCCCACCGGTAGCTACCACTAAACTGATCTTCGGGTGCTTTATCAGGTCTTGTGTCTTTTGGATTGTAGGCTCACGAACAGACACCAACAAGTTGGGAGGGCCTCCAGCTTCCTGGATAGCCTGGTTTAGTACTTCGACAGCTTTGAGAGTTACGCCCTTGGCTCCTGGATGAGGGCTGATTACCACTGAATTCCCTGCAGCTATCATCCCTATACCGTTATTAACCACCGTCTCGGAAGGATTTGTGGAAGGAGTTATAGAAGCTATAACCCCAAATGGCTGCCTTTCCTCCAAGGTTAAGCCATGGTCGCCAGACATAACTTCTGGACGGATGTCCTCTATGCCTGGTGTTTTTAAAGCTGCGACAAGGTTCTTCGTAACCTTGTCCTGGAAACGGCCCATTCCTGTTTCTTCAACTGCCATACGAGCAAATACTTCTGCATTGGCTACCGCTGCATTACGCATGGCCTGGATGATCTCGCCTCGTTTTTCTAATCCCAAGCGAAGTAAAGCCGCCTGGGCTTCACTGGCTGCCGCCACGGCTTCTTCAATTTCGTCAAAAATGCCTGTCGAATGGGATGGCGCAATAGCAGCAGGGCCGCCTTCATCTGCCAGAAGCCGGGACCTAACTTGCTCCACAACTATCCTTACAATCTCCTCCACCTGCATCTCCGTAAACACCTCCATGTAAATTCAGCCTCTAGATGGGATTACTGATAGGCCGTTACTAATTCACATCACTTTCCAGCAACAGCTCAACCTGGTCACCCGCTCTTAAATTTGCAGCGTTGGCCTCCTCTATATCAAGATGCAATTCAGTTATATACTTATCGCCTATACGCACCCTGACATTGTTAAACACCACTGACCTTTCCCCGGTTGTCCTTACCCGAACCAACTCCCCTTCATGAATACGCCACCGTTGGGCGTCACAGCTATTCATATGAATATGCCGCGCTGCAGCCATTACCCCGTGACACATAGTAACCGCGCCCTTAGGACCTACAATTGTCAAGCATGGGGAGGCCTCCGTGGAACCTGATTCCCGCACTGGCAGCTCAAGCCCTAACCTATACCCGTCGCCAATTAAAAGTTCGACCTGAGTATTCTTTCTTGGGGGACCCAGAACTCTAACTTCTGCTAAAACGCCTTTGGGGCCAACTAGGACGACAGTCTCCTCCGCAGCGTAATAACCGGGCTGCGACAGTTCCCTCCAAACTTTCAGTTGGTACCCCTGACCAAATAACTTCTCTACGTCTGCTTGGCACAGGTGGACATGATGGTTTGAAATGCCCACGGGAATGAAGATTTTCTCACCTTGGGCCTGTATCTCCATTATCCTTTTAACTACTTCACGCACGAGCGTCTCTTCGTTCAGCAACATCTTTTCCTACCTCCAAGGACCAAAACAGCACAACTATTTTCTCACCGCAACCAACAACTTGCTCCTAAAGGCTGCGGCCTCCTACGAGTAGCCCCCTCAACCTGACAACTGGCGTAGAGCCGCACGCACTACCTCGGCAATTTGGGCACTATCCAGCACTGGATATTTCTCGCCTGCCTCTTTATCCTGAGGCAAGGCTTCCATATTGGCCTCCGGGGCCAAAGCCGCACTATCACCTACCCCCGAAACAAGCGGCCTCCCCTTAACCAGACGTGCAGCATCGGTCCCCACAATCCTTGCAATGACTGAACTTGTTTCCCCGGAAACATGGAACACAGGTTGACCCTGGGGCATCCGGTAATGAGTCAAGGCAATGTTACCTTGCTCATCTATACCTACGCCTACACCGAAAGCTGACATCCCTGCCGCCGCTTCTGCAAGTTCAATACTTGATCCCGATCTCTCAATTGCAGACGCAGGTAATCCTTCCTCTTCAATTCCCAGAAGAACTTGCTGAACAAACGTGCAGCTCCCCTCACCTGGTGAATGGAAGATTATTATGCTCGGGGGCTCCATTTTCGACCTTTCTTCACGCATATTAATTACCTCTGCGCCCTATGCGATTATAGTAAGAAAGGACCAGGCCTGTGGCCACAGCATTCCGCGGCCCCAAACTCCCGCGGACATTCGCACGCCCGGCCACAACCCTGTACTCAGCTAAAGCATCCGTTATCATTTCCGGGATTTCAAAATCAAGCGCCGAACCGCCTACCATGACGACAAAATCTATCAGCCGAATATTACCGCCTGGCGCGATCCTTCTTAGAGCCCTCAAGACGTTAGTAACAAAAACCTTTCGCTTAGCCTCGCGGCGCACCAGCCTAATTCGCTCCATGGAATGTTCTGTTGGTATGGGCACCATGTTTCCTTCCTTGAGGACCACCACCCGAGCGAAAAGCTTGGGGTCCAGAGGCGTACTGAAAAACTTAACCGTGCCATCTTCCAAGCGAATATGGAACATACTTTCTGCCTTTCCTAGTGGGTAGCACTTAATATCTTCGGCTAACTCCCGGCTATCCAACCCCAGCTCCGATTGTATCAGCATCGTCACCATGTCTCCTGCCCCGGCCAGGTGGGTGGAATGAATAACATCCTCCTTACTAATAATCGCCGCATCAGTGGAACCCCCTCCTATGTCTACAATAGCAAGAGGTTTGTCGGTTCCCGGAGTGGTGAGGGCACCCAAAATCGCCATATTGGCCTCCACACCCTCAATTTCCACCCTTACCCCGATTTCCCTTTCTAAAACAGCCGCAATTTGTTCCATAGGGATACGACTCGTCTTTACCATGGCGGCAATGCCAACTGCATTCTCCAGCGAGAACTCGCCAGCAACCCCACCGACTACTTCCTTTGGCACAAAGGTATCAACAGCTAAAATGTCCTGAATGGCAACATTTTCCAACGGTTGCCCTGTAAGCTTGCTCATTGTGCTCCGAACCCGTTCCATCATACCCCCAACATTGGTTCCCGGCTCACCGCGGACGTCGATAACCGGCTGAACCTTCTCTACTGAGGACATAATCTCCTCAGCACCCATCTGTACATCGATCTCCGCCTTATGCCGCTCGCCCAAAATGGACAACTTTCCCGCCGGTATACGCCGAGCTTTTACATCCCCATGTGGTGTTCTAATAACGACTCCTGACCGATTGCCGATTAACGCTCGTGCTACCGGGATTACCATTTTAGTTTCCTCAGGATTTAAACCAAACACGGTTGCAATTCCATAGGGATTAGAAAGCACTTCAATTGTTTTTCCTGGTTCAGCTACCTCCACTGCTGCCAGCATACCAACGGGAACCTTTTCGATATATTTAACCTCATCAACTACCGGAATAGAACCTTCGAGACGATTGTTAATCAAAACTCCATCATCCTTCTGGACAATGGCTCCAACTATTTTTATGCCCTCTTTTATCTTGCGGTTTATTACTGCTGCCACGTCTGCAAAATCAAACTCTGCAGAAACTATGGGGATTACCGGTTCGTTACCGTAATAATCCGGTAAGTTGCGGAAGGGAATGGTCTTCCCGATACCAAGTCCCACTCCGCCCGGAGTGGACGGATTATGGCCTATTATTGTCGATTCGGTAATAATCGTTTCAGTGATAGTTTCCATGGCTACGTCAGCTATAACTGGCGTCGCTGCATTAAGCAAAACAAGGGATAGATCATTGAACCGCAAAGACATTTTTTCCAAGGCATCAAGCAGAGCATTCTTTACGCCGACAACATTCTCTTTTGTTCCCTTTATACCAGTTGTCCTGACGATGCCACTGGCACAGAACTCCAATTTAGGCCCGCTTATTCGCGCCAAAGCAACTTCAGTTGTAGAATTGCCGATGTCTACACCTGCTATCAATGCCATATTGTTTGCCTCCCCAGCCAGGGCAACGCCACCAATGGCATTGCCCTGGCTATTTACCCCAAGTGCTACCGTAACATGTTACGTCTCTCGTAAACCTCAGCTGCTTCCCTGAAAAGCCTGGCGCAGGCAGTAGCACCATAAACTTTTTCTAACCGCTCGGCATATCCTAGAAGTTCTTCTTTTGACGACCTATACGGCCGAAGGGAATTATACAGCTGTAGAACTTCTTCATCGGGCACAGCAGTTAATTCCTTAGCTCGTCGTAGGTTGGCAGCTAATTGCGGCCTTCCGGCAGCTTCCGCAATTTGAGCCTGATATTCCAACGTATCCGGATGGATCCTAAGGTCTTCAAACCCTATTTGGCCTTTCATCACCGCATCAAGGGTGATCTCATCCAATCTTTTGCCTGTCTTACTCCTAATCAATTCCGGCCGTTTCTCCTGCAAAGGATAGTCCTCTACACTCAACTTTACCCCGCCAGGTTGGGATCCCGTAAAGCCTGAGGACCCATTTTCCATGGCTCGTAAAACGTCGCGTACCAGCTGTTCAATCTTCTTTTCCTCCATTCAAGTTCACCCCCGCTTACTCGAATTTAACCTCAACGTCTACAGGTTCAGCCCTATCAACCACAAAGCTAGTTTCTCTGTTGTGCAATAAAACAGCAATAGGCTGGTAAATGGGTAGAACACTCTGGTCAATTATAACTGGAACCGGCTCAGGATTCTCGCCCTTGGCGTATTTGGCAGCATTACGCCCTATAGCGCGGTATCGATCTTCGGTGATGATGGGTGCCAACGGGAACAATTCAAGGTTAGTTAGAGGATTCAGGTCCTTCTGAGTAATAACAGTAGTTCCCTTTGATTGCACTCCTATCCCTATTCCAGAACCCGACAGTTTGGCCGCATAGTTAGCAATAAACCCCACGTCGCTAGTTCGCCGAACCCGTACCACCCGCGGCGTGCAGCCTTCCTCCTCTATACCCGCAATCAACTCCCGCAAGACAGTGGCGTGAGGAATCTTCTTAATAGTAAAATGCAAACCCTTGCCAAAGGCAGGCCCTATCCCAATTACAACCTCCCTAGGGTTTGTTCCAACCTCGGAAGGCCCCGCCTCCTTAAAACTCATTCCGTGACTGCTCATTTCCGCAGTCCGTTGGCCTGCGTCAGAGGCGGATATCTGGGCCAGTACCTGGTTTACAATTTCTTCGATCAATTTTTCGTTGATTTGCACGGATGCCACCCCTTTCTTAAAGCTTACTAGCCTTCATAAGTTTGGGGGTCAATTTCCTGAGGAATGCGCTTGATCCGCTCCCATACCTCAGGATAGAACTGCAGACGATACCCCGTGCCCGGCCCTTGGTAGTCATTCAGATTGTTGATGGCTGCTAAGACCTTGTTCTCCGGAGTGATAACCGCTGAGGTTTGCAGATAATCTGCAGCCACCCTGTGTTTTAGCATTTTAAGAATATTTTCGGCCACATCCTCAAAACCGTTCTTAGCTAATGCTTTAACTATATCCAGACCATTGAGACCCTTCTTCATCGCTTGCTGCACTGCATCGATGTCTGCACGGATATTTCGCTTCGGCAGGTCATTGCTGCTGTGACCATAGGTCGCGGCTTCGACTTCTTCATCCGTAATCTCTGGCCACCCAAATTCCCTAAAAACAGCCTGAATAGCACGCGCGGCTTTATTCCTTACTGCGATTGCCTCCTCTTCGGTTACGGGTCTCAGACCACCATCTACCATTAAGTCGCGCTGCACCACTAGATAATCATCAAAATCCTCCGCGTCAAAGTTCGCTCCAGCAAACATATTGTCACAGTTAGGGATGCTGCCAAAACCGGAAAAGATAAAATCCGTACCAGCCCACATCAACGGATAGGTCCGTGCAGCACGACGCAGGTCAGAAGGTGAGAAGATTTGATCGCAGCCGGACGCGTTTTCTAGATCACACATGGCAGTTATGAGGTTCTCAGCGTGAATGGAATAAACACCGGCAGGGACCGAGGCGGCAATACCAATGCAACTGATCGCTCCGTTTTGTAGACCCTGTACGCCAGCGGCCTTGGTGATCATGATGCACTTAGCCTCTAGATAAAGCATTGATTTGCCTTCTGCATACCCCATTTGTACTTCTGACCCTGACCCCGAAGTAAAACGCAGCTTGAGGCCGCGCGAAGCATAGGCAGCCGCAAGGAACGTCTTGGACCACGGGGTATCATCTCCATCGGCAAAAACCTTTTCTGTCCCGTAGACGGAAACAGTTTCTGCATAACTTGTCAGCCCGCGCATGCCAAGGGATAGCTCCAATGCTTCTTCCACCGCGCACTGGGTCAACAAGCCCACATGAGGCACTTGACCACCTATCAATACTCCTATGGCATTCAAAGGAGCTATAGGCGCTACGCCGGTCGTAGTTTCACTCTCGTCGAACCCTCGCAGTCTGGCCTCGGCGCTATCAGCCGCCAATTGCACCGGGTTATCCTTTTCGCTACAAGTGTGGCACTGTATACCCGGCCGCTTACGGGCACGCATCTTGTGAATCCCCATAATGATTTCTACTTCATCCAGTTGGGTGACAACCTCGACAAATTTCGCCGGGGTAAAACCTTTGCACAAACGAATTATTTCCTGACGCGGAACACATGGATCCACAATCATTCTAGCAATCTTCAACGAATCCGTAGCCATCGCCTCTTCGGCCACTGACTTGTCGATATAATAATCAGCAATAAACTGATCAATCATATCAAAATCTTTGCGGCTACGGCCGTCCATCTCTACTACCACACCATTTTCGATCTTAAGGCTGGGTTTGGGATCATTAGGGCCATGGAAGGCGATAATACCTTTTTCAGGCCACTCCTTGAGAAAGCTATGTTTATTAACTTCTCTAGCCGCTAGTACCTGAAATCTCTTGCTTTTAAACTTCTTACCCTCATAAGCCACTTGCCCTCACATCCTTTCTCTTCGTTACTTAGAATTAGCGGATATATGGTGTTTGCAAGGATTTAGGCGGTCCACCCAGAGTGGTTACGGCTTTCAAACCGACCTCGCGACCAGCGATGACCGCCTGTTTAACTGCACCGGAATCTCCAGTGATCATAATCATGAATTCGTTGGTATAGGAGGTATTGAGCGCCGGGCTGGCATGCATAACTATCTCCACGTTAGCGGCTTTTAATGCCGTATCTGCCATAAGGACGCCCACACCTGCCGGACACCCCACAATAAGGCCCCATGCTTTACCTAGTGGAGCATTATAATATTTGTTAAGTGCATAGCTTGCCCGAGCTGTATACTGAAGCTCGCAGAAATTGCCAGCTTCATTCATGTAGATATCGCCAAATGTCCAGCTCAAAGCTTTCAAAGCAATTTCTACTGCCCTCCGGGCATCTGATACCTCCTCAGCACCAAAAATCGCTAAAGTACCATGGCCGCCGCCGCCCTTTGTATCGCGTGCTAGTTCAAATTTTACAAGTTCGGTATTGCTAGCCTTAACAGCTTCATCACAGGCCATAATCTGAGGACCTGCTCCTGTTCGGGAACCAATAATACCGATAGAACGGTATTGTCCACCAATACCTAGTTTTTCCTGAAGAACCGGATCAAGATTGGCAATTACCAATCCAATTGTGTCCCCAAAAGCATTACCAACATACTCCGTAAATCCAGCCATGGATTTTTCCGGTGTCTTTTGAGCCTCTGTTTCACTAGGCGATAATTTTTTCCTTACTTCGTTTATTACTTGCTGTACAATTTCTTCTTGCATTAAACTTCACCTCCCCAAATAACTAATTAACCTTTCGGCAGGATCTTTTCCGTATCAGAGTGCGGGCGCGGAATTACGTGTACAGAAACCACTTCGCCCACTTTTTGAGCCGCAGCAGCCCCTGCATCCGTAGCTGCTTTGACTGCGCCTACATCACCGCGCACCATTACGGTAACCAAGCCAGAACCGATTTTTTCATAGCCGACAAGGGATACATTTGCGGCCTTCGCCATGGCGTCAGCTGCCTCAATCGCTGCCACCAACCCACGAGTTTCGATCATTCCCAGCGCCTCTTGAGACACTTTTACTCTCTCCTTTCTGAACTATTAACTTTAATAATTGCGGTAACTCTAAACTCTTTCGCTAACATATTGGAGATTGTTTCTCGCTTTCCCCACCTCCTCCACAAAGTGTCTTCCAAACTTAATATTTACACCCCCTCTGGTCTTTACAAAAGAAAATATTATTTATTTTAATTTGATACTTACTGACATGTAAATGTATTCTGTTACGAATGCTGTAAACAATACTTAAGAAGGCTTCCTACGAGGTGAACGTCTTAAAACGCGCCCAAAGCTCATTTAGTCCTGCACCCGTGACTGCCGAAACAAAATGGTACGGTTCTTCCACCCCTGCTTGGGCCAAGGCTTCGCTTGCCGACTTGATGTTGGCTCCAGGAACATCAATTTTGTTGATAACCCCAATTACCGGGCGACAAAAGGAACGTGCAAAACCTGGCGGGAGGTGTATACTCGTCTTATCAGCAGCCACCACCCATAGCACCAAATCAGCTTGTTGAGCGCTAACCAGCAAGGCCCGGTAGAAACGTGGTAGCTCCAGGTATTCCCCCGGTGTGTCAATATATTCGCCCATAACTTCTATCATCTGAGTCTTAGGGGCTTTACCTTGAATTCCCATCAAAGCGCGAATTAATGTTGTTTTGCCCACACCATGGGGGCCAATTACTAATAATCTCATGTTAAGAACGCGTCAGTTCTGCACGTTGAAATCCAAGTTGCTGGAAAAGAAAAGAATTGGCTTCCTTCAAAGCGGCTTCTAGAGCACTAACTGGTCCCGTAATTACCAACGACCCGGTAAAACGGTCTACGAACACAATCTCTACTGGAGCCACCTTCAGCGCACGATCGGCCGCAATAATAGCCGCCTCGCTGGGAGTAATGGTCATTATACCCACAGCTGTATCACGTGCCAAACCGAGTTTTTCGGTTAGTTTAACATCCGGATGGGCGATAAGATGGACTAAGGTTACCTGTTTTCCAGGTACGTACTCCTGGATTACCCGCGGTTTTTCTTCTGTCACATCTACACCTCCGGATATTGAATTGCCCTGCTGAAGCCTCTCGACAAAGTTGTTGCGGGTGCGTCCACCAGCTGTTTGTGTAGCAACAATTCGAGGAAATGTTCCTTTTTCCTCCGCATCGTGTTGCGCCATGGTTGTCGTACTTTGCTGTAACTGCAACTTGACAATTCAGACTGTAAGATAGCTAAAAAGCAAAAGTTCAAGTTAGACAACTTTTTAGTCTCTGTCTCTTCCCTTTGTTGCCCTGCCGTTGCTATGTATTGCCAATCCGGTCATAATTAAGGAGCGACTTTATAATGACCAGGGCGACAAAATGAACCCAAACCGTGCTTAATTGCTTTTTTGCTGCCATTTATTGCTTTTCTTTCTGCCATCTGCACAACTTGCTCTCTTGATGGGAGGAATTATGCCTGGTGATAGCGAATTGATTGTCATGTAGTTAAGGTGGTTCCCAATATTAAAAGACGAATTCAAAAATTTTGGGCAATAAAATAGGGGGCAAATGTGGAAAGTATCGCCTAGAGACAAAGTGTAAGTTGGAAACCCTGTTTTTGGTGTCTAAATGTAAGTCTAAATGGAGGAATACAGGCTCTAGTAACTTTAAACTTAAGAAAAAAAGAGATAAAAAGAGCAATATACACAAAAAAATGAAATTAGGAGGGCGCGTAATGATCTCGAAACATCCTTTTCACCTTCAGAATGTAGTGGACACCAGGGTGCTGCAAGAAATTCAAGACCGTTTTTCCGAGGCTACAGGTCTGGCAGCAATCATTGTTGATTACCAAGGTAAGCCGATAGTCCGTTATAGCAACTTCAGTGCTTTCTGTGCCCGGGTGCGACAGGACCCTATGAGTCGCAGCAGGTGTGAGCAAACTGATGCCCATGCAGGGCTAGAGGCTGTACGTAGAGGCCGACCATTTATATATCGCTGCCATATGGGGCTCGTAGACGTGTCGGCTCCTATTGTGGTGAATGGTCAGTACTTAGGGGGTATTATGACGGGGCAAGTACGAATGGAAAAGAAGGATATGGACTCCCTTGAGCAGTTCATGCAACCTGCGATAGATATAGACCAAGATCCAACACTGAAACGACTATACGAAAGTATTGCAATCATTCCGCGACACAAAGTTGAGGCTTCTGCTCAACTTTTGTACGTGATGGCCAACTATATCGCCGAAAAAGGTGTAATGACTATAATCCAGGAACAGCTCAATGAAAAAAACATGCGTCTCATGGAAGAAATCAAGGCGCGAGCGGAGCTCGAAAAAGCATTGAAAGACGCTGAACTGAAAGCGCTGCAATCGCAGATTAATCCCCACTTTCTCTTCAACACCCTGAATGCCGTCAGCCGGTTGGCCCTCCTTGAAAATGCCCCTAAAACCCAAGAGATAGTCTTTGCTCTAGCAGAACTCCTCAGAGGAACTGTACGCAAGATTGGGCAGGTGGCCACCCTACGCGAAGAACTTACCTATATTAAACACTACTTGCTAATCATTCAGACGCGGTTGCGTGACACCATCCAGGTAGAATTGAATATCGACGAAGACTGTCTGGATGGCGAGATACCGCTCTTCACTCTGCAACCGTTAGTGGAAAATGCCATTGTTCACGGTCTGGAACGTAAAGAGGAGGGCGGCCGTCTCACGATACGGATCCTACGAAATGAAGAGACGGTGCGGGTAGAAATAGAAGACAATGGGCTCGGAATGCCCCCGAAAGTTCTCGAGGAGGTCCTCCAGCTGGAGTCCAAACGTTCGGACCGCACCCATCTTACAGGATTAGGTATGAATAGTGTTTATAAACGCCTACAGTATCATTTTGGCTCAGAGTTCCATTGGAATGTGGAAAGCAGGCTGGATGAAGGAACCAAGATCATACTTGTTTTCCCTTATCGAGCAAAGGAGATGAAATAAGTGGTTAAGGTAATGGTAGTGGATGATGAACCGCTGGAACGAGAAGCCATTAGGTTCATCCTTGAACGTGAACGCCCCCAGATGAAGGTGGTGGGAGAGGCGGGAACGGGACGCAAGGCTTTGCAGCTTGCCAGGGAACTCCAACCCAACATCGTTTTCATGGACATCCACATGCCCGGGCTAAATGGCCTAAAGACTACGCAGGTACTGAAGGATGTGTCGCCCGAAACGAAGGTTGTAATCCTAACTGCCTATGATGACTTCGACTTCGCCTGTCAGGCACTTACACTGGGGGTAAGTGAATACCTGCTCAAACCTGCTCGGCCCCAGGAAATTATACGCGTAGTCGACAGGCTATACCACGAGCAAATACCAGCCGTTGCCGAGGCAGCAAGAGGAAAAACTTCGCGGCGTGATTTGCAGCAGGTGTTGCCATTTATCGAAACGTGCTTTGTACTGGAACTTGTCAACAGTCAATTTGGGGAGCTACAAAACTTAGAAGAACGTGCTACATTACTAGGTCTTATCGCAGGACCATATCAGGTTTTTGTGGTAGAAATTGATCGGTTGCCTGTAAACACTCTAAACCACGTCGAACAACAATTACTGAAACAGGAGGTTCATCAAGCTCTCTTGAGGGCGAGTAGAGCCACAACAAGGGCACTGGTAGCACAGCTTGGTAGCAATAGGTTTGTGGTCTTGGTATGTCTGTCTGGCGCCTTTATACCAGACACATCAAATATAGGCCTCGAAGAAAGGTTGCGCCATGAAGTTGCCATCTCAACACCTTGTTCGGTAACCGTAGGTGCAGGAACCATTTGCAATGATCTCTCAACAGTATACCATTCTTACGTGTCTGCGCTGCATGACGTGCAGTACAAGAGATTCCTTCGTTCAAATGAAGTAGTAGCCAGCGAATACTTCCGTCGTCCCTGTACTAGAACAACACCTTATCCATATCAAAGTGAGAAGCACCTGTTGGAAAAAGTGTATACGGGTGACGCCCAGGGAGCCCAGGCAATATTTTGTCAATTCTGGCAAGAATTAGTCAGATTTACTAACGGCGATGTAGAACTTATGCGTACTTACATACTTCAGCTAACGGCGGTACTTACCCGTTCACTCCTCGAGAGTGGCGTCGGACCTGAATATTTGGAGATATACAGCAGCTCATTTCTGGAAGGCCTTGCCTTAGCTCAAACAGTTGAAGCGATGGAAATATGGTTAAAAGGAGTCATAGACAAGTGCCTGGCATGCGTGAATTGCACTTCTGTGCAAGATAAGTTAATCAACTACGCCAAATACTATATTAAAGAACATTTTGCTGAACCTATTTCCCTTAAAGATGTAGCGCGACAGGTTCACCTTAGCGAATTCTATTTTAGTCGCCTCTTTAAATGCAAGCAAGGAATAAACTTTTGGGAGTATCTTACCAGATTACGCTTAGAAAAGGCCAAGAGTCTCCTTCTTACAACCGATGATACCGTAGCAGCGATCGCTAAAAAGGTAGGCTATCCGGATGCGAATTATTTCAGCCGCCTATTCCGCCAGCGGGTGGGTATAACTCCTAACAAATACCGTTCACAAGCCACAGGGCTAAAAATTCGGTAAACCAAGTTCCGCACCGTACTGGTCGCCGCTAATTTCGGTCACCTCCAGTTTTGTGGCTCCTCGCTACATCAAGTGGGTAAACCAAAATCCAGGTCACCGCCTGAGCATATTGGCGAACCCGCATAAAATCTAGGTTTAAGGAACGGGGCTACAGCTACATCTTTGCCGCCCGCATCAAGAGCATGAAGAAAAAGATTACCGATGTGATATTAGACGAGGACGGCTACCAGGAAATAACTGATGGCGAAGAAGTTATCCGCTACAAAGTTATCGAGTACATAAACGAATTCACCGCTGAGGGGAAAAAATACAAGTTGCCCGAAAAACTAGTTATCACCTACTCCAGCGGGCGGGCGGAAAAAGACCGGGCCGACCGGGAAAGGTTAATAGAAAAAGCCCAAACCCTTTTAGAAAGCAAGGTCAAGATGCAGGCCAGTAACAAACGCGGCGGCAAGAAATACCTCAAAGAAGTAGATTGTACCGGGACATGGGTACTGGACGAAGAAGCCATTGCCCGGGACAAACAATTTGACAGTTATTACGGCATCCAGACCAGCGAGAAAGAAATGAGTGCCAAAGACATCCTGGATGCTTACCATAACCTGTAGCGGATTGAAGAATCTTTCCGCGTCATGAAAAGCACCCTGGAAGTCCGGCCGGTTTTCCACTGGACCGAAAGGCGTATTAAGGGACACTTTGTGATTTGCTTTCTAGCCTTTCTACTCGAACGCACGCTGGAATGCAAGCTCCAGCAAGCTGGAGAAAAAGCCTCGCCGGCAGAAATCCGGGAAGCGTTAAACTCCCTCAACTTTGCCGAGGTAGAGATCGAAGGAGAAGCCTTCTTCATCAAGACCAGGAGTACCGAATTGAGCAAAAAGATCTTGCGCCTGATGCGGATTGTACGCCGGGAAATGTAACCCGTGTGGAGGAGTTTGCTTCCCGCTGGCACGGCCAGACGTAGTGGCAAAATGCGTACCTCATTTTCTTTTTTTCTAGGTTTTATGCGGGTTCTAGAGTTTCAACTGATAAAGTCGGGAAAATCCTTTGTAAATAATGTATATCCCAGCCATTAAGGTAAGCGTGACCAACATCCAAAGGGCTACAATACCAGAAAGTAATTTTCTCCCGCTAAAAAGCCACCCCACGATAATCTCCTGCCCGCCAGTAAAAGGGATGATAAAAGCCCGGCGGTCGGGTAAAACCGGCACCGGGCCTTTACTCTAATCCTTGGCTTTAATTATCTTGCCGCTGGGGGGCCAGCTCTTCAACTGCCAAAGTTTCCGGATTGAGGCGCACGCCGTAATCTTCCCAGGCCTGGGTCAGGGTGATATAGCCGTTGCGGACATCCTCCCGGACCTTCTCCACCGGTCGACGATAAGGGTTGCCGTAACCGCCGCCGCAGCCGGTAATCAGGCGGACTACATCATTGCGGCGCAGGCGCAGGCGGGCGCATTTGCCAAAGACCCGTTCCGGTTCGCCGTGGGCTGAAATAACCCGTACTTCATTCCGCGTGCCCGGTTTGCCGCCGTTCATGCCCCAGGGCAGGTACTTGTGTCGTCCGAAAGTGGCGGTTAAGTAAGCCTCATCAGCCAGGATACGGTAGTCGCGGATGACCCCGGCGCCGCCACGGTTCTCGCCGGCTCCGCCACCGGCGGTATTTAAAGCGTACTGGTCAACCAGAAAACCGTAACGTGTTTCGGCGACCTCCACAGGGATAATATAGGTTTCACCGTCGCCGATGCAGACCATGCCGTTCTCGCCGTCTTTATATTTGCCGGCACCCCAGCCCCCGGCCGTTGGTTCCACCAGGAGGGCCAGTTCGCCGGTGTCGGGATGGATATTGGCCACGACATCGGCGCAGACGCTGAGGAAGTGCCCCGCCGTTAAACGCTCCGGTATAGCCGGCGCCAGGGCCTTCCAGATGAGATCGGTGACGTAGAGCATAGTCTCCCAGTAGGTGGAAACGGCGGCAGGCCGCTCGGCCGTAAAAATGGTCCGGGGCTCGGTAATGATCTTCAGGGGCCGGAAGGTCCCCTCATTGGCAGGTATGGCCGGGTTGGTAATGGCTTTAAAGATGCAGCGCGCCCCGGCCACCAGCCCGGTATAGCTACAATTCACCGGCCCGGGCACCTGGGGATGGGTGCCCCGGAAGTCACAGATGAACTCGTCGTCAGTAATGGTCACTTTGACGCAGACCCGGAAGGGTCCGTTACCCAGGCCGTCATCGTCGATGTAGTCTTCAGCCTCGTACACGCCCTTGGGCAACTTGGCTAATTCCAGGCGCACCAGCCGTTCCCCGTTGTCCAGGAGCTGCTCAATGCTGGCCAGGACCAGGTCCTTGCCGTATTTATCGCATAGCTCTACGAACCGTCTCTCGCCTACCCGCAGGGCGGCGACCCCGGCCCAGAGGTCCCCCAGGGTCATATCCGGCATGCGCACGTTGGCGGCGATGAGATCCACCAGACTCTGGATTGGCTTGCCGCCTTCGAATATTTTAATGCAGGGAAACTGCAGCCCCTCCTGGTAAACCTCGGTAGAGTCGGTTGTCCAGCTGCCCGGGTCCTTGCCTCCCACTTCGGTCCAGTGGGCTTTGTTGGCCGAATAGGCTACAATTTCCCCGTCATAGAAGATGGGCATGACCAGGCAGACGTCGGAGAGGTGAGTACCGCCGCCGCCGTAAGGATCGTTGGTGATAATGACATCCCCGGGGTTCAAGAGGCCCCGGGCAGCAAATTTATTGATGGTGTCCTTGACGGAAAAATCCAGCGTGCCCAGAAAACCGGTCACCCCGTTGCCCTGGGTAATTAACCGGGCCTGGTTGTCGGTAAGGCCGCAGGCATAGTCGAGGACCTCGTAAATAATGGTGCTCTTGCTGGTGCGCTGGAGGGCCACAAACATCTCATCGCCGATGGCTATCAGGGAATCCTTGATAATTTCCACGGTAAAGGGATCAACATCCCGCAGAGCGCCGGTGCGTTTCTTTTCTTCCATAGCTACAAGTTACACCCCCGTTTCAATAATCAGGTTGCCGTAAGGATCGACAGTTAGCTTTTGGCCCGGGAAAAGGAGGGTGGATGAGGCCGGTTCTTCAACCACCGCCGGGCCGTTGATGACAGCCCCGGCACCTAAAAGGCTCCGTTCATAAATAGCGCTCTCCTGCCACCCTTCTGCGTCGAAGTGTACCGGGCGATAGCCTTTCAGAGCCCTGGCGGCGTCGGCGGAGCCGGTTTGCAGCCGGGCCAGTTCCGGCTTCTTTACCCGGCCGAAGGTAGTCAGGTGGAAATTCACAAATTCAATCTGGGAATCCTCCAGCCGGAAGGTATAGTGTTGTTCGTGGAGGGCATGGAAGCGCTCTTCGATCACTTTGATGGCCGCGGCATCGAGCCTGCCGCCGGGTACGGGTACCTTCACTGTATGTTCCTGGCCCAGGTAGCGCATATCGGCAAAACGAGAGAAGACGAGGTCGGTTGCCTCCATATTTTCCTGCTGGAAGTACCGAACCGCCTCCTTCTCCAGGGAGTCCCAGATGGCCTGCAATTCCGCCGGGGTGATGCTATTGGTGCGGCGGATGGTCGTCTGGATCAAATCGTACCGCAGATCGGTCATCAGCATGCCCCAGGCGGAGAAGACGGACGTGGCTACGGGAATTAAAACTTTTTTGATCTTCAACTCCCGGGCCAGGGCCGCGGCGTGCATGGAACCGCCGCCGCCAAAAGCCACCAGGGTAAAGTCACGGGGGTCATAACCCCGCCGGACGGAGATGAGTTTCAGGGCATTAATCATGTTGGCGTTGGCCAGGCGGATAACGCCCAGGGCGGCGTCCTCGACAGTCAGATTGAAGGGGGCGGCAATCCTGGCCATGGCCTCCCTGGCCCCTGCCAGATCGACTTTTATCTCTCCCCCCAGGAAGTACTCCGGGTTAATCCGGCCGGTAATCAGGTTGGCGTCGGTTACCGTGGGTTCGGTGCCGCCGCGGCCGTAGGCCACCGGTCCGGGCAGGGCGCCGGCGCTCCGGGGACCAACGTGTAAGGATCCTGCTTCATCAATCCAGGCGATGCTCCCGCCGCCGGCGCCGATTTCAATAATATCTACCACAGGGATTTTAATGGGATACCCGGCGGACTCCCGCGACCACTCGATCTTGTAGTCGGTAGTCACCTTCATCTCGCCGTTCTCAATCAGGGAACATTTGGCGGTGGTACCGCCGATATCCAGGGCGATGATATTCTTTTCCCCGATCATCTTCCCTAGAACGGCCGCGCCGAAGACGCCGGCCACCGGCCCGGACTCAACCATGTTAATGGGCGCTTTCTTCGCCCGGGCAAAGGAAGTGGTGCCGCCGTTGGACTGCATGATATAGCGCCTGTTGCTGACCTGGAGTTTATTTAATTCCCGGTCCAGGGAGTCGATATACCTGGCGGCTACGGGTTGCACATAACTGTTCAGGACGGTGGTGCTGGTGCGCTCGTACTCGCGCCATTCTTTGCTGATCTCGTGGGAAACAGTGATATCTACTTCCGGCCACTCGCGGCGAATAATCTCCGCGCACCGGCGCTCATGCTCGGGGTTGGCGTAAGCGTGGAGGAAACAAATACCAATGGCCTCCACGCCTTCCTTTTTGAACTGGGCGATACAGCGCCGCACGTCATCTTCCTTTAAGGGGACGAGGACCTCACCTTTGTAGTTGATGCGCTCTTCCACTTCCAGCCGCAGGTAACGGGGCACAAAGGGAACGGGCTTTTTATAGTACACATTGTAAATATCCGCCCGGTTGGAGCGGCCCAGTTCGAGGACATCGCGAAAGCCTTTGGTGGTAATGAGGCCGGTCCGGGCCCCTTTACGCTCCGTCAGGGCGTTGATTATAACGGTAGTGCCGTGGACAAAAAAATTTATCCCCGCCTCCGGTATGCCGGCTTTCTTGATGGCGTTGATTACCCCCTGCTCAAACTCCGGCGGAGTGGTATCTGTTTTGGCTACCCCTACCCGGCCGGTATTCTCATCCAGGTAGACCAGATCGGTAAAGGTACCGCCAATGTCGGTAGCGACTCGCATCCCTATTTCCCTTCCTTTCTGGAACTGCTGGTTACAGGTTTTACTATTATCCTGCCTAACTTTTATGGGTTTCGACAGAATTATTGTCTTTTCCTGCTTCCCCGGCCGCATATGTTTCGATTTGACCCGCAGGAAGGTTATTATGCCACTCTAAAGGTATTTGATGTAAAAGAAAATACCCCGAAATACAAACCTCAATTATTTCGGGGTCGCGAGCAACAAACTCCCCACCAATTTCTTTGGCTAAAGCAATGGCAGAGGCGTCAGCATAGGAGATCCTGTATTCGTTGTAAAGTGGTATAATGGCAGCGAAAAATGCAAGGATAAAAGATGGGGGGTGCCGAAATTAGATATCCTGAGGCGAGATTAACATGTTACCGCTACCTTACATAATAAACAGATTCGCAAATTATTTAAGGATGGTTACAGATGTATAGTACACACCTATTTTCTCCGTTGAAAATTAAAGGCCTTACCCTGCCCAATCGAATCGTCATGCCCCCCATGGCCCTCGGCATCGCTGCTTCCGAGGGCGAGATAACCCCGGAAATGCTTGAACACTACACCCTCCGGGCCAGGGCTTATCATGGTGGCAGCACCTATGACGCTGGACAAAAGTTTGCCGGGGCGAACACCCGCGCCGGTGTAGGCCTCATCATTGTAGAACATGCTTATATTAGCGAGGAAGGCCAGGCCCATCCCAAACAACTAGGCATTTACCACGACCGTCTCTTACCCGGCCTTACTAAGCTGGCAGCTAAGATCCGCTCCGTAGGTGCGATTGCCGGTATTCAAATCAACCATGCGGGTGCGAGAGTCCTGGAAAATGCCGTGGCCCCTTCAGGCATACCTCTCCCATTTCTACCCCGCCGTTCCCGGCAATTGTCCCAGAAGCAAAAAGATGGGCCTGGAAAAGCTGAAGAATTATATAGCCCCTTTGAAGAACGCCCCCATGAACTAACAGTTAAGGAGATTAAAGAGTTAACTGAAAAATTTGCCCTGGCTGCCGCCAGGGCCAAGAAAGCCGGCTTTGACCTCGTAGAAATCCACGGCGCCCACGGCTATCTTTTGAACCAGTTTCTTTCACCCCTCACCAACCGCCGCCGTGATGCTTACGGCGGCTCCCTGGAAAACCGCCTGCGTTTCCCCCTGGAGGTCGTCCATGCCGTGCGGGAAGCAGTAGGTCCGGACTACACCGTTTTTTACCGCCTTGGTGCCGACGATCGCGTGGAAGGTGGCCTAAATCTTGAAGAAAGTTGCCGGATTATCCCCCTGCTGGAAGATGCCGGGGTAGACGTTATTGACCTTTCGGGGGGGCTGGGAGGCTATATAAAACAGGGACCGCAAGGGTTCTTCCTTTATATGGCCGATGCCATCAAACCTGTAGCCAGGGTGCCGGTTATAGTGACGGGTGGCATTAAAACGCCCCAGTTTGCCAATATGGTTATCCGGCAGGGGCGGGCCGATCTGGTTGGCATCGGCCGGGCCCTGCTGGCCGACCCGGCCTGGGCGCAAAAGGCATGGTTGGCCTTAAATGGACTACAGTTCTAGCTCCAGGCCGTCAAAAGCCAGGGAAACCCCGGGATAAGAAGCTATTTCTTGCTCCAGTTGACGCACGGTGACCGCCTGGCTGTAATGCATGGCAAGGTGGGTGAGAATCGTTTTCCCCGCCCCTGTTGCGCGGCCCAGGGCAATGGCCTGTTCTACCGACATGTGGCTATGGGGATACCAGTTTTCACCGTGAAAAGTGGCGTCACAGATCAGGATGTCTACACCCTGTACCCGCTGCAAAGTTTCCGCCGGCAGGCCGCAGGTGTCAGTAAAGTAGGCAAGGCTCTTTTTACCCACCACGAGCATGCCTGCTGTTTCGATACTGTGGTTGGCCGGTAAGGGGGTAAGAGTCGCCCTGACAAAGTCATAGCTGCGTCCAAACTGCCATGGTTCAGGTACCAGGACATCCTGAAGGTGCGGAAAGGCGGCCTGATATTCCTCTACGGCGCTGGGCGGCAGGTACAGGGTTAAAGGTTCATGACGCACCAGCCGAACATAGAATTCCACTTCACCCAAACCGCCAAAATGGTCGTAGTGCCAGTGAGTGAGAAAAATACATGATAGCTCATCAATCTTTTCCCGCAAAAGCTGGTGACGTAAGTCCGGCGACGCGTCGATAAGAATTTTCTTCTCTCCCAAATCCAGGATGGCCCCGCTCCGCGTCCGGCTAAAGCGTGGATTTTCCCTGGCCTCCTGACAGGCAGCACAGTTGCAATAAAAGGACGGTACTCCCGGACCGGCGCCGGTACCGAGGAGTTTAAAGGTCGCCGCCATTCTTTCTCCCTCCCCTTTAACCGGCAGGATAGGCAGAAGGGGTGGCGCCCTGCCGCAGATCGTATCCGGCTTCAAAAAGTATTTCCTGACATTTCCTTACGCTCTGGCCCCGCCCGGCAGCGGTATCAGGCAGGACATCCCTGGGGTTCGGCCCGGCTTCGGCCCAGATAAGATTGGCCCCCGCCATCAGGGCCGGCAGGTTGGGCTCATGGGTACAGTGGGCAGTGGCCCGGTCGCCCATCACCAGGCGCGTAACGGCAATCAGGCGTGCCAACTCCCGGAAAGATATCTCCCCGAGGCCTGCCAGGCGTGTCCCCGGGACTGCCGTCCTTTTCATGGCCCCGTTAAAGGTGGCGCCAATCTCCCTGGCCCAGAACATCTGCTCAACCATTTCTTCGGGAGTATGCTCCGGACCTACAGGCTCAAGGCACACCTGGACAGCCAGGCCGGCGGCCCTGGCGTTGGCAATTGTCTCCTCGCGCTTCGTTCTGGGAATACCGGTATCTGTCCCTTCCCTTAACCTGAGGGCATGATAAACGGCGGAAAAACCAACCTCCTTTAATTTTTGCGCCTGCTCATAATTAAAATCACCTATATTAGCTATTAACGGAATATCGTCCTGCACGGCTTCGCGTACTGCGGCAGCAATGTCGATAAATTTCTTGAATGGGTAATCAGCCGTCGTCATGAGGTAGATGCCGTTAGCCCCTGCTTCTACCATGGCCAGGGCTGCTTTTACAACTGTATCCGCATCCCATTCCAGGCGTTCCTTGACTACTCCTGCATCACGACCGAAAGAACAAAAACCGCAATTGCGGGAGCAAGGAGCATAATCAAGCCCGATCTGGGCAACGACATCGCCTTTATTGCCGAAGTGCTCCCGGCTAAGTTTATTAGCCACATAGCAAAGGGAATAAAATTCTTCGCTGTCCAGCTCAACCTGCACTAAGGCTATTGCCTCTTCCCTGGTAGGTATCCCACCGTCCAGGCATTTGTTGAGAATATCTCTGATTATAATTCTTTTTTCCAAAATTGCTGTCCCCTCCGTAGATAAAATTAACGTCTTCTTTTTACCTATGGACCGGTACCCGCGGGGTATACTATTGCTGCAAAACCTGGATAACCCCTGCCGGACACTGGCCTACGCAGGTGTAGCAGGCAGTACAACGCTCCGGGTTCTTGACAATTGGTACCGGGCGGCCGTCTTGTTCTTCCATAACGAACACGCCGTAGGGGCAAAAGTCGGCACACAGGCCTTCTCCTAAACAGTTGGCAGCATCGATGTTGATCTGAATCGCCGGGACATCCCAGGTATTCTTCTTTTGGACGCCTACTTTTTCCATAACGGGCGGCATATAGATTTTATGGCGCGCTTCAGGTATGCTTTTCTGTGCCAGTTTTTGCAGCGAACGGGCCACAATCTCCAGCTGGGCAGCCGGCAGAGAGAGATAAAGCTCAAAATCGCTTATGTCACTGGCAGCGCGGCTGCCGTAACAACCGAAGGAAATATTCATTTTCCCTGTCTGCATGGGCTGTACAGTAAGGTCGGCACAGGTGGAGTTATAACCCGAGGTGTTAAAGCTCTGCCGTTCACCGCTGTTATACGATTGGGCGCAGCAAAGCCACATGGCCTGCTCCGGCCACAGGGTGAAGATTACCACGTCGGCTTCAAAGTTGGCTTTACTCAAGGGCGCCACCATGGTGGCCTCGTAGCTGCCGGCCGGAAAACAAGGCCGGACGACGATCATCTTCCGGGCACATTCCAGGGTAGGCAGCTTTTTAAACAGGAGGTATAATTCCCCCGACTGCAGTTTGGGCGGCATGGGTATGAGGCCCATAATGGCCGCCCCGTCGGGGCAGGCGTGCCGGCGCGGCGGCATATACAAACTCCACCCCCGCCTGGCAGCAATAATGGCCTGGCAGTGACGCAAGGTTGCCGTGGGTTCTGTAACCCCTGCGGGTATGGCCTCACCGGGACGCAGTAACCGCACTGCTACCGGCTCCCAACGCAGGGCTAATATGTCTTTATAAATGCTAGCGAGTTGCTGGTTATCCACCGGTTTCTCTCCCTTTACTGCAATAGTTATTCCGCCATTACCCGCCGCCAGTTTTCTTCGCCTTCGGGCCCGGTATAAAGAGCCTTTGCCCTTTTTTTAATTTCACTGTAATCCTTTTCCTGACCGAACAACAAATCAAGGACATGTCGCACCTTGAGCCCGTTGGCATCGCGAGCGAAATTAAGAACGCAGCTCAAGCAGTATCCCGCCAGGATCCCGGCTCCGGTATTACCTGCCTCTTCCAGGCGGCGGTTGGTCAAGGCCATGGCCAGGTCAGGACGAAAGTGGCTTACCTGGCCGCCGCTGCCACAACAGAAGGTGTTCGCCCCGTAGTGTTCCATCTCAACCAAGCGGTAGCCGCTATTCATCAAGGCCTCACGTACCTGCCGGGCGAAGATGCCTTCATGGCGGTCAGGACAGGAATCATGAATGGTAACTAATGTCGTCCCGGCTGCTCCGGGTCCCCAGTTCTCGTAGATGGTCATGACCTCAATGCCTTCCGGCACCAGCCGGTTACGCAGCTCGTAAAAACAGTTGGGGCAGGCGGTGATTAATATCTTTACAGCCAGTTTTTTTAGTTTATTTTTAAGGTAGGCAGTATAGTTTTCCCCGCGTTCCTTTAAACCCATCTGGTAAAGGGGTTTACCACAGCAGTCGGTTAAAAGGGTCATGCGTGGCCAGAGCCTCGCCAGGTGGTGAAAGGCAGCCCTGGTTAAATCCGAGCCATAAGTCAACATAGTGCACCCCGGGAAAAAGGCTGCCTCGCCTTCTTGATCAACGGGCAGCTCCTGGTAATGAATGTTGTACTTTTCGCGGTATAGTTTGCAAGTATTAAGCTCCCGGTCCGGGTAAAGGTAGCGATAATCGTATATAGGAAATTCTCCGTTTGCTACTGCTTCGGTGCGTTTAGCGGCAAACATGCCCGCCGGGGACAGACCTGCCGGGCATACAGCGGTGCATAGTTCGCATAGGGAGCAGGAAAAAGCTTCCTCTACTGTTGCTCCCCGACCGGCAATCTCAAGGGGTGCTTCGCCAATCTCCTCCAATAGCAGGCATGAAGCAATACATTGACCACAGGCAGTACATTTTTCTGCTATTTCCCGGCGTGGCCCATCACCGCTGCCGGCGACCTCTCTGGCAACGTTCAAGTCATCCATCCTTTCCTTGATTTGTTAACTTGGTCATAATTTGTCTTTTTAATTAATGCGATCAATCACCAGACAATCCGCTACCGCTCCGGCGGCAGGGCGGTGGCTTCAAGACCCAGCTCCCTCAGGACTGCCATGGTGCGGCGGGGCACCATCACGTCAGCATCAGTCGCAGCGGCAAGTTCCAGGGAACGCAGTACGGGAATGATGCTTGCTAAATCGATGGGGATATCTACATCGGGAACCATTTCCAGGGCGGTAAAAGGTATCTTTTTTGCCACCGCTTTATTAACCAGCATATCCAGGGCCGTAATGCCATCGCTGTTGTAAAATACGCCGTAAAAATCAAAGGGTGTAGTCCTGGTATAGCCTACAAGGGAAAATCCCCCCTCCTGGCATGGCGCCTCGACAAGGGCCGCCCCCATGTCCGGTGTGGAATGGCTACCAGCCTGCCGCACTGCTTCCCGTCCGGCCTCGCTTTGACTGAACCTGGCTAACGCGGTAAAAGCTTTTTTCAGAGTAACCGGCTGCAGCGTCGGCAAATCCCCGCCAATGATAATAACACTATCGGCCTTTCTTGTTCCCTCTTGCGGTTTGAGTATATAATCGGCAGCAAACTGCATGCAGTCATCGAAGGAACCACCCTTGTCGGCAAAGACACCCTTTACCTTTTCCGGACGGGCCAGGCTTTTAAGGAGGGATTGGAGGTAGGCGCCGTCGCCGGCGGCATCATGACAGATCCAGAGTTCGGCACCCTCGTCCTCGCAGGCCGCCATGGCAACTTCGATAACATCAAGGAGACAGGCCTCATAGAGAATTTTCGCTTCTTCGGGTGTTAAAATCCCGCCTTTTTCCTTTGTCAGACGGGTCTTAATATCACCTTTCCTGGGGACTTTAGTGAAGACAATTAATGCTTGGCGCAACTAACTAACCTCCTGTATATAAATCATGGGCACCGGCCGGCAAGCTTCCCTCTCCGGGCAACCGTCGCACTGCTCCTGGTAAGCTTTTGCTAGGTCGGAAAAAAGACAGTGGCGAAAGCCGTACTGGCGGTAAAACCCTGCCGCTTCCCCCCTGGCAATATTCGTAACGCGATAAGTACTAAACTTCCCGTTCAGCAAACTGCCACAGTAGGCCCAGGGCTTTTTTATTAACTCCAAAAGCAACATTCCTCCTAATCCCTGGCCCCTGGCTTCTCTCTTCACCGCCAGCAATTCCAGGTGAAAAGAATTTTCCCCCAGCCAGGTTATTTTACCTCCCGCAAAAATTCTCCCGTCCACCTTGATCACAGCGTGTTCTTCCGGTTCCCCGGCCAGGTCCATCCCCCAGTCCTGCAATAATGCCTGTAACTCCGGGCCGTCTTCGGGCCTGGCCAGGGTCACTTCCGCCCGTGCCCGCAAATCATTTGCCATTAAGCCAGGCCGCCCTTTCCTGCCATGTCTGCTCCAGACGTGCGGCCAGGACGGCTATTTCCTCTTCCTGGTACCACTCGTTATCTTCACCGGGAAGGCTTACCCGGACGCCAACCTGGAGAAATGCAACTCGCAGACAGACTTCCCCTGCCAGAACAAACAATGATTTTACGGCCAGGATACCGGCGCCGCTGCCACCGAAGTAAAGGAGGCAAGGGATGAGGTGACCACAAATAACAATCCCCCACCAGAAAATATTTTTCAACTTGCCGGTGACAAGCATTGCCGTCGACCGGCGGGCTTCCTCAAGGGCCGCGCGGTGCATCCCCAGGATATAAGTCGCGATTAAGATTATCTGGGTGATGATCAAGGCCAGGAGGACTTTATCCAGAATAGCAATAGTTGGTGATGGTGACGCCCCGGTCACCGCCGCCACCAGGATTACGCCGGCCAAACCGGAAGTAAGGGCTGCCGCCAGCCACAGGGGTACCAGGGCGCTGCCGTTCCAGAAGGAGCGGCCCCGGGCTTCGCCCAGCTCTAAACCCGGGTAAATTACCAGGGCCACGGCAAAAATTATGCCCAGGAACCCGATAATCCGCCGCCCGGCATTTTCCCCGGCCCAGGGAAAGATATCAAACCAAAAGCTGGTATATATTGCCGCCAGTACTATGAAGCAGCTTAAAAACAGGGCGCCTTTAGTCATAATTGACTGCATACGGCTGAAAACTAAAAGAAATCGCTTTTTATTGCCCAGCTCGGCAAGTAATAACAGGCCGCCCAGGCCGGCAGCTACCAGGCCCAGGAAACTGCCGGGGCCACTTACCTCACCAGCAAGGGGCGAGGTTATAATATCCAGAAAAGCGATGACGGCAAAAACCATGGCCCCGAAGGCGGCGCAAAAGAAGTAACCGGCAGCCAGCCCGCCCCAAATTGCCTGTTTATCCTCCATAACAGCTACCTCCTAGGGAAAAATATAATACACCGAGGGTTTCGTACCCAGATATGGGTACAGCGGCCGGGCATTGGCCTGTTTAATAAGTGCCGCCACTTCGCTGCCGGGGTCGTCTAAATCACCGGCATGGCGGGCTTTCAGCTGGCAGGTTTCGACACAGCGGGGCATTTCTCCCCGCTCCAGCCGTTCATAACACAGGTGACACTTCTGCACGATGCCCTTCTCTGCCGCGAACTGGCGTACACCATAGGGGCATACCAGCATGCAGAACTTGCAGCCAATGCAACGCTCGCCGTCGACAATGATAATCCCGTCGGGCCGTCTCTGGCTGGCCCCGGTAGGACAGCCATCGACACAAGGGGCATCCTGGCAGTGCATACACGGCCGCGGCAAAAAGTGTGAGGTCACCAGAGGGAATTCCCCTTCAGGCCCTACGGTAAACACTTTATTCCAGCGTTCGTTTAGCGGTAGGTTATTTTCAATCTGGCAGGCAACGGTGCAAGCATGGCAGCCGATGCACCTGCGCAAGTCGATAACCATTCCCCAGTGCATTGCTTTCACCCTTCCACTTTAGCAATCCGGCATAAAATCGTTCTGGTGCACCAGCTGCCGCAGGCTGGATCGCAGGTATCCGGGTCGTCATCCAGGCAAACATTGATATTGGACTCCCAGATGCCAAACAGGTCTTTTACCCCTTTTTCCGGATACCACCATCCCCGTTCCGCCTGGATTACCCCGGGCGGTACGGCTGTAGTGAGTTTGGCTCGTTGCTTAACTTTTCCTTTTGGGGTTTCAATCCACACCCAGTCGCCTTCTTTAATAGCAAGCTTGTGCGCCAGTTCCGGATTAATGGCCACCCTCGGTTCAGGATGCAAGAGGCGCAAACGTGTTATTTGTCGGTGCTCGGAATGGAAAAAGGGCATAAAGCCTCCACCTGCGATGAGTATCAGAGGATAATCCCGGGCCAGCTCCGGCGTAGCTTCCGGACTGAAAGGCGGCTCGACGTAATGGGGTAACGGGTCATATCCCAGCGTTTCCAGTATTGAACTTTTCAGTTCCACCTTCCCGGATGGTGTGGCAAAGCCTTTTTCCAGGTACTTATAGTACTCGCGCGGGGCAAAGTCGAAACGTACCCCCCTGACAAAATCTTCATAGGTTTCGAGGCCGTACCCCAGCGATTCCAGGCGGTACTGGAACACCTCTTCGTTGGTCTGCCACGGCCAGTATTCCTCCTGGCCCATCTTGATACCCAGGGCGCGCCAGAAATCGTAGTCGGTTTTTCGTTCATATAACGGCTGTATAGCCCTTTCAGAGGCAATAAGCCAGTCAGAAACTCCATAGGTTGTCGTCAAGACCGGCCTTTCCAGCCAGGAGGCAGCCGGCAAGACATAGTCGGCCAGCGCGGCCGTGGGCGTAAGCCAGTAGTCCATGACCACCAGCAGGTCCAGCTTGTTGAGGGCTTCATATACCAGCCTGGAGTTGGCATAAGAGCTAAGGGGGTTATCAGCAAGGACGATCAGCGCTTTCACCGGATAGGGTTTACCGGTTAAGATGGCTCGCCACAGTACAGGTGGACTGGCCTCGCACATCCACTCGGCCGGCAGACCCTTTCCCCAGACACGCTGTAGCTGCTCATTTAGAAGCTTGTAACCCGGCCAGGTGCTGAGTTTAAACCTGTCCGCGCCCAGTTGCTTTGCCCGCTGCTCCTCGGGCAGCAATTCGTTGAGCTCCATCTCGACGTCAGTAATAAATGTAGGATGGGGGCCGGGCATGACATCACCGCCGGGAACGTCCAGGTTACCGCAAATGGCCCTCAACACCGCCCTTGCTTGGGCAACGGCACTGGTAGCCCTACCGAGCTGGTCGGTGGCTACCCCCCACTGGATACAAGCCGGCCTCGATGTGGCGTACGTCCTGGCCGCCATGGCTATCCTTTCGGCGGGCACCCAGGTCTTTGCTTCCGCCCATTCCGGGGTATACTCCTGCACCCGTTCCCGCAGTTCCTCAAAGCCCACCGTCCAGTTCTCGACGAAATCGGCGTCATAGAGCTCTTCATTGATAATGACGTTAAGCCAGGCCAGGGCCAGGGCGCAGTCACTCCCCGGGCGGATGGGTAACCAAATGTCGGCCCGGGCTGCCGTCTCGCTGTAACGCGGGTCAATGACAATGATTTTGGTACCGTTCTTTTCCCGGGCCTCTAAAAGCCCCCGCATTTCCGGTAAATACGAAGCACCAGGATTATGGCCCCAGACGACGACGCAGCGGCTGCCCATAATCTCCGGGTCAAAGGCGCTCCAGCCGTAAATGGCCGTTTCTACTAAAAAATTGGGTATCCAGCAAACGGGTGATGTATGGACCACATTGGGGCTCCCCAATAGATTAAAAAAGCGGCGCCTGGCCCAATCGTCAGTACGGTTGGTGCCCCCGGCGGTGGCGATGCTTTCCGCACCATATTCCGCTTTGTATTTTTTTAGCCGGGCGGCAATGTCCTCCAGGGCTTCTTCCCAGCTGACACGCTTAAAATTACCCGATCCCCGTTCGCCGACACGTTTAAGGGGATAGTTTACCCTGTTAATGTGATTGAGGTGATCGATAGCCGAGGCACCCCGGGGACATTGTGCCCCCTGGTTAAAGGGATGCTCCGGATCGCCCGTTACTTTTTTAACGACACCGTCTTCAACGTGCACCAGCATGCCGCAGTTCATATGGCAGAAATAGCATGCTGCCTTTTTGACTTCAATGTTACCAGCCATTTTTTTACCTCCGCTCGAACTACTTATCCTTCAGGTAAAAGGGTACCAGGTGGTACAACCTTCTTGCAGTTCAAACAGGTTGTTTGTGCCAGCCTTCTTCCCTCCTAACCGAACAAAAAAGGTTCTTGATAATCTGATTTGTATATGCGATGATTGATTATGAACTGCTTTCTTAACTGACCTTCCAGATACCCCTCTACATAAGATCTATTTAGCAAAAATCGTGCCAACATCGGGGTTTAAAATAATTCCTAGATTTAATCTCCGGATATCGCTCTGGCACAATATTAATCAATGTAGCTCAAGTGCTTAACCCGAAAAGTAGTGGCGGGTATTTTTCCCTTTTTGACACGGGGCATTCTCAAAAAAGAGACAACAAACTTTTAGTCAATATTGCCAACCGCAATATCATCATGATAAATGTTTTGATGATTATCCTTCGATCTTCAGTATAACTTTACCCATTTTTGTGGTGTATAATAGTGATAGAAATCACATGGTTGTATATAAAACTAAAATGACATTCCAAAAGTTGTCTTATTGGGTAGGTTGCAGCAAATATGCATGTACCAATCAGGTATAGCTCGGGAAAACATTCTCGAAAGGAGGGACTTAATAATATGACCTTTTAGTCCGCCGAAAAGGTCTGAACCTCGAATTACTTAAACAGAACGTTGCATGTCTTTCTCGGCCTAAAATCCTGCCAGGATGTAAGTTTTCTGTTTACTAGGAGGGTTGGTATGGAAGTTATCAGGCCTGATGTAGCCTGTAACGATAACCGGACTGATTTTATGGCAAATCCTTTTGACTATACCTTATTCCAGCGGCGCTGGCAAGAAATTCAGCAGTGTAAACAACGTTTTCTATACCACAATGAAGATCCACGGACTTTTTCTTGTTTAAGCCCGGAGGTTGCTGCTTCCTGGTTAAGGTCACGCAACAACAACATTGATCCTTTTGCCACAAAAATCGGGCATAATATGCCTAAGGAAAAACTGGAGGCTATACTTGAAGAAAATAGCCTGTTAATTTCAACCACCAAAACCCTTATAAACGCATTTAAGCACCTGCTCAAGATTTCCGGCTATATTTTAAGCCTCCATAGCGCCAACGGTACTATTCTTTACCTTGAAGGAGATGCTAACGAAATCTCCTATTTTAAGTCAATAAATGCGGTGGTAGGGGCGATCTGGAACGAAGAGACCTCAGGAACTTTAGCCCACGGGCTCAGTATGATTTTAAAATGTCCGGTCCAGTTAATGGGTCCCGAAAATTACTGTATTGCCCTTGAAGACAACATCAGTTCAGCCGCTCCTATCATGGATGAAAAAGGCGACCTTATTGGCACCCTGGTACTGGTACAGGCTCTGGGGGAACGGCCGTGGGAAAAAGACCTGAAGAATTTACAGTCGCATACCCTGGGCTGGGTTGCCTCCCTGGCGGTAGCTATTGAAAACCACCTCAAACTCAAAGAAAAAAACCATAGGCTCTTGGTTATGAATGATACATTAGAAACAATTCTCGCATGCATTGATGCTGGAATCATAGCTGTCGATTGTGAAAATAAGATTATTAAGGCTAACCAGGAGGCAGCTCGAATACTTAATCCAAACGGCGGCAAAGTTGAAGGTAGAAACATAAGGGACTTTGTGGACGACAGGGTAATGCAGGTATTAACAAGCCAGAAACCTGTTAATTACCTGGAAGCAACTATTCGCAACTGCAAAAAGGAACGCCACTGCGTATTTAGCATACAATTTATACCAGGCCAGAAAGAAAAACGCACCGAAGGAGCCATCATCCGTGTCAACCTTTCTGAAAAAATCAATAACCTTGTTAATGTGCGAACTGGTGCAGTGGCCAAGTACCACTTTGATGATATTATTGGCAACAGCGCCTGCATAAACCATGCAAAAGACTTGGCCCGTAAGTTCGCCGAAGCCGGCGAAAATGTTTTATTAATTGGAGAGAGCGGCACCGGAAAGGAGCTATTTGCCCAGGCTATTCACAATCAATACCGGCCCGAAGGTCCTTTCGTTGCTTTGAACTGTTCTGCGATTCCCAGAAACCTCATTGAAAGCGAGCTCTTTGGCTATGAAGGCGGAACCTTTACGGGTGCCGAACGCAATGGAAGACCAGGCAAAATTGAGCTGGCTCACAAAGGAACCCTTTTCCTTGACGAAATAGGCGATATGCCCATTGAAACCCAGGCCACGCTGCTTAGGGTTTTAGAGGACAAGCGCGTCATGCGGCTGGGAGGCAGGAAGTATATTCCTGTTGACTTCCGCGTTATAGCTGCAACTAACAAAAATCTTTACCAGATGGTGCAAGAAAATCAGTTTCGTCTCGACCTGTACTTCCGGCTGGCGGTTCTCAAGCTAGAAATACCGCCCCTGCGACAGCGCCAGGAAGATATCTTGCTGTTGTGCCAGCATTTTATAGAATACTACTGTAAAAAGACAGGACATGTATTGCCAACTATAAGCCCGGCTGCAAAAAAAATAATTTTAGAGTATGAATGGCCCGGTAACGTCAGACAGCTGGAGAATGCTATGATTTATGCCGTCAACATGTCCCAGGACGGCCTTATAGACGTCCAGCACCTGCCTAACGAAGTAGTGAGGGGAACCACCCTGAAAAGTACAGGTATTTGCAGCATAGCCGGGGTAACCTCATTGGAGGAAGCTGAAAAGATAGTCATTCAAAACGCCATGGCTTCTACTGGCAACAACATCCCTAAAGCGGCGAAACTACTTGGACTTGGTAAATCCACTCTGTATAGAAAACTTAAGCAATACAAACTAGATTGCTCCACATAGTATTCCGAAAGCGCAGTACAAGTCCTTAGATTAAATTTAGATTCAGGTGAAATAAGGTGGTAGAGCTGAAGTATGCCACAAAGCACGCCTCTACTCTACCACTTTCAAAAAGACTGTGACGGCAAGAATGAATGGGTATTTAAAAAGGGGAGCTTTATTTTGACTCCCCTAACTAGCAAAGGCACATGAAAACGTCAAACACCTGATATTACATCATTCCCGTTTCAGCGCAATACTACCAATATTGATGCTTTTATCCACTTGCAGGTCTTGAACTTGATAAGGTTGGTAACCGTTCTTTTCAATTTTTAGTGTATAACAGCCACTGTTTAGGCGTCTGATCCAAAAATCACCGAAATCGTCAGTTGTCTCTGTCCAGCTTTGGCCGGTCTCGTTGTTAATAAGGGTTACCTGCGCCCCTTCCAGGACTTCATCGATATCCGGATCGTAAACCTCTCCCGCTACAAAGAACTTAGGGAGGTTTAGGTAATATACCCTGGGTTTCAGACCGAGTTCAGGCTGTAACACCTCAGCCCGGGAGATTAATTCCTTTAATTCTTCTTCCTCGCCAAACTTTATCGCCTCTGTAGCACATGCTTCAACGCAACGGGGAACTTCGCCTGCGTCAACAAGATGCGCGCATCCGGTACATTTCTGTGGTAAATTTAATTTGTCATTCCAGTAAATAGCGCCATAGGGACATGAATCGACAAGTTCCCTGCGCCCTGTAGCCTTTTCGGGGTCTATAATGACCAACCCATCGTTCCTCTTGTATACTGACCCATCACCGGCAACCTCAATACATTTTGCATTATCGCAATGCATACAGGGCCTTGCTTGATATTCGATTTTTACCTTTGGAACACTGCCATGTTCTATATCAACTAACTTCATCCAGAAGTGACCTACATCCGGCTGGGGTTTAGCATAGGGTGACCAGTCGTTGTCAACATGTTCGTCTTTGCAGACCAGCTGGCAGTTATAACAACCATTACATTTAGCAACATCAATAACAAATACTTTCATTAGTTTTTCACCTCCGTAATCCAGGCCTCGAAACGAACTCCATAATAAGGATCGTAAGGCCTGTTAAACGCCTCAGGGTATTGCTTTTTCATTTCCTCAATATCCACTTTTTCTACGCCTACAAGATACCCGCTCGTGACTTCCCCTGCACAATTCTTTGATGTCGTGTTGGTAGGGCAAATAAGATTGTTAGCTCCACCACGGTCGGCTTCACCAGGTATTATCGGATCTAGTCTTGCACCATGATCTTGATAAACTACCCCCGGCATTATACGTTCGGTAACATATGCCCCACCAAGTACCCATCCGCGCTCGTTATATATCTTAACTACATCACCGCTTTTGATTCCCAATGCCTTTGCATCTACTGGATTAATCCAGACCGGTTCGTATAAATATCCATCCGGCCCTTTAACTTTACAAGTAGGAATCTCACGGAACCATGGTATATCATCCAGCTGAGCATGACAACGCCAGCGGGGATGATTGGAAACTATAAGAAATGGATACTTTTGGGAACGTGGATGCAAAAGGCTTTCTTGATGAGTTTCGCCGTAAGGTATCCAATGAGGCACCGGCGGACGTTCTTTATCATCCGGGAAGTTTTCAGCCAGACCTACGGAATAGAATTCAAGCTTTCCGGTCGGTGTATCCAGAGGATTGTTCTCTGGATCCTTATAGAATGGGCTGAAACCGGGTTCGTCATTTTCCCAGTCCTCAGCTGTAGGTACTACATAGTATTCTTTCTCCCGAAATTCTTCATAGCTTATCCTGTCTTTTATACCGGATTGTTCGTAACCGTCCTTAATTAAGTCCTCAATACTCTTACCTCTAGTGTATTCTTCGTAGAGGCCAAGTTTCTTTGCTACTTCCGCTACTGCTTCATAGTCGCTCTTTGATTCTCCCAGAGGTTCAATGCATTGCCCTTCGTAAAGGACTACATTGAAGCTGTCACCCAAAACATCAACCCCAAAGTCTTCTTCCTCAAACTTTGTGTTGATAGGCAGGATTATGTCGGCAAACAGGCAGTCATTTTCCATCCACGGATGCTGCATGACAACGCACTCAATTTTAGGACTGCGTAGAGCCTCAATCCACATGTTTCCACCATTCCAACAAGTGGACCAGCATGGGCTGTCACTCCAAATCATGTGGATTTCCGAACATCCCTCAGCAGGATATTTATACTGTACGAACTGATCCTCCTTGGGAATTCCTGCATATGTTATCCCGTACCAGGTAATGGGTTCGTCGCTCAAAATTGCTTTCGGGATGAGAGTTTTAGGGATAAACTGCTTTGGCACTGGAAATGTAAATCCCTGGTAGGCCCCTTCCGGGCTGGGTATTATTTCTCTTCGGGGCATTGGGTTCTGGTCATGCAAGCTGAAGAGCTGCCACTCAAAGAGCTTGAGCTGTCCCTGACCGGGTTTTCCTAAGCCCTGCATGCCCAAAAGGATTACTTCCAGACGTCCCGGCTCGTGGGCATAGCAGGACCTGATGTAAGAGCCGCCGTTATTGTGGGCAATGCTGGTTGCTTCCCGAGCCCATTTCCTGGCTAAAGCCTTAATAACCCGGGCAGGAACACCGCAGATATCTTCGGCCCACTTTGGTGTCTTGGGAACGCCGTCTTCTTCGCCTAGAACATACTTCTTAAATTCGTCAAAACCGTGAGTATGAGTGGCGACATAATCTTTATCATAAGTGTCTTCCGTAATCCATGTATAGGCAATAGCGAGCTGTAATGCCGCGTCCGTGTTGGGTCTTACAGGTATCCATTTATCCGCATGAACTGCTGCACCATAATTAAGGTCGGGACAGATGTATACGGATTTTATGCCTAGTTCGGTAAACCAGAAGCATAAACGGCTAGCCTGCAGCCCGCCCCATGCAAGCGGTGTCGTCTCTGGGTCGCAACCCCAGAACAGGATCATTTGAGTGTTTTCCGAAATATCCTTAATTAGATTGGCCTGCCTACCCTGGCCTACTGGATCCTGGCCCCAGACGTGCTTGGCGCCCCAGTACCAGCCTTCCCAGCTGTCGGGCTGGCGTGCCTGGATGGTGTAACCGCCGAGAAGCTCCATCAAGCGAATCTGACAGCCGTGAGGACCATGAATGGTCTTAGTCTCGCCGTGGCCGTCCCCCTGTACCAGAACCGAGGTCGGGCCGTATTTTTCGCACACTCGCTTCAGTTCCTTAGCAATTAATTCAGCAGCTTCATCCCAGGTTATACGTACAAATTTACTCTTACCCCTGTTTTGCGGGTTGCGCTCTCCTTCCGGATCCCAGTCCACCCTTTTCATGGGGTATAGTATCCGGTTCGGCGAATACGTCCGCTTCTTGTACACATAGTTAAAGGGGCTCAGAAGCGACTTCATCGGTGCTTCAAAGGTTTTCCCTCTGGCCTTAATCTTCCAGGGTCGCAATTGTTCTGTCTTATACTTACGGTTATATCTCAGCGGTCGAATACGAAGAATTTTACCGTCCTTAACGTCAATTTCTGCCGAGTTTGATCCAAAGGCAAAGGAACACAAACCCAAATTCTTGTAATAAGTACGCACACCATTTTGGCGTTTCGTGTCCTTTTCCGTCATGGCATAGTATCCCTCCGTTATTTTTTCTGAATTTTGCCATTAAGTATTGAAATTCGTTCCTCGAGGCATTACAGGCTTCGCTTTAATGTCTGGCAAAAACCTCCTTTCTAGAAGACAGTTCACCTCCTTTTACTCTGTTTTAGTGCGTATTAATAGAGTTGCCACCAGAGCGACAAGAAGCCCTGCAACTAAAGGATATACTCCAGCACCCCAACCTCCACTTGCTATAGCCTGACCTACAACAGGAGGGCCGATGAACATACCGCTGTTCTGACCAAGGATCACCACTCCCAAGGCTACGCCAGCAAATTGGGGATTAATAGCTGTTTCCGGAGCAATGGTAAAAACGCAGGTCGGAATAAAGCTTGCCGCCAGACCTAAAATAACATAATAAGGAACAAGAATTCCAACATTGCCCCCTACTTTAAAAGCCCATAACACTAAAATCGTACAAATAATGAAGGAGGCTGCCAGGATACCATTACGATTTCCGAAGCGGTCAAGAACCCATCCAGCGAATATGCCGCCAGGTATAAAAACCAGGGTTACCAGGCTAGCGTAAAAACTGGCAGCTCCCGGATCCATCTTATGAACTTCGGCTAAGAAGGTGGGTGCCCAGGTGGCATAGGCTATAAAACTAAAGTTAAATGCGGCAAAGGCAATGGAAATAAGCCAGGTATTTATACTTTTCAACCCATGGCTAATAGAGATAGCGCCACCCTCTTCACTGCCACTCGCCGTTTTTCGGGGCGGGGCAACAATAGCGCTATACACCAGAAATGCAACTAAAGCAAAAACAGCTCCAAACCACCAGATACTGGTCCAGCCACCTAGTTTTGCAATTGGGTTGGCCAAATTATAAATAAGAAAACTGCCAACTGGTACCCATGTAGCCCAAATACCCATAGGCAATCCTCGTTCATGTGGTTCAAACCACATACTAATAACCGCCGGAGCCACGACTGCAATTAAAGCCAACCCAACGCCTTCGATAGTCCTGGCAATAAGCATAATCGCTGCACTTTTAGCCACAGCTCCAATTACTGCACCAATAATTATACAACCTAGACCTATTAATCCACTGTTTTTCGGCCCCAGACCTGCCAGAAGGAACGCTGCCGGAAGTGCCAGTATGACCCCGGCGATGCAAAAAACAGACATTAGCCATCCCGCCGTTGCCATATCAGCCTGAAGACTTTCCATAAGAACCTGCATTACCGGAGGTACTTTAAACTGGTTCAACGCTACAGCAACGCCCGCAAGATAGACCGCCCACATAACCGCCCACGCTTTTCTTTTCACAGTACACCCCCCTTTGTTATTCGGAGACTTCTAAACGTTCCTACACAAGCCCCGGTGACATACTCTCTCCTGGTTAAAACTCGTAGCGCTGTCCCTTTTACTGCTCCTCTCCTCCGGCTGCATATTAACAATGGTTTATTGCCCTCATTGCAAAAGAGCTATTTCTCCCATCATGTCCAAAAGCACTGGAGTACACATATCTCATCTAGCAGCCTATGTGAAAAATATCCCAAACCCAAAAGCATCTCCTCTACTTCCATGATAAAAAGTGATGCTTAGTCCCATATCTACCCCCACTTCGGCGGGGAAAAGTAGCTAAGGTAGCTTATGAAAAGACATGGCCCCTAACCCGAAGTTGTCAGCAACTATTATTCACACGAGCTGCTAGCAGTTTTAATAACAATTTGCTTTTTATTTCTTATCAGCAGAATCTAGGTTCGTCTTACAATGAGGACATATTTTGGGGTTATTTCCTTGCCTAATTACTTCCTTTCCACAATTGGGACATTTAATCTTCTTGGCTACAACAGGTGGTCTAAAGCACATTTAAGTTTCCTCCTCGCTAAAGTTGTCAACTCTCATTTTTAGTCCTTGACATGTTACCGTGAGTTTTAATTTTAGGGTTGATTGCATGTTTTTAGATGCCTAACAATAATCATGGCCGTCTCGTTTACTTACTCTCTAGCGCACCAATATAAATCACCTCACTGATTAAAACATATAGCAATATCCGTGCCAATATTCACAGCTATTGGGCGCTGTCTTTCATCTTGATAAATCTCATAAATTAAGCCCCTGAGAGAAATATCTTGAAGGATTTATAAGACATACGTTTTTCACTTTGGAAATTATCGTCCCAAAATGGGAAATCAATGGGTGCTGCCAGCGTCAGTATTTACGGGCATGAAGCAGCCGCCTTACCTTCCCTTTGAAGCTAATCTTCCTTTACCCGGACGTCAATCCTGCCCCCCGGTAACTGTCTCATTATAAAAGCCCTGCCTTTTCCTGAAAGGCAGGGCTTTCGCATCTTAAGATAAACAACCATTTTGGCAGCCTCTACTGCTGATAGATCCCAACCTGGCCCGTTGCGGCTGGGCTGTATGCATTAATCATGGTGCTTGTCGTTACATCCTTCATGGTCGGTACCTGGTAATAGCCTTTTTGGTTCATGTACTGCCATACTTCATAAGCCTGCTCGGCGCAGTTGACAGCTCCCTGCTGGAACATGCGCCGCAGCTCCAGGTCAGCACATTCTAGGGAAGCCATCATTCTAAAGGCTGCTGAAGCCTTATGGCATCCCAGCATGCCGCTGGCCACATCCCGGTCATCCATATCTTGAATAGAGGTATTTGGCTTTTGGGTTTCCGGGTTATTTAGGCCGTAAACCGGGGCAGCCGTTCGGGGCAGGCGGTAAGGTACCGCCTGGGTGATACCGCGCTGGTTGATAGCTTGAACCATGTTATTATACTCCTGGGTCATAAATTGCAGCTGCTTGTCCAGGATGGAATGGAGCTGGGGATCTTTGACATGGGGGCGGTATAACTGGAATTGATTGATCCCATCGATAGTGTCGCTCAAAACTTCATGGATTTCCATTACTTCGTGGGCGCCGTAATGAGCCGCCATAAAAAATCTCCTCCTGTGAAATATAGTTCAAGTCGAAAGTTATTATATCCAGCTCCCAGGTAAATTATTTGCTGCCAGGGAGAAATGCCTTCTCCTGCCGGTATACTTTTATACTTTTGTTCCCCAAGGCTTCATTTTTATAACTTAAAGGATTAAAATACAGGTAGTGTGTCAACAATGCCAAATAAAAAGGAAGCGCTAAAGTGGTAAAACAAGGGAAAATGGGGCTGGCCCGCTCAGTAGCTATCATGAGCCTGGCCGCCGGCGTGTCAAGGATTTTAGGTTTTTTACGCAATACGGCTATTTCCGCCCTGTTCGGCCAGAACCAGCTGACCGATATGCTCAATACCTCCTTTGTTATCCCGGATACCATCTATTTAATCCTGGTGGGCGGCGGGGTTAGCTCGGCCTTTATCCCGGTGCTGGCCAGTTACCTGGCGGAAGAAAATGAAGAGGCCGTCTGGCACACCGTAAGCATCGCCTTTAATCTGGTCCTGACCCTGGTAGGGATTGCCGTAACCCTGGGAATGATCTGGACTCCCTGGCTGGTACACCTGATAGCCCCGGGCTTTAATGCTGAACAAGTGGCTTATACCGCCTACCTGACCCGGATTGTACTCGTAGCCATCCTCTTTCACTGCCTGAATGGGGTCTTAATGGGGACAGAGTACGCCTACCAATCCTTTATAGGAACGGCCATCGGCCCCCTGGTATACAACGCTGCCATTATAGTTTTCGGCCTCGCCCTGGCCGGGAAATACAGCATCGCCGCTTTTGCCATTTCCACCCTGATTGGCGCGGCCCTGAATTTTCTGGTACAGGTGTGGGGGGTATGGCACCTTAAGCCCCGCTACCGGCCGGTCCTGGACCTTAAGCACCCAGGCATCCGCAGGATTTTTAAGCTAATGCTCCCTGTAACTATCGGCCTTTCCATTGCCCAGTTAAATCTTTTCTTTAACCAGACTTTCATTGCCTCTTTCCTGCCGCGCGGTTCTATCAACGCTCTGACCATCTCCAGCCGGGTGGTTTTAGTACCAATTCTCTTTGCCTCGTCAATGGGCATCGCCCTTTTACCGGCCCTGACTCGTATTGCCATGGAGGGGGATTATCGTTCTTTTACCCGTTACCTGTCGGGATCGCTGCGGGCTGTGGTCTTCATCTCCATCCCGGCCACGGTGGGGCTGATTGCCCTGGGGCAACCGGTGGTCAGGGTGCTCTTCCAGCACGGCCGCTTTACCAGTGCCGACACCCTGGCCACTACCGAAGCCCTGGTCTTTTACTCCCTGGGGATAACGGCCTACGGTGCCTATGAGATTTTGAGCCGGGCCTTCTATGCCACCCAGGATACGGTAACCCCCCTAAAGATCGGCCTGGTTACCCTGGCAGCGGGCACCGCCCTGAACTTTACCCTGGGGCCGGCCTTCGGCATCCGCGGCCTGGCCCTGGCCTACTCCCTGGCTGGCTGTGTCAACGTCGCCTTGCTGCTCTATTACCTGCGGCGCAAGGTGCAAGCTCCCCTGGAAGGTCGCCGGTTGCTGCAGACTTCTATGAAAAGTCTTCTGGCAGCGCTGGTCATGGGCCTTCTCCTGAACCTGGCGGCCGGCCATCTTTTCCTCCCGGCATCCTGGCCCCGCCTGGTGCGGGAGGGAGTGAAGCTGGCCCTGCTGATTAACCTGGGGGTTTTGAGTTACATCGGCCTGGCCTGGTTGTTGCGCATGGAAGAGCTGGCCATGTTCTTAAGCGTCCTCAGCAGGCGCCTGCGCCGCAGCCAGGCCGCTGTGGGTTAAAGGAGGTTCCTGCAAATTGCTGCGTACTTTCCTGGCCCTCTGGGCCGGCCGCCTGGCAGCCTTTATATGCCGCCTTTTGCAACGGGGTGGTACCTCCCTGCCGGGCTATTTAGCCCTGAAAATTGACCCGTATTTAATGGGCCGTTTAGCCTCCAGGTATGAAAAAGTTATCATCGTTACCGGGACCAACGGCAAGACGACGACCACCAACCTCCTGGCCTCAATTTTTCGGGCCGCAGGGTTGAAGGTGGTTCATAACAGCGAAGGGGCCAATATGCCCGCCGGCGTAACCACGGCCCTCCTGGCCCGGCGGGGAGAAATTGCCGTCCTGGAAGTAGATGAAGGTACCCTGGGCCTGGTGACCCGCCATATCAAAGCCGATATGGTGCTCATTACGAATTTACTGCGGGATCAATTAGACCGCTACCATGAGCTGGAGCAGCTGGCGGCAGCCATCAGCCGCGCCCTGGCGGCGATCCCGGCGGCCACCCTGATCCTTAACGCCGATGATTCCCTGGTCACTTCCCTGGGTCGTGGAAGGGAGAAGGTCCGCTACTTCGGCCTGGCGCGGACGCCCTGGAGCCAGGAAACAACCAGCGAAGTCCTGGAGGGCCATATCTGTCCCCGCTGCCGCCGGCCCCTGGAGTTTAATTACTATCATTACAGCCACCTGGGGGATTATTTCTGCCCGCAGTGTTCGTACAGCCGGCCACCTGCGGAGTATGAGGTCAGGGATTTAGAGCTAAATTCCGGAGGAGCCCGCTTTGACCTTGTTTACCCAGGCGGCAAACTGCCCCTTCGGTCCCCCATGCCGGGGATTTATAATGTCTATAATGTCCTGGCCGCTGCCAGTGCCGCCCTGCAATTAAAGATTGACCCGGCAACCGTCGGCCGGGTGGTGGCGTCTTTCCTCCCCGGCCAGGGCCGGGCCGAAACCTTTGGCCTGGGGAACAAACATTTGACCTTGATGCTGGTAAAAAATCCCACGGGCTTAAGTGTAGCCCTGAAGACTCTGACTGCCGGCCGTGGCAAAGCGACTTATCTCCTGGCCATCAATGACCTGGCCGCCGACGGCCGCGACGTCTCCTGGCTTTGGGATGCCGACCTCAGTCCCTTGCTCCAGGCTCCTTACCACCGGATTATCTGTGCCGGCCTGCGTGCCGGTGATATGGCCATTTGTCTCAAATACCAGGGGGTAAAAGAGGCGGACCTCAAGGTTATCCCCGACCAGGAAGAAAGTGTCGACTTTTTACTGCAAGAACCAGTCGACGAAGGCCTCATTCTCTGTACCTATACCAACCTGGCCCTGTACCGCCGCATCCTTAAAGCAAGGGGGGCTGTCAGTGAAGTTACGCCTCTGCCATCTCTATCCGGAACTCCTTAACCTCTACGGTGACCGGGGTAATGTCTTAATCCTCTGCCGCCGAGCTGAGTGGCGGGGTATCGCGGTGGAAGTGACCCGGATCTCTCTGGGTGATAAGCTGGACCCGAAGGCCTATGACCTTTTCTTCCTGGGCGGCGGCCCCGACCAGGAACAGGGGGTGGCGAGTGCCGACTTACTGGCAAAAGGTCCCTGGCTTAAGGAAGCGGTGGAAGCAGGCGCGGCCCTCCTGGCCATCTGCGGCGGCTACCAGCTGCTGGGGGAGTATTACCGCACCAGCACCGGAGAAACGTTGCCGGGCGTAGGCCTTTTTGCCGCCTATACCGAGGCTGGGAACAAACGCTTAAAGGGCAATATTGCCATCCAGGTGGAGGAGTTGGGTACGGACCGGCCGGTGATTGGTTTTGAAAACCATGGCGGCCGTACCTTCCTGCAGGGCGCCCGGCCCCTGGGGAAAGTTATCTACGGCGACGGCAACAACGGTACCGACCAGACGGAAGGTGCCCGCTACCGGAACGCTATCGGCACCTACCTTCACGGGCCTTTATTGAGTAAAAACCCCCACCTGGCCGATTACCTCCTCCGGCTGGCCCTACAGCGCCGTTATGGCGAAGTCGAACTGCCACCCCTCGATGATTCTTTGGAGCTGTCCGTTAATGAAGCAGTCTACCGGCGCTTTTTGCCCACCAAAGGTAAGTGGTAAACAGTTTGATCATCAAAAACAGTGCCCGGGGTCGCACCTCCGGGCGTCATCGATACCGCAACTTCAGTTTTTGCAGTTACGCAATTTTTTCAGCTTCGTATGTCAATTTTTACCCAAATAATTCCACCAGGTTCTTTTCAAATGGGGGAAAGATTACGCCTTTTTCCGTAATGATGCCGGTAATGAGGCGATGGGGCGTAATATCAAAGGCGGGATATAGGGCCCGGGTTCCTGGTTGAGCAATAGGCTGCCCTGCCAGGGTAAGAACCTCTGCCGCATCCCGCATCTCCACCGGGATCGCGTCGCCGCTCGGCGTATTTAAATCAATGGTATGGCTGGAAGTTGCCGTATAAAAGGGCACGTTGTTGTCGTGAGCCGCCAGGGCATGGAGGTATGTTCCGATTTTATTGGCCAGATCGCCGTTACGGGCCACCCGGTCCGAACCTACCACCACCAGATTTACCATACCCTTTTCCAGGCAAAAACCCGACATGTTGTCGGTAATCAAGGTAAAGGGGATACCCAGGCGTTTGAGCTCCCAGGCCGTAATGCGCGCCCCCTGCAGGTAGGGACGGGTCTCGTTGACCAGGACGCTGATTTTTTTGCCCTGTTCCCAGGCGCGCCTGATAACAGATAAGGCCCGCCCGCCGTAACCGGCACCGGCCAGGGCGCCGGAATGGCAGTGGGTCATAATGGTATCCCCGTCGTGGATTAAGGCAGCACCGGCCTCACCCAGGGCCAGCTCGAAGTTCAGCTGCCGGCGGACGATATCTAGCAATCGCTGTACTACCTGTTCTTTAAATTGCCTCGGGTTTAGATCGCTTCCGATTTCATCAACTGTTTTGGCCAGGTTTACTGCCGTGGGCCGGGTAGCTTTAAGGGCAGCCAGGTCCCTTTGGAAGGCTTCCAGGCTGTCATTCTTTAAGCTGGCCAGATAGGCTCCCCAGGCACCGGCCAGCCCCAGGGCTCCGGAACCCCGGATGATCATATCTTTAATGGCCGTGCATAAATCCGCTACGGTATAAATTTCAAGGTAAACCGTCTTAAAGGGTAACCGGGTCTGGTCAAGTATAATGACCTTTTCACCTTCACCCCAGATGGGAAGGAGTAAATTGCGCTCTCTTAACTCTTGTACCAGCGCATTTACCAGCCGCGTCATAAATACCCCCCCAGAGCCTTAATCTGGAGCATCGCCAGGGCCACTTTGGCGTTATCCTCCAGGTAATCCATCAAATCATAGGCTTCCTGGAGGTCTTTCCCTGCCGTTACCGCTCCGTGTTCTACCATGGTAATGGTATTAATCCTGGTACCCTGGTACTGCTCAATAACCAACCTGGCCAGTTCTGCCGAACCGGGCGGGGCAAAAGATATATTGGGCACCTGTTTCAGGTAGGCCCGGGCGGAAACGGTAACCAACGGTAAGGAGCCGTAGGTGTTGGCAAAAGCAATAGCATATGGCGGGTGGGCATGGATGACAGCTCCCACTTCCGGCCGGCAGCGGTAAATACCGAGATGCAAGTTAATCTCTTTGGACGGTTTTCCCCGTCCTTCAACCAGATTGCCGTCCATGTCTATTAGTATACAATCCACCGCCCGAACCCGGCCGAGGGAACAGCCGCTCCTTTTAATCAGGACATAATTGCTATCCGGAATGCGGACGCTAATATTACCTCCGGAACCGCTGCTAAACCCGCGCCGGTAAACTTCATGACAGACTGCAATCAATTCTTCCCGCAATTGGGCCAACATCTTTGTATCCCCCGCTTTTATTTAAACCAAATAATAGGCGCGGTAGGCGGCCTCATAAGCTTCCCGCAAGGCAGCCGCTTGCGCTAGAATCGGGCGCGACCGTTCGACTAAATTCCTGCCTATCTCTACGGCTTCCCGGCGCAAGTCTTTTTCGTCAAAAACAAGGATACGCCCTTGTACCATTACCGGCCGGCCGTCTATGAACACATCGCGAACAGCAAGTCTGGTTTCATTCAAGATCAACTGGGCCGGTATATTGGTAGCCGGTGCCAGGGCCGGGCTATTGTTAGATACAATTATTAGATCAGCCCGGTAACCGGGTTCTAATCTGCCGGTCACACCTTCCCAGCCCGTTGCCGCCGCGCCATTTACCGTAGCCATCGGCCAGAGGTCGCTAACGCCGGGCCATAACTTATAATCCGGCTCCTCCAGGCGTGCCAGCAAGCCGGCCCAGCGCATGGTTTCTAAGAGATTATGGTTCGTACCGCAGTTCAAGCCATCCGTACCCAGGGCGACACGAATATTGTCCCGGAGATAAGCAATCAACGGCGCCCGCCCGCTGCCCAGCATGGCATTGCTGGTAGGGTTGTGGACTACCATGCTGTCCCGCTCAGATAGTAATGCCCGTTCCTTTTCCTCCAGCCATATGGCATGGGCGACTGCCGTTTGCGGTCCCAGCAACCCCGCTCGATCCAGCTTGGCAACCAGGCTGCTGCCCGCCCGGCAGGCTGCCATCGCCTGCCATTTTGTTTCCAATAGATGGGTATGAATGGTTAATTCATATTTCCTGGCCAGTTCGGCAGCCATTTCTAATAGTTCCATGCTGGCCCGCTGGGGAGCATTGGGACCCACCACAACCTGCATGGTGCCTCGGGGTTGGTGATATTCCTGTAAGGCTGCTAAATAAAATTCCCTTAGCTCTTGCACCGAACGATGTGGTACTGCTTCAAGATTGCGGCGTAATTCCCGGGGCAACCGTTCGGCCACCCCGGGGACAACTAAATGCTCGTAAACATCGCTTAGCATTGGGGCCAGGCTAACCCGAAAGCCAGACCGTTGATAAGCCTTTGCCGCTGCCGCCAGCCGGGATAAGTGCGGGAAATGGTCGAGACAGCAAGTAACGCCGGCATGCAGCATTTCCGCTACCCCGAGGAGAACGCTGACGGCAATCTCCCGGTCGGTTAGAAGCCCTCCCAGGGCCACGGTAGCTATTGACCATATTTCCAGGGGTTCCCCCCAGGTTGTACCTTTTAACAAGTTGGTATAGGAGTGATAGTGGGCATTAACCAGGCCGGGTAATATGAGGCAGCCCCTTACATCCCAGACCTCTTCCCCGGGTAGGGGCTTGATCTCTGGTGCCAGGCCATCGATATAAGCACCGTTAAGGCGTATATCGCCAGGCTGGAAATTTACACTGCCGTCCTTAAGCTGGAATACATATCCGCCCCGCAAAAGCACGGTCATTTTTTTAGCTGGCTTGCCCGGGCAGCCAGGGCGCTCTCATAAATAGCCTGGCAGCGGCAGCTACGTTCTTCCGGCACCAGGGTAATCGCCTTTAATAACAGCTGGCTCAGTTTAGCGCGGTTTTCCTGTACCACCTGTCTATGGGTTTCCAGGTCCGGCGGCACTTCGGAAATTCCCGCCGCCAGGTCGGTTACAATGGCCACAATGGCATAGCACATTCCCAGTTCCCGGGCCAGGACCGCCTCGGTGGCGTTAGTCATACCGACGACATCCATCCCCCACTGCCGATATAACTTTATTTCCGCACTCGTTTCATACCTGGGACCGTCGACACAAATATAGGTGCCTTTTTTATGAAGGGATAAATCAATCTCTGCCGCCGCTTTCAGGAAATAAGCGCGCAGTTCCGGGCAATAAGGATCGCTCATATCTACTGAATATTTGTTAAAGCTCTTGGGCCTGTTGGTGGTCATATCAACGAATTGATCGAGTAAAACCAAATCGCCTACCTGCATCTCCGGGTTCAGGGAGCCTACCGCCGAAGTGCCTAAGATCCGGGTAATCCCCACCTCTTTGAGGGCCAGGAAATTGGCCCTGTAATTTACCTGGTGGGCCAGAAATTCATGGTTTTTACCGTGTCGCGGTAAAAAAATAATTTCTTTACCTTGATAGTGACCCCGGAACAACTCCACACTGCCGTATTCATTGGTTGCCTGCAGTGGCCGGGCTTCCTCTAACAAATTATAAAAACCGGTCCCGCCAATGACCGCTACGGGCATAGGTTAATCATCTCCTTTATTTCAATAACCCCGGGAAAAAATATTTTTTACCGGCTTTTTGCTTTAAGGCATCCCATTCGGCGAGTAAACGCACCGCCTCATTGGCCGTCGCCACTGCCTTTTCAATGCCGTCTTTTTTATAGACCATTTCATTTTTGACCCGGTTGGCCACTACCGTAAAAACTGCCCCGGCCCGTAACTTAAAAAGCTGGCTTAAGGTAAGCACCGTAGCCGCTTCCATCTCAAAATTGAGAACACCGGCTTTGATCATGTCTTCAACAATATGCTCCATAAAGCTCTGCCGGTAACCGCCAAATCCGGGCCGGCCCTGGCCGCAGTAAAAGGAGGCAGTCGTACAGGCCAGGCCCACATGGTAAGGAATATTAAGGTTTTCCGCAGCCTGGATCAGGGCCAGTACCACCTCGTAATGGGCCAGGGCCGGATAGGCAAGTTCTACGTATTGCGGGCTGGTACCGTCATGGCGCACCGCCCCCGCACAAATAATCAAATCACCACAATTAATTTCTTCCTGTAAAGCCCCGGTGGTTCCAACTCTGATAAAGGTTTTCGCCCCCAGTTCGGCCAGCTCTTCCAGGGCGCTAGCCGTAGACCCTCCCCCCGCCCCGGTAGAACAGGCAGAAACCGGCGTCTGGCCAATGGTTCCCGTATAGGTTACATGTTCCCGGTACCGGCTGACGGCACGCGCAGTATCCCACTTAGCGGCTATCAGGGGAACGCGCTCCGGGTCCCCCGGCAGGAGGACATACTCGGCAATATCCCCTGGACGGCAGCGGATATGGTATTGCACTTTATCCTCCGTTTGCGGTCTTAGAGCCCCGGTATTCCACTTGACACTTTCGGTCACGGCAATCACCTTTCCTTTATAGAGGTATATAAATCTGCTATTGTCAGGGCCGTATCAGTGATACCGTACGGCACCAGTTTACGGCTGAGTTCAGTAATCTGGGGCGGCAATAAACCTGAGCGTTGTAAGATGCTATCGTCTTTAAACACTTCCCGGGGTAAACTGTCGGCAATAATTTCGCCATTGCTCATTACTACAACCCGCTTATTCAATTCGCCGACCAGCATCATATCGTGGGTAATTATTACCACCGTATGGCCTTCTTTTTCTAATTCGCCAATAAACTTCAACAGCTGCTGGCAACCGGCATAATCCTGGCCCGTCGTCGGCTCGTCGAGGACGATTATCGCCGGGCGCATGGCCAGAATGGAAGCAATGGCCACCGTCTTGCGCATACTGAGGTTAAGATCATAAGGGTTGTCTTCCAGCTTATCCTTTAAATTAAAGCGAATGACAACTTCTTTTACCCGTTGGTTAATCTCCTGCTCCGGCAATTTGAGATTGCGGCAACCAAAACTGAGTTCATCCCGGACTGTGGGTAGAAAGGTCTGGTGATTGGGGTTCTGGAAAACATAACCTACTTCCCTGGATAGCCGGGCAATACTCACTTCCCTGGTATTCATTCCCTTTATCCAGACATTACCTGCAGTTGGCTTGAGGAGCCCGTTAAAGTGCTTGACCAGGGTCGTTTTTCCGGAACCGTTCTTGCCCAGTATGGCTACTACTTCTCCCTTTTGAATGGCCAGGTTAACACCTTTAAGGGCTTTAACCCCCCCAGGGTAAACATGCACCAGTTTTTCCACCTTAATGATGGGTTCCATGTTCAACCCTCCCCATGGCCTTTTCCTTGCAGGTACTGCGCCAAACCGGCAACGGCCCCTTCTACGGTCAGGAAATAATCAATGCCCGGGTATACATCTTGCTTCAATAAATGCGCCAGTTCCGTTACCTGAGGGGGACGAATACCGCAGGTTTTGATCTTTTCCACCTGGGAAAATACTTCTTGAGGGGTACCAAAAGCCTGTTGCTCACCATTTGCCAACACAAGGACCTTGTCACAATATAGCGCCACCCGCTCTATTTCGTGTTCGATAATCACGCCGGTAAATTTCCTGGCTTTAAGCTGGGCCAGAACTGTAAAGACTTCCGTTTTACCTGCCGGGTCCAGCATGGAGGTTGGCTCATCGAAAATCATTATCTTGGGCTGCATGGCCAGGACGGCTGCAATGGCCAGCCGTTGTTGCTGCCCTCCCGACATGGCCAGGGGATTCCGCTCTTCAAAACCGCTCAGTCCTACCATGGCCAGGGCTTCTTTGATACGCTTCAGCATTTCATCCCGGGGTATACCGAGATTGGATAATCCCAGGGCAACCTCTTCCGCCACCGTCGTTTGAGAAAGTTGAATTTCCGGTTCCTGGAAAACAAGACCTGCATGGCGTACCATTTCGGCTATGGTTGTTTGGGGCACTTCTACCCCATCAACCCTTACAGAACCTTTTAATTCGCCGCCGATTACATTGGGGATTAACCCCATCAGGCACATGGCCAGGGTTGTTTTACCGGCGTTATTGGGTCCAACAATGCCCAGGACTTCACCATAATCTATTTCAAAGGTAATATCTTGCAAAGCTGCTCTGGTAGTATCGGGGTAGAAATAGGTTAAATGCTCCACCTTAATTGCTTTGGCCGGCAAGACTGCCACCACCTTTAGCTACTAGTTTGGCCAGCCAGCTGGTACCAAAAAGAAGGGCAGTTATAATCCAGGACCCATATAAAATGCTAATTAATATACCGCTAGCGGGCATGAAAACAACGTTCCCGTTAACGAACCTTAAAATGACCAAACCGCCTAGCAGAGTACCAAGGATCACTAATGTTACCAGGTCAAATGTTTTAAAGGCAACTTCATATAAATAGGTGCGCTTACCCTTGATGCTAAACCCGCGGCATTCAAGCACATATGACAGGTCGCGCATTTTAATAAAGGTAATTATAAATAGGGGTACAAAAACAGGGATTAAAGCTTTTACTCGATTAATCAAGCTGGAAGTAACGTCCACACAGCGCGCCTGCTGGGCCTCCATGACATTTTGGGCTTCTTTGAGCATCATTGGGATGATCTGTAATGTTGCCAGGAGCATGAAGGCAATTATGCTGGGAAAACCGCTTTTGATTAAAGCTGTCGACAGGTCGCTGGGTTTGGTGCTTACCACAAACAGCGCCGCGGCAATACCTATGGCCATTAAACGGCAGGCCATCACGGCACCGTAAAGCAGGCTTTCCTGTTTAAAAGCCAGCGGACCAAGCTGCAAGATCACGGTTTTACCGGCAGCGTTAAATAAACCGTGAACCGTTAAAATAAAAATGGCGAAAAGGAGCATTAATTTGGCCGCTGCAATCAAAGCCTGCTGCAGCCCGCTTATTAAAGCCAGGAAAACCAGGCTGGCTAAAATGATTAATTGTATGGTGGGATCGTAAAAAAGGAACACAGCGATAATAACAAATAACAGGAAGAAGATTTTTGTCCTGGGGTCCAGGCGGTGCATCAGACCGTTTCCCGGCATATATAAAGTACCCACTCAATATCCCTCCGGGGATGGCTGGAAAGGAATGGCTATTCCTTTCCAGCCATCATCAATTTATTATTCTCCTATCTCTAGCGACCTGGCGGTGAGTAAACCCTTAATTTCTCTGGCATTGGGCAGGTATTTGTTGGGAAAATATTTCAGGATTATCCAAACTAGCCAGAACTGGATAGCTTTATCAACTACCGTGGGTCCAAGATTGGCCAGGAAAGAGGCGCTAAATACTTTTTGTCCGGCTGCCATTAGCCCGGCAGTAAAGATATCGATGGTATTCCCAGTAAAACCGCCAAAAACATAGGTAGCGACTACAGCCGAAGCGGCAGAAGCAATCACCCCGTCTATGGCCCCACCGATAATGACCAGATAAACCTTTTTAAACCAGCCCATCCGGAAAAACATATAGGCAAGCAATAAGATAACCCATCCTACCCCAGTAAAGGGGAAATAAGTCCAGCGAACTGTCAAAGCTAAAATTGTATTCGTCAGCAGGCCGGTAACCATCCCCCAGACCGGGCCTAAAACAATGGCCGTGATGATCGAGCCCATATTGTTTAAAAACAGGGGGATTTTCAGGGCTTCAACGACATAGTTGGCTACCCAGTTAAGGGCAACGCCGGCGGGAATCATCGCCGCCACAAAGGTCATGCGGTTACTTTTCATTCCTGTTCCTCCCTTGCCTCTTTTTGCAAGTTTGTTGACAATTTTAATTTGTGAACTTATATCATAAACATCACCTCCTTAAAGGTCCGGTGGAATCCCTTATCACCAGCCGCGGTAAAAGAGTAACAACTTTAGGGGAACTACGCCGTCCTTGAATTCTTTCGATCACCATCTCCGCCGCCCTCGCGCCCATCTCGGCCATAGGCTGGGCCACGCAGGTTAACCTGGGAAAAGTTATTGTCGCAAGGCTGGTATTATCATAACCAAGGATTGAAAGTTCCCCTGGCACTTCTATTCCCATTTCCCTGGCAGCCTCCAAAGCACCTATGGCAATTAAGTCATTAGCAGCGAAAATAGCCGTGGGAGGGTCTTCCAGCTGTAAAAGCTCCCTTGCTTTTTGATAACCATTCTCAATTTTAAAAGCACCGCCCCGGATTAGTTTATTATCCCTTGCCATTCCGTTGTCAACCAGGTAGTTCAAGTAACCAGTAAGGCGCTCTTTAGAGGATAAGGTCGACGGCAAACCGTATATGAACCCGATGCGCCTGTGGCCCAAAGATGTCAGGTATTGCATGGCTTCTGTTGTACCGAGAGAATTGTCTACTAAAACAGTATCAATGGTACATCCCTCTATCCGGCTTCCGATTAATACCATGGGAAAATCCGGTTGTTCTTGGTAAAGCTTCTTTATGTTGTGATTGTTAATTTCCGGTGTAGTAAAAATGATACCATCGATTCTTTTCTGGCGTAAAATGGTAATATAAGCAGCTTCTTTTTTTAGGTCGTTATCAGTGTTGCAGACAATTACGTTGTAATGATTCTCCGCTGCTTTATCTTCTACCGCCCTGGCAATTTCGGCATAAAAAGGGTTGGCAATGTCGGCGATAATCAAACCCAGGGTATGGGTATTTTTTTTCATCAGGGCTGCGGCAAGTAAATTGCGTTCATATCCCAGTTCTTCTATCGCCTGTAAAACGCGTTCCCGGTTACTTTCCTTTACCCGGGAACTGTTATTCAAAACCCGGGATACGGTGGAAATTGACACCCCGGCCTTTTTAGCAACATCATAAATAGTTGCCCCGGCCATAACCCTTCCTCCTGAAAGCGCTTTCATTACCTGGGAAAAAAATATTTATTGAAAGCGCTTTCTCTTTTTGTTAAAGCATATATTCGACACTATTTAAAAGAATCCTTCTTCCTTAGCCAAAAATAAATTTAAAATTAAAGGAGCAATCTTCACCGGTGATACAAAGGAACAGATATACTTACGCCGAGGATACTTGGAGGAGCTGCGTTTCGCAGCGGTAGTGGTGCAACAAACCCAGAGCCGGAACTACCAGTTCCTGTAATTTACCGCTGGGCGCCAGGCCATATTCCAGCAGCGACTGGTAGAGGATGAAATTAATAAACTGGCTGTATCTTAAACCGGCAGCCATAGCCATGGCCGTCAGGGAGGCCGTGGGACTCAAAGAAGGCGTCCCGTTCACATCAATGATATAGACCCCTCCCTCGCTGTCAGAGCGCAGGTCAATTCTTAAGGCGTCCCTGGCCCCTGTGGCCGCCAGCACTTTGACGGCCAGTTCGCTTAAAATTTGATAACGCCTGTCCCCCGGAAAAATATGTTCAGTCATATCTGGGCCGCCCTTAACGGTAAGAGTCCTAATTTTTTGATAAAGAAAAGCTATAGATGGCAAGACGTAACAGGGGGATCGACCGATTAAGCCGACGGTAAACTCCTGGCCGGGGAGGTACTTTTCCACCAGCACCGGCAACTCGCCCAAGGTATCCAGGAGGGTATTTACCTGGTATTCCAGTTGGGTAAAATTATATACCACCGAAGCGTCGCTGATGCCAATGCTGCTACCGCCGCCATTGGGTTTAACAAATAAAGGAAATCCCAGTTCCGCCACCGCCCGGTCCATCTGTTGCCGCAGTAACCCTCGGACCGGTTCGAGCACCAGGTAGGGTGGTACCGGCAAACCGTGTTGCTGTAAAACTTGATAGGTAAGGTTTTTGTGACGGCATATCTCCATGGTCACCGCGGGAGAATGGCTGGCAGGAATGCCGTACTTCTGCAATAAAAACCGTACCGCAGCAGCACCGCTGCCGTCATACAGGGTACGGGGTTCGTCGAGAAAACCTTCGGCCAGGACAAAGGCCAGGTGGGGAGTCGGCTGGCGGGAAAGGGATTTTTTCCAGCTGGTGGCGGCTGCGGACATTAACAGGGTAAACCTCGTTGCCGCCTTCCAGTAACGCCCGGTAAATTTGCCTCACGGTCTCCCAGGAGAAACAATCACTGTAGGGTCCCCGGCGCTCCCGGGCGGGGACGGCGTTAAAAAGGAATAGTATGCGCAGCAAAAAGTTCCTCCTCCCCGATCTAACAGGTAACCTGTTCTTGATAAAACAATCATATTATACCACATGCCTGTCTCTTATTTAAATAGCTTACTTACCTAACCCATAGCTTAATTGATTATTAAAGTGCCCGGGTAATCTTCCCGGGCACAATTCTTTAATCTTTTATCCAGGGCATTTTTAAGCATGATTTAATGCCGGGGGTAACCGGGAGCAAATTATTTCTCGTTAAACACCAGGTCCAGCTCAGCCTGTAAAAAACCTTCTTTCATGGCGACAAAACTATAGCTCCCCGCTACCCCGGCCGTAAACCGGATTTTACCTTGAGCATCCGTCCGGCCCAGGTCCAGGCTGCCTTCCTGGACAGCAACATACTTTCCAGAACAATAACCTTCCCGGCCGTCCGGCAGGCGCACCTGCAGCCAGCCGTTTTCCAGCCTGGCCAGGACAGCCAGCCGGTAACCTGCCGGTACCAGGGTGATGGCTTTATACCCTGTTCCCGGACCTGTCCTCACATAGAGGGCTCGGGCCGTTACCCTGCCCCACGTCGTTGCCGGCTGGACCTGCTGGACCGCCGCCCCCGCTACCGGCGCACCGTTTTGGCGAACGACCAGGGTTACTTCCTGCCCGGCTACGGGCCGGCCCTCTAGAGCCAGCTCCAGGGCGGGATTGATTGCGGCTACCGCTTCCCGGTCGCCCAGCCTGACCTTGACCCAGGCATTACGCGCCGGCCCGGCCAGTACTAGCTGCCCTTTTTCCGGATCAAACCGGCCCAGCCCTTCACTGACCGTCCACCGGTACAAAGAGCTGTCGACATAGATTTTGTTACCCCCGGCATCAAAGGCCGTTACTGTAAACTGCTGGACAGCACCGGGCTGCAGGGTGGCAATGGCCGGGGCAATTTCCAGCCTGTATACCTTATCGACGACAGTAATCCCGGCGGTAGCTTTGATTTCCCCTATCCGGGCGGTAATCTCCCCCTGGCCGGGGTTATCGGCCTGGAACAGGCCGGGGGAAATAAAGCGGCCCACATTCCCTCGCACCTGCCAGTTCACACCGGCAGGTACCGGTGCAGGGTTATAATAATTATCCTGGGCCTTGAGGCTGAACTGCACTTTGCTGCCTCTATACACCTTTATGGCCTCGGGAAGAAGGTATAAACGGCTGAGTCGACCCCGGGGGGCGGTGGAAAAAACCACCAGGCCATTGGTAACCGGCCTTTCCTGCCCGTCGGAAGGTTTGTTTAAAATCGATAAATCGTACTCGCCGGCATTGCGGGCCGCCAGCACTGATGAACCGCCACCGTCAAGGTTCAGGGCCGCGACTATCCCCCTGGCCTGCATAAATGCGGCCAGCTCGTAAAGGGTCATACCCTGACTGTAGCCGGGCTGGCGGCCGTCGGCGACCACTATCTCCAGGCGGCCGTCCTTCGTGACGCCGATTGCCGTCCGGGGATGGCGGGACCGCACCAGGGGGTCCGTGCTGTTGGCGGGCAGGACGACCTGCCCGTTTTGCAGGATAATCTCATGGCCGCCCACAGCCTGGACAACATCATGCCAGCGCGTATCGGTAAACCTGATGGTGAAACTAACCCTGTCGCCAGCATGAAGCTGTTTTAAAAACTCCTGGGCCTTCCCGTGGCCGGAGAGGACTACCCCGTCCGGCGGGATGGGGTTATTACCCTTGTCGTCAATCCTGGCAGCCACGACGCCGGTATATGTACGGCCTGCTTTAACGGGCAGGTCAAGGCCTTGCAAAATTATCTCCGTACCGTAGTCATTGGTGCCGGTGCTGGCCGCAAAGGCCGGGGTATAGAGGACCAGCATGTCGGCCCCCCTTTCCCGGTTGACGTGGGCGATAGGGTAGGTGTAAACCACCCGGGCCACGCTTCCGTCTTTTTCGGGTACTTCTCTGGTCACCTCCAGGTAAGCGGCCATGACAGGAGTCCCGATAATGACTTCTTTGTTCCCGGTCAACCCCAGGGCCGGAAACCCCTGGGGACTGGTTAACAGCTCGCCGTTGCTTATCTGCAGGCCGATGGGCAAATAGGGCGCCCGGGTGCTGTAGAAATCACCATTTGTAGCCGCTACGGCAGCCTTGCCTTCCCTGGCCAGCCTGGCGGCCATAGCCGTGGGTCTTTCCAGGTCAAGGGCCAGGTTGCCGTGAGATAAGACTGTCTCCATAACCGTAAACCTGTCCCGGGGATCGATAGTTAAGACCTTCACCGCCTCCTTATAGCCGGGAGCAGTAATTTGGTAGGCCGAATACTGCACTCCAGTGGCCAGAGGAATTTTTTCTTCCTCAGGTACCACCTGCCAGGAAGCGGCTGCCAGGGACAGCAGGGGATGGACCAGCAAGCCGGCAGCCAGGAAAACAGCCAGAAAGGCAGATAAAACCCGTTTCCGTATGTAGCGCATAACTTTTCCTCCAAAGTAGAGACCTTCCATTATCTATAGACGTCCTTAAGGGCCGTAAAGTTCCTAAAACTCAGCGACCTGTCCCCATCATATGGACAGGTCGCCGTTTTAACAGGATACCAGAACCGGGGTAAAATTAACATAATCGGCAGCCACCAGGTGAAAGTTAATGCCCCATTCCTCCCCTGCCAGGGCTTTTTCCTGGTCGGCGCCGTGGAGGTGTCCGTAATAACAGTGGCTGACGCCATAGCTCTGCATCAATCTTATAAAATCGGTCGCTTCGCCACGGCAGGCCGGGGGAAAATGCATCATCACGGCCAGGGGCTCTTCCCGGCGCAGCTTCTGCACGCCATTCAGGGCCATTTCCAGGCGCAAAACTTCTCGCCGGTAAACCTTCCCATCCGTCTCTTCATTGTAAAGAGGGTGCTGGGGGACCAGCCAGCCCCGGGTGCCGCAGACGGCCATTCCGGCAATGATCTCCGGCTTTAAAAGGGCAAGATCCGCATCAAGGATGGCCGCCGCCATCTTGCGCTCGGTTTGCCACCAGTAGTCGTGGTTCCCCTTCAGGATGCGCTTGGACCCCGGCAGGGACTTGAGGAACTGCAGGTCGGGCAGGGCATCGTTGAGGCGCATGCCCCAGCTGATATCTCCCAGGATTAAAACTGTATCCCCGGGGTTGACCACCCTCTCCCAGCGGGCGGCGAGTTTTTCCCGGTGGTTCTCCCAGACCGGCCCAAACATGGCCATATCGCGACCCAGGTGCAGATCAGCTATGGCAAATAAGGCCACTCCTACCCCTCCACCAGGCAGCTACGCCTTCTCCAACTGCCTTACTATGGCGTCGGCCATTTCGCTGGTACCGGCAGTGCCGCCCAGGTCGTAGGTTAAGTATTTTCCTTCGGCCAGGACAGCCTGGATAGCCTTCTGAATCCTCGCGGCAGCTTCTTTTTCGCCTAAATGCTCCAGCATCATCACCCCGGAGAGAATGGTTGCCAGGGGGTTAACCTTGTTCTGGCCGGCGTATTTGGGTGCGCTGCCGTGGATGGGTTCAAAAACAGCCGCCCGGTCGCCGATATTCGCCCCCGGCGCCACCCCCAGGCCGCCTACCAGGCCGGCACAGAGGTCGGAAAGGATATCGCCGTAGAGGTTGGGCAGCACCAGGACGTCATATTGTTCCGGTTTCTGCACCAGCTGCATGCTCAGGTTGTCCACAATACGGTCGTCGGCAGTTAGATCGGGATAATCTTTAGCCACTTCATAAAAAGTCCGCAGGAAAAGCCCGTCGGTGAATTTCATGATATTGGCCTTGTGCCCGGCCGTCACCCTTTTCCTGCCGTTGCGGCGGGCATATTCAAAGGCCGCCCGGGCAATACGCTCGGAACCTTTGCGGGTGATAATTTTAATGCTTTCCGCCGCTTCCTCACCTACCATATGTTCTATGCCGGCATAGAGATCTTCAGTGTTCTCTCGAAAAATGACCAGGTCGACACCCTGGTAGCGGGAGGGTACATTGGGCAGGTTACGGGCCGGGCGAATATTGGCATAAAGGTCAAGTTCCTTCCGTAAAGCAACATTGACACTGCGGAAACCGGTGCCTACCGGCGTGGTGATGGGGCCTTTAAGGGCCACGCCGTTTTTACGAATGGAAGCCAGGGTTTCCTCCGGCAGTACGCTGCCGTACTTCTCCTGGGCCGTCTCCCCGGCCGCCACGACTTCCCACTCGAGTTCAGCCCCGCTCGCGTCCAGTACCCGCCGGGCCGCAGCAATAAGTTCCGGGCCGGTACCATCTCCCGGTATCAGGGTAACCACATGCTTCAACCAAAGCCACCTCCAGAAAATCTCATTACCCCATTATTATACGTTCTCGTCCACCTGCAGGACAAGTAAAAAATCGCCCGTCATTGGGCGATTCTATGGCCATCTATCCCCTCATTTCCCGGCGCTTGAGGATAACTATGGGCGTCTGCTCATCTTCATTGCCAAAGGGGTTATCCCGTAAAGCCTCAATTACTGCTTGCCGGTAGCGCTTATCAGTGATGCCCAGGATGTCTACACACCTTTTATCATTGACATCGGCAATCACGGCTTCCGCCCCGGTAGCCTTTTTAATGTCCTGCACCAGCCGGCCCGGGTTTTTGGGCCCCATGACGATATGCCGCTCGTAGGGGTACATGGTACCGGCTATGTCGTCGATCAGGGCCAGCTCGCGCCCGGCTACAATGTAAAAGAGGCCCTTTTTCTTGAGCAACCGGCCCACAGCAGCCGCGGCACAGCCGGCCAAGATGCGCGCCGTACCCACTTCTTCGATGGCCAGCTGCATGGCCGGCGGGGTCGCGAGGCTGCCGTCTTTACCGGGAAAACGGCTTAAAAAACGCGCCAGCCTGCCGGGGCGCACCGTTTCCGGTAAAACGGCCCGGCCCTGAGTAATGGCGACGACGCTTTCCGCCAGGCAGATGACATCGCCGGGCGCGGCAATACCTTTACTATATTTTATGGCCAGGCTGACTATGTCGTCGTTTTCGGTAACGATATGGGTGCGGATGGGTATTTTATAGAATAATTTTCCCTCATTCTTCCCGGCCATAGGATTATTTCCTCCGCTGGAAATATTGTTTGATAGCTACGGCGGTAGCCAGAGCTACCTTCTGGTGGAAATAGGGGTTGCGCAGCAAACCTTCATCGACCCAGTTGGTAATGGCTACCGGTTCCAGCTTTAAGCCGGGCACCTCTCCAAGGCGGGCCAGCTCTTCGTCAGCTTTAACTCCCCGCGCCGGTGTCTTCACCCTGGCCACGATTCTTTCTAAAACCTTAGCCGCCAGTTCCTCATTACCCCTGGAAGCGGGATTATAAAGGACGGCCGTCCCCCGCTGGCCTGCATCCGTCGCACCATGCTCGTGGACGCTGATAAAGCAAAAAGTAGCCGGGGTAACTTTCCGCAGACGTTCCTGCCAGGAGGGGTTTTCCTGCTCCTCGCGGGTCCAGATCACCCGCGCTTTAAAACCCTCCAGGACCCGCGCCAGTTCCCGGGCGGTCTTCCAGGCCATATCCCGCTCCCAGAGATTGACCGGCCCCCGCCAGCCGCCATCGGTCCCCCCGTGACCCGGGTCGAGGATGATTAATTTATCCCGGTAAAATTCCTGCAGGGGCCGGCGGCTGAAGCGTAATACAATCCGGTAGGGAACCCCCTCTACAGCAGTCAGCGTCGCCTGGACGGCCTCATCTAGACTGATGTTAAAAGTGACCTGCCTGTCACCAGGCTCAACCGTTACTTCCCGGACAATACCGTCCTGGACATAAAGGGGGCCGGGGTACATATTCAGAATGGCCCGGAGGGTCACCCGGCAGGTACCCGGTTCTGGATAGTCGATTGCCGTGGGAGGCGGAGCAGTGGCTTCAATGGTAACGGTGCTGAACTGCTCTTCCCCCTCCAGCATTACCTTGCTATAGAAATTGGTCAGCCGGGCGGTGGTGGGCAACTTCTTCACCTCGCTAACCAGGCTCGCTGGCAAAGGCCGGAACGCCTGCTATTATTCATATGCCAGGAATCACCTTGAAAGACTAGATGGTATATTTTACAAGCTACAATTATACTCTTTCCATTTAGATTTGCAAATTAAACCCTGTAACTTGCGGAAAAAATTGCCCGCTAGCGCAATATCCTTGCAACTCCCGGTTTAAAGTTCTAAAATAAACCTGGAGGCGAGGCAAATGTTTGTAGGACTGGATATGGGTGGCACCCATACCGATGCCGTCCTCATTGCCGGGGGCCGCATCCTGCGCCACTATAAAACAACAACCGACCAGGCGGACTACCTCGGCACCATTACCCGGGCCCTGGAAGCTGTCCTGGCCGGGATCGAACCCTCCGCAATAAAACGCCTCAATTTAAGCACAACCATTTGCACCAACGCCATCGTTACCGGCCGCACCAGCCCCGTAGGTTTGCTCCTGGAGCCGGGGCCGGGCTTAAATCCCGCCGTACTCGCCTGCGGCCAGAAAAACTTCATCCTCTCGGGGGCCATCGACCACCGCGGTCGCCCCACCAGCCCCCTGGTAGAAGCGGAGATAAAGGCTGCCGACAGGGAGCTGCGGCAGGCCGGCATCCGCCAGCTGGCCATTGTCGGCAAGTTCTCAACCCGCAATCCGGAGCACGAACTCGGCATCAAGCAGGCCCTGTCCCCTGGCTACGATTTTATTACCATGGGCCACCGCCTGTCAGGCCGGTTAAACTTCCCCCGCCGGGTCTTCACCGCCTATCTGAACAGCGCCGTCGCCGCTACTTACAATTCCTTTGCGGCTGCCATCGAAACTTTTACTGCCAGAAAGAATTTACCCTTTGCTCCCTATATTTTAAAGGCCGACGGCGGCACCCTGTCCCTGGAGGCCTCGCGGGCCTTACCTGTTGAAACCATCCTTTCCGGCCCTGCGGCCAGCGTCATGGGCGCCCTGGCCCTGGTGCCAGCTCAGCAAGATGCTATCATCCTGGATATAGGTGGAACAACCACGGATATTGCTTTCCTGGCCGGCGGTGTGCCCCTCTATGAACCCACTGGCATAAGCCTTGCCGGCTACCCCACCCTGGTGCGCGCGCTGTTCAGCTACTCCCTGGGTCTGGGGGGCGACAGCTGCCTGCGGGTAAAGGAGGGGCGTTTAACCATCGGCCCCGACCGCCAGGGGCCGGCCCGGGCCCTGGGGGGCCCGGCCGTGACCCCCACCGACGCCCTCATTACCCTGGGCCGCCTGGACCTGGGGGATAAGGCCGCCGCCCGCCGGGGCGTTGCCGAACTGGGCGATGAGCTGGGACTGGGGACAATGAATATGGCCGCTGCCATCTTGCAGCAAATGGCGGGGGAAATTGTCCGGCAGTGTCGGGCCCTGCTGGATAAAATCAACAGCCGGCCGGTCTACACCGTCCGCGAAGTGCTGGAAGGTAAACAATTACAGCCCGCCCAGGTGATTGTCATTGGCGCCCCGGCACCCATACTGGCGGCCGAACTGGAAGCTGCTTTCGGCCTCCCGGTAACCGTCCCCAACCTGGCCGGGGTGGCCAATGCCATTGGGGCAGCTTTAAGCCAGCCAACTACGGAATTGACCCTCCTGGCCGATACCGAACAGGGACTACTAACTGTTCCCGAAGAGGGCATCCGGGAAAAGATCCCTGCCGGCTACAACCTGGAGCGGGCCCGTACCCGCGCCCTGGAGCTTTTGCGCGGGCGTCTTTTGCGCCTGACCCCGGAAGCGGCCGGCACCGAGCTGGAAGTAGTGGAAGAACAAGCCTTTAATATGGTTTCCGGTTTTTATACTACCGGTAAAAATATCCGGGTAAAAGTTCAGGTTAAACCCCGGGTCACCCCGCTGAAGGGAGATGGGGATGATGTATAAAGCCGCCCGCCGCCTGGGCCTGGTCTTCTTCCCGGCCTTTGACTGGGCCATCAGCCCTACCCACCCCGAACGGGAAGAGCGGCTCCTCTATACCCAGGACCAGGTCCTGGAAGAAGGCATCCTGGACATCGACGGCATCTATGAATACCGCCCCCGCCTGGCTGCAATAGCCGATGTGGAAAGGGTGCACGTCTGTGTCCCTGACGTCATGTCCAGGATCACCGAATCCCACCTGATAGCCGCCGGCGGTGCAATCGTGGCTGCTGAAGCCGTCCTCAAAGGTGAGGTGGATAAAGCCTTTGCCATCGTCCGGCCGCCGGGACACCATGCCATGCGCATCGTCCACGGTGCCCGCGGTTTCTGCAATATTAATATAGAAGCCATTATGATCGAATATATCCGCCGTCATTATGGTAAAAAGCGCATCGCCATTGTGGATACCGACTGCCACCACGGCGACGGCAGCCAGGACATCTACTGGCATGATCCAGACACCCTTTATATTTCTTTACACCAGGACGGGCGTACCCTCTACCCCGGCACCGGCTTCTTAAATGAGTTCGGGGGACCGAACGCCTTCGGCTACAATTTAAACCTGCCCCTGCCGCCCGAGACAGGCGAAGAAGGTTTCCTCTACGCCCTGGAACATTTCATCCTGCCAGTCCTGGCCGATTTTAAACCCGATCTGGTCATCAATTCCGCCGGCCAGGATAACCATTATACCGATCCTATCACCAACATGCGTTTTTCCGCCCGGGGTTACGCCCGCCTGAATGACCGCCTGCAGCCGGACATAGCCGTCTTAGAAGGCGGCTACTCCATCGAAGGCGCCCTGCCCTATGTCAATGTGGGGATCATCCTGGCCCTGGCCGGACTCGATTACTCCAGCATTCGGGAGCCTGACTACAGCCCGGCCAGGGTGGCCCAGTCTTCCCGGGTCAGCGACTACATCGCCCGCCTGTGCGAAGAAACCTACCGCGCTTGGCAGCAGCGGGAAACACTGCGGGCTGAATATGTCCGGGATAAAAAAGAAATCAGCCGCCGGCGTCAGATCTATTACGACACCGAGGGGCTGATGGAAACCCAGGTAGAAACAACGCTCGTATGTGATTCTTGCGGCGGGCTCACCTGGATCGACTCGCGAACCGACCGGGGCAGCCACATCCTGGCCATCTTTATCCCCCGCGAGGCCTGCCTCCGCTGCCAGGAAGAAGGCCACGCCCTCTTTGAACGCGCCTCCGCCGGGTCGTACAGGGACGGTATTTATCTCCAGGACCGGGTCCAGGACCTGTTATTAAAGAAATAAATCTGTAATTAAAAAGCCAGGTGTTACCCTGGCTTTACATTTAAAACGCTCCTTTAATAATTTCTATCTCCCTCACTCTCTCCTGCCGGTCCAGCCAAACCGCCACCACATCAAAACGGCAGGGACGGTTGCTCAAACCATGCCTGCTAAGGTAATAGGCCGCCAGGCGGCGCAGGCGCATTTGCTTGCGGGCGTCAACTGACTCCTGGGGTGTACCGAAGGTGGCTGTCGAGCGGGTGCGTACCTCGACAAAAACAACTGCCTCGCCGTCGGCAGCAATAATGTCTATTTCCCCCAGGGGGCAGCGGTAATTACGCGCCAGCAGCCGGTAGCCGCTGCGCTCTAAATAGACGGCGGCGGCCGCCTCGCCTCGCTGGCCGCGCCGCCGCCGCGCCACAGTCATGCTGGCTCACCTCGCCTTGAAGGCTAAAGGCTGAAACCCTATTCACGTTGCCTGTATTCAATGAGGCCGCTGAGATGGACAGCCTCAGGGCATAAAGAAGGCTACCGCCGAGTTCATGGCATAATTGGTCAGGGGTGTCGGGTAAATCCCCAGGAGGAAGAGGACCAGCAGGGACACTATCATGGCTATTTGGAGGCCGGGAGCTACCCGCACCGGCCGGCTCCCCTCCGGCGGGTTGCCCAGGTACATGGCCTTGGCCACCAGCAGGTAGTAGTAGACAGAGACCATACTCATGAGGATACCAAGAATGGCCAGCCAGATATAACCCCTGGATATAATGGACATGAACAGGTAAAACTTGCCGACAAAGCCGGCCATGGGCGGTATCCCCGCCAGAGACAGCAGGGAAAAAAGCATTACCGCCGCCACCAGGGGCGAACGCCTGGCCAGGCCGGCGTAATCTCTGATCTCATCGCTTCCATCGGTGTTGTAGAAAGCCGTGGCTGCCATAAAGGCGCCCATGTTGCCGAAGACGTAGAGCATAGCGTAGTACATGATAGCCCCGATGCCAAGGACCGAGAAGGATACAACACCCAGGAGCAGGTAGCCGGCCTGGGAGATGCTGGAATAGGCCAGCAACCGCTTGATATTGGTCTGGGGAATGGCCACCAGGTTCCCCAGGACCATGGTCAACACTGCCAGGGCAATAAAGAGCTGCATCCAGAAGTTGTGCAGGTCCGGCAGGGCGCCAAAAAACACCCTTACCAGGGCGGCAAAGCCGGCGGCTTTGGAGGCAACCGATAAGAAACCCGTTACCGGCGTCGGTGCCCCTTCATAAACATCGGGAGACCACATATGAAATGGTACGGCCGTTACCTTAAAGGCAAAGCCGGCCAGAAGAAAGATTGTTCCCAGGAGGAGGGCCGGGCTGGCACCGCCGGTCGCAACTGCTTGCGCAATCTCCTTGATTACCGTGCTCCCGCTGGCCCCATAGACCAGACTCAAACCGTACAGGAGAATGGCCGAAGACATGGCCCCCAGAAGAATATACTTGATACCGGCTTCGGCCGATCTGGCATCGTCCAGGCGATAAGCGGCCAGGATGCAGAAAGTAATGGTCATCAGCTCCAGGCCCAGGTACAGGCTGATCAGCTCGCCGGAAGAAGCCAGGATCATCATCCCCAGGGTGGCCAGAACCAGCAAAGCATAATATTCTCCCTGGTTAAAGCCCATCTTTTCTACATATTCAAAGGAACAAACTGCAGTCAGCAGAGCCGCGGCCAGGAATAAAACTTTAAAATAGGTGCCAAAGGGGTCGATAACATAACCGCCCAGGACTACCCCGCTGGCATCCCGCATGCTGAAAGCCGCCACCATCAGGCCGGCCAGGCCGGCGGCTGCTACATAGCCAATACCACGGCGGTCGTTTTGGGGTACCAGCAGGCCTAAAGCCAGCAGCCCCAGGCCTAAAGCAGCCGTTAATATTTCCACCGTTAGTAGCTGCAGACTAGCCATTAAAAGATACCCCCAATCGCCTTCGCAGCTTCTATTTTAGCTACGAGCGGGGCTACGCCGCTGTTGATCATGTCAATCTGGAGTGAAGGGAGCAAGCCAAAGAGGATCAGGGTGGCCACTAAAACGACAATGGGCACCATTTCCACCCCGCGGGCATCTTCCAGGTGATCCCATTCGGGTTTCCGCGGGCCAAAGAAGGTATTCTTGACCACCCGCAAAACATAGGTGGCCGTTATGACAATACCTGAAATGGCGAGTATAGAAAGTATCCGGTAAGAAAGAATACCACCCAGCAAAGTCTGCTCCCTGGTAAAGGAGCCGATGAAAATGAGAAACTCGGCGACATAGTTGTTAAGGCCCGGGAGGCCCAGGGAGGCCAGGCCGCCGATAAGGAAGCCTGCCGCCACCCGTGGCATCTGGTGGGCCAGGCCGCCAAAGCGGGCGATTTCCCTGGTATGGGCCTTGTGGTAAACATTACCCACCAAAGCAAAGAAGAGGGCCGTCATGATGCCGTGGGCGAACATCTGGGCTACCGCCCCGTTCAGGCTTAAAGTGTTAAGGGCAGCTATCCCCAGCAGGACGTAACCCATATGGCTGACGCTGCTATAACCGATAACAAACTTGAGGTCTTTCTGGACCATGGCAATCATGGCCCCGTAGACCACATTCACTATACAGAGAACGGCAATGAGGGGCGCCCAGTATTTGGCTCCTTCCGGGAAGAGGAAAAGGCCCACCCGGATAAGACCGTAGGCTCCCAGCTTCATCAAGACACCAGCGTGGAGCATACTGACAGCCGTCGGAGCGGCCACGTGGCCGTCCGGTGACCACAGGTGCAGGGGCCAGATAGGCACCAGCACCCCGAAGCCGATTAACATCAAGAAGAAAACAAATTTCTGGAAGCCCAGGTCATACTTCACCGTGGCCAGGGTCTGGATGTCGAAGGTTGCATGGCCCAGCTGCTGGGCAGCGTACAGGAAGGTGGCAATAATACCGATCAGGGCGAATGCGCTGCCGACGAGGAGGTAAAGGGTCAGCTTCATGGCCGCATATTCTTTCCTGGTGCTGCCCCAGATACCTATTAAAAGGTACATAGGGATCACCGCTACCTCAAAGAAGAGGTAAAAGAAAAAGAGATCGCGGCTGATGAAGACCCCGAAAACCCCCGTCACCAGCATTAACAGGAAAATGAAGAATTCCTTCACCCGTTTGGTCATATCCCAGGAGGCAAAGACGCCGGTGAAGATGACGAGGGCCGTCAGCAATACCATAGGCATACTTAATCCGTCGACACCGACGGAGTAATTAATGCCGAAGGACGGAACCCAGGGAACATCCTGGAGGAATTGCAGGCCCCCCCGGCCGTAATCATAGAGCACATAGGCCAGGATGGCCAGCACCAGGGAAACAAAGGTGGCCGCAGCGGCGGTGATTTTGATAGTCAGCTCTTCCCTCTCCGGGATTAACAGGATCAGGAGCAGTCCCACCACCGGGGCCAGCATAATGGCCGTCAAGATAGGAAAATTCACTGGATCACACCTCCTAACACCGGTGCCGCCATCCAGAGGGCAATAATCACTACGGCGGTAAAGATGACCAGGGCATAGGTCTGCAGGTTCCCCGTCTGGAGGAGGCGTAGTTTCCGGCCCGAGATACGGGTCATATCGCCGACACCGTCGAAGATACCGTCAACTACATGCCGGTCGTGCCAGTTAAAGGCTTCCGACAGCCCCAGGACAACGCGGCGGAAAAGCCACATATAGATTTCGTCGATATAATATTTGTTCACCAGCAACGTATAGATGCTGCGATAACGGTTAGCCAGTTTTTCCGGCACGTCGCTGGGACGGCCATAGAAGAGCCAGGCCAGGCCGATACCCGCCAGGGAAACAATTACTGAAATCAGCATAACGGCATAGTTGGGTTCAGCATGATGGGGCTCACCATAATAAACGAAGGTGCTGAAGCCGTGGTCGGTAAAGGGTGTCCCCACGAAACCGACTACCACCGTAAGCACGGCCAGGATAATGAGGGGCACGGTCATAGTTAAAGGCGACTCATGGCCATGGAGACCGGCACGCCGGTCGCCAAAGAAGGCCACGAAGATCAGGCGGAACATATAAAAAGCCGTCAGGAAGGCTACCAGGGTGCCCAGGATATAAAGTCCGGTAAAACCATGGTCAAAGGTTGCGGCCAGGATTTCATCCTTGCTCCAGAAGCCAGCCAGGGGCGGTAACCCGGCCAGGGCTAAAGCAGCAAGGACAAAGGTGCCGGCGGTAATCTTCATATCCTTGTACAGGCCGCCCATGCGGAATATGTCCTGCTCTTCCAGGGCATGGATCACACTCCCGGCACCCAGGAAAAGGAGGGCTTTAAAGAAGGCATGGGTCATGAGGTGGAACATGCCGGCCGTCATATTACCGACACCCATGGCCATGACCATGTAGCCCAGCTGGCTCATGGTCGAGTAAGCGAGGATCCGCTTGATGTCCCGCTGGGCAACGGCAATGGTTGCTGCCAGTAAAGCCGTAAAGCCGCCCACATAGGCAACCAGGAGCAAAATGCCCGGCAAGCTGGCAAAGAGGACATAAGCCCGCGCCAGTAAATAGACACCGGCAGCCACCATGGTGGCGGCATGGATCAGGGCGCTCACCGGCGTGGGGCCTTCCATGGCATCAGGCAGCCAGACATGGAGGGGAAATTGGGCCGACTTGCCAATGGGACCGATAAATACCAGGGCCGCCGCCAGGGCTAAAAAGCCGGTATTTTGATAGCCGGGAATGGCTTCGGCCAGCTCCCGGAAATTAAAGGTCCCAAACATGGCAAAGAGGAAGAAAAAGCCCAGCATAAAACCGAAGTCGGCCACCCGGTTGGTTACAAAGGCTTTCAAGCCGGCCCGGGCCGCAGCGTGTTTATGATAGTAAAAACCAATAAGGAGGTAAGAACAGAGTCCCACCAGTTCCCAGAAGAAAAAGATCATAAAGTAGTTATTGGCCAGGACCAGACCCAGCATGGAGGCGCTGAAAAGGGAAAGATAGCTAAAGAAATTTGAAAATCCCGGGTCGCCGTGCATATAGCCTACGGAGTAAATCTCTACCAGCAGGGCCACCAGGGTGACTACCAGGAGCATTACTGCAGTCAAAGGGTCAATTAATATCCCGGCCTCAATCTTTAAAAGTCCCGGTATCTGGAGCCACGGGACAGCGTATTCCACCGGTTTCTCCATGGTTATACCCAGGAGGAAGACTTCCCGTAGTACTCCAACGGCCATGACAAAGCTGGCCGCAATGGCGGCAATAGCCACCAGGGCGCTTAAATGGCGCACTTTACGCGTCAGAAAAACAATGATAGGAAAGGCTATAGCGGGAAAAACCGGTATCAACCAGGCATATTTGATCACGGGATATCACCTGCCTTATTGACAAATTACCATTTGAGCCAGTCAAGGTCATCCACGTTGCTGTCCAGGCGCCGGCGGTAGATATTTAAGACCAGGGCCAGGCCGACGGCTACTTCAGCTGCGGCCACGACAATGACAAAAATGGCAAAGATCTGGCCTGTCACCCGGGCCGGCTCCAGGAAATGGTTAAAAGCCACCAGGTTAATATTGACCGCATTAAGCATGAGTTCAATTCCCATTAAAACAGCGACGGCATTTCTCTTGGCCAGGGCACCAAAGAGGCCGATGCAGAAAAGCAGCCCCCCCAGGGCCAGGTAGTGATTTAAAGTAATCACTGGTCCTGTTTCCCTCCCCTCGCCAGGAGAATAGCCCCTACCATGGCCACCAATAAGAGCACGGCCGCTATTTCAAAGGGGATAGCAAACGGGCCCAAAAAGGCATCGGCAATAGCCCCGACATTACCTGCCGGTGCCTGGCCGGGACCAGCCACCCAGGACATGCGGGCTGTCGCCAGGGTGATTATGAAAAACAGGGCCAGGGAAACAACGGCCGCCGCCAGGTAATTGACGTTGAACAGGTTGCTGGCCCGGATGTCGCCCCGCCGGGTCAGCATAATGGCAAATACAATTAGAACGGCAATAGCACCGGCATAGACCAGGAGCTGCACCGCCGCCAGGAACTCGGCGCCTAGCAAGATATAGAGGCCGGCAGCGGCCACAAAGGTCAAGACCAGGTACAGGGCGCTGTGCACGATATTTTTTAGTAAAACTACGGCCAGGGCGGAAGCGGTAATAATCGCCGCCAGCAGCCAGAAGAAAAGGGCAGTCGTATCAGGCACCTTTTTTCACCTCCGCCGCCGGGCCAGCCAGCAAATCATGTTCGGTATCCTCATAGCGATAGCAGGCCAGCTCAAAATCAGGCTGCCAGTGCAGGGCGTCCTGGGGACAGCTTTCTACGCACAGGCCGCAGAAGAGGCACTGGCCAAATTTCACCCGGTAACCGGTAAGACGGCGTTTCTTCTGTTCGTCGCGCTCGCTTTCAATAGTTATAACATGGTTGGGGCAGGCGCTGGCACAGAGGCCACAGGCTATACACTTCTCCCTGTCCAGGCGAAAGGAACCGTGGGAGGCCGGGGGCAGGTTGGGCCGCCGTTCCGGATACTGTTCTGTTATGGCCTTGCCAAAAAAGAAGTGCCAGGTGATACTTAACCCCTTTAATAAACCTTGCCCGAACATCCTACCACCTCCCCAGGGTCAGCAGCTGGTAAATCTTAATTCCCACGCCGGTCACCAGGATGTTGGCCAGGGACAGAGGTAACAATACCTTCCAGTTAAAGCCCAGCAGGTGATCGATGCGAATGCGGGGAAAGGTCCAGCGCACCCACATAAAGATGAAAATCATAATATAGACTTTAATCAAGAACCATAACCACGATGGCAGCCACGGCCCGTGCCAGCCCCCCAGGAAAAGGGTTACCGCCAGGGCCGAAACGCTGACCAGGTTGGCATACTCCGAGAGATAAAAGAGGGCGTAGCGCATCCCGGTATATTCCGTATAGGGACCGGCGATAATCTCCTGCTCCCCTTCAACCAGGTCAAAGGGGGCGCGGTTTACTTCCGCCGTGGCCGCTATAAAGTAAATAAGGAAAGCTACAGGTTGGAGTAGTATATACCAAATCTTTTCCTGAGCCGCCACTATCTGGGAAGTCTGCAAAGACCCGGCCAGCATAATTACCCCCAGGATAGAAAAGGTCAGGGGTATTTCGTAGCTTACCATTTGGGCTACACAGCGCATACTCCCCAGCAGGGCGTATTTATTGTTGGCCCCCCAGCCGCCCATTAAAATGGCGATGGTTGTGGTCGAGGCCACGGCCAGGAAATAAAAGACACCAATATTTAAATCAACAGGGATCATCCCTTTACCAAAAGGAATGACAGCATAGACCATGACCGCCGGGATAAAGATTATTACCGGCGCAATAATAAAAACCCATTTATCAGCCCCGCGTGGTATAATATCCTCCTTGCCAAGGAGCTTTACAGCATCGGCTACCGACTGGAGGAGCCCACGAGGGCCCAGGCGGTTGGGCCCGAGCCGCTGCTGCATATAAGCACTTACCTTCCGTTCCAGGTAAATCAAATAAATGGCATTAAGAAAGATAAAGGCTAGGACACCCACCAGGTACAGGAGGCCCATCGCCAAGGTCTGTCCCCACGGCGGAGCCCCGACCAGGAACCCCTTTAAATAGGCGGCTATGCCAGTAAATATATTTTCCATAGCCAACTATCCTCTCCCTTAAGCAAAACTCCCGTTCACCGGTCAACCTCACCTAGAACAATATCAATAGAGGCAAGGTTGACAACAAAATCCTGGATATTACCGCCTTCGGCTATTTTGGGCAAAACGCCTAAATTAACAAAGGACGGGCTGTGAATGTGCAGGCGGTAGGGCTTATTGCCGCCGTCACTTACGAGATAAAAGCCCAGAATTCCTTTAGCGCCCTCGATCTGGTGATAAACTTCTCCCTTGGGCGGTTTAATCACCCGGGGCACTTTGGCCATTACCGGCCCGTCGGGGAGCCCTGCCATGGCCTGGCGGATGATGCGGGCGCTCTGTTCCATCTCCAAAAGGCGAATAACAAAGCGGTCGTAGCTGTCCCCGTTGTTTAAAGTGGGAATATCGAATTCGAACCGGTCATAAATACCATACGGCCGCGCTTTGCGCAAGTCAAAGGGCAGCCCGCAGGCGCGTAAATTCGGCCCCGTAAGGCCATAGGCCAGGGCTGTCTCCAGATCAATCTTGCCCACACCCCGGCAGCGGGCCTGGAAAATTTCATTCCCCGTAATCAAGCCGTTCACTTCCGCGATCAACTGGGGCAAATCATCTAAAAAAGCTTCCAGGGCCGGCAAGAAGCCCGGCGGAATATCGGCAGCCACGCCACCGATACGCATATAGCTCACCGTCAGGCGCGAGCCACAGGTCATTTCAAAGAGGTCCAGTATCCGCTCCCTTTCCCGGAAAGGTGGAAACCACGCCGTCCAGCCGGACACATCCAGAGCCATAGAAGCAACCATAATCAGGTGGCTGGCTATCCTGGACAGCTCGGCCATGATAATGCGCAGGTACTCGGCCCGTTCCGGCACTTCAATATCCATCAGTTTTTCTACCGTCTGGACATAACCCAGGTTGTTCAGCATCCCGGCCAGATAATCAAGGCGGTCAGTGTAAGGGATGACCTGGGTGTAGGTGCGGTCCTCAGCCAGCTTTTCTATGCCCCGGTGCAGATAACCAACTATATTTTCCACCTTGACTACTTTTTCGCCATCCAGGGTCAAAAGGGCCCGGTAAACGCCATGGGTACTGGGGTGCTGGGGACCCATATTAAGCTCAATTTCCTGCGTCTGCAAATCCTCCCTGGCAACGGCCATAACCTACTCCCTCCCTTCTTCGGCATTTAACTGGAAATCCTTGCGCAAAGGATGACCGGTAAAATCGTCGGGACAGAGGATCCGTTTCAGGTTGGGGTGCCCTTTAAAAATGACCCCCATTAGATCATAGACTTCCCGTTCCTGGGCTTCCGCTGCCGGCCAGATAGCAGTTAACGAAGGAACTTCCGGGTACTGGCGGCTGAGGTTCACCTTGACTCTCAGCTCCTTTGCTTCCGGCACGGCCAGCAAATGGTATACCATTTCTATCCGGTCTTCATCCTGGTAATCTACAGCCGTCAGGTCGGTCAAAAAGTTAAAACCCCGTTTCTCCTTTAGCTCCTTCATAACCGCCAGCAGCTGGTCGGCCGGTACAACCAGGGCTGGCATGTCAACACCTTCCTCCCCTTGCACTCCGGGGAAGAGGCCCTGCAATTCTTCAATTAACGTGGCCATTTCACTTCACCAGCACCGCTTTAGGATTGATCACTTTTTTCTTTAGCTGCAGAAGGCCGTTAATCAATGCCTCCGGCCGCGGGGGACACCCGGGAACATAGACATCCACCGGCACAATGGTGTCTACTCCCGGCACAACGTTATAAGAATCTACGAAGGGGCCGCCGCTGATGGCACAGCTCCCCATGGCGATCACCCACTTCGGCGCCGGCATCTGCTCATAGAGGCGCCGGACAATGGGTGCCATTTTTTTCGTCACCGTTCCTGCCACAATCATCAAATCAGCCTGGCGCGGCGAAGGCCGGAAAACCTCGTAACCAAAACGGGCAATATCATAACGGGCGCCGCCGGCAGCCATCATTTCAATGGCGCAACAAGCCAGGCCGAAGGTTAGCGGCCAGAAGGAATGGGCCCGGCAGAAATTGAGCAGGTAATCCACTTTCGACAGGATAATATTATCAGGCACTTGGGGTTCCGGCGGTTTCAACCTGGCTACAGCCACTTTAACGCACCCTCCTTCCAGGCATACCAGAGGCCAATTACCAGGATAGCTATAAAAATAATCATTTCAATGAAAGCAAATAACCCCAGTACTTGAAAACGTACCGCCCAGGGGTATAAAAAAACAGTTTCTACGTCAAACAATAAAAAGACAAGAGCATAAAGAAAGTAGCTTACTTTAAACTGGACCCACGTTGGTCCCCGGGTATCAAGGCCGCACTCATAGGTGGCCACCTTGTCCCCCACCGCGTTTCCCCGGGGGCGGAGGAGCCAGTTTGTTGCCAGGGCGGCGATGGCCGTAGCTGCCCCGCCAGCGAGGAAAACAGCCACTATCCCATACTGCTGTAACATCCTTGGTACCTCCCTTCCATATTGGCGCTCTAATCTTTGGAAATACTCAAATACTTATTCGCCAAACTTATGGAAATCCCTGCTTTTGACTACCATCGCGTTTTTAAAACTTAAACGGTGCAGTGAACTGGGTCCCAGACAGGCCAGGGCACGCCGGTGCTCCGGCGTTGGGTAACCCTTATTTTCTGCCAGCCCGTAACCGGGAAAAACAGCGTCGTAGGCCACCATCAGTTCATCCCGGGCCACCTTGGCCAGGATCGAGGCAGCTGCAATGGAGGCGCTTAATGCATCGCCCCCAACCAGGGGGGTCTGGGGTACAGGGAAACCCGGCAGTTTGAAGCCATCAACTAAAACATGGTCGGGCTTAATGGGTAAAGCCATTAAGGCCCGCCACATGGCCCACCGGGAAGCCACCAGGATATTCAGGCAATCAATCTCCTTAACCGAGGCCCAGCCAACGGCCCAGGCCAGGCTTTCTTTTTTAATTATTCCTGCCAGCTGCCGGCGCCTGGCAGGAGGTATCTTTTTCGAATCATTGAGGCCGGCGATAAACAAACCCGGTGGTAAGATAACGGCTGCCGCCGTTACCGGCCCGGCTAAAGGGCCGCGGCCGGCTTCATCCACGCCGGCTATATGCACGGCCCCCTGACGCTGTAAGCGCCGCTCCCACGTGTAAAGGGCTGCTACCCGCTCCTGCTCTTCCAGGCTTACACCCTGCACTTCGGCCACCTTTTTTATCACCTATATTAGATTACCACCACTTAAGCCGTGTTTCAAGGCATAAAGAGCCGCCTGGGTACGATCGCTGACGCCAATTTTATGAAAGATGTTCGTTAAATGGTTTTTTACCGTTTTTTCACTGATATATAAGTCCCGAGCGATCTCGCGGTTTGATTTCCCCAGGCTGACGTGAACTAAAATTTCCCGTTCCCTGGGCGTTAAAGGTAGCCCCTCCGTCGATGAATTAGCAGGCAAGTCCTTCTTCTGGATATAATCAATTACCTTGGGGGCAATGCCGGGGTGAATTACCTGGTACCCCCGGGCTACCTGGAAAATAGCCTTGACCAATTCTTCGGCACCGATGTCCTTAAGGACATAGCCGGAAACCCCGCACTTCAGCAATTCAATGATATATTCCTCGTCATCGTGAATGGTCAGGGCCAGGATGCCGGTTTGGGGCAGTTCCCGGCGGATCACCTTGGTAGCTTCGATTCCATTTAAACCGGGCATGTTAATATCGATTAAAATTACGTCCGGACGGTGACGCCGGGCCATTGCAATAGCTTCCTGCCCATTCCCGGCCTCGGCAACCACCTGAATGCCCGGTTCCAGTTCCAGAATCTTGCGAATGCCTTCCCGCACCAGCGGATGGTCATCAGCAATCACAATGGAAATCTTACCGGCCGGCACAACTTCCACCTTCCCTGCTGCCACGGTATAACAGGAACAGTGTCTCGTTGAAATAATGATGCACTTCTGTCAGTTTTGTCATATATTCCGGGTACTGTCTATCCTGCCCCCGGGGAGGCTGTTGAGATTTTATCAGGGCTGTTCTAGAGTATAGCGGCCTAAATATCCTTCCCGGAAATCATTAATCAGGGCCAGCGCCGTCTTTTCCTGGTCTATTATACCGCCGGGCAGGAGATAACCACGCCGGCGACCAATGGCCTCGAGTAAATTAGCTCTTTCGGCCTCCTGCCTGGTGATACCATATCTTGTCAGCAAGAGTTCCGGGGCTTGAGCGAGTAAAAATTCTACCACCAGATTGGCTATATCGGTAACGGGCAAAATACCTTCAGGAACACAGCCAATGGCTCCCAACCACAGGGCCGTTCCCGGTTCATGCCAGTGGGACCAGAGAACCCCCGGGGTATCCAGGAGTTCCATCTCGCCCTCGATACGGATCCACTGAGGCCCGCGGGTAATCCCGGGCCGGTCGCCGGTACGGGCCGCTCCCCGCCCCGCCAGGCGATTTAACAGCGAAGATTTACCGACATTGGGAATCCCCAGAGCCATGATCCTTAATGGCCGCGCCCGTAACCCTTTCCGGGCCAGATTTTCCTTTTTTTCCTTCGCTATACCGGCCAGCTGCCGGCGCAAAGCCCGCACGCCTTCTCCCGTCCGGGCATTGACGGCCACGGCAGGGGTCCCCTTCGCCTGGAAGGCTTCCAGCCAGCGTGCCGTGGCCGCGGGGTCGGCCAGGTCGGCCCTGGTTAAAACCAGCAGCCGTGCCCTGCTGCCGAGGATGGTTCCCAGATCGGGGTAACGGCTGGACGAAGGCAGCCGGGCATCGGCTACTTCCAGGACAATGTCGACAACCTTCAGGTACTGGCGCAAGGACTTTAATCCTGCCGGCATACTGCCACCTACTTGATTAACCCGATATGATTTAAAGGCCAATAAACCAGGACGGCTTTGCCGATGATCAGCTTCCTGTCCAGGGTCCCCCATACCCGGCTGTCGGCACTGTTATTACGGTTATCTCCCATCATAAAGTAGTTGTTGGGCGGTACTTTAATAGGACCAAAGTCACTGTAGACTACCCCCGGCGGTAAATAGCTTGCCGGTGGCTGGGGCTGGCCGTTGATATAGAGAACATTGTCCCGCGCCTCAACGGTATCCCCCCCTACGGCCACCACCCGTTTGACATAATCGCGGCTGGGATCAAGGGGATAACGAAAAACAACTATATCACCGCGCTGGGGTTCTCCCAGGCGGTAGGCCAGGCGGTTAACAATAATGCGGTCCCCCGGGTAAAGGGTTGGTTCCATGGACGGTGAAGGAATATAAAACGGGGTAAAAAGAAAGCTCCGGATAATTAGGGCTAAAACAGCGGCGATTACCAGGGACTGGAGTAAATCTCTCCACCAGGCGGAACCTTTAATTTCTTCTGCTGCTTTCTTACTTTCCTCCAACAGTTAACGCCCCCTATTAGTCAAACACGGGACTGATTTGAGCACCAGTCCCGTTGTTCGACTATGTTACCTCTCTTCTTTAATCCGGGCAGCTTTACCGGCCCGCCCGCGCAGGTAATAGAGCTTTGCCCGCCTGACCCGGCCGTGCCTTACCACTTCGATACGTTCAATACGCGGTGAATGAACGGGGAAAATCCTCTCTACCGCCACACCATAGGAAACCCTGCGGACGGTAAAGGTTTCATTTATACCCCGTCCGCGGCGGCCAATAACTGTTCCTTCAAAAACCTGGATGCGCTCCCGGTTGCCTTCAATGACCTTGACATGTACACGTACAGTATCTCCTGGTCTAAAATCGGGTATATCTGAACGCATCTGTTCCTTTTCCAGGGCTTCTAGAATATTCAACGCAACCCCTCCTTTCCTGCCGGTAACACCAGCGTTTATTATACCACAGGTTTTCACCTGGAAACAACTTACGAATGGATCTGGACCAAAAAGCAGTCTGAATCCATATCAATACCCAATAACTTTATTCCCCTGGCATCTCTTCACTGCCGGCACGGCGGATAACATCCGCCAGAAGGCGCCGGTCTTCCGGGCTTAACTCTAACTTCGCCAGCAAATCCGGCCGCCGTCGCCAGGTCCGCTCCAGGGCTTGCTGGCGCCGCCAGCGTCTTATTCTTTCATGATCACCAGACAGCAATACTTCCGGTACTTCCAGCCCGCGGAAGGAGCGGGGCCTGGTATACTGGGGATATTCCAGCAGGCCCATGGCGAAGGAATCTTCCCTGGCCCCCGCCGGGTCTCCCAGGACCCCCGGTAACAGGCGGGTAACGGCGTCAATAACCACCATGGCTGGCAGCTCGCCGCCGGTCAGGACATAGTCGCCAATCGATATTTCCCGGTTTACCAGAAACTGCCTGACCCGTTCATCGACACCTTCATAGTGGCCGCAAATGAGAATAAGGCGTTCTTCCCCGGCCAATTCCGCGGCCAGGTCCTGATTAAAGACTTCGCCCTGGGGTGATAAAAGGATGATGGGTGGCCTCGCAGCGCCTTCTCCGGGTAACAAAGCCTCCACAGCCAGGAAGATGGGTTCGGCCAGCATGACCATCCCCGGCCCGCCGCCAAAGGGATAGTCGTCAACACTGCGGTGTTTATTCCTGGCATAGTCCCGGATATCAACCAGGTTAACATTTAAACGGCCCTGTTCCCGTGCCCGTTTGATGATGCTCGTATTTAAAAACCCGGTAAACATTTCGGGGAAAATGGTCAGCACATCAACCCGCAAGGGCAAGGCCCCCTAATCCAGCAAACCCGGCGGCAGGGCGACGGTAATTTCCCTCCGGGCCAGGTCAATTTTACGCACTACGTCTTTTAAGGCCGGTATTAGTATTTCCTTCTTTCCGGTGCCCTTGACGACATAGACATCATTGGCGCCGGTGGTTAACACTTCGGTCAAGGTTCCCAGGAATTCGCCGCCGGTAGTATAAACCCGGCTCCCCACTAACTGGAAAATATAATAATGCCCTTCCGGGAGGGGTTCCACTTCCCAGGGTTCCACCTTGAGAACCGCCCCGCGCAATGCCCCGGCCTGATCGCAGTCATTAACTTCCGCCAGCTTGAGGATCAGGTGCCGGCCGTGGGGGCGGGCCCCGGCGATAGTTACCGGTCTTATCTCTTCTCCCAGCTGGAGAAGCATCCTGGTTCCGGGCCGGAAGCGCCCGGGAAAGTCCGTCCAGGGTTCAACTTTCACTTCGCCCCGGACACCGTGGGTAGCCACAATTTTACCGACGTCGATCCTCTCAGGTACCATCTCTACTGGATAATCTCCACAACAACTCGTTTGCCCTGGTGGGCAGCGGCAGCTTTAACCAGGGTACGGATGGCCCGGGCGATACGCCCCTGCTTGCCAATGACCTTACCCATGTCTTCCTGGGCCACCCTGAGCTCCAGGATAACTGATTTTTCTCCTTCTACCTGGTTAACGCTGACCTGATCGGGGTGATCTACCAGGGCCTGAGCCAGGGTCATTAACAATTCCTTCATTATTATTTTTCCCCCCTATTTAGCTTCCCTGGCAGCTACAAATTTCTGCCAGACACCAGCTTTTTTCAACAGGGCGCGAACTGTTTCCGAAGGCTGCGCTCCGGTGCTCAGCCAGCGCAGGGCTTTTTCTTCATCAACATTGATTTCGGCAGGTTGTTTGACGGGGTTATAGTACCCAATCTCTTCAATTACCCGGCCATCGCGGGGCGAACGGGAATCGGCTACTACCACCCGGTAAAAAGGTGCTTTTTTAGCCCCCATACGCTTTAAGCGGATCTTGGTTGCCATTGCAGTCACCTCCTTTTATTTTAAAAAGGGAAAGGGAGGCGGCCTTTCTTTTTTATCTTACCGCCGCCTTCGCCTAAAACTTGCATTAGCTTTTTGGCTTCTTCAAACTGGCGCAGCAGGCGGTTTACATCCTGGACCCGGGTACCGCTGCCGGCGGCGATGCGCTTTTTGCGGCTGCCGTTTATGATGGCCGGGTTGCGGCGTTCCTCCGGGGTCATGGACTGGATAATGGCCTCGGTATGGACCAATTCTTTCGGGTCAATCTGGAGATCTTTAAGCTGCTTCATTTTACCGGCCCCGGGTAACATGCTTAAGATTTCCTCCAAAGGACCCATCTTCTTCATCTGCTTCATCTGCTCCAGGAAATCTTCCAGGGTAAACTCCTGCTGGCGAATCTTCCTCTGGAGTTCTTTGGCCTTCTCGACGTCAAGATTGGCCTGGGCCTTTTCAATGAGGCTCAAGACATCCCCCATCCCCAGGATGCGGGAAGCAAGGCGGTCCGGATGGAAGGTCTCCAGGGCCTCGGTTTTTTCCCCCATGCCGATAAATTTTATGGGGCACCCGGTAACCGCCCGGACGGACAGGGCGGCACCGCCGCGAGTATCGCCGTCCAGTTTGGTAAGTATTACACCTGTCAGGCCCAGCTGCTGGTGAAAGATAGAGGCTACCTGCACGGCATCCTGGCCGGTCATGGCATCTACTACCAGGAGAATCTCCTGGGGGTTAACCGCTTCTTTCATGGCCGCCAGTTCAGCCATCATGGCTTCGTTAATATGCAGCCGGCCGGCAGTATCCAGGATGACAGGGTTACTGCCATACTTACGGGCGTGCTCTACCGCGGCCCGGGCAATATCTACTGGATCGATCCCTTCCCCCATGCTGAAAACCGGTACCTTTAACTGCTCCCCAAGGACCTGGAGCTGTTTAACGGCCGCCGGACGATAAACATCAGCAGCCACCAGCAGGGGCCGCCGGCCCTGATTTTGCACCAGGCGAGCCAGTTTGGCAGCAGTAGTTGTCTTCCCGGCGCCCTGCAGGCCAACCAGCATGATGACCGTCGGCGGCTGGCTGGCCCAGTTGATTTTACTCTCGCTGCCGCCCATGAGGGCCGTCAGCTCCTCATGGACAATTTTAACCACCTGCTGGCCGGGGGTGAGGCTCTGCATGACTTCCTGGCCGATAGCCCGCTCCTTGACCCGGTTGACAAAATCCTTGACGACCTTGAAGTTGACGTCGGCTTCCAGTAAAGCCAGACGGATCTCCCGCATGGCGGCTGTCACGTCAGCCTCGGTGAGCTTGCCTTTACCGCGCAGTTTTTTAAAGGTTTCCTGGAGCTTGTCGGCCAGGGAAGCAAACACGGCCACCTGTTTCACCTCCCGGGTTTGCCGGTCTGGAAGGGCGATGTCATCCTGGACCCTCACCCTACCATCACCGTTCCATCTCCGTATTCCGGACAAAAGTAAAATAAAATTAAATTTAATACGCCATGCTTAATTTTTCCCCGTACAGCCTTCCGGCAGTTCCAGGAGCCGCTCAAGGATGAGGGAAGCTTCAGCCAGCTCCCCTTCCCCGCCACCGTGGCGGTAGTTTTCCAGGTGCTTGATAGCTGCTGCCAGCTGTTCCCGCATGGTGAGTTCCCGCTGCAGGTAACCCAGGCGGGCTTCATAATCCTCCAGGGCTTTGATTGCCCTATGCAGGCCGTCGTAGACAGCCTGGCGGCTGATCCCTTCTTCATCAGCTATCTCCCCCAGGGAAAGGTCGTGATGGTAGTGGAGTTCCAGCCACTGCCTCTGCTTGGGGGTAAGAAGGGGGCCGTAGAAATCGTACAGGCGCGCCACCCGGGCCAGCTGGTCAAGCATAAGCACCACCGATAAGAATTATAGGGCACATTCCCGGAGGTGTCAAGGGCAGGGCTTTGACAGTTTTATTAAAGTAGAGCCCCGGTAAAGGGGCTTTTTTAAGTAAGTCACTTATCGGATTAGATTATAAGATGAGTTCAAAAAATTGTAGTGTTGGCCTTTCTTACAGAATGTGGTATCATATGGGTGAGGTGTTGTGGGTGTCGCCAGAAGTCAAGGAATGGATGGAACAAGCTGAATACGATTTTTCCACCGCTAAGGCTATGTTTCACTCTAGAAAATATCTTTACATGATTTATATGTGCCAGTTAGCTCTAGAAAAAGTCTTGAAAGCTGTCGTTGCTCTGCGAACAGATCAAACCCCTCCTAAAACGCATAAATTATTACTCCTTGTGAAGTTAGGGCAGATTAATCTACTAGATGAACACCTTGAATTTTTAGGAACGCTGGATGCCATAGGGTCGGGGGCCCGTTACCCCAAAGATCTTGCTGCCGCACGAAAAACTTATTCCCGTAACGTTGCTCAAGATTATCTTGTTAAAACGAAGGAGATACTGGAATGGATAAAGAAAGACCAGATATTCAAGCAATTATAGTGCAATTTGCTGATGCTCTAAAAAAACAAGGTATCCACATCGACAAGATCATACTGTTTGGCTCCCAGGCCAGAGGCGATGCTAGAGAAGATAGCGATATAGATTTACTGGTAGTATCATCCGATTTTGCTCAAATGCCCCTGTATCGCCGCTATGAAGTGCTGGGCAAAGCCCTGGCCAAGGTGATGCAGCCGATTGAACCTCTAGCCTGCACTCCTGAAGAAGTGCAGGTGGAAAAATTGAGCAAGGCCAGCTTCCTTTATGACGTCCTGGCCCGGCAAAAAACCGTGGAATACCGGGTTTAAATTGACAGACATCGCACGGAAGAGCTGGCCCACTTTGCCGCCCGTGCCAGGGGCGACTTTCTCTCTTGATAAAGGGTCAGACAGGTCACCGCCCATTTCCTTTGATAGCTGTCATGTCAATTAACTCCCCCTCTTCTCCGAGTTCGACACCAGGTATCGAGTAGGAGGGGGCGGCTAGCCTCCATCCCCTCACACCACCGGACATGCGGATCCGCATCCGGCGGTTCAACGCCCATGCCAGGCGCACAAAAAAATACCTGCTTGCTTAAAGCAGGTATGCCGGCTCTACTGATACTAAGCCATCTCGTTCATCTCTGGCCCGGGAAGACGCACCGGGGTCATATCATCCTGATGGCAAACTGCGGGCACACCTCGGTGCAGTAGCCGCAGAGAAGGCATTTGCTACGGTCGATCCTGGCTTTACCGTTAACTAAGGTTATGGCATCGTTGGTGCAGGCCTTAAGACAGGCGCCGTCGCCGCTGCAGACGGTCTCCACCACGGCAAACTCCTTGGCGGCAATCTCTATTTTCCCCGGGTCCTCGCCGTTAAAATAGCGCAGGTTGTAATCCACCTCCGCCTCGCTGACCATACCTACGGCGACGGCGGCAATACCCGGTACCCGGCGGGCAAAGGCCATAGCCTCCCGGTAGTTGTCCAAGAGGTTCCCACCGGCCAGGGCCTTCATCAGGTAAACCCCCTTGCCGGCAGCCACGGCTTCGGCAATGGCGGCCAGCATGTCTGCGCGGCTGCCGTCAATGATGCCCATACCCTTGATATTTATCAGGGGAAAGACAACATCTATTTCTTTTTCGGCGGCCGCTTTCCGCACCGCCGCCACGCCGTGAGTAGCAATACCAACGGCCCCGATAAGTCCTTTCTCCCGGGCATCGAGGAGGCAGCGCCAGGCGCCCGCCCTTTCTTCGAAAATATGCTCCGTTGCCCGGGCCGCATGCAGGTGGAAAATATGGATATATTCCAGCTGGAGCTTCTCCCGGGCCTCCTGGATAGCCCGCTCCATATCCCCATAGGTGACAGCAGCGGACTTGGTGGCGATAATCACTTCACCGCCGTAGGCGTGAATAGCCCTGCGGATAGGCTCGTAGGTCTCATAAATCTGCGCCGTATCAATGAAGTTAACCCCTCCGTCCAGGGCTCTTTTGATAATCCTGGTGCAGGTGTCAATGTCAAGGTTTTTCTGACGCGGCCCCATGGGCAAAGCGCCGAAACAAAGCTCGGAAACCTTCATCCCCGTTTTACCCAGCTGGCGGTACTCCACAGGTTACTCCCCCTACAGTGAACTTCGAATTCTGGAAAGTCTCCTGGAAAAAGCCATCTATCTTTACCACTAAGTTTTATGTTAACAAAACGGGGCTTTCATGCTACAATAAAAATGCCATCAATTCCATCCTTTCTTCCACCAGATCGCCGAATTTCCTCGGTGGAAAACGGGGGACCCATTTCCAGGGGGTTAATCCGCGAGTCATCGCGGTAGGGCCATCCTTGGTCCGCACCCGGCAGCTAACCCCGTAGGCGTGGAAGGAGGTGGATTTTTTTTACCCTTTACTAGCCCGCTTCATTACTTGGGCGTAAATTTCCCCCGCATCCAGGGTCTTTACTTCCCCGCCAGCCATGAGAATTTTCCCGTTAACAATTACCGTATCTACATCGCTCCCGCGGGCGGCATAAACCAGGTTGGCTTCTACATTATGGGGCGGCATTAAGTGAGGCTGGTACTTGTTTACCAGGATTAAATCCGCTTTTTTCCCGGCCTCCAGGGTGCCGATCTCCTTTTCCAGGCCCAGGGCCCGGGCACCGTTCAGGGTGGCCATAACCAGGGCCTGGTGAGCGGGAACTACGGTGGGATCACCGCTGATCCCTTTGGCCAGCAGGGCACAGGTACGCATTTCGGCCACCATATCCAGGTTATTGTTGCTGGCAGCGCCGTCAGTACCGATGGCCACATTGACACCGGCGGCCAGCATCTCAGCCACCGGCGCCACCCCGCTGGCCAGCTTCAGGTTGCTCTCCGGGCAGTGGGCGACACCAACCTTTTTTTCTGCCAGGATAGCAATGTCTTCTGTGGTCAGGTGGACGCAGTGGGCGGCCAGGACCGGCAGGTCGAACAGGCCCAGTTTTTCGATCAGGGCTACCGGAGTGGCCCCGTAACGGGCCTGGATTTCGGCCACCTCACCTTGCGTTTCCGCCAAGTGGATATGTAGGCCCACCCCCAGGCCGGCTGCTGTCTCGGCTACTTTAGTCAGGTAATCCAGTGGGCAGGTATAGGGGGCATGGGGTCCCAGCATGGTGGTCACGCGGCCGTCGCCGGCGCCCTGCCACTCTTTTACCAGGCTGACACCTGCGGCCAGGCGCCTTCCCTGCCCGTCCTGGAAGCCAATGAGACCCTGGCTGAGGCAGGCCCGCAGGCCGGCTTCCACTACTGCTTCGGCTACAGCATCCATATAGAAGTACATATCAGCAAAGGTGGTGGTGCCGGAGCGAATCATTTCCAGCAGGGCCAGCTTGGCGCCCCAGTAAATGTCCTCCCGGGTAAGTTTATCCTCCCGGGGCCAGATCTTTTCTTCCAGCCACTGTTTCAGGGGGAGATCGTCGGCGTAGCTCCGCAGCAGGGCCATGGCGGCGTGGGTGTGGCTGTTGACCAGCCCCGGCAGGGCGACCATACCCCCGGCCTCGATGACGGTATCCGCCTGCCAGCCGGCCGGTAACCCCCCTGCCGGACCGACATAATGAAGGCGGTCATCATTGATGGCGATGACCCCTTTCTCAATTACCGGACTGCTAATCGGGACAATGGTACAATCTTTGATTAAAATTTTGCCCATGAATTATTCCTCCTTTTCCCCAGACAGGCCGCTGAATAAGGCGGCGGCAAAATCGCGGGGTTGAAATTCTTTCAGATCGTCCAGGCCTTCGCCCAGGCCCACCAGTTTGACCGGGATCCCCATTTCAGCTGCAATAGCCAGGACCACACCGCCCTTGGCCGTACCGTCGAGCTTGGTCAGGACGATACCGGTAACGCCAACCGCCTCACTGAAGAGCCTGGCCTGGGACAGGGCGTTCTGGCCGGTGGTGGCGTCCAGGACCAGGAGCACCTCATGGGGCGCCCCCGGCAGTTCCCGTTCAATGACCCGTCGGATTTTCTTCAACTCATCCATCAGATTAACTTTGGTCTGCAGGCGGCCGGCCGTATCTACCAGCACCACGTCGGCGCGGCGGTTGCGGGCCGCTTGTAAAGCATCGTAAACTACTGCGCCCGGGTCGGCCCCGGCCTGGTGGCGGATCAGTTCAGCCCCGGCCCGTTCGGCCCATACGGCCAGCTGCTCGCCGGCAGCGGCACGGAAAGTGTCGGCTGCCGCCAGGATGACCTTTTTACCTTCCTGTTTTAAACGATAAGCCAGCTTGCCGATGGTGGTCGTCTTACCGGCGCCGTTGACACCCACCACCAGGAATACTGTCGGCGACGTGGGCGACCAGCTCAGACGCGGCACTTCTTCTCCGAGAATCCTGGTGACTTCTTCTTGGAGCAGTTCTCCCACTGCAGGCGGCTCAATTATCCGCCTTTTCTTTACTTCCTGCCGTATCCGCTCCACCAGTTCCATGCTGGTCCTGGCGCCGACATCGGCCGTCACCAGGATCTCCTCCAGCTCGTCAAAGAAATCGTCATCCAGGCGGCTGCTGCCGGCCAGCAAGGTACCCAGTCGCCGGGTGAGATTCTCCCGCGTCTTATTTAAACCCTCTTTGAGCTTGCTGAAAAGACTCAATGGTAATCCCCCTTGTACCGATGTCAAAAGGCCTCATCCCTAATTTACCAGAGACGAGGCCTTTTGTCCAAGGTATATTGTTGACAACCCTGCTTCCCTCAAGCCAGGATCCCCTATATGCATCTACCCATTTACTCCGGGAGACTGGTGGGACCTGCGCTAATCAGAGCCAGTTGATAACCGCTGGTTAACTACCCCGGTTGAAGCGCCGGCAACGCGGTCCTTTCTTTTGGGTGCGCAACAATAAGAAAAGCAGCCGGCTAGGGCTGCCTTATAAGGTTAAAGCAGTGTCTTCAGGCTTTAACTATAAAAATATAGCTGCGTTGGCGAATATCAGAGTACTTTTTGCCTCAATTTTTCATATTCTTCCAAGGATATATCTATATCGCGAAGGATTTTTCTGATTAAACCTCTTGCTAAATCTTCTCCTTTATGGAAAGGAATAACTGTGCAACGCCCATCGGCGTGGGCAAACATGACATGGCTTCCTACCTGCCTTTTTCGCTCGAAGCCCAAATGGATTAATATACGTTCCATGTCTTCAGCAGAAATAATTGCAAGCTTTGTCATGCTTGCACCTCGACCTGATGAATTCCGATAAACTTTTCCGCTGCCATAATAACATCACCGTTCTCATTCAGGTAAAGCTTTATTGCCTCTTGAATTCGCTTCTCCAGATCAATAAGGTTATCTGCTTGGGTGTGGCATCCGGGAAGAGATGGTACCGAGGCAATATATTTGCCATCTTCATCTTGCTCGATTACAACTAGAAAACGGTGAGAGGACAATTTTTATCACCTCTATCTTTTGTTTTAGGCGGGTGAAGATGTCTTCTCTTCCGCATCAATAGGCTGGTATCATGTTTTATTACATAGTATTGTACCACTAGTATTGTACCACACCCGCCAGCTTCAATGCATCATTTGTAACGCCAGAAGATAGGCCGACCTTTCCAACAAGCCAAAACCCTCCGGGTTTGGTTGTCAGTAGGACTGTTATATGGCAATCGCCCGGCTGTGTGCCTCCAGCCAGGCAGCGATCTCTTCAACGCTACGCTTCCCCTCGGCCACGCTCAAGGTAAAGGAGACCATTTCCCGACGCTCTACCTCCAGCTGGTAGCCGTTCATAGCCAGCATGGTACCGGCCAGCACCACACCGATGCGCTTATTCCCGTCCACGAAGGCATGATTTAAAATCAGACTATGCATCAGGCAGGCAGCTTTCAAGAAAAGGGTGGGGTATAGTTCCTTGCCGTCAAAGGTGCTATGCGGCCGGGCTAGGGCTGCTTCTAGCAGGGCAAGATCCCGCAGGCCGGATAGCCCGCCCGTCCTGGCCATGGTTTCCTGGTAGAGGGCCAGAACGACCTCCATGCTGGGATACTTCATTTGGCCAGATCCTTTAAGGCACCTTTATTTTGTTCAATGAAGCGTCTCCCGGCGGCTAACCAATCGCGCACTTCCAGGTCAAACTTGCTTTGAATATAGGCCAGTAACTCCGCCGCCTCTTCCCGGGACAGGGAGGCCACTTCCGCCTTCAGCCGTTCCAGATTGCTGTTCATATCCATTACTCAAGGTCCCCCCTATGACTTTTAACTCCTTTTCGTGTACGCTATTTTAGTTTATTATACCACACCCCCCTTGACACCACCTTCCCGTTTTAAAAATACTATAGCGGTTCTACTACCGGCCGCCATAGGGCACCCGGAAGTCCGGGTACGACCAATTGTCCAAGGACGAGGATGTTCCGGATTGCCGCATCAATCAAGTGAAGGTGATTAAGCCAAACCCTGGCGGTGTGCGGGCCGTAGGGTCTCAGGGCCTGCCAGGCAGGTGTCCTGCCGCGGCCTTTTGAGCGTTTAATCCCGTCGTAGTCTGGAGGGCAAAAAAGGTTTAGCACACCGTGAGCTTAAATATCCCGCCGCTTAAAGCTATAGATTGCCGCCGCCAGCAGAACGACGATATAGACCAGGGTATAGAGGAGCATCCAGTCGCTGGGAGTGGACTGGCTGCCAAAAGGCCCCAGCATCGACTGAGGATTGATAAAGCGGGGAATATCCTGGACGTTGCCGACGGGGAGCCGGTCGACCACCGTCGCCACCAGCCGGCGGTAGACGGCGTCCGCCGGCAGGATGAGGCTGGTGACCACACCTGTATAAATGGCAGCGGTGCTCTCCACCAGGGCGCCGATCTGTTCTATCATACCCCCGACTACGGCCAGGGCGTAGAGGGCGAAGGCCAGGACGCCGTTACCCAGGGTACTTAGCCTGGTGGTCCCCAGCATGGTGACGGCCAGGAGGACCAGGGGCTCCAGGATAAAGAGGCCCAGGGCCGGCACCAGCCCGGGAATGACCAGGCCCGTTTGCCAGTACACCAGGCCGGCCAGGGCCAGGAAAAAGAGGGCGGCGTAGGTTACCAGCATGGCCGCCAGGCCCAGGAATTTACCCAGGAGCAGGTCGCGGCGGGACAGGGGCCGTACCGCCAGGGTGTACAGGGTGCCGTTTTCGATTTCTCCGGCGACGCTGCCCACGGCGGCCAGGACGGCCAGGCCGGCCGCCAGGAAACTGGCCAGGTAAATCCCCAGGACAAAAAGGGTAACCGCCTGCATCATGGCATAGTAACTGGCGGCGGTGGCGGCGGGATTGGCGGTATTCACCATGTCCCTGGTAATAAAGTGCAGGCCGGTGCCGTACAGGATGAGGAAGGCCAAGGTGAGGGCGCCGGCGATGAGGGCCACCTTTTTCCGCCAGGCCTCCCGGAAGGTAAAGAGGGCCATCAACCACATACCTGCTCCCCCTCCCGCACCAGGTGGACAAAGACGTCTTCCAGGGAACTATGGCCGGGCCTCACTTCATAGATGCGGCAACCCCCGGCCACCAGCCGGGCCACCAGATCGGCGATTTCCTCCCGGCCGCCCAGGGCCAGGGTGAGCCGGTCACCTTCCAGTTGTAGATCGGAGTAACGCCGGCGTAGCTCCGCCACCAGTTCTCCCGTCAGGCCAGCCAACCTGATGGCGACCGTCGCCGGGCCGGCTTGGAGTTCATCCAGGCGGCCGGCGGCCACCACCGTACCCCGGTTGATGATGGCCACCCGGTCGCATACCTGCTCCACCTCGCTCAACAGGTGGCTGTTTAAAAAGACAGTCTTGCCGTCCTCCTTGAGGGTCAGGAGGATCTCCCGCACCTGGCGCCGGCCCAGGGGATCGAGGGCCGAGGTGGGCTCGTCCAGGAAGACCACCCGCGGGTCGCCCACCAGGGCGGCGGCCAGGCCCAGGCGCTGCTGCATGCCTTTACTGTAATTGGCAACCAGCTTCTGGCCCTCCCCGGCCAGGCCCACCAGTTCCAGGACTTCATGAGCCCGCCGGCTGGCGGCCCTGCCTTCCAGGCCCGCCAGCCGGGCGTGAAAGGTCAATAGCTCTTCTCCCTTCATCCAGCCGTGGAGGCGGAAGTTCTCCGGTAAAAAACCCACCCGGCGCCGGCCCCTGATGTCCTGGGGCGTGTAGCCGGCAACCTTTGCCTCCCCGGCCGTGGGGTAGACCAGGCCCACCAGCATCTTTACCAGGGTACTCTTGCCGGCGCCGTTGGGTCCTAAGAGGCCAAAGATCTGCCCTTTCTCTACGGAAAGGCAGATCTCCCGGCAGGCTACTTGCCGGCCATAGATTTTGGTCAAATTCCGGGTTTCAATTATGGCCATTATTTGACCTCCGCCGCCACCCGCAGGGCTTCATCCAGGGATAGGCCGGTGATAGCCCTCCAGCTATTACCCTGGCGCCAGGCCAGGATAATCTTGCCGTTAGTAGCGCCGTCGCTAAAGTATACCCCCTGGTTGCCGTTGACCGTGATCTCCCGCGCCGCCATACCCTGGGTCTGCGGGATAGGCAGGGTGTGCTGCCAGTCGTTGATGGCCGCCAGTTGCCGGCGCAAGTTTTCGGGCAGGAAGGGCAGGTTGAGCAGGGCCTCGCGCAGGGCTACCGGGTCGACCCCCTGGGGCGCGTCGATTGTCAGGTCGCGGGCGGCGTACAGGGTAAAACCTTTGCCCGGCTGGCCATAGTCGGCTATGACCAGGGGCGGGATGCTCAAGGTGAAGGACTTGCCCGCCAGTTCGGCCGGCAGCAGGTCGCCGCCGTGTTTCCGGAGATAGCTGTTGAGGTTTTCCACATCGGGGGTGAAGGTGATGGTCGGGGCCTGCTCAATGTATACGGCCGCCCTTGCCCGCCCGGCCAGGGTGGCGGGCAGATCCAGTTGTAAACCGCTGAGGGCTGCCACCTGGTCCGGCTCCACCTTTTTCACCCTTAACTCCGCCCTATCTGGCTTTCGCACCTCTACCCGGCCAAAGTTCTTGATGTCCACTTCTCCCCCCTGGCCGCTTAAAAGTTTATCCAGTTGGGCCATATCTTCGGGGGTGATCTTCACCACCTGGATTTTCTCCATGCGGAAAACGTTGAGGAACTGGGCGGCCAAGCTGCGGCCCGGGGCCCAGCTTAAGAAGACGGCCAAAGCCAAGGCGGCCGCCGCTGCACCGGAAAACCACTTGTGCTGCCGGATCATGTCGCCGATCCTCCTTGTTTTAGTCAGGGGCCGGTTGCTACCGGGCGGGAGGCTCATGGGGGGAACCCGTACAGGACGACCCATGGCCTCGGTTTCCCGCCGGTAAGGCGTCAGGGCGGCACCGGTGCCCGCTGCCAGTTTCTCCAGGCCGTGCAACCTTTCCCGGCAGGCAGTACATGCAGCCAAATGGCCCGCTACCCGGCTTGCCATATCCAAATCTAGTTCGCCATCAAGATAGGCCTGAAGAATGCCCTCCTCCGGACACATGGTCGTCCCTCCCTTCCAATTCGCTGTATAAAGCTATGAAGTGCCGCCGCGCCCGGGCCAGGATGGTACCCACCGAGTTTTTATCCACCTGGATGACCGCGGCGATCTCGGCGTAAGTATGACCTGCGTTCTTTAACAGCAGGCAGATGCGGTCCCGGGGCGGGAGCTTGGCCAGGCATTGATGGACCAGCCGCGCCTCCTGGCTGCGGATGACAGCTTCCTCCAGGGGGATAACGCCGCCCTCCTCCCTGGCTTGGTTCTCCTCGCGGCGGCGGCGCCGCTCTTCGCCGCGCAGGTAGTTGTAGGCCAGGTTGGCGGCCACCCGCAACAGCCAGCCGCCCAGGTTGCTTTTTTCCCGGGGCGGCTGGTAGTACAGCTTGAGGAAGACTTCCTGGGTCAGGTCCTCGGCCGCCGCCCGCTCCCCCAGGAGATAATACAGCCGCCGGTACACCAGGGGATAGAAGCTTTGAAACAGGGCTTCAAATTCCGCGGATTTGATGGGAACCTCCCTCCCTTTACAACCCCTGCTGTAACTATAACACCGGCAAAGAGGATTTTGTGACAGCGCTCGAACCCTTTTTACCGGGTATTTATTATAATCGCATCCCGGGAAAACAATTTCAAAAGCGGCCCGCCTTCGCCAACAGTAGCCCTGGCCATCACTTCTGGAGCTGCAGGTTATGCCACTCGCGTCCCGGCCCCTGGACTGCAATTTTCTTCACTCCTTCCGCCACAGCCAGCCTTTTTTCCGGCAGATCAACCGTATAGCTTGCCGCGCCAAGGGTCTGGGTCAACCTGGCAGCCAAACCGCTGCTGTTGAAAACATAAATTACCAGACTGATAATTACTATCACGACGACAAGAATTAAAGCCAAAAAATCATATTTTAGCCGGGGTACATCGTCGCGGCAAAAATAACCCGCCAGAAAAATTTCCAAACCCAGCAATATGAGCACCACCGGCCACCAGTTATTTATTAATTGGGGAACATAGCCCGGCTCGTGCCGGTACACCAGGGTAGCCACGCCAAACAAAATCAGCGCCAGTGCCGTGGAAAAGGAACCTACCCGCCATTGCCTTATGGATTTTCCCTGCGATTGCATCTTTCACCCTCCATCAATTCATTATCTGAGGATACTCCCGTCTTTTCTTCTGTCGCCGGCAGGTCAATCTTACTTCCCAGAGCCAGCCTTAAGCCCCCGCCGATAAAAATTGCCGCTATAAATCCCGTTTTGATGAGGTTTATTAATTCATAGCTAAGGTAAGGAACAACCATGCGGTCAAATATAATAAGAATGCCCAGACCAATTAAAACAAGACCCACCCAACGTTGTCTTTCTAACAGCCAGGTAAAAAAACTTCCTTCGCTGGCCGGAACCGATATGTCGTTCGAAACCAGTTGCATAACATCAAAGAAACTATACAGCCAGATTACCGGCAGCATGAAAAAGAAAAGGCTTAAGCGCAACCATTCCATAAGAAACATGGCCAGGAAAAATGTAGACATAAACCCCAGCCCCCGCTGCTGCCAGCCAAGGTACATATGCCCGGCGCCCGGGATAATGCTAAACAACAACGCCCATAACCTGCTCTTATAACCGTTGACTAGACTCTCACTCAGCTCCGCCAGGGGGGAACTATCGGAAACCGTTTCCCCGGATTGGAGGCGACCGCACAGTTGGACGGCGTCAAATAAACTGTAGAGCCAGATAAGGGGGAGTAATATTAACAGCGCAATAAAACCGTTGAACCCGGTGATGACGCTGGCCAATATTACCAGCGCCATCCAGCCGAAGAACGTTGCCATGAAGGCTATACCACGGTTCATTAGACCCAGGTAGAAATGGCCAAGGCCGGGAAAAAAGGATAATATAAAACTTATTAATTTGCTTTTACCCATCTAATTGGCAACCTCCTTATCGATAATCTCCGTAAGTTTATCAGTAGCGTTTTCAAACAGGCGCTCGGACCATCCGAAGGAAATTTTCTCCTCGAGGGTCTGCACGATTCTTGCTACCCGCACCTGGCTATGCATGGCTTCTGAAACCATAAAGTCGAACCATCCTCCGGCCAAAAGCAGAAGGGTAACGGCAGCCGCTATGGTATAATACTGAATGGCCCTGGCAAGCCAGTTACCGCCCGGGCCCGTCCTATACTTTTGCCGGGCGCCCATTCTGGCAACCCTGCGGGCAACTCTGGCGGAAAAATCAGGGGAAAGGATTCCGGCAGCCGCCGTTTCATCCTGGGACCCGAAGGCAGCCAGGTAATTTTCAAGGCAAGCTTCACAGTGCCGCAGGTGATCCTCCATGGCCCGCCGTACCCCTTCCGGTAACAGTTCGTCCTTGTATAACCGCCATTCCCGGCGACTGTAATGCGACACCACTTAACCCCCCTTTAACTTCTCTCTTAGTATTCTGCGAGCGCGATATAAACGCGATTCCACCGTTTTTACTGTAACGCCGGCTTCAGCTGCCAATTCTCGATAACTTTTGCCGTCAAAATAATAGCCCGTAAAAGCATGGCGATAACTTTCGGGTAATTCCCGGCATAAAGACTGTAAGTTGGCTACTGTTTCCCTGTAAATTACTTCATTTTCCACAGAAGTCAGCGGGGCAACCTTGAATACCTCCAACTGCCCGGGGTATTCTACTATCATCTCTAAATTGCTTTTTCCTTTGCGTTTCCAATCAATCGCTTTATTGATAGCAATACGGGCCAGCCAGCGTTTGAAACTACCGCCGCGAAAGGTATGAAGGGAACGGTAAACCTGAATAAAAGTCTCCTGTAAGATATCCTCCGCTGTTTCCTTGCCACCTACGATTGGTAAGATTACCGCCAGAAGGAAGGGACTAAAAAGTTCTACTACCCGCGTGAAGGCCCGTTCATCTCCAGCTGCAGCCCGTCTGATTAAATCTTTTTCCAGGTATATACCCTCCCCTCCTGTTTACTGGCTTCTCTATTTATTAAGACGTAAAAAAATAAAAATACCCTGCCTTTAGTTTATAGGGTATTTCTCGGCCAACAAAGGGAAAACTAATCCTTGCTTGGAAACTTTTCCTGGAGGTGCCGTTATGACGGATAAAGAAATCAGCGACCGTCAGAAAACTTTCCGGCACGAACTCATACGCGAGGAATCCCCGGAAGAGTTGTGGAACTTGGAGGCAAAGGGAGAGGTTTTACGCGAAAACCCGTACAAGACGCCGCCCAATAATTTGACTACGAAAAGGGATAAAGAATAGCCGTGGACACAAGAAGCCCCGGCCAGAACGGGCGGGGCTTCTCTGTGTTTAAGCCGGAAGTTGCTCCAGCCGTACCGAAACGAGGCGGGAGACGCCTTGTTCCGTCATGGTCACACCGTAAAGGACGTCGGCAGCGGCCATAGTGCCCTGGCGGTGGGTGATGACGATAAACTGGGTCCGGGCGGAAAACTGGCGCAACATCCGGGCAAAGCGCTCCACATTGGCTTCATCCAGGGCCGTGTCCACCTCATCAAAGATACAAAAAGCGCTGGGTTTGACCTTTAACAGAGCGAAGATAAAGGCCACCACCGTCAGGGCCTTTTCCCCGCCCGAGAGAAGGGCCAGGTGCTGGGGCTTCTTGCCCGGCGGCCGGGCAACGATCTCCAGGCCGGCAGTCAGGATATCCTGGCTGCCGGTCAGCTCCAGGCGGGCTTCACCGCCATCGAAAAGTTCCTGAAAGATGGCGGCAAAGTGTTCCTGGACCGCGGCCAGGGTGGCTTTGAGCTGCCGGGCCATTAACCGCTCCATCTCGTTAATTACCTGGTGCAGGGCCGCCCGGCCTTCCTCCAGGTCCTTTTTCTGTTGCTCCAGTTCATCAACACGGGCCTTTAAGCGTTCGTAAGCCTCAATGGCTCCGGGGTTAACTTCCCCTAAGCTTACCAGCCTTTCCTTTATGAGTTCCCGTACAGCCGCCGCTCTTTTTTGCAGGTGAGGCCGGGGTTTTTGCAATTCCGCTTCCCACTGTGGACCAAAGCGTTCCTCCAGCTCGGCGAGACCGGCGGCCAGGGTCGTTTCCAGGCGGGCTAAATTGATCTCTTCCTGCTGCCGGCGGGCGAGCGTTTTATCTTTCCGCGCCTGTAGCCTATCCAGTTCCCGGGCCAGTTCTTCCTGCCTGCCAACCCGGGCAGAGGATTCGTCTTCCAGGCGCGCCAATATTGCCACGGCCTGCCGGCAGGCCTCCTGGAGCCGGTCTTCTTCCCCGGCCAGCTTTTCCAGGTTGGCTCTAAGGTCATTTTCCAGGGCTGCTGCCGGCGCCCTGCGGGCAGCCAGTTCTTCCTGTTGCCGCTGCCATTTTTCCTGCTGCCGGGCCAGTTCCCTTTCCCGGAGATTTAACTGTTCCCGGGCGTTGACCAAGGCCTGGAGGCGGGCTTCATTGACAGCCAGTTCCTGCCGGCAGGAAGCGATCTGCTGCTGGCAAGCCGCCGCTCGTTCCTGGAGGCCGCTCAACTGGAGGTTTAACTGGCCTTCCAGGTCTGCCAGCCGGTCCAGAAGCTCTTGCTTTTCCGCCCGCTCTTTGCCCAGGTCCAGGGAACCGCCGGTGCTCTGGGCCAGCTCTTCCTCAAGGACGGCAATCTTTTCCTCCAGGCGGGCCAGGTCTTCTTTCCGCTCGCTCAGGCGCTGCAGTAGATTATGGAGCCGGCCCCGGCAGGTAAGAAGCCCTTCTGTCACCTCATGGTACTCCTGCCGGTTCCCGGCCAACATTTTTTGCAGCTGTTCCTGCTGCTCCTGGGCCTGCTTTATTCTAGTTGCCAGGTTGGCCAGTTCGGCCTCACCTTGCTGGATAGCAAGGCGCCGCTGGAGATAACCGCCCTGCTGCCTGGCAACCCCGCCCGTTACAGGTCCCCGGGGCTGGATTACTTCCCCTTCCAGGGTGACCAGGCGCACGGGCGGCCGGAGGCGCTCCCCCAGAGCCACGGCGCGGCGGATGTCGTCTACGATCAGGACTTGTCCGAGGAGGTATTCCACCGCCGGTCGTACTTCCGCCTCGCACTGGACAAGATTGGCCGCTATCCCCAGGACGCCGGGCTCTTTTAAAACCCAACCGGCCCAGGCCGGCCACCGGCGCGGCTCCAGCCATGCCAGGGGCAAGATGGTGACCCGCCCCCGGCCCCGGGCTTTAAGGAACTGGATAACTGCTTCCGCTTCGGCCGCCGTCCGTACCAGGACCTGCTGGGCCGCCCCGCCCAGGGCTACTTCTACGGCCCGGGTGAGTTCGGCCGGTACCGCCAGCTTTTCTACCACTACTCCCAGGATACCGGCACAGGCAGCTTCACCCCTCTTCCTTGCCTGCAGGATAAACTTCACGCCTTCCGCGAAACCTTCATAGTCGGCCTGGGATTGACGTAAAACCTTTAATTGTACGGCCAGGGCACGTTGACGTTCTTTCCAGCCGGCCAGTTCCTTTTCGCAGGCGGCGAGTTCTTCCTCCTTTAGCTGCAGCTCTATTTCCAGGCCGGCCTTTTTCTCTTCCAGCCTTTTTAGTTCCTCTTCCAAATGCTGCAGCTGTTTCTGCCCGGCCCGCAGGTGATCCAGTAAGTGCTCCCTTTCCTGTTGCCATTCCTGGAGCTGGCGCCGTTTGTGCTCTAATAGCCGTTCTATAGCCGCCCGCTTTTCCTCCAGGCGCACCAGTTCATTGCGACAGCCGGCCCGTTCATGGGCTACTTGAAAGAGGTTGTTCCTTACTTTTTCCATCGCTGCGGCCAGCTCCCGGGCTTCCGCCTGGAGTTTTTCCTGTTCCTCCCGGCCTTTTATTATCTCCTGCTCCAGCCGGGCCTGCTCCTGATTGTTCTCCTCCCTTTCCCGGGTCAGCGCGGCCAGGGCGGCTGCTAAACTGGCTTTTTCCTCCTCCAGCTGCCGCTGCCGCTTAGAATCTTCCTCCTGCTGCCGGGCCAGTTCGGCCAGCTTTTCCCGGACCAGGTTTATTTCCCCCCGGGTACTGACCAGCCGTTCCCTTAAACTTTGCAGTTCTTGCTGGTAATGTTGCCTCTCGGCCAGGTACCTCTGCTGCTGTTCCTGCAGTTCCCCCGCTTTTTCCTGGAGCTGCTGTTCTAGAGCCTTCATCTCCTCCACGGCGGCCGCTAGGGCCTGTAAACGTTCCTGGCTGCGCTGGCGGCGGCGCCTGGTTTCTTCCATTTCCCCGGCCTTGAGGATCAATTCCACAAGTTGTAAAATCCGGCTTAATTTCTGGTAACGCCGCGCCCGGACCGCTTCGGCCGCTGCCGGCCCCAGCTGTTCCTTCAGCTCGGCAATTAAATCATTTAAACGTAATAAATCTTGCTCGACACCTTCCAGGCGCTGCTCCGCTTCTTTTTTGCGCCAGCGGTAGCGGGCAATGCCGGCCGCCTCCTCGAGTACCGCCCGCCGCTCCTCCGGCCGGGCGGAGAGGATCTCTTCCAGGCGGCCCTGGCCGACAATGGCCAGGCTCCCCCGGCCGGAACCGGTGTCTAAGAACAGCTCCTGGATATCCCGCAACCGGCAGGGAACCTTGTTGATATAATACTCGCCCTCACCGGAGCGAAAAAAACGCCGGGTAACGGCTATTTCCTGGTACGCCAGGGGCAGGCTGCCATCGCTGTTATCGAGGTGTAAAGTTACTTCCGCCATACCCACCGGCCGCCGTTTTTCACTACCGGCGAAGATCACGTCATCCATGCGCGCCCCGCGTAAAGTCCTGGCGCTCTGTTCGCCCAGGACCCAGAGAATGGCATCGACAATGTTGCTTTTGCCGCTGCCGTTAGGCCCGACAATGGCCGTTAAACCGGGGCCAAACTCCAGTTTAACCCGGTCGACAAAGGTCTTGAAACCCTGGATCTCCACAACCTTAAGATACATTTCGGCCTCCAAAAATAAATAAAGAAAACTGCTCGGAGAGCAGTTTGCCGTGACCCTCAGCGGGGTTCGACAATAAATTTAATTGCGGTTCTTTCTTCACCATTAATATTAATTTCAGTAAAAGCAGGGATCATTACCAGGTCGATACCATTGGGGGCAATAAAACCCCGGGCAATGGCTATGGCCTTGACGGCCTGGTTAACGGCTCCTGCTCCAACGGCCTGGACTTCGGCCTTACCGTATTGACGGAAGACAGCTGCCAGGGCTCCAGCTACGGCTTTAGGATTGGACTGGGCCGAAACTTTTAGGACCTCCATTTCTTCCTCCTCCCTATCTTTACCGCCCTTTGAACCCATATGTTATTCGACATAAGAGCCACCAATTCCTTCCTGAAAGAATGAACTGAAAAAATTAAATTGCAAATTATTCCCGGATCTTTATTAATGCCAGGGCGGCCCGGGCGGCTTCCTGTTCGGCCTCTTTCTTGCTGTGCCCTTCGCCGGTAGCCAGGAGGCGGTTCTGGAAAAATACGCCGGCCTTATAATGCTTGGCGTGGTCCGGTCCCCATTCTTCCAAAATTTTATAGGTCACATTGTCCGGTCCCCGTTTCTGGATCAACTCCTGCAGGGCCGACTTGCTGTCAATGACGCTGGTATCTTTAAGTACCTCCAGGGCAGGGGTAAAAATCTGCAGGATAAAATCCTGAGCCGTTTTTAACCCCCCGGCCAGGTAGAGGCTCCCAATCACTGCTTCCAGGGCATCGGCCAGGTTGGAAGAGCGCTGGCGGCCCCCGCTGTTTTCTTCTCCCTGCCCCAGAAGGAGCAATTCACCCAGATCGATCTGCCGGGCAACTTTAGCAAGGCTCGCCTCACAGACAATGGCCGCCCGCATGCGGGTCAAATCCCCTTCCGGCAGGTGGGGAAATTCCCGGTAAAGATAGGTAGTAATCACCAGCCCCAGGACGGCATCACCCAGGAACTCCAGCCGCTGGTTGTCATGGGAAAGCTGGTGTTCATAGGCGTAGGTCGGATGGGTCAGGGCCGTATTTAGACTTTCCAGCCCGTCAATATCCAGGTGAAAACGGTGTAAAAACTGCTGCAGCTGTTCCCGTCTTTTGTTATCCAATTTTTTAACCCGCCTTTTATTGAAAGCCTGAGGCAAGAAGCCGGCAGTTGTCTGCCGTTAGCCCAGGCTATATTTTGCGCAGCACCACGGTGACGTTATGACCACCGAAGCCAAAGGAATTGGAAATAGCCGCCCTAACCTGCCGCTCCCTGGCTACATTGGGTACATAGTCCAGGTCGCAGTCGGGGTCGGGCTCTTCATAATTAATGGTCGGTGGGATGACACCGGTGTAAACGGTCAGAGCCGTTGCCACCAGCTCAATGGCCCCGGCAGCCCCCAGGAGATGTCCCGTCATTGACTTGGTCGAACTGACGGCAAGCCGGTACGCATGGTCACCAAAGACTTTTTTAATGGCCTGGGTTTCCTGGCGGTCGTTTAGCTCGGTAGAAGTACCGTGGGCATTGATGTAATCAATATCCGCCGGCTGTAAACCTGCATCCTGGAGGGCCAGGGCCATGGCGCGGCTGGCCGCTGCTCCATCGGGGGCCGGGGCCGTAATATGATAGGCATCGGCCGTGCAACCATAGCCGGCCACTTCCGCGTAGATGCGGGCGCCCCGGGCTGCAGCATGTTCCAGGGTTTCCAGGATCATTACCCCCGCGCCCTCGCCCAGGACAAAGCCATCCCGGCCCCGGTCAAAGGGGCGGCTGGCCTTTTCCGGCTCTTCATTGCGGGTGGACAGCGCCTTCATGGCAGCAAAGCCGGCCACGGTCAGGGGAGTTACACTGGCCTCGCTGCCACCGGTGATAATTACATCAGCATCGCCCCGCTGCAGGGTGCGGAAGGCCTCACCGATGGCATTGGCCCCGGAAGCACAGGCATTGACTACCGTAAAGTTTACCCCGCGGACACCTAAATTAATAGAGATTTGCCCGGCGGCCATATTGGCGATCATCATGGGGACAAAAAAGGGGCTGACCCGGTTGGGGCCTTTTTCCAGGAGAACCCGGGTTTGTTCTTCAAAGGTTTCCATACCACCGATACCCGTGGCAAAGATAACCCCTATCCGGTCCCGGTCCTCCTTTTCCAGGTCGAGCTTTGCGTCTTCTACCGCCATGCGGGCTGCAGCTACCGCATATTGGGTAAAACGATCCATGCGCCGGGCTTCTTTGCGATCAAAGAAGGCTCCCGGGTCAAAATCTTTTACTTCACCGGCAAAACGGACGGCCATTTCCCCGGCATCAAAGCGGGTAATGGGGCCAATGCCCGGCTGTCCCGCCACCAGGGCCTGCCAGAATTTATCTTTTCCGGTACCCACAGGGGTGATGGCTCCCAGGCCGGTTATGACGACACGCTTTTGCAAAGCTATCCCCCATTCTAAGGGGAAGTCCCGTTGAAGCACGGGACTTCCTTTTCAGGTTTTACTTGCTGGTATGTTCTTTTATATAGGCTACCGCGGCCCCTACTGTCGTCAGCTTTTCAGCATCTTCGTCGGGAATTTCCAGGTCAAATTCCTCTTCCAGGGCCATGATAAGTTCCACGATATCCAGGGAATCGGCATTTAAATCTTCAAAGGAAGTTTCCATCGTAATTTCGTCTTCCTCGACCCCGAGCTGTTCAGCCACAATAGCCCTGATCTTTTCAAAAACCTCCACTGGCCTCACCTCCTTCCCTTGGTTAAACCTGCTTACAGGGCCAGGGTTAACCCCCCGTCAACAGTAAGCACCTGACCGGTAATATACCTGGCCCCTGGCGAAGCCAGGAAAAAAATTACCTCGGCTACTTCTTCCGGCTCGCCGGGGCGCCCCAGGGGTATATGGCGGTAAAATTCTTCCCGGGCCGCCTCGTTTAAAGCCGCTGTCATTTCCGTAGTGATAAAACCCGGAGCGACGGCATTGACCAGGATGCCCCGCGAGGCCACCTCTTTAGCCAGGGCTTTGGTAAAACCGATAACCCCGGCCTTGGCTGCGGCATAATTCACCTGGCCGGCATTACCGCGCAGGCCTACGACCGAAGTCAGGTTAATAATCCGTCCCTGGCGCTGGCGGAGCATTGGCTTCAAGGCGGCCTGGCAGCAATTGAAAACTCCGGTCAGGTTGGTCTGGAGAACGGCAGCCCAGTCTTCCGGTTTCAAGCGGGCCGCCAGGTTATCCCGGGCTATACCGGCATTGTTGACCAGGATATCCAGCCGGCCAAAATGATCCAGGGCTGCCTGGATTAAATTCCTGGCCGCTTCGTAATCGCCCACATCAGCGGCAACGGCAATGGCCTGGCCACCGCCCTCCTCGATAGCGGCCACTACCTCTGCCGCCGCCTCAGCCTGGTGGACATAATTGACCACCACCCTGGCACCGGCCCTGGCCAGACGCAGGGCCGTAGCCCGGCCTATCCCCCGGGAGGCTCCGGTGACAATTGCTACCTGATCCTGCAATTCCATTTTATTTAGCCTCCTGAAGTAAAGCAAGGGTTTTATCCAGCGTCTGAATATTTTCTACCTGGCTGATGGTAGCCTGGCGGTCGATGCGCTTGATGAGCCCGCTTAAAACATTGCCCGGTCCTACTTCGATAAAAGTGCGGTAACCATCGGCCAGCAGGCGGCGGACACTCTCCTCCCAGCGCACCGGGCTGGCTACCTGCTTAATCAGATTCTCCCTGACCTGGGCTGCTGTGTAAACATAGCCGGCCGTTACATTGCTTACCAGGGGCACCAGGGGATCGGCCAGGGGAACCTGGTTTAAAACAGCAGCCAGTTCCCGGGCTGCCGGTGCCATCAGGCTGGAATGGAAGGGGCCGCTCACCTGGAGGGGTACTACCCTTTTAGCTCCTGCTTCTTTAGCCAGGGAAGATAGGGCCGCAAGCCCCTCGCGGTCACCGGCAACTACCACCTGTCCCGGGGCGTTGAAGTTTGCCGCTTCGGCTATGCCTTCCTTTACCTCCCGGCAGAGAGCGGCTACTTTTTCTGCTTCCAGGCCCAGCACGGCCACCATACCGCCCCGGCCTGCCGGTACAGCCGTGGCCATTAGCTGCGCCCGTTTGGCCACCAGCTTGACTGCTTCGCTAAAGGTAAGGCTGCCGGCTGCCACCAGGGCGCTGTACTCCCCCAGGCTGTGGCCGGCTACTGCCCCGGGCCTGAGCCCGTGGGCCTCCAGGACGCGGTAGCAGGCAATGCTTACCGTCAGCACTGCCGGCTGGGTATTTTCCGTCCGGGTGAGTTCTTCCGCCGGCCCTGTAAAGCAGAGTTTATCCACCGGCCACCCCAGAGCGGCTTCAGCTTCTTGAAAGACGGCAGCTGCCTCAGGATACCGTTCGGCCAGCTCCTGCCCCATACCTACATACTGGGACCCCTGGCCGGGGAAGACAAAGACTATGCCTGACATAAAGAACTCCTCCGAAGATATTTTTACCTCACCAGCTTGCCGAGGCGGGAGATGATCGCTTCTGCTTCAGCCATTACTTCTTCAATTATCGCCGCTGCGGGTTTGATTTCCCGCACCAGGGCCGCACTCTGGCCGGCCATGAGGGAGCCGTACTCCACATCGCCTTCGACCGCCGCCCGAAGCTTGCCGGCACCCAGGCGGTCCATCTCTTCCCAGGAGGCACCCCGGGCGGCCAGCTCTTCAAACTGCCGGGTTAATTTATTTTTCAGCACCCGGACATAGTGCCCCGGCATGCCGGTAACGACGGCGTCCCGGTCCCCGGCCTTTAAGACAGCCTCTTTATAATTAGGATGGACGGTACACTCCTCGGCGCAGATAAAGCGGGTCCCCATCTGTACGCCGGCCGCCCCCAGGGCCAGGGCTGCCGCCAGGCCGCGGCCGTCGGCAATCCCGCCGGCGGCAATTACGGGAATATGTACAGCATCAACAATCTGGGGCACCAGAGGCATGGTGGCGATTTCCCCGATATGGCCGCCGCACTCCATACCTTCGGCTACCAGGGCATCCACCCCCAGCCGTTCCAGCCTTTTCGCCAGGGCCACGGAAGCTACTACCGGGATTACTTTAACGCCGGCGGCCTTTAATTTGGGCAGGTGTTTGCCGGGATTGCCGGCACCGGTTGTAACCACCGGCACCTTTTCGGCGCAGACCAGATCAATGAGTTCTTCCACATAGGGTGACATATAGTAAATATTAACACCGAAGGGGCGGTCTGTCCGTTCCCGCACCTTGCGAATCTCCTGGCGTACTGCTTCCGGCGGCGCATTGCCGGCACCAATAATCCCCAGACCACCGGCCGCGGAAACTGCTGCCGCCAGCTCGCCGGTAGCTACCCAGGCCATGCCGCCCTGGATAATAGGATAGGTAATCCCCAGGAGATCGCAAAGGGCAGTCCGCAGCATAAAACTCAACTCCTTTCCGGGCTTGTCAGGCTCCAACTCAATACGGCGGCCCCCCACGTGAGGCCGGCGCCAAAGGCCACCAGCACTACTTTATCGCCGCGCTTTAGCCTGCCTTCCCGGCAGGCTTCATCCAGGGCCACCGGGATGGAAGCGCTGGACATATTACCATAACGGTCTAGATTGACGTAAACCTTCTCCCGCGCCAGGCCCAGGCGTTTGGTGGCTGCTTCGATAATGCGCATGTTGGCCTGGTGGGGAATTAAAAAGTCTACCTCTTCTTTTCTTAAACCCGCCTGCTCCAGGGCCTTCAGGGAAGCCTCTCCCATGACCCGTACAGCAAATTTGAACACTTCCGGCCCGTTCATATGGATGGTATGCAGATGCTTCTCGACGGTACTGGAATTGGCCGGCAGGCGCGATCCTCCCGCCGGGAGGGTGAGAAGGGAACCCCCGCCACCATCGGCTCCCAGGTGCAGGCCCAGGATGCCTTCCCCCGGAGGCACGGCCCGGAGGACAACAGCGCCGGCGCCGTCCCCAAAGAGGACGCAGGTACTGCGGTCCTGCCAGTTGATAATCTTACTCAGAATCTCGACACCGATCACCAGGGCCGTCTGGTAAACCCCGGTAGCTATAAACTGGCTGGCGGCTGCCAGGGCATAGATAAAACCGCTGCAGCCGGCTGAAAGGTCAAAGGCGGCGCCGCCCTTAACTCCCAGGCGCTCCTGAACCAGGCAGGCCGTAGCCGGAAAAAGGGTATCAGGAGTTACGGTAGCAACAATAATTAAATCCACAGCTTCTGCCGGTAGCCCGGCCATGGCCAGGGCTCTTGCCGCCGCCGGGACGGCCAGGTCGGAAGCAGCTGTATCCTGATCTGCTATCCGCCGTTCCCGGATACCGGTCCGGGTGCGAATCCATTCATCGCTTGTATCCACCATCTGCTCCAGTTCGGTATTGGTCAGGACGCGTTCCGGCAGGCAGGACCCCGTCCCGACAATACCGACGGGCCTTAATAGGGCTGGCATTTAACTACCTCCCCGTCACCGCTCAAACCCGGTAACTGCCCCAAACCTGTTACCAGTCCCTGTTCGACACAGCGAACGGCGACCTTAATGGCGTTTTTTATGGCCCGGGCGTTGGAACTACCGTGGCAGATGATGCTAACGCCCTGGACGCCCAGGAGGGGAGCACCGCCGTATTCGGTATAATCCACTTGTTTTTTCAAGCCTCGTAAAGCAGGTAATACCAGAGCCGCCCCGAGCCTGGCCCGGAAGCTGTTTTTAATTTCCCGACCGATCATGGTAAAGAGGGCCTGGGCCATCCCTTCACCAAATTTCAACAGAACATTACCTACAAACCCGTCGCAGACGATGACATCCGTGTCGCCGGCTAAAATATCCCGGCCTTCAATATTGCCGATAAAATTTAAGGGCGCATCCTTTAACAGGTTATAAGCTCCCAGGGTCTGTTCATTTCCCTTGCAAGCTTCGGTGCCGATATTGAGCATTCCCACCCGGGGCTCGCGGATACCCATTACCCTGGCCGCATAAACATTGCCCATTAAAGCAAACTCATAGAGGTGTTCGGGCCGGCAGTCGACATTCGCCCCGGCGTCGAGTAAAAGTTTGGGCCCTTTTAGGGTAGGGATAATGGTGGCAATGGCCGGTCGCTGGATTTTGCCGCTGCGGCCTAAAATCAGGAGGGCTGCTGCCATCTGGGCCCCGGTACTGCCCGCCGAAACAACGGCTGCCGCCCGCCCTTCTTTGACCAGACGGGTAGCGACTATTATTGATGCTTCCCGCTTGCGCCGCAGCGCCAGGGCCGGCTGTTCATCCATGGCCACAACCTGTTCGGTATGGACAATTTCTAAATTGGCGGGGGGATGTAAGGGGTTAAGTTCCGGTTCCAACCGCCTTTTATCTCCTACCAGGATAATATCGGCTATCTTTTCCCTGGCAGCGGCCACCGCTCCCCGGACAATTTCCCCGGGAGCATGATCGCCCCCCATAGCATCAACGGCTATTTGCAATCAGTCCCGCCTCCGTATTAGATTGTCGGCGCCTCACGCTGGCTTCCTTTTATATTCTCCGGAGTTATAATTATAAACTGGCCTTTAAAGACAATCTCCCCATTAACCCGGGAATGAACTGATACCAGGCAGGTTGAATCCTTTTTAACCTTGACCATGGCCCTGGCAATAACCCTCTCGCCGGCATATACCGGCCGCCGGTAGCGCACCCTGGCGCTGCTGGTAAGGACGACCTCGGCTCCGGCAGTCGCCAGGGCCAGGGAATGGGCCTGGGCAAAAAGATAATGGCCGCGGGCAACGCCGGCCGGCTGAACCAGCATCTGGGGGGTGACCTCCAGGATAGAAATGCCCATTATTCCCGGTTGCAGTTCCACCAGATCACCCACCAGCTCTTCCGCCGTCACCCCCCGCATCCGCGACCTGGCTTCCCGGGCCATGGCCATGATGCGCTCCCGGACCTCGGGGATCCCCAGGGCCAGGCGGTCCAGGCGTATGGTGGGTATGCTGACTTTAAATTTTTCCGCCAGCTCTTCATCGGTGGCGAAAGGGTTGTTGCGCAGGTAGCGGCGCAGGGCCTCCTGGCGCTCTTCCTTGTTGCCTTTCCGGCGTACCAAAAATCTCACCTCATACCTGGTACCAAATAATATTACCAGGCCATAGTATTAGTATAATGGTTATGGCAGATTTATGCAAGCAAAAAAAAGCCGGCAATAACTGCCGGCTGCCGTTTATCAAAAATTTTATTGCTCTGCTGCTTTGATAACTTCCCGCCCCTTGTAGTAACCACACCTGGGGCAGACCCGGTGGTTGAGCTTTAACTGATGACACTGGGGACATTCCACCAAGGAGGGAGGGGTCATCTGGCTCCAGATGGAGCGGCGCTTATTTTTCCGGGCCTTGGAAACTCTTCTTTTCGGTACTCCCAAGCTAGTTCTCTCCTTCCCTTTTACGTAGCAATTCTCCTAATACAGCCAGACGCGGGTCAACTGGCCGGGTATCGCACTGGCACTGTCCCTCATTTAAATTCTGGCCGCAATGGGGACACAGGCCCCGGCATATTTCCCGGCAAAGCCATTTCATGGGCAGCGCCAGGATAAGGGCTTCTTCTACCGCCGGCTTTAAGTCGATAAAATCTCCTTCCAGGGGCCGCACTTCAACAGGCTCCCCTTCTTCCCCAGCCACGGTTTGAGCTGCGGCCGCCCCGGCATATTCTTCTTCCAGGGCTGCCACTATAGGATACCTGTACTTTTCCAGGCAGCGATCACAGGTTAATTCCAGGGTGGTGGCTACCTGTCCTTTAACAAGCAGGATCTTCCCGGTATTGGTAACCGTACCGCCCACACGTACCGGAGATACGATAGGTATGTTGCCGGTAGCCGTAGCTAAATAGGACCACTTTTCCTGGGCTTTAAATTCGAGTTCGTCGCCCGGCCTGGCTTTTAAATCGCTGACGCCAATTTTCACCACATTCACCGTGTAGATTATACCGGAAAGGCCGGCCGGGTGTCAACCGGCCTGGACAAGGGCCATGGTTTCTCGGGCGATCATTAATTCTTCGTTGGTGGGAATAACAAAGGTGCGTACCCTGGCCCCGGGGGCGGTAATATCCCTTTCCTGGCCCCGGACCTGGTTTTCTTCGGGATCGATCTTGATCCCCAGGTAATCCATATCCCGGCAGATGGCTTCCCGGACCGCAGGAGAATTTTCTCCCAACCCGGCCGTAAACACCAGGACATCAAGGCCGTTTAAAACAGCCGCATAGGCGCCAATGTATTTTTTCGCGGTGTGGACAAAGATATCCCACGCCAGGCGAGCACGCTCATTGCCGGCGGCCATGGCGGCTTCAATATCCCGGAAATCGCTGCTCACCCCGGAAACTCCCAGCACACCTGACTGGCGGTTCATGAGGTTGTCCATTTCAGCCGGCGTAAAACCTTCCTTTTCCATGAGGAAGGTAACAATGGCCGGGTCAATATCGCCGCAGCGGGTACCCATGGTCAGGCCCGCCAGGGGAGTAAAGCCCATGCTGGTATCCCACGATTTGCCATCTTTGATAGCGGTAATACTGGAGCCGTTACCGAGGTGGCAGGTAATTACTTTTAATTCTGCCAGCGGCCTACCAACCAGGTCAGCAGCCCTCAGGGCAACATACTGGTGGGAAGTACCATGGGCACCGTAACGACGAATCAAGTATTTCTGGCAGAGCTCGTAAGGTAAACTGTAGGTATAGGCATAATCAGGCATGCTCTGATGAAACGCAGTATCAAAAACCGTTACCTGGGGAGTATGAGGCAAAATAGCTTCACAGGCTTCAATCCCCCGGAGGGCCGGACCATTATGTAATGGTGCCAGCGCTTCTAATTCGCCAATGGCTTTTTTCGTGGAAGCATCAACCAGGACGGAATGGGGAAAGGTACCACCGTGAACAATCCGGTGCCCCACTGCCCCTATTTCGTTATAATCCTTTATGACGCCATATTGAGGATCGGTTAAAGCTTCCAAGCAAAGGCGTATGGCCACCTTGTGATCAGGAATCTCTGCTTCACGCACCAGTTTATCTTTACCGGCCGGACGGTGGGTCAGCACTGAACCGGGTATACCGATCCTTTCCACGAGCCCCCGGGCCAGGACCCGCTCATGGGCCATATCGAAAAGCTGGTATTTAACTGAAGAACTACCACAGTTTAAGACTAAAATCTTCATATATTAGTACCTCCTGTATATATTTGCCACTAACTACATATAGTACTTTTTGTCTGGGAAAAGTCAATACCATTGTTAATGTGTTCACAATTGTTTTAGTTTCTGCCAACAAGTTTACTTCTAAAATACCGGCTGCCGCGTATATTGCATAACAGGATGTCCCTTCGAGGTGACCCCCGTGCGCCACCAGGTACTTATCATTACCAGGGGCCTGGGACCCATCCTGACCGCCGTCGCCGTGACGGTCCTGGCCCTGGCCATTATCTTATTCCCCCAGCCGGTTTTCCAGGCGGCTCTGCGCGGCCTTAAGGCCTGGTGGGAAATTGTCGTTCCGGCTCTGCTTCCTTTCTTTATAATATCCCAGCTTTTTATGGGCCTTGGCATAGTTCATTTCCTGGGCGTACTCCTGGAACCGGTTATGCGGCCCCTTTTTAATGTACCGGGAAGCGGCGCCTTTGTCATGGCTATGGGGTACACTTCCGGTTCCCCCATCAGTGCCATGCTTACAGCCCAATTGCGCCAGCAGGGCCTGGTTACCAGGGTTGAGGGGGAAAGGTTAATTTGCTTTACCAACAACGCCAGCCCCCTCTTTATGCTGGGAGCCGTAGCTGTAGGCATGCTCGATAACCCGGCTCTGGGCCCAGTCCTGGCCGGCGCCCATTACGGGGCCAACTTCTGCCTGGGTATATTGTTTCGCTTTTATGGTTTCCGCCAACCGGCCTCACCCCCGGCAAGCTACCCCCTCCTGGCTTTACCCCGGCGGGCCTGGCAGGCTATGCTCCAGGCCCAGCAGAGAGACGGTCGCCCCCTGGGCCAGCTCCTGGGGGATGCCGTCAACCGTTCCTTCCTGACCCTGATTACCATCGGCGGTTTTATTATCTTATTTAGCGTCATCATCCAGGTGGCAACCATCCTGGGCCTGCTGGAACCACTGGCCAGGCTCCTCCTTTCTGTCGGCCATCCGTTCGGTTTAAGCCGCGAGGCATCCCTGGCCATGGCCGCCGGCCTTTTTGAAATGACCATGGGCGCCAAATTTGCCAGCGAAGCAGCCATCCCGATAACCGAGCAGCTGGTGACTATCAGCCTCATTATGGGCTGGGCCGGGCTCTCTATACTCGGCCAGGTGGCGGCCATGGTCAGCCAAACTGATTTACGCCTGGGGCCCTTTATCGTCGCCCGCCTCCTCCACGGCTTCCTCGCTGCCGTGCTGGTCCGGCTCTGCCAGGGGCCGGCCCGGCCCGTCCTGCTCTTGCTGGCCCCGGAAATAGCCCTGGTCCCCAGGGCGCCATGGTTTACATTATGGTTACATTATACAGGGTTTGCCTTTATCCTGATGACCATCCTTTTTCTCCTGGCCGGACTGGGATTAAGCGCCCGCTACTTCCTCTACCGGCGGTCCTGATGCTCCGTTTTTTCCGGTGCCGTTGCTGCCGCTTCCCGGCCCGCACTTCCCCCAGACGGATAGGCCTGGAGTTCCTGGCGGCCCTGGCGCACCTGGGTGAGGGCCTGATTTAAGCTCGCCTCCAGCTGGCCCAGAAGGCCATCGGCATAACTTAAAGCCCCGGACTTCATTTCTTCCGCCAGGTGCTGAGCGCGGGCTATAATTTCGGTGGCCTGGGCCCTGGCTTTTCGGACCAGCTCGTTTTCCCCGGCCATCATTTCTGCCCGCTTCTCCGCTTCGGCCAGAAGGCTCTGGGCCTTCAGGCGGGCTTCTTCCAGCAAACGCTCCTTCTCCTGGCGTATCCACTGGGCCTGGCGTACTTCCTCGGGCAATGCCGTCCGCAACCGGTCCAGGTAATCAAGGAACAGGTCGCCGTCAAGGAAAACCCTGCCTGTCAGGGGAATATGGGGACTCTTTTCGATCAATTTTTCCATTTCCTCAATCAGGGTCATGAACTCCATCAGCAAGCCCTCCTGCCCTTTGTTTGATAGAAATTTAAAGCTGTATCACCATAAACCCTCCTGGCCATCAATACCATATCGGCGATCTCCGGTGCCGCTTCAGAAGTTGCCGTTTCCAGGACAGCCAGGCCATCCGGTGACAGCAAAGGAACAACTGCCGGCAAGATTATATCACCCCACCCCTCGTGGTAAGGTGGATCGATATAAATTAGGTCGAAGGCCAGGTCTCGCCCGCTCAATTCCGCCAGGGCCCGGCGGGCATCGGCGGCTATGATTTGAGCCTTATCTTTAAAGCCAGTTGCGGCCAGGTTGGCGTTCAGGCAAGCCAGGGCCTGGCGGTTATTTTCCACGAAAACGGCCTCCCTGGCTCCACGGCTCAAAGCTTCCAACCCCACCGCCCCCGATCCGGCAAAAAGATCCAGGAAGAGGCTGTCAATAACCCGTGCTCCCAGGATATTGAACATGGCCTCCCGTACCCGGTCACTGGTCGGGCGAGTATGGCGGCCCTTTGGGGTAAGTAAACGGCGACCGCGGGCCTGGCCGGCAATTATTCTTAACATAAAATCCCCTCACTGCAGTTATTATAGCATGAAATGCCCCTTTACCTTCCACTATCCAGCTTGCTATGTAAAAAATTTTTCCTGGATATGTATAAACTTTCCCGCCGGCAGTCATAATATTAACTGGTAAATCTGATTTCCAGATTTACCATGAAGAGCTTAGGGTTATTTTATTAACCCTCCCCCATGAGCTCTTCCTCCGGTTTCTCCTCTCCCAAGCCGCCGGTTACCCACCGGCGGCCGAACTCTGGCCGTTCCTCTCGGAACGGCATTTTTTTGTCCCCAGCTCCCCTCCCGGTTCGTCGTCATAAAGCAGGCTGAAATTTCGGCTGGACCGCCGCCAGGCGATATGCTATACTTTTTTTAAACAATTTTTTAAGCTGGGAGCTTAGTTCAGCCTGATCAGCCTAGCAGAGCCGAGGATAGCTGGCAAGCTATAACCGGGCTGCGGCCCGGTTTTTTGTGCCTTTTAGTCTCCAAAGGAGAGAGAAACCATGCCAGTATTGCTCATGGGTAATGAAGCCATCGCCCGGGGAGCCCTGGAGGCCGGCATCCGGGTGGCTACTTCTTATCCCGGCACCCCGGCTTCCGAAATAATGGCTACGCTGATGCATTTCGGCCCGGAAGCAGGAGTGTACACCGAATGGTCGGTCAATGAGAAGGTCGCCGTGGAAATTGCCGCCGGGGCTGCCTATGCCGGCGCCCGGGCCCTGGTGAGCATGAAGCAGATGGGCCTAAACGTCGCTGCCGATGCCGTCATGAGCCTGGCCTACATCGGTGTCAAAGGCGGCCTGGTTCTGGTGGTTGCCGACGATCCCGGCCCCCACAGTTCCCAGACGGAGCAGGACACGCGCCTATTCGCCCGCTTCGCCAAGCTGCCCGTCCTGGACCCCTCCTGTCCCCGGGAAGCTTATGCAATGACTAAATACGCCTTCACCCTTTCAGAAACCTTAAACCTCCCCGTCATCGTCCGCCCCACTACCCGCGTCAGCCACGCCTGCCAGGAAGTGGAGGTGGGTACCATCCAGCCGCGGCCGCCGGTGCCGGGGTTTGTTAAAGATCCCCGCTGGGTCATCATGCCGTCCCTGGCGGCCCGCCAGCATGTCTGGTTGAATAAACAGCAGGACCGGGCGCGGGCCGAGTTTGCGGCCAGCCCCTTTAATGCCGCTCAACTGGAAGGCCCTGTGGGGGTCATTGCCGGCGGCCCTTCTTACTTTTACGTTACCGAAGCGCTGAAACGCCTGGGAGTAAAACTATCCCTGCTAAAAATCGGCACCCCCTACCCCCTGCCGGAAGAACCGGTAAAAGACTTTTTAAGCCGCATGGAAAGGGTCCTCATCGTCGAAGAGCAGGAGCCGGTTGTCGAAGACCAGGTCATCAGCCTGGCCTGGCGCCACCGCCTCCCGGTAGAACTGTCTGGCAAACATGATGGCTACCTGCCCCGGGAAGGCGAATTTAACGTCGGCAGGGTAGCCGCAGCCCTGGTCCGCTTCTTAAAGCTGGAGCAGGAAAACCCGGCCCCCGGCCTCCCGGCGCTGCCGCCTTTACCGGCGCGGCCGCCCCTTTTCTGCGCCGGTTGCCCCCACCGGGGCTCCTTCTATGCCTTTAAACAGGCGGCCCGGAATCAGGAAGTAATTTTTACCGGTGACATCGGCTGCTATACCCTGGGAGCAGCGCCACCCTTAAGCGCTATGGATACCTGCCTGTGCATGGGAGCAAGTTTAGGCCTGGCCCAGGGCCTGGTCCGGGTCCAGCCCGGCACCAGGCTGGTAGCCTTTATCGGGGATTCGACCTTTTTCCACGCCGGCCTGCCGCCCCTGGTCAATGCCGTCCACCAGCAGACACCCCTGGTAGTCGTCGTGCTCGACAATGAGACCACCGCCATGACCGGGCACCAGTCACACCCGGGACTGGCCGCCGGCACCGGGCAGCGGGCCGTTGATATCGCCCGGGTGGCCCGGGCCTGCGGTGTAGAAACAGTCCTCACCGCCGATCCCCTGGACCTGGAGGCCGCCATGGCAGTTGCCCGCCAGGCCCTGGCTGCTCCCGGACCGGCGGTGGTGATCCTCCGTCACCCCTGCCCCCAGATAGCCAGACCTGCCACCCGCTACCGGGTCAATGCCGACGCCTGCACCGGCTGCCGTACCTGTATTGACGAACTGGGCTGCCCGGCCCTGGTACCGGCTGACGGCGCAGTAATGATTAATCCTACCTGTACCGGGTGCGGTCTCTGTGCCCAAGTATGCCCGGCGGCAGCCATGGAGGAGGTGGTCTAGATGGATATTCTCATTGCCGGTGTGGGCGGTCAGGGGATAATCCTCGCCTCCCGGGCCCTTGCCTCGGCTGCCGTTACAGCGGGCCTGCCGGTACGTACGGCCGAGACCATTGGCATGGCCCAGCGGGAGGGCAGTGTCGTCAGCCATGTCCGCCTGGGGGTGTCGGAGGCCGGCCCCCTCATCCCCTACGGCGCCGCCGACATCCTCCTGGCCCTGGAGCCGGCCGAGGCCTGCCGCAACTTAAAGTATTTACGCCCCGGCGGCAGAGCCCTGGTCTCTACGGCACCGGTAATACCGGTCCTGGCCGCCCTGGGGAGCAGCCCCTATCCCCTGGAGGATATCCTGGCCTACCTGCAAAGCAACCTGCCCGGCTGCCGCTGCCTGGATGCCCTGGCCCTGGCCAGAGAAGCCGGCAGCCCCAGGACTTTAAACCTGGTCATGCTTGGTGCCCTCGCGAACTTCGGTTTACCCTTCCCCGCCGATATTCTGCTGGCCGAAGCATTAAAGCTCCTGCCGGCCAGCGTCCATGACATGAACCGCCGCGCCTTTGAACTGGGCCGGCGCGCCCTGGAGGTGTAATTATGGGGCAATTTGATTACGAAAAACTCTACCGGCAGCAGGCTCCGGCCCTGCAAGCCCTGGTACAGCGCCTTTTTGACAGCTCACCCTATTACCGCGCAAAACTTACGGCCGCCGGGATCAGGCCGGGAGATATCAGAACTGTAACCGACCTGGCGGCGGTCCCCCTGACCGATAAATGGGAGCTGCGCAACGGCAAGCCCCTGGAACTGATGGCCGTTCCGGAAGAAAAAGTCGTCCGGATTCATTCCTCATCAGGAACCACCGGTAAGCCCATTATCATTCCCTACACCGCCGGTGACGTGGCTGCCTGGGCGGAAATGATGGCCCGCTGTTTCGCCCTGGCCGGGGTTACCAACCGCGACCGGGTGCAGATCACCCCCGGCTACGGCCTCTGGACGGCAGGCATCGGTTTCCAGGCCGGGGTCGAGTATCTGGGCGCCATGGCCATTCCCACCGGTGCCGGCAATACGGAAAAACAGCTGGAAATGCTGGTCGACCTCCAGGCCACCGTCCTGACGGCAACCGCTTCCTATGCCCTTTTCCTGGGCGAAGAAATCGAGCGCCGGGGCCTGAAGGACCGGCTGGCCCTGCGGGTTGGCCTCCTCGGTTCCGAACGCTGGGGCGAAAAAATGCGCCGGCGCATCGAAGAGCTCCTGGGGATTGAAACCTTTGACATATACGGGCTTACGGAAATATACGGCCCCGGCATCGGCCTCGACTGCCCGGCCCACGAAGGGATCCACATCTGGACCGATCACCTGCTGCTGGAGATTATTGACCCGGCAACGGGCAAGCAGCTGCCGCCTGGCGAAACGGGAGAACTGGTCATCACCACCCTGACCAAGGAAGGCATGCCTTTACTGCGCTACCGCACCCACGACCTTACCTGCTTGAAGGTGGAAGCTTGTTCCTGCGGCTCGCCCTTCCCCATGATCGAGCGCGTACTGGGACGGACCGATGACATGGTTAAAATTAAGGGCGTCAATATATATCCGGGCCAGGTCGACCATGTCCTGCACCTCACGCCGGGGGCCGGCAGCGAATACCAGCTCATCTTGACTCGTGAGCAGGGCAAGGACCGGCTGCTGGTAAAGATCGAGTACCTCCCCGGCCATGAGGGCGATGCCGTTGCCGCCGAGTGCCGGCGCCAGATTAAAAACCGCATCGGCGTCCTGGCCGACGTGGAGGCGGTACCTTTAGGGACCTTGCCCCGCAGCGAAAAGAAAACCCGGCGCGTCTACGATTACCGGGAGAATTGATTTACCCTTTACCGAAGGAACAGGCCGGGTAGCGGCATTCCGGGCAGCCCTGGCAGAGGCCCCCGGCCGCCAGCCCGGCTATATCTTTGCGCTGCAGCCGTTCCCCCGTTAAAACCCGGGGCAGGACCAGGTCAAAGATGGTGGCCCGGTAATACATGACACATCCCGGCAGGCCCATAACAGGCACCTCCCCCAGGTAGGCCAGCATGAACATGGCTCCCGGCAGCACCGGGGCGCCGTAGGTGACGACTTCCGCGCCGCTGCGGCGGATCCCTTCCGGCGTCACGTCGTCGGGATCAACCGACATGCCCCCCGTCAGCACCACCATTTCCATGCCGGCAGTTAACATGGCGGCGATGGCCCGGCGGATCGCCTCAGCGTCATCAGGTACGATCTCTTCCCTCTCTACTTCTGAGCCATAACTGGCAATCTTGGCCCGGACCACCGGGCCAAAAGCGTCTTTTACCCGCCCTTTGTAAACCTCACTGCCGGTGGTAATCAAGCCTACCCGCAACCGGCGGTAGGGGGCTATGCGGACGATTCCGCCGGCCTGGCGGCAAATGGCTTCTACCCTTTCAATCACCGCCCGCGGCGCCAGCAGGGGGATCAGCCTGGTGCCGGCCACCACCTGGCCTGCCGTAACCGGGTAATTGTTGTGCAGGGTGGCCAGGACGATTTCCGCCCCTTCATTAACTTGCTGCAGGGCCGGGAGGTTTACCTTCAACAGGCCGTTCCTGGCAGCGATAAGGTTTACCTTGCCTTCCTGGGGCTCGCTAAATTTGAGGCCGTGATCGCCGTCGCCGGCTGCCGCCCGGGCCAGGCGGATGGCGGCCTCGTCTTCGTGCACCTCGTCCGGCCCCAGGGTCAGGACATAAAGGTGCTCCTTGCCCATTTGCAGCAGTTCGGGTATATCTTCCGGCTGAATAATATGTCCTTTCTTAAATCGTCTTCCCTTGAACTCGCCGGGGACGATTTTGGTCAGGTCGTGGGCCAGGACCGTCCCCACGCTGTCTTCCACCCGGACCTTCCGGAGCATCTTCCCTACCTCCTCCAGGTTATAATTCGACATACTTAAACAAAAGCCTGCCGGCTTAAAGTTAAATTTGATAAGAAACAGCAAGGGTCACCGGTAATTCACCGGTGACCCTTGCTATATCAGGCGGATGGCCTGCCGGTCACAGGCCAGCAGGCAGCGACCGCAGCCCAGGCAGGTAGGGCCAATAAACCAGGGTTCGCTCTCCTCTTCGCGCAGGAAGGATTTAGTAGGGCAGGCGCTCATGGCCCGGCAATCGGCCCGGCCGTCGCAAATGCTGGCATCAATAAAGGCTTGGCGGGCCATGTAATCTCCCCTTAATGTATGGCAGCTTCCAGCTGTTCCTTTAGCTTTTCCTTGGGCATATAGCCGATGACCCGTCCCACTTCCCGGCCATCTTTAAAGATAACCAGGGTAGGTATGCTCATAATACCATAGCGGGCTGCCAGTTCCTGATTTTCATCGACGTTCACCTTGGCAAATTTCACATTGCCAGCGTAGTCTTCGGCCAGCTGATCCAGCACCGGGGCCATCATCCGGCAGGGACCGCACCAGACGGCCCAGAAATCAACTACCACCGGTAGCGGTGCTGACAGAACTTCAGCTTCAAAGGCGTTGCTATCCACATTAACGGGCTTGCTCATATTTTCTTACCTCCCCAATTTAATAATTTTGCACTCCATCAACAACGAGCTGTTTAAAGGGGCCAAAGCCTACCAGGTCCACATCCAGGCCACGTGAAGCTTTAATCCCTTTTTGCAGGTAAACCTTTAAGCCGTTGAGCTGCTGGACAATAAAGTTTTTCACGTCAGCTGGCGCGCCTGCATACACGGCAGGACGAATGGATAGTCCAGCTCAACCGCCGCACATCTCCAGTTTAATGGTAATGGTATCGGATTTTTCTTTGATATATTGTTCCGCTTTCGGGCTAATACGAATTTCCATCTTTTTTCCTCCTCTCGTTTTATGATTATACTATATATATTTTTCGCTGTCAATATGTTATTTATAATGGTTTTTCGGGTTTTTGAGCTTGCAGTGCCTGATAGCGCAACCTGGCACGGCAGGTTTCGCAGGTGTAGACGGCATTCTTGTCCCTGGCTAATTTACGATAATCCTTATGTACTTTGGTAAGCTCCTCTTTTCGACCGCAGAGGGCACATTTTACTTCCATCAGTCTCACCTTCCCTGAGGGCAAATATTCAACACGTAAGGAAACTTTTCCTTTTTGATGTATATTTTTTTTCATTATGGAAAACCTGAAGGCAGGGTTTAAAAAGGAGGAAACCACCTTGGAGCGCGCCGAATTTTACCGGCTTTCAGGAGTTATCCTGGATCTGGCGGTAGAAGCCCATGCTCTTTTACGCGGGGCTACACAGCAGGAAGTGCCCGGGGTAAGGGAAGATAAAGAACAGTATCCTAACGCTTCGGTTACAACCATTACGATCATGAATGCTATGGGCGAGCAGGCTATGGGCAAACCCCGAGGAACTTACATAACCATTGACGCCCCGGCCCTTCGCTCCGAGAACCCGCCCGTTCATGAAGAAATAGCCGGTCTCCTGGCCCAGAAGCTCAACCTGTTATTAGAAAAATGGCATGTCGGTCCTACCGACCCGGTGCTGGTGGTGGGTCTGGGAAACTGGGAAGCGACCCCGGACTCCCTGGGTCCAAAAGTAATCAACCAGTTTACAGTCACCAGGCATTTATTAAAATTTGCCCCGCAAAATATGCCTCCTGGAACCAGGCCCGTCAGTGCCCTGGCCCCCGGTGTCCTGGGTACCACCGGTATTGAAACGGCGGAAATCCTCAAGGGTGTAGTAGAAAAAACCCGTCCCCGGGCGTTGATTGCCATTGATGCCCTGGCCGCTGGCGATCTGCAGCGTATAGGCAGCAGCATCCAAATTACCGATACCGGTATTAGCCCCGGCTCAGGAGTGGGCAATCAGCGTGCCGGTATCAATCAGCAAACTATGGGTGTTCCCGTCATTGCCATCGGTATTCCTACTGTGGTCCATGCCGGCGTGATTATTTATGAAGCCCTTAACCAAATGCAGCAGGCTTTTCCCCATGTCAACCTGCAGCTCGATCAGGCTGTGGCCCAGAACCTTACCCGCAACGTCCTGGCACCCTTTGGCGGTAACCTTACCGTAACCCCCAAAGAAGTTGACGACCTGGTACATAATCTGGCCTGGGTTATTGGCAATGCCCTCAACAGGACCCTGCATAGCGCTTTACTGCAGGCCAGGGCGGCCATACCCTTACATTAAAAAGATGGCGGGTTAAACCCGCCATCCGGAATTGCCTTTACTGGGTCAATCCACCCAGCCCACCGGGATTGTACTGCTGGGCATTGATGTTTAACTTCTGGCCACCGGCATTATAAGCGGGATTGGGCCCGCTGATGCGGCCGGTAACGTTCTGGGCGGCACCCAGTTCAACATCAGCACCACCAAGGCCGCCGGCTGCTTGATTGCTCAGGCTCTGCTCATAAGCAGCGATCATCTTCTTGACCATGAGCCCCCCTACAGAACCGTTAACCTTGGAGGGCAGGTCACCCAGGTAACCGTCGTAATTGGTGATCCCCAGTTCGCTGGCCACTTCCTGCTTGAACCTTTCCATCTGGCCGCGGGCCTGGGGGATCAGGAGACGGTTGGTCCTTCCTCCACGCGGCATTCAGTTTCACCTCCTTTTCCTTTGTGCAGTCTTAGTATTAGCCGGCGGCCTTTTTTTATGCTTAGTATTATTTGGCTAGCCTAATTTTGTATTAATATTTTAAAAAAAGAAACGCCCTAAAGGGCGCATTTTTATAGCCGGCCACCGTGGGCCTCAAGGATTTCCCGGGCTTCCTCCACCCGGGACGCTTGCGTTACTACGGTAACTAAAAAGCCCTCGTTGCCGGCTACGCCGTAATCCTTTAAACCCACACCGCTGACAGAAGGGTCGGCGGCCAGCAGGGCCCTGGTGTCGGTTTTTACCAGGGGGTTAATATCAGCGGAATAAAGGGTCAAGCCGGTAATGGTATTGGCCTGGTTGGCCAGGGGGTTATTGTACTGGGCATTATAGCGGGTGCCAAAACGTCCCACCCGGTCAAACTGAACCTGTGTTATACCGACCGCTTTCAGGGCATTGATGGCTTCCTGGGCCCGGGTGCTGCTGGAAAAGGAAGCCAGCAAGGAACGCTCATCATTTTCTAGTTGCATAAAATCACCTGCGTGCCAATTTTTATGTTTAGTATGGCTGAAAAATAATTTAAACATACCCATCTGTTTCTGGTATATTTTTCCTTAATACAATTGCAGGCTTGCAATTTTTTCCTTGGCTGCCAGGTAAAGCTGGTGGTATTCCGGCTGCTGCCAGAGGTTTTCCCGGCAAATCAGGCGGGCATCCTGGCGGGCCTGTTCCAGGATGCGGCCATCCTCCGGCAGCCTTGCCAGGCGAAATTCCGGCAAGCCGTGCTGGCGGGTGCCAAAGAACTCTCCGGGGCCTCTGAGGCGCAGGTCGGCTTCGGCAATGGCAAAGCCGTCCTGACTGGAGGCCAGGATAGCCAGCCGCTCCCGGGCTGCCTGGCTGTTGCCGGTGATAAGCACACAATAGGCCGGTGCTGTACCGCGCCCCACCCGGCCCCGCAGCTGGTGTAGCTGGGCCAGGCCCAGCCTTTCCGCCCCTTCGATTAACATTACCGTAGCATTGGGCACGTCGACTCCTACCTCCACGACCGTCGTCGCTACCAGGATAGCGATTTTTCCCTCCCGGAACGCCTTCATTACCTCCTCCTTTTCAGCAGGTTTAAGGCGCCCGTGAACCAGCCCCACCGCGTATTCAGGAAAGACTTCTTCCTGTAACTTTTTCGCCATGGCGATGGCGCCTTCCGCAGCTACGCTGTCGCTTTCATCGATTAAAGGACAGATGACGTAGGCCTGGTGGCCATGCGCAATCTCCCGCCGGATTAACTGGTAAGCTTTTGCACGCTGCTTTTCCGTTAAAATGCGGGTAATTACCGGCTGCCGCCCCGGCGGTAGCTCGTCCAGAAGGGACACATCCAGGTCACCATAGATTGCCAGGGCCAGGGTCCGGGGAATGGGCGTAGCCGTCATGACCAGCAGGTCGGGAGCCCGCCCTTTGGCCTGCAGGGCGGCCCGCTGGTCAACGCCAAAGCGGTGCTGCTCATCGATAACGACCAGACCCAGGGCCTTAAAGCTGACATTTTCCTGGATCAAAGCATGGGTACCTACTACCAGGGGCAGCTGGCCGGTGGCCAGGCCGGCCAGGACAGCTTCCCGCTCCGGCCGGGAGGTGTTGCCCGTCAAGACGGCTACCGGCACTTTTAAGGGCGCGAGGATTTTCTGCAGGGTTTGCCCGTGCTGCTCGGCCAGGACTTCTGTGGGAACCATCAAGGCAGCCTGCCAGCCGCCGGCTACAGCCTTAACCATGGCTGCTGCCGCCACTACGGTTTTGCCCGAACCGACATCCCCCTGGAGCAGGCGGGCCATCGGCCGCGGGTTTTCCATATCGGCCAGGATCTCGGCCAGCACCCTTTCCTGGGCCCGGGTCAGTTTAAAGGGCAGGGTAGCTATTAATTGCCGCACCAGCCCGTTGTCCGGGGTATGGGCAATGCCCCGGACGCCGGCTTCACGCTGCCAGCGGCTTAAAGTTAAAGCCAGTTCCCAGATAAGAAGTTCTTCATATTTAAGGCGCCGCCGCGCCTGGTGCAGGGCGACAGGATCGGGGGGGAAGTGAATATATTTCAGGGCCTGGTAGCGGGTTAAAAGGCGGTAACGTTGGCATAAATGGAGGGGTAAAAGCTCAGGCAATTCTCCCCGGACTTCTTCCAGGGCCTGGTGGACAATCAGCCTCAACCAGCGCTGGCTTAAGCCCGTCGTCAGGGGATAAAAGGGTACGATACGCCCCGTATGGAGGCCGCTGTCTCCCTCCCCAAGGGCTTCATAATCACTGACCTGGATTTCGGGAACATAACCCCGGTAATTTACCTTCCCGGTAAGGACGACCTCGCTTCCAACACGTAGCTGGCGCTTGATGTAGGGCTGGTTAAACCAGATGGCATAGCCTGTCCCCTGCCGGTCCTGGATGAAGGCACGGAAGAGGCGCAAATTTGGACGCAGTTCTCTTTCTTCCCACGCTTTGATTTTTACCTGGACGGTAATTATTTCCCCGGCCGTTGCCGCCGCCAGTTTCTTTAGCTGGCGCCGGTCTTCATAACGCCTGGGAAAATGCCAGAGGAGATCGCTCACCGTCTGGATGCCGAGCTTGTTCAGGCAGGCTGCTTTCTGGGGACCTACATATTTTAACACTGTCACCGGGCGGTCGTACATCCAGGCTCATCCCCGGCTTTTAATGGCTTTATTCAAGTCTTTCAGCAGGTCTTCCAGGTTAACGCCGTGACTGCGGGCGCCGCCGGCAATGGTTTCATTCATAGCACCCATGCATTCCAGGCAGCCCATGCCATAGCGGTAAAATACCTGCCGCACCTGGGGATAGGCCTGCAATACTTCCAAAATGGAGAGGTCTGGGGTTATTTGCAAAGGAACGACGTTTGTTTTCTCTTGCCCGCTCATTCCCTTCACCACCTGATTATTATTTTCAACAGGCCCCGGCAACTCCCTGCCCGGCAGGAGAAATTTATTTCCTTGCTTTCTAACCCTTTCTCTGGTAAAATATCGCCCGTAGGGTTGAAAAGCGAGGTGAAACGAATGGCAGTCTGCAGCATCTGTGGCAAAAGGACGACTACCGGCAATCAGGTCAGCCACTCCAATATTAAGACCAAACGCACCTGGTCTCCTAATCTCCAGCGGGTCAAGATTATTTTAAACGGTACCACCAAAAAGGTTTACGTCTGTACCCGCTGCCTGCGTTCAGGCAAGGTACAGCGAGCCGTCTAAAAGGCATTTAAATTAACCCGGGGTGACTTAACCCCGGGTTTTGTCTTTACGCCGGCCAGGGCAACTCCTTCAGGACTTCGCCAGTTGCCAGGGCCAGGATTTTAACGCCGGCCTCATCGGCTACGGCTACTGTTTTCAACTTGCCCAGGGGACCGCTGTGGGGCAGGCTGGGACTGCCCGGATTGACAAAAAGGCGCCCGTCCCTGGCAGCCAGCATGGCTGCATGGGTATGGCCGGTTATCCACAGGTCGGCCCGGTAATAGGCGGCCAGGTGTTCCGCGTCGCCTTCACCTAAACGGTGGCCGTGCTGGGCAATCAGGCGGTACTTGCCCATCTGGACAACTACCTGTTCCGTTATTGGTAAATTTAAGACCATGGCATCTACTTCCGCATCGCAATTCCCCCGGGCAATCAAAAGGGGTACCGGCGACTGCTGCAAGAGCCCGGCCAGATCCTTAGGAGCATAGGCGGCCACGATGGGGTTCCTGGGGCCGTGGTAAAGGACATCGCCGGCATGGATGATCAGGTCTACACCCTGAAAGCAGTTGGCCAGGGCCTGTTCCCAGGCGGCGCCGTCGCCATGGGTGTCACTGATGATTCCTACCCGCATCTTATATCCCTACCCTGCCATTGTTTTAAAGAGATTGGCCATTTCCATGGCCGCCATGGCGGCATCAAAGCCTTTATTGCCGGCCTTGGTACCGGCCCGCTCTATGGCCTGCTCAATATTGTCGGCAGTTATCAGCCCGTAGATCACCGGTACGCCGCTGTTCAGGCTTACCTGGGCAATGCCCTTGGTCACCTCGGCGGCTACATATTCAAAATGGGGGGTGGCCCCGCGGATGACTGCCCCCAGGCAAATGACGGCGTCATAACCGCGGGCCGTCATCTTTTGCGCTGCCAGGGGAATCTCAAAGGCTCCCGGCACCCAGGCCACATCAATGGCCTCCGGATCGGCGCCATGGCGGGTAAGGGCATCCAGGGCCCCGTCCAGCAGTTTGGAGGTAATAAACTCGTTGAACCGGCTGACGACAATGCCGAACTTCAGTCCCCGGGCCTGCAACTGGCCCGCTAAGATATTGGGCATGGGTAAAAAGGCCTCCTTCTTGAAATATCTACTCTGCTTGCCAATGAACAGGCTAACCATGGGCTGGCATTGTTTGGCTCGCTCCGTGGTCCTCGCGGAGCGTCCTATGGCTCAGCCAGGGCTTAAGGCGGGGTCCCGGCCTGTTCGGCGTCCTTGCCTTTAGAATCCGGCCGAAGGCCTCGCTGTCCTCGGCCCCGTCCTCGCTCTGCAGCTTCACCAAGTCCGCTTCGCCACTCGGGTCAAGTCGCTCGCTCCAAACAAAAGCCAACCTAATCACTATCACGGTCCACAAGAAATAAGCTTCGTTGAGATAACCCCAAAAAGCCTTTTAGCTAATCTGCAATAGGTGGCCCATTTTTTCCTTTTTCGTTTTCAGGTAACGCCTGTTGACCCGGTTGGGGCGCATCTCGATAGGAACCCTCTCGACAACTTTAAGACCATATCCTTCCAGGCCGGCAATCTTTTTGGGATTATTGGTAAGGAGCCGGAGCTGGCGGACGCCCAGGTCGGCCAGGATCTGGGCGCCGATGCCGTAGTCCCGCAGATCGGCCGGGAAACCCAGGGCTTCGTTGGCTTCCACCGTATCCTTGCCTTCTTCCTGGAGCTTGTAAGCTTTAATTTTGTTGAGGAGGCCTATCCCCCGCCCCTCCTGGCGCATATAGAGGATGACGCCGCGGCCTTCCGCTTCGATCATGGTCATGGCCTGCTGAAGCTGCTCGCCGCAGTCGCAGCGTAAGGAGCCAAAAACATCCCCTGTCAAGCATTCGGAGTGAACCCGGACCAGCACCGGCTGGCTGCCGGCAATATCTCCCTTCACCAGGGCCAGATGCCCCTTGCCGCTCATTATTTCTTCATAGGCGACGGCTTTAAAATGGCCGTAAGCGGTGGGCAGGTCGGCCTCGGCAACCCGGCGGACCAGCTTCTCCGTCCGGCGGCGGTATTTGATTAAATCGGCGACGGTAATAAGCTTCAAACCGTGTTCCCGGCAGAATTCATAGAGCTGGGGCACCCGGGCCATGGTCCCGTCCGGATTCATGATTTCGCAGATGACCCCGGCCGGGTAAAGGCCGGCCAGGCGGGCGAGATCCACGGCGGCTTCTGTATGCCCGGCCCGTCGCAATACCCCATCTTGTTTGGCCCGCAAGGGGAATATATGCCCCGGACGGCGCAGGTCTTCCGGCCGGGTACGGGGGTCAATAAGCTTTTTAACAGTAACAGCCCTTTCAAAGGCGGAAATACCCGTCGTAACTTCAGCTGCGTCCACGGAGACGGTAAAAGCCGTTCCCATGGTTTCCGTATTCTGCGTGACCATGGGGCTCAATTCCAGTTCATCCAGGCGCCGTCCCTCCATGGGTACGCAAATGAGACCACGGGCATAGGTAGCCATGAAGTTGATGGCTTCCGGTGTAACCTTTTCGGCAGCGATAATCAAATCGCCTTCATTCTCCCGGTCCTCATCATCCACCACCACCACCATACGCCCGGCCCGGATATCGTCAAGGGCTTCTTCAATGGTATTGAATTTAATTTTTTCTTCGCCCACGGCGAATCACCTTCTTCCCCTGATATTAAATAAAGCCATTGGCGGCCAGGAACTCCACGGTCAAACCCTGGCGGCCAGTTTCCTCCCCGGGCCCGGTGAGGAGCTTTTCCAGATAACGGGCCAGCAGGTCGACTTCAATATTCACCCTGTCTCCCGGCCCCTTGGTCCCCAGGATGGTATGCCGGGCCGTATGAGGAATGAGGCCAACTGTTACCATGTTCCCCTCGACGGTGATGACCGTCAGGCTCGTACCATCCAGGGCCAGGGAACCTTTAGGAGCAATGTAGCGTTCCAGGCCGGGAGGTACCGCAACTTCCATTTCCCAGGCAATCCCTGCCTGCCGCTTTGTTTTAATTTCCCCCACGCCGTCTACGTGCCCGCTGACCAGGTGGCCGCCCAGCCGCTCGCCCAGCTGCAGGGCCCGTTCCAGGTTGACTTGATCCCCCGCTTTTAAAGAACCGAGGGTGGTAACCCTTAAAGTTTCAGCCATAACCTCGGCTACCAGGGCGGCTGGCGTTAATTCAACCACCGTCAGGCAGGCGCCATTAACGGCGATACTATCACCCTGGCGGGTACCGGCCAGGACCTTCCTGGCGGCGATAGTTAAACGGGCCCCCTGGGCAACAGCTTCTACCTTGCGGACAATCCCTATCTCTTCAACCAAGCCGGTAAACACGCTTCTCCCCTTCTTTTGCCCAGATAACCGCTTAACATAATATCCTCACCACAGGTCGCCACCTCTACTTTTTCCAGCTGCCAGGCTTCTTGAGGGCTCGCTACCCCGGGGCCCCCTACCGGCCCCGGGGCAGCTACGCCGCCAAAGATCCTGGGAGCAATAAAAGCCACCACTTTATCTACTATCCCGGCAGCCAGGGCGGTAGCATTTACCCCGGCCCCACCTTCCACCAGGATACTCGTAACCTGGCGCCGGGCCAGTTCAGCCAGCAGGGGCTGCCAGGCTACCCGTCCGTCTTCTTCCGGCAGGACCAGGACCTCGATGCCCCTGGCGGCCAGCTGCTGCCGGGCTTCCGCCGGTGCCGCCGCGGTGGTGGCCACCAGGGTCGGCGCCCGGGAGGCCAGGTTCAACACCCTGGCCGTTAAGGGTATCCTTAAACGGCTGTCCAGGATTACCCTAACAGCGTCACGACCCCTGCCCCCCGGCAGGCGGGTGGTGAGCTCGGGGTCATCGGCCAGGACGGTTCCGATTCCCACCAGGATGGCGTCGTGGGTATCACGGAGCTCGTGGGCCTTTAACCTGGCTGCCGGGCCGGTAATCCAGCGGGAAGCACCGGTACGGGTGGCGATTTTACCGTCCAGGGTCAGGGCCATTTTCAGGGTGACCCAGGGCCGCCCGGTGGTAATATACTTGATAAAGGCTTCATTCAGCCGCCGGGCTTCATCTTCTAAGAGGCCCGTCTCCACTTCAATCCCGGCCCGGCGAAGGGCCTGGAAGCCGCCACCGGCCACTTTGGGGTTGGGATCGGCCATAGCTGCCACCACCCGCCGGATCCCGGCAGCTATAATGGCTTCCGTGCAGGGCGGCGTGCGGCCATAATGGCAGCAGGGCTCCAGGGTAACATAGAGGGTGGAGCCTTTAGCTGCCTCACCCGCCGCCCGCAGGGCATGAATTTCGGCATGGGGAGTACCCGCCCTCTGGTGGTAACCTTCGCCTACCACGCGACCGTCGCGGACAATCACGGCACCAACGGCCGGGTTGGGGCTCGTGCGGCCCAGGCCCAGCCGGGCAAGTTCCAGCGCCCGGCGCATGTACTCGACATCCTCTGGAAGCATTTCCGCTTGCTCCTCTATTTTTTTGCAGCCATTAAAAAACCCCGGGGGCGTACTCCGGGGTTAGAAAGGGCAAAGGATACAGAACGCCTTCTCCCTTCCAGACTGTCACTGTCGGCCCCGGAATTGCACCGGGTCTACCTTTACGGCTCGCGGGCTATTACCGCCGGTAAGGAATTGCACCTAACCCCGAAGGACGTTACTGTAATTATAGACCTGTAACCTGCCCGCGTCAAGGAGCAAGTGCTAGCCTCCTGCTTCGCGCAAAGCGTTAATGGCTGCCGCCCGGTCCGGGCGGCCAAAAATGGCCGAACCGGCTACCAGGACGTTGGCTCCGGCCCGGCAGGCCTCCCGGGCTGTAACCGGCGTAATTCCCCCGTCCACCGCCAGCAGAATATCCCGTTTACGCTGGCGCAGTATTGCGGACAGGGAAGCTATTTTAGGTAACATGGCCGGGATAAACTCCTGGCCGCCAAAGCCGGGGTTTACCGTCATCAGTAAAATCATATCCACCTCAGCCAGGATATGATCCAGGGCTGACAATGGTGTGGCCGGGTTTAAAGCTACTGCCGGCCGGCAGCCGGCGGCGCGAATTTGCTGCAGTACCCGGTGGAGATGGGTGCAGGCTTCGGCGTGGACGCTGATATAGTCAGCGCCAGCGGCGGCAAAGGGGGCAATAAAGTCTTCCGGCCGGGAAAGCATCAGGTGCACATCAAAAATCAGCCGGCTTTTGGGCCGTAAGGCGGCTACCAGGTCCGGCCCAAAGGTGATATTGGGGACAAAATGGCCATCCATAATGTCCAGGTGTAACCAGTCGGCTCCAGCGGCAGCCACGTCTTCTATTTCAGCCTGCAGGTTACTGAAATCGGCGGCCAGCAATGAGGGGGCAATAATGGTCAAAGATTAATAGCTCCTTTCCCTGGCAATAACCTCGTCTAGAAAATTAAGGTAATGTTCATAGCGGTGCCCGGGAATTTCCCCGGCCTCTACAGCTGCAGTCACGGCACAACCGGGTTCACCCCGGTGCAGGCAAGAATTAAAACGGCAACGGCCTATTAAGGGCTCCATCTCCGGAAAATGGCCGGCTACCTCCAGCCGGTCCAGGGGAGGTAAGTCCAGGCGGCTGAAGCCCGGAGTATCGGCTACCCAGCCTCCGCCCGGAAGGCGGATTAATTCGGCATGGCGGGTGGTATGGCGGCCACGGCCACTTTTAGCGCTCACTTCGCCCGTGCGCAAGTTTAGTTCCGGGTGGAGGGCATTGAGGAGGGAGGACTTGCCCACCCCGGAGGGGCCGGCAAAGGTACTGAGCCGCCCGGCAAGAATCTCCTTCAACTTTTCTACCCCCTGGCCGGTGCGGGCGCTGGCGATTAAAACCGGGTAGCCGATTTGCCGGTAAATAGCGGGTAAATCCAGATACTCCTCCCGGCCGACATCAACCTTATTCCAGACGATAACGGCCTGTATATCCTTAACGCTGCTCAAAAAAAGCAGGCGATCCAGCAGTTCCAGGTCCGGGGGCGGGGTGCTTAAGGAAAAAACGATTATAGCCTGCTCCACATTGGCCACGGCCGGACGCTCCAGGATGGTACGCCGGGGTTTTACAGCTTCAATCACCCCTTCCCCGGGACCCAGGGGCACCATTTCCACCCGGTCGCCCGGCAGGAGGTCGGCCTCGCGCCGGAAACGGCCCCGCAGGCGACAGGTCCAGACCTGGCCCCCGCTTTCAACATAGTAAAACCCGCCGTAACGCCGTAATAGGATGCCTTCCATACCATCCTCCCTACGGTAGATCCTGGACGTAAATTTGATTGCCATCGCGGAATACCTGGAGCTTACCCTTGCCAAAATACGTTATTACGGCTTGAAGCTGCTGGCCTTTCTTCTGCTTCTGTTTCAGCACTTCGCTGGTTCCTTTGGCATCGGTAACGACGATCCGTACCTCATGATCTTGATCATCAGGCGCCGGGGCAACAGTGACACCCAATTGTTTCTGGGCCGGTCCCGGCCCCTGGCTGACAACTAAATTGATGGCGCTGCCCTGCAGGACACTGGACCCCGGTCGCGGGTCCTGGTCAATGACTATCCCAGGGAATTGCTCCTCGCTGCGCTGGTAAGTAAGGGTCCCCTGTTGCAGCTTCGCCGCCGCCAGCAGCTGCTGGGCTTCGGCCAGGGTTTTACCAACCAGAGGGGGGGCAGGGATCAACTGGGGTTCCGGACCTTTGCTGACAATTAACCTGACCTCGGTACCTTCGGGTTGCTTGCTGTTACCGGGAGGATTTTGCTCCACTACCGCTCCGGCGGGAATAGTGGGGTGATATACCTTCAGCGTATCGGCGGCGACCCGTAAACCGGCATTTTCCAGCTGCAGGCGGGCGTCCCGTTCCGTTAAACCGACGACGGGAGGCACCGTCACCATCCGGCTGCCCTGACTGACTGTCAGAGTCACGACCCGACCGCGGCGCACCCGCTCGCCGGGCGCGGGTTCCTGGGCCATTACCTGTCCCGCCGGTACCTCAGAGCTATACTGCCTGCTGCCCACCTGGCCTCGCAAACCGGCTGCGGCCAGCCGGTCCAGGGCCTGGCCTTCAGTGAGGCCGGTTACAGGCGGTACCACCGTCTCCCCAACGAGCAGATAATAACGAAATCCAGCCCACAGTCCGGCAGCGGCCAGGCCTAAAAAGAGGAGGACCATCAAAACCCAGGCCCACACCCGCGGCCGCCGGTGCGGCCGGGATTGAGCTGCCGGAGGGTCCGAAGCCTCCACCGCCGGCAAGACCTGGGTGGCAAAGGTATCTTCCGCCAGAGCATTTTTTACCGCCAGCAGGTCGGAACGCAGGGCGGCCGCCGACGGGTAGCGCCGTTCCGGATCCTTTTCCAGGGCACGCATGACGATACGTTCCAGGGCCGGCGGGACACCGGGGTTTATCTCCCGCAAGGGTCGAGGGGATTCCTGGATATGCTTGATGGCCACGGCTACCGGGGTCTCACCGTGGAAGGGAAGATCCCCGGTCAGCATTTCGTACAGAACAATGCCAAAGGAATAAATATCCGCCGCCGTGCCGGTAACTCCGCCTCTGGCCTGTTCCGGCGCCAGGTAATGAACCGAACCGACCATGGTCCCGCTGTAAGACATGGTCGCTTCGTTGACGGCCTGGGCGATACCAAAATCGGTTACTTTGACCCGGCCGTTGCGGGTGATGAGGATGTTGTGGGGTTTAATATCCCGGTGGATGACACCATTTTCATGGGCATGTTCCAGGGCGTCACAGATCTGCAGGGCTATTTCGATAGCTTCCAGGGGTGGCAGCGGCCCTCGTTCGGTAATAACTTCCTTTAATGACCGGCCTTCAACATACTCCATAATCAGGTAATGGATGCCGTCTTCCTGGCCGACGTCATAGATGCTGACCACATTGGGATGGGACAAGCTGGCTACAGCCTGGGCTTCCCTCTGGAAGCGGGTTAAAAAGTCCTTATCGCTGGCAAACTGTTCCCGCAAAATTTTGATGGTCACATAGCGGTGCAGCAGGCGGTCCTGTCCCCGGTAAACCCGGGCCATACCCCCGCCCCCCAGCTCATCAATTATCTCATAACGACCTTCCAGGATTTTACCAATCATTTTATCCATTTTATCACCGCCTCAAGGCTGCCGCCAGAATTTCCCGGGCAATGGGGGCTGCTACTACGCCACCCGCACCGGCATTTTCCACGACAACGGCTACAGCGATCCGGGGTTCTTCAGCCGGGGCAAAGGCCACCAGCCAGGCATGGGCTTCGCCCCCGGGATTCTGGGCGGAGCCTGTCTTGGCCGCCACCTGGATCCCTGCCAGGCTTGCGGCTGTAGCTGTCCCACCGTTAACTGTAGCCACCATGGCTTCTTTAATATCCGCCGCAACTTTAACTCCGGTTACTAACCGGAGGGGACGCGGCACGGCCTCCCACAGGAGCCGGCCACCTGCTGCCGTTACTTTATCAACCAGGTAAGGCTGCATTAAGATACCCTTATTGGCAATAGCCGCAGTGACCATGGCCATTTGCAGGGGCGTTGCCAGAACGGCCCCCTGGCCAATGGAACTCTCTGCCAGGGCGCTGGTATCCAGGCGGCCCGGCACTCGAGATTCCTCGACTGGCAGGTCGAACTTTAAAGGTTTGTCAAAGCCATACAGGGCTGCCGTTTCTTTAAATTTATCCGCCCCGGCTTCCAGGGCCAGGGTGGCAAAGGTAACGTTGCAGGAATACATCATGGCCTGCTGGAAATTCAGGTGGCCATGGGGTCGGGGACAGGTAAGCTTCCAGCCCTGGATTTCCAGGTAACCCGGGCAGTAGAAATCACGCTGTAAAATGCCGGGGTCGGTTTCCAGGGCCGCGGTGGCTGTTACTAACTTCATAATCGAACCGGGGGGATAGAGGCCCTGGATCGCCCGGTTCAAGAGAGGACTGCCGGCACCGGGGCTATTGATCCTCTGCCATTCCTCCTCCAACCGGTTGGGATCAAAGGTCGGACTGCTGGCCAGGACCAGGACGGCGCCGGTACGCGGGTCCAGGGCCACAACCGCTCCCCGCCGGCCGGCCAGCAAGCTCGTTGCCAGGCGTTGTAAGTCGGCATCCAAGGTGAGGTAAAGATTACTCCCCCTGGCCGCCTGTCCCAGCAAACGCCGCCCTTTATTGACCAGGTGCTGCCAGCCGGTAAGACCGAGGAGATCGCCATCCCGGCTGGCTTCCAGGCCGCTGCTGCCAAAGCGCTCGGAAACATATCCCACCACCTGGGCCGCCGCCGGGCCGTAAGGATACTGGCGCTGGAACCGGCCCTGGTTTCCAACCGTCTGGGCCAGGACCCTGCCGGCGCGATCATAAATTGTCCCCCGCTCGGTTTGCTGTTCCACCAGGTACAAGCGCGGGTTCAGGGGGTTTAAATAAAGTCTCTCCCCGGCTATAGCCTGGATGTAGGTCAGGTAAACAATGAGAATGACGAAAAATACACCTGTCGCCAGGGCCAGGCGGCGCACCTCGGTTTTCATGGGTCGGCCTCCCGGCCGGCAGCGCTGACGTTGAGGAGTAAAGCCAGCAGCAGGTAGCTGATCACCAGGGAGCTGCCGCCGTAACTAACAAAGGGCAGGGTTACCCCCGTCAAGGGCAGGAGCTTGCTGACCCCGGCCATAATAATCAGGGCCTGGAAGGTGCAGAGTACGGTCAACCCGCCAGCCAGCAGCACGCCCTGCTCCTCGGGGGCCCGGAGGGCGGCGCGGAAGCCGCGCAGGGCAAACAGCAGGTAGAGAAGGATAATCCCCAGGCTGCCCATTAATCCCATTTCCTCGGCCATGGTGGCAAAAATAAAGTCGGTGGCGACGGCCGGGATTACCTGGGAATAACCAAGGCCCAGGCCGGTGCCAAAGATACCGCCGCTCCCCAGGGTGATCAGGGCCTGGACAACCTGGTAACCGGCCCCGCTATAATCTGCCCAGGGGTTGATCCAGACGGCAATGCGCGCCCGCAGATATGGAAAAATCAGGTAAGCCAGTATCGCTCCCAGGCTAAATAAGGCTCCCCCTGCCACACAAAAGCGTATTTTGCCGGTGGCCAGGTAGAGCATGGCCAGGAAAGTAACGAGGAGAATCAATGCCGAACCCAGGTCCCGCTGCAGGACCAGCAATAAAACGGCCAGGGCTACAGCCACCAGGAGGGGGCCCCAGGATAAACGCCCGGCTCCCTGGACCAGCAGTTCCCTTTTGTCGCTTAAATACCCGGCCAGGTACATAACCATGAAGACTTTGACAGCTTCTACCGGTTGCATGCGGAAGGAACCTAGGGTCAGCCAGCTCTTGGCCCCGCCGATGCGCGTCCCCAGCAGGACGGTAATGAGGAGGAAAAAAAGCCCCAGGGATAAAAAGAGGTAGGGATACTGTTCCAGGCGCTGGTAATCCCGGAAGCCTACGGCTACGACTATGAGGACTAAAAGCCCCGTTATGGTCCAGATAATCTGGCGGTAAGCAAGTCCGGGATCCAGTCGGAACAAAAAGATAAGCCCCAGGGCCGTCAGGGTAGCCGCCAGGGGAAGGAGATATTGATCGCCGCCATGGCGGGTAGCCCTTAAAATCAGGTGCGCCCCCCAGAACCCCCCCAGCAGCAGGGCCAGGGCATAGCCTGGATGCCAGACGGGCTGGCGGGAGACAACGGTTACCATATAACCGTACCCGGCAGCCAGGATCAAAGACGGCCAGATAAGCAGGGTCATCTCTTGCCCCCGGTTTGTGCTGGTACCGCCATTACTCATAAAGGGCTAACACCACCGTGACATTATCCGGCCCGCCTCGTTCCAGGGCCAGCCGCAGCAATTCTCGGGCAGCTTCACCCAGTTCCTGGTGGTGGTTTACAATTTCTGCCAACTCTTCATCGGAAATGACCTCATAGAGGCCGTCGGTACATAAAAGCAACCGGTCCCCGGGCTTAAGCTCAATTTCCCGGCTGTCAATATTAACCGTACCCCCGGTACCCAGGGCCCGGGTAAGGATATTGCGCCGCGGGTGCAGGCGGGCCTCTTCCGCCGTCAGGCCTCCGCTGCGAACAAGTTCGCCCACATAAGAATGATCGTTAGTTAAGACCTGTAACTGTCCGTCCCGGAGCAGGTAGGCGCGGCTGTCGCCGATATGGACCAGGAAACCCTTGGAGCCCACTATCCAAATAGCCGTCAGGGTTGTGCCCATCCCCGCCCGTTCCTGGCTGGCAAGGGAACACCGGTAAACTATTTCGTTGGCAAATTCTGCCGCGCCCAGCAACCGGGACAATGGTTCTCCCGCAGGGCCGTTAAAAAGCCTGTCCTCCAGGGCCCTTAGAGCCAGGTGGCTGGCAACTTCCCCGGCCTGGTGCCCACCCATACCATCGGCTACGGCAAAAAGCCCCCGTTCAACGTCGCTAATAAAATAATCTTCATTACCGGGCCGCACCAGTCCGGTATGGGAAAGGGCCTCGGCTCGCATCTTCCCACCCCACTTTAAAGGTCACGCCGCCGATCCGCACTTCATCGCCAGGCCGTAAACTCTGCGGGCCGGTTAATAAGTGGCCGTTGACGTAAGTCCCGTTGGTGCTATCCAGGTCAAGCAACTGCCATTCTTCGCCGCGACGGGTAATTACAGCGTGACGGGCCGAAACGTGAAAGTCGTTAATTACAATATCATTATGTCGATCGCGGCCAATGGTAATATTTTCGCCGAGAAAGTATCTTTCTCCTCTTTTTATGTTACCGTTTTTTGCTTCCAGGACGATTAAAACCGGCCGACCACCTGTGCCGCGGGAACGCTTAATGTAGTGACCCGGCCCCAGCTCCAGGTACATGAGCCTTAAGACATGCCACAGGAAAAGGTAGATTAAAATTACAAAGACAAATCTCAACCCGGCCAGCAAAATTTCTGCCAAAGTAACCACCCGTTCCGGCTAGCTTACCTGTAATTCTAACACAGTACGACCCACCTGTATACGATCACCGGGTTTTAAAAAGGCCCGTTCCACCCTCTTGCCGTTAACCAGGGTGCCGTTGCGGCTGCCAAGGTCCACCAGCAGGACACGGTCATGGTTTTCCTCCAAATGGCAGTGGCGCCGGGAAACCTGCTCGTCGGTGAGAATAAAATCGCAGGCCGGCTGGCGCCCCAGGACCTGCTTTCCGGGCCGCAGGAGAAAAGTACGCCCCGCATCCGGCCCGGCAATAACGGTTAGCTTTAAGGAGGGCTGGCCTGGCCGGTCAACCTCCCCCTCCTCGACTGCCTTGTAAATTAAAGTATCGCCTTCATCATGGGGGTTGCCCTCCTCCTGCGGCCGCTCTTCTTCCATACGGGCGTGGATACGCACCTCACCCGGGCCCAGTTCGTCTTCTACCTCCAGCTCTACCCTGGGTTCGCCGACCATGGTTAAATTTTGCTCGGCAGCCTTCTTTTTTAAGTAGCCGGCCAGTTCACTGGCCAGGGCATGTTCAAAGGCCGACAGACGTTCAAAATCCTTGGGATTTAAATGAACCAGGTAAATATTGGGCACGTAAACACGGCTGACGCTTACCGTCCGCCGGGCAACCATAGTTTTAACCAGTTTTTTGGCAATCTCCACCGGTTGGAGGGGAACATCGGCCCCGCGGCGGAAAAGGCTATCAAAAAGTCGCTGCCAGAATCGCTCGTTTTTTTCCAGCCAATCCATTAAAACACCTCCCGGCCGGCGTTGCTGCGGAGCTGGCCGCAGGCGGCGGCGATGTCCTGTCCCCGGCTTTCCCTTACGGCAGCTGCCAGGCCGGCCCTTTGCAGCCAGGAGGCAAAAAGCCGCGCCTTCGCCCTGCTTACACCCTTGTAAGGGCTACCGGGAACCGGGTTTAAGGGGATCAGGTTGACAAAGGCCAGCACCCCCTGGAGCAACTCGACCAGGCGCCGGGCGTCTTCCCGGCGGTCATTGATGCCGGCAATGAGAGCATATTCAAAGGTAACCCGCCTTCCCGTTACCTGGCCATAGTGGCGGCAGGCCGGAACCAGCTCTTCCAGGGGATAACGCCTGTTAATGGGCATTAACCGCTCCCGCAGCTCATTGGTGGCGGCATGGAGGGAAACGGCCAGTTCCAGGGGCGGCTTCTCCCCGGCCAGCTGCCTGATCTGGGGCACCAGGCCACAGGTAGAAATGGTTATCCGCCGGTGACTAATACCCCACCCTTCCGGGTGTGCGAAGATGCGCACCGCCTTTAAGACGGCCCGGTAATTAAGCAGGGGCTCTCCCATGCCCATAAAGACGATATTGCTCAAGCGGGCTTCGGGGTCCTGCAGCTGCATATCTTCTACCAGGGCCAGGGCCTGGAGGACAATTTCCCCCGGTGTGAGGTTGCGGCGGAAGCCGTCCTGTCCGGTGGCGCAAAAAGTGCAACCCATGGCGCAGCCAACCTGGCTGGACAGGCAGGCGGTCTGCCGCTGGCGGCCATCTTCATAAGACATAAGGACACATTCAATCAGCTCACCGTCGGCCAGGCGCAGCAGTAACTTCCGGGTCAGGCCGCCGTCCGCCACCCTTCGGTTTACGACCTCTACCGGTGGTAGGCCAGCCTGACCGGCCAGTCGGGATCGGAAAGTCCGCGGTAAGTCGGTCATTGCCTCCAACATGGTAGCCCGGCGGCGGTGGAGCCAGTGAAAGAGCTGCCGGCCGCGATAGGGCGCTTCACCCAGTTCCGCTGCCAGTTGCGCCAGTTCCTCAGGTAGCAGGCCCCGCAGGTCGATCCTGGTAGTCATAACCATCCCCTGGCATTATTATGAATGAAGCTATACCATAATATACCACATTGTCCCCGGCTGGGGTCAAGATAAAGAAAAAAAGGGGAGCGACCCCCCTCAGCTATGTAATACCTTTTTCACTATTTCCTTAAACTGGCCGGGACTTCCGGCTGATACCACGCCAAAAGACTGGTTGGTAGGGCGCTGCTGTTGGCCACCAGGACAGCGAGGGCCACGCCCAGGGAAACTACCGTGGCCGCCAGTTTCTTCAACATGAAACTTCACCTCCTTTTCTCCAGCTTTTATCCCAGGGGCAGGAGGCGTTTTAACAGGCCGTCTGCCCACCCCACGGCGGCAAAGCCAAGAGGTGTCAGGGCCAAGCTCTGGATAACTAGAGCCAGGAGGCTACTGGTCAGGACGCTACCGGGCCACCCCTGGTAATAACCCAGGCTAATGACCGCTAACCAGACAAGCAACCATAAATAACAGGCTCTCTTCAACCTGGCCCGGCGCACCGGGTTGATAACAGGCGCCGCCGCTATGTCTGCTGGCGCCCGGCGCCAAGCAATTACCAGGCCGGCTACAAATACCAGTAGCCCAACCGCCGGCAAACTCCCTCCTATGGCACCTGCCAGCCAGCGGGCCAGGTTGGCCTGGATGATTAAGGTTAACAACGACAAGATTAGACAGCGATAATAGGCGCTGCAGTGCACGCCGCCGGCCAGGAGGCGGTAAGTGGCCATAGTTATGAGGGCTGCCATCATCTCCGGCAGCAGATCCAGGTACCAGGCAACGACTACAAAGACAAGCAGCTGCAGGCTGGCCCCCATGGCCACCTCCAGGCCAAAGGCCACCACCTCAACCTCCGGTTTCCGGGTGTCAGCCGGCAACCTGGATACCAGGTAAGCGGCGGTGTTATGAGCTAAACGATGTACACTTAACAAGGTTTGCCTGCCTCATAAATGTTTGCTAATTCTACCATAATTATTCTACGATTTTTTTCAGATTCCTGCCGCCCTGACAAATTATATTAAAACAGGAAATTTCACCGTGAAGACCGTACCCTGGTCGCTGCTGCAGACATCGATCTGGCCGTTATGGGCTGCCACCAGCTTCTTGACGATGTAAAGTCCCTGGCCGTGGTTGTCTTCATCGACCTTCTTCGTGGTAAAACCCCTTTCAAAAATTTTTTTCTGCAGCTCCAGGGGAATGGCCGGGCCGGTGTTGCCCACCTCAAAGCAGTAGTAGTTGCCGGCATTAAAGATCCGCAGCCAGATGCGCTTCTCCACACCGGGCAAGGCGGCCAGAGTGGCTTCGATGGCGTTGTCCAGAAGGTTGCCAAAGATGCTGGTGGCATCCGTCTGGGGCAGCAAGAACCCCTTTAAATCGCTGTTTATTTCGTATTGAAAGCTTATCCCCCGGGCTTCCGCTGCGGCAGCCTTGGTCTGGAAAAGGGCCGCCAGAACCGGCTGGTTGACTTCGATGATGCGGGTGGGCTGGCTCACCTCGTTGCAGAGCGAGGTTATGTACTCCAGGGCGGCGTCAGCCATCTCCAGCTGCAGCAGGCCGTAGACCGTCTGCAGGTGGCTGATGAAGTCGTGGCGCTGGGCGCGTAAATTCTTAAGGCTCTCCTTTAAATTTTCGATATACAGTTCCTGTTGCAGGAGCTGCATATCCCGGCGGGCGGCAGAAAATAATACATAAATCATGCCTATAGAACTAAACATTAGTAATGAAGAAAGAGCTAAATGGCCTACCGGGGTATTTTCCAGGGATAAAACAGAAAAGGCATGCTGGACATAATAGCTTATATTCAGAATAGCAATTAAAAGACTCTGCAAAAGTACCAGGAAGATAATAACCCACGTTAAATTTTTACTTTTCATCTTCTTTTTCCCTTCCAGTGGGTTTTACCAACAACCTGTTGCCAGGAAGCAGAGAAAAGCGCCGCCGACGGCAGAAGTAGGCTGCTACTCCTAGGAGTATTTCATCCGGCAGGGGAAAAAGAACCCTTAGCCATGGATCCCGCACGGCTATTTCAAAAGGGATGCCGGTTATATAAAAAATAAAAGGTATAGATATGCCTTCAACAATGCCTAAGGCCAACATACCCAGAAAAGCAGCCATCAGCCCTTTAAAGAAATCAACTCGTAAAACCAGTAGCATCGTCAAACCCAGCACAAGTATTCCAGCTAATGTATGAACTCCAAAACCCAAGGGTAGGTGCCGGAAAAAAAAGGAGAAAACCGCCACTATTACTCCAACGACAACAATCCCTTTCATCCTGGGATATTCGTCAACTAAGGCCAGACCTAAAGTAACTAAAATTATTTCCTCCGGTATTGACTGAAAGATCAGGGCTGTCCAGGGCATAACATCCATATATTTCCCTCCTTGTCACGAATCCGGAAAGCCCTTTTGACATGGGGGACCGTTCTCAACAAATGAGTTTTTTACAACTTTTTTCGCTTAACGCATATTATCCACCTAACTTTATTCTGCATAAAAAGGTAAAACCCTTTAAGGGGTCTACCTTCTTAAGCGCGCTATGAAAAAGCCGTCGGTACCGTGGCGCTGGGGCAAAAACTGCACCCAGCCCTGGCTGGCCGCGGCTTCCAGGTCAGATGGTACGACCGGCAGCCACGGTTTAAGGGAAACGAGGGAGAATTCCTGCGCCTGTTCCAGGAATTGCCGGATAACTTCCTGGTTTTCTTCCGGGGCCAGGGAGCAAGTGCTGTAGACTAAAACCCCGTCCGGCTTTAAAGCCCGCCTGGCTCCCAGGAGCATTTCCAGCTGCAGCCGGGCCAGTTCCTTAATCCCGGCCAGTTCTTTGCGCCAGCGGGCATCGGGCCGCCGGCGCAAAACCCCCAGCCCTGAACAGGGCGCGTCAATGAGCAAATAATCGGCAAGCCCCGGGTAACGTCTCCCCAGTTCACGGGCATCCGCCAGGGCCGTTTGCACGCAAGTTACACCAAGGCGCCGGCAGTTTTCTTTAATTAACTCCAGGCGGGAAGGATGGACATCGCAGGCCAGAATCGTGCCCCTGTTGGCCATAAGCTGGGCCAGGTGAGTCGTCTTGCCGCCCGGGGCGGCACTGGCATCGATAACAAAAGACCCTGGTTCGGGTTTTAAAGCATGACCAACCAGCTGGGAACCTTCATCCTGGACATAGAACAACCCTTCCTGAAAGGAAGGGCTGGCCTCTACCGCCCCCAGTCCTTCAACTATAAGGCCTTCCGGGGCATAGGGGGCAGGCCTGACAGAAGCTCCCTCGCCCTGGAGGCGCGCGGCCAAGCCGGCTACTGTCGTCTTCAGGGTATTGGCGCGGATCGCCATGGGCGCCGGTCCATTATTCACCCGGCAGAGGGCTTCCGTCTCTTCATAGCCAAACTGCTCCAGCCATTTATCTACCAGCCAGCGGGGATGATAATAACGCAAGGCCAGGTAGCCGGCTGGATCACTCGCCGGTTCCGGGTAAGGTAGATCCTCCTTGCGGCGTTCCAGGTTGCGCAGGATGCCGTTTACCAGGCCTACCGTGCCCCGGTGACCGTATTTTTTGGCCAGTTCCACCGTTTCATAGATGGCCGCCCGCGCCGGTATCCGCGGTAAATAGAGCAACTGCGCCCCTCCAAGGCGTAAAAGGCAACGAATCCATGGCGGTAGTTTTGCCAGGGGGTATTTTAAGAAGAGACCCAGGGCCCAGTCCAGGGTTTGCCACGCCTTGATGGCACTGTAGGCCAGCTCCGTGGCCAGGGTACGGTCACGGCCCTCCAGGTTGGCGGCCCGCAAGACTTCATCCAAGGCCAGGGTGGCAAAGGCCCCTTCCTCCGTCACCCGGTAAATGACCTGCAGGGCCGCCTCCCGGGCCGAGGCAGCCGGCCTGAGTTTCACTTTCTGTTACCTCCTCTACACACCGCTGCCGACACCACAGCCTTCACTGCGTACCTGTGGCTGGCTGACTGTTTTGCCGTACAGGAAAAACTGAATGGCTTGCTCTACCTGGCTTAAATTAACCTGGGTATTGAGACAGGGGCCGTGGGGCCTCAAGTTTACTATCCCCAGTACAGGCAATGGCTGGGTGTCCTGGATGCCGCTGGTTAAATCGCGCTCGCAGGCAATGGCTACCACCGCCCGGGGGCGGTACTGTTTGACAAAGTGCCGGGCCAGGGTACCTCCGGTCGCCACGGCCAGGCGGACACCATATCTTTCAGCCAGGGCATGGAGGGAATCAATGGGGCAGCGGCCACAGCGGCGGCAATTATAGACGTCTATAGTGATTTTATGAGGGCAACCGCTCCATTGCAGGCAATGGGGCGCCAGGAGGAGGATTTTCCCGGGTTCGATCAGGAGACCCTGCAGGCGTACTAGCTGATTGTTCATCTCAATAAACGAGGCTTTAATGGTATCCGCCTTTACCCCCAGGCGCTTACCCAGGGCCAGGGCCACAGGAAAAAGGGCGTTGACGGCTATCAAACCCAGACGCTGGAAAAAGGGGAGGCTGCGCTCCTGCCAGAGAATCCATACCAGCCCGCCAATCCCCAGGGCGATGATAAGGAAAAGAACAGCCAGGGCAAAAATTCCCAGGACCAGGAGAATGCGATTGAGGATACCGGTATGGTTAACCAGGAGATACCAGCTGCCTGCCAGCACGGCAGTTATAAATAAAAGGCTCAGGGCCAGTAAACCGATAAAAAGGCGCTTTTTTATACGCATCCCAGCACCTCCCCCGTAGCCAGGGGATAGCCCCGCAGGTAGGCATCTGCCGGCATAATCCTTTTGCCCTGGGGCTGGACGGCAGTAATGAGAAGCCTGCCTCTACCCGCCTGGACGACAAAACCTTCACCCGTTACCGCCACCACCTGGCCCGGCACCCCGGTGGCTGCCGCATCTAAAATCCTGGCACCATACACCTTCAGGCGTTCACCGGCCCGCAGGGTGTAGGCCCCCGGCCAGGGGTTCAAGCCGCGGATAAGGTTATAGATATTATCTGCCGGCTGCGCCCAGTTAATCATCTCTTCTTCCGGTTTCAGGGGGGGCGCGTAAGTGGCCAGGGCTTCATCCTGGGGCTGCCGAGGAGCCTGCCCGGCGGCCACCAGATCCAGGGTATGTTCCAGAAGTTCTGCACCCATGACGGCCAGCCGGTCGTGGATTTCCCCGGTGGTAGCATCCGGTCCAATGGGTAGCTTCTCCTGGAGGATAATGTCACCGGCGTCTAATTGGGGTACCATCCACATGGTGGTTACGCCGGTTTCTGTTTCACCGTTCATTACCGCCCGGTGGATGGGGGCTGCCCCCCGGTAGCGGGGTAAAAGGGAAGCGTGCAGGTTGATACAACCCTTCGATGGCAGGTCCAAAATCTCCCGCGGTAGGATACGGCCAAAGGCAACGACCACAATGACTTCGGGCTGCCACTGCTTGAGCCTGGTTAAGAATTCTTTCTCTTTCATGGCTATCGGTTGGCTTACCGGTAGCCCCGCAACTGCCGCCGCCTCCTTAACCGGTGGCGGCTGGAGTTTTTTCCCCCGGCCCCGGGGGCGGTCTGGCTGGGTAACCACCCCGGTGATTTCATGACTGGAATTAAGCAGGGCTTTCAGGGAGGGGACCGCAAATTCGGGCGTACCCATAAAAACCAGGCGCATGTTTATCGCTCCTCAGGATTATTTTCCAGCCAGCGCACGACTTTATCGATAAAAAGCACTCCGTCCAGGTGGTCAATCTCGTGCTGCAGGGCACGCGCCAGAAGGCCTTCCGCTTTGATTTCCCTCTCCCGGCCATGGCGGTCGAGGCCCCGCACGGTTACGGCGGCCGCCCGTGGTACTTCCCCCTGGGACCCGGGGACGCTCAGACACCCTTCCGGGCCTACATCCTTTCCCCTGGCCGCTATTATTTCCGGATTAATCAGCTCTATCAGCCCTTCCCCCACATCAACGACAATAACCCGTTTTAAGACCCCAATCTGGGGGGCCGCCAGGCCCACCCCGGGAGCATCGTACATGGTATCGGCCAGGTCATCCAGGAGTTTCCAGATATTAGGAGTAATCTTTTTTACCGCCTGCGACTTTTCCCGCAAGATGGGATCAGGGTGGATTAAAATCTGGTGAATTGCCAACCTCTTTGCCTCCTGCCTTTTACCAGGGATTAATGGGTCCTACATCTACGATTATACGGACATTATGGCGGTTGCGGTATGCCGCCAGGGTTTCAGCCAGGCGGCCTTTATAACGCGACCAGCCGGGCACCTTGAGCATCAGCTGCCAGCGGTAATGATCCTTGACCCGGGACGGGTACCCCGGAGCCGGACCCAGGACCTGGATCTTGCCGCCTTTACTGTTAATTAATCCGGCCACCTCATGGGCGGTTTCAATAACCACGGCTTCGTCCGGCCCGGTAAAACCCAGGCGTACCAATTTAATAAAGGGAGGATAGTTTAAGCTGCGGCGCATAGCTATCTCCTGTTCGTAAAACTTATGATAATCCTGGGTCGCGGCCAGGGTAATGGCCGGGTCGTGGGGATTATAAGTTTGAATAATGACTTCCCCTATGGCGGTCCGGCGGCCAGCCCGGCCGGCTACCTGGGTTAACAGCTGGAAGGTACGTTCCCGAGCGCGAAAGTCCGGCTGGTACAGGGATAAATCAGCGTTAACCACACCCACCAGGGTAACACCAGGAAAATCCATACCTTTGGTAATGGTCTGCGTACCGATAAGGATATCGGCCTGGCCGTCAGCAAAGGTGCGGTAAATCTTTTCCCACTGGCCCTTTCTGGCTGTAGTATCCCCATCGGCCCGTAAGATTCTGGCCCCGGGCCATAAAGCTCGCGCTTCTTCTTCCACCCGCTGGGTGCCGGAACCTAAACGTACCATGGTACCACCGCATACCGGGCAACTGGCTCCCGCCTTTTCCACGTAGCCGCAATAATGGCAGCGCAGGGTACCGTCCCGGTGATAGGTCAGGGCCACGGCACAGTGCCTGCATAAAGGAACGTGGCCGCAGTGGCGGCAAAGGATATGGTGGGCATAGCCCCGGCGGTTTAAAAAGAGAATGGCCTGCTGTCCCGCTGCCAGGGCGGCAGTTATCCCTTGCTCCAGCCGCCGGCTTAAAATACCCTGATGGCCGGCCCGGAATTCGGCCCGCAAATCAACTATTTCCACCCGGGGCAGGCTTACATTCCCCGCCCGCCGGGGAAGCTGTAACAACTGTATTTTCCCCTGCCGGGCCAGGTAAAATATCTCAGTACTGGGGGTGGCACTCCCCAGAACCACCACCGCTCCTTCCAACTGCCCCCGCTTGATGGCGACCTCGCGCGCGTCATAGCGGGGCGCGGTATCTTGCTTGTAACTGCCGGCGTGTTCTTCATCAACGATGATGAGCCCCAGCCGCGGCAGGGGGGTAAAAAGGGCCGACCGGCTACCGGTGACAACCTGAATTTCCCCCCGGCGGGCCTGCTCCCAAACGGTTGCCCTTTCGCCGGCAGCCAGTTCTCCGTGAACAACGGCCACCTTCTCCCCCAGCCTTTGCCTTATCCGGGTCACCATCTGGGGGATCAGGGAATGTTCCGGAACCAGGAACAAGACCTGGTAACCCTTTGCCAGGGCCCCTGCGGCACAGCGCAAATAAACCTCGGTTTTGCCGCTACCGGTAACACCGTGGAGTAAAAATGTTCCCCCCCGTCCCAGGGCGGCATTGATAATCCCCGCGGCTTCTTCCTGAGCCGCATTAAGTTTGATTTGAGGATATGTCTCCTTCTTATCCCCGGGTGGTGACGGGGTAATTTCAATTAAACCTTGTTCTTCCAGGCGCTTGAGAGCGGCATATCCCCCGCCGGCAGCAAGGCTGGCAACCGGCCGGGGGCCGCCGTCGAGGAGGTCCTTCAGGATGGCCGCCTGGCGCGGCGCTTTTTTTATCAGAGCTTCTATTGCCGCTGCCGCTCCTTCCCCGGGTACTACCCAGCGGATCCTCCTCTCACGGGGTGCCCCGCGCCAGGACCACTCTTCCCGGATCAGGCCGTGGGATTTTAAAGCGGTTAAAGCTCTGCTAAGCTCCTGCCGGCGGCCAAACTGCTGTAACTGGCCTTCCCCGGCTACCCTGCGGCTGGCCAGGTAGGCGGACACGGCTCCGGCCGGCGCGGGCAGGCAATTAGCCAGGTTCAACGCCTCTTCCGTTTCGCCTCCCGGGGCTGGTAGCCAGCACCACCGGCGCTCTAAGCGCCGGCCTGTCGCCGGCGGCAGGAGGGCATTGATAGCCGCATCCAGGGGACAGAAATAACGCTCGGCCAGGTAGCGGCCAAGTTCTATCATCCCCGGCGGCAGAAAATCCCTTTCCAGGACAGCCTTGATAGCCTTTAACCTGGTAGTACGGTCCGCTTTATCAGGCAGGGCTACTACCACTCCTGTGGCCAGATGCTTGCCCACCGTAACCAGGACCAGGGAGCCTTCTTTTACCTGGGAAGACAGCTCCGGCGACACCTGGTAGGTTAGCGTTCCAACGTTATTTTCCATCCTCGCCCAGCATGGAGGCCGGGTGTAAACAGGGGCCGAGCTGACGGCTACTTCTACCAGCAAATTCGCCAACTCGACCCCCTCCTGGTTAACTGATCCACCGCAAACATTATAGCAGATTTGTCCCCGTTGGTGAATGGATGATTTAGAGCGTGGCTTTCTCCCATTCAAACCTCCTGCAGTTGTCCGGGTAAAACATGATTTAACGGGCGCTGAACCTGTCACCCGGAGAAAATCTTGTGGGGGTTCAAGATGTTTTTCGGGTCCAGTGACCTCTTAATATCCCGCATGACCTGGTAGCCGGACTCTCCCAGTTCTGTCATAAGAAAAGGTGCCTTGAGAAGGCCGATGCCGTGTTCTCCCGAAAGGGTTCCCCCCAGTTCTAAAGCGGCCTGGAAGATTTCGGCAATAGCCTTTTCCACCCGCTGCATTTCTCCGGCATCCCTGCTGTCGCAGGCTATGTTGGGGTGGAGGTTGCCGTCACCGGCATGGCCAAAAATGACCAGGTCAATCTGGTATTTTTCCCGAATTTGTCCCAGCCTCCGGATCATAGCCGGCACCTGGCTGCGGGGGACAGTGGCATCCTCAGCAATTTTGGTGGGTTTAATCCTGGTTATGGCCGGGGAAACAGCCCGTCGCGCCCGCCATAATTCTCCTGCTTCCCGGGCATTGGCGGCCAATCTGATTTGGGCAGCTCCTACTTCTTTTAGAACCGCTACCACCTTTTCAGCGTCCCTCTGAGCCTGCTCCCTGTCTCCATCAGTCTCGATAAGGAGCACGGCTGCTGCTTCCCGGGGTAAACCGCACGGGCTGAACTGTTCTACAATGGCGATGGATATGCTGTCCATAATCTCCAGGGTCCTCGGAATTATCCCGGCGCCAAGGATAGCGTTTACTGCTTCACCTGTCTGCACCAGGTCTTTAAAGGCTGCCAGGATGGTTTTGACAGCCGGGGGCTTGGGTATAAGGCGCAGGGTAATTTTGGTGATAACTCCCAGGGTCCCTTCCGAGCCGGCAAACAACCGGCAAAGGTCATAGCCGGTGACGTTTTTGACGGTCCGGCCACCCGGACGGATTACCCGGCCGTCGGCCAGTACCACTTCCAGGCCCAGAATGTAGTCCCTGGTGACGCCATACTTGAGGGCACGGGGCCCCCCGGCGCACTCGGCAACGTTGCCACCCAGGGTGCAAACTTCTGCGCTGCCGGGATCCGGGGGATAGAAAAGCCCCCTATCTTCTACCGCCCGGTGCAGTTCAGCGGTAATTACCCCCGGACCTGCTACGGCCAGCATGTCCTCGGGATTAATCTCATAAATGGTGTTCATAGCCGTCATTACCAGGGCTATACCCCCACCCCGCGGCACCGACCCGCCGCTCAAGCCCGTGCCGGCGCCGCGGGGGTGGACCGGGATCCCCTCCCGGTAAGCAAATTCCAGGACCCTGGCCACCTGTTCGGTACTGTCCGGTTTAACCACGACATCCGGCCTGCAGGTCACAAAGGTACCATCGTAAGAGTAACAAAGGAGGTCTTCCGGTGACGCCTGCACCCGGTCCTTCCCGACAATCCTTGCCAGCTCTCGCTGTAGGGAAGCCTGCAAATCTATCGCCTCTTAAACCAATTTCCTTTCTGTTTAAGGTTAGTTCGGCACCAGGCCATGTTTTTCCTGCTCCCACGGTTTTACCTGTGCATTACGAACTTCGATGACCTGGTAAGGGATGACTCTGATTACCTGTTCCCAGCTTCTGGCACACCCGGCTTAACATATTTGGCTTAATATGGAACCTTTTCCGTATGAAGCCATATTATATTATCAAAGAATAAAAGGAGGAGTGATCCCCATGTCGCAAGATGCTGAGCTGAACACAATTTTTGACAAGATTAAATATGGTTCATCCGATAAGGACCCAGCATTGGAAGGGCTGGAGACCGCCCTCAACGAAATGCAACTCAACGGCGACAAAAAAATTGGCATTGAGTTCGAGTGTGGAGATTGTTGCAAAAAAGTTATAAACGGATCTAAATTATTTTTCGTCTTTAATTTTGCAGTTCTGCTTCCAGCTCCTGGCGATTGCCTCTTCATGAAGGTTTTCAGCGGTGGTCAACTCGTTGATAAACAGATCATGAGGAAAATCATAATTCCTGTAGGACGTATTTGCGCTATTGAAATTGAACCGGTGCAAGTGGACCCCTAACTTGAATACCATGACCATGGGTATCACTTAGCATTGCAAACACACCAAAGGCTGTTGACAAATAGTGGGTCAACAGCCTTTTTTCATGGCAAATAGAACCTGCCGCTGCGAAGACTTAAGATGAAGCTTACCCCGGCAGAAGTTTTGTTACACAAACCAAATACTCAGGCATGTGAACATGTGGTGGGATCCGGGCCGACAGTTGCCGGCCGCAAGATCGGGGTAATGAAACCCATCTTCCGCACCCTGTGAGCAACCCAAAAATAATTTTTACAGGGTGCAGAAGGAAATAAAAGTAGAGAGAATCTTCTAACCAGGAATTTCTAATTGAGTATAGAATCATTCCTCTAAGAGAATTATGGAGGAATGTTCGATGCCTGTAGCAATCGATAATATGCGCTTCTTCCGGGCCGGTCCTGCAGCTCTTATCGCCAGGCTGTGTGACGTCCTGAAGATAGCAGAAATCATAGATGCCGTAGTTGACTGGGATCCGGTTCAGTGTCATCTTTCTCCGGGCATCCGAATTAAGGCGCTAATCATTAATCTTCTGGTGGAACGGAAGGCCCTCTATCATGTGGAGCGCTTTTATGAGAACCAGGACCTGGAGGTTTTGTTTGGAGCTGAGCAACAGGTCCGGCCTGAAGATTTTAACGATGATGCCCTGGGCCGGGCCCTGGATAAACTCTTCGCCAGCGGCCAGCTGAAGAAGTTGTTCTCCAGCATTGCTTTAACTGCCGCCGCCACCCACAACGTGCCCATTGAAGGCATCCATGTGGATACCACCTCTATATCCGTGCATGGCGCCTATGAGGGCGAAGGAGATTTAGACATCACCTTCGGTTTTAGCAAAGATCATCGCCCCAACCTCAAACAATTTCTCATCGGCTTGACCGTAAACAAAGATGGGTTACCCATTTTGGGTCAAAGTCTGGGCGGCAATACCAGTGATAAATCCTGGTACCCTGAGGTTATTGAAGAATTGGTCCAAACATTGAGCCCGGCAAAGCTTAAAGAGGTCATTTTCGTGGCGGACTGCGCCCTGGTAACTAAGGATAACCTGGCTCTTTTGATGCAGGAGGAAGATAACAAACCCGCCCTCCAGTTTATCTCCCTGTTACCGGAGAACTTCGGCCTTAACGAAGAGATTAAGGCCGAAGCCTTCCGAACCGGCACCTGGCAGGAGATCGGAAAACTGAGTTCAAAGAAAGATGCTGCCTACTATAAAAGCCAGAGCTTTGTCCGGGAAATAGGCGGCCATGACTTTCGTTTAATCGTGGTCCACTCCACAACCCTGGATAAACGCAAAGAGAATAGTCTCTTGAAAAAGTGGGCCAAGCAAAGAGAAGTTCTGGAAAAGGCCGCCCAAGCTCTTTCCCGGCGCCCTTTCGCCTGTGAGGCCGACGCCAAAAAAGCCATAGAACTCTTCTTGAGGGAATACCGCCACCAACCTTTCATCCTAAAGGGCACAGTTGATGAAGAAATAGCGAGCAGCTACGTCCGACGTGGGCGGCCCAAAAAAGGAGAGCAGCCCCAGAACACAGTCGTTTACCATGCCCATATTAGAATAGAGGAAGACCGGGAAGCAATGGCCCATGAAAAAGACCTGGCTTCCACCTTTGTCCTCATTACCAATCTCATGGATACCAAAGCTTACCCCGACCGGGCGGTGCTCAAGGAGTATAAGGAACAGAACGCTGTTGAGAGGCAGTTCCGTTTCTTAAAACAGCCGGTCCTCCTGGGGCCCATCTTCCTTAAGAACAAGAACCGGGTAGAAGCCATGTCGTTTGTTTTCCAGCTAGCCCTTCTGGTGGCAGCTTACCTGGAGTATCGGGTAAGAAAAAATCTGGAGCAAGAGGAGTCCCCCTTAATCCTGCCGGGGAAACGTAAGAGTACTAACCCTACAGCACGGGCACTCCTGGAGATGTTTGATTATCTCCTGGTAGTTAAACAGGGTTCGGACCGGGCGTTAATCAACTATCACGGGTCGGAGGTGATTAGAGCCCTTGAACTTGCTGGTTTCGGCAAGGAAATTTACCTTTTCCCACCCCGCGGTGGTGGGTAGGAGTATTTTTTAGTGCTCCAAGTAAACATTGGTAATTATATCCAAAGGTGCGGAATGTGGGATGAAAAAGAAGGGCAACGATTAGGAAAACGGCCTCCGGGGCAATCCTCGGAGACCTTGATATTCCTGGAGCTGATGGAGGGATTCGAACCCTCGACCTGCGCATTACGAGGCCATACCGGTTAATTTCAGCTTTAGTTAAACAGTATCAATAACGACTATTTAATCTAATAAAATCAAGTCCTCTAGCGTTCGGGGGTTATATTTTATTTTATTAAATATCATTAAGTATAAAGCAAGATGTTGTCAATTTGAGGTCAATAGCAAAACTAAAATACTAAATCATATAAGAATAATCATCATCCCCTTTACGATATTTTATATATATTGCATTAAGCTTTTCATTAAGTAATTTGATCTCTTCAGTTGTTAAGTCATCAACTTGCTTCTCTTTTTCAACAATTTCTTTGAAAATATCTAAATCAGTTTTGTCCATTCGTTCTAAAAATGGACCTTTCTTGCTACCTAACAAACGAAGAAAATCAAGAAATCTATTAATTTGTAAATACCTTTCTCTAGTATATCGCATCTTTTCTATACGTGATGCAAACTGTTCAAGTTCCTCTATTTTACTTTGAATCAGTTCAATGTTTTTTTCATATATAGCCATTTTTTCCCTGAAATCTGCAGTAGCTAAAATTTCATTGATTTTCTCCTCTGCTTTTGATATTTCAGCTTCTTTGTTTATTAAACTTGTAATAAGGTCATTAGAAGCCCTTATGTTTTGCTCCAGCTTTTTCCTATTTAATTCTAATTTTTTATAAGTCAACGACCATCCATATGTTAACAATGTAACAAAAATCGCTGCGAGAGCTAAAATCCAATTAACTATGCTATTAAGTATAATTATTTTGTCGTTCTTTGTTTCTAGTAGAGCCTCATAAACTTGTTCTAATTTAGGGGTAGTTAATGTATCAGTTGCTGCATTAGTTACAATAGGTATACTAAAAAAAATAAATAAAGAAACTAATATCAAATATAGTCGTTTATTATATTTATGCATGAGATACCCCCCTACAATACTACAATAAAACAAGCTAAGTTTATCTTTAGTGCAATAGTAATTAGTGAAGTAAAATCAATATAATTTTCTCTCATATGAGACTACCACACCATATATAATTAAATCTACTCCTTTTACCAACTTAGGCTCATATTCGAAAAGGTTTTCTGGTACCAGTAAATTCGGAATTAATTCCAGTATAAGGTCTTCTCCAGGGCAATAAGCCCTTCCATGCCCTCAACTGGCCTGCCAACCACAGGTACCGGTCGAGTTCCCGGGTGGTCATGGGAAAATCCGGGGCATCCTTCAACGCTGAAATACCCGCCGCAAACTGCTCATACGAGAGCCCTTCCCTGCCCTTCTCATTCAAATGGTATGTGAGCATCTTAACCGCATACGAGTCGTAAATCGGGAATTGATTCTGTTACAGATTTTTTCAAGGTGACAATATCACAGATGGATTATAATAAACATAAAGTTGAGGACGTATATCTCTTATGGTATGATTTTACTAAAGTTGGTATTACCGGGAGGCGATAAAATGCCGGACCAAACTATAAGGATTGATCTCGAGTTGCCAAAAGAACTGTTCATCAAAGGCCGGGAATCGGCTCAACGGGTAAAAATGGAGGCCTTGAAGAGGCTGGCGGCAACCTTTTACGCAGATGGGAGTTTATCCCTTGGCAAAGCGGCGGAACTGGCCAACGTTTCCAAACAGGAATTCCTCGATTTCTTGGCCGCACATAACATTCCTCTCAACTATGATCTCGACGAGCTAGAGGAAGACTTGGCGACAGTTAAGGAGTTTTTGCAAAATGAAAGTGGTCTCTAACTCGACACCACTTATTGCTTTAGCCCGGATTAAGCAAGTAAACCTCCTGCATGCCGTATTTGGACGAATTATTATTCCTCAAGGTGTATACAATGAAGTGGTACTACAGGGAACTGAACTTCCCGGTGTGAAAGAAATCAGAGAAGCTACCTGGATCGAGACCCTCCAAGTACAAAACGCTCTGGCGGTTTCCTTACTTAGAACCGACCTTGATCGGGGAGAAGCGGAAGCCATCGTTTTAGCCAAGGAAGTTAAGGCGGATTATCTTTTAGTTGATGAGAAAAAAGCCCGACGTATCGCCAGAAACTCGGGCTTAAGGATTATGGGTACCTTAGGCGTTGTGGCGCTTGGTGTAAAAAAGGGGTTATTGCCTGCTATTGACCCAATCCTCGATAGCCTGGAACAGAATGGGTTCCGCTTTAGCGAAAGGGTAAGAACAAAAATTAAGGAAGAAATTAGGAAATAAACTGACGGCGGAAACTTATACCAGACCCTTCACCAGTGGGCTTACGGTGGGAGGATATTGACCTTCAGAACGGACTTTTGACAGTCCAGAGGACGCTTGAAACGGCAAAAGGGAAGTTCCAATTCGTTCCGCCGAAAACTAAAACCTCTAAGCGAACAAATTCACTGCCGCCATCCGTCGTTGAAGTACTTTTAAACCAATCCTTAAAAAAGCAGGGCTACCGGATATTCGCTTTCATGACATAAGACACACCCAAGCAACCCTGCTTATAAAGCGCGGTGAAGACATAAAGATGGTGAGCCAGCGTTTGGGCCACAGCGACGTAGCTTTTACAAACAGGGTTTATAACCATGTAATGCCCAATGTCGAACGCAAGGCCATGCTCCGTTTCGACGAATTGCTCCAAGGAAGCTGGCAAAAAAATAGGACAGGATATGTCCCTGTCCGCTCCTTACGGCTCGTGACCAAACGGTGACCAATAACCATTTCCTTCCAACTTAGTCACCGCTTCGCGTCTTGAAAGCCGCACCATTATTAACTTTTTTGGAGCTGATGGAGGGATTCGAACCCTCGACCTGCGCATTACGAGTGCGCTGCTCTACCACTGAGCCACATCAGCATTTATCACAGGTGATATTATAACACCGCCAAGCCGGGAAATCAATACTGCATCCCTTTTACACACGCTCTCCGGCCGGATACCAGCACAGGCGCTTCTTCCTCAGACAATCAATCTTACCAGATTTGCAAGTACCTCCCGCAACACAAGCGGTGGTCGAAACATGGCCGTCCTGTGGACCCCGGCGCCAGAAGCCTCTATGCCCAGCCGCCGGGCTTCGGTGATTGCCCGCAGCAAGTGGTAATCGTGGGTGACAATAATGGCTTTCTGCCACCCGTACCTGAGCATGATTTTTCTGGCCTCGTCGAGGTTCTCTCTGGTATTACGTGATTTAACTTCTTCATGGACTACTTCAGGGGGTACGCCGCGGGCGATCAGGGTTAAGCGGGCGGCGGTACCCTCGGGGGTTGGATTCAAGGTACCGGTACCGCCCGTCGTTATTATCGCCGGCGCATATCCCCTGTGAAAGAGATCTTCGGCCAGGGAAATCCGTTCCAGCAAAGCCGGGCTGGGACCATTCTGCCAAACGGCGGCACCCAGCACGATGATCACATCGGCACTTCCGGCCTCTAAGTTTCGCCCATACCACTCAATGTAACCGTACATCAACCCTGTAATTATAATAACTACCAAAAATGCAGTAATGATTATCCTTTTAAGCATTGACGGACCTGCTCCCGGTGAACAAGGCCGGGGACCGTGGCTATAGCCCGGCAGCCTCCCGCAGGGCTTCTACCTTGTCCAGGCGTTCCCAGGGCAGGTCCAGATCAGGCCGGCCGAAGTGGCCGTAGACTGATACCTGCTTGTAGATAGGCCGGCGTAAATCCAGGTCGCGGATAATGGCCCCAGGGCGCAGATCGAAGTGAGACTGGATCAATTCCACCAGCCGCTCGTCGCTGATCCTGCCTGTTCCATAGGTTTCCACACTGATGGATACCGGCCGGGCCACACCGATGGCATAAGCCACCTGTACCTCGCAGCGTTCGGCCAGTCCGGCTGCCACCACATTTTTGGCTACATAGCGGGCGGCATAGGCAGCCGAGCGGTCCACCTTGGTGGGATCCTTGCCGGAAAGGGCGCCGCCGCCGTGGCGGGCCATGCCACCGTAGGTATCGACAATAATCTTGCGGCCGGTAAGGCCCGTATCGCCCTGGGGACCGCCGATGACAAAGCGTCCCGTGGGATTAATGAAGTATCTCGTCCGGTTATCCAGCATCTCTGCCGGGATTACCGGTTTGATGACGGTTTCCAGGACGTCGTCCCTTAAGGCGGCCATATCGATATCAGGTCGGTGCTGGGTAGAAATAACAACCGTATCCACCCTTACCGGCCGGCCGTCTTCATACTCCACCGTCACCTGGGCCTTGCCGTCCGGCCGTAAATAGGGCAGGATCCTTTCTTTGCGCACCTCAGCCAGCCGGCGTGTTAGTTTATGGGCCAGGGCGATGGGCATGGGCATATACTCCGGTGTCTCCAGGGTAGCATAGCCAAACATCATCCCCTGGTCGCCGGCACCAAGAGTCTCCAGCTCATCCCTGGCCACCCCCTCCTTTTTCTCCCAGGCTTCATTCACGCCCATGGCAATATCCGGCGACTGCTCATCAATGGAGGTAATCACGGCACAGGTATCGCAGTCAAAGCCAAATTTCGCTCTGGTGTAGCCAATCTCGCGGATGGTTTCCCGGGCCACCCGTGGTATATCCACATAGCAATCAGTGGTTATCTGCCCGGCCACCAGGACCAGGCCGGTACTGACCAGGCACTCACAGGCCACCCTGGCCAGGGGATCCTTTTCATAAATGGCATCCAGGACGGCGTCGGCAATACGGTCGGCTATTTTATCAGGATGCCCTTCTGTTACCGATTCGGAAGTAAATAACTTGCGTGCCATTTCTTCATTCCTCCCTTTCCGGCCCTGTTCTCCTTCCCTGAAAGCGTGGCAGGGTTTTGACGGCATCAAGGATGCGGTGGGCCACTTCCATCTTGGGCAGCTGCGGTAATTCTTGTTTGCCACCGTCAGGAAAAAGCAGAGTGACAATATTTGTTTCGCTGCCAAATCCTGCCCCGGGCCGGGTAACATCATTGGCTACGATTAAATCTAACTGCTTGTCCTGGAGCTTTTGCCTGGCGTTCGCCAGCAGGTCCTCAGTTTCCGCGGCAAAACCGACCAGGATTTGCCTTTCTTTCATCCTGCTTAAAGAAGACAGGATATCGACCGTCGGTTCCAGCTCAAGGGTTAATTTCCTTTTAGACCCTTTTTTGATCTTCTGCGCCGCTTGAGCCGCCGGCCGGAAATCGGCAACCGCGGCGGCCTTGAGGACTATATCGGCTCCCTTAAAACGCTCCTCCACGGCGGCCAGCATTTCGTCCGCCGTCTGCACCCGCACTACTTCTACCTCAGGCGGTGGGGGCAGCGGGCTGGCAGTGATCAGCGTCACCCTGGCACCCCGCTCCCAGGCTGCCCGGGCCAGGGCATAGCCCATCTTACCGGAACTGTAATTACCTATGTACCTTACCGGGTCCAGGGGTTCCCTGGTACCGCCGGCAGTCACCAGTACTGCCAGGTCCTGGTAATCACGGGGCGCCAGGGCTCGCCGGCAGGCCGCGACAATACGCTCTAAACTGGCCAGTCGCCCTTTTCCCGTGGTACCGCAGGCCAGGAAGCCTTCCTCGGGTTCAATAATGCCCCAGCCGCGCCGTTTTAATGTTGCCAGGTTTTCCTGCACGGCGGCATTGGCATACATATTGACATTCATGGCCGGAGCCACCAGGGTGGGACAGTTCACGGCCAGGGCCGTTGTACTCAAAAGATCATCGGCCAGGCCGGCGGCCAGCTTGGCCAGGATGTTGGCCGTCGCCGGGGCGACGAGAAAAAGATCCGCTTTGTTGGCCAGATCAATATGGGTCAAGGGGCCCTCGCTTCCGGCCCCGAAAATTGCCGTCAGGGCCGGTTGCCCCGTCAGGGTGCTGAAGGTCAGGGGGCTGATAAACTCCCTAGCCCCTGCCGTCATAATCACCCGTACGGTAGCTCCTTCCTGAACCAAAAGCCGGCAGAGCTCGGCTGCCTTGTAGGCGGCAATGCCGCCGCAGACTCCCAGAAGGATGGTTTTCCCCTCTAAAAACTTCACGCTTTCTTTTTACCCCATTCGTATTTTATTTTGCCCTCAGCAATTTCCATGAGGGCTACCGTTACCGGCTTGGTCCCCTTGGGGTACAAATCGGCAAATTGTCCTTCTGTCAGCGACCGCGCCCTCTTGGCGGCCAGGACCGCCAGGGCGTATTTGCTGCCAACTCGCTTTTCCAGTTTATCCAGGGATGGCTGTTTCAATATTCCTTCCTCCTGAAAAGATAAAAACACCTGCCGACTATACTTTTTATAAAAATCCGGGCCTCCCGGTAAATACAAGCTTACTCTTCCGCTTCATCACTTGCATTAATAGGTTCCCGGGAGGAAAGGCGATGGGCCACCGTTTCCGGCTGGACTGCCGACAGGATGATATGCTCGCTGTCGGTGATAATGACCGCCCTGGTCCGGCGGCCATAGGTGGCATCAATTAACATGCCGCGGTCGCGGGCTTCCTGGATAATTCGTTTTATGGGTGCGGACTCGGGACTGACAATGGCTACTATGCGCCGGGCGGAAACAATATTGCCAAAGCCAATATTAATTAACTTGATGTCCATACTCCCCCTCCTTTACCTACTCCACGTTCTGGACCTGTTCGCGCATCTTTTCCAGCTCGCCCTTAACCGCTACTACCAGGTTGCTTATGGCCAGATCACCGGCCTTGGAACCGATAGTATTTATTTCCCGCCACATTTCCTGCAGGATAAAATCCAGCCGCCTCCCGGCCGGTTCCGAACCGGCCATGGCCGTTGCCATCTGCTCCAGGTGACTTAAAAGGCGGACGATTTCCTCGGTGATATCGGCCTTTTCGGCCAGCAGGGCTACCTCCATCTCCAGGCGTCCGGGATCAAGGGTTATGCCCCCGCTTAGTTCGGCAACCCGCTCTTTAAGACGCCGGGCATATTCCCGGGGTACTTCCGGCGCCCGTTCCCGGATGGCTTCCACCTGCCGGCGCACATACGCCACCCGTTCTTCCAGATCGGCCTGCAGGCGTTGCCCTTCGGCCCGCCGCATGGCCAGCAAGTTCTCCAGGGCTTTTTCTAAAGCCCCGGTTACTACCGGCCAGAGGGTGGCCTCGTCCCATTCCGGTTCGGCAACTTTAACGACCTCTGGTATAGCTAACAGCTTCTCGGCGGTAATATCCGCCGGAATAGCCAGATTTTGCGCCAATTCCTTCAAGGCATTATAATACGCCATCGCCAGGCCCATGTCAACGGTTAGCGGCCGTTTCTCACCATTTTCTTCGCTGATGCTCACCATTACTTCGACGCGGCCCCTGCTGAGGCTATTTTTAATAACCTGGCGTATCTTTTCTTCCAGGGCTGTATAAAGGCGGGGCAGGCGGATTACCACATCCAGGAAACGCTGGTTTACGGCCCGGATCTCTACGGTAACCGTCCTGCCGGCGCCCCTGGCTTCACCCCGGCCGTAACCGGTCATACTGTTCAGCATGGCCTGCTCCTTCTAAAACTCTACTTTACCTAAAGCCCGCCGCAGGCGTTCGATGGCTTCCTGCATGCGTTCTTTGCTGATAGTCAAAGCAATGCGGAAATAACCTTCGCCATAACTGCCATAGCCGTTACCCGGGGTTATGATCACGCCGGCTTTTTCCAGGACCATCTCGGCAAACTCGGCCGAAGTATAGCCCCTGGGTACCGGCGCCCAGACATAGAAAGTAGCTTTGGGCTTCTCCAGCTGCCAGCCCAGGGAGTTAAGACCGTCAACAATGATGTCCCGCCGCTCCTGGTAAATACGCCGTACCTCGTCCAGACCTTCCTGGGTCCCCGTCAGGGCGGCAATGCCGGCATACTGGACGGCCTGGAAGACCCCGGAGTCAATGTTGGACTTGAGCCGGCCCAGGGCTTCAATGACATCAGCGCGGCCGCAGGCCCAGCCCAGGCGCCAGCCGGTCATATTGTAAGGTTTGGATACGGAGTTAAATTCAATACCGACGTCTTTAGCGCCGGGAGCCTGCAGGAAGGAAGGGGCGCGGTAGCCGTCGTAGGTAATTTCGCTGTAAGCGGCATCGTGGCAGACAATGAGATCGTAATTTTTGGCGAACTCGACAACTTCCTGGAAAAATTTAAGGTCAGCCACGGCGCCGGTAGGGTTGTTGGGGTAATTGATAAACATCAGCTTGGCCCGGCGGGCGACATCGCTGGGAATCTCCCTGAGATCGGGCAAAAAGCCGTTGGCTGCCGTGAGGGGCATAAAGTAGGATTCCCCGCCGGCCAGCAGGGTGCCGATATGGTAGACGGGATAGCCGGGGTCGGGTACCAGATTGATATCGCCGGGGTCAACATAGCAGAAGGAGATATGGGCGATACCCTCTTTGGATCCGATGAGGGTTACTACTTCCCGGCGGGGATCAAGGTCCACATTGTAAAGTTTACGATACCAATCGGCCACGGCCTGGCGAAAAGACAGCATGCCTACCGAAGTGGGATAGCGGTGGTTTTCAGGGTTATGGGCCTGCTCCACCAGTTTTTCTATGACATGGGCCGGGGTGGGGATATCAGGATCGCCGATACCCAGGCTGATGATATCAACTCCCCGTTCCCGGGCCTCTTCTATTTTTTTCTCAATGCGGGCAAATAAGTAGGGTGGTAACTCGCGGATACGCCTTGCTTCTTGCATTAATTTTATCCTCCTTACCAGAATAGCATCCTTTTGCGCGGGGGCTCCCCGCCGCTCAAGCTACGCATCGTTAAACGATATTACCTGCCACCGGCTGCGGTGGTTTTATTCCTCAGAAAGGGGGAAATCACCCCGGAAAACTTCTACCGCCGGTCCGGTCATATAAACATGGTTATTCTCCCTCGACCACTCGATCTGCAGGTCGCCGGCAGCCAGGTGGACCGTCACTTCCCGGTTGCTGCGGCCGGTCAGGGCCCCGGCGACGGCAGCGGCGCAGGCACCGGTACCGCAGGCCATGGTCTCCCCGGCCCCTCGCTCCCAGACGCGCATTTTTAGCTCACCCCTGTTCAACACCTCAATGAACTCGACGTTGGTGCGCTGGGGAAAGAGGGGATGGTTTTCTACCGCCGGTCCAACCGTAGTCACGGGGGCCTCCCCCACATCCGTTACAAAAAAAACGCAGTGGGGATTGCCCATGGACAAACAGGTTCCCCGCCAGGTGGTACCGGCCACCGGCACCGGCTCTTCCACCACCGGGGAACCTTCCCCGGCCATGGGAATCTGGCTCCGCTCCAGGCGGGGCTCGCCCATGTCTACCCGGACGCCGGCTACTTTACCGTCCTTGAGGATCAAGCGGGGCTTTATATTCCCGGCCAGGGTTTCCACCTGGATTTCCGGTCCCCGGACCAGCCCTGCTTCATAGGCATAGCGGGCAAAGCAGCGGATGCCATTGCCGCACATCTCCGGCTCGCTGCCGTCGGGATTAAAAATGCGCATCCTTAAGTCCGCCCGGGATGAAGGCAATACCAGGATAAGGCCATCGGCGCCAATACCAAAACGGCGATGGCAGATCCGCCGGGCAAGTTCGGCTAAATCGCCCGGCAATTTTTCTTCCAGGGCGTTTACCAGGACAAAATCATTCCCGAGGCCATGCATCTTGACAAAATGCAACGGCAATCACCCTTATCTTTCACGGCATTTGATGCTCTTATTTTAACATTACCCTTTAATTTTTACCACCTTTATTTTATCTCTGCCACACCAGGCGCCTGGCCGGGGCCAACAGGTAGTAATATATGGCCTGGAGGATGGTGCGCCATCCGGCTGCCAGGATAACTATACCCCAATGGAAGGAGTTCAAAGGTACTGTTTTAAAGACGGCCTGGAGCAGGGGTATGTAAAGTACCAGGAGCTGCATGGCGGCTGAACAGGCTACGGCCAGCACCAGGTAAGGATTGGAAAAATAGCCTGCCGCAAAGGGGGAAAGGTGTTCGGAACGGCATTCAAAGACGGCGAAGAGCTGGGCCATGACCAGGGTGGTAAAGGACAGGGTGCGGGCGGTGAGCAAATCGCCATCGCCCAGGTACAGGCCCAGGATAAATACGGCCAGGGTGGCCACGCCGATCTGGAGACCCAGGACGGCCATGCCCCTGCCCAAACCACGGGCGAAAACACTTTCTCCGGGCGGTCGGGGCGGCCGCTGCATCAAGCCCGGCTCCTTGTTGTCCACCCCCAGGGCCATGGCCGGCAGGCCGTCGGTAACGAGGTTCATCCAGAGAATCTGGATGGGTAAGAGGGGCAGGGGCAGGCCGCTGACAACCGCCACGAACATGGTAAATACTTCCCCGATATTACAGGATAACAGGTAGCGGATAAATTTACGGATATTATCATAAATGCCGCGGCCCTCTTCCACGGCGGCCACAATAGTGGCGAAATTATCGTCGGCCAGGACCATGGCGGCGGCTTCCCTGGCCACGTCGGTGCCGCTGCGGCCCATGGCAATGCCGATATCGGCCTCTTTAATGGCCGGAGCATCATTGACCCCGTCCCCGGTCATGGCCACAATATGGCCGCCGGCCTTTAAAGCCCGGACGATGCGCAGCTTGTGCTGGGGCGAAACCCGGGCGTAAACATTGATTTCCGGGGCCACCCCGGCCAGCTCGGCATCGGTCATCGTTTCCAGTTCCCGGCCGTTTAAAACCTGACCTTCTCCTGCCGGCAGTCCCAGTTCCCTGGCCACGGCCCGCGCCGTTACCTGGTGGTCGCCGGTAATCATAACCACTTTAATTCCCGCCTGGTGGCAGACGCGGATGGCCGCTGCCGCTTCCGGCCGCGGCGGGTCCAGCATACCCATTAAGCCCACCAGGATAAGGTTCTTTTCTACCGTTTCTCCATTTAATTCCGCCCCCGCCTCCAGGTCGCGGTAAGCCAGGGCCAGGACCCGCAGGGCCTGCCCGGCCATAGCCTCATTCTCGGCTCTGATAAGCTCGCGCCGGGCGGCATCCAGGGGCAGGACCCTGCCGTCCACCAGGATCCGGTCGCAGAGGTCGAGGATCACATCCGGGGCCCCTTTGACATAAGCCCGTAAGCCCCGGCCGGCCCGGCAGATAACGCTCATGCGCTTGCGGCCGGAATCAAAGGGAATTTCGGCAACCCGGGGCTCTTGGCGCTCCAACCGTTCCCGCCAGAGACCACCTTTGGCAGCTGCCACCAGCAGGGCGCCTTCCGTAGGATCGCCGCTGATACTCCAGCTGCCGCCGTTGCGGTTCTTTGGTCCCTCACCGGCTTTCTCCCGGCCGCCGTCCCGGCGCAGCCAGCCGCCAATGGTCAGGCCGGCCTTCTGCAGGACGGCGTTGTTGCACAGGGCGGCAATGCTGAGCAGCATTTTAAGGTCGCCTGCCACGGTCACCCGCCGGCCCCGGTCCAGGTATTCACCCTGGGGAATATATCCAGTCCCGCTCACCATTAGGCTCCTGCCGCCGGCCCAGACCCGGCGCACGGTCATCTGGTTCTGGGTGAGGGTCCCGGTCTTGTCCGAGCAAATCACCGTAACACATCCCAGGGTCTCTACGGCCGGCAGCTTGCGAATGATGGCCTGGCGCTGCACCATCTTCTGTACCCCCAGGGCCAGGCATACGGTGACAATGGCGGGCAGGCCTTCGGGGATGGCTGCCACGGCTAGACTTACGCCGGCCAGGAACATATTATACAGTTCTTCGCCCCGGAAGGTGCCGATGCTAACCACAGCAGCGCAGATAGCCAGGCAGGCCAGCACCAGCCAGCGGCCTAAGGCAGCCAGGCGCTTTTGTAAAGGAGTATCTTCATCTTCCACTTCCTGGAGCAGGCCGGCAATTTTCCCTACTTCCGTGTTCATTCCTGTGGCTACCACTACAGCCTCGCCGCGGCCGCTGGTGATAACCGTCCCCTGGTGGACCATATTGCGCCGGTCGCCGACAGCTACCGGTCCTCGCAGAGGACCGGGCACTTTATGGACCGGAACCGACTCGCCGGTGAGGGCCGCCTCATCGGCCTGGAGGTTAACGGCTTTTAAGAGCAGGGCATCGGCCGCCACCCGGTCGCCGCTTTCCAGGAGCAAAATATCGCCGGGGACGACCTCCCGTGCCGGTACCCGCCGCACCTCATTATCCCGCCGCACCCGGGCCTCCGGCGCCGCCATTTCTTTTAAAGCTTCCAGGGAACGTTCGGCCCGGTATTCCTGGATAAAGCCCAGGATGGCATTGATAACCACAATGGCCACAATGGTTATAGCATCGGCTATTTCCCCAAGAAAGGCCGAAACAGCAGTAGCCGCAAGTAACACCAGGACCATGAAATCTTGAAACTGGTTCAGGAAGATTATATAAGGCGGTACCTTCGGTTTGGCCTTTAGCTGGTTGGGACCGGCTTCCTCCAGGCGCCGACGTGCTTCCGCCCCTGCCAGGCCCCGTTGGCCGTCTGACTGCAAAACCTGCAAGGCTTCGTCAGGACTCATCTGGTACCAAAGACGTGACTGCATTCCCCTCGTCCCTTCTTTCTTCCGAAATCACCATCAGTCTATGCCTGTCCCTGGAAGAAAAGAACAGCCGGACAGGGAGTTTCCAGTCACCTGGGGGCATGTTATACTATGGAGGAAGGGGCGAGATTTAATGGCTTTTGATGGTCTTTTCCTTGCTGCCATCAAGGAAGAATTAACCGGACTGATAGGCAGCCGTGTTGACCGCATCTTTCAACCTGAAAAAGAAACCATCATTCTCCACCTGCGTAAAGGCCGCGACACCAAAAAACTCCTCCTCTGCAGCCTGGCCGACCAGGCGCGGGTGCATCTAACGGCGGCCGCCTTTACCAATCCCGTCACCCCGCCCCTCTTCTGCATGGTCCTGCGCAAGCACCTGGAGGGTGGAACCCTGGCGGCCGTCGAGCAGCCGGGCCTGGAGCGAGTCCTGTTATTCCATTTTCATACGACCGATGAACTGGGCCGGCCGGCGACGCGGCAACTGGTAACTGAAATCATGGGCAAGCACTCCAACATTATTCTCCTTAACCCCGAGGGCAACATTATTGACGCTGCCCGCCGTTACACCCACGCCGTCAGCCGCCACCGGGAAGTCCTGCCCGGGCGCCCTTATGTCCCGCCGCCGGCTCAGGTTAAGGCCGATCCCCGCAGCCTCGACGACGAAGCCTTTACCCGTCTCATCCTGGAAGGGCAGTGGAATACACCCCTGGAGCGCCTGCTGGTGGAAAAACTCGCAGGATTAGGGCCGGAAACCGCCCGGGAAGTCGTCTGCCGCGCCGGCCTGCCGGCCGGGGCAACCATGGAAGGCTGCGGCGAATACGAACTGGCCCGCATTTACCAGGCCCTCCGGGAAATCATGGCAGCTGCCAGCCCTGAGGCCTGGCAACCGGTTGTCGTCATGGGACAGGAACGGCAGCCCCTGGCCTTTGCCGCCTTTGAACTACACCAGTACGAGGGATTACCCCGGCAGCCTTTCCCAACCCCCTCGGCCGCCTGCGACAGTTTTTATCAGGCCCGGCGGGAACGGCAGCTCATGGAAGGAGCCCGGCGCAGCCTGGAGCATATCCTCGATCGGGAATTGAAACGCTGCTATAAAAAAGAAGGACTGCAGGCGGCTACGGTGGCTGAGGCTGCCGGCGCGGAAAAATTCCGCCTGGCCGGGGAAATCATCACTGCCAATATCTACCGTCTGGAAAAAGGGCAGTCTACTTTAACGGCCCCCAACTTCTATGATCCGGCGGGCGAAATGGTAACCATCGAGCTGGACCCGTCTCTGACACCGGCCGAAAACGCCCAGATGTATTTCCACCGCTACAACAAGGCCAAAAATGCCGCCCGCCTGGCTAAAGAGCAGCTGGAACAAACCCGCGCCGAGATAGCTTACCTGGAAAGCATCGCCCAGGCCTTGAGCATGGCCGCAACTTTCGACGACCTGGCGGAAATCCGGCGGGAGCTGCGTCAGGCAGGGTATCTGCCGGAAGAAAAGGAAAAAGAAAAGCCGGGAAAAAAGGGTGATAAAAAAGATGCCGCCCGGCCCTCCCGGCCCCTGGAATTTACTTCACCCGATGGTTTTAAAATCCTGGTCGGCAAAAATAATCGCCAGAACGACTGGCTGACCTTAAAATATGCCGCTTCCAGCGACCTCTGGCTCCATGCCAAGGACATCCCCGGCTCCCATGTGATCATCCGCACCGGAGGCCGGGAAGTGCCCGCCCCCACCCTGGAAATGGCCGCCCGCCTGGCGGCCCGCTACAGCCGCGCCGGCCAATCCAGCCGGGTGCCGGTCGACTACACCCTGGTGAAAAACGTCCGCAAACCCGCCGGCGCCAGGCCCGGCATGGTCATTTACGACCACCAGCGGACGGTTTATGTAACGCCGGCGGAATAAAAAGTTCATTCGCCGGGACTACCTTAAGTATTATCCGGGGCAACGGCCCCTTGCCCGGCGACTTGTTGCCAGGTTACTCCCAGCAGGATGAGGGTCCCCCCCAGGATCTGGCCGGGCTGCAGTTTTTCCCCCAGCACCAGGAAACCCAGGACCGCGGTAACTACCGGTTCCAGGGTACAGATAATAGCTACACGCGATGCACCTAAATAGGTCAACCCTTTAGCCATGGCCGTATAGGCCAGGACGGTGGTGATTAAGGCCAGCACGGCAATGGCCAGAAGTGCCTGGATATTAAAGGAAAGATTAAAATTCCCCGTCATTAACGCTACAAACAAAAATGCCACGCCCATGGTCAAAGTGGCATAAGCGTTAAAAATTTTGGGTTCCAGGCGCTTCAACAGGCGGGTCTGTCCTACCATAAAAATGCCGTTGGCCAGAGCGGCCAGAAGAGCGGCCGCCGTCCCCCCTCCTTTCCAATCCCCTGCAGGTATCCCCAGGACTATGCTCAGGCCCAAAAAGGCCAGGAAAAGGGCCCCGCCCTTGGCCTTGGTAAGGGGTTCATGTAAAAAGACGGCGGCAAGGATGGTTACGATAGCCGGGTAAATATAGAAAAAGAGTATGGCTGCTGCTGCCGGGATATGCTGAAAGGCGTAAAAAAGTAGAAGCACCGTCAAAGCCTGTCCTCCCAGGGAGAGGACTATCAGCTGGTAAAATGTGCGTTGGTCTACCCTCCAGTTCGAAGGGAAAAGCAACAGGTTGCCCCAGAAAAATGTAGCTGCGAACAGAAAACGGAGGGCCAGGGTAGTCAGCATATTAGCCCCGCCGGCATAGGCCAGCTTGGCTGCTACCCCTTCTGTTCCCAGGGCGACCGCGGCCAGGGCCGCAAAAACAATACCCCAGATTTCCCTGGAACCACCGTTTCGTCTAACCAACGCTTATCCTCCTGTACAGTTAAGGCATGGCGGGCTCCAACCGCTCTACCAGTTATTCTAAGATTCTAAAATACCTGGTAGATAATGTCTACCCCCAAGCTCGTGCCGGCCTCCCTTAAGACGGTAAGTATTAAAAATGGCCCCATCCTGTTGCATTACAGGAAAGGGCCAAACCCCAGGAAGTCACATTGGCACCTCCGGAGGTTCTTCCCAGTATATTGTTATTTTTCCCGTGTTGGCAGGAAATAACTCCCCTTCGCCGGTAAATTAAGCTGCTAAAGCTCCGGAGGGTCATGATTTTCCTGCCCTGGAAGGGCAGCGAGAAGTTCAGCCACTTCCTCCCGGCTGAAACGATATGTCCGGCTGCAGAAGGCGCACCGGGCCTCGGCACCACCCTGTTCTTCCAGGAGCTTTTGTAGTTCTCCCGGCCCTAAAGCCAGGAGAATATCCTTCAAACGCTCCCGGGAACAATCGCAGGCGTAGTGCAAGGGCCGGCGCTCATGGACTTTGAGGGCGAAGCCCTGCAAAAGCAGGGCCAGGATATCTTCCGGCGTGTGCCCCCGGGAGATGAGGCGGCTCACCGGGCCTGCCGCCTCAATATTTTTTTCCAGGGTTGCAGCTGTTCCTTCGGCCGATCCCGGCAGAAGCTGCAAAAGATAACCGCCGGCAGCCCCCACCTTTCCGCCGGGTTCTACCAGAACCCCTAAGCCGACGGCAGAAGGTTTTTGTTCAGAGGCGGTAAAATAGTAGGCCAGGTCCTCCCCGATCTCGCCGGAAACAAGCGGCACGCTGCCGTTGTAAGGCTCCTTCAACCCCAGGTCTTTAGCCACATACATCATTCCCCTGCCTACCGCCCGGCCGACGTCCAGCTTGCCGTCATGCCTCAAAGGCAGGTCTACCCCCGGTTCCGCCACATAGCCTTTCACCGTCCCCGTGCGAGCCACAGCCACAATGCTGCCCAGGGGCCCGTCACCCAGGATGCGTACAGTAATACTCTGACCTTCCTTGAGGGTTGCCGCCATCAGGGCCGCCCCGGTCAACACCCGGCCCAGGGCCGCCGTCGCCGTAGGCGAAGTGTTGTGCAAGTCCTTCGCTTCCTGCACCAGCAGGGTAGTCTGCGCCGCTATGGCCAGGATCTGGCCCTCGCCCGCCGTAGCCCGCACCAGGTAATCCTTCATAACGTTATATAACGCCCTCCATTTCTTCCCCGATGGCCCTGGCGGCGGCAGCCGGGTCGGGGGCAGCGGTAATGGGGCGGCCGATTACCAGGTAAGAAGCCCCCTCCTGCAGGGCCGCGGCCGGGGTCATAACCCGGCGCTGGTCGCCGCGGTCGGCTCCCGCCGGACGCACTCCCGGCGTTACAATGAGAAATTCCGGACCGCAGGCTTCCCGGATGGCCCGGATCTCCCGGGGCGAGGCCACCACCCCGTCCAGCCCCGCTTCTTTAGCCAGCCTGGCCCAGCGGACCACCTGCTCCTCTACTTCCCGTTCAATGCCTACCTCGTCTCTTAAAGCTTTCCCATCCAGGCTCGTTAATACGGTAACGGCCAGGACAAAAGGAGCCGGGCGTCCGGCCGCCTCCGCTTCCTGCCTGGCAGCCGCTACCGCAGCTTCCATCATGCTCCTGCCGCCGGCGGCATGGACGTTCAGCATATCCACCCCCAGGCGCACCAGAGCCCGGACCGCGCCGGCCACGGTATTGGGGATGTCGTGGAGCTTCAGGTCGGCAAAGACTTTGCCGCCCCGCTCTTTAACCATGCGGATGGCCTCCGGCCCGGCGGCCGTGTAAAACTCCAGGCCTACTTTAAACATGCCGACGTAAGGGAAAAGCTGGTCTACCAGCTTTTCACCGGCCGCCAGACTGGCAACATCCAAAGCCACGATTATTTTATCTCTGGCTGGCATGAAGATCATCTCCTGTCCGGCAATCTCACTTTATGGGTTAAGGGCGGGATACATACTCCTGCAGGGGTTTTAGTTCAAATTCATCCCCGGACTTCAGGGACTGGAGGACTTTAAGCAGGGCCCGGGCCGTGTCCAGAGAGGTCAGGCAGGGGATGCCCAGTTCGGCTGCGGCGCGGCGGATCTTAAAGCCGTCCCTCCCGGGCATCTTGCCCCGGGTCAGAGTGTTGAGGACGAAGTGGATTTTCCCTTCGCGGATATAATCCAGGATGTGGGGCGAACCTTCGCGGATCTTACCCACCCTTTCCACGAAGAGCCCGGCCGCGGCCAGGGCGCCGGCCGTACCGGCGGTAGCCACCACTTTGAAGCCCAGTTCGGCAAAACCCTTGATAATGGGGACCGCTTCCGCCTTGTCCTTATCGGCAATGGTAGCCAGAAGGGTCCCGCGGCCGGGAATGGTGCAACCGGCAGCCAGCAAGCCTTTGTAAAGGGCTCGCTCATAGACAGGATCAATACCCATAACTTCGCCGGTGGACTTCATCTCCGGTCCCAGGGAAGTATCCACCTGGAGGAGCTTGCCGAAGGAAAAGACGGGGACTTTGACGGCGGTAAAATCCGGCGGCGGCATCAGGCCTCCCCGGTAGCCCTGCTCAGGAAGGCTTTTGCCCAGCATCACGTTGGTGGCCAGGGCCACCATGGGTACGCCGGTAATCTTGGAAAGATACGGCACCGTCCGGCTGGAACGGGGGTTGACCTCCAGAACGTAAACTTCCCCCTGGTGAATGACGAACTGGATATTGAGGAGGCCGCGAATACAAAGCGCCCGGGCCAGCTGCTGGGTATAGGCAACAATTTTTTCGGCCACTCCCGGCGGCAAGCTGTGGGCCGGGTAAATGGCAATGCTGTCGCCGGAATGGACGCCGGCCCGCTCGACGTGTTCCATGATGCCGGGGATGAGGACGGTCTCGCCGTCACTGACGGCGTCCACTTCCACCTCGATCCCCGGCAGGTATTTGTCCACCAGTACGGGGTGCTCCGGGGCGACGCGCACGGCAGTGGTGGCATACTCCAGCAGTTCACCTTCGCTGTGGACGATCTCCATGGCCCGGCCGCCCAGGACGTAGGAAGGCCGTACCAGCACCGGGAAGCCTAGTTCCTTGGCAATCCTCGCCGCCCCGGCTACGGAAGTCGCCGCCCCGCCCCGGGGCCGGGGGATCCGGAGTTCATTTAGCAGGGCGTCAAACTTTTCCCGGTCTTCGGCCCGGTCAATATCGGCCACCGTTGTACCCAGGACCTTGAAGCCGGCCTCGGCCACTACCCTGGCCAGGTTGATGGCCGTCTGGCCGCCGAACTGGACAATCACCCCTTCCGGCTGCTCCCGTTCCAGGACGTTCAAGACATTTTCCGGTGTCAGGGGTTCAAAATAAAGGCGGTCGGAAGTATCAAAGTCGGTGCTGACCGTTTCCGGGTTGTTGTTGATCATTATGGGGTGCACCCCGGCGCGGCGCAGGGCCCAGGCGGCATGGACCGAGCAGTAGTCGAACTCGATTCCCTGGCCGATGCGGATGGGTCCCGCCCCCAGGACCACCACCTTGCGGCCGTCCAGGGGCCGGACCTCGTCTTCGACATCATAGCTGGAATAATAATAGGGCGTAACGGCTTCAAACTCGGCCGCGCAGGTATCCACCATCTTGAAGGTGGGCCTGATCCCCTCTTCCTGTCGCTGCCGGGCTATGGCCGCCGGCGGCAGGCCGGTAAAGTTGGCAATCTCGCCGTCGCTGAAGCCCATGGCCTTGGCGCGCCTCAAGGTAGCCCCATCCAGGGTAGGACCTGCCGCTATGAGTTTTTCTTCCATGGCAACAATTTTTTCAATCTCGCCTAAAAAATACGGGTCAATGCCGGTGATTTCATGGATTGATGCAATGGTCCAGCCCCGGCGCAGGGCTTCGGCAATAACAAACAGGCGCTCGTCGTCGGCCTCGGCCATTTTGCGGCGCAGGGCGCCGTCGCTGAAACGCTGGAAGGCCGGTACCCTCAAACCGTCAAGCTTTAATTCCAGAGAGCGGATGGCCTTTAAGAGGGCGCCGCTGAAGGTGCGGTCAATGGCCATAACTTCCCCGGTGGCTTTCATCTGGGTGCCCAGGAGGCGTTCGGCCAGGGAGAATTTATCGAAGGGAAAGCGGGGGATTTTGACGACGACATAATCCAGGGCCGGTTCAAAGCAGGCTTTGGTTTCCCGGGTGACGGCATTGGGAATCTCGTCCAGGGTCAGACCCAGGGCGATCTTGGTGGCCACCCGGGCAATGGGGTAGCCGGTAGCCTTGGAAGCCAGGGCGCTGGAGCGGCTGACCCGGGGATTGACCTCAATGACGTAATAACGCATGCTGCCGGGATCCAGGGCGAACTGGATATTGCAGCCCCCTTCGATGCCCAGGGCGCGGATGATCTTGAGGGCCGAGCGGCGCAGCAGGTGGTACTCCCGGTCCGAAAGGGTCTGGGAGGGGGCGACGACGATGCTGTCGCCGGTATGGATCCCTACCGGGTCGATATTTTCCATATTGCAGACGGTAATACAGTTGTCGGCCCCGTCGCGGATGACTTCGTACTCGATCTCCTTCCAGCCGGCGACGGAGCGCTCCACCAGAATCTGTTTGATGAGGCTAAGCTTCAGGCCCTTCAGGGCGATGGCCTCCAGTTCCGCCTCATTCCGGGCCACCCCGCCGCCGGTACCGCCCAGGGTATAGGCCGGCCGCACAATGACCGGGTACCCGATCTCCCCGGCAAAAGCCAGGGCTTCCTCGACGGTGTTGACAATCCGGCTCTCGGGTACCGGTTCCCCCAGTTCCAGCATCATGGCCTTGAACTGCTCCCGGTCCTCAGCCCGCTGGATGGCCTTTAAAGGCGTCCCCAGCAGCTCTACCCCGGTTTCCTCCAGGACGCCGGCTTCGGCCAGCTCCAGGGCCAGGTTCAACCCTACCTGCCCCCCCAGGGTGGGGATCAGGCCGTCGGGCCGCTCCTGGCGGACGATCTTGGCTACAAAATCCAGGGTCAGGGGTTCCAGGTAAACGCGGTCGGCCATGTCCCGGTCGGTCATGATGGTGGCCGGGTTGGAATTGACCAGGACAACCTCCATTCCTTCTTCCTTTAAAGCCCGGCAGGCCTGGGTGCCGGCGTAATCAAATTCCGCCGCCTGGCCGATGATAATGGGCCCGGAACCGATGACCATAATCTTTTTTAACCCGGGTTTCACCGGCATCTCAATGGCCCTCCTTTCCCCGGTTGTCGTCTACCATCCGGATAAATTCATGGAAAAGGTACTCGGAATCCGTCGGTCCCGGAGAAGATTCGGGGTGGTACTGGACGGAAAAGACAGGCAGTTGCCTGTGGCGCAGGCCTTCAACGGTGCCGTCATTGAGGTTGATGTGGGAGACGGCCACGTCTCGCGGTAGTGTTTCGGCCCGGACGGCGTAGCCGTGGTTCTGGGAGGTGATATAGACCCGGCCGGTACGCAGATCTTTGACCGGGTGGTTGCCGCCCCGGTGACCGAAGGGAAGCTTGTAAGTATCACCCCCCAGGGCCAGGGCCAGGAGCTGGTGGCCCAGGCAGATGCCCATCACCGGTACTTTGCCCAGGAATTCCCGGATGGCGGCCACACCGTAGGGGACATCCTTGGGGTCGCCCGGGCCGTTGGAAATGACCACCCCGTGGGGCCGGGCGGCTAAAATTTCAGCCGCGGTACTCCGGGCCGGCATGACAATGACCGTACAGCCCACGCGGCGGAGCCAGCGAATAATATTCTCTTTGACACCGAAATTATAGAGGACGATGCGGCGCTCGCCGCCCTCAACCGTAAAAGGTTCCTTATTGGTCACGGCCGGCACCAGTTTGGGACCGCTTAAAGGCGGTTCCATGGCGGCCCTGGTCTTCAGTTCCTCGATGTCAACTTCCCCTGTGGCCAGGATGCCCCGCATGGTACCGTGGCGGCGCAGGTGCCTGGTGAGGGCGCGGGTGTCTACCCCTTGAAGGGCCGGGATGCGGTTTGCTTTTAAATAATGATCGATGTCCCCGGTGGCCCGCCAGTTGCTGGGTCGGGGACAGGCCTCATGGACGATAAAGCCGGCCACCCTGGGGCGCTCGGATTCCCAGTCCTCGGCGTTAATACCGTAGTTGCCAATCAGGGGATAGGTGAGGACGACAATCTGGCCACAGTAAGAGGGATCGGTCAGGATCTCCTGATAACCGGTCATGCTGGTGTTGAAAACTACTTCGCCATGGCAGCGGCCGGGATAGCCAAAGGCCTCGCCGGTAAAAACCGTACCGTCGGCCAGCACCAGAAACCCTTGCAACGGCGTTCACTCCCTGCCAAGTTTATTAGTTTCAGTATCCAGGCAACACTGGTATTGTAGGGAATAATTTCAAGGACTAACATCGAGTTCATGCGGCAATTCCCTGATCAATACCTGGTCGACGCCATCAATTTCCTCGAGTTGGACGGCTATCTCTTCCTTGCAAGAAGTGGGAACATTTTTGCCGACATAATCGGCACGGATAGGAAGTTCCCGGTGCCCCCGGTCGATTACTACCGCCAGTTGTATATTCCGCGGTCGTCCCAGGTCAAACAGGGCATCGAGGGCGGCCCTGATAGTGCGCCCGGTAAAAAGGACATCGTCTACAAGGACTATCTTTTTCCCGGTAACCTCAAAGGGTATCTTCGTCTCATTAACTGTCGGTTGGATATTTAATGTTGTCAGGTCATCGCGGTAAAGGGTGATATCGAGGATACCCAGCGGTATCTTTACACCTTCAATCTCTTCAATGATTTTCTGCAATCTCTCGGCCAGGGGTACACCCCGGCGCCGGATACCGATCAGGACCAGGTTTTCCGTCCCGCGGTTGCGTTCCAGGATCTCATGGGCTATGCGGGTCAGGGCCCGGCGCAGTTTATCGGCATCCATGATCCTGGCTTTTACCGTCAGCTCCATCCTCAACCCCTCCTCCGGGCATTAAAAAACCTGCGCATGAAGGCTGGCGCAGGCTTAGCATACCACTAGTATATTTCTCTTACTCCTTTGCTAGCCTCACCGGACTAACTTAAAAGGACCTTCGAGATGGTAGTTTAGCCCAAAGTCCGACCCCTGTCAAGGGCAATTTTACCGGGTGTCACCGGCCACAGCGGCCACCAGGCCGAAACAGCCGCTGAGCATCATGTCACCATAAGGGGCGGCCCAGTAGTAATCCTGGTGTATGGTCAGCCGGCGCTGCGGACCCGTTACGGCAACGAAACGGAAGCCCCTACCCGGCCGGTAACCGGGATCAATATAACATCCGTGACCGCCGTCATTAAAGATTTCCTCATTGGTTAGCTCCCCGGCCCTCAGCTTTTCGACAAAACGAGCCAGCTTGTGGCCGCTTAAACAGCTGGTATGATGCTCAAACAGGCCCCATACCCGCTGCCCCTGGAGGAGAACCCCAATGGTGTGCTGGTTGCCGCAGTTGACAACGATCAACCCTTCCTCGCTGTAGGCCGCCACCCTGGCATCGCACAGGGCACCCCACAGGGCGGCCGCGCCGGTGTCCATGAGCCAGGCCCCCGGCGCCTGCTCCCGTACGGCCTGCATGCGGGTGAGATAACGCGGCGGCTCCCGGTAAAGCAGGTCTGCCAGTCTACCGCCGCCGGCAACAAAGCGCTGCCAGTGCTGAAAACGAAAGAGACGGTCGCTTGTACCTTTCGGCGCCTCGCCGTGATCCAGGACGGCTATGGCCACTTCCGCCGGAAGGCTGACGCCATAGGGAGCCAGGCTACCGGCCAGGGTATCAAGATCAACATCGCCCGTCTTTATGGTTACTGCATCCCCGGGCGGTTCCTCAGTTATTTCAATGCCCAGTTGCCGCACCCTGTCCAGGTCGTCATAAACCGTCCGCGCTGCCGGAGCCGTAGCATAGACTTTTAAACCGGCAGCCAGGTGGCGGCGCAAAGCTCCTACCAGGGCTCCGCCACCCATAAGGTAACCGGTGAGGAAGACGTCCCGGCGAGCGGCTGTGGCTGCCTCCACCTGCCGGCCGCAGATTACCGTCGGCGAGGGTAAAATGAGCTGGACGCAGTTTTCCAGCGGCTGGTCCGGACGGTAGAGCAGGATATCCTGGGTGCCGCCGCCGATGTCTATGGCCAGTAAAGGCCGGGTGAGCATTTTGCCACCTCCGTAAATGGGATGGGAGGCTCTATTTCTTCTCCGGCTTGTCGTCAGCATCAAGGCCTTTTTTAAATTCGTTGATAGTCCGGCCCAGGCCGCGGCCGAGTTCCGGCAACCTTTTGGGACCAAAGATGATTACTGCCGCCAGGATAATGAGTATCCAGGCGTAAGGACTGAATAAAGTGCCGAGGGTTATGATGGTTATTGCCCCCCTTTTTTAACCTTATACCCAGGATAACATATTCTCCCTTCCGGGACAACCTGCTAGCCCGTTAAACGCCTACGCAGGAGGTAAAGGGGCGGGTAGAAAAAGATGGCAATAAAAACTACCAGCCAGGCTACATGGAGCAGGAGACCCGGGCTTAACTGCCCCAGGATCAGGGGCCGTACCAGCTCCACCACATGGTAAAGGGGGATCAGCCAGGCCAGGCGCTGGACGATTAAAGGCAGGGCATCCAGGGGAAAGAAAACGCCGGCAAAGAGGAACATAGGGGTAATAATCAGGGTAAAAAAGTAGCTGAAGGTATCAATCTTGGGTACCAGGCCCGTCCAGATCATCCCCAGTTCGGCAAAGACAAAGCCGCATAACACCAGCACCAGGGGCACCAGCAAGGCCGCTGGCGACTGCACCAGGCCGAGCAAGAAAATCACCAGTAAAATAACCGTACCATAGAGGACACTTTTAAAGGTCCCAAAAAGCATTTCCCCCACTACTACCTCATCCAGGCTCACCGGGGTCGCCACAATGGCATGGTATGTCTTTTGAAACTTCATGCGCACAAAGCTGTCATAAGTACACTCGGAGGCCGTAGCCCACATGGCCGAAGAGGCAATCAGCCCCGACGCCAGGAACTGGAGGTAGCTCATACCCTTGATGGCCGGGATATAGTGGCCCATGCCGTAACCCATGGCCACCAGGTAAAGGAGGGGTTCCAGGAAATTGAACATGATGTTGGTCAGCCAGGTCTTGCGAAAGACGACAAAATTACGCCAGAAAACCTTCCAGGCACGGTAAGAAATATCCATTCTTAATCCAGGCCCCTCCCGGTTAGCTTGAGGAAAACATCTTCCAGGGTCGCCGGCCTTAACCTCATATGGCTGAATTTACTGTTTAAGCCCTGGACCTGCCGCCAGACTTCGCGGCCGTCGCTGGTGTATAAATACAGGGTCCGGCCTATGGTCTGGTGGGCCAGGATGCTGCCGTCCACCAGGGTTAAAATGGACCCGGCCTCGTCGTCTACCGGTGCCAGTTCCAGGACTTCCCGGCCGACATGGCGCTCGACCAGCTCTCCGGGCGACCCCTCTTCCAGGATTATCCCCCGGTCCATAATGACCAGCCGGTCGCACAGCTGAGCCGCCTCCTCCAGGTAGTGGGTAGTGAGAATCAAGGTTACCCCGGCCGCTTTTAGCTGGCGCAGTTTCTCCCAGATCATATGGCGGGCTTCTGGATCCAGGCCGGTGGTTGGTTCATCTAAAATTAAAAGCTGCGGCTTATTTACCAGGGCCCGGGCGATGGCCAGGCGCCGCTTCATGCCCCCGGAAAGGTGATCGACCTCAACCCTGGCCTTTTCCTCCAGGCCGGTAAAGGCCAGGAGCTCCTGGACGCGCTTGCGGGCCTCGTCCCGGGGGATATCGAAATAGCCGGCATAGAGAAGCAGGTTTTCCTCTACGGTTAACTCCGGGTCCAGATTATCCTCCTGGGATACAACCCCCAGCCGGGCCTTAATTTCCCGCGGCCGGCTGCGCACGTCGTAGCCCAGCACTTCCAAACTACCCGCAGTCACAGGGGTAAAACAATGGATCATCTTGATGGTGGTGGTTTTTCCGGCGCCGTTAGGTCCCAAAAAGCCGAAGCACTCCCGGGGACGGACCGCAAAATCTATTCCCTTGACAGCCGTAAAACCGTTATATTTCTTTACCAGGCCGCGCGCCCGGACTACATCCGTCAATGCCTATCCACCCTGCCTCAATAAAAATACCCCGCTTTAACCGGGGTTAAGGTTTAGTAATATTATAAACCAAGTTTGCCATTTTTAGCAAGGGCCTAGCGGCTGTAGGCCCTGGCCCGCGTCCTTTCCCGCGGCAGGCCGAAACCGAAAAGGGCCGCCAGACGTAAGGCCAGGCGTACCGGCCAGAAGGCGAGCTGGCGCTTTAGCTCCTGGCGTTCCTTCTGCAGGTCGGCCACCGTCCGTTCCAGGTCTTCATTGGCAATGAGAGTCGTCTGGAGACGGTATTCCTGCTCCCGCAGCTGTTGCTTCAGGCGCGCCTGTTCGGCCTGGGCATCGCTGACGGTTTTATTGAGGGTTCCCTGGAGCTGCATGAGGCGCGTCTCCAGGTGGCTGACCCTTTTCTTCAGGGTATCCCGCTCAACCCTTAAGTTTACCAGCTGCTCTTCTATCTGGGTGAGCTCCTGGCGCAATTCCTCCTTACGCCGGTGGAGTTTTTCCAGATCGCTTAACAGGTTTTTATTCTCCTGGCGCAGGTCTTCTATTTCCTGGCGCAGCTTTTCTTTTTCTTCATCCTTTTGCTCCACCTGGCGGCCGACGGCAGCCTTACCGCCGTTAATGAGGCTAAATTCCTTGGGGGCCGGGGTTAACTTTTCTGTTTCCAGGGTGAGGACGGCGGCTTCGGCCCCGGCGGCTATTTCCTCCCAGGCCGGCGGTTCCACGGTGGCGTTCTTTACCGGCGTAAATTTCGGGGCCGCCGGAGGTGCCGTCTTCTCGCCGGTGTGCTTCAGGGGAAATAACTTGTCCCAGAAATCGCTTTCTTTAGCCGCCGGTGCCGGTTTGGCCAGGGGGAGAATCTGCTCGCCGGCCCGGGGCATTTCCACTACCTGGGGGCCGCTGCCGCCCCTGCCTGGCGCTGTCCTGGCTGGAGAACCCGGAGGCTGCGTTTCCCGGCCGTTACCAGTGGCCACGGCCGCATTAACCGGCTGGGGCCGGGACTTTTCGGCCGCAGCAGATGGGGCTATTGCCTGGACAGGGGAAGGATGCTGGCTTCCCAGGGTGGGGGAATTTCCCACCGCCGCAGGTGCCGCCTCCTGCACTCCTTTTGCCACTTCAGCTGCCGGCTCCGGTTCCACATAGGCCCAGTGGATGAGGCCCCAGCGACCGTCTTTTAGCCGCAAGAAACGACCGTCGGCTACCAGCTTTTGTTCTCCCGGTACTTCCGGCTTGCCGGCTTCCTTTAACTCCTCGTTGATTTCACTTAAACGCAGGGCATCTCCATGGGCCTGGAGGACGCGGTGAGCGGCATCGTTTTCCTTCAAGCCGTCCAGGCGCAGGCACCACAATCCCTTGCCTTCACTGCGAAAGCAGGGGTTTTTGGCCAGACAGCGGTTCACGTTTTTCTGGATCTTGGCCAGATTATGGCTGGTCAGCAGGTGCTGCTGCGCTTCCTGAACCAGCTCATCCACCGATTGGGGCGAGTACTCAAATAAACGTAATTTGAGCAGGTCGGTGAGGGAATCTAATTTTCCCGTTACTTTAACTTTAGTTATCCTGGGAGCCGGGGCATTTTTAGGCTTTTTGGCCACGGGTGTCACCTCTTCCAGTTTTATAGGATAAACCATTATTTCCCTGGTAATATTTGACACCTGGGCTGATTTTTCCTGCCAGAAAAATAGGACTTTATGTCAATATATGGTAATTTAACAACCAGGCCCACAGAGGGATGGTTAACAAGGAAACCAGGGTGGTAGCCACCACCCCTTCGGAGATCAGGGTGTAATCGCCGTCATACTTCCGCGCCACAGCCGGGGCAATGGCCGCCGCCGGCATGGCCATCTCCATAATCACCAGCAGGCGGACACTCTTATCCCAGCCTGGAACAAGGAACATGGCCCCCAGGGCCAGGAGGGGTAAGATTATCAACCTGACTGCCACCATCAGGTAAACTATCTTGTTGCCGGCCAGGGTGCGGATGGGAGATTCGGCCAGCATGGAACCCACCAGGAGGAGGGCCAGGGGTATGGTAGCCTGGCCCAGCCCATCCAGGGGACGAAAAATGAGGGGCGGCAGCTGGAAATGGAATATAGCCAGGATTAGGCCCAGGATAATGGCCAGGACATTGATGTTCAAAATCTGGCGCCAGTCGAGGCCTTGGGGTTCCTGGTGATCCTGCATCAACCAGACTCCTAGAGTCCAGAAGAGGACATTGTGGCCCAGAGCATACATGGCGGCATAAAAGACGCCCAACTGGCCCCAGAGGATGTAGGCCACCGGAAAGCCCAGGTAGGCCACATTGCCGAAGGCGGTGGTAAAGCGAAAGGCATAATCGGTCTTCAACGGCAGGCGCAGCCAGGCCCCTGCCAGGATGCACAGGGCGTAGGATCCCAGGACCAGCACCACCGCGGCGGCCAGGATTAGGAAGGCGTTTGTCAATTCCTGGCCGGAAACCTTGAGGTTCATGGAGGTGATGGTAAGGGCGGGCATGGTAAAGTAAAAAATAATGTCAGAAATAACTTTGTCGCCCTGGGCGGTTAAAATCTTACGCCGGCGTCCCAGGAAGCCCAGAAGGACATAGAAAAACAGGGCACCCACCTGGGCCCCGACAGCCAGTAATTGCATCAACTTTGCATCATTCCTTCCGCAGGATAAGGATGTTCTGGTGGGTAATGTTGGGTACAAAGACTGATTTTATAGCATAGGGCTTAAGGTGACGGCGGGTGGCCTTGTTGGACCAGATTTTCAACCCTTTAAATTTGAAACCGATCTCGCGCATGGCCTGGGCCACTAAAAAGCCCAGGGGAACATATTCTCCCTGCTGGTAACGATCCCCCACCAGCATGACCAGGTAGCGGCCGGGCATGAGTACCCGCCGAATCTCCAGCCCGATTTCCTGCAGGCGCCCCAGGAAACTGGGCAGGTCGGGGGCCCGGCCCAAATCATTAGCCAGCAAAGGCGAAAGCATATTAAAGTTGGTTTCCTTGCTGAAGCCCGTAGCGCCATGGTTAATCCCGTAAGGAGGATCGGTAATTACCGCCGGAACAGTTTCGGAGGGTAACTCCTTGAGCAGGGACAGGCAGTCGCCCTCGCGCATTTCCCCCGTCAGGGGTTCCCCACCGGCCACCGCCTCTTCCCGGCGGCAGATAACCCCGTTCGCGATGATAAAATCGCGCTGGATGGACCGGTAGATGGCTACCCAGCGGGGGTCGAGTTCAAAACCGAGACTCGGCCGCCCGGCCAGGGCCGCCCCCAGCAGGGTTCCTCCCACGCCGGCGAAGGGGTCCAGGACGAGCTCGCCTTTTTTAGTAAAAAAACGGATAATTTCCGCCATTACCTCCGGGGGTTTCATGGCTCCGTGTTGCTTACGTAAAGGGTGGGTAGCATCGGGGGGATAGGCGGTAATGTAGAGGGTGTCGGTCCAGTACAGCCATTGCCGGCCGTCGAGATCGTTGAGGCGGTTCTGGAGTTTACCGGTCATGGGCTGCTTCACCCTGGAATCTTGCCGCCAGGATGTCCCGCGCCTGCCCGGCGGCTTCCGCCGGCACCTGGATCTGGACCTGGCCCATGGGGCCGCTGTGAAAGCCGTAGATGTTCCACAGGGCCTCCCCGACCAGACGCACCGGCAGGCCGGCGGCCGCCAGTAAACCCTGAACCATCAGGGCTTCTACCCTCTCCCTCACAGCCACAGTAACCCATCCGTCAGGCATCTTATCTACCCTCTCCCCTTTTCTCCCGCCTTAAATTTTCCAGTACATGTAAAAAGACCGGCGGCGGTGGTGCCGTAAACTCCAGGTAATCTCCCCGTACGGGATGGTTAAAACCCAGGCAACCGGCATGCAGAAGCTGGCCCGGCAGGTCGAAAGGGCAGTGCCGGGGGCCGTACTTGGGGTCACCTACCACCGGGTGACCCAGAAAGGCCATGTGCACCCGGATCTGGTGGGTGCGCCCCGTCTCCAGCCGCACCTCCAGCAGGGTATACCGTTCGAACTGTTCGAGAACACGATAGTGGGTGACAGCCTCCCGGGAATTTTTGTCAGTAACCGCCATGCGTTGCCGGTCGACAGGGTGCCGGCCAATGGGCGCCTCGATACGCCCGCGGGGCTCTACTACTGCCCCGTGGACCAGGGCCAGATAAACCCTTTTCATGCTGTGGGCCTTGACCTGGGCCGCCAGGCCCTGGTGGGCCGCATCATTTTTAGCTGCCACCAGGATGCCGGAGGTGTCTTTATCCAGGCGGTGGACTATGCCCGGCCGCAGGACGCCGTTTATACCCGAAAGATCGCCGCAGTGGTACAATAAGGCGTTGACCAGGGTACCGTGTTCATTGCCGGGTGCCGGGTGGACGACCATGCCCTGGGGCTTGTTGATGACAATAACATCTTCGTCTTCGTACAGGATGTCCAGGGGGATGGGTTCAGGTCTTACCTCCAGCCGCACCGGCTCCGGCAGGTTGACCTTAATTTTCTCCCCGCCCCGCAGGCGGTAATTGGCTTTCGGCCGTTCCCCTCCGCAGAAAGTAACCTCGCCGGCATCCAGCAGCTGCTGGACGCGGGAACGGGATACCCCTTCCAGTTCCCCGGCCAGCCACACATCCAGGCGTTTTCCCCTGCCTTCCGGGGGTACTTCCAGCTCTATGCGACGGCTCACAAGCTCTTCCCCTGTTCACTTACCGGCCCCAGAAGTTCCCAGCAGAGGAGAACAACGCCGCCAACGATAGCTATGTCGGCCAGGTTAAAGACCGGCCAGATGCGGAAATCAAGGAAGTCAACTACATAACCGAAGCGCAGGCGGTCAATGAGGTTGCCCAGGGCGCCGCCTGCGATCATGGCCAGGGCCAGGCGCAAGGTAAACCGTCCTGGCGGCAGGAAGCGGTAGGCCGCCAGGATGACAACCACCACCATCACAGTCACGGTCACAAATACCGGGGTTTTATTAGCCAGGAGGCCGAAGGCGGCTCCGGGATTATTGATGTAAGTTAAATGAAAAACGGAATTGATTACCGGCAGGCTCTCATTGGGCTGGAAATTGACCCGGATAATATACTTGCTCAGCTGGTCAAGGCCCAGGACCAGGGCTACCAGCAATAAAAAGGGCACGCTCAATCCCCCCAGGAATAATAGAATGCCAGGTGGTGTACCGGCCCGCAGCCCCGACCTACGGCCCGGGCCTGGCTGATGGCCGTCTGGATATACTCTTTGGCTGCCGCCACCGCTACGGGTACCGTCAAACCCCGGGCCAGGAAAGCAGTTATAGCTGCCGACAGGGTACATCCCGTCCCATGGGTGTGGCGTTTATCCAGCCGGGGAGCGGTAAAACGCCGGACTTCGCGGCCGTCGAAGAGAATATCTGTTGCCGCACCGGCCAGGTGCCCCCCTTTTACTAAAACATAGGGTACGCCCTGATCATGTAACTCCCGCGCGGCAGCTACCATCTCTTCTTCACTGCTGATCTCGCGCCCTGTAAGAACGCCGGCTTCATCCAGGTTAGGAGTAATGACCAGGGCCAGGGGGAACAGTTTTTTCTGCAAAACCTGGCGCGCTTCCCGGGCCAGCAGGAGATCGCCGCTCTTGGCCACCATTACCGGGTCAATGACCAGATTTTTCACCCCGTATTCCTGAACCTTGGCAGCTACCACTTCGATAATACCGGCATTGGCCAGCATTCCAGTTTTGGCGGCGTCCGCCCCGATATCGCTTAAAACGGCATCCAGCTGCCGGCCGACAAATTCCGGCGGCAGGTCGAAGGTCCCCTGCACTCCCATGGTATTCTGAGCTGTCACGGAAGTGATCACGCTGGTACCGTAAACTTTGAGGGCGGCAAAGGTTTTCAAGTCGGCCTGGATACCGGCTCCGCCCCCGGAATCGGACCCGGCAATGGTTAAAGCCTTGTGCATAAACTCCTCTCCCCTTCTCTTTGTTCTCTATCATACCACGTCAACTCATGTGGGTAAACTACTTTTATGGCGAGGGAGATTGTACCGGCCCTGCCGGGCGCGCCGCGAGGACTCTGGTACGGGCCAGGCAATACCCCAGCCTGGAACAGAAGCTTTTGGTGAAAGAAGGTGATTAAATTTGCCCCGCATACCCTGTGAGGTTGATATCTGTGTCCACCACGATGGTGCCGGTTACTGCAAGCTGGAAACCATCCACATCACCAGAAACGGCCTGGATACCAACTGCGGCGATTTTGAACGGTTGTTGCCGGATGAAGACACCACCACCGTATTCTCTTTCCGGAAGCCTGATGATACCCGGGAAACTATACCCTACGAATGACTATCTTTTATCGTCCCTATCCCGCACCACCCGGTCCCAGCCAGCGTCGCCAATTACCTTTTCCGCCGGGGACCCTTCATCATCAATGTAGGCTCCGGTATCTTCATAAAACATGCCGTCGGCGCCCTTAAAATAGGGAATACCTTCTACCGGTTCAACATAACTCTGGTCTTCATCCAGATCCAGGGGGCCAAAGTAGGCGCCGCTGCGGGATTCGGAAGCGTGTTCAATAGTTTGGGCCAGGTCCTGCCAGGTGTCTTCCCCATCATACATGAGGGCTTCCTCCTCGTCCGGGTGTTTTTGATAGGGATCGGAGAACTGGCCGCCAAAAGGAGGCAGGATGACTTGCTCCTCGACGGGACGGAGGTTGATGTCTCCTGCCCCTTCCATTTTTTTACGGCACTTCAGACACAGGGTTGTCTCGGGTATAGCCTCCAGCCGTTCCCGCGGTATCTCCCGGCCGCACATCCGGCAGTAGCCGTAGGTCCCATCCTGGATGCTTTCCAGGGCATCGTCTATCTTTTGCAGCTGGATACGGGCGTTGTCCCTCAAGGCCAGGTCTTTGCTGCGCTCGAATTCCTCACTGCCGAGATCCCCGGGATGGTTATCGTAACGGGACAGTTCCTGGATGGACTCCAGCAGGGATTCCCGCAATCCCCCGCTGTTAAAGGAATCTATTTGTTCCTGCAGCTTTTTCTTTTCCTCCAGCAATTTCCGGCGAAAATGCTTTAAGGATTTTGCATCCATATGAAAGCCTCCCAGTTTAATAAACCTCCTGCTGGACCATGCGGACAATTTCCGCTATGAGTTTACCGATGACCGGCAGGTTGAGCAGGGCCAGTTCGCGGATGATGTAGATAACTATGGCGCCCAGGATGGTAAAACCCACGGCTATACCCAGGCCCCTGGCCACCCCGGCGGCAAAGTTCAGGTACAGGAGCCGCCAGGGCCGGCGGTAGATTTCTATCCACTCGGCGATGCTGGCTTTTTCTATGGCGGCTGTTAATTGCTGCATCTTTTCGGCCAGAAAAACGGCTGCCTTTTCATTATCAACCAATAGGGTTTGCTCCTCCGAGAATAACTTTATCACAGGCTGGCATTGTCTAGCTCGCTCCGTGGTCCTCACGGAGCGGCCTATGGCTCAGCCTCGGGCTCGGGCGGGGTTCCCGGCCTATTCGGCGTCCTTGCCTCAAAGGCCGGCCTCGGACCTCCTGTCCTCGGCCCCGCCCTCGCTCCTCGGCTTCGCCATGGCCGCTTCGCCGCTCGGACCAAGTCGCTCGCTTCAGACAAATGCCAGCCCGCAATTTTCATGCTTTCGATGGTTGCGGCACGCCGTCATAAATGACTCCTCCGAAAAAACTCCTTTATAGCTTTCCCCGTACCCAAAATAAAAAATCCTGCTTCAAGGACGCAGGATTTTGACTTTATCGCCGCCGGACAGCAGGGCGGCATTGGCTTCGTCGGTGTCCAGGTGCAGCTCCAGGCGGTAGTGGGGGCTGGTCCGGATAATTACATTATTCAAGATCATGCCCCGTATCCCCGGCACCCAGACCCGCACTTGCTGTTCGTCGCGGAGGTGGAGGGCCCTGGCCCGGTCTTCTTCCATATGGATGTGGCGGGCGGCCAGAATGACACCCCGGCGCAGGTTGATGGCGCCGGCCGGACCGACCACAGCTATGCCGGGCGTACCAGCCAGGTCTCCGGATTGCCGTACCGGCGGCTTTAAGCCCAGGCGGAAGCCGTCGGTCATGGCTATTTCCACCTGGGAGTAAGGCCGGACCGGACCTAAAACCCGGACACCCTCCAGAACGCCGCGCGGGCCGACGACGGTAACCGTTTCCCGGGCGGCAAATTCCCCCTGCTGGCTGAGCTCCCGGTACACTGTTAATTCGTAGCCGGGGCCGAAAAGGGCGTCCAGGTCCTCCCGGCAGAGATGGATATGGCGGCCGGATACCCCCACTGGAACTTCCACGGGCAAAAAATCTTCTTCCTGGAACTGCCTCACCGTCCCTGCCCTTCCTTTCCCTGTTACTTAGCCTCGCTCTTTTCGTGCAGCGTGTTACCGGCTTTTTTAGTATAGCCCGTTCCTTTATTTTTATGGCTGTTTTTTAAACCTGGCGCAAAACGGCTGCACAGCGCTCGCACAGGGTGGGATGGTCGGTGTCCCGGCCCACGGTGGAACTGACCATCCAGCAGCGTTCACATTTTTCACCGGGAGCCTTCTCGACCACCACCTTGAGTTCGGGCAGGTCTTCGGCGGCAAAGGCCGTGGCCGGAGCCTCTTCTCCCGGGGCGTGCAAAACGGCCTGGGAAACAATGAAGATGGTCGCCAGTTCCCCCTCCAGGGACTGGAGGAACCGGTACAGCCCGGCATCCGGGTAAAGGTGGACGGCGGCATTTAAGGAATTGCCCAGGCCCTGCTCCTGGCGGGCTCGTTCCAGGGCGCGGGTAACAACATCGCGCACCTGCAAAATTTTATCCCACCGGGCCTGCAGCTCGTCATCCAGGAATGCATCCTGCACCTGCGGCCAGCCGGCCAGCTGGACGCTGACGGGCTTGCCGGGAACTGCCGGCAGGTAACGCCAGATTTCTTCCGTGGTAAAGGCGAGTATCGGCGTTAACAGTCGTACCAGGATGTTGATGGCTTCATAAAGCACCGTCTGGGCTGAACGCCGCCCTTTTGAGGCGGCCGGCCAGGTATAGAGGCGGTCCTTGATAATATCCAGGTAAATAGCACTTAAATCCACGGCGCAGAAATTGTGGATGGTATGATAGACCACGTGGAACTCATAATCTTCATAGGCTTGCGTGACCCTGGCCACCAGGCGCTGGAGTTTATCCATTATCCAGCGGTCTATTTCCAGCATTTCCTCCCGGCTTACCTTATCTTTTCCGGGATCAAAGTCGTAAAGGTTGGCCAGCAGGAACCGGCAGGTATTGCGGATTTTGCGGTAAGCCTCGGTCAACTGCTGCATGATGCGGGGTGAAGCGGCTACATCCCGCCGGTAATCGGCCGAAGCCACCCACAGGCGCAGGACGTCGGCCCCCTTTTCCCGGATGACATCCGCCGGGTCGATGCCGTTACCGAGGGATTTGGACATCTTGCGTCCTTCCTCATCTACCAGGAAACCATGGGTCAGCACCTGGCGGTAAGGAGCCCGACCCCGGGTGGCCACTGCCGTCGACAGGGAGGAGTTAAACCAGCCCCGGTGCTGATCGCTGCCCTCCAGGTACAGGTCGGCCGGCCAGCCCAGTTCCGGCCTGGTGGCGAGCACGGCGGCGTGGCTGGAACCGGAATCAAACCACACGTCCATAATATCCGTTTCCTTGCGGAATTTACGGCCACCGCAGGCAGGGCATTTCAACCCTTCCGGCACCAGCTCCTCCGCCTCCCGGGCGAACCACACATTGGAACCGAATTCCCGGAAAAGTTTCTGCAGGTGGCTGATGGTGGCGTCGTTGATAATTTCTTTGCCGCACTCTACGCAGTAAAAGATAGGAATGGGTACGCCCCAGGTCCGCTGGCGGGAGATACACCAATCGCTGCGCTCGGCCACCATGTTGTAAATGCGGTCCTCGCCCCAGGCCGGAATCCATTTTACTTCTTTAATTGCATCCAGGGCCTGCCGGCGGAAACCGTCAATGGACGCAAACCACTGCTCCGTGGCCCGGAAGATAACAGGATGCTTGCAGCGCCAGCAATGGGGGTACTGGTGTTTGATAAAGGCGAAATGCAGCAGAGCCCCCCTGGCTTCCAGCTCCTTGACCACAGCTTTATTGCTATCTTCAATGAACAGGCCGGCAAACTGGCCGGCTTCCGGGGTAAAGTGGCCCCGGTCGTCCAGGGGCGAGAGCACCGGCAGGTTATAGCGCATGCCTACTTCGTAGTCCTCCAGGCCATGCCCGGGGGCCGTGTGGACGCAGCCGGTGCCCTGTTCCAGGGTAACGTGTTCCCCCAGGATAACGACCGAATCCCTATCCATAAGGGGATTGCGACAGACGACCCCTTCCAGTTCGGCACCGGTGAAGGCAGCCACCACCTGGTAATCTTTTATTGCCAGCAGTTCAAAGACCTGGCGGTAAAGCTCCTCTGCCATGAGGTAACGTTCATTCCCCACCTGGACCAGGACGTACTTAAATTCCGGGTGCAGGGCAATGGCCACATTGGCCGGTAGGGTCCAGGGCGTTGTCGTCCAGATGACGACAGAGCTACCATCCGCCTCAAAAAGACCGCGGGCGTCGACTACGGGGAATTTGACATAAATAGAGGGCGAACGCTTCTCGCCGTATTCGACTTCGGCTTCGGCCAGGGCCGTTTCGCAGTCGGTGCACCAGTAGACCGGCTTGAGCCCCTTATAGATATAACCCTTTTTGGCCATCTCGCCAAAGACGCCGATCTGAATGGCCTCGTATTCCGGCTCCAGGGTAAGATAGGGGTGTTCCCAGTCGCCCCGGACGCCCAGGCGTTTGAATTCCTCCCGCTGGATGTTGACGTACTTTAAAGCGTAATCGCGACAGCGGTTGCGGAACTCTACGACATCAATGGCCCGGCGGTTGAGCCCCAGGTCTTTAATAGCCTGCTGCTCAATGGGCAGGCCGTGGGTATCCCATCCCGGGACATAGGGCGCATCGTAGCCGTTCATGGAATGATATTTAACGATGATGTCTTTGAGGATTTTATTTAAAGTATGCCCCAGGTGGATATGGCCGTTGGCATAGGGCGGCCCGTCATGGAGAATAAATTTGGGCTTGCCTTTGTTGGCTTCCTGTACCAGCCGGTAAATATCCTGTTCTTCCCAGAATTTGAGGATCTCCGGCTCTCGCTGGGGCAAATTGGCCCGCATGGGAAAATCGGTCCGCGGCAGATTCAAGGTTTTGCTATAATCCACTTAACGTCGTCACTCCTTAAACTCCTTCAGAAATAGTTTCCCCGCCCGGTTGGCTATCAGCGTCAGTAGAAGCTGCTGCCTCCTCAGCGGCCAGGAGTTCCAGCTGGGCCTGAAGGAAAGAACGCAGTCGCGTCTTAAAAGCTGCAGCCATAGCTTCCAGGTCGCTCCGGTAGCGCTCGGCCTTTTCCACCTGCAGCCGCGCCTGGTTTAAAATCTCCCGGGCTTTATTCTCCGCCTCCTGGATAATCAGGCCGGCTTCCCGCTGGGCGTTCTGGCGCATCTCATCGGCTGTTTGCTGGGCCATGACCAGGGCATCCTTAAGGGTTTGCTCCAGTTTGGTATAGCGCTCCAGTTCCTCTGCCAGGCGCAGGTTTTTCTCCCGTAACTCCTGGTTTTCCCGGTAGACCTGGCCGTAGTCCCGCAAGACCTGTTCCAGAAATTCATCGACCTCTTCGCAGCTGTAACCGCGAAAGGAGCGGTGGAATTCTTTTTTGTTGATATCCAGCGGCGTCAGCACTGTATCCCCCTCCTATCCCAGGTTCAGAATAAAACTGATGAGCAGGCGTTCTACCAGCTGTAACACCAGGACCGCTATAATAGGGGAAAAGTCAATGGGGATACTGGTACGCGGCATGAGGCGGCGAAAAGGGGCCAGCACCGGTTCTGTAACTTCGTAGATAAAGCGCAGAACGGGATGGTTGGGGTCATGGGGAAACCAGGATATGAGGATACGGGCAATAATCAGCCAGTTCAACACTTCAAAGGCAGCTCGTATTAGCAGCAATAAAGTTTGCATGAACTCTACTCCTTACTTAAGCTCTCGGCGCGCAAGGTGGCTGCCTCTACCGCCCGGATGACGGCACCCCGGACACCCCGGTCTTCCAGGACGGCCAGGCCGGCAATAGTCGTCCCCGCCGGTGAAGCCACTTTATCCTTCAGAACCCCCGGATGCTCGCCGGTGGCCAGTACCATCCGCGCCGCTCCCAGGACGGTCTGGGCCGCCAGTTCCAAAGCTACCGGCCGGGGAAGTCCCTGGCGCACGCCGCCGTCGGCCAGGGCTTCAATAAGCACATAAATATAGGCTGGCCCGCTGCCGCTTAAACCGGTTACGGCATTGAGCTGTTCCTCCGGCAAAACTATAGCCCGGCCGACGGAGCGGAAAATGGCCAGCGCCTTCTCCAGAGCTTCCGGCTGTACAAATTTGTTGGCCGCCAGGGCAGTCATGCCTTCCCCTACCAGGGCGGGGGTATTGGGTACCACCCGCACTACCGGCACTTCCCCGAGGTAAGAGGCCAGCCTGGCCAGGGTAACGCCGGCAATGATGGAGATAACCAGTTTTTCCTTCCCGACTTGAAGGCCGCCCAGGGCCTCCTTCACGTTCTGGGGTTTGACAGCCAGGATGAGGATATCCGCCTTTGCTGCCAGCTCTTCCCTGCCGGCCGCGGCCTGCAGGCCGTAAGTACCCTCCAGTTCCTGCAGCCTTTCCCGCCGGATGTCCCAGGCCAGGATCCTTGTCGCGGGTATCTGGCGGCTCTGCAGCAGGCCGCGAATCAAGGCCTCTCCCATGGCGCCGGCACCCAGAAAGCCAATAGTACCCTCCATAACATTTTAATCCTCCTGCTATTTACGCCCGGCTGCTTCCAGCCAGTTGATACCGCCTGCCACCTGTTCTTCCAGGTCGCCGCTCAAATCAATATTGCTGGAAGTAAATAAAAAGATGCCGCTCGTTACCCGGCGCACCCGTCCCCCCAGAGCATAGGTGGCTCCGCTTAAAAAGTCGACAATCCGCCGCGCCTCGTCAACCGGCAGGGCTTCGACATTGACAATTACCGGCCGGTAGTTTTTCAAGTTTTCCGCCAGGGCTGCCGCCTGGTCAAAGGACTGGGGGCGGGCAATTACCAGGCGTAAAGTTTGGCGCGCCGTCGGCAGGCTTACCAGTTTAGCTTTGCCGGGGTTCGATGGGGCCGGGGGTATATCCCATTCCTTGACCTGATTGTCTGTGACCTGGGAACCTTCTTCGTGGCCGTAACCCAGCCAGTTAAGTAAACTATCCCAAAAGGCCATATCCCTCACCTCCGCTACAGCATTTTATACCCTGGCGCCAAAGATGGCCGTGCCTATTCGCACCAGGTTGGCTCCTTCTTCAATGGCAACTTCAAAATCGTTGGTCATACCCATGGAAAGGTAACGCATGTCCACTCCCGGCAGGTGCAGGGCTTCCACCTCCCGCCGTAAGTCTGCCAGCCGGCGAAAAACCGGCCGCACCTCTTCGGCATCCTCTACCAGGGGAGCTACCGTCATCAGGCCCAGGACGCGCAGGCCGGTAAACCCTGTGAGCTCCCGTATAAAAGGGATTACCGCCTCCGGCGCCAGGCCAAATTTACTCTCCTCGCCGGCCACATTAACCTCCACGAGGATGTTAACCCGGCGACCGGCAACCGTGGCCCGCCTGTCCAGTTCCCGCGCCAGTTCCAGGCTGTCAACCGAATGGATCATGGTTACCTTATCCCATACCTGGCGGGCTTTATTGCGCTGGAGGTGACCGATGAGGTGCCAGTTGACACCGCTTATGTAGGGCTGCTTGGCCAGGAGTTCCTGGACCCGGTTTTCTCCCAGGTCCCTGAGGCCCAAACTTACGGCCTCCTGAATACGTTCCGGGGAAATGGTTTTGGTCACCGCCACCAGGGTTATATCTTCCGGCTGCCGCCCGCTGCGGCGGGCGGCAGCGGCTATCCTTTCCCGTACCAGGGCGATATTTTCTGCCAGGTTAACCATCTTTTTTCCTCCGTCAATCCTCTATAATTTCTACATCTTTATAATAAATCCTGCTGCACTGGCGAAATGAAACACCGCTACTTTACCAGCCACCGGGCCAGAACCGGGTTGACAATGACTTCCGCGCCGGCTTCTATGTTCTGGACGGCCACCCTGTCCCCCACCCGGCCTGTAATGGCAACTGGCTGCCATTTGATTCCCCGCGCTGCCAGGAGGTAGACCCCCTTTGCTCCCCCCGGCCCGTTGCTCAAAGCAGCTGCAGGTAAAATTGTTCCCCGGTAACGGTTTAATACCGCGGCTACTTCCAGCCGGCGGGGGGTCAGCCAGCGCTCATCCCAGGAAGTGATGGTCATGAGGACGGCCTTTTGCTTGCCTTCATCCTGCAACCGGGTAATGCTGGCCCGCACCTCGTCCCCGCCCTCCGGCAGTTTAAGGGTTACTCTTTTACCAGGCTGCCAGCCAGGTGGAAACTCTTGCAGAGGGGCATATACTACCAGGGGAGCCAGGTTGTTGACCAGGCGGCTAACGGCCGTACCGGCTTTCACCTGGCCTTCAGCCGTCACTGGAACTGCTAATTCCACCAGGCGCTTCAGGTCCTGGTATTGTATATTACCAAGGTTGGCGGGCTGGAGAGCTTTTTCCAGGCCATCGGTCTGGTAGGAAACCTGGCCGGGAAAGGGGGCTTTGATTTCCATTGTTCCCTGCCCTGGCGGAGTGGAGGCCACTGGCAATACCCGGGCGATGGTAGCCCCCGCCGGGACCCGCTCCCCTTCGGGCACTACCGGGACCAGGGTTCCTGTCGCCGGAGCTACCAGAACCTGCTCTTCCCTGGCAATAAAAACCTCCAGGGCGAGGTTGTCCTCCAGGACGCCGTAATCAACCCTTTCCACCTTTAAAAAGTGCCAGGCAATGGCCTGAAAGGCCTGCTGAAAACCCAACCGGACCACCAGGGTAAAAAGAAGCAAGCCCAGGACCGGTAAGATAAAACGCCTCCACCGCCGGCGCTGCCGCGGCCGGGCCGGGAGGCCTGGACTGTAAGCTGTCTTCATAAGTATTTACCTCAATAGGGATAATAAAGCCGCCTGGCGCCCGGTGGGGCCACCGGCCGCCCGGTAAGAGAAGAAGGTTTCTGCCTGGCAGCAGGTACAGAGATCGGCTATGGCAATATGTTCCGGCTTTAGTCCTGCCGCCAGGAGTTCCAGGTAATTGGCCCGGGGAAGGTCCAGGCGGTAGTGGCCGGGTCCATCCGGGATTAAAACTTCACCGGCCCAGGGGAGGTGCTCCCTGACCGCGCCGGCCACCCGGGTATCTACCTGGTAGCAACAGGGCCCTACAGCCGGCCCGATGGCTGCCAGGACATCAGCCGGATTGCTGTTAAATTCAGCTGCCATCCTGGCCACTACCTGGCTCCCCACCTGTAACACTGTACCCTTCCAGCCGGCGTGGGCCAGGCCGATAACATTATTTACCGGGTCGATAAAGTAAAGGGAAACGCAGTCGGCATAAAAGGCCACCAGGGTTATCCCCGGTGCAGCCGTCACCAGGGCATCAACACCCGGCAGGGCCGTTGCCAGTTCCACGGCACCCCGGCCGGCATCCTGCCGGGCCACCAGGGCCACCCTGTTGCCGTGGACCTGCTCACCGACAACCCAGTTCTCCAGGGGCAGATCCAGCACCTCTGCCAGCCTCCGCCTGTTGACCAGCACTGCTGCCGGTTCATCGCCCACATGCAAGCCCAGGTTCAAGGTGCTATAGGGCGGCCGGCTGACACCGCCGGCACGACTGCTGTAAAAAGCCTTCACCGGCGCCTGCTCTTCTAAAAAGGGAACCCGCCAGTAACTGATCCCTTCCCTGTTCTCCCTGATAAAGGCCGCCAAAGGTATCCCCCTGCCTCTATTATAACATAAGGCCGCCCTTCCTTAAGCCTTTTCCCGGTGCACAGGGGACGTAAAGCTATAACTTTCTACCAGGATAACGTCAATTCCTACTTTAACCACGTTTTCCCAGGGGATAATTAAATCTTCTTCCCGGCCGAAAAAGAAAAAAAACCTGCCTCCCTGTCCGGGTACGATTAAAGCTTTTACCCGTCCGGCCTCCAGGTCCAGGTCAATATCTTTAATTGTTCCCAGCCGCCGCCCGTCAATGACATTAATTACCTCCCGCTGGCGCAGTTCGGTCACCCGGATCATGGTCAACACCTCCGGCTGTAGCCCGGGGCCTTCCCGTTATATTTAATTATATGTGCTACATATAACTCGAAGGCCACAAAAGAAAAAACCAGCGTTGCTGGTTTAAGGCCACAATCCCGCCAGGTGGTGGCGTGAGGATTGCCATATCTCCATGATTTTCCATCCCAACTTGATTTTTGCCGTTCCTTCTTCACCGCCCATTACCGGTCGGCCGGCAAGAAAACCGGCATTTACTTTACCGGTGACATCTACCAGACACAGGGGAGGAAACAGGATGCACCACCAGTTTTCCCCTTTCCCGGCGCCGATCACCACACGAACGGCCTCGTAGTTTCCCGCCGGCAGAGTTATATCCCCGTAAGCCCGGGTGGGAAAGGCAAAGTCCCCGAATTCCGTCCTCACGGTATAATTTTGTCCTTCCCGCCGGATTTGCGCCTCGGCTGCAGCAGTAATGGCAGCCAGATTGCTGCTCACCAGCCGCCGGGCGGCGCCAATATCCCCGGCTACGGCCAGGCTTCGGCCTATGCTGGCGAGGACGGCGTCGCGGACATGGCGTTTCAGCTCCTGATCGGCAACGGTATCGCTGTTGGCAATAACGTGGAGCCGGATTAAGTTATGGGAATTATAGGCCGGTACTGCTGCCTTTCTGCCCGTCCAGGCCGCGTCCCCGCCGAGGAATAATAAGCCGGCCAGGACAAAGAATAATATCGACTTCTTCAATAAAGACACTCCTTGACACCTCCGTAAAAAGGCACTCGAACCGCCGGCTGCCGGCTTTTTATATATACTTGCGCATATGTTGCAGGGCAGCTTTTTCCAGCCGGGAAACCTGGGCCTGGGAGATGCCGATTTCATCGGCCACCTCCATCTGGGTTTTACCCTCAAAGAAGCGCAGAGATAAAATCAGGCGCTCCCTGGGGGTTAATTTATTCATGGCTTCCCGGATGGCTATGCCTTCCAGCCAGCTGCCGTCCTGGTTTTTTTCATCACCGATCTGGTCCATAACATATATAGGATCGCCGCCGTCATGGTAGATGGGCTCAAAGAGAGATACCGGTTCCTGGATGGCATCCAGGGCAAAGATTACTTCTTCCTGGGGGAGATTGATTTCCCTGGCGATTTCCGCTACCGAAGGTTCCCGAGCCAGTTTATTCACCAGCGCATCCCTTACCTGGAGGGCTTTGTAGGCAATATCCCTCAAAGAACGGCTGACCCGGATGGAGTTATTGTCCCGCAGGTAACGCCTGATCTCCCCGATGATCATGGGTACGGCATAGGTGGAGAACTTGACGTTCTGGCTCAGGTCAAAGTTATCTATTGCCTTCATCAAGCCGATGCAGCCCACCTGGAAAAGGTCGTCGACATATTCACCGCGGTTGGTAAAGCGCTGGATTACACTCAAGACCAGGCGTAAATTGCCTTTAATGAGCTTTTCGCGGGCCTCCGGTTCCCCCCTTTGCATGGCCTCAAAAAGCTGCCGCATCTCCTCGCTTGTCAGCAAGGGCAACTTGGAGGTATTCACACCGCAAATTTCTACTTTATTGAGCATCACTGGCGAGAAACCTCCTGACGGTGGCTCTGGCATAATTATTACCATGCCTCCCGGCTTTTATACGGGGCCGGCAAAAGGGCAAAATAAAGGGAGCTATTTAAGCTCCCGTGAAGTCTCGGTGACTATTGAAGCGGTGGTGCTGTGTCCCGGAGCCGCGAATAGTGGAGCGCCGGTAACAGAACAGGCGAGGTGAGGTTACCGCTGCCGCCGCCGAGGACGCCTGAGCGTGCCTTTGAAAGGAAACAAACGTAATCTCATAGAAGGCTCATAGCTTGCGGAACAAGCAGACTCTTCATTGGCAATCCACAGGCGGCGAGCAGTGGTCCGAACCGAGCCGTAGTTCTGTCGGCGCGTAACTTTTGAGCGGCGATGGACACAGCACCACCAACAAGCATCTTATTCCATCCGGGCGATTTCTTTACGCAGGCGCTTGATAATCCGTTTTTCCAGGCGGGAAATGTAGGACTGGGAGATGCCCAGGATGTCGGCTACCTCCTTCTGGGTTTTTTCCACGCCGTCCAGGAGGCCGAAGCGAAATTCCATAATCTTGCGCTCCCGGGCCGAGAGCTTCCGCATGGCCATTTGCAGGAGCTTGCGGTCGATCTCTTCTTCAATGGATTTATAAATAATATCATTTTCCGTCCCCAGGACATCCGAAAGCAAAAGCTCATTGCCGTCCCAGTCAATGTTTAACGGCTCGTCAAAAGAAACCTCGGCCCGTGTTTTATTGTTACGCCGCAGGTGCATTAAAATTTCATTTTCAATACAGCGGGAAGCATAGGTGGCCAGCTTGATGCGCTTCTTGGGATCAAAGGTATTGACTGCTTTAATGAGGCCGATGGTGCCAATGGACACCAGGTCTTCAATCCCCACGCCGGTATTTTCAAATTTGCGGGCGATGTAGACTACCAGGCGCAGGTTGCGCTCGATAAGGACGGTTTTTACACCGGCGTCGCCGTCCTCCAGGCGCAGGAGAAGGTCGGACTCTTCATCGCTGGAAAGGGGGGGCGGCAGGGCTTCACTGCTGCCGACATAAAAAACTTCGCCCAGCCATTTCAACCTGACTACCAGGTGGCTGTAAAACGCCTGGATTTTTAATTTAGCAATTACGAATAGCTGCTGCATGAGCTCTTCCCCCCTAGAGGCCCATACTGACTTGCAGCAAATCGGGGTGTAATAGCGCGCAATAGTTGCCCTCCGTAGAAAGCCGTTCCCTGTACAGGCCCACAATGACGTTTTTTATCTTAATCATGCGTTCGTTAGTAATGACGATTACTTCGTCGGGTCTAAGGCCCAGCAACATACCATGGCTCCGGCCCAGAGAGTGATATGGTAGCAGGTGGAGCCTTGTGGCCCAGGGCGAGCCGGCCAGGGACTTTACCAGGCTTTCCAGGTCGGTCTCCTCCTGGCTGTAGTGTTTAACAATTGCTTCCGGGAGGAGGCCCTGAAGGGCGCTGTATTCGACAATAATTACCGGCCTCTGGGTAAGGGGATCGCGCAGGCTGTTGCCGGTATCAACCAGGGCCTTTAAGGCCCGCTGCCGGCCGGCAAAGGTTATGATCACCGGCAGGCGCAGCATCTGCTGCCAGAAGTTTTTTTTAAGCCAGTTTGTTCCGAGGACGGCCAGCAGTCCGGCAGCAGCCACGGCCACCAGCAGCCACGGGTAACGGATATTCTGGGCCAGAACCATCATCCCCCCCATGACCGGTGTTGCCGCCTCCCCGCCGGCCAGGTAAATAGCCCCCAGCATCGCCCCTCCCATGGCAAAGGCCGCCAGGTAAAAATAGACCAGGGCCTGGAGAAACCGCCGCCCGTTTAAGGGATAAAAGGCTACCGCGACCATAACGAGGGAAAATAAAATCTTAACAAGCAGGGACTGCTCCCACGCCCCACCGGGAAACAGGATGACCAGGGAATAAACTGCTCCTACCGCTGCTCCGGCGAGCAGCCGCCAGACGGTAGTTGCCAGCTGTCCCAGCCTGGCCGTCGTCCAGAGGATGAAGTAATCCATTACCAGGTTAATGGCCAGCAGGACATCTAAATAAACCACAGGTAGATCAGCCTCCCTTCCCGGAGGTTAGGCTAATTATTACCATGATATGAGTATTATGGCAGTTTCATAACTATAACTTATTATATAACTTCCTCATGGAAAATTTTGTCATTTAATGGGTAATAAAAAACCTGTTACCCTAAAGGTAACAGGTTTAAGGGCCAATTACCTGCGCCGCAGGAAGGCCGGTATGTCCAGGTCGTCAAGATTAAAGGGCTTAATATTGAGATCCGCATCCCGGGCTGCCGCTGCCTCTTTCTGGGCTGCCGGCACGGCTTCAAAGCCGGTAGCAATGACGGTAACGCGGATTTCATCTTTCAAGCTTTCATCAATGACGGCGCCAAAAATTATGTTCGCTTCCGGGTCGGCCGCCGCGGCCACGATTTCCGCCGCCTCATTAACTTCCAGGAGCCCCAGGTTGGTACCCCCGGTAATGTTTAGCAGCACACCCCTGGCCCCTTCAATGGAGGTTTCCAGCAAAGGGCTGGAAATGGCCATCCTGGCTGCTTCCGCGGCCCTTTTTTCGCCAGTGGCCCGGCCGATACCCATCAACGCCGAACCGGCATCGCTCATAATGGTCTTGACATCGGCAAAATCCAGGTTGATCAATCCGGGCACGGCAATAAGGTCGGAAATGCCCTGGACGCCCTGGCGCAACACATCATCGGCTATGCGGAAGGCTTCCAGGATAGAGGTCTGCTTATCGGCTACCTGCAGCAACCGGTCGTTGGGAATAATGATCAGGGTGTCAACCTTTGTCTTTAACTCCGCTATGCCGGCCTCCGCCTGGTTGGCCCGTTTCCGGCCTTCAAAGCTAAAGGGGCGGGTGACAACGCCAACAGTCAGGGCCCCGGCCTCCTTGGCGATCTGGGCCACCACCGGGGCCGCCCCGGTACCTGTACCGCCGCCCATACCGGCAGTGACAAAAACCATATCAGCCCCCTGCAGGCGCTGGGCCAGCTCTTCCCGGCTCTCTTCAGCTGCCTTTTTACCGATTTCGGGATTGGCCCCCGCCCCCAGGCCCTTGGTCAGCTTGGCCCCAATCTGGATCTTCTGTTCTGCCTGGCAAAGGCGCAGGGCCTGGGCATCCGTATTAACGCTGATAAATTCTACTCCCCGCAGGCCGGCAGCAATCATGCGGTTAACAGCATTATTGCCACCTCCACCTACCCCCACCACTTTAATGACCGCAAATTGATTGAGATCACCGTCCTCAAATTCCAGCACCCGAATTCCTCCTTTAACAGGATATCGCCATAATAATTTTTCATGTTTTATTTAAAAAAGTTCCCGCCACCAGTTTTTCAGCCGGGACCAGAAGTTCTCCCAGATGGCCTCGCGTGCGGCGGCAGCCTGGGTATGGGCCAGGCGACCGGCGCCATAATTCACCAGGCCCACCGCAGTGGCATAAGCCGGAGAAGCCACCATATCGGCCAGCCCGCCGCTGTTCTCCGGCCAGCCCAGGCGGACCGGCATGGCCAGGGCTTCGCCTGCCAGCTGGGTTATTCCCTCGAGTAAAGCCCCGCCTCCTGTCAAAACCACTCCTCCCGGTAACAGGCCCTGGAAATGGGAGCCGTCAATCTCCCGGCGGACGAGGGTAAAAATTTCCTCTACCCGGGGCGCGATAATGGCCGCCAGCATCTTCCTGGGTACCCGCTTTTTCTCCTTGCCCCCTACCGCCGGCACCTCGATAAATTCATTTTCCGCCGCCGGCTCCGCCAGGACGCAGCCATGTTCCTTTTTAATGATCTCGGCCTGGGTGATGGGGGTGCGTAAACCTACCGCCAGGTCGCTGGTTATATGCTCGCTCCCTATGGGCAGGACAGCGGCAAACCACAGGCATCCCTGGGAGATTACGGCGATTTCCGTCGTGCCCCCGCCTATATCTACCACCACGGTACCAAGCTCCTTTTCTGCCTGCTGAAGTACCGCCTCGGCAGAGGCCAGGGGATTCAAAACCAGTTCATCGACCGCCAGGCCGGCCCGCTGCACGCTTTTCAGGGTATTCTGGACTGCGGCCGCGGCCGCGGTGACAATCTGGGTTTCCACTTCCAGGCGCGAACCGCTCATGCCGATGGGGTCCATGATGCCGTCATAACCGTCGACAATATACTGGCGCGGCAGGACGTGGATAATCCGCCTGTCGGCCGGCAGGGGTATTACCCGGGCTGCCTGGAGGACCCGCTCCACATCTTCGGGCCCTACCTCACCGTCTTCGCCGGTAACGGCCACCACCCCGCGGTTGTTGACGGAGCCGATATGGGGTCCTGTCAGGCCGACAAAGGCCGAAGATATATGACAGCCGCTCATGCGCTCGGCCTGTTCCACCGCTTTTTCAATGGCCCGGGCCGTATTTTCTATATCAACGATTATACCTTTACGCAAGCCCCCGGACGGTGTTTCCCCCAGGCCGATGATGTTCAGGCGGCCCTGTAGCGTGATTTCCGCCACAACTGCAACCACCTTGGTGGTGCCTATATCGAGACCGACCACCACGTTATCCTTGGGCAAACTCTGGCACCTCCAGGCTCCCCGGGCTTTCTATTTAGAAGGAGAATTCAACACAACTTTCGCTTTCCCTTTTTTTTGCAAATAGATTTTCTCACTTTTTGAGCAGGTGACGCCGGATGATAGCCAGGTTCTGGAATAAACGCATACCAAAGACCAGAACGGCGGCAAGATACAGCTCAACCCCCAGCTGATCACCTATATAAGCTAAAAAGGCCGCCAGTAAAGTATTCGAAAAAAATCCCGTGAGAAAGATGGCATTATCAAAGTTTTCCTCCATGCTGGCCCTGAGACCCCCAAAAACGGAATCCAGGGCTGCCAGGACAGCCACCGACATATACTTGCTGTAAGCAACCGGTACCTTTACGGGTAGCAGGAGGCCAATCAATACCCCAAAGATAAGGCCGATCAAGGGTATCCACATCTTTCTTCATCCCTTCTTCTCCTGTTTTTCAGGCTGGTTAAATTTTACTACCGGCGGTCCCGTAAAGCTAACATCAATATAATTAATAGCTTGTCTGCCGGCAAGACCATGGAGGGCTTCATGGAGCCTGCCCAGCTTCTCCGCCACCTGTTGCCCGTCGCCAAACTTAACCAGGATATTGTCCGCCCAGATAAGCTGCAGGTTATCAGGGGAAGAGGCTATTATCTCCCGAATCTGGTTTAAATCGTCAGGCGGCACCTGCCGGATCACTGCCAGGGCAGCCTGCAGGCCGGGGTGGCTAATCACCCTGCCGGGGCCGGTATTCTCCAGCTTGCCCAGGCCGGAAACTAGAGGCAGCTGCAGGTGGCCAATGTGCGGTATTCTTTCCATGACCACACCGCTGCCATCAACGAGTAAAAAGCTGCCATCCTGCACCAGGATAGCCGCCGGCGTCCTTTCCTCGATCTGGACGGCCAGGGTTCGCGGCCAGCGACGGCTCACCCTGGCCCTGGCTACCAGGGGATGGGCGGCCAGGCGTTTGGCTATCGCCGAAGTGTCCACCTGCCAGAGATTAACGCCCCTGGCCACACCCATTAAATTTTCCAGTTCAACCTTGGGAATATGATCGTTTCCGGTAATCTCTATGTTTTCCAGGCTGAAAAAACCGGAATGGATAAAATAAAATAAGGCCGCTACCGTTAATAAAAAAAACAATAATCGGCGCATCCGCTGCCGGCGCCGCCGGTAAACGCGGGGTGAATGGGCCTGGATAACCATTTACCCACCTCATTTACTGCCATTATACCAGAAAATGCAGGCCTGTCCACTAGAGGGAGGGTAAGAAGTAAGACTCCTGCTCACTTCTTACCTTGCACCGGCTTTCTGTCGCCGGATATCCGCCCCCAAACTCCTTAAGCGTACTTCCAGCTGTTCGTAGCCCCGGTCCAGGTGGGCAACGCCTTCCACCCGGGTTTGCCCTTCGGCCATCAGGCCGGCAATTACCAGGGCCGCCCCGGCCCGCAGGTCGGAAGCTTCCACCAGGCCGCCGCTTAAGCCGGGAACGCCATTGATTACCGCCACCCGCCCCTCAATTTTAATATCGGCTCCCAGGCGCCGCAATTCAGCAGCATGTTTGAAACGATTTTCAAAAATGCTCTCCACCAGGACGCTGGTCCCGCTGGCTACCGTCATTAACGCCATGAGCTGGGGCTGCATATCGGTGGGAAAACCCGGGTAGGGTAAAGTCTTGCAGTCGACGGCCTTTAATCGTGCCGGACCTTGAAGGCGAATACCGTCCCTTTTGACTGTAATCTGCGCCCCCATCTCCGTTAACTTGGCCATGATGGCCAGAAGGTGTTCCGGCTGGCAATCTTTTACCAAAATATCGCCGCCGGTTCCAGCTGCCGCCGCCAGGAAGGTGCCGGCTTCAATCCGATCCGGAATAATCTCATAGTCTGCCTGCTTAAGTTCCTTAACCCCTTCAATGCGGATGGTATCCTGGCCGGCGCCTTGAATCCGGGCTCCCAGGCTATTTAAGAAATTCTGCAGGTCAACGATTTCCGGTTCCCGGGCGGCATTGTGGAGAATAGTAACCCCTTCGGCCAGGACGGCGGCCATCATCAGGTTTTCCGTCGCCCCGACGCTGGGAAAGTCCAGGTAGATGGAAGTTCCCCGGAGGCCGGTCGTCCTGGCTTCGATGTAGCCCTGGCTTTCCGTTATTTCAGCGCCCATGGCCCTGAAACCTTTCAGGTGCAGGTCCATGGGCCGGGAGCCGATGGCACAGCCGCCAGGATAGGGAACCCGGAAGTAGCGGTAACGCCCCAGGAGGGGTCCCATAACCAGGTTGGAAGCCCTGAGTTGCCGCATCAATTCTGCCGGTACTTCGGGCGAGGTTACCGTTGCCGGGCTCACATATAGGGCTGTATTGCTCCGTTCTATCTTTAGCCCCAGGGAGCGAATGACGGCCGCCATCACGGCAACATCCTGGAGGTTTGGTACGCGCCGTAAAGTGCACTCTCCTGTCGCCAGGAGCATGGCCGCCATGATAGGGAGGGCTGCGTTCTTGGCTCCTTTGACGGTCACCGTCCCTTCCAGGCGCCGCCCCCCATTGATAACCAGACACTCCTCCAAGGCTATCCCTCCCCTAGCTACAGGCCTTCACCCCAAACTTCCACTTCCAGTTCCAGGTTAATCCCGAAGGAACCGGCTACAGCCTCCTGGATCCTGGCTATGAGTTCCAGGACATCGGCAGCCGTAGCCCGGCCCAGATTAATAATAAAGTTAGCGTGTTTGGTTGACACCTGCGCCTGGCCGGCCCGCCACCCCTTGGCCCCCACCTCTTCAATGAGCTGACCCGCATAATAGCCCGGCGGGTTTTTAAAGACGCTGCCGGCATTGGGCCATTCCAGGGGCTGCCTGGCCCGCCGACGCTCAAGATTTGCCTGCACCCTTTCCTGGATAAGCCGGGGATCCCGGGCAGTCATTGCTAAATCGACAGCAACAACCGTCCCCATCCGGCGTAAGGAAGTGGAACGATAGCTAAAGGTTATATCCTGGCCCTCCAGGTAACGCCGGCTGCCGTCAGGGGCAACTATCTCCACCCCGCGGACAATATCTCCCAGGCAGCCCTCCGGAGTACCGGCATTCATAACCACGGCCCCGCCTATGGTGGCCGGAATGCCGGCGGCAAACTCCAGACCCCCCAGGCCATGCCGGACGGCGATTGCCAGCACCCGGGCAATGAGGGCGCCGGCGCAGGCCTTTATACCCTGTTCCCGGACCACAACCTGGCGCCAGGCCCTGGTCTGGACTACCAGGCCGCGGACACCACCGTCCCGCACTAAAAGATTGGAGCCGTTACCCATAATATGCAGGGGTAAACCCTTTTGCCGCGCAAAATCCAGGCAGAAATCAAATTCCTCTCCGGTTGCGGGCCGGGCGAGCAGATCGGCCGGCCCGCCTATACGCCAGGTCGTGTGGCGGGCCAGGGGTTCGTTGATCAACACTTCTCCCTGTAAACCCTGCTGTAGTTCTCGCGCCAGGGACGCTAGATGCATGCTCAAGCGCCCACCTCGCAAAAAGCCTGTTTGGCAGCCAGAAAGCGGGCCAGCTGAACCCCTACCTGCCACACATCCCCGGCGCCCATGGTTAAAATCAAGTCCCCGGCAGTACAGGATTCTTTTAGAAAAGCCATGGTTTCTTCCAGGGTGGGCAGGTAATAAACCTGCGGGTGGCCGTTTCTTTTGATTTCGTCCAGGATAAGCCGGGAAGTTACCCCGTCCAGGGGCTTTTCCCCGGCTGCATATATGTCATTGATAATGACAATATCAGCCCGGTTAAAGGCCCGCCCAAATTCCCGGTAGAGGTGGTAGGTCCGGGTATAACGGTGGGGCTGGAAGACGGCTATCACCCGCCGCGCTCCCACCTGGCCGGCCGCCGCCAGGGTAGCCTCAACTTCCGTCGGGTGGTGGGCATAGTCATCAACCACCCGGATAGCGCCATCATCCCAGAGGACCTCAAAGCGGCGGCCGGCACCACGAAAAGCCTCCAGGGCCCGGGCAACGACCGGAAAGGGTATCTCCAGCTGGTAGGCTACGGCAATGGCACCCAGGGCATTCAAAATATTATGACGCCCCGGTACCTGCAAAACGAGCTCTCCCAGGTAACGGTCACGGTAATATATGGCAGCACATCCCCCAAGACCCTGTAAGGTTACCTTGCCGGCCCGGAAATCGGCCTCGCCGTTAAAGCCGTAAGTAATTACCGCCCGCCTGCACTCCCTGGCAAGCATCGCCACCCGGGGATCTTCGGTACACAAAACGGCCCTGCCGTCCGGACGGATCTGGTCCAAAAATGCGGCGAAGGCGGCGACGATTCTTTCCAGGCTGCCGTAGTGATCCAGGTGATCGCTCTCGATATTGGTTACCACGGCGATTTCCGGCTTTAACCATAAAAACGAACCGTCGCTTTCATCGGCCTCGGCCACGAAATAAGGCCCCCTCCCCGGCAGGGTATTACCGTCAAACTCGCGGACATAACCGCCAATAACGGCTGCCGGGTCCAGGCCGGCTTCCTTCAGGGTCAGGGCTACCATTGCGGAGGTGGTGGTTTTGCCGTGGGCGCCGGCTACAGCAATACCTCGCCGGGCGTTAAACAACCGCGCCAGCAGTTCCCCGCGCTTGATAACGGGTAAACCCCGGTTGCGGGCGGCAATAACTTCAGGATTGTCGGGCGGTACTGCCGAGGAGATAACAACCTCCTGCACAGCCGGAGCTATATTCCCTGCTTCATGACGATGGTAGATTACAGCACCCTGTTCGGCCAATTGCCGGGTAAAATTATTTTCTTTGGGGTCCGAGCCTGATACCCGGTAACCCTGGCCCAGCAACAGCTGGGCCAGACCGCTCATACCCACCCCGCCAATGCCGACGAAGTGGGTCCACCCCCTTGCTTCCAAATCTTTCATCTCCTTCCCGCGAAGCTGTTACCGCCCTGGCTGCTACATCAGCATCATATGCACGGCCTGCATAACAGGTGCCTGGAAAGAGGGCAGCCGTTTCCCGGTATGGGAGGACAGCCGCCCGGGCGGGAAATAGGCTTGTCCTGCGTTAGAATTAACGTTTCAACCTTTCCATCTCGGCTAAGATTACTTCTAATATGGCCTCCAGGGCCCCGGGCCGGCCCAATCTCTTCGCTGTTGCTGCCATGGCCTGCAGGCGCCCGCGATCGGCCAGGAGATGGCTGACAATCTGGTAGAGACGTCCGCCTTTCAGTTCCCGGTCCAGGATGAGGACGGCCGCCCCTTTCCTGGCTACAGCCCGGGCGTTATACTCCTGGTGATTGGCGGCAGCATGAGGGTAAGGAATCAGGATTGAAGGTAAGCCCCTGGCCAGTATTTCCGCCAAAAAAGAAGCCCCTGCCCGTCCAATTACCAGGTCGGCTGCAGCCAGGGCATGTTCCAGATCATAAACATAAGGCTTGATGGTAATATTACCATATTTGTCCAGGTCTATTCCCCATTCCCGCACCTGCTGCAGGTAACCTTCGTAGTCACGGCGCCCTGTTACCTGGAGTATACTCACATCAGGCCGCCCGGCCAGTTCTTTCAGTACCGGCAACATGGCCTGATTGAGGCTGCGGGCCCCCTGGCTGCCGCCGACAACCACTAAGAATAACTGGTTTTCCCGGAGGCCCAGCTGCCGGCGGCTAACGCCGCGGTCGGCCCGGAGAATTTCCGGCCGCACCGGCAGGCCGGTTGTTACCAGGCGGGCACGGCGGGGGAAGCGGCCGGCCGCTTCAGGGAAGGTCAGGCAAACGGCCCGGGCCATGTTGGCCAGCAGGCGGTTGGTGAGGCCGGGAAAGGCGTTCTGTTCATGGAGAATTACCGGTATGCCCAGCAGGGCCGCGGCCAGGCACACCGGGCCGCTGACATAGCCGCCGGTACCTACAACCAGATCGGGGCGGAAGCGCCGCACCTGGATCCAGGCTTCTCCCAGGCCCCGGGCTATTTTCGCCAGGGCGAAGATGTTTTTCCAGATCCGGCGCCGCTCCAGCCCCTGGACGGTAATGGTTGCAAAAGGAAGGCCGGCCCGGGGGACGACATCGGCTTCCAGCCCCCTGGCTGTACCGATATACAATAATTCTATTTCCGGCCGGGCCTGCTGCAGGCCCCGGGCAATGGCCAGGGCCGGGTAGACATGACCGCCGGTCCCCCCGCCGGTAATAATAATTCGCAAGGCCAGTTCACCTCTAAACCAGCACCGGCTCCGCGTCAGCGCCGGGCATAGCGGGATATATTGAGCAAAATACCGACACCCAGCAAGGAAAATATCAGGGAAGAACCGCCGTAGCTCACCAGGGGCAGGGTGATGCCCGTCACCGGCAGCATCCCGGTGACCACCCCCATATTGATCAGGGCCTGGAGGGCCAGCATTATGGTCAGGCCGGCGGCCAGGAGGCTGCCAAAGGCGTCGGGAGCTTTAAAAGCCGTATGGAACCCCCGCCAGACCAGGATTAAAAAGAGGATTACCACCAGGGCGGCGCCGATAAACCCCAGCTCTTCGCTTAAAATGGCGAAGATAAAGTCCGTGTGGTTTTCCGGAAGGTAGTAGAGCTTCTGCCGTCCCTGACCCAGTCCGGTACCAAAGAGGCCGCCGGAGCCAATGGCCAGCAGGGACTGGATCGTCTGCCAGCCTTTCCCGCGGGGGTCAGCCCAGGGGTTTAGAAAGGCGGTAAAGCGGGCCATACGGTAGGGGGCAATGATAATGGCCAGGGCCACCGCCGCCACCCCCAGGATAGCCAGCAGGGCCAGGTAACGTTTATCCGCCCCCGCTACCGTGAGCATGAGGTAAGTGGTCCCGGCCACGGCCACAGCCGTGCCAAGGTCGGGCTGGGCCAGGATAAGGAGACACACCAGAGCCATCAGGGCAAGATAAGGCCCTATCCCCTGCACCAGGGAATGGAGGCGCTGGCGGTTTTGGGCGAGGCTGGTGGCCAGGAAGATTACCATGGCCAGTTTAATGGTTTCCGAAGGCTGGAAACTTAAAGAGCCCACCCCCAGCCAGCGGGCCGAACCCCGGGACGCGGTGCCGATAATCAAGACCAGCACCAGGAGGAGAATGGCCAGCCCCAGGAAAGGAGCTGCCAGGCGGCGCAAATGGATATAATCAAACTGCATGGTAAAAAAAAGCCCGCTCAGGCCGATGGCCGCCCAGGCCAGCTGGCGTTTTAAAAAGTAGTAGGGATCGCCGTAGTTGTAGGAGGAAGTAAGGGCGCTGGCGCTAAAGACCATGATAATCCCTATCCCGAGCAGGAGCAAACATGGCAGTAAGAGCCAGAAATCAACGGGCCCCGCCCTGCGGCGCATGATGGTTACCTCCTCCATCGCTGTTTTCCGCCAGTTCACGTACTATACTTTTGAACAGGTCGCCCCGTTCTTCGTAGTTTTTAAACATATCCCAGCTGGCGCAGGCCGGCGAAAGCATGACGATGTCCCCCGGGGAGGCCTGCCGGGCTGCCTCCAGAACGGCATCTTTAAAATCAGAGGCCCGGTAGATATGCTCAATCCCCGCCCTCCTGGCAGCCTGCTCCAGGTCCGGAGCCGCTTCGCCCACCAGGACCAGGTACTTGACCCGGCCGGCCATTTTCTGAGCCAGCAGGGTAAAGTCACTGCCTTTATTCCTCCCCCCGGCAATAAGGACCAGGGGGTTGGGATAGGCCTCAATAGCCTTCATGGTCGCCTCGGGGTTCGTCCCTTTAGAGTCATTAATATAGAGGACACCGTCCACTTCGGCTACCCGTTCCAGGCGGTGGGGAACCCCGGGGAAGGTTTTTAGCGTGGACACTAACTGTTGGGGCTTTACCCCCAGAGCCAGGGCAACCAGGGAAGCTGCCAGGCAGTTTTCGAGGTTATGGTCGCCTTTTAAAGAAAGCTCTGCCCGGTGGCATAACCTGATTTCCCCGTCCCCAAGGTTGGCGTAAATTACATCGTCTTTAAGAAAGGCGCCCGGCTCCGGCTGCTGCCGGCGGCTGAAAAATAATACCCGGGCTTTTGTCTTATCAGCCAGATCGCGGGTTAAGGGATCATCGTAATTTAAAACGGCAAAATCTCCCGTTTCCTGGAAGGATATAAGGCGAGCTTTGGCGGCTATGTAGCTGGCCAGATTGCCATGGCGGTCCAGGTGATCCGGGGTAATATTCAAAATCACCGCGACCCGCGGGCGGAAAGAGGCTACGGCCTCCAGCTGGAAGCTGCTGACCTCGCAAACGACGTAGCCTCCCGGGACTATATCCCTTATTTCCTTTACCAGGGGAATGCCGATGTTGCCCCCCACTGCCACCGGGAGACCGGCATCCCGAAGGATCTGACCGCACAGGGCGGTGGTAGTTGTCTTGCCGTTGGTTCCGGTAACGGCAGCTATCTTTACCCCCGGCGGCAGGAGACGGTAGGCGAGCTCCAGTTCGCTCCAGATGGGAATCCCCAGCTGCCGCGCCCCGGCCAGGGGCGGTTCCCAGGAAGGTACCCCGGGACTGGTTACCACCAGCTGGGGTTGCAGCAAGGCTACCTCCGGGTAGCGGCCTAAGATAAGCTCGACCCCGGCCCGGCTTAAAGCCTCGATTTCTTCTCCTTCTAATAATTTTTGATCGCAGGCCGTAACCCTGGCGCCCAGGCGGGCCAATTCGGCTGCTGCCGCCCGGCCGCTTTTACCCAGGCCTGCTACCAGTACTTTCTTGCCCTGCCAGGACATTTTTCTACCTTCTTCCTGTCCACTTTTAAATAGTTAAAACATAAAGACCGGCAGCAACCAAAACTATGGCCAGGAACCAGAAGAAAAGCACTACTCTAGTTTCCGGCCAGCCCATCAGTTCAAAGTGATGGTGCAGGGGGCTCATGCGAAAGAGGCGCCGGCCGGTAAGACGAAAGGACGCTACCTGCAGGATCACCGAAAGGGCTTCGATAACGTAAACCCCGCCCAGGACTGGCAGTACCAATTCCGTCCGGGTCATGATGGCCAGAAAACCGATGGCCGCCCCCAGGGCCAGGGAACCGGTATCACCCATAAAAACTTTCGCTGGATGAAAATTATACGCTAAAAAACCCAGACATCCTCCCGCCAGGGCGGCAGCAAATATTGCCATCTCCCGCTGCCCGGCAGCCACGGCAATGAGGCCGTAAGCCAGGGCCACCCAAAGGGTAATGCCGGCCGCCAGGCCGTCCAGCCCATCCGTCAGGTTTACGGCGTTAGTTGTAGCCACCAGGAGCAGGGCCGCCAGCAGCGGGTAAGACCAGCCCAGGTCCAGGGTTAAGCCGGTTAATGGTACCTGGAGGGCGCTGCCCCGGCCCAGCCAGAGCATGGCCACCACACCGGCCACCAGGCCCAGGAGCACCTGGCCGCCCAGCTTCTGGCGGGCATAAAGGCCTAAAGGGCGGTGAAAGACTACCTTCAAGCCATCGTCGGCAAGGCCAATCAAGGCATAACCCCAGGTCAGGATGAGGGCCGATAACATTAACGGTGAAACCGGGGCCATTGCCAGGGAAGCGGCAGTCAAGCCGAATAAGAATAAGATGCCGCCCATGGTCGGGGTGCCGGTTTTGGCCAGGTGGCGGCGGGGGCCGTCATCGCGGACTGTCTGCCCCGCCTTCAAACGCCTTAAGATAGCAATCACCGGCGGACCCAGGATAATGGTAATCGCCGCCGCCAGGCCCAGGGCTTTTAACGCCTCAGGCATCGGCCTCACCCTCCCAGGAGGCCAGGACCTGCTCCATGCCCGCCAGGCGCGAACCCTTAAACAGGACGACGTCCCCGGCCCCTAGATCCAGCAGGTGCCCTGCTGCTTCCCTGTGATTGTTGCAACTGAAAACCTGTCCCGGCGGCATGCCGGCGGCCATTGCCCCCGCGGCTATTTCCCGGGCCAGTTCCCCTACGGTAATCAGGCGAAAAAGGCCTAATCCAGCGGCAAACCTGCCCACTTCACGGTGGAGGGCCGGAGCCATGGGGCCCAGTTCACGCATATCCCCCAGGACGGCCACTTTGCGGCCCGGCAAGGTGGCCAGAACCTGGAGGGCGGCCTGCATGGATTCGGGATTGGCGTTGTAGGCATCGTTAAAAACCAGGCACCCCCCCGGTCCCGGCCGCAACTCCTGGCGCAAGTTTTCCGTCGGCCAGTTTTTCAGCCCCGCGGTCATGGTATCCGGAGCCAGGTTTAAGGTGTAACCGGCGGCCAGGGCGGCCAGGGTGTCATAAACATTATGCAGGCCCGGCACCGGTATTTGCAGCCGGACCTCGGCTTCAGGAAAAACGGCGGTAAAGGTCGTGCCCTGCGCTCCCAGGGCGGTAATGTCCCGGGCCATGACATCCGCCTGGCTCCTGATACCGTAAAAGATTACCCGGCAGGGACAGGTAGCTGCCAGCTTACGGCACCATTCGTCGTCGCCGTTTAAAATAGCCACCCCTCCGGGGGGCAGGGCAGCCAGGAGTTCCCCCTTTGCCGCAGCGATACCGGCCACTGAACCCAGGCGTTCCAGATGGGCCGTACCGATATTGGTGATGATGCCCATGGTTGGCCGGGCGATGGCACACAGGGCGGCAATTTCCCCCCGGCCCCGCATGGCCATCTCTACCACGGCGGCCTCATGTTCGGGTGCAAGGCTCAAAAGGGTCAGGGGCAGGCCGATCTCGTTGTTAAAATTGCCCGGGGTCTTTAAAACCTTCATCCCTGAACTCAACACAGCGGCCACCAGATTTTTGGTCGTGGTTTTGCCGCTGGAGCCAGTTACGGCGATGAGGGGACCGGTAAAATTTTTCTGCCGGTGGAAAGCGGCCAGCCGTTGCAGGGCCTTGAGGGTGTCTTCCACCTGGATCAGGGCCTGTTCCGGGTGCCGGCCGGCCGCTATTTCCGGCGGGAAGTGTTCCCCTATGGCCGCCGCCGCTCCGGCGGTCAGGGCCGCCCCGATAAAATCGTGGCCGTTAAAGCGCTCCCCTTTTAGGGCGATAAAAAGCATCCCCGGCTTGATAGCTCGGCTGTCGGTGCTGACCCCCCTGACCGTGGTTGTCTCTTCCCCGCAAATCAGCCGTCCTTGGACGGCGGCACATATTTCTCCGGCTGTGGCCACTAACATGAAGCTCCCTCCCCGGTATAACCCAGGGCCGCCAGTTCTTCCCTGGCTACCTGGCGATCGTCAAAAGGTAGGATCCGGCCCTTGACGATCTGGTAGGTCTCATGCCCCTTGCCGGCAATAACCACCATATCTCCCTCGCGGGCCCGCGCCAGGGCCGCGGCAATGGCCCGGCGCCGGTCCGCCACCACCTGGTAGCGGGCGCCGGGAACCTCCTTTACCCCGGGGAGAATATCAGCAATAATAGCCTCCGGATCTTCATCGCGGGGGTTGTCAGACGTAATAATGCAGTAATCGCTTAATCTGGCGGCTGCTTTGCCCATCAGGGGGCGTTTGCCCCGGTCCCGGTTGCCGCCGCACCCGAAAACGACAATCAGGTTCCCCCTGGTTACCTGGCGGGCCGCCTGGAGGACATTCTCCAGGCCGTCGGGGGTATGGGCATAATCGACGACCACAGTGAAGGGCTGGCCCTGGCGCACCTGTTCCAGGCGGCCGGGTACACCCCTGACCCCCCCTAAAGTTTTCACAATCGTCGCGGGGTCAAGGCCTTCCTGCCAGGCTACAGTAAAGGCCGCCAGGGCATTGTAAATATTAAAACGACCGGTGAGCTGGAGTTTGAGTTCCGTTTCTCCCGCCGGCCAGGTCACCCGGCAGGTAGCACCGTCCGCTGTCAAATTTATATCCCGGGCCCGGACCTGGCATTCAGCACTGCAACCGTAAGTAATCACGGGCACCGGGGTCAAAGTTTTTAAGCGGGCGCCATAGGGGTCGTCGCCGTTGATGACGGCGTATTTCGGTCCTCCTTTAACGCCTTGGCCCAGGGCCTGGAAGAGCCCGGCTTTGGTTTGAAAGTAGTCCTCCATATCCCGGTGGAAGTCCAGGTGATCCTGGGTCAAATTGGTAAAAACGGCCGCGTCAAACTCGGCCCCTCCCACCCGGTGCAGGGCCAGGGCATGGGAGGATACCTCCATCACTGCTCCCTGAGCCCCGAGGTTAACCAGGCGGTGGAGAAGGGCCTGCAGGTCAAGGGCCTCAGGGGTGGTGTGGGCGGCCGGTAAGACCTGATCGCCCAGGCGGTTGGCGATGGTGCCCAGCAGGCCAGTAGGTCGGCCGGCGCCTTCCAGGGCGGCCTGGATCAGATGGGTGGTCGTAGTCTTGCCGTTGGTGCCGGTTACTCCGATGAGGCGCAACCGCCGGCTGGGATAACCGTAAAAACGGGCCGCAAGCATACCTAAAGCGCGGCGGCTGTTTTTTACCCGCACCCAGGCTACCCCGGGTGGCAGGGACACTTCCTCCTCGAGGACGACGGCTACCGCGCCTTTAGTCATGGCGTCCTTTATATATAAGTGACCGTCGGTCTTAAAGCCTTTGATGGCTACGAAAAGAAAACCGGGCTGCACCTGCCGGGAGTCATAATGAAGCCCGGTAAGGGAAACCCGCTGATCGCCGCCGCGGTCGATGACATCTATTGCCGCTACTAATTCCTCCAGGGTCACTGCCCGCATGTTCCTCCTCGAGTGCCATGAGTATCAGTTATATTCTTGCCAACTACTGGTAATTTAACCTTGCAATGGTTTAGCCCGGCGCCGCAAGCGCCGGGCTATTATGCTACGGTCCCAGTACTTCCTGGGATGGTTCAAAGAACTTGACCTTTACTTTCGTTCCCGGGGAGACCACCGTTCCCGGGGCAGGGTCTTGCCCGGCCGCCTGACCGGTTCCTTCCGGTACCAGGTTCAGGCCATAGGCTTCGAGGATTTCCGCCGCCTCGCTCACCCGCAGGCCGGCAACATCCGGTACCCGGGGCCTGGCGGGATCGCCCTGAAGGTACAGGATCACATGGGTTCCCGCCGGGACGACGGCTCCTCCTTTAGGCACCTGGGCAATTACCTGTCCCCCGCTGCCTTCCACCCGTACCGCCAGGCCGGCTTTCTCCAGTTCAGCCCGGGCCGCAGCCAGGTCGCGGCCGACGACATTGGGTACGGTAACCGGCGCCGGGGGCTTTTCCTGATCCTTATGCCCGCTGTCATACTGGGGCGGTACTTTGAGGTAGTGGAGGGCATCGCTGACCACCCGCTGGAAAATAGGGGCGGCCACCGTCCCACCATAATAAGGATATCCTTTGGGCTCGTCAATGGTTACCAGGGCCACCAGGCGGGGGTCATTAACCGGTGCAAAACCAATGAAGGAGGCCACGTATTTTCCTTCCATATAACCCCCGGGACCGGCCTTCTGGGCCGTACCCGTTTTACCGCCCACCCGGTAGCCGGGAATATAGGCATTGCGCCCGGTTCCTTCACTGACAACGGTTTCTAACATTTCACCGAGCAATCTGGCCGTTGCCGGCGAGATGACCCGGCGTACCACTTCGGGCTCGTACTTTTTAATAACATTACCCTTATTGTCCAGGATTTCCTTGACCAGGTGGGGACGGATCAGCTGGCCGCCGTTGGCCACCGCCGCAACGGCCGTAATTAATTGGATGGGAGTAACGGCAATGCCCTGACCGATACCGATGGTGGCAATGTTTATGGGCTTCAGTTCATTCTCGGGGATCAATAACCCCGTCCCCTCGCCGGTTAAATCAATTCCTGTGGGTTCACCGAAACCAAAGGCCTTGATGTAATCATAAAAAAGGCCGGCTTTCTTCTCTTCCAGCCGCAGGGCCACCTGGACAAAGACCGGGTTGCAGGAGTTTTTGACCCCATCGGCAAAGGACTCGCTGCCGTGCCCCCCCGGCAGCCAGCAGTTAATGGTATCCGGCCCTACTTTGATATAACCGGGATCGAAAAAGCGGTCATTCGGTTTCACAACCCCTTCTTCCAGGGCTGCTGCGGCGGTGATAATCTTAAAGGCCGACCCCGGTTCATAGGCATCCCGGACCAGGGGGTTGCCCCAGAGGGTACGGGGATATTTACTATAATTATTGGGATCAAAGGCCGGCCGGCTGGCCATGGCCAGGATTTCCCCCGTTTTAGGGTCCATGACGATGATATTGGCCCTGCGAGGACTGGTAGGGCTGGCCATGATTTTGTCAAGTTCGCGCTCGGCAATATACTGGATGGTCTGGTCAATGGTAAGAACAAGGCTGTGGCCGTTCTGCGGTGGTATATAACGGTGGGTGGCCCTGGGGATTTCACGGCCCAGGGCATCAAATTCCAGGACAATTTTGCCGTCTTCCCCGGCCAGTTCTTTATCGTACATGGCCTCGAGGCCTTCCAGGCCCTGGTTGTCGATACCGGCAAAACCCAGCACATGGGCCGCTAGTACCCCGTTGGGGTAATAACGCCGGCTCTCAGGTACCACTTCAATCCCCGGTAATTTCAAGTCTTTAATTCTTTGGGCTTTATCAAATTCCACTTGACGGTCGACAAATTCAAACCCCGTGTTGCGGGTTATTTTTTCCAGAATTTTTTCGGGAGGGATATTCAAGATGGCCCCTAATTTAGCCGCAATTTCCTGAGCCTTACCAGAATCCTTTATTTCTGAGGGAAAAGCCCCGATATAGTCGGTGGCTATACTAATGGCCAGTTCATGCCGGTTGCGGTCGTAAATAACTCCCCGCTGGGCCGCTACCGGCATGGGATTGAGGCGGTTTTCGATGGCTTTTTGCTGTAGTTCCCCGCCCCGCACGAACTGCAACCATGCCAGCCGGAATAAAACCGTTACCAGTCCCAGTGCCAAAATAAAAAAAGCAAAAGCTAAACGCTTACGTACATTGATGCTGGTTTGCATGCCCTTCGCCCCTCGCCGGCGGCCCGCCGGTAGCCCCGGCACTTAAACTTAACGGCTTTGGTCAGCTGGCCCCGGGCAAGCTAACTGTTAACCCTGGCTACACGTACCGGTTCCAACCAGTTTTGCAGAGCCCGGGAAATGGCTGCCAGCCAGGACTGGTGGACAGGCGTTTTTGTTTCATCCCCTTTCCCGGCCGGTTCTCCAGCTGCCACTTGCAGCTGCTGTCCCTGCCCGGCCTGCCGCGGAACATAATAAAGCTGCCCCTCCCGCGGTTCCACCATCCCCAGCCGGGTGGTAGCCACGGCAGCTATCCGCTCCGGTGCTTTTAAGCGGGCCACCTCTAATTGTAGCCTTTCATTTTCCCTTTGTATAGTATTGATTTCTTGTTTCAGGGCTTCCAGTTCGTATCCTTTTATTACCACCTGTACCGCCAGATAGGTTTTAGCAAAGGCAATGCCGATGGCCAGCAAAACAAGGCCCAGCAACATCACTTTCTGCCTGGCCCTATTTTGCACCCGCGGTCGGGGCGTTTTCCTTCCCGCTGCCTGCTTATGGGCCACGCTTGTTTTATAGGCGAGTTCCTGCGGTGGTGCTGCTAACATAGCTTATTCACCATCCTTTTCCTTTAGAACCCTTCGGGCCACCCGGAGCTTCGCACTGCGGGCCCTGGGATTGGCGGCGATTTCTGCCGCCGATGGAGTTACCGCTTTACGCGTAACCGGTTCTAAAACTCGCTTCCTGCCACAAATACAAAGCGGCAATTCCGGCGGGCAGGTGCAATGGCCGCTTAAACGCTGGAAAGTTTTTTTTACTATCCTGTCTTCCAGGGAATGAAAGGATATAACCCCCACCCGGCCACCCGGATTTAAAACTTGCTCCAATTTTTCCATGGCCGCCTGCAGGGCATCCAGTTCGCCATTAATGGCAATCCGGAGGGCTTGAAAGGTCCGCTTGGCGGGATGAGGTCCGGACCTCCTCGCCCTGGCCGGAATTGCTGCCTTGATAATGGCTGCCAGCTGGGTGGTGGTGGTAACGGGTGCTTTTTGCCGGGCTGCTACGATAAAGGCCGCTATACGCCTGGCCCAGCGTTCTTCGCCGTACTCCCAGATAATCTGGGCCAGTTTACTTTCAGGCCAGGTATTAACAACTGTCGCCGCCGTTAACTCCTGCTCCCGGCCCATGCGCATATCCAGGGGGGCTTCAACCTGATAGCTAAAACCACGCTCCGGGTTGTCCAGTTGATAGGATGATACCCCCAGGTCAAAGAGAAGGCCGTCCACGGCCTTGATCCCCTTGCTTTGTAAAACCCTGGCCAGGTCCTTGAAATTAGCTTGAACCAGTTCTACGGCTCCTCCAAAGGGCGCCAGCCGCTCCCCGGCAGCGTTAATGGCCTCGGCATCGCGATCCAGCCCGATTAAACGCCCGCCGGGAAGCAGGCGGGGTAAAATGGCGGCGCTGTGACCGCCACCGCCAACGGTGGCATCCACAAAGATTTCCCCGGGCCGCGGGTCAAGAAACTGTACAACTTCCGCCAGCAACACCGGCTGATGAGCATAGGGCAAAGCAGCCACCCCTAAATATCAAAGTCGACGATTTTTTCGGCCAGGGACTCGTACTGGGCCGCCGTTTCCTGGCAGTACTGCTCCCACAGGGAGCGGCTCCAGATTTCTACCCGCGTGGCAACGCCCACAATGACCACTTCTCTTTCCAGGCGGGCGTATTCCCGTAAATTCGCCGGTAGCAGTATTCTCCCCTGGCGGTCGAGCTCACATTCCGTGGCCCCGGAAAAGAAAAAGCGGACAAAGGCACGGGCATCAGCCCGCGTAAAGGGCAGGCTGCGCAGTTTCTGTTCCATCTCCGCCCAGCCGCTCATGGGGTAGACGAAAAGACAGTTGTCCAGGCCCTTGGTGATTACAAATTTTTCTCCCAGCTCCTCTCGGAAGCGCGCCGGGATAATCAGCCGTCCTTTATCATCAATGGTATGCTGGAACTCCCCCATGAACACGGGCGGCATCCCACTTTCCTACCACTTCATGCCACAATGCCCCACTTAACACCACAACATAATATTCGCTGCCAGGATAAAAATTCCTGCTGCAGAAAAAGAAAAACCCTCACGAATGGAGAGTTTTTCTGCTATAGAACATATTTTCGCCGTTTTTCGGGAGAAAGCTTTCTTTTGCGGCTCCAAGCCCAGGGAGCCATCAGGCCATAAGTCCTGCCACTTCGGCCGTTAACTTGTAAATGTGCTCGCCAAGGCGCACTTCCAGCACGCCAGTGCCACAGGCCGGGGTCACCAGGGCCTGGTGGTAAAGGCGCTCCCGGTCCACACCTTTCCGGGCCAGCTCCTCAATTGCCCCCTGCAGCCTGGCAACCAGGCTGGCCGGCGTTTCCTGCCAGGCCTGTTCATAGGTAGGCACAATCCCCCAGGCCAGCACACCGTCCCGCTCCAGGAAAGCGGCCACATCGGAGGCAAAAACCTGGAGGGAGGTAAAGTAATTGTAAGCGTCAAAGCTTAAAACCTGGTAGCCGGCCTCGAAAAAGACGGGCCATTCCACCCCGCTGCAGGAATGGGCACCGGGCAAGCCGCCCCCGGCCCTGATGCCCTCTACTACACCGGCCAGGGCCTCCACCAGTTCATCTCGCTGTAAAGCCACATGGGTGGAAGTACCGTAGGCGGCCAGGGCCGGATCATCGACGAATACCAGCACCGGCAGGCCGAAGCGTCCCAGTTCCCGGGCCTGCCAGCATGCCTGCATGGCCGTGGTCTTAACGATGAGGTCCCTTAACTGATGGTCATAAAAGGCGCTGCGCCCGGAGCTGCTGCTTAAGTAAAGGCCGGCAGTTATCGGACCGGCTACCTGGCCTTTGAGATAGCGGGCTTTGCCGGTACCTTTCTGTTCCAGGTATGCCACCAGGGCATAAAAGCCGGTCCCGGCTTCCCGGGGAATGGCAAAGGCCGCCAGGGCTTCTTCGCTCCCGGCTTCCGCCTCCAGGTAAAGGCTGTAAAAGGCCGTAAGCTTAGCGGCCCAATCAGGGCTGGCATCGGTAAATACCGGCATCTTGCCGGGGTCGTCTTTAATCAATCCCAGGCGCACCAGGGGGGACAGGCTCTGGTAAACAAAGTGCTCCTGATGCCCCCGCCGGGGTAACTGGGGCCAGTGGGGTATCAGGGGCATATTCTTAAAGATGAGTTCCAGGGCCGGCCCGGGCTCCTGATAGGGCAGGCTGCCTATACCAGCCGCCCAGAAGTTACCAGGTAAAGGCATGCGTATTCTCCTTTTTGCATAAGGTACTCCCAGGTTAATTCGCCGCCGGGCGGCCTTTTCCTTCTCTAACCTCCCTCCATAAGGATGATAACTTCCACGCCGGCCTCCAGGTAGTGACGGTGGAGCCAGATGGGCGTCCCCCGGGAGGAAACACCTACCTGCTGCAGGATACCAGAAGCAAAGGCGTCATGGCTGATCACCTTGAGCCTGGCCGCCACTTCAGGACCAACAATGAGGGGAAATTCTTCCGGCGGCGCCGGCCGGTGCAGACCGGCAGTGGCGCACAAAAAATACCCCGGCCAAAATTGGCCAGGGCAGGCATTAAAGATGTTCATGTTCCCGTAGCTCCAGGGCCAGGCGAGCGGCGCCAATGATCCCCGCCTCATTGCCCAGCCTGGCCGCCAGGACGGGTAGGGGTTTTATCTGCCAGGCTCCTAAGCTTGCAGCCAGATATTTACGAATGGGCGCCAAGATTACTTCTCCGGCCTGGGCCGGCCCGCCGCCGACAATGACGGCTTCCGGCCCCACCACTAAGACGGCATTGGCCAGGGCCATACCCAGGTAACTGGCAGCATAGTCGACCACCCGCCTGGCCAGCCCATCGCCCCCGGCAGCGGCCGCCAAGATTTCCCTGGCCCCGAGATCAGGGCTGTCCTGCAGCCGGGACGGCTGGCCGGCAGCCAGGTATTCCCGGAACCGCCGCACCATGGCTGTGGCTGAGGCCAGGGTTTCCAGGCAGCCCCGGCCGCCGCAGTGACACTGGGGGCCATCGCGCAACATTTTAACGTGTCCCAACTCGGCGCCGTAACCAAAGACGCCGCGCCGGATGTGGCCGTCAATGATCAACCCCGAACCGATGCCGGTGCCGATGGTCACCATGAGCAGGGAATTAAAACCCTGCCCGGCTCCCTGCCACATCTCCCCCAGGGCGGCCGCATGGGCATCATTGTCAACGGCCACCGGTAAATTTAAGCGGGCAGCCAGCTCGGCCCGGAGGGGGAAGTCGCGCCAGAACAGGTTGGGGGCCAGACGGACCAGCCCTTTTTCCACGTCCACCGAGCCGGGTACACCGATACCTGCTCCTTTTACATCCTGCATAGCCAGCCCCTGCCGGCGGACAAGGTCGCCGGCCAGGGCTGCGATGCGTTCCAGAACTGCCCCTGCTCCATCAGCAGCGCCGGTGGGCATCTGCCCCTTCACCAGAAGCCGTCCTTCTATATCCACCAGCCCGGCTTTTATTGTTGTACCACCGAGATCTATACCCAAAAGGCACAACTTTACCCATTCCTTTCATAAATTGCAGGATTTCGACCCCGGAAAGAGAAACCATATACATGATTCTTAGCCGTCATGGCCATATTATTGCTAAAATCCTTTGCTGGAGGTCAATTTAAAATGAAAATTGCTTTAATCGCCCCGGCCTGGCATGACCCCCTCTGGGAAAGCGAAAAGGAAAAGTCCATTTTCCCGCCCCTGAATTTAATCACCCTGGCGGCCCTGACACCACCCCAGCACGAGGTAACTATCCTCGATGAAAGTTTAACCGATATCGACTTCAATGCAAAGTACGATTTGGTCGGTATTTCCGCCATGACGGCCCTGGCTCCCCGGGCCTATGAGATTGCCGACGCCTTCAGGGAAAAAGGCGCCACGGTAGTCCTGGGCGGCATGCACCCTTCGGCCCTGCCGGAAGAAGCCGGCGCCCATGCCGACGCGGTTGTCATCGGCGAAGCTGAAGGTTCCTGGCAACGGCTCCTAGCCGACCTGGAAGCAGGAAAGCTGCAGCCCATTTACCGCCAGCAGGAACGCCCTTCCCTGGAACATATGGTTCACCCGCGGCGGGATCTTTTACTCCGCAGCCGCTACCTGGTGCCCGATACCGTCCAGACGACCCGCGGCTGCCCCTTTGCCTGCTCTTTCTGCACCGTCAGCCAGTTCTTCGGCAAAAGCTTCCGCTTCCGGCCGGTGGAAGATGTAATCCGCGAAGTCGCAGGTCTGGAAGGCGAAGTAATCGCCTTTATTGACGATAATATCGTGGGCCATCCCGGCTATGCCCGCCGCCTTTTCACTGAACTGGCCCGGCTGCCTAGAAAAATTAAGTGGTTTAGTCAAGGCTCCCTTAATATTGCTCGGGATGAAGAATTACTGCGCCTCGCCGCAGCCAGCGGCTGCATCGGCCTCTTCATCGGGTTTGAATCCCTTTCCCCCGGTAACTTGAAGGCCGTAGGTAAAGCCGTCAACCGGGTGGAAGAATACCGGGAGGCCATCAAAAAGATTCACGACCACGGCATTGCCATCGAGGGTGCCTTTGTTTTCGGCCTCGACGAAGACGATGAAAGCGTTTTTGAACGGACCGTCAAATTTGCCCAGGAAAACCGCCTGGAAGCGGCCCAGTTTGGCATCCTGACCCCCTTCCCGGGAACGCCCTTAAGGGAGGCTATGGAGCGGGAAGGGCGCATCACCTGCAATGACTGGAGCGAGTACACCATCAGCAAGGTTGTCTTTGAGCCTAAAAACATGAGCGCTAAAACCCTGCAGGAAGGCTTTAACTGGGCCTGGCAGGAATTTTACTCCCTGGGTTCCATCTCCCGCCGCCTGGGACTGGCCAAAAAGCACGCCGCCATCCTCTGGGCTCTGAATTTAAATATCCGCAAGCGCTTTAACCATTTTCTTGAAAGACTCCGCTCCGGTAGCTTTACTGTGCCGCGGCCTTCCCTGGCGAAATAAAAAAGCCGGTGATAGACCGGCTTTATTCTACTTCCCCTGCTCCCCTCCAGCCTGGGGCGGGCTGTTTCCTGCCTGGCTTGCCTGTTGTTTGGCCGCTTCGGCCTGCTTGATCATTTCCCGGACCTGGTCGGCCAGGTCTTTGTCGGGGTTATGCTTTAAAATTTCCTGCCACTGGTCTATGGCTCCCTGGAAGTCGCCCTTCATGGAAGCCAGGTACATCCCGTAACTCAAGCGGGCATTATTATCCTCCGGGTCGGCTTTAATGGCCGCCTGGAAGTTATCTTCCGCCAGCTTCTCATCACCGGCGTACAGGGCCGCGCCTGCCAGGCGTAAATATATACCCTTCTCCTGGGGATTAAGTTTAAGCACCTGCTGGTAGCTGTTTACTGCTTCCTTGAAACTTGCGGTTGCTTTGGCCTGGTCGCTGTTAACAAAAAGATACATGGTCCCCAGGTGGTACTGGTTGTCACCCAGTTTTAATATTGTGGCCACGTCGTTGGGCTTGGCCTGCAGCTCTTTTTGTAAGTTGCTGATTTCCGTTTCCAGCTGGCTGATCTGCTCCTGGGCCGCCTTCTGCATGGCCTCAGCCTGCTGGGCAGCATCCGCTGCCGGCGCCTGGGTCTCCGGTGTGGCCACCGTCGCTTTGGGCGAAGCAAATATGGCATAACTGCCTATTAACCCGATACTCAAGACAACAACAAATAAAACTCCCAGGACCGGCCGCTTTTTACTCAACCGGCGCAGGGAAGTCATCATGCCCATTCCTGTCCACTCCCCTCTGCCCCATCATAACTTAACTGCCGGGTATGTGTCAATGAAAAATATAAGCCCTGGGTTGCCAGGGCATGCTAATCTTCCCTTTTTACTTAAGGGTCGACGACCCTTACCATTAACCCCCTCAGCTGAAGCGGCTGCCTGCCGGCGCCGCGCAGCCGCCGCTGCTGCTGCCTCCCAGGATGGTAATCCCGGTAAAGAGCTGCTGCAGCTTCCAGCTCCCGCAGGCGGGGCAGGTGGCTTTATCTCTATCCTTCCAGGACATCTTGACGGTAAAACGTTCACCACACTCCTGGCAACGGAAATCATAGGTCGGCATGTCGATCATCACCCCCACAATTTTCGCTGTAACTATTTTACTATCGTCTATTTTCGCTGTCAATATGCAGGGGCAGATAGAAGCTGAAGGTACTACCTTTACCCAACTGGCTTTCTACCTCCACCCGGCCGCCGTGGGCTTCCACCAGGCTCTTGACTATGGCCAGACCCAGGCCGCTGCCCCCGTCCCGGCGGGAACGGGACTTGTCCACCTTGTAAAAACGCTCCCAGATATAAGGTAGATCTTCCGGGGGGATGCCGCTACCCGTGTCAGCAACGCTGATCTTAATTTCATTGCCAACCAGACCGGCCGTTATCCCGATCCTGCCCCCGGGCGGCGTATGGTGCCGGGCGTTGTCCAGGAGATTGGCCATGATCTGCTCCAGACGCCCGGCGTCGGCCCGGATCTCCGGTAGAGAAGGCGGTATTTCTGCTTCCAATTCCAGCTTGTGCTCCGCCAGCAGGGGCCGGTATTTGCGGGCCACCCCGGCCAGCAATTCCCCGATATTGACGTCGGCCATTTCCAGGGATAACTGACCGGCGGCCATTTTATTCAAATCAAAAAGGTCGTCCACCAGGCGCCGCAAGCGGCCGGCTTCGGCCAGGATAATATTGGTGTACTCCTGGCGCTCCTTTTCCCCGGCGGCCAGGCCGTCCGCCAGGGCCTCGGCATAACCCTGGATAAAGGTCAGGGGCGTTCGCAGGTCGTGGGACACGCTGGCCAGGAATTCCCGGCGCAGTTGCTCCAGCTGTTTTTGGGCGGTTATATCCTGGATAATAGCCACGGCCGCCCGGCTGCCTGGCTCTTCCCCCTGGAAGGGCGCGGCCCGGACGGCAAAAATCTGCTGCCGCCACCTGATTTCTCCCGCAGTACCTTCGCCCTCCAGGGCCGCCCGGAAGGGTGCCAGCAGTTCTTCCGGCAACCCCGACCCCGGTGGCAGGGAGAGCCCGAGGAGCTTTTCCGCCTGGGGATTGGCAAAAAGAACTCGCCCGTCAGGTTTAAAGGCCAGGACGCCGTCAGTCATCCCCCTGATCACCCGGTCGAGCTTTTCCTTTTCCCGGGACAGGGCGGCTACGGTCCGGGCCAGTTCCTCGGCCAGAAAATTAAAACTTGCGGCCAGCTGGCCCAGCTCATCATCCGAAGTTACAGGTACACGGCCGCTGAAATCGCCCCGGGCCATCTGCCGGGCTGTAAGGCTCATCTGCTTCAAGGACCTGGTTACCCGGCGGGCGGCAAAAAAGGCCAGCAAGGTGGCCAGCAGTACCGCCCCCATGCCGGAATAAAGGATCAGGCGGTCGACTGCGGCTATGGCTGCACTCAAAGAAGCCTCCGGGGCAAAGAGGATTACCGCCCCGTCAACACCCCCGGCGGTCTTGATAGGGACGGCCACGACCAGCATCCTGCTATTAAAGATTTCCTGGTAACCCCGCTTGATAACCGTATTTCCGGCCAGCACCTGCCGGATTTCATCGCCGTCCAGGTGCATGCCGGTTGCCGGCCAGCCGCCGCTGTGGTGCAGGCCATGACTCCAGCCGCGACCCATCCTCATACCCATGCCCATACCCATGCCTGTTCCGGCATCACTGCTGCAGGAAATTACCAGGCCGTTGCGGTCAATGATCATCACCCCGGCGCCGGCTACCTTGCTGAGAATATCAGCCTGGCCGGAAAGGTTGCCGGCGTCAGCACCGGCGAGGCTCTGGGCCAGCATCTCTCCTGTAGCCAGCAAATCATCAACCTGCTGCCGGGAATAGTAATTACCCAGCAGCTGGTGCAGGGATAGGCCAATGGCCAGCAGGCTTACCACCACCAGGGAAACCAGGAGCAACCACAACTTGGTAGTAATGCTTTTGCTGATCATGGCCCCACCTCAAACTTGTAACCGACACCCCAGACCGTGGTGATGAACCCGCGCTCCCGGCCAAGTTTTTCCCTCAAATTCTTGATATGGGTATCTACAGTCCGCAGGTCGCCGTAAAAATCATAACCCCAGACCTTTTCCAGGATTTTTTCCCGGCTCATGACCTGGCCCGGGTGCCGGGCCAGGAAAAGGAGAAGGTCGAACTCCTTGGGCGTCAGGTTGTTTACCGTCCGCCCGTCGACTTTAACCTCCCGGCCGGCAATATCAATGCTGAGGCCGGGAAATTGCAACTGCTCTCCTCGCTGCAGGCCGGCCCCGGCCCGCCGCAGCAGAGCCTTCACCCGGGCCACCAGTTCCCGGGGACTGAAGGGCTTGACCACATAATCGTCCGCCCCCAGCTCAAAACCCAGCAAACGGTCCATTTCTTCTCCCCGGGCCGTCAGCATGATAATGGGCAGGTCCATTTTCTGGCGTACGGCCCGGCAGACACTCCATCCATCGCCGTCGGGCATCATCAAGTCCAGGATGAGGAGATCGTATTTATCCTGCTGGAGTTTCTCCAGGGCCTGGCGGCCGGTAGCCGCCTCGGCAACTTCCATGCCTTCTTTTTCTAAGTACAAGCGCACCAGCTGGCGCAGGCCCGCCTCATCGTCAGCTACCAGGATGCGCCACTTTTCCATCTTTATATACCCCCTTGGTGTATATTGGGTTCTGCTAGAAATGGCGATTGGGATCATCCCGGACATCATGATAACATACCGGAAGTAAAAAGGGATAGACACAAAAAACCCCGCAGTTTTTACCCCCTGTTAGGGGGACCTGCAGGGTCAAAGCCCATGTCTTATCCTTTACACGGTAGTAGAGTTATCCTCGCCCTTGTCCCGTGGTTTTTCAATTTTAATACCAAGCCATTGCAGGCGCTCTATCCAATCCTGGTTGGCTTCCGGCCTGCCGGAGGATGTTTGCCGGCCATCCATTCTGTTTAACCCTCCTAACATTTAGCCTTTGTTTATTATTTTATAATACCTTTATTTCTTTTCGCAAGGGCTAAGGAGTAAACAGTTTTTTTTACCTGGTCGAAGGTAGAAAATCACGCCTCAGCGGCTTAATTCCAGCCGGCCAGTTTTTGCGGCGACAGGATGGTAATTCGCTGGCGTTCTACTCCTACGGCTCCCAGGCGCTTGAAGTCGCTTAAAATCCGGGCCACCGTCTCCCGGGAAGTACCGATAAGGTTGGCCAGTTCCTGCTGGCTTAAATTGAGATCGATGGTGACGCCGTCTTCCCGGGGCGTTCCGTAATCCCTGGCCAGCTGAAGGAGGATGCTGGCCAGGCGGCCATAGGCCCCTTTGAGGGCCAGGTCCCGGATATGCTCCTGGGCCTGGCGTAGACGCCGGCTCATGACTTTAATGATTTTCACGGCCATTTCCCCGTGCCGGCTGAGCAGCCTTTCCATATCGGCGTTGCGAATGATACCTACTTCGGTATCTTCCATGGTTTCGGCTGTAGCCGGATAAGGGCCGCCTTCAAATAGAAGGACTTCGGCAAAGATTTCCCCCTCCCGGACGAAGTGCAGGATCTTTTCGCGGCCGTCCTCCAGTACCTGGAATAGTTTGATGGCCCCCTTTTTGACAAAATAGATGGCGTCGCCGGGTTCGCCTTGCATAAAAATATACATATTCTTCCGGTAGCGGCGCACAAGGGCCAGGGAAGCAATATGCTGTAACTCTTCCGGGCTCAAATCGGCAAACACCGGTATCTGGCGTAAAAATTCCCAGTTCTCGGCCATTAACCCGCACCTTCTTTTACTTCAAAATATTCCCAGGATCATATCGCCATCATTATTCACATAGACCATAACTTGATTTGCTTCATTATCAATCTGGCGGATACGCTTGCCTATTTGCAGAGTACAGTTCGGCCAGATCTTGCCGACTTTGATTACCCTGCCTTCGGCAACACGTACCAGGGTTTTGGCGCCACCGCTGGAGCCTGTTTCTTTGATATAAACATCACCACCGGCATAGATGCTGCCGCCCCGGAAAACACCCTGGATTTCTACCCTGTCCCCGGCAGCAATCTCGGTATTAAAACAGCCGCGGCCGGTAACTTTTACCCAACCACTGGCCTGGATTTTGCTGTTGAGGGCATAGCTTAAAGTTATATTACCTCCCTCCGGGGGTAACTGGCGGCAGTAGGCGGCCATCTCCTCGACGGCAGCCGTCATTTGAGCCAGTTTTACCGTATTGAGACTCTGAATGGCAGCCGGCGTCCCGAAAGCCCGGACCAATTCATGCCCCAGCTGGATTAAGTTCTGTTCTTCCGGTTCTCCTTCCGCGCCCCGGATGAGCTGCTCCAACTTGGCTGCCAGGGATGGCAACTTTTTAAACTTATTTTCCACCAGGACACTAATCAGGTAACCGGTGTTCAAGGAGGAGGCCCTTCCCCTCTGCCTGGCACCCCGCTCCATCTGCCCGGCGGCTGCCTGGAGGAGGGATAACTGCTGGGCCAGGTCGGTTAAGACCGGTTCCGCACTCTGGTAGATGCTTTTTATACCTCCGGCAACCAGGAGCGAACCGATGCAGTTATGGCGAATAAAAATGGATCCTCCTGTGCGAACTGTAGCCTGGGTAACGTCACCACCGATTTCTACATCCTGGGTGGCAACCACCTGCATGGTTTCGGTAACATTGCCGGTAATGTTGATACAGCCTTTAAACTTGAGGTTACCGGAAGCTAGGTCCACATCTCCCCGGTGTACCAGGACCGGAACAATATCAATTATCACTTTTCCCTGCCGCTGGCTTAACTGGGGCCGACCCTCGGCCCTGGCCACACAGCGCTGGCCATCGATAACCTCCGTCCCTTTCCCGGCCACCAGTTCAATATCCTTCGGTTCAGGTGGAGGAATGGCTTTGCCGGTAACCGTCATTCCCGGCTTGCCGGGCCGCGGCGGTATCTTGACGGCCAGGAGATCGCCAACTGCCGCCGAGGCCCGGACCACCATCTCCCGGTAGTCGACCCGTTCCTCGTCGTTAACTTCTCTTCTAGCCATTTCACTGGTACAAAAAAGATATTCCACCCGCCCATCCTCAGGAGGCTGAGGTGGCTGGCCCCGGGCAACGACTATTTCCATCTCCCTGGTCGCCGTACAGGCCTGTTGTACGGCTTCCTCGTCAATTCCGTAAACAACCTGCTGGCGGTTAAACTCGGCCAGGAGTTCCTCACGAGTCACGGCCGGCAGGGCCACATCCACCGGTTCGCCCGTTAATTCCAGGCGGCTGGCCGGGAACCGGTCTTGCAGCTTCCAGGTCCGTTTATAACCCGGTTTAATTGTTAACTTCGCCGTCAGGCCATCGGCGGCTACCGTCAATTTCCACTCGCCATCTTTTAGCTCCTCCCTGGGCTTGACGGTAATGGTGTCGCCGGCCCGTACGGCTGCCTCGCCGGCTATAGGCCGGCCGTTAACATAAAGTTCGAAATGGTCGCCGGGAATAATGGTTGCCGGCAGTTCCCCGCCGCCGATATGAACCTGGCCCGCCTCAACCCAGGCATAAGCGGAGCGTTCCTCTCCTGCCGGCTCATCGACAATAACCGGCCCAGTTTCTGCGGCGGCCTCTAAATCAGGTTCCGTATTGCTCTCCTGCCCGGTTACTGCTACTTCCTCGGCAGGCCGGGCCAAAATCACCGCCGTCCGGCGGCCTATGCCTAAAAAGCCTTTATTCCCGGCATCGATTATTTCCACCGCTAACTCTTCAGGCAAAACTTGAAGGAGATTTGCGGCCCTACGGATGGCCTCTTCCACCGTCTTTCCTTCAACCCTGATACTTCCAGCCGCCACAGCCCCCACCTCTAACCCAATTAATGCCTTTATTTTAATTCTCGGTTAAATGGGAAAATCCTTTAAAAAAATAACCAGGTTTATACACCTGGTTTTAGCCTTGCTTTTGCTGCTGGCATTCCGGGCAGATACTATAAAATTCCAGGCGGTGATAGAGAATTTTACCGCAGCCGCTAGCTTCAGCCTCTTTTTCCAGTTCATGGTGAACCGGCATATCCACGTCTGTAATGCGGCCACATTCCAGGCAGACACAGTGGTAATGATTTTCCGGGTTACCGTCGTAACGGCTGTAGGTGCTGCCGTAATTTAATTCCATAATCTCGCCGGCTTCTTTTAAAACCCCAAGGTTACGGTAAACAGTTCCCAGGCTGATATCGGGTAAAATTTTGCGTGCCTGGGCATAAATCCAGTCGGCCGTAGGGTGAGTATCGGTATTACGCAGGATATCCAGGATTACTTTTTTCTGTTTGGTCATGCGCCTGCCTGCTGACTCCATAATCCTCACCATCTTGTTGGTAACAATTATCACTTTTATTATAAACCAGCATTTTACTTTTTGTCAATGTCGCCACTTATATCTTTTCCCCATTCAGGTATGGCATCAAGTAGTATTTTCTGGATATCAGCCAGCAGCCGGGCCACCCTTTCTTCCGCGGCGAGATAAGCTGTTATGGAGGGATTGAGGCTGATAATGCGGTAACTTTCCTCCACGGCCTGCTTTAAAGCCGGATCCGGTTCCTTCCCGCTTAAAACGGCCATCTCCAGCTCCAGCCGGCGCCGGCGGAAATCCCGCAGCATGTTAAGGTTGGCGGGATTGCTTTCCAGTTTGGCCCTGGCCAGGCGATAGTCGCTATATTCATTGCTCCGGCTCAAAGCACGGGCCAGTTCATGGGCGCGATCATAAACTTCCATCAGGGAATCACCTCTCGCTTTTTACAGGCTGATCTGGCCGCGGTAACCGGCCGCAATAAAGAGGATACCTAAAACCAGCAGGAACAACCCGCAGGCGAGGATTAAATACCGGTAGGCCCGCTGGCTGATAACGCGGCGGCCGGCGGCTACTCCGGCAGCAACCAGCGAGTACCAGCCCAGGTCTGATAAAATATGGCCGCTAAAAAAGAGAGCTACCCCACCGGCCCCAAGGCGGGCCGCCTGGGCGACAAAGGCGGCGCCGATGGTTGCCCACCAGAGCAACCAGTAGGGATTGGCCAGGCTGATTAAACTGCCGGCAGCTACTGTACGTAAAACCGGTCGCGGCGGCAGGGCCGGGAGATTATCTTTATCTCCCGGCAGGGTAAACTGGAGCCGGCCGGCCATGGCGCTGCGGATCATGCCTGTTCCCAGCCAAAGCAATACTGCCCCTCCCAGGACGGCTACCACCCGGCTCACCGTGGGATGGGCCAGGAAGCTCCCCAGGCCGAGGAGGAGCAGGAACAGCATAAGTAATTCCAGGAAGCCGTGACCCAGGACCAGGAGAGGGCCGGCGCCGGCTCCCCGCCGGGTACTTTCTTCGATGGCCAGGGTTAACAAAGGTCCCGGCATCAGGGCGCCGGAAAGCCCTACCATGAAGGCGGTCGTAAACAGGGCCAGCAATTCTGCAGTCAAAAGGTTTCTCTCCTCACCAAAATAACTCTATCGCAGGCTGGCATTGTCGCGCTCGCTTCCGACAAATGCCAGCCTGTCATTTTATACTCTCAATAATGGTGGCTCGCCACTAATTTTATTCGGCACTTGGCGCCTATTTCCTCCCTAACAACGGTACAGAAAAAATCCCCGCCAGGTCGGCCACCCTCTTCCTGATAACCTCCCGGTCGGTAGTGTAGAGTGCCAGATTTTGCATGCGCTCAAAATAAACGGAACCGGAAAAGGTAAAACGCTGGTAGAGCCCATCGCCCTTATCTACCTGGCGGCTGGCATAGGCAATTATATCACCTACAGCCAGGGTGGAAGGCAAAACCAGGAGTTCCCTCCCTGCCAGGAGGCGCACAGCGTTATGACCGGCCAGGGTCCCGGTGACAATGGCCTCGGTATGGCCGACGAAGGGACCGGCCTTTTCCCCGGCACAAAAAACATTGGCCAGTCCCTGGACCTTTAATGTATCATCCCGGGGTGCCATGGCCAGGAAGCGTACCGCATTGCCGGTGCCGCCGGCATATGGATCTTCAAAGCGGGCGTTTTCCAGGCCGGCTACCCGGCGCAGGGCTTCCAGGGGGAAAAAGGGAGCCATGAGTTTGGCGTGACCGGTATCCAGGAGGATGACGTTGGCTGCATAGTCGGGCAGGGCATACTGCTGGCAGGCCTTGCGCTGGAGCAGTTCGCCTTTACCCGGCAAATCCGACGGCACCGGAAGGACGGCCACTCCCTTTTCCTCCAGCTCGGACACCAGCCAGGGCGCCAGGGAACCTTTATGGAGCTTGCAGGACCCGCTTAAGGCGCCGCGGCCGCCACCACGCCTCAGGGCCGCGTATTCCTTCACCCCTGCCAGGGCGGAAAGGGCCACACGGCCGCCAAAGGCGGGGCAGCGATAGATGCACATGGCACACCCATTGCCGTAACGGCGGCAGTTGGCCGGCGGCCCCGCCGTACCGGTAGCGTCGATAAAGGCCTCACCGTGGTAAGTCCGTCCCCCCTCGGTACGGACGGCCTGGAGGCTGTTGCCCGCCACCTGGACGGCAGTCACCCGGCTTAAAGTGCGCACCTCGACGCCGGCCTCCTGCAAAACCTGCCGGACCAGGGGTTCAACGCGGGCCACGTCGTAAAGCCAGGCATGACGGTGGCCGGCAAAATGGATGTTGCGGTGCCGGGCAACGTTATCGCAAAGCTCGAACAACCTCCCCCCGCCCAGGGCAATCATTTCCTCCGCCGCCGTAAAGCGGCCGTTATTACGCATAATCCCCCCCACCAGACCGGTACCCAGGAGCATATCCGTTCGCTCCAGGAGGATTACCTCCGCGCCTGCCTGGCGGGCGGCCAAAGCTGCCGCACAACCCGCCCATCCTCCTCCTACCACGATTACCCGGGGCATGTTAAGGTCACCATCCTTCCTGCTCCAGTATACTAAAAAACCCGGCGCCTGCGCACCGGGTTTTTCCTGTCATTTAGCGGATAAAGCCACTAATAACCAGGAGGACAAAGATGCTGTAGAAAGCACCGCCACTTACCAGGGTGTAGGGCGTCAGGTATTTCTTGCGGCTAATCTGGAGGAACACCAGGCCGGCCGAGACAATAGCCAGGATGGCACTGATTAACGCTCCCTGGGTTAACTCCCAGCTGGTCATGGTGATACCCACCGCCGGGATCACCGAACTCTGGAAGACCATAGCACCGGTAATATTGCCCAGGGCCAGGGTATCCTTGCCGCGGCCCACCCAGATGATGCTGTTAAATTTTTCCGGTAACTCCGTAGCTATCGGAGCAATAATGAGGGCCAGGACAAAGGGCGGGATACCCATAATCCGCGCCAGGTCTTCCACCCCGTTGACGAAGAGCCGGGCACCGCCGACAATCAACCCCAGGGACAGAATAACCTGGGCTAAAATAACCGCCGTAGCCGGTTCAGCTGCCTTCCGGGCCAGGTAAAGGGGGTTCAGCTCTTCCCCTTCTTCCAGGGTATGGCCGTTGGTAACCGTCAGGTAAGCATAGATAGCATAGGCTATTACCAGCCCAATAGCGATTATTTGCTTCCAGATGTGGGCCCCCAGGAAAGAAGCCAGGACGGCCACACTATAAACAAGGAGAAAGAAACTTAAATCGCGGCCCATGGTCGTGGTATCCAGGTTCATCCTGGGGAAATTGGGCCGGCGGCTGCGATAGGCAATCACAGCGATACCTGTGATGAAGAAGGCCAGGGTACTGAGCATGAAGGGCGCCCCCAGGATGGCACCGATGCCTATCTCTTCTCCGGCATGGCCGCCACCGCCGAAAAGAATGGCCACAATCGGGATCATGGTCTCCGGCAGGGCGGTACCCACGGCTGCCAGGATGCTCCCCACGGCGCCTTCTGTTAGTTTCAGTTTCTTACCCAGCCATTCGACACCGTTGGTAAAACCTTCTGCCCCTAAAAGGATAACCCCCAGGCTGACTAAAAGCAAGACTACATCCAGCATAGTTTCTCCCCTTATCGTATAATATCTCCTGATTATCAGGCTTCAATGAGGGTAATAAAAAAACCCTCATCGCCCTTGCGGGCGGTGAAGGTCTCGCGCGTTACCTACCAGGCCCGGGCTTGGCAGCCGTGCTGACGAACCTGGTACCGGAATATCCGGGGCTACTCCCCTTGAACCGCAATTTTCTCTATTTTATCATAAAGAGAGTTGGGTCGGCTGTCAAGGGTCTATCTAGTCTATAGGTTCCGTCGCCATCTCCTGGCGGCAGAAAGTGGCCACGCAGGTATAACCGACCCGCCGCAAGAGCTCCCGCGCCTGTTCCCGTTCCCGGGCCACCTCGCCGGGAGCGTGGGCATCAGACCCGATGGTTACAGGGATATTGAGGCTAAAGGCCCGCTCCAGGAGTTCCCGGGCCGGGTAGATCTCCCCCACCGGTTTAAATATCCCGGCAGTATTAACCTCCATGGCTGCACCATGCTTGGCAACAGCCTGGAGGGCCGGTTCGGCCAGCTCCAGCACCGGCTTCCGGGGCCGGTGGCCGTAAATTTTGATCAGGTCCAGGTGGCCGATGATCTGGAAGAGACCCGTCGCCGCGGCCCGGGCCACCAGGTCGAAATAGGTGATATAGAGCTCGTCTATATCCCAGGCGTTAAAGCCCGCCTCCTGGCCCGGGCGGTCGAAATCCCAGTCATTGATGGCGTGGACCGAGCCAATGAGGTAATCCCAGGGTCGGCCGGCCAGTTCCCGCCGGTGGTCTTTGCCGGGCCGGAAGTCCACCTCCAGCCCGGCGCGGACGGGCATCCCGGTTACCCGCTCCAACTCGGGAAAGACGCTGAAATCGAGGCCTTCCAGGTAGCGGTCGTGGTCGGCAAAACCTATTTCCGTGAGGCCGGCAGCTCTGGCTGCTTCTACATATGGTAAGAGGCGTTCGACGGTATGGGGCGGCCCCACATGGGCCAGCCCGTGAATATGGTAGTCTGCTGGCATGGTTAGCTCCTTTTGGCTGGCGCATGTCCCTTCGCCGTTCAGAAGCTGCGCGCCGACAGGACGACGGCTCGGTTCGGACCGTTGCAACGCCGCCTGCGGATTGCCAATGAACAGGCTCCTGGTTCCGCAGGCTTTTATCCTTCTATGAGTCGGCCTTTGTCCCCTCTCAAAGGCGCGCTCAGGCGTCCTCGGCGTCGGCAACGGTAACCTCACCTCGCCTGTCCTGTTACCGGCGCTCCGCTATTCACGGCTCCGGGACATACGCCAGCCCTTTACATGATCGGCATTAACTAAACTTGAGACTTAATACTCGTTCGGCAGCTGCTTCAGCTGGGCCAGGGTGAAAACGGGGCCGTCCAGACAGACGTAGCAGCTGCCCAGATTGCAGCGGCCGCACTTGCCGATGCCGCACTTCATGCGCATTTCCAGGGTGGTAATAATCTGGTCGTCTTTATACCCCAGCTTCTCCATGGACTGGAGGACAAACTTGATCATAATGGGTGGACCGCAAATGATGGCTACTCTCCCCGCCGGATCCGGGTGCAGCTCTTCCACGAAGGCCGGCACAAAACCCTCATGGCCTTTCCAGTCGGCGTCGCCTTTATCCACCGTCACGTCGACCCGGCAGTTCTCCACCTTGGGCCAGTTGTTAAAGAGGTCGTCTTTAAAGCACAGATCGGCCGGCGAGCGGGCGCCGTAGATGATCCACAGGTGGCCGTAATCCTGCCGGTGCTCAATGCAGTAATTAATCAGGGAACGTACCGGCGCCAGGCCGATACCGCCGCCGATGAAGAGCAGGTCCTTGCCTTTAAGGTCCTCCACGGGAAAGCCGTTGCCATAGGGCCCCCGGATGCCTACCGTCTGTCCTTCTTCGGCTTCATGGAGGGCATCGGTCAGCATGCCGACCCTTTTAATGGCCAGTTCCAGGTGCTCCGGTCCCTGGGAAGTAATGGAGAACATGGCCTCCCCCACGTCCAGCAGGGAGAGCATGGCCAGCTGCCCCGGCAGGGGCGTAAAGGGCTTGCCGCTGTCGGTAGTGACGTGGAAAGTCTTGACATCGGGCGTCTCGTCCACGATCTTGATAATGCGCCCCGTCCTGGGTACCAGGGGGTTGACCCGCGCTGTTTCAGCCATTACAGGGTCACCTCCTTGACCTCACGGATTACCCGGGTAATGTCGACATTCACCGGGCAGCGATCCAGGCAGCGGCCGCAGCCCACGCAGGCGAACTTGCCGTAGCGTTCCGGAAAATACTGGAGCTTATGCAGGAAGCGGTTGCGCAAGCGCTCCTTTTTCGACGGCCGCGGGTTGTGGCCGCCGGCCATCCTGGTATATTCCGAGAACATGCAAGAATCCCAGCAACGGAACTTGTAGCCGCTGTTGCCCCGGTTTTCGCCCTGGATGTCGAAGCAGTGGCAGGTGGGACAGAGGTAAGTGCAGGCGCCGCAGCCCAGGCACTTGCGGCTGACGGCCGTCCAGAAGGGGTGCTCAAACATTCCCTGCAGTTTTTCCGTTACCCCGCTTACCTCTACTGCCAGGCTTGTTCTGGCTGTTGCCGGTATATTCTCGGAGCCGGCCTCCGTCAGGAGGGATGAACCCTGGCCCAGCAGTTCCCGGCCTGCCGGGGTGAGGGCTTCCAGGAGGTACCCTTCAGCGACAGGCCACATCTGCACATCTACTCCTTCGGCCCGTCCGGGATCAATACCAAAGGATGTGCAAAAGCAGGTGGGGCTGGCTTCATTACAGGCCAGGGCTACCACGCGGGTGTTTTCCCGCCGCTGGCGGTAAAATTCATCTACATACCCGCGGGTCAAGAAAACATCGTCCATAATCAGGAGGCTGCGGGCATCGCAGGAACGGATACCCACCAGCACCCGCTTTTCCTCCAGGGGGGGGACCTCCGTTAGGCTTGCCTCTTTCCCCTGCACCTGGTAACGGTACATGGTTTCGGTCCGGGGGAAGAAGAGATCCTTGGGGGGCTCCAGGGTATTGCCCTCCCCCAGGGTAAGCTTCCCCTGGCCCACCCAGGGCAGGAAAACGCTTACTCCGCCTTTTTCCTGGGGCACAAAAACTTTCGCTCCTGCAGCCCAGGCCTGCAAGAGTTCTGGTAATTTATCCTTGGCGATCTTTAACATGTCCCCACCTCCCTCCTAGTGGAATTCTTCCGGATCATCGAGTTTATACTGGCCCAGGGGCGGCCGGGTCTCCAAATTTACCCCGGCCTCATATTCGCCAAAGAGCTCGTTCAGGTCTTTGATAATCTTCTTGTTGAGGGTCATGATGGGAATCCCTTCCGGGCATACCCGCTCGCACTCGCCGCATTCGATGCAGCGGCCGGCCACGTGCATGGCCCGGGTAATGGCAAAGAACATATTTTCACTGCGGCTCATCTGCTTGCCGCACCAGCCGGATTGGCTGCGGTCAAAGATGCACTCGCGGCAGTTGCAGGCCGGACAAATGTTGCGGCAGGCGTAACAGCGCAGACAGCGGTCGTACGCACCTGTCCAGAAGGCATAGCGCTCGTCGGGGGACATGGCTTCCACCCTTTCTACCTCGGCGAAACGTCCCTCCGCAACAGCCGCCGCCTCCCGGATGGCCTCCCCGCCGTCCTCCTGCAGGAGCTCGTCATAAATTACCGGTTCGGGATGGGTGCAGTAGCGGCACTTACCGGCCAGGGGTACCTCGCTGCGCCTTTCCTCCCCCATGGCGGCCGCCTGGCGGCCATCCCTGACGCCGGGGCATTTAATACCGATGAGGTAGACCTTTTCCCGGTCAATCTGGTTGTCCTGGAGGAGGCGCACAATGCCGCGGGCGTCGCAGCCCTTAACAAAGAGGGCGATTTTCTCCTCTGTGAGCTTGTAGTCCAGGAGGTACTTGGCCAGGTTATTGGTGCAAAACTCATCCCAGACCAGGCGGCCGCAGTCCTCCGGTTCCGTGATAAAGGCTGGCGGCGACAGGTACCAGAAGGTACCCTTTTCCCAGCCGATCACCATTTTAACCTCGCCCCTGGTCAGTAAGTCCCGGGCCCGGGCACGCATTTGTTCCTGTATACTGCTCATGCGTCATCCCTCAGCTTTCTGTTGGGCCCCAGGGCCCGGATGTCCTCCGTCATCTGGGTGATTATCTCGGCAAAGCGCGGTCCCTCGGAACCCGACACCCAGCGCGCCTGGAAACGCTCCGGCTCCAGGCCCATGAACTGCAAGACCCGCTGCATGAGGAGGAAACGGCGGCGGGTGAAGTAATTGCCACTAACATAGTGGCAGTCGCCGGGGTGTCACCCGGCTACCAGCACGCCGTCGGCACCGCGCTGGAAGGCCCGCAGGACAAACTGGGGATTGACCCGGCCGGAACAGGGCACCCGTACAATACGGGCATTGGCCGGATACTGCAACCGGTTAAGACCGGCGAGATCAGCGCCGGCATAGGCGCACCAGTGGCAGCAGAAGGCGACAATCCTGGGCTCCCAGCCTTTGTCTCCGGCTGCTACAGACATACCGCATCCACCTCCGCCAGTATTTGTTCATTGGTAAAGCCACGGAGATTCATGGCACTCGACGGGCAGGCCACCGAGCAGGCGCCGCAACCCTGGCAGAGGCCGCTGTTGACCGTTGCCACCCGGCGGCTCACCTGCCTGCCGGCCACCCGTTCAGTAATGGTCTTCATGGAAATGGCCTTGTAGGGGCAGATCGGCTCACACATGGCACACCCGGCGCAGATACTTTCATCCACCGCCGCAATCATGGGGTCGGTGGCCATTTCGTCTCTGGCGAAGAGCTGGCAGACCTTTACGGCCGCGGCGCTGGCCTGGGCTACTGTGTCAGGGATATCCTTGGGACCCTGGCAGGCCCCGGCCAGGAAGACGCCGGCTGTAAAGGTTTCCACCGGCCTGAGTTTCGGGTGGGCTTCCTGGAAGAAGCCGTCCTTATCCGCTTGCAGTCCCAGCATTTTGGCCACTTTATCCCATCCCGCGCTGGGAACCATGGCCGTGGCCAGGACGACCATATCGGCCGCCACTTCCACCTGACGGCCGAGGAGAGTGTCCTCGCCGCGGACGATGAGCTTGTCTCCCTCCTGGAAGACGCGGCTCACCCGGCCCCGGACATAAACGGCCCCCTCATGAACAGAACGCTGGAAAAACTCCTCATAGGCCTTGCCGGGAGTACGGACATCCATATAGAAGACAATGGCCTGAGACTCGGGAATTTTCTCCAGCACCTGGTGGGCGTGCTTGGCCGTGTACATGCAGCAGGCCCGGGAGCAGTAACTCTTGCCCTTGGCTTCATCACGGGAACCAACACATTTAATAAAAACCACCGTCTTCGGTTCTTTGCCGTCCGAGGGACGGACAATCCTGCCGCCCGTGGGCCCGGAGGCATTGTTCAGGCGTTCAAAGTGCATGCCGGTTATGACATCGGGGTATTTGCCGTAGCCGTACTCGCCGTAGACTTCTTCCCATTTAAAAAGATCATAACCTGTGGCCACGACAATGGCCCCGAATTTTTCGGTGATAACCTCATCCTGCTGCCCATAGTCAATGGCTTTGGCCGGACAGACCTTCTGGCAAACGCCGCACTTGCCTTTCGTAAACTGGCGGCAGTGCTGGCGGTCGATAACCGGCACCGCGGGCACCGCCTGGGGGAAGGGCAGGTAAATGGCCTTGCGCTTGCCTAAACCCAGGTCGAACTCGCTATCCACCCTGGTGGGGCACTTTTCCCAGCAGGTGCCGCAACCGGTACACTTTACCGGGTCCACCGAGCGGGCTTTCTTGCGGATAGTCACTTCAAAATTGCCCACATAGCCGGCGACATTCTCTACTTCCGCATAGGTCACTAATTGAATGTTAGGGTGCTGCGCCGCAGCAACCATTTTCGGCGTGCTTATTCAAGCGGAACAGTCCAGGGTCGGGAAGGTCTTGTCCAGCCTGACCATGTTGCCGCCAATAGTCGGCTCGCGGTCCAGGAGCATGACTTCATAACCGGCATCGGCGATATCCAGGGCCGCCTGCATGCCGGCAATACCGGCGCCAATGACCAGCGCCCTCTTGGTAATGGAAATGGTACCGGCAAAGAGGGGAACATTACGGCGGACTTTGGCCACGGCCGCCCGCACCAGGTCAATGGCCTTAAGTGTTGCCCCCTCCTTATCTTTAGCATGGACCCAGGCGCACTGCTCGCGGATGTTGGCCATCTCAAAGAGATAAGGATTTACCCCGGCGCTTTCACAAGTTTTCCTGAAGGTGGGTTCATGAAGCCGGGGCGAGCAGGAAGCAACCACAACCCGATTCAAGCGCTGCTCTTTAATGGCCTTGCGGATTAGTTCCTGCCCCGGATCGGAGCACATATACTGGTAATCGGTGGCATAAACAACGTCGGGAAAACTCCTGGCGGCCTCAGCCACCTTTTTGACATCAACTACCGAAGCAATGTTGGTACCGCAGTGGCATACAAAGACGCCGACACGCTTCATGCCGTTTCCCTCCTTGTGGCGGGATGCCGCAGGATGTCCTTGGCCTCAAGTTTAGGGACCGGGTCAACAAAATGGGTGGTCAGTCCCAGGTCTTTCGGTGCATAGCCCAGGGCTATACCCATTAATTCAGTGAAGTAAAAGATGGGCAAATTGAGCCGGTCGCCAAAAGCTACCGCGGCCTGGCCCTGGCGCATGTCCAGGTTTAAGAAGCACAGGGGACAGGCGGTTACGATGCCCTCGGCGCCGGCGTCCCGGGCATGGCGCAGGATCTGGTAGATCATCCGCACCCCGATGTCCGTCCTGGCGGTAGCCAGGCTACCGCCGCAGCATTCGGTCTTGTAGGCCCAGCTGACGGCCTCGCCGCCCAGGGCTTGAATCAGGCGGTCCATGGTCATGGGGTCTTCCGGGTCGTCAAAGGCCGTAAGCTTCGGCGGGCGCACCAGAAGGCAACCGTAATAGGCCGCCAGCTTCAAGCCCGCCAGGGGTTTGACCACCTGTTCCTTGATATTTTCCAGGCCAACCCCATTGACCATGACATCAAGGAAGGCCCGGGTCTTATTGGTAGCCCGGTAATCGCGGCTGATGATTTCACTGATGGTCGCCCGCATACTTTCCGACTCCCGGACGGCGGCCTCAGCAGCCCGCAGGCGATTAAAACAGGCGGCGCAGGGCACGGCTACGTCCAGGCCCTCGGCTTCGGCCAGGGCGAGATTGCGGGCCGGCAGGGCCAGGGACAGGAGGTGGTCGTTATTGTGGGCGGCAGTGGCACCACAGCAGCTCCAGTCGGGGATCTCCCACAGCTCCACCCCCAGGTGCCTGGCCACTATTTTAGCCGACTGGTTATATTCTTTGGCCGTAGCCTCCAGGGAACAGCCGGGATAATAGGCGTATTTCAATGCCGGCCACCTCCTTTAGCCCGCACCCGGGCGAAGATGTTCTTCACCTCGGCGATGTTCTTGATCTTCGCTGGTATAGGACTGATTTTGCCCTTCAACAGCAATGGCGGTGCCAGCATGGCATCCTTAAAGGGCTGACCTGACTGCAGGTTGTACTGGATTATGAGCCCCATCTCGTGGGCGCGGCCGTAACGTTCCAAGCTGCTTAAGAAAGCCTGGTCAAAGATATCTACTTTTTTCTCGTTAATCATCCCCCGGCGGCGAGCTTCCTGGCGCACCGCTTCCATCAACCGCGGCAGGTTGACTTCCCGGGGGCAGCGGGTGTAACAGGCCTGGCAACAGGCGCAGAGCCAGGGGGTATGGCTTTTCAGCGCTTCTTCCCCCAGGCCCAGCTGCAGCAGGCGGATAACCTGCCGCGGCGTGTAGTCCATAGCAAAGGCTACCGGACAGCCGGCGGAACACTTGCCGCACTGGTAGCAGTCGCTTAAAGAGACGCCGCTGGCGGCTTCTACCCGTGTCTTTAGAGCCTGGCTTTCCCGTAAAGCACCGGCTAATTCCACCCTTTCCATTCTCTTCACCCTCTCCCTTGTTCCTGCCAGAACTTGAACGGCCACAAGACGAACTATCTTTAAATATTCTTGCTTCGCGACCAAAATCCTCTTTTGGAATAGAAAAAAAGCCAGGCATAAAAAAAAGACGCCTCACATAAAAGCTAAGGGGTGAAAAAATGCTCTTCCCTCTCCTGCAGTTTGCCGCCGGTGTATGTCTCCTTCTCCTGGGGGTGCAGCTGCTGCGCCGGGGGCTGGTGGCCCTGGGTCGTTCTTATCTGGAAATTATGATCCGCCGGGCTACCGCTACGCCGTGGCTGGGCTTTTTCTGGGGGACGGTGGCCACCGCCCTGGTCCAGTCCAGCACGGCGGTGACCGTCCTCACTGTAGGTCTCGTCGACGGCGGCGTTATTTCCTTCTATCAAAGTTTGGGGATAATTCTGGGAGCCAATGTCGGCACCTGTGTTACTGTTCAGTTCCTGGCCCTTAACTTAGGTAATATTGCCCTGCCGGTTTTAGCCGCTGGCATCCCTTTAATTCTGGTCCCCTCCGCCCGGGCTGCCGGGACGGCCTGCGTGAGTATAGGGTTAATCTTCTTCAGCTTGGATTTGATGGCTACAGCCCTCCTGCCTTTCAAAGACAGTCCCGCCCTCCTCGGCTCTTTGAGCGCCGCCACCGGCGCCTGGCAGGGAATCCTGGCCGGCACCCTGCTTACCGCCTTGCTCCACTCCAGCAGCGTCGTTGCGGGGATGGCCATGGTCCTGGCCGGCCACGGCATCCTGCCGCCCCTGGGAGCCCTGCATATCGTCCTGGGGGCTAATATCGGCACCTGCCTGACAGCCATCATTGCCGCCCTTTTTTCCTCCCGGGCGGCCAAAAGGACGGCCCTGGCCCACTTGGTGTTCAATGCCGCCGGGGCCATCCTCTGCCTGCCCTTCCTGCCCCTAATGCTCCAGCTTCTTGCCTGGCTCACGCCCGACCTGCCCCGCCAGGTGGCCCATTTCCACACCCTTTTTAACCTGGTCTCTTCCTTGATTGCTCTGCCCTTTACCGGCCTCCTGGCCTGGCTGCTGGAAACATTGCTGCCGGACTAAGGGACGGGTACATTATTACCGGGCCAGGCGAAAGATGGCGTAACGCTTTACAAGGTACTGCCAGAGGTCTTCATAAGTGTCCCCGCCGAAAAGGACGTCCACCAGGCGCCGGGCCACCTCCGGGTTGGCCGTCACCAGCCGGTGCACCACCGGCGTCAGGGCATAGACTACCCGCGCAATACGCCAGGCATAGCCGAGGGGTGGCATTATCTCGGCGTTAATTTTCATCGTATAATTTTCCAGACCCTCCTGGCCGGCCAGGGCGGCTGAAATCGCCTCTGCTGCCAGGCGGCCGCTCCTTAAAGCATAGTAAATGCCTTCCCCGGAAAAGGGATCAACCAGCCCGGCGGCATCACCGGCCAGCACCGCCCTGTTTGTATGTAAAGCACCGGCCTTACCGCCGGCGGCAGGGATAACGGCGCCGCGGCGGCGTATCCCATCCGGTATTTTCAGCCCCAGGCCCCGGCAAAAATCCTGGAAGTAGCGCTCCAGTCCCTTGATCTGCCGGGTAAAAGAGCCGATCCCCACCGACAGGTGGTCGCCCTTGGGAAATATCCATCCATACCCGGCCGGGATGCCGCCGTAGCTCAAATGCACCCGGCCACGGTAGGCAGCCAGGACCCTTTCATCGACCGGGATCTCGCATTCAAGGGTTACGCCGGCAGCCGCCCCGGTATTAAAGGGAAGGCTCTTGCGCACCAGACTCCTGGCCCCGTCAGCCCCGACCAGGAAATCACCGTGGAAAATACTGCCATCTTCCCCGCAGACTGTCACCCCGGTCGCCGTTTCCGCCACGGCCGTTACCCTGTAGCCGTCACGGACTGTGGCCCCGGCGGCGGCCGCCTGTTCCAGCAACCAGGCATCCAGCTTTTCCCTGCTCACCATTTGAATGACCGGCTGCTGATAAGTAATGCTAATGGGCTTTTTCTGGCGGTGGTAAAAAATAACTTCCCGGGTGCTATCTTCCCTTAACTTTTCCCACCCAGGTTCCAGCTCCCGCAAAGCTTTGCCTGTTAAACCGCCGCCGCAGGGTTTGTAGCGGGGAAACCTGGCCTTATCTAGAACTAAAACCTTCACTCCCCGGCGGGCCAGCATGCGGCCGCAGGTACTGCCTGCCGGCCCGGCGCCGCAGATTATAACATCATACTTCACGTCTACCTGCTCCTCGAAAACAATTTTTTTAGTAACTTTTTCTTTTAATTATACCTGTATACGGCCCGGGGAAAAGGCCATAATAAAATTGAATTTGGATTTTCCATAAGGAGGATACACCATGACCAAGACAGTAGTTGCCGTCTTCAGCAATGAACAGGTAGCGAAAGAAGCGGTTGAAGACCTGCGCCGGGCCGGCTTTGACAAGGAGATATCCATCCTGGCCCGCGACAAGGGCGGTGAAGCAGGCGGCCGGGAAGGCGCCGGCGGCCTCAACATGGGCGTTGACACCGGCGGCATCAGCGACGGTGTTACCACCGGCGGTGTCCTGGGCGGCCTGGCCGGCCTGGCAGCCGGGGCCGGGGCCATGTTCATTCCCGGGCTGGGTCCCCTTATTGCCGCCGGCCCCATTGCCGGCCTGCTTTCAGGGGCGGCCACGGGCGGCGTTGCCGGTGGGCTGATTGACTGGGGTATCCCGGAAGCCGAAGGCCGGGAATATGAAAACGACGTCCGCCAGGGGAAAATACTCGTTTCCGTCCGTTGCGACGACCAGCGTGCTGAACAGGCCAACCGCATCTTGAAGGATCACGGTGCCGACCGGGTGCGCCTCCACTAGACTTAATAGACTTAAATTAGCAGGCCGGGTTTTAACCCGGCCTGCTAAATTTAAGCGTACCCTTCTCTATTATGGCATCCGTACCAGCAATGTCTTGTATGGTGAGGAGGATATCGGTCGAAGCTAATTGACAGGAGGGCAGTACAAAAAGGAGGCTTGATCATGGCCAGAAGGCGCGGGGTTATGTCCGACGCTCTAAAGTATGAACTGGCCCGGGAGTTGGGGGTATACGACACCGTGGTCAGGGAGGGATGGGGAAGCGTACCATCCCGGCAGTGCGGTAACCTGGTGCGGCTAGCCATTGAAAAAGCTGAACAGTTGGTGATGCAAAATCAGTTGTAGCTGCCCCCGGCCGGAAAGCCACAAGGCTTCCGGCATATTTTTTATCCACTACTGCCGCAAATGGTTGATACGCTCATAGGGGTCCATAATGTGGGTAATCCGGACGCCAAAATTTTCGTTGACCACAACCACTTCTCCCTGGGCGATGGGTATGCCGTTAACGGTAATTTGCACCGGCTCTTCCACCAGGCGGTCCAGTTCGACTATGGCGCCCGGGGCCAGGGTTAAAATATCCCGGATACGCTTCATGGCCGTTCCCAGGATGACCTCCACATCCAGGGGGACGTCCAGGATCAAGTCGATATTCCGCGTTGGTGTTCCATACACCTGCCCCCGGCGCTCATTGGGACCCTTGGTCGGCGGTACCGGTGCGGCCGGTGGGCTGGGTGCTGTTCCATTTCCGGGCTTCCCCGCCGCCGGGGTAGCTGTCAACGGATCAGATGCCGCGGGCCGGGCGCTTTCGCCGTCATCAGGCATGTTATTCCGCGCCGCAGAAATCTCCTCCTGCGCCGGTCCTGCTTCCGGTGCCTGGGGATTCATGAGCATTTCCACTTGAGCTTTAGCTACTTCCAACGGCATGACCTGCATAATCTGGCTGTCTATCAGGTCTTCAATTTCCATTTTAAAATATACTACTGCTATCGCTTGACCCGGGGGCCAGGGAGAAGTAAAGCTTTCGTTGTCAAAGCCAATGGTCAACAAACGGGGCGGGCTGATTTTGACGCTGCGCTGGAAAATGGTCGACATGGAAGTAGCCGCGCTGCCGATCATCTGGTTCATAGCTTCCGCCACGGCGCTGCTTTTAATTTCATCCAGCTCCGGCTGGACATCCCGGCCGCTGCCGCCCATCATCAGGTCGGCAATAATGGCAGCGTCGCTGACTTTCATGATCAGCAGGTTGGACCCCTGCAGGCCTTCGGTGAAGTTAACTTCCACCAGGATATAGGGCACCTGGAAGGAAGAGAAAAGTTCCGCCGGTGTCATTACTGTAGTAGTCGGCGTCGTGATCAGGACGCGTTTATTCAGGATTTGCGACAGGGCTGTGGCCGCGCTGCCCATGGAAATGTTGCCAATTTCGCCCAGGGTGTCCTTTTCCAGGTCCGTTAAAGTTACTTCTCCGGACGGTTGTTCCAACCTACCATTCAATAAGGCGTCAATTTCCTCCTGCGACAAAAAATCGGCCATTTACACCACCTCCGTTACCTGGACGGCAATCTTCTGGCCCACAACCCCGGGCTGCACCTTGAACTTGAGGTGACCGTCAACATAAAGTTCCAGATCTTCGCCCACCACTTTCTCCAGGGTAATGACATCCCCAACCTGGAGCTGGATAAAATCCCGTACCGGCAGCCGGGTACGGCCGCAGTAAGCGGTCAGCTCCACCGGTACTCCGGCCAGGATTTGTTCGATCACAGCCCGGTAATCAGGCCTGGCTTCCCCTTCACCAGGAGCAGCAAGCCAGTGGCTGGCCGACAGGCGGGAAATAACCGGTTCCAGGAGCATATAAGGCAGGCACAGGTTCAACAGGCCTTCCTGGCGGCCGACAGTAGTGCTTAAGGTAATGACGGCCACCGTCTCGTTGGGGGAAATAACCTGGGTAAACTGGGGATTGGTTTCCATGGCTTCCAGTTTCGGCGTAAAACTATAGATATCCGACCACGAATAGCTCAACTGCTCCAGGATACGCCCATTGACGCGCCGCAGGACATGGAGTTCTATCTCCGTCAATTCCCTGCTGAACGCCAGCATTTCTCCCCTGCCGCCAAAAAGGAGGTCAATTATGGGAAAAATAAAATTCATGTTGGCCTGCAGGACGGCTGATCCCTTCAAGGGCTCCAGGGTAAAAACGTTCATCAAGGTCGGCGTCGGCAGGGACAGGATAAAATCTTCATAGGTCATCTGCTCCACCGACACAATTTTTACCTGGATATTGGCCCGGAGGTATGCCGACAGGAAGTTGGCCACCAGACGGCCGTAATTCTCGTGAATCATATACAGGGTACGCAGCTGTTCTTTGGAAAATTTATTGGGCCGGCGGAAGTCATATTTTTTGACCTTTGCCATCGTGTCATCCTTGATGGTTTCCGCCTGGACCTCCCCGCTGGTCAGGGCCTGCAGCAGGGCATCAATCTCCGCCTGGGATAGGACGTCGGCCATTAAATTACCACCCGCTTCATGCCAGGACCTTTTCCAGGGCCTGGAGGACGCGGTCCTGCTGGAAGGGTTTGACGATAAAATCCCTGGCCCCGGCCTGGATGGCTTCCATGACCATTAACTGCTGGCCCATGGCACTGCACATGATTATCCTGGCATTGGGGTCAATCTGCTTGATGGCCTTCACGGCGGCAATGCCGTCCATTTCCGGCATGGTAATATCCATGGTGACTACGTCGGGGCGGAGTTCCTTGTACATGGCTACAGCCTTCTGCCCGTTTTCTGCTTCTCCGGCTATTTCATAACCATTTTTTAAAAGGATGTCTTTAATCATCATGCGCATGAAGGCGGCATCGTCTACCACTAACACTCTCTTTCCCATGAACTATTCCCCCTCCATAAATAGACGGTTTTACCTCCGCACCGCCGGCAGCCGGCGGTGTACCCCGTTCAGTCCAGCTGCAGGCCCAGGGATTGCAGGATCTTCTCCAGGGCCGCGTTTTCAGGAACAAGGAAGAAATGGCCGCTGATGGTAACGGCCTCGCTGTAAAACCTGGTTTCAATGACCAGGGCGCGGTCGGAAAAATAACCCCCTTCCAGGAAGGCCGAGCTTAACACGGCCCCCAGCATGTCAAAGGCAAAGGCAGGCACGGTAGGCTTAAACTCCAGCTGACAAAATTCGGCAAAGGCATTTAAAAAAGAGCCTGTCAGGATATTACCCAGTTCGGTCAGAACGGAACGCCCCATCTCATCCAGTTCCCTGGTGGTACCCTGGGGCTTACCAAGTAAAAGATCGATTAACAGGTAAGCGCTGGGCTCATTGAGGAGGAAAAAAATCTTGCTGGGCGCCGGGCCATTGACGGTAAATTCGACACAGGCGACGGGGTCTTCCTCACTGCCGGCCAGGGCCGTTATTTCCTGCAGGGGTAATACCCCGGCCCGGGGGACGGTCATCTGGATGCGGCTGCCCAGCATGCTGGCCAGGGCCGTGGCCGCGTTGCCGGCGCCGATGTTGCCGATTTCCTTCAGGGCATCCAGGTGGAGAGCATTGAGCTTATCCCAGGGTTCCATGTGTCCTCCCTCCATGGCTGGCTGTAGTCATCTTCCGTGGGTTAAGCCTCAGGGCGGCGGTAAAACCATGGTGCGATTTTGGTAAAGCCAAGTTCCCGATATTGAAACAGGCTCTCGGTAGCCCCGATAAACAGCACGCCTCCCGGCGCCAGAGCCTGGTAAAACCGGCGGTAAAGCTCATTCTGGGCAGCGGAGGTAAAATAAATGACCACATTGCGGCACAGGATCAGGTGATAACCGCTGCCAAAGGGATCTTTTAACAGGTCGTGCTGGCGGAAATTAACCATGCGCTTAATTTTTTCCTGGAGGTAAAAATTATCGCCTTCCCGGCGAAAATAGCGCTCCAGCCGTTCCCGGGTAACTGCCTGGACCGCCCGGCCGGGATATACCCCCCGGCGGGCGGCGGCCAGGGCGCCGGTGTCGATATCGGTGGCCTCGATCTGATGCCGGCGGGCAGGAGCCAGCTCGTCCAGTAAAATGGCTACCGAGTAGGGCTCCGGCCCGTCGGCGCAGGCAGCACTCCAGACCTTGAGGCTTTTGTGGCGGGCCAGTAAAGCAGGCAGGACCTCTTTTTCCAGCCGGGCAAAGATCTCCGGGTTACGAAAAAACTCCGAGACGTTGATGGTAATCTTATCGATAAAGCGCTGCCACTGCTGGTTGTCCTCGCTCAAGAGGCGCAGGTAGGCTGCGTAATCAGGTACCTGGAGCTGGGCCATCAGGCTGTCAATGCGCCTTTTGAGCTGGGGCTCTTTGTAGCCGTCGAGGTAAAGGCCAAAGCGCCGGTGAACCTGGCGCTTGAATTCGGCAAAGTCCATAGGTGCCTCCGTTTTTATATTTTCTTTAAAGGCCGTCCGATGGTGCGAATATGTACTTCGCCGTTCAGCAGGTCAAAGATCATGGTGCGGCCGAAATTGCCGCCTGTATCAGCGCCAGTAATGGTAATACCCAGATCTTGTAGCGTCTGCCGGACCATAACCGTATTGCGCTGGCCTATATTTAAAAAGGAAAGGTGCCGGTCACCGGAAGTAAACATCTGGGCCCCCCCGGCTATTTTCGCTACCACCTTGCTGCGCCTGGCGCCGTGGCGGAGCATCGCGGCCAGCATGTCCGGGATGGCCAGGTCGGCAAATTTGGCCCGATTACCCCGGTCCTGGAACTGGCTGCTGTCGGGCAGCATAATATGGGCCAGGCCCCCTATTTGGCTGGTAGGATCATAAAGGGCAATTCCCACGCAGGAACCCAGGCCAAGGGTGACCAGGCGCAACGGGGCGCGGGCTACCTGCCATTCGGCTATGCCAACTTTAACCTCTTCTGGTTTGCTTTCAGCCGCCATGGGCCATCCTCTTCCGTTTTCTTTATTTTTCAGCTTGACTTACATATTTTAGCACCGGTCGGGACATAATACAATATATATTTACAGTAGGAGGTCCTGCTATGCTTTACTGTTCCCGGTGCGGGCAAGCCCTACCGCCGGGATGGCGTTTCTGTCCTGAGTGCCTTCCTGATCCGGCTGAAGGAAGCTCCCGGCGCGAGGCTAATCTGTGCCTGCTCCTGGGCAATTTTTCTCTGGCGCACCGGCACCCCCAGCTGGCCGCCCTCTTCTACCGCACCGCCCTTGAGATAGACCCGGCCAGTTGGGAAGCCTTTTTCAACCTGGGGTGCCAGGCCTGGCAGCAGGGTGATGTCGACCGAGCCCTTGCTTTCTGGGAAGCAAGTCTCAAATTAAACCCTGACAATTACCTGGCCCATTTTAACCTGGGTACATATTTTCTCTACACCCGCAATTTAAGTGCCGCCCGCTACCACCTGACCCGGGTACGGCGGCTTAAACCCGGCTTCCTGGAGGGCCGCATCAACCTGGGTACCACCTACCTGCTCCTGGGTCTTTTAGAAGCCTCCCGGCGGGAATATACCTTTGTCCTGGAACGTGCTCCCGAGCACCGAGGAGCCCGGCGCGGCCTGACCCTGGTTAATAAAGCTATTGCAGCCGGGCGCCGGGGAAAGGGACGGTCCAGCACTCACATCCATTCCGTGCCAGGCTTTTAATGCCGGCTGCCGGTCAGCGTCGCAGGTTATTGGCCAGGCCCCACATTTCATCGGCAACCCGTACGGAACGCGAATTCATCTCATAGGCCCGCTGGGCCAGGATCATTCTGGTTAAGGTTGCTGCCACGTCGACGTTGGCCGCCTCCAGGTAACCGGAACGGATAGTACCCAGGCCTGCCGTCCCGGGCCTGCCGGCAGCTGCCATACCGCTGGCGGCCGTCTCCCGGAAAAGGTTGTCGCCGGCGGCTTCCAGCCCGGCAGGGTTGGGGACGTTATAGAGGTTTATCTCTCCCAGAGCCTGCGTTTCCCCGTTAATTGTCGCCAATACCGTGCCGTCGCCGGTAATAGTTATCTTTTCCGCCCCGGGCGGCAGGGTAAAGGGGACATCCAGGTAGTAACCGCCGGCGTTGACCAGATTGCCGTCACCGTCGCGGTGGAAGCTGCCGTCCCGGGTAAGGAACCTTTCCCCGCCCGGCCCATAAACGGCAAAAAAACCTTCCCCCTGGATGGCAAGGCTTAAAGGGTCGCCGGTATTCACCAGGGTTCCCTGGCTGAAGTCCTTGGCTATGGCAGTCACTTTTACTCCTGTCCCCAGGGCCGGTGCTGCCGCCGGCGCCTGGGGTCGGTCGACGGGCATGCCGCCTTCCTGGACCGGTCGGTAGACCAGGTCGGCAAATTCCACCCGGCCCTGCTTGTAGCCGGTGGTATTAACATTGGCCAGATCATTGGCCAGGCTGTCTACCGAAAGCTGCTGCGCCTGCATACCGCTGGCCCCGCGCCAGAGTGCGCCAATCATCTGTCAGCCCTCCTCTACCGTAAACTCCCTACTTCGTTGACGCTCTTGCCCAGGGTCTGGTCGGCGGCCTGGATGGCCTTCTGGTTGGCCTCGTAGGTCCTCAAGACGGCCAGCATATCCACCATTTCCCGGGCGACGTTGACATTGGCCTTCTCCAGCCACCCCTGCCTGACCTGGAAATTGGCAGCCGGCAAAGGCTGCACCCCCGGGGGGGCTGTGAAAAGATTATTGCCCTGGCGCCGGAGCAGGGGTAAGGTTTGTCCGCCAAAAGTCACAATCCGTAGCCGGTCGACAACCTGGCCGTTAACCAGCACCTGGCCGCCGCTGTCAACCTTAAAGTTAGTGGTACCTACGTAGACGGCGCCGTTCTGTCCCTTGACGGGGTAGCCTTCCGGGGTAACTAAAAAGCCGTTGGCGTCTACATGGAAAGAGCCGCTGCGGGTATAGGCCTCGGTACCCCCAGCCTGCACGGTGAAGAAAGCCGGCGGCGCGCCCCCTACAGTATCCACAAGGGCAAGGTCCGTGGCCCGGCCGGATTCTTCCAGGGGGCCGGGGGTATAGTTAGTATGTATACGGTCGACCATAACCCCGGGGCTAAAGTAGCCTAACGGGGTGACACGGCCTTTTTCCAGGCGCTGCAGGAGCATCTCGGGAAAGGACTGGATGGTCGCCGTCTCGGCCTTAAAGCCGTTCGTCGCGGCGTTGGCCAGGTTGTTGGTTATGACATCCTGGCGCAGTTCCTGGACTACCATACCGGTAGCGGAAAGATATAAACCCCTTAACAATTGTTTTTCCCCCCCTCAAAATAGCTTTATCTTAGGCTGGCATTGTCTGGCTTCGCTCCATGGTCCTCGCGGAGCGGCCTATGGCTCAGCCAGGGCTTAAGGCGGGGTTCCCGGCCTATTCGGCGTCCTTGCCTCAAAGGCCGGCCTCGGACCTCCTGTCCTCGGCCCCGCTTATCATCCCTCGGCTTCACCAAGGCCGCTTAACCGCTCAGACCAAGTCGCTTGCCTCAGACAAATGCCAGCCCTCTAACATCTTGCTAATCCATTCAACCTTGCTGGCCTGCTTTTTTGCTAACTAACTGGTTAACCTCCTGATAATCTCCTTGATGTCCCCGACGGGAAGATAATAGGAGCCGGCCTTGAGTTTCTGTTCTACGCCCTGGCGGTGCACCTCGGCTTCAAAGGCCGCGGCCGCAGCTACGCCCTTTTTTTCCAGGAGGGCGGCGATTTCCTCCAGGCCGGCCCCCGCCGGGATGGTGACCAGGATTTCTCCTTGCGTATCCCCGGGAGCGGCCTGCTGCGGCCCGGTGGGCTGCTGTTTTATCCCTTGATCCGGCGGGGCATTATCCCCGGAGGCAGGCGCGAAAGGGACTACTTCTTCCCGGAAAACCATACCGTATTCGCGAGCGCGGGCAATAATCTCCTCCCTGGTAGGACCGTGCTGGAAAAAAAGCAGCATCAGTCCCGCCAGAAAAAGCCCCAGGCCCAGGCCCAGGCCGAAGGGGGCCAGGAAGATACCTTTTTTCTTTAACGCTTCAGGTTGAGGATTAATGCGATTTCCCCCTTTCCCCGGCCAAATCGCCGCGCCAGGCTGTCGATACTCTCGCCGGCGGCATGGGCCGAGCGGATCTGCTCGTAGATGTCTATCGCCCCCGTTCCGGAGGTTGCTTCTCCTTCCGGCCCGGCCGCCGTTATCATTTCAGGTACGGCTTTTGCTTCCGCCGGCCTGGGAGGCGTCCCTTGAAGATCGGTGGCTGCCGCTCCTGTCGTCCCCCCCGCCAGGGCAGTTGCCAGGTAGGAACGAAAAGTTCCTGGCACCGCTTCGGAGGCGGCAGTTAACTCCTCCAGCCTGGCCGTAAGGGCGGTTACTTCTTCCTGGAGGGCTGCCAGGCGTCCGGCCAGCTGCTCCCGGTCCCCGGAAACATCTGGCAGCTCCCGGCCGCTCCAGGGTGGGTCATTCCCCCTTGCCGGCGGAAATATCGGGCTCTCTTTCCCGGCCAGCAGTATCTTAAGGGCTGGCAGGCAGGTAATGGCAATCAATATGGCACCGGTAATTAAGAAAAGATAAGCCACTGTTACCACCTAAATAAAATCGGCTAAATAGCGGCGCAGGTTTAATATAGCCCGGCCGTGGAGCTGGCAGACGCGGGATTCGGAGACTCCCAGTATTTTGCCGATCTCCTTTAAGGTCAAACCTTCGTAATAATACAGGGTAAGGACCAGGCGATCTTTCTCGTTTAGATGCTTGAGCCCCTCAATCAGGGCGCGGCGAAGTTCCTCCTGCTCATAACGGCTGGCAGGATCCGGGCTCTGGGGATCGGCCAGCAGTTCTCCCCGGGTGGCCCCCTCTTCCCCTTCCCGATCAAAAAGAAAATCTTCCAGGGACAGGATGGCCATCTGGGAACCCCGTTCCATGAGTTCATTGAGCTCATCAACCGTTATCCCCGCCGCCGCCGCCACCGCTGCGTCATTTACCTCGCTCCCCTGTTCCTGCTCCAGGCGGCGGTACACCCGGCTCACCCGGCGCAGCTTTTCCACCAGGGTGCGGGGGGCCCAGTGGGACTGGCGCAGGGCATCGAGGATAGCCCCGCGAATGCGCTGGGAGGCAAAGTATTCAAAGTTGACCCCACGGGAAGGGTCATAGCGGTCAATGGCCTCCAGCAACCCGATTATGCCATAGCCAAGCAAGTCTTCCTGGTCCAGGTGCCGCGGCGGTTTGACTGCCAGGCGGCCCACATGGTACTTCACCAGGGGCAAGTACTTGAGGACCAGTTCCCGGCGCCCGGCATCGCCCTTCCCGGTCAGGTACGCGGCCCACATGGCGCTATCCTTAACTGCCATTTTCCCTATCTCCCCGGCGCCTTTCTTCTAACAACCGCTGGAAAACAAAGGCAACGATCTGGTCTTCCTGCCTTTCGCTTATTCCCTCAAAAGCCACTCCCGCCTCATAACGCATCACACCGTCTATTTCCCGCCGGGCCACGCGCTTGACGCGCCCCGTCAGGCGCATTGGCAAATGGTGGCGGCGACCGGGCAGGTGAAGCTCCAGGTAAAGGAGGTCGCCCACCTCAACGGGATCCCGCAGGACCAGCTGCGCCCCGCCGCCGCTTATATCTACCGTTACCCCCTTTTTATGGGGCCGGGGCGGGCGGTAGGGCCAGTCGGCCTTTGACCAGACGGCATAGCGAAATTCCAGGGCCGCCTTGACCCGCACGTGGGAGCGCACCTGGATACGCCGGTAATCATCCGGGTAGGCCAGGTAGTAAAGGGGGGGCTCTCCCGGCAGGTAACGCTGTACAGTAGTGGTGAATTCATAACGGGCATCCTGCCGGTTGCAGGCAACCGCGACGCTCTCACCCGGCGCCAGTACCAGTTCATCACCCGCAGGAGCAAGGACGGCAAAGCCGTCTTCCCCCGTATCCTGGATAATGGTGCGGACATCTTTGCTGCCAGGAGTTTTGATAAATATTGGTAAATTTATCCTAATAAAGTTCGGCCTGACCATGATACCCCCCCTTCTTATCTTCCCAGCAAACGACCCAGGCGCTGCCAGAAACCCTGGCTCCGGCCTGCCGGCAGTTCCCGGCCCTGGAGCCTGGCGGCGGCTTCTTCCAGGGCCCTGGCCGCCGGGCAGCGGGGAAACAATTCGCTGAACGGCTGCTGGCACCGCACCGCCTGGCCTACCCGGGGGTCCTCGGGGATGATCCCCAGGAGGGGCAGTTCCAGCTGCAAAAAGCGGCGGCAGGCGCCCTGGAGGCGCCCGGCGGCCTGCTGGCCCTCCAGCTTATTGGTAGCCCTGTTAATGAGCAGATGCATGCTTACTTTTAAACGCTGCAGCCCTTTAATTAAGCCGTAGGCATCAGTTATGGAAGTAGGTTCCGGTGTTGCTACGACAATGGCTTCCCCGGCGGCAGCCGCAAAGCTGAAAACCGTCCGGGAAATGCCGGCACCAGAATCCACCAGGATTATATCCACGCCGGTTGCCAGTAACGCCAGGTCATGAATCAAGCGGTCGCGGGCCGGGGGTGCCAGGTCGGCCAGTTCCTGGATGCCGGAGGCTCCCGGCACCAGGAGCAGGTCATGGGGGCCGCGGATAATCACTTCCTCCAAACTGCACTCCCCGCCGATGACTTCCTTCAGGCTGTAACGGGGGACCAGGCCCATGAGGATATCGACATTGGCCAGCCCCAGGTCGGCGTCAAAAAGGAGGGTCCGCCGGCCCTGGCGGGCCAGGATCAGGCCCAGGTTGACGGCAATATTGGTCTTGCCCACACCGCCTTTACCGCTGGCTATGGCAATTACCCGGGACCGATCTTCCTGCCGTTTGTATACCAGATTACGCAGCCTGGCCGCCTGGTCCATCTTCTGCCACCGCTTCCCAGATGCGCCGGGCCAGGAGGTGGGGATCGGCCGCTTCCAGGGCATCAGGCACATCCTGGCCGGTAGTAATATAAGCCAGGGGTACTCCCGCCGCCGCGGCTACGGTGAGCATTACCCCCGGGCAGCATGTCTCGTCCAGTTTGGTGAAAATGAGCCGGTTGTACTTGAGGCTGCGGAAATTTTCCACGGCCTGGAGCAGATCCTGGCGCCTGGTGGCGCAGCTCAAGACCAGGTATACATCCCGCTCAGGAATGACCTCCAGGAACCCCCGCGTCTCCGCCAGCATAGCTTTGTTTTCCGGCGCCCGGCCGGCGGTATCGACTAAAACTACATCGCAGTGCCTTAAGTTCTCCAGGGAAGCGCGCAATTCCCGCGGCGTCATGGCCACCTCCAGGGGCAGACCCATAATTTCAGCATAGGTCTTGAGCTGGTCCACGGCCCCGATGCGGTAGGTATCCAGGGTAATCAGGCCGACCTTTTGCTCCTGGTAAAGGCTGTAGCGGGCCGCTATCTTGGCCAGGGTAGTTGTCTTGCCAACGCCGGTGGGGCCGATAAAGGCCTGGACCCGCTGCCGGGACGGCGACGCCACCTGCCGGGCTAAGTGGTCGGCAAGGCGGGTACGGATGACATCGGCAATAATCTCTTTCCCGGCGGCGGCCTCAATGCCATTTAAAAGGAAGGCCACCAGCTCCTCCTCCAGCTCCTGGGCCAGCAGGCGCTGCCGCAAGGTCAGCAGGTGTTCCGGTACCGGAGCGCTGCCGGGCCGGATCAGGCGGTTCAGGGCGGCTTTGATCTCGGCCAGTTCCCGCTGCAGCACCTCCAGGCCGTGCCGACCGTTATTTCCTCCTGCGGCAGGGTTGACCGCCCCGGCCGGTGCTACCGCCGCCCTGCCGGCCCCTGCCGGGAAAGCCGCCTTGCCTGCCGGCGCCTCCGGCTGCGATAAACGCCGTTCCGGCGCCTCTTCCAGGGCCGCCGTCACTTCCAGGCGTGGTGGTAAAAAGAAGCCCTTCAGTCCGGGCTGGCGTACCCGGCGGGTGGCCACAATAACCGCCTCCGGCCCCAGGTCGCGGCGGATGGCCAGGTAGGCTTCCTGCATATCACGGGCTAGATAGCGTTTTATCTTCACCCCACATTCACCGCCTCTACGGCCTCAATTTCCAGGCCGGGTTCCAGTTCGTTATAGGCCAGGACCGGGACATAAGGTAAAGAACGCTGGAGCAGCCGCCGCAGGGGCAGGCGGATCCTGGCCGAGCATAAGATCACCGGCTGGACGCCGCCGGTGGCGGCTTTCTCCACGGCCCGGCCCAGCCTGTTCAAGAGTTCCCGGGCCTCATCCGGAGCCAGGGCCGGGAAATTACCCTGGGAGGTGGGCTGGATGGCCTCCACCAGCTTCTGCTCCAGCTGGGGGTGGAGGGTAATGGCCGTGAGCTTACCCTCCCGGGCATACTGGCGGCTGATGGTGCGGCTCAAGGCCTGGCGCGCCGCCCCGAGTAGGTAATCCGGCTCCCGGCTGGTGCGGGCGGCGTCGGCCAGGGCTTCCAGGATACTGACCAGGTCACGGATGGGCACCTGTTCCTGGAGAAGGCCGGCCAGTACTTTCTGTACCTCACCTACCGTCAGGAGGTTGGGCACCAGCTCCTCGACTACTGCCGGGTGATTTTCCTTGATTTTATCCAGAAGCTCCCTGGTTTCCTGACGGCCCATGAGTTCAGCGGCATGGGCCTTGATAAATTCCGTCAAATGGGTAATGAGGACGGTAGCAGCGTCGACAACGGTGAAACCGGCCAGTTCCGCTTCCTGGCGCCTGGCCGCCGGTACCCACCAGGCCGGCAGGCCAAAGGTGGGTTCCCGGGTAGGGATGCCTCCCGGCGGTCCGTCGCTGCCGGCCGGGTTCATGGCCAGGAGATAGCCGGGTTGGATTTCCCCCCGGGCCGCCTCCACGCCCCGCAGCTTGAAGGTATAGCTGTGGGGCGGCAGCTGCAGGTTGTCCCGGATGCGGATGGGCCGGACATATATGCCCATCTCGGTGGCGCACTGGCGCCGCACAGCCGCCAGGCGATCCAGCAGGTCGCCCCCTTCTGTTTCATCGGCCAGGGGAATCAGGCCGTAGCCGATTTCCACCTCCAGGGGGTCCACCTGGAAAAGGCTCAAAACATTCTCCGGCTGGCGCTGGGAAGACTTCTGGACGGCAGCCGCTTCCTGCCGGCGCTGGCTCTGCATCCTTTCCTCCCTGGCCAGGGCATAGGCGGCATAGCCCACCCCGCCGGCCATTATAAAAAAGGTCAGGTGGGGCATCCCCGGTAGAAGACCCATCAGGAAAAGAATGGCCGCCACCAGGCCGGCAATACGGGGAAAACCCGTTAGCTGGCCGATTACCTCCCTGCCGAAATTGTCCATGGCCCCGGAGCGGGTCACCAGGATGCCGGTCCCGGTGGAAACCATGAGGGCCGGCAGCTGGCTCACCAGGCCGTCGCCGATGGTAAGGCGGGTATAGGTCTGCAGGGCTTCCATAAAGGGCATCTTCAGCTGCCAGACACCGATGGCCAGCCCACCAACGATGTTAATGGCGGTAATGATCAGGCCGGCAATGGCATCCCCCCGGACGAACTTGCTGGCGCCGTCCATGGCACCGTAAAAGTCGGCTTCCCGCTGCAGTTCCCGCCGTTTGGCCCGGGCTTCATCCTCCGTCAACAGGCCGGCATTGAGGTCGGCATCGATGCTCATCTGCTTGCCGGGCATGGCGTCCAGGGTAAAGCGGGCCGCCACCTCGGCCACCCGCTGGGCGCCGTTGGTTATAACGATAAACTGGATGATGGTAATGATCAGGAATATGACAAAGCCGACGATATAATTTCCCCGGACGACAAAGCTGCCGAAGGTTTCGATTACATGACCGGCATCGGCCCGGCTTAAAATAAGCCTTGTGGATGAGATGTTGAGGGACAGGCGGAACAGGGTCACCACCAGCAAGAGGGACGGGAAGACGGAAAAGTCCAGGCTCCGGGAGACGAACATGGTGGTCAGGAGGATAACCATGCTGACGCCCAGGTTGACGATGAGCAGGATGTCCATGACCAGGGGGCTGACGGGAATGACGATGAGCATGACTACCCCCAGGACCAGGGCCGCCACAAGGATGTCGTTGTACGGGGTGAGGCGCCGTAAAGCGCCCAGCAGGCCGGTATTTGCCGCCATAGAGCAGTTTTTCCTCCGAAAATAGCGTTCTGCCAAAAATGTGCCTTCTGGTAGGGATATGTCCCCGCGCCGCTCAGGAGCTACGCGCCGACAGAACTACGGCTCGGTTCGGACCGTTGCTCGCCGCCTGCGGATTGCCAATGAAAAGGCTTCCTGCTCCGCTGGCCTAGAACCTTCTATGAGATCACGCTGTATTCCTCGCCAAGGCACGCTCAGGCGTCCTCGGCGGCGGCAACGGTTACCTCACCTCGCCTGTTCTGTTACCGGCGCTTCGCTATTCGCGGCTCCGGGACATATCCCCACCCAAAATTACCGTCTCGATGCGGCTTCGTGCTAAGTTTACTTACACCTCGAACCAAGTCGCCCTCCGCCTGTACCCTCCAGCCTTTTGCCTCAGCCTACATTTTGTTCGCTAGTGGAGGCGTCAGCCACCATGGGGGCTCCTCCATAAATACCTCTTTATATCCTCCCCCGCAAACGGTAGATCTGGGCCAGGATCTCCGCCACCGCCTGGTAGAGGGCCACCGGGATTTCCTGCCCCAGCTCCACCTGGCGGTACAGGGCCCGAGCCACCGGCGGGTTTTCGACGATGGGGATGTTATGCCGGCGGGCCACGGCCTTGATCCGCTCCGCTATGCTGCCTGCCCCCTTGGCCACCACCCGCGGCGCCCCTTCTGTTTCCAGGTAACGCAGAGCTACGGCCACATGGATAGGGTTGGTGATGACCACGGTGGCTTGCGGTACGGCGTGCATCATACGGTGCCGGGCGAGCCGCCTCTGCTTCTCCCGCAGGCGCGAGCGGACCAGGGGATCGCCTTCCATCTGCTTCATTTCTTCCTTTACTTCCTGCCTGGTCATTCGTATATTGCGTTGAAACTCGCGCCGCTGGAAAACGTAGTCGGCTGCCGCCAGGCTTATGAATACGGCCACAACCCCCAGCCCCACCCGGTAGAGAAGCCGGCCTACCAGGTCCAGGGCTGCCGGAAGGCCCATATCGACGGTCATTAATAACCGATTAAACTCCCCCTTGACCAGGGTCCAGACCACCAGGCTTACCACCGCTACCTTGCCCAGACTCTTAACTAGCTCCATGAGGGCGCGGCGGGAAAAAAACCGCTGCAGCCCTTTCACCGGGTCCAGGTTTTCCAGGCGCGGCATAAGGGGATCCAGGGAAAAGATGAAACCCGTCTGGGCAAAATTGGCAGCCAGGCCCACGCCTGCCGCCAGCAGCAGCAGGGGGGCCAGGAGCAGGCCGGTCTTAAATGCCAGGTGGCTGAAGATAGCCATCAGGGCCGCCCCATCCAGGTTCTGCCTTAAGCCGTCCTGCAAAGCGTAGCTCATGAGCCCGGCCATCTCCAGGTAAAAGGCTTCCCGGCGCCAGTAGAGATAAATGACGGTCACCAGCAGAACCAGAGCAGCGGTCAGGTCATTGCTCCGGGCAGCCTGGCCCTTGCGGCGCACTTCCTGGAGGCGGTGGGGCGTAGCCTCCTCCGTCTTTTCTTCGGCAAAGAGCTGCAGGTCTATCAAGGGGGCCGATATCCCCTCACCTTGCCAGCCTGGGCCGTTGTAGCCGCTAGCCTCATACTGCCTGTCCATCAACGGGGCCAGCTCCGCAGTAACAGGGCCAGGTCGTGTTCCATCTGGCTGAAAAGATTATGAAATACTGTTGCCAGTAGAGGTAAAATCGCGATTATGACCAGGAGGCCCAGGCCTATTTTCAAAGGGAAACCCAGGATAAAAACATTTAACTGGGGCACCGTCCGGGCAATTAAACTTAAAGCCAGGTCGGCTATGAAGAGCACCACAATTATCGGCGCCGCGATGCGCACCGCCAGGCTGAACATACCGCTAAAGAGCTTCACCACGGCCAGGACGATATTACCGTCAAAATGCACTCCTCCCAGGGGGAGAAGGCGAAAGCTCTCCTGGAGGGCCAGAAGCAGGGTGTGGTGACCGTCCAACTGGAAGAACAGGAGCAAACCCAGGATGGTAAAGAACTGGCCCATTATGGTAGTCGTGGCCGCATACTGGGGGTCAAAGAGGCTGGCCATCCCCAGACCCATGTGCAGGTCCAGGAGCTGTCCGGCCACCTGGACAGCGCTAAAAATCAGGCTGGCCAGGTAGCCCAGGGCCAGACCGGCCAGGGTTTCATTCACGACGGCCAGGGCATAGGCCCCGGCGCTGGTAAAGGCCGCCTGTCCGGCCGGCAGGACTGGAAACAGGAGCACGGCTACCAGCAGGCCCAGGCCGGCCTTCACCAGGGCCGGGACGCCGCGGATGCCGAAGAAAGGCGCCGTCATGAAGAAGGAGGTGGTTCGCACCAGGACCAGGAAAAAAAACTCCGCCTGGTTCAGGTAGCTCATATAGGTTCCCTTCCCCGTTTTCTCAACCGCTCAGGCACCTACTTTACCAAACTTCCCAGGTTGCCGAAGATCCCGGCGGTGAACTGGATTAGAGTATTGAGCATCCACGAACCCAGAAGAAGCATCCCCAGGATGACGGCGACAATCTTGGGTACGAAGGTCAGGGTCTGCTCCTGGATCTGGGTGGTGGCCTGGAGGATGCTGATTCCTACCCCCACGATCAGGCTCAATCCCAGGGCCGGGGCCGCCAGCAGGAGGGCGGTCACCAGGGCCTCCCGGGCCAGGTGAAGGACAAACTCCTGGGTCATGTTTTTCTCCCCCGTTCGTTTGTTTCAATCCACGCCCGGCGGGCCGGCCGGGCAGGAACGGCCTAAAAGCTCTCCAGCAGGGACTTGACTACCAGGTACCAGCCGTCGACGAGGACAAAGAGCATGAGTTTAAAGGGCAGAGAGATCATCACCGGCGGTACCATAAACATACCCATGGCCATCAGGGTGCTGGCAATTACCAGGTCGATAATCAGGAAAGGAATGTAGATTAAAAAGCCCATCTGGAAGGCCGTCTTCAGCTCGCTGATGATAAAGGCCGGGATAAGGACGTGCATGGGCACGTCGTCACGGGTGCGGGGCTGGGGCATGCCCGACATGCGGACAAATAAGGCCAGGTCTTTTTCCCGCGTCTGGCGGTACATGAATTCCCGCACCGGTTTGGCCCCGGCTGCCAGGGCCTGCTCCTGGGTCATCCGCCCGGCCAGGTAAGGGTCAATAGCCTGGGTCTTGACCTGGTTATATACCGGCGCCATGATAAAGAAGGTTAAGAACAGGGCCAGACCGATGAGCACCTGGTTGGGCGGTGTCTGCTGGGTGGCCAGGGCGCTGCGCACAAAGGACAGGACAATGATAATCCGGGTAAAGGAAGTCATGAGCAGCAGGATGGCCGGCACCAGGGCCAGTACCGTCAGCAGAACCAGGATTCTGACGGTATCCACCACCTGCCGGGGATCGGTGGTCTGACTTAAACTTAAATTTACCTGGGGTAAAGGTACGGGCTGGGCCAGGGCCGGCCGGGTTACCAGCACCAGGCCGACCAGGGAAAGCAGGACTCCAGCTATACCTTGATATATACGCCTGTTTATCACCATGAACCCCTGAACCTCTGCCAGGTTGACAACCACCTGGTCAATAATCCCGTGAGACCCGGCGGGCTGACAGCTTCCTTTTCCACCAGGGACTGGAGGGGGTACACCGTCACTTCCCCCGCTGTCGCTGCCACCGCCGGGTAATCAGGCAGCTCCGCCAGTAAAACCGGTGCGCCTTCTCCCAGTCCGACCAGGAAATGCCTGTCGCCGCAGCGGACTACCGCCAGGCCACTTTTACTGCTTAAAGGCAGTCTTTCAACCAGTTCCAGCTGTCCCGGCCCCACGGCCCTTCCCGCAGCCCGACCCAGGCCGAGGCGAATCGTGGCATAGGCCAGGCCCAGGACCAGGGGTAAAAAGACCGCCAGCCGCAGCAAAGCCAGGACAAAATCGCGATCCATAGCTAGTCCTGCCCTTCTTTCTTTACCTCTGCCAGGTTGTTGATCCTGACACCAAAGGCATCGTTAATCACTACCACCTCTCCCATGGCCAGCAGGATACCGTTGACCCGGATCTCCACCGCCTCGCCGGCTAGCTTGTTGAGGGTGATAACGGATCCTTCCTTCAGATCAAGGATCTCTTTAACCGCCAGGCGCGTCCGACCCAGTTCCGCCACCAGGCGTAAAGGAACATCGGCTATGCGGTCAAAACTGGCTTTTACTCCGGTCACCGGGGCCGGCTGCAGGGGAGCAAAGCGGGCCTTCTCAATGCGCGGCTGGTCCTCGCCGGCAGCTATGGCCTCTAATAGCTTCTGGATCTCCTCGTCCGTCAGTGGCATAAATAGATTCTCCTACTGGATGATAAATTCCTCAAAATAAAGACCCTGCACCTGACCGCCAATCAGCTGCGCGTTAATGGCCGTCAAGAGTTCCCGCTTCAGGGCGTCCTCATTTTGCAGGTCCTCGGTCTTCTTGCTGCGTAACACCGAAATAAGGGTATCGCGGATGCGATATAGCCTTTCATTGAGCTCGGGAGTTAATTTATCCTCGCTGTACTCCAGGGTAATCTTCGCCCGCAGGTAGCGGCGCAAGCCCGCATCGGCCAGGTTTACGACTATAGGCTCCAGACTCATTTTCTGCATAGCTACCGGCATCTGCTTGCCGGCCGGTGCCGCTGCCGTTACGCCCCTGCTGCCGCCGAAAAAAAAGTAGTAAACGTAACCCCCGCTCAAAAGGAGGATTACCAGCAGCAGAGCAATAGTTAACCACGGCCGGCCCTGCTTCTCTTTTTTTTCTGCTTCGTCTCTGGGGGGCATTTCTCCACCTCTTTCTTTACTGCAACTGTGTCCCTCTTCTTACCGGAGCTGCCGCGTGGCCCGGGTATTTACCGGCTGTTATTCATCCCTATCAGCAATACTACGCGCCGGTTTTCCGCCATATGCTCCGGGGTATCGTTAGGGTATAGGGGACGGTATTCACCGTAACCTATAGCCACAAAACGCTCCGGTTTCAGTTTGTGTTCCTCGATAAAATAACGCACCACCCTGGCGGCCCGGGCTGTGGACAACTCCCAGTTGGTAGGAAACTGGAGGGTATGGATGGGACGGTTGTCCGTATAGCCTTCAACGCGCACCTCATTGGGTATCTGAGATAAAAGGCCTGCCAGTTTGTCCAGCAACTTGATGGCCTCGGGTTTTAAATCCGCCCTCCCGGAATCAAAGAGGATACGCTCTTTGATGTCCAGGGCGATGCCCCGTTCCTCGTAGCGCACCTCAACCATGGAATCCAGGCCGTTGGCCGTCAGGAAGTTTTTGACCGTCTGGTAGGTCTCCATCATTTCCCTGGCCCTGGCCAGGGCGGCAGCTGCCTCCGGGGTTTCCAGGTTCTCGGGGTACTCAGCCGGCGCCGGCTCTGTTTCCACGATAGGCGACACACCCCCGTCCAGAATCCCCATTCCCTGGTAGGAAGCAATAAACTGCTGGAATTTTTGCTGGTTCAACACGGAAAAGGAAAAAAGGAGAACGAAAAAGACCACCAGCTGGGTCATAAGGTCGGAATATGTAATCATCCACGTCGGTGCGCCTTCTTCTACCTTCTTTTGCTCTTTTTTTAAGGCCATGGCCAGTTCCTTCCTCGTATTCTTAAATGCGCCTGTCGGTCGCTTCTTCCCTGGCTATTTCCCCTGCACCGGCCTGCTGCTGCCTGGGTTTGGCCGGCAGGAAGGAACGCAGGCGCTCTTCCAGGATGCGCGGGTTGACGCCGGACTGAATGGAGATGATGCCTTCCAGCATCATCTGGTGCAGCATCATCTCCTGTTCGCTGCGCAGGCTGAGCTTTCCCGCCAGGGGGATGAAAATCATATAGGCCATGATGGCGCCGTAAAAGGTGGTGATCAGGGCCAGGGCCATGCTGGGTCCCAGGGTTTCCGGTTTGTCCAGCCTGGCCAGCATCTGCACCAGGCCAATGATGGTGCCGAGCAAGCCAAAAGAAGGAGCCAGGTTGCCCCACGTTTTAAAGATGCTCTGGCCAATCTCGTGGCGGCGGGCCATGTAGGCCATGTCCGTCTCCAGGATCTCCCGGATCATCTCCGGCTCCATGGCGTCAACCATCATCTGGATGCCCTTGCTGAAAAAGGGATCATCCAGGCGGCCGGCGTCATCCTCCAGGGCGAGGAGCCCTTCCCGCCGGGCCTTGCGGGCCAGCTCGCCAAAAAGTTCGATGAGTTCCTCGGGTTCCATGAGATCGGTGGTGAAGGCCTGTTTTACCGTACCAAAGACGTTTTTTACATCCTGAAAGCTGAAATTAATCAGGACGGCGGCAAAGGATCCCCCCACCGTCACCATCAGGGAAGGAACGTTCCAGAAGAGTTTGGGGTTGCCACCCATGACCAGGGCTCCACCCATAAGGCCGATGCCAGCAAGAATTCCTACCACAGTCATAAAGTCAATGCGCCGCAACCTTTATTCCACCTCATCCCGGGTGCTCGCCGGCTGGAGGACCCGGCGCCGGTAGGCAATAACCCGGTCGATTATTTCATCTACTGTCTGGGTTACTAAAACCTTTTTGCCGCTGGTAAGGGTAATGACTGTTTCGGGCACGCTCTCGAGGCGCTCGATGAGCTCGGCATTGAGGATTATCTCGCGCCTGTCCAGGGTGGTAACCTTGATCATACCCTGCCGCCCTCCTTTGGAGATAACTCTTTACGTTCATTCTTTTATTGGGGAGTGGGCAGGACCCTCCCGGCGTCAGCTACGTCCTTATCCAGGGCCTACGCTTTTGTCTCGGCCTCTAGACGCATGGGCACCTTCTGGGAACCTGCCCTCACCCCTGAGCTACCTAAATAGATTGACGGCTGGAAACGCCGCCACGCGGGAGGCACCCCACATTAAAGACTAGCGCTTCAGGTTCACCAGTTCCTGGAGCATCTGGTCGGAGGTGGTGATGGTCCGGGCGTTGGCCTGGAAGCCGCGCTCGGTGATGATCATATCGGTAAACTCCTGGGCCAGGTCGACGTTGGACATTTCCAGGGCCGAGGGGATGATGGTGGTGTTAGGGAAATTTGTATCCCCTGCGACGCCGGTAGTTTTTGTACCAGCGGCAGCAGCCAGGGCATATAAATTGCTACCTATCTTTTCTAAACCTGAAGGATTGGGAAACCTGGCTAATTGTATTTGATCTACTTGTGACCCGTTTACATATACATTACCATATTTATCTATACTATAGCTCGTAACGTTTGTACCAATATTGATATTACCTTTGGTTCCTTGAACTATTAATCCATCAGGTGTAACGAGGTTACCGATGCTGTCAAAATGAAAATTTCCGGCACGGGTAAAATAAATTGTTCCCTTAGTATCTTTGACCTGGAAGAAACCATCACCTTGAATCATTAAATCTGTACCATTACCAGTGGAAGCAGCAGCCCCCTGGGTGTGAATTACATCTATGCTGTTCAGGGTGACGCCCAGGCCGATTTGCTGGGGATTGGTACCGCCGGGGCCACCTGTGGCACCACCCGCCCCGCCCCTCATGGTCTGGTAGAAAACATCTTTAAAGGTCACCGTGCTCCGCTTGAAGCCCACGGTATTGACGTTGGCGATGTTGTCGCCGATGACGTCCATGCGCAGCTGGTGGGTACGTAGTCCGGAAACACCGGAATAAAGCGAACGCATCATGGTAAATTCCCCCTTCTTTTGCGGGCCGCCTCTGTCAGTCGGCGGCCCCGGGCCTCCCCGCCGGGGTCCGGCCCTACAATAAAACGGCGCTGTCGATATTGGTAAACACGTTGTCCCGCAGTTCCTGCCTGCTGGCCGCCGTGATGACGGTACGGTTCTTAATGCTGACCACCAGGGCCAGGTCATCCAGCAGGACCAGGGACTCCCTGGCACCTTTACCGGCGGCCTTGTTTATACCCTGCTCCAGGCGGGCCATTTGCTCCGGTGATAGATTTATCTTCCGGCTTTCCAGGCGCTCGCTGGCGTGGCGGGAAAACTTCAGGCCCGCCAGTTTTTCATTAAGGATGGCCTGAAAATCCTGACCTGGCCTCACGCCGGCTACCGGCGGTTTAGCTGCCGGGGCAACCGGCGGTGTCAACGCCTGCCGCTCGATGCGGTTCAAAAGCAATCACCTGCCCTCGCTGCCAGCTGCGATTATTACGGCAGGGCTACTTCTGTAACGGCCTGCAGAGGCACCTGCTGCCCACCGATCAGGAGCATGACCCCCTCTGTTGTCCAGCTGACTTTGCTCACCGTTCCCCTGAGGGTCTGGTCATCGACTACGGCCGCCACTTCTTTGCCGATCAGGCTTACCGCCTGGAGCATCATGCTCTCCTGCAGTTCCTGCCGGGCTTGATTGAAGCTCTCGTTAAGATTATACATCTGCTCCAGGGCACTGAACTGGGCCATCTGGGCGATGAACTCTGTGTTGCTCATGGGATTTAGAGGATCCTGGTTGCGCAGTTGAGCTGCCAGGAGCTTCAGGAAATCATCCTTGCCCAGGCCTTTAGGGGTTACGGTGGCTGTTGTCCCCGAACCGGTGGCCGTCACACTGGCTACGTTCACCTGCTATCCCCCCTCTACAAAAGGGTGATTATAATGGGACTAAGCCAGATAATCGAGGCGGTACCAGTTACCAAAAGTTACCGTTTCTTCCTCAGATGCACTCCAGGCCGCCCCGCGCTGCCAGGCCGGTCGCTGGCGGTGTTCACCGCCGTCGCCGGTCTGGTAACCGTTCCCGCGGCCCCCGCCGGCAACCTGCACCTGGACCTGGTCCAGGCGTAAACCCTGCTCGGCTACAACCTGGCGCATTTCCGGCACCGCCGCCTGCAGGGCCCGGGCGGCCTCGCTGTTTTCTACCAGCAGGTGCAGGACCAGCCGGCTTCCTTCCAGGGTGGCCTTAAGCTTCATATTCCCCAGCCTTTCCGGCTGAAGCTGGATTTCCAGTTCCTGCTGGCTGCCGGACCGGCTCATCCGGGCTGAAGCCATGATAGCGGCCATAACCTCCGGCAGGTTGCTTACAGGTAATACCACCCCGCCGGCCTGCCGGTCTGTTCCCGGGAAGACGGTTGGAAAGCTTCCCTGTCCGGCTAAAAGGCTGTCGTTACCGGTTATCCCTGCCCCACCGGCAGTCCCGGGTTCCCTTTGCCCGCCGGTATGGTTCATGCCCGGACCGGGCTCGGTAGAGTTAAGGATATTCCTGGCGGTAATTGATTCAGCCTGGCTGCCGCCGGCAGTTCGGGTAAGCGCTCCTTCTCGCACCGGAAAAGCTTCCTGCCGGGCACCTGGATCCCAGGCCCGGTCTCCGGCCCGGGCAAATAACTCGCCGCCATTTTTAGCCTGGCCCTGTACTTCGGGAACCCCTTGCCGGAAGCCCCCCTTGCTGCCGGCGACCTTTAAGCCGGGCGCGGGCTCTGTTTCAAGGCCAAAGTCCGGCACGCCAGCTGCCCCGGCCGTGAGTACACCTTCCGGCGAAAGGCTCGCCACTTCCCCCGCTGCTCCGGCGGTACCGGCGGCAGTCAAGACCCCAGGTCCTTCCCCGGCGGCCACCGCAGCCGTTTTTTTACCCTGGGCGGCTGTGCCGGCTGCCGCAGATAACCTGCCGGCGACAGCATCAAGGCCAGCAGTTTTCCGGGCGGATAAAAGGGTATCGGGTTCCTCCTGGCTCAAGGGATTAACAGCCTCTGCCGGTACTCCGGCCACCGCCGGCATGTTGTTCCGGTTAGAGTTTCCGGCCTCGACGGTAGCGGCCGCTTTCCCAGCACCGGCACCAGACTCGCCTGACGCGCCAGGACCGCCTGCCGCCTTTTTGGCCCCCGGCTGCCCCGCCGGGATTTCATCCTGCTTGGCGGCGGCAACCTGTTTTTCTCCTTGCCGACGGGATTTTAACCCTGGCGGTGTCCGGTCTTCGCCCGCAGCCTCCGGTCCTGTTTCGCGAACTTGCCGGCCCGCCCGGTCCTCCGGCCCGGCAACAGCCATGCCCCGGCCGGTGTCCCCAGGCCTTACAGCATCCGCCTTTTCCCTGGCCGCCGTTTCTTGCCGGCCCTCATCTTGCCCGGACAGTTCCTGCCTGCCGGCAGACTGGGTTAAGCCGGGCCGCTGCAGCAAGCCGGCCAGGTACAGGGTAAAATCGCTTCCCGCTTCTGAACGCCAATCCCGTTCCCGTACCGGGACTTCCCGGCCGGCGGTCCTTGTTACAGCGTGTACCGTCATTTTTTCACCTCCTTCCAGCGATGTATATTATTGAAAGGTTATTCACTCGCGCAGCGGTGGCAGCGGCTGCCTGCCGCCTCATCTATTTGTTTTTGTTCTTCACGGGCCAGGTCGTAGCGGTAGATCGCCAGCTGGCGGTCACGCAGGCGGTCCAGAACTTTCCTCTCCCGCATGGCCACCTGCACCTGATCGCATTTTTCCCTTACTGCCAGCCGGACCCGGGCCACCTTTTCCTGCTGGCCGGCAATGCGGCTGTCCAGGGCTTCCAGCAGCGCTGCTTCCTGGAGTAAATCACCTGCCCTTAGTTCCCCCTGAATGGCCTGGCGGCAGGTCCGCAGCCGGCGGTAGTGTTCCAGGCGCTTCTCTTCTTCTTCCTGTTGACGGCGGGCCGCGGCCAGCTGCAGCTTAAGCTGTTCCTCCAGGGAAGCCTTATAGGAACGTACCTTTTCCAGGGAAAAGCGGAAACCGGCCACCGGGCAACGCCTCCGTATGTAAGATATAGGAAGTGAGAAGTTGGTGCCGGGACATTATTTTAAGTAAATATGGATGAAAGGCCGGCCAGGGTAGCGTCAAAATCATAGTATTCATCTACGCCCTGGCGCAGGAAAGACTGGATGGCATCATAATATTGCAACGCCGCGTCTACCTTCGGGTTTGACCCGTGCTGATAAGCGCCTATTTCAATTAAATCCGCCGCCTCCTGGTAAGCAGCCAGCAGCTCCCGCAGGTATCCCGCCTTCTCCTGCTGTTCCCGGGAGGTAATCTCCGGCATCAGGCGGCTGATGCTCTGCAGAACGTCAATGGCCGGATAGTGGTTCCTGGCCGCCAGCTTCCGGGAGAGGACGATGTGGCCGTCCAGGAGACCGCGCACAGTATCAGCCACCGGCTCGTTCATATCATCGCCTTCCACCAGCACCGTGTACAGGCCGGTAATGGAACCTGCGGCCCCGTTGCCGGCCCTTTCCACCAGCCGGGGCAGGGAAGCAAAAACGGAAGGGGTATATCCCCTGGTGGCCGGCGGCTCGCCAATGGCCAGCCCCACCTCCCGCTGGGCAATGGCAAAGCGGGTGAGAGAGTCCATCATCAAGAGGACGTTTTGCCCCTGGTCGCGGAAATACTCGGCAATGGCCGTCGCTGTAAAGGCACCTTTAATGCGTACCAGGGCCGGTTGGTCGGAAGTAGCGACCACTACCACGGAACGGGACAGGCCTTCCGGCCCCAGGTCGCCTTCGATAAAGTCCCGCACCTCGCGGCCCCGCTCGCCGATAAGGGCAATGACATTGATATCGGCGGTGCTGTGGCGGGCAATCATCCCCAGGAGGGTGCTCTTGCCCACCCCGCTGCCGGCAAAGATGCCCACCCGCTGGCCGTAACCGCAGGTAAGGAGGGCGTCGATGGCCTTGATCCCGGTGGCCAGGACCTCTTTGATCCGCCGCCGCGCCAGGGGATGGGGCGGAGAATTGTTGACCGGCTGGAGAGTGTCCCCGGCCAGGGGCTTCCCATCCAGCGGCCGCCCGAGGCCGTCCAGGACCCGACCCATCAGCTCCCTTCCCGCCGGGACGAGGTGACCGTGGCCGGCAGCCATCACCCGGCAGCCGGGACCAATACCTTCCAGCTCCCCCAGGGGCATGAGGAGGGTCACTTCTTCCCGGAAGCCGACCACCTCGGCGACGACAGGGGCCGCACCGTTGTTATAAATATAGCAGAGCTCACCTATGGCAGCCTTGAGGCCCCGGGCTTCGATGGTGAGGCCCGTCACCCTGGTAACTTTGCCCCCGCGGCGCCAGAGGCTGGCTGCAGCCAGGCGCTGCCGGTAGGTAGTGAGGTCGATAGCCAGGCTCACGGCCGGCAACCCGCCTTGAAAGAATTCTCCCCTACCGGTGCCGCATCAGGGGCACGGGCGTCCAACCGGAAGATCTTTTTCAGTTCTTCCAGCTGGCTGTCGACGCCGGCGTCGATAAAACCGTTTTCCGTCTCGACCCGGCATCCGCCCGCCTTAAAGGCCGGGTCGGCGATTACCTGGAGCCGCGCCCCCGGCGCCGCTTCCGCCAGGAGCTCGGCGCGGCGCCGGCGGATAATGTCGGCTGCCTCCGGGGAGGTGTAAATTATGTAATTCTGCCCCTCGGCCACCTGGCGGACAGCCTGGCGGGCCATTTCTACCACCAGTTCCGGCCGCAGTTCTATTTCCTGGCCTATTATTTTTCCGGCAATGGCCAGGGCCAGTTCGATAATGTCACCTTCAGCGGCGCTGAGCATCTCCCGATAAGTCCTCTGCGCCTCCGCCAGGACCTGTCGGGCTTCTTCCCGGGCGGCTTCGGCCTCCCGGCGAATGCGCACGGCTTCCTCCTCCGCCCGGGACAGGCCTTCCTGATAGCCGCGCGCTTCCCCGGCAGCCCGGCCCTCTTCCAGGGCTTTCTGCCTCTCCGCCAGGGCTGCCTCCTTAATAGCCGCCGCCTCCCGGCGGGCCTGCTCCAGGATGGCAGCCGCCTTTTCCCGGGCGGCAGTCACTTCCCGCGCGGCAGCTTCTGCTGCAGCCCCGTCGTCAGGACTCCCGGGCTCTTGATCGCCGCTGTGATCTGCAGCTGAAGCCACCTGCAAAGGACGCAGGGGTATTACTCTCTCACCCCAACCCGGTCCGGCTTCTTTCAGCACCCTAGACCACAATGGCATCTTCACCACCACGGGCGATGATAATCTCGCCGGCTTCGTCCAGGCGGCGAATAATCTGGACAATACGCTGCTGGGCTTCTTCCACATCCCGCAGGCGCGCCGGGCCCATGTACTCGATATCCTCTTTGAGCATCTCGCCGGCCCGCTTGGAAAGGTTGCGGTAAATGCGGTTGGCCACTTCTTCGCTGGCCGCCTTGAGGGCCAGGGCCAGGTCTTTGAGGTCGACTTCCCTGAGGACCCTGCGAATGGAATTGTCGTCCAGGGTCAGGATGTCTTCAAAGACAAACATGCGCTTGCGGATCTCGTCGGCCAGCTCAGGGTCATCCTGCTCCAGAGCTTCCAGGATGGTCCGCTCGGTGCTGCGGTCGGCCCGGTTCAAGATGTCCACCAGACTTTTTAGACCGCCGGCCGCGGCAAAGTCCTGATCCACCAGGGAGGACAAACGCTGTTCCATGATGTTCTCCAGCTCCCGCAGGGTTTCCGGGGAAGCCCGCTCCATGAGGGCAATCCTTTTGGCCACGTCGGCCTGTATCTGGTCCGGCAGCGCCCCCAGCACCACCGCTGCCTGCTCCGGTTCCAGATAGGCCAGGATCAGGGCTATAGTCTGGGGATGCTCGTTGTAAATAAAGTTCACCAGCTGCTTGGGGTCGGCTTTGCGAATCATATTGAAAGGCCGGATTTTGGAAGTGGCCAGCAGTTTTTTAATGATTTCCGTCGCCCGCGCCGGCCCCAGGGTTTTTTCCAGCACCTCGCGGGCATACTTCATCCCTCCCTGGAGGATGAACATCTGGGCTTCATTGAGCTGTAGGAACTCATCGACGATCTGCTGCATGGTCTCCGGATCGATGGAGGTCGTGTTGGCAATCTGATAAGTAATGCGCTCAATATCCTCCTGGGGCATTTGTTTTAAAATTAAAGACGACAACTCCGGCCCGATGGCAATCAAAAAAATCGCCGCCTTTTCCAGGCCGGAAAGGGCTTTCTGCCTCGCCAATCAAGCCACCCCTAGTCCTCGGCCAGCCAGGCCCTGATAAGTAAGGCTGCATCCTCCGGGCGCTGGCGGATTATCTCCTTTAGGCGCTCCATCTTGGCTTTGCGTTCGGCTTCCTGGCGCTCTTTTTCCACGTCCACCGGTTCTACCGGCTCGACCGCCAATGGTGCTACCGGCACACCAGCCTGCATGCCAGCTGTTAATGCCTCGCCGGGCAGCCGCGCTTGTAACGCCTCCCGCCGCCGGCGGCGTAACAGGAACACAATCAGCACCCCCAGTAAGAGCAGGGCTCCCAGCCCTACCGCTCCCCACAAAAGGTACTGCTGGAGCAGCCGCCGGCGCTGCTGCTGGGCCTCCATCTCCGCCGCCATCTGCTGCTGCAGGGAATTATCAAAGGCCATGCTGGTGACGGTAATCTGGTCGCCCCGGGCCGGGTTGTAACCCACGGCGGCACTGACGATCTGCTGGATCTGGTTGTTCAAGGCCGGGCTCACCGGACCATTGACAGCCACCGCCGTAGAAAGCCTTCTTACCTGGCCGGGAGCCACGATGGTATTGGTCTGGGTCTGGTCCAGCTCATAGTTACGAACAGTATCGGATTTATTATAATTTCCCGGCGCCGGGTTAAGGGCCTGGTATACCGGAGGTTGGGCGTTGGCCGGCGTCCCCGCCGGTCCGCCGGCGCCGCCGGCATTGCCCTGCTCCGTTTTAACTTGCTCGCTCCTCAAGGCGCCTTCCTTGCCCCACACCGTCTGCTTGATTTCCTGCTGGTCGAAGTTCAGGTCGGCGGTGATCATGGCCACGGCTTTACCCGGACCCAAAATCTGGGTCAGCATGGCCTGCAATCGCTGTTCCAGGTCCCTTTCATACTGTCTTTTCAGCTCCATCTGGATCTGCTGCTTCTGGCTTAAAGGCGCCGTTTCGCTGTCGGCCAGGCCGTCGCTCAAGACGTTGCCGTACATATCAATGACGCGGATATTCTCGAGCTTGAGGCCCGCTACGCTGGCCGCCACCAGCTCCATGATGCCCTTGACCTGTTCCGGTTTTAAACGGGCCAGGGGTTTAAGTTTCAGCATTACCGCCGCCGAAGGCGGCTGCTGTTCCTGCAGGAAGACACTGGGCTGGGGGATGACCAGATGCACCCGGGCGTCCTCCACTTCATTCAAAGTCACAATAGTCCGCCGCAGCTCTTCCTGAAGGGCGCGCTGATAATCCAGGTTGCGCTCAAAATCAGTCATCCCCAGCTTGTTCTGGTCAAAAAGTTCAAATCCCTGGCCGCTGTTTAAAACCCCGGCGCTGGCCAGGTCCAGGCGCAGCTGATAGAGCTGGTCCTTGGGCACCAGGATGGTCGTCCCCTCGCCGGCCAGCTGGTAGGGTACCTTCATTTCTTTCAACTTTTCCACTACCGCCGCCGCATCACGCTGTTGCAAATTGGTAAACAAGGGGGCGTACTGGGGTTTCAGCAGCCACTGCAGTAAAAAGGCGCCACCCAGCAGGGCGGCTATACTTACGGCCAGGAGGGCCGAACGCCGCCCGGGAGTTAAACCATGCCAGAAATTTTTTATCCTGTCCAGAATCTGTTTAAGCTTCATTTTGAGCTCCCGGAAGGCAATATTGCTTTGCTAACCATAATTAATATCACTACCAGGAAAAAATGCCTCCCCTGCATGTTACTTTCACTACACTTTCACCGCCTGCCCCACCGCCCCCTGCCGGTCCAGGGCAAGTAAACCCTCCCCCTTAGGTGCCGTCCTGCTGCCGGCCCGGCTCAAGGGGGGCGCTAAAATTGCATACGGGAGATTTCCTGGTAAGCCTCCACGGCCTTATTGCGCACCTGCATGGCCAGCTGGAGGGAAAGGTTGGCCTGTTCCAGGGCCAGCATGACCTGGTGGACGTCCTCGATTTTGCCGGCCAGGTACTCCTGGGTAAGGGCATCGGCCTGCTGCTGCAGGGTATTGATTTCCCCCAGTTTTTCCATCAGGATGTCTGCAAATGACCCGGCTATGGATCCTGTACCCTGGGGAACGGGTCGGGACTGCTGACTCTCCTGAAGGGGAGCCGGCATTAAAAGGGATACAGGTGAATAGAGCATGTGCATTTTCCTCCTGAAAGTTATTGCTAACGCCCGATCTCCAGGGCCTTCATGGTCATGGCCTTGGCCGCATTAAGGACGGTGACGTTGGCCTCATAGGCCCTGGTGGCGGTGATCATGTCCACCATTTCGTTTACGACATTGATATTGGGCAATGCCACATAACCGTCAGGGTCGGCATCCGGGTGCGACGGGTCGTACACCAGGCGGGGCGGCGTGTTATCCTCAACAATAGCCGCGACCTCAACTCCCCTGCCCGGAGCCTGATCCGGCGACTGTCCCAGTGCTTCCCGCAGTTTCTCCGCAAAAACAGGCACCTGCCGCCGGTAGGGGCCGCCCCGGGGTGTCCTGGTGGTATTGATATTGGCCAGATTATTGGCAATGATATCCAGGCGCAGGCGCTCAGCCGTAAGGCCGGAAGCGCTAATAGCCAGGGCCGGTAATAATTCCACCCTCAGCGCCTCCCTTCGTTAATCACATAGCGCAGCATGGCCAGCCGGCCGTTTAGCTGCTGGACGGCGACGTTAAAGTTCAGGCTGTTCTGGGCCAGATCGACCATCTCCCGGTCGATATCCACGTTGTTGCCGTCCTGACGCATAGTGGTGCTGTTGTCCTGGTAGACCTCCGGGGTTAGATCCAGACCTGGAGCCGGCAGGTGATAGGGATTGGTACGGTATAGGGTTAGACCCGGCTCCAATCCCAGGGCCTGGCCGAGTTTCTCTTCAAAGGAAACCTCATAGCGCTTGAAGCCCGGGGTATTGACGTTGGCGATGTTGTGGGCGATGACCCGCTGGCGCAAAGCCGCGGTGTCCAGGGCCCTTTCCAGGACATACATGGCCGGCGTCATAAACATCCAGGTTTCCCCCTCTTTCCCGGAAAAACGATATTTTTCTCCAGCGGTTACCACTTTAGCATTTCTATGGGAATTTGGGTATCGGGCTTAAGGCCTAAATTGACCTGGGACTTCAGTCCTAAAAGAAAAGCCCGTCTCCCGGGCATCTCAAAGGAACCGGGAACGGCGGCCTGGCAGTCATAGTCCTTCGCCCCGGGGTTAGAAACACGAAGCCCTCAAGCCCCTACCCGGGTGACCCGGACCTTAGACCCATGGCTTTGCGCGCATCCCCTTTCGGGGAGCTTGCCCTTGACGCCCGGAGTAAGAAAATTTTACCTTGGCATTTTCGATATTAATTCAACACGTTTTGCCAAATTCCTGCATGTCGGGAGAAAATCAACCAAAAAAATGAGCCGTTCCACCCATTTGGGAACAGCCTCCTATTTTTCTTTCCTCTAAACCTCTAAAGATTTTGCTTCCAACTGTGGTATAATATAGCCATCCCAACCAGCCTGGGATTGGTATAGACACGACAATCATCGTGGAATAGGGCTATAATATATAACATTAAGGGAAGGATAGAAGAAAGGGGGTTCTAAAGAATGGCGGCAGTCGAGATTCCCCGCCGGCGTTTTACTGTCGATGAGTTTTACCAGATGGCCCGGGCAGGCATCCTGGGAGAAGACGACCGGGTAGAGCTGATCGAGGGGGAGATTATAGAGATGGTGCCGATAGGGACCAGGCACGCCGCGTGTGTTAGACGGCTGCTTCATATCTTTAGCACCAAAATAGGCGATAATGCCCTGGTAGACACCCAGAACCCTTTACGCCTGGACCAGAACTCGGAACCCCAGCCTGACTTGATGTTGCTCAAGCCGCGCGATGATTATTATGCTTCTTTCCATCCACGGCCGGAGGACGTATTGTTGTTAGTCGAGGTGTCCGACACTTCGGTGGCTTATGACCGCGAGGTAAAGGCAAACATCTATGCAAAGGGTGGGGTTAAGGAAGTATGGCTGGTTAACCTGCAGGCGCAGCAGGTGACTGCCTATCGCCTGCCTTCGCCCTCCGGGTATAGAGAGGTTAAAGAATACGGGCGCGGCGACCATATTTCACCGCTGGCTTTCCCGGGGCTAAACATTCCCGTCCAGGATATTTTACCGGGAGATTAGCCCCGGGCTTTTACCGCTTTCCCCGCACCCGTTTCTTCATCTACTTGATTAAACTCATCCTCACCTGCTGGTGCCTTTCTTGCCGGCAGCTTTCCAGCTGCAGGCGCCGCAGGATTACCATGTCCCCCTGCACTTCTACGGCTACATGATCGCCTGTTTCCCATCCCAGCAGCTGCCGGATTTCTTTCGGGATAACTACCTGCCCCCGGCTTGATAGTTTTGTTATTTCAATCTGCTTGCTCATTAGTTCCCCCGCCCCTGCTTTTCTGCAAATATCAACCCTGCCGGTCCATGCCGGTCCTCGTCCGGTAATCATGGGTGTGGTATATCCTGGCCGCCTCATCCCAGGCATCGCGCAGATGCTGGAGGATATCAATAACATCGTTTATCAACTTAGTGTCTTTTTTCACATTGGCCTGGATAAGATGCCACAACATAAAATCATAAAGACGATGAAGATTGGAGGCAATTTCTCCCGCTTCATGGTTCAGGGTAATCATCAATTCCTTGATGATATCCTGGGCGCGGAGGAGGTTGTTATTTGCCCCGGCATAATCTTTTTTCTCCAGGCAGCTCACTCCCTGCCGGCAGAAGCGCAGGGCGCCGTCGTACAGCATCAGGATCAGTTTTTCCTGGGAAAGGGTAAAGACCTGCTGCTGCTGGTATACCTGGTAAGGGTTATTCACGGCCACGGGTAACACCTGCTCTTATATTAAGGTATCCAGGATCAGTCCCACCATCTGCTGCATGCGGGATGCAACTTCCATAACATTCTCCGGCGGGATACGGCGGATAATTTTTCCTTCGTTGACATCTATGACATAAACGTATAACTCGTTGTTCTCCCGGTCGACTTTGAACCGCAGCTCGATATTAAAAGCTTCGGCGGCCTTGTTGAGCTGTTCGACCGACTTTTCCAGCTGCTTTTCCCCAGGCTGCTGCCGTCCTTCCTGCTGCTTTCTTTCAGTATTAATTTTAATGCCCTTACTCTCCTGGACCTGAAAACCGGCCGTCTGATTCTGCACCTGGTTTAAGACCAGCGGGTCAACACCTTCGATGCGCATCAGGCCGCCTCCTTTCGGTTAACTTTTAAAACGCCTCATGCCAGCACCTGCTGCTATAAACTTATATCGGCAGCAGCGGTTTTAACTTAACCTGCTGCTCGGTCAAACTTTGCAACCGGAAAACCTTCGGTCACTTACAAGCTTTTATCAATAAAAAAACCGCTGCCGCCACCCCGGTGGTAGGCGAGGACAGCTTTTTTAACCCTGCTGAAATCTTCTAGCTCCTTTTTAAACCGGGTAAAGTTCTCCCTGATCCTGCGGCGGTTTTCCTCGTCTGCCTCTTTTACTTTTTCCATCAGGGCAGCTATCTCCCTGCGGAGCAGATCCACCGTCTCAGGTTCCTCACCGCCGGCACTTCCATCGCCTGCAGGCACTACCTGAATAGCTGATTCATCCCGCCCCTGCCTGTTCTCCTGCACCTTCCCGGCAATGTGCCCCGTCTTCATGGCCCCATCTGCGACCGGCAGTCCCGCTTCCAGATCCCTTATCCTATCCTCCAGGACTTTAAGGGCAGCTATACATTTTTCCCGGCTTTCCAGCACCTGCAAAAGCTCCCCAGCCCTGTCCGGGGTCAGGAGCTCACCCTGGGCCAGGGTCAGGCTGTACATTTCTTGCCAGAGCCGCTTTTTTTCCTGCAGTAGGGTTAAGAGTTCAGCTGCCAATTTCTATTCTCCCATCTAACGGGTTGGCCCTAATGCTTTATATTTCCTATACCCTTATAAAGGTTACTGCCCGCCTATGCCGAACTGCTGGGCCAGCCAGGCGCTCTGGGCGTTCATCCTGGCAATAGCTGTTTCCATAGCCGTAAACTGGCGCCAGTAGCGATCTTCAATTTCCTGGAGTCGCTCCTCCATTGTGCTTATTCTTTCATCAATTTCTCTTAAGGTGCGGCCGATGAAACTGTTATCATACAGTGTGCCGGAAGAACCGGCCTGCGCCGTTATTCTTTTCATGGCATTATTGATGGCATCATACAGCCGCACCGCTATCCCTTTTTCTGCTTCCACCTCGCTGCTATTCGTAAACAAGTCCATCACAGCTTCGGGGTTCGACTGCAGGGCCTCGCGCAGGCGGTTTTCATCAAGGTAAAGCTTACCGTTTTCTTCATACGAACCGGTAGTGATGCCGATGATGCTCAACTGGTTGGCCACCGTGGTAAAAGACTGCGACCCATTGGTGACCGTCACCTGCCCCGTCAGCCCCGCAACTATACTCGAGAGGGCTTCGCGCATACTGGTGAGAGTACCGCTGAGCAACGGATCGCCTTTGAGCAGCCCGCTCCTTGCTTTGTCCTGCCAGGCGTCGATTTGCTTGTCCGTCAGCTTGCCTTTCTCGATTTGCTCGTCGGTCAGCGGCCGGTAGTCGGGATAGCGTGCCTCGGTCAATTCAGCGTTGATGCTGGCGATGGTTTCGTTGTATTTATCCACAAAACTGCGGATGGAAGCAATCACCTTATCAATATCACTGGCTACCGTCACCGTTGTGGCCGTCCCGCCCAGGGGAGTAGTGCCTTTGAAAGTAAAAGTTACGCCGTTGACAGTATAAGTGTTGGTTTTACTGGTCATCCCGCCGAGGCCATTGATCTCAAAAACAGCATCCTGGCCGCCCTGCTCGTTGGCCGGATTAATGCGCAAAACATCTGTCATAAAGCCGCCGGTAACCCGGATTTCCTCACCTGACGGGTTGTTATTCCCCGTCTTTATAGTAGAAATGCTGACTTTATCGGTGCTCGGGTCGTAGAACATGCTTACCCCGGCAGCAGTATTGGCGTTAACGGCGGCGATTACCGAGTTAAGGGTAGCCGTATCGCCATCAAACTTAAACTCCTGGCCGTTGATGGTAAAAGTAAATTCATGGTCGGCGTTCCAGCTAAAGTTGCTTGATAAAAATTTGTCTTTTTGAGACCACAAGGTGGCCGCCGGGTCAATTGCACTCTGCGTTATCGAAGTCTGCCCGTTAGTAAAACCTAGCACCGGCAAGGCATTTTGAGCGGCACCATCTGTTACAACAATTACAGGGATACTGCCATCGCTCTTTGCGGCCGCGGCCAGCTTGATTTGATTATCGCTGGTGAGGGAAACAAATATTTTGCCGGGGCCAATGGCCGAGGCATCGATTTGGGCCTGGATATCCGCTATAAGGTCATTTAACGTATTGCCGGGAGAACCGTCATATTTTTTTTGCGTTAAACTAATATCTACCGTGGTACCATCGTATGAAATCTTGAATTGATTAGCACCCGTAGTATCTACTGGGACACTCAAGGTTGAGCCAACAAGCATAGCCCGACCCGAAATGGCGCCCTCACTCACATTGGTAGCCACCGTGGCCAGTTGCGTAACCTTTACCTGGTAGGTAGTTGTAGAAGCCGTAGAAGTGGCCGTTGCCGTAACGATATTCTCGTCGCTGGAGCTAACCTTTTTTACCAGAAAAGTCCCCTGAAGCTTAAGATTGAACACTTCATTGCGCAGGTTGAGCAGGCTGGTATTGATGGCCCGGTAGTCTTCCTGCTTCCACTGCCAGATCTGCTTATCCTGCTTGATTTTATCCAGGGGTATGCGTTCCGCCTTCATCAAGTCGGCAATCAGCTTTTCCGTATCGATGCCCGTAGCCAGGCCAGCCACCCTGTTTATTGCGGTCATAAAGACACCTCTTTGAGGTTTAGCTATGATAATATATCGAGTGAAAGGCTGGAATCTTGAGTGGCATATCTGCACCAAAAAAGAAAGACGGAGTTCTATCTGTAATAACTCCGCCTCTTGATTGCCGACATCCCGGTTCCCCTGGGCAGGTATTTTCACTCAACTGTCCTTCTTCTTCATTGCTGATTTACCTAACCCTAAAGAAAGGAGATAAATAGCCATTTGATTTAGACTAACACCATCTTCTTGCGCCTTGGCGGCAAGAGCCCTGTGGAGGGATTTAGGAAGGCGAACAGTAAATTTACCGCTATATTTTTCAGTGTTATCCGGTTCGGGAATATCCCGTTGTAACATGAGAGCGGTTTCTATCCAGCCCCTCTTAGCATCCTCCAGATTAGCCAGGGCCTCTCCCGGAGTTTCTCCGTCCGACATACAACCCGGCAAAAGGGGTATGCTGGCCAGCCATCCGCCGCCCTCCTCCTCTGTAAGGCGGCGAAGGGATACCTCATAATTGAGGTTAAGATAGTAATCTAATGTTTTATCACCCATCAGATTTCCCTTCCTTAAGCTTCTCGATTAATTCTAGCGCTTGTTTCACATATATGGCCTTAACCGGCCTCCTACGGGGAATTGTTAAAATCTCAACAAGTTCAGGGTGATAGTAATTATAGTGGCTGCCCCCTTGATGACGGCAATTAAAACCATAATACTTGAGCACTTTATCTATATCTTCCCATGGGACATCCCTGGGATTTCTTTTTATCGCCTTGAGGAGCTTCTCAATTTGGCTCATTTATTTTTCCCGCCTCTAAGAAGATGGTATCAAATATGCCACCATTTATCAAGTGTTTCTCTTTGCTTTTCAGTTCCCGTCTTCCGACCTTAACTATTATATTTTGGCTAAACTGTATTTTTATGTCATGGTTATAATAACTAACATGGCTCCATTTTACGAGATTTAAAGATGAATTTTACTACGGCTGGTGCAGCAACCTTTTTGGATTAATCTACCCTGCGTGCTTTATAAGCAACAATCCGTGGTGCACCAGGCCGCCGGGGTCCGTCTCAGTCTCGGGCTCGAAGCACCAAAAAAATGTCGACCTCTCTTCGCCAGCCGCATAAGGATGATTCGACCTCTAAGGGTTTTCATCCTCTGCTGGTGCGCTATCAGGCGGCATGAATGTCTCAGTAAATATAATTCGCCTATTAGGCGCGAAAGTTTTGTGGTGTGATTGTTAAAAGAAAAAGCCTTGAGGCTCTATTTTTTAATTACCTGCTCAACTTCAGCCCCGCACCAGGCACTGGGCCTTTTGTACCATCTCGAGAAACATCCGGGCGTTTTTGTTTTCCGGCTCTAACTGCAGGACCCCGGCAAAGACATTCTCCGCATCTTCCCAGCGTTCAAGCTTGTGCTATATTACCATGCAATATTGATAAATTGGCAGGCCTGGGGTAAAATGGTGGTAAGTACGTAATATTGAACGCGTTTAAAGTCTTTTGGGTAAGAGGTTAAAAATGAACATTTATGCTTATGCTATAGTCGGGGATAAAGAGGCCGAGAAATAAATCATGGATACTATACAGGTAAAAAGAAGGCAGAACGAAAAGAAGTTTGGTAATTGTGATATTGGTATGACGTTTCTGGCCGCAGGGGTTGGAGTGCCAGGTATGTAAAGGAAGTAGATAGTAACGAAAATACTATTTACTTCTACCAGGAGATTTATGATAACCGGAGGCAATTGGTTGAAGTGCATCGAAAATACCCTGTAGATCAAGGTCATGAGAAGGTTAGCGAGGTGGAAGAAAATGATAACCAAACAGGATGTGGCCAACAAGCTAATTAGCTACCTTGGTCACCGCCTTACCCTTGCTGAATTGGTAGACTGGGCTGAAAAAGTGATGATGGAAGGGGAATTTGAGGAAGGCGATTTGCCATTACTAAGAGATATAGTAGCACGCTTGGGTTTAAGCGATACCATTGCTTTCGGCTTGAGCTGGGAGGATTGCAGGAACTTTTTACGGTCTCTCGGGTATGATGTAGAAGTTAGGGTTACACGGCTTGCCAGCAATCAATAAGGAAAACTATTGAGGTTTCTCCGTCTGATATACAACAGGGCAGTTAATTATCCCTCCTGAAATCCGGAAAAACATGCCATCAAGCAGGGGGGCAAGTTTGAGGTGCAAGTCACTGCAAGAAGAACATGCCGGGGAGACCGAAAAGTAAAACTAAGGAAAGGTGATAAAGATTTATGGCCGTGGAACAAATCATTAAAGAAATAAAACAACTGGACCGTGATGATAAGGCCAGGCTACTACGTTTTCTTGAGGCGGAGCTTATTGAAGAAGACCCCAATGAAGACCCAATGGAAGATTTTCTAAAGGGACAGCAGGTTATGAGGAAGATTTATACGGCGGCTCCTCCGGTCTTTAATTACCTGCTCAACTTGTAAAGGGCATACTGGTTTAAGGAAACTCCTTCCTTTTGCGCTTCTATGGCCAGTTTTCTATGAAGACTTTTAGGAATCCGTAGCACAAATTTGCCACTGTAATTCTCGCTGCCGGTAGGTTCTGGAATGGGATCTCCATGTTCCAGCTTTACTTCCAACCATCCTTCCATAGCCTCACGTAAATTTTGATATGCTTCCTCAAAAGTGCTGCCATGGCTCTGGCAACCATCGAATTCCAGTACTCGCCCGAAAAAGTAGTTGCCACTTTCATCTGTTACCGGCTGAATTAAATAAGTGTAAGGTAAATTCATATAGTAGCTGACGTCTCTACTTTCGGTCATGGTTTCAAGGCAGGAGTTCATTTGTTTTTCCAGGGATAGAACCCGGCTTTTTATTTCCCGATCCTTTCAAGGATATCCCTAATGTAAGCAGCCTTTAACGGATTTTCCTCTTTGATTGTAATGACATCGCCCTGGCTATTTCGGAAATGATGGTGGGAGCCTTTCTTTCTCACTAATATATACCCGAAACTTTCCAGCACTTGAGCCGCTTCATTAAAACGAATCCCGTTAGGCTGCGTTTGCATCTTCTGGATAATTTTTTCTACTCCTGCCATTAGCACCTCCTCCTAGCTTATAAAGTATCATATTCGATACTATTATTCAAGACAAAGGACATAAGATTAAGCATCCAGGAGTGTAACCATTTTGTGTAAATGCAAAGCTAATGGTCAACAATAAACCAAGGATAGACCCGTCAGCTCGTTTACCCAAAAGAAAGCGTTCCCGTTTTTCAGAATATCCTTGATAACCACTGGGCTTGGATGGTGATTCCGCTTATTATTGATGCCGGCTGAAGCCTACCCATAAGTGACATTTGCTCGCATCGTTCATCAAAGTAGGCTCCCAGGAATTTTCGGAGCCATGGTTTGGAAGGAGACATATGGCCGTTGACTGAAGCTCAGATCTCATATGGCTACTAAAGTCATTATAATTCTTCGTCAAATCAAGATCACCCGTAAGGAGTTGCCCGGCACCCGGCGTTGATAATAAAGTCGCCAGGCAACCGGGACAATGTTTCTGTGCGTTGCAACAACGTAATGGATAATAATAAATGGATAATAATAAGAGAAAACAATGTTATTGCTGCATTTCACGGTAATCGTTCTGGCCCCATCAAGGGGTCAATTATAAAGTATAAAGAGAACTAGTTATAGTTTCCCCATTTTAGGCTGCTTTGCCATTTACACAAAATGATTTACACTCCCTCCATGGGGGCACTCCTTTCGTAATGGGGTTTGTGTTTGCTAACATTGATTGGGATGTGCCCCCGTCCTTTTCCTCCTTTACTTCTAAAATCACCCTCCCCTTATTCAACTCCGCCTACCCTATCCCACAATTTTTATTATAGAGCCACAAAAATCTTGACAGACCCTCTATATACTCTTTTTCACCTTTCCTTTGGGTCTTTAATGTTAATTTCACTACACACTTATTTTCATTAAAATCTATTTTCCTGCGGATTATCTCTTCCTTAATAAATTTTATGACTTCATCCAGTCCGTTACATATTGATCCCTCTGTTGGGATCGTTTCATAAATAAACTATTTAGCCCCCTAACTACTTTGGACAAAAAGTCTTAAGTCTGCTAGATTAAAAGAAGGGGGCAGCCATAATGGAACGGAAGAAATATCCGGTAGAACAAAAATTGAAGATCGTCCAAGAATGCCTCGAAACCGGAAACTGTGCAGTAGTAGCCAGAAGATATGGTCTATCTTCCAGCATGGTTAACCGGTGGACGAGGAATTATCGCCGCTATGGGGAAGCGGCCTTTACAAGGAATAGTAGCAAAACCCCAAAAGGAAGCCAGGATATTAATTCCCACCTAAAAGAGCTAAAAGAAACAATAACTGAAAACGAAAAACTAAAGAAGTTATTAGGGGAAAAAGAATTAGAGATAGAGATCTTAAAAGACCTGCTAAAAAAAACCAACCCACACTTACAGATAAAGTAGAGATAGCAAGTAAATGGATTAACCGGGGTTACAGGGTATCCTTCGTATTACGGATTATTGTTCTCAGCCGTTCCACCTATTACTATTTCCTTAAATCTCAAGGAAAAAGGAGATATGGTGGGGGCCGCCCTATAAAGGGTTATTCCTACAACAGGCAACAAGAACCGGTTAGTGATGAACAAATAAAGGCATGGCTAAAGGAGCTAATTGAGGGCGAAGGATACGCCTATGGCTATGTCAAGCTGACCATTATCTTAAAATACAAGTATGGTCTGATTATCAACAAAAAGAAGGTTTACCGCCTTTGTAAAGAAATGGGGATATTAAAGCCCCAGCGGCAAATAAAGGTTAAACATCCCCGCCGTTTAGCCAGGAACCGGATAGTTACCGGGCCCAACCAACTCTGGGAAACAGATATAAAATACGGTTATATAGCCGACGAGGGCCGTTTCTTCTATGTTCTTTCCATCATTGACGTCTTTGACCGTTCCATTATCGACTATCATGTAGGTTTATCCTGCGAAGCCAGACATGCCGTTTACACCTTAAAATCGCGCTATGGAAACGCCGGCTGGATAAAAATGCTACCAAACCGGTTATAAGGACAGATAATGGTCCCCAGTTCACCAGTAATCTTTTTGCGCAAACTTGCAAGGATCTAGGGGTAGAGCATGAGCTTATCCCCTACAAAACGCCCAATAAGAATGCTCATATTGAGTCCTTTCACAGCATCCTGGAGGAGGAATGCCTGGCATGCCACGAATTCAATAGTTTCAGGGAGGCCTATGAGGTGATACATAAGTTTATGGACTACTATAACAATGTCCGTATCCACTCGAAGATAGGTTATTTAACTCCATCGGGATACTATAATGCTTTTCAGCATAATTCTGTAAAAGCCTTACCTATTTGCGCCTGATGTCCAAAATTAGGGGGTCAGCCCGCTGACCTGGCTTAAAAAAAAGAGTGGCCTCTGAGCTTAGCCGGGATGAGCGCCTGGATTTGGTGGAATGGGGCCATCCGGAACTATCTATCAAGAAGCAAGCTGAGCTTTTAAGCCTAAACCGCTCTAGCTTATACTATCACCCAGTGCCCCCTTCCCCAGAAGAAATCGACCTAAAACACCGTATCGACGAAATATACACCGAGTTTCCCTTTTACGGTTCCAGGCGCATTACCATCCAGCTTCGAAGGGAGGGATTCTTAGTCAACCGTAAAGCCGTCCAGCGCCACATGCGGGAAATGGGTATAGCCGCTATTTATCCCAAGTCCAACTTAAGCAAAAGGAACCATGAGCATCGAGTATATCCCTACTTGCTGCGGGGCCTTCCCATTACTTATCCCAACCAGGTCTGGGGTATAGACATCACCTATATCCGGCTAGTCCGGGGATGGATGTACTTGGTGGCCATCATGGACTGGTACTCCCGCTTTGTGGTAAGCTGGGCCTTAGACCAGTGCTTGGAGACAGTCTTTGTATTAGTGGCGGTAAAAGAAGCCATGGCAAAAGCCAAGCCGGAGATAATGAATAGCGACCAAGGAGCTCAGTTTACCGACCCGGACTACATAAAGCTCCTAGAAGGAGCTGGTATAAGGATCAGCATGGACGGGAAAGGCCGGGCTACTGACAACATTTTCACCGAACGCCTCTGGCGATGGACTTCCCCCGGTAAATAGGACACCAACTTAAGCCACTTTTATGAGGTTCTCATAGTTTTTCTCGAATTCTTCCGGTGTCTCATACCCAAGGGCTGAATGTAACCTGAGACGATTGTAAAAAACCTCGATGTACTCAAAAATTTCCACTCTAGCTTCTGCCCGGCTTTTAAAGCGGCGATGGTAGACGAGTTCCGTCTTCAATGTTTTGAAGAAACTTTCCATAGGAGAGTTATCCCAACAATCTCCCTTGCGGCTCATGGAACAGATAAAACCATATTGCCGGAGTAGTCGCTGATAATCGTAGCTCGCATACTGGCTGCCGCGGTCGGAATGGATGACTAGCCCCCGGCCGGGACGGCGGTTGGTGATGGCCATATGCAGCGCCTCGATGACCAGTTCCCGGGTCAGATATTTCTGCATCGAATAACCCACAATCCTTTTAGAATGGAGGTCCATGACCGCCGCCAGGTACAGCCAACCCTCATCGGTGTGGATATACGTGATATCCGTTACCCAGCTCGTATTGGGGCTATTAGCAGTAAACTCCCTGTTTAAGATGTTTTCGGCCACCGGTAGGTTGTGCTTGGAGTCGGTGGTCACCTTGAATTTGCGTTTTTGGATGGCCTGGATCCCCGCTTCTCGCATCAGTCGTTCGACCCTCTTTTTACCGCAGTGGATACCCTCCCTGCCCAGCTGCTTTTGTACACGGGGACTACCATACGTTTTCCGGGTCTTGTTGTAGATATTCACGATTTGTTCCTTGATAATTTCATCTTGTATCCTGCGTTGGCTTACGGGCCTTTTTAGCCAGCGGTAATATCCTGTCCAGGACACCTTTAAAACTCGGCACATCGTCTCGACACGGAAAGTTCCCGTGTGCTCCCGGATAAACCGATACTTCATTTCGGTGTTTTGGAGAAGATAGCCACAGCCTTTTTTAAGATATCCCGTTCCTCCTGGGCGATGGCCAGCTCTTTTTTCAGGCGGCGGTTTTCTTCTTCCAAATCGGTGCCGCGCATCTGCTTTCCTATACCGGGGAAGGCGCGTTCTCCGTATTTAGCTTGCTCTCTTCGCCATCTGTTGAGCATGCTGCTGTTAATCCCCAGGTCCCGGGCAATCTGGCTGGTAGTTTTGCCGCTTGTGCGGCATAGCTCAACGGCATTGGGCTTGAATTCTTCATCATATTTTCGTCTGGACTCCCCCATGGACACAACGCCTCCTTGCTTTTATTATACACTCTTAACTCTGTGTCCTACAAATCGGGGGAGGGTCAAATCGGGGGAGGGTCACGAAGCCTTAAATACGAAGAAGTCTATCTCAACGAATATCAAAGTCCCCGGGAAGCCAGGCAGGGTATCTCTCGATATCTAGAGTTTTACAATTACCGCCGGCCTCACCAATCCTTAAAATACAGGACGCCGGCAGAAGTCTACTATGGAAAGAGCTAAGACATATTATGCCAAATCTGGAATCTGAAAAATTTGTCTATAAATCATTCCACACCACTATTCACCATATTAGGCTTATCTTTCCACGCTTAAAATTTTAAAAATCGTGTCTTGACAAAGGGGTCCACCTTATAAATCCATCTTCTGTTAAAAGGATCTCTATTTCGTAAATCAAATCTTCTAACCTCCCAGTCGGTTATTTTATAACTTCACTTACAGCGCACCTTGGGAACCTAGTAGGAGTCGGGTACTTCGGGCGAACGCTGGGGCGAACCCTACGGGCTTTACCAGATAGAACTTGTTACCAATTTTTCTCTGGTACCTGGCATTATAGGTTTTAGCTAAGTGATTAGACATTTGGGAGGACGGACAACATGGTAAAAATTTAATGCATTAGCGTACTTACGACGAATTCTGTCGTCATACGTGCAGTTAACCATATGTCGTAGGCTGATATCTGCGCTTGGAGCAGCCCATGAAACCCATTCCAACGCGTATTGTAATTCACCGACACGTACTTCAGGCTTTGTAGGAACTATATATGGAACAACCAGGCAGAGTTTTTCTTGAATTGCTTCAAAATAAGGGCCAGCTAAGCACGAAGAATGACATGCTCCACCAATCCAATCTTGAGCTTCTTCTGTAAGATATGCATTGACAATAGGTTGCCCAAGGTATTTGCCTTCAGAAGGATTGATGTAGCATTCACCGTAGGCAATTCCTACTCTTAGCGGAAGCCCACAAGTGATGGAAACTGCCACCAAAGCTCCCAAAGAGTCGAAAAAGTTAGGGATATTTAGCCACGAGTCAGGATCACACTCAGCTTCCACCCACATTAGTATTGTATCGCTGAAAACGATAAAGGGGATGGAATCAATGCTAAGTTTATACCCATCTTGCGTGGAGACTGTATGACGTTCATGCTCGGAGAGCTTCTTAGCTTTATCCAAGAGCTTTGAAAAGCTCGCAACAACGTCCTGCAAGGGGTTATCTTGGACATATTTCTTAAAACCCAAGATATCACATATCGCAATGTAACGGCTAGCATAGGACATTTCGATTCACTTCCTTATTCTAAAAAGAGAGACCCTGGCACGGGCCAAGGTCTCTCCCACGTTACTGAAATTACCGCAGGAGCTGCAGCACTTGCTGCGGCATCTGATTCGCCTGGGCTAACATTGCTGTTGCCGCCTGGGCGATGATGTTGTTCCTGGTGAAGTTCATCATTTCCTTGGCCATCGTTGCCACTGGATGTTTCCATCCAGACCAGACTATATCTTCACCCACAGCGCCCTTTATGTTGTTTATATAAAGGGCCTGTTTGGGGCCGGGTACTTCGGGTGTGGAGTTCTTATAACACCCTACGGGCTTCATCACCATAGCGCCAGTTTCACTTTCCGTATCTGCCGCCACAGGTGGTATGCCCTAGTCGTTGAACCTTCCCCAACCTTTCGGTACAGGGGCTCGGCTGCTGATTGCCCAATCCTCCCGACTTTTCCACCGTTCACGCCCGCCCTTTCGGGCCACGTTGTCGGGCGAGAGGCTCTAAGGGTTTCCCAGCAATTCACCCGGTGATACTCCTGACCGTTACCGGTCAGGACGACTGTGCCTCAAGCCTTAAGCGGCTTCGGCATAATCAACGTCGCGGATGCGGGACTCGGCGGCTGAGAGGTTCTCGGAGGCGGTGCCCAAGTTATTGATGGTGTGCTCCAGGCGGTTCTGGTAGGCGCCGAGTTTGGAGCGTTCGGCAGAAACCTTATCAATAGCGCTCTGGATCCTAGTAGCTGCTTGTCCTGCACTGGCAGCAGTACTTACATCCAAAGCATATTCAATTGCCGTATTGTTTGTTCCATCAGTTACAGTTAGGGTTGATGTAAATCCGTTGCCTCCTGAAGAGCTGCTAATGCCCAGGGCGGCCGCCCGCATGTCACTTAAATCCAGGGTCATGGTTTGGTTTTCATTAGCCCCAATTTGCATTGTAAAAGAAGATTTAGCAGGATTTGGGCTATAAATACCAGCTGTTAAACCTATTGCTGATAGATTACCTGAGGTAGCAGCTTTAATTTCAATGCTATCGTTAGGATTAGTTGCAGTAATCACTAATGCATTACCGCTTGCAGTAACAGTTGCGGCGCCCGATAAGGCTGCATTTAGATCGGTGACTAAGGTATTAATGTCATTAGTTGTTCCATCATAATTCTTGCTCAAGGTAACGCTCTTTGTCGTACCGCCTATAACAACATCAAAAACCAAATTTGTAGTGGAAAAGTCTGTGCCTGCACCAAAAGTGATAGTACTGCCAGTTACAGTAGCTGCAGCTGCAGCTGTTACCGTACCAGAGGTTGCATTGAGAAGTTTCTGGGTGTTAAATTCGGTAGTATTGCCGATGCGGTTGATTTCGGAAGTCAGCTGGTTGATTTCCTTTTGGATCTCCGCACGGTCCGAAGAAGTATTGGTATCATTACCAGCCTGGATAGCCAGTTCCCGCATCCGCTGCAGGATGCTGTGCACTTCGTTTAAGGCGCCCTCGGCGGTTTGAATCATGGAAATTCCATCCTGGGCATTCCTGGTAGCCTGATCCAGTCCCCGGATCTGTCCCCGCATCTTCTCGCTGATGGCCAGGCCAGCAGCATCGTCGCCGGCGCGGTTGATCCTGAGGCCCGAGGAGAGCTTCTCCAGGGACTTGCTGGCGGCAAAGTTGACGTTCGACAACTGGCGATAAGTATTGAGCGCCGCGATGTTGTGGTTGATAATCATCTGCATGCTTCCTCCTTGAATGTGGTATTCGGCATCCATGCCTTAAAATTTGTAGGTCAGCAATAACAACTAGCCTATAAACTGGAGACGGTAAACGGAGAAACCTTATGCCTTTCTTCTACCCTTTTACCTCACCTCCTGTATGGTTTTCAGGTGGAAATTACTGCTCCCGCATCTTTTTATATCGTCACTGAGGGAAAAATATTTAGTTCCGCGTAAAAAATACCCAGGACCACGGTCCCGGGATTAAAGTCCTATATTTGTCTTTTTGCAGCCAGCTATACTCGTTAAAACTACCATTTTTTCACGTTCACTAGCAAGAAGAACTCTTATTCGACCTGTGTGAAAAATTTTCCTGCTTATTTTACAGTAACTGGTAAATATGATAGGCTTTAGACAAAATAATTTCCAAATCCGGTCTTTATTCCTGTGATTTCCGATAGGCACAAAAAAACCCCGGCTTGTGCCGGGGTGACGTGAACATGGGTCGCAAACCCTGGTCACTGTACCTCTTCCCACAATTTATTTAAGTTCAGCCTCAAACCCGGTAGCACCCGGGAGGTATAAACCCCGTCTTCATCCGGCCGTATCTGCCGATACCGGCCATCCTGGAGCTGGAAAAACTCGGCCTGGTGGGTATCGGGGTGAATAAGCCAGTATTCTTTCACGCCTGCTTGTTCGTACTCCTTAAATTTGATGCTCCGGTCACGTTCAAGGCTTTCCGGTGAGGTTATCTCGATTATTAAATCAGGCGACCCGTCCAGGTAATTAGGTTTAAGCAGGTGCAGGCGCTCCCTGGCTACAAAGATTAAGTCAGGTTCACGTGCACTTTTTAATGGGTCCGGCAGGCGGACTAAGAAAGGTGCAAAAAGCACCTCCCCCAAATTATTTCGGACGACAAATTCCCTGATAATCGTATAAAGAAAGCCCGCTATTCTTTGATGCCGCAGTGATGCCGGCGTCATAAGTACGACCTCTCCCTCTACCCATTCGGCCAGGGTGTCTTCATCGGCCCAGGTAAGGAATTGTTCAAAGGTCATTTTGCCGGGCGGGAGAGGTCGGGCATCGGCGACGGCGTACCGGGTGCAGGCCTCTTTGAGCAGGTTATGGTTATACTGTTGGCTCATTTCAGTTTCACCTGCTGTCGGGACATAGTGGACGACATCGGCGTCTTGTACCAATTTGCTGAAATGATCATATCATACAAACAGTTACCGCTCAAGCCGCTCCTGCTCATCCCGGTTTTATTTTCTTGAAAAGTTTCCCACATATAGCTCTTCCCAGCTCTACCGGGTCACGCCCATGCCGTTGATGATTTTATCTAGCATAGCGTCCAGGGTGGTAATCATCCTCGCCGCAGCTTCATAAGCCCGCTGGTACTGGAGCATGTTGGCCATTTCTTCATCAAGGGAAACGCCGGAAATGGATTCTTTACGGTTGGTAAGCTGGTCCACCAGGACACCCTGGTTGGTGGTCATGCGGCTGGCTTCATGGGCGTCGACGCCGAGTTTGGCGGTGAAGTTTTTGTAATAGTCGTCTATAGTTACACCTCCTGAAAGGCTTTCTTGTAAAGTTCCGTTATTTTCAACGTAAAGTTTTTGTTGTAGTTGAGCAATCCTTAAGGCATTATAACCGTTACCTGGAGCAATACTTGCAGGAGGATTCGATGTCGATGTATCTTTGGGATCAGGATAAGCTGCAGCTATCTGGCTTACATCATTACGGATATTGGGATTAACGGCAATATTACGGGCTGTGATATTAGAAATAGAATTATTGGGGTTAGATGGATCCGTTAAGGCAACAAAGAAGTTTTCATACGTGTCTACAGTTCCAGCATTACTATCAACTTTTTGGCCGCTCAGGTTGTAACCTTCTTTATGAAGGTTATTTATGTTTTCCGCCAGGCCCCTGGCGAGAATGTTTAACTTAGCTAGGTAAGTGTTTACATCACTAAAAGCTTCCTGCAAGCCTTTAATTTCTCCGCGACTAAACTGAATCTCAGACGTATTGGATGTAGTATCACTTTCCATATATATTTTTGCATTATAGGACTTAATCTTATTAATTTTACTTTGGTCATTAGCTACCTCAACTAAATAATTCGTAGATAGGCCTAATTTTACCTTAATCTGCCCGTCAAAAACTTCCTTCCCATTAACTGTTATAGTATTAGGTTCCACTTGAAAATCAATTATCTTACTTAACTTATCTAGAAGCAGATCTCGCTGATCCATCAAATCATTAGGCTGGTCGCCGGCGGCGATTATATTTTTTATCTGGCCGTTTAAGTCGGCAATCTGCTGAGCGATGGAGTTTATTTCGGTGACCTTTAACTTAATTGTTTGGTCGATATCATTGATGATTGTTTCTAGCTGCTGGGCGCTGTGGTTAAAGGCCTCCGCCAAAGCGCTGGCAGTCTCGACGACGGTGGTCCGCACCGGGGAGCTTTCCGCGTTCTTGGCCAGTTCCTGCCAGGCGGCCCAAAACTGGCTCATCAGGGTGCTTAAGCCCGTGTCTGAAGGCTCGTTAAAGACGATCTCCACCTGGGACAAGACGTCCTGGATCTGCTGCCACATACCGAGGGTGCCGGTTTCGCGGCGGATCTGAGTATCTAAGAATTCGTCCCGCATACGGCGGGTTTCCTGGCTGTCGACACCGGTGCCGATCTGCCAGCCCTGGCCGCCGGGATGGTTCATGGAAGGGACGGGATAGGCGGGCAGGGTGGCCAGCACCACCCGCTGGCGGGTATAACCATCGGTGTTGGCGTTGGCGATATTGTGGGCAGTCGTGTAAATGCCCCGCTGCTGGGCCTGCATGCCGCGCAGGGCAGTGTTAAAACCAAAAAATGTTCCTGGCATCGTTCTTCACCCTTTACTCCGGGACTAATCAGCCGTGCCGGCAAAACCCCGCACCCGGGATGCGGGGCAGAACTTATCTACACCAACCGGTCCATGAGAGCGGGGGCAGGACCTTCCGGCAGCAGCAAGGTCAGCATCTTATGCACATAAGCCAGGGACTGGCGCGCCAGCAGGCGGTTCGTTTCGTTGACTTCCTGGAGTTCCCGCACCGCCTGCCTCAAAAGGCTGCGCAGTTTTTCTGTTTCCTGTGTACCGGCCTGGCCGACCGTGACCCGCTGTCGTTCCTCTTCCAGGACCGCCAGGCGGCGGGCCAGTTCTCCTTTTCTCCCGGAAGCTTCCCGGATGGCCTCTATATTGTCGGCCACCAGGGCGTCCTGCTCCTGCCGGCACACTGCCAGCAGTTCCCCGACCACTTCCAGTTCTGCCTGCAGTACTGCCGCCAGTTCCCTCACCGGCCCATCTCCTTCAACATGGCGCCGGCCAGCTCTTCCAAGGATACTTTATAAGTACCCGATGCTACGGCGGCACGTATGGCCTCAACCCTGGTGGAGCGGATGTCCTCTGCCCCCGCCAGGCGCGTTTTTAAATCGTTGATCAACCGGCTTTCGGGTGATAGCTGGACACTATCTTCCTCCCGACGGGCCTGAGCGGGCCGGTCGTTGCCTTTGACCCCCGCAGCTTGCTGATAGGCTGCGCACACCCGGTTCCAGGATACCGGTCCCTGTCCCGTAATCTTCAAGCACTTACACCCCTGTTCGATGTTTTTCAGCTTAGTTATAATCTCTATATCGGTAAGTTAACAATGATCTTTACCCGGCCGTGCAGTCCATGTTACTGCCGCTCACTCTGCTTTGTTTTCACGGGTAGTTCCCCGGCCGCTACGGCCGCCGTCCTGGCGGCGGCTTTATTTTCGTCGCGGACGGCGGCAAGCAGCTCTTCGCGGACGATGGGCACCTCCGGCGGGGCGTCTATCCCCAAACGGATTTTATCCTGGTCGATGCTGATGACCGTTACTTTTACCCTGCCGTCGATGACGATGGCTTCGTTGACCCGCCGGGTTAAGACGAGCACGATCTACCGCTCCTTTATCATGGCCTCAGGCAGGTGTACCATCCCCGCCCTGCATTAGTCTTCCCTTTCCAGGCAACCGTCTCTCCACCTGCGTACCTGCCGCTCCCCTATACCCACCGACGCCCTTCATCCTTTGTCACGAAACAGGGGGTGCCGGGTGGTATATCTGGTACCCTCCATGATAAACTGCCGGCCCAGGCGGGCGGTCCTGTTGATGACCATTGGAGCCACCAGGTTGGCCGTCATGCGCCGGACGTCGCCGTCGGGGACGGTCACCACGGCCAGCACCAGAACGTCGGCAGCGTCTTTAATCTCCAGTTCTCTCTGCAGGCTGTCCGGTATCTCCACTTCATAGCCGGGGAAAAAGAGAAAAGGATCCACCAGGAGAAAAGCCACTTCCGGATCGCTCACGGCCTGGAGCCAGGTGAACGCCGGGTTGTCCGGGATGGGATAGAAAAAAAATTGCCTTAAACCTTCAAAAGCAGGGATGCCCTGGGCGAAAGTTAAAATTTCCGCCGGGTTGACTTCCACCATACCGAAGCGCGAGGTTGGCACCAGCACGACTATCTCCACCTTCTGACGCCGGGTGATTTTAACAGCCCGCTTTACCCCGGGCGCCGCTCGAAGCTTCGGCCGCCCGGGTCCTTTGAAAAACAAACGCAACGGCCGGCACCTCATGCCCCTGCCGGCCGGAACGCACATTTTTATATGGGTCTCAGGAGGTTATCAGCGCAGGTAGTCGATGAGGCTCGGCTGCAGGACCATGGCCCCCGTGGCCAGGGATGCCCGGTAGACGTTTTCCCGGTTTTTATAATTCATCACGGTTTCGGCCAGGTCGATATCTGCCAGCTTGGACATGGTCGTGGTGAGGCCGATCTGGGTATCATCCAGGCGGGAGGTGGCCATCTCCATGCGGTTGCTCTTGGCGCCCAGGGTGGCGCGGATGTTGAGGAGGTGATCGATGGCCTGGTCGAACTTGCTGAGGGTAGATTGAACGTCGGAATAAACACCGTTATTTAGACCATCTCGCAGATCACTTAACAATTTAAATATAGAATCTTTCCCCCCCGCACCATTATCAATAACGTCTTTAAATACTTTTCCACCGTTTTCATTAACGGCAACAACCACTCCCGGGGCAATTTCCCAATTTAAATCTGCCAAATTACCGTTATACTTTACAGGATAGTCCTGACTATTCCTATCACTGATCTTTTCAAACGGCGTTGTCGTCGTCTGACTGCCGCCAAATACGTACCGGCCGCCGTAAGAAGTGTTGGCGACCTGCACCATCTCGTCGAGAAGCTGATCTACCTCCTGTCCCAAAGCCTGCATGGACTCACGGGGCATCGTACCATTAGAGCCGTAAACCGCCAGCTCCCTGGCCCGCTGGAGCACATCCGTGGCCATGCCCAAAGCGCTTTCGGAGGCGTCGAGCCACCCCTTGGCGTCTTCCATATTCTTTTTATACTGCTCATTGGCGGCGATGGAGGTCTTAAAGGCCAGGATCCGGGCGACGACGATGGGGTCGTCGGAAGGGCGGTTGACCCTTTTGCCGGAAGCCATCTGTTCCTGGGTGCGGGCCATATTCTCCAGGTTGCGGTTGATATTGCGGATAACGTTCTGCCCGAGCATGCGGTTGGTGATGCGCACCTTTATTCACCCCGTATTTTCAGCCTCTTATCTCTATATCGGTAAACCGGGGAGGAACTTTACCGGGCGCGCACCTTAAAGCTACAACCAGTACTTCGGGTATCTCCTGTGGGGCGAAAGATTGTTGACCAGGAGGCCGATAATTACCATGATGACCGCCCCCGCCGCCACGGGCGTCAGTATGTATATAGGAGAAGCGCGATTCAGGACCGCCCCCAGGGCCGTGGCCCCACCAGGCGGATGCGTAGTTCCGGTAACGAGCATCAAGACAATGGCCAAAGACGTGGCCAGGGCCGCCGACCACCAGGTGAGGCCAAAAAAATAATAAATACATACTCCCGTAGCAGCCGCGATGACGTGCCCGCCGATAACATTGCGGGGCTGGGCCAGGGGTACGTCGGGTACGCCGTAAATGAGAACGGCAGAAGCGCCAAAGGAAAGGACCAGGAGGGGCATATGATAGACCAGGGAGAGGCCGGCCACCGCGCCGATGCCCAAAAAGGCGCCCAGCCACGAAACAAAAAGATCCACCGCCGGGGGAACGGGCAGGGAAATCGTCCGCCTGCCCCCTTTGATCTTTTCCCAATAGCCCGCCGCAGGTTTGCTGCTGCCGGTGCTGATAGAAGTATCCCCTTGCACGGCTCGGACACCTTCCTCCAGGTTTAGAATGTTCTTTTGGCAGTCTATTCGCTATTCCCCGGGGTTATCCTTCCAGGGCGATGGTCTATTTTTAGAACATTCTGCCTGGATTTTTGCCCAACCGTTATAGCATAAGGGCAACGGTATTCCTTCAAGTTCCAAGCAAACTTCACTGTGTCGCCTTTTGGAAAAGGCGGCCTCTCCGACCTCTGCCGGTAAAGACCGCCCCTCTGTTTGTGTCCAGCCGCTTACGCTCAGTCAATTGTACCACCCTACGAGTCTTCCCAGATCAACTGCCCGGTGATGTCTTATTCTTAAGCGACCGCACAAATGGGCCAAGCGAAGTGTGCAGCAGGGCGTTGACCAACCTTTCGTCAGCCGTGATGAATACTCCGTTTTTGGCCACGGCCAGAGCGATATACAGGCTGTCATACAGCGTCCGCCTGTAGCCGTAAGCGATCTCAAAGGCGGCGGGAAGTAAAGCCTGACTCCCTGCAACACTGGCAGGGAATGCTTTAACCATAGCCCCTAATATCTTGCGGGCATCTTCCTCACCGATTTCTCCACGCATGCACTTTTTCCAGAGGACGTTGCCCACTTCCGCATAAATCAAATCCGGAGCCCATAAACGGCAGTCGCCTTTTGCCGCCCTTTCCAGAAGTTCCACTGCCCGTTCCGAGCAGGGTTCAGGAATGTACCATTTAACAGCAACACTGGCGTCTACGACAAATATTTTCACCTTTCCCTGTCCTCTCTGATTAAATCGACGCTGTCGCTGTAGTTTTTCATTTTTGCCTGCAGTTGTTTTCTTATCTCAGCGGCCAATTTGATGCCGTCCAAGCTTTTTTCCCCCGCTGCTTCTTCCAATATTTTGTGCAGTTCCATTTGTAAGGACCTGCCGTTAGCAGCGGCCCGCTGCTTAAGTGTGCTTAGAACCTCCCGGGATACATTGCGAATTAGAATGTCGGGCAAAGTCAGCCCCCCTTGCTATCATTTTGATAGCAACATTATAGCATTTGCCCAACTAAACAGCAACCAATCAAGACCTCCCCTCACCTGCTTCGTATTTCTCCCTGGCCTCCCGGGACAGCGCCTGGAACTGGTGCCAGACGTATTCCGCTTCCTTTTCCTGGCCCCGAGCCTTTAAGCAGTCGGTATAGCCGGCTATGATCTGTTCGTTAAACAAATCTTTCATGGTGCAGGGAATAGGGCATGCAGTAGACCGCATTAAAAATAAAATTATGGTCGGCGGCAAGTTCTGCCGAGATCTGCCGGATAAACTTTTTGAACTCTTCTTCGTCAACATCATCTTGTTCCTCTTCAAATCCCAGCAGCAAATAACCCGGGACGCGGATAGAACGCAGATGCTCTTTGGCCATGAGCAGATTTTTTAACTGTTCGATCTGGATTTTTAGTTCTGCCGGTTATGCGGCTTCTAATGCCTTCTCCTCTTCCTCCCTAACAGCGGGCCCAGCCGCTCAGGATCGGGAGGCGTTTCCCTTTCGCCCATCGCCAGGCCGCACATATACCCCAGAGTAGCAAGGATCTCCCGACCGGCAGCGGTATATGTTCCCGGCCCAACTACCCGGTTCAGGAGGGGCGACTGGCTTCTCCCACCCGGGAAAGGCAGCACTTTTATATTTCCAGCCGCTGCCGCAGGGACAATTATCGTTTCTTTCAACCTGGTAAAAATTGTCGCTTACATATGAGTTCTGGCTCTTCCTCAAGCGTCAAGACACTGCCAGCCAAACTGGGTAAAATGATTATCAAAGGCCAGAGCTACATTCAGCTTTAGTCGTTCCATGACAGCAAAGGTAGTAGCATCGGTATAAGAAAAAGACTTATCTTTGTATGCAATTATGATTTCCCTGGCTCGCTTCTCATCTTCTTCTTTAACACGTTCAATTTTCCAAACCAAATTTTTTAACCATTCACGGGCCAGTTCATGACCTATACGGCTCAAAATTAAAGCATGGGTTTCAGCCAAAATAAAGTTTGTTAATATTAAATCAACATCCTTTTCGCTTAATTTCTTAAAGAGATTCTTAGCCTTCTCATGCAAATCGTCCGAACGGTCAATAAGGGCATAAACAGCACTGGTATCTACCATTATTTTTTCCATCTTTCTACTTCACCTTCAGCCAGGTAATGATCATGTTTGGCAGCGACATCTTTAAGGCCACTGTTGCCGGCACCAACTAATTTCCATATAGGGTCTTCTTTACTCAAGGGCTTCACTGGCTGGACTTTTTTCAAACGTATCTCATCTTCATCAACCAGGATGGTCAAATAATCGCCTGCCTTCAGGCCCAAAGTTTCTCTGATACTTTGGGGAATAGTCATCTGCCCTTTACTAGTTAAGCGCACTAAGGGGTTGGACATGAAGCATCCTTCTCCTTACTTCCAGAAAGATTTTCTTACCAGAAGTATACCATTACTAGCACTATAATTGCAAGCAAAATCCAAGTTTACTGTGGAGGGCATCTCCAAAAAATACTACAGGGCCTAGCAGGCCGGGAGCGACAGGCTTCACACGGTCGCTTTCTACATGGTCCTAATCTCAGGACTATCTTCTTACTCGCTGGTCACCGCCTGGGTGAAATAGTCGCGGGCCCAGCCGGGACGCTATTCCTCTTCCGCTCCCACTGCCAGGCGGAGTAGATGATGCCCTCCAGGTCATCGTGGACCGGCACCCAGCCGAGGCGCACGCGGATTTTCTTAGCATCCGCCACCAGCACCGGCGGGTCGCCCGGCCGCCGGCCAGCTGGTGCTCCAGGCCCAGCACGTGGGCTGTCACCATCTGATTGAGTATCCCATAAAAGGTAATAATCCGGGTCATAACCATTCTGCTGAAGTATATGTCTCATTCTAGGCAATACTTATAAAAAATGATGAAAGCCATATTCCGATGGGCTACAGTTGGAGAAGCGGCAAAGCCTCCGGCCCTGCCGCTTCCCGGCTGATGCTTTTAGGATTGCTGTTGGCCCGGGGGCAGGAAGGGCGTAGCCGGGGCCTGGCCGTTATGGCTGGAAAGGTACTTGATATACTGGGCCAGGTAGTAATTCATCCCCGTCAGCGGCCGGCCGCGCACGGCCGCGTTCCACATGGCCCTGGTCTCAGGGCTCTCTCCCTGCCAGCTGGTCACCGCCCGGGTGAAGTAGCCGCGGACCCTTTCCTGGTTCTCCGTATTGGGGTTCATGGGCACAAAATAGCGCCGGGCATAATTGATCCCCTTCCATTTGGCAAAGACCAGGGCCTTCCCCAGGGCGCCGCTGGCATCCAGGGACATCAGGGGCGCCGTCACTTTAGCCATGGTGTCCACCTCCTTTCACCCCTCATTCTACCAGGGGCTAAAGGAAGTGGCTAATTTCGTAAGCTGCCAGGAATACAGCTACCGGTAAACGTTATCGTCAGGATGCAAAGGATTTCCTACCAGTTTAAGTTCCCTGCCCGGAAAAAGTTTGCCGTATCGCGAGAAAATATTAGAGTTGTTACAGCGGTATGGCTGCGGCAGGCACGGCCGGCTGCTGGTACAGTAGGACTTATCCCTGGTGTTAAATTGAACTTAACTGGTTAGTACGAACATCACCGTACCATCGCCGTACCCCCTCCGTTTAATGAACGCAGAAACAATAAAGCTATATTTAACTACCCGCCCTGTTTTCCCCAGTTGCCTCGCACGGTGGAGGAGGCAGTTAGTGTACCGAACCCGTCTTGTTTTATCATAAATAAATTTAATATGATCAGATCATAATTTTTTGTTCATGAAAGAAGGGAAAAACGTTGGACATTATAAAAACTGTTAAACTGGGCACGAGATGTCAGATGGTGTTGCCTGCTGAAATAAGAAAACAGCCGTTGCTTCGACTTTGACGCTTCTCGAACTGTTAGTCAAACCCAAATCCCTGGGTCTGGAAGAAGTCTGCGAGCAGTATATTACCACACTAAAATCTTACCCCAATTTGCAGCTGATCGATTTTAACCTGGAAATTGCCGTTCTGGGGGCAGAAATCCGCGTTAAATACCGGGTGCGAACTCCTGACGCCATTCAACTGGCATTTGCTTTAGCATCAGATGCCACGCTATTTTTCACAAATGATCTGCAGTTCCGGGGCCGGGCCTTTGCCAATATATTAAAAAAATAACCCTTGCTCAACCCAGGCCCTCTCAAGTAAAATAAAGAAAAACAGGAGCAGCCGCCAATGCCTGTCGACCACGACCGCTTGTTCAAGGAACTGCTGACCACCTTTTTCCGGGAGTTTATGGAGCTCTTCTTCCCTGCGGCCCATACCTTAATCGATTATACGAATATCAAGTTTTTAACCCAGGAGGTCATTACCGATATTACCGCCGGCGACAAGCACTACGTTGATATCTTGGCGGAAGTTAAAATCAAAGGAGAAGACGGCTGCGTCCTGGTCCATATCGAGCCCCAGGCCTACCGGCAAGCCGACTTCGCCCGGCGCATGTTCATTAGGTGCTGCCCATCGCTGTCTTTGCCCATGACAGCAAGGTAGAAGAAACCAACCGGCACGAAGTAGAGTTTCCTTTTCTCAAGGTGTTGCAGTTCGAGTTTTACAAAGTACAGCTCAAGAGACTCCCCTGGCGGCAGTACTTGGGCAGCAACAACCCGGTAGCGGCGGCGTTGTTAAGCAAAATGGACTATTCGCCCCGGGAGCGGGTACAGGTAAAGATCGAGTTTTTACGCCTGTTGACACGGATGCAGCTGGACCCGGCGAGGATGGAACTGATAACCGCCTTTTTTGACAGCTATCTGGTGCTGAACGCCGAAGAAGAAAAAACCTTGCAAGAGAAGTTGCCGGAAGAACTTCAACCCGAGGAGGTGCAAAGGGTTATGGAATTAACCACATCCTGGCATTTAAAAGGTTGGCAGCAGGGCCGGCAGGAAGGCAGGCAGGAAGGCAGGCAGGAAATACTTTTAAGACAGCTAAGGAAACGCCTGGGTGCCATTTCTTCTGAAGTGGAAGCGAAGATAAAGACTTTATCAGTGGAGCAGCTAGATGACCTGGCGGAAAAAATATTGGACATCACTAGCGAGGCTGAACTGTTGAAGGTCCTTGATATTAAACATTGATACGCCCTTTGGATAGAGGATTACCCTTATTTTGTAAGATGGCATAACATTTCCTTCTCCACTGCCGAATCCTGATAACCATGGAGGAGAAAGCTGATTAGTTCCTCTCCCAGGGGTAGTTCAGGGCTCAATCCTCTTAATTTCCGGAAACTTATCAAAATGACGATCGTAAGAATATATCTCCATCCGGTTTCCAGCTTCCATTCCGGCGGCAACAAAGGCATCCGTCCAATCAACGTTTTTTTCTACATACCACTCCAACGCTTTCCTGGCCACCGACTTGCTGGAAAGCCGCATACCCCGGAGCTATAAAAGAGGAGGTTGACGATAAAACTTTTCCAATGTCCATACTACGTCAGCAATGACCAGGTCGGGTAAAAATACTTGCTCTGCCCCGCTTTCAACCCTTTGTAAAAGGGCTGAACACCGCTCAGCCTTCTCCTCGTTATCATTTAAAAGAAAACGAAGTATGATTTTGGCGTCAATCGTCTTTGCCTTCCCCGGCAATTTCGCTGGCTACCTCCCCCATGGCATGCTGACGTACCGCTAAAAAATCAGTCTTTATCCGCGGTAATAATCACTCGTTGTTCCTTTATTGCCCAGTCGATAATCTCTTCATCAGATAAGCAGCAATCCTTACTCCTTACATCGGCTACATCATAACCCATTTCTTTGAGCCAAAAACTCAGTTTGCCGCCAGCACATACGTCAATTAGAAATTTCAACGGGCTACCTCCACATTTACAGCTTCCAGGCTTTCATTGGCGACTAAAGCGCGAGCATAAGCTAAACAAGCTCTAATATCATCGGGTTCCAGGTCAGGATAATCTTCCAGAATCTCCTTAATTGTTACCCCTTGTTCGAGAAGGGCCAATATGTTTTCCACTTTAATACGCATACCCCTAATAATTGGTTTACCACCAAAAATAGATGGATTGATAATGATTCGTTTTAATAATTCTGCTTCTCCCATCTTTTCATTCACCATCCCCTTAATTCTAGAGTCAATTGCCTCCCAGTCTATATTATACCCTGCGCAGATACTTAATTTCCACCCCGTAATAAATACTAATAAATAATGCGCTCCAGGCTTATGCTGGTTCCAGGGTTTCAACTTTATGTCAAGAGAAACAAAAAACGCTCCTGCTAGGAAGCGTAAATTGCGCGTATAATGCCTGCTTATTTCCAGGCGCCGGCATTACGGAAAAGGCTAGCCGCCCACAGGAAAGCATTCTCGTAAATAATGTCCTTGTCCAGGGGTTCGAGAAGGGCTACCTGCTTTATGCGCGCATGTACCTCCTGGACAGATACCAGTTCTACCGGCATTCCCTCTTCCCTGGCTTTACTCACTGTTTCAAGCACTAATTGGTTGGGCGGCAGGAAACACCAGATCTCATAGACTACCTGATATTTCATTTCCATTTGCAATGCTGCAAACTCTGCATAGCGTTGGAGAGCAGCAACTTTTTTCTGCACCCGGCGTAACCTTGTTTGCAGTTTCTCTTTTTCTGCAAAGTGGTATGTACTGGAAAAATCCATGCCGTAAAATTCCCCCGGTTTATGGGCAAAGGCCACTACCGGGACAATATTTTCCCCGGGAATATCAAGGCTTACTGTACAGCCTTTCACCAGTTCATAGTAGGCCAGGATAAAACCGCGTTCAATATCTGCCTTCAGGTATTTAGGTAATTTACGCGCCATATTATCCTCCATATTACCTTACGGTTTTTAACGCCTGGTTTACGAATTCCAAATCAAATTTTTCTGGATCAAAGTCTTCTCCGGCCCAGGCCCGCATCTCTTCATATTGCGGGTGTCCTGGGTTCCCAAGGATCTCCAATAAATCAGCATAACCCCAGGGGCCGCCACAATCTTCGGGCGGGCAGGCGCGCCGGCCATTCAGGCATACCGGATAGCGCTTCCCCGGATCAGGCGACAGGATCTTTTCTACGATAATTTCATGCTCCCAGCCGTCGCCGAAATCATACTCATAAATAAATCTTTTCTTCTCTTGGCCGACTACGTCTTTTAACTTTCGCCGGCGGGCATTTTTCACTTCAATTAAGCCTTCGTCATCCGGATCGCTGTAATAGGTGCCGTCGATTACAAACTGGTAGAGGTGGTAATTATACCAGCCCATAACTACCTGCAGGATTTTATGCAGCCTGTATAGAGTGATGTTACCAGGCACCTGTACCCGGCGCCAGATGGGTGGTTTAATCCTTTTTAAAGTAACCTTAAGTTGATAAATGTTTTCATCAGCAAGAGCACTGCATCTGGCCATTCCTGATGCCTCCTCTGTGCAGACTGTTTAGATGACTCATTGCAGTAGCCATAAAAATAACCTTGCCCGGCCATGCCCCGTCAGGTAAAATGCCAGGTAAAAATTAGTCTGCATATCCTTGAAAAACAAGAGTACTTCACCTAAAATCCCTTTTGGCGGAGTAGATGATGCCCTCCAGGTCGTCGTAAGCCGGTACCCAGCCCAGGTGCTCGCGGATTTTACGGGCATCGGCCACCAAGACTGGCGGGTCGCCAAGCCGCCGGCCTTCGTACTTCACCGGAAAGTCCACGCCGGTCACCTTTTTAGCCGCTTCAATCACTTCCAGCACCGAGTACCCCCGACCGTAGCCGCAGTTAAAAACATCGCTCTCCCCACCGTCCAAAAGATACTCCAGGGCCAGGACGTGAGCCGCAGCCAGGTCATCCACGTGGATGTAGTCGCGGATGCAGGTGCCGTCCGGCGTGGGGTAGTCCGTGCCGTAGACGCTTAAATAAGGTCTTTTGCCCGCCGCTGTACGGGTGGCCAGGGTGATGAGATGGGTGGCGTCTTCTTTACCCTCGCCGATCCTGCCGTCCCGGTCGGTGCCGGCAACATTAAAATACCGAAGGGATACGTAGCTTATCCCACCGACAGCCGACACATCCTGCAGCACCCTTTCCACCATGGCCTTGCTGTACCCTTACGGGTTAATGGGGTTTAAGGGTGCTTCTTCCGGCACCGGGATACGCTCCGGGATGCCGTAGACGGCGGCGCTGGAAGAGAAAATCAGTTTCTCCATCCCACATTTTTTCATGGCATCCAAAAGGCTCAAAGTCCCCTGGACGTTGTTGATGTAGTACTTCAACGGCTGGGCAACCGATTCGGGGACCACAATGAAAGCGGCAAAGTGCATGACGGCGTCCGGCTTAAAATCCCGCATAACTGCCTCAAGTTTGGCAACGTCCAGAAGGTCACCCACAACCAGTTCACCATATAAAACCGCCCAGGGATGGCCGGTGACCAGGCTGTCGTAGGTTAGGACATTATAACCCCTCTCCCCCAGGGCCTTCACCACATGGCTGCCGATATACCCCGCCCCGCCGGTAACCAGTACTTTAGCCATGAAATGTACCTCCTGTACCCCGTCTTACCCTACCTGCACCATTTCCCGTCCATCTTTTGCCCGGAAGCCCGGCAGCACCAGCGTAAAAACTCCTCCATCCCGGCCATGTCGGCCCGCCAGCCGGGCTGGGAAACGATGGCCAGGAAGCGCTCCAGCACTGCAGCGTCGAACTCCTCCGGCCTGGCTATAAAGATGCGTTCATGGGAGGTGGCGTTGACCCCTTCGCCAGCCGTCAGGATTTCTTCATGGAGCTTCTCACCGGGACGGATGCCTGTAAAGACGATTTCAATATCCCGTCCCGGCACAAAGCCCGACAAGATGATCATACTCCGGGCCAGGTCCACTATCTTCACCGGTTCGCCCATGTCGAGGACGAAGATCTCCCCGCCCCGCACTAAAGCACCTGCCTGGATGACCAGCTGCACTGCCTCGGGGATAGTCATAAAGTAGCGGGTCATCTCCGGGTGGGTCACTTTCACCGGGCCGCCGGCGGCAATCTGGCGCTGGAAGAGGGGTACCACGCTGCCCCGGCTGCCTAGGACATTCCCAAAGCGCACGGCGGCGAAGCGGGTCCGGCTCCTTTTGGCCATATCCTGAACCACCATCTCCGCCACCCGCTTGGAAGCCCCCATGATGCTGGTGGGGTTGACGGCTTTATCTGTGGAGATGAGGACAAACTATCCGTTGTTACTTCTATAATAACATACATTACGCGCCATTGGATTATAGTTACCAACCATTTTTTTGCAGCGCAAAAAAATTAAATAACTAACCCTTGCTCAGCCAGGCCCTCTCAGGTAAAATAAAGAAAAACAGGAGCAACCGCCGATGCCCGTCGACCACGACCGCCTGTTTAAGGAACTGCTGACCACCTTTTTCCGAGAGTTTATCGAGCTCTTCTTTCCGGAAGCCCATGCTTTAATCGACTATTCGGACACCAGGTTTTTAACCCAGGAAATTATAACCGATATTACCGCCGGCGACAAACACTACGTTGATATCCTGGCGGAAGTTAAAATCAAAGGAGAAGACGGCTGCGTCCTGGTCCATATCGAGCCCCAGGCCTACCGGCAAGCCGACTTCGCCCGGCGCATGTTCATTTACTTCAGCCGGCTTTACGAAAAACACCAGAAAAGGGTGCTGCCCATCGCTGTCTTTGCCCATGACAGTAAGGCAGAAGAAACCAACCGGCATGAAGTAGAGTTTCCTTTTCTCAAGGTCCTGCAATTCGAGTTCTACAAAGTACAACTCAAGCGACTGCCTTGGCGGCAGTACTTGGGCAGCAACAACCCGGTAGCAGCGGCATTGTTAAGCAAAATGGACTATTCGCCCCGGGAGCGGGTACAGGTAAAGATCGAGTTTTTACGCCTGTTGACACGGATGCAGCTGGACCCGGCGCGGATGGAACTGATAACCGCCTTTTTTGAAAGCTATCTGGTGCTGAACGCCGAAGAAGAAAAAACCTTGCAGGAGAAGTTACCGGAAGAACTCCAACCCGAGGAGGTGCAAAGGGTTATGGAATTAACCACATCCTGGCATTTAAAAGGCCGACAGCAGGGCCGGCAGGAAATACTTTTAAGACAGCTAAGGAAACGCCTGGGTACCATTTCTTCTGAAGTGGAAGTGAAAATAAAGACTTTATCAGTGGAGCAGCTAGATGACCTGGCGGAAAAGATATTGGACATCACCAGCGAGGATGAACTGTTGAAGGTCCTTGATATTAAACATTGACCCTCGCTTCCCAAGACCGGCTCGCTTTAACCGGGCAGGTCTTTAAGTTATTCTTTAAATCCCCGCGGATTATATCAGTAACCAATGGATATAACACTGGATGGTCAAGCCGGCGTAATCGCCTCTAACAAGGCCCATTTTCATCCGCTACTGTTGCAAGGTAATCGCGACCCTTTTCTACATCCGGGAGAATAAACCGGCATCCCAGGGCATCCATGGGATCCAACATTAAAATGCGCCAGAATGTCTTGCGGGCGGCATCAAACTGGCCCAGGCGCCACTGGCAGAGGCCCAGCCCGTGCAGGGCGCGCAGAAAAGGGCGATTATTTATCCAGCTCCACGGAAGCAGTCCGTTAAAGCCTGGCGGCAGGGCCTGCTCGCCAACTTTAACCCCTGCCAGGTAACGTTGCATCGCTCTTTTTGCATGCCAGGCGCTGCGCCCATCTCCAAATGTATATGTGCCCAGGTGGACAAAGGCATCAATGCAACGCAGATCTTTGGTCAGGCACCCCTGCAAAATTTCCCACGTTTTATCAATATTGCCCTGATGAGCATATTCAACCGCCAGGGATATTGGGTCCTCCATTTCCTCAGGGTTCGCCCCGGGGATAATTTGCTCCATTTCAAATACCTCACGGGGACCTGCTTTCAGAACAGCAATTACCCACTCAGGTAAAGACGAAGGCAAATCCCGGTCCGGATCAATTTCCCACAGCTCGGCAAAGTAATAAAAAGAATCCCAGGTGCCATGCGAGTACAGTCTCAGGGGAACAGGTGTTAATACGGAACCGTCTATGTAAGAATCAATGACTTTACCCGAAAGATAAGTATGCTTCTTGTATTCCCATTCTTTATTGGGGATGACCCTGAGGATTTCTCCCTCCGTTTCATCCCTGACGCCTCCGACCGGCCGTAAGGTAATAATCTTTCGTTCCGGTAACCGGAGGCAGCGCAGATTTGTCTTTCCTGCCGCCAAAACGATTAGTTCTACTAAATCCGGCATAATCATACCCACCCTATCCCTGCAGTTATTATAGTTGCTTCTTTTCCTAATAGGCTATCCGGCTATTTCCAAGCGCCGGCATTACGGAAAAGACTTGCCGCCCACAGGAAAGCATTCTCGTAAATAATGTCCTTGTCCATGGGTTCGAGAAGGGCTACCTGCTTTAAGCGGGCATGTACCTCTTGTACAGATACCAGCTCTACCGGCATTCCCTCTTCTCTGGCTTTACTCACTGTTTCAAGCACTAATTTGTTGGGCGGCATGAAACACCAGATTTCGTAGACCACCTGATACTTCATTTCCATTTGCAATGCTGCAAACTCTGCATAGCGTTGGAGTGCGTCAACTTTTTTCTGCACCCGGCGTAGCCTTGTTTGCAGCTTCTCTTTTTCTGCAAAATGATATATACTGGAAAAATCCATACCATAAAATTCCCCCGGTTTTTGGGCAAAGGCCACTACCGGAATAATATTTTCTCCGGATACATCCAGGCTTACCCTACAGCCTTTCACCAGTTCATAGTAGGCCAGGATAAAGCCGCGTTCAATATCTGCCTTCAGGTATTTAGGTAATTTACGCGCCATATTATCCTCCATGAAAAAGCGCTAGTGTTCGGCCATTACGCGCAGGCGTCAACTGTACCACCTTACAGCGCCCCGGGCGTGCCAGCAGCTTATACCAGCGATTTGTCTTCAATTCCCGGCATTGCTCCGCGAAGCCCGGTATTTTACCGGTTTCACTCCAGGCAAAACGCTCTGATACTTTGGGGAATAGTCATCTGCCCTTTACTGGTTAAGCGCACTAAAGGGTTGGACATGAAGCATCCTTCTCCTTACATCCAGAAAGATTTTCTTACCAGAAGTATACTATTATAGCACTATGCTTGCAAACAAAATTCAGGCTTGCTGTAAAGGGCATATCCATAAGATACTACAGGGCTTAGCGTGCTCGGTGGCGGCAAGCTTCACCCGGTCGCTTTCTACATGGTCCTAATCTCAGGACTATCCTCTTACTCGCTGGTCACCGCCTGGGTGAAATAGTCGCGGGCCTAGCCGGGACGCTATTCCTCTTCCGTTCCCACTGCCAGGCGGAATAGATAATGCCCTCCAGGTTGTCGTAAGCCGGCACCCAGCCGAGACGTTCACGGATTTTCCCGGCGTCGGCCACCAGCACCGGCGGGTCCCCCGGCCGCCGGCCTTCAAAGCGTACCGGGAAGTCCACGCCGGTAGCCTTCTTCGCCGCCGCGATCACCTCCAGCACGGAGTAGCCGCGGCCGTAGCCGCAGTTGAACACGTCGCTCTTCCCGCCGTCCAGCAAGTACTCCAGGGCCAGCACGTGGGCCGCCGCCAGGTCCTCCACGTGGATGTAGTCGCGGATGCAGGTGCCGTCGGGGGTAGGATAGTCGGTGCCAAAGATGCTTAAATAAGGCCGTTTCCCGGCAGCAGTGCGGGTGGCCAGGGTGATGAGATGGGTGGCGTCTTCTTTCCCCTCGCCGATTCTACCGTCCCGGTCGGCCCCGGCGACATTGAAATACCGGAGGGAAACGTAAGTGATCCCCCCGGCGGCGTCCAAATCCTTCAGCACCCTCTCCACCATGGCCTTGCTGTAGCCGTAGGGGTTGATGGGGTTTAAGGGGGCCTCTTCCGGCACCGGGATTTGCTCCGGGATGCCGTAGACGGCGGCGCTGGAAGAAAATATCAGCTTCTCCACCCCGCCCTTTTTCATGCAGTCCAGGAGGTTCAAGGTGCCCTGCACGTTGTTGATGTAATATTTCAGAGGTTGGGCCACGGACTCGGGGACGACAATATGGGCCGCAAAGTGCATGACGGCGTCGGGCCGGAACTCCCGGATCACCGCTTCCAGTTTGGCGGCGTCCAAAAGGTCGCCCACCACCAGGTCGCCGTATAAGACCGCCCAGGGGTGACCCGTTACCAGGCTGTCGTAGGTCAGCACGTGGTAACCCCTCTCCCCCAGGGCCTTCACCACGTGGCTGCCGATATATCCCGCCCCGCCGGTGACCAGTACTTTAGCCATGATATGTACCTCCTATGATGCTTTATCGCGCATGAGCATTACTTTCAGGGTATGTAAAAGAATCTGGGCGTCGCTTAAAGGTGAGATGGTTTTAGCATAGAGCAGGTCATAACGCAGTTTATCGGCCGGCGTGGTGCTGTAGCGCCCCTGGACCTGGGCCAGGCCGGTGATACCTACCTTTAACTGATGGCGCCAATCATAGCCCGGCACTTCTTTCCTGAACTGTTCCACAAAGACCGGCCGCTCCGGCCGGGGGCCGATGAAGCTCATCTCCCCTTTGAGGACGTTCCAGAGCTGGGGCAGCTCGTCAATGCGAGTTGCCCTTAGAAAACGGCCCACCCGTGTCAAGCGCGGATCGCCGGCTGTGGCCAGCACGGGGCCGGTATACTTTTCAGCGTCGGGTATCATAGTGCGCAGTTTGATTAACTGGAACACCCGGCCTCCCTGGCCGACCCGCTGCTGGCGGTAAAATACCGGCCCTCCTGGAGATTCTATTTTTATTGCAAGGGCCGCCAGCAAAATCAAAGGTATGGCTATTATAGATAGACATAAGGACAAAGCAATATCGAAGGCCCGCTTCCAGGCCCCGGAAGGCAAGGCAACAAAACCATCTACCCGGAAAACAGGGATACCGTCAAGCTGGCCCATTCTGGACTGGGCCAGCAAGATTTCATAAATATCCGGAACGATAAAAACGGCCAGGTTGCGAGCTGTGATTTCTCGCAGCATCCTTTCCCGCTGCTCCAGGGGGAGGCCGTCACAGAGCAAAACCGCCCTGGGCCTGCTATTATCAAGGGCCGTTGCCAGTTCTTCGAATGTACCAAGGACCGGGAACTCCGTCCGGTTTTGGCTGGCACCGCCTTCAACCACCAGGCCCAGTACCCGGTGGAGCCGCTCGCCTTCAGCGACAAGCTGGCGCGCCCGCAAATCGGCTGCATCCACCGGGCCTACCACCACCAGGGTCAACACCCCCTGCCGCCAGATGCTATAGCGCCAGACGGCATAGCGCCAGATACTTAAAAGAAGGAGCTGCAGGGGGGCCGTCATAAGGAAAACCGAACGGGGGAAGGCGTATTTTTGCAGCATGTAGGACAGGGCAATGCCAAAAAGGGTGGTCAAAACCACCACCCACACCAGGGCGGCAAAGATCTCTATCCAGCGGTAGCGGCCGCCGACATAAAGGCCATAGCTGTAAAAAAGAATAAAAGCCACCAGGGTGATCCAGATGGCTGTCGTCCAGTAGGCCTGCCAGTTAACGTAGGGAATATTGCCGCTAAACCGGATCCAGAAGGCCATGTAAAAGCTAAAATTAACTATCAAAAGATCCCCCAGGATTTTCGCTATTTTCGTCCAGCGCAAAGCTAATGGTCCTCCCCCAGAGCAATAAAGCAAATAAAGCAGTAATTCATTCGCAACGCACTATCGCCCAGCAAACCAGGAGGCGCTGCGCCGGAGGCCCTCCGCCAGGGTCACCTGCGGGCGCCAGCCCAGTTCCCGCGCGATCTTGCTGGCGTCCAGGAGGCTCACGCGCAGATCCCCCGGCCGCGGCGGGCCGTAGGTGGCTGCCGGCAGCTCCGCAACCCGGCCCTGCTAGTGCAGCACCTCTGCCAGGGCCTGCCGCAGGCCTCTCTCCAGTTGGTTTACGTCTGTACCCAAGCCCGTGCCGACGTTATAAGCACGGAAGCCCTCCAGGGCCAAAAGGTTGGCCCGCGACACATCCTCAACATCTACGTAATCTCGTATATATTTTCCGTCGTCGTTGATTACCGGCGCTTCCCCGGCCAAAAGCCGCCGCAAGAATATGGCCACCACGCCGGCCGCGCCGTGGGGGTCCTGCCGGGGGCCGTATACATTGCCATATCGAAGGGCCGTGCAGCGCAGGCCATATTCGCGCGCGAAAAAGCGCAGGTACATCTCCCCGGTAAGTTTACTGATCCCGTAGGGCGAAACCGGCGCCGCCGGTGATTAAAATACGCAATATTCCCTCTCCTTTCGTCCAGCACCTGTACCATGCTGCCCGAACATAGCTGGCTAAACCTTCACATTCGCCTTACAACGCACAAGTATCTGTCACCCAGGTAACTACTCAACCCGCTATCTACTCCAGATAACGCTCATAAATAGCGGCCATTTCGTTTAAAACTTTCTCCAAAGAGTAGTCCTTAATCTTTTCTTTTCCGGCCGCCCCCATGGCGGCCCGCAGTTCAGGATCTGTAATCAGCCTTTCCAAAGCCGCAGCCAGACCCGGTACATCGTCCAACTCAACCAGGAGCCCAGTACACCCATCCTCTACCAGATCCCGGCTGCCGCGCACATCGGTGGCCACCACCGGCCTGCCGGCGGCCATGGCTTCCATGATGGATTTGGGAAGGCCCTCGCGCTTGGAAGTCAGGGTCACGATGTCGCTTTCCAGGAGGATCCGGGGTACATCCCGGCGGTAGCCGAGAAAGTGCACCCGGGGTATATGCTCTTTCTCAACTTTCTCCTGCAGGTATGACATGAGCCCTCCTGCCCCTACCAGCAAGAGGTAACAATCATTATATCTTTCCACCAGCTTCTTCCACGCACGCAAGAGCAATATATGATTCTTGTTGGGGTTCATTTCCGCAATACAAGTGACCACTACATCAGATGACGAAAGACCGAGCTTCGCCCGTATGTATCCCCCAGAAAAAGACGGAGGCGCATAGCGGCTTAGATCTACACCTACCCCATGCACGTAAAACAAATTCTTATCAGGCTCAAATCCCATGCGGCGGGCGTTTTCAAAATCCTCCCCGTTCATTACAATGAGCCCGTCCGTCCACCGGGCGGCCAAGCGCTCGGCGTTATAATAAATCAGCCAGTTACGGAGCGGGGCGCCTTTATAAAAATGAAATCCGTGGGCTGTATATAAAACGGCCCCCTGGTCCGTAACTTTAGCAAGATACCTTCCCAGGAAAGCAGCCACCGGGGTATGGACATGAATGAGGTCAAAATGATGGGACTGCAGTAAAGCCTTTAACCGCCGGCAGGCTCCCATATTCCTTACATTAAAAGGCGAGCGGGCAAAGGGGATCTCCCAGCATTTTATCCCTGCTGCTTCAACCTCTTCTTTCCTACCTTCGCTAGAGGAAGCCGCCGCGTGTACCTCATAGCCTTTATCCAGGAGAAGCCGCATGAATGGGATATGGAAAGCGGCCAGGTGGGTGTATACCGAAGCAACGAATAAGATTCTGTTGCTTTTGGGGGATAACAAGTCTTTATACCTCTCTATCTAACAATAACTAACCAGTCAGAACATTACACCTAACTGTTATCTGCAGAAATCATATTTTCCAGCAATACTGGCCTATGGGATAATATGAAAGTGCCTCTGAGAGGGATTGAGATATTCTCTCCAGGGCTTTCCGGGTTTTAGCCTCACAACGCGCTACCAAAACGGATTGGGTATTAGAGGCCCGCACTAATGCCCACCCATCTGGAAAAATAATTCTGGCTCCATCTATGTCAATAATTTCATGGCCCCGATCAGAAAATATTTTAGCAATCTCAGCCACCACTTCTGTCTTCTTTTCCTCTGGGCAGGGGATGCGGATTTCAGGCGTGGCATAATATCGGGGAACGTCTGCCAGTAATTCTGAGAGGGACTTATTCTCTCTGGATAGAAGCCTAATTAACCTAGCCCCGGCATATAAGGCATCATCAAAACCTAAATATTCATCTGCAAAGAAGAAGTGACCGGACATTTCGCCGGTAAAGGGGGCTCTTATTTCCTTCATTTTTGCCTTAATAAGGGAATGGCCTGTTTTGTAGAAAAATGGCCTTCCTCCCAATCGTTCAATTTCTTCCACCAAGGCTTGGCTACATTTTACCTCCACAATGGCCGGGGCTGCCGGATATTTCGGTAGAATCTCTCGCCAGAATAGAATTTGGAGCAGGTCACCCCACAAAATTTCTCCTCTATCGTTTATAACCCCCAATCGATCTCCATCACCATCAAAACCTAATCCTACATCCGCGCCGGACAAAAGAACAAGCTCCTTTAAATCCGTAAGGTTTTCCGGAATGGTAGGATCGGGATGGTGATGGGGAAATTCCGGGTCTGATTCACAATAAAGGGGAACTACCTCGCATCCTAATGCTGTAAATAAGCGAACTGCTAACTCTCCAGCCGTACCATTGCCGGCATCAATAGCAACCTTAAGCTTTCGTAAAGGATTTATACGGGATGTAATATATTTAATATAAGCTTCTTCCGGATCTATCCTCTGCAATATTCCCTGGCCAGCGTAAAATCGACCTTGCTCAAGAATACGTCGTACTGTTTGAATATCTTCTCCGTAGATGGTACTATCGCCACAGAATATTTTAAAACCATTATCTTGAGGTGGGTTATGGCTGGCAGTCACCATTACTCCAGCCCCGATTTGATAATAAAAATGGGCGAAGTAAAAGACTGGTGTAACTGTCTGACCGATATCTACCACATCACATCCAGTTGCTAAAATGCCTTGAATTAGTGCCCCGCTAATTCGAGGAGAATGGCGGCGATTATCCCGCCCCACAATAGCTTTGCATTCGCCCCTGTCTAGAAAAAAAGTCCCTAAAGCCCTACCTAAACACTCTACTTCCTTACTGGGAAAATCCCTATCTGCCACGCCACGTATATCATAAGTTTTAAAGACCACCGGGTTCATAATAACCCCCATATCTTATTTTATATTTAACATACGACCGTAATCATCTGCTAAGCGAACTACGTCATCAAGTTCCGGGGAAGAAACTTCAATAAATATAACATCAGAAATAGCCTGAATACGATGTACCATACCTGCAGGTATATCTACCACCATTGGTGGAGAAACATCAAGTACTTCTTCTCCCAGCTCGAGCTTCCCCCTCCCTTTTATAAACAGCATTGTTTCTCTTTTTTCCTGGTGATATTGTTTACTTAAAGAATGTCCACGGTAAACATGGATAACTTTAGCGGCATAACGTTCATTCACCGCCCACAAAATCTCACGCCCCCAGGGCTTTTTATAAACAGGATACTCGCTGGAGAGAGTTTCCTCCAAAGTTTCCACAGAATTTTCATTAGAATTCCCATCAAACCCGGGAGTTGTTAGCCCCATTAAATATCGTTCTAATCCTTGTTTTCGTAGCTCATCCAACAGTTTTTTTAATTCCGGCGCTCTCTTCTTATCAGCAACCATAAGAACATCAGGGGTATCCACCACCAGGGTATCCTTTAACCCAAAGGTTACTACTAGCTTGTCGGTATTGTCATTTCTTAAGATAGTATTTTTAGTATCAACCAGGACAGAACGGCCCTGGACAAAATTTCCGTCAATATCGCATTTTGTAACCCTCTCTAAAGCAGTCCAGGTTCCCAGATCATCCCATCCAAAGTCTCCGGGCACAACGTAGACGTTATCCGCTTTCTCCATAATGCCATAATCAATAGATATCCTGGTTAACGTCGGAAAAACTCTAGAGAGTATTGTTTCGAAATCCGGTGTGTCGACAGATTCCCGGATCGGAGTAATACCTTTTATTAGCTCCGGCAGGTAACGTTCAAAAGCATCATGTATGGCTGATACCTGCCAGATAAACATCCCGCTATTCCACAGATACTCACCGGATGAGAGAAAGGAAATTGCCCTCCCCATATCTGGTTTTTCTGTGAAGGCGGCTACCCGGAAAGCGGATAAACTAGATAACCTTTCTCCAATGCGGATATAACCATAGCCGGTTTCAGGTCTGGTTGGACGGATACCGATTGTGACTAAACCGCAGGTTTCATGGGCAAGCTTAACGGCAGTAGAAAGGGAACGAAGAAATCCATCTTCCCCTATCACCATCTGGTCTGAAGGCAAAACAATCATCGTCCCATTTAGACCCCTGGCTTCTAAAATAGACAAAGCAAGAGCAATACAGGGTGCCGTATCACGCCCAACCGGCTCTACAATCAAGTTTTCTTTTGGAATCTCTGGAACCTGTTCCTGCACCAGGTTAAGATAACTACGACCAGTTACTATGTATATCTGCTCTACCGGGCAAAGAAGCTTTGCCCGCTGTACCGTCTGTTGAAGTAAAGTTCCCTGTCCCACTACTTGTAAAAACTGCTTGGGACGATCCTTACGGCTATAAGGCCAGAATCGCTCTCCAGAACCGCCAGCCATGATGATTGTAAAGACATCTTTCATTTCCTTCACCAACTGTTTCATGGTATCCATATTAATTTGCTACTAACATAATGAGCATTCATAACCCCGGCAAAAGTTAATTCCGCCGTATGGTCTATCAAACTAAAGCTGTGTATCAAAACCACCAGATAGAATTAGAGCTTTCATGCATGGCTCCTTAAGATTCTTATAACAGAAGATAAGGTATGAAAAGAACCTTTTATTGGGTACCACCAACAGAACAATGCAAACGTAGACGCTCTAAAAAGCTTAAAAATAGACCTAAAGCTATGTAAGCAGTAACCCACTGTACCGTACCCGCAGGCTCGCCTACAAATCCACCAGCAGCTAACGCCGCTGCTCCCAAAAAAACTGTTCGAAGAGTAATTCTCCGTAATCGCTTAAGCCACCGATCAATTATACTCGTCAACATTCCGGCAATAAAGGCGAGAGGCATCAAAGCAGCCCCGAAATTTAGATATAGCTCCTGCGGTAGATTAATATTAAAACCAAAATTTGTTTCCCAATATTTTTTACCCCAATAAAATGCATTGACCCTGTCGACGGCTGTCTCCAGCTCTAACTCTTTCCGTATCCCAGGTGTTAAAAAACGTGCCGGGATGGCAAGAAAAGTACTGCCCAGCGTATTGCCTTCCTGATTTACATTTGCAATAACCACCGGCCAAACGTCAGCATTGTCAAAGTTAGGTGAATCCAATAGGTGATGTCGCACTTTGCCTATCAATCCACTTTGTCCTGAATCAAAAACTATTGTTTTACCTCCGGAAGAAATAAATATGGCTAAAGGACGTAATGTAAACAATAATACTAACAGTAAAAATGCCAAGGTTAAAGCTCTTATATAAGTAAATCGTCTAATAAAACGTTCATAGAATAAGGCACCTAAAATTAGCCCACTCAGTATAAAACCCCGTTGATATAAAAGCGAAAGAAGGAGAAAGGCAAGGCTTTCTAACAATAAAGCGCTCGAAAATATTATCGGATGGCGTCTGTACCGCAACATTAAAATGAAGAGGATTGCCAAAGAAACGCTTAACGGTATAACAGCGAGTGGAAACAAAATCTTACCGAAGGGTACTACTGAAGTTAAAGTTTGATTTCGCGCCGTTGGCAACCAGGCACCGCGTGAGAGAATGTGAATTAGTCCCACAGCGGTTAATCCCACGCAAAAAGTAAATATCGCACCACGTAAGGATATACGATTCTCAGGGATTATTTGCGATCCCTTATCATGTCTTATTAAGGTTAAATAACCAATCACATAAAATAAAGTAAATATTAGCTGATATAGGAGCCCTCTATTGTATGCTTCCCATCCTAATCCAACCCAGTATAAAGTTACGCCACCAAAAAATGCGCTTAGTAAAGGTCTAACTCCAAAGGCAATAATAAAGTTAGCTAAGGCCAAGTGAAAAATACTTATTACTGGGTAACGTGTAAGTAATAAAGCGATGCCATACAATGTAATATGAGCAACGGCAAGAAGATAAGTAAGTGTTAAGCTCTCCATAAGTTATCTCCCACAAATCGACCTGTATACTGTTACAAACCGGCCAGCAAGATTTTCAAAGCGCAGTTCCTCAGGATAGACCGGCTTTTTTTGCATGGCTTGGAAAATCCCTTGGGCTAAAGCTTCTACATTTTCCGGGGGTACCAGTATGCCTCCAACCCTCGGGACATCCTCTACGAAAGCACCAACAGCAGTTGCCACCACCGGAACACCGAAGGCAGCTGCTATAAGGGGCAAACTTGATTGGGTTGCCTGGCGGTAAGGAAGGACGCATACTGAAGCCCGCTGAAAGAGATGGGCAACCTCCGTATCCTCCAGGTAGCGGTTATGTACTTCGAAAATATTTATTTTATCCCTGATTTTTTGTTCCAACCATGTGGGCAATTTACCAGGACCAGCGATAATTACCCGGATTTCCCCATTTAAGCGAATTGCAGCATCCACCAAAAGATCTACGCCCTTATAAGCCTCCAGGCGGCCAAAGAACAATGCCAACGGTTCACGTTTTATTCCTGCTTGGCGGTATTTTAAGAACCGCTCGGCGATGCTTCCATGGGGGATCACATGGATTCGTTCCCGTTTTATCTTTAATCGTTCCAATGCCTCCACAAAACGCTTGCTATGAACATGCACTCCTGCAGCCAGAGGGAGAACCGCCCGACGTAGCCATGCATTCATGGCTTCCCAGGTATTACCGGGATGCGGTTCAGGATCATGTACCGTTACCAAAAGAGGGATTTGATCACGATAAGCCCCTAAGGCGAATATCAAGGACCACGGGTATCCTTCCCCATTAAAAAGATGCACTACCCCGGGGGCTACGACCCGCACTTCTCGCCAAACCCGCCAGGCCGCCAGCGGGTTGAGAAAACGGAGCAGGGCCTGGCGTTGGTTAAAACCAGTCGCAAAACGATGTACGATGGCCTCGTCAGTTTCGCCCATAAAATGGAATGGCACAAATAAATGTACCTCAACAACTTTACTTAAGGGAGGCACTAAGGCTTCCAGATATTGGCCCATAGCACCCCGCACAGATAATGCAATCAAAGCAACCTTCATGCAAGTACCTCCTGATAGACCTCTAACAGCCGCTCGGCGGTCCGGTCCCAGGAAAAGTTGTCTACAACGTACTCCCTTGCTCCAGGTTTAATACCTTCTTCATAAGCCTGTAGCACACTCGCGCGGATAGAAGCGATGGAAGCAGGTTCGCAGTAATAAACCCGTTCCCCTAAATATTCATAGAGCGTCGGATAATTACCTGATACTGCTGCTGCCCCAGCAGCAGTAGATTCTAAGGTTACGAGGCCCGGTGATTCAATAATTGTGCTAGGTAAAACGTGAACTCTGCAAGCAGCATACGCCGAAGGCAATAATTCATCATCATAATTTAACGTCCCAAGGTAATGTACCCAGCCTGAATGCTTTTCTACTAGATTTAAGAATTCCTGGGTCCCCTGCTGATCAATAGGATCTAATGGCCCAATAAAAACAAGTTTGATACCTGTTCCCTCAAGCGCCCGGATTAGTCTTACCTGCCCTTTATGCCGGTTAATGCGGCTTACCTGGAGGACAAAATCCTGTAACCCGTAACGTTTGATGAAAAGCTTTGGGTCAGCTTTAATAAATCGCTCCCCCTCAATTCCATGGGGTACCCAGCGATACTTTTTATTATTAATACGGAAACCCTGAGACAACTGCTCCGCTTCGGATCGGGAAGCTACAATCAACCGGTCGGCATTTGTGTAAATCTCGTGGCGCAACCTGTATGTTGTAGGAATGGGAATAAATCTATCTATCCTCCTCCAAAGCCACCATTGCCAGGATGGTTTAGCGGAAAAAGCTATTATTGAAACAACCACAGGTAACCCCAGCCCTTTAGCGGCGCGCACAAAACTACTCAATTCATAGCTGGAGCCAAAGACGTGCAGTATATCAAAGTCCTTTGAACGCGACCAGGGGTTAAATAATGTCACCTCAACTCCTAATCTTTCAAGGGCTTCTTTAGTTTTAACTAGCTGGGTTTCTCCGCCTCCCGGCGTCCACAATGTCGGCGGGAAGAATTGATAGAAAGCTACTTTCACCTGGATATCTCCTTGTCTGCAAAATCAAGTAATAATTTCTCAAGGCGAGCGATAACAGTTGATGCAGCAAAATCTTTTGCCCTAAGGGGTCCGAGTTCAGTAAATCGCCTGGACATTTCTCTGTTATTTAAAATATCGGCCACAGCCCCGGCTAGGGCTTCTGGATCTTCTGGCGGCACCAAAAGGCCATATTTTCCCCCATCTAAAACTTCAAACGGCCCGCTGGGGCAATCTGCCGCCACTACCGGAATACCTAGAGCCATGGCTTCTATAAGGGCAACCCCGAAACCCTCGGCCCTCGATGGAAATGCCAGTATATTGGATCGGGCCAGCAAGGGATAAGGGTTGTCGAGCCTATCAAGAAAAGCAGTCTTTTCTAAAGTTCCCAGACGGCGGACCATATTCTCAAGCGAACTATATTCCGGACCACCACCAACAAGGAGCAATTTTACATTTAAGCCCTGCTGCAGAAGACTGGCATGGGCTTTGATTAGCAGGTCATATCCCTTCCCGAATTCAAATCGGCCAATAGCTATGATTACTGGAGCGCCGGCAAAAAAGTCAGGTGTTATATTTGATGGAAGAGGTTCCTTCGCTTTAATAAGTATGGCATCTACATCAACAGGATTATAGACCACTTCTATTCGTTCTTTAATCCCATCAATATCCTTACTCAACTCATCCTTTACACCCTGGGAAACCGCCATAATAAGCCGCGCTTTTTTATATGCCAGGGGAATAAAATAACGGTGTAGCCACGCCCTGAAACCTTTGGCTCGAACTGTTTTAAGTACTTGTGGCTCTGCACCGTGCGCCCAGGCGATCAGGGGCTTACCAGTCAAAAACGAGGCAAGGGCGCCCAAGTAATGGGCTCCACCAAAGCCTCCCCCACTCCAAATGATGTCATGCTGGTGGACCAAGCTTATTAAATAAGGGATCTTAAGTGCTAACTGAAAAATACGTATTGGACCAAGGGGGTTAGCTCCTCGCCATTGAAGAAGCGGTTTAACGGCAACCCATGATGGCACCTTATCCTCCCATGGTCCTCCACCCAACACCGGCACCAAGGTTATATGTATTCTTTCGCGATCGAGCCGTTTTAGAACTTCAAGAACTACTTTTTCCCCTCCGCCGGTATTAAGGCAGCGAACTAATAGTAGTATTTTCACGATTTTTCCTTTCATTTTTCATAAGCCCCTCTAAATACCTTGAACAGAAGCTGCCGGTCATGTCTCCCTAAAAGGGATAAGAACACCAGTAAAGATGACCAAAAGGAGATATATTTAGTGGTAACTATTGCCAAGCTTAAGCCTGAAGCCAATAATAATGGCAATCTAACAGTGCCTATTATTGGAAAACTATATAGATATATAATCAAACCATATATAATCACTGATAGAATTTCCGCCCAACCGTACCCTTTCGCACCTGCTCTCCCCACAAAAACATAGGTAGATAATGCAAGAAGGCCAATATAAATTATATTAGCAATGAGGACTTTCAGGTTTTGTCCGGAAACATAAAATATATTAACCAGGGATAAAGGTATAGATTGGAATAAAAACGCTACAGCCACCCAGGAATATATCTCTATGACCGGAACCCACTGTTGACCAAGGATCAGGCGTACTGCCAGAGGTAGAAAAAGCGCAATTAGGAAATAAAGAAGGCCCAAAAGCAAAATTTGATAGCTCGTTCCAAAAAAAATGGCCTTGCTAAGTTCTTTTTTATCTTTTTGAACGCGGCTCATTACATTAAATAAAACCCGGAGCACAGGGCCACGAAGGGCTCCGGAAGCCTCTACCACCTTTAACACTGCTCCAATAATCCCGACCATTTCCGGCCCAAATATACGACCGACAATAATGGGATTAATTAAAGATCTGAGCTGCCATGTTAACCCGGATGCTGCATAAGAAAAGACATATCCTATAATAACCCGAAAGGATTTGGGGACCACTGGTTTCCATCTATAACCCGTTGCAATCTTAAAACCAATAAATTGGATTATATAAGTACCAGCCATTGCCAATGTAACCCCTAGTGGCCCCATTCCCTGCCAAGCCATAATTATAGCGATGATATACGTAAGAATTATTGAGGCAAGTTCTAATCCAGCCAGGGTTGGATAACGCATTTCTCTTTCTAAAATACCAGCCTGTACGCCAGCAAGTATCCCAAAAGAAACACCTGCGGCGCTTAAATAGATAAGGGGTTTTAGTTCTGGAACACCCCAAAAAGCAGCAATAAGTGAAGCCAGGATCATTAATAAACCAAAAATAAAAAAGGATAATAAAACTGCTAACGTAAAAATATCATGGATCATTTCCATTGATGATGAGCGTACAACGTAAGCACCAAAACTGGATCCAAAAACTATAAGATAAGCCATTATTGCCTGTACAATAACGATCATACCATACTCTCTGGGTCCTAATATCCGCATAAGGATCAGTGTTCCTATCCCGGATATGCCTATCGAAGCTAATTGTCGAAAGCTAAGAGATACAATGCCTTGAGCAGCTTGTTGATATAAAACATTTTTCGTTAGTCTCGAAAAGATCGTAGGTTGAACAGTCATATTATGCCGCCTTGCTAAATGTGTAAATTTTCGCTAAAACTTCATGTTTGGAAGTAAGGTTATCCCGCAGGAACATGAGAAAGGGCTCGTCCTTAAGAAAATCGCGGGCCGTAAGTACCGCGTGGGCCAGCCCTAGCGGCTTTTCCTGGAGTATGTACGTTACCTGCGCGCCGAAGCGGCTGCCGTCGCCCACCGCCTGGCGCACGCTCTCCCCCGTCTCCGGGGAAATGATGATGCCGATGTCCCTTATCCCGGCCTGGACGACCTGCTCGATGACAAAAAATAAAATGGGCCGGTTGGCCACGGGGATGAGCTGTTTAGTTGTCGTATAAGTGAGGGGGCGCAGGCGGGTGCCCTTGCCGCCCGAGAGGATGAGACCTTTCATGCTCGATTTCACCTGAACTTTCAGTCGTTATAAATAATAACTTGCCGGCCCCGGTCAAATATCAGGCGCAAATGATCGATTACTGCTCTTCCAATTAGAATTTCATTACCCAAACAGGTAATACGCGCCATAAGAGTAAATCCTATATCCGGGATCACAATGGTGCCAATGTATTCTGCTGCTGCAACCAGGGCTCCATCGGCCACTTCACAATTGCTGATAAAAGCCGGGGAACCAATCTTTTCAACATAATTTTCAGGTAACACGATATAACCTTCAAAGCCGGTATCTATATATGCATGGACATTTTCTTTATATTTGCCGACAGAAATAGATAAATCAGTATAGGGATATTCATAGCTATGATGCACTGGTAATCCTCCACTTGCCAGTTGCCTTAAAGCCTATCTTATAGAAGGCAAAATGGCCGGGACCGAATTCTTCTATTGCTTTCTGGGCTACCTGGACATCATTAGGATCAATTATGACTTTGCCTTCTTCGGAAATAGCAACGAACTTCCCTTTGTGTTCTTTTTCTAAAGGTCGCCCATATTTTTCGTAAAGTTCTGCGTTCCGTTTTGCTAGATCCTGTAGAGCTGGCTTTATCGTGTTTCGAGGCATAAGGGACATTCCTCCCTGAACAAGGCTGGAAGTTCTCTTTTCAGATCTCTGTTCCATTATATGTTATTATGGGTGCCTCTTAATTTATTTCTACTCCCCAATCCCTACAACCGGTCAATTATATTTACCCCTTCTATCCCCGGCGGCGGCTGGTATTCTTCCCCGGCCTGCCAGGTGATTATCATGGTGTTGCGGCCGTCTATACCAGCCAGGTCTGCAGCGCAGGAAGCGGAAAGGCCGGTACGGAGGGCGATCTCACGCTGGGTGAGCTTGTCGTTTCTTTGCAGGCAGTCCAGGACTGCGTAATGGCTATCTATGCCGACTGCTCCATTATATTTATTTCGACATATCTTATGCTTACTTTATGTACAATAATACCAGCATATGTTAAACGCGTCAATGGATTACATGGTCAATCGATGTTGTATTATGAAAGGCCTGCAAAACCTACGTTTGCAGTAATTATAGTAGCTTGTCTCTGGCAAGCAAAGGCGAATATATATCTATCTTGAGCACCACGTAAACCTTTGTCGCGAACATCAATAGCCCTATATCCTGCTCGGGCCAATATTTTTGCCAAAGCACTTTATAGCACCGCCCTTATTTGTTCTTCCACCAGTAAATTAGCTGCGTAGCGCAGTGCCGCCCTTTGTAACCCATTTGCTGCAGGGCTTCCGGGGCGGATAGGGGCGGGTCCTAACAAAGCCTCATTTTTTTGCCTGAAGTGGCCATTCTGAGGGTATTTGATCTAATAGAAAACGCCCGCTATTACAAACTTCAATTATTTCGGGGTCCCTTGTAACTATTGCACCCCCTGTTTCCCGGGCCAGTGCCAGGGCAAAAGCATCGGCGTAAGATATCCTGTATTCGCCTTTTAGTTTCGCTGCTTCCCAGATACGTGTATTAGATGCCGGGATTACCCGCCAGGGAAAGATTTTCTTTTTAACGTCCATTAAAAAGGAGGCCGCCTCTTTGCTATGCCCACTCTTAACAAGGCGGTAAAAGATTTCCCCAATATTAATGGCTGATATCTGGATCTTAATTACTTCTTTTTCGGCCTGCTCCAACAGATGCTCAATGTAAGATGAACCGGGTTCTTCTTGCATCCAGCATAAGACGGCATAGGCATCAAATATCTTCACCATCTCGGTCTACCTCTTGCCTATGTTCCTCCAGATGTTCTTCCAATACCCGCTTCCCGCGCAGGGCACCACGCCAGCGACGCCAGCCAGCCGTCCTGGTTTTCTGGTAAACAGGTTCAAGGATTATCTTACCCCCTACCAACTCCACCTTTAGTTCTCCTCCACGTTTCAAGGCGAGCTCTTCTCTAATATTTTTCGGTAGTACCAGTTGCCCTTTGGAAGATAACCTGGCTATTTCCATAACAAAAGCCTCCTTTCTTACGCCTATTGTAAGACATTATAAGTAAGAAAGCAATAGATCGGTTATGCACCAAAGCCATTTACTTCCACGCCGTGCGGCAGCAGGAAGTCTTCCCCTCCCTGACAGGTGATTACTATTATAACCCGGCCTGCCGGCCCAGTTATGGCCGCCCTTTGTAACTCATTTGCTGCAGGGCTTCCAGGGCGGATAGAGGCGGGTCCTGCCATGGGCCTGCCGGCCTGGTTTTCCAACTCTTTGCCAAAAGTTAAAGTAATCCGCCTGGTACGATATCCCTGCTTTCGTTTTCATGCTTTATTGGCCTTCCTTAGCAGCCGGTATTAGCGGTTAACGACAGGTTCGAGCTCGTAATCGTATACAAACATTAGTTCGTTTTTACAGGCAACCATGCTATGCTGTAGCTGTCCGAAGGGAGGTGAAACAAATGGCTGTGATCAGCACCCCGCTGGCCACCACCTTACGCCTGCAGGTGCAGACCGGGACTGGCGCCAACGGGCAGCCCGTTTACCGGGTGCGCTCTTACAGCCGCGTCAAACCCTCTGCCAGCGACCAGGATGTCTACGACGTCGCCCAGGCCATCGGCAGCCTGCAGGTACATCCCGTTAACGCCGTCAGCCGCGTTAACGAGAACGACCTCAGCGCCAGCTCCTAATTAAACCTACAGGAGGTGAACCGTCATGCCTACCAAGCGCCTGGAGTTGATTTTCCAGAATGCCGCCGGCCGCCGTACCACCCTGGCGGTTATTGACCCGCGGGACAACCTGACCGAGGCTGAAGTCCGGGCCGTCATGGAGCTCATCCTGGCCCGAAACATCTTTACCTCGCCCGGCGGCGACCTCACGGCTATTATCGGCGCCCGCATCGTCATCAGGGATGTCACCGACATCATTGCTGCTTAAGCTTTACGGTTAATTAGTCCCGAATGGGGTGAGCGGGTTGAGGTACTCGCAGCTCACCCCATCCCTAAATTTCACAGGACCTGTTCAAGGTGGCTTTGGAGGAGCCGCTCATGGCGACATACCGTCACCATAGAACGGTGGAAATAAGAAGAGGAGGCTCCTGGTATGCTGCAGGTCAAATTTAGTTATTTCGCCCGGCCCCGGCGGGGCCGCTGCCACTGCTGCGACCGCCAGCAGACCCTGGAAGCGAAAATCCTGCTCCTGGAGGATACCGCCCTCATCGGTGACTTCATTCTCTGCGGCGAATGCGCGGCCGCCTGGGGCGAGCTCCTGGGCCAGGCCCGGGAAAAGGTAATCCAACAGTGGAGTTTCGATAAGGAGAAGGAGGGAGCCTGACATGGAAAACCTCTGGGTCCAGATCGGCAACTACGGCTTCCCCATGGTCATTGCTTTCTACCTGCTGGTGCGGGTGGAAAAAAAGCTCGACGACCTGACGGCGGCCATTCACGACCTGGCCCAAACCCTGGGCAAAACCTCGCCCGGCTAAGACTCTGCCGGGGAAACCAGCGCGACGCTGCTATTCTGAAGCGTGATTAAAACCATCTTGATCTGCGAACTGTTGTTCTTATATAATAAAGCTGAGGTAGGAGGTGGCAAATATGGTGGCTAACTGGATCCAGGAAGGTTTATGGCAGAAATTAAACTGCCTGGTGCCGGTCTACGGCAGCGGCGTTGACGCCGGCAACTATACCGAGGTCTGGCTGGACGACGGGAGTAAAATCCTGGACCGCCGCCGGACGAAGACCGTCCTGAAGGCCCTGGCCTCCCATCTGGGCGTATCCTGGCGGCAGGAGTATACCGCCTGGTCCCGGGAAGGCCGCAGTCACCTGGCCCCCATTGTTCTGGGACCGGAAATGGTCCTCGTGCCTTTACGTCTGCGCCGGCCCCGCAGCCGCGACGAGGGCGGGACAGGCTACGTGGTCGGCAGCAAGGTAAAAAGTTTCGAACCATACAATGAGGGCTTCTACCGCACCCGGCTGATCCTCGCCGGCAGTCAGGCCCTGCCCTGCCTCTTAAATATGGACACTCTGGCCCTGCGCCTGGTGGAAGGAGAAAGGGCCCTCCAGCGCCGCCGGGAAACCTTCTGCCGGCTTTCCGCCCGGAGTTCCACCTGCCGGGAAGACGCTGGCAGCTACCTGGTGGTAGAACCGGGCGGCAGCGCTGTCGCCGCCCGTCTCATCGACCGCAAGGGCGACGTCATAATCCTCCGCCGGGAAGATGAAAGCAGCCCCCTGTAACTGCAGGGGGCTGCTTTTATTGCGGGGACCGGCATATCCCGCCGGGTCTTAATAGTCCGGGCAATATAGCGGAGGCTAGTCAATATAACATTTTGTATCTTTCTTTTGCCCCGGGATTTACGTAGATCAGGCGGCCGCCGATAAAAGTGGCTTCCACTTTGAAGTCGCTGTCCAGGATGGCGATATCTGCGTCTTTCCCCTCTTCCAGGGAGCCCTTATGTTGGGCTATGCCGATGGACCGGGCGGGGACCAGGCTGGCCATGCGCACCGCCTCCCAGACGGGGATATCCAGCAACCGGACGGCATTGGCTACCGCCCGGTCTATGGTCAGGAGGCTGCCGGCCAGGGAACCGTCGGGTGCGCGGCAGACGCCGTCAACGATCTTTACGGGGAACTGGCCGAAGGGCACTTCTATTCCCGGATCCGGAGCCCCGGCCAGGGGGCTGGCGTCGGTGACCAGGTTGAGGCCGTCCACCCCTTTAGTCCGCAGGGCCAGGCGCATGGCGGCCGGGTGGACGTGGACGCCATCACAGATTATTTCCGCCGTCACCCCGTCCAGGTCCAGGGCCGCCCCTGCGGCACCGGGCTCCCGGTGGTGCAGCCCCTGCATGGCGTTGTAGAGGTGGGTGACCCTCCGAACGCCGGCGCGGGCCGCCCGGACCGCCTGGTCATAGGTGGCCTCCGTGTGGCCCATGGCGACCACCACCCCGGCGGCGGCCAGGAGAGAAATACATTCTATGGCACCGGGCAGTTCCGGGGCCAGGGTAATGATTTTCAGGAAGGGACCGGCGGCTTCCAGGAGGGCGCGGCAATCGTCAGGCCGTGGCAGCCGCAGGGAAGACTCGTGCCAGCAGCCGCGGCGCGCCGGGCTTAAATACGGCCCCTCCAGATGCAGCCCGAAGATGGTACTCCCCTCCCAACTTTTCCCGGCCACCTCCTGACGGAACTCATGCAGCAAATGCCATGCGCCGTGCGGGACCGGGACTGTGGCCAGGAGGCCGGTTACCCCGTGGCGGGCGTGGAAGCGGGCCACCTGCTCCCATTCATGCCACGGTTGCTGCCAGTCAAAGCCGTGGCCCCCGCCGCCGTGGACGTGCAGGTCGATAAACCCCGGGCAGACGTAGCGGCCGGAAACGTCTACGGTTATGCCCCGGTGCACCCGGCCGGCACCTTCCCTGCCGGCGCCGGGCCCGGCCAGGGCGGTGATTTTTCCGCCGCTAATTGTTAATGTACCGCCGGCTATTAACCGGTCCGGCAGCACGATGATACCGCCCTGCAAGGAAAAATCTCTGGCCGTCGTCATGCTGGACTGCGCCTCCTGCTTTTTCCCGGTCTAAAAACCAGCCGGCGGCAGCGAGCCGTGATTGGTAGCGCGAATGGCTACCACCCGGCCCAGCTTACCGGCCTGGTTTTCCTGGCGCAGCCGGCGCGCCGTCGGGTGAAAGCGGCAGGGAAAGGCACTGCTTAAATTTGAAATTCCTGCATCGACAGTGAAAAAATCAAGTAAAATACTTTTTAAGATTAATGGAATAAGTTGTCGAAAATAGTCTTTTCCTGCTGTCATTTTCGGGCTTTATACTGTCGTGTTCTCGCAATAATAATTATCTTCATACTTCGCGAGGCCGCTTTTTCTAAGTTTTAGCATCTCTCCTCTAGTTTAACACCATATCACATAGCCAAGAATAATATGCATATGGAAGCAAATTATACCAGGTGATATTATATGGCTGACGATATAAATAAAATTCTCGGCTCTCTTTCTTACCTCTTCGGGACTGTAGTTGTAATCGAATGCTTCGCGAAATTAGTAAGTGGCCGTTCCCGGATACCGCTATATATTGCCCTGGCAATAATTATCGTCGGCCCCGTCGAGGACCTTATAAACGCCTTTATCGAAAAAAATACAATATGGCGTCAGGAGCGTAAGTTTTATAAGGAATTGGTTAACCAGATCACCAGTATCGCCTTTTTGATTTTAATGGAGCTCTCAATAAGTGAAGCTTAATCTTTTATTTCACTAGCTTAGATAGCTGTCCGGGGTTCGTATCCCCGCTTTCGTTTTCATGTTTTATTGGCCATCCTTAGCGTCCGGTATAAGCGCTTTTCGGCAGGTTCTAGTATAAAAAAATTGCCACCTGCTGGTAGAGCCCGGCAGGCAGTAATATCCCAGTGCATAGGGTGACGTTATATTCCTCCGCGGGAACAAAAAATCATCCCCCTCAATGCAGGGGGCTGATTTTTATGCATCGTTTTTGTAGAGGCCACTCAGCCGGGCCTTTACATCCCAGAACGTGAGTTACCTTTGTGCTTCTTTTTTAACGGTAAAGGCGTACTTCATAGTCATTAAGTATCAAATGGTAATCAGTTGACTGAGCTATCATGGGAACCGGCATATATAGGATGCTATCTCGCAACAAGCCCTCACTCGTTGCTTTAATAACTAAATCTTTATCTCCTAATTTAACCCGAGCCAAGCGTTGTTCATTATCCCAGGCGACTGTTCCGCCCATTCTGGTGAAAACTTCTCTGACAGGCAGGTATACAACGTCATTGATGGCAAAGGGAGTATGTTTTAAATTAACCTCAGAACCGTCAATGAAAACTTTGAAGTTAGGTGTTAAATCCTGCAAATTCTTTGTTTTTGCTATGGCTTTAATCACTTGCAAGACATATTCCTGGCAATAGGCCCCTGCCTTGGGATCCCAGTTTTCATTTTGGGGTTCGCTATTGGATAAGATGCGAATACCAAGAAAAGGTATATTGTATGCCCGGGCTACTTGAGCCGCAGATGCTGTTTCCATTTCTTCTACTGAAGTACCAAGTCGTTCATGCGCCCATTTTATACGGTCTAATTCCCGGTTCCATTCATCTGCAGTGCCAATTACTCCCCTGACAACCCGACCGTATTGATAGCTACTGGCTACACTTTCGGCTATCTTCAATAATTCCTGGTCGCCCTCAAAACCGTGAAAACTTATCCTCTTGCCATCCAAATTCAACTTTACATCTTCTGGTATCCACTCCAGAGGATTAGTGCCCTGCCCATAATCCCGGTGGTTAGACTTGAACTTTCCGTAATTAATGGCCTTTTCTCCTAAAACAATATCAAAACGGTGTAAAGAAGGGTCGTGGCCCCCTGATGTTCCCTGGTTGATTATGGCCCAGGGATGAAATTTCTCAATAGCCAAGAGCGTAGCGGCGGCAGCGTTAGTAATACCTACTTCAGTACGGGAGACAACAACTGGAAGATTGTCAATCGTTCCTTGCCAAAAAGTCCAGCTTCCAAAGGTTATTTCTTTGGGGTTATCCAATGCTTTCACCAGTTCTTGTATCTCCAGATCCATCGCTCCCTGGACTACAAGCGGTCGGGCATCGATGTCTGCCGCTCCCGCATTTACCCCACCCAGGGCTATAAAGAAGAACAACGCAAACACGAGGAAAAAATATTTTTTGATCATAAAAAAACCTCCTATAAGAGATTTATTTAAAATATTCTTTTCTCATATGGAAAATCCTTCTGTTAAAATTCCGATTTTTGCCCTCCAGCGCCGCCGGGAAACCTTTTGTATTGTAAACTTTCCGCCCGCGGTACCGCCTGTCGTGAAAAAAACAGTTGCTACCTGCTGGTAGAGCCCGGCGGCAGTACTGTCGCCGCACAGCTCATCGTTCGCAAGGGCGATATCATAATCCTCCGCCGGGAAGATAAATTGAGCCCCCTGTGACTGCAGGGGGCTTTTTAAGCTCACTCGTACCGCAGGGCTTCAATGGGGTTGGAAGTTGCGGCTTTGCGGGCCGGGTAGTAGCCGAAGAATATCCCCACCAGGGCCGAAAAACCGATGGCCAGCAGGATGGAGGCCGGGGAGATGACTGCCGGCCAGCCGGCCAGGACGGCTACGAGGCGGCTGCCGGTGAGGCCGGCCAGCATACCGATCACGCCGCCGACCAGGCTCAGGACCAGGGCTTCGATGAGAAACTGGGTCAGGATGGCCCCGCTGGTGGCACCGACGGCCATGCGGATGCCGATCTCCCGGGTGCGCTCGGTGACGGACACCAGCATGATGTTCATGATGCCGATGCCGCCCACCAGCAGGGACACCGCCGCCACGCCGGCCAGCAGCAGGGTCATGGTTTTGGTGGTGTCGGCTACGGTCTCCATGATGGCCGTCATATTCTGGATGTTGAAGTCGTCTGCCTGCTGGCTGCTGAGGCGGTGCCGCTGCCGCAGCAGGGCGGCGACTTCGTCCTGCACCGTATTGAGGCTCTCGGCATCCCGGGCCTGGACGTTGATGACCTGGACGTTCTGCCTGCCGGTGAAGCGCCGCTGGGCGGTGGTGATGGGAATGTAGACCATATCGTCCTGATCCTGGCCTCCCATGCCGCTGCCCTGGGGCGCCAGGACGCCGATCACGGTAAACTTCAGGTTGTTGAGGGTGATGGTCCGGCCGACGGCGCTGGCGCCGTCAGGAAAAAGGTTGGCTTCCACCGTCGGCCCCAGGACGGCCACCAGGGCGGCTTGTTCGGTGTCTTCGGCGGTGAAAAAGGAGCCTGCCGCTACCGCCAGGTTTCTTATCTCCGGGTAAGAGGCGCTGGTGCCTTTGACGGTGGTGGTCCAGGTCTGGCTGCCGGCGGTTGCCGTCACCTGCCGGTTGAGTTCCGGGGCGACGTTCCGTACCAGGGGCAGGGCGGAAATGGCTGTGGCGTCGTCCAGGGTAAGGCTTTCGACGGCCCCGGCGGCGCCGCGGACGGGGCCGAACCCCGCCCCCGGCCGGACCATTAAGATATTGGACCCCATGCGGGCTATCCGTTCCGTCACCTGGGCCGTCGCGCCCTGGCCGATGCTGATCATGACGATTACCGCCGCCACGCCGATGATGATGCCCAGCATGGTCAGTAAGGAGCGCATCTTGTTGGCCAGCAGCCCGCGCCAGGCTACGGCCAGCGCCGCCCTGAGTTTCATTCTTTCCCCTCCCCTGCCGGCACTGCCGCCAGCTCTTTTTCCGCCTGCCGCGGCTGTGCTATGACTTCATCGGCGACGATCAGGCCGTCCCGTACTCGTACCAGCCGCCGGCAGTAGGCGGCGATGTCGGGCTCATGGGTGACGATGACGACCGTCAGGCCGCGCTCGCGGTGCAGGCGCTGGAAAATGGCCATCACCTCGACGCTCGTCCGGGTATCTAGCGCGCCGGTGGGCTCGTCGGCCAGGATGATGGCCGGATCGTTGACCAGGGCGCGGGCGATGGCCACCCGCTGCTGCTGGCCGCCGGACAGCTGGGACGGCAGGTGGTTTTCTCTCCCTTCCAGCCCTACCTGCCGCAGGGCGGTAAGTGCCCTGGCCTGCATTTCCCGCCGGGGGACGCCGGCGTAGATCAGGGGCAGGGCGACGTTTTCCCAGGCCGTCATGTTGCCGATGAGGTTGAAGCTCTGGAAGACGAAACCGATCTGCCGGTTGCGGATGTAGGCCAGCTGGTCCGGTGTCAGCCTGGTGACGTCCTGGCCGTGGAGCAGGTAGCGGCCGCCGGTGGGCCTGTCCAGGCAGCCCAGGATGTGCATGAGGGTGGATTTGCCCGACCCGGAAGCGCCCATGACGGCCACCATTTCCCCTTCGGCGACTTCCAGGTCGATGCCCCGCAGGGCGTGCACGCGGTTTTCACCGCTGGCGTAGATCCTGGTTACCCCCTGCAGCTGGATTACTGGCGCGCCCACGCCGGTTACCTCCCCTGGGTCGTCCGGGCCGGCTGCCGGTTCTGCATGGGTGCCGGGCCGAATAGCGACCTGGTCTGGGTGCCGGTGGACGATCTGGCGGATGTGCTGGTGCCGACGACTACCGCCTCGCCGGGCTGCAGCCCGCTCACTACTTCGACATTGCGCTCATCGCTCAGGCCGGTGACGATCTGGCGGGGTACCGGACGGCCGTTTTCCAGGACCAGCACAACGGCCCGTGTGGTGCCGGGTTCTTCAGCGCTTGCCTCGCTCTTCCCCGTACCGGTACCGCCGCCGGAAGATGTGCTACCCTGCCCGCCGCGCTGGCCTGCCGCGCTGCCGGAGCTGCCCGCCGCCGTGCCGCCGGCCTGGCTGCCGCTTTTACTGCTGCTGTTCTGGTAGCCGGCGGCAAAGGCCAGGGCCGCTCTGGACACGGTGAGGACGTTGTCCTTGCGGGCGATGATGATGTTGACGCTGGCCGTCATGCCGGCCTTCAGGGGCAGGTTCGGATCTAAGGATATCACCACGTCGTATAACTGGACATTGGATACGGTGCTTGCCTGGGGGGCGATCCAGGCCACCTGCCCGGACATCTCCCGGCCGGGCAGGGCGTTGACGGTGAAGGTTACCTTCTGGCCGATCTTTACTTTGTTGATGTCGGCCTCGTTCACCTGGGCCCGCAGCTGCAGGGCCGGGGTGATCAGGGTGAGGAAGCTGGTGTTCTCATTGTTCGTGCCGCTGCCCACGCGGTAACCCACCTCGCCGTTGACGGCACTGACGATGCCGTCCCAGGGGGCGCGGAGCTGGGCGCTGTCCAGGTTGCTCTGGGCCAGGGTCACCTGCACCCGGGCGGCCTCCACCTGCGCCCGCGCGGCGGCGATGTCTTCCGGCCGGTTGCCGTTTTTCAAAGCCTCCAGGGCCGCCTCGGCCTGGCGCAGCTTGGCGGCGGCGGAATCGCGGTTGGTGATGGCGCTGTCCAGATCTGCTTTGGACAGGGCCCCGGCCTGGTAGAGGGCCTGGTCGCGTTCTACCGTGGCCTGGGCGTTGTTATACGCCGCCCGGGCGGCTTCCACGTTGGCCTCCGCCTGGGCGATGTCCGTGGGCAGGGGCCCGGCCTCCAGGAGCTGCAGCTTAGCCAGGGCGCTGTTGAGATTGGCCCGGGCCTGGGCCAGCTGCGCCTCCAGGTCGGTGGTGTCCTGGCTGGCCAGGACCTGGCCCGCTTTGACTACGTCCCCGGGCTTGACGTAGATGGCTTTGATGATGCCGCTGTTTTTAAAGCCCAGGTTCACGCTCTTGACCGGCTCGATGGTGCCGGTGGCGTTGACGGTGTTGACGATGCTGCCCTGGCTGGCGGGCAAGGTTATGTACGATACCTGTACCCGGCGCCCATGCTGCCACCACAGGACGGCGCCGCCCAGGAGCAAAAATAAACAAACCCCCAGCAGCCACTTGAGCTTTTTGGGCCGGGGGGGCGCTACAGGGACTGCCTCTGCTGTCATGTCAATCTCCTCTCCTGCTGCGCGCTGCTGGATATCTAATTTCCAATTATAGCAGGATGCCGGTGGTTAAACCTTAAAAATTTCTAAGAAATATTAGGAAGCAATCGCCGCTTTCAACCGCGGACATCGGTCTGGGGATATAAAAGAAAGGCTGTCGACCTGTTGCCTGGCCAACAGCCTGAAACCCGCTTGGGCCCTTTAACCGCGTTTAAGGTTCGCCGCAAGCAAAAACTTAAGAAGCCTCCTGCCGGATGCCGGCCATCAGCAGTCCTAAAGAGCGTTCGTCGGCTTCTCCCGCGTCCATGAGGAGGACGCCGCCTCCTGGCTGCCGGGGGAGTCATATCCCGGCCTACCATGAGCCGGGCCAGCTCCTGGGGCGAGGTTGCGCAAGTCTTCCGCACGGCCACTACCCTGCCGTCCCGCAGCACCGTTACTCTATCGCTGACGGCCATGACTTCATTTAACTTATGGCTGATAAATACTACCGGCCGCCCCCGCCCGGCCATATTTTTCAGCAGCGCGATCAATTCGCCGGCTTCTTGCAGGAGGCATTTTTAAATGGCTTTATTCCTTTCCCGGATAAATCCAGGCCTGCCTGAATTACAACTATGTCCCTTTGCATGCCAGGAGGTGCCGGGCGCTGCCGCAGCAGCTTAATTTAAGGAGGCACTTGCGGCCGTCTTAAGCTTTACCCCCAAGGGGAAGCTTGACCACCGCCTGCAATTTGCCCAACAGGAAACTATTTTTCAGATTTCCGGCTTCGCCAATAATAAAACGGGTGTAGCGGTTACTGCCCAGCAGGGCGCTGACGGCGCCCGAGATAACGACTGCCGCCGCAGGTTCCAGCACAGCCAGCAAGAAGCCGGGCAGGCGCATGTACTTCCAGAAATAGCTGTTAAAAATAAACAATACGGCGGGATGAAGCAGGTAAATTCCCAGGGAATTGGCCGCCAGGGGTGAAACGAGCCAGCGCAAGGAACCCCGGCGTTCAAGATAAAAGGATAATTGAAAAAGGACGGTAATGATTGCCAGGCTGTACAGATAAATGCTAGGTTTGAAGACGCTGATAGTCAGGGCCCAGGGCTGGCCCTGGTGCCGGTAGTAATAAAAGTACTCACTGGCAACCAGGCCTGCCGCCAGGACTAAAAAAGCCAGAACCACTTCCAGGTGGTCCTGCAGCCACCGCCGCCAGGAATCCAGGTGCAGGCCGGCCAGGGCTCCCAGGAGGTAATAGGGAAAATAGGAAAAAATAAGGCGGTCTTTATAGAGCAAAAACCACCCGGTAATTCCCGCCAGGGGAGTACCGGCAACTGCGGCCCATATCAGATCCTGGCGGACCTCAAGGAGGTAAAAGTACAGGGCATACAGGGCCAGGCCCAGCCAGGTTATAATCTCCGCCGTCATTCCCGGCCGGCGGGGTTTGAAAAAGACGACCAGCCACGGGAAAATCAGGTAAAATTGGATAGCCACCAGGATGTAATAGAGATGGCTGTAGCCGTTGCCGTTCAGGACATTTTGCCACCATAAAGCTAGAAAACCGCCAAAGCCGGTCCAGTTGACCATCCCGGATGAACGTTTGAGGAACAGGTAGAGGGCTGTCCAAATAATATAAGGTATAGCCAGGTTTTTCAACCGGCGGCTGAAGAAGCGAGGCAGATTTATTTTACGGCCGCTGTAGTTATAAAAAAGCACCAGGCCGGTAATGAACATGAAGATCTGGCGGCCAAAGCGGAGCAGGTTGACACCCAGTTCCTTGGCGATACGGCTGTAAGGGCTGTTCACCGGCATCAGCAGGTAAAATCCCCAGGCATGGATCACAACAACGGTTATCAGACCAGAAACCCGCAGGTAATCAACCTCGCCAATATGGGGTTTCCCCATGGGCTTCAACTCCTTTCAAGCTCCTATTTTAACAACTAAGCCCCGGGGAAACCTGAAAACAAATTAAGTTTTACCTGGTGACACCTGCCCCGGCCAGGGGAGGTAAAAATATTGCTATTACCCAAACTAAAGTTTTATACTAAAAACAAATTTTAAGCAAAAAAGAGGAGATGAATACTACAGTGTTCTCTTCACGGCGTCCCCTGGCTGAAGTTACGCGGGTACTGGTGGCTGCAGCTACCGGGAAAATCCCGGCCGATACCGTAATTAAAAACGGTAAAGTCGTCAATGTCTTTACCGGCGAGATCCTGCCCTGGGATATTGCCATAAAGGATGGCCGGATAGCCAGCGTCGGCGATGTCAGCCGCAGCATCGGCCCGGCAACGGCAATAATCGATGCCTCCGGTTACTACCTCTGCCCCGGTTTTATGGACGGCCATGTTCACGTGGAAAGCAGTATGGTGACGGTAACCCAGTTTGCCCGCGCCGTCCTTCCCGGCGGCACAACGGCGATATTCATGGATCCCCATGAGATCGCCAATGTCCTGGGGCTGGAAGGGGTAAAGTTAATGGTGGACGAAGGCCGCGACCTTCCTTTAAAGGTCTTTGCCACCATACCCTCCTGTGTCCCCGCCGCCCCGGGTTTCGAGGACGCCGGTGCCGCCTTCGGCCCGGAGGAAATAGCCAGTGCCATGGGGTGGCCCGGCGTCTGCGGTTTGGGGGAAATGATGAACTTCCCCGGCGTCCTGGCCGGCGATCCCGGTGTGCACGGCGAGCTGGAGGCCACTTTAAAGGCCGGCAAACCCGTTACCGGCCACTTCGCGCTGCCGGGGGATTTCCAGGGCCTGGCCGCCTATACTGCCGCCGGCATCTCTTCCTGCCACGAATCTACCTCCAGGGAAGACGCCCTCAACCGGCTGCGCCTGGGCATGTACGCCATGATGCGGGAAGGTTCGGCCTGGCACGATATTAAGGCCACGATTAAAAGCCTTACGGAAAGCAGAATCGACAGCCGCCGCGCCGTCCTGGTCAGCGATGATACCCACCCGGAAACCCTGCTTTCGGCAGGGCACTTAAACCATGTGGTGCGGCGGGCTGTAGAGGAGGGGCTTGATCCCGTCCGGGCCATCCAGGCAGTAACTATTAATACCGCCGAATGCTTTGGCGTCGCCCAGGACCTGGGGGCCATTGCTCCCGGCCGCTGTGCCGATATCCTCTTCCTGAAGGACCTGGCCGGTGTGGAGGTAGATAAAGTCATGGTCGACGGCCGGATAGTTGCCGCCGGCGGCCGGTTGTTAATCGACCTCCCCGCCGTCGCTTATCCCGACCGGGTGCGTCATTCGGTCCACTTAAAGGAACCCCTGGCAGCCGCCCACTTCCGCCTGCCGGCCCCGGCAGGCAGGAGCCAGGTCCGGGTCCGGGTGATAGAAATTATCGAGGCTAATGTCACTACCCGCCACCTCACCACCAACGTACCGGTTGCTGACGGGCAGCTCCAGGCCTCCACTACCGGGGACCTGGCTAAAGTAGCCGTTGTCGAGCGCCACGGCGGTAACGGCAGCATCGGCCTGGGCTTTGTCCGGGGCTTCGGCTTTCAAGGCGGGGCCGTCGCTTCCACGGTCGCCCACGACAGTCACAATCTCCTCATTGTCGGCATGAACGATGCCGACATGGCCCTGGCCGGTAATACCCTGGCCCAGTGCGGCGGCGGTATGGTAGCCGTTCGGGACGGCAAAATCCTGGCCCTCCTGCCTCTGCCCATTGCCGGGCTTATGTCAGACCGGCCGGTGGAAGAAGTAGCCGGAGAGCTTACCGCCGTCCAGCGGGCCTGGCAGGAGCTGGGCTGCCGCCTGGTATCGCCTTTTATGACCATGGCCCTCCTCTCCCTCCCGGTCCTGCCGGAACTGCGCCTGACCAACCGCGGCCTGGTGGACACCCTGGAGTTTAAATTTGTTGATCTCATTATCGACTAAAAGGCCTTTTTAAAGGGGCATGAGGGTACCTTTATCCCGGCGGGATTACCGGCAGAGATTGACTTTCTCCTCGGTAAGTTTTAAAATGGCAATTGAAAAAATGAACCGCTATTCATTACATGAAAATTGGGGGAAAGGTTTTGGTTTACCGGCGGACGAAAAAGGTGGATCAAAGGCTAGAAGCACGCCTGCAGGCCATTATGCAGGCGGCGCGGGAAGAATTCGCCCGTAACGGTTTCTACGGCACCTCGATTAAAGATATCGCCCGCCGGGCGGGGGTGGGCATCGGTACGATTTATTTATACCTGCGCAATAAAGAAGCCCTCTTTGCCGCCCTGGTCAACGAAGCCTATGAAATGGTCCTGGACCGTATTGCCCGGGCCCGCAAAAACGCCACCGGCGGACGCCAAAAACTCCAGGCTTCTATGGAGGCGGCCCTGGCGGTCTTACAGGAGAACCGCGACCTGGCCCGGGTGATGCTGGTCCAATCGCCGGCGGGCCACCCGGCAGTGGCGGAACAACTCTACGATTTGCTGCGCCGTCTGGCCAGGCTGGTCGAGGAAGACGTGCTGGAGGGGATCGCGCGAGGGGAACTCCCACCCCAGGATGCCCATATCGCGGCCCTCGCCTTTGTAGGTACCTTTTACCAGGTAGTCATCAGCTGGCTCAAGGAGGGTATTCCCGCCGACCTGACGGCGGCCGGCAAAGAGCTGATAGCCTATAACCTGCGCGGTTTGGGTTATCCAGTGGAGGGAGTAATTGAGAATGCTTGAAGAAAAGATCCAGGCAGACATCGGTTTTATCGGCGGCTCAGGCACCTTCAGCCTGAACTTTCCTGACGCCTTAAAGGATCCCGGGACGGAGGTGCTGGCCCGGGAGGTGGTTTTTACCACCCCCTGGGGTCCCAGTGCACCTCTAACTCTTTTTACAACTGGCGACCCGCCCCGGCGCGTGCTGGCGGCCAAAATGCATGGGAGGATTCCCGGCGTCTCCTGGGGCGAGAGTTCGCAGCGCCTGTTCCACGCCTTTATGCAGGCTAATGTGCGGAAGATTATCGCTGAAGGCGGGGTGGGGAGCGTTAATCACCTCCTGGACCTCCGGGACATTGTTGTGGTCACCGACTACATTGATTTTTCCATGCGCCGGGATGTGGGGCTCCAGGAGGGCTATCTGTCGATAATGCGCCGGCCTATCTGCCCTTCCCTGCACAGGACCCTGGTAGAAACGGCTAAAGAGTCTCCCCTCGGCCGGGTCTTTGACCGCGGCGTTTACCTGGTGACGGATGGGCGCCACTTTGAGAGCGCAGCCGAGGTAAGCCTCTTCCGCCAGTGGGGGGCGGACGTAGTGGGCCAAACCCTCTGCCCCGAAGTCTACCTAGCGAGGGAAATGGGGGCCTGTTATGCCGGCATCTATCTGGTTGTAAATTACGGGGAGGGTGTGGTGAAACCCTGGGAGCACAGGGAGTTGAAGGAGCTCTTTTTTGAAGCCGCCCCTGACTTCGGCCGCATCATCCTGAAAGCCCTGGGACGGGTATCCCTGGACAGCGACTGCGGCTGCGCCGACCTGCGCAAGCCGACCCTTTTACGCCCGGAAAATATCGGCAAGCACCCCTTATGAAAGGAGTGGGAAAGGCCTTGCCCACCACCACGGCAGAATTTATACGCCGGGAGCTCTCCCGGGGGGAACTGGCGGACATAGCTGCCAGGGTATATGCCGGGGAAAGGCTGACCCGGGAGGACGGTATACGTCTCTGGGAGAGTCAGGACCTCCTTGGTATTGGCTACCTGGCCGATCTGGCCCGGCAGCGGACCTGCGGTGATACCGTATATTTTATCAATAATGCCCACATCAATTATACCAATATATGCCAAAATCTCTGCGATTTATGTGCCTTTGGGAGACAGGCAGGTACGCCGGGGGCTTATACCCTCACCCTGGCGGAGATTGAAGCGAAGGCCAGGGCGGCGGCTGCCGCAGGTGTCACCGAGATCCATATTGTCGGCGGCCTGAATCCGGAATTACCCTATGATTACTACCTGGAACTGATCCGAACCGTGCGCCGGGCGGCACCCGGGGCCTGCATCCAGGCCTTTGACGCTGTGGAAATTGACTTTATAGCCTCCCGGGCCGGTCGCCCCGTAGCTGACGTCCTCCAGGAACTCCGGCAGGCGGGCCTGGACTCCCTTCCCGGGGGTGGGGCCGAAATTTTTGCCCCGGCTGTACGCCGGCGCCTCTGTGCCAAAAAGATCGATGGACAGCGGTGGCTCCAGATCCACGAGACGGCCCACCGGCTGGGCATACCCACCAACGCTACCATGCTCTACGGCCACCTGGAGACGGCGGCCGACCGGGTGGATCACCTCCTGGCCCTCCGGGAACTCCAGGACCGGACAGGGGGCTTCCTGGCTTTTATTCCCCTGGCCTTTCACCCGGCCAACACGGCTTTCAGCAACTTGCCGGGAACCACCGGGGTGGACGACTTGAAGATGCTGGCCATCAGCCGCCTGCTTCTGGACAACTTCCGTCACATCAAAGCCTTCTGGATTATGATTGGGCCGAAGTTAGCCCAGGTGGCCCTGCATTTTGGGGTCAACGACCTGGACGGTACCGTCCGGGAAGAGCATATCTTCCATGACGCCGGGGCTGTAACGCCCCAGTATCAGCCTGCCGAAAGCTTTTTGCAAAGTATCCGGGCGGCCGGCCGGATCCCGGTGGAAAGGGATACTTTATACCGGGAAATCCGCCGCTATGCCTGAAAAGGAGGATAGCTATGGACTGGCCCCGGCTGGGACGGGTGGGTTACCTGAACTGCCTGCCCCTGTTTTATCCCCTGGAGACAGGGCGGGTAAACGTACCGGCCAGAATAGTTGCCGACCACCCTGCGGTTTTAAATAAGGCCTTCCGGCAGGGGGAATTAGAGGTCACGGCTGTCTCTTCCCTGGCTTACGGGCAGTTTGCGGAAGACGCCCTGGTCCTGCCGGGATTATCTATCTCCTGCCGCGGCAGGGTTGGCAGCGTATTCCTTTTAAGCCGGGTTCCGGCAAAGGAACTCGGGGGCCGCCCCCTTTCCCTCACTCCCTATTCGGCCACCAGCGTGGTTTTGCTGCGTATCCTTCTGCAACGGCTTTATCATGTTGCGCCGGACTTTTTTACCCGCCCGACCGGCAGCCCCCCGGATTGGGGGCGACCGGAAGCCCTGCTTACCATCGGGGATGAAGCCCTGCAGGTCGTCCGGACAGGCCGTTATCCTTTCGTCTACGACCTGGGTGAAGAGTGGTACCGGTTAACCGGCAAGCCTATGGTCTTTGCCCTCTGGGTGGCCAGGAAAGATTTTGCGGCTGCCCACCCGGAAAAGCTGGCCGCAATCTGGCGGGCCTTACAGGAGGCCAAGGCCTGGGGAAAAGGCCACCCGGGCACCCTGGCAGCGGCAGGAGCCCGGCGCCTTGGAGTGGAGCCGGAATTTATCGAGGATTATTTTGCCCTTTTAAACTATGACCTGGATTGGCCGCACCTGGAGGGGCTTTTAACCTTTTACGGCCTGGCCCATGGGGAAGGGTTCCTCGCCCATCCGGTGGCTCTGGAGATCTGGGGGGGAGACAATGAAAGAAACTATCGCCTGCAAAGTGCTTGACGGTGAGCGTTTGAGTTTTCACGAAGCGGAGCGTCTTTATCAGGAGGCCGGCCTGCTGGAACTGGGTTACCTGGCCAACCTGGTCCGTCAGAAGCTGCACCCCGAAGGGACGGTCACCTTTGTCGTGGACCGGAATATCAACTATACCAACATCTGCGTCAATGCCTGCCGTTTCTGTGCCTTTTATCGCCTGCCCGGGGATCCGGAAGGCTACCTCCTCAGCCGGGAGGAAATCGGCCGTAAAATCGAGGCGACCCTGGCTACAGGGGGAACCCAGATCCTGATGCAGGGGGGCCTGCATCCCGATCTAGACCTGGCCTGGTTTGAGGACCTCTTTTCCTGGATTAAATCCCGCTATCCGGTCACCCTTCATTCCCTATCTCCGGTAGAAATCGATGACCTGGCCCGGAAGGAAGGGCTGCCGGTGATAGAGGTTTTGCGGCGGCTGAAGAAAGCGGGCCTTGATTCCCTCCCCGGAGGAGGGGCGGAGATCCTCGTCGACAGGGTTCGCAGCCAGGTTAGCCCCAAAAAGACCGGTGCGGCCCGCTGGCTGGAAGTGATGCGCGCCGCCCATGCCCTGGGGATGAAATCAACCGCCACCATGGTTTTCGGGTTGGGGGAAACTATGGCTGAGCGGATCGCCCACCTGGAGGCTGTCCGGCAGCTCCAGGATGAAACGGGAGGTTTTACAGCCTTCATCCCCTGGAGTTTCCAGCCCGGCAATACCGAACTGGGCGGCGTGGAAGCTAGCGCCACCGAATACCTGAAACTCCTGGCCCTTTCCCGGCTTTACCTGGACAACATCCCCAATATCCAGGTCTCCTGGGTAACCCAGGGAACCAAGGTGGCTCAGGCGGCCCTTTTCTTTGGCGCCAACGATTTCGGTTCCACCATGCTGGAGGAAAACGTAGTCCGGGCGGCCGGTGCTTCCTTCCGTGCCGATCGGGAGGAGATTCTTCACTGCATCCGGGCGGCCGGTTTCCGGCCCGCCCAGCGTGATAATGAGTATCATATTTTGCGCTACTACGACGCAGAACCGGTCAACCAGTGAAAGATGCAATTTAAAATCAGGGTAACAACGTCCTCGATATTGTAAGACCAGGAAGCCTCGGCAAAAGTCGCCGGGGTTTCTTGTCTTAAGCAACCGTTTATCTTGAAACAGGTTCTGCACCAGGGTACGGTGCAGGAGTGTGTCTTTAAACCCCAACCGAGCAAGAATTTCCCCGAGTGTCCTGTCTTTTCTTTTAACAATTCATACTAAAAATTTTTAATAAACGCAGGTAATGATTTGCTTCCCTGAGAACATGGTCAGCCAATAAAGGCAAGATAATAGATCTGATTTTACATGCAAGAATGCCCTCCATGCCTTGCCTCTTGAAATCCCTTATCTCTTCAGTTTCCTTCAGGCTTTCTTGGGTAACCTGGGGTAAAAGGGTAATCTGATTGTGCAATGCCAGCGCCTTATCAGTAAGCACGTCAAACTCTTTACCAAAATTAGCGGCTATTTGTATCAGGGTCTCTTCGGTGGGATCTAAAAGTCCCCTGATAAATTTTGCATGTTCGGCCATAATTTTGTTCCAGAAAGCTTCCTGCTCAACTGCAAACCTGATTATATCCGCTATAAGTCGGTTTTGTAATCTCGTGAGTAAACTTACGAACAATATAGCTTCCCTGCGAATGTGGTCAATTAAAAGCGGATAGTTGAATGTAAACATATTGCAAGCCAAAACACTGTCCAGCACTTTGGTCTTAAAATTAATTAAAGCTTGTGTAAGGGCAATTACCTTCTGATTTAAATCAGCAACTCTTTCTACCAGCATTCCTATATTTAATTGTTGTACACCTTTAACCAGGGAAAGCTCCGCCGTGGTAATGCTGGTGTCAATTGGAATGCCGGTATATAACTGAGTTGCCCTTTCAGCATTAAGTGTAAAATCGGTAACTATTTCTCCTGAAGACGCTACGTCGGGATTAATAAATCCATCAGCAAGGGATACAGCTTCTTTTAATAAGGCCTCAAACTGTTTCATAAGAGTATCTGCCTGACGCGCCAGGTCTGAATTAACCGGGGTGAAGGCTCCTTCCAAAAAGAAGGAGTGCTCCTTCATAATCCTTAAAAAGAACAAGTTTAAATCCAGTGACTGCCTAACAAAATCTTCAATTGACAACATTTTTATGCCCCCCTTGTCCAACCATCGAGATACAAATTGCCATGTTGTTATATTTTATGTTGCAGCCAGAATAGATGAGAGGGGGGGGCCTGACGGGATTGCCCGCGGGATCTGCACAAAGAAATCGCTCAGAAGAATGCTGCGGATGGTTACCAAAACTCCATCCGTCAAACCTAAACCATCACGGCAATATCTTAACTTATTCTTATTCTTTTTTGACATTAATTTTATCTGATATACTCCCTTTTTACTTGCCGGCAGCCAATGTTTCTTTAGGCAGCAGCTTCATTTCATTAAATATGAAGAAGGCGGTTATCAGGACTGAAAGGGCGTCGGCAATGGGAGCCGTCTTCCATACGCCGTTGATGCCCCAGAAGCGGGGAAGAATTAGCAGCATGGGGATGAACAGGAACACCTGGCGGGACAGGCTGAGGACAGTCGCCTGGGCCGCCTTGCCCACGGCCTGGAAATACTGGGAACACACAATCTGAAAACCGACCACAAAGATCATGCCGAAAAATACGCCCATCGCTTCAGCCGTCATTGTGGTAAGGGCCGTGTCTCCCTTGCTGAACAATCCGGCAATCTCTTTTCCGGCCAGATACGCATAACTAAAAACCCGCTTACAGAAACGCAGCTGGCGGCGATTACCGCTTTTTTTAAGGTTTCCTTAACCCGATCAAAGCGGCGGGCACCGTAATTAAAACCGATAATCGGTTGCACCCCCTGGCTGATACCCAGGATAGGCATAATTAACAAGGTAATAATGCTCATAAGTATCCCTACTGCCGACAGCCCCAAATCTCTGCTATAGGCCAGAACGGATTTGTTCAGGATTACCTGTTGCAGGCAGCTGGCCAGTTGCAGGGCAAAGGGGGCAAACCCTATAGAAACAATCCTTAAGATGATGGGCAGCCGTGGCCAAAAGTTGCGCAATTTTAATTTGACCAGGCTGCGGCCGGTAAAATAATAGCTTAAAACCCAGACCGTAGCGAAATAACTGGCCCATTCCCGTGGCCAGCGCCGAACCCTTAATCCCCATTCCCAGATGAAAAATGAAGATATAATTTAAAACCGCGTTGATTATCGTACCCAGCACCTGTGTTGACATGGCCATGATGGGGTTGCCTTCCGCCCGGATAAAATTATTCATTCCCATGCCAAGACTGCCAAAGACCGAGCCCAGAATAATAATATGCATGAAATCAAGGGCATAAGGCATCACTTCGGCGCTGGCCCCGAACAGCCTTAAAAGGGGTTCCGGGAAGGACAGATAGACAATGGAAAAACTTAGGGGCAACAATACCAGCAATCCGGCAGCATTGGCGGCCACCACTTCGGCCTCTTTCCTTTTATTTTCCCCCAGCCGGATGGAAATCAAGGCCGTAGCTCCTACGCCTATCAAAAGGGACAGGGCAAGCAATACAGTCATCAGGGGAAAAGCTACGGTTACGGCCGCAATGGCCAGGGTACCAACTCCCAGTCCCACGAATATCCGGTCGATAACGTTATATAAAGCGTTGCACATCATACCTACGATAGCTGGCCATGAAAAGCGCCACAATAGGCGCCCCACAGGAGCATACGCGAGTGCCCAGGAACTTCCTTCCCCCATGACTTCTTCTTCCTTTCACAGGCGTTCGATTATTTCTATAGCCCTTCGCAAGTTCGCTATTAATTCTTCTACCTCTGTTCTATCGAGTTTCTTCAGGATATCGAGGAGTATTTCTTGATGTTCGGCCATAACTCTTTCCATGTGGGCTTTACCCTTGCCCGTGAGGACAACTATGTTTTTTCTCCGGTCACCGGGGGCCTCCATCCGGGCCACAAATCCTATTTCCTCGAGAGAATCCACCAGGGTGGTAACCCCACCCTTCTCCAGGTCAAGCTTTTTGCTAAGCTCACTCGGTGTAGCTTGCCCATCGCAATAAGGAAAGCGATTAACTTTTGCTGATTCTTCTTTAACTTGAGGCTGCACTTTCCCCCCTCCCGAAAGGCGCGAAGGAATTTCTGGTGATGGAGGCCGATAAACTTTATGAGGAGCCTGTGCAACTCTCCGGCCAGTTCTTTGTCTACACCCGCTAACCTGCACGGGTCTGATTCCACAGTCCTTTCCTCCCCACAGTTTTTGACCACCCCTGCCTTAAACAATCAGCTCTTCTTTCTGGTGGTTAGAATTATTATGATTAGAATTCTAATATAAATTGCGGCCGGTCAATTAGTTTTTTGTTAAATCCGGCTGCCCCCGGTCAATTTTTCCTTTTACCATCTAAAGGACTTTTGTAAAAAAGGTTATCACCTCTTCCTTGTCCAAAATATGGCCCATAAGAAAAGGTGATAACCTGTAAATCCGGCTGCCGGGGTATGATCGGTTGGATTTCCAGATAGCATTCTTCACAAAACCAATTAGCGGCGTAGAGCATTATCCGTTCGTCTGCATAAGGATCGGGTACATCTGGCTCTCCTGCTGCCCGCAGGGCCTCTAAAATGTAGATATCCTTAGACATATTTACTTAGAATCCGCGCAAATAATCAGGTCGCAAAAGCCTCAAATCTCTATTCTTTAAAATAGAATCAATCAACTTCAATAACTCTTCTTTATCTTGACTCAAGGTACCTCTTAAAGCCAAATAATTCGAGGCAAGAATGCTTCTAAAAATACAATTTTCTACCTCCAGGTTAGCAACCATAATCCTTAATTTTTCCAGGATTTCATAAGCCGTCGGGAGAGTAAATTTGCCTGACTGCATCTTGCGGTAAAGAATTGTTTTAGGTTCCAGCATCAGAACCAGCGCTGCCAAATAATGAGGGTTTATAAAATTAATTAACTTGGCCGTCTCTTCAGCATGGCGCTTTGAACGTTCACGATCACGGCCCGCCAAACCCAAAATAACCGTAACAGACAATTTAATGCCCGACTGGACGACAGCCTGGGCAGCAGCCACCATTTCCTTATCGTTTACTCCTTTATTGATCTTAGCAAGCAATTCAGGGTCACCGGTTTCAACCCCCAGATGGGCTGGACCCCTTCTCTCCCTGCCTTTTCGTTTCTAGCTTTTTTAGCCAAAAGCCCACGCTTGATATTGTTCCTACTACCCATTCTGACGCTTAAACTCCCGTTTTTCGTGTCTAAAAATCCAGGATCCATTATAACTAACCAATCACATTCGAAGTAGCCATTGTACTGAATTATTGTCCTAAAATGACGTATCCAGCAAATTCGCTATATACAGGTTGCATCACAACCTTGCTCTGTTCAACAAATGCCTTAAACAGGTCCGTCACTTCGGCAACCTTCTCCTTACTCTTAAGCCCGTTTTCCACAGCCGGTGTCAGACACCCACAAAACGGAATAGTAGCTTCAACGATGGGAACCCATCGTTCGGCTGCCTCTCTAGGTGATACCCGACCAAAAGATAAGCGGAACGGATTAGGAACTTTTTTACCACAGAAGGTTTCTAAACACTTAGCCACTGCCGACACAAATAACAATGTAGCTCCTCTATGTCGAAGGAAACTAAGCTGCTTCTTCTGCTCATCGGTCATGGGTTGCCCCGATCGTTCTGCAGCTTTAAGGTCAGATTTCTTATTTTCTATACAACGGAGTAGTGAGTATGCAAATACTATGTGTTCGGCATGTGTTCCTTCATTAAAGTATGTAGAGTATAGTTTGTCTGATGACCAGATATTGGATTTTTCGTTATATGCTGTAACTGGGTCTTGGTGAAATGCCGCTAAGGCTTGTGCGGCAGTATTTGATGGAATTAGGTTTGGCTGGCGGGAGATAGTATCCTGAACTCCACCCCTTCTCCCCCCGAGGTAAGTGGCATTGGGTATTTTTTGAAACTCTTCGCGTAGTCTTTTCTGTACAGCATCGTTACTACGGAAGTCTGCCGCCTCAACCCTGTTTTGGCTGTTGTTATATTGGATAATTGATTGGATCGTTTCCTGGTTATTGCACTTGACAAAGCGAGCAGGAACCATCGCCTCATTGTTTGGAGGATTGGATAACGATCCAATAGCCCCTGTTGTCTGTGCCCCGTTAACTATAGAAAGGCCTTTGATGACAAGTGTTTTTGGATATCCTTCTTCTATATGAAAGTCATTAACAAGTCCTGTGAGGCCATTGTTGAAAACCCAAAAGTGGCCTGGATCATATTTTGCGGTCTCTTTAATTCCGTTGTTAATGTTCCTATCGCTACGCCTGCTTCCTAGGTAGTCGCGTATGTTAGCCGAGAATAATTTAGCCCCATGAGCTTTATAAGCTTCATATAGCCAGTGCGCGGGTACTGCAGTAGCAAACGCGCACCAGTCTTCACTACGTATCTCATAGCCTCCGGAAACTTTGATTCTGAATGTTTCTGTTACCAAGATGGGTGTTAATGAAGCCTGATACCACTCTTCAAGTGTTTGTTGGCCAACTTCCGTGGCTTTAACTTCAATTTCTTCAACGTCGTAGTCTTTGTAGTTTCCTCGTAAGATGTCCTTTGCTATTCCTTCTAATCGTAATAACTCTTGTTCCACGTTTTCAGATTCTATTAGGTTATGTACGTACCAAAAATATATTGAACGAATGCTTTTCGATTCTATCGCAGAGCGAAGCTCTTGGGCGGCAGGCTTAAGGCGATCTGGTAACCCTGATACTGATGGATCTAAGACCCAGGAGGTAGCTCTGAACAACCCGTTAACCTTATTGGAGGGAGCAGAGCGTTTACCGGGCCTTTCAGCCTCGTAACCCTGTGCAATAACAGCATACCCAGAATCTCTATCTACATAAATAAGATCGCAACCTTTATCATCTGGTCCATCGGTCAAGCATTCTGCAGCGATGGAATGAATGTCTTCAATCCTAAATCTCAGTTGCAAGGCAAATAGCAGCCTAGCATTCTTTCCATATTGCTGCAAGTCATCTCTTGCTTGATAGGCGACTTCATAGGGTACTGTTTGATTCATCTTTAGCACGCTCCCCCTTTTTCAACAATTATTGATATATATGGCTTTGACGGATGTAGTACTTCTCCAAAACCCATCCAAGCAACTACCGAAACACATGCTCAGTAAAGTTGCTCTGAAAGGCTTCCTTGTGCGTCTGGTATTTATGGATGTTAACTTCTTCTTACTTCAGATTTAGCCATAATCATTCGATAAAAATATCATTGTGTCCTTGACCTCGTCCCACTCCCATCTGTCCATGCTGATGGCGACAATGCTGTTTTGAAAATGTTTAATATACCGGGAGCTTTTGAAATGGCTGCCTTATTCGCCGTTAATATTTATTCCTCTATTTCTTCTAACACCTGGGGTACATACACCCTTTTAAGCGGTAAAAGTCCCTTATAGCGTGAATCAAACTGCTCGTAGTGCTGCAAGATTAGGTTTACCAGCTCGTCTCCATCAATAAGCCGTAAGTTGCTCTTACTTCTCGCAAAGTTACGAGCCTGGGCAGTAAAGGTTCCCAACGTCACTAGAAGCCCGTATTCACCTGACGCTACTTTGCCATAAAGCGAGGAAACCACCGGGTCGCCGATGCTCCCCTCACTACTCTTTACTTGCACTTTTATGATCGGTGGCTCGAAACCCAACTCATCTTTATGAGCTATAATATCAATGCCGCCGTCCGGCCCCTCCGGTGAAATACGTGTCCGATATCCCATCGTTTCTAGAAGGTGAGCTACGAATTCAGCCAAAGGGTGTCCTTTTAATTCCTGGGAAAGCTGTTTGATGATAAAATCGCGGGTAGTTTCTTCAATATCTTTTGTAACAATTGAAAGAGTATCATCCTTGGAAGGGGGTGTCGGTGTAGTCTTACCTTCAAGTGCGGCCTTAAACTCTTCAGAGTAATTCTTTACCTGAAAAAAACTCATTGCTGAACCGATTTCGTAAAGAGCTCCTTGGGTAAATTTAGTGCGTGGAAGAGATCGTAACCACTTTACCGGGCGAAGGTGAGGATAGCCCTTCCCGATATCAGGGCTGTACTTGTAAGGACCAGCTACCTTCCCGATATGCACTTCTCGGTTTATTTTTGAGGGATAAACAACAATGTCACCGTCCTTCATTTCGTGTACGAACCGGTAAAGTTGTCCGGCGATATTGGGTATTGCACCGGGCTTTTTGTCGGGATAAAACTCTGCGACTTTGGCTTTAAAAGCCTCTCTGTCAGCCTTAAGTGTACTGAGGTCGCCTAACTCATCCCAACCAAGACCAATATAATTCTTTTTTAGAAAGATGGTATCAGCATCACCTGTTTTTCCAGCATGGATACCCCAAACATTGAGCTCTTTTTCGTCCACGTTAATTTCTCCCCAATTTAGTGTTAATAAAGAAAGAGTATACCTTTCTACTATGTTTGTACTGTTTTTATAGTAAGCCCTATAACTAAACCTCAACATTCCTTTTTCTTAATGATTGACTTTCGGACAAGGCGTTTCGTGTAGAATGTACGTAGCTTTAGCAATCGAAATCTCTTAATGAGCCCTATTTAAAGCTGCTTTTCTAATATCGGCATACCATTTCCTGACTTAGTGACCAAGTAACCAATAGCCCGTGTTAAAATTTGCTTTAAAGGAATAATTCGCCATACAGGAATATTATCCTGCTATTTCTTTGTTAACAATCACTTGACGCCATTACTTATGTTAACATACGTTAACATGTTAACCCCCCCAACCAGATCATCGACAGTGGTCTATTTTAAAAATATCGCGCTAGAGTTCGTTTTCAAGCAAGAATACATCAAGAGGCTAATGCCCATTCCCAAGTTATAGGATTATTGGGAAGAGCAACTTCCTCGATGCCCTCTTATGTCTCCCAATAAAAGTGGCAAAAGGGTGTCATATTGAACGCCAACGTTAACACTTACCGGAAATAATGAGAACACGTTTATACGAGCTTTAAGGTCTTACTGGCAACCAGTTGGACTATTTTATCTTCGTAGGTGGTATCCCAAGGGGGCGCTTCTTGTTTCAGCCCGGTTTGGGAATATAGGCGCGCTTGACTGGCTGGGGCCGGTAAGATTTACCTTTGAGACGTTCCGGGAGGCTTTGTATGTTAGCTTCCAGGTTGTCGCCATATTACTCCTTGGTAATCCCATCTATATCGGTAGCCCTATTGCCTTGAGCTCGGTATGGCACCTCCTTAGCATATCCGCATCTATAAGGTGCACGAGGGAAGTGAAACGTTCCTACGGTCGTGTTTGAGCAACTTCCGTTATTCTTGCAAGTTTCGTTGTAAATCCGGTTCCACCTCTGGGCGTGGGAATTGTTCTCCTTACAAGAACGATCCCTTGTTACGGCCTCCCCATCATAAGCAGTCACCCCATATGATTTCTCGCCTCCCATAATCTTTGATACTAGGGGTTGATAACAGTTCATCACAATCACAGCGTTACCTCATACTTCAGTTAGCAGTAGGAATACCATCCTGTCTACTGTTAACGTTTAAAGAGCTAAAGAACGCCTCCAGAGCAATCCTATATTCCCGCTCATTAAGTATACCTTGACGCAGATCAATGGTCATCAACGCCAGCATATTATTTGCCTCTTAATTTTGCCGCAAATATACATCAACTGGCAACGTAGGCATCGGCTTTAATTCCAGACCCTCGCTCTGCTGCTGGCTCTCCTTGCTGACTGCTGTTTCTGCCCTAACGGCAGAATCATTTTCTACCTTATCATCAGAATCATTCTTAATCCAAGGGTCTATATTTACCATATTGAAACGTTCTGATATAACCCGCTTAAGGGCTTCTGAATTTGCCCGTTCATAACCTACTGTTGTTTCCGCTCGCTTATGACCAAGAACCTGCTGCACCGTTCTCGTATTACAGCCCGGTGCAGTAGATATTTCTGTAGCTACAGTGGTCCGCATGTCATGGGAGTTATATTCCTTAACTTTAAAATTGCCTTTATGCAACTTAGCTATAATATCTTTCATCCGTGAGTCACTAATAGAATCACTCTGCCGACTACGAAATACACATTCTTTACCGCCATAACCTCCGTCTTTAAATTCTTTTAGAAGTTCCAGCTACTTTATACATCCAGTCTCACCTATCTACCCATAAAATTATGATTTAAACAATAAAGGCGACCTTTTTGCTACCTCAGCGAATAATGTCCTTACCTGAGGTTTATTTGCCAGCTTGCATAATAAGGGCGGTTAAAATACTATAGCAATAACATGGAGCGATATAAGGAGAATGGCTCACTGAGTGAGACATAACTCCACTCAGTGAGCCATAACTCCGGCCAGTAGTCTATAAGTAATAGAAAAAGTGCTTTTGAGCAAACCTGTAAGCCGAGTTCTGTCTTGGATGGTCATCTATCTAGGACGCCAGTTGCCTGGCGCCTCCAGCGACCTTACCCGGGGACGGGGCGGGCCACCCCTTTTGTCCCCCTATTCGGTCTTGCTCCAGGTGGGGTTTACCGAGCCGGTTAGTCGCCTAACCGCTGGTGAGCTCTTACCTCACCTTTCCACCCTTGCCCGGCACTAAAGTGCCGGGCGGTCTGTTTCTGTGGCACTTTCCTTGGAGTCGCCTCCACTGGACGTTATCCAGCACCCTGCCCTGCGGAGCTCGGACTTTCCTCAGGCGACAGGCGCGCCAGGCGCTTATCGCCCGCGACCATCCGGTTTACTCAAAAGCACTTATCCACTTTTCTTCAGCGGATTTAAATATAACACCCTTTATAGCAATCTGTCAAGGAGGACGGGTAATCCCCATGTTTATTTAGAGTACGTACCACGGTTCCTGCTCTTTCTGGGAGGCCAGGACCATCACTTCCCGCTCCTGTAATTGGTCCTGCAGGTAGGTCACCAGGGCCGGGACGATCAGCCTCTCGGTGGCAAAGTGGCCGGCGTCGATTACAGCCAGGCCTAAACTCTCGGCGGCCCGAGCTTCGTGGAACTTTAAATCCCCGGTGACCAGAACGTCGGCCCCGGCAGCCCGGGCGGTGGTCATGACATCGCTGCCGGCACCGCCGCAAACGGCCACCTTCTTTACCTTGCGTTCCCTGTCCCCCACCACGTTGACCCGGGCCGCCCCCAGGGTTTCCTTCACCTGCAGGGCAAATTCCTGCAGGGGCACGGCCTGGGATAAAACCCCCAGGCGGCCGATCCCTGAAGCCGGGCCTTCGTTGGCCAGGGGGTAGATGTCGTAAGCTACTTCCTCATAAGGGTGGGCCTGCAGCAGGGCCTGGAGGACTTCTTTCAGCCTGCCGGTGGGGACAATGGTCTCCAGGCGGTATTCTTTGACCTCTGTAACCTCCCCTTCCCGGCCTATATAGGGCCGGGTGCCGGCTAGGGGCAGGAAGGTACCGGTGCCGGCCACCCGGAAAGTGCAGTCGGAATAGTTGCCGATCCAGCCGGCCCCGGCCCGGGTAATGGCTTCTCGCACGGTCTTTTCATGATCCTCCGGCACAAAGGTCACCAGCTTATAATACTTCTCCCGGCGGGTGGGCAGGAGGACCTGGATATCTTCCAGTTCCAGCTTTACCGCCAGGTGATAGCTGACGCCCAGATCGGCGCTGTCTAAATTGGTATGGGCCGAGTAGACCATGATGTTGTCCTGGATGAGGCGCTGGACCAGATCGCCCGGGGCTTTGTCAAAACGTAAGGATTTAAGGGGGCGAAAAAATAAGGGGTGATGGCTGATGATGAGATTGGCCCCCCGGGCGGCAGCTTCCACGGCTACCGCCATGGTAACGTCCAGGCAGACCAGAATCCGGCGGACTTCCGCTTCCGGCGAACCCAGCATGAGGCCGACGTTATCCCATTCCGCCGCCAGTTCCGGCGGGGCCAGGGCTTCCATAACGGCTATGACTTCGCTGCACCTGGCAACCATGCTAGCACCTCCCGTATCTCTTCCAGCTGCCGGCTTAAATCCATGAGCCTTTCTTTCGCGCGCGCCCCACGTCCGGCAGCCAGCTGCCGGACGGCTGCTGTTAGCTTTTCCATCTTGTGCAGGAGATAATCCCGCAGCAGGGGGTGGCGGCGCTGCAGCAGGAGGGGCCCTATCCTCCACTCCAGATCGCTGTAAGTTGGGCTTGTACCCTGGCTGGCGGCCAGGATGATATAATAGTGGCCGGCCTCGTAAACAAGATCTTCGTTATATAAATACCAGCCGGTGGCGGCGAGATAGCGGCGCAAAGGCCCGGCTTCCCCCTGGGGCTGGAGAATCAGGCGTTTTAACTCCTGCCGCACCTCCCGCCCGGCCTCCAGGATCCCCTGCTGGGTCAGGGCGCCCAGGCCGGCCATGGTTACCGTGTCTACTTCTCCCGGCTGCAGGGGCGCAAGGCCTTCTCCCAGGCGCACTTCCACCCGCTCCTGGAGGCCGGCGGCCGCCACGGCGGCCAGGGCGCGCCGGTAGGGGCCCGGCGCCGCTTCCACGGCAATCACCCGCGGACAGCGGCCGCTGCCGGCCAGGTACAGGGGAAGATAGGCGTGGTCGGTGCCGATATCGGCAACACGGCTGCCCGGCGGCACCATACCGGCTACGGCCTGCAGGCGCGCCGGGAGCCTGATACCGGCGGCCTCCCCGGCTGCCGCCCTGCTGCAATTTGCGTCTTGATGGTAATTAAAAAAGGCCAGCACCTCACGGTCACCTCCTGACCTCCGCTGCTGGCCTTATTTCCTTTTTTGGTGGGCCCACCCGGATTCGAACCAGGAACCAACCGGTTATGAGCCGGCAGCTCTACCGTTGAGCTATGGGCCCTTTCTGGCTCCCCGGGCAGGGCTCGAACCTGCAACCACCCGGTTAACAGCCGGGCGCTCTACCATTGAGCTACCGAGGATAGCCAACGATTATATTATACCCCGGAATGGCGCTCCGGTCAACAGGCAGATGCTGATTTGGGAACCGGCTGCCGCTATTCCAGGTAGTCTTTCAGTTTCTTGCTGCGGCTGGGGTGGCGCAGCTTTCTCAGCGCCTTGGCTTCAATCTGGCGGATGCGTTCCCTGGTGACGCCAAACTCCTGGCCCACTTCTTCCAGGGTGCGTGCCCGCCCGTCATCCAGGCCGAAACGCAGGCGTAAAACCCGCTTTTCCCTGGGTGTCAGGGAATCCAGGACTTCCTCCAGCTGCTCCCGCAGGAGCATGAAGGAAGCGGCCTCGGCCGGAGCCTGGGCGTCCTCGTCTTCGATGAAGTCCCCCAGATGACTGTCTTCCTCTTCACCGATCGGCGTCTCCAGGGATACCGGTTCCTGGGCGATCTTCATGATCTCCCGTACCCGCTCCACGGGGACATCCATTTCCCTGGCGATTTCTTCGGGCGTCGGGTCCCGGCCCAGTTCCTGGAGCAGCTGGCGCTGTACCCGGATTAATTTGTTGATGGTCTCCACCATGTGCACCGGGATCCTGATGGTCCGCGCCTGGTCGGCAATGGCGCGGGTAATGGCCTGGCGGATCCACCAGGTGGCGTAGGTGCTGAACTTGTAGCCCTTACGGTAATCGAATTTCTCTACCGCCTTGATTAAACCCAGGTTGCCTTCCTGAATGAGGTCCAAAAACAGCATACCGCGGCCGACATAGCGTTTAGCGATGCTGACCACCAGGCGTAAGTTTGCTTCGGCCAGGCGGCGTTTGGCTTCTTCGTCGCCCTGCTCCATCCTCTTGGCCAGCTCGATTTCTTCTTCCGGCGTCAACAGGGGCACCCGGCCGATCTCCTTCAGGTACATGCGCACCGGGTCGTCAATGGCCACGTTTTCAGGAATCGAAAGATCGAGGTCGGGATCGACGGTTTCGCCCTCTTCTTTTTCCAGGGCTTCCAGTTCTACCGGTTCGGGCACGACCTCTATCCCCATCTGGTTGAGCTGTTCGTAAATATCGTCAATCTGTTCGGGGGAGAGTTCGATTCCCTGAAGGGCATCCATAATCTCGCGATAGGTTAAGGCGCCCTGGCTCTTGCCCTTTTCAATCAGCTCCTTGACTTTTTGCCTTTGCTGTTCTTCTTTCACCGCTACTCCCCCCTTCCGGATTTTATCGCTTTTATCGTTTGCTGCAGGTGAAAGATTTGCTTTTGGAGTTCCTGGACCCGCCCGGTGGCGCCGCTGGTTTCCGCCCGGGCCAAAGCGATTCTTATTTTCTTTTCCTGTTTTTGCAGGTGCTGGAGCTTGTAGAGGAGGATTGCTTTCTTGACGGCCTGCTCCTGGACGGGCCCCAGGCCGTCGGCCAGGGTAAGCCGGGCAATCAGGGCGTCCCATTCCGGCACCCCCCGGCCGGTTAAAAGCCGGGCCAGGGACGGACCGGCCAGCTCCGGTGTTTCCCGGCGCTTTTCCCGGACGAAGGCGGTGAGGCTCCGGACCGCCGGGCTGTCACCCCAGTCTTCCCCCAGTTCGCCGTCAATGCCGGCAGCCAGCCGGGGGCTGCTTAAGTACGCCTGGAGTAAAAATAGCTCTCCCGGGTTTCCGGCACGTTTTCCCGGTGCGGGGTCTTCTTCCCGGCCCGCCTTTTCTACGGCTTCTCCTGTCCTCCCGCGCTCGGCCGGCTGCTGGCTCAGGGCTTTAATGATGGCGGCCTCGGATATCCCTGTATGGCGGCTCAGCAGCCGGACATAGGCTTCCTGCTCGACGGCATCCTTTACCTGTCGAAGGGAGGGAAGAACTGCGGCCATAATGGCTTTCCTGCCCAGGGGCCGGGTGGGGTCGTGGGCGGCTACGGCTTTATTGATGCGAAATTCCATCAGGCTCTGGCTGGTCTCTACCAGTTCCTGGAAAGCCGCTGCTCCCCGGGCGGCCAAAAATTCATCAGGGTCTTTTCCTTCCGGGAGCTGCAGAACGCGCACCTGAAGGCCGGCAGCGGCCAGGATGTCCAGGCCCCTTAAAGTGGCGGCTTCCCCCGCGCTGTCGGCGTCGTAGGCGATGATCACTTCCCGGGCGTATTTTTTCAGCTCCCGGGCCTGCTCCGGGGTTAAGGCCGTCCCCAGGGAGGCGACTACATTATCAATACCGTGCTGCCAGGCGGCGATCATATCCATATACCCTTCCACGAGGATGGCCTGGCCTTTCCGGCGAATACCCGGCAGGGCCAGGTGCAGCCCGTAAAGGTGGCGGCCCTTGTGAAATAAAACTGTCTCGGGGGAATTTAAATACTTGGGCTGCCCCCCGTTTAAAGTCCGGCCGCCAAAGCCTATCACCCGGCCGCGGCTGTCTTTTATGGGAAACATGAGCCGCCCCCGGAAGCGGTCGGCCGTCCCCAGGGGGGGCCGGGAGGCGCTCAGGCCCGCCTGGTCAATGTCGCGGGGAGTGAACCCCTGGCGCCGCAGGTAATCTACCAGGGCCGTCCCCGTATCCGGGGCATATCCCAGTTCAAAGAGCCGCGCCGTTTCTCCCTTTACCCCCCGCTGCTGAAGATATAAGCGGGCCGGGGCTCCTACGGGGTGGCGCATGAGAAGGCGATAATAAAAGCTGGCAGCTATTGCCCCCAGCTGGTACAGGCGTTCCTTCCATTCCCTCTGGCGCTTGGCAGCAGGCGATTCTTCAGCGCCGGCCAGGTCGATCCCCGCCCTGGCGGCCAGGGTTTTTACTGCTTCGGGAAAGCTGAGGCCATCTTGCTTCATCAAGAAAGCGAGAACATCGCCTCCCGCCCCGCAGCCAAAACAGTAAAACATCTGCTTATCAGGGCTGACGGTGAAGGAGGGCGTCTTTTCTTTATGAAAAGGGCAAAGACCGACGTAATTGCGGCCGCTTTTTTTAAGCCGGACATAGCTGCCGATGATTTCGACGATGTCTACCCTGTCCTTTACCTCATCGATCACTTCCTGGCTGAAGGCGGCTGTCATGGACACCACCTCCCGGGACCCGGTGTGCTAATACAATTCGCTATCAGAATGAAATATCCTCTTTTTGAGGCCTTATTTTCGCTTTTTCCTATTATTTGTCCCGCTTTACCAGATTATACCTTCACCGGGCTGCATACAGCTTGATGGCAGGCGGTAAACTGAAAACATAAAGGAGCACAGGGCGCCGGAACTCCGCACCAACCTGCATAAACTGAAGGGCCGGCGCAAAACGAGATTAACAGGGGGTGGAAAAGTGGGCAAGGGCGTGGCTTTAATTTTAATTGCTCTCATCGGCGGCAGCGCCCTCTATGTCCTTTACCGGGGGGTTATTCTGGCTATCTTCCAGCCCTATTTTAAAACCCGGCAGTAGGTGGCCGGCAGCGGTGTGTCTCCTGGCGCTACATCTTTGCTGCGGTGCAGCCATGGTGCCCGGGTGCTGACTTTTATATATTTGTATGCTATACTATGTGTTGAAGGGCAACCTTCATCCTTTTCTAAACCTCCCTTTTACTATTCTTCTTTAAGGAGTACCGTGAAGGTATTCCTTTTTTTGCCCTGTATATAGTTCACATGGCACGGTTATAATATTATCCGGAAGGTGAAAGGAATCCTGCCGCCGTTTCGTCAACGCGCGGATAGCCTGACGAGCGAAGAGATTCCCGCCACCTTCCCATTTTTATGCCCGCGGAGCCGTCTTGCCGTTTAGTAGAACCAGTTTGGCTCGCCCGGCTTTCGCCCTGATTCAGGAAGGAAAACCGGAGGGAACAAAGAGCCGGGTATACTGGAGGATGGCAAAACGGTCGGTCATCCCGGCAATATAGTCACAAACCCGCCGGGCCAGGTCGTCATCGGGGTGGACGGGCGGGGGCAGGGCTTCCGGGTGCTCCAGGTAGTAAAAGTAGAGCTGTTTTAAGAGATTTTTGGCCTTGCCTTCCTCCACCTTGGCCGGGGAGCCGATATAGACATTTTTAAAAAGAAATTCGCGCAAGTTATCCGTGGCCTGCTGGACCGCCGGGCTCATGGCAATGCGGCCGTGCTCCCAGCTGTAGCGGATTATATCCGTCACCATGGTGTCGATGCGCTGGCGGTGGGTGCTTCCCAGTATTTTTAAACAATCGGCCGGAAGCTGCTCCGGGGTAATGATGCCGGCCCGCAGGGCGTCGTCAATGTCATGGTTAATATAGGCGATGCGGTCGGCATAGCAGATAATCTGGCCCTCCAGGGTCTGGGGTTTGACCGGTCCGGTATGGTGGGCAATGCCGTCCCGGACTTCCCAGGTGAGGTTAAGACCGCGGCCGCCTTCCAGGACTTCTACCACCCGCAGGCTCTGCAGGTTGTGTTTAAAGCCTCCCGGCACTACTTCGTTCAAGGCTTCCTCGCCGGAGTGGCCGAAAGGGGTATGGCCCAGGTCGTGGCCCAGGGCAATGGCCTCGGCCAGGTCTTCATTGAGGCGCAGGGCACGGGCAATGGTGCGGCTGATTTGGGCTACCTCCAGGGTGTGGGTCAGGCGGGTACGGTAATGGTCCCCTTCCGGGGCGATAAAGACCTGGGTTTTATGCTTCAGGCGCCGGAAGGCTTTAGAATGGATAATCCGGTCGCGGTCGCGCTGGTATTCGGTACGAATGGGGCAGGGCTCCTCCGGTACTTGACGGCCCCTGGTACGGCTGCTTAAACTCGCCAGGGGGCTTAAAATAGCTTCTTCCCGCTTTTCAGCTTCTATCCGCAGGAGCATACCCTCACCCCCTAACCGCGGTGCCGGCGTAAGGTTTGGGTGGCCGCCGCCACCTCGGCCAGGCGCTTACCCGTAAGGCGGACCCTGGCGACGGCAAAATCGTCGCTCCCGGCCGGGGCCTGGCCGCAGCTGCCCTGGTGGCCGCAGTCGGCCTCGAAAAAGCCGTCGCCGACAATCATCATGCCCTGAATGAGCATCATGTCGAAAAGGGCTTTGAGGGTCGTTTCCTGGCCGCCAAAGCGGCTGCCGCCCACAGTAACCCCGGCGCCGACGACGTTGTACAGGGCCTTTTCTTTACGCAAGATACGGCCTTTATCCCAGAAGGCCTTGAGCTGGGCCGAAACACTGCCGAAGTAAACCGGGCTGCCTATGAGGACCCCGTCGGCCCGCCGCAGGAGGTCGAAGGCTTCTCCCAGGCGGTTATTGCGGGAACAAGCTCCCTGGCAGGGACTGCTGCACTGGGTACAGTAAGGGATTTTCTGGTCGGCAAGGGCATCGGCTATATGGATGAGGGCCGTCTCCGCCCCGGCGGCAGCTGCCGCCGCCAGCCCTTCCCGTACCAGGAAGGCGGTATTGCCTTCTTTTTTAGGGCTGCCGTTAATGCCGACAATTAGCATAACCAATTTCCCCTTTGCTGGATATTCCTTGCCTGAGTGTGCTCCTTCAGTTCCACTACCCCGGGCAGTTTATATTTTGTTCGCCGCCAAAGCCCCTTCTCCTGCTTAATCTGGTGCCAAAACTGGAGCTCTGTGTTTGCCGCGACGGCAATAAAAAGCCGCCCTGATATATTTAAGGCGGCGCTGGCAGCGCCGCCCGTAACCGCCTACAGGGGTTCAAAGTTCTCTTTACCCAGGCCGCAGTTAGGGCAGGCCCAGTCCCCCGGCAGGTCTTCAAAGGCCGTTCCCGGGGCAATACCGCCGGCCGGGTCCCCTTTCTGGGGGTCATAGACATAGCCGCAGGCTAAACAGGACCATTTGGTCACTAGAGGCACTCCTTTCATATATTCGCAGTCACACATAAAAAACTGGCAGCGTCATGCCCGGCGTATACAGGCACCGCCTGGGGCGCCGGCGAGAATCAATATAATTATTAGTATTCGCTATCAGGATGGAATTTCCTGCTTCAATAAACGCTCAATTGCGGCCCGGGCCAGTTCGTCGCAGCGGTTGTTTTCGGCATTGTCGCTGTGTCCCTTGACCTTTAACCATTCCACCTGGTGCCGGGACGCGAGCTGCAGCAGTTCCCGCCACAGGTCCTGGTTTTCCACCGGTTCTTTTCTGGCCGTCAGCCAGCCGTTCTTCTGCCAGCGGTCCAGCCACCCCTGGCGAAAGGCGTTGACGAGATAGGCGCTGTCGCTGTAAAGGCGCACCCGGCAGGGCTCCTTTAGAGCCTTCAAAGCGGCGATGGCCGCGCTGATCTCCATGCGCTGGTTGGTGGTATGGGCCTCGGCCCCGGAAATCTCTTTACGTTTATCGCCGTAGATCAGGACGGCGCCCCAGCCCCCGGGGCCGGGGTTGCCGGAACAGGCGCCGTCGGTGTAGATGGTTACTTCTTTCATTGATTATTTCAGCCTCACGGATTACTCCAGTCTCACAGCCGTACCGGCGGCGGTAACCATGAGCATCCCTTCCCTTACTACCTCATAGTCGATGTCGACGCCCACCACGGCATCCCCGCCCAGGCGTCTGGCCTTGTCGGCCATTTCCCGTAAGGCGATTTCCCTGGCCTGGGCCAGCTTTTCTTCATAGGCTCCCGAGCGGCCGCCAACAATATCGGTAATGCTGGCAAAAAGATCGCGGACGATATTGGCTCCCATGATGGCCTCGCCGGCCACTATCCCCAGGTATTCCCGTATCTGGTGACCCTCAATGGTATTGGTCGTAGTAATAATCAAAACGTTTCCCCCCATCCAGGCATTTTTCTTATTTTACCACAGACTGCTTATGGTGTAAGCTGAAATTTGACGCGCCGTACTAATAAGGTTAAAATTGACAGCGGGTGATGTTGAATGGCCAGGATCCTGGTCAGCGCCTGCCTGGCAGGCGAGAAGTGTAAATACAGCGGCAGCCACAACCTGATCCCGGCCATCGCCGAGCTGGTGCGCCGGGGCAAGGCCGTGCCTGCCTGCCCGGAAACCCTGGGAGGCTTAACCATACCCCGGTCGCCGGCAGAAATTCAGGGCGGCAACGGATATGATGTCCTGGCCGGCAGGGCCCGGGTGGTGGATGAAGAAGGCCGGGATGTGACGGCCGCCTTCCTTCGCGGCGCGGCAGCCACCCTGACAAAGGCCCGGGAAATCGAGGCGGAACTGGTGGTGTTAAAAGAAAAGAGCCCCTCGTGCGGCAGCAAATTAATCTATGACGGCACCTTTACCGGCACTACCCGTCCCGGCCCCGGTGTCACAACGGCGCTCCTCCGGGAGCATGGGTTCAGGGTTATCAGTGAGGAGGAGTTTGCGTCTAAAGTTAAGAAATGCGGTAGTGGGGACATTATTCCATGACAGGTACAACTTTTTCCTTTACCAGCTCTTAATCAGGAGTTGTTCAAAGGGATAGTGTTTTGTATTTCGCGTAACCAAAACTAGCTTCCTCGAAATGGCCAGAGCAGCGTTAGTTACGTCGGCGATGGATAGAGAGTACCCTTTCCTCAACCACTCTTGCCGCAAAGTTCCGGCCAGAATGGCCTCTTCACAAGTTGGGGCGATATAATAATACAACTGTTGCAGCATATGTTGAGCTTCTTCCTGTTTTTCTCGCGGAATGCCGGTTACAAATTCTGTCACGGTAATATTGGATACAAAAAGATCCGCGGAATTAATCTCAAGTAGCAGTTTTTCAGCCCTCCGACGCCATTTGTTGCCCTTGCCGCGGTTTAAATCAATCAAGAAGTCCGTATCAACTAAAACCCCGCAAAGTTCTGTTTCCAGGACCATTTTACTCTTCCCTCTCATCTAACTCCCTCAAGCGATTAACAAAAGCCAGAGTGTCATCTTCCCCGGGCTTTTTATCTGGTACCAGGTCCCCTTGCCAGAGGCCTTCGGAGTTTTGTACATAGGCAAGGCGTTTTTGCCGCTTGAGTTCTTTTTCAATAGCCATGGCAATAAACTTTGACCGGTTCCCCTTACCGACCATGGTATCAATTTCATGAATAACCTTTAAAGGTAATCTTACAGCTGTCATTTTGGAAACCCTGCCGGAAATACTATCCATGACCTACCACTCCTTTCTTGTATTACTTATAGTATAACAACTCACGGGTTAAGGAGCAACGATGGTGTTTTTCATCTCCCGGCGGGAAATACTATCTTTGACCCCGCCTTGGGAGGGTGATACCCATGGGAAGGGCCGAGCGCCTGCCGCTTTTAGAACAGATCGAAGCTGAGCGCCAGGCGGCCGTTATCTGCTATTTTACCGGCGACCGGGAAAACCTGGGCACCCGCATAGCTCCCGACGTTATTCGGGTCTTTTACCGCCACCTCCTGGCCCTGGGGCCGCGGCCCCGCCTCGATCTCTTCCTCTATACCCGCGGCGGCGATGTCCTGACCCCCTGGCGCCTGGTAAACCTGCTGCGGGAGTTTACCCGGCACCTGGGCGTCCTGGTCCCCTTCCGCGCCGCCAGCGCCGGCACCCTCCTCTGCCTGGGGGCCGATGAGATTGTCATGGGGCCCCTGGGCGAGCTGGGACCCATTGACCCCAGCGTGGCCAATGCCTTTAACCCGGAGGACCCGGCCAATCCGGTCGCCCGCCTGCCGGTCAGCGTGGAAGACGTCATGGCCTACTTTTCCCTGGCCCGGGAGATTGCCGGACTGGAAAGTGAAGGCAGCCTGTCTGTGGTATTTAACCGCCTGGTGGACAAAGTTCATCCCCTGGCCCTGGGCAACGTGCACCGCAACTACGCCCTGATCCGCTCCCTGGCCAGGAAGCTGCTGGAGCTGCACATGCCGGTAGATGAGCGAGACCGCGTGGAGGATATCATCAAGAACCTGACGGAGAGGCTCTATGCCCACAACCACATGATTTCCCGGCGGGAGGCCGTCCAGGACATTAAGCTCCATATTACCTGCCCCTCGGCGAGGCTGGAGGACCTCATGTGGCAGCTCTACCTGGATTATGAAGCCGATTTAAAGCTCCTGGAGCCCTTTAACCCGGCCGCCCTGTTGAAACCCCAGGAATACTCGGTGGAATTTGAGGCCACCGGCGGCATTATTGAAAGTATCCCCTGCCTGGATGCCTTCGTCTTCCACGGCACTGTAACCAGGGAAAGCCAGCCCCGGGAAGGCGCCCCGCCGGTCAGCGTCACCTTTACCCGCCAGGGATGGCGCCAGTTGATTTGAAGCTTCTCTGTGCAATTAGAGGGGTAGATGAGGTGGGGCTGCTGTAAATAATATGGAAAGGATAGAGCAAGAATTGCATGAACAGGTGTTTTAACGTGCCGGAACCTAACCGGGCCCGACCTAATATTCGAGTCATCCCGACCCGCAATCCCTACCGCGCCCTGACGACCTCTTCAGCTTACCCGGCTGCCTTCGGGACGCCGGTCGGCGGCAGCTCCCTGGTCGTCCGGGACGACGAGGAAAACAGCAGCAGCTGGCCTTTTTAGACCAGCTGCTGCCGCTGTTTTGGGACCTGGTACCGGTAGACGTACCGGCCGCCGTCAGGCAGGGAGGCGGTGCCTTCTATCTCCATGGCTTGCCGGCGGACCTCTACCCGGACATCTTCCGGCCGGGCTCCGGGGATGGCAAAGGGGTTTTATCCATCGGAAGCATGATTTATAATTGATGGTGGAGGTGGTATACGAGCATGGCTAGCTGCCAGGCCTGTGTTTTAACCTGCATGGATTTCCGCATTCAGGCTGCTGTTGCTGATTGGTTGCGCGAAAAAGGGTTGACCGGGAAGTATGATTATTTATCTCTTCCCGGTGCCAGCCGCAATTTCCTGAGTGAAGGCAAAATAAACCTGGTCGAAGATTCTTACCGGCTCCATCAAATAAAGGAAGTATACTTAATCCACCACGAAGACTGCGGTGCCTATAACTTAGGGGACCTGCCCGTCGAGGAACAACTGGCCCGCCAGCGCCAGGATATGGAAGCGGCCGCCAGAATATTAAAAGAACGCCACCCGGAACTGAAAGTGCACCTTGCCTTCCTCTACCTGGACGGCCGTATGGTGGAACTGGCGTGACACTCCACCTGGGCCAGCTTCTCATAGAAGCGGATAATAGCCCCGTGGTCGGCGTCACCCAAACCATCTACCTTTAGGGCCTGAAGAATTTCCATTACTGTTGCGGTCAGGGGCAGGAGTACGCCGACCTCATGCCAGGCAGCCAGGGCGTTGGTGGGTATGCAACCAAAGACATGGCCCTGGTCATCAACGGCAGATAGCAGGCCAGGGCTGTTTTTGTAAGAATGGTTTTTTACACCGGCCCGGTGAGCGGCACTGGTATCACGAAGAGCTGGACCTGGCACTGGAAATACCCGACGAATACCTGGCCGGTTCTTTAGATAAGCTGACGACGGTGAAAATAAACGGCCTGGAGGTTTATATAATCGGGGTAGAAGACTTGATATTTGACCGGTTAGCAGCAGCAAAATTCTGGAAGAGTCCTGCCGAAGCTTTTTCTAAACCTGGCCAAGAATTTTTTCAAATTCTTCCAGGGAATTCACCTTGAGGCTCATCTTGAATAATGACTTCAGCGCGGCTGAATCATCTATCTCCTCCAGTTTCTTGCCAATACCAGATCGTAGGACGCCAAAACGTTCTTCCAGTACGTCTAGGATACTGTCCCTTAATGCCTCAATCCTGCCTTTTTCCAGGCCCTTTACCAATCCTTTTTCGAGGCCTCTTTCCAGCCCTCGTTCCAGGCCTTCTGCTAAACCTTTTTCCATGCCATCCCTAAGGCCTTTTTGTAAGCCTTCATTATACCATTCCTGGACAAAGCTGGATTCTTTGAGCAGCATTTTAAATTCCTCCCGGAAGATATTGAGCAAAATTTCCCTATCAAAATAACGTTCCGCGACTGATATGGCTACCGATAGGCTATCGGCTCGCCGTTTGATATCTTTTTCCTCAAGTATCAGTTTCCTGGTATACTCAAGAAGAGCAACGTCTCTATTATCTTTTAGTAAGACCAGCAAAGGAGCCAGTTCTTTAAGTTTACCACCGGCTATATCCTGCTCATATTCCCACAGTTTGATTACTTGATAGGTAAACCTGCTGACTACTTTATTGTTAACCTCGACTATGTAGGCATCAGGTAGCCGGCGATAATTCCTTTTCTCGAGATAAATGACTACCGGGATCACCGGCAGGCGGTAACTCTCAGTCAAATAAGCGCTGTATTTAAAAATGCGTGCAGGTACTTCTTTTTCGTGGCGTAACTGGAATTCCAGGTGCAGGAGGTACTTGTTGTCGTTTTGTTCTATTTCGTAGACAAAATCGAGCCTTTTCTCCGGGATATTGATTTCCGGGTTTTCCATGGTCTGATATTCCCAGCCGGTGTCTTTGCCTAAAACCAGTTTGATAAAAGTTTCTGGATATTGCCGGGCCAGAACCTTGATGCTGCGATCAATTACCTGCATAGAGTTTCTCCTCGGTAGTGTTCTCTGGAATAAAATTATAACATACCGGAGGCTGGAACTCACTAAAAAATTGGGACCAAGGATGAAGACAAAAGGCAGCCAGCTCATAATTTTTGAAGCCATGGGCATAGAAGATGTTTTTACATCAATAGAAATCTACGGCCATCCATCAAAAAGGTTAAAACGCAGATGCCCGGGTTGATGATTGAAGCCCGGGCACCATTTCTTATTATCTCCAGCATACCAAAGATAATTTTGCGGCATGACTTCGGTCTGGATGTGGTATATAGAGCTGAAGAAAAACTTTCATAGAAAAATAGAAAATAAGACGTGCATTTTGCCACTACTGCTGGACTTGCCAGCGGGTAGCATACTCCTCTTTACGAGTTATGTTTCTCGGTAGTGTAATCCACCCTCGGCGCAGGATCTTTTTGCTCAACTCTGTACTCTGGGTCTTGACAAAGAACGCCTCTCCTTCGGCTTCTACCTGGTAAAGTTGAGGGAGTTTCAATGCTTCCCGGCTTCCTACAGACGTGGCATTTTCCACCGCTTGACGGAGCTATAAGGTTAAAATATCAGGCATTTCCAGATTCCCTCTATCTGCTTTAATTATTTGGGTGGGCCAATCCTTACTTACTGTAAGAATCTCCTGCGCCGCCTCTGAAACTAAAATAGTATCCTCAGCTTTAACCCCAGGAAGAGTGGGATTCCAAGCAAAACCCTGTGCCGGCAACACAATATCATCGCATTCTGGCGAGGCCAGGTATTCCCGTGTATCATAGCCGATAGGACCACCCTGGTGGTGACTCTGCCATTCATGTGGATAACCAAGCTCGGCATAGGTTTGCATTGCCAACGAAAAAATTTCTTTTACTGGTTTCCCCGGAGTTGTGGCATTAATTAATCTCGCCAGGATGGTATTTACTTCCTGGAAACGCTCGCTTAGTATCCGTGGCACGGATCCGAAATGGACCATTCTGGTCAAGGCTACCGTCAACCCCCAGCGCCGTGCGCATACGACAACCATTACCAAACGCTCTACTTCTTTTTCAGTAGGTAGTGGATGACGGTACCGGTTAATGCGGTCGTCAGCAGCTACCAGGACAACGGGAGTAGCTATCCCTTCTGCGCCCATTTTACCTTTTACTTCACCGGCGATTTTTATTTCACTATCGCCAGGATGTATCTGCCGGCATACTTCGCTCAATATATCCGCGGCCCTCTTACCCAAAATACGCATGCGTTCCTGTTCCCCTGGCATGAGACTATAGCGCAATCGCTTTACTTCCTGGTAAAGGTCAAGACATCCCGGCAGCGCCATATCGCTACCTACCCGGCCAGCCTTGAACAACTTCTCTATGGTAGGTATCCCGTTTTCCCACCAGTAATAACTCAACGGTTCATAGCCCTGGTCACCAAGGACTTCTGACAATAAGCGATCCATTTCATTGTTCGGAGCCGTTACATAAAGGCGCTCAGGCGTTATAACCAGGTGTGCATCTCCCATTATTGAGGCCTCATTGACACTACTTTCTCCACCATCTGTAAGCCAAGCGAAACTCGAACGGCGACTAAAAATAAATGCGGCCAGATCTTTGGCCCTTAGAAACTCCCTCACTTTTTGCTGTTTAATTTTCCACTCTTCCAAAGTCGTTCCTTGCCTCCTACCCTAACTTGAAAATAATCTCGCTCCAGGCTGGTATTGTTCTGCTCGCTCCCTGGTCCTTGCAGATCAGGCCGGTGCTCAGCCTCGGGCTCGGGCGCTGTTGCCGGCATATTCGGCATCCTTGCCTTTATAATCCCCTGGCTTCGTTAAGGCTGCTCCACCATACTGTTCACCAACTCTCTAGATCCAGTCCAGGTACATATAGGCACCGCTATACAGCTAAGAATGACTTAACCCGAAACCCACTCGGGATTGTATCACCTTTATTAGGCAAACCAAAACCCGCCGTTAACTTCGATGCTCTCTCCTGTAATGTAACTACTGGCTTCTGATGCCAGAAATAGAACTGCACCCACAATATCTTCCGGCATAGCCAAACGCCCCAGGGGAATGCGCTCAACAAAGGATTCCAGTTCCTCACGCGAGCGCAGCCCGGCATGAAACGGCGTATCTGTCGCCCCCGGAGCTACCGTATTGACTCTTATTCCATATTGAGCTAATTCTTTTGCTAACCCACGGGTGAAAGCGCTTAACCCCCCTTTTGCCGTCGCATATGCCACTTCCCCAACGGCCCCACCTTGCCTGGCCACCACCGAGGATATATTAATGATTACTCCCCGCCGGCGATCTATCATTTGTCGTACGACCGCGCGTGAACATAAAAACGCAGAGTACAAATTTACATTTAATACGTTTTTCCATAGTTCATCTGAGATTTCTAGAAATGGACATAACCGAATAGCAGCTCCTACATTATTGACGAGCACATCGATTGGACCTAATTCCTTATCAATTTTCGCTACAATACCTTCAACCGCCTCCCGGTCGGTTACATCAGCCTGGTAAAGCATAGCTTGTCCACCGCTATCGCGGATTGTGTTTACCAGTTTTTCTGCAGCTTCTAAGTTCCGGTAGCAGTTGACCGCTACTTTCGCTCCACTCATAGCAAATGCATGTGCAATCGCGCGACCAATCCCAGAGCTGGCCCCCGTTACTAAAACCACCCTGCCGTCAAACCTGAGCTCCATGGAACAACGCCCTCCACCTTTAGCGGTCAATAAACATAGCTAATTTAATATAACTCAATAACTCATGAACGGTTTCATACAGGATTTGTTTGCTGCACCCTCTGCCGGTACATCTGATCAGAGATTACCGCCATGACTAATATAATGCCCTTGAGTAAATATTGATAGAATGACGGTACGTTTAACAAATCTAATCCATTATTCAGGACGCTCATGATTAAAGCTCCCAGTACGGTTCCAAAAATGGAACCACGCCCGCCAGATAAACTCGTTCCGCCTATAACCACAGCAGCAATAACATCTAATTCATAACCAGTTGCCGCCAGGGGCGAAGCCGACAGCAAGCGGCCGGTCAAAATTATGCCGCTTAAGCCGGACAGCACGCCAGATATAACGTAGGTAAACACGATTACCAGGCCCGTATTTATGCCGGCCAGCCTGGCAATCTCGATGTTTCCCCCCACGGCATAGATATTCCGACCCAGTGCCGTATAGCGCAGGAAAAGCGAGGCTAATACTGCCAGCCCAACAAATATAACACCCTGGGTAGGTATACCTGCGATGTAACCACCGCCCAGCCATTCGAACCATGGATGCATAAACGTTATAGGAGATCCTGGTACGCCCCTTACCGTGAAATCTGTATAAACATAGGTAATTCCACGGGCAATAGTCATCATACCCAAGGTTACTACAAAGGGGGCCAGGTTCAGTCTAGTGATGACCAGGCCATTAATTAACCCCATAAAACCGGTAACTCCTAGAGCAATAAGAATTGCCATGAAGAAGGGCAATTTTACGGGGTTGGCCGCGCTATAAGCTATCCCCAGTAATCCTGCCCCAAGTGCTCCACCGAGAGCAAACAACGAACCTACGGAGAGATCGATGCCTCCGGTGATGATTACCAGGGTCATACCCAGGGCAGCTATTCCATAAATAGACGATACCCGAAAAATATTATCCATGCTTCGTTCTGATAGAAAGGCCGGATTAAGTGCTGAAAACAACGCTGCCAGGCCAAGCAGGCTCAGGAGAATGACCAGCTGTTGACCTCCCAGGCCAATTTTTTTAAGAGGATTTTGGGGCGGCTTAGCCTTTGTCATCTGTCTTTCCTCCCGTTTTAATAGCGCCTTTTCTTACGGAAATACCCATCAATGCCTGTAGCCATGATTAATATCATACCTTTAATAATATACTGGTAGTACGTGGAAACACCTAGTAAATTCAGCCCATTTTCTATAACACCCAGCATAAATACACCTAATACAGTCCCGAATATGGAGCCTCTTCCCCCCGCAAGGCTGGTACCGCCTATGACCACCCCTGCAATCACATCAAGCTCATAGCCGATGCCGGCCACGGGAGAACCTGCCGCCACCCGCGAGGCCATCACGATGCCGCTAAAGGCGGCCAGCGCTCCCAGAAATAAGTAGGTCAAGCGCTTGATTCTCCTGGTGTTCATACCGGAAAGGCGGGCTGCTTCTTCGTTTCCGCCGATAGCATAAATGGTACGGCCAAATGTTGTATAACGGAGTATCCACCAGCAAAGGGCGATAACTAATAGAAAAATTATGGTAGGCGTTGGTAAACCGAAAACATAGCCCTGTCCTACCCATTGAAATCCCGGAGGCATAGGTTTAAAGTTTATTGGATACCCGCCTGAGTATAGGTAGGTCAACCCGCGGGCGAAACTCATCATGCCAAGCGTAACTACAAAGGGTTCTATTCTAAACCTGGTGATGACCAACCCGTTTATATAGCCTATCAAAATACCCACCAGAAGCCCCACCAGTATCGCCGCCGGGACAGGTAGTTTAAAGGTGGTAACAAATGGCGACTCACTGTAACTACCAGGGATCAAGGCTGCCGTAATAACCCCGGCCAGGGCAAAAATAGATCCTACCGATAAATCTATTCCGCCCGTCAATATCACCAGGGTCATTCCTGCCGCCATGATACCGTTGATGGAAACCACACGGGCAATATCTAAGAAATTACTCTTAGTAAGGAAGTTCGGGGAAAGTACCGAAAGAACCATACATAAGCCCGCCAGGGCTGCCAGTATAACTAGCTGCTCCTTAAAATTTCCAAGGTAGTGTCCCAGACCTACCACAGAAGCGTCCTTTAGCTTTTGGAATTTTATCGCCTCGTTTACTCCCTGTTTCAAGGTACCAACCTCCACTTGCCTCCTAGTTGAGGCTATGACTGGCGTAACCTGTTGCATAAAGCATAACATTTTCCTCGGTAAACTGTTCCCGGCTAAGTTCACCCGTAATTCTACCCTCGTGCATTACCAGGATGCGATCACTCATACCCAGCAGCTCGGGTAACTCCGAGGAAATCATTATTACCGTAGCACCGTTCTTGACCAATTCGTTAAGCAGTTCGTAGATCTCTACCTTGGCTCCTACATCAATGCCCCGGGTCGGCTCATCGATTATAAGGATTTTGCATTTGGAGCAGAGCCATTTAGCCAGGACCACCTTCTGCTGGTTACCACCGCTTAAATTAACTGTTTCCTGGTAGATGCTGGGTGTGGCTATTTTTAGATCCTTAACATACTTGCTAGCTAAATCCTTTTCCAAAGACAGGTTAAGTTTGCCGAATTTGCTCAGGCCTTCCATGTTAGCCATGGTGATGTTATCCTTCACTGACATGGATAAAACCAATCCCTGTCCCTTGCGATCTTCCGGCACCAGGCCAATACCTTTATCGATGGCCTCCCGGGGATTACTCAAAACTGCAACCTTCCCGTTAATCAAAATCTGCCCCTGTTGCACCGGGTCGGCGCCGAAAATGGCCCTGGCCAGCTCCGTCCGGCCGGCACCCACCAGACCCGCGATACCCAGTATTTCACCTTGATAGGCCCGGAAACTTATATTCTTTAATTTGCTTGTAGTCAGGTTGCTGACCCGCAAAGTCTCTGGTCCCCTGGGTACAGACACTTTGGGGAACATCTGGTCCAATTCACGGCCGACCATCATTCTAATCCAATCCGCTATCTCGGTTTCCTTAACATTTACGGTTCCCACGTTCTGGCCGTCGCGCAGGACTGTGGCCCGGTCACATATCTCCTTTACCTCGGACAAACGGTGCGAAACATATATTATGCTAACCCCCTGCTCCTTTAACAAGTGTATTACTTTAAATAAGTTGTCTATTTCCCGCGGGGTCAGGGGCGCAGTGGGTTCGTCCATGGCGATAATTTTGGCATTAAGGGATAAGGCCTTGGCAATTTCCACCACTTGCTGTTCGGCCACTTTAAGTTGTGATGCCGGGGTACGCGGGTCAATCTTCAAGCCCAAGCGCTCCAGTAATTCCGCGCTCTCCTCATAGCACTTCTTCCAATCAATCCACCGTGGATAAGGCCCCCTGCGGGGCAACCGGCCCAAGAAAATATTCTCCGCCACATTCAAGTAAGGTAAGACGCTAAGCTCTTGATAAATAATGGCGATCCCCAGTTCCTGGGCATGCCTGGGGTTTTTAATCTCCACCTTCTGGGAATCTACTATAATTTGCCCGGAATCCTTTTTGTAAGCCCCGGCTAAAATCTTAAGCAGGGTGGATTTTCCGGCACCATTTTCTCCCAGCAGGGCATGGACTTCGCCTCGCTTTAATTTAAGGCTGACTTTCTGCAAGGCTTTAACCCCGGGAAATTCTTTTTCAATATCTTCCATCACCAGAATATAAGATTGCATTTATTTTTAACCACCTTCCATCCATACGGCTAATAGTTAGTGGCCAGCCCGTGTTGCAAAACTATCTGCTTCAATTCGTCAATACGGCTGGAGGCAGGAGGGGTAAGGTCGTAGAGCTGATAATCCCGTCCCATACTGGCATATTTCCCACGTCCCAAACGATGGTAGGGCATGAGCTCGACTACCTTTACCCCCTCCATTTCTGTGGCCACAAACTTGACTATGGACTTAATGTTTTCCTCAGAATCCGTATGGCCTGGAATTACCGGTATCCGGACTACCATCTCGATGCCTTTCTTGCGGGTCAATTGGGCCAACCGGCGCGCATTGTCCAAAATCAACCTGTTGCTCTGTCCCGTGAGCTCCATATGCTTCTCGTTATCAAAGTGCTTTATGTCTAAGAACAAAAAATCTAGATATTCCATTACTTCTTCATATTTTTCCCAGCTGGCAAAACCGCAAGTTTCCATGGCGGTATGCAGCCAGTTGGCTTTCGATTCCGCTAGCAGTTCCTTGACAAACCTGGCCTGGAACATGGGCTCGCCGCCGGAAACAGTTATACCTCCACCGCTTTGCTTGTAAATGAGGCTATCTTTTAATACTTCATGGAGGACCTCCTTTACTGTCATGAGCCTGCCGATGTTTTTCCTGGCCTGGCTATAGCATTTTTTGGTACAAGGATAAGGGGGATCCTGGTGGCCGACACACTTCTCCAGGCAGATGCCTTGTTCAGCAATAAAACCATCCGGGGAGGGAGTTATAGCCCCATAGGGACATTCAGCAACGCAGCGGCCGCAACCGATACATTTATCCTTAAAGTAAGCTATCTCGGTATAAGGCGCTTGCGACTCCGGGTTACAACACCAGAGGCAACGTAACGGACATCCTTTAAGGAAGACGACCGTGCGTATCCCCGGGCCATCGTGGAGACTCCAGCGCTGTATATCGAACACATTGCCTCTGATTTCCTGGCACGAGCTGCTATTAACCATGAATCATTCTCCCCTGGCTAAGATGAGAGTAGGGGGAACCGGCGCTGACGGGTCAACACCGGTTCCCTCTTAGAGCTAAATCCTTTCTTCCGTGCGTTCAATGATATCCTGTTGGACCGTTTTATCCAGGTTAACAAAATAGGCGGAGTAACCTGCTACCCTGACGATAAGATTCCGGTATTTATCCGGGTCCTTCTGTGCCCGGAGTAAAGTTTCTTTGCTAACTACATTAAACTGCATCTGCATACCGCCAATAGAGAAATAGTAATCAATGAGGTTAACCAGCCTTCTTAAACCAGCCTGGGCAGCCATGGCAAAACCCTCCTATTTTAATCCTTCAGATCTTGCGGCAATAATTTAAGGTTGTAAAGGGAGCCTTCGGAAAGAAGGACGTTCCGCAACTTTGCCACTGAGCGGACGGCTGCCGTCGGTCCCATGGTATCTGTACCCCGCATGGGTGACTGGCCGTCGCTCAAGGGTGTGCCGGACGTTCTCCCATCCGGCAGTGCGCCTACTATGCGACCAAAGGCGGTGTTGGAAGAAACGGTGGTGGTAGAAGCCTGGAACACACAACCAATGGGTCCCCGGCCATAGCGGGTGTTTTTGTACTTCGGCAACTCCTCGCAGACCAGAGCCAGAACGTCACGGGCAACAAAATCCACTTCATCCAGGTCATTGCCATATTTAGGTGCCGACAGGCACATTTGCTGGATTTCCGGCCCCGTCGGATCCGTCGTCATGTCTTCAAAGTTGGTCTTAAGTGCATGCAACAGCTGGGCGCCGGTGATCAGCTTATGATCGAAAACGACGTATTTGATGGCATACAGGCTGTTGGCCACGTTGGCCAATCCGATAGTTTCGTTGCCGGTGAAATCGTACTTGGCCCCGCCTTTCTTTATGGAGCGTCCTCGCTCGAGGCAGGTGGTGGGGCACCCCAAGGCAGAAGTCAAGGGTTCTTCAATATATTCCTCCCATAATTTATCGGTAATGTTGTCCATCAGCACATGCAGCCGGATATAGTACTTCACCTGATCCACAAAGGCTTCCCAAACTTCATCGTAAGATTCAAAGCTGGAAAGATCTTTGCCGTTGCAGTTAGGGTGCAGCATAACCCCGGTACGAGGATCGCGGCCGCCGTATAGAGTGACTTCCAAAATTTTGGCCAGGCAGAACCAGGCAGCTCCGGTCCGGCCTCCCCTCAGGCCGGCCACGCCCGGCTCGGCGCATCCCACAATGCAATAATCGGAAGCATCTTTTAAATCATAACCGCGGTTCATCATGGCCGGGATATATAACTCGTCGTTGGCAATGGCCGGGAAACCTGTGCCCAGACGGATCGTTTCGGCCACCTTCATTTTGTATTTCTCAGGCGCTTTCTTGTGCCACCGCGCATAGTGGGACGGCTGCAAGGTTCGGGTGTTGGCTATAGCATCTAATACGATATAAGTTAGTTCGTTGGAGGCATCCTCCCCGGTTTCCGGGTTTATGCCGCCAATGGTGAGGTTTTGGAAGATGGGTTTTCCCCTGAAATAGTCGGTATCATTCCAGCTCCTGATGCGTTCAATGGTCGACAGAACTACAAAGAAGTTTTGCACCAGTTCCAAAGCCTGATCCCTGGTCAGGATTCCCCGGGAAACATCCCGCTGATAATGCTCCCACAGGACCTGGTCGAATCTACCCGGGCAGATCCCCTGGGCGTTATCTTCGATCTGGATGGCCACCTGGACAAAGGTCATAAATTGCAGGGCCTCGTGGAAGGTCCTGGCGGGATGCTCAGGAACCCGGCGGCATATTTCGGCAAGCTTACGGAGTTCGGCGCGACGGTTTTCCTCCGTTTCCCTGGCGGCTTCGGCTTCGGCCAATTCCGCATACCGGTGGGCCCAGTCGATAAGGGCCTGGCAGGAAATGATTACCGCTTCGTAAAAACGTTTGCTTTCCAGGCCTTCGGGAGTGGTCAAATCAATTTCTGCCAGTTTCTGCCGGCACAGGGCAATGATATGGCCCACGCCATGATCAAAAAGCCACTTGTAAGGCGGTGCCAGGTGCCCGTCGCCGCCGTGTAAGAAGTTAACTATATTCACGGCGCCTACGGCATCCTGGGCCAATATGGCTTCTTCCGGCAGGTTGGCATAAACCCTTTCTTTATGGGTCCTTCCCTTCCACCAGTTAATAATCTCCTGCAACTCCGGGACTATTTCCTTATCGACATTGAATTTATCCGAAGGTCTTTCATATGGGTACATCGGTTTCCCTTGAAGGATCTCTTCCTCCAAAAAGTCAACAGTAAACTCCGGGAACAGGGGGGCAAAGCAGGGTTTCGATGCCTGGTTGCCGACTAGCAAGCTGCCCGGCAAAATATAGATGGACATCTTTTTGAGGATATTCGCCAGGGCCCTGGCCCTTCTTATAATGTGCGGCAGGTGCTCAGTTTCCTTATAGGATTCCGTGAGGTAACGGGCCCTTTCAATACAAATACCAGGTTCAATTGCATTAATATAGTTCAACATGTTTTCAATCCGGTCGGTACGGACTGGACGAAGGGCCAGTTGAAAATGTAAAGGTTCGTCTTGTAAAACGGTAGACATAGGATCAACCCCTTTCTTGGAATAAAATTCAGGGATAAACTGCAGCTGTTTCCCATTGCGGGAAACAACTGCAGCTCCCTAATGACCGGTTGCTACCAGCCCTGGTATTCCGGTTTGTTGGCGTTAGATTTATCAACCTTATAACAGGTCGGGCGAACCCACGGCATTCCCTCAAATTCAGTGAGCTCCATGGTACGGCCTTTATAGGTCAGGTTCTCGGGGGTAAAGGGATTTTTCTCTCCCCGCAGGATACTGGCCACCACGTTAACGGCTACCGCCTGGTCGTCAGGGAAGAAAATGGTTTCATAATCGATTTCCCCCCTGCGAAGGGCGTCCATAGCTTCTTTTTCACCGTCCACACTGATTATCTTAAACTCGCCCAGGCGCCCGGCGGCTTTTATGGCCTGTAACCCGCCCAGGGCCATCTCATCGTTCATATAGTAGATGGCGTCGATCTGCCCCTTGGGGAAACGTTGCAGAATATTCTCGGTTACCTGCATACCCTTGTCCCGTTTAAAGTCACCAGAAACTTTGTGGATAACCTTAATATCGGGATACTTATTGATCACTTCGTAGAAGGCGTTGCCGCGGTCAATGGTGGAACCAGCTCCCGGAGTACCCTCTACTACTACCAGGTTACCCTTGCCGTTTAAAGCTTCGACTACCTGTTCACCGCCCAGGGTACCCGATTTCACCATGTCCCAGCTTACCAGTGCATCCCACTTTATATCCTGGCCGTGGGTGAACATGCGGCGGTCAACTATGACCAGAGGGATCTTAGCCTGATTAACCTTTTTGACAGCAGGGATCAACGGATCAGCCACAGTTGGGGTGAGTATTATGGCGTCCACCTTTTGAGCAATAAAATTATCAATTTGAGAAGCCTGAACTGCCGGGTCATTTTTACCGTCGGCGAAAATTAATTTAATGCCTTGTTTTTCTGCCAATTCCTTGGCTGCGTTCATCAACAACTGGTAGACCGGGTGATCAAAGTAGGCCATGGACCAGCCAACTACATATTCTTTTTTCTTGGTATCGCTCCCTTGCTGCTGGGCCTGACTCTGACTGTTGCCCCCATTATTGCCGGTGCCGGAACCGCAGCCGGACAGAAGCACGCCCAGGGCGAAGACCGTTACCAGAAAACACGCCATGAATTTTCGCTTAATCATTATTGTCCTCACAGAATAATCCTCCTTCTTTGCAAAATTTCACTCCGTATGGTTAAGCTATGGCTTCCTTTTAGGAATTTAACCATAAGGTTAGACAGCCTTGGTTTTAACTCCTTTTATGCATCGCCTGTTATATTTTACTAAATTGAAATTGCCTTGCACTTCTAAAGAAGAAACATCCCTCTTAGACCTCAAACACCTGTACATTTAACTCCAACTCTGGTATCTGTTCCCTCCGACATTCACCCGCCTTCCAGCTGGCAGCGCTGGCGGCCGCCGCCGCGGTACCTAAGCGAACGGCTTGTTTTATACCCTGGCCCCGCGCCAGGCCTACGGCGAAGCCGGCTACAAAGGCATCTCCACAGCCTACGGTATTCACCGTCTGAACCCCAGGAGGCACCACCCGGAAGAAGCCTCCCACTGTTCCAAAAAGGGCTCCGGCTTCCCCTAAAGAGAGCACCGCAACCTTCACACCTGCCCCTAAAAGCCCCCTTAAAAATTCCTTGCGCGCCTCTTCATCCGCTAACCGTTTTCCGGCTAGAGATTCGGCTTCCTGAAGGTTGGGCTTGACCATGTAAGGTCCGGCTTTCAGCCCTTCTTTCAAGGCCTCCCCACTGGAGTCAAGAATAACCTTAGCCCCTTCCCGGTGTACTATTTTGATTATCTGGGCGTAATAATCAGGGGGCAGGCCCCTGGCCAGGCTACCCGATAAAGTAACCACCTGGCTTAGGCGAGCTAAGCTCCTCACCTTTTCCTTCAACTTTTCCGCTTCTTGAGCGGTGATCTCCGGCCCCGGCTCTAAAAGTTCGGTCTGGGACCTGCCCGCCGGGTCCAGGACGTTCAGGCATATGCGTGATTCCCCGCCTATGGTTACAAAATCGCCGTTAAGCCCCTCTGCTACCAGACACTCCTTAATAAACATTCCATTGTAGCCGCCGATAAACCCGGTAGCAACCACCTCCTCTCCTAAAGCTTTTACCACCCTGGCTACGTTCAGCCCCTTGCCGCCGGCCTGGGCCATGACGCGCTGGACGCGGAAGACACCGTTAAGACCAAAATTTTCCACGATATATGTCTTATCTATGGCCGTATTAACGGTAACCGTGGTGATCATGCGTCATTATTCCCCTGCTGCCATTTTCCTTTTGAACAGGTCGATGACCTCCACCGGGGTCGGATCAACGCCCCGGGCCAGGGCCAGGTACAGGGTGATGAAGTCGCCCAGGTAAACAAGGGAGAAGAGACGTGCCAGGCGGGAATGTCCGTGGGAGCTGACTTCCCTTACTCCGGCGGCCCGGCGCCTCAGGATCTCCTGGGAGGTGGCCATGCGCCGCCTGATTTTCTCGCTGTCCTCGGCATCCCGTAAGAAGGTAAAGTAAAAGTGCTTTAAGTAGGCGCTTGGGGCGTCCCAGCCGACGACCTCGTCATGGTGCAGGCTGGGGATGGCATTGAACATGGCGATTAACTTGCTATTTTCTCCCATCTGGTTTTTCCAGCGCCAGGCGATGGCGTCAGTAAGGGGCAGGGACCCGTAAATGACCGGGATATAGCCGTCCATTTCCATGGCCATAGTTTTGGCCAGGTTATCCTTAGCCGGAACTTCGGGGCCATAGCAGCCGGCCAAATCTTTAAGCAGGGCGATGGTTTCTTTTACCTCCGCTGTTTTATCCGGCACCAGGCCCAGGCGCTGGAGCAGTCCCAGCAGGGGCAGGAAAATATATCCCAGGGCGATGCGGGGCATCATGCCGCCGGGAACAAGGAGGCAAGTGTGCCCCTTCTCCCCGGCCAGGGCCTGCAGCTGTCCCCCAGCAGTGATTACGGCAATCTGCGCACCTGCGTTTACGGCCATGGTGTAGGCGCTTAAAATCTCTTCGGTATTGCCCGAATGGCTGACGACAACCGCCAGGGTGCTGGCGTCAACCCAGGCCGGGATGGTATAGCCCTGATTCAAGACCATTGGGACCCGCAATTCGTCAAAGAGATAGGATTGTAATAGGCTGACGCTGGCTGCCGAACCGCCGCCGGTGGCCAGAATAATAATTTTACGTATTTCCCCGGCCGGTAAATTTTGCGGCCATTCCTGGGCCAGTTCCCAGCCTTCGGCAAACTGGCGGGAGTAGTCGACGGTATCTCGCAGGGCTCCGGCGCTGTCCAGTTGTTGTAAGGCTTTAAGATCGTCGAGGTCGATGTACATTGCGGCAATCCTCTCCTTATGGGTGATGTAAGAAGTGGTAAAAAGGCTCAGTTGCCCCGGGCGCGACCGGCGGCGCCGAAGAGGCGCATTTTTCCCAGGGCTACTTCTTTTACCGCCCGGCGCGCCGGGGTGAAGTAATGACGCGGGTCCGTCTCTTCCGGGCGGGCGGCCAGGGTGGCCCTTAAACTGGCGGCCAGGGCCAGCTTCAGCTCGGTGGCGATATTAACCTTGCATATGCCTAGGGCGATGCAGCGGGTTACATGCGCATCGGGCAGCCCGGAGGCACCGTGGAGGACCAGGGGCAGATTCAGGCGGGCGGCTATCGTTTTCAGTCGGTCGAAATCAAGGTGCGGCTCGCCGCGGTAAACGCCGTGGGCGGTGCCGATGGCCACGGCCAGGGAATCGATCCCGGTGGCTCCGGCAAACAGTTCCGCCTCTTCCGGGTCGGTGTAATTGACTGTGGCTTCGTCAACGAAGAGATCGTCCTCCCGGCCGCCCAGGCGGCCCAGTTCGGCTTCCACGGCCGCACCTCTGACACGGGCCATGGCGGCCACCTGGCGGGTGCGGGCGATGTTTTCTTCCAGGGGCAGGGTTGAACCGTCGAACATGACGGAGGTGAAACCTGCCTCCAGGCAGGCGCCGATGAGGTCGATATCGGTGGCGTGGTCCAGGTGCAGGGCTACGGGCACGCCGGACCGCCTGGCCGCCACCCTGGCCATGGCCACCAGGTAATCGGCGCCGACATATTTAACCGTCCCCGGGGTCGCCTGGAGAATCACCGGGGCTGCGGCTTCGGCGGCGGCTTCCGCCACAGCTTGAAGGGTTTCCAGGTTATGGATGTTAAAGGCGCCGACGGCGTAACCGCCACGCCGGGCTTCTATCAGCATTTCGCGGGGATTTACCAGATCCATTTTGACCTACCCTCTCCCAGTATGAATTCCTGCCTGGCCAGGGCCGCTGCCCCGATGGCCCCGGCCCGCTCACCCAGCTCAGCGGTTACTATTTCAACTTCCCGGTTCAGAGGCATGGCTCGTTCCCGGACCGCCCGCCGCACCGGCTCCAGCAGCAGTTCCCCCGCGCCCATGACCCCGCCTCCCAGGACGATCCGCTGGGGGTTGAGGATATTCGCCAGGCCGGCCAGGGCGATGCCCAGGTACATGGCCGCTTTTGCCACAACCTGCTGCGCCAGGTGATCGCCCTGGCTTGCCGCCTGGCAGACGGTAGCGGCGGTGATGCTGCCCGCATCGCCACCCGCCAGTTCCAGCAGCAAACTCGAACCGGCCTGTTCCAGGGCTTCCCTTGCCAGACGGGCGATACCCCGGCCGGAGGCATACATCTCCAGGCAGCCTAAATTACCGCAGCTGCAACGGGGCCCGTCTTTTTCCACCGTTACGTGGCCTATTTCGCCGGCGCTTTCGTCGCGGCCCTTGAACATTTTACCCTGGATAAAGATGCCGGAACCTATGCCCGTACCCAGGGTCAAACAGATGACGTCATCCCACCCCCGCCCGGCGCCCAGCAGCTTTTCTCCCCAGGCGGCCATGCGCACGTCGTTGTCGATAATAACCGGGACACCAATTCCCCGGCCTACCATTGCAGCCACAGGAATATCCCGCCAGCCCGGCAGATTGGGTGAAAAAACCGATTTGCCCTCCCGGCTGTTTACCAGCCCGGGCACGCCCAGGCCAATGCCCAGTAATTGTTGCTCTGTTATGCCATTTTGTTCCATTATGAATTTAATTAAAGCAATAATTCGCTCGATAACTCCACCCGGACCGCCGGCCGCTTCCGTCGGCCAGGTTATCCAGGCTCCGGTCCGCCCCGCCGCATCCATCAATATGGCCGCTATCTTAGTTCCGCCAACGTCAACCCCGGCAACATATTGCGACATAGTGTAGTTCCCCCTCTTGCCTTTCCGTTCGCCGGCAGGCTTTTACCGGCTTAAACAACGATTACTTCAATACCGCGCCTGACCAGTTCTTCAATGAAATCCGGCGGGGCGGCCCTGTCGGTGATAAGGGTAGATACTGCTTCAATGGGGGCAAAGCGCGATAATGTCACCCGGCCGATTTTGGAATGGTCGGCCAGGACTATTATTTCATCAGCCGCTTTAATCATTAAGCTGTTGGTATGAGCTTCAGTCATATTGGGCGTCGTCAGGCCGTGTTCGATGCTGATGCCATTGACACCTAAAAAAGCTTTCTGGACATGAATCTCCCGCAGCACCCTTTCCGTCAGAGTACCCACCATGGCATAAGATCTGGTCCGCATATTGCCTCCCGTCAGGACCAGGTTGATACCTTCGCTCTGTGCAAGTTCCATGGCAATGTTGACGGTGTTGGTAACTACCGTTAAATTCTGGCGGTCTTTAAGCAACCGGGCCAGGGCTGTTACCGTGGTGCCGGCATTGAGAAGTATGGTGTCGCCGTCTTTGATCAGTTCCGCCGCCTTACGGGCGATGGCCAGCTTTTCCGCAGGGAACCGGTTGAGCTTTTCATCGAAGGAAGGCTCTTCTTCACTGCCCCCGCCTACAGGGACCGCTCCGCCATGGGTACGGGTGAGGAGGCCCTCTTTTTCCAGGCTGCTAAGATCCCGGCGGATGGTCATCGGCGATACTCCCAGTTCCCGGCTGAGCTCGCTTACACTCAATGGCATACCTGAGTTAATTTTATCGATAATGATTTTACGGCGCTGGGCGGAGATCATAAAGCCTCCATAATGTGCTGTTTTGTTCTTTTATGTTCTGTCGCTATAATATATTCGCTAAATATCGAACATCTCCTGCTGGTTCATAAAATTTTTTTAAATAAATTTTAGCTCATGATAAGATGCCGTTTGATTGACAATCTATGGCCTGCAAGTTAGTATTTAGTTGTAACCATTTTTGTTACGGAGGGTATTAACCATGGGTGAAATGATCAAAAGAAGGATTTTAAACATTTCCCTGCCGGTTACTTTGTATAAAGATCTCGAGGAGATGGCACGGGAAAAAGCCAAAACTAAGGCAGAATTCGCCCGCGAGGCCATAACCAGATATATAGAAAGCGAAAAGCGCTGGCAATATATTAGAAAATGGGGACAGGAATCAGCCCGGCAGCACCAACTTAAAGATGAAAACGATATTGAAGAAATAATCCACTCGATGCGGAAGGAAGGCCGAAATGATTAAGGTGGTCTGCGATACTAACGTTTATATTTCGGCCTTCCTTTTTGGCGGCAAGCCGGAAGAAATTATAGCCATGGCTAGAAACAATGAGATTGAATTATTGATTTCAGAATACATCCTTGCTGAAGTGAGCGGAGTTCTTAAAAGGAAATTTGGGTGGACCGATGAACAGATTAGCCTGACACTAGAAGAACTCCGAACTATTACCAGGCTGGTTACCCCTGGAACCAGGCTGGAGGTTATCCATGAAGATGAGGCAGATAATCGCTTTTTGGAATGTGCTATGGCAGGCGAAGCCAAATATATAATTACCGGCGATAGCCGCCATCTACGGCCACTTAAAGAATACAGGGGTATCTGTATACTGTCTCCAGCCGAATTTTTATTGGCACTACGTGAAACTACCAGTGATTGATGCCAGTTAATCTGTGCTGTTTGTTGCCGGTTACCCTGGCAACAACCCCTAAGGAGCGGCTACATCGAAAAGCTCGGTCCGTGGGGGCAGTATATGGTAATAAGATCAAAAAAGGCTGCCGACCGGTGTAAAGTCAGCAGCCTGTAATTTTACTCTCTTATCCTTCCTTAAATTATTCTCCCTTTTGCTCGAGTTTGCCCTTCTTTTCTTTCAACGCGGCTTGGGCGGCGGCGAGTCTCGCTACCGGCACCCGGAAGGGTGAGCAGCTGACGTAGTTGAGGCCGATCTGGTGGCAGAACTCCACCGAGCTGGGTTCGCCGCCGTGCTCGCCGCAGATACCGACTTCCAGCTTGGGATTGGTGCTGCGGCCTAATTCCACGGCCATCTTCATGAATTTGCCCACGCCGTCGCGGTCGAGGACGATGAAGGGATCTTCTTTCAGGATCTTTTCGTCCACATACTGGTGCAGGAACTTGCCTTCAGCGTCGTCACGGCTGAAGCCGAAGGTGGTCTGGGTCAGGTCGTTGGTGCCGAAGGAGAAGAACTCGGCTTCCCTGGCGATTTCATCGGCCGTGGCGCAGGCCCGCGGCATTTCGATCATGGTGCCGACTTTGTACTCGAAGTCGACGCCCGTCTCTTTCTTAACAGCCGCGGCCACTTCATCCACCAGCTCGTGGAGGCGCTTTAACTCGTTGACATGGATGACCAGGGGGATCTCCACTTCCGGCAGGACCTTGATCCCTTCTTTGACCAGCTGGGCGACGGCCTGGAAAATGGCCCGGGCCTGCATGGCGTAGATCTCCGGATAGGTAATACCTAACCGGCAGCCGCGGTGGCCCAGCATGGGGTTGAATTCGTGCCGCGCCCGCACCTCGCGCAGGAGGGCCTGCTTTTCTTCCAGCTCTTTGGGATCGCCGTTGGTCGCCTGCAGCCGGGTGACATCCACCAGCAGCTCTTCAATATTGGGCAGGAACTCATGCAGGGGCGGGTCGAGGAGGCGGATGGTCACCGGCAGGCCCTCCATGGCCTTTAAGATGCCGTAGAAGTCGCCCTGCTGCATGGGCAGGAGTTTGGCCAGGGCCGCTTCGCGTTCTTCTTTAGTTTTGGCCAGGATCATCTCCTGGACAACGGGCAAGCGGTCGACCTGCATGAACATGTGCTCGGTACGGCAGAGACCAACGCCCTCGGCGCCGAACTCCCGGGCCCTCCTGGCGTCTTCCGGCGTGTCGGCGTTGGCGCGGACTTTGAGCCGGCGGAAGGAATCGGCCCACTCCAGGATGGTTTCAAATTCACCGGTCAGCTGCGGGTCAATCAGGGGGACCTCACCCAGCATGACGTTGCCGGTGGAGCCATCTATGGAGATGATGTCGCCTTCTTTTACCACCAAGTCGCCGATAAAGAAGCGCTTGTTTTCCACGTCAATCTTAATGGCGTCGCAGCCGGTAACGGCCGGTTTGCCCATGCCCCGGGCCACCACGGCCGCGTGGCTGGTCATGCCGCCCCGGGCTGTGAGAACTCCCTGGGCCTGGACGATGCCGTGGATATCATCCGGAGTGGTTTCGGTACGCACCAGGATGACCTTCTGGCCGTCGAGGCCCATCTTTTCGGCTTCATCGGCGTCGAAGACCACCTGGCCAGAGGCGGCGCCGGGAGAAGCCGGCAGTCCTTTGGCCACCACTTCGAGTTTCGCCTTCGGATCGATGCGGCGGTGCATGAGCTGGCCTAATTGATCGGCGTCGACGCGGAGGACCGCTTCTTCTTTGGTAATCAGGCCTTCGTTCACCATATCGACGGCGATTTTAACGGCCGCGGCCGCCGTACGCTTACCGTTGCGGGTCTGGAGGATATAGAGCTTGCCTTTCTCAATGGTAAACTCGATATCCTGCATGTCGCGGTAGTGCTTCTCCAGAAGCTGGCAGATATCTTCAAACTGGCGGTAAACTTCCGGCATCTCTTCTTTCAGGGTGCTGATGGGTTTGGGAGTGCGGATGCCGGCCACCACGTCTTCACCCTGGGCGTTGATGAGATATTCGCCGTAGACGCCCTTCTCGCCGGTGGCCGGATTGCGGGTAAAGGCCACGCCGGTGCCGCTGGTGGAGCCCATGTTGCCGAAGACCATGGTCTGGATGTTGACAGCGGTGCCCAGGTCATCGGCAATTTTATTGATCTTGCGGTAGACGATGGCCCGCGGGTTGTTCCAGGAGTTGAAGACGGCGCGGATGGCCATGTAGAGCTGTTCCCGGGGGTCCTGGGGGAAGTCGCGGCCGCTGTGGCTCTTGACGACATCCTTGTACTCGGCAATAACCTCGCGCAAAGCTTCCGGGGTCAACTCGTTGTCAAATTTGACACCCAGGCGCTCTTTATGTTTTTCCAGGACAGCTTCAAAATTGTTATGTTCTATCCCTAAGACCACATTGCCAAACATCTGGATGAAGCGGCGGTAGCAGTCCAGGGCAAAGCGCTCGTCACCTGTCTGGGCGGCCAGGCCCTTGACCGACTCATCGTTTAAACCAAGGTTCAGGATGGTGTCCATCATGCCGGGCATGGATACGGGCGCCCCGGAACGAACGGAGACGAGCAGGGGATTCTCGGGGTCGCCGAGCTTTTTGCCGTTAATGGCCTCGAGGTCTTTAAGGCGGGCGGCAACTTCCTCCTCCAGGCCGGGCGGGAACTGCTGGCCCAGGCGGTTGTATTCATTGCAGGCCTCACAGGTGATGGTAATTCCCTGGGGTACGGGCAGGCCGATATTGGTCATCTCGGCGAGATTGGCGCCTTTACCGCCGAGGAGGCGCCGCATGTCGGCCCTACCCTCGCTGAACAGGTAGACATACTTTTTACTTGCCATAACCTTCCCTCCGATAATAGATTTGCAGTATTTTACCAGCCGTCTCTTCGACGGCCTTATTGGTAACATCAATCACCGGGCAGCCCAGCTGGTCCATGACTTTGCGGGCATAGGCCAGCTCCTGTTCAATACGACTCCGGGTGGCGTAGTCGGCCTGCCCTGGCAAACCAAGGGTTTTCAAGCGTTCCTGGCGAATCTGGTACAGTTTTTCGGCATCTATGGTCAGCCCTATTATCTTTTCCCCAGGCAGGGAAAGCAATTCTTCGGGCAGGGGCACCTCTGGTACCAGGGCGAGGTTGGCGGCCCGCAGGCGCTTGTGGGCCAGGTACATACACACCGGCGTCTTGGAAGTCCGGGAAACGCCGATCAATACCAGGTCGGCGTGGCAGAGACCCCGCGTATCCTTGCCGTTGTCATATTTAACGGCAAAATCGATGGCTTCCATCTTGCGGAAATAATCTTCATCCAGGCGGCGGATAAGCCCCGGCTCCAGCCGCGGCTGCACCCCCGTCGCTCGGGCAATGGCATCCATCAGGGGGCCGAGCAGGTCCACGGCCGTCAGACCCCGCTCTGCCGCCAGTTCCAGCAAACGCTTTTTCAATTCCGGCAGGACCAGGGTAAAGGCAATAATGCCCTGTTCCTGGGCCGCTTCGTTCATGACCTCTTCCAGGTGCTCGGCATCGGTCACATAGGGTACCCGGCGGATGTCCAGCTCGCCGCCGTCAAACTGGCTGGCCGCCGCCCGGGCCACATACTCGGCCGTTTCCCCCAAGGAGTCGGATATGACGTAGATAACGCCGATGGTAAACCCTCCTTTCCTAGCGGCCGCCTTCACCCAGTTCTACAAACAGCCTGGTAATGGTCGTCTTGGTCAGGCGGCCTATTACCTCTAATTTTTTCCCCTGCCCATCTACCGGGCGGACCACCGGCAGGGCATCGACCTCATGTTCAATTATTTTGCGGGCTGCTGTCAGGACGGTTTCTTCCGGCGTGGTGCAGATAATGTTGGGCATCCGCGTCATAACCACCGAAACCGGCATCTTTTGCAGGTCACCGCCGCCAATGGCGGCTTTCAGCAAGTCCTTGCGGGAGATGACCCCCTCCAGGTGACCTTCTTCGTCGACCACCATCAGCGTACCGACGTCTTCGATAAACATGTTTACTATGGCATCATAGACCGAGGCATTGGCCCTGATGACCCGCGGCAGCCCCTTGACGTCGCCCACTTTAATCTTTTTGATCTCTTCAGCCACCAGGGCCTGGGAAGGCTTGGTACTTAAAAAATAGCCTACCCGAGGACGGGCTTCCAGGATGCCGGACATGGTGAGGACGGCCAGGTCCGGGCGCAGGGCAGCGCGGGTCAGGTTTAACTCCTCGGCAATCTGCTGGCTGGTAATGGGCCCGGAACGTTTAACTATGGCCACTATCTGCTGTTGCCGCGGGGAAAGCTGCACCTTTTACCCCTCCTCCCGGCCCCCAGCCTGTATACTTTGTAATGTATACCACATGCCCGGTCATTTTCCTTCTTGCTTATCTAAAAATTTCTGCTAGGGTACCAGGCGGGAAAAGTCGGCCACCTGGAAGACAAGGTCCACTACCTCCTGAAGCAGGGCCAGGCGGTTGTTACGAACTTCTTTTTCCGGCGCCATGACCAGGACGCCGTCAAAGAAGGCGTCAATGGGTTCCCGCAGAGGGGTCATGGCCTTTAAAGCTTCCAGGTAATTGCCTGCCTTAAGCTTTGGTTCCGCCTGCTGCCGTACCTTTTCCAGGGCGCGGTAAAGCTCGATTTCCACTTTTTCTTTCAATGCATCCGGCTGCAGGACATACCTTTCCCCGGCCTGGCGGGCCAGGTTGAAGGCGCGGGTGAAGGCCGTCTGCAGGGCGGCAAAACCTTCTTCTTCCCGGAAGGCGTTTAAATCCCGGGCGCGGTGGAAGACGTCGGCCAGGTCGTCGCTGCCGGCGGCCAGGCAGGCCTGGATGACATCAAAACGAATGCCCTTTTCGGCCAGGAGATGCTCCAGCCGCTGGCGGCAGAACCCGGCCAGCTGCTCCCGGACGGTGGTTAAATCCTGGGCCAGCCGGATGCCGCCCTCCGTATAGCCTTCATAGGCGGCGGCAATTACCCCGGCCAGGGAAAATTGCAAATCGAGCTCCACGGCCATGGTTACCAGACCTGCGGCCTGGCGGCGCAGGGCGTAGGGATCCTGGGAGCCGGTAGGAATCAACCCGGCGCCGAAACAGCCCACCAGGGTGTCCAGCCGGTCGGCCAGACCCACGACCATACCCGTCAGGGAATCGGGCAGGCGGTCGCCGGCAAAACGCGGCCAGTAGTGCTGGCGGATGCCCTGACAGACTTCGGGGGCCTCGCCGTCGTGGGCGGCGTAATAGGAGCCCATTATCCCCTGGAGCTCGGGAAATTCATAAACCATGGCAGTTACCAGGTCGGCCTTGGCCAGCTCCGCCGTGCGCTCGACAGTCGGGACCAGCTCACCCGGCAGGTCCAAAGCCTGGACCAGCATCCGGCTCAATCGCATGATGCGCCGGGTCTTGGCCAGCATGGTCCCCAGGCTTTCCTGGAAAACAATCTCTTCCAGTTTGTTCACCCTGTCTGCAAGAGGAATTTTCCGGTCTTCCCGGTAAAAGAAAGCGGCGTCGGCGAGCCTTGCTGCTAGCACCCTTTCATTGCCGCGGCTGATGGTATCCAGGTGGGCGGCCGTACCATTGTGGACGGTAATAAACAGGGGAAGGAGCTCGCCCCGGTCATTCCACACGGGGAAATAGCGCTGGTGGTCGCGCATGGGGGTAATGACTACTTCCCTGGGGAGCTTCAGGTATTCCGGGTTAAAACGGCCGGCCAGGGCGGTGGGGTACTCGAGCAGGTAATTGATCTCTTCCAGTAAATCGGGGTCTTCCTCCACCCGACCTCCTTCCCGGGCGGCAAGTTGTGTAACCTGCTCCCAGATGAGCCGCCGACGGCGGTGCTGGTCGGCCAGAACGTAGTTCTTCTCCAGGACCTGGAGGTAGGCGGAAGCCGCCGGTACTTCATGGGGACCGGGGGCCAGGAAACGGTGACCGTAGGTTACGCGGCCCGAAGGGAGGCCAGCCACTTCCAGGGGAACGACTTCCTCCCCGAAGAGGGCCAGGACCCAGCGAATGGGGCGGGCGAAACGCATGTCAAGGGATCCCCAGCGCATGGGCTTGGGAAAACTTAAACCATTGACGACAGCCAGGAGCAGGTCCGGCAGGACCTCCAGGGCCGGCCGCCCGGCTTCTTTCTTGACGGCAAAGACGTACTCCCCGCCGTTGATGCAGCGGGTGACCAGTTCCTCTACACCTACGCCGTTGTTCCTGGCAAATCCCAGGGCGGCCTTCGTGGGCTGGCCGTCGGCAGTAAAGGCTACCTTTACCGGTGGTCCCTTAATCTCCTGTACCCGTTCCTCCTGCTCTTCGGCCAGGCCGCTTATGTAAAGGGCCAGCCGCCGGGGGGTGCCGTAGGTTGTCACCTGCTGGTATTTTAAGCGGTATTCCTCTAAAAGCTGCCCGGCAAGGGCTGCCATTTGTTCTAATGCCCCGGGCATAAAGCGGGCAGGAATCTCTTCGGTACCTATTTCAAATACAAGATCGCGGGCCACGGGCTATCCCTCCTTGACATCGTAGGCGTCTTTGCGGTCCTGGCCGGATACTGCAGCTGCAGGGGAAGGGGTTAGCAGGGGATAGCCCAGTTTTTGCCGCTGCTCTAGATAAGCGGCGGCGCACAGGCGGGCCAGATGGCGTATCCTGCCGATGTAGGCCGTCCGCTCGGTTACGCTGATGGCTCCCCTGGCATCCAGGAGGTTAAAAGTATGGGAACACTTGAGGACATAGTCGTAGGCCGGCTGGACCAGGCCCTGTTCTACTACCCGCCTGGCCTCAGCCTCGTAGGCATTGAAAAGGGCGGCAAGCATGCTGGTATCGGCAGCATTAAAGTTGTAGTGGGAGTAGTCAACCTCTGTCTGGTGGTGGATGTCACCGTAGGTGATACCGTCTACCCATTCAATGTCATAGACGCTGTTCACCTGCTGGATGTACATGGCCAGCCGTTCCAGGCCGTAGGTAATCTCGGCGCTCACCGGCCGGCAGTCAAACCCGCCGCACTGCTGGAAGTAGGTGAACTGGGTGATCTCCATGCCGTCCAGCCACACTTCCCACCCCAGGCCCCAGGCGCCGAGGGTAGGGGATTCCCAGTTATCCTCGACAAAGCGGATGTCATGCTCGTGGGGATTGATGCCGATGGCTTCCAGGCTCTTTAAGTATAAATCCTGGACATTGTCGGGGGAAGGCTTTAAGATGACCTGGTACTGGTAGTAGTGCTGAAGGCGGTTGGGGTTTTCACCGTAGCGGCCGTCGGTTGGTCGGCGGGAGGGTTCGACATAGGCTACCCGCCAGGGCTCCGGTCCCAGCACCCGTAAAAAAGTCGCCGGGTGCATGGTTCCGGCTCCTTTTTCCAGGTCGTAGGGCTGCTGGATGACACAGCCCTGGGCCGCCCAGTACTGCTGCAGGGTCATGATGAGTTCCTGGAAATTCAAGTGCAATTACTCCCCTCTACAAAAGAAGCTCCCGCCCTGCCAGGGACGGGAGCTAACTTTTCGTGGCAACACAGCGGCCGGCCCCTGGCCAGCCTTACAAGACAATAATTTAGCAAAACAACCTCTACTTGTCAACTTGGTTTTCCACATCCAGGGTATGTTCTTCCACCCTGCCGTCGGGACGCTCTATTTCCAGGGTATAGCGGTTAAAGAGGGCCGCCACCGTACTCAAGCCGGCCAGGATGGCCAGCTCGCTGCTGGCCAGGATACCCAAGATTCCCATGGCGCCGACGGTTGCCGGTATTTCGGCCACGGTTTTGCCATCCTTTTTTACTTTAATCCGCGTCACATTGCCACGGCGCAGGATGCTGCGGATACGCTCCATGAGTTTTTCGCTCCAGCCGGCCAGCTCCTTTTGAAAGCCTTCCTTGGCGCTTTCTTCATACTGGATGAGGGCCTCCAGGACATCACCGCCGGCCCGCTCCAGGGCCTCCCTGGCTTCCCGGTAACTTATTCCCAAGCGCTCGCGCAGCTGGTCGATCTTTTCCAGTTCCGTCATCTTCATTGCCCCCCTATTTCATTAATCAAAGTACGGGATTTGAGTTTCCTGTCTAAATAGTATTCCAAAAAGGCGGGCATAATTTCCTCCAGCTCCCTGGCCAGGTAAGGGCTAATCTGCATCCGCTGGAGATGCCGCCAGTTCATATGATTTAACTGTTGCCAGATCTTTATACTACCCGGCATTACCTGGTACTCCGGGCCCTCCCGCCCGCGGCATTGCAGGCAAATGGTACCGCCGGCCGCCGGGGCTACGGTTACCCGCCCCTCAGTCTTTAAAGCCCCCCCGCAGGAAGCGCAGCGGTCCAGACGCGGCTCCAGGCCCAGGATTTTTAGCGTCCGGGCTTCAAAGGCGCGGGCCACCAGGGCCGGCGGCACTACGGCCAGCATCTCCAGTCCCTGCTTCAAAAGGTTGTACATGGCGGGGTTCACCTGGCCGGGCATGACGACGCTGTCGGCTATCTCTACCAGGTAGCAGGCATAGGCCAGGCGTCTCAGGTCCTGGCGTAGAGGGGCGAAGATCGACTGCACCTCACACTGGGTGACGGTGGCCAGGCTTTTGCCGGCGTAAAATAAAAAGCGGGACCGGCAGAGCTGCTGGGTACCGCTGCGCAGGCTGCTTTTGGGTTTACGCACTCCTTTGACGATGGCGTCTATCTTGCCGTGGCTGGGGGTCAGAATTGTCAGCAGCTGGTCCGTTTCCTGGTAGTCTTTGCTTTTCAGGACTATACCTTCGGCCCGGAAATAACCCGCCACCTTTATCCCTCTCTCTGCTACAGCATCCTTTCCCGCTGCCAATCGCCGGCAGCGACCTGCTGTTCTGTTAATGAAGTTAACTTCTCGGGGTATAAAATACCGCGGTAGAGAAGGTAGGCTTCGATGCTGCCCGTCAGGGTAAAAAGGTGCCACCAGGCGTCTTTTGTTTGCATAGGTGTCATCCTTTCCGGGTTTAGCCACTGGTCAGGTAATAAATAGACTGGCTCAAAAGCAAAACCTTATACCAGGTTTCTACTGGATGAGCCGGCGGTCATAACCCAGCTGCCTTAGGGCCAGTTCCTGCTGGCGCCAGTTTTTCTTTACCCGCACCCTTAAGTTTAAAAAAATTTTGCTGCCCAGCAGGGCTTCCATTTCCCGGCGGGCCCCGGTGCCAATCTCTTTCAGCCGCTGCCCTCCCTGGCCAATGATAATACCCTTCTGGGAATCCCTTTCCACGTAGATCACGGCGTCGACGTAGAGGTAGTCGTTGGGGCGCTCGGCTATTTCCTCCACCACCACGGCCACCGCATGGGGAACTTCTTCCCGGGTCACCCGGAGGACCTGTTCCCGGATGAGCTCGGCCATGACAAATTTTTCCGGCTGGTCGGTTACCATATCCGGAGGGTAATACTGGGGTCCCGGTGGCAGGAAAGAACTTATTATCTCCGGCAGGGTAGCTACGTTGGTACCTGCCAGGGCCGACACTGCCTGGACGGCTTTAAAATCCAGGCGGGCCCGGAAAAAGTCCTCCCGCTGCTGCAGGGTGGCGGCGTCCACCAGGTCAATTTTATTGAGAATCAGGATTACGGGGGTAGCCACCCCTTTTAATTGCTCAATGATATATTCCTCACCGGCCCCGGGGGCGACGGCAGCGTCAACCACGTAAAGGATGACATCGACTTCGGCCAGGGTGTTCCGGGCCACGGCTACCATATACTCACCCAGCTGGTGCTGGGGCTTATGGATACCGGGGGTATCTAAAAAAACGATCTGGTAATTGCCTGTCGTCAGCACCCCTAAAATCTTATTGCGCGTCGTCTGGGGCTTATCGGACATGATGGCAATTTTCCGGCCCACCAGCTGGTTTAAAAGGGTCGATTTACCGGCATTGGGCCGGCCGATAAGCCCGGCAAATCCGGAAACGTACTCCGCGGCCAAGGAACAGGCACCTCATTTCAAGGTAAAGGTATCCGGTAACAGTTCCCTTAAAAAGCGGCGGTGAACGGGGCCACCGGGCTGGCCGGTGATGATTTCCAGGCCGGGAGCAAATTCGGCCAGGACCTGGCGGCAGGCGCCGCAGGGAAAACAGGCTGCGAGATCCCCGCCGACTACGGCCAGGGCGGTAAACTCCCGCTCACCGGCAGCCACGGCCTGGAACAGGGCCACCCGCTCGGCGCAGATGGTCAAACTGTAGGAGGCATTTTCGATATTGCAGCCGGTATAGACCTTACCCGTAGCTGTGCGGAGGGCCGCGCCCACCTTAAAGCGAGAGTAAGGGGCGTAGGCTTTCTCTTTCGCCCCGGCCGCCGCTGCGATTAGTTCTTCGGGATTGCAGGCCACTGCAGGTACCTCCCCGATCTAATTTTACCATTCAGTTAAGCTGGCGGTCAATTTTAACGCCCCCTGGCCCCGTCCTCTACCCCTGGGATATAATATTGGCGGGGGTGTTTTTTCCATGCCTGTGGAACGAAGTTATCCTCCCCACCCTATTGTGGGAGTAGGGGCGGTGGTCATTAAGGAGGGCAACATCCTGCTGGTCCGCCGGGGGACGCCGCCGGCGGCAGGTTTATGGAGTCTGCCCGGCGGCGCCCAGGAAACAGGGGAAACGGCCCGGGAGGCTGTGGAACGCGAAGTTTTTGAAGAGTGCGGCATCAAGGTGGCTGCCGGGCCGCCCATAGCCGTCCTGGACAGCATCCATACCGATGGCAGCGGCCGCATTAAATACCACTACGTCCTGATTGATTTCTGGGCGGAATACCGGGGTGGGAGCTTATGCCCGGCCACCGATGCTGCTGCCGCCAGCTGGGTACCCCTGCGCGAAGTAGCTGCTTATCCCCTCACCAGGGGGTTAAAGGAACTCCTGGCTGCCTGGAATCTACTTGATGGTACCCCGCCGGCCGGAATCCTCTACCGCACCATCCACCACCAGGCTTTTTAAAATGTGCTCGCCCGGGTAAGCCGCCTAGAAGCCCAGGCGCGGGCCAAAAATGATGTACGCCACGGCTACCGCCCCCAGGGCAGTAATTAAAACGGCCCCGGCGGCGACGTCCTTGGCGATGCGCGCCAGGGGATGGTATTTACTCGTATAAAGGTTTACGGTCACTTCTACCGCTGTATTGAAGGTCTCCGCAGCCAGGACCATGGTGATGGCTATGGTCAGGGCCGCCCATTCCCAGGGCTGCACGTGGAAATACCAGCCGGCGCCGATGACGGCCATCATAGCTGCCAGGTGAATGGCCATATTAACCTGGGTCCGCAGGCAGTAGACAATCCCGGCCAGGGCGGCCCGGAATTTGGCCGGCATTACCGCTTCAGCCCCACCCGGGTCAGTATATCTTCCTGGCGCGCCTCCATCCTGGCGGCTGCATCTTCCGTGCCGTGGTCATAACCGAGGAGGTGCAGGAAACCGTGCACGGTGAGAAAAGCCAGTTCCCTGGCCAGGGAGTGGCCGTAGTTTTGCGCCTGGCGGACAGCCGTTGGTACCGAAACAACGATATCCCCCAGGAGCCTGTCCACCCGCGGGTCGAAATAAGCAGGTTCCCCGGGACTTGTTTCTTCCAAAGCAAAGGAGAGGACGTCGGTAGGGGCATCAACACCCCGGTAGGTCCGGTTGAGGTCCTGGATGGCAGCGTCATCGACCAGGGTCAGGCCCACTTCGGCTCCCGGGTCCACTCCCTCCACAGCAGCGGCCTCCTGGAGAACCTTTTCCAGTAAGGATATTAGTTCCTCCCCCAGGGGGTAATCATCCTGCTGATTGTTTATGGAGCACTCCATTGCGATTTTTTCTCCTTTCCATTTCCCTGAGAACCACTTCCGGGTATTCCACCCGGGTGTGAAAGATGCCGTTTAAGACGCGCATAAAGGCCTCGGCGATAACAGCCAGTTCCCGAAACGTTAAATCACTGGCCTCCAGCTGGCCGTCGTCCAGCTTTTCCCGGATAATCTTGCGCACAAAACCCTCCATGCGGCCGGGTGTGGGCCTGGGCAGGGAGCGGATGCCGGCTTCGACGCTGTCGGCCAGCATGACTATGGCGGCTTCTTTGCTCCGGGGGATCGGCCCTTCATAGCGAAAGTCGTTTTCATTGACACTGTCGCCCCGGCTGCTTTCCCGGGCTTTGTGGTAGAAATAGGTCATCAAGCTGGCGCCGTGATGCTGGGCAATAATATCCTGGATAACCCGGGGCAGGCGATACTCCCGCGCCATTTCCAGGCCGTCTTTGACATGGCAGGAAATGATGAGGGTACTTAAAGTCGGGGCCAGCCGGTCATGGGGGTTCTCGGCCGTCACCTGGTTTTCAATGAAAAAGTAGGGCCGCTTCAGCTTCCCGATATCATGGTAATAGGCTCCTACCCGGGCCAGGAGGGAATCGGCCCCCACGGCATCGGCCGCCGCCTCGGCCAGGTTCCCCACCAGGATGCTGTGGTGGTAAGTGCCCGGAGCTTCCAGGAGCAGGCGCTTTAATAAGGGATGATTGGGATTGGAAAGCTCCAGGAGCTTCACCGCCGTGGTGATGCCGAAGCTGTTTTCCAGAAAGGGCAGGAAGCCGATGGTTAAGACCGTTGAAAGCAGGCCGTTGGCCAGGGCCAGGGCCGCGGCGATGCTCAGCTGGGACAGGGTATGATTCATCATCAGCTCCAGGGCGACGACGCTAAACAGGCCGGCCAGCATCAAAAAGAGGCTGGAACGGGCGAGATCGGAACGCTGGCTTAAATGGGTGACACAGTAAATACCCACCAGGCCGCTGACGACGCCCATGGCTGTAAACTGGTAGTAGATACCGCCGATGATCCCTGCCTGCAGGGCCAGGAAGATGGTAAAAATAACGGCCACCTGGGCATCGATGAGGATGGCCACCAGCATGGAACCGGCGGCTACCGGCATAAGATATCCCACCAGGCGGGTAAATTCTGCCCGGCCACCCAGGCTGATGGCGGCCACACCCCGGGAAAAGATAAGGAAAATCAACCATAAAAGCCCGAGCAAGAGCAGCAGCTGGTTGCTGTTATAAATATCCGGCTTAAAAAAGCGTAAATACAGGAGCAACAGGGCTACCAGGAGGGCCTGGAAAAAAATAAGGCCCAGTAAAGCTCCCCACGAAGCCCCGGAACGCAGGAGGCCCAGCTTCTGCAGGGCTTCGATATCTTCCGCCGTCACCAGTTCTCCATCGCTGACGATTTTTTCATTCTGACGGATGGTTACCTGGACCGGGCTCACCTCGGCGGCAGCCTTCTCCCGCTTCTGCAAGGTGGCGGCAACGTCATAGATGAGATTGGGTTTTAATTCCAGGTTCTGGATAATGGCTGCCACGGCAGGTTTATACCTGGCTTCTATTCCCGCCGTCTCAACGGCAGCCAGCATCTTGTCCCGGGCGGTACTCACGGCATCCTGGGGTACGGCCTCATTCATTACCTGGCTGACAATATTCTTGGTCATGCCGGCCAGGTTATTGAGGGTAGCGGCATCGGCTGCCGCCAGGGCCTGGAGGGTGGGAGCAGTCAATTTTAACTGGCTCAACCGGTTCTTTAAACGTGCCACCCGTTCGCTGCTGTCACCGGTACTATTGTTAATCTCCTTTATTTCCTGGAAAATATTATCTACCTGACCGGTCAAAGCAGTTACTACCGAACTGTCCACCCGGTAAACGGGAGTTACCTGCCGGGCCGCTTCTTCCCTGGCCTTTTGGGTTAAAACCTCACTTTCATAAACAATGCCCTGGGGTGCCTTGAAATCCTGGGGGCTGGGCTGCCCCACCTTTAAATCCAGCTTTTGCGGCAGGTAATCCAGGGCCATAATGGCAACGGCAACGGCAAACAGGGCCATCCCCCAGATGACCCTGGTTCGTAAAAATTTAGGACCAAGCCGGGCCAGCAGCGGGTGCATTAACCCTTTTAGCCGCTGCCATGGCACATCCGGTCACTCCTCTCATAGGCCTTGATGATCTCCTGGACGAGGGGATGGCGGACAACGTCAGCCTCGGTCAGATACTCAATGGCAATACCCTCAATCCCCCTCAAGATCCGCTGGGCTTCTACCAGGCCGGAAGTCGTATCCCGGGGCAGGTCCACCTGGGTAACGTCGCCGGTAATGACGGCCCGGGAGCCAAAACCGATACGGGTGAGGAACATCTTCATCTGTTCGGAAGTAGTGTTCTGGGCTTCATCCAGGATAATGAAGGCGTCATCCAGGGTACGCCCCCGCATATAGGCCAGGGGCGCTACTTCTATAATATTTTTTTCCATATACTTTTGTGCCGTTTCCATACCTAAAATATCATAAAGGCCGTCATAAAGGGGCCGGAGATAGGGGTTAACCTTTTCCTGCAGGTCGCCGGGCAGGAAGCCCAGCTTTTCCCCGGCCTCAACCGCCGGCCGGGCGAGTATTATCCGTTCCACACTGCGGGACCGGAGGGCATTGACGGCCATAACTACGGCCAGGTAGGTTTTCCCGGTGCCGGCCGGACCAATGCCAAAGACGATATCGTAACGGCGCATGGCCTGGACATAGCGGAGCTGCCCCAGGGTTTTCGGGCGAATCTGTTTGCCCCGGGGAGTAACGTAAAGCACCTCCCCCAGGGCCTGGGCCAGGTCGGTCTGGCCCGCCATGCCATCCTGGCGCCGGACCAGGTTCCAGGTGTAGTTAATGGTTGCTGTATTAATGGTCATACCGGAACGGGCCAGTTTAATTAACTGCCGGAATAGTCTTTCCAGTTCCTCCACTTCCTGGCGCGTCCCGCTTAAAGTCAGCTCATTCCCCCGGGCTACGATGCGGGCTGAGGTATGGCTCTCAATAAATTTCAGGTTCTCATCCTGGTGACCAAAAAGATTGACAGCCTCGCCGTTGCTGCCAACTGTCAGCCGGGTTTCGTAATTGTTGGTCAAGGCTTTATCCATCAGCTCCTTTATAATCTTAATCGTTTTATTTTAGCATATACATCAGCCAGCGTAAAGGCTACTGCCTTGCTTGCCTTTTAACTGCTGCCGCTAAGGGGAACAACCTGGCCGATGTCCTCTTCCGTTTCCACCCAGGCCCGGACACGCACTACTTCATCTTCGGGTTTGCTTAAGGGAACTATCTTCTGCCCCGTAATGCTGGCTCCAGGTGGTAATTTTTCCTTGAGTTCCGCCAGGGTCTGCTCGCCGGCAGCCCTTACTGCTTCTTCATAAGCAAGCTGCCGGTACCGGACCTGGACTTCATAATAGGTCGTAATAATGAGTTCGACGGGCAGGATAAAATTCCTCCAGGATGGCAAAACCATAACTTTATTTTCCTGGCGGTAATTGGTATAGGAAGGCCGTTCCGGTCCTTTCAAGATATAGCGGCGGCCGGGCACCTGCACCATTATCGTCGTCTGCTGCCGGCCGGTTGGCACTTCCTGGACCTGCCGGCGATTGATCTCTTTTTCCCCTTCATACCAGACCCGGGCCCGCACAATACCCCGCGCGCGGACGAGGCGAGGTGGGGAGAGGGGCTGCTCAGGAGAACCTGCCTCGCCCGGCTTTTTTTCCGGCTGGGAAGGCAAAACGAGGCCTGAAATCAATATTTGTCCTTGCCGGACCGTATCACCGGCCTTTACCCTGCCCTCACCATTGATGACCAGGATATCCTTTATTACCCCGTCTTTGGCGGCAATAATACTGGCCGGCCGGTCAGAGGCTTCCTCACCGGGAAGGGCTGCCTTCTCTACCACGGTGATCTCGGCTCTGGTACCCTGGAAGCGGATACCTACCCAGGCTACCTGGGGCATACGGCGCTCCAGGGCGTGCTCCAGGGCGCGGATATCGAGAGCGCTTTTCCTGGCCCCGGGCTTTAAGCCTTCCGCCCTAGCCGCGGCCATGACCTGGGCCGGCGTTACCCGACGTAACGGCCCGTTTCCCGGCCTGACTTCCACCACCCAGATAAAAGTGGACAGGAGGTAGATGGCCAGTAAAAAGAAAATACTGCCCAGGAGCAGTACCTGCCGCCCCCGCAGGCGGCGGCTGAAAAAGGGCCAGCCCCGCTTGTCCACAATACGGACCCGGCAACGGCTCTGCCGGGCCAGGGGGCGCAGGGCGCGGTATTCGCCGGCCTTCACTTTTGCCTGGATGCTGCCGTTCCTGTTAATGGTAATATCCCAAAAGCAGATATTCCTGGCCAGGGCCAGATTGAGAAAGCCTTCCGGGTCGTCACCGCTGATGGTAAGTACCAGATAGCCCTCCAGGTAAGTCAGCCAGCTGCGCCAGGCCACCGGTTTCTTCCTCCCCTGTAAAAATAATAATTATAAAAATCTCAGGGACTGAATGGTGCCTTCCAGGGCGATGGCGTCCGGCTTGATCTCCCGCAGGAGTATGCCTGTCCCCTTGATCTCCAGTTCGCCGGTACTGAGTTTCAGGCGCACCAGGTCCGGCTGGTACTCGCTGATGCCCCGGTGGTTTTCCACTACCAGCCGGCTGTTGCCTACCAGGGTCAGGCGCGGCAGGTCCAGGACGGCATCTGCCGGTAGCTCTAAATATTCGGTAACAGCCCTTTCCAGCCGCCGGGCTCTGTCTATTAAATTGCGCCGGGAACGATTTTTCCCCATCCTGTCCCCTCCTGCCACTACTTTATGCAAAGGCAGGGCAAAAAAGACCGTAAAAAAGCCCGGTCCTGACGGACCGGGCCTGAATTCCAGGAAAGCTGGCCACCGGGAAAAATATCAGCCAGAGGGAGGTAACATACTCTGTTTCAGTGCCAGCGACGTTTGCGAGCCGCTTCGGATTTTTTCTTGCGCCTGACGCTGGGTTTTTCGTAGTGTTCCCGACGCCGGGCTTCTGAAAGAATGCCTGCCTTCTGACAGATACGCTTGAACCGCTTCAAAGCGGCATCAATGGATTCATTTTTGCCAATTCTAACCTCGCTCAACCCTTGCTTCCCTCCCCCCCGCCACCCGGTGGATGCTACCTGCAAAAGCTCAACATGATGTTAATTATACTCTATCCTTTTTTTGGCGTCAACCCAGGATTTGCAGGGGCCGTCCTCCCAGAAGATGAAAATGGAGGTGGTAAATAACCTGTCCGCCCTCTTCTTTACAATTATTTACCAGGCGAAAACCGCGCTCGGCCAGGCCCAGTTCGCGGGCAATTTGCACCGCCACTAGGTGGATGTGGCCGAGCAGCTCTTTGTCTTCCGGGGTAATAGCCGTGAGATCGGGTATATGCTTCCTGGGGATAATTAAAATATGTACCGGGGCTACCGGCCGGATATCTTTAAAGGCTACCACCTGCTCATCCTGGTAAACCACCTCGGCCGGGAGCTGACCCCCGGCTATTTTACAAAAGATACATTCCTCGGCCACGTGATTTACTCCCTTCGTAATGCTATACTAAATTTTATTTCTCTCTCCAGGGCCATTTTCCTGCTTCTCCCTAACATCTTTTTCTAATTTGCCCCAGATTAAACCTCCCCGTAATTCCTTAAGCCTTACCGAGACGAGTTCTCCCGTCAAATCCCTTTCCGCCGGAAAGGCTACGTTCAGGTAATTGCCGGTATGGCCTTCGTAAACCCCCGGCTGACCGGGCAAAGGTCTTTCAACCAGTACCGCCATGATCTCGTTTAAAAATTCCCGGGCATACTGGCGGGCCAGGCGGCGCCCCAGCTGCAGGAGCCGCCGTTCCCGCTCCTTTTTTACCTCGGGGGCTACTTGATCAGGCATGGCCGCCGCCGGCGTACCCCGGCGCGGGGAATAAGGAAAAACATGGATCGCGGCCAGGGCTGCTTCCTTGACTACCACCATGGTATTTTGAAACTGCTCCTCTGTTTCCCCTGGAAAGCCGACCATGACGTCGCTGGTAAAGGCTGCCCGGGGCCGCCTGGAGCGCAAGGAAGCGATTAACTCCAGGTAGTAATGGCTGCTGTAATGGCGTCCCATTCTTTGCAGGATGGTATCATCACCACTCTGGAGGGGGATATGGTAATGGGGACAGATAACCTCTTCCCCCGTTAGCACAGCCTTCAATTCGGGGGTAAAATCGAGGGGATCAATGGAACTGATGCGAAGGCGCTGCAGCCCCGGGACCCGGACAATTTTTTTCAGCAGACCGGCCAGGTCTATACCTCCGGGAAGGTCGCGGCCATAGGCGCCGGTGTGAACGCCGGTGAGGACTATTTCCAGATAACCGTCAGCTACCAGGCGCTCCACCTCGGCCAGGATCGCTTCTGGTGCCCGACTGCGTAAGGGCCCGCGGGCATAAGGCACGATGCAGTAAGTACAGAATTCCTCGCAACCTTCCTGAATCTTCAGGAAAGCCCGCGCCCTGCTCACTTCTACCAGGGGCAATTCCTCAAAGGTTTCGCCGGGCTCATGGGCGCGGACGGCGTTAACTGGAGTACCTTCCTCACGTGCTTTTTCTACTAATTCTACCAGCCGGTGCCGGTCCCGGGTACCGACGATTACATCAACGCCGGGAATAGCCAGCACCTCCTCCGGGGCTACCTGGGCATAGCAGCCGGTAACGGCCACCACTGCTTCCGGGTTGGCCCGCAGGGCGCGGCGGATGTACTGTCGCGACTTGCGGTCGCTGATGTGGGTGACGGTGCAGGTGTGGACGACATAGACGTCGGCCTTTTCCGGGAAGGGTACGATCTCGTAGCCAGCCTCCCGGAAAAGGTGCTTCATGGCTTCCAGTTCGTTCTGGTTGACTTTGCAACCCAGGCTTACCAGGGCAACCCGGGGTGAGGGCACGAGTTTCATCTCTGTTCCTCCGAAAATAGGGTTCTCCGCCAGAAATGGTACCTTCTGGTGGGGATATGTCCCTGCGCCGCTCAGAAGTTACGCGCCGACAGGACTACGGCTCGGTTCGGACCGCTGCTCGCCGCCTGCGGATTGCCCATGAACAGGCTCCTGGTTCCGCAAACTTTACTCCTTCTATGAGATTACGTTATTCCCTCACATAGGTACGCTCAGGCGTCCTCGGCGTCGGCAGCGGTTGCCTCACCTCGCCTGTCCTGTTACCGGCGCTCCACTATTCGCGGCTCCGGGACATATCCCCATCCTAACGCCCAGATAAATTTTCATGTCTCGCTGAAGGGGGCGTCAGCCCCCCAGCTCCCCTAGGGCATACATGATGGCAGCCAGGCAGACCAGGCCGGCCGTTTCCGTCCTCAGGATGCGGGGGCCGAGGGTTACGGGTAAACCACCAAATTTACGGGCCAGGTCAACTTCCGCCCGGCTCAAGCCCCCTTCGGGGCCGATGAGCAGGGCCAGTTCCTGTTCCTCCGGGACCACAGTGAGGATGGACTTGAGGTCGCAGGAGCGCTCTTCTTCCCAAGGCACCAGCAACAGGGTGCCCGGGCTAAGGCCGGCCAGGGCCGCCGGGAGTTCCAGGGGACCCTCCACCGCCGGGATCAAGTGCCGCCGGCTCTGGCGGGCTGCTGCCCGAGCCTTGTGCTGCCAGCGTTCCCGCCGCCGGATACAGGCGTCCTGGTCCGGCCGGGGGATGGAACGTTCCGTATTGAGGACGACGATCCTGGCTACCCCTAATTCTGTACATTTTTCGATGATAAAATCCATTTTATCGCCCTTGGGCCAGCCCTGGTAGAGGGTGACTTTTACCCGCGGCTCGGGGCTCTCCAGGGGGGCCTTGACAGCGGCGACCACCCGGTCTTTGTTGATGGCGATGATTTCCGCCAGGTACCCCTGACCCTGGCTGTCGGCCAGGGAGATGGTCTCTCCCACCCGCAGGCGCAGGACGCGGAGGGCGTGATGCGCGTTTTCCCCTTCCAGGACGGCCGGTTCTCCGGGTACAACCGGACCGGGCAGAAAAAAATGGTGGGCCATAACGGCTCACCCTCCTACAGGGTTGCTGAACATAATCCTACCAGCCTCCAGGGACATGACTTTAGCCCATGAAGGCATCCCTTACCTTCTTAAAGAAACCTTTATCCTGTTCCCTGGTGCCTTTGGGCTCCCAACCGTACAGGCGGGCAAACTCCCGCAGCAGTTCCTTTTGTTTTTCATTAAGGTTGGTAGGCGTCTCGACATGAATCCGGACATGCTGATCACCCCGGCCGGCGCCGTTCAGGCGGGGGATGCCCTTGCCCTTCAGCCTGAAGGTGGCCCCGCTCTGGGTGCCGGCGGGGATATTCAGTTCTACTTTACCGTCCAGGGTAGGCACCAGGATCCTGTCACCCAGGGCCGCCTGGACCATGGTTACCGGCACCTCGCAGAGGACGTCATACCCTTCCCGCCGGAAAAAGGGATGGGGCCGGACATTAATATAGACATAGAGGTCGCCCGGCGGCCCGCCGCGGATACCGCTCTCGCCTTCGCCGGCCATGCGCAGGCGGGCACCCGTATCCACCCCCGCGGGAATTTTGATCTTTATCTTACGGGTGCGCTGGACTACACCCCGGCCGCGGCAGGTGGGACAGGGCGTTTCAATAATGGTCCCCTGACCGTGGCAGTGGTGACAAGTACGGATGGTCTGGAAGTGGCCCAGGGGCGTGCTCTGGGAGATGCGGATCTGCCCGCTGCCGTGGCAGGTGGGGCAGGTCCTGGGCCTGGTGCCGGGCGCCGCGCCGCTGCCGTCACAGGCCGGACACTTTTCCTGGCGCGGCACGCCGATTTCCTTTTCCCCGCCGAAGGCGGCTTCTTCAAAGGAGATTTCTATATCCAGGCGCAGGTCATCGCCCCGCTGGGGACCCTGGCGCCTGGCCGTGCGGCCAAAACCGCCGCCAAAGAACATGTCAAAGATGTCGCCAAAGGTGCCGAAATCGGCCCCGGCGCCGCCGAAGTCAAAACCGCCGAAGCCGGGCCCGCCCGTCTCCATGCCGGCATGGCCGAACTGGTCGTAACGGGCCCTCTTCTCCGGGTCGCTCAAGACTTCGTAGGCTTCCTGGACCTCTTTGAACTTTTCTTCGGCCTCTTTATTCCCCGGGTTCATATCCGGGTGGTACTTGCGCGCCAGCCGGCGGTAAGCCTTTTTGATATCCGCCTCGGAGGCATCCCGGGAAACCCCCAGGACCTCATAATAATCGCGCTTAGCCATGACTGGTCACCGGCTTTTATTTCTTGTCGTCATCGACGATTTTGTAGTCGGCATCGTAGACATTGCCGTCCTGTTTGGCCTCGCCGGTAGAACCGCTGCCACCCTGGGCCCCGCCGGCCTGGGCACCGGCCTGCTGGTACACCTTCGTGGTCAGGGTATAGAGGGCCTGGGAAAGGGCTTCCATCTTTTCTTTGATTTTCGCGGTATTCTTGCTGTCCAGGACGTCCTGGAGTTCTTTCTTCGCCTGTTCGATACGGTCCACATCGGCCTTGTCGGCTTTATCTTTAAATTCCTTCAGGGTGCGCTCGGTCTGGTAGATGAGGGAATCGGCCTGGTTCCTGGTCTCAATTTCCTCTTTACGCTTGCGGTCGCTCTCAGCATAGGCCTCGGCATCCTTAACCATGCGCTGGATTTCTTCTTCCGTGAGGCCGCTGGAGGAAGTAATAGTGATGGCCTGCTGTTTACCGGTAGCCAGGTCTTTGGCCGAGACGTGAACGATGCCGTTGGCGTCGATATCAAACTTAACTTCAATCTGGGGTACACCCCGGGGCGCCGGCGGGATACCCGTCAGCTGGAAACGGCCCAGGGTTTTATTGTCGGCGGCCATGGCCCGCTCGCCCTGGAGGACGTGGATTTCCACCGTGGTCTGGTTGTCGGCGGCAGTGGAAAAGATCTGGCTCTTGGACGTCGGGATGGTGGTGTTGCGTTCAATTATTTTCGTAAACACGCCGCCCAGGGTTTCTATCCCCAAGGACAACGGGGTGACATCCAGGAGCAGGACGTCCTTGACCTCGCCGGCCAGGACTCCGGCCTGGATGGCTGCCCCCAGGGCGACACACTCATCCGGGTTGATGCCCTTGTGGGGTTCTTTGCCCAGGATCTTGCGCACCGTCTCCTGGACCAGGGGCACCCTGGTGGAGCCGCCTACCAGCAAAACCTTATCAATATCTTTGGGCTCCAGCCCGGCGTCGGCCAGGGCCTGCCTGGTGGGGCCGATGGTCTTCTCTACCAGGTCGGCTATCAATTCTTCAAACTTGGCCCGGGTGAGATTCACATCCAGGTGGACGGGGCCGTTGGGTGTTGCCGAGATGAAGGGCAGGTTAATGTTGGTGCTGGTCATGCTGGAAAGCTCGATTTTAGCTTTTTCCGCCGCTTCCTTCAGGCGCTGCATGGCCATTTTATCCTGCCTCAGGTCCACCCCGTGCTCCCGGCGGCAGATGTCGACCAGGTAGTCCATGATCCGCTGGTCAAAGTCGTCGCCGCCCAGGCGGTTATTGCCGCTGGTGGCTTTGACTTCAAAGACGCCGTCCCCCAGTTCCAGGATGGAAACGTCAAAAGTACCGCCGCCCAGGTCATAAACAAGGATGGTCTGGTCCTCTTCTTTGTCCAGGCCGTAGGCCAGGGATGCGGCCGTAGGCTCGTTGATAATCCTTAAAACCTCCAGGCCGGCAATGCGGCCGGCGTCTTTGGTCGCCTGGCGCTGGCTGTCAGTAAAGTAAGCCGGTACCGTTATGACCGCCTGGGTCACCTTTTCGCCCAGGTAGGCCTCAGCGTCGGCCTTCAGCTTTTGCAGGATCATGGCCGATATTTCCTGCGGTGTGTATTCCTTGTCATCGATTTTTACTTTATAATTGGTGCCCATATGGCGTTTAATGGACATGACGGTCCGGTCGGGATTGGTGATGGCCTGGCGTTTGGCTACCTGGCCAACAACCCGCTCCCCGTCCTTAGTAAAAGCCACAACGGAAGGGGTGGTACGGCCGCCTTCCGCATTGGGGATAACTACTGCTTCCCCACCTTCCATGACGGCTACGCAGGAGTTGGTCGTACCCAGGTCAATACCGATTACTTTACCCATTGTTATCTACCTCCTGTTCTCCAGCTTCCTGTTTGTTTTCCTGTTCCGTAGCACCGGCCGCTACCGCCACTTTGACCATGGCCGGCCGCAGAAGCTTGCCATGCAAAGTATAACCCCGGCGGAACTCTTCAACCACCAGGTTTATTTTGTCCGGCTCTGTAGTTTCTTCCCGCGCTACCGCTTCATGAAACTCAGGATTAAAGGGCTGGCCCAGGGCGGCTACGGGTATTAACCCTTCCCGGGTTAAGACTTCCTTTAAATGCCGCAGGGTCATCTCCACCCCGGTTTCCAGGGCCTGCTTTTCCGCCCCTGCAGCTGCTGCCAGAGCCAGTTCCAGGTTATCCAGGACGGGCAAGAGGCTCTCAATGAGCCTGGCATTGGCCAGCCTGGTCAGTTCTTCCTGCTCGCGGCGGGTACGCTTGCGGTAGTTGTCAAAATCGGCCTGCAGGCGTAAAAGACGCTGCTGCAGCTCGGCCAAAGCCGTCTCTTTAGCGGCCAGCTCCGCCTGAAGACGGTTTAATACTTCCTGGCAGGCTTCTCCGGCCGTCTCGTTATTTTCCTTGACCGGCTCTTCTCCAGCCCCGGCCGGGCTGCCGCCTGCTTCCTGCCCTGCCCCTTCCCCTGCTTCTCCGGCAGGTGCTTCTCCCGGCCTGGTCAGGCCTTCTTCCATTTCCCCACCAGCCGCTCCATTATTGATTTTATTCTCCTGCCTGGCATCCATAACTTTCTACGGTCACTCCCTTTCGTAAAAAAGGCCAGCACCTAAAGGCACCGGCCTGGTCCAGGTGGCCCTGAAACTCTAGAGGTAAAATTGCTCCAAGGCGCGGGATAAGCTATCGGCTACACACTGGAGGACCGATATAACCCGGGAATAGTGCATCCGCGTTGGTCCGAGTAAGCCCACTTTACCCATTATTTTCCCTTCGACGGCATAGCTAATGGTTACTACGCTGCATTTATCAATACCTTCTTCTTTATTCTCCTGGCCGATCCTGATAGTCAGGCCGCTTCCAGGAGTAGCATTAAAAATACGCCTCAACGCCTCTTCCCGCTCAAGAAAAGCCAGGATATCCTTGACCTTCTCTAAATTTTTAAACTCCGGCTGGCTTAGAATGTTGAGGATGCCTTCCAGGTAAACTTTCTCGCCGCCTTCCAGGGCCAGGATCTGCTGTAAAAGGTCAACCACCTGTTTGATTAAACCCCGGTGCTCGGCTACTTCCCGGTAAATATCCCGCAATACCGCCTGGCGTAATTCTTCCAGCGCCAGGCCTTGCAGGTTGGCATTGAGAACCCGGGAGATACGGGTTAGATCCTCCGGCGTTACGTCTTCCGGAATGACAAAAATCCGGTGTTCAACTATACCGGTGCTGGTAACTGCTACCAGCAGAGCCTTGTTGGTCGAATGCACAGGTAAAATTTGTACCTGCTCCAGGACGGCATTATTCTGGTAGGGGCCCAGGGCTACTGCCGTATAAGCAGTCATCTCGGACAGCAAACGGGCCGTTTCCTCCAGGACCTGCTCAATTTCCAGCATTTTTTGGTTGTAACGCCGGCGCACGTATTCCTCTTCTGCCGGGGTTAGTTTTTCCGGCGCCATGAGGCAGTCAACGTAGTAACGGTAACCGTAATCCGAAGGTATGCGGCCGGCCGAGGTATGGGGTTGCTCCAGCAAGCCCATTTCCTCCAGGTCGGCCATCTCATTTCGGATGGTGGCTGGACTTACCCCCAGGTTGTACCGCCGGGCAATGGTGCGTGAGCCTACCGGTTCGCCAGTAAGGATATAATCCTGAACTACGGCGGCCAGGACCTTTTTTTTCCGCTCATCCATCCGCATGATCTCACCTTCTTATTAGCACTCTTAAGGCAAGAGTGCTAAGAGCTTACTTAAAACATACCACCGGCCTTTCGTTTTGTCAAGGGAAAGTAACGATACACAACCCACTAGCTCCATGGCCCCGCCGTACTGCCGGCGGCAATATATTGCTGCAGCACAAGACTATCAGGCTGGCATAGTTACATAAACAACAAGACCTTTGTCCAGTGGCAAATACACCAAACAAAGGTCTTGCTCCCCTTAACAACCGATAGTGCTCTTATCGAGCGTACTGACGCCCTTGACCAACAGGCTCTGAAGCCTGTTTAGAACTGGCCGACCATAATGCCGACCCCGGTGGCATAGAAAAGATACCGGCTGGCGAACTCGGCCAGAATGAGGAGCGCCAGGGCACCGTAGAGCCACTGTCCCGCCACGGTCGAACCCTTTTCGCCGTAAGCCCGCAGGGCCAGAATGGTAAAGACAAGACCGCCGATTACTGCCAGGGCCTGGCTAAGGATTAGCACCGGCGCCGCTCCCACGAGTAACCGGGCTGATTCTTGCGCTGCCACGGGACCGGCGCTCAGGCCGGCCAGGTAAGGCGGCAGGCTGACCAGCTGCAGGGCTATGCCCGCGACCGCCAGGATGACCGTTGTTTTCAGCATACTTTCCTGGCCTTCCTGCCGGGCCCGGTAGGCGAGGACGGCGTAGAGAATGGCCCCCAGCACCAGGGCCGTACTGTAGAAGGATATATGGGTATAGACCGTCGCCCACGCCGGCAGGATGGTGTGGACATAGATGTTGGCCATGCTGATAAGGGCCAGGACGCCGCACAGGCCGGCCAGCCAGCCTGTAATCGCCTTCACCCCTTCGCCGACCTGGGTCCGCAGTTCCACAAAGTAACTTGCCAGCCACAGGACGAAGAAACCTGTCGCGAAGAAGATTTCCCGGCTCAGCCATGAGGTTTTCAGGTTAAAAATGGCCCGCGGCGCTCCCAGGGGACTGCCCAGGTGTCCCAGGGAGACTATCATGCTGGCCGCCATGAGGATACCCACCCACAGGAGAACCGGCTTGAGCCCTGCCCTCTGCTTTAAGTTCAAGGCCTGGGCAACGACCATTAAACCTACGCTCGTCTGGGCCAGCAGGGTAAAAAGCACCAGTGCCCATTCTTTTCCCATCAGCTTCTCCTCCCTTTTCTTTATTTCCCCAGGGCTGCATCCCGGTGAGGGGTTATTAAAATTGAGGGTTTGGTAATGCCGGGGTCAGGCAGGCCTTTGATCCGGTTGGTACCGCCGTATTTCTTTTTGAGCTCGTCCAGGGGGCCGAAATCCAGTACCCGCATGGGGCAGGCGGCCACGCACGCCGGTTGTTCCCCTTTGGCCAGGAGATCGCGACAGAAGTCGCACTTGCCCACCTTGCCGCTTTTGGGGTTATACTGGGGCGCGCCGTAGGGGCAGCTCCAGATGCAGTAACGGCAACCGATGCATTTATTCTGGTCGATAAAGACAACCCCGTCCTCGGGGCGCTTCTGCATGGCTCCGGTGGGGCAGTTTTTGACGCAGGGCGCCGCCTGGCAGTGGTTGCACCCCAGGGAAATCCAGTAGGCATAAACGTCGGCCTTTAAGGCATTGTTGCCTACCTCCGTATAGCCGCCCCCGGCTATTTCATGGACACGCCGGAAGAGCTGCCCTACCTCCAGGTCGTTTTTATCTTTGCAGGCGATCTGGCAGGTAAAGCAGCCGATGCAGCGGTCCTGCTGGATATGGAAACCTAGCTGACCGGCCATATTTTCTTCCTCCGTTCTATCTTTTACCTCTTTTTACCTCTATCGCTCCTCTTACAACAGGATTACAGGCTCCCAACTTAAGCTTTGACTACCTGCACCAGGTTGGTATGCTGGGGGTTGCCGTGGGCCAGGGGCGTGGGATGATATTTGGTAATAACGTTGGCACAGCCCCGCTGATCAACCCCATTGGCATCGGGTGACCACCAGGCCCCCTGGGGTACGGAAACTACTCCCGGCATAATCCGCGGCGTCACTTTGGCCGGCAGGATCATCGCACCCCGGTCGTTAAATACCTTTACTTTATCGCCGTCTTTAATACCCCGGGCTTCAGCGTCTATGGGATTAATCCATACCACTTGGGGAGCCACTTCTTCCATCCAGGGTACATTATCAAAGGTTGAATGGGAACGGCGGCGATAGTGGGGCGTAATACACTGCAATGGGTATTTTTCCCGCAAGGGATCCTGGGGCCCCTCCCAGGAAGGTACATATTTGGGTATAGCCGGAATTTCCTTGGGATTATTCATCTTCCATAAACGCTCTGAGAAGATCTCGATCTTACCCGATGGTGTCGGAAAAGGATTATTGACCGGGTCTTCAATTTGCTTTTTAAAGGCGATAGCCGGCTCGGGGTACTGCCACTGGTAATAGCCCTTCTGTTTAAACTCTTCGTAGGTAGGAAATTCCGGGTGGTTTTTCCTGGTTTCGTCAACAATATAACGCAACCAGTCTTCGAGGGTCCTGCCTTCTGTAAATTGCTCCTTAAGGCCCAGTTTATCAGCTAAATCAGTAACCCAATCATAACCATTACGGCACTCAAACACAGTGTCTACGGCCTTGTTCATAAAGAGCAGGTAATCGCCAAAACCCCAGGGCGTTACTATATCATCCCGCTCCATATAATTATCTGCGGGCAGGAGGATATCGGCAAATTTGGCACTCGGCGTCATGAATTGTTCGCTTACAACGATAAATTCTACCAGGCTTTCGTCCTGGAGCAACTGGGCGGTAGCGTTACAATCAGAGTGCTGGTTAATCAGGGTATTACCGGCCAGGTTAAAGATAAGTTTAATGTTAGCAGATAAACGCTCGACTCCCTGGACACCATCCGCCGCCCCCATACCCTTTCCTCGCTTTATTGCGTCGGGCCAGATAAAACAAGATATACTTGCTTTGCAGGGGTTTTTAATAGGGATGCTTCCTATTTTCTGGGTCCGGGCCTGGTAACCAGCCCCTGAGGCCCAGCCCCCGCTTATACCGACGTTACCGGTGATGGCGGCCAGCACAGTTCCACCCCGGACAAACTGCTCCCCATAGGCCTGTCTCTGGGGACCCCAGCCTTGCAGGAGGGCCGCCGGTTTCATGGTAGCATATTCCCGGGCCAGTTTAATAATGGTGTTCCTGGGTACCCCGGTGATGGCTTCGGCCCATTCCGGCGTCTTGGGAGTTTTGTCATCGCCCAGGCCCAGGATATAGCTTTTGTACGAGTTGCCGGGTGGAATGCCCGGCGGCATGTGCTCCTCGTCAAAACCGAGACAGTACTTATCCAGGAAGGCCTGATCATGGAGGTTTTCCGTAATCATGACGTAGGCCATGGCATCCATGAGGGCGTTATCGGTCGTCGGCCGGATAGGAATCCACTCGTCGGCCAGGCCGATTACGGTATCCGTGTACCGTGGATCAATAACAATGATTTTTGCCCCGGCTTCCTTGGCCCGCCGCAGGTAGTACATGGTATTGGTACCATGTATTGTTTCGGTAGGGTTCCAGCCCCAGAGAATAATCAGCTTGGAATTAACCCAGTCTTCCCGGCTATTACCGGTATTTATTGTACCGTAGGTGTATGGTGTTGCATATTGGGTTTGAGCCGTGCTGTAAGTTCCGTAGTAATTAAGGTAACCTCCATATAAGCCCAGGAGGCGCTGCATCCACACCCTTTCAGCTACCTTGCCGGCATTACCGGAAGCATAGTGGACATATATAGCCTCAGGACCATACTGTTGCATTATCCGTTTGGTCTGCTCGGCGATGGTAGTTATGGCCTCATCCCAGCTAATACGCTGGAATTTGCCTTCCCCGCGTTTGCCCACCCTTTTCATAGGATATTTTAAACGATCGGGGTGATAAAGGCGGTTGCGGTATGAACGGCAGCGGAGGCAGGCCCTCAACTGCGGCCTGGCTTCAGTATCCGGAGCATCATCGGTAGTAATACGGACGATAACTCCATCTTTCACATGAGCTTTGACGATGCAACGGCCGCCGCAGTTGTGGGAACCTGACGTTGGGACAATCTTTACCCCTTCGTCTTGAGAGCCAGAATTAGAGACTGCATCTACTTTTTTCCCCCATGACAGGGTGGTCAGGGCTGCGGCCCCACCGGCGGCAGCCGCGCTAAGGGTTAAAAACTTGCGCCTGGAGATGGGCTTGAGCCACAGTTTGGTGTCCTCAGCCATACTGCCTTTCCTCCTTTTTTAAACTGCGTTAACAATCAAATAGTAAGACCATATATTCTTCCAGCCACGCTTCTTTCCCTTTGGCCTGGGCGCCAAAATTTCACCCCCTTTCGTCCAACCGGCCAGGATCCGCCTGTCCGGTCCTTAAAGTTAAATATCGGTTTCCGGATCAAATATTTCCGGGCGCGTCAGTTCGACCTTCAATTCCCGCAGGTAGCTGCCGTCCTGGCGTTTCTCCATCACGCTGGTTGAAATACCCACCTCAATGTCGAGGCCTGCCAGCTCTTTAACCTTGCTGATATGAAATTCAAGAAAACGGTATTGCTTATTGAGGGTATACTGGTGGTAATTAATTTTCTTAAATACTTCCAGGACCCGGGGAATGTCGTCTCCAAATACCTTGGCCGATTTGTAGAAGTAATCCCGGGGTGAGAAATACAGGAAGGCAGCTACTTTCTGCCCGTAGTTTTGCTGGTAAATCTGGCCGGTATTTTTATTTTCCAGGGAGCAATAGTGAATGCCCAGCTGCAACCCCTTCTCCAGGGCAAAGTCGATCAGTTCCAGGCAATCCAGCTCGCTCCCGGCTACCGGCAGGCCCCCGCCGTACCAGTAATTGTAAAGCACCCGGTAAGGTGGATTCTTGATCTTATACCCCCTCTCGTTGTAAATAGCCACATTATTAAAGGGAAAGCAGAACTCCAGCAGGTTGATGCCAAAGATACCCAGACGGTCCAGTTCCAGTAATATTTTCTGCATGGGTTTCACCGTGCCGGGCAGGACGGGCATTTCCACCATTACCCGGGGAATATACTTCCTGGCCAGGGCTATATGCTCGTAGGTACGCCGCCGCACCCCTTCCGGGTCATGCAGCCTGATACTGAAGCGGATTTCGTCCAGGCCGGCCCTTTGCAATTCTACCAGGATTTCTTCGCCGGCCAGGTCGCCGGCCGTATAGAGCCGGGTATAAACGCCGGGAAATTTCGCCCTGGCGGCGCGGAAAAAGGCCACGGTTTCTGCCGGGTGGAGGAGGGGTTCTCCCCCCGTCAGGGCCAGGTGGGTTATTTTCTGCCCGGCTTTTTGTAAATACTCCAGTTCCCGGAGACAATCCCTTTTATTTCGGGAGTAGTAATCGTAATTCTCCTGGTTGGGGTTAAAGCAAAAAAAGCAACGGCGATGGCACTGGAGGGAGATGAAAAAGGTCAGGCTCCCCACACCTTTCTGACAGGCCAGGCACGCTGGGGAAATACGGTTGATATACAGGCTCTTAGCGTCGTTGCGGACGACTACACCCTTCCGGCGCAAATCTTCAATTCGCCGCCGCGTCTCTTCATGATAGCTATCCCGGGCAACGTCTATGCCGCTACGCCGGACTTGTTCCATAAAGTCTTCGTATATCTGCGTATACATCCCGGCGTACTTCGCCAGGGCAGGGTTTTTGATATGGGACAGGGTTTCCCGGCAGATATCAGTAATCACATTCGCCACCCCTGTTGATGGCCACCGTCAACCCATGGTTAAAGGTACCGTTTTCCACTATTACTTTCTGGCTTCATCGGCCGGCTTAATAGTAATCGAGGGATTGGTTATGCTGGAGGCCGGCAGGCCCTTGATGTCCGCCGTGCCACCGTATTTCCGCCGCAGTTCCTCGATATCGCCCCAGTCCAGGGCGCGCATTATGCAGGCGGCGACACAGGCTGGCTGTTCGCCCCTGTCAATTAAATCCGCGCAGAGGTTACACTTGCCTACTTTACCCTCGGACGCAATATATTGCGGGGCACCGTAGGGGCAGGACCAGACGCAGTAGCGGCAACCGATACATTTGTTGCGATCCTGCATGACAATGCCGTCTTGCCTTTTATAGAGGGCACCGGTAGGACAATTCCGGACACAGGGCGCCTGGGCGCAATGATTGCAACCCAGGGAGATATGGTAAAACCAGGGGTGCGGGAACTTACCGCCTTCTACGGTATAGACCTGGCGGAAGAGCACCCCTGCCTCCAGGTTATTCTTATCTTTACAGGCGATCTGGCAGGTTTTACAGCCGATGCAGGCAGTCATATCGTAGTAAAAGCCCAGTTGAGCCATTATCCCGCCTCCCTAAAAAACGATGCGCAGGGGCCATCTGTCGTCAGGCGGCAACGGCGCCCCGGTCCATTTTTCAACCTGGACATTGCAGGAGTTCCAGCCCGAGATCCCCTGACCCGTAGGGATGGCCCCGCAGAGGATATTATCGGCGCCGGCTTTATCGATACCGGTCTTTTCGTCTATCTCCACCCAGGCGCCGTGGGGCAAGGCGACAACACCTGGCATGATCCGTTCTGTCAGGTGTACCGGGCGCAGGGTCTTGCCATGGCGGCTGGTGATCAGGATGGTGTCCCCTTCTTTAATCCCCCGCCCGACGGCATCAACCGGATTCATCCAGGCGTGGTTAAGGAAGGCCTCACGTAGCCAGGGGATATTGTCGAAGACCGAGTGGGATCGCCGGAGATAATGGGGCGTAATTAGCTGCAGGGGATAATCTCCCTTAATCTTTTTCGCCCAATCGGCAAAGGTGTCCTCATAACCCTCCCGGGGCGGGGTGTAAGCAGGTATGGGCCTGATTTCCGTCCAGCCTTTATCCTTGACCATCTTGGCCAGGGCTTGGGAATAAATCTCCAATTTACCGGTAGCAGTCTTTAAGGGGTGGCCCTGGGGATCCTCACGGAAGTCTTTAAGGGCGATAAAGCCGAGCTTGTCACCGGGTTTCCGGGGTACCTGGTAGATCCCCTTCTCCTGGAATTCCTGTAAAGTAATCCGGCCCTGCTGGGGCTCGCCCTGGACGCCCCAGGCGGCGATGTCCGCTGCCGTAATGGTCAACAGCTTCTCAAACCCGGAACCGTCCTCCTTCATTACCTTTGCCCCCGCCAGCTGGTTGAAGAGCTGCTGCTTGGGAGAGGTCGGGAAAGCCTGCCGGGGGTCAAGGTCCAGCCTCTTGGCGAGCTCGATGGCGATCCACTGGTCGTCCCGGGCTTCATAGAGGGGTTCGGTTATTTTAGTGTAGTAGATCAAAATTTCCCGGTTGCCGGTAAGGAGCCCCCCCTCCCGTTCCCATTCGGTAGTCACCGGGAGAACCACGTCGGCATACATGGAATTGGTGGTCAGGAACTGGGAATGGGAAACAACAAACTCCACCTTGCGATGGGCCTCAATGCCTTTGGTCATCCCGTCCCGGGTCTGCAGGGTGGCGCCGCCGCCGTGGTAGATCATCTGGATATTGATCTCCCGGATGTCGTTATAACCGGCGGTGTATTTGCCTTTGAGAATCGCGTCCCAAATCTCATTGTCGTTGATGCTGTCGGTAACCGGATTTTTAATGTTGGGTAAACCTTTGCTGCCGGGAACCACCAGGGGCGGCCCGCCGTTAGCGGCGTTTTGGTGACAGCTGACGCCGGTCATTCGCCCCGGCTGGCCGATGTGGCCCGTCATGCAGCCCAGGGTCATGAACATCTGGGGCCAGGAATCACTGTTGTGGACCCGGGCCGGCGCCCAGCCGGTGAGGAGGGCGACCCTTTTAGTGGTAGCGATTTCTCGGGCCAGGCTGCGGATCTTCCCGGGGTCGACACCGCAGATCTCTGCCGCCCATTCCGGCGTCTTGGGCACACCGTCATAGGTGCCCAGGACATAGTCTTTAAAGTTTTCTTTGGGATCCACTCCCGGCGGCATATGGTCGGCATCGAAACCAATGGTACACCGGTTCAGAAAGTCCCAGTCGATTAACGGGTTGGTGGCCGGGTCATCTTCTGTAATCAGGGTATAGGCCATACCCAGGAGCATGGCGTGGTCGGTGGCTGGCCGGATAGGGATCCACTCCCCTCCCAGGACTCGCGCCGCATCGGTGTAAATGGGATCGATAAAAATGAACTTGGTGCCGGCCTTTTTCGCCTGCAGGTAGATATAGGTGGGATTGCCCAGGCTGCTCCAGGCCGGGTTGGCTCCCCAGAGGACGATGAGCTGAGAATTGCGTAAATCAAAGCGGTCGTTGTGGCTGAAATTATAATAACCGTCCGCCAGGCCGATGATGTCACCGGTATAGCGCCAGGAACCCCACGAAGTAGTACCCCAGTGGGACACATATCCGCCGTAGAGGGCCAGGATATTGCTGATTTCACTGCCGCCGCCGACAAAAATGGACCTGTTCCCGTATTTCGCCTTGATCCTTTTAATCTCGCTGGCTACAATATCCAGGGCTTCATCCCAAGAAATGCGCACCCATTCGTCCCGGCCCCGCAGTTCCTTATTGCCACCGCCAGGTTCCCAATGCTTACGTTTCATGGGATATTTCAACCGGTCGGCGCCGAAGACCTGCTTGCGCTGGGAACGCCCCCGGGCACAGCCCCGCTGCTGGGGGAAATCAGGGGTGTCGGGATGGGTATCGTCGGTCTTTTGCCGTACGACCACCCCGTCAACTACATAGGCTTTATTCAGGCAGCGGCCCCCGCAGTTATGCCAGCAAGCAGCGGTAAGCCACCGGCCCTCTTTACTGGCCAGCCTGGCCGCCTGGTCGCTAGAGACTTGAATTAGACCGCTGCCGCAGCCCGCCAGGGTAAGGGCCGCCGAGGCAGCAGCCGCTGATTTCAGGAAAGCCCTGCGGTTCATTTTGTATTCCAGGGCTTTTTCGATGAGATTACTCATGCTTCCCTCACCTCCGAAAAAGTCATTCGCAGCTAACCTTGATACACGCAGGCTTGTTTACGGCCAGGTCGTTCGTTGCAAACAAAACTAACCCGCAATTTTCATGCTAGTAATAGTTACGCTTTCTCAGGCAATCGCCTGCAACAATTCTGCTGTGGCCTGCCGGTCCAGGTAGATAAATCCCTTCAGCAGGCGAGCCATTCCCTGGTAAAAATCAGTAGTCGCGCTATGGATTACATCCTCGGCAAACCGGGGTACCCATTTAAGGAGGTGATCAGTCAGGAATGCCTCCTGGTCTTTGAGGATGGCCTCAGCACCCACAGCATCCCTGACGGCCGCTTTCCCCGCCACCATTTCGCTCAACCGGAACATGAATTCCAGTTCCAGCCCCAGGTGGTCATCAGCCTCCCGGTGATAGTTCCTGGGTATAAAGCTGTAACTAAGATAAGCGCGCCTTACGGCCAGGGTTTCTTCCTGGAAAAGCAGCCGCTCCTCATTTAGATAGGCCGATTCCCACGGTGGTGCCGGGAGCTGGTAGGGGCCAACGAACATCCGGGTATAATCCCACCGCAACCTTTCCAACTCTTCATCCCGGGCGCCTGCTGCCATTGATTTATATCTCTCCAGGTATTTATTTACCTGCTCCACCCCGGCCCCGATTTCCTGGTTATCTCCGGTAAAAGGAAACGAGGGAATCATTTCATCCCGCTCCAGGAGGTCGATAAACTCCCGGGAAGGCTCCTGGATAAAGGTGCTGCGCAATAAGTTATAAGCAAACATCCTTGCCTCACATAGGATCTGGATACCTTCCCACTTCTTTGCCGCGTTTTCTGTCATGGCCATGGGCCGACCTCCCTTCCCTCTTTATGAGTGTCCTAACGTTCACATATAGAAAGAATTGCCGTATTAATTTAGGGTTATTTCAACATCCCTGTGGCTCTTCCTTTATCTCAACCTGCAAATCTTGCCCATTAACTTTTGTAGCAGCATACAAAAACAATAGCAAAAACTACCCCTGACCAACCAATCCTACCGACTGCATTTATACATCGGCCAAACATAAATGCCGCCAGCAAAGACCTTGCTGGCGGCAAAAGGAATACGAAACCCTGATCATACAAACTGCACAAAAACCTCATTGGCAAGGGGTAAACCCTTTTCGGTAAGCTTTAAATGACCGTCTTTTTCCTCTACCAGCCCTGCCTGGTAGAGCCGGTCCAGCTCCCGGTCATAAACTTCCCGGGCGTCAACACCAAATCGCTGCCGGAAGGCCTGTAAGTCGACGCCGGCCATCAGACGCAGCCCCATGAACATGGTTTCGGCCATCTGCTGGTGGGACGTTAAGGTTTCTATTTCCGCCCGGGGCAGCCGGCCGCGGGATAAGGCGTGCTGGTACCGGTGCAGCTCGCTATAATTCTGCCAGCGCCGGTCCTGCCAGTAAGAGGCCGCCGCCGCCCCCAGGCCCAGGTAGGGGCGGTTAAACCAATAAGTGAGGTTGTGGCGGCACTGGTACCCCGGCCGGGCGAAGTTGGATATTTCATACTGCTGGTAACCGACTGCGGCGAGCATTTGCCGGGCTTCCTGGTACATGGCCAGTTCCAGTTCTTCCCCTGGCAGGGGTAACTCGCCGGCAGCCGCCAGCTTTCCCCAGGGTGTACCTTCCTCCACCTGAAGGCTGTAAGCGGCAATATGCTCGGGCTGGAGGGCTATGGCTTCTTTTAAAGTAGCCCGCCAGCCGTCCAGGGTCTGACCCGGCAGGCCGAAGATCAGGTCCAGGTTGATATTTTTAAAGCCGGCCCGGCGCGCCAGTTCGCAGGCCCGGTAGATGTCCCGGCGCCGGTGGATGCGGCCCATGGCCCTGAGGAGGTCGTCGTCAAAGGCCTGGGCCCCCAGGGAGAGGCGGTTCACCCCGGCGGCCAGCAGGACCCGGAGTTTAGCGTCATCCACCGTGCCGGGGTTGGCTTCTACGCTGACCTCCGCCCCCGGCTGCCGGCCGAAGAAGCGGTCCACGGCGTCCAGGACCTGCTCCAAATTACGGGCTGGGAGCAGGGTCGGGGTACCGCCGCCAATATAAACGGTGGCCGCCGGTCCCGGCTGCCATTTCCCGGCAACCAGCTCCATTTCCCGCTCCAAGTCCCGGCAGTAGGCGGCCATTTCCTCCGGCGGCCGGCCGGGATAGGAGACGAAGTCGCAGTAATGGCACTTGCGGACACAGAAGGGGATATGGATGTAAAGGGCGTGGCTGGCTTTTGTTTGGAGCGAGCGACTTGGCCCGAGCGGTGAAGTGGCCTTGGTGAAGCCGAAGAGTGAGGGCGGGGCCGAGGACAGGAGGTCCGAGGCCGGCCTCTGAGGCAAGGATGCCGAATAGGCCGGGAACCCCGCCTTAAGCCTTACGGCTGAAACCTTAGGCCACTCCGCAAGGGCCAGGGAGCGAGCGAAAACAAAGCCAGCTACCATATCCTACGACTTCCCTACCTTCAGCACGGCCATAAAGGCCTCCTGGGGGATGTCCACCGTGCCCACCTGTTTCATGCGCTTCTTGCCTTCCTTTTGTTTCTCCAGGAGCTTGCGCTTCCGCGTCACATCACCGCCGTAACACTTGGCCAGGACGTTTTTGCGCAGCGCCGGGATGGTTTCCCGCGCGATTACGCGGCTGCCGATGGCGGCCTGGATGGGCACGTCAAAGAGCTGGCGGGGTATCAGCTGACGCAGGCGTTCCACCAGGGCCCGGCCGCGGTGGTAGGCCTGGTCCCGGTGGGTGATCACCGACAGGGCATCCACCACTTCATTATTGATAAGGATATCCATCTTCACCAGTTCCGCCGGCCGGTAGCCCTTGACTTCATAATCCAGGGATGCGTAGCCCCGCGTCCGGCTTTTAAGCTGGTCAAAGAAATCATAGATAATTTCCGCCAGGGGCAGGTCGTACTTTAAAGCCACCCTTTTCTCGGAAAGGTAATCCATATTAAGGAAAGTGCCGCGTTTTTCCTGGCAGAGTTCCATTACCGGACCCACATATTCTTTGGGTGTCATAATGGTGGCCTCGACGTAGGGCTCTTCAATATGGTCTATCAGGTTAGGTGCCGGCAGGGCGGTGGGATTGTCAACCATCTCCACCCGCCCGTCGGTCCGCACCACCCGGTAGACTACGCTGGGAGCGGTAGTTATGAGTTCCAGGCCGTACTCCCTTTCCAGCCGCTCCTGGATGATCTCCATGTGCAGGAGTCCCAGGAAACCGCAGCGAAAACCGAAACCAAGGGCCACCGATGTTTCCGGTTCAAAGCTCAACGAGGCGTCATTTAACTGCAGCTTTTCCAGGGCGTCCCGCAGGCTGTCAAATTGTTCCGAGTCCACCGGGAACAGGCCGCAGTAAACCATGGGCATTACCCTGCGGTAGCCCGGCAGGGGCTCCCTGGCCGGCCGGGTGGCGCTGGTAATGGTGTCGCCGACGCGGGTATCCTTGACATTTTTAATGCTGGCGGAAAGATAGCCTACCTCGCCGGCGGCCAGTGTTGTGACCTGCCGCGGCGCCGGGGTGAAAACGCCCACCTCATTGACTTCAAATTCGGCCCCCGTGGCCATGAAACGGATGCGGTCGCCTTTCTGCACCCGGCCCTCGACAACCCTGATATAGGGGATAGCGCCCCGGTAGCTGTCGAAGATGGAATCAAAAATCAGCGCCTTCAGCGGCGCTTCCCGGTCGCCCCGGGGAGGAGGAATACGCCGGACGATGGCCTCCAGAATCTCTTCCGTCCCCACCCCCGTCTTGGCCGAGGCAAGGATGGCTTCACTGGCATCCAGGCCGATGACGTCCTCTATCTCGCGGCGTACCCGTTCCGGCTCGGCATTGGGCAGGTCGATTTTATTGATGACCGGGATAATTTCCAGGTTGTGTTCCAGGGCGAGGTAAACATTGGCCAGGGTCTGGGCCTCAATGCCCTGGGCCGCGTCAACCACGAGCAGCGCTCCTTCACAGGCAGCCAGGCTCCGGGATACTTCATAGGTAAAGTCCACGTGCCCCGGGGTGTCAATCAAGTTTAAAACATATTCCTGGCCGTCCCGGGCGCGATAATTCAGGCGGACCGCCTGCAGCTTGATGGTGATGCCCCGCTCCCGTTCCAATTCCAGAGTATCCAGGACCTGATCCACCATCTCCCGCTTGCTCAAAGCACCGGTAAACTCCAGGAGACGGTCGGCCAGGGTAGACTTGCCGTGGTCAATATGGGCAATGATGCAGAAATTACGGATATTTTTCGGCTCCGTCACTAAAAAACTTCCTCCCCCAAAAATGGAAGTCAGAAGCAGGAAGTGCCATCCTGTCATCTATACGGTCACATGCGTAACTCCGCTAGAACCGGCTCTATTATAGCAGAAAGCGGGCCGGGCTAAAAGCCCGGCCCGCCCCGGCAGTCCGTTTCCTAGCGCAGCTCGGTAGGGACAAAGGCATCGATTACACCGATAACTAGAGCCGCCAGTAAAGCACCAAGGATATTCACACTTAAGTAGGCGGGGACGATAAATTGAGCAAGATAGATTACAATTGCCGCGACGATAAAGCCGACAATGCCGCGACCATGGGGGGAAATCCGTTTGCCAAGGACGGCTTCTGCCAGCCAGCCCAGGATGGCTATAACCACGGCTGCAATCAGGGCACCGGTGAAACCTGCCACTCTAATGCCGGGAAGGATAAAACCTACCAGCATCAGTACCAGGGCCGAGACCACAAAGCGGACAACAGTACCCACCCAATTGTTCATAATTTATCACCTCCTTCGGGTTCGCCTATAGCATTGCCCAAAAAGGAGGTAAATTATACTTTTTTAAGGCGGGTAATGGCCGTGGCCAGGGCAGCAGCGCCGAAACCGTTGTCAATATTAACGACGCCGATGCCGGCAGCACAGCTGTTGAGCATGGTCAGCAGGGCGGCCAGTCCGCCGAAACTAGCCCCGTAGCCGATGCTTGTCGGCACGGCGATTACCGGCCGGTCTACCAGGCCGGCGACAACGCTGGCCAGGGCGCCTTCCATGCCCGCGACGACAATGACCACATCGGCCCGGCGTACCAGCTCCACCCGCCCCAGCAGGCGGTGGATGCCGGCCACGCCGACGTCGTAAATTCTCTCTACCTCATTACCCATTACCGCCGCCGTCACCGCTGCTTCTTCGGCCACGGGCAGGTCGGCCGTCCCGGCACTTAAAACCGCCACTCTACCACCGGTAGGCTTGATCTCCCCGGCAGCGACCACGATGGTCCGGGCCAGTTCGTTAAATTCAGCCGCCGGCAGGCGGGCGGCAACCTCCTGGTATACTTCCCTGGTAGTCCTGGTTACCAGGACCGTTGAACCGGCAGCCGCCAGGCGGGAAGCAATAGCCGCCACCTGTTCCTTTGTTTTCCCCTGACCGAAAATAACCTCCGGAAAGCCGTTCCTTAAAGCCCGGTGGTGATCAACCTTGGCAAAACCCAGGTCTTCTTCCTTTAATGTTTTTAAATGTCCCATGACGGTGTCCAGGTCAACCTGCCCGGCTTTATAAGCCTGCAAAAGATTTTTAAGTTGGGTCTCGGTCACTTCTCGGCCTCCTCCGGAAATAGACTTCGGCCCCAAGTAGATCTTAATGCCATCGCCCAAACTGAGCTTGAAGGTACAGTCTCCGGTTCCGGTGGTTCCCGGCTAGCAAACTTGGTACTCAGCCTTTATCTTTTTTAGTCCAAGCCTGCATTTTAATGTTTCGCGGAGCCGGCGTCAACCCCAAAAAGATTGCTTCAGTTGTTCTCTCAGGTCTAAATTATCCCCTAAAGGAATAAAATGGCTACCAGCAGGGGGGCATCAGCGTGCGTATTCACGTTATTACCCGCTGGCAGGCCAGGCTCATTCTATCGCGACTGGTAAAAATATCACTGGCATGCATGGTTATTTTTTCCTTGGCCACCGGTGCCTGGCGTCTACTGCAATCCAACCGCCAGCTATCCCTGGCAGTACCTGCTTATCCTGCTTGGTTGCCCCTGCCCCTGCTGGAAGGCGTTTTAAACGCCGGCCTGCCGACCCTGGCTTTACGCGCGGCCAGCAGCCCGCAGGATAATTCCAGTGGAGCCCTGGCGGCTGCCGTCCAGGTCCTGGCCTCACCCCTGGTAGTTTTCCCCGGCAGCTCCGGAACAACGCGCCTCTTAACCGAGGAAGAGTATGTGTTACCCCAGCCGCTCCCGGAGGAAAGTGTACCGCCAGCGCCGGCAGAAATGGAGCCCCCCGGCGCCGGCAACCCCCTGGTGGCTATATACAACACCCACAATGCGGAATCCTACCAGCCGAGTGAGGGACAGGCTAAATTTCCCGGGAAAAACGGCGGCGTCAGCCAGGTGGCGGCGGTCCTGGCCGAAACTTTAAGTAAAGACTACGGTGTCCCGGTAGTACGTTCAACTACCATCCACGATTATCCCGACTTCACCAGGTCCTATGCCAATTCCGAAAAAACCCTGAAAAGAATGCTGGCGGAAAACCCTTCCGTCCTGGTAGCCCTGGATATCCACCGTAACGCCGGCCTGCCGGCACCACCGGTAGTGGAAATCAACAACCAGAAAGTCGCCCAGGTGCTCATTATCGTAGGCAGCAATGCCCGCCTGGAACACCCCAACTGGCGCCAGAATGAAGCCTTTGCCCAGCGGGTGGCGAAAAAAATGGACGAATTTTATCCCGGTTTATGCCTGGGTGTCCGGGTCCAGGAAGGGCGCTACAACCAGCACCTCCTGCCCCGGGCCCTGCTCTTAGAAATCGGCAGCGATAATAATACCCTGGAAGAGGCGGAACGTTCCGCCCGCCTGGTCGCCAGGGTTCTGGCCACAGTTGTCGAAGAGCTGCGGCGGGAAAACCCGGCTCAATCTGGTTAAATGTTGCTTTTACCAGGTTGCCATGATAAAATAAGGCGGGAGGTGAGCTGGGATGCCCAACATTAAGTCGGCCATTAAACGCGTAGAGCTGACCCGCATTCGTACCGAGCGCAACAAGGCCGTCAAATCCCGCGTGAAAACGGCCATCAAAAAATTCCGGGCCGCCCTGGAACAGGGCGATAGTGCCGCTGCTGAAAAATTGCGCCAGGCCATTCGCACCATCGACAAAGCCGTTACCAAAGGTGTTCTCCACCCGAACACAGCCGCCCGGAAAAAATCAAGGCTGCAGCGCCTTTTCAACAAAACGTCTGCTTAAGCCTATGCTTAATTTGAGCAACATAACCCCCGCCTATACAGGGGGTTTTTAATTTAACCAGTATAAGGGAATAGTTCCAATTGCAGGCCGGTATTTTCCCCCCTTCATCATGCCATAATAAAAACAGGCTTTAAGAAGGGAGGGACTTTGATCTATGCCGGAAAAACCTGGTGCCGCCAAAGAGCGCCCGGAAAAAGAAGCCACCCGGAAGGGCCTTGCTACCGAAGGTGTCCGTGGTACCACCTATGAATTTGGTACCGAAATCGCTACCCCCGGAGCTAAAACACCTGGTACCGCCACTGGCGGAGCAGTCCGGGGAAAGGACCAGAAGCGACCCGCTGGTGAAGAGTAAAGGTGGGGGAGCGTTAATGCTCCCCTTTAATAATAGACCAGATGGCCTTTTCCAGCAGGTCGCCGGCTCCACCCTGCCCGGTCTTGATGCCGGTATCTACCTTTAATAATTCCTCCAGGGCCCGTACGACAGCAGGCAGGGAAAAATTGCCGGCCTGGGCAGCAACCTTCTGCACGACAAAGGGCCTTACTCCCAACCTGGCGGCCAGCGCGCGTTTATCCGCCGCCAGGTGATACTGGTAAATCAAGCGCAGCTGGCGGGCCAGCATAGCCAGGATACCTAAGGGGGCTTCGCCTTTTTCCAGCAGCCGGCGCAGGGAGCTAACGGCCAGGGCGGCATTGCGGTTCCCCAGAGCGTCTACTAACTGGAAAATAGTGGTTTGCGCAGCCGCGGCCGGCACCAGGGCCTCAACATCTGCCGGGGTAATGGTACCCGGCTGCCCGGTATAGGTCATTACTTTATATAACTCATTCCTGGCCAGGCGCAGGTCTCCCCCGCTGGCCTGGACCAGGGCCCGGGCTGCCGCCGGAGGTAATATATAACCCTCCTCGCGGGCCTCCCGTTGCAGCCATTTTTCCAGCTCCGCTGCCTTAAGGGGTAAAAATTCAACCACCCGGCCCGTCTGCTGGATTAGCTTGACTAGCTTTAAGCGTTTGTCGATACTGCCGTTGACTGCCAGGACCAGGCAGGTTGTCGGGGCCGGGTTTTCCAGGTAGGCCTGGAGTTCTCCCGCCCCGGCCTGCAATATTTCCGGGGCCGGATCTTTCACTACCACCAGCCGCCTGGGCGCCAGGGCCGGCAGGGTAGCGGCCAGCAGGACTATCGTTCCGGCTGTCACCTCCCTGCCGTCCAATTCCTGGTAATCAAAGGCCGCTGCTTCCGCCGGTACCAGTTTTTCCTGGAGATTTTTTAAAGCCCGTTCCAGGAGATAACTTTCGTTACCATAAAAGAGATATACCCGGGCTATCTTACCTTGTTCCAGTTCCCTGTCCAGTTCCTGCCAGTCCAAAGGAAGGTCCTCCCCGGTACGAAATCCCTATGGCAAAACGTCCCTTCATTTTAGCACTTTTCTACCGGCTTGCCCAGGTACTCCCCCACCAGGCGCATGGCACAAAAATCGCCGCACATAGAACAGGTAACGGCGGCAGCTTCGTTGCGGTTCCGGCGGTACTGCCGCGCCTTTTTGGGATCAATGGCCAGCTCCAGCTGGCGCTCCCAATCCAGGGCTTTCCGGGCGCGGGCCATCTCCCGGTCCCATTCCCAGGCCCCGGGAATACCCTTGACCAGGTCGGCAGCATGACCGGCAATGCGGGCGGCAATTACCCCTTCCCGCACATCAGCCAGGGTGGGGAGGCCCAGGTGCTCGGCCGGGGTAACATAACAGATGAAGTCCGCTCCCGCCGCTGCTGCCAGGGCACCGCCAATAGCCGCCGTTATATGATCGTAGCCCGGGGCGACATCGGTTACCAGGGGTCCGAGGACATAGAAGGGCGCTTCATGGCACAGCCTTTTCTCCAGCAGGATGTTGGCCTGCACCTGGTTCAAGGGCACATGTCCCGGTCCTTCGACCATGGCCTGAACGCCAGCTTCCCGGGCCCGGTCTACCAGTTCGCCCAGGATAATTAACTCCTGGATCTGGGCCCGGTCAGTAGCATCGGCCAGGCAGCCGGGCCGGAGGCCGTCGCCCAGGCTCAAGGTGACATCATAACGGCGGGCAATCTCCAGCAGGCGGTCGAACTGGGCATAAAGGGGATTCTCCTCCCCATGGTGCAGCATCCACCCTGTCAGGAAAGAGCCACCCCGGCTGACAATGTCAGTCAGGCGCCCCTCCCGCCGCAGGCGGTCGACCACTTCCAGGGTAACGCCGCAGTGGACGGTGATGAAGTCCACCCCATCTTCGGCCTGCTTTTCGATTACTTTAAATAAGTCCTCGGCCGTCATCTCCACCAGGGCACCGTATTTTTCCTGGGCCTCCACCGTGGCCTGGTAGATGGGCACCGTGCCGACGGCGACCGGGGAATGGGCAATAATCTGACGCCGGCACGCATCGATATCGCCGCCGGTGCTTAAGTCCATTACGGCATCAGCCCCGGCGTCCAGGGCTTCTCTAAGCTTTTCCAGTTCCGGCTCGATATCCGGGTAGGCCGTGGAAGTCCCCAGGTTGGCATTGACCTTGGTCCTTAAACCTTTGCCAATGCCGCAGGGTTCCAGGTTGCGGTGATTTTTATTGGCCGGGATCACCACCCGGCCGGCCGCCACCGCCGCCATCAGGTCTTCTACCCGGATGCCTTCCTTTGCCGCCACCTTTTCCATGGCCCGCGTTACCTGTCCCACCCGGGCCGCCTCTATTTGCGTCATTTACATTTACCCCCTTTTTAATAAAAAACACCTGCGGCAAGCAGGTGATCTTGACAAACCTTTGACCCCACTTCCCTACGCTGGTATGACCCAGATCAGGTTCCAAGGGTTAGTGCACAGTTGGCACCTCTCAGCCCTCACGGGCACCCCCGGGGTGAGTATGCAATTTTCCAGCCCTTGCCGGTGCACCCCGTAAGATAGGGTGTTGCAATAAAATATTCGCCCTTAGTTAACTATTTCCTTCTGCACGCCGTGGTTCTTTTTATCAACCAGGTTAATACCCTCCGGGGATGGTGGTATCAACCTGCCAGTGTGCCCCGTCGCTCTTGATGGTAATTGCTCCCTGCCTGTCGGTACGGTAGACGGGAACGCCCTGCTCCTGCCAGTAGCTTAAAATTTCCGGCGCCGGGTGGCCGAAATTATTCTTCTCCCCGACGGGGATCACCACCACCTGCGGGGCCACCTGTTTTAAAAACTCCCGTTCCAGGCCGTAGCGGCTGCCGTGGTGCGGCACCTTGAAAACGGTGCTGCGGACGTCTGCTCCGCTAGCCATAAGATCGGCCATGGCTGCGGTTTCGATATCGGCGCTCAGGAACAAGCTGAACTGCCGGTAAATTACCTTCAGCACCAGGGAGTTGTTATTGCTGTCAGAGTTGCTGCCGCTGATTTCCCGGCCGGGGTGCAGGACCTGGATATTGAGAGCCGGGTCCAGGGCCAGGGCGTCGCCGCGGCCGGCTTGCTGCCAGGGGATCCCCCTGGCCTGGAGTTCGGCCAGGAAGGGGCGGTAGGCGTCCAGCATGCCCCCGCGGAGGGGCGGGACCACCACCAGGGACACCGGCATTTCCCGGACCACGGCCATAAGGCCGCCGATATGATCGGCATCAGGGTGGGTGCTGATCACCACGTCCAGGCGCCGTACTCCCTGACGGTGGAGAAAAGGTACCACCACCCTTTCCCCGACGTCAAAATCGCCCTGGCCGTAGGGCCGGCCGCCGCCGTCAACCAGGATGTGCCGGCCGGCAGGGGTGGCCAGGTAAACGGCGTCCCCCTGGCCGACGTCAATAAAGGTTACCTTGAGTTCCTCCTGCCGACCCGGAGGATAAAGAAAAATCAGGAGGGTGGCCAGGGTAAGGATGGCCAGCAGGCCCAGCTCGCGGCGGTGCCACCGCCACAGAGCCTGCCAGCGGGGTTCATGGCGGCGCAGCCAGAATTCCCGCCAAAGGATTAGGGCCAGGTAATAACCGGCCACGGCCAGGGGCGAAGGTGTGGCTAGAGGTATAGTGATGCCCGGGAGGCCGGCCAGGCGTTCCAGGAAGGCCAGAAGCAGGTTTACCAGGGGTCCCAGAGCGGTAAATATCATAACTGCCGGGGCCGGGGTGATGAGGGCCAGGGTGGAGGCAGCCAGCCCCAGGGTCACAATAGCCCCTACCAGGCCGGCAGTAACAAGGTTGGCCGGAAGGCTCAAAAGGGAAACAAAGTTAAAATAATAGGCCACCAGGGGCAGGGTGGCAGCCTGGGCCGCCAGGGGGACCACCAGGCAAGCCCGCCAGGCGGGGAGCCAGGCCAGGAGGTCATCCAGCAAAGGATAAAAATAAACAATACCCCAGGCAGCGGCAAAGGAAAGCTGGAAGCCACTGTCATACAGGGAACGGGGGCGGAAGAGCAGAATCACCAGGGCCGCCAGGGCCAGGGCGGTGTAAAAATCCCGCTGTTCCCGGCGAAGATAGGCTATCAACCCCAGGCCGGCCATGATGCCGGCCCGGCTGACAGATGGGGTAAAGCCGGTAACGGCGGCATAAAAGATAAGCCCGGCAAGCCCCAGGAATACTGCCCCGCTGCGTTCAAGCCCCAGGAAGCCGGCGATGGCCATCAGTATAAGTAAAACAAGGGCCGTGTTGGATCCGCTGACGGCAAAGAAATGAAAGACTCCCAGGTTTTTGAAGGTATCGCTGTCAGTATCTGTTAACTCATTAACATCCCCGAAAAGGAGGGCCGCCAGGATCCCTGCCTGGCGCGGCGGCAGGGCGGCGGTGATTACCGTTTTTACCCTCGCTTTAGCCCCCAGGGCCAGGCGCACCAGGGGATGGCCCGGCACGGTTCCCAGCTTTACTATGGCCCGCGGGTCATTTATTAACATCCGGTTATAGATATACTGCCGCGCCAGGTAGGCGCGGTAGTCCAGCTCGCCGGGATTGCGGGCCGCCGGCGGGGCCGCCAGCTGGCCGTGGACGCGGAGGACGTCGCCGTAACGGTAAAGTTCTGGTTCCCCGCCCTCTGCCGGCCGGTAAAGAACAACCTGTACCTTTTCTTTTACCCTTTTATGGTAGTCTCCCTGCCTTATCTCCCGGGTCGCCAGGGTATAGACGACCCGGTTGGCGTAAACCCGGGGTTCCTCTATTACCGTGCCGCTAAGGTCCAGGAAAGTGCCGCGGTCGCCTGTAAGCCGGCTCTGGTGATGGCTGCTGTCCCAGGTGCTGATCAAGAGGCCCAGGGCCATAAAACCGGCCAGGAGGAATGCCTGCCATGCTGCCCGCCGCGGCGGCTGCCGGAACAGGTAAGCCAGAGTCCAAAGGATTACCGTCAGGGCAAGGAGCTGAACCGGCCCCACAGTTATTCGTGAGGCCAGCAGCAGCCCGCAGATATAGGCCAGGGTTACCCGGACCAAAGGTGCAGCAATCATAAGGCAAATTTCGCCAGGATAGGTTAAAATTCCTGCTGGCATTTATAGTTCCACAGCTTGAACTTTATGGTATACTGAAGTTCAACGAGGTAAAAAGTTCCTTGAAAGGAAGGGGATTATGAACTGGGGCGAGCAGGTAGTCGCGATACGGCAGCGGGTAAATGAACGACGGCCTTTGGTCCACCATCTTACCAATCTAGTGGTAACCAATTTGACGGCCAATGTCACCCTGGCCGTCGGTGCCTCGCCGGTCATGGCCTATGCCGGGGAAGAAGTAGTCGATATGGCCCGCCTGGCCGGGGCGGTGGTACTGAATATGGGGACCCTGACGGGGGAGGTTGTGGAAGCGATGCTCCTGGCGGGTAAAGCCGCCAACAGAGCCGGCATCCCTGTAGTTTTCGATCCTGTAGGTGCCGGCGCCACCCCTTTCCGCACCCGGACGGCGCAAAAAATTATCACGGAACTGCATATCGATATCCTGCGCGGCAATGCCTCGGAGATAGCCAGCATAGGCGGTTTCGGCGGGCAGACCAGAGGGGTAGATGCCGCGGAGGCTCCCGCCCGTGTGGCGGAAATGGCCAGGCAAGTAGCCAGGGATTTAAACACTGTGGTAGCAGTTACGGGAGCCACCGATTACATTAGTGACGGGGAACGCCTGCTGGCAGTGAACAACGGCCACCCCATGCTGACCCTCGTCACCGGAACCGGCTGCTCCGCCACCGCGATCATCGCCGCTTTCCGGGCCGTGGAGGAAGACGGCGTGACAGCCAGTGCCGCGGCCCTGGCCTACTACGGGCTGGCAGCAGAACGGGCGGCGACAGCCAGCCGGGGGCCGGCCAGCTTCCAGGTAGCCCTTCTGGATACGCTTTATAATTTAACCGGCGCAGACCTCGCCCGGGGAGTAAAAATACGCGCCTTGTAAACTAATAATCATTGTTATATAAAGTATTCAATAGTCGCCCGGGGTAGATAAGCAGCTACCATCTCTTTAAAAAACGATTCCATCTCTGTTTTTACCTTGGCGGGGTAAACGTATTTGCCGTAACCGAACTGGCCGTATTTGAAAGTGCGGTTCTCTTCATCTAAAGGTAATTCTGTCTTTGGAAATAAAGTCTCTATAGTGTTCTTCGCCTTTTTTGTGAAGCGATGGGTTATCAATTCCAGGGTCAGGTCGTTGTGTTCTGCCAATAAAGGTTGCCGGGCAATTTCTTGAAAAAGAGCACGGTACTGCTCTTGCCAGCCGTCCAGGTAAAATATGGGGGCTATAATAAAACCCGGAAGGTAACCGGCCTTTACTATTTTCAGGGCTGCTGCCAGCCGTTCTGCCAGCGGCGGCGTACCATGCTCAAAACGCTTAATTATATTTGCAGCGTTAATGCTGAAACGGAAGCGGGTATGACCCCGGTGGTCTAATCCTAAAAGGTTGGCTACATCGGTAAATTTGGTAACAACGCGCAAGCGCCCCAGGGGTTGCCTGCCCATAAATTCAATGGTACGGGCCAGATTGCCGGTATATTTTTCTACTGGAAGGGGGTCTGAAGTAGCTGCCGCTTCAAAAACCGTAACCTCTGGTTTTCTGCGCTTAATATAGTCCCCGGCCAGCTCCAGAATCTCGCTTAAATTTACATAAACTCTCTGGTAAGGCCTGCGTCCAAAATGGGTAAAAAGGTAACAGTACTCACACATGGCCGGGCAGCTGGTAGCCAGGGGCAACTGGTAGTGGGCCGAAGGTTTGCAGGTTTCTAAATGCCTGCTTCGTCTTACCCCCACCACCAGGGTTCGTTTGGCCTCCACGAAACTTTCTTGCAATGTTTTACCCGGGACGCAGGTCACCCGGTTATGGGAGGGAGTAAAGAGTATCTCCAGCCCTTCTTGACGGAAAGCATGATATAGTTTTTTACCCAGGGGATAATTGAGGGCTGCCGGTTCAAAAACAACCCGTTTGATTTCCGTGCTCGTTTTTATCACCTGCCTGGCCCTAGTCTGTCCAGTTCCAGGCGCGGTAATGAGCGGAGAATATAATATTTGTTTCAAGCCCTAGAACCCTTCATTCTCAAGGCTTCCTGGGCTCTATCTGGGTATCGGGTAAGACGGGGGAATAAATATCCAAAGCCGGGCGGCGGCCTGGCTCCTTTTTGCCCTATTAAAATCTCAATCGTTTGGTGGTCAACGGGTATGCGGCGGGTGCTGCCGGCAGTTTTAGGCGTTAAAAACCTCCTGGGGACACCTGTGTATGCCAGCCTTATCGGGGCAGCGTCCCTGGCGTTCCCTCCCTTCTCGACTTCCGGCAGGAGCCTGTTGACTTCGGCCCTCTCCAGGGCCTCCGGCGCGCCCCTGGCTTCCGGCACGCCCCTAGGGAAGTCCGGGAGTTTGGGGGCCAGGTCCTATCTCACGCACCAGGAGAGCCAGGACCACAGGGCCTTCATGCGGCGGTTGACGGTGTTGGGCTTTAATCCCTTCACGTTCCGCATCCCTGCAGAAACTGGCGGGGATATTAAAGCGCCTCACGCCTGATGAGTTCCGCCATATCACTAGCTGGCTGAAGAACGTTGTCAAGCCTAGAATACCTGAAGGTTTTAGGGAAAAGGTTGACCGCATCCTGGACGCAAGCAATCCCTTGGAGGTGGAACGGATGATTTACAACCTGGAATTGACCCTGGAAGAGATGCAGCGGCAGGCTTTGTTGAAAGGCAAGATAGAAGGAAAACTGGAAGGAAAACTGGAAGGCGAACTTGAAGGCGAACTGAAAGGCAAACGGGAAGTGGCCCGGAACCTGCTTTTGCTCAACGTTGACATTGATACTGTTATTAAAGCCACAGGGCTTGACCCGGAAGAGATAAACGCCCTGAAGAAACAATTGGAGCAATGATTTTTTTGCTGGCCGTAAATTCAGGAAAAGGCCCGCTTATCCACCGGGGCGGGCATTGTTATTAAAATTTACCAGAGCCGTGTGGCCCATGTCGGCAATTTTGTCCCCGTCTTCCCAGGAGTTTTCCAGGAAAAATCAACTCTGTATAATTTTCACCCCTCTTTGGTGGTTGCAATTTTAAAATGGCGATCAGGAAAGGCATTGTAAACCGTTAATAAAAAACTCGGGGCGGCTTCCTTTTTCCCCAGTGCCGCCGCCCGGCGATTAAATCTCTGCTGGGCTGAATTGCCGCCTCAAAGCAGAAAGTTCGCCCCTTATGCCCGGAATACGCCTGCCTTCCTTTGCCCTCCCTCTTTTCCCCGTTTCCGCCTGCTCGCAAAATGGTCACCACGACCACTTCACTGCCGCGGTAGCGCACCACGGTGTCGTCCCCGACGAATTCGCTGTCGTCGGCAGCGACCGGCTGTTCGGTGAAATGTACGTATAAGACGTCTCCTGCCGGGTCGTAGGATACCCGTAAGAGGGGGAGGCCGGAACCTACGACCGTTTGCGAAACCGCCTCGGCCAACTTAATATAGCTCATTGCTTCGGTCATACGATCACCCTACTTGCTTCGCAAACCACTTGCAAATCACTTGCTAACGGACTGTTGCCGAAGCCTTGAAATTACTAGGTTTTCATCTGGACTATTTTGAACTTCCTTCTTTTGTTAAATCCCTCCGGCCTTGATTTTACTGGGTTTTTGAATGTTTTATTGCTAAGGAGTAAATACTGATAATACATTGTCCACAAGGGAACTGAGCGTCAGATGGGAATTAGAAAAGCCGGAAATACCGATCTCTGGAAAGCAGCCCTTGGTTCGGCGGGCCTGACCTTTTTGGGGCTGTGGCTTTTAAGCCGTCCCCTGTTGAACCGCCTGCACGATTCTTTCCTTAAAACACTGTTAACCGACCCCTATGAGGAGAATTTCTGGGAGTTTGTCTCGGCCGCCGCCCGTACCGGTCTCCAGAAAATTGTGGAATCAAATCTGCGTGCCCAGCAGGGGAAGCTCATCCACCGTCCTTTCGGCAGCCCCTGGCGTTCCCCCGGTACGGATGGCCTCATTTTTAACCTGGCGCAGCTGGCCAGGCTTCCTGTTGAGGAAAACGTTCCCGTTAATACCAGGGTAACCCTGGGACCCCGGGCGGCCAGGCCCCTGAAAATAAGCATGCCCATCGTCATTTCCGGCATGGCCTACGGGACGGCTTTAAGTGAAAAAACCAAGATAGCCCTCGCCAGGGGGGCCAGCCTGGCCGGTACCGCCACCAATACCGGGGAGGGGCCTTTCTTGTCTTCCGAGAGACAGGCTGCCAGGCACCTCATCCTCCAGTACACCCGCAGCGGCTGGAATCATCACCCCGACATACTAAAACAGGCCGATATGATAGAGATCCAGTTCGGCCAGGCAGCCATCGGCGGTCTGGGACACAGCAGCAATTATGCAGAGATACCTCCCAAGGGCCGCCGCCTCCTGGGGCTCAAGCCAGGCCAGGCGGCTGTTACCCATGCCCGCATGCCCGGTATCAAAGACCCGCACAAAGACCTGCCGCGCCTGGTCACCAGGTTGCGCCGCCTGACCGGCGGTGTTCCCATCGGCGCAAAAATTGGTGCCGGCAATGACCTGGAGAAGGACCTGGCCATTCTCCTGGAAGCGGACGTCGACGTTATTGCCATCGATGGCGCCGGGGCGGCCAGCAAGGGCTCACCGCCCATCATCCAGGATGACTTTGGCGTGCCCACGGTCTACGCCGTCAACCGCGCGGCCACTTTTCTAAAAAAACAGGGGGTAAAAGACAGGGTAAGCCTCATCGCCAGCGGCGGGCTGGTTACCCCGGGCGACTTTTTAAAAATCCTGGCCCTGGGGGCCGACGCCGTATATATCGGTACTATCGCCCTTTTCGCCCTCACCCACACCCAGGTCTTGAAAGCCATGCCCTGGGAACCTCCGATCGAGGTGGTTTTTGCCCGGGGCCGCTATCAGGACCGGCTGGATGTAGACAAGGCGGCCCACAATCTGGCCAATTTTTTACGGGCGTGCAACGCCGAGATCATGGAAGGAGTGCGGGCCCTGGGCAAGAAATCCGTCCGGCAGGTCAACAAGGCCGACCTGGCTGCCCTGGACCCGGAAACGGCCAGAGCCCTGGGTATCCCCCTGGCTACCCGGGCCGCAAGCAGCTTCCTCTCCTGATATGGCCGGATAGCCGTGCGACCAGAGGGGGCTGGCTGCGGACCGGGCGGCCTTACAGGACTCAAGGGTAATCGCTAAAAACCCGGCTGCGGAAGACCTGCCGACGCTGCTGCTTAACCTGTACCAGATAGTACAACAGGAAGAAGGCCCCCAGCGCCAGGCTCAGCCGCAGCCACCAATCGCTGAGGCTAAGGGGCCGGGCCGGGATGGGCTGGCGGTTGACGATATCGACACGGCCTATTACTTCCCCACCCTGCCGGAAAACCATTTCTCCTACCCGCCTACCTGCAGGTAGAGGACCATTCAGGGAAGATAACTCCAGCTGACCGGCAGGCGGGCTGCTGTTATCGTTTTTACGGACAACAGCCAGGTCACCGGCGGCAGCCAGTTCTATCTTTTTCCCGTTACCCGAGTCAATTACGGCTACTATATCACCCTGACGGACCAGCTGAAAAGAACGGAACTCCTTAAAGCCGTAGTCCAGGAGGGCGGCCACGTCCTCCTCAGCCGCCCGGGCACTGGGCTCGTCCAGGACCACGGCAATGAAGCTCTGCCCCTGCCGGGTGGCCGAGCCTACCAGGGTAAAGCGAGCCTCGGAAGTATACCCGTTTTTGACGCCGTCGGCGCCTTCATAGTTCCACAGGAGCTTGTTCTGGTTGACCAGGGATGTTTCCCATTCCTGGCCGCGCCAGGGCCGGGTTCTGGTAGCTACTATGCGGCGAAAGGTTTCATTTTGCATGGCAGCCCGGGCAATGATGGCCAGATCCCGGGCCGTGGTATAGTGGCCGGGGTCTGGCAGGCCGCTGGGTGTAACAAAGTGGGAATTCAACGCGCCCAGGGAGGCTGCCTTTTCATTCATCAGCCGGGCGAACCCTTCCTGGGAACCGCCGTAATGTTCGGCTATAGCCAGGGCGGCGTCGTTGCCGGAGTTGAGGAGCATGGCATAAAGGAGGTTTTCCATGGTAACCTGCTCCCCTTCCACCAGGTAGACCCTGGTGCCGTCCACCCGCGGCGGGTTTGGCCCCACTGTGATCACATCATTTAAATGGCCTTTTTCCAGGGCAATCATGGCGGTGAGGATTTTCGTGGTACTGGCCGGAGCCTTGCGTTCATCGGGATTTTTCGCGAAGAGTACCTTTCCCGTAGCTCTATCCATCAGTACCGCTGCCGCTGCCGTAAGCTCGGGGGGGCCGGCTGTACTTGCTGCCAGTGCGGGTACTGCGCTAATTAAAAGGAGGAGCAAGCTGGTAATGATCAGGAGAGCAACTTTCTTTACTTTGTCTACAGGTTGCATTTATCCTGGTAAATCCCCTTTCTATGTGATCTCCATCATAGCTGCCTGGAAGCTTGTGTATTAGTATGCAGGTAACATTCTTGTAGGGGGGATCCAAAAATGAGCCTGGGACGCTGCCCCGGCCAGGACCGGCGCTACTGGAAGCCCGGCGATATTTTCGAGGAACCCTGCCCCCACTGCGGCGGGCTGATTGAGTTCTGGAAAGACGACGTCACCCTGCGCTGTCCCCACTGCCGTAAGGTGGTGACCAACCCCCGCTTTGACCCCGGGTGTGCCGCCTGGTGCTCCTACGCCAGCAAGTGCCTGGGCGAAATGGCCGCTGTATACCAGCGCCAGCCCCGGGTAATCCGCGATAGGCTGGAAGTGGAAGCACGGAAAAATCTCTTCCACCACCGGGAATTGCTCAACCTGGCCTTAAAGGCCGCCGGTTTTGCCGAAAAAATAGCCAGGGAAAAAGGTGTACAGCCACTGGTGGCCATCGCCGCCTGCCTGTTCTACGACCTGGATGCGGGCGGAGGAAAGGCAGGCAGCGCTACCCTGGCCCGGGAGATCATGACCAGGGTTGGCCTCGAACCAGCCATTATCGAACAGACGGTAAAAATTATCGCCGCCAGGGAGACCGTCCTGGACGACCCCGCCTGGCAGGTAGTCCAGGAGGCCCGGCGCCTGGCAAAAACAGAGATTGAAAGCCAGAAACCGGAGCGTCAAACTACAGCCGCTGCCATGGACAGAGGAGATATTCCAGGAAATTAAGCATCATGTACAGCACCAGCCCCATGCCGGCCATGGCCAGTATCCCGGCAAACATGGCGCTGTAATCGGCCCGGAACAGGCCGTCCAGGATAAAATAGCCCAGGCCGCTGTTGCCGGCAATAGTTTCACTTAAAAAAAGAACGGAAATGGCGCTGCCCAGGGATATGCGGCTGGCAGTAATGATCTCCGGCAAGCAGGCAGGTATTATCACCTGGCGGTAGAGACTGATTTTCCCGGCCCCCAGGGAAGCAACGGACAGCAGCAACTGGGGCGGGATTTGCCGTGCCGCGTCCCGGGTCGTAATCAAGATCTGATTGACAATGACCAGGAAAATGACCAGCATCCTGGTGGCGTCACCAAGACCTAAGAGAACCATGGCTACAGGTAAAAGGGCTACCTTGGGAACCGGGTAAAGCAGGTAGACCAGGGGCGCCAGGAAGGAATCGAAAGCCCGGTGGCGGCCGGCCAGGAGACCTAAAGGCACACCAATTATAAGGGCCAGGGCCAGGCTCCCCAGCACCCGGTAGGTGCTGATGTAAAGGTGCCGGGCCAGTTCCGGCCACCCCTCCTTAACCAGGCTCTGAAGGGCCGGCAAGGGGCCCGGCAGGCCCGGGTTGTTGATCCATACGGCCACAAACCACCAGCAGCTAAACAAAAAAAAGATAGACAAAATATAGGCCAGGGCCTGGCGGTAGCCGCGCACGGCAGCTGCACACCTCCGTATAAGATTGCCGGGCTTAAAAGGTTGCTCTTCCTTGATGAGCTTCTGGCGGCCGGCGAAGCAGGGCTGGTGAAGCCGTTTACTCCTGCAGGAGCTGGCGCACCCGGGAGCAGAGGTGATGAAAATTTTCGCTAAAGCGGTAGTCTCTGCTCCCTGCCCCCGGGTTGGCCAGAACCGCCTTTACCTGGCCCGGTGCTCCTGTCAGGACAATAATTTGCTGTCCCAGAAAAACGGCTTCCTCGATGTTATGGGTAACCAGCACGGTAGTCAGCCGGCGCTGGTTTTGTATTTCTACCAGGGTCTGCTGCAAACTTTCCCGGGTCAGGGCATCCAGGGCGGAAAAGGGCTCGTCCATCAACAGGACGTCCGGTTCCAGGGAGAGGGCCCTGGCAATGGCCACCCGTTGTTTCTGCCCCCCGCTCAGCTGGGCCGGATACCGTTTTTCCAGGCCGGCCAGCCCCAGGCCGGCCAGCAAAGGCTGCAGGCGCTCCTGTTGCTGGCGGAAGGTGAACTTCCGTAAGGCCAGGCCCAGGGCCGCGTTTTCCCACACCGTTTTCCAGGGCAGGAGACCGTAATCCTGGAGAATCACTGCCGTCCGCTGCCGCGGTTTTGTTATTCTCTCCCCGCCAATCCATATTTCCCCCCCGGCAGGCTGCAAAAGACCGGCCAGCAGGTAGAGCAGGGTCGTTTTACCACAGCCCGAAGGGCCTATGAGGACACAGGTCTGCCCCGCCGGCACGGCGAGGTTGATGTTAACCAGTGCCGGCACGGCCCTTGCACCGGTGTAATAGGTGTAATCAAGGTTGAAAACCCGGATCACTTATTCTCCCCGCCGGCAGGTACAAAGGTGGGGTCCACCAGTTCTTCGTAGCTGTACGCCGCCGGCAGCAACTTTTTAGCCACCATCCACTCCTGGACATCGGCCACTTCGGTTTTTGCCGGCAGCCGGGGTGGTGAAAATTTTGGTGATAGATACGTATCCTTGAGCTCTTCGGGAATCCTGGCCCTGGCAATAAACAGCTCGCGGTACTTATCGGCATGGCTGCTTACCAGGCCGGCTGCTTCGGCATAAACCTGTAACAGCTTCCTGATGGCGGTCCCCTTCTCCTTGATGGTTTCTTCCCGGAAGATCAGGACCACCTGGGACAGATTGCGGTCAATTTTCGTATCGTCCAGGATGACCCGGCCGCCTTTTTTCTCGGCCAGGGTGGCAAAGGGATCGGGCAGGAGGGCTGCTTCCAGCCTGCCCCCCAGGAGCAGCTGCAGGCGTTCCGGGATCTGGGGCACGGCCACCTTCTGCACGCTGCCGGGTTCTACCCCCGCGCCCTGCAGGAGCCTGTCGGCAACATATTCAATGATGGTATTTTCCGAAATGCCCACGGTTGCTCCCTTGAGCTGTTCCGGGCGGCTGACAGCGGAGCCCGGCCGGGCGACCAGGGCGAAGCGTCCTTCGGACGGTGTCGCCCCCATGGTCAGGGAAACGATTTTGACCGGCGTCCCGCCTTTGCGCAGGAGGGCCGTCGCCACAATGTCCGCCACTTCCCCGTCAATGCTTTTAGCCTGCAGGGCCAGGTCGCGGTCCCGGGCGCTGTTGAAGGGTACTAACTCGACCTTCAGCCCGGCCCTGGCAAAAAGGCCTTCCTGCTCGGCGACAAAAAAGGGGAAGTTGTCTTCCACCGGGATCAGGCCCAGCTTCAGGCTCTCCTCTCCCTTGTCCTTACCTCCCGGCGCCCTGCAGCCGGCTGCCATTAAAACCAGAAACAGGATAAGCAAAAAGAAGATTAAGCGTTTCCAGCCCATTTTTTCACTCCTTTTTCCAGTTCCCCCTTTAACGCCAGGTTAACGCCAGAAAGGTAAAAACAAACATGAGTACGCTTAAATAGCCATTCAAGTTTAAAAAGGCCAGGTTTAAGCGCGACAGGTCTTCCGGAGAAACTATGCGGTGCTCATAGATTAAGATAGCCGCCGCCAGCAATACCCCCAGGAAATAGATTAAGCCCAGGTGCAGGAGCAAGCCCACCAGGGCGAGCATCAGGATGGCGAAGGCGTGCAGGCAGCGGGCGATGATCAGGGCCCGGGCCTTGCCAAAACGGGCCGGTATAGAGTGAATGCCATACTGCCGGTCAAAATCGTAATCCTGGCAGGCGTAGATAATATCAAACCCCGCCACCCAGCTCCCCATGCCCAGGCCCAGGACTACGGCCGGCAGGTCGACAGCCGCCCGCACGGCCACCCACGCTCCCACGGGGGCCAGGGCATCGGCCAGACCCAGGACCAGATGGCAGGCCCAGGTCCAGCGTTTAGTATAGGAATAAATCACCAGGACAAATACGGCAATGGGCAGCAGCTGCACACAGAGCCGGTTGAGCCGCATGGCGGCATACAATAAAAGGCCCAAGGAAAGAAGGGTATACAGCCACACTTCCGCTACGGACAAAAGCCCCCGGGGCAGGGCCCGTCCGGCCGTGCGCGGGTTCAAGGCATCAATATGGCGGTCAATGAGGCGGTTTAACGACATGGCCGCCGTCCGCGCCCCGATCATGGCCAGGGTAATCCAGCCGAGCTGGGCCGGGGCCGGCCAGCCGCCGGCCGCCAGGAAAGCCCCCAGGTATGCAAAGGGGAGGGCAAAAATGGTATGCTCGAACTTGATCATTTCCAGGAAGATTTTCAGCTTACGGCAGGCCATATTCATGCCACTTCCTGTCAATTAGTTCCAGAATTTCCCGGCTCATGCGCGCTTCCCGGGGCCAGGGCCGCGGGTACCCTTCTTCCGGCAGCTTCCGGGTGGCATCCAGGCCCATCTTGCTGCCGTAACCTGTATAGGCGGAGGCATGATCGAGGATGTCCACCGGCCCGTCCACGATTACCGTATCCCGCCGGGGTTCAATGTTGCCCAGGACACGCCAGCGCACTTCTTGAAGATCATGCACATTCACGTCGTCGTCAACGACGATAATCAGCCGGGTAAACATCATCTGTCCCATACCCCAGAGGGCGTGCATGACTTTGCGCGCCTGGCCGGGGTAACTTTTGCGGATGGAGACGATAATACAGTTGTGGAATACCCCCTCGACCGGAAAATTAATGTCGACAACCTCCGGCAGCTGGAGCTGGATCAGGGGCAAAAAGAGGCGTTCCGTTACCTTGCCTAGATAGACATCCTCCATGGGCGGCGGCCCCACCACCGTGGCCGGATAAACGGCGCGGCGCCGCATTGTCAGGCAGGTAAGATGGAAAACCGGGTAATAGTCGGCCGGCGAGTAATAGCCCGTATGGTCGCCGAAGGGGCCTTCCAGCCGCCTTTCATGGGCGTCCACATAACCTTCCAGGATGATTTCCGCCCGTGCCGGCACTTCGACATTCACCGTTAAGGCCGGTACCATCTCCACCGGTTCCCGGCGTAAGAACCCGGCGAAAAGCATTTCATCAAATCCCGGCGGCAGGGGTGCAGTCGCGGCATAAATCACGGCCGGGTCGGCCCCCAGGGCTACGGCTACTTCCAGGCGGCCTTTGCTTTTGCGCAGGTGTTCCGCCCCGTCTTTATGGAGTTGCCAGTGCATGCCGGTGGTGCGGTCATCGAATACCTGCATGCGGTACATGCCTACATTGCGGCGGCCGGTGACCGGGTCGTGGGTGAAAACCAGGGGCAGGGTAATAAAGCGGCCGCCATCTTCCGGCCACAGCTGCAGCACCGGTAGTTCCGCCAGGGAAGGAGGATCAACCCGTACCTCCTGGCAGGGGGCGGTTTTGACCCGGCGCGGAAGATAACGGCCCAGCTCGGCCAGGCGCGGCAGGCTTTTCAATTTCTCCAGCCAGCCGCCGGCCTTTCCAGGTAAATCGAGTAAAGCCCTCAATCTCGCAGCCGGTTCTTCCAGGTCGGCGATCTGCAGGGCCGCTTTCACCAGCTCCTCACTACCGAAAAGATTGGTGGCTACAGGTAAAGGTGAGCCCTTCACCCGTTCAAAGAGCAGAGCCGGCCCCCCTTTTTTCACTACCCGGTCGGTTATGGCGGCAATTTCCAGCACCGGGTCGACTTCTACCTTCACCCGGTGGAGCAGTCCTTTTTGTTCCAGGCAGGCAAGATAAGCCTGCAGATCCTCATGGGGCAACTCCTTATCACTTCCCTCTTTGCTGCAATCTGGCCAGGATGCGGTGGTTCTCCTGAACCTTCTGGGTGATATCTTTGGCCGACTGGGAAGTCCGGGCCGCCAGGTCCCTTACCGCCTGGGCCACCACCGAGAAGGTGCGGCCGTGCTCCCCGGCGCGGGCCGCTTCAATGGAGGCATTGAGGGATAAAATTTTCGTCTGCTCGGCAATATCGCCGATAATCCTGGCTACGGCCGCGATTTCATCATGGAAACGGGTCAGGTGCTGGAGCTGGTCGAGAATATAGTTTTCAATGGCCAGCTGCATGTCAAAGACAATCCTTTTGGTGAAGGCCTCCAGCAGGCGCAGGGCCAGTTCAGGATCCCCGCCATGGTAGTGCCAGATGATGCGGCGGATTTCACTTAGGTATATGCGGTAGGCCCCCAGATACCACCTGGGGTAGAGGCCAACTTCCTGGTGCTTCTTACCAATGCGCAGGCGCCAGGATATATATTCTTCATCTATGTCCGGGGAAGTAAGGCTGATAAAATAAGCTTTCTGGGTCTTTGATAGTCGTTCTATCGTACTGTTGTTTTTAATTAAAGCATCCAGGTAAGGATACTGAACAAGCTGGTCGTAAAAGGTTTTAACTACTGTGTCGGCTTCTTGAACAAAAATATCTTTCTGCCCGTGCATAAGGGCCAGCTCCGCCTCGCCGATACCCAAAAAACGCAATTGCTCGGCATAGGTAGCCGCAATGGCCATATTTCCACCCCCGCATTCTCCTGATGAAACATATTTCGCTTTTGAAAGCCATATTCCTTCTCCATAGAATTGACTGGCCGAAAGATATGTGCTTTAATGACAAAAAAAAGCGGTAATTCGCCAGGGAGGAAGAATTATGGATAAAGAAAAAATCCGCCAGGCGGTAAGGATGCTCATTGAGGCTGTAGGTGAAGACCCGGAGCGGGAGGGTTTAAGGGAGACGCCGCGCCGCATCGCCGATATGTATGCCGAGATTTTCGCCGGTATCAACCGCGACCCGGGGGAAGAACTGACGGTCGTCTTCGATGAGCACCATGAAGAAATGGTGCTGGTCAGGGATATCCCCCTCTATTCCGTCTGCGAACACCATTTTCTCCCCTTCCTGGGGAAGGCCCATGTGGCCTATGTACCGCGGGGTAAGATTACGGGTCTTTCCAAGCTGGCAAGGGTGGTGGACATCGCCTCCCGGCGGCCCCAGGTCCAGGAGCGTTTAACGTCACAAATCGCCGATATTATCATGGAGAAGCTCGATCCCTACGGGGTGGTAGTGGTCATCGAAGCCGAGCATTTATGCATGAGCATGCGCGGGATTAAAAAGCCCGGGCACCTGACCATCACCTCCGCCGTCCGCGGTCTTTTCCGCCGTGACCAGGCCGCCCGGGCCGAAGCCATGGCGCTGATCCGGGGCAAGTGACCGGCTGAAACTGTCACCATGGAGGGCTTTATGGGCAAAGATAAAATAATCCTGGACGGGCTGGAATTCTACGCCTTCCACGGCTGCCACCCAGCCGAGGCAGAGCTCGGCCAGACCTTCATCGTCGATGTCGAACTCTTCCTGGACCTGGCCCAAGCCGGGCAGTATGATGACCTGCAGGCCACTGTTAATTACGATGCGGTATACCGCCTGATCCGGGAAACCGTCACCAAGCAACGCTTTAAGCTCCTGGAAGCCCTGGCAGAGGCTGTAGCGCAAAACATCCTCACCTGTTTCCCGGTGGACGAAGTGCTGGTGCGGGTAAAAAAACCTCGGGCGCCTCTACCCGGGACCTTCAATTACGCCGCCGTGGAAATCCGGCGCCGCCGGCAAGGTTCCTAGCCTTCCAGACAGGCCACCTTTCTGGGTTCGCTCCCCTCATGGCGGGCGCAAGTTAGGCCCGATTTTAACAGGGGAAGCAGCTCCTCCCTGGCTTCTTCCAGGGTTAGAGGTAAGTTTACGGGTATCCCCTCCCGGGAAAGATGGGCAAAGAGTTCCACCAGGAGGGGCGGTTCCAGGTTGGCCTGCCGTAAGATATCCGGCCGGGCAAAGACCTCCCGCGGACTGCCCTGCAACAGGATCATGCCCTCGCTGATTACATATATCCGGTCGGCAACCAGCGGCACCAGGTTGATATCATGGTTGGTCATCACTATGGTGGTGCCGAACCGGTGGTTAAATTGCTCCAGCAGCCGAATCATTTCCCTTTTCGACCGGGGATCCAGGCCGTCGAAGGGCTCGTCCAGGAGGAGCAGTTCGGGCCGCATGACCATGGCCCCCGCCAGGGCTACTTTCTTTTTTTCACCCCCGCTCAGGTAATGGGGGATTTTATCTTTCAGGTGATAAAGGTCCATGGCCCGGAGGATGTCCTCCACCAGTTCCTTAACCTCCCTGGTACTAAGGCCGGTGTTCCGGGGGGCCATGGCGATGTCGTCCCAGACTGTAGGCCCGATAATCTGTTCATCTACGTTCTGGAAGACCACCCCCACCCGCCGCCTCAAGGAAGCAAACTCCCTGACCGGGTCCACCCCCAGGACGCGGACCTCGCCTTCAACGGGTTTAAGCAGGCCGGTAAGGTGAGCCAGAAGGGTAGTCTTCCCCGAGCCGTTAGGACCAAGAATCATTACTCTCTCCCCGGCCCGAACCACAAAATCCAGCCCGCAGAGTCTTACCTCCGTTTTGTCCGGGTAGACATGGCGCAGGCATCTAACCCTCACCACTTCCGTCATAGCATCACCACCCATAGCAGGACTGCCAGCCCGGCCAGCAAGGGGCCCACGTCATACGGGGCAGGCTGGTACCATTTACCTTCATAAAAACTCCCCGGCCGGTAGCCCCGCAAGGCCAGCACCTGATACATCCGTTCGCTGGTATCCAGGGAATGGATCAGCAGCACTCCCAGGGCGGCGGCCGCACTGCGCAGGTTGACCAATAATTTGAGGGGGTTATAGCCGCCCTTAACCTTCAGGGCCGTCACGAAATTAGCAAGCCGGTCTAAGAGAATAAAAAAGGAGCGGTAGGTCAAAAAGATGGCGTCGGCGATGAGCGGCGGCAGCCATCCCCGCAAACAGGTAAAAATAGCCGGAGCGCCGGTAGTGGTTAACAACAGGACCATGGCCGTGGCAGCAGTGACTGCTTTAAGGCTCACCAGGGCCGGCCCCGTCCAGCCGTTGCCCGGCAGGCTCATGGCAAAAACTCCGGCCAGAAAGGCCGGGTAGAACAGCAGGTGTACGAAACGGCGCAGGGGGATGCCGGCCGTAATCAGCAGGGTCAGTAGCAAAACCAGAGTTAAGACAAGGGGTAAAAGCTTTCTGCTCAGGACCACGGCAGCAATTACCGCGATGGTAAAAAGTATCTTGGCCGGAGCCGAGGCCCGGTGCCAGTAACTATGACCCCGGAAAGCCAGGTAGTCAATATCCGCCAGGTGCATCTTTTTGCCCTCTCTCGAAAAGTCTATTCTGCAGCCGCCGGTGGAGCCGGGCCGTCGATTAAACCGGGTCTTACCTTCAATAAGTAACCTGTGATCATGGCCGTTACCGCCGCCTCAACAATTATACCTGCCAGGCTGATGGGCAGGGCGATCCGGGCCAGGCGCGCCAGGGATATCCCGGCTCCTTCATGGTGCGATTCATGCCCGGCCGCGGCTATATCCAGTCCGCCGGCTTCTATTACCTGTTCTTCATGATGGTCTTCGTAGAAAACCAGGGCCGGGTCTATGTGGGTAAGGCCTAGCGTAGCAAACATCAGAGCAAGGGAAAAGACCAGGGCCAGGGCAGTGGCGACCGCTGCCGCCGTTGCCGGGCGCAGCCGCCGCCTTAATGCGAAGAAAAAGTAATAGCCCATTACCGCCTCGCTGCCCACCACCAGGGTATTCAGGCCTGCGACGGTAATGCCGCCGTGGCCCGTAAGGGCCAGGATAAAGTTGACTATAAATACCGCCACCAGGCCCAGCCAGGGTCCAAGGAGAATGCCCGCCAGGACCGTTAGATTCAGGTGCACCGGGAGTAAACCCAGGGGTACGCTCATGGCCAGGAGCATAAAGGCGCTGACCAATCCCAGGCGGGGTAGTTTCTTCCTGAGGTCTTCCCTGCCGGTTTGCCTGACAGCCAGGGCTAAAGCAAGGGCCGTAACGGCATAACCCAAGACCAGCCAGGCAGGAGCGATGACCCCGTCGGGAATATGGATGTGACTCATGGTTTTAAGACCCTCCTTGGCACTGTTCACAGTCCAGGCAGTAGCCGTAGGCTTCAAACTGGTGCCCGGTTACCAGGAAGCGGTGCTTCCGGGCCAGGCTCTCATCCAGCTGCACCGGGCAGGAAGAAAGTTCTATGACCCGGCCGCACCTGCGGCAAAAGAGGTGATGGTGATGTTCCGCCCGGGCTTCAAAGCGGGCGCGGCCGTCGCCGAAATCGACCCGGCCAATAAGTTTTAAGTCGGCTAACAGGTTCAGGTTGCGGTAAACCGTGGCCAGATTCAGCTCCGGGCACGTCATCTGTACCCGCTGATGCACCTCTTCGGCGGTAAGGTGATCTCCGGGTGTGGCCAGGGCCTCCAGTATTGCCTTACGCTGCCTGGTCAGCTTGTAGCCGCTGCCGGCAAGGGTTTCCTCGAGATTATTCCTCCCAGTCATGAATGCACCGCCTAAATGCAAACGATTTGCATCTATAAAGATAGCACAAGCAATCCATGAAGGCAAGGGTTCCCGCTCATTAAATGCAAGTCCATTGCATTTAACTGCAATAATATATGCCCGGCTGCACCTGTTTATACCTGCATCCCGGCGGCGAGGGAAGCTACGCCAGCGGCCGGTAGCGGCTGACGATGGCTTCAGCCACCTTAAGGCCGTCGACGGCGGCGGAGACTATACCCCCGGCATACCCCGCCCCTTCGCCCGCCGGGTAAAGGCCCCCTATGCTGGCCTCAAAGCGTTCATCGCGCCAGATGCGCACCGGGGAAGAACTGCGGGTTTCCACCCCGGTCAGTACCGCCTCCGGCAGGGCAAAGCCGTAAACTTTGCGGTCAAAAACCGTTATGGCTTCCCTTAAGGTTGTCACTACATAATCAGGCAGGCATTTTTTTATTTCCTGGAGGGTTATACCCGGGCGATAGGTGGGCCTAACTCTGCCCAGTTGTTCCGAAGGCCGCCCGGCCAGGAAGTCGCCCACCAGCTGGACCGGGGCGTGATAATTTTCCCCTCCCAGCTGGAAAGCCAGCCGTTCCCACCGGCGCTGGAACTCGATCCCGGCCAGAGGGTGATCGCTGCCAAAATCCTCCGGCGTTACTCCCACTAAGAGGGCGCTGTTGGCATTCTCGCCATCCCGGGCATAGGTGCTCATGCCGTTGGTCACCACACCGCCAGGTTCCGAGGCGGCAGCAACCACGGTACCCCCGGGGCACATGCAGAAGGTATAGGCCGAGCGGCCGTTGGGAGCGTGGTAGGCCAGTTTATAATCGGCCGGCCCCAGGACCTCCAGATCGGCAAATTGCTTGTACTGGGCAAAATTAATCAGATCCTGGGGATGTTCAATGCGTACCCCGATGGAAAAGGGTTTGGGGCCGGCCCGCACCCCGCGCTCTACCAGCATGTTAAAGGTATCCCTGGCGCTGTGGCCGCAGGCGAGAACGGCCACCGTTGCCGGCAGCTTTTCCGTACCATTTACAATCAGGCCCCGCAGGCGGTTGCCGTCCAGATCCATACCGGTGACCAGGGCGTTGAAATAAACCTCGCCTCCGAGGCGAATTATTTCATTACGCAAATTTTTAACCACATAATGCAGGATATCGGTGCCGATGTGGGGCCGGTAATAATAAAGAATCTCCTCCGGCGCCCCGCATCGTACAAATTCTTCCAGGACGAAACGGCAGCGATGATCGTTTATCAAAGTCGTCAGCTTGCCGTCAGAAAATGTCCCGGCCCCGCCCTCGCCGAACTGGACGTTGCAGCCGGGATCCAGGTGGCCTTCCTGCCAGAAGCGGGCCACCATCCTGCTCCGATTGTCCACATCGGCCCCCCTTTCCAGGAGGACGGGCCGGTATCCCTGGCGGGCTAAAAGCAGCCCGGCAAAAAGGCCGGCCGGGCCGGTGCCGATAATTACGGGACGGTGGGCGAGTTTTTCCCGGCCCGGTTTGACGAATTGATAGACGGGGTAGGCGGCCCGGGAGATGGTTTTATCGCCGGCATGCTTTTTTAAAAGGCGGCTTTCATTTTTTACCCTGGCATCCAGGGTATAGACCCAGTAGATCATCTCCCGGGAACGGGCATCCAGGGACTGGCGGTAAATGGTAAAACCCTGTAAATCCCGGGCCGGTATGCCGAGCTTGCGCAGCAGGGCGGCCTGCAGATCCGGCATTCTATCTGTTACCGGTATCTTGATACCTGTAACTCTAAGCACTGTTTCACCTTCTTTAATCTAAGCGGTTATGATTTTATTTTACCATCTGCCTCCCGGGCTTAAATATCCGGGCAGGAATAAAAAAAGACGGTCCGGCTACCCTCGTACTTCGCCGAAGATAACCTGGGACCGCTGGCAAAAAAACAAAACGCTACTCCGACTCACGGGCAAACTTTTGCCTTAAATAGCTGCTTCACCCATTTCACCGGTACGAATACGGATGGCATTTTCTATGTTACAAATAAAGATTTTCCCATCGCCGATGGAACCGGTTCGGGCTTCCCTCAAGATGAGGTTAATCACTTCTTCTACATCTTTATCCAGGACAACAATTTCCAACTTAATTTTAGGTAACAAGTCAATAGTATACTGGCTGCCACGGTAAACTTCAGTTTTGCCCTTTTGCAGGCCGCAACCGGTAACATGGGTTACGGTCATCCCATTGATGCCGTATTTACCCAGGGCCTCTTTCACAGCTTCCAACCTTGCCGGCCGGATAATGGCCTCGATCTTTTTCATTTTTCCCCGCCTTTCCTTTAACTACAATATCCTACCTCAGCGGACTTGCGTACCCCGCAGGACGAAATCGCCGTAGGCCTGGATACCGTGCTCGTAAATATCCAACCCTTCGCTTTCCTCTTCCTCAGATACCCGTAAACCTACGGTAACTTTAAGGATGGCAAAAAGGATGGCTGCTGTAACTACAGTCCAGGCAAAAACTGCTGCCACGCCAATTAACTGGGTGATCAACTGGGACACCCCGCCGCCGTAGAAAAGGCCTCCCTCGACGGCAAAGAGACCGACCATAATGGTCCCAAAGGCACCGCTAAAAGCATGGACGGAAACGGCGCCAACGGGGTCATCAACCTTTAAAACCTTATCCATAAATTCGACCCCCAGGGCCGTTACGCAACCTGAAAGGAAACCGATAATCACAGCTCCCAGGGGACTGACGACAGCCGTCCCGGCCGTAATGCCAACCAGTCCACCCAGGGTACCGTTCAGGGTCAAACTGACATCGGGTTTCCCAAAACGCAGCCAGGGCAGGATGAGGCCGCCAAAAGCCCCTGCCGCCGCGGCCAGGTTAGTCGTGACGGCGATGCGGGCAATGTCCGGCGTGGTACCGGAAAGGGTACTGCCCGGGTTGAAACCGAACCAGCCAAACCAGAGTAAGAAGACACCCAGGGCTCCCAGGGTAATGCTGTGGCCGGGAATAGCCCTCACACTGCCGTCGGGGCCAAACTTGCCGCGTCTGGGACCCACCATGGCCGCACCTACCAGGGCCGTCCAGCCGCCAACCGAGTGGACTACCGTAGAACCGGCAAAATCAATGAAGCCGCGCTGGGCCAGCCAGCCGCCGCCCCAGGCCCAGTGGCCGACTACAGGATAAATGACAGCACTGATCACAAAGCTGTAAATCAGATAAGCGATAAATTTTGTCCTTTCAGCCATGGCCCCCGAAACGATGGTGGCAGCCGTTGCGCAAAAGACAGTTTGGAAAATCAGGAAAGCATAGAGGGGAATCTTCAGCCCCAGGTGTTCAAAGTTACCTGTGGTCCCCCAGCCGGTGGTCCCAATAAAGCCACCGGCGTCAACGCCAAACATGATGGCAAAGCCTACCAGCCAGTAGATAATAGAACCGGAACAAAAGTCGATGAGGTTCTTCATGACAATATTGGCTGCATTTTTGGCCTGAGTGAAGCCGGTTTCGACCATGGCAAAACCCGCCTGCATTATGAAAACTAGAAAAGAAGCTATTAAAGTCCACACGGTATCAATGGCAGTCGCATTGCTGGCAGCCGTCGGCTCCCCGGCCCAGGCGACAGAAGGGAGAAATAACATTACGCTTACAATGATGAGAATGATACCGATCCTGCGTCCTGAAATTTGCATGGTTTTACCTCCCCCAAACCTTTTAAACGAAATTACCAGCTCTTCCTAACCTGTTTGCCCATAGCTAGTTACCCCCTCCCTGGTGTTAAAGAGTTAAAAAATAAAAGGCGCTAACCCAGGGGGTTCAATCCACCCTGTTCAGCGCCTTTGCTTGCTCCCAACATTAGGACAGTAATAAAGCCGCTATCTTAAAAAAGATAGCGGCTTCATCGCCCCGTAAGCACCATTGCTTACGTTATTTAATTATGTTTTTATTATAATCACCAGCAATCCCGATGTCAATAATAAATAAAATCTTAAATGGAATAATCAGGTATTGATGCCTCAGGACAGCAAAACCTTTATTTTTAACGGCGCCACCAGAAAACGACTACAACCAGAAGGGCCAGTAAAATCCGGTACCAGGTAAACAGGAGGTAACTGCCGTGGCGCAGGTAGCGAAGTAAAAACTTGATGGCTAAAAAACCGACGACGGCTGCCGTCAGGACCCCCAAAATAAAAGCCGTGTTGATATCAGCCGGGGTTAAATCCTTTAACTGCAGCAGGGCCGCCCCGGCGATAATCGGCACCGACATGAGGAAGGAAAAGCGGGCTGCCGTCTCGCGCTGCATCCCGGTAAGGAGCCCGGCGGACATGGTAATACCGGAACGGGAGACGCCGGGAATTATGGCCAGGGCCTGGGAAAGACCAACAATAATGCTGTCAGCCAGGGTAATATTTTCCATTTGCCGGGTTTTACGACCCACCCGGTCGGCCCACCACAGGCCAATTCCCATCAAAGTAAGGGTTAAAGCGATGAGCAGGGGCGAACGGAAAACCGTCGCGGCCTGATCTTCCAGGAGATAACCAAAGATGGCCCCCGGGATAGAGGCAACAATGAGGTACCAGAAGAGGCGCCCATCCAGGCTGCGGGGCTGCAATAAGCCGCAAATAACCAGTTCTATCAAGTCCCGCCAGAAATAAGCGACCACGGCAATGAGGGTCCCCAGGTGCAGGGCGACGTCAAAGGTTAAGCCCGGGTCGGGCCAGCGGAAAAACCAGGGAAGCAAGACCAGGTGGGCAGAACTGGAGATAGGCAAAAACTCGCCCAGGCCTTGGACCAGGCCCAGGACAATGGCCTGGATAAAGTTCATTCTCATACTCTCCTTAGAATTTAGTTACATAGCAAGTTTATCTTCACCCTGCCCTCGTGTCAAGTATTGCCGTCCTGTTGCCCGTGTCAAGAATCAGCACATGGTCAATAAACGGTTATCAAATCCTTGAGGTCGTTAAATCTGCTCGGCCCGATACCGGAGACATTCTGCAGGTCTTCAATGGTCCGAAAGGGGCCTTTCTGGTTCCGGTAGTCGATGATGCGCTGGGCCAGGGTAGGGCCTATGCCCGGTAAACTGTCCAGCTCCGCCAGGGTGGCGGTGTTAATATTTACCTTACCGCCTGCCTTAGCAGTACCGCCGGCAGTGCCTCCCCCAGAAGTTACCGGGCCGGAAAGATTGCTACCTGCCGCTCCTGCCTCCCCCTGGCGGGGAACAATCACCTGCTGGCCGTCATTTAAAGGCGCGGCCAGGTTCAGGGCATTGGGATTGGCCTCCGGTAATAACCCTGCCAGGCTCACGGCTTCGTTGACTCTGGCCCCGGCCTTGAGCTCGTAGACACCGGGCCTCTGCACCGCCCCGGTCACATGGACCTGGATGGTCGGTGGTTTAGCGGCAGGTTTGTCCCCGGTAACAGCCGCCGCGGCTTTATCTCCCGGCACAACCCGGGGCAGCTCTTCTGCCGTTTGCCGTTCCTGCCAGCGGCCGTACTGGAGACCGGCGCCAAACAGGAAGGCCGCCACCAGGGCTACAGCCAGCCAGCGTACACGGCCGTCCCACTCCCACATTTTCCTATCACCCCGGTAAAAAATAATTTACTTAATAATTAACAATACGACTCGAATCGTCTTATTCCTGCCATTGACGCCATATTCTACCACCAATAGAGGCAAAAAGCCCCCGCCAGGAACGAAGCCGTCAGAAGAAATAAATGGACAAAGCCGGTGTTCCGGCACCGGCTTTGTCACAAGCTATTACCTGCATAGTAAAACTGTAAGGATTTAACGGAAAAAGAGCAGTGTGTCCAGGATAAAGAGGGGAATTAAAATGCCTATCGACCAGGCCATATAGCCGAAGAAGCTCGGCATGCGGATGGCATTCTCTTCCGCTATGGAGCGCACCATAAAGTTGGGCGCATTGCCGATATAGGTATTGGCCCCCATGAACACCGCCCCACAGGATACGGCCATCAACATCTTGGGAGCCACTATCCCCAAAGTGGTCGGTACGCCGCTGGCAGTTCCCAGGCTGGCGGCGGTGGTCAAAAACACCAGGTACGTGGGCGCGTTATCCAGGAAGCTGGAAAGGGCCCCCGTGGCCCAGAAAAACTGCGCCGGCTGGGTCAAGCCCAGTTCAGCGCCGCGGGCGTGGAGGATGGCCAGGGCCGGGATCATGGTCATAAAAATACCGGCAAACAGGGTGGCCACTTCCTTGATGGGACCCCAGGTGAAACGGTTATCTTTCCGGATAACCTGGGGAGTAGTTTTTAGAGATAGGAAGGCTGCCAGGAGAATGGCCAGGTCGCGGATTATATTAGTGTAGGGCAGTACCACTGCTTCCTCCCCGTGCCGGAACAGGGTGATGCCGTAAAGGGCACCTGTTTTCAGATCGGCGAAGGCGGGATTCTTGGCCAGGATGCCGCTTAAAATAACCGCCCCGACAATGATGCCCAGGAAAATAAGATTATGCAGGCCATCTATCACCAGGGGCTCCCGGCTGGTCTTCAGCTTAGTAACAACTTCTTTACGGTAAAAGTAACTATCCAGGAAATAATATAAGGCCAGGAGAATAATTACATTAAATCCCATAGGGGCAATTAATCGCATCGTCCAGAAGAAGGGAACGCCCCTTAAATATCCGAGGAACAGGGGCGGGTCGCCCACGGGTGTCAGGGAGCCGCCGATATTGGATACAAGGAAGATAAAGAAGATAATTATATGGGCCTTATAACGCCGCCACTCGTTGGCCCGGATCACCGGCCGGATCATGAGCATGCTGGCTCCCGTCGTTCCCACCCAGCTGGCCAGGCCGGTGCCTACCAGCAGGAGCAATAAGTTCACGGCCGGAGTTCCCTGCAGGGTCCCGCGGAGGATAATTCCTCCCGACACTACAAACAGGCCGAAGAGGAGGATGATAAAGGGCAGGTAATCAAGCAGGTATACTTCCAGGGCCTGAAAAAATGCGGTTCCGCTGCCGAAAGCAATTAAAAAGGGAATAAAGAAAACCAGGGCCCAAAACGCGCTGACCTTGCCCATGTTGTGCTCCCACCAGTGGCCGTTAACCAGCGGGAAGATGGCAATGGACAGCAACATGCCTACAAACGGCAGTACGCTCCACCAGGGTAAAAGCTGGCCCAGTTCATTTCCGCCAGATGCCCAGGCCACACCGCTCCAGGCGAGAAAAGAGCCCAATACCATCAGCACTATCAGCAGAAGTCGTTTAAGGGACATTCCATCCATCCTTTCTCGAGTTCACTCCATACGAGCAACAGTTTAACCTAACAAGAGCCATTTTTCCACCCTTTTTGACAATAACCGGAGGACCCATTGATACCATCTTTATTTTGATAATCACGCCCCCTGCTGGAAGCCGGGAGGGTTGCAGGTAGACCTGTGACCGCCCTCCCGGAGCCTACCAACCTTGAAGGCCGGATCGCTTTTAACTCGCCCGACGGGCAACGACATTGACCAGCTTATCCGGCACCACGATGACTTTAACCACTTGCTGGCCGGCAAGGAGGCTGGCCACTTTTTCCCTTTTTAAAACAAGCTTCTTGACCTCTTCTTCAGGCAGCCCCGCCGGAACCTGCATCCGGTCCCTAACTTTACCGTTGATCTGCACCACCAGGGTTACCTCTTCTGTTACCAGGGCTTCAGGATCATAGGCAGGCCAGGATTCCAGGTGCACGCTCTCCCGTCCCCCCAGGCCCTGCCATAGCTCCTCGGCAATGTGGGGAGCAAAGGGGGCCAGCAAGGTTACCAGCTTACGCAAAACCTCGCCCATCAGCGGCAGGTTTTGTTCATTTACAGCAACGGTGTCCTGGTAACGGTAACAGCCGTTCACCAGCTCCATAATGGCACTGATGGCCGTATTAAAGTTAAAGCGCTGCTCGATATCCTCGGTAACTTTCTTGATGGTGGCGTGGAGGAGCCGCCAGAGCTCGCTGTCGGCGGGAGTGTTCACCGCGGGGGTGCCGCCGGCTCCACGCACGGCACCGGCATAGGCAGCCACCAGGCGCCAGACCCGGTTTAAGAAGCGGTAGCAGCCCTCCACACCCTGATCGCTCCACTCCAGGTCCCGCTCCGGAGGGGCGGCAAAGAGGATGAAGAGGCGGGCGGTATCGGCGCCGTAGCGCTCAATTATCTCTTCCGGGCTGACAACATTCCCTTTGGATTTGGACATCTTGCTGCCGTCCTTTAAGACCATTCCCTGGGTCAGCAGGTTCTGGAAGGGCTCCTCGACCCCTATCAGGCCAAAGTCGTACAGGGCCTTAGTAAAGAAGCGGGCATACATGAGGTGGAGGATAGCGTGCTCTACCCCGCCGATATACTGGTCCACGTTCATCCAGTAGTCAACCTTATCCCGTTCAAAGGCCCGCTCCTTGCTGTGGGGGCTGGTGTACCGCAGGAAATACCAGGAGGAGCAGACAAAGGTGTCCATGGTATCTGTCTCCCGCCGCGCCGGGCCGCCGCACTGGGGACAGGTGGTGTTGACAAACTCGGGGCAGTTCTTTAAGGGTGATTCCCCCGTTGGTTTAAACTCTACTCCCTCGGGCAGGATAACCGGCAGATCTTCTTCGGGCACGGGTACCAGGCCGCAGTGGTCGCAGTAAATCATGGGTATGGGCGCGCCCCAGTAACGCTGGCGGGAAATCAGCCAGTCCCGCAGGCGGTAGTTCACCCGCGCCTTGCCTTTACCTATACTTTCCAGGTATTCAGTAACCTTATGAATGCCCTCCCGGTTGGGCAACCCGCTGAAGGGACCGGAGTTGACCATGATGCCGTCCTCGACGTAAGCGGCGGTCATGGTGGCGCCGTCAAGTTCCTGGCCCTGGGGCTGGATAACTACCTTGACCGGCAGGTTGTACTTGCGGGCAAATTCGAAGTCGCGCTGGTCATGGGCCGGTACCCCCATAACCGCCCCGGTACCGTATTCCATGAGGACGTAGTTGGCAATCCAGATGGGCACCCGCTCGTTGTTGACCGGATTTACGGCATAGGCACCGGTAAAAACGCCTTCCTTTTCCTTCTCGGTAGCCGTCCGGTCCAGATCGCTCAAATAGCGGGCCGCCTGGACAAACTGCTCTACTTCCTTTTCCTGGGGTTTCCCCGCCGCCAGTTGCATCACCAGGGGATGTTCGGGAGCCAGGACTATATAAGTAACCCCGTAAAGGGTATCCGGGCGGGTAGTAAATACCGGTATTTCCTCGCCGCTGCCTTCCACCCGGAAAATAACCTCGGCGCCGGTGCTCTTGCCGATCCAGTTTTCCTGCATGATTTTAACTTTTTCCGGCCAGCCGGGCAGCTTCTGCAGGTCGTTCAAGAGCCGCTCGGCATAAGCGGTGATGCGGAAAAACCACTGTTCCAGGTCTTTGCGCATGACGGGGGTATGACAGCGCTCGCAGGCGCCGTCAACTACCTGCTCATTGGCCAGGACGGTGGCGCAGGAAGGGCACCAGTTGACGGCGGCTTTTTTACGGTAGGCCAGGCCGTGCTTGTACATCTGCAGAAAGAGCCACTGGGTCCAGCGGTAGTAACTGGGATGGCAGGTAGCCACCTCCCGGTCCCAGTCGTAGCTGATGCCCATGGCATGGAGTTGGCGGCGCATGTTGGCAATATTGCTCCAGGTCCACTCCGCCGGCGGGATGCCCCGGTTGATGGCCGCATTTTCCGCCGGCAGGCCAAAGGCGTCCCAGCCCATGGGATGGAGGACGTTGTAGCCCTGCATGCGTTTAAAACGGGCGACCACATCACCGATGGAATAATTACGCACATGGCCCATGTGTAAATTCCCGGACGGGTAAGGGAACATCTCCAGGCAGTAATACTTTGGTTTGCTGCTGTCTTCCGTTACCCGGTAAAGGTCGCTTGCTTCCCAGCGGCGCTGCCATTTAGGTTCAATTTCCTTGAAATTATATTTTGCTTCCATCATTGGTCACTCCCAGGCTCGATACTACATGGCATCTATCTTAATCACCCTGGCATCCCGCCACAGGCGTTCCAGGTCGTAGAAACGACGCTCTTCTTCCCGGAAGATATGTACCACCACCGCACCATAATCGAGCAAGATCCAGCGGGCGGCATCCCAGCCTTCCCGGTGCAGGAGCTTTACCCCGTTTTCCCCCAGGAGTTCCTCCACCCTGCCGGCAATGGCCTGGACCTGAGTTGCCGATGTACCGCTGGTAATAACAAAGTAATCGGCAATGAGGGTAATACCTCTAAGATCCAGGATTACCGGTTCCAGTCCCTTTTTTTCAACTATTGCCCTGGCCGCCAGCTCAGCTACCCGGGCTGCATCCATTAATTAATAACCTCCCCTGGCCAGTAAAATGTAGTTGCGCGCCTCCACCGTGGCCGGGTGGAGGGGCTGTTCTTTATCCAGGATGTAAATAATACTGGATTCAAAGGCTTTCAACAAAGCTGCCTCCAGGTCTGTTGCCGCTATTTTGCGAAGGGCATTGACACCGGCAAACTGGCGCCCGGGTTCAATGACATCCGCCAGGTATATAATTTTATCCAGCGGCGTCATGGCCGGTGCCCCTACCGTGTGCCGGGCCACGGCCTGGAGAATGGCTTTATCGGTTATCCCCAGCTCTCGCTCCAGGAGCAGGGCTCCCACGGGACCGTGGAGTAAAACCGGCAACCGCCTTTCCAGCTCACAGGTTATGAGCCCCGCAGCCCCGGCCAGGTCCAGGAGCTGCTCCGGCGGCAAATCCCGGGCATAATCATGTAACAGGCCCGCCAGGCGGGCCTGTTCCGGGTCAATACCATTTTTTACTGCCAGTCCGGCTGCGGTATCAGCAACACCCAGGCTGTGGCGATAACGCCCTGCGGGCAGCCGGGCTGCTAGAAGCTGCATGTACTTTTTCACTTTATTTAACCTCCGCCTGGCAGCTAACAAAAACCCCCTATTTTTAATAGGAGGTTAAACTCAATCCGGGTCTTACGAACGGGCCCGGGCTTCGTTGACGGTTAAGACGCGGTTACCAAGTTCGGCACCATTCATGGCGGCGATCATGCGGTCGGCATCGGCATCGTTGACTTCCACGAAACCGAAGCCCCGGGACCGGCCCGTCTGGCGGTCGGTAATAATGCGCGCGCTCAACACTTCGCCGTGGGCCGCAAACGCCCTCGCCAGTTCTTCCTCAGTGGTAGCCCAGGGAAGGTTGCCCACGTACAGGGTACGCACCAATGCACTTCACCTCTTCTTCGATGTTAGTAGTAGTATATAGTCCTAGCTCTCTGCATATACGCCACAGTTCCGGGGCCGGTACAACCCCTGGCAGTGGATATATTCTTCTACTGCCTCTGGGAGCAGGTATTTAATCGGTTTTTTATTTTGTACCCGCCAGCGGATATCAGTAGAAGATATGGCCAGAGCCGGGACTTCGATGAGATGAATACGGTGCCTACCCTCAACCGGTAACATGGGTCTGGACTCCCCTGGCCGGCTCAACTGAAAACCAGGACGCGTGGCGGCAATAAAATGGCACTCTTGGAGGAGCCTGTCGACATCCTTCCACGTCAAGATCTCCAGGATGGCATCGGCACCGGTAATAAAGAAAAGCTGGACTTCAGGGCCGTAAAAGCGGCGAAATTCAAGAACTGTATCGATGGTATAAGAATAGCCCTGCCGGTCAATCTCGCTCCTGGATACTTCAAAGTAAGGATTGCTGGCTGTAGCCAGGACCGTCATCCGGTAGCGGTGCTCCGGATCGGTGACCGGGTAGTCCTTCTTATGGGGAGGTCGCCCGGAAGGGACAAACACCACTTTTTCCAGGGCAAATTCCCAGCGGGCGGCTTCGGCCGTTACCAGGTGACCGAAATGAATGGGGTCAAAGGTGCCTCCCATAATTCCTACCCGCCGGTAGTTGTTAAATGTCTTCATAACTCCCTCCCGGTTCCCTATGCTGTTATTTTAACAATTACTGACGAATCTGTCCACTACCAAAGATAATATACTTAAAAGTAGTCAGCTGCTCCGGACCCATGGGACCGCGGGCATGGAGCTTCTGGGTGCTGATGCCGATTTCGGCCCCAAACCCGAATTCATAACCATCGGTAAAGCGGGTGGAAGCATTGACGTATACGGCGGCGGCGTCAACCCGGGCCAGGAATTCCCGTGCTGTCTGGTAATTGCTGGTGACAATGGCCTCCGAATGTTTGGTGCCGTAGGTATGGATATGCTCCAGGGCCGCTTCCAGGCTGTCGACCACCCGGACGGCCAGGATCAAATCCAGGTATTCGGTAGCCCAGTCTTCTTCGGTAGCTGCTTCGGCCCAGGGTATAAGCTCGCGGGTGCGTTCACATCCCCGTAAAATAACCCCTTTTTCCTTCAGGGCCTCTGCCAGGGAAGGCAGGAATTCTGCCGCCACCTTTTCATGGACCAGCAGGGTCTCCATGGCGTTGCAGACACCGGGGCGCTGGGTCTTGGCATTGATAACGATATTTTTGGCCATCTCCAGGTCGGCTGCGGCATCGACATAGACATGGCAGTTGCCCACGCCCGTCTCAATCACCGGCACCGTCGCATTCTCCACCACCGTCCGGATGAGGCCGGCGCCTCCCCGCGGTATCAAGACATCCAGGTATTCATTGGCGCGGAGCAAAAGGTTAACAGCTTCGCGGTCGGTAGTCTCAATTAACTGGATGGCCCCCTCCGGTATGCCGGCGGCCGTTGCCGCCCGGCTGATGACCCGGGTCAGGGCCCGGTTGGAATTAAAGGCCTCGGAGCCGCCGCGCAGGATAACGGCATTACCGGTTTTCAAGCACAGGCCGGCCGCATCTACCGTCACATTGGGCCGGGCTTCATAGATAATGCCGATAACCCCCAGGGGTACCCGCACGCGGCCGATCTGCAGGCCGTTGGGCCGCGTCCACATGGAAGTAATTTCGCCCACCGGGTCGGGCAAAGCTACCAGTTCCCGCAAACTCACGGCCATGTCTTTGATGCGCTTTTCGTTCAAGAGGAGACGGTCCAGCAGGGCCCGGGAAAGCCCCTTCTCTTTGCCGGCAGCCATATCCCGGGCATTGGCCTCCAGGATAAAATCCTTTTCCTCCTCCAGGGCCCGGGCCATGGCCAGCAGGGCTTCATTTTTTATACTGGTGTTCAAGTTAGCCAGTACGCGCGCCGCTTCCCTGGCCAGCTTGCCCTTGGCCTGCACTTCCGCAGCTATATTCATGGCAGCCACTCCTTTATGTTTTTCTCCTTTCAGACCAGCACTATCATGTTATCCCGGTGCACGATTTCATCGTAGTCTTTATAGCCTAAGATTTCGACAATCTCTTTCGTTTTCCTGCCCTGGATGCGGCGAATGGCCTCGGCCGGATAGTTGGACATACCGCGGGCAATTTCCTTGCCGTCCGGATCGATTATGCTGATAATGGCTCCCTGGTCAAAGTCGCCGTAAACGGCCACCACACCCCCCGGTAAGAGGCTTTTGCCACCCCCGCAGATGGCCCTGACGGCCCCGGCATCCACCTGGACCTGGCCCTGGGCGGCCGGCCCGTAGGCCAGCCAGCGCTTGCGGGTATGGGTGCGGTGCTCCCGGGGGATAAAGATGGTACCCACTTCTTCCCCCCGCAGGACGGCGCTGATTCTTCCACCCTCCAGGCCGCTGGCGATCACTACCGGGATGCCGAAGCTGGTGGCCAGCCGCGCGGCCTGGAGCTTGGTGGCCATGCCGCCGGTGGACCAGGTAGAACCGGCCCCCCCGGCCAGGGCTTCGATCTCCGGCGTAATTTCTGTAACACACCGAAGTAAAGTGGCATCTTTATCAGTCAGGGGGTTGGAGGAAAAAAGGCCGCCGGTATCCGTCAGCAGGATTAAAATGTCGGCGTCGACCAGGCCGGCCACCAGGGCGGCCAGGGTATCATTATCGCCTACCCGGATCTCGTCTACGGCCACGGTATCATTTTCATTGACTATGGGTACCACGCCCAGGCGCAACAGGGTGGCCAGGGTGTGGCGGGAATTGAGGTAACGGCGGCGGTCAGCCAGATCGTCCCGGGTCAAGAGGACCTGGGCTACAAGCAGCCCGTAATCGCTAAACAATTTTTCATACATGTGCATGAGCAAGCCCTGGCCCACGGCGGCAGCGGCCTGTTTTTCCGGCAGTGTCCTGGGTTTTTCCTTCAATCCCAGGCGACCCATGCCCGCCCCCACGGCCCCGGAAGTAACCAGCACAACCTGGCGGCCGGTGTTGACCTGATCCACCAGTTCCCGAACCAGGCGCTCCATGCGTTCCAGGTTTAACTTGCCTGTTTTATGGGTCAGGGTGCTGGTGCCTACTTTGACTACCAGCCTGCGGACCTGTTGCAGGGCCTCGCGGCACTCCCTCTCCGTCAAACCCGTCACTCCTACTAAAATAAGGTTCTATCAAAAACGGCGATTGCTGGTTGATCTGTACTCCAGCTTCTTGGGGTGTGGTGGGTACAGGCTTCAGGCTCCGGCGCCTGTACCCACCACCCCCTTGCCTGGCATTATCCCCCTCGCTTCCGCCAGATACCATCTTTTTCATACCATTTGGGATCCAGTACCTTTATTCCTCTTCCCTGTACTCAAATTCATATTTACCTATTCTTACCGTAGCGCCGGGGAAGACGCCGGCCTCGCGCAGGGCGGCATCGAGGCCCTTCTGCTGCAGGTAGACCTGCAGGCGGCGCACGGCTTCGTCGTTATCCAGGTAGGTCATGGCCACCCGGCGCTCGATTTCTCTATTTTTAACCAGGAAGACGCTCCCTTCCCTGGTGATTGTTATCTCTTCCGGGGTAAAGGTCGTTACCTTTTCTTCTTCGGGTTCCAGTAAAGGTGCCGGCGGCGGCAGTCTTTTAAGCATGCCTGCCAGGTGATAAAGCAGGGGCTCAAGGCCGGCGCCGGTGGCGGCGGCAATGGGAAAAACGGGATAAGCATCCCCTAAGCGTTCTTTAAGGTAAGCCACTTTTGCTTCCCCGCCGGGGATGTCCATTTTGTTGGCGGCTATTATCTGGGGCCGCCGGGCCAGTTCGGGGTTATAGTGTTCCAGCTCTTTATTGACAGTCCGCCAGTTATTAAGGACTTCTTCGGCCGGTAAAGATACGTCGAGGACGTGGACCAGGACCCTGGTGCGCTCGATGTGGCGTAAAAACTTTAGCCCCAGGCCGGCGCCCTGGTGGGCACCTTCAATCAGACCGGGTATGTCGGCCACCACAAAGGAGTTCTCTTCATCTACCCGAACCACGCCGAGAACGGGAGTCAGAGTGGTAAAGGGGTAGTCGGCAATCTTGGGCCGGGCGGCGGATATACGGGAAAGCAGGGTTGACTTGCCGGCATTGGGCATGCCGATGAGGCCGACATCGGCCAGCAGCTTTAATTCCAGGAGCAGCCAGCGTTCCTCCCCGGGTTCGCCCTTCTCGGCATAGGTAGGTGCCCGGTCCGTCGGTGAAACAAAACGGGCGTTCCCCCGGCCGCCCCGGCCGCCGGCCGCCACCACGACGCGCTGGCCGTGCTCTACCAGATCGGCCAGGACCTGTCCGGTAGCGGCATCCCGGACTACCACCCCTACCGGCACCCGGAGGACTAGATCCGGGGCACTGCGGCCGTGTTTATTTTTCCCCTGGCCGTGCTGGCCCCGCTCGGCCCGGTAGTGGGAGCGATAGCGGAAATCGACCAGGGTTCTTAAAGACGCATCGGCTTCCAGGATTACGCTGCCGCCGCGACCGCCGTCACCGCCGCTGGGACCGCCGCGGGGGACATATTTCTCCCGCCGGAAGGCGACGACACCATTGCCGCCGTCGCCGCCGCGCACGTAAATTTTGGCTTCGTCGTAAAACAAGGGAAATAACATTCCTCCGAAAATAGGGTTATGGTTTCCTCAAGAGCAGTCCCATTTCTCCGGTTCCCGGTTGCCAGGTAAAGGGAACCTGGTGGCGCCCGGCCAGATCGGCCAGGTAGTTTACTGCACCGGCAGGTACGTTTGCCGGTACCCCGGCTTTAAAGGACAGGTAATAGCCTTCCTCCCCCTCGGTCAGGCTAACCTGAAGGGTATTCCCTTCGCCGGCCAGGGCCACGGCCAGGTCCCAGGCGGCCTCCCAGAGGGCGAGGGCTGCTTTATTATCCATGGTCAGGTTTTCCATCATGGTATGTACTGCTAATGTCAGGGTTATACCCCTGGCAGCTACCTGTTCCATTTTAAGAAGGCTTAGCAGAGCCAGGTCGGGTTGTTTCAGGCGCATCAGCCGCCCCAACTGCTCCAGCTCGCCGACAACCTCTTGCAGATACGATAGAGCCCGGTCACTTTTTTGCAGCTGGAGATAACCGGATATTACCTGGAGGTGGTTCAAGATATCATGTCTCTGCCGGCGTAACAAAGATATTACATCCGCGGCCTGCCAGGTCATGCCAGACACCTCGCCCCTTATTATTTTGCCCATTCACCTGCCGTGGTCCCAGTCGCTAAGGTCATAGCAGAAACCCCTGGAAATTTCCAGGGGTTCTTTTTAACTGGCATAAACGCTTACTTGTTTCTTCTCGCGGCCTTTACGCTCAAAACGGACTATGCCGTCAATCAGGGCAAAAAGGGTATCGTCTTTGCCAATCCCAACGTTCAGGCCCGGGTGGATCTTGGTACCGCGCTGGCGCACCAGGATGTTGCCGGCCTTAACAAACTGGCCGTCCTGTCTTTTTACCCCCAGGCGTTTGGCCTCACTATCGCGGCCGTTCCGGGAACTACCTACACCTTTTTTATGGGCAAAAAGCTGTAAATCCATCATCATCTCGCCCACCCCCTTGCAACCTGAGTTTTCCACGTTTTTACACCCGCCGGTACTCTAACCGCACATAATCCCCATAATCCGTGGCTATGGCATTTAGCCCGGTTTCTATCGTCTTTAAAATCACCCGGGCCTTCTCCTGGCCGGCGGGGCTTAAGCAAGCCGGTAAGCGGCACTCCAGAAAGCCTTCCCGGATGCTTACCCTGGGTTCCTCTTCCAGATGATCCTTCAGGCTCAAGACTGCCGTCTGGGCCAGGGCCGATACGGCGGCACAGACGATATCCTCGCCTTTAGGCCGGTAACCGGAGTGGCCGGAAACGGTAAAGCCCGTAAGGCTTCCGCCCCTTTCCTGCCAGAAGACAATCCTTATCATTGCACCTCAATTTTTTCAATCCGTAACCGTGTGTAGGGCTGACGATGACCCTGCTTGCGCCGGTAGTTTTTCTTGGGCTTATACTTGAAAACAATTATCTTCTTGCCCTTGCCATGGGCCTCTACGGCAGCGGTAACCCTGGCGCCGTTCACGTAAGGGGTGCCTACCTGCAGGTCAGCCCCTTCACCGACGGCCAGCACCTTATCCAGGACTACCTTTTCGCCTTCGGCAACCGGCAGCTTTTCTACCCGAATGACGTCGCCCTCGCTAACCCGGTACTGCTTGCCGCCGGTCATAATAATGGCATACACCTGAAATCCCCCCAAGCTAAGACTCGCCACCGCCAGGTACCTTATTAAAAAGGTTTTAAAACCTGCGGCGAGCGGTTTAAAACTCTGGTGCGGCTTTTTGCAGTGTAACACATCTTCCCAGCACCTGTCAAGCATCGTTTAAGAGCCGCGCCCGGGCAAAGGTGCGGTAAACCCGGGTAACCTCTATCGGAACTTCCTGGCCGAGATAAGAGGCGCCGCCGGGTATATCCAGGACGAAGCCGTCCACCCTGGCGATACCGTCACCATTGTTGGTCGTATGTGCCCCTTCGATGGTAACTTTCAGAATCTGGCCGGCTTTGACGGGGGCGGCCAGGCTGTTGATTTCGTCCAGATCAAAGAGCTCCCGCAGGTGTACTTCTTCCAGGTGAATATTTTCATTGCCTTTGATGATGAGCTTTTTCCCGGCCCGCCGCTCCAGCAGGCGTAAGTTGGCTCCCCCGGAGCCAATCAGCAGAGCGGCTACCGCCGGATTGGCCTCTACCAGCAGGGCCCGCGCCCGGCTCTCCCCGGCCAGCTGCAGGATTTTTTTCCTGGCCTGAAGGGCCACCGTTTCTTCCGACAGGACCTTGCCCGTACCGTGGCAGTAGGGGCAGTCCTGCTGCAGCATGCTTCCCAGTTCCAGCTGGTCTTTTTTCCGGGTCATTTCCAGGAGCCCCAGGCGGGTAAAACCCAGGATCTGGGTTTTTGTTTTATCCCGGGCCAGCTCTCTCTGCAGGACTTTTATTACCTGCTCCTGGTGGGCGGGATTTTCCATATCGATGAAGTCGACGACAATGATGCCGCCGATGTTGCGCAGGCGAAGTTGCCTGGCTACTTCCACCGCTGCTTCCAGATTGGTCGTCAGGACGGTGTCGGCCAGGTTGTGGCGGCCGACGTATTTACCCGTATTGACATCAATGGCCGTCAGGGCCTCCATCTGGTCGATCACCAGGTAGCCGCCGCATTTAAGCCAGACCTTACGCTTCAGAGCCTGCTCGACCTGGTTTTGCACCCCGTAGAGGGCAAAAAGGTCGGCACCGTCCCTTAACACCACCCGCCGCCGCAGCTCCGGCGAACGCCCGGCCAGGATGTCAACAACCGTGTCGTAGGTATCCCGGGAATTGACCAGGAGCCTGTCGACATCTTCCGTATATAAATCCCTTAAAATACGTAAAGAGAGTTCCACATCTTGGTGAATCAGCCGGGGGGCCTTGCTCCGCCGGGCCAGCTTACGAATACGTTTCCAGACCTGGCTCAAGGCCTTGCTGTCTTCCCGCAGCTCTTCCAGCCCGGCGCCGGCAGCTGCCGTGCGGACGATTAACCCCATGCGGCGCGGTTTAACCGTCCTGGCCAGGGTTTTCAGCCGCTCCCTCTCCTCCTCACTGCCGATGCGTCGGGAGATGCCGATATAGTTGACCGTAGGCATGAGGACGAGATAACGCCCCGGCAGGGTAATCTGGGTGGTAACCCGGGCACCCTTGCTCCCCTGGGGTTCTTTTACCACCTGGACCAGGATCTCCTGGCCTTCCCGGACGACATCGCTGATGCGCCGCCGGCTGCGGGCGGGCATCTCTCCTCCCATGGCTTTCAGGCCGGCGGTATCATCAATGAAAAGGAAAGCGTTCTTCTCCAGGCCGATATCCACAAAGGCCGCCTGCATACCGGGCAGAACGTTGGCCACCCGTCCCTTATAAATATTGCCCACCAGGTGCGCTTTTGTAACCCTCTCCAGGTATATCTCCATTAAACGGCCGTCCTCCAGGACGGCCACTGCCGTCTCTTCAGCATCTACCTGGATTAAGATTTCCTTGTTCACCTATCTCTACCTTCTCATAAAAGCGCTGTGTTTTCGCCCCCGGACCGGAAACTGCGGATCAACCAACTCTTCCGGGGTCAGCAACCTGTCGTCCCGGCGGATAAACAGGCCGGTGCGGATCACCCGGTAGGGCCCCTCCAGGGCCATGGCCCCGACGACCTCTTCCGGGCGGACGACCCCCCGGGAGCTGCACTCGAGGAGCATTTCCAGGGCGGCTTCCGGCTTAACGTCCAGCTGGAAAACACCCGGCCGGATATCCTTGACCCTGGCGCCCTCTTTGCCCGGCCGGCTCACCTCGACCACCGGGCGAGAAAGGAAGGTTTCCGCTTTTTCCTGGAGCATTTTCGGGTTGGGAGGCTCCTCCCAGGTAACGCGGTAGGCGGCAGCATTGATAATAGCCGTCAGGGCCGGGGCCTGGTCGGGAATGGTAAAGACCTGCAAGAGCTGCAGTCCTGCCGGCAACTGGGCCTGCAACCTCTCTTTGACCTCCAGGATGTCGAGGGGGGCCGTCAATTCCACATCCAGGTACTCCGCCAGGCTCTCTATCCCTACCGCCAGGGCCGGACCGAAGGCCAGGCGCGGATGGGGGTTAAAGCCGTGACTGTAGGCCAGGGGAAGCCCCGCCCGGCGCATGGCCCGTTGCCACAGACGGAGCATCTCCAGGTGGCCCAGGAAAACCGCCTGGCCGCCCTTGCTATACTTTATCCTAAAGCGCACCGTCCCGGGGCCCTCCTTTCAGGATCAGGTCAACCCCCAGACCAGGACAGACGCCACAGCCTGTGCATCGCCCCGACCGGCAATCAACCGTTACCCGGCCCTCATAGGCTCGCCGGCGTTCTCTTTTTAAGAAGTCCTTAGCTATGCCAAAATCCAGGTGGTCCCAGGGAAATATTTCTTCTTCCCGGCGCGGACGGTAGGCATAAAAGGCCGGATCAAGGCCCGTCTCCCGGAAAGCCTCCTCCCAGCAGCCGTAATTAAAGTATTCCGACCAGCCCTCTAACCTGGCACCGCGGCGCCAGGCCGCCACAATCGCCCTGCTCAAGCGCCGATCGCCCCGGGAGAGAACCGCTTCGATAAAGCTGACCTCGGCCTCATGCCAGTTAAAACGCAGACCCGGGCCTTTAAGGTGGGTGCGCAGCAGCTTCTGCTTTTCTTTGATTACTTCCACCCGGTCCTGGGGTTCCCACTGGAAGGCCGTCCAGGGTTTGGGGACAAAGGAAGAAACGCTGACGGTAACCGTCGGCTTCCCCCCGGGTGCCAGCCTCCTCCCCTGATCCAGGATGCGCCGCGCCAGGTCAACAATGCCCAGGAGATCCGCTTCCTTTTCCGTAGGCAAACCAAGCATAAAGTAAAGTTTAATGGCCTGCCAGCCGGCCCGGAAAGCTTCACCGGTGGCCGTCAGGATGTCTTCCTCGTTCACGCCTTTATTAATGACATCCCGCAGGCGCTGGCTGCCCGCCTCGGGAGCAAAGGTGAGGGTGCTTTTCCGTACCCGCTGGACGGCTTCCGCCAGGCGCACGCTGAAGGCGTCCACCCGTAAAGAGGGCAGGGAAACGCTGACGCCCTGTTCGGCATAGGCAGCTGCCAGGGCCCGCGCCAGCTCCTCCACCCGGGAGTAATCGGCTGTGCTTAAAGAGGTAAGGGATATCTCTTCGTGGCCGGTGTGGCGCACCAGCTCTTCCGCCTGGCGCAGGAGGAGGGAGAGGTCCCGTTCCCTTACCGGGCGGTAAATGGCCCCGGCCTGGCAGAAGCGGCAGCCGTGGGTGCAGCCCCGCATGACTTCCAGCATCATGCGGTCATGGATGACCTCCAGAAAGGGTACAATAGGCCGGGTGGGAAAATAGGCTGCATCCAGGTCGGGGATGACCTGTTTGACTACGCGTTCGGGCACGCCCTCCTCCCGAGGTACAACTGCGGCCACGGTGCCGTCGTTATTGTATTCCACTTCGTACAGGGAAGGAACATAAAAACCGGGCATGCTGGCTATGACCTTTAAAACCCGGCGGCGGTCGTCAATTGCTCCTTCTTTTTTTAATCTGCCCACCAATGCCAGCAGCTCGGGCAATGCCTCCTCGCCATCACCCAGGAGGAAAGCATCAAAGAAGGGAGCCACCGGCTCCGGGTTGGCCACCCCCGGTCCCCCGCCGATAACTAAAGGATGCCCCGCCGTGCGCTCCTCAGCCAGAAGAGGTATGCCGGCCAGGTCAAGGATATTAAGAATTGTAGTATAACTCATTTCATACTGGAGGGTGAAGCCCAGGACATCAAATTCAGTTAAGGGCCGGTGGGATTCCAGGCTGAAGAGGGGGAGATGATTCTCCCTCAGCAGCCCCTCCAGGTCCGGCCCGGGGGCAAAGGCACGCTCCATGAGCATGCCGGGCCGCTCATTGACGGCGCCGTAAAGAATGGCCAGGCCCAGGTGGGACATGCCTACTTCGTAAAGGTCGGGATAAACAAAGGCCATACGCACCGGGTTTTCTTCCCAGTCCTTATGAATAGCATTCCACTCCGTCCCCAGGTAGCGGGCCGGTTTGTTAACCCTGGTTAACAACTTTTCCAACTCAATACCCTGCAATTTCTTCGCCTCGCGCCTCTCAATTTCCTGGTCATTAGTATAACAGGAAATCAAAAAAAAATATACCCCGAAGGTTTTTATAGCCATCCATTCCATTTATCAGGGAACGAAAAGCGTACCCAAAGAAAAAGGCGGGGCGGGCCCGCCCTACCTCCGTAACAGGACATCCAGGGTATTATTTCCTCCTTCCAGGAGCTCCTGCATGATTTCTGTTTCCGTTAGGATGCCTTCCAACCGTCCTTCTTTACCGATGACGGCTACCAGGTTGAAAGAGTGAGGGGAAAAGGAGCGCGCCACCCTGGCCAGGGTGAGATCCGGGCCGGCCGCCAGCCAGGAGACCCTGCTGGTTTTAAACTGCTCCCCTTTAACAGCAGCCTTGCCCCGCTGCCGCCAGAAGTCCTGCCAGAACATATAAGGCGCCACCTCCCCTTCCTGCCGGGCGGCGTAATAGATAAACAAGGCCAGGGCCAGGCCCTGGAGATCCGCCAGCCGGAAGACAAAGCCGGCAATACTCCCCAGACCCAGGAGGAAAGCCAGAACCTGACCGCCGTAAACTCCTTCCAGGGTTGCCCGGTACAGCCCCGTATGCTGCGCCCTTAAGGCCCGATAGATACGCCCCCCGTCCAGGGGAAGACCCGGCCAGAGGTTAAAAAGGGCCAGGATAAGGTTGACCTGGCGAAAAAAAAGAAGCCAGGCCGGCGCGAAATTAATGAACAGGCCTAAAAGGGTTATTCCCAGCGCCAGGAAGAAGCTGGCCAGGGGGCCGGCCAGGGCTATCAGGGTCTCGTCCATTAACCCCCGCCCCGCAGGCCGCCGGAGGCGTGCCACCCCACCAAAGGGAAAGAGTTCCACGCTCTTGACTTTCCAGCCGAGATGGGAGGCTACCAGGACATGGCAGATTTCATGCCAGGCCACAGCCGTAAACAGGAGTAAGGCCTGGGGCAAAACCCCCATGAGAAAATAAAGACCCAGGAGGAGCAGGAAATAATCGTTGAAAATTATCTCTGCCGTTCCCACTCGACCGACGCGCATGGTTTACATCTTACCTGGTAGGGTTAATAAAGCTGCAGGATCTACCGGCCGGCCGTCCTGCCGCACTTCAAAATGGAGCTGGGCCACCGGACCTTGAGCAAGGACGGCAATCACACTTCCCTTTTCTACTGCCTGCCCCTGGCTGACCTTGACCTGGCCCAGGGTGCCGTATACCGTAACCAGGCCCCGACCGTGATCGATTTCCACTACCAGCCCCAGGACGGGGTCCTCCCCGGTCCTGATGACCTTGCCCGCCAGGGCGGCCCGGACGGTTGAACCCCCCGGTGCCTGGATATCGATGCCGTTATGAAAATACTGCTGCCCGCCGGCGGCAACCATCCGGCCGTAAGGGCGGCTGATATTCCCGGAAAGGGGTACAGCCATGGCAGGCCGGGCCTGGCCGGCGGTCGCCGGGACAGCCTCTGCTCCCGGCTTGAAGAAATGGAAAACCCAGCGGTCGTAAGCATCCAGCCACATCCCTGAACGTACCAGTTGAGCTACGGCCGGGGTAAAATCGGCCGCCGGGTCGGTCAGGTAATGGCGCAAACCCATTTGCAGGGGCTGGACCACAGGCCCGTCCAGGCGAAAAAGTATGGTTATGGCCAGCCATAACAGGCCGGTAATGATCCCCTGCCGCAGCCAGCGGCTGCGAAACCGGGGCGGCGGTAAGGTACGCCCCGGCCCGGTCCAGCCGCCCAGAGGAGCCCCTTTAACTTCCTCCCAGTCCCAGCTATCCCGCACCTTGCGTCCCCCCGGACAAGCATATTTCTTTATTTATGTATATGCCCGGACCGGGGAGGTATGACTAAATGCAGGTGCTAGAAATGTAAATCCGCCTCCCCATGGCGGGTTTGCTCCAGGCGCTTCATGGTCTCCTCCCGCAAGTTGCTATCGTCAATGGTGGCCAGGGCCGTAGCAATAACCCCTTCCCCTGCAGCCTTTAGCTCCGGCGGCGCTTTTGTTACCAGGTACTCCTGAAAACTCAAGATAGCATTGGGCAAGCAGAAACGCCGGATATCACCTTCCCGCGCCAGGGCGGTAAAACGTTTACCGGTCCGGTTGGAGCGGTAACAGGCGGTACAAAAACTGGGCAGGTGGCCGTGTTGCAGCAACATGGCTACCATCGCGCTCAAAGGCCGGTGGTCGCCCACTTCAAACTGGGCGGCCGGGTCTTCAGGTTCAGCGTAGCCGCCCGGGCTGACACAGGAACCGGCGGAAATCTGGGAAACACCCATATCCACCAGTTCATCGCGGAGTTCCGGCCGCTCCCTGGTAGTAAGTACCAGGCCGACATATGGTAAGGCCAGGCGATAAACGGCTATAACCTTGCGGAAATCGGTATCGCTTAAAGGATAGGGTACCTCCGTTAAGGCCGCCCCCAGGGCCGGCCGCAGCCGCGGCACCGACATGGTATGGGGACCGGCGCCAAAGGCCTCCTCCAGGCTGCGGGCATGGCTGATGGCCGCCAGGACTTCAAAACGGTAATCATACAACCCCAGGAGCGGTCCCATGCCCACGTCGCCAAACCCGGCGGCCATGGCCCGGTGCATGACCGTCAGGCGCCAGCCGTAGTCGGCCTTGATGCCTGCAGGATGCATTACCCGGTAAGTAGCGGGGTGGTAGGTTTCCTGGAAACACTGGTAAACGCCGGCCCCGGCCAGCTTCAAACGGCGAAATCCGGCTACTGTTTGGGGAGCAACGTTAAGGTGGACAATGCGCAGGGGCGAATAGCGGTAAACAGCCTCGACGGCCTGGCACAAGTAATCAACATCGGCACCCGGCCGGCCTTCCCCGGCGACCAGGAGGACACGCTGGAAGCCCTGCTCAGCCAGGGCCCGGGCTTCTTTACCAATCTCTTCCGGACTTAGCAGCCTGCGTTTCAGTTCCCTGTTATCGCGCCGGAAACCGCAGTAGAGACAGTTATTGCTGCAGCGATTGCTGATATACAGGGGAGCAAAAAGAACTATTCTCCGGCCATAAACCCGCTCTTTAACCTCGGCTGCCGCCCGGTAAACCTTTGGCAGCAAAGCGTCATCATTTAAATTAAGGATAGCGGCTGCTTCTTCCAGGCTTAAGCCCTTTAAAGAGCGGGCCTTACGTAAAATGGCATCCAGGGCCGCTCCTCCGGGGGGCGGCGTTGCCAGGAGGGCCTCGATGGCTTCGGCATCAACAATCGCCTTCAGCTCACCGTCGTATTCATAAGCCGGCACGTTCATATACAAACACCTCCGAATAGGAAATGTGACGGGGCCCCCGCCCCTCGGCTCGTTGGGAAAGGGTGTCTTTCCTAGCTGCGGCCGATCATGCCCTCGGTGGGACTGCTGGGGCTGGCATAGGTTTTCTTGGGTATCCTGCCGGCGAGGTACCCCAGCCGCCCGGCAATTACTGCCTGACGCATAGCTGTAGCCATGAGGACAGGATCGCGAGCTTCGGCAATGGCCGTATTGATCAGGCAGGCCGAAGCGCCGATTTCCATAGCCAGGGCGGCGTCGGAGGGAGCACCGATGCCGGCGTCGACTATCACCGGGACATTAACGCGGTCAATGATGAGCCTGATGGCATCAAAGTTGGGCAACCCTTGCCCCGAGCCGATGGGCGAACCCAGGGGCATAACTGTAGCCGCCCCGGCTTCCACCAGGCGCCGGGCCACAACTACGTCCTGGGTGGTGTAGGGTAAAACAATAAAGCCTTCCTTGACGAGGATGCGCGTAGCCTCAATGGTAGCCACAGGGTCAGGTAAAAGGGTTTCCTGGTCGCCGATAACCTCTAATTTGACCATGTCGGAAAGGCCTGCTTCCCGGGCCAGGCGAGCCAGGCGCACCGCTTCATCAACGGTAGTGGCACCGGCGGTATTGGGTAAAAGAGTTATCTTCTTCAGGTCCAGGTAATCCAGGAGGGATGGGCCCGGCGACTGGAGATTGATCCTGCGCACGGCTACCGTGACTATTTCCGCCCCTGAGGCAGCAATGGCCTGCTGCATGAGCTCCATGGTGGCATACTTGCCGGTCCCGACCATCAGACGGGAATTGAACTCCCGGCCGGCGATGACCAGTTTATCATTCATAAAGATTCCTCCCTGTAGCAATTTGTACTTTTACACTTAAGCTGGCTTTCGCCTGCAGCCAGCGACCCGGCCTCAACAGCAAGGTGACTTCGGCCGGCTTCAGCCTCCCCCGACAAAACGTATGATTTCCAGTTCATCACCTTCCTCAAGAACAGTTGTCGCGTAGTCCTGCCGGGGTACAACCTGCCGGTTGCGTTCCAGGGCCATGTAACGGCCGTCAAGCCCCAGTTGTTGCAACAGTTCGGCAACCGTCAGCCCGGCCGCTACCTCGCGCTCTTCACCGTTCACCTTCAGGCGCATAATAATATTGCCTCCCCCCAAATAACTCTCTCGTCGGCTGGCATTGTCTCGCTCGCTACCTGTGCCCTCGCGGAGCGGCCCACAGCTCAACCGAGGCTTAAGGCGGGGTTCCCCGCCTATTCGGCGTCCTGGCCTTTAGAATCCGGCCGCAGGCCTAGCTGTCCTCGGCCCCGCTTATCATCCCTCGGCTTGGCCGCTCGGTAGAAGCTCGCTCGCTTTCGACAAATGCCAGCCCGGTATTTCCATATGCTTGAACCTCCCGTTTCCCACCTCCCACTCCTTACCTCTTATTCAGGACCTGCTTTAATTCAGCAACGGCCCGGGCCGGATCGGGAGCAGCCATGACGGCTGACATCACGGCCACACCCCTGGCCCCGGCAGCAAGGCATTGGCGGGCATTGGCGGCATTGATGCCGCCCAGGGCGATAATTGGTATACCAACACTGGCCGCAACTTCCCGCAAGCACCCCACCCCCCTGGGGGGGACGCCCTCTTTGGAAGCCGTAGGGAATACATGGCCGAACAGCAGGTAATCAGCGCCCGCCAGCTCCGCTTCCCTGGCGGCCGCCACGCTGTGCACGGAAACCCCCACGATTTTGCCGGGCCCTAACAGCCTCCGGGCAACGGCCGGCGGCAGGGAGTTTTCGCCCAGGTGTACCCCGTCGGCCCCGGCGGCCAGGGCCACATCCAGCCGGTCATTGATCAGCAGCCGCGTTCCCGGCGGCAGGGCCTGCTTTACATCCAGAGCCAGGTGGTAGAGTTCCCTGCCGGGTAAATCCTTTTCCCGCAGCTGCAGGTAATCGACGCCCTCCAGCCTGGCAGCCAGGTCTACCAGGGACCTGGCACCGGCCAGGTGGCGGCTGGTGATGACATAAAGCCAGGCCAGGAGCAACACCTCCTTTAACAAAAAACCGGTGCACCTCCTTGGGAGGAGGACACCGGTTATATGACGTTCACTCTCCCTCCGCAGGCATTACCCTGATCAGGTCAACGGGTCAGGTGCTCACTAGCCCTTTCTCAGCCCCTAACAGGAGCTCCCCTCCATATTAATTTTGATATAATTTTACTATTCACAGTTTCTCAACGCAAGGGCTATTTAAGATTATATAAGCCATATTTTCACATTTAACGCCGGCCTGTCGCTCCTAGCAGCAATTTTCACCCGCCTTTATTTTAAATTAAAAAGGAGTAAAAAAGGACCTGGAGGACATTACCTCCAGGTCCTTTTCTATTTTAATAATCCATACCTCCGGGCGGCATGGGAGGATTCTTTTCTTCCTTGGGTATCTCGGCTACCAGGGCTTCCGTGGTCAGCAGCATGGAAGCAATGCTGGCCGCATTCTGCAAGGCGCTCCGGGTAACCTTGGCCGGGTCAACGATACCGGCTTTCACCATGTCAACATACTGCTCGGTGACAGCATCGAAGCCGATGCCGGGCTTTTCGTTGCGTACCCGTTCTACAATAACCGAGCCTTCCAGACCGGCGTTGGCTGCAATCTGGCGCAGGGGTTCTTCCAGGGCCCGTTTGATGATCCGCACACCCACGGCCTCATCGCCCTCGGCCTGGAGCTTTTCAACGGCCGGGATGCAGTGCACCAGGGTGGCGCCGCCGCCGGGGACAATCCCTTCCTCAACAGCAGCCCGCGTAGCGGCCAGAGCGTCTTCTACCCGGTGTTTCTTCTCTTTCAGTTCGGTTTCGGTAGCCGCGCCGACACGGATGACGGCTACGCCGCCGGCCATCTTGGCCAGGCGTTCCTGTAACTTCTCGCGGTCGTAATCGGAATCGGTCTCTTCAATCTGCTTCTTAATCTGGGCAATGCGGCCGTCAATGGCCTCTTTCTTGCCGTAACCTTCGACAATGGTGGTCTTTTCCTTGGCAATCTTGACTTTCTTGGCCCGGCCCAGCATGTGGAGGTCAACATTCTCCAGCTTGACACCCAGGTCCTCGGAGATAAAGGTGCCGCCGGTCAGGATGGCGATATCCTCCATCATGGCTTTACGGCGGTCACCAAAGCCGGGGGCCTTGACGGCAGCGCAGTTCAGAGTACCGCGCAGCTTGTTGACCACCAGGGTGGCCAGGGCTTCGCCCTCCACGTCCTCGGCAATGATGACCAGAGGTTTACCCGTGCGGACTACCTTTTCCAGCAGGGGTAGCAGGTCGTTGATGGCTGAGATCTTCTTTTCATGGATAAGTATATAGGGTTCTTCAAATTCGGCTTCCATGGCCTCGGCGTTGGTAACAAAATACGGTGATACATACCCGCGGTCGAATTCCATACCTTCCACTACTTCTACGGTAGTGGCCGTACCTTTGGATTCTTCCACCGTGATGACGCCGTCTTTACCAACCTTCTCCATGGCATCGGCAATGAGCTCGCCAATCCCGCGATCATTGGCGGCAATGGAGGCTACATGGGCAATGCTTTCCTTGGATTCTACGGGGATGCTTATCTTCTTGATTTCTTCCACCACAGCTTCAACAGCCCGGTCAATGCCCTTCTTGATGAAAACGGGATTGGCACCGGCGGCCACGTTCTTCAAGCCTTCCAGGACAATGGACTGGGCCAGGACGGTAGCAGTGGTTGTCCCATCACCGGCAACGTCGTTGGTCTTGGAAGCGACTTCCCGGCAGAGCTGGGCACCCATGTTCTCATAGGGGTCTTTTAACTCAATTTCTTTAGCTACCGTAACCCCGTCCTTGGTGATGACCGGGGAACCAAACTTGCGTTCTATCACTACATTGCGGCCCTTCGGTCCCAGGGTGACTTTCACCGCCTGGGCAACAGCGCTGACACCTCTTTCCAGGGCGCGCCTGGCTTCCGTATCAAAGGCCAGCTGTTTGGCAGCCATGATTTCTACCTCCTTTAAGTTCTTTTATTTTTCCTTAATGGCCAGGATGTCGCTGTCGCGGATAATGAGGTATTCCTGGCCTTCATACTTGACTTCAGTACCACTGTACTTGGCAAAGACTACTATGTCGCCAACCTTAACTTCCGGCGCTACCCGGGTACCGTTTTCCAGGATTTTGCCCGGTCCTACAGCCACTACTTCCCCTTCCTGGGGCTTTTCCTTGGCAGTATCCGGTAAAACAATACCCCCCTGGGTTTTTTCTTCGCCGGTCAGGACCTTAAGTACTACCCTGTCGGCAAGCGGTTTGAGCATGAAAACTCCTCCTTTCACAGCATTTAGGAGTTGTTAGCACTCACCTGCAATTAGTGCTAACAGCCAATTACTAATATACACAAGGGGTTACCCCTTGTCAATAGGAGCAAACCCTAAAAAAGAATTTTTTGCCTCCTGAGGTTAACATTGAGAACCAGCCCCAGGGCCAGCATATTGGCCAGCATGGCGCTCCCCCCGTAGCTAAAGAGGGGCAGGGGAATCCCCGTCACCGGCATAATACCCATAGTCATGCCGGTATTTACCAGAATGTGAAAGGCAAACATGGAAGCCACGCCAGTCACCAGTAAAGCGCCGAACATATCCTTGGCCTGGGCAGCAATCCGGATCATGCGGTAGAGGAGCAGGAAATAAAGGGCGAGAATGCCAACGGTGCGAACGAAGCCCAGCTCTTCCCCGACCACCGAGAAAATAAAATCAGTATGGTGTTCCGGCAGGAAATTGAGCTGTACCTGGGAACCCTGGCGAAAGCCGACTCCCCACCACCCGCCGGAACCGATGGCGATCTGGGACTGGATGACCTGGTAACCGACGCCGGTACCGCTTTTGCCGTCATTATAGGGGTTAAGGACGACCATCAACCGGCTGAGCTGGTAATCCTCCAGGGGCAAAGGCAGGCCAAAACGGAAATGGGCAAAAATGGCCAGCCCGACCAGGAGGAGACCCCCGCCGGAGATTAATAATAACAGTCTGGGGTTGGCGCCGCCAACATACAACATACCAAAAAGGATGGCCAGTAAAACCAGGGCCGTGCCCAGGTCGGGCTGTTTTAAAATTAACAGCATGGGTACGGCTACATAGGCGAAGGGTACGATTAAATCCTGCCAGCGGTTGAGTTTGCCCCGGCGTTTATCCAGGAAGCAGGCCAGGGTAATGACTGTTATGATCTTGGCAAATTCTGAAGGCTGCAGGAGAAAAGGACCCAGGTTGATCCACCGCTGGGCTCCTTTGGCTTCATGGCCAATGAAAATAACCGCTCCCAGTAAAATCAAATTGAGGAAATACAGGGGATAGTGATAGCGTTTCAGTTGCCCGTAATCGGTAAGTAATACCAGGGTTAACCCTATCAGGCCAACAAAAATCCATATTAATTGTTTTTTAACATAGTAATAGGGATCGGTTGCCACGTTGGCCGCGGCACTGCTGAGAACAGCCAGGCTGATCAACAACAGGGCAACAACGCTGCCCACAAAATAATAATCGAGATTACGCCAGAGACGGCGCTCCAACATTGTTTCCCCTGCCCTTCACGGAACTCGAATGCAGGAAATAGCTTTAACAGCTCAGGGTTATGAGGGGCCTTAATTATTATATAACAGCAAACCCGGCCGGGCTATAACAAAATTAGCGGTAAAAAGAAATCCCCCGGCAAAATCCGGGGGATACTTTTATGCTTTAACGGCGGTCTCCGGGCTGGTTTTAAAGGTTCGCTTGACCCTCAGGATGGGGATGTTGGCTACCAGGGCCACGGAATCATTTTCATGATTTAAGCTGACCTCCAGCCCAGTAGTATCGATATCCAGGTATTCGGAAATAACGTTGATTAAATCGTTTTTCAGGGCTTCCAGCAGGTGGGGGGAAACACCGGCCCGGTCATGGACCAGCACCAGGCGCAGGCGTTCCTTGGCAATTTTTTTGCTCGCTGTCGTATCACGCCCAAAAAAACGCAGCAAAAATTCCAGCACCCCGCGTGCGCCCCCTTCCTAGCCCAGACCTATCAGTCTGCGGAGCCTGGCCATAATGCCGCTTCCCGCGTCCCAGTTCAAGAAGGGAACTTCTTCTCCTAAAAGACGGCGGGCAATATTACGATAGGCCTGGCCGGCCCGGGAATGTCTGTCCAGAACAGCCGGTTCGCCACGGTTGGTGGAAATAACTATATACTCGTCTTCCGGCACCACGCCGATGAGATCAATGGCCAGGATCTCCAGCATATCCTCGATATCCATCATATCGCCCTTGCGCACCATATCCGGCCGCAGGCGATTGATAATCAAGCGCGGGGCTTCCATTTCGGCTGCTTCTAAGAGCCCGATAATGCGGTCGGCATCCCGGACGGCGGCAACTTCCGGTGTGGTAACCACCAGGGCCTTTTCCGCCCCGGCGATGGCATTTTTAAAGCCCATCTCAATTCCGGCCGGGCAGTCGATCAAGACAAATTCATATTCCTCGCGTAACTGGGCCATCAGGTCGATCATCTGCTGGCGGCTGACGGCCGTCTTGTCTCTGGTCTGGTTGGCCGGTAAAAGGTAAAGGTTGTCCAGCCTTTTATCCTTAATTAAAGCTTGTTTTAAACGGCAGCGGCCTTCAACAACATCAAGAAGATCATACACAATCCGGTTTTCCAGGCCCATGACCACATCCAGATTTCTCAAACCAATATCCGTATCAACTAAAACAACTTTCTTACCCAGACTGGCCAGGCCGGTACCGAGGTTGGCCGTGGTAGTTGTTTTGCCAACCCCGCCCTTACCGGAAGTGATGACGATCACTTCACCCATTTTGTTCCTCCTCTTCCTGGTTCATGCTCCTGCTTAACCAGCGCTTTTCGCTGCCGGGCTGGTATTTTTCAATGACGACTGCTTCATCCTGGACGCGGGCGATCTCCGGTTCTCCCGTACCACTCTCGCCTTCATCATCGGGAGCCCTGGTAATGTAACCGGCAATCCGCAGCTGGGTGGGCTGAAGCCGGAAAGCCATGACCACGGCCTTTTCATCGCCCTCAGCCCCGGCGTGGACTACTCCCCTTAGGGTGCCCATGACTATGACGTGGCCGCTGGCTACTATTTCCCCCCCTGGATGAACGTCGCCCATGACTACCACATTTCCGGGATACTCGAACCTCTGGCCGGAACGCACCGTGCGGCAGACCAGAAAGGTGTGGTTGTCCGACCCCGGTTTCCCCCTGGCAGCCGGTATCGTTATCCCCTGCTGGGTGCCTGTCCCGGTGTCACTACCAGTTGAAGAAAACACGTCTCTTCTCCTCCTTGATACCGGGCGGCGGAATCCGCTTCGGCTTTATTAATTTTCTACACTGTCGAGGTAAATCCTGCCGCAGCAGGAAAAAAGATGGGGTCTTTTTTCCCCATCTCCTCAGCAAAAAGAGACGCTAGCTGACATTATTCCACGGAAACGCCGTTAAAAGGCTTATTTAGGATATCTACCAGACCAAAGTACTGGGCCAGGACTGCCCGGGCTACCACCCCGGCGGAATCACCGCCGTGGCGGGCGTATTCGATAATAACCGCGATAGCGATCTGCGGGTCGTTGTAGGGAGCAAAGGCCACAAAGAGCCCGTGAAAATCGCTACTTTTGTCGTCACCGGCCAGCCCGGTCTGGGCGGTGCCGGTTTTGGCCGCCACCTGGAGATCGGGCGGGAAATCGCGAAAGAGGAAACCGGCTGTACCATCACTGGCCCGGGTAACTTCCAGCATGGCCTGTCGTACCTGGGCCATAGCCTCTTGCGAGATTGTCACCCTCCCGGCCACTTCGGGCTGGTATTGTTTTTTTAGGGAGCCGTCGGCGCCGATTACCTTATCTACCAGGTAGGGGCGCCAGCGGGTGCCGCCGTTGGCCAGGGTGGCAATATAGTTGGCCAGCTGGATGATGGTATAATTGTTATCGCCCTGGCCTATGGAGGTATTATAGGTATTAAAAGGCTGCCAGGTAGTATTAAAGTTATAGTTAATCTGGTACTCGGCCTTGATCTGCTTTAGTTCCCTTTCCTTCTGTTCCAGCAGCTTGCTTTTTTCCTCCGGCCCGGCTGCCGCAAGTAAACCGGCATACTTTTTTTCGATGCGTTCTTCTTGATTTTTCAACCACCGGTCCCAGTAGGGGGCATTAATCTCTTTTTTCCAATCTGGTGAAGGCAGGATGCCCGCCGCTTCACCCCGGAGGCCGATAACCCCGGTAGGTTCTCCCAGGCCGAACTGCCGCGCCACCTCGTCGATTTTATCGATTCCGGCCAGTTCCCCGGCCCACTGGAAATAGGTATTGCAGGAGACGGCCATACCCCGGTATAAATTAACATTGCCGTGAACCGCCCAGCAGGTGATACCACCCGGTTTCCAGTAGCGGCCGCTGTCATAAATGGTATCCTGAGGCTTAACCACGCCGGCATCCAGGGCTGCCATGGCCGTAACAGGTTTGAAGGTCGACCCCGGCGGGTAGACCCCCTGAATGGCCCGATTGAAAAGGGGTTTTAAGCGGGGGTTGTTATAATAGCTTAATTTTTTGGCATAAGCGCCGTTGATAAAGTCATTGGGGTCCATATCGGGCTTGCTGGCCATAGCGAGGATCGCCCCGCTCTTGACATCCAGGACCACTGCCGCCCCGCCGCCTGCCTTGGGGTTCTTTTCCTTCGTAGCAGCAATCACCTGGTCCATGGCCTTTTCCAGGGTCTGCTGGAGCTTCAAGTCAATGGTGAGCTGGACAGTATCGCCCGGTGTGGGCGGCAGGGTTACCAGGTCCCGGACTTTACGGTTAAAGGCGTCAACCTCCACTTGCTCGGCGCCCTTCTTGCCGCGCAGGCCGATTTCCTTGCTGCCCTCGTTGCTGTATTCAAGGAAAGCTTCTATACCACTTTTGCCTATTTTATCGTTGAGGCCGTAGTTTTCTTCCTTCCTGTCCTCCAGTTCCTGCTGGGTAATCTGGCCGACATAACCCAGCAGGTGTCCGGCCAGGGGACCATAGGGGTAATAACGCTGGGGTTCCTCAATAATATTTACCCCCGGCAGGTCCTGGCGATGCTCCTCGAGCCTGGTCACTGTGGCTATGGCCACCGGATCGCTGGCCGGGAGCCTTTTTATTTCCGTTGACTGGTAACGGAAAGGGTTATTCTTGATCAGTTCTTTAATAGCCGCCGGCGTCAGCTCCGGATCCGCCAATAAGTTAGAGAGGTTGTTAATAACGTTATCCAGATTCTGGTTGGGCACGCTGCGAATGGTAATAACATATACAGGCTGGCTGGTGGCCAGGACCTGGCCGTTCCTATCCAGGATATCGCCCCGGCGGGCTTCAATGGGATTGATGCGGATGCGGTTCTCGGCCGATTGCTTGCTGAATTCCTGGGCATTGACAATCTGGAGAAAAAACAGGCGGGAGATCAAGAGGATAAAGATAAAGACAAGAATTACCAGGTAGCCATTGAGGCGCCTGGAAAGTTTCAGCTTCCAGTTTTCCTTTTCCTGGTCCCCCATGCTGCTCCCCCTTGATAAAAGCTGTATCCCACCAGGGCCAGGCCGGCGTTATAAAAGGCCATGGGCAAAATTACCGTCAACAGCCCGGCCAGCCAGGGATATTTAAATCCGGCAAGATGCCCCACAAGTAAAAATAAGAACCCCTGACCAATGGTAGCCAGAAAGGTGAGGATAGCTGGTCCCAGCAGGTTATCCTGGTTCAACCATTCTTTACTTAAACCCACCAGGTAACCGGTAGCCATCCTGGTCAGGGCATTGAGACCTATGAATTTAGCCAGGTAAAAATCCTCCAGCAGCCCATAGATAAAACCCATGGCAGCTCCCTGGGGTGCCCCTTTAAGGAAGGCAAAAATGGTTAGAAAAACAGTCAGCAGGTCGGCCTTAACTCCTGCCATCTTAAGGGCCGGCAGCATGGTTGCTTCCAGAATAAGTCCTGCCAGCCCCAGGAGCACCGGCCCCAGGAACTGCATCTTCAATGCCCCCCTTGACCCGCGTAATGACCAGGACTTCTTCCAGCCGGTCAAAATCTACCGATGGTTCGATAATGGCGCGTTTCATAAGCCCGTCGGGCTCGGGTAAAACTTTGACCACCGTTCCCACGAGCAAACCCTTGGGAAAAATACCGCCCAGGCCGGAAGTGACGACTATTTGATTTTCCATTACCGGGGCATCGCGGGCGATATGAATCATTTGCAGGTAACCGTGGTAATCAGGGCTCCCTTCGACGACGCCCGGCGTCCGGTTAACCTGAATCATGCCGCCCAGGGCCCCTTCACGGTCCAGGATGAGCAAGACTTCCGCCGTCCGGGGCGTGACGGCAATGATCCGACCGACCACTCCCTGGGAGGTAACCACCACCTGGTTTTTTTGCAATCCCGCATTTGAACCAAGGCCCAGGGTAAGGGTATGGTACCAGTTGGAAGGGTTGCGGCCGATGACCGGCGCCACGGCAAACTCAAAGGTATTGCGGTTTGCTTCCGTAAAATTAAGGAGGTTGCGCAGGCGGTTGTTTTCCTGGCGGTATTCTTCCAGCTGAATGTTGGCCGCCTTTAAAGCAGCTATTTCCTGCTTCAAGGCCTGGTTCTCCGCCTGGAGGCGGCTGTAATCCCTGATTGCCGCCAGCCACCCTCCGGTTTTGTTTACCACCAGGGTAATACCCTTTTCGGCCGGTGCCAGGGCGTCCCGCAAGCCTCCTTCTAAAATGCTTAATTGTCCCCGTTCCAGGGCCGTCCAGCGCATGGTGAAATAGATACTTAGGACAACCAAGATCAAGATGAGAGGGGTAACGAGCTTCCGCCGATAAGGGCCCAAAGCTCCTCCCTCCCTTTAACCCAAGCGCTGCGCCGGTAAGAGCACTCGTTTCAGGACTTCAATATTTTCCAGGACCTTACCCGTACCTACAGCCACAGCCGTCAAGGGGTCTTCGGCCATATTCACAGGCATGCCTGTTTCCTGGCTCACCAGGCGGTCCAGGCCCCAGAGCATGGAGCCGCCCCCAGCCAGGACGATACCCCGGTCCATAAGGTCGGCAGCCAGCTCGGGGGGCGTCCTTTCCAGGCAGACCTTAATGGCCTCCAGAATGGCGGCCACCGGTTCCGCCAGGGCTTCCTGGACTTCAGTTGCCGTGATCTCAATGGTCTTGGGCAGCCCGGTGACCAGGTCCCGGCCGCGGACGGCATAGGTGCGTTCTTTGCGGGCGCTGTCCTCTTCCGTATCGCCAAAAAAGGCCGCTCCTAGCTCAATCTTGATCTCTTCCGCCGTCCGCTCGCCAATCATCAGGTTGTAGGTACGCTTGATATACTGGGTAATGGCCTCATCCATTTCATCGCCGCCGATGCGAATGGAGCGGCTGGTGACTATACCACCCAGGGAGATAACGGCTACCTCGGTGGTACCGCCGCCAATATCAACAATCATGTTGCCCGTCGGCTCGTAAACCGGCAACCCGGCACCGATGGCCGCCGCCATTGGTTCCTCAATAAGATAGGCTTCCTTGGCCCCGGCCTGGAAGGCAGCTTCGCGGACGGCCCGCGCTTCCACAGCCGTAACGCCGGAAGGAACACCTACCACCACCCGCGGCCGTACCAGAAATCCCTTCGAAATGGACTTCTCAATAAAGTACCGCAGCATGCTCTGGGTAACATCAAAATCGGCAATGACACCGTCCTTCAAAGGGCGGATGGCAACAATATTACCAGGGGTGCGGCCAATCATTCGCTTGGCTTCTTCACCAACGGCCAGGACATTCCCCGTCCCCCGCTGGATGGCGACCACCGATGGTTCCCGCAGGACAATGCCCTTGTTGCGGACATGAACCAGGGTATTGGCCGTACCCAAGTCAATCCCGAGATCCCGGGCGAAAATCATACCTTTAGCTCCTTCCTGCTTAACTCGCACCCATTATAGTACATGATAAATGTAAGGGCAACAGGTTAATAATAGAATTGGAGCGGATTACACTATAGTAAATTTCGTTCCTTCAAGCTAATAAAGCGACCGTCGCCGATAATCAGGTGGTCCAGCACCTCAATCCCCAAAATCTGGCCTGCTTCCACCAGACGCCGGGTAACCAGGAGGTCTTCCTGGCTGGGCGTAGGATCGCCGCTGGGGTGATTATGGGCCAAGATAATGGCCGCAGCACTGCGCCGGATGGGGTCTTTAAAGACCTCCCGCGGGTGAGCCGGGGATGAATTAAGGCTGCCTACAGAGACACTATCGATCCCTATTACCTGGTTTTTGGTATTCAGGGAGACGGTACGGAAATTTTCCCGGTCCAGGTAGCGCATTTCGTCCATGAGGAGGCCCGCTACATCCCAGGGGTTCTTAATCACCGTCCGGGAAAGGTTAAAGGCGGCCAGGCGCCGGCCAAGTTCCAGGGCCGCTTTCAGCTCAGCTGCTTTGGCCAGCCCAATACCTTTTTCTTTTTGCAACTCTTCCAGGGAGGCAGCGGCCAGGTACTGGAGTCCCTCGGGCCGGGATAGCAGGCGTCTTGCTACGTCGATGGCCGTCTCGGTCCTGGTGCCCGTGCGGATGAGGATGGCCAAAAGCTCGGCGTTGGACAGGGCCTGGGGCCCGGAGGTCAAAAGCCGTTCCCGGGGCCGCAAATCTGCCGGCATCTCTTTAATGGTCGTCCCTTTCGCTGCTTCCCCGGTCATTCTCTCTCTCCTCCCCACACATCCACACCGAACTCTTCCAGGAGCTCCGCCACTTTCACCAGGGGCAGGCCGACGACGTTAAAGTAGTCGCCGTTGATCCTTTCCACCAGCAGGGCGCCGCGTCCCTGGATGCCGTAAGCCCCGGCTTTATCCAGGGGTTCCCCAGTGGCTACGTAGGCAGAAATTACGGCCGGGTCCAGCTGGCGGAAGGTTACTTCAGTGCGCGAGTGGGCAAATTTTTCTTCACCGCCCGGGGCCCTGACTACCGCCACTCCGGTATAAACGGTATGGGTGCGGCCGCTTAAAAAAGAAAGCATCGCCGCGGCTTGTGCCGCTGAAGCCGGTTTACCCAGAACCTGCCCCTGGCAGACGACAATGGTATCGGCACCGATTACCAGACCTTCTTTACATGCTTGAGCCACGGCCCGGGCCTTGGCCAGGGCCAGGTGCTCTACCCTGGCCGCCGGCGGCAGGTCCCTGAAGTTATTTTCATCCACCTGGCTGGGGCGGACTTCGAAGTTTAAACCTATGCGCCTCAAAAGTTCCCTTCGTCGCGGTGAGGCCGAAGCCAGAATTAACCTATTCACTGGATTTTTTCTTCCTTTTTTCCTTCTTTCTGCCACAAGGTACTCTATCGCAGCTGGCATTGTCTCGCTCGCTCCATGGTCCTTACGGAGCGGTCTATGGCTCAGCCTCGGGCTCGGACGGGGTTCACGGCCTATTCGGCATCCTTGCCTCAAAGGCCGTCCTCGGACATCCTGTCCTCGGCCCCGTCCTCGCTCCTCGGCTTCGCCGAGACCGCTTCGCCGTTCGGACCAAGTCGCTCGCTTCCGACAAATGCCAACCCTAAATTTTCCTGCCATCGCTGGTGGCAGCTCGCCGCCATTACCGGCTACCTGGTTCTCGTGAAGCGGCGGGTTTATCTCACACCCTTCATACTCCGGCGCAGGGCCAGGTTAAAGGTAATAAGTTCCAGGTTGACGGAAAGGTCAACATTGCGGAGTTCAATATGCTCTGGTACATTGAGCACGCAGGGGGCAAAGTTTAATATCCCCTGAATGCTTGTGCCGGCCAGCTGGTCGGCGACTTCCTGGGCGTACTCTGCCGGTACGGCAATGATGGCGATCTGGGCCTTTTCCCGTTCGATAATTTCCTTCAGGCGCTCCATGGGGTAGACTTCCACGCCGTTCAAGCGGTAGCCGATTTTATGGGGAGCATTATCAAAAATTCCCACCACTTTAAAACCGCGCTCCCGGAAGCCGCCATACATGGAGAGGGCCGTACCCAGGTTGCCGGCACCGATGATAACCACCGACCAGGTGGTGTTGAGGCCCAGGATCTTGATGATGTGCCAGTAGAGATCCTTTACATTATACCCCACACCGCGGGTACCGAATTCGCCAAAATAGGCCAGGTCCTTGCGTACCTGGGCCGGGCTGACGCCAACACCGTCGGCTATTTCCCCGGAAGAGATGGTTGTCACTCCCCGCCGGTCCACCTGGGCCAGGTAGCGGGAATAAACCGAAAGCCGGATAATGGTGGCCTCGGGAATTTTGAGGGTTTTCACCTGAATCTGCCCCCTTGATGGCTCAATATGGCCTTGTACAAATAACCTTTTAAAGATATTCGCTACCGGCAGATAGAATCCTCTTTTTTAAGCTTCTTAAGCCATTCTCTCGCTTCTGCCACCATGTACAATGATCCTGTTACACAGATGAGGTCGGACGGCCCGGCAATATTCAAAGCGCGGTTCAGGGCTCCAGGGATATCTTCAATAACTTCTACCTGTTCTCCATACCGGCGCGCAAAGCCCGCCAGGGATTGCCAGTCTCCGGCACGGGGATTGCTGGGCCGGGTAACAATTACCGCCGCGGACTTCGGGACCAGCTCGGCCACTACCTTTTCGCGCTCCTTGTCAGCGAGCATACCCAGCACCAGGATCAGCCGCCGGTAAGTGAATATTTCTTCCAGGGCCCGACGGAGAGTCCTGGCCCCGTCAACATTATGGGCGCCGTCGATGACGATCATAGGCTCCCGATGCATGATTTCCAGCCGCCCCGGCCAGGAGGCCTGCGCCAGGCCATGCCGGATATGCCCTTCCGTAACCCCAAGGCCATGGTGGCGCACGGCCGCTTCGACCACAGCAACGGCTGTAGCGGCATTTTCCAGCTGGTGCCTGCCCAGCAGGGAGGTTTTAAGGCCTTCATAGGTTCCCAGCAGGCCCTGCAGGTCAAACTCGCCCCCGGCCAGGGAGACGCGGCGCTCCTGCCAGGTGACGTCCCGGCCCACGCGGTAAAGGGTGGCCCCCTTTTCCCGGCAGGTACGGCTAATCACTTCCAGGGCCGCGGGGCGACGGGCCGCAGTCACCACGACGCCGCCGTCTTTGATGATACCGGCCTTGACCCTGGCGATCTCAGCTATATTGTTCCCCAGGTACTCCATGTGATCCATGCCTACATTGGTGATGCAACTTACCAGGGCTGAAGATATAACATTGGTAGAATCGATAGCCCCCCCTAAACCGACCTCCAGGACTGCTAGGTCAACACCCTCTTCGGCAAAATATTTCAGCGCCACCGCCGTACTTACTTCAAATTCCGTCGGGTGTTCATAACCTGCGGCCACCATGGCCTCTAATACCGGCTTAAACCATGTCAGGAGGGCTGCCAGGCGTTCTTCGGGGATAGGCACGCCATTAATCCGCATCCGTTCGGTATAGGAATGCAGGTGGGGTGAAGTAAAAAGCCCTACCCGGTAACCGGCCTCCTTCAGGATACTGGCAACCATGGCGGCTACCGAACCCTTGCCGTTGGTCCCGCCAATGTGGATAAACCGTAACCGTTCCTGGGGCGCACCGCAGCGGCGAGTGAGTTCTCTAATCCGCTCCAGGCCCAGATTAAAGCCAAATTTTGTCAGCCGCCTCAAAAATTCAAGGGCTTCTTTATAATCCACCCCTTCGCCTCCTAACCCTTAAGGAAGCTCAGGCGCTGGCTCAAAGCCGTTATCTTGCTCTTTAATTCCGCCGCCCGGGCTTCTTCCTTGGCTACAATGACCGCCGGGGCTTTGGTGCGGAAGTCTACCCTGGCCAGCTTCTTTTCCACCTTCTCCAGCTCGGCCCGGGTATTCTTGAGTTCCTTCTCCAGGCGGGCCTGTTCCTTTTCCAGGTCAATCAGGCCGGCCAGGGGCAGGAACACCTGGACGCCGCCGGTGACCGCCGTTGCCGCCCGGGTCGGTGGCTGGGATAAAGCAGCCTTCACCTGCACCGGGCTGGCCGCCGCCAGCACTTCCAGGTAAAGGGAGGCCTGCTGCAATATCTGTCGATCTTCCTCCGCTTCTGCCACCAGGATGACCTCGGCCGGCCGTCCCGGGGGTACATTCATTTCGCTGCGCAGGTTGCGGATGGCCCTGATGACAGCCATTACGAGTTCCATGGCCTTCTCCGCGTCATCGTCATCCCGCTCCGGCAAAGCCCGGGGCCAGGAGCTGATCATGATGCTCTCCCTTTTTCCCGGTAAATGCTGCCATATTTCTTCGGTAATAAAGGGCATAAAGGGATGGAGAAGCTGCAGGCTTTTACCCAGGACTTCCACGAGGACTCCCTGGGCCACCTGCCGGGCTTTTTGATCCTTGCCGTACAGGCGGGGTTTGATTAGTTCAATATACCAGTCGCAAAATTCACCCCAGAAAAAGTCATAAAGGAGCCGGGCCACTTCACCGATTTCATAGGCCTCGAGGCCCTCCGTGACCTCGCGAATAAGCCGGTTCAAACGGCTTAAAATCCAGCGGTCGGGCAGGGCCAGCTCTTTTGCCTCAAGGGGAACGGGCTTAAAGTCCTCTAGATTCAAGAGGGCAAAGCGGGCCGCATTCCAGATTTTATTGGTGAAATTGCGGGTGCCCTCCAGGCGTTCGGGATGAAAACGGAGATCGTTCCCCGGCGTGTTGCCGGTAACCAGCATAAAGCGCAGGCAGTCGGCGCCGTATTTTTCGATAACCTCCATGGGATCGACGCCGTTTCCCAGGGATTTGCTCATCTTGCGCCCCTGCGCGTCCAGGACGAGGCCGTGGATAAGAACCTCCCGGAAGGGCACCTGGCCCATGAACTCCAGGCCCATGAAAAGCATCCTGGCGACCCAGAAAAAGATGATATCCCGGCCTGTTACCAGGACGGAAGTAGGATAGAAGGTTTTCAGTTCCGGCGTATCTTCCGGCCATCCCAGGGTGGAAAAAGGCCAGAGGGCGGAGCTGAACCATGTATCCAGGACATCGGGATCCTGTTCCAGGGCCGTACTGCCGCAGGCCGGGCACTCCACAGGGTCTTCTACGGCGCAAATTTCTTCACCGCACTGCTGGCAGTACCAGACGGGAATGCGGTGGCCCCACCAGAGCTGGCGGGAGATGCACCAGTCACGAATATTCTCCAGCCAGTTCAGATATATTTTCGTGAAGCGTTCCGGGATAAATCGTACCTTGCCTTCTTTCGCTGCCTGGATGGCCGGTGCCGCCAGCGGAGCCATGCGCACGAACCACTGGGGTGAGACCAGGGGCTCAATCACAGTACCACAGCGATAACAGTGCCCCACGGCATGGGTGTGGTCTTCCACCTTGACCAGGAAGCCGCTGGTTTTCAGGTCATTAACTATTTTCTCCCGGCAGGCGTAGCGGTCCATACCCGCGTAGGGACCGGCTTCTTCCGTCATCACCGCGTCCTTGCCGATGACGGTAATGGCGGGGAGATTGTGCCGGGCTGCCACTTCAAAGTCGTTGGGATCATGGGCCGGCGTTATTTTGACGGCCCCGGTGCCGAAAGAAGGATCGACGTAACTGTCCGCGATCAGGGGGATTTCCCGGTTGACCAGGGGGAGGATCAGGGTTTTCCCGATTACGTCCCGGTAACGTTCGTCCTCCGGGTTCACGGCTACGGCCGTATCGCCCAGCATGGTCTCCGGCCGGGTGGTGGCCACCGTGATACCGCCGTCGCCGTCTTTAAAGGGATAGCGGATATACCAGAGGCGGCCGTCCTCTTCCTCGTGTTCCACCTCGATATCGGAAATGGTTGTCTGGCAGCGGGGACACCAGTTGATAATATAGTTGCCCCGGTATATAAGGCCCTTTTCATAGAGGCGGACAAAGACCTCGCGCACGGCCCGGGAGCAGCCCTCGTCCATGGTAAAACGTTCCCGGCTCCAGTCGCAGGAGGTACCTAAGAGGCGCAGCTGCCTGGTGATGCGGTTGCCGTACTCGTTTTTCCAGGCCCAGACGCGCTCCAGGAACTTCTCCCGGCCCAGGTCATATTTGCTCAAGCCTTCCTTGGCCAGCTCTTCTTCCACCCGGGCCTGGGTGGCTATGCCGGCATGGTCGGTACCCGGCACCCACAGGGTGGCATCCCCCCGCATGCGGTGCCAGCGGGTAAGGATGTCCTGCAGGGTATTGTCCAGGGCATGGCCCAGGTGCAGGCTCCCGGTAACGTTGGGCGGGGGCATAACTATGCTGAAGGGTTGCTGGCCTGCTGCCGGCAGGGGACCGCGGAAATAGCCTGCTTCAGTCCAGTAGCGGTACCATTTTTCTTCTACGGCTTTGGGATCGTAGACCTTGTCTAACGCAGCCAAAACGCTTGCCTCCTCGGAATCATTACTTACCCTGGCTGGCTTTTGTTTTGAGCGAGCGACTTGGTCCGAGCGGCTTAGCGGCCTTGGCGAAGCCGAAGAGCGAGGGCGGGGCCGAGGACAGGATGTCCGAGGCCGGCCTCTGAGGCAAGGATGCCGAATAGGCCGGGAACCCCGCCCGAGCCGGAGGCTGAGCCTTAGGCCGCTCCGCGAGGACCACGGAGCGAGCGAAAACAAAGCCAGCCCACTACAAAAAACCCCCATCCGCCCGGACGGACGAGGGGAGATTAGCCTTAAAATGGCGCTCTCTACGGTACTATCTTACCGATTTCTGGCTCTTGCTGTCAAGTATTGTCTGTTATTCTTCCTTCCTCACCAGGGCTTCCTTGAGGACTTCATCCATATGCTCCACCATGATGAAGTTGAGCTTGCGCCGGATATTGGCCGGGATGTCCTCCAGGTTCTTTTCATTCTCCCGGGGCAGGATGATGTTTTTCACCCCTGCCCGGTGAGCAGCCAGGACCTTTTCTTTAATACCGCCTACCGGCAGCACCCGGCCGCGGAGGGTAATCTCGCCCGTCATGGCGAGATTGCCCTTCACCGGTACACCGGTGAGGGCCGAGGCCATGGCCGTGGCCATGGTGATTCCTGCCGATGGCCCGTCCTTGGGAATGGCCCCCTCGGGCACGTGGATGTGCAGGTCATGCTTCTCATGGAAGTCTGCTTCCAGCCCCAGGGCGTCCGCCCGGGAGCGGATATAGCTGAAACCGGCATAAGCCGATTCTTTCATGACGTCACCAAGTTTTCCCGTCAGGGTAAGGTTGCCCTTGCCCTTCATGACGGATACTTCTACATTGAGCACCTCGCCTCCGGCCTCAGTCCAGGCCAGCCCGTTGGCCACTCCTACCATCTCATTTTGGAAGGCTTCCGTGTGCCGGTAACGGGGTATACCCAGGTACTCTTCTACATTGCCGGCGGTAATTCTAACTGCTTTGGTTTTACCGCTGACAATATCCCGGGCCGTTTTACGGCAAATGGTAGCAATCTGCCGTTCCAGGTTGCGCACCCCGGCTTCCCTGGTATATTCCCGCACAATACGGCGCAGGGCATTTTCTGATATTTCCAGTTGCTCCTTTTTCAGGCCGTGTTCCTTAATCTGTTTTGGTACCAGGTGCAGGGCGGCGATTTTAACCTTTTCTTCTTCGGTATAACCCGGGATGCGGATAACCTCCATGCGGTCGAGAAGCGGCCGCGGGATGGAGTATTCGACGTTGGCCGTAGTAATAAACATTACCCTGGAGAGATCAAAAGGAGCTTCAATATAGTGATCGCTGAACATATAGTTCTGTTCCGGGTCCAGAACTTCCAACAGGGCGGAAGCCGGGTCGCCGCGAAAGTCACTGCTCAATTTGTCAATTTCATCGAGCAGGAAGACCGGGTTCCTGGTCCCCGCCTGCTTCATACCCTGGATTATCCGGCCGGGCAGGGCGCCCACATAGGTGCGCCGGTGGCCTCTGATCTCGGCCTCATCCCGCACCCCTCCTAAAGATATGCGCACAAACTTGCGCTGCAGGGCCCGGGCAATGGATTTGGCCAGGGACGTTTTGCCTACTCCTGGCGGCCCGACAAAGCAGATGATGGGGCCTTTCATCTTCCTGGCCAGCTGGCGGATGGCCAGGTATTCCAGGATGCGGTCCTTGACTTCCTGTAAGCCATAGTGATCATCATCCAGGATGCGCTCGGCCACTTTTATATCCAGGCGGTCCCGGGTTTGCTTGTTCCACGGTAAACTCAAAAGCCAGTCCAGGTAGTTGCGGACAACCGTGGCCTCGGCAACCATGGGCGGCATTTTTTCCAGGCGCTCAACTTCCTTTAGAGCCCGCTCCCGCACTTCTTTCGGCAGCCTGGCTGCTTCAATTTTCTGCCGCAATTCCTCAACTTCAGCTGCCCTTTCATCCTTTTCTCCCAGCTCTTTCTGGATGGCTTTAATCTGCTCGCGCAGATAATACTCCTTTTGGGTCTTTTCCATCTGCTTGCGGACGCGCAAGTTGATCTTGCGTTCCAGTTCCAGGATTTCCTTTTCCTTGGCCAGGATCTCGCACAGGAGGTTCAGGCGTTCTTTAATATCCACCGCTTCCAGGACGGCTTGTTTATCCGTCAGTTTAAGGTTAAGGTGAGAAGCGACCACATCGGCCAGCCGTCCCGGTTCCTCCAGGCTGACGACGGCCACCACCGTCTCCGGTGGGATTCTTTTGGACATCTTTACATAGGTCTCAAATTCATCGATCAGGCAGCGCATGAGGGCTTCGATTTCGCTGGAAGTTTCGGCAGGCTCCGGGGCCTCCTCGACTTCGACTTTAAGGAAGGGATCATGGCTCAAATATTCCCTGATCTTTCCCCGCCGGATACCCTCAACCAGGATGCGAATGGTGCCGCCGGGCAACTTTAATAATTGCTTTATCTCAGCTATCGTCCCGGTAGTATATATATCATCTTCCCCGGGATCGTCATCCTGGGCCTCCTTCTGCATGGCCAGGAAAATAACCCGGTCCCTTAGCATTGCCTCCTCTATGGCACTGATCGAACGCTCCCGCCCGACATCCAGGTGAATTACCGTGTAAGGAAAAACAATAACCCCTCGCAGGGGCAACAGGGGAAGGATCCGGCTCAAACTTTACACCTCCAAGGTGCTCCCTTGTATATACTCTTACCTGTCCAGGTAATTATTCTAGTATATTCTACGGCATTATTCGTCTTATTGCAATAGCTTTAGCAGCTTAAAGGGCGAGAGGGCAAAGGTGTTGCGCTTAAAACCTGGGGGCGGGATTTGAAACCTTCATGGCTGCTAGACTTTGCCCGCGGCATTAAGGCCTGTTCCAGGACCTCATTGACTGTTTGGACGGGTACTACCTGGATATCTGTAAAAGAGCGATATATTTCCTGCCAGTTATCTTTTGGAATGAGCACTTTTTTCGCCCCGGCCAGCCGGGCCGCTTCTACCTTGGCCACCACGCCGCCCACCGGCCGGACGGTACCCCGGATAGAAACTTCTCCGGTCATGGCTACCAGGTTGTTAACCGGTATTTCCGTAAAGGCGGAATAAACGGCCGTTAGCATGCTGATACCGGCGGAAGGTCCGTCGACCGGTACTCCACCGGGAAAATTGAGGTGAATATCATAATCCCGTACATCTACCGGTAAAAGCTTGCGCAGGACGGTCAATACATTATCCACCGCATTGCGGGCCATGCTCCGCCGCCGCACCCGGCGGCCGTCAAAACTTCCGCTTTCTTCTTCCTCGATGACGCCCGTAACGGTAACCTGGCCGCGGCGGTGGCCGGCAAAATTGACGCTGGCTTCCAGTTCGACTAATAGGCCCATGTTGGGACCGGAGACGGCCAGGGCGTTGACCACGCCCACCTGGGGCTCAGGGGAAACCCGGCCGTCCTGGCGGGGAGTATAATGGCAGCTGGTCACCACCCATTCCACATCTTCGCGGGTAATCTCCTGGCGCTTTTCCGTCAGGGCCAGGCCGGCTGCCAGCTGCACCATGTTAACGGCTTCGCGGCCGTTGGTGGCATACTGTTGGATTATTTCCACGGCGGCCGCGGAAATGGATAGATTTATCTTCCTGGCCGCATTGCGGACAATGATGCCGATTTCTTCTGCCTGCAAGGGGCGGAAAAAAACTTCCAGGCAGCGCGACCGGATGGCGGCCGGAATTTCCTGGGGCAAGCGGGTCGTTGCTCCTACCAGGCGAAAATCGGCCGGCAGACCGTTCCGGAAGATATCATGAATGTGGCTGGGGATGTTGCTGTCTTCCGAACTGTAGTAAGCGCTTTCCAGGATCACCTTCCGGTCTTCCAGGACTTTAAGCAGCTTGTTAATCTGGATGGGATGCAGCTCGCCAATTTCATCTATAAACAGGATGCCGCCATGGGCGCGGGTGACGGCACCGGGTTTGGGCTGGGGAATACCGGCGATGCCTAAGGGGCCGGCACCCTGGTAGATGGGATCATGCACGGAACCGATCAGGGGATCGGCAATGCCTCGTTCATCAAAACGCGAGGTCGCCCCGTCCACTTCGACGAACCGGGCCGTCTCTTTAAAGGGGGAAAGGGGGTTTTTTTTGGCTTCTTCCAGGACCAAGCGGGCGGCCGCCGTCTTGCCTACCCCCGGCGGGCCGTAGATAATGACGTGCTGGGGGTTGGGGCCGCAGAGAGCGGCCCGGAGCGCCTTAAGACCCTCCTCCTGGCCGATTATTTCCTCAAAAGTGGTGGGACGCGTCTTTTCCGCCAGGGGTTCCGACAGGGATATTTCCCGCATACGCTGGAGTTTCTCCAGTTCTTTACGGGATTCCTTCTCGATCGCCACCCGGTTGCCCTGCTGGTTGCGCAAAAGGTTCCAGAAATAGAGACCGATTACCACGGCAAAAAATATCTGGATAAAACTTAATACTCCTCCCAGACCTTGACCCCATTCATACATTGGTCTTTACTCCTTTCCGGATATCTCGATTACCTAAAGTTTATCCGGAAAGGAAGATTTTATCCAAAAAGGCGGTAGCTTTCCCGCTACCGCCTTTCGCATCAGGCCGTTTCTTCTTTTTTCTTCTTCCTTTCAACCGTCAACAACAGGGGTTCTTCCTTGCGCAGGACCACATCTTTAGTGACGATACACTTGGTGATGTTGCTCCGCGAAGGTATCTCATACATTACGTCAAGCATTATCTCTTCCAGGATGGCCCTCAAGCCCCGGGCGCCGGTTTCCCGTTTCAGGGCTTCCTTAGCAATGGTCCGCAGGGCATCTTCTTTAAACTCCAGGGTGACTCCGTCCATTTCAAACAGCTTCTGGTACTGCTTCACCAGGGCGTTGCGGGGTTCTGTCAGGACCCGGACCAGAGCATCTTCATCCAGGGCATCCAGGGTAACGATAACCGGCAGGCGACCGACAAATTCGGGGATCAAGCCGTACTTCAGCAGGTCGACCGGCTGGACCTGCTTTAAGATATCGCCCACCTGGATGTCCTTTTTACCGTGAATTTCGGCACCAAAGCCCATCGTCTTCTGGGAGATGCGGTTTTTGATGATCTTATCCAGGCCGTCGAAGGCACCGCCGCAGATGAAGAGAATATTGGTGGTATCCAGCTGGATGAACTCCTGGTGGGGATGCTTGCGCCCTCCCTGGGGGGGTACGCTGGCGATGGTCCCTTCCAGGATTTTGAGGAGGGCCTGCTGGACACCTTCGCCCGATACGTCCCGGGTAATGGACGGGTTTTCCGACTTGCGGGCGATTTTATCTATTTCATCGATATAGACGATGCCCTTTTCCGCCTTCTCCACATCGTAGTCGGCCGCCTGGATGAGCTTTAGCAGGATGTTCTCCACATCCTCGCCCACATAACCGGCTTCCGTAAGAGATGTGGCGTCGGCAATGGCAAAGGGTACATTCAGGATCCTGGCCAGGGTCTGGGCCAGTAGGGTTTTGCCGCTGCCGGTGGGACCGAGCATGATGATGTTGCTCTTCTGGAGCTCGACGTCATCCATCTTCATGCCCAGGTTGATGCGCTTGTAGTGGTTGTAAACGGCTACCGACAGGGCTTTTTTGGCTTTATCCTGGCCGATGACATACTGGTCGAGGATTTCCCGGATCTCTTTGGGTTTGGGCAGCTCGCCCATTTCCAGGTTCAGATCCTCGCTCAGCTCTTCTTCGATTATCTCATTGCACAGCTCAATACATTCATCGCAGATATAGACGCCAGGACCAGCGACCAGTTTTTTGACCTGGTCCTGAAGTTTACCACAGAAAGAACACTTCAGCTGGCCCTTATCATCCGTGTATTTATACATGGTTTTAGTTCACCTCGCTGTCCCTATTTACCGGGCAACTCGCGCTTGGTGATCACCTCGTCAATTAAACCGTACTCCTTCGCTTCCTGAGCGGTCATGAAATGATCGCGGTCGGTGTCCCTGGCAATCTGTTCTACCGGTTTACCGGTAATGTCGCTCAAAATACGGTTTAATGTATCCCGGATGGCCAGGATACGCCTGGCATGGATTTCGATATCCACAGCCTGCCCCTGGGTGCCACCCATGGGCTGGTGAATCATGATTTCACTGTGGGGCAGGGCAAAACGCTTGCCTTTAGCGCCGGCAGCCAGGAGAAAGGCGCCCATGCTGGCTGCCAGGCCGACACAAATGGTGGAAACATCAGGCCGGATATACTGCATGGTATCAAAGATAGCCATCCCGGCCGAGATGGAACCACCAGGACTGTTGATATACAGGTGGATATCTTTATCGGGATCCTCTGCCTCCAGGAAAAGCATCTGGGCAATCACCAGGTTGGCTACATGATCGTCAATGGCGCTTCCCAGGAAGATGATCCGGTCTTTCAGCAAGCGGGAATAAATGTCGTAGGCCCGCTCGCCCCTGTTGGTTTGCTCAACTACTACTGGTACCAGGATTGACACTCCTTACCCCACCTCCGTGGTAAAAATTTCTTCCACAACCGCTTCTACGCCATTTAGCCTTCCGTTGCAGCAGTTTCTCCTGTCTCCTCTTCGCCGCCTTCCCGGGGAGGTACGGCCACACTGTTCTCTACCAGAAAATCAATGGTCTTTTTAATCATTATATCGTATTTCAGGAAGGACAAGTCGCCCAAATTCTTCCGTACTTCGTCCGGATCCTGGCGGAACATCCGGGCCATTTTCTCAATTTCCGCCTCAAGGTCTTCTTCCGTGGCCGCAATATTTTCAGCCTTGGCAATAGCTTCCAGCACCAGCTCGGTCTTTACATCCCTTTCCGCAGCGGGCTGGAATTCTTTCTTTAAATCATCCATAGTCTTACCATTACTATTTAAGAACTCCTCCAGGGTTATTTTCCTGGCATGCAGGCTACGTTCCAGTTCCCTGAGCCGGGCTTCGATGCGCCGTTTAACCATGACTTCCGGTAAATCCACCGTAGCTGCCTCTACGGCCTTGGCCACCACGGCTTGCCTTACAGCGGCATCTATTTCCTGCCGCCGCCTCTCTTCCAGCCGGCGACGGATATCCTGGCGCAGTTCGGCCAGCGTCTCACACTCGCTGACATCTTTGGCAAATTCATCATCCAGGGGGGCCAGCTCTTTTCGTTTAATGCCCCGGATGGTAACCTGGAAGACGGCTTCCTTGCCTGCCAGGTCTTCTTTGTGGTAGTCGGCAGGGAAGGTAATGGTAATGGTGCGTTCCTCGTTTAGCCGGGCACCCACCAGCTGTTCCTCAAAGCCGGGAACAAAGGTACCCGAACCCAATTCCAGAGTATAATTATTGCCTTCTAAACCTGGATAAGGCTGGCCTTCTACCGTTCCTTTAAAATCAATGACGACAATATCCCCTGCTGCTGCCGGTTCATCTTCGATGTTCTTGAGGGTAGCATAACGCTCCTGCAAGCTTTTCAGGTAGGCGTCGACATCTTCCTCGCTAACTTTTACTTCCGGCCGTTCGACTTCCACGCCCTTGTAGGTGCCCAGTTGGACTTCCGGCTTGACTTCGACTTTGGCCTTGAAGATTAAGGGCTCGCCTTCTTCCACCTTGACTATTTCCACTTCGGGGCGGTCGATGGGTTCCAGCTGGTGCTCGGCTACTGCTTCTTCATAGGCCGGTGGAATAACAATTTCTGCCGCCTCATTATAGATAGGCTCTTTGCCGATATACCGTTCCAGGATAAAACGCGGTGCCTTGCCTTTCCTGAAACCGGGGATGTTCACCCTCTTTACCAGCCGGCGGTAAGCTTGATCCAGGGCTTTCTGTACCCTGGGTGCTTCAACTTCGATTTCCAGAAGTACCTGATGCTTATCTAACTTCTCGACAGTTGCCTTCATTACTTACTTGCTCCTCCCTGCTCCCGACTGCTGGACGCCATTCATTATGACCATCCACTAAGCTTAAAATACTATCACCACTTTTATTTCGCCGTTTTATCTACCTTTTCCTGCCACGCCTACTAAAAAACAAGCTAGTAGAATAACACCTCGGACAGGTAAAAACCCGATCCGAGGTCCCCCCAAGCCAAAAATATGGAGCGGAAGACGGGATTTGAACCCGCGACCCTCGCCTTGGCAAGGCGATGCTCTACCCCTGAGCTACTTCCGCCCGTTATTCAGGCACTACCGCGCTTTCCGTAGCGATATATTAGCAGATAGCTCCGGTTCTGTCAAGTTTTCTGCCCACCGGACTGTGACAATTTAGCGCACCGGCCAGGTTGATTAATGTCCTCGCTATCAACCTTTTGTAAAAGATTGTGAACAAGTATGTCGACCTGGCCTTCGATTAACCTTAATAGATAGTTTTTATAAGTTGCCGGCAAAGTCTTGCGTCGCAGGTAATCGTCCAGGAGGGCTTCCAGTACTTCCAGGTTAACAAGTTTATCCCGGCTGGCCATCAGATAATAACCCCGTTTTATTCATTAATTTACCCCTTCCCGGCAATGATCACATGCACGCAGCAGCCGTTAGTTATAGTTACAAAAATATAGGACGGCCTCCATCGCCAAAGGCCGCCCCTGTCTTAATGCTTAAAAATTACAGCAGCATCAAGGTACCGGCAGCCTGGCGATCTTAGCTTATAAAAAGCCTTAGACCCATGGCTTTGCGTCCCCCCCTTTCGGCGGGGTTTGCCTTGAGCGGTAACCTTGTACGCTATTCGACATTTACGTTTTTTTTCCTGCAAAATATACCATCTTTTTGGGGCAATAAAAAAACAACCCGGTGCAATCCGGGTGTGGTAGGGTATATATATTAAAAAGGAGGTCAGAGGGCTTTGCTCGCGTATATAATAGCACGCCGGCGTTATAATTGTATTAAGCCCTCTTTAAAATTGAATTAAATTTAAACTAAGAATGGATTAAACGCCAGCTTCTGCCGGCTAAAGTTCCTCTATCTACTCACCCCTGGCCAGGCTCTCTAAAAGCTTCACCCGTCCGGCGACGTTGTTGAGGTGCTCCAGCATGGCATTGCGCGCTTCCCGCGGCCTTCTTTTACGAATGTGCTCCAATATTTTCCGGTGTTCGGTCACCACCAGTTCCCGGTGCCAGGGGAAGGTCCTGCCGTACCGTAAACTCAATTGAAAATACTGCCGCAGGATATGCTCGATTGTGGTAGCAGTCTGAATGAAAATAGGATTCTTGGTAGCTAAGGCTATACTGTTATGAAACTGGTAGTCAGGTTCGATGGTGATTTCTCCCCTGGTTATCTCCTCTTCCAGCCTTTTTTCTGCCGCTTCCATGGCGTCAAGGTCAGTTTCCTCGCGCCTTTCGGCGGCCAGGGCAGCGGCCTCGGCTTCCAGCGCCCGGCGAAACTCCACCCAGGAGAGGAGCTGCTCGTACTCGACCTCGTTTAATTGCGCCAGCAGGTCCTCCGGCTCTAAAGGGAAGCGCTTGACAAAAATACCGTTACCGTGTCTTATCTCCAGGATGCCGCTCGAAGCCAGAACAGAAAGGCCTTCCCTTAAAGTAGGAGTACCCACCCCGAACATTTCGCTCAATTCTTGCACGGGCGGCAGCCGGTCCCCTACTTTATACTCACCTTTTTTAATCAACTGGATGATGCGCTCCACCACTTCTTCATACATTTTCTTCTTCCTGATAACAAGCCTGTCTTTCATATTATTCACACACCTATACCAAATGTTCTCCGGCCTCGCTGTCTTATCAACTCACAACTTCTTTTACAAGTACTACTTCAGCGACATAAGCCTGGTTGACAGCACAGCCGCCCGCAGTAACACGGAGGTTTAAGCATTTAAAGTAAGGTCCAGGCGGCTTACAGGCGTGGCCTGGACCTTCCAAAATAACTTCCCGCGTTTAGTGCTTTCTTACCTCAACCTGTGCCAGCTTCTCGTAGAAGCGAATGATGGCCCCGTGGTCGGCGTCTCCCAGACCGTCAATCTTCAAGGCCTGGAGAATTTCCATAACCGTCGCCGTCAGGGGCAGGGGCACCCCTGCTTCATGCCCGGCCGACAGAGCATTGGCCAGGTCTTTGATATGCAAGTTGATCCGGAAACCGGGCTTGAACTGCCCGGCCAGCACCAGGGGCGCCTTGGCGTCCAGCACTGTGCTGCCGGCCAGACCGCCGCGGATAGCCTGGTAGACCAGTTCCGGGTCGACACCGGCTTTGGTGGCCAGGACCAGGGCTTCGGACATGGCGGCGATGTTCAGGGCGACGATGATCTGGTTGGCCAGCTTGGTTACATTGCCGGCGCCTATGTCACCGACGCGGACTACGGAAGAACCCATGGCCTTTAATATATTATAACATTCATCAAAGTCTTCTTGCTTACCTCCGACCATTATCGACAAAGTGCCGTCGATGGCCTTGGGTTCACCGCCGCTCACCGGTGCATCCAGCATGCGCACGCCCTTTTCAGCCAGCTTGCCGGCTATTTCCCTGCTGACCATTGGGTCGATGGAACTCATATCGATCAAGATGGATCCGGGGCGAGCGCCCTCAAGCAAGCCGTCCAGCCCCAGGACAGCCTCCCTGACGTGGGGGGAATTGGGCAGCATGGTGATAAACTTATCGCAGCGTTCGGCAACCTCCCGGCAGGAGGCAGCCGGTTCCGCACCGGCGGCCACTACATCGTCTACTGCTTCTTTAATAATATCATATACTACCAGCTCATAGCCAGCCTTCAGCAGGTTTTTACTCATGGGCTTGCCCATGATGCCCAGTCCTATGAAGCCAATTTTACTCATCTTTTTACCCCTTTCCCTAAGATTTTTGCCAGCTTTTAATACCACCAGGCGCCACCATCTTCAAAGGCGCTGACGCATTGCCAGATTAACCCAGGCTGTATCCGTACGCTGCCACCCAATCTAAAGACCGGCGGGTGTCCGGCACCGGAATGTATTCCAGGGACACATACCCCTTATAACCCAGGTTGTCCAGCTCCCGCAGCAGGAAAGGATAATTAATCTCGCCCGTGCCCGGCTGGTGCCGGCCGGGGTTGTCGGCGATCTGGATGTGGCCGATCTTCGCCAGCTGCTCGCGCAGGATAACCGTCAGATTTCCTTCTTCTTTCTGGGCGTGATAAATGTCGTACTGTAAATAAACATTGGGCATGTCAACCTCGGCAAGTAGTTGCAAAACCTGTCCGGTCGTGTTAAGTAAGAAACCCGGTACGTCGTAATGGTTTAAGGGTTCCACCATGAGGTTTAAACCATATTCTCCCAGAACTCCAGCCGCATAGCGGACGTTGTCTACCAGCGCCTGCCACTGCTCTGCAAAAGTGTAGGCGTCTAACCTCTTGCCGGCAAGGCAGTTCAGCCGCGGCACGCCTAAGGCCCGGGCCCAGGCCACCGCCCGCTTCACCCCTTCACGGAATTCTTCCCTCCGCTGCGGGTTGGCGGCAATGCCGCGTTCGCCGGCGGACCAGTCGCCGGCGGGCAGGTTGAAGAGCACCACCTCAAGGTTGTTTTCTTCCACTGCCCCTTTAACCGCGTCTATGCTCTGTTCATACGGGAAAAGAAACTCCACTGCTTTGAAGCCTGCTTCCTGCGCGGCCTTAAAGCGCTCCAAGAAAGGCACTTCCGTAAACAGCATGGTCAGATTGGCGGCGAATTTTGGCATCCCAAAATTTCCTCCCTGAGCTAAAATTAATTAGAAGTCTACCAACCTATGCTGGATTTATATATCACGGCTAATTTATATTACTAAATAATATTACCTAAAAGCTATCTACGGGAGTAGTCTTCTTTTAAACTATTTCGAAGTTAAATTGAGATCCTTTAGCAATTTGCCGTAGTCAGCATATGCTTTTTGCATAAAGTCACCAAATTCCTCCGGCCCAAGGTACATAATGGGTTGTTGTAACTCGGCCATTGACTTTTTAAAATCGGGATCTTCGGAGATTTTTTTGAAAACGTCAGCCAGGTAAGCGACAACCTCTTTCGGTGTGCCTGCAGGAGCCGCCACGCCTTTGACCGAGCCCCATGTATAAAAATCAATACCCTCTTCTTTTAAAGTGGGCACCTCAGGGAGGGCGGGATCGCGCTCCGGCAAGGCCACAGCTATTGGACGCAGGCGCCCGGCCTTAATATGCGGCATAACCTCCGAAGGATGGCCGCCGCCCATAACGGTCTGGCCGCCTACCAGGGTGGTAAGTGCCTGAGAGCCCCCTGAATGCGGTATGGGTGTCACATTAATACCGGCCACCTTGCCAATACCACGCATCACAATGTCTACAGCACCTGCTGCTGTAGAAACAGCAGCAGTTACAGGTTTATTTTCTTTCTTGGCCCAGTTAATAATATCGCGCAGGGTTTTAAATTGGGAATTGGCCGGTACAGCAACTACCACCGAATGAATGGATAACCTGCTTACTGGAATGAAATCTTTAAATACGTCGTACGGTACTTTCTGGGTCTGAGGCATGACCAAATCTTCCCCTGACCCATAGCCTACCAATAGTGTATACCCGTCTGGCTTAGAACGGGCAACATATTCTCTGCCTTCTACACCACCGCTGCCGCTTTTATTAATGATTAGCACAGGCTGGGAAGAATACTTCGGCCAGACTTTCTCCACCGCCCGCGCCAGCACGTCTGTTGAACCGCCAGCAGCATAGGGAACAATAAGGTTAATGGGCTTGGTTGGGAAATTGGACTTTTGCGCCGTTTCCTTTGTTTCCTTGGTGTCCGGCTGGGAGGTTTTACCACAGCCGTTCAGGAGTAGCGCCGCAATTAACGCTACTACCAGAAAAACAGGTGCCCATCTTATTTTGCGATGCATCATTTTGACCTCCTTTTACATTATCGTTAACTTTAAACAGGACTATTCCCGTAGATAGCCTCCGTATTAAGGTAGTTAAAACCGGAGCTGGCCTCGATATTTAAGATAGCGCTACTCCGTTCGTTCTCTTTACTGAACGAAGTTTCTTTAAAACTTGAGCGGCTACCAGAACAAAAAATATGGCTAACAGGATAGCTGAAATGGGCCTTGTAAGAAAAATAGTCATACTGCCCTGCGACATCAGGAGTGACTGCCGTAGGGAATTTTCAATGATTGGTTCCAGGACAAAGGCCATGGGCAGGGGGCCTGGTTCAAAGTCGAGTTTCCTGAAAAGATAACCCAGGAGGCCAAAGAAGAGAAGGCTATAAATACTGAAGGTATCATTGGCTATACTATAAACACCCACGCTGGTAAACATTACAATTATAGGAGCAAGTATACCAAATGGCACTCTGAGCAATTGCACCCAAAGTCCGACAAGGGGCAGGTTAAGGACTAATAGCATGGCATTACCGATGTACATAGAAGCTATTACACCCCAGAAAACATCTGCATGCTCTTTTACCAGGAAGGGACCGGGTGTTATGCCCTGGATCATTAGGGCAGCAAAGATCATGGCAATAGAAGCGTTAGCAGGTATACCCAGCGTCAACAGGGGAATAAATGAGGCGCTGGAAGCGGCATTGTTGGCTGATTCGGGTCCGGCCACCCCACAAATATGTCCCTGGCCAAATTCTTCTGGATATTTAGAGCATCTCTTTTCCACCGCGTAGGAGGTTAGCGAAGCTACTACCGAACCGCCGCCGGGAAGAATACCGGTAAAAAAGCCTATTATAGAACCGCGAATTATTGCCCATTTTGATTCTGCAATATCTTTGAGGGTAGGAAATGTATTTCCGATCTTTTTAGTGACAACTTCACTTTTTAGGGTTTGTTCGAGGTTATAGAATATTTCCCCCAACCCAAAAACACCCATGGCAAGGGTAACAAAATCAAAGCCGCTCTGCAACCCGATAATACCAAAACTAAACCGGACCTTTCCCGTGACCGGGTCCAGGCCAACGCTGGCCAATAACAGGCCTATGACGAGGGTAATAAGCCCCTTTATGAGGGAAGAACCCGAAAGAAACACAGCTAGTAAAAGCCCTACCAGAGTAAGGGAAAAGTATTCCGGAGGCCCAAAACGCAGAGCGAATTCGGCCAGCGGTGGTGCGACGAAGGTTAGCCCGATGACTCCGACCGTCCCTGCTATAAATGAGCCAATAGCGGCAATACCCAGAGCAGCTCCCGCCCGACCCTTTAAGGCCATTTTATAGCCGTCAATGCACGTAACAACCGAAGCCGCCTCACCGGGCAGGTTCAAGAGAATAGAGGTCGTCGACCCGCCATACATCGCACCGTAATAAATACCAGCCATGAAAATAATAGCTGTCGCCGGTGAACCCATTTTGTAAACGATAGGGAGGAGCAACGATATTGTGGCTGCCGGACCGAGACCTGGCAAGACACCGACCGCTGTTCCCAAAAGGCAGCCCAAAAAGGCGTACAACAAGTTATTGACTGTTACGGCAATTGAAAAACCATTAATTAAACCTTGAAAGATTTCCACATGTTAACCCCCTTTACAAGCCAAGTACTCCCTGGGGGAGAGGTACTCCCAGCCAACGTTCAAAGATAAGATACATAACGATGGTGCCTAATATAGATATGGAAATAGTTTTTACCAATCTTTCTCTTTCGATGATAGCCTGCCAGGTCAAAAAGAATAGCAAAGTAGATAGAAGATACCCCGCCAGTTCCATTATCATCCCGTAAACCAGGACGCTCAGCACTGCTATTAAAGGCTTTATCCATTGCCCCTTTTTCCAAAAGGGAACAGATTCGTCAATAGTTTTTAGATTCTGCAAAACCAGCAAGGAGCTAAAAAATACAAGGGCTAATCCAAACCAAAACGGTAAAAAGCCGGAGTCAGGATGATGAAAATCACCAAGTTTTAGTTCTGTATAGGAATTAATCATGACAGCTATTCCGATAATTATTATGAAAACCCCGGCAATTCTTAAATGCTTTTGCAAAGCCCAAAAACCTCCCTTCTGAAGGTTTATCATTCAAAAAGGTAACCTGGCTTTATTAAGCAATTATTGGTAAAGTCAATAGAGCATCAGGGCTGACAATTATCCTGGCACCAGGATTGTTCCTGAGTTCCATCTTTACCGCTTCCTCTACAGTGCTTGCTGTTTCCAGGTTTAATTGCTTTAGTTTTTCCTTGGGGATCTGGCAATCCGTTATCACAACCCGCGCCTGTTTCAGTATCCAGGCCAGAATCAGCGCTTTTTGATCTCCCGGGGCAAAACCCTTGTTTTTAGCATGTTCGATAATATCATCTGGTCCCCTGGAACCGGCCATCCAGTCTACGTAGCCGGGGTGGCCGAAGCCGTCTTCACAGCTGGCCGGGATGATGATCACCCCGCCTTTTTTCACCACCGGTCGGGGGCCGAAGACAGAAGTGTTGGCCGCCCTGGTAGCCTGGTAGAGATCGCGGTTTTTGGGGTAGCCTACGCCGGCAATGACAATATCTGCCTGGTGATCGATCTCCACCTCATACATAGCCCGCGCTGTTTTAACTCCTTCCAGGAAAGCCGCCACCGGGTCCCCGGCTACCACCCGTACCAATTCTTTATTGCCGGTCTGGACTACATTGACGATAAAGTCCAATCCTATAGCCAGTGTGGCCTCAGTTAAAAAATCCCGGAAAGTGTTGCCTTCAACTACCCCCAAACGGGTTTCGGCCATTACTTGATAATTATGGGTGGCCGCGATTGTCTCCGCCCCCGCCACACCGACGGCCACGCTTTTTACGCCGCCGCTGTAACCTGCCAGGAGGTGGGTTTCGATAACCCCGGTGGAGATTTTAATGTCTGCTGCGGCTACATATTTATTGACTACCAGCGGTATGCCTCTCCGCGATTTGCCTAAATAAACCAGTCCTTCTTTATCCCAGGCGTTGTGGTTGACGAAGTGCAGGCGGGTGACGTTTTCCTCGCCAAACATGTCAACCAGCTCTTCGCGGCTATTGGGCCTGTGGGTCCCGGTAGCCACCACTACGGTAATATCATCCAGGCTGATACCGCCGGCCAGCAGTTCCTCTATTAAAACCGACAGGATAATGTCCTCCGGTAGTTTCCGGGTAATATCGGTAACGATTATTGCCACCTTCTGCCCCGGTTGCACCATAGCCTGCAGACGCCGGCTGCCAATGGGGTTGGCGACAGCCTCCCTTATCGCCCGTTCCGCGTCGGGGAGCACCGGCAGCTTCCGGGACGCAACTACAGTCACATCAACGCCATCTGGTATCTCAAATTCCACCATTTTTTTACCGTTGGGGACGGAATACCTGGCCACAAATAAATTACCCTCCTTGAAGTCGACCTGCCACGTCTATTGTGCTGCAATATAACCCTCTTAAGGCCCAGTGCCCTTCAGATTAGACCTCATTCTTTAAAACTTCCGGGTTAACCACAAATTGTGGCCTTTTACCAGTAAGTACATCTACTACCCCCCGGGCCGCGCCGGTGGCCATCCTGACAACGCATTCCTCCGTTAGGGCGGCGCTGTGGGGCGAAAGGAGGACATTATCAAGTTGCAACAAGGGATTATCATGCCGCGGGGGTTCATCAGCAAAAACATCCAGGGCCGCGCCGGCTATAAGCCCCTCTTTAAGGGCGTAATACAAGGCTTCTTCATCCACCACACCGCCGCGGGAAAAGTTCACCAGGAAGGCCGAAGGCTTCATCAGGGCCAGCCTGGCCTCATTTACCAGGCCCCTGGTCTCAGCCGTTAGGGGGGTGTGAATGGATACCACGTCGGCTTCCCGGAAGACCCGGTCCAGTTCGTGATACAATGTGATGCTATTTCGGGCTGCGACTTCGGGCCGGACATAAGGGTCGTAGGCGATTACCTGCATGTTGAAGGCGGCGATAGCCTTCCTGGCCACCAGCGTCCCAATCCTGCCGATACCTATCAGACCCAGCACTTTGCCGTCCAGGTCCACAGCCTTGTATTCATTCCTCACTTCCCAGTCGCCCCGGCGGGTGGCCCGGTCCATAGGGAGCACTCTCTTGGCCAGGGCACCTATGGCGGTAAGGGTATGCTCCGCAACGGATACTGCGTTGGCATCCGGTGTATTGAGTACCAGGATCCCCCTTTCCGTTGCAGCTTGAATATCAATGTTATCCACGCCCACGCCATGACGGGCAATGACCTTCAGGCTGTCGGCAGCCGCAATTATTTCCCTGGTGAAAGGTGCCGTGCGCACGATAACGCCTTCCACACCTTTGATCTCGCGTTTAACTGTTTCTACCGACGGGTCGGGAGCGACCCGCACCTCAAATCGGTCGTCAAATACCTTGAGGCCGCTTTCGTGGATCGGTTGGACGATCAAGACTTTCTTCTTCATATGACCTTTCGCACCACCCTATGCTTTTACTACGCCCATATCCTGCAGCACCCGGCGCAGGCGAGCCCGGTTTTCTTCCGTCAGGGGACCAACGGGCCGGATGGCTTTACCCGCGTCGATGCCGATCATGTTTAAGGCTTCCTTGATTACCACGGGAAAAGTGCCCAGTTCAAAGGCCAGGCGCAGCGGTGCCAGGCGGTACTGGGCCTCCAGGGCGCGCCGGTGATCGCCAGCCATAAAGGCTTCATAAATTTCTACCACCAGGCGGGGTTCCACGTTGGCCGTGGCCGTAATGGATCCTGTACCGCCGTAGCAGAGGGTGGCATAGATGAGGGTGTCCCGGCCGGCCAGGACAGAAAAATCCATATCCCGCGTGACCCTGATATATTCGGCCGTAAGGGTCATATCGCCGCTGGAATCCTTGATGCCGACAATGTTGTCTACAGCGGCCAGCTCTTTGACGGTTTCTACCGCAATAGGCACCTTGGTCCTGCCCGGATTGGAGTAAAGCAATACCGGCAGGTCGGGGACGGCCCGGGCTATGTCCAGGTAAAACCCGATAACCTCCTTCTGGCTCAGGTTGGTGAAAAAAGGCGTCAGGATGGACACGGCGTCAACACCCAGGTCGCGGGCCATCTTAGTAGTTTCTATAGCTTCCTTCGTTGTCAGGGCCGCCGTGCCGGCGTAAACAGGAACGCGACCGCGGGTTTCATCGATGACTATCTCAATTACCTTTTTCTTTTGCTCAAATGTCAGAGCGAAAAATTCGCCCTGGCTGCCTACCGGGAAAAGGCCATGTACCCCGCCGGCGATTAAATGATTGACCAGCTTGCGCAGCGCGCCCTCATTAATATTACCCCACTCGTCGGTGGGCGTGGCCATGGCCGGGATGATGCCCCTGGGCACAAATTTTGCCATTGTATTTACCCCCATTATTTAGCATTGTAGCTAGCACTTTGAGGCGACATATTCTTTCAATTCGGCAGTATACCTGCGGCCCGTATCCACGATCATGCTGATATCGTTGGAGTAGGCTATCAGCCTCATACCAGCGTCGATCCACCTTTTAGCGCTATCCATGTCATAGACGTGAATGCCCGGCGCCACGCCGTGGTCATTGCAGACGCGGATAAAGCGTTCAAGGGCGGCGGTAATCCGCGGGTCTACTGTCTGGCCAGGTATGCCGTAGGACTGGGTAAGGTCAGCGGGCCCGATAAAGGCTGCATCCACTCCTTCCACGCTTACGAGCCTTTCCAGGTCGCGTATGGCCGTTTCGCTCTCGATCTGGATGACTATTAGCGTCTGCTCGTTGGCCAGCTTAATATAGTCGGCCGTTTTCACCGGAGCAAAGTTGGAATGGGCGCGCCGCAGGGCCATGCCGCGCTCCCCCAGGGGATAATACTTGGTGTACTCAACAATTTTCTTTACTTCTTCTACGCTCTCTACCTGGGGGATTAAGAGCCCCTCCGCCCCGGCATCAAGGGGCCGGGACAGAGCCAAGCGCGACAAACCCGGCGTCCTGACAATTGTCACGATATCAGCGGCTTTGGAGACGGCTATCATGTCGGCCACGGTTTCGATGCTGTAAGAGGAATGTTCCATGTCAATATAGACGAAATCATAGCCGGCCGTAGCCAACATGGTAATAATGCCCGGCCCCCGGACCTCGGAGATCATGGTGCCGATAACTACTTCGCCATTGGCCAGGGCTTTTTTTACTTTGTTCTCCCGCACAAAGGTCAGCTCCTTACCATGAGATCACTTTATTATTTTGTGATTTGATGTGTCTGTCTATTTTATCTATTCGTCATTGATGGCAAAATTCCTTCTTGACCGGAAAAATTTTTTTATTTTATGGCCTGTTATAGGCATAAAAAAAGGAAAGCGGCCGTTGCTTTTACCTGCACGGCCACAGTTCTGTAAAATTTTAACCTATATATTTTGTTAAGGTAATCTCTTTGCTAACTTTCACCCGCCAGAACTGGTACCAGCCTGTGAGAATTTTTCACTACCAGGATGCTGGCCTGGGGACCGTGCTTGGCCAGGGCGTATTCCAGGGCCGCAGCCACAGTGGCCATGGGCTTGATATGCACCCTGCGCGTAATTTCCGGGTCTAACTTCGTTTCAGCAAAGATAACCTCATAGTCGCAGAGGATCTGGGCCGTAGCGTAGGCGCGGTGCATCCCCGGCCGGTCTATTTTTGCCGTCTTTAGTTCCCGCACCACCTCTGCCGGTTTCGCCTTGCTTAAAGAGGCAAACATCGTCTTATTATATATCCCCTCGGCCATGGGAGAAACGACGATTATCGTCCCCCCCTTTTTAACGCAGGGGTACTGGACGCCATTGCCGGCCACTACCCCAAGGGCTTCGGCGGCCACATGGTACAGGTTGTTATCCTTGGGATGGCCGGCAGCAACGATTACGATATCGGCCGGAGCGGGGAAGCGGACTTCATAAACCTTACGTGCCGAACGTTCGATCAGGGTCCGGTGGGCCAGCTCCACCTCGCCGCAAATGATGTCAATAATCTCTTCTTTTTCATTAACTACGGCGTTTATTAACAGATCCAGGCCTGCCAACCGGGCCACATCATAGCCGAACTGGATAAAGGGGTTGCCCTCGACCTTGCCCAGGCCGGTGCGCGGGTCGTCCAGGGTGGCCGGGGTATGGATGCTGCTGATAGTTTCGCTTGCGGAAAGCCCTACGGCTATGGCCTTGCCGCCGCCGCTGTAACCGGCGATGGGGTGCGGTAAAATCGTGCCCAGGGCGATCTTGAGGTCGGCTTCATAAAAATAGCGATTTACTAAGGCCGGATAACCTCCAGAAGTCCGGCCCAGGTCCACCAGGGGGCTAGAATCGGAAAAGTGATTGATGACGCGCACGCTGTTAACTTTGTCCCCCACCATGGCGGCAATTTCTTCCGTAGTCGCCGGCCGGTGGGAGCCCGTACCCACAATAACCGTGATGTCTTCGTCTTTAATTCCCGCTTCGTTTAGTTCCTCAAATACTACCGGCAGGATCCATTTCTCAATATTGGGCCGGGAAGCGTCGGAAATGGCAATGCTAACTTTCATACCCTGGCGGGCCAGTTCACCGAGAGGCTTGGCACCGACGGGGCAGGCTAAAGCATCTTTGATTGCCACGTCCACATCAATTGATGGCATCGATGATGGCGGTTCCAGGATACCAATGATATTTTGTTCCGGGACTTCAATGGATAGAAAACTGGATCCGTATGGCATTTGAATTTCCATAGACTTATCACCATTACCCCTTAGAATAATGAGTTTGTCTTGATACACGATCTTTACTCAGTTGATAAATGCTAAAGTAGTTATCAACATTAAGAAGCTTGTGTCAGTCTCTTTATAACTATGCGCTCTCAGCACTAAAATTCCTGCTGTTGATTTATTTTTTAGCAAAAAATTAGTAACCGGGCAGCCCTGGCAGGCGCAATAAAAAAGCTGCCCGGCGGCAGCTTGGTTAACGAGGGTTAATTGGTAAAATCAAGATGCGATGGAAGCTTTTGTAGGAAAGAAGCGAAGATGCTAAGGCCTTTCCGGGCCTCCGGCTTGTTTAATTGCCGCAACAGGCTCAATACGCTTTGCGGGGATTTATCCTTATTCTCTTTAATGGCCTCTTGCATAGCGGCGATCATACCCGTCACGAGCCTGTCTCCCTGAAGCATTTGTATCCGGTCCAACATGGATAAAGCATTAACAGCCTGCTGTAAAATCCCCGTGACCACGCCGGCTGTTAAGGAATCCTTCATAGCCTGGGCCATTCTCCCAAGCTCCAGCAAGGTAGTCATCGTCCCCGTTTCCTGCAGCTCTCTTATTTCTGCGACTAAGCTGCGGAGGTTGCTGCCGGCCCTGGCTACCTCCCGGAAGAGTTCCAGCATTTCCGGGCGGTTGAATTCATCGACCACTTCACCAAGCCGGGCTAAATTGGCAGCTATATTCTGGACGACTGAAGGCTCCAGGGAGTCCATACCAGCGCTGATTAGGCCTAAAATTTCCCGGGAGCGTTCAGGTAGTTCCGGCTCTATACTAGTAGACCCCGTGATTTTCCTGGCAGGTTGGGCCATCCTTCCTTCCCCCCTTATAAAATCCCCCGGGCAGATAACCAGTACATTTCATTGTAAGAGAGCTTGAACCAGTGCAGCATCTCTGAAGGCGGCACCGGCTGCGGCGGTTGCTTATAATTGAAGGTGATATAAGTGGCCTCATTTAACCCGGTCTCAATGAAACAAAACGCCTTACCATTATAACGATGGGTGGGCGGCAACCCCTTTAATTCACTAATCAAATTTTTAACGACTACGTCAGCTTCATAGTGGGCGGTTGAACCAGCTTTGCTGACAGGCAGGTCAGTGGCATCGCCGATCACATAGACACAATCCTGCCCTTCCATCTTTAAACTGTAACGATCGGTGGGGATAAAGCCGTCTTCATCGCCCAGACCAGACTCGCTAATGACTCTGGCCCCCCGGTGGGCCGGGATCGCAATCAGCAAATCATAGGGGTGCTCGGAACCGTCCATGTTGTAGGCAATTCTCTTTTCGGGGTCAACCCTTTCCAGGTTAAAAAAGGTTTCATATTCAATATCGCGCTTTGTGAATTCTTTCACAGCCCATTCAGCGACGGGCTCCAGGGAATGAACGCGGCCGATAGGGTAAGTGTACTTTAGTTGCACTTTGTTGCGGATACCGGCTTCCCGGTAGTAATCATCGGCCATAAAAATAAACTCCAGGGGTGCCACCGGGCACTTATGGGGTACGTCGATGGTCACCAGCAGGGTGCCGCCCTGGAAATTCAATATTTCATGACGTAACTTCTCCGCGCCTTCCGGTGTATAGAAGGTGTGGCCGCCTGCCGCCAGGCCGGGTACTGAATCCATGTCGGGGTATGACCCCGTGGCTATAACCAGAAAGTCGTAGTCAAATGACTGCTTGCCGGTAATAACCCTTTTCCTGTCAACATCTATACGGCGCGCTGCGTCCATAACGAAATTTACCTTGGGATGCAGCAAATATCTCTCTTCCCTGGTAAACTGCTCCAGGAAGCCTTCATTGAAAGCCATGAACAGAAAGCCCGGCTGGTAAATATGCCGGCGGGTATCACCAATCAATACTATTTCCAGCTCGCCGTTATAAACTTCATTTTCCATAGATTTTGCCAGCCGGTTGGCCACCATGGTGCCGGCCACGCCGCCGCCGACAATGATAATGCGCCTGCTCATCGTACGACACTCCCTTGAAAATACAGCCGTAAGCTTATAGTAAAAGACTAGTCGGAGCGGGCGCAGGGAATTAAACTTTAGTTACCTGCGCCCCCTCCGGTCGTTAACATCCGGCCAGCAGTTATTTTGTTTTCCTGACAGCAATGCGCCAGAAATCCCCGTCTTCCCGGCAGTAGACAAGCTCGTGTCCCATTTTGTTCACCCATTCCGGTACATCTTTGGCCGAGCCGTTATCACTGGACAACAATTCATATACGTCCCCTATTTGACCGCGCTTAATCGCCTTTACCAGTTCCATCAACGGTCCGGGACAATAAGATCCCCGGGCATCTATGGTTTTGGTGATATTAACTTCAACCATGTTATCCCTCCAAGTTAACTTACATTACAATGACCTGGCTGCCGGCTGCTTTACCCAGAAATGCCGTAACGCCGATTACGTCGTCAAAAATATCGATGAGATCTTCCTTCTTCCACTCCATCAAATCCATGGCCATGGCGCAGCCGTATACCTTGAGGTTACCCATGTCTTTTGCATTTTCCAGCAGTTGGTAAAAAAGGTCCACATTTTTATTGAGCATTTCCCGGCCTATCTCACCGGCGGTTTTAAACTCCCTGGCACTGATTACATCTTTGCGAAAAGCCTTTAACGCCTCCATAGTTACGAAAACGTTGACTTCCATCCCCGACATGGAAGCGACTGAGCTTACCAGGCAACCTGCTTGTAACTTTTCCAGTTCTCCCGAGAGGAGGATGACGGACAGTTTGGGTTGTTCCATGGATAATTCTCCTTTCAATTTTGTTTATACCCGGTCTTGAACTAGTTGTTATTTTTGCAAACTGCCTTTTGAAGCCGCCTGCTTACCACCTCCAATAAAATAATATTCGCCAGCAAAGAAAAATTTCCTCCCATGCTTTAAATTTTTTTCGCAAAAAATATTTATTGCGAAGAACAGGGTAAAAAAAATTACTCCAGCTGGGCCTGTTTAAATACCTCTATAAATTTCAAGAGAAAGCGCAGCTGTTTGTCATTTAAATAACAGATCTGCCTGAGTACTGCCTGCACGTTCTCGTTCAGCAGCAGTTCCCTTAAATCCGGACCCATGGAAGCCAGCATTTCTTCCAGCTGGTCACGGGCTACAAGCAGATAGCAAGGGGAAATTCCCAGGGCCCTGGCTATTTTTTCAATGGTATTAAGGGAAGGCTGCACTTTCCCTGCTTCAATCTGCCCGATCAAAGCCGGCGATAGACCGGCCTGGGCAGCCAGGGCGCTCTGGGTAAGCCCCAGGGATTCGCGGACATCTTTGAGTTTTTTACCGATCCAGTTTTCTGTATGGCTTACCAGCAGGGACAGAGGAACTTCTAGTGCTGCAGCAATTCTGTTCAAAGTATCGGCGGCAGGGTGCAGGACACCCCTTTCAATTTCGCTTAAATATGTGAAAGAAATACCTGTTTTCGCGCTCAGTTCCTTGAGGGAATACCCTTTTTCCTGGCGCACCATCCGGATTTTATCTCCCAGGCTGACACTGTTTTCGGCGGGTATAAGGGTTTCCCTGGGAATATTGAGGGCAGTGCAAATTTTATCCAGGGTTTTGAGGGAGGGACGCTTATGCCCTCTTTCGATTTCACTTAAATATGAAGGGGAAATCCCCGCCCTGCCAGCCAGGTCGTCCAGGGTATAACCCCTTTCTTCACGGAAATGCCTGATGGTAGAACCTATTTCCATCGTAATTGCTCCTTTGGTGGTAACCGCCTTAGATTTTTTGCCAAACCTCATATAAGAGATCCGTTTAAGCCTCAAAAGAAGTTATTCCATTTTACGCTAATAACCTCTCGGATCTTATGCGTTCATTTTAACCTTACGCAAATATTATATTGCAATCTGGGAAATAAACAATATAGCAAAGCACATAGGGAACCAAGGGTCATCTGCACAGCGGTATAATCCTGTTCCCAGAAGAACTGGGCGTGGGTAATCAGGCGCGAGGCGTCGTCGATAAAGGCGATAAGGTAAGGGCCGTACATGATATCCCCCTGTCAGAGATCATTCGCCCACTGTTAGGAAAAGTACTTGATTTCCTTTTCCCCGGCATCGGCCGCGGAAGATACCGCCAAGCCGGGCGCAAAAAACACGCCTGGTTGGACCGGCCTTACGCCCAATTGAAAAATCGTTTCAGGGAAAAAGCCATCTTCCAGGCGACATCCCTAACTGTCCCAAAAATATGATATAATTACATCTGGAAGAAGGTGTTCCTGTGCCGGAAAATGAATGGAAACCCCGGCCTTCCCACCACCCCCACGACAAGGGTTACAGGCAGCTCCTGGCCGACAAAAGGGTGTTCCTTGAACTGCTGAAGACCCTGTTTGATGTCAATCGCTACAGCGAAGAAGACCTTATCAAAGCTGCCAATGTAATCGCTAGCATATTTTTACTGGACCAAAAAGCCAGGCCGGAAACGCTAGTAATGCGCCTCCAAAAACTGGCTGGAGCAATAAAGACCATGACTCCCGATGAGTTCCGTCATATAACAACCTGGCTGAAACACATTATCAAACCTAAAATGCCTCCCGGCGTACAGGCAAAAGTGGACTCCATCCTGGATGCCAACAATCCCATGGAGGTGGAACAGATGATTAGCAACCTGGAAATGGCTCTGGATGAAATGAAGCAAGAAACTCTATTGCAAGGAAAGTTAGAAGGAAAGTTAGAAGTAGCCAAAAACTTACTCCTGCTTAACGTCGACGTCAACACCATTATCAGAGCCACGGGGCTGAATCTGGAAGAGATAAATACCCTCAGAAGACAACTGGAACATTAATCTTTTCTAGGTTCTTGACTATTGCCGGCAACATCCCCCTGGAGTTTGCCATGAGTTAGGCGGCCCATGCCACTCACCCCAAATCCTGGCGGCAAAGGGGAAGAACCTGGACCCCCGCCCTTACCTGAAGGCTCTAGAACGAAAACGAAAGCCGCGCAAGTCTATTGCGCATAGGTAAAGAAAAAATCCGGGCTTTAAACCCGGAAAGCCTTGATTTTATTTTATTAGGGTTTGGTGCGGGCGAGAGGACTTGAACCTCCACGGGTGAGCCCCACCAGATCCTAAGTCTGGCGCGTCTGCCGTTCCGCCACGCCCGCAAAAAAAATGGTGAGCCATCGGGGAGTCGAACCCCGGACACCCTGATTAAAAGTCAGGTGCTCTACCTACTGAGCTAATGGCTCATATATACTGGCTGGGGCGGCTGGATTCGAACCAACGAAATGACGGATCCAAAGTCCGTTGCCTTACCGCTTGGCTACGCCCCAGCATGGATAAAAAAATGGGGTGGGAGATGGGACTCGAACCCACGACCCCCAGGGCCACAACCTGGTGCTCTAACCAACTGAGCTACACCCACCATATCTTCCTAATCTTTTTTGGCGCGCCTGGCAGGGTTCGAACCTGCGGCCCGCGGCTTAGAAGGCCGCTGCTCTATCCAGCTGAGCTACAGGCGCTTGATGCTGGAGCGGGTGATGGGAATCGAACCCACGCAACCAGCTTGGAAGGCTGGGGCTCTACCATTGAGCTACACCCGCGCGCAAAGCATATTATACCGTAAAAAATGCTCGAAGTCAAAAACAGTTTTTGCCACTAACGGGCAAATTCATTAATATTTTTCCCCTGCGGGGCAATATTTATTATAATCGGCCCTTAGCGCCGTGCAGGACCCGCTTGAGCCGGCTCTTATGGTCAAATCTTTTATCCCCCTGCTTTATCGCCCGGCCACAGTCGGCTTAAAACCGGCCAGAGGTGCTGTACAGCCCGGGCGCGGTGGCTGAAGTTGTTTTTTATCTCCTCCCCAAGTTCGGCGAGGGTTTTACCATATTCAGGCAAATAAAACAGGGGGTCATACCCGAAACCATAATCACCTTTTGGTTCATAAGCAATGAAGCCCTCCACTGTGCCTTCAGCCAGGTAAATGTCCCCTCCCGGAACAACAAGGGCCAGGGCACAGCGAAAACGGGCCGTACGCTTTTCCCAAGGCACACCGGCTAAAAGCTGGAGCAGTTTAATGTTATTACGCCGGTCATCGGTTGGTTCGCCGGCAAAGCGTGCGGAGTAAACCCCTGGTGCCCCTTTAAGGAAATCTACTTCCAGGCCGGAATCATCCCCCAGGGACGGCAGCCCGGTGCTTTCTGCCACTATCCGCGCCTTCAGAGTGGCATTTTCGGCAAAGGTATTGCCTGTTTCCTCGGGAAGGGCCAAACCGGGAAAATCCTTTAAAGTCGCCACAGCAACATCCAGTCCCCGCAGGAGCTCCCGAAATTCCCTGGCCTTCCCTTCGTTGCCTGTAGCTACAACAATCCTACTCATGGCCTGTCCCCACCTGGTCCGCCAGGGGCCCCAGGACCTGGCGCTGGATAGCAATCAACCGCGCTATCCCTTCCCCGGCCAGATCGAGCATGGCGGCCATTTCCTCCCGGCTGAAGGGTTGTTTTTCCGCTGTTCCCTGGATCTCTACCAGCTGCCCGGAACCGGTCATAACTACATTCATATCAATACTGGCATGGGAATCTTCCTCAAAGTCCAGGTCCAACAGCAGCTCGCCTTCAACGAGCCCTACACTGACGGCCGCCAGGAAATCCTGGAGGGGCAGCCGGGGTATGGTCCCGGCCGCCACCAGGCCGGCCAGGGCGTCGGCCATGGCTACGAAACTGCCGGTAATGGCTGCCGTCCGGGTACCGCCGTCGGCCTGGAGGACGTCGCAATCAAGCCAGATGGTTCTTTCACCTAAAACCGCCGTATCGACGACGCTGCGTAACGCCCGGCCGATCAGGCGCTGGATTTCCTGGGTGCGGCCGCTGAGGCGGCCCCGGGTCGCTTCCCGCACAGTCCGCTCCCGGGTCGACCGCGGTAGCAGGGCATATTCGGCCGTAACCCATCCCCTGCCGCTGTTGCGTAAAAAGGGTGGCACTTTTTCCTCCACGGTGGCACTGCAGATGACCCGCGTGTCACCTATGCTGATCAGGGCCGAACCCTCAGCGTACTTAAGATAATGTCGTTCTATCGTCACCGGGCGCAACTCCCGCGGACTACGCCCCTTTATTCTGGTCAAGGCCATGGTTGCTACTCCTTAATCCAGTTTCAGTTTCCTGGTGCTTTTAAGCTCCGGCCAGCCCACCAACTGCATCCCCACATTACTGAATGCTTGGGCATCACCGCTGACAAAAAAACTGTGGGCCTGGGAGCAGTGGGCGCCCCTCAGGCCGCCGCCCGCGGCCAGCACCTCCTTTAATTCCCGCACCGTAGCTGCCGCCGGATCGATTAGAGTTACCCCCGGGCCGGCCACTTCCTGGATAACTGGAGCCAGGAAGGGATAATGGGTACACCCCAGTATCAAGGTATCAATTCCCGCCTCAACCATAGGTTTCACATACTCCGCCACTGCTGCCTCTACCTCGGGACCGGAAACCAGCCCGGCCTCTACCATGGGTACCAGTTTGGGACACGCCCGGGTAAAAACCTGGACTTCCCGGGAACGGGCGAGGAGGGCTGCCCGGTGGGCATTGCTGGCGATAGTGGCTTCGGTGGCAATGACGCCGATGCGGCCATTTCGTGTGGCCCGCAGGGCTTCTATGACTCCAGGTTCAATTACGCCGACAATCGGGACATGGTACTTTTTTTGCAGGTAAGGCAGGGCCACGGCGGAGGTAGTGTTGCAGGCATCAACAATGGCCTTAGCTCCTTGCGCAATTAGAAAGCCGACTATGGCATCGGCAAAACCTATCAGCTCGTCTACAGTTCGGGAACCATAGGGTACATGGGCCGTATCACCATAATAAATAATTGTCTCAGCCGGCAGTTGCCGGGTAATTTCCCGGGCTACCGTCAAACCCCCAACTCCGGAATCAAAAACTCCCACTGGCTGGACGGGCTGCACCGCCCTCAACTCCTTATCAAGGTCCTTATCTTTAAAAAGAGCAGTACTCCATATTATATGCTTGCAGTTTAACTGTTAATGTCTATATTCCCCTGCGCCAGTAACAGCGAAACTATGGACAACCGCGTTGCCGCTTCCCCATTGTAACAAAGAAGCATGGAGCCTGCAAGTCGCTGCAGGCTCCTCTACGTGGCCGACCGCCGGTAAAATTAACTACCGTTAAAGTAGGCGCTGATCCCGTTAAAAATACCCTCCGCCACCCTGGCCTGGAAAGCCGGGCTATTCAAGAGCTGTTCTTCGGTGGGGTTGGAGATAAAAGCCGTCTCTACCAGCACCGAGGGCATGTTGGTATTGCGCAAGACAGCGAAATTGGCTTCCAGGACACCCAGGTCTTTCCTTCCGATGGCTGCCACCAGGGCGGTCTGGATGGCTGTAGCCAGGCGACGGCGTTCTTCCCTTTGCTGCCCCAGGGCCGTACCTGGCGGGGCATAGAAATAGGTGGACGTGCCGGAAGCGCTGGGGCTATAGGATGCATTGGAATGGATGCTGATAAAGAGGTCGGCGCCCACATCATTGGCGTAATAGGCCCGGCCCGAGAGGGTATAAGGGCTGGTCTCGCCATTACGGGTAAGATAAACGCTGGCCCCCGCCTCCCGGAGCAGGGCGGCAAGCTTCTGGGCCATAGCCAGGTTGACGTCCTTTTCTTTAACTCCGGTAGGGCCGATGGCCCCGGGGTCGGGCCCTTCCGGATCGGTGCCGTGGCCGGGATCGATGACAATCTTACTTCCTTTTAGGGAAGGCTTTTCTAAAAGAAAGATCATCCCGCTTTTGTCAGCAGCCGGCTGGACGGTCATCCGCGCGGCTCCGCTAAGGTCAAAGACGATGCGGGCGGTATCCGCTGTATACTGACCCAGGCGCACCCTGGCCAGGGGGGGCCGGTTTACTTCCACCGTTTCCTGCCCTTCCGGTACGGCCAGGACGGCGCCGGGCACATCGACAATCAGACGATTGTCCCAACGGGAAGTTTTATAAGTAAAAACCCCGGTGGCTTTAACGGTGACCTGGAGGGTATTGCCTGCGGGCACAACTGTTACCCCGGTAATCTGAAGGCCGGGCTTCCGGCTGTCCGGCGGACTTCCAGGCGGTTCGTAGGGCGCAAAAGAAGCGAGGGCGCTGGCCACCCAACCGCGCCGGCCGTCTTCCATTTCCACCTGCCACCAGTCACCCTTTTGCTGCCAGATGGGCAGTTTGCTGCCGGCGGCAGCCGTACCCACCTGCTTTTCCACCGGGCTTGGGCCGGCCAAGATTGCTACCGGCCGGCTGCCGATAACCGCCAGGCCCAGAGGTTGTCCGGCCGGCGGCTGGCCGTCGCCGGGCGACGGGTTTTTCCCCGGCGGCTGAGTTTCACCCGGAGGCGGATTCTGGCCTGGCTGCCCGCCGTTACCCGGCGGGTTATTATTATAGACCGGCTCGGCATAGGCAGCTGACACCCAGCCCTGGCGGCCGTCATTTAACTGTACTCGATACCAGCCGGAAGCTTCACCTAGCAATCCTAGCACCGTCCCCCGGGGGAAGACGTCGATGATATTATAATCCAGCCCCGGGCCGGACCGGATATTTACATAGCTGCCCGTCAGGCGCACCTGGCTGGCATCCTGGACTGTCCCCAGGGTGATCCTGACTGTCTGGGAGGCAGCATTCCAGTCCACCTGGCCGCCAAAGGCCTGGGATATGAAACGGACCGGCACCATGGTCGTATCACCTTTTAAAACCGGGGTGGTATCCAGGAGGATGGCCTGGCCATTTACAGAGGCCCGGCGGCTGCCAATCCACATTTTTAAAGTTGTTGTTCCCCGGCTAACGACAATACCCTGTTCTTTTTCTACCCAGTCCACCCTGGCACCCATATACTCCATGACAAAGCGCAGGGGTACCATGGTGCGGCCGTTGCCGTCAATATAGGGCGGTACCGCCGGATCAACCCGGGTACCGTTAAGGATGAGGGTAACACCGGGGCCAGCTGTGGCCGGCAGGGCCTTCAAGCCCAATGTTAATATGTACATTAACACCAGCAGTAACAATAAAAGACCCCGCCGGCCCGTAAGTATACGCTTGTCCATCACCCTTCCTTTCCCCTTTCTTTTTGCAGCTACCATTTTTGCAGCTACCATAACTATTCGCTGTGCCGCAGTGCTTTCCTTCCTTCATCGCCATTTTTTGTTGAAAAAACAAAAATGGTGCCCAGAAAGGCACCCCAACTTGACATTTTTAGACATTGCTTACCGGGCTTCCTTTTTGATGAGGCTTTCATTGCGGCTTATGGCCGTCGAAACATCGACATGGCCGGCAATAGTTTTAACAAACTGGCCGTCCACCAGGAACTGGACCTGTTTGACCGAGGGAAACTGGGTCAGGGTATTGACAATGGAATAGACGGTTAAACTTTCCCCCAGGGAACCGCCGCTGTGGTTGGCCACCAGTTCTTTACTGAAATCTACCCGGCACAGGCCGTCGGGGCGGATGTTGATATCTTTCAGTACCGTCCCCTTGGGAATAGTCGGCAGGAGCTGCGAACCCGGCCCCGGTCCTTTAATGAGTTCCTCAAGGGCTGCCCGGGCAATACCCCCCACCAGCGGGATGGTGCGTTGCTCGGCCACCAGGTAATTCCCGGTGGGATCGCTGAAATAGAGGACAACCTGGGTAGTTTTGGTGCTTTCTTTCTTTTCCTCGGCCCCGGTTGCCGGCGTACTGGTTTCCGGTGGCGGCAACTGGACCTGGACCTGGGACCGGGACGTGCCACTCAATCTGTCTATTATACCGCACCCGCTCACCAAAGCAGCTACAAGCAACAAGCTCACTGCAACAGCCAAGTATTTTCTTGCCCGCAAAAAAATCCCTCCTTTCAATCCTGCTATAACATAAATATCAAGGAAAGGAGGGATATATTCCTGATTTTTACGCCCGACCCAAAACTTCCCGCAAGGCCTTAATAAAGCGTTCATTCTGCCGCGGTGTACCTATGGTCACCCGCAGGTAAGTATCATACCCAAAGATATCGCCCGTACGGACAATCACACCTCTTTTTAAAAGCTCCTGGAAAACGGCGCGGCTGTCCCGCTGGATGTCGACAAAGATGAAATTGGCCTCTGTAGGAACATACTGCAGGCCCAGGGCTGCAAACTGTTCGTAGAGGTACTGTTTACCTTCTATATTTATCTCCCGGCTCTTCTTGTAATGGGCCTCATCCTTGAGGGCGGCAACGGCCGCCGCCTGGGCTAAGAGATTAACGTTGAAAGGCTCCCGCACCCGGTTCAGGTTCCTGATAACTTCCGGCACGGCCACGCCGTATCCCACCCGCAGGCCCGCCAGGCCGTAAATTTTCGAGAATGTACGCAGGACAATGACGTTGGCCCGCCCGTAACGGATATAGGCCAGGCTGTCAGGATAGTGCTCGGCCGTTACATAATCGGCATAGGCTTCATCCAGAACCACCAGGACGGAAGGAGGTACTTCCTTTAAAAAGCTGTCCAGGACCATCTGGCCGACAATGGTACCCGTGGGATTGTTGGGGTTACAAATAAAGACCATCCGTGTCCGGGGCGTTATACTGGCGGCCATGGCCTTCAAGTCGTGGCGGAAACTGCGGCAGGGGACTTTGATGGCTCGACCGGCCATGACTTGGGCGGCAAACTCATACTCAGAAAAAGTAGGATCGGCGACGACTATTTCATCTCCGGGGTTGATGTAGGTCTCGGCCAGCATTTTTATTATCTCATCGGTTCCGTTACCTACAATGATGTTCTCCGGGGAAACACCCAGTTTTTCCGCCAGGGCATTTTTCAAGTAATAGCAGTTCCCGTCCGGGTACAGGTAAACCCTCTCGCTGGCCTCCCTTAAAGCCTGGACGGCATCCGGGGAAGGGCCCAGGGGATTTTCATTGGACGCCAGTTTAATTACATCCTGTACCCCCAGTTCACGCTGGACTTCTTCAATTGGTTTCCCGGGTACATAGGGCTTAATGGCCAGGATGGCTTCCCGGCATGCAGGTACAGTGGCCAATTTTAATTTCATCTCCTTCGCTATAAACGATAAATTTTTTCCCCTTCCAGGATGGTTATACCCCTCCTCTGGAGGATGGCAATAGCTTTATCCAGCTCTTCAACGCGGAAGATCACCAGGGCACCGTTATCGCCCTTACCGATGAAGGCATAGAGGTATTCGATGTTGATGCCGGCTTCTTCAAGGATAGACAGGATGTTGCTCAACCCTCCGGGCCTGTCAGGCATTTCCACCCCCAGGACCTCGGTGAGGCTGACGGTGAAACCCGCTTCCTTCAAGGCGTGGTAGGCCTGTTCCGGATCGTTGACGATGAGGCGTAAAATGCCAAAGTCAGAAGTGTCGGCAATGGACAGGGCGCGAATGTTGATCCCCCGCCCGGCCAGCAGGCGCGTTACTGCCGCCAGCCGGCCCGACTTGTTCTCCAGAAACACCGAGAGCTGCTTGATTTTCATAGTCTCGCCCCTCTCATATCTTCCGCTTATCAATTACCCTTACGGCCTTGCCTTCGCTGCGTTCGATAGTTTTGGGCTCCACCAGGGTAACTTTCACGCTGATGCCCAGGGTGCTTTCCAGCTCGCTGACCAGGCGCTTTTCCAGCTCTTCCAGTCCCCGTACTTTATCGGAGAAAAGGGAGTCTGAAACCTCCACCTTGACCTCCAGGGTATCCAGGGCTCCCTGGCGGTCGACAATGAGGAGGTAATGGGGCTCGGTGCCGCCCATCTCCAGGAGCACGCTCTCAACCTGGGAGGGGAAGACGTTGACCCCGCGGATAATGAGCATGTCGTCCGTTCGGCCGGTGAAGCGGGCCACCCGGACGTGGGTACGGCCGCAGGAGCACTTCCCGGGGAGCAGGCTGGTAATATCCCTGGTGCGGTAGCGGATGACCGGCAGGGCCTCTTTCGTGAGGGACGTAATGACCAGCTCGCCCAGCTGTCCCGGCGGCGCCGGCTTCCCTGTTACCGGATCAATGACTTCTACCAGAAAATGGTCGCCAAAAACGTGCAGGCCGTTTTTGGCCTGGCACTCGATCCCTACCCCGGGGCCGATAACTTCACTCAGGCCGTAGATATCAACTGCGCTGATCCCCAGCCGCTTCTCGATCTCCTGGCGCATATTTTCCGACCAGGGTTCGGCACCAAAAATACCGCACCGGAGCTTTAACTCCTCCGGGCTGACACCCATCTCGGCCATTACCTCGGCAATGTGCAGGGCATAGGAGGGAGTACAGGTAAGGACCGTACTGCCATAATCCTTCATGATCATTACCTGGCGCTTGGTATTGCCGCCGGAGATAGGGATAACAGACGCCCCCAGGCGCTCCGCGCCATAATGAATCCCCAGGCCGCCTGTAAAGAGGCCGTAACCATAGGCGTTCTGGATGATATCGTGACGGGTTGTCCCGCCGCAGACCAGGGCCCGGGCCATGAGCTCGGCCCAAACGTCGATATCATGGCGGGTATAACCGACCACCGTCGGCTTGCCGGTCGTACCCGATGAAGAGTGGATGCGTACCACTTCGCTCATGGGCACGGCAAACATGCCAAAGGGATAATTGTCCCGTAAATCCTGTTTGGTGGTGAAGGGCAATTTGTGGAGATCATCCAGGCTTTTAATATCGCCCGGCTCCAGGCCGATGGCCTGGAAGGCTTTGCGGTAAAAAGGCACGTTAAAAAAGGCTCTTTTGACCGTCGCCTGGAGACGTTCCAGCTGGAGTTCCCTTAATTCTTCCTCCGGCATACACTCGTATCTTTCGTTCCAGTACAACCATACTCCCCCCATATTAGAAGTCAGAGGCACGCAATCTAAGAGCGCAATACTTATTTCTCCAGCCGTACATAATTTAAGATATTTCCACATCAAAAAAGGAAATCCTGCCTGGAAATCAGCGACGGCTATTTTTCTTGCCATCATAACTAAAAACAGCCGTCTTGCCGTCAATGACGGTTTCCAGGTGGACCGGCCGGCCCCACAACAGGTAAACGTAGGGCAGGGTCTTTTCCAGGTAAGGGACGTCCAGCTCCAGGTCTTCATAGCAATGCTTGAGATAGAGCTCGCCCCGGCGCTGGTAGTCGCCATCCTCGACGACGATATAAGGAAAACCGCAATTGGTGAGGCGGCTGACCAGGCCGTCACGCACTTTTTCCCAGTCCTTCTCCACAACTACCCATTCTGACCCTACCTTCTGGTAAAGGAAGAGATCCAGCTCTTCCACCAGTTCCCGGGTTAGGTAGTTACGCAGGAAGGAGATATCGTTTTCACAGGTACGGACCTCAAAGATTTTGGCCCGGCCCTCCCCACCCCGGCGGCCGTAGCGTTCCCTTTCTTCCTGAGAGGGTGTATCCCAGCGCTTTTCAATGTCCTCAAAGATTTTGCTACCCACATAATAAGGGTTGATCTGCATTTTACCCGGCTGGATGACGCTGGCATGGAGGTGGGCAAATTCGATGGTTTCTTCTTCTGTTAAATCCAGTTCCCGCATAATGCGGACGTGCCAGTAGGTGGCCCAGCCCTCATTTATGATTTTCGTCTCCAACTGGGGCCAGAAATACCGCATTTCTTCCCTGACTATAGCCAGGATGTCCCGCTGCCAATCCTCCAGCTCGGGGCTGTGCTTCATGATAAAGGCCAGCATATCCCTAGTTGGCCGCGGTGGTATTTTGCGGGTACGTTCCCTGGGCTGTTCCTTCGGTTTGCCGTCCAGTGCCCACAGGTCATCATAGGGTGTCTCCGGAGGGCGGGAGTGCGCGGTGTCCTTTTCTCCCTCCTCTTCCGCTGCCGGAAAAATGGCCGGGGGCTCGATATGCTCCTGGATGGACAGGGCGGCGTCGAGGAAAATTTCTACCTCCCGGCGGCCGTATTTAAACTCGTACTCCCTTATTTTGGCTGCATGGGCGGCCATAGTTTCCACCATGTGGCGGGAAGTAGGAGCAAAGTGAATGTTATTCTTAAAAAAATCGCTGTGAGCGAAGACGTGGGCAATGACCAGTTTATTCTGGATCAGGTCATTGCCCTCCAGTAAAAAAGCGTAGCAGGGGTCGGAATTGATAACCAGCTCGTAAATCCGGCTCAGGTTAAAGTCATACTGGAGCTTCATCTTATAGAAGTGCTTGCCAAAGGTCCAGTGGGTAAACCTGGTGGGCATGCCGTAGGCGCCAAAGGCATAGATTACATCGGCCGGGCAGAGTTCAAAACGCATGGGAAAAAAGTCCAGGCCAAATTTCCTGGCCTGGTCGTGAATGACTTCGATGGCTTTGGCAAGGGCCTTAAATTCTTGTTCCACCGGGGTCCCTCCCTTTTGAACCGGCAAAAAATTCGCGCAGGGCCTGGTAAACCTCACTTTTATCTTTGATGGCCACTATCACCAGGCGTTCATCCTGGATGCGCTTCAGGACATTTATCAGGGTGCTGGTCCGGTAATAAGGGTTGACAATTTCCCCGTAGCCCAGAAGGTTTACTTTGGGCAAAAGCTGCTGTACGGCCTCCAGGCAGGCCTCGTTGTCGCTGGGAAGGTTATCGCCGTCGCTGAAATGAAAGGGGTAGATATTATAATCCGCCGGGGGATAGCGCTTATCAATAATCTCCAGGGCCAGCTGGTAGGCGGAAGAACAGCGGGTGCCGCCGCTTTCGCCCTTGGCAAAGAATTCTTCTTCAGTTACTTCCCTGGCCTGGGTGTGGTGGGCGATGAAGACAATTTCTACCTGCTGGTACCTGCTGCGCAGGAAACGCACCATCCAGAAAAAGAAGGTCCGGGCGATATACTTCTCATAGGTCCCCATACTGCCGGAGGTATCCATCATGGCCAGAACCACGGCGCTGGTCTCATAACGCATTTTTTCCTCCCACGTTTTAAACCGCAGGTCTTCCGGGGTGATGCCGCCGATGCCGGGCTTTCCCTTCATGGCATTGCGTTTGAGATTCTCCAGGAGGGTGCGTTTTTTGTCCAGGTTACCCATAAGCCCTTTGCGGCGGACGTCGCGAAATTCATAGGTGGGCGAAGCCAGGATGGGTTTTTTCTTTTCCTGAAGATTGGGAAGCTCCAGGTCCTGGAAAAGCATTTCCTGGACTTCCTCCAGGGTGACCTCGGCTTCGTAATAATCAATTCCCGGCTGGTCGCCAGCTCCCGATCCTTTTCCGGCACCCTCAGAGACCTCGCGACCGATGACCGTTCCCTTCCGGGTGCCGCCGCTGCCCTGGCCGACGTTCCGGCCCTGGTTGTAATTGAAACGAAAGCGGTACTCCTCCAGGCTCCTGATAGGTATCCTGACCACCTTTTTGCCCTTGCCCATGATTATACTTTCTTCGGTAATAATCTGGGGTAGATTTTTCCTGATGGCTTCCCGCACCTTTTCCTGGTGCCGCTGCTGGTCCAGGTAGCCTTTCCGGTGCAGGGACCAGTCTTCCCGTGAAAGGGTGTACTGGGTATCCATGGTCATCACCCCGGGTCTAGCGGTTTAAGAGGCTGCCGGTGTATTTCAACAGCTCGTTGGCGCAGACCGGGCAATAGCCGTGCTGGGAAATGAGACGGTCGATAACGGCGTTAATGCGCTTCAACTGCTCCGGGTCCGGCGTCCGGGTGGAAGTGGTAATCTTGATAATATCCTTCATATCGGCAAAAAGCTTTTTCTCAATGGCCTCCCGCAGGCGCTCGTGAGAGTTATAGTCAAAGGTCTTGCCCTTACGCGCATAGGAAGAAAGGCGGATGAGGATCTCTTCCCGGAAGGCCTTCTTGGCGTTCTCAGTAACGCCAATTTGTTCTTCAATAGAACGCATGAGCTTTTCATCGGGATCCATCTCTTCATCGGTAATGGGGTCGCGGACTTTGGTCTTGTTGACATAGGCCTCCACATTATCCAGGTAGTTGTTAAACAATGCCCGGGCCGATTCTTCATAGGAGTAAACAAAGGCCCGCTGAACTTCCTTCTTGGCGTATTCATCGTATTCCTGGCGCGCCAGGGCAATGAAATTAATGAGGCGTTCCTTATCTTCTTTGGTAATGGAGGGATGCTGGTCCAGGCCGTCCTTCAAAGCCCGCAGGATATCCAGGGCATTGATGCAGCGGGTGTCGGCAGTTATCAGGGCGCTGGAAATGCGGTTGATGACATAGCGGGGGTCGACACCGCTCATCCCCTCCCCCTCGACTTCATTCATGAGTTCCAGGACGTCCTTTTGCTTAAAGCCCTCTACATCCTCGCCGTCATAAAGCTTCATCTTCTTTAAGAGGTCCATACCCTGCTTTTTCGATTCCTTTAAGCGGGAAAGGATGGAAAAGATGGCTGCCGCCTGGAGGGCGAAGGGTGCAATGTGAACGGTAATATCGCTCTGGCGGATCAGTTTTTGATAAATCTTCACCTCATCCCGCACCTTCAGGTTGTAAGGAATAGTAATAACCATAATCCTTGACTGCAGGGCTTCATTCTTGGGGTTGCTGATAAAGGCCCGGTATTCCGCTTCGTTGGTGTGGGCTATTATTACCTCGTCGGCCGAGATCAAAGCAAAACGGCCGGCTTTAAAGTTACCCTCCTGGGAGAGGCTGAGGAGATTATACAGAAATTTTTCATCGCATTTCAGCATTTCCTGGAACTCCATGATCCCCCGGTTGGCAATATTGAGTTCCCCGTCAAAGCGATAGGCCCTGGGGTCTGATTCCGACCCATATTCAGCAATAGTGGAAAAATCGATACTGCCGGTGAGTTCGGCAATATCTTGAGACTTGGGGTCAGAAGGGCTGAAGGTGCCGATGCCGACCCGTTTCTCTTCCGAAAGTATGATGCGTTCCACCGGTACCTCCTCCACCCGGCCGTCATACTTCTCTTCGACCATCAGCTGGCAGACAGGACAGAGACTGCCTTCGATATAGATGCCGTATTCCTTTTGAAACTCCGGCCTGAGTTCCCGGGGAATGAGGTGCAGGGGTTCTTCATGCATGGGACATCCTTTAATGGCGTAGACGGCGCCGGCATCGGTCTGGCTGTACCTTTCCAGGCCCCGCTTGAGCATAGTTACAATGGTCGATTTGCCGCCGCTGACCGGCCCCATGAGGAGCAAGATGCGCTTGCGCACATCCAGGCGGCAGGCGGCCGAATGAAAATACTCTTCTACCAGCTTTTCCAGGGTCCGCTCCAGCCCGAAGATTTCATCGCTGAAAAAGCGGTAGCGCTTAACGCCGTCGACTTCTTCCACCCCGGCGGCAGCAATCATGTCATAAATCCGGGCATGGGCCAGCCGCGCCAGCTGGGGATTCTTAATCACCATGGCCAGGTAATCGGCAAAGGTACCTTCCCAGTACAACTTTTTGGCTTCCTGGCGGTATTCCTCCAGACGCTGCAGGATTTTCACCGGCCCTTCCTCCTTTCCAGGGAAAAGGAAAAATAGCAGCAAGTATAAGGTAGGAGTATTATATAAATATGTATCACGAACCGGAAAAAGAAGAGCCCTGACAGAAGCAGGAAAATTAAGGAGTGAGGCCGAATGATTATATAAGGATTGGCAAAAAATATCGCCGAGGTGATGGGTTTGGGGTACAAGTACGAGTTTACCTGGCTGATCCGCCTGCCGGTGGATGAACTGCCGCAAAAACCCAACGAGCAAAAAGGCGACGGCGAAAACCTGCTCTTGTGGAAGCGCACCAGTGGCAATATTATTCTGGGATTTTTCCGCCAGGGCCATAAGCTGGCCCATCCGGTAGGTATGGAAGCCCTGATTGTGACTAAAAGCGAGGAGGTCCTGGGCTACGGACATATTGTCAAGTCAGAGATTTACGAGCTGCCCGATGGTACCCTGACAACCGTGGTGGAATTTTCCGTGACCCGCCTGTTTGATGAAGAAGAAAAAAGGGTTATCACCCGCATCTTCCGGGAGATGTACGGGCAAAGGCAGTCCTAACTACTGGCAGCAGTAGCATCTCTGTCCCAAAAAGGGTTGTTTTTCAGTGCCAGTAGGTTATAATGGTAAAGAAAATAATCCGGGGAGGTCATCCTCCATGATCTTAGGCAAGCATTTTACCCTGGAACCCAGTGGTCTTTTAACTTTTGCCAGCGGGGTATTAGCCCCGCAGCCGGATATCCGGCGCCTCGCTGATGCCCTGCCGGTTCTCTATGCCGATGTCCCGCCCAGCGACCGCCCCCTTTATTACATGTACCGGGGCGTGTGCCTGGAAAAGGACCGGCAATTGTACCAGCAGCACGATATCCGCTATGATATCACCGTTGTCCTGCCGGGTACCATTGGTAAAGAGTATATTAAAACCGTAGGGCACTTTCACCCGCTGAAACCCCACTCTTCCGAAACCTATCCCGAGTACTACGAAGTACTTGAAGGGGAAGCCATTTACCTGCTGCAGAAAAATAACCGCAGCGGTGAAGTGGAAGAAATAATGGCCGTCGAAGCCAAAAAAGGCGATAAGGTATTCATCCCTCCGGCCTACGGCCATGTAACCATCAACCCCGGCAGCCAGCCCCTGGTCATGGCCAATCTCATTGAGAGCCACTTTTCCTCCCTTTACGGCCCCTTCCGGGAGAAGCGTGGTGCCGCCTATTACTACCTGGAGGGCGAAGATGGGAAGGGCGACTTTGTTAAAAATACTCATTACCAGAACTCGGTAGCCCTGAAAATGGTTGCCGCCCCTAATCTCAACCAGCCCGTTAGTATTGTTAAAAATAAATCATTGTACGAGGCCTTTGTGACCGAACCGGAAGCCTTTAAAATTTTAAAGTAGTGAGGGCTTCCTCAATCTCCCGGAGCACCCAGGGGTCGGTTTCTTCCCGGCGGGCCCTTTCCAGGGCCGGACGGGCCGCCGCACCCAGGCGCCCCAGGGCCCAGGCGGCATGCCCCCGTAACACAGCGGCCGGGGCCCGCAGAGCCTGCTCTAAAGGTGCCAGGGCCTGCGGGTCACTCCGGTTGCCCAGGACAAGGACGGCATTGCGCTGGAGCACAGTTTTTCCCCGCCAGGCCAGAGCCGTAGGACCAAAGATCTGCTTAAATTGATGCTTATCCATAGTAATAATGGCAGCCAGGTCCGGCCATGTTAGCCTCTGCTCTGAACCGGATGTTGCTTCTGCTCGTAATCCCCCCCTTTCCCGCCGGTTGGCCGGGCAGGCTTCCTGACAGGCATCACAGCCCCAGATATACTGCTTAAAAAAGGGGCGCAGTTCTGCCGGGATCACACCCCGCTTCTGGGTCAGGTAGGACAGGCAGCGTTCCGGGTTCAGGCGGCCCGGGGCTACTAAAGCTCCCGAGGGGCAAGCTGCCAGGCAACGGCCGCAGTCCTCGCAGGCAGCTGGTTCCAGGGGTACACCGGGTTCCAGCTCCAGGTCGGTTATCAGGAGTCCCAGGGAGGCACCCGATCCCAGTCCCGGTATAATCAGGTTGCAGCTGGCGCCGTAATATCCCAGTCCGGCCAGGTAAGCGGCCTCCCTTTCCAGCAGGGGGCCGCTATCCACCTGGATGGCGGTCAAACTGGCACCGGCCTGCTGTAAAAGGCCGGCCAGGTCCCGAAGATGGCCCTGCAGCTCGCCATGGTAATCGGGCCCAAGGGCGTATCGGGCAATCAGCCCCTCCCCCGGTCCCGGAGGAACGGCCGGCTCCGGGTGAGGCCTGGCCACCACTACCAGGGAACGGGCCGCAGGATAAAGGACCTGGGGCCGGCAACGCTCTTCCAGGCTGCCGCTGGCAAAAGGGGTTTTTAGGCCTCTTTCCGCCCGCCATTTTAAAGCTTCCTCACCAAATACAAAGGGCCGGACCGGGGCTATCCCCAGGACCAGGCCCCGGCGTGAAGCCCATTCTTTCAGATCGCTTGCCAGCATAATCCGGTTCTCCTCTACCTTTCCTTAATTTAATTTTAATAACCTTCATCCGAAGTTTCCAATTGCCGGCACTTATCAGGTCCACAGTTAAAACCGCACACAGGACAGATACTGGCGCCGCCCGGATTGACCTTAAAGGTATTGCCGCAGCGGCTGCAGCGGTAACTCAGCGGAGCGTTGTCGGCACCCATCTCGATCTAATCCCTCCTAACCTTTTCCCCCTTAGTATAGCCCGGCAGAGTTTACCTTATAAGCAGGAATTTACCCCTTTATAAAGAAATAGTAGTAATTACTACTGGAGGTGATAGAATGGGGGACGCTATTTTCAAACAACGCTCCGGTTACCTGGGAGTAGGCATCGTCGCCAGGTGCGGCATACTTACACCTGCACAAGTCTCCGGCTTGGGAGAACTGGCTCAAGCCGTTGAATGCCGTTACTGCAAATTGACTACCCGCCAGACTTTGATTTTCGTCATCCCGGAAACAAAGCTGGAGGATTTACGGGCCGGTGTTGCCGCTCTTGGCTTAAGGGTCGGCGTTTTCGGCGAAATCGTGCGCAATGTCAAGGCCTGCGCCGGCAACAAGGACCTCTGCCAGCGGTCTTTAAGCGACGTTTTCGAGCTGGGCGGAGAAATCCAGGACCGGTTCATGGACCGGCCTACTCCCTGTGACTTTAAAATCGCCTTAGCCGGCTGTCACCGCGGCTGCACCGATCCCCTCTGCGCCGATTACGGCATTATTGCCACCGGCAACGATACCTATAACGTCTACCTGGGCGGCCGGGGCGGCAGCCGTAAACCCATCCATGCCCGTCCCATTGCCACCGGCATTACCGGGGAAGGGGTCATAAATCTCCTCACTTTTATCCTGGAACGTTACGATGCCCTGGCCGAACCCCGGGAGCGCATCTGCAACACCATTGCCCGGGTGGGTCTGGAACCTTTCCTGCCGCCTGAGGATTTTCTGACCCGGTACCGCCCGCAGGAAGAAAATGACTTTCTCGCCTTCGCCGGTTTTTGAGATTGGAGGTCTAGCATGATGACTGCCCGTAATGTCGACCTGGAAAAGATCCAGGGAGCCATCGACCGCTGCTGCAAGACGGTGACCGAATGCGGCACCTGTAATAAAGCCCACTGCCTGATTGGTTTCGCCCAGACGGCCCTGGCCTATGCCCGGCAGAAAAATACCGTCCGCATTCCCCGGGGACACGAGCTGATCCCCCAGGACGACCTGCGCGTCTACTACCAGCAGGATCTAATTGCTGCCCTGGTAGAAGTTTTGCTGCAGTGCCAGGATTGCCGCGACAACCATGAAGAAGAATGTGTGATCAACGTCACCCGCCGTGCCCTGGAGCTGGCCCTCCTGGGAGAAAACTTCGACTATGAGGGCAGTGTTTCTGCCTACCTGATGCAGGTCGGCCGCCACAACCCCGACACCGGCGGCAGGTTGTTGCAGGCCTACCAGGAACGCAAGAAAAGGTAAATTTAAAAAGCCACCGGTTTTTTATACCCGGTGGCTTTTTGCTGCCTGATACCTATCTTCAACCAGCCCGGCGGCTGTTGCGCTTGAGAATGGCTGGCATGACATCAAAAAACAGCTGCACCAGGCGGGGATCGAACTGTTTGCCCGCCCCTGCCGCCAGCTCCTGGATGCCGTCCAGCAAATTTTTGGAATACTGGTAGGCCCGGCAGGATGTCATGGCGTCAAAGGCATCGGCCAGGGCAATAATACGGGCTCCCAGGGGGATGTCGTTACCTCCCAGGCCGTAATAACCCTGCCCGTCCCAGCGTTCATGGTGGTAGGCCACCAGGGGCTCAAGGACCCCAAATTTTTCATTACCGGCCAGGATCTGGACGCCGAATTCCGGGTGGCGGCGCATTACCTCCCATTCTGGCGCCGTCAAACGCGCCGCCTTGTGAAGGATGGCCGCCCGCACCTGCGTTTTTCCTATATCGTGCAGCAGGCCTCCCAGGGTAATGATGTTTACTTCTTCCTGATGGAGCCCCAGTCCCTCAGCCAGGGCGCAGACAAGGTTACCGACATTGCAGGAATGCTGGTAAGTCGTCATGCTGTGTTTACGCAGGCGATCCAGTAAACCTGCCACCTCTGGTGCCACCGACACCGGGACCACTCCTCTTCCCGCCTGTTACCATTTTAACCGAAAATATGACATGACTCAAGGTGATTTTCCCTAACCCTTCAACAGCTTTTTCAGCACCTTGCCTGTAGGGCTTTTGGGCAGCTCTGCCACAAATTCAAATAAGCGGGGGATCTTGTAGACAGCCAGGTGTTCTTTTAAGAACTCCTGTAACTGCCGCCTGTCGGCAGAGGCCCCCTCCTTTAAAACAATATAAGCCTTTACCGTCTCTCCCTTGAGCGGGTCACCGACGCCGACCACTGCCGCTTCCTGAACGGCCGGGTGGGTCAGGAGGACTTCCTCCACCTCCCGGGGATAGACATTAAAGCCGCCGAGGATGATCATGTCTTTCTTGCGGTCGATAATGTAAAAATAACCGTCCTCATCCCGCCGTGCCAGGTCACCGGTATGGAGCCAGCCGCCCCTTAAGGCGGCGGCCGTTTCTTCCGGCTGGTTGTAATAGCCGGCCATGACGTTGGGACCGCGGACTACCAGCTCTCCCACTTCATTCACCGCTACTTCCTGATCATTGTCGTCCACCACTTTAACCTCCACTCCCGGCAGGGGGAGGCCAATGGACCCCGGCTTGCGGACGCCGTACAGAGGATTCAGGCAGACCACCGGCGCCGCTTCAGAAAGGCCGTAGCCCTCCACCAGGGGAAAAGAAAATTTTTCCTCAAAGCCGCGCTGGACTTCTGCCGCCAGGGGAGCCCCGCCGGAAATGGCAAACTTCAGGGTTTTAAACTGGCCTTTCTCGCCCATACGCAGGAGGACGGCATACATGGATGGTACGCCGCAGAAGACGGTGATATTTTCTTCGGTGAGGGTTTTCAAAGTATCCTTGGGCTGGAAGCTTTCTTTAATGGTGATGGTACTGCCCAGGTACAGGGGCAGGAGGACGCTGGTCGTCCAGGCAAAACTGTGGAACATTGGCAGCACGCATAAGAAGTTGTTTTCAGGGCCCAGATTGGAGACGGCGTCCATGGCTTCAATATCTGCCAGGAAGTTTCTATGGCTCAGCATGGCTCCCTTGGGCCGGCCGGTAGTGCCGGAGGTGTAGAGGAAAACGCAGATATCTTCCTCCGATGCCGCCGCCGGCGGTGCCGGTGACGCAGCCCGGGCCCTGGCCGTGGTCTTCTCGTCAAGGACCAGCAGGTGTTTCAAGCCCAGAGCAGCTGCCTGCTGCTGGGCCAGGCCCGTACGCTCCACAATCACCCTGTGAATAACCATGGTGCTGCAGCCGGCATCGCGAATAATAAAGGCGATTTCTTCCCGGGTCAGCATCAGGTTCAAGGGTACAACAATGGCCCCCGCCTGCAGGGCTCCCAGGTAGCTGTAAATGAATTCCGGACAGTTGGGAGAACAGATGGCCACCCTTTCGCCGGGCCTGACACCCAGTTCCTGGAACATCCTGGCGTAGGCGTCGATCCATTCGACCAGCTCGCCGTAAGTGATCTGTTGCCCTTGATAAACCAGAGCCGGTTGCCCGATTTTTTCTCGATGTCGCCGGGGTAGCTGCCAGAGTAACATCCCGGGAACCTCCTTTCAAAAACGTACATAAAAAAATTCCCTGCCATTTCGAGTTTTCCTGCCTGGCAGGGAATTTCGCTTAGAGGTACACCGGGAAATTAACCCATCTTTTTTACCGGCTACTGCCCCTTTGAGGGAAAGGCGAGGGCCGAAGCCAGAAAGATAATGATGAAAGGAATTAGACCGAGAATAACCCCTGTACCTGTGTGTCCGGCACCAAAGCCGGCCAGTTTCGCACCGTAGAGGCCAGTGGATAAAATCAGGCCGACAATCAACCCTCCCAGACCGCCGATCCACATCAGGGCCAGGCCCAGGGCGGGCGACTTGACAGTGCTGATGTCTTCGGCATCCATAACCTCTGTCCAGATCAGGTCCCACTTCTTAATCCGGGGATAAAGGAGCAGGATTAAGGGCGGCCCCAGGAATATGGGGACAATAACATTATTTAAGGTAATAATAGTACCCAGGACGGCGAAGGGAAACATCCCCAGGACTTCCAGGCCCCAGGCGATGATCATGGCGCAGGTAGCCCCGCTCAAAATAACGGCCAAAACATAGTGGAAAAGGTCGCCGCCGGATTTAATGGTGGGCTCCTTCTTCAATGCCTGCCAGATCTTATAAATCACATAGCCTTCAAAAAGGTTGCCGAAAAAGCCAAAAAAGCTGCCGGGACCCAGCGTGCCGAAAAAATCGCCGATCAAGTTGCCGATGGCCACACCCCAGGCGCCGGCTGGTCCGAAGAAAAGAGGAAAGGTAGTAGCGATAATCTGGGCCGGCCGAAATTCAGTGATGCCGGGGATAATCGGGATACCTTTAAAAGGGATTAAAAGGGCGGCAAAAATGGCTGCCGTGAGGGCGGTCATGGTTATCATCCGGGTGTTCTTCCACATGGTCCATAGCTCTTTCATTGCCTTCTCCCCCTTCCGGGAAAATTTTTTACGATTTGTCCCGCCAGCAAAGATGAGGAAACATCACCTCCCCATTATTTTATGATACACCACCTCCCTTTTATTTTATTAAACCACTTATTGACGTAAGGCCCTCGATTTTAGCCCAGGCGTTGAAGATGGTGAGAACTACGAAAAAGGCCAGAAAGAGAGTATCAACCGGTCGCCATTTTAACTGCAAATAAAAGGTCCTGCGGGGAGAACTGCCAAAACCTTTGCTTTCCAGGGCCATAGCCAGGCTATCGGTATTGCGAATGGAAGAAAGAAAAATAGGCACCAGCAGGGGTACATATTTTCTAATCCTTTCCAGAAAGGAGCCGGAATCAATATCCAGCCCCCGGGACCGCATGGCCTGGGAGACTGTGGCCCCGGCGCCCACAAAGGTAGGTACCAGCCTAAGGGCCGTAGAAAAGGCAAAGGCTACGGCAAAAGGGAGGCCCAGCTTGATTAGGCCCTGGGTAATCTCTTCATTTTTGGTAGTCGACAGGAAGATCAGCCCGGCGATAATCATGGCATCGATTTTGAGGCCGGTGGCCAAACCGTACATGACCGATTCCCTCGTCACGCGCCAGAACAGAGGCGTGGTCCCTTTAGCAAAAATAAACCACATCAGGGAGGAGAAAATGAAGATTAAAACCAGGATGGTTTTAATGCGGGCGATATTCCCCAGAGACCGGGCCAGCATACCGTAGATTAGAATCAAGAGCGTCGCTCCCGCCACCCATAAGGGGTGGTCATTGAGGAGGGGTATAGCAAAGGTGCAGATTAAAATCAAGATTTTGGCCCGGGGGTCCAGACGGTGGACAATGGTGTCCTTGTCCAGGTATAAATAGAGATTCACTCTGCTCCCCCCTCGCGGCCTTCCAGGCAGGCCATTACTTCCTCCACGCTGAGGCAGGTAGTCCCCAGGCGGTTGCTGAAGCGAACGATCTGGGGCGGCTTTAAGAAGGCGGCTTCCAGTTCTTCTTCCCGAGCAAATATTTCCCGCGTGGGGCCGTCCATTACCACCCGCCCATCCTTAACGACGATTACCCGGTGGGCATATTCAGCCGTTACCCACATGCTGTGGGTGACCATGATAATGGTGTGACCCATGTCATTGAGCCGCCGGATTAACTCCATCATACCCCGCTGCTCTTTATAATCCAGGCCCGTCGTCGGTTCATCCAGGATGATCACCCGGGGTTTGGCCGCCAGGATCGAGGCCACAGCCACCCGCTGCCGCTGGCCTTTGGTCAAGGAAAAGGGGTCTTCTGCCTCCATGCCTGCCAGTTCTACAGCCTGCAGGGCGTCCCTGACCCGCTCTTCAATCTCAGCCGGGGGCACACCGTAGAGTTTAGGTCCGTAGGCCACTTCTTCCTTTACGGTCCCGGCAAAAATCTGGTGGTCCGGGTTCTGGAACACATACCCCACCACACGGCCGAATTTATCGATGCTTTCCGCCCGCGTATCCATCCCGGCTACCCTAACTTCCCCGGCGGTCGGCCGGAGCAGGCCGTTGAAATGCTTGACCAGGGTGGTCTTGCCGCTGCCGTTCTGCCCCAGGATGGCCACGAACTCACCCTCGCGGATAGTGAGATCTATACCCTTCAGGGCTTCAAAATCTTTGTCATAGCTGTGGCGCAGACCCTTGACTTCAATAATGGGTTGGCCGTATTTCCCTTCCCGGGCTGACTGCTGGGCTGCAACCATGGACCGGTAACGTTCCTGGTTCAGGGTCAGCCCGGCCCGCCGCCACGCCTCCAGGCCTTCCTCTACCGTCAAAGGCAGTTCTTTGAAACCCAACCGGCCGAAGAGTTCGGCCATATCCAGGGGTTTCACCGCGCAGCTGGCCAGGAGATCGCTCTGACTAAGTATTTCCCTTGGCGTACCCTGCGCCAGGATAGTCCCTTCCTTCATGAGGATAATGCGGTCGGCCTCCAGGGCCTCCTCCACCTCATGCTCGACAATGATCATGGTCATGCGCTTTTCCTGCCGCAGGGCGCTGGCGATGCTGAAAACCTCATACTTGCCTACAGGATCGAGATCGGTCGTCGGCTCATCCATGCAAATAATCTCCGGTTGGATGGAAAGCACCGAAGCTATAGCCAGGCGCTGCTTCTGGCCTCCGGAAAGGTTGGCCGGCTGCCGGTTTTCAAATCCCGTCAGGCGGACCTTTTGCAGGGCTTCCCGCACCCGTTCCTTGATTTCCTCCGGCGGAACATTGAAATTCTCCGGTCCGAAGGCGACCTCCAGTTCTACGCTGGTGGAGAAGAGCTGGGTTTCAAAATCCTGGAATACCAGGACCACCGTCCGGGCAAAGTGGCTGACCTTATGCCCGATCGTTGGTGTACCTTTAATCTTTACTTCGCCTTTAAAAACGCCCTTTTTCAAATTGGGAACCAGGCCGTTTAAAGTCAGGCACAGGGTTGACTTGCCGGCCCCGCTGTGGCCCATGATGACGATAAATTCACCGGGGTTAATATCCAGGTCAATCCCCTTCAGGGCCGGCTGGGTACCGTCTTTATAGGTAAATTCCAGGTTGCGGATTTCAATAAGGCTCATTGAGGATACCTCTTTTTAGGAGCGCCACCTACTCGTGGCGCCAGCTGGCCAGGTAGCGTTCCTGTTCTTCGGTCAGGGTATCGATCTCCACCCCCAGGGAGCGCAGGCGTAAGGACGCCACCCGGCGGTCGATTTCTTCAGTCACGGGAAGAACCCTGGCGGGAAGCTTGCCGGCGTTCTTCAGCAGGTAGTCCAGGGAGAGGGCCTGGAGGGCGAAGGTGAGGTCCATGATCTCCGCCGGGTGACCGTCGGCTGCGGCGATATTCACCAGGCGCCCCTCGGCCAGGAGATAGATGCGCCGGCCGTCTTCCAGGACGAACTCTTCGATGTTGCGGCGGGCCACCCGGTGGCTCCTGGCCATGGCCATCAGTTCCGGTTTATTTATTTCCACATCAAAATGACCGGCATTGGCGAGGATTGCCCCGTCCTTCATCACGGCGTAGTGCTCGCCGCGGATGACGTCCTTGCAGCCGGTAGCGGTAACAAAGAAATCCCCATACCTGGCCGCTTCCCGCATGGGCATGACCTGAAAGCCGTCCATAAGGGCTTCGTTGGCGGCAATGGGGTTGACCTCGGTGACAATCACCCGGGCGCCCAGGCCTTTGGCCCGCATGGCCACACCCTTGCCGCACCAGCCGTAGCCTGCCACGACCACAGTTTTGCCGCAGACCGTCAGGTTGGTGTTGCGCATGATCCCGTCCCAGGTGGACTGACCGGTGCCGTAACGGTTGTCAAAGAGGTGCTTGCAGTCACCGTTGTTAACGGCGACCATGGGGAAAGCCAGCACCCCCTCGGCTTCCATGGCCTTCAGGCGTAAAATCCCGGTTGTCGTTTCCTCGGCGCCGCCGATAATCTCCGGCAGGAGTTCCCGCCGGCCGGTATGAAGGAGGTGGACCAAGTCGCCGCCGTCATCGATGATGAGATTAGGCCTGGTGTCCAGGACTTTGTTCAGGAAGGTATTGTACTCCTCCGCCGTACAGCCGTGGCGGGCGTAAACGGCAACCCCCTGGCTGGCCAGCCCGGCACAAACGTCGTCCTGGGTGGAAAGGGGGTTGGAACCGCAGATGGCTACTTCCGCTCCCCCGGCCTTGATGACCAGGGCCAGGTAGGCGGTCTTGGCCTCCAGATGCAGGCAGATGGCCACCCGCTTGCCGGCAAAGGGGCGGCGCTCTTCGAAGTCGCGGCGAATTTCATTTAAGATAGGCATGTTGTTGCGGACCCAGTCGATCTTCAACCGGCCTTCGGGAGCCAGGTTGGGATCGCGAATGATTGATGCTGGCATCAGCGTTTCCTCCTTAAACTTTACCTTTCAATCCTACCGGCAGGCAGGCTGCAGCGGTGTGTCGCTGCCATCTGCAAAGATTTGCCTTCCTTAATCAAATGTTTTATTCTTCACCAGGAGGTAGAATCCTGCCTTTTGGTAAATAGGCTGCCCAAAAATAGTAAAAAAATAGCCGGCAGGTTTCTACCCTCTCGTTTACCTTGATGCCATTCACTTCAAAGTAAAGCAGGATAACCGTAAGCGTAAAATAACCCCCACCTATCACCGAGGTGGGGGCTAAAACAAGCTTAATTATTTATCCGGCAAATTGGAGGTAATGAAGCGGACCACGGCAGGAGTTGATCCAGGGCATTTTTGTCCTGGAGGTCCAGGTTGGGAAGTTTTTCGAAGAGGTAAATGAGATAGTGGAAGGGATTTAAATTATTTTCCTTGGCCGTTTCTATAATGCTGTAGGTAATAGCGCTGGCTTTGGCGCCCCGTGGGGTGTTGGCAAACAACCAGTTCTTGCGGCCGATGACGAAGGGCTTGATGGAGCGTTCGCTGCGGTTGTTGTCAAGTTCCAGACGCCCGTCTTGCAAAAAGGCTACGAGTTTATCCCACTGGCCCAGGCAATAGTAAATGGCCTGGCCAAAGGTGCTTTTGGGCAGTACCCGGGCTTTTTGGTTTTTAAGCCACGCCAAAAAGGCGTCCAGCACGGGCCGGCTGCGCACCTGGCGGATTTGATAGCGTTCCTCTGGTGTTTTATCTTTCAACTCGCGCTCGATGGCAAAGAGCCGGTTGCAGTACTCCAGCCCCTCCCGGGCGGCTACGGGTGCATTGCGTTTATCTTCCGGCAGGGCCTTTAATGCTTCGTCAAACTTGCGCCGGGCATGGGCCCAGCAGCCGACCAGGGTGACATCCGGAAGTTCGTTGTAACCGGCATAGCCGTCGACGTGTAAATAACCCTTAAAACCTGCCAGGAAGCGGCGGGGGTGTTTGCCGGCCCGGGTGGTCTGATAGTCGTAAAGGATGATGGGGGGTCCGTCCCGCCCGGTACGGTAAAGCCAGAGATAAGACTTGGTGGTAGCTTCCCTTCCGGGTTCCTGAAGCACCTGTAAGGTCGTCTCGTCGGCATGGAGGATATCTCTTTTAAGCAGGTGTTCATGGAGGCGGTCGTAAATAAGGGTTAGCCAGGTGTTGGCTCCATGGAGCACCCAGTTGGCCATTGTCTGCCGGGAAAGGTCTATCCCCAAACCTTTAAACTGCTGCTCCTGGCGGTAGAGGGGTAACCCCGCCCCGTATTTCTGGGTCATGATGTAGGCCATGAGGGAGGGAGATACCGGGCTCCCGGGAAGTACAGGAGCAGGCATCGGCGCCGTGACAACGGGAGTGGTTATCTCTTCCCGCTCGCAGCGGCGGCAGGAATAAACGTAGCGCACATGTTTGACCACTTTCACCTGGGCCGGGATTACTTTGAGTTCCTGCCGCACCTCGGTGCTCATTTCATGCAAGGGACCGCCGTGAGCTTTGGCAGACCCGTTCTTCTTCCGGCAGGCGGTGCTCTACTACTTCTACCGGCAGATCTTCCAGGTTCATCTCCCGGCGGCTGTGTGTTTTACGGCGCTGGTAGGTGATGGTTTCCAAATCCGGCTCCGCTGCCTCCGGCCGGGCTTCCACTTCCGCCTCATTAAAAAGTAAAAGCTGCTCTTCTAAAGGCTTGGTCCGTTCGCTGGAAACACCGAATTGCCGCTTCTTGCTTAAACGAAACTGCTCCATAAACCAGTTTAACTTGGCGGTCAGTTCGGCATTCTGTTGTTCCAGCCATCTACACTGCTCTTCCAGCTGTAGACAGCGGCTTTGCAGCTCTTCTATGGTCATGGCAGCGATAGATTGCGAAGTGTTCATGCATTAATGATTCGACGAATCGCTTCGAATTCCTCTAGAATCAACCACAAACAGAAAATATTTCTTTCTGGTGCTTTATATTACAAGATGGTGCGCGCTTTTACCTCGGGATGGGCCTGGGACTGTTTGATGGGGAGGCCGTCAAGCAGCCAGCGCAGTTCCCGGCGAGTGACGGTGATGGTGGAAGAAGTGATATCTTGCGGCCAGGGAAATTTGCCCTTCTCCAGCCGGCGGTAATAAAGCCAGAATCCATTGTGCTCCCAGTGGAGGATCTTTAGTTTGTCCCGCTGGCGGTTGCAGAAAACAAAAAGGCAGGGAGAGAAGGGGTCCAATTCAAACCCTTCCTTGACCAGCACCGCCAGGCCGTCAATGGACTTGCGCAGATCCGTTGCGCCGCAGGCGAGATAAACCCGGTCGATGCCTGCTTCGTTTAGCATAAAGCTACCAGCACCTTAACCACCTGAGAAAGCAAGGCGGGATCAAAGCCGGATCTTACCTCGATGCTGGCCGGTCCTATTTTGACCAGTAAAGTATGGCCCTGTTCTATAGATGTCTGGTCGGTTACTTCTACCGGCAACCACCGATTTGATTTTCCCGAGGAAACTACATCCTGGTTTTTATACTTCCGCAGCCAGTACCATAATTGTTTGGGGCTAACGTCTTCATGGGCGGCGCACCATTCTTTAACGCTTTGCCCGCTCATCTTATATTCGGCTATCCGGGTTTCCCATAGTGCTTGCCGTTCGGCTTTGGTCATAAAGAAATTCCTCCTCAGCCTGTGTTCTGAAGAGGATTATCCCCTATACTCGGATATTGCGCCAAGGTGGGTTGTATTTGACGCTTACGAAATTGGTGACATTTCCAGGTTTAAAAACCACAATGCCCTTGCTAAATTTGCAGGCCTGACCTGGCGGCAGCATCAGTCCAGCAAGTTTTCTGCCGAGGATATCCCCCTCACCAGGTCCGGTAATTATTACTTACGGTACTACCTCATTGAAGCGGCTAATTCCGTCCGGGTGCGGGAGCCGGAATATGCCGCGTTCTACCGTAAGAAATTTACCGAAGCCAGGCATCATCACCATAAACGTGCCCTGGTCTTGACTGCCCGCAAGCTAGTGCGCATGGTCTTCACGCTGCTGAGTGAGGGCCAAATTTACCGGCAAAGGAGGTTGGGTTAAACATTTCTTTTGCAACTGTCTTTTACTGTTCGTGCTGGTAATTATTGTTTTGCTTTGCCGGCTTGGTTTCTTATTGCCTTTTTACATTTTGAGACATTAAAATTTCCAGTTCAGGGTCTTGACATTTTACCGCGGGTCTTTATAAAGCCCTTGTTTCAATTCCTCATAGGTAGGCTGCGAACGTACCGGGCGAATAACTCGATATATGGCCCGTCCACGTTTCAATTCCTCATAGGTAGGCTGCGAACGCATCCCTCCGCACCCTCATTAAACCTGGGCATATTGTTTCAATTCCTCATAGGTAGGCTGCGAACTTACTAAAGTTAGAGGATACAATTGAACAATACATGTTTCAATTCCTCATAGGTAGGCTGCGAACAGCGAGAGCCAGGACGGTTTTCCAGAGGCGGGAGAGGAGGACGTAAAAAGTTTTGTGTAAATGGTCAATACTACCAATAAAGGAGATGACCATTTATGCAAGACCCAGCAGGAAATGCACTAGCCAAAGAACTGGCCAAAGAATGTAGGACTATTGGTGACATCCAGGAAAAGCTTAAAGAACTATTCAAGGATACCATTCAACAGGTTCTTGAAGCCGAAATGGAGCACCATTTAGGCTATCCCAAGAATTCGCCGGAAGGAATTAATACCGGGAATAGCCGTAACGGGTATAGCCAGAAAACTATTAAGACCAGAGCAGGTAAAACGGAAATAAAGATTCCCCGGGACCGCAATGGTGAGTTTGAACCCCAAATTATCCGCAAGTACCAAACTACCGCCAACGAGCTGGAAGACCAGATAATAGCCATGTACGCCAAAGGTATGTCCACCCGGGATATCGAGGACCAGATGAAAGACATTTACGGGATCGAGGTATCACCGGTCCTGGTCAGCAAGGTAACGGATAAAATTCTCCCCCAGATAATCGAATGGCAGTCACGGCCATTAGATCCTGTCTACCCTATCGTTTACCTCGATGCCATTCACTTCAAGGTAAAACAGGATAACCGCATTGTTAATAAGGCTGCCTATACGGTTCTGGGTATCAGCGTTACGGGCCATAAGGATATCCTGGGCATCTGGATTGGCGAGAGCGAAAGTGCCAGCTTTTGGCTCGGCGTACTAAACGATTTAAAAAACCGGGGCGTGGAGGATATCCTGATAGTTTGTAAAGACGGTCTAACGGGCTTTTCTGAGGCCATAAACGCGGTTTTCCCGCAGACCGAGGTGCAACTCTGTGTCATTCACCAGATCCGCAATTCCCTCAAGTATGTTTCTTACAAAGACCGCAAATCACTAATGGCCGATTTAAAGCAGGTATATCAGGCCCTTACCCTTGAGGAAGCGGAATTAAAGTTCAGCGAGTTCAAGGATAAATGGCAGAAAAGATACCCACTTGTTATCAAATCATGGGAGAACAATTGGCTGGAATTGACTGCTTATTTCAAGTACCCGCCAGAAATACGCCGGATTATCTATACTACCAATGCCGTTGAGGGTTATCACCGGCAGTTGAGGAAGGTCACTAAAACTAAAACGGCCTATCCGACGGATGAGGCTTTAAGAAAAATTATCTACCTGGCCACCCTCGACATTGCAAGAAAATGGACCATGCCTATACGAGATTGGGGAAGGTGCCTTTCTCAACTAATAATCTACTTTGGTGATAGACTGACGGCAAGAATGATTATTTAACTGGCTTACAAGGGAATATTAACTGAGATAGTTCTTGGGGGCTCTGCCCCCAACCCCCCGAGGTTTATCGCTTTAGTTCTCCCAGGGATAATTGGTTCTGGTGCTTTGGAGAGGTGGGGAGAGGGAAAAGGTTACCTTGCATCTCCCCCATTATCCCCGGCAGAATACCGGCAGGCGCTCGGGTTGCTCCTCAGCATTGCCCTATCCTCCTGCCGGATAAGAGCCAGTTATGTATCACCATTTAATAAGCATTCCTGTAATGATTTAAGGTAGGTGTTGCCAATAAAAAAGCCTCCTGGTAAAAAGAAAATAGACCAAAACAAACAAACCCACCAGGAGGCGAGAAACCGTATGAATGAAGTGCAAAAGAAATTACTGGTCCATGGTGATGTGATAATTGTCGGTATCGATGTAGCCAAACACAACCACTGGGCACGGATCTATAACCAAATCGAACTAGATGTGGTCAAACCCTTCAAGTTCCATAATAGCAAAGAAGGCTATTATCGTCTAGTGGCTAAAATGGAAGAAGCCAAAGAAAAAGCCAGGGCAACAAGGGTAGTAATCGGCATGGAACCCACCGGCCACTACTGGAAACCCTTAGCATGGTTTCTCCAGGAGCAGGGTTATACAGTAGTGATAGTCAATCCCTATCACGTCAAAAGGCGGAAAGAGGAAGTGGGTAACTCCCCCACCAAGAACGACCGAAAAGACGCCGGGATAATAGCCAAAGTAGTCAAGGACGGGAATTTCCTCCACTGCCTTTTGCCCAAAGGAAAATATGCCGAACTAAGGAACCTGACCGTAACCCGGCGGCAGCAACGCCGGAAACTAAACAGCGCCTTAAACCAACTCCAGGCCATCCTGGACGAATACTTCCCCGAGCTGGGGCAAGTATTCAAAAACCTGTTAGGCAAAGCAGCCCAATGGGTCTTAAGGAACTGTCCCTTCCCCAGGTTAATATTAGCCTATAAACAGCTCCTTTTGTGTCCAGTCCGTCACCTGCTCCGCGCCCTTCCCCAGGTTAATATTAGCCTATAAACTCGAAGAATTAGCCGCCGCATTAAAAGAAGCCAGTAACCACCGGGTAGGGATGAAAAGAGCCCAGGCCCTCTACCAGACGGCCCAGGGGTCCATAGGAGTAACCGAAGGATTAACCGGAGCCCAACACAAGCTAAACGCCTGCCTGGACGAAATAGCCTTTTACCAAAAGCAGATCGAGCAAACAGAAGCAGCCATGGCCGACATACTAGCAGGAATAGATATCGCAGGCAATTTATTAAGCATCCCCGGTATAGGCCTGGTAACAGTAGCCGGCTTTTTAGGCGAAATAGGCGATCCCCAAAATTACGAGCACTGGAAGCAAATCCAAAAACTCGCCGGACTGAACTTAAGCGAACAAAGTTCCGGGCAGAAGAACGGGCAAAGCAAAATATCCAAACGCGGGCGAGCCGAATTAAGGAACCTGTTATACCAAGCCAGTCTAACTCTAGTAGCCAAGAACCGTGAATTTAAAGCGTTGTACCACTACTTCCTGACCAGGCGGGAAAACCCCTTAAAGAAAAAGCAGGCCTTAATAGCCATAGCCGTAAAATTGCTACGGGTGATGTACGGCCTGGCCAGGAAGAAAGAAAACTACGACTCTGACAAAGTGTTAGGCGACTATCGCCGCGCCCAATTACAGCAAGCAGCTTAAGAAGTAAAAACCCAAACACAAGGTAAAAAGTCTTGGGTGGGGGAAGCCTTAATCACCACCATAAGGGCATAGACCCTGCTCATAAGTACCAGGCGCAACCCACCCGCCCTCAAAAGGCCGAACGAAGGAATGAAACAGGGCATAGACCCCGGGAGACATGATAGGGTAGCCGAGGGCCAGGAAGTGGTGAGGTTACTACCCAAGACTTAAAGATTAAACCATCGTCTTGTTGTTGTGGACGATGATGGAGGCTTAGTCTGCCCTCTTGAACTTTATCGTAAAAAATTGAAAATCTAAGAGAGCAGGCGATTTAACGAGATAGAAGCAAATTATTGAGATAGGTGCTTTGCCATTTACACAAAATGATTTACACTCCCCCTTATCAGGCTGCCGGGTTATATTGTTTCAATTCCTCATAGGTAGGCTGCGAACACGATACACTCCTGGCCGAAGTTGTGTCCATGCCGGTTTCAATTCCTCATAGGTAGGCTGCGAACCGTTCTACGACCGGGATACCGGCTATTTGGTCAAATGTTTCAATTCCTCATAGGTAGGCTGCGAACTTATATGCGTGGCTTGAAGGGAAGGACTTTTTAGGGAGTTTCAATTCCTCATAGGTAGGCTGCGAACTATATTGGAGGATGATAATAATGGCAAGAACTAAAGGTTTCAATTCCTCATAGGTAGGCTGCGAACCTGGGCGGCTACCGTATAAAACTTTCCAACTGCCAGGTTTCAATTCCTCATAGGTAGGCTGCGAACAGGTAAGTTGGAGGAATTTGTTATGGAAAAGGCCGGTTTCAATTCCTCATAGGTAGGCTGCGAACCAATGCCGATAATCCCTATTATTCCTAAAACCACTTGTTTCAATTCCTCATAGGTAGGCTGCGAACTGTTTAGCTTTTTCATTTTCATTGTCGCCTAGTACCAGTTTCAATTCCTCATAGGTAGGCTGCGAACGCGAGAGGTTGAGATGCTCAACCTGTATCCCCCGCCCGGTTTCAATTCCTCATAGGTAGGCTGCGAACTCCCGCTCCAGCTTCTGCCCCATTTCAAACTGCATGTTTCAATTCCTCATAGGTAGGCTGCGAACCCCGTCCCGGCCAAATTTTTCAACTAGGAGTAGGGCGTTTCAATTCCTCATAGGTAGGCTGCGAACGAAGATTATATTTTTGCCCTTCCTGATATTTCTTAGTTTCAATTCCTCATAGGTAGGCTGCGAACCGCGAAGATTTTACGCCGGAGGAATGGGCGGAGTTTAGTTTCAATTCCTCATAGGTAGGCTGCGAACTGGAGGCCATTTACCTGCTGCATCTGTCGGATAACAAGTTTCAATTCCTCATAGGTAGGCTGCGAACTGGCAAAAACCCAAAAAGCAGATCTCACTATGGAAGTTTCAATTCCTCATAGGTAGGCTGCGAACCCAGTTTCTTTAAGTTTGGCTACTATCTTCTCCTGATGTTTCAATTCCTCATAGGTAGGCTGCGAACCTCGTTCCCCACTAGCTGCCCGCATCCCATACATCTCGTTTCAATTCCTCATAGGTAGGCTGCGAACGGCGCAGTGGCATCCGGATAACGAATGGCAAGACCTCGTTTCAATTCCTCATAGGTAGGCTGCGAACTGGGAGCGTCTAGTTGGGCAGCTACGTTTTTGGGAAGTTTCAATTCCTCATAGGTAGGCTGCGAACGCCGACCCAGACGCATCGAGATAGTCAAGTCTTCCGTGTTTCAATTCCTCATAGGTAGGCTGCGAACATATATTGGCTGGAAGTCGTTGGAATCGGTGAAAGTGGTTTCAATTCCTCATAGGTAGGCTGCGAACCCTGCCGACCCGACCGGGTGGACAGGTAGCAAGTCCAGTTTCAATTCCTCATAGGTAGGCTGCGAACTTGTCCTGGCGACAGGATGAGGCTACGCATGGTGAATGTTTCAATTCCTCATAGGTAGGCTGCGAACTGAACTTCTGGTGCGTCCCGTTGCCGCCTTCCTTGGTTTCAATTCCTCATAGGTAGGCTGCGAACCCGCAAAGGCACCATCTTGGTGATGCGGCAGTCCCTGTTTCAATTCCTCATAGGTAGGCTGCGAACAAATATTGCTCTAATGCCTCACTGATTACCGATACCTGTTTCAATTCCTCATAGGTAGGCTGCGAACGTGCTAGGTTTTAGAGGCTCATCTTCTTTCTTATTAGTGTTTCAATTCCTCATAGGTAGGCTGCGAACTTTGCTTCATGCAACCAATTACGATTTTGTTTCTCAAGTTTCAATTCCTCATAGGTAGGCTGCGAACTTAACTGCTGAAGCTTTTTTGATGCTGTGTTATGGTGGTTTCAATTCCTCATAGGTAGGCTGCGAACGTAAATTACGTTAAACAGAAGTATAACATTGACCAGTTTCAATTCCTCATAGGTAGGCTGCGAACGTCTTCCAGAAAGGCGCCGATCTCTTTATTGAGCCGCGTTTCAATTCCTCATAGGTAGGCTGCGAACCTTTATATGAGTAAAAGGTTTGAATATGATAAGGCTCGTTTCAATTCCTCATAGGTAGGCTGCGAACTCATAAAGGTTTCTTCCCAGGTGGGACGCATTATCTAGTTTCAATTCCTCATAGGTAGGCTGCGAACTTTTGCCTATACCAGCTTTCTAAAATGCCGTTGATAGTTTCAATTCCTCATAGGTAGGCTGCGAACTCCCGGATCGACCTTTGCGGTATAATTCTCCGCGGGTTTCAATTCCTCATAGGTAGGCTGCGAACATCTTGCCCCGCTTGCCCTTAAAGTCGATATAACGCTCGTTTCAATTCCTCATAGGTAGGCTGCGAACTAAGTTCGACGGGCAAAAGGCCCAGGGGCAGCGGGGTTTCAATTCCTCATAGGTAGGCTGCGAACTCGGCTGCATGTTACTCACCTACCAGGAGTTTCTTGTTTCAATTCCTCATAGGTAGGCTGCGAACTTGGCTCGCTCAGTTCTCCTTTCGGGTCCGGTACGGTGTTTCAATTCCTCATAGGTAGGCTGCGAACGTTCGCCGCCTTCTTCCAGCCAATCCTGTATGCTCCTGTTTCAATTCCTCATAGGTAGGCTGCGAACTTACGGCGAGGATTGCCCCGTCTTGGCCAAACTTTTGTTTCAATTCCTCATAGGTAGGCTGCGAACTTCTCCGTCCATCGGTGCCATTTCCGGCCCTGTTTGGGGTTTCAATTCCTCATAGGTAGGCTGCGAACCGGCGCCTTAAACGAAAGGTGCTTTTGCCCTGATACTGGTTTCAATTCCTCATAGGTAGGCTGCGAACAGGTCTACGACCAGCAGTCCCGATACGGTTTGCCCTAGTTTCAATTCCTCATAGGTAGGCTGCGAACCACGTTAATCCTGGCGGCGTTGTTCAGGCCGCCAGAAGTTTCAATTCCTCATAGGTAGGCTGCGAACAGGGTAAATATGAGTATATCAGTAAGCAAACTATCGAGTTTCAATTCCTCATAGGTAGGCTGCGAACAAAAGCTATAGCCACTGTAGCCGAGATCATGGGATTTGTTTCAATTCCTCATAGGTAGGCTGCGAACCCTAAAAAGTAGGTTCTTTGTTTATTGGCCTCTCTTGTTTCAATTCCTCATAGGTAGGCTGCGAACGCGTCCGGACCTGAGAGAAGACCACGAACTATGGATGTTTCAATTCCTCATAGGTAGGCTGCGAACGGGCTTTACGCTGGCCGGCTTTCATATCCCGAAACATGTTTCAATTCCTCATAGGTAGGCTGCGAACTTACGGCGAGGATTGCCCCGTCTTGGCCAAACTTTTGTTTCAATTCCTCATAGGTAGGCTGCGAACGCAATGGAAGTTGAGACGGGGCAAACCGATGCGCTCGTTTCAATTCCTCATAGGTAGGCTGCGAACCCGAATTTTCAACGCTATTGCAATGCACCGAGATAAACGTTTCAATTCCTCATAGGTAGGCTGCGAACCTGTCGCTGGTCTGGTATATCATCCCCTTGCGATTGTTTCAATTCCTCATAGGTAGGCTGCGAACGCGCTTCTCCAGATGGCCGGGCATGTCCATCACCTGTTTCAATTCCTCATAGGTAGGCTGCGAACTCCTCTATTATTTCCCGAAGAAATTGCTGTAAGTGGAGTTTCAATTCCTCATAGGTAGGCTGCGAACTCTTCTTCGCGATACCCCTGAAACCGATGCTGCTATCGTTTCAATTCCTCATAGGTAGGCTGCGAACTCTCTTTGAGATAAGCCTTTGTCTTCACGTAATTTCTTGTTTCAATTCCTCATAGGTAGGCTGCGAACGTGACCACGAATTGCGACGCCGGCGAACTGGTGCAGGTTTCAATTCCTCATAGGTAGGCTGCGAACCCGAAGCTCAAAATGATGGGCTTCTGGGCGCCGGGTTTCAATTCCTCATAGGTAGGCTGCGAACAGTAAAGGCACGGCCTGGCGGTGTTAAGCAAGGGCTGTTTCAATTCCTCATAGGTAGGCTGCGAACCGTTATTTCCGCCGGCGCCTTGACCCTCTCGCTACCGTTTCAATTCCTCATAGGTAGGCTGCGAACGAGACGGTCCGGGCAAGGTGGAGAGGCAAAGCGGCGTTTCAATTCCTCATAGGTAGGCTGCGAACCAAAGCAAAGATAAGGCATAGTGAAGTAATGCTGGGTAGTTTCAATTCCTCATAGGTAGGCTGCGAACGTGAAGTAGATATACAGGCTTTCCACGGCCTCCAGGGTTTCAATTCCTCATAGGTAGGCTGCGAACCACTTCGCTCTCAGTCCCCCGGAACAACCGGATTTGTTTCAATTCCTCATAGGTAGGCTGCGAACCTCTGCCGTTCGTATTCCTGGATCTCCCGGATGGTCTTGTTTCAATTCCTCATAGGTAGGCTGCGAACGTGATAGCCAGACGGAGGTGTGGGTACCGGCATGAGTTTCAATTCCTCATAGGTAGGCTGCGAACGGTGGCACTTCCGCCAGCGAAAGTAAGGGTAGCCGGTTTCAATTCCTCATAGGTAGGCTGCGAACCCCATTTATATACTAGTTTGGCTGCTTTTTTATTATAGCATATTTCCAGCAAAAACTTAATCTAAAGTAAAGGATACAGTAAAATCAAGGATTTTTTGATATCTTCACTGTCGTCGATCCCCTGAGGTTTTTACATTATTCAAGGTCGACGACATTTTTCCTGCTTAAATTACAGGTTCCAGCATACCAAAACCCTGGGAATTTTTGGCGCCGATACCCGCGCTAAAGGCTAGCCTAATTAACTGCGGATCACCTGTCAGCATATATTTGCCCAACCAGCCTTTGATTACTGTATCCTTATAATAAACTACTTTTAGGTCGCTCCCCTTTACGTTAACTGGATGTAATTCTAGGGGTATATCCGGCGGCAGGTTTATTCCCAGGACTGCAGCCTTCTTGAGAAGATTATTTTTTACCTGCTGCCCAAATTCTTTTTCTACAGGGTGATAGTAATATGTCTTCTTTTTTCCATCAGGTGCCTGCAGGGTGGAATAGACGGTTACAGGGGAAATGGCCCTGCCTATAGCTTTGCCCGTACTGAAATCCGGCACAGGTATAACGGCGATAGTCCCAGGCCAGAATATGGTATCCCCCAGCCGTATTTCTTCTACGGCGAGCACTGTTTCGGCAAAAACTTCTATAAACCGCTCCAGGGGGCTGCCAACTTTAAATTTTAGGGGGGAAGCAAATATTATTTTGCCATCTTTTATGGCTTTAACCCGGCCCAAAAGACGGGAAAAGACAAAAAGACGCAATATCCTTTCCCCGGCCGCATATCCTTTAGCATGTATCTCAGGCATTTTATCCTTGACCATACTGTAAATAAGTCCCTGCAGCAAATAGTTATAATGAATGGGTAAAACTGCATAATCGCCATTAGACGCGACCAGTTCGATCTGCAACTGCATTTAAATTCTTCCTTTCCACCTGACGTTAATAAATATTGCTCTCGCCGCCTTTAACAATGCCTATGGATTCCCTCTGGGAGTACCTTGTAGTCCGAAAGGTATAAAATATGACCGAGTCCTCGCTGGTATTAATAATACGCTTCAATTCCATCTTCAATTTTTTATAATTGGCTTCGGAAATCTCACCCTCCAGGACGGAGTTCTGTACCCAATAAAGGTATTTCCTGCTTATCTTTAAAACTTTGGCAACTCTTTTCTCATTAACGTCATAAACTTCAATCACAAACATCTTTACCACCTGGCAAGGAAAGGTTCATATTCTTTTTCGCCTATCAGGTGCTTTTCCAGCTTGTAGAGTTCCATTCTGATCAGGCGCCGGTAAGAAACATGGCGTCCCAGTTCCCGGTGCTTAAAGGTTGTGGCAATTTTATCTTCAAATTCTTTAATAAAAAGCGCCCGCCCGCTTTCGTTCAGGATTATGCCCCCCAGCTTTTTTTGGAAATGATTCTTTTTGATCATGCGTTTCCCTGTCAGGTTGAATATCAAACGGTCAACGATGATGGGTTTAAATATTTCGGCAACATCCAGGTTTAAGGAAAACCGTCGAAAGTTGGACGTGTGCAGGAACCCTATCCTGGGATCCAGGTGGGTGCGGTAAATTTCGCTCAAAGTCGTAGTATAAAGCAATGTGTTGCCAAAACTGATGAGGGCGTTTAATTGGTTCTGGGGCGGCCTCCTGCTCCTTTCATTAAAAACGAAATCGGGATCACCGATGATAACATCGAAGGCGCCGTAGTACTTTTCCCGGATATTCCCCTCAATGGCCATCAGCTCCTCAATGCTATTCACCTTATCAACGGCAGGAGCGAGCTGGTCGATATATTCTAAAGTCTCACTTAAGTTTTTGCCACGGTTCTTGTAATATACGAGTACTTGCCTGATATTCTTTACAGCGCCGGTAACAAATGCCCGGGCGATTTTGATTCGCTGTTCAGGGGCCAGGTAATGCTCGGCCTGCTTGACAATCATATAACCAGAATTATAGTGCTCCCGCGGGTAATAACTGCCAACATAATAGTTATAGTGATTGTAAAAATGGAGAATTATTTCTTTCTCGGTCAGGAATTCCAGCAGGCGTTTATTAATGTTTAACTCACCAAAAACATGCAGCTCGCTTACATCCTCGACGGGGATAAATTTTTTCCCGTCCTCCATAATTAAACAGAGGGTGTTGCTTTCTCTTTTTAGCTCGCCGTCATTGAGAATATAAATGGATTTCTTCATGCTTTCACCCTTTTTAAGCCCAGCAGTATTCGGCGTAGGCGCAGGGCCGGCACCACTTTGTCTTTACCGGGGGCGGTGGCAGGGGCAAACCTGCTACCGCGCGCACGCCTTCTATAGCCCTTTCTACTTCTTCTATACCCGCAGCATCGAGGGTTACTTCTTCTTTTTCCTTTTCCAGGGGAAATAGTAAAACACCGTTTAAATTAAGGCCATAGTTCTTTTTGAGGATATAGAGATAATATTTCAGCTGCAGGCGGGCGCTTTCTCTGGCATGGCTGGATTTTTTAATTTCGCCGATTACCACTTCGCCCCGCGGGCCTCGTACCAGGTCAATCTTAATATGGCCGACCTGGACTTCGTGCCGGTCACGGCTATAGGCTTTTTCATGCAGGAAACGGCCCAGGACAACATTATCGTCATTTTCATCCGGCGTCATCTGGCGGGCCATCAACCAGGCCTGGCGGGGGCAAATGGTGTAATACCAGATGAGGGTACCGTTCACCGGCGGGAGACTTTCCTTAATCATGATCATCCTCCTCTATTAGAGCGGCAATCTTGACCGGGACAAACCCTGTTTCCCGCCGGTAAATACGGCCTATTCCTTCCCCCTGCACCAGCCACAGGTATGGGAAAAGCTCCCTGATACACGGTTCCTCCCGGCCGTAAATCATGCCCCCTTCCCGCTGGTACCATTCCTCAAGGTACTTTTTGGGAACGGATATTGCGTGCCTGGTAATTTCCCTGAAGGCCCTTCGTCTTTTTTCGACTGCCTTCAGGTTATTTTTATCTTCCGACCCGAGCGGGCTGCAAATGACGGTCAATAAATCCTGCAGCCTTTCGCCTTCCCCCTCTGCCTCGTCATCAACCACCAGCATCACTTCATCAGGCCGCTTTTCGACATACAGGTCGATATACTCACCCCATCTACCCTCACGGATGTTGCGCCAGAGGTCTGATTCTTTCACGGCCGCTTGTACGGCGCTAAAATAATCTTTAATTATCTCCCCGCAGTCCCTTTCATCAAAATGTTCCCTTAGAACATTGCGCGTTTGGTTTATGAGGGTCGAGTCATAAATGTAAGAAGCATAGCTCCTGCCGTTTTCATCTACCAGTTCCGCAATATAAACCTGCCCCCGTTGCCGCCCGGCATTGCGATTGCAGCGACCGGCTACCTGGACGATGCTGTCCATAGGTCCCAAGTCCCGGAAGACCATGGCAAAATCCAGGTCAATACCCGCCTCTATCACCTGCGTGGCGATGAGGCAGCGCGGTTCCCCCTTCTGCTCTTTCTCTTTTAAAACCCGGAATATTTCCTCCCGGTGAACAGGAGTCAACCAGGCCGAAAGAAAGAAAGGCTCTGCCCCCCTTTTCTTCATGGCCAAGTACATACGCAGGGCGGCTTCGCGGGTATTTAATACGATAAGACAATCGCTGGTCAAGGCCCCCCTGCCTACCAGAAAATCTGCCGCTTCTTCGAGGGACATCCGGCTTTTCTGCCAGTGAAATTCGTGCCTCACAGTGGGAAAGACCACCGGCCTGGGGACGAGCTCTTGTCCCGTAGCCAGCCCGGGCTGGGTGGCGGTCATGAGAATAAAGGTGGTCCCCAGCCGCTCTGATAACAGGGTCAACATCTTACCAAAGCCCTGCCAGCAGGTGGCCGGGATAGACTGGGGTTCATCCAGGATGACAATGGCCCGGCTCAGGCGGTGAAAGGACATGGTGTCGTTGGCTCGCGGCGAAAAAAGGACTTCCCATAGTTTGGCCAGGGTGGTCACTATAACCGGCTCCTGCCAGTAACGGTAAAAAGCCAGAAACCGCCTGTTAGGATCCTGGTCCTCCGCCCCTTCATCGGCCATTTGGTTTGTATAACTAAGATGGTGGTCCTCCATGACGGCGGCGAAGAGTTCCCGCGCCACGGCGGCGTTCTGTTCCACCAGGCTTACAAAAGGCAACACATAAATAATGCTTGCTGCCTTCAAGTTCCCGGCAACCTCCATGGCTGCCTGGAGACCGGTAAGGGTTTTGCCGGCCCCGGTGGGCAGGGTGAGGGTATATACCCCCGGCTCTTTAATTATATTTAAGGCGTTGGCCACTACTTCTTCCATCACCCGGCTGCGCCATTGGGCCAGCTTCCTGCCTCTCAGGGAGGATATATATTTGTCTAACTTTGCTTTGTCTATTGCCAGCACCACATTCGCCACATCACCACCCACCGCCTCCAGGCGGTCAGCTGCCACCAGCAGGGAGTAGAGCAACCTTAGCTTGAGCCAGTCCGCTGCCATTTCCTCTTCTATGCCGTCAGGGTGATAAAGCTCCACCCCGCTAAAGATCAGGTCCTCCCACTGCTCCTCTTCTGGCAGCAGGTCAAGCCACCTGGAAATTCCACCCCCCATTTCCCTTTCTATCCGGGCAGCTCCCGGCCACCAGGGCAGCCTTTTAACCGTATCTTTCCATTTGTTGTAATTGTAGTTGCCCCAGAACCGCTTTATATCAGTCAAATTTTCCAGGGCCGTATGGTGCCGCCGCACGGCTTCGGCACAAATAAGACTCCCTGTCCGGGCAAAAATAAGTGCGGCCGAGGGTTCGGCGTGGCCGAATCTAATGTGTTCCCCGGCCAGGCGTCGTTGAAAGAGGGGGTGGGCCTTGGCCAGGTCATGCAGGAGAAAGGCCTCCTGTTCTTCCCGGCCAAGGGCAATACCGACATAATCCGCCATTTTATACGCAATGGCGGCTGTGCGCAAAAGGTGATCCTCCAGTTTCTTACCTTTGTGGCTGTAAATTTCACCAGGTTCCAAACCAGGCCACCCTCTCCTCCCCTACCTGGGAAACCAGCAATTTTCCTTTTTCTTTTAGCCACAGGCGCCCTTTGTTTTTAAAATCCAGGTAAACCACATTTACAGTCTCTTTGAGCCGGCGTTCCTCATCCAGGCGATAGGGCACCAGCTCGCGGTGGACGGCCCCGCTGCGCAGGACATCCACCTGCACCCCCTCATAGAGAGGTACGACTGTATTCACCCAGGTATTTTCAGCGGTAACTTCTGTCTCGGCAAATTCGCCACCATAAACGACATCTGCCAGGGCCCAGGCCACACCCAGGTAGGGAGTGTAAACAAACTCTCCCCTTTCCAGGCGTCTTTTCAGCTCAGGGTAGACGGCGCCGCCCCGCAGGTAAATGCGATAAGACGGCTTCTTCAGGAGCTGGTGCTTGGCCTGGATGTGCTCGCCCATATTGCCATTAGATGTCTTGAATTTAATCATATTAACAGCCGTCGTCATCCAGGAAGGCGCTTTTTTAAAGCCCAGGGCCACCTGCGTTCCGGACAGGTGACGCCAGAAACCCGCCCGCCAGGAACCCCGGGCAGCGCCATGGTCAAAGCCGGCAATGGCTCCGATGAGGCCGGCCACTGCCGTCGGGGGTGGAAAAGGGAAGGAAACAAGCGAAGTTGTAGTGTACGGCTTCCTGAACATGGCCATATCGGCATAAACGTCGAATACCAGGACCACCCCGATCACCTCAACTCGATATTACTAAAACCTAAAGCCTCGAGCCCATCCTCTCCTTTCAGCCTCAGCTCGCGGTCTTTAATAATCCGTACGGTTTCAATATCACCCTTCTTCTCGGCCATAGCATTAACCAGGGGTGTGACGTCAACTATAACCTCATCCAGGCGCCGCAGGGCCTTTTGCCGGTCGTGGGTGAGCTCCTGCCCGTCCACCGGGCATAGAAGCAGCTTTTCATCCAGGGCGCCAATTTTGCCGTCAAAGCCGGTGCGGTATTTTATCTCCAGGTAGAAGCGCGCTTTATGCTCATTTTTACTCCTGGTGATGAGGTTGTCGGTGCCCTGCCACAGGGCTTCGGCCAGGGCCTCCAGATCGGCATCATCCGCGCCGGTAACGCGCGCGGCGTGCTGGTTGGCTATGCCGTAAACGGCGATCAGGGCAAAGGGTACTTTATACTCATTGCGGAAAGAGCGCTGCTCCTTCTTTTGGTCGCCCCGGCCCTCGGTGGCAAAGGCCGAGGTGCCCTGGATGAACTCAAAGGTAGCGGCGTGGAGGGAACGACCCCATTTAAACTGCACCGGTCCGGTCCAGGAGAAGGATTCGTTGCCCAGGGCAAAAGTCACGCCGAACAACCTGGTATCCAGGCACTCCCGCATGACTTCTTCCCCGCTTTTTTTGCCCGTCTCGCCCTTTAACTCCTCGAATCTGGCCTTCAAAGTCTTGGGTTCGCCGTCTACAAAAACTCTTTTGCCTTGCCGGACCCACTCATCCCGCACCGTGCGTTTAATGCGGACATCGGAGACCAGCACCTGCTCCGTATCCTCGTCATAGCGGGGGTGGTTTTCATTCAGGGGATCGCCGTTGGGGTTGGCGTCCTTAACCGTGTAGAGGAAAAGTATCTCGCGCCGGTTGGTAAAAGACATGGCTCATTTACCTCCTATAAAAATTTTATTCCGTTGTTTCCCCGTCTTTTTTGCCAAAAATCTTCCAGAAATAGCTGGAAGCATTGGCAAATCCGGTGGTGAAGGCGAAATTGCCGTCCACGCCCAGTTCCTGGTTCTCCCCTTTGAGGATTAGCCCGTTAGCTTCGGCTGCCAGGGCCGCTATCAGGCCGCTGTATTTCATAGTCTCCCTGTAGGCGGCTAAAAGCTGGGGCACCCGCGCCAGGAGTTTTTTCAACGCCTTCATGTTCAGGCGGCCAAACTCCAGCTGCTTGAAAAGGGGAGCGCTGGCGATATCCTTTTCCCCTTCCACCTGACAGCGGGCCATATAGCCCAGCACCACCCCGGCCAGGAAAACACCCCTCCCCACGGGTGTCTGCATGTAAGGATCCTTAAACTCATCCAGAAAGTCAAGCTTCATTATCTTCCCCCCTGTCGTTTACCCTGATCATGAATTCCGCCCAGGCATGGGCAAAAAGGATACTCTCTTTCACGCTGGACCAGCTATCGCTTTCGAAAATCAGCTTGCCCGTCCTGGCGTTGATTATCTTTTTGTATGCGGCCACAGGCAGCTTCTCGCCCTGCAGCATTCTGCTGATGACCTTGAGGGCGAAATCGCGGAAGACCTGCCGGTCGGCCTCGCTTTTGCCGGCAAAGCGACTCAAGGTTACATAAAGGGACCTGATGGCTGAATCCAGAGAACGAAGGTCGTTATCCCAGTCGAAGAGACTCCGGACGGTTTCGCTCCACCGTGCTTCCAGGAAGGCCAGGCGCTCCGGCGGCACGTCTTCCACCATTAAATGCACCAGTTCCTGGGCGTTATTGCGTTCCCAGCAGACGAAATGAAAGGCCAGGCCGGTATCGCCCTGGCGGGCCAGTTGGGTAAAAAACCTCTCCTCCCTCTTTTCCCCCGGGCTCTGCAGGCGGTCGTCTTCCAGATTTGCCTCGATGTCTTTGAGGAAGGTGGTAAAAATAGGGGTCCTGGCTTCGCCCACCGCCTCCGGTATGGCCCACAGCCGCATTCCCGGTAGGATAGAGGCGTTGGCCAGCTTCCTTTCCGTATGTTCCCTGCCGCCGGACATTTTTTCTAGGCAGGATTGACAAATAGGAAAAGTAGCCTCCGCTCGTTCTTTTTCCAGGCCGGGCGCGAAGTTAACCTTATCATCGGTAGAAAACTTGAAGACTTTTTTTAACCCGGTTAAATTGCCGCTCGCTTTCCCGCAAATGGCGCATACTAACCCTTCTCCTTTATTACGCCCCCTGCCCTGCAAGGATTCGCCCAGCTTGCGGCGGAAATAAGCCACAAAGGCCGGTATCTCCCCCGGGTAGAGAAACTTTCCGCCTTTCGCCGCGCCAAAGATTACAATATGGGACTGTTTGGGATCCAGGTCATCCAGCACCTCTTCGATTTTTTTCTCCAGGCCGGCCATGATCCTGTCTGCCGACCCGGTGGTTAGAGTACCTGTAGCCTCGTATTCCAGGAGCAGCTTGTTCCGGATCTTGAAAAAGTGGCTGTCCTTGTCCCGGCGCCAGTCGCCCTTCTTGCCCAGTAAATATTCCCGATTTTTGTCCCTGCCTGCTTTGGGTTTGCCCAGCTTATGGATAGGCGTAAAGCCCCAGGTGGAAGCCGACCCCACCCGGTCGCGGTACAAATACTTCAGCTTCATTTCTGGCTCGTGCTGGAAGTGGGCCACGTCGACCCGGGCCACGCCCCGTACATCCAGGACCTCAGCCTCCGGGTCGGGCACGTCCAGGTAGACCCTGATCACCCGGCCCTCTTTCTCAAGAGGAAATTTCAGGTAGGGCTCCAGGCCTTCCCCTCCCCCCAGGTCCCCCAGGGCCCATATTGCTTGGAGAAATCCCAAAGTCTTCTCACCTCCATATTTGATTCTATAAAGAGGCGAAATAACCATAACCTACCGCTGTTTTGGCTCCAATACCATATTCGCTAAGGGCATAGCGAAGCCATTTGGAAGCGGTGCTTAAAAAATCATGTCCGGCAAACTGCCCCCCGGCGATGGCCCGGTTGGCTGCCGGGTTTATGCCTAAGTAAAAGATCATCTCTGTCCCTTCTACCGTCAGGAAAAAAACCGGTACCGGATTATAATAATCGCCGGGTGGAATCCTTCCATTTGTGTCCTGGTAGTACTTGGCATAATGGGAATTAATAATGTCAGGCACTATTTTGGGTGCCGCAGCCGGGTAGGCATCGAAGAAGTGTACCAGGCCTTTATGACTTTTGGACGTACCGTAATTGGTCCACCCAAAAATCGCCCGAAAACCCTCGTCAGCGATAGCCGCCTGCTCATCTCCCGCAAAAACTTCGCTGATTATTGTGTTGCGCACCAGGCCCTTTATAGCGCTGCCTGGAATAAAGGGAAAACCGTAGACAGGATGAAGGGTCAGGGCTGTTTCGTAAACCGATTCCTGGCCTAGGCCTATAACGAACCGCCACTGGGGGGTAAGGTCGAGCCGTGCCAGGAGCAGGCCCAGCCCTTTGAGGGTTTTATCCCGCCTCGCATTTAGGGCCGGAAAATCTATTGAGGAAAAATCAGTTTCAACAAGCAAAGTGCCGGCCTTCTCCTTCTTATCTACCTTAAAAAACTTAAAACTTTTATCTTCGATGTCATATTTGGCTGCTTTATTGAGGAGAAGGCCAAAATTGTCGATCCTGGCAGGTAAATACTGCCGTGTATCTTCTGGTAAAAAAAACCTCAAATTACCTCCTGGTGATTTACCTTTGGTATCAGTATCCCCCTGCCGGTGGAAGTCAGAATATTGCTTGCGTCGGTCCTGCTCTGGCCTGCCACTGGTAGAATTATCCCTTTGCTGCTTAACGGGACGGCGTGGCAGCTCCCGCCCGGCCACAAGGATCTTTATTATCTGCCCCTTTTCCCTTTCCACCTCGCAGTCAGACCCATTGTAGCTGTCATCTGTTAATTCATAGAAGGACGGTAGGGGCATTTTTTTAGCGCCCAACCAAACTGTACCCGTATACCTGCCACTTTTTGCTTTCTGGATAACCAGTTTGCCCTTTTCAATCATCGGCAACACCTTCAATCAGACCTTCAGCAAAGCGACTTATCCATTTAAAGAGGGCCAGAACTTCTCCTGTTATTATACGGTAAGAAAAGGAATCAAGGGAAATTATTGCATCAACTAATTCTTTACCTCGCGCCACCAGACCCCTTTCCACCAGCCATTGGGTCAACTGGTCATAAATAAGCTTATAGGCATATTCTTTCTTATTGGGATCATCCTTTTTTTTGGCGGCAATAAACGCCACGGTTGCCCCCAGGCCATTGGTTTTGATCAAGGCAGGTATTTTTTTGGTATAGGATTTATATTCTTTACTGGCTTGAAGTTCTTTCCCCTGCCTGGCGCAGTCATAAGCATAACGTGCCCGGCCCTGTTCTAATCCTGCAATCACCTTTTTAATCCTCCTCCAGGACCTTTAACCTTACTATTCCTTTACCAATGGTGGCATTGCCACCCAGTTGTAGGAATTCCGGCAGGCCTTTTTGCCAAAATGTGAGAACGGCCCTTTCTTCACCACTGGCAAAAATGCCTTTATTTGCGTTAAAAACCGGCGAGGCTAAGACCAGGGAATAAAGGATGCTTTCCTGTGGTAAATACTCTTCCGTAAACAGAGCCCCCTCCTGCACCGTGCCTGTTTTCGGATCGATCTTGGTCCTGGTGATTACTTCCGTGGACAGGTTGACAAAATCGCGGAAGTCATCATCAGCCAAAACTACCAGGTCTTTCTGCATCTTTGCGCACCAGTATTCATATTCTGATCCTGGAAACAACGTACCGGCCAGCCATTTTGCCAAGTAGGTACAGGTCGCATCTTCTTTAACTACCAAGGTATATTCTTCCAAAATCAAATGTTCACTGTCGACCATCAATCCGCAGCCGCGGGGCACTGTATTAGCCGGCGGTACTTGCAGTTCATTCTTTATCCCGGCTATTCTTAACTCGTGGAAAAACCTGGATATTATTGCCGGGCAAGTCACCCACCCAAATACCCCGCGCATTGAGCGCACTGGAAACAACAGGAGCCTGGCATCGGTAAAACCAAGGGCGCCTGCATAGAGTTCTCCTTCCTCAGGTCCAAAGGCAAGGTTGATAGCTTCCTTCAGCTTGCTCTTTTCTTTAAGGGCAGGAAATTCTTGCACCAGGGGTTCCGGCAGCGAACCATTTGGTGTTTCGCTGAGTCCCTCGAAAGCTTCCCTCAGGCAGCCCTTCAAGCCAGAAGCTTCTATCTTGGGTATCCCGGTATGCTTTTCACGCTGGATGGGCAGATCGATTGCTCCCAGGTCACTGCCACAACCGGCATGGAGGGGTGTTTCTACAATGAGGAAAAAAGGACGCGCCGCTTTAAACATTCTTCAACCCCCTACTGGCTTTTTAAAATTTATTACCCAAGGGCTTTCTCAAAGTAATAACAATAAATTCCGGTTCTGTAAGCATTTTCATCCGTCGTTTGAATTCTTTAATATACTCACCATGATCAAAATCGCCCCTGACATAATCAAAAAGGCGCAGGCTCAGACCATAAGATTTAATAATGGGGGTATAGACAAGCCTGATCTGGCTCTTCTTGGTTGACTTGAAAATGTATTTGTCCCTGTCGGGGTTCTCGCCATGGCGGAGATCATTCTTTTCAGACAGCGAGTTTATGTATATTTGGAGTTCCTCTGTGGTCCGGAGCTTATTCTCTTTGATTAAGCTATCCAGCCGGCCATAGAGTTCCTGCAGGGCCTCGTTGATTTCCCGTTTATTGCCGCTGCTGTCTTTGCTATAACTGAACCCCTTCAAGACCTCTACGACGAAATAGTTATGATATTTGTGCCAAAACATCCGGCCAATGGCATTCAATTCTGCGCATTCGCCTTCTTCCCAGATACAGGCCTGGAAATCTTCCTCTACAGGATGTTTTAATTTATATCGGCTCCAGTCGTAAATTCCCCCGGCCAGGTCTTCAATGATATGGCTGTACTTCTCAAAAATACCCCAGTTGATGTCCAAGGGTGCCTGGGGCAACCTGATAAGCTCATCGGTATCTTCGAATATGTAGTAGAGTGGAATATTGTTAAGCTGTCCCATAATGGTAATATAAGGAATGATGGCCTTGTAACCGCCGGTAAAATTGATAGCCATTTCTTCGCTCATACATGCCAGTTTTTCTATCCTGGCAATAAGGTTTACCAGACCTTCCTTTTCAAAACGCCTTCTATCCCATACCTGTAGGCCTTTGATAACATCTTTTTCCGGCTCAAAAAATATTTTCATTTCGTCCTTGAGGACCTGTTCAAGGACTTCGGCCACCAGGCGGGAGAGGATGGTATCCGTGGCCAGCAGCCGCACCTCTATTTCTTTAGTAATATGATGGCGAATGCTAAAGAGGCTTTTAATCTCAGCGCAGGTCTCTTTCTTCGCCTGGGCCCAGTTCAACAGGGCTCTTTTAATTTTGTTTATCCGCCGCTCGTTGTTATCCCAGTTTGACGCCGGTTCTTCCTTTAAATAAAGATAATCCATATCGATACCGGGGTGATTCTCGCGGTAATTTTCCAGCAAGGAGGTGCCCACAGTGGTAATAACCAGCATCTCAGGTTTCTCCTTTCTCTATAATACTTTGATTTTTGGGATCGAGATAGCCCATGTAAGCGAGCCCAAAACCCTCCTTTTCCCTATACTCGCTTATTGAATGGCCATGGAAAACACTAACAGCATCGTCCATCGTACCATGCAGTATTTCAAAATAATAGACACTGCCGGCCGGTACGGCCTTGCGCATGGGTTTGGGCTGCTTTCGTTTTATATCAAAGCCGCCTATAGAAAGTGGTTTGCCCACAGCCGCCGTAAGTAGCTTTAGTTTTAAACCCTGATAATTACCTACGCCCTCTGGATTTATCCATCCGGGACGCCACCCTCCTTTAAAAAAGGCAGGAGTAGCCAGGTAAAGCTTGAAATACCTGCCCCCTGCAGGAGCTGGCAGTTCCTCTGTTGCTCCTGCCACATGAGTGTAAACGGCTGCCCTGCCTTCCCCACCCAGGCGCAGGAAGCCCTCCTCCGGCAATTTCAGGCCCTGATAATCAACGGCCAGACTCATATCTTTTAACCGTAACATCTCTACCCGGTACAGACGGTGTTCTTCTGCCGCCCTGGTGCCGGCATCCCGACCAATCCCGACTTTGAGCTCCCGGCTCAAATGGAAATTCATATCCAGGCCGAAAAATGTTGCTCTTTTGCCTTCCAGGTAATTCCTAAGGCTTTCGTGATCTATGAGATAGCCTACCGGACCTTCTACCTCCTCCTGACTCGTTAACAACCATGTAAAAGGATAGTTAGTCACCAGGTTCCCCAGCGAGCTCATGGTTAGCAGGTGAAAACGATGGGGTTCTCGCCGGTTGTGCTTCAGCCTGACGCAATCCAGGGGCATGGGATAATATGGGTTGCCTTCTCCTCCAGAACCTATACGCCAGTAAAAAGCTGTTATTTGTAAACCGGACGTAGGATCGGCCTCAGTTTCGGCCAAAGCAAGTTCTTTCGGATGCCAGGAGAAATAAAGACTGCGTAAAGCACCATAAATCACCCCGGGAGAAGGAGGAAAAATACTTACTGCCCAATTATCATCACCCATGGTAAAAGGCCGGCCGTCGCGGAAAAAAAGGGTATCAAGGGGGTCAATCTTTAACTTCACTGATTACCTGCACCTCCCGGGATAGAAAAGCTGCTATATCTAAAAAAGAAAGGAAATTAACCAGGCCACATTGTAAATACAGGGTAAACAACTTCTCCCGCAGCTCACTCACAATTTTATCTGCCTCAGTAGGGTCTTGCAGCTGGCAGGAGCGCTGCAAGAGGCGCTTGATTTCGGCGGCTACCATCTCTTCTTCTGACGCTTTTAATGCTATATTCCCGCTCTTCTTCGCCAGGCTCTTATCAGCAGGGGGGATTAAGGAGCAGAATTCCCGGGATAGATTCCTGATAAAAGTATCGGAAAACTGGCCAGTACTCAAGAGAACAACCAGGCGGTGCAGCAAAGAAAGTGGTTCCAAATTATCATACTTCCATCTGAAAACAGTCTGGCAGATTTCTCCTGAATGTTTTAATACACCTATAGCGAGGGCGTCCTTACCGTCAACCCCCTTGGCCATTTCTTCCATTTTACGGGCAAATTTTATTACTTCTGCCAGAGGTGCTTTATAGTGAGCAATACAGACTCCTCCTGAAGTCGAAGAGGTTTTCTCCTGAGACATATTAGCGATTTTCTCCAACGGCGGGAATTTATCCCGCAAATCTTTTAAAACCGATAGAAGATGGTTTAAGTTAATTAAACCCAGGACATCATCGCCGCCGCAATAAACGCGCTTACCTCGAGGTAGTTGTAAAATTGCGTCAACATCCCTGGCATAGGCACCCAGGTGCCGGGTAAGGTTGCGCTGGAAATCTGGCAGTTGCCCCTGGTCAGCCAGGTTTTTACCGGCTACCCATTCGCCCATATTATCGCCATCCATAACCAGGAGAGCGTAGTATTTTGTAAACTTTATTCTTCGCTTTTTGGCTTCGTTATACAGTTCCTTGAGAAGCGCATCTGCCTGTTGTAATTTTTCTAGGGGCAAGCCTTCTAGTGCAAAACGTCTTGGGGTTAAATTCTCCTGGTAAAAGAACTGATCGTCAAATTCGCCTGCAAAAATTTTTTTATAGCTTTCAACCATATCCGCTGGCAATAAGGGGAGAGTTGCCGCTAGAGCTATACTGGCCGTCGAAGGAAAGTCAGAATCAAATTTTCCACCCAAACAATGGCAAAAATACCTGGCGGCTGCCCGTTTCATAAAGCCGATCCCGCTTAAAGCTTCTCCAGGGGCCAGGTATTTCTTGGGCACGCTTTCAGGCACCCTGAACGCCTGCTCCAGATAGGCCTTTTTCCCGCCCCGGTAGAAAAGGGCGTTATGCTGGCCGGTAATGCTGCACTTCCGGCCCCGTTCTCCCCCGGAGGAAAAGATGCGGGTATTTTTTATCGCTCCTAAGACAGCTTCCATCTGCCGGTAACGCTCAGCATAACGGGAAGGTTCGCAATTCCCTCCTACCCAGTAGATCTCCAAGAAATCCTGCAGCTGTTCCTCCAGGGAAGAAGTTACTGGTAAACCGAGAGACCGAACCACTTGCCGCCCGATCTGAACAAACTCATCCCTTACCTTACTCTCTAACTGACGACCTATCTCTTGCAGCTCTTCCTTTTCTCCTACGGGAAGTAGAGCCACAAGACGGTTCGGTAAAGATCCATTATGTAAATCTGGATAGATTATCTCCGCATCATAATTTTCCTGAATCGTCCGAGCGGCTGTACCACAGAGATGGGACAGGATATAACTGCCGGCGTACAGGTCCTGGGTCTTACGCGCCTGAGCAATAAAAGATTGGACAGGTCCGATAGTAAAAATAAGTAAGGAATTCAATTTATCACCTCCAGGTACCGCCCTAGTGCCTTATTCATTTCCTGGCACGCAATGGAAAAGACCGCATCCTCTTTTCCCAGATTAAGGTTCCCTGGTATTTCTCCTGCCAGGCCTGTACAGTACCGCGACGGTAGGTAAAGAATATAACCTGTATATCTTCCCTGCCACTCATGGACGCGCAGAAAATAAGGTTTGGCGCGCCTGGCCAGCCGGGATTGCTGCTTCTGGTTAACAATCAGCGGGGCACCGATATACTGGCGCCGCTTATAAGAATGAGGGGGCTCCAGGGAGAGACGGGCATGGCGATAGGCATGGCCCAGTTCTGCCAGGCAGGCATCCCAGGTGCTGTGATCCTGCCGTGTTCTAAAAAGCCTGGCTCCCTGGGAGAAGGCGCTGAATTCAGGAATCTCTGTATACTGCTTGAAACCTGCCAGGCTACTTGCCCCGGGAAGAGAGGTTAAGTCAATCTTCTCTCCGGCCGGAAGGTGACCTTTAACATTTTTAACTTTAAAGCTGCCAAAACCATTGCGCGCTTTCGCTCCTAGTGATCCGAACCAGCAAAAATACTGCAAAGCCAGGAAGAATTCCAGGAGATCAACTTCATTAACTGTCTTTACGATTAGATTGAAACTGTAACCGGGTTTAATATAGGCGCGGTAGAATTCATTCCTTCTCTGCACCCGGTTATAGATGTAGGTTCCGTAGGCCAGGTACTCCAGGATATTCAGTTCATGTCCTTTCACCTGATATGTATGGCGGGGAAAGGGTTCCTTCGTAATGTAAGGAATTAAATCCTCCCCCTCAATCCTCAGGGTGACTCTGCTTTTCTGTCCCAGTTCACCTGCCGAACCAAATATACTGCCTTCTTTTGCTTTTAACAGGGGGTCAAAGCCGTGGAGGGCCCGCCACCAGAAGCGCAGGACTCCTTTAATTGATGGAGCCCTTAACTCTGGCTCCCTGGCATCCGCCCCACCCAAGAACATTGGCGTTAAAACCTCGCAAGTAAGAATTATGGCTTGCATCATCTCCCTCCTCATCGCCGCCCGCGCGCTCGCTCGCGCACGGCCTGCAAGTTGATAATTTCCGCCACTTCAAAGCGCCAAGGGAGATTCTCATCTGCCGGTCGCAGGCGCAACATAGCCGGGAAATACCCTATACGCCCGTGCAGATGGGCCACCAGTACCGCAGCGCAGTAATTAAGGGAAGGGAGATTGAACAAGAAAGAGCCCGTCTGCCACTCCCAGGAGCTAAATCCGAGGCCGTCAACCAGGGCCTCAATCTGGGGCTCTAGGGTGCAGCGAGGGTCGATATGGCAGGCTACCTCGATTACTTCCTCCACTCCACCACCGCTGAGCTTGGCTATTTCCCCCAGGTTGGCCGGGGTCAAGGGGTGAGCAAAATTGATAATCTTCACGTTGAGTCATCCCTTCCTGGATGATGAAAATAGGAAGCAAATTCAGCGATTAGCACGCTGCGATCGACGATACCAGGCGGGTAGCCCAGCCATTCCCGTAACTTTTCATAAACTCCGCGCAGCTGGTTGGCCACGGTTTGTTCTTTTTTATAAAGCCTGGCTGCTATAGACTTATTGTCCAGACCATAACAGGCGAGTTTAACTACTTCCCGTTCGGCCGGCGTTAGCCAGTGCCGGATGAACTCGCTCTTGCGCCTTTCCTGGTCGTCACAGCTTAACCTTTCGTACCAGGCTACTACTTCCGCGGGATCTTCCAGCCCGGCCACCATGCGCATCAGCGTACCTGCTTCCCGCCAGCGCAAAACCGGCACCGGTACCAGCCAGGCTTTTTCCTCTGCAAGAAGGTGCAGGCAGCGCCGGTCGCCGGGCTGCCACCCCTCGGTGACCAGGTGCCAGACACAGTCCTCGGGCCCAAACAGGAGCTGGGCCACGACCATGGCCATAATAGCCATGACCTTGCGCCCGCCGGAAACGCACAGGTGAACAATAAAATCCTGTTGCCTGGCGCGGCGCACCTCACCATACAGGGTGCGCAGCAGAGCGCGCAGGTCGGCATCGTTACAAAAATCTTGTATTTTCCCTCGCCCTGAGGCTACTGGAACCGGGCGAAAACTGATACCCTGGTAGCAGGGACCCGCAAACTCGCCGGCAACTATCTCCAGGGCCTGGCGTACCGCTGGGTTCTCTGTATAGATTACGGCGACCTCGCTGATAGACCGACCGTCGGCAAGCAGGCGGTCAAGGGTAATGGTCACTACTTGAGGCTCCACCCCCAGGGTGGCAATCAAAATTTCGGGATGCTGCCGGTTTTTCTTGGTGTGTTCCATTTTATCATGCCTTTAAGCTCCAGGATGGCCAAGACGATTGAGTACCAATTTTTTTAGTAGGAAATTACTACTGTATAACAGTGGTAAGGCAGTAATTCGACACCAAGGGAAAAAATTCCTGCTCCAGCGCCAGCAGAATTAAAGTTTGTTATGTATTGCTGCAAAGGTTATCTACCACCACCTAAATTCTTCCGTACGCCAGGATTGAAAAACTCGGTCAGTAATGGCTATACTAAAGTTAGATTGGTGACTACCGAAAAGGCCTGCTGGAAAGTCATAATGAGAGGAGGCGACTACAATGGGTATTTACCAGGAAGAAATGATAATCCCCGTTAAGAACAGCTATACTTACGAGGACTACGCCAGGCTGCCGGAAGGAACTCCCTTTCAACTAATCGGAGGTAAACTCATTATGACGCCTGCACCCGGTACCTATCACCAGATCATACTAATGCGTCTGATTGAAAAGCTGTTGTTTTTCCTTGCGGGAAAGGATTTGGGGATACTTTTTACCGCACCTGTAGACGTATTTTTAGAGGAAAAAGAAACCTACCAGCCGGATATTATCTTTATCGCGAAGGATAGAATGCATATAATCGAAACAACAAAAATAAAAGGGGCTCCCGACCTGGTAATAGAGATTCTTTCTCCCTCTACCGGCTATTATGACTTAAAGAAAAAAGCCCGTGTTTACGCGCGGTGCGGTGTAAAAGAATACTGGATTGTAGATCCCGAAGATAAAAGCATTGAGGTTTTTCAGCAAAAGGAGGGAAATTTCGTCCTTGTCCATCATGTCGAAGAAACGGGCCAGGCTAAATCCATCTTACTGAAAGGATTTGCAGTAGAAGTAAAAGAAATTTTCGCTCCACTTCAGTAATCCATTTGCTCTAAAGTGGCTGGCTTGCTTCGTTTCTGACTTCTGTTCTACCCACTTGCGGTGCTTTAACATGGCTTCAAGCAAATGACGCCAGAAAATGATTTCTCAAGATCACGCCAGCGAAACATCGGCTGCCAGCACGCCAACGATCCTGCCGCTGCCGTCCCGTATAGGCAAAGACAGGGTGCGACAGGGTTGCCGGGTAATGGCCGACACATACACCGTTGATATATACTCTTCCCCGGCCATGGCCCTCTGCCACCAGGGACGGATCCGGGCGTTGGCCAGGGCGGCTGGCGGCTGCGAGAAAATAAAGGTACCGTCGCTGCGGTTGGAGTAAACCGCTTCCACATCCGGTCTCTTAGCCAGCCATTCCCGAAGAACCACACCGTGACTGCCAGGGTCTAAAATCTGGATTTCCGGCCGGCAGGACAGTTCTCGTAAAGCGGCCATCACCGGCTCCATTCTTGCCTCTTCCTGTGTTCCTGGCCTAAATCGGAAATGGTTCCCGCAACCTTCTGGAGCTGGTGAAAGGCAGAAACAGCTTCCCTGGCGTTCCGGCTGGCCAGCGACATCTGCTCCACGGCGGAAAAAACCTGACTTGCCGTTGCCTGGTAATCCAGAGTCAATGCGCGTAGCCTGTCCTCTAGGTTCTTTACCTGCTGTAGCGCGCTTTGTAATGCCGGGAATTCACCTTCCAGTTTCCTGCCGCCGCCTGGCTTTTCAATAGTACAGACCAGCTTCTCCGAAAGACCACCCAACTCCTGCCGGGTACGCAATAAAACTATCGCCACTGCCGCCAGGGCCGCCATAAGTGCACTTGCCGTCACGGCCAGGGGATGCGGCCACCACCAGCCCCCAAGAACCCCTACCATAGTTCCACCAAGCACTGCCACAATCGCCCATAATCTACTCGCAGCCCGAAGACAACCATTCATAGACTGCACTCCCTTTCTAAGATCATAAAGCCCCCTTCCCGCCCGGGGTGAGCGGAAAGGGGGGGGGGGCACCATTACCCTTGTTCCTATGAGCTCTATATTGGCTATTCTAGCATAGATTTTCGACGGGTTTCAAGGGTCTTTAAAAAACTGTGTCACTGGACGGTGATATTTGATACTAAGTGAAACCCAAGTTTTTATCACCGGAGCTAGCTGAAGAGGTGGCAAGAATTATTCGCCATATCTGGCTTTACTCCTCCAGGTAAAAAAATTATGTCAAACATATGTACCCGACAATTTATGTCGGTACAAGAAATTATAATTTATCCTGTCACGATGCAGGTTTTGGTAAATACCTGTCGAACATCCTTTTAAGTTATATTTTGACAAAAAAGGATGATAGAAAGGAATGGTTGAGTTTCTAGCCCACAGCGCAAATGCAGAAGGGCAAAGGCAATTATTATATGAGCATCTCCTGGCCGTCGCCAACCTGGCACGGGATTTTGCTGCCAGGCTGGGAGCGCCGCATCTGGGTTACTATGCCGGTCTTTGGCACGACTTGGGAAAATTCCATCCGGAGTTCCAGGCTTACCTGCAAGGCGAAGGCGGCCGCCGCGGCCCCAACCATTCCAGCGCCGGTGCCATGTTGGCCTCAAAATATTTTGAACCCCTGGCCTTTGTTATCGCCGGCCATCACGGCGGCCTGCCCGCCCGGGCAGAATTAAAGACTCGCTTAAATGATAAGGTACAGCTGGAACGTTATAACACCGCCCTGCAAAACGCCCGCCGGGTTATCCCCTCTTTAGAACCGAAACAACCCCTGGATATGGAATTGCCGCCCTTTTTGCAGGGAGGAGCAGGTGCGGATGTAGTTAGCCGGGTCGAACTATTCCTGCGCCTTCTCTTCAGTTCCCTGGTCGATGCCGATTTCCTTGACACCGAAAGGCATTTTGATCCTTCCCTGACAAAATTGCGACAAAAGGGAGCCTCCATTGCTAATTTATGGTCTTTATTAGCAGCGAACCAGCAAAGGCTAATGGATAAAAGCGGCGGCCATGTCAACCAGATCCGCCGGGAAATCTACGAGCACTGTTGCCGGGCTGCCGAACTAACGCCAGGTTTCTTTTCTTTGACCGTACCCACCGGCGGCGGCAAGACCCGTTCCGGGATGGCCTTCGCCCTGCTCCACGCCCTGCGTTATCAGAAGGAGAGAATCATTGTCGCCATACCCTACACCAGCATTATCGAGCAGACGGCCGACGTTTACCGCGATATCTTTGGTAACGCCAATGTCCTGGAGCATCACAGCGCCGTTGCCCCGCCGCTAGATCCCGAAAACCCTACCCCCGAGGAACTGTGGGCCCACCTGGCCAGCGAGAACTGGGATGCCAACCTCATCGTTACAACCACGGTACAGCTATTTGAGAGTTTATTCGCCGACCGCAGCAGCAGTTGCCGCAAACTCCACAACCTCGCCAACAGCGTCATCATCCTGGATGAGGTCCAGACCCTGCCGGTACATCTTTTAGAACCCATCCTTGATGTCCTGCAGCAGCTGGTCCACTTTTATGAAGTAACAGTCATCCTGTGCTCGGCCACCCAGCCGGCCCTGGAGACCAGCCCCTTTTTCCGGGGACTGCAGGGCGTAAGGGAAATAATTCCTGATCCGCAAAAATATTTTTCATTGTTAAAAAGGGTTGGTTACCAGATTCCCGCCGCCAATGAAAAATGGAACTGGGAACAGGTGGCCGAAGCAATGCGCCAGTCCCCCCAGGCCTTGGCTGTCGTTAACACCAAGCAGGACGCCCTGGCTCTCCTGGAGGCCCTGGGCGACTCTGAAGCTTTACATCTCTCCACCCTCCTTTGCGGGGCTCACCGACGCAAAGTCCTGCAAGAGGTGCGCCGACGCCTGAAAAACGGCCGGCCTTGCCGTCTGGTCGCCACCCAGGTAGTCGAAGCGGGGGTTGATCTGGATTTCCCCCTCGTCCTGCGGGCTGTGGGTCCCCTGGACAGGATTGTCCAGGCCGCCGGGCGGTGCAACCGGGAAGGAAAGCTTCAGGTAGGTCGGGTGATAATTTTCAATCCTGAAGAGGGCCGTTTGCCCCCGGGCAGCTATAAGACCGGGACCGAAATCGCCGCTACGCTGCTTGCCAGTGCGACAGGGGTTGACCTGCACGACCCCGGCCTGTACCGGATCTATTTCCAGCGTCTCTACCAGTCCTGCACCCTGGACGCCAAAGGGATCCAGGCCAGCCGCCGCAACCTGAATTATCCCGAAGTGGCGCAAAAATTCCAGATGATCGAGCAAAGGGTGGTTCCGGTAATTGTCAACTATCATGAAAGTGCTGACGACCGGAAGGTGGAAGAACTAATCAGCGCCCTCCGCCACCGGGGTGTAAGCCGTCAAATCATGCGACAGTTACAGCCTTACCTGGTAAACATCAACACTTATAAGATTACTTCTCTCCAAAGAGAAGGGTTGATCCACGAAATATCTCCCGGCCTGTATGAATGGCTGGGGGGTTACGACGAAATTCGTGGCCTGGTGATGACAGCCCGCGACCCGGAGGAGCTGGTATTTTAGCGAGCTTTAGCTCTCAAAAGGTTTTATTAATTTCTTAGAAGGGATGGTGTAAGGAAAAGTATGAACTCTTCAGCTGGCGCCGGATCGTTTGATCAGGCGAGGGTCGAAGGATGGCTGGCAGTTAAAGTCTGGGGTGACCTGGCCTGTTTTACCCGGCCGGAAATGAAGGTGGAACGGGTTTCTTATCCCGTTATGACGCCATCGGCAGCCCGGGGAATACTAGAGGCCATCTTCTGGAAGCCGGAGTTTCGCTGGCGAGTGCGGCAGATTGAAGTATTGAAGCCCATCCGGTATTTCTCCATCTTACGCAATGAAGTAAACGATAAAATGGTCGTTTCCACCGCCCGCAGCTGGGTCAAGAACGGCGGCGGTTATTATGCTGACCAACCCCAGCACCGTGCCCAGCGCCATACCCTGGCCCTGCGGGAAGTAGCCTATATCATCCGTGCCGAACAGGTCCTGGCCCCCCACGCCCTGGATTTTCACCCGGCAAAATACCGGGACCAATTCCGGCGGCGGGTGGAACGCGGCCAGTGCTACCACCGGCCTTACCTGGGCTGCCGGGAATTCTCCGCCTTTTTCGGGCCGGTCGGTCCTGCCGATCAACCCATCAGGCACAGTGAGTATCTCGGCCGGATGCTGCTGGACCTGCAGTATAACGCTGATGGCAGCGGCGAGGGCAGGCCCGTATTCTTCAGCGCCCGCCTGGAAAACGGCATCCTCCGGGTACCGCAAGACCTTTATAAAGAAATCGGGAGGTGAACCCATTACATGCTCTTAGAAAGCCTGCGGGAGTATTCCACCCGCTTGGACCTGCCCCCGGTCATGTATGTTAAAACCCCCATCCGCTGGTTTATCGATCTGGACAGCCAGGGTAACTTGCTGGGTTTTGTTTCAGCTACGGGGCCTGAAACCCGGGGCAAGGACCGCGGCAAAATAATGTATGCCCCGAATATAGTCCGTTCCTCAGGAGTTAAACCAAAGCTGCTGGCCGATAAAGGCGACTATGTCCTGGGCCTGTCCGATGAAAAGTCAAAACCGGAAAGGGTAAAAGAATGTCACCGGGCCTTTATCGACCTGGTACGCCAGTGCGCCATTTCTACAGGTAATAAATCCGTTCAGGCGGTCCTGCGCTTCCTGGAAAACTGGGACCCTGAAGGGGCTAGACTCCCCGAGGATTTTAACCCCGGCGATAATCTAACCTTCCGGGTCGATGGCCGCCTGCCGATAGAAGATCCGGATGTACAAAGCTTCTGGGCCGATTATACCAATCCCCAGGAGGGAGAAGCTACCACCTGCCTGCTCTGCGGCCAGCTTAAAACTCCGGCCGAGCGCCACCCGGTGAAAATCAAAGGCATCCCCGGGGGGCAGACATCAGGTATGGCCCTGGTGTCGGCCAACGCTGCCGCTTTTGAATCTTATGGCTTGCAGGCTTCCCTTATTGCCCCTATCTGCTACGACTGCGCCGAGCGTTACGGCAAGGCGGCCAATGCTTTAATTGAAGATGATGCCACCCACCTGCGCCTGGGCTCCTGTATCTACCTCTTCTGGACCCGTGAGCCCAGCAATTTTTCCATCGCCAGTCTCCTTTCCGATCCCCGGCCGGAGGACGTTAAGGCCCTCCTTGCCGCAGTGTATACCGGCCGCCAGGCGGACCTTGAAGACGACAACCTATTTTATGCCACGGCCCTGAGCAGCAGTGGCGGCCGGGTGGCAGTGCGCGACTGGCTGGAAACTACCCTGGGGGATGTCAAGCGCAACCTGGGCCGCTACTTCGCCTTACAGCGGCTGGTCGATGCCGGCGGCCGGGAAGGACCGCCCCTGGGGTTATTCTCCCTAGCCCTGAGCACCGTCCGGGAACCCAAGGACCTGCCGCCAGCTACTCCCCGGGCCCTCCTGCGCTTCGCCCTCAAGGGCGGTGCCCTACCGCACTGGCTTCTCTATGAAGCCATAAAGCGGTCCCGGGCGGAAAAGGAGCGGGAAAAAATAACCCGGTCCCGGGCGGCTTTAATCAAACTGGTTCTCCTCTCTCAAAAACCAAATCTAGCGGAGGGATCTGCCTTGGAAAAGTTGGACACGTCCAACCGAAACCCTGCTTACCTTTGCGGCCGTCTCCTGGCCGTCCTGGAAGGCATCCAGTGGTCTGCCCTTCCAGGGGTAAAAGCGACCATCGTCGACCGTTTCTATGGGACTGCTTCCACGGCGCCGGCCGCGGTCTTCAGCAGGCTGCTCCGCGGCAGCCAGAGCCACTTAGGCAAGCTGCGCAAGGAAAGGCCCGGCCTTTACTATCACTGGCAGCAGGCCCTGGAATCTATTCTAGGAAACCTGTCGTCCTTCCCTCCTGTTTTAACCCTGGAAGAGCAGGGTTATTTTGCCCTGGGTTATTACCACCAGCGGGCAGCTAACAGGGAAGGCACAAATTCTAAGGAAGACGGGGAGGAAACCCGGCCATAGCTCATTAAAATCTAAATGACTATCAATACAGGAGGAGATTTAAAATGACCGTTTATACCAATCCCGAAGTACGCCATGATTTTGTCCTCTTATTCGATGTCCGGGACGGCAATCCCAACGGCGATCCCGATGCCGGCAACCTCCCGCGCCTTGACCCCGAGACTATGCAGGGGCTGGTAACCGACGTCTGCCTCAAACGAAAAATCCGTGACTGGGTGGACATGACCCGCGGCAGCGAAGCTAATATGAAGATTTACGTCCAGCACCACGGCATTTTAAACGCCCAGCACCAGCGGGCCTACGACGCCATCGGGGAAAAATCCACTGGTAGCAAACAAAATCGGGAGATCGTCGACAAAGCCAGGCAGTGGATGTGCCGGAACTTCTATGATATCCGCATGTTCGGTGCCGTGATGACCACCGGGGTCAACTGCGGCCAGGTCCGGGGGCCAATGCAGCTAACTTTTGCCCGGTCAATCGACCCCATCGTTCCCCTGGACATCTCGATTACCCGCGTCGCCATCACCAGGGTTGAGGATGCCACCACTGGCGAACAGGGCGAGGGAGGCAAGGTCACCGAAATGGGCCGTAAAGCCCTGGTACCCTATGGCTTGTACCTGGGCTATGGATTTTTTAATCCTTATTTTGCCGCCGATACCGGCGTCAGTGCCGCCGACCTGGAGGTCTTCTGGGAGGCCCTGCAGCGGATGTGGGATGTGGATCGTTCCGCCAGCCGCGGGATGATGGCCTGTCGGGGACTTTATATCTTCAGCCATGCATCCCCCCTCGGCAACGCTCCGGCGGACAACCTCTTTAAACTCATTACCGTAAAGCGCCGGGATGGAGTAAAAGCAGCGCGCTCTTTTGCCGACTACCAGGTGACAATCAACGAAGAAGACTTGCCGCCCGGGGTGATCCTGACACGATTAGTGGGATAAGATTATTTGACCCATGTTACGCCCGGCTCCAATGCCGGTGAGGATTGGAACAAAAAAGGTGGCATATATGGAAAGCACCATTCTTCCCGGTTGGGACGACAGGAATATCGTCATGGTCTCGGCCCTGGAGCACTATGCCTACTGTCCGCGGCAGTGTGCCCTGATTCATGTAGAACAAACCTTTACAGAAAATATGTATACCCTGAAAGGACGTTTCGTTCATAATCTAGTAGACGTTGAAGGTATGGAGATGGAGGGTGGGGTGCGCATTGAACGCGCCCTGCCCATCTGGTCCCTGCGCCTGGGCCTCATCGGCAAGGCCGACGTGGTTGAATTTTACGGCAATGTTCCCTATCCCGTTGAATATAAACATGGCCCCAGGCGCAAACACCGGCATGATGATTTGCAGGTCTGTGCCCAGGCCATGTGCCTGGAAGAAATGACCGGCAGGCAGGTCCCCAGGGGAGCTATTTACCATCATTCATCCCACCGGCGAAGGGAGGTTACTTTTGATAGCCATTTAAGGGAACAGGTGGAAGCGGCAATTATCCAGATCCGCATGATGCAGCGTAGCAGTATCCTCCCCCCACCTGCCGCCGATGAGCGTTGCCGGGAATGTTCTTTACAGGACTCCTGCCTGCCGGAGATAAAGGAGAAAGGGCGGCTGCGCATGCTCCTACGTGAATTATTTAAACCTGAAGGTGATACTTGAAACGTACAACATCGACCATTTGTTAATCCCCAACAACCCAAAATTGTGCAAGGATTGAAGACAAACAATGCATATCCTGTTAAACACCCTGTACCTTATGACACCGCGCACCCTGGTGCGCTTAGATCACGAGACGGTAAAAATCGAGGTGGAAGGGCAATTAAAAATGCAGATTCCCCTGCACCACCTGGGCAGCATCGTCTGTTTTGGTGATATTACTCTTACCACACCTTTAATAATGCGGTGTGCCGAAGATAAACGCTTAATTGTCTTTCACGATCAGCATGGCCGTTTTAAAGCCCGCGTGGAAGGCCCGGTGTCAGGGAATGTTTTTCTCCGCCGTGCCCAGCATGAAGCCCTATCTGATAGTAAAAAAACAAATGCCATTGCCAGGAATATCGTCGCCGGAAAAATCCGCAACACCCGGCAGGTTGTTCTACGCGGTGCCCGGGAAGCCGATAATGAAGACGACAGGAAGGCCCTCCAGGAAACAGCCAGGGAACTGGCTCACGGGCTGGAGGCCCTGTCACGTTCCCCCGATCTGGAGCAAATTCGTGGTATCGAAGGAAATGCTGCCCGGCATTACTTCGCAACTCTTGATCGCATGGTCAGGGTTAACCGCGAAGCCTTTAAAATCACCCACCGTAACCGGCGGCCGCCCCTGGACAGGATGAACGCTTTATTATCCTTTATCTATTCCCTCCTGCTGAACGATTGTCTTAGCGCCGCCGAAGGTGTAGGGCTCGATCCTCAGGTTGGGTATCTCCACGTCCTTCGTTCGGGGCGACCGGCTTTGGCTTTGGACTTGATGGAGGAGTTTCGATCAATCCTGGCCGACCGTTTGGCCCTTACTTTAATCAACCGCCGCCAGGTAGTTGAAGGGGATTTTGTCGAACGCCCTGGAGGCGCCATGCATATTAATGACAACGCTCGGAGAGAGATTGCCATTACCTACCAAAAACGCAAGCAGGAAGAAGTACTTCATCCCGTCCTGAATAGAAAGGTGCCCCTGGGACTGGTACCCCACATCCAGGCCCGTTTACTCGCCCGTGTCCTGAGGGGGGATGCTGAGGAATATTTGCCCTTTATGTACCGGTAAATATAGCGATTAGATCTTTATAACTGCTCTATCTATAGACAACATTAATTCAATAATGACCAGCTACCCTCGATAGGGGGAAGGTCTATTTACAACCAAAAAATACTTATGGAGCATACTTCTATACCCTAAGCCGGTATTTTTCTTATGTGTGGTGTAAGGAATATGTATATCTTAATTACTTATGATGTTTCTACAGAAACAGAAGCAGGCAAAAAACGCCTGCGTAAAGTTGCCCAGGTTTGTAAAGATTTTGGCCAGCGAGTGCAAAAGTCCGTTTTTGAGTGTTCGGTCAACGAAGCCCAGTTTGAACAGTTAAAACAGCGGCTCTTGCAGTGTATTGATGAAAAAAGCGATAGCCTGCGGATTTACCGGTTACGCGAACCCCCCAAAAAATACATCCAGGAGTATGGCGTCAACCTAACGATTGATTTTGACGCTCCCCTGGTTTTGTAAACCCGCGAACATATAGCAAGGGGTAAAAGACCGGAAGGTTCGCGTTCTTTGGGAATCAAGGCCTGAAGCTAATTTTAGGGGTGAAGCATAATGGAGTATTCTAATTCAGTCATCAGGTTCGCGCAGAATAGTAATATAGGTGTTGTCTGCCAAGGGTTTTAGCGCGAACTGTTGCGCCCGGCTCCTATGCCGGGCGAGGATTGAAACATCGGGGCGAGCGGGTGCTGACGGCAGCCGAAAACGTTGCGCCCGGCTCCTATGCCGGGCGAGGATTGAAACGGCAGTGCGATAAGACGATCAGACCTGCAAAAAATGTTGCGCCCGGCTCCTATGCCGGGCGAGGATTGAAACCAGGTGTATCCCGGCACCGACTTCGCCGCCTCCCGGGTTGCGCCCGGCTCCTATGCCGGGCGAGGATTGAAACGATGGTCGGTGGGAGGTTGTCCTGCTGGTGTACTTGTTGCGCCCGGCTCCTATGCCGGGCGAGGATTGAAACGCCCTGGCAAACTCCTGCAAAGCGAAGCATATCGCGTTGCGCCCGGCTCCTATGCCGGGCGAGGATTGAAACCATCCCTCCTTGCTGCCACATCCTGGGCATGCGGCCGTTGCGCCCGGCTCCTATGCCGGGCGAGGATTGAAACTTTTTGTCCGGTATATACAAATCTGCCTTGTGTCGTTGCGCCCGGCTCCTATGCCGGGCGAGGATTGAAACAAGTACAACCACAGCGATGCGGTCATGGTGATGGCGTTGCGCCCGGCTCCTATGCCGGGCGAGGATTGAAACTTCACTGCTTTCACCTCCTACGCAATGCGACTAACGTTGCGCCCGGCTCCTATGCCGGGCGAGGATTGAAACTCTTCCTGCTTACCCGTATCCATTTACCGCGGCGAGTTGCGCCCGGCTCCTATGCCGGGCGAGGATTGAAACACCGATCTCTTCAGCCTGTTCCGGCTTGATCCCCGTTGCGCCCGGCTCCTATGCCGGGCGAGGATTGAAACTGTTACTTGGCTAACTACCGGGGTATCAGGCATAGGTTGCGCCCGGCTCCTATGCCGGGCGAGGATTGAAACCATGATAGCTGAACATGGTCAAATGATGCGGTCGCGTTGCGCCCGGCTCCTATGCCGGGCGAGGATTGAAACTTTTATTCCATCTGGCCTATCCTGGCTGCTGCCATGTTGCGCCCGGCTCCTATGCCGGGCGAGGATTGAAACACTGACTACATGAAACGCCTCGTAGGCCGGAAGCCGTTGCGCCCGGCTCCTATGCCGGGCGAGGATTGAAACAACCGCTCTGCTAGCTCCATCAGTTGCTGTACTAAGTTGCGCCCGGCTCCTATGCCGGGCGAGGATTGAAACGGCGTCAACGTCCCCCTGGAAGTGCAGCAGGCTACGTTGCGCCCGGCTCCTATGCCGGGCGAGGATTGAAACTTTTCGGCTAATGAAACTGGGCGTTATTTGTGTGGTTGCGCCCGGCTCCTATGCCGGGCGAGGATTGAAACGAGTTTAGACGGTATAACAATTACTGGTGCTAATAGTTGCGCCCGGCTCCTATGCCGGGCGAGGATTGAAACTGCAAATCCAAAACGAGCTTATTTGGAAGACCTACAGTTGCGCCCGGCTCCTATGCCGGGCGAGGATTGAAACACGAAGATAAACGGCCAGGCCGGGACGGTAGAGCGTTGCGCCCGGCTCCTATGCCGGGCGAGGATTGAAACAGGAGCTCGCCGAGCGTGAGGGTTATGTCTGCTAGTTGCGCCCGGCTCCTATGCCGGGCGAGGATTGAAACCATTATACGGCAAGAGAGGGGCCAGGAGAAAGGAGGTTGCGCCCGGCTCCTATGCCGGGCGAGGATTGAAACATCACCTCCTTAAGCCGCGAGCACTGGCTGGCGTGTTGCGCCCGGCTCCTATGCCGGGCGAGGATTGAAACAAAGTGCTTAATGAAGCAAAGGATGGGGCGCGGGAGTTGCGCCCGGCTCCTATGCCGGGCGAGGATTGAAACCGGCAATTGCAGCCCATGTTACCGCTTATGCCCGGGTTGCGCCCGGCTCCTATGCCGGGCGAGGATTGAAACACTCCTTTAAGTGCTATTTTATTTAAAATTTGCTTGTTGCGCCCGGCTCCTATGCCGGGCGAGGATTGAAACGGCCTGTTGTCATTGCCTTTAGGACAGCACTGGCGTTGCGCCCGGCTCCTATGCCGGGCGAGGATTGAAACCCCTAAGTCGCTGTCGGCCACCCCGCCGCTGCTGTTGGTTGCGCCCGGCTCCTATGCCGGGCGAGGATTGAAACCTTTAATGCACCGCTCACCGCGCCAGGGTCCGGCGTTGCGCCCGGCTCCTATGCCGGGCGAGGATTGAAACAAGCGCCCCCATGCTTTTGCCGGCCAGGATAAAGGTTGCGCCCGGCTCCTATGCCGGGCGAGGATTGAAACGGCAAATACCGGGACTGGTCTGAGGGCGAGCAGGTGTTGCGCCCGGCTCCTATGCCGGGCGAGGATTGAAACAATTTAAGAAATTTGGACGGGAAACCCGGCCTGGTTGCGCCCGGCTCCTATGCCGGGCGAGGATTGAAACCAGAACTAAACTTACGTGGAGGATACCCCCTACCCGTTGCGCCCGGCTCCTATGCCGGGCGAGGATTGAAACTAACGTATTAAATATTTTTTCGCTACATAAACCTGTTGCGCCCGGCTCCTATGCCGGGCGAGGATTGAAACTCTAATTCAGTCGGGAGAGGGTCGATGCTGATATGTTGCGCCCGGCTCCTATGCCGGGCGAGGATTGAAACCATCTTGATTACATGCACCAGCTACAGCCGGATTACGTTGCGCCCGGCTCCTATGCCGGGCGAGGATTGAAACACTTTTTCATACCCTCCTTAATAATTTCCTTCATAAGTTGCGCCCGGCTCCTATGCCGGGCGAGGATTGAAACTAAAACCCAGGTTTGGCAGCGCCTTAACCAAATGTTGCGCCCGGCTCCTATGCCGGGCGAGGATTGAAACGGGCATAGCCACCTGATCAAGCCCGGCGGTTATAGTTGCGCCCGGCTCCTATGCCGGGCGAGGATTGAAACCCGGGCGTCTACCTCGGGATCGAGTAACGCCTCGGCGTTGCGCCCGGCTCCTATGCCGGGCGAGGATTGAAACTTCCGGTTAATCTTTGCCAGGGTTCGGATTAGCCGGTTGCGCCCGGCTCCTATGCCGGGCGAGGATTGAAACCCTGCCATAGCCGACACATCTCACAAGATCCTGCAGTTGCGCCCGGCTCCTATGCCGGGCGAGGATTGAAACTGGCCAATATAGCTGAATTAAAACAGGCCCTGCTGGTTGCGCCCGGCTCCTATGCCGGGCGAGGATTGAAACGAGGTAGAGATTGCAGATACCTTTATCCGACTTGGTTGCGCCCGGCTCCTATGCCGGGCGAGGATTGAAACCACCAGAGTTCAAACATACTTTTACCTCCTCCGGGTTGCGCCCGGCTCCTATGCCGGGCGAGGATTGAAACAACCGGGTCGGGAGCACCGCCGGCGCCGGGGTTGCGTTGCGCCCGGCTCCTATGCCGGGCGAGGATTGAAACTTAGGGGCGTGTTACCTTGTTACCTGGAATTAGGGTTGCGCCCGGCTCCTATGCCGGGCGAGGATTGAAACATTTACGCCCTATGCAAGCAGCAGGACGGGATACCGTTGCGCCCGGCTCCTATGCCGGGCGAGGATTGAAACATTTACGCCCTATGCAAGCAGCAGGACGGGATACCGTTGCGCCCGGCTCCTATGCCGGGCGAGGATTGAAACATATCAGCACCACCCGCTCCTGCCAAAGAAGGGCGTGTTGCGCCCGGCTCCTATGCCGGGCGAGGATTGAAACCAGAACTAAACTTACGTGGAGGATACCCCCTACCCGTTGCGCCCGGCTCCTATGCCGGGCGAGGATTGAAACATCCTCCTTTGGGCCGGGCCGCAAGGATTAACCTGTTGCGCCCGGCTCCTATGCCGGGCGAGGATTGAAACAATCCCTATCAGGTAAGTGGTGTAGGCTTATACCTGTTGCGCCCGGCTCCTATGCCGGGCGAGGATTGAAACCATAAATTTGATGGTGTTATATATAAACTTTTGCCTGTTGCGCCCGGCTCCTATGCCGGGCGAGGATTGAAACATCCAGCGACAGCAACCTGTTCCTGCGGTCTTTTGTTGCGCCCGGCTCCTATGCCGGGCGAGGATTGAAACACCCTTATAAACCCTAACTCCTTCCGGTTCAAAACGGGTTGCGCCCGGCTCCTATGCCGGGCGAGGATTGAAACGCAGATGGTTGCGGCGCCGGAATTGCCGGCATCATGTTGCGCCCGGCTCCTATGCCGGGCGAGGATTGAAACACCTGGAACATACCACGTGGTATGCCCGCTTCCTGTTGCGCCCGGCTCCTATGCCGGGCGAGGATTGAAACCTCCCAACGGGGCCGGTAAATGATATGGGTTTTTGTTGCGCCCGGCTCCTATGCCGGGCGAGGATTGAAACCTATTTTGCGGCGAGAGCCGATTCCCCTAGATCTGTTGCGCCCGGCTCCTATGCCGGGCGAGGATTGAAACGACCCTGCTGGCAGCACCGAGGGCACGCTCCTCAAGTTGCGCCCGGCTCCTATGCCGGGCGAGGATTGAAACCCTATAGGCAATGTGTATCCATATGATGGAGGCGCGTTGCGCCCGGCTCCTATGCCGGGCGAGGATTGAAACATCTTGTATTAATCTATCGTTAATTTGCCTTACCCGTTGCGCCCGGCTCCTATGCCGGGCGAGGATTGAAACAAAAGATACGCTGCCGCCGTTGACAAAATTAACAGGGTTGCGCCCGGCTCCTATGCCGGGCGAGGATTGAAACTTTTACCTCCAGGGTTTCATGTAAGATTAAATTCGTTGCGCCCGGCTCCTATGCCGGGCGAGGATTGAAACCCCCTCGTTTTTGGTGGCGGCAGTTTAGCTTGCCGCGTTGCGCCCGGCTCCTATGCCGGGCGAGGATTGAAACGTTGATCTGGAGGCCGACAGGCGCCGCCTGCCAGGTTGCGCCCGGCTCCTATGCCGGGCGAGGATTGAAACGTTGAGGTCACCAAAATGGTCCGCAAAAACAAAACGTTGCGCCCGGCTCCTATGCCGGGCGAGGATTGAAACCTAATACAGCCAGGTTGCGTCCTGAAGTTACTGGTTGCGCCCGGCTCCTATGCCGGGCGAGGATTGAAACAAATTGGTAAACAAATAAATTACTGTCAAGATAGGTTGCGCCCGGCTCCTATGCCGGGCGAGGATTGAAACTGGCTGCAAACTACAGCCAATGCAGCCGGTAATATGTTGCGCCCGGCTCCTATGCCGGGCGAGGATTGAAACCGGGTCAACCTTCGCCAGGAACGGGGGCAGGCGGCGTTGCGCCCGGCTCCTATGCCGGGCGAGGATTGAAACAATTTTGTAACAGACCTATATCCAAATGTTAGATATGTTGCGCCCGGCTCCTATGCCGGGCGAGGATTGAAACTTCGGTCCAACGCCGCAAAAATCGCCCGTGTTTGGTTGCGCCCGGCTCCTATGCCGGGCGAGGATTGAAACTGGACAACGGGCCACGCCGGGGGAGTGGACGAACTCGTTGCGCCCGGCTCCCATGCCGGGCCGAGAAAAGAGCAACCCATTTCGCTGGATGCAAAAATTAACGATACCAAAGAAGCCGGGGGTGGGTAAGTTGATGTGGGAGAAATGAACATGATAAAAGGATTGAAACAATAATAAATCCTAAACCGGCGCAATGACAAATATAGCTTTCACTCGCGCCTCCTACCGCCACACTTCTATATGCAATCTCTCATTAGCGTCATGGCCGGCGTGCAGCACCACCCGGGCAGAAAATACCTCGCCAGTGGCATAGCGAGCGGTAAGAATGGCAGCCAGCCCGGAACGCAGGTAACCAAGCTGAGCACCCAAGGGTGAAAGGACAGCGACAGCATGGAGGGTAGTGCTTGTTTCCCATAAACGATATGACCTTTTCTTAAAAGACCTGCTCCCAATATAAACTATAAACCCCGTCACCGCCAAATCCTATCGGCCACATATGTTCACCCCCCAACTTCCCGGTGAAGGAATCACCGGGTATATGGCGAATAATGGATAATAAGGAAATTTTATAGGGGGCAAATAGTTTTGAGCCTGGTCCTCAAGAAAAATAAAAAAGCCATCAGTAACGTCGGCCGCCAGTCCCTGGCGCGCATCTACGCCATTCATCGCTGGATCGCCGCCGGCCGCTACCCTAACGTGGCCTTTATTGCCGAACGCCTGGAGGTTTCCGCGCGGACGGTAGAAAGGGATATCCAGATTCTCAGGGATTTTTTCGGAGCTCCTATCGTCTATGACAGCTGGCACAGGGGTTATCGTTACGATAAAACCTTCAGCCTGCCCCCCATCCATTTGACTGAAGGGGAACTCCTGACCCTGTACCTGGGCCAGCGGCTGTTAAGCCATTTCGGCGGTACCCCTTTTCACCAGATAATCCAGGGTGCCCTGGCCAAACTGAGGACAATGCTGCCGGAGAAATTAATGGTGGACCTGGACCTGCTGGATAAAGATATTTCCTTTGCCGTCGCGCCTTTACGCGGTGATGCTGAAAAATTGGCCGTCCTCTATGCTGACCTCTGCCGGGCCATCCAGGATAACTGCTCGGTGCAAATAACATACTATACGGCCAGCCGGGATGCCGTCACCAAACGCTTAATCGACCCCTACCACTTGCGTTTTTACCAGGGAGCCTGGTACGTCATCGCATACTGCCATTACCGCCGGGAAATACGCCTCTTTGCCCTGGACCGCATCCGGCAGTGGCAGGTGACAGGGCGCAAATTCGAAGTGGCGGCTGATTTTTCCCTGGAAGACTACCTGCAGAGCTCCCTCGGCATCGAAAGGGGGCCGCAGGTATACGAGGTCATTATTCGTTTCCACCGCGACCAGGCACGCTGGATCAAGGAACGCCAGTGGCATCCCAGCCAGGTAATGGAAGAGCTGACCGACGGGAGCCTGCTGTTAAAAATGCACCTCAGCGGTCTCCAGGAGGTAAAACGCTGGGTGCTGGGCTTCGGTAGCCAGGCGGAAGTCATGGCCCCCCCGGAGCTACGCCGGGAAGTAGCCCGGGAAGCAAAAGAACTGGCCGCACTTTACGACCATATTTAGGGGCAAGCCGTGGTAATCATATATGGGGGAGAAATGCTGCGTTATGGCGGCCAACAACTGCTGGGATAGCCAGATTAAAGGGGAGGTAGGAGAACCCGCCATTAATAGAGGCCAGGACCAGCCCGCATAGCTGCCGGCGGCAAAAAGGAGCCTTAAGTTGCACTAAGGTGCCGCTGTTTAAGGCGGCGGGACAGGTGGGGCTGCGCCCGGCCCCATGCTCTCCTGCTCCACCCATTTGCGGTGCTTGAGCATGGCCTGCAGGAGGGGGTGCCAGGAGGCGTAAGCCGGGTCCTCAGCAAGGTGTCGGAGCCTGGCGGCATAGTCGTCGCCGAAGGGTATTCCAGCCGGTAAATACCTGGTATAGGTGGCGACATCCATAAGGTGTGGCTGCAAGTCGGGGATCAAGTTGCGGCGGATGTATTCGCAAATGCGGATGCCGCCGTAGTCCAGGTCACCCCAGTGGTAGACCGGAGGCCTGGCGGCAACTGCAAGGGTTTCCCGGTAATCCTGGAGCCGGCGCAAAAAAAGCTGCACGCCGCGGTGGGGGAAGCCGCCGGTATATACTACTAAGCCGCCAGGGCCTTCAATCGCTTGACCCCGGTCCCCTTCCCTTTCCCGACTTGGTACAGCCAGCTCACTTACACTCTGGACAACCTGATAGTAACTGGTCAAATTCTCCACCAGGAGAACCCAAGGAGCGGTAACGGCCGTTATCTCCATGACCCGCACCGTATGGGCGGCCAAACCCAGGCCGCCCGGAAGTTCCCCCACATCGACGGCAGTTCCTCCCGCCCGGAAAGTAAAGGCCCCGGCCACCAGCACCATTTTGGGATTATCGGTCAGGCCGACGCTGTCCAGGTATTCAGCGTCGGTTTCATATTCCTCCGGGCCGTGGGACTTGAGCAGGGCCAGCAGCCGCTTTTTCACCCTCTGCTCGAAGGCCTTGGAATCCCCCAGAACCCGCTGGCTGAAGATGCGCTCCGGTGTGCTGTCTTCCAGTTGCGGCAGGGCCTGGAGCACCTTGACCAGTTCCCCGTAGCCTTCCGGGTCCTCCAGGTCTAGGCCGGCGGACCGCCGTTCTGCTAAAGACGCGTCCACCTCCGCCCACCACCGCCGCACCCACTCCCAGGGGTGGGTAGCCAGGGGAGCCAGGATCTGGCGCAGCCTGCTGATCCGTTCCGCCCTGGGCACCAGGCCCGCCAGCTCATAGGCACGGGGGATGGCGTCAAAGTTCAAATATACTTTTTCCACCTGGCGGCCTTCCTGGAAGCGGGGCCAGGTGACCTCCACCACGCCGGCGGACGCCAGTTCGGCCAGGGCGGCATGGATGGCTTCCCTTTTCCGGTGGTCCATCTCGTCAAAATAATCGCCGGCCAGGGGACTCTTCTTCATAGCGAACTGGGGCCGCTGTTTACCCAGTGTGCCGGTTTGAAAGGAGCGGCTCCCTTCGTATTTACTGATCAGCAAAGAGAGAATCCTGGACCGGTACTGCGCTTGCAGGTCCCTGCCCGTCCCGGACATTCCTTACACCCCCTCGCCGCGGCCGGCCGCTTTCTTCACCGTCGGTACCGCCGGCACGGCGCCACTGACCGTCCTCTCCCCCGGGCCCTTCTTCCCGACCACCGGCCGTATCGCCGCGGCCGACCGGAAGCCCACTGCCGTCCAGTTCTCCTTCGCCGGCCAGCATTTCCTGGCGGCTGATCATGTCTACAAAACAATGGAAGCCGTTGCGGTGCACCAGCAGGGTGGTATCGACTTCCGGTGCCATATGCTGCATCTTCTCGTCGGGCACGGCGGCAATGAGCTGCAGGTTCATGCGTTTGATGAGCCGGAGGCTGGTCTGGATGCGCTCCTCGTCCATTTTATTGAAGGCCTCGTCGAACACCACCAGGCGGATGGTCTTGCCCGTAGCATAGAGGTGGTTGAAGGACGCCAGGATGGCGACGTAAAAGGGCGTCTGGGTTTCGCCGCCCGATTTTTCCCGCAGCACCTGGGAGAAGGAATAGCGGTGTTCACCGCTGGTGACCACGATGTCGAAATCCAGGTAGTTGCGGTAATCGGTGAACTCCTCCAATTCCCCGGCCTCACCGCGGATGAGCTTCTCAAAGAGCTCGTGAAGAACGGCCGCCCGGTCGTCCTCGGGCAGCTCAAAAAGGGAGCCCTGCTCCATCACCCCGGGGTCCATGATCACGTCGTAAAAACGCCTGTACCTCTCGCTGGGTTTAATCTCAAAGTGGTAGCGGTCTTCGTGGAAGGGGAAGTTTTTCAGGGCGTAGTTGAGTTCGTTGAAATCCCGCCGCGCCGCTTCGATGGCCTCGCGGAGCTTAAAGATAAAGTGGGATTTAAATTCCTCTTCCGACTGCTTCAGGGCCTCGGCCAGCTTTTGCCGGTAGCGGGGGATATCTACCGTGGCGATTTCCGCCAGCAGGGGCTGGTAGGCTTCATTGTCCGGGGCTCCGGGATCGGCACTGTAAGTGTAACGCAGGTTGTACTCGTGGCGTAAGTCGCGCAGGCGCTGGAACTCCTGCTCCCGCCTGGTAATATTGCCCTTCTGGCTGTTCTCCCAGTTGACAAGCTTACCGGCCGCGGGCAGGTCCTGACCCTCCACCTCCCGCCAGCGTTCCTCGGCCCGGGGCAGGAGCTCGACAGGATACTGCTCCCGCCAGGACTGCCAGAAGGCCAGGGCTTCCTGCACCCTCGTCTCCTGCAGGTGCAGCTCCGTCTGCTTCTGGTTCAACTCGTTCTCGCGGCTTTTTTTAAATCCGCTAATTTCGGTGATCTCGTTCAACAGCTCTTTGCCGCGGCGCTCCCAGTAGTAATATTCTTCCTTTAACCGCTCCACTTCCCCCAGGTCCAGCCGCTCCAGTTCGGCGGCCAGGGCGGCCCGCTCTTCCTCTAAACGCCGGATGCGGGCGGGGAGGTCCAGCTGCTCGCTGATGCCGGCGTAAAGGGACTTCTTGTCGGCCAGGCGTTCCAGCCAGGCCGTCAGCTTTTCCCTCCTGCCTTGCAGCATATCTATCTGTTCTTTCGTCTCCGCCAGCTCCCGGCGCTTGATTTCTAACTGGCGCACAATGGCCCGGGCGCCGATATAGGGTACGGCGTAGCGGTGTTTTTCCAGCTGCCTGGCCACCAGGTTGTGATAGGACATGCAGGTCCTGGTGATGGCGGTGCGATAACGGCGCAGGTCCTGCTCGTCCCGGGCCTTCATGACCCGCCCCAGGAGGTGGTCGATGTGGGCCTGGATGACCGGGTTGCCCGTTACCATTTCCTCCGCCAGGGAACCTTTCTGCGCCGTACCCAGGTACTTCTGCTCCTTCTCCGTATCCACCAGGCCGACTCCTTCTATCTGGTGCTTCCCTTTTTCCCTCTCGTAAATGGCCAGGGCTTCGGCAAAGACCCGGGGTTCCACCAGGAGGTCGAAGCGCTGGGTGTATAAATACCCCTCCACGGCGTCCCGCCAGGTTTCATCCTTCAGGTCCATTTCTTCGCAGAAGATCCAGACCGGCGAGCGCCTGTTCAAGCGCTCTTCCAGGAGCCTTTTCAAGTTGAGGACGTGCGGGGGGTAGGGCCGCTTCTTGTTCTCCAGGTCGCGGATCTGTCCTTCCAGTTCCGCTTTTTGTTGCTGAAGCAGGGTCAGCCGGTCCTCCAGACGGCCAACGGCCCGGGCGCAGCGGCTGTGCAGGCCGGCCAGGAAAAGACCCGTATCCCGCACCGCGGCCACGGTATCCTCCCCCGGTAACCAATCAGCGTCCCCGGCCGGTATCAGCACGGCCAGCAGCTCCAGGGCCTGTCCCAGGCGCTCCTGCTCCCCCGGCTGCCACTGCCAGTATTCATCCTCTTCCATTTCCTGCAGAGCGTCTAGCAGGGCCTTCTCCCGGTCGAGGGTCTGGCGCAGGATCGCCAGCAGCCGCTCGTGCTCCTGCAAATCCTTATCTACACGGGCCAGGCCTTCCTTTAACTCCTGCTCCCGCTGCCTGGCCTGGTGCCCCTGCCACTTCTGATAGGCCTCCCTGGCCTTGTCCCCTGCTTCCTGATGCCTGGCCCGCGCCAGATCCAGCTCCCGGCTCAACCGCTCCACCTCGGCTGCCAGGAAGCGTATCTCCTCCTCCAGGCGGTCCCTCAGCTCCACCTCCCGAGCGTGCTTCAGGCCGCGGATGACGTACTCCTGGACGGCCACCGTATCCCGCAGCCGGGCAAAGGTTTCGAACTGGCGGCAGATGGCTTCCAGCTTCTCCCGGCGCTCTTCCAGGGCTTCCAGCTCCGCCCGGTAGCGCTCGTGGATTTCAAAATTCTGCCGCAGGAGGTCCAGCTGCAGCTCCTTCTCATCCAGGATATACTGGTAGACGAAATCCCGCACGTTCTGGATGGGCTTAAAGGAAAGGGCCTTGACGAAAACCGGAAAAAAGCGCTCGCTTACCTGTCCCAGACGGTTTAAAAGGGCCTTCTGATAGCCGGCCTTGCTCCGCTCGAAGATATGGCGTCCCGGCAGGTTCTGACAGTAGCGGTGAAACTCCTCCCGGTTTTTCCAGCGCTCCGCCGGGCTCCAGAAATCCAGGTCGGCCAGCTGCACCCCGGCGAGGATAAAGTATTCGTCGTCGATGGTATCGTCGCCGTAGACGTCCATCACCACGCCGACGACAAAGTTTTCCCTCTTCTGCTGGTCGTAAAACTCGGCGACGATGTAGCTGGTAAAATCCCCTTCCCGCAGGTACTTCTTGGCTTCCCCGCCGGTTTTGCCCCGCAGGTAGCTGATGAGGGAGCGCCTGGCCTCGTCGTGGGCCGCCGAATTGAAGCGGATCTGCCGCTGGTTGGCCACCAGGAGGACCTGCAGGGCGTCGATGATGGTCGACTTGCCGGCGCTGTTGCGGCCGGCGATAAGGGTCTGGCGGCCGAACTCCAGGGTCTCGTCATAAAAGTAGTGCCAGTTAATCAGCCGCAGGCGGCGCAGCCACTTCATCCGGCAGTTCCTCCTTCCCCTGTTCATAAGCAGCGATCTTCTGGTACAGCTTCTCTACCGTATCCGCCTGGACGGCGTAAAGGAGGGTGTGGAACAGGCGGAAGGCGCAGTCGTCGGACCTGATGTCGTCATCCAGGGGTTCCAGGAGTTTGTAGTGGGTGCCCAGGCGCACCAGTTCTTGCAGCCTGGTCTTATTAAAAAGGGGCAGGCGGAAGGCTTCATACTTGGCCCGGATCTCGTGGAGGGTGGTCACCGGGAACTCGCTCAAAGAAAGGCCCTGGCGCTTTTCCTGGTAGATGAGGCGCAGGACCAGGAGCCAGATGCTTTCTTCCCGGGTCAGGTTGCGCCGGCAACCGGCCTCCGGGGACAGGACGAAGAGGCACTCGTGGCGGTCGTCAAAGACGATCTCCCAGCCGAGGAAGCGGAAAAACTCCTCCAGAACCTGACGGTGGCGCCGCGCCACCAGGTAATGCTCCCGCTCCTGCTCCTTGTTTAAAAAATTTACAGCCAGCAGGCGGTTGATGACCTCCTGCAACCGCCCGGCTTCCTGCTCGCTGAGGTTTTCCCCCAGGTTAAGCACCGGATTCCCCCCTTTGCCTTTTTAAACAGCCCGCCGTTTCCTGTCCGTATCCACCCGCACTACCCGCCGGTTATAGAAGCGATAGCCACCGATGTCGAGGATCCGGTTCACGCCCTGCGGCACCAGGCGGTAGCCGGCCAGGCCGTCGTAGCCGTAGAGATAAACGTAGAGGAGATACAGGAATTCCTCCATATTGGTGGGCGCCAGTTCCTCGATGCCCATCTCCCGCCGCTCGCCCAGGCGGCCCAGGACGTAGGCGCTCACCTTTTCCCTGGTAATGGCCTGCCGCATCCGCTGCAGGTTCTGCTCCCGCAGCTGCCTTTTCAGTTCCTCGGGGACAGCCACCACCACCTGGGGCTCCGGCCGGTGGGGCGCCCGCCGCCGGCGCGGTGTATACAGGGACTGCTCGCTTAATTGATTGAGGCGCATCAGGTTGAACAGGCCGGGCAGGCAATCTTCCGCCGGCAGGTCGCCTCTCCTGATGCCCGCTGCCATCCATTCCAGGATCCGCGCCAGGTAGCGGTCGACGCCGGAGCTGTGCTGGCTTAAATAACGGGCCCGCTCAAAGGAGGCGCGCAGGTACTGGTTGTGGCGCAGGTCGATCTGGTAAAAGATCTCGTCCAGGCCGCGGTAAATCTCTTCAATGTCCATGAGGGCGCGGCGCAGCTGGTCCGCCGCTTCTTCCCTGCTGGTAAAAAACTCGTTGCGCAGGGCGTCTTCCACGGCCCGGGCCATCCATTCCGGGTCCAGGAGCCACTCCTGGACCGTGGCCAGGATCCGCTGCCGGTAACGGGAAACATGGTCCGAAGTCTTGAGGCGGTGGTAGCTGCGGTCGATGATGTGGGCCTTGTACTCTTCAAAATGGTGGTCCAGGACCTCCTGGATGGAGGCTTTGGCCACCACCTGCTCCATATGGTATTTCATATTGTTGGCCAGCACCCGCAGCTCCTCCAGGAACTCCTGGGTCATCCTCTGGGCCTCCAGGATGGCAAAACCGGGCCGCTGCCTGGCCTCCTCGCCGGAAAGGAGCTGGTAAGTAACGAAGGCAAAGCGCTGGTACTCAACGGTACGGTTCTCGCATAATTCCTGGAAAACGGCCAGCAGCCGGCTGGCGTAGCGGGGCAGGACGATGTAGCGGCGAAAATTATCCCGCACTTCCACCTGGATCCACTTCAACCTGTCCAGGCGACGCAAGAGGGCGCCGGCCTTCAGCCGGGCCAGGTCCTCGCCGGTGCCGTTAAAAAGCCCGCCGGTGGCAGGCTCCTGCTCCTCTTCCTCTTCCACCTCATAGACCAGGCCGGCCTCCTCCTGGCTCTCGATCAGTTCCTGCATCAAATCCCGCATGACCTCATACTGGATGCCAAAGCGGTTGACCCGGTACTGCTCATAAAGGAGGAGCAGGGCCTCGGCGTAAATATACCGGTTCCGGCCGCTGAAAACCTGGAACAGACGCTCCGGTATTACCTCGAAAAGTTTCATCCGGATAGCTCCCCCGGTGATATACTTTAATTTAAAACTGCTCGCCGGCAATCTTACAGGTACGCAGAGCTACCGGGCAGATGTAAACAGTTCGACATTTTGCCTAAAAAGTCCTTTTTATTTTAAGATCTTTATCACAAGGATTCCCAGGATTTGAACAACCGGCAACTTTGGCCGATTTGCTGGCGGTACTAATTAAACGTCATGGGCCAAATTTGGCCCAAAAAATATACCAGGATGGGGGCACCCTCCATCCTGATATCTGGATTATCATTAACGGCCGCCTGGTCCGTACCGACCTGACTGTACCTTTATTTAATGATGATACCGACTTTCTCACCTCACCCCTTCTGGGCGGTGGATAAGAGCTAAAAACCTTGCAGCGAGCAACCGGCTCCCTACTGCACCTAGACTACTGGCCAGGAACTATGTGCCTTTTTCTGTTTCTTGACAGGAAAAAACCTAGTTGTCATAAATAAACATAATAAAGGGGGGGCCGGGAAAAGACATATACAAGTCCCGGGTTTGCCATAGTAAGGGGGGCTGCTTGGGAAATTTGTCAAAAGTATCTTTTAGCATCTTTAAATCTGGAGGTAGAGTAAATGACACCTGAACAGCTTGCTGCCGCAAAGGCGGTTATGGTACACGGTCCAATGCTGCTTGTTATAGTAGTTCTTGCCATTCTGTTTATAATTTTTGCTACAGCCAAGTTAAAACTTCATCCACTGGCCCTTATCCTGATATTTATCATTGCAGCCATGCTCAAAACCGCCCAGGGCTCCTCGACGGTGGCCCTTGTTACCACCTCGAGCCTTATAGCACCTATGCTGCCGCAGCTCGGATTGACGTCTCCCATGGATCTTGTCCTGACGGTAATGGCAATAGGCGCCGGGGCGATGACCGTTTCCCATGTTAACGACAGTTACTTCTGGGTAGTGTCGCAGTTTTCGGGTTTGGAAGTTACTGATGCCTACAAGGCCCAGACAGCGGCCACCCTGCTGGAAGGCCTGGTAACGATTGTAACCACGATTGTGCTCTTCATGATATTCCACTGAAAGATTAAGAAACAGGACGGGAACCCGTGCCTTCGAGCACGGGCTTTTTCTATTCTCCTAGCGTCATTATAAGAACAAGCTTCTAAAAGATATTCCTCTTCCTTAAAAACTCTTGGCTTTTCCAAACACCGCCGGCCTAAATCTATTTTGGTCCATTATCTATTTTTGTTCTTTATCAGCATAATAGTTATTGCTGCTAAAAGTAACCAAAACACCACAATAACTCCCGCAGCCCACCAATTTACAGGTTTATCTTTCAGGGCCAGTTGAGCTTTCTCGCGGCACTCAAGCATGACTGACTGCGGAACCATCTTTAGAGCCAGGGTTACTCCTAAAGGGATGATAACCAACTCATCCAAATAACCCAAAATTGGGATAAAATCGGGTATAAGATCCAAGGGACTAAAAGCATATGCCACGAGGCAGGCAGTGAAAAGCTTGGCATGCCACGGCAAACGGGGATCCCGATAAGCTAGATACAAGGCGTATATATCTCCCTTTAGCTTTCTCGCCTTTTCCTTCCAAGTAACCCAAAATTCCCGTGCTTTCATTTTTCCTCAGCTCCAAAGAATGCAGCCCTCATTTGCAACAATGCTTAACTATCATAATTATTTGTTGTGTTTTATCATATTCCTCACTTCTTCCGCTCTCCCCGTTAAAAATTTTACTTGATACTCCCTCCTCCCAAAAAGGAAAAGCGCTCCCCGACGACCCAGGCCTTATGATCCTCCACCAGCCTGACCTGCCGCACCCGGTCGATGAGGCAGGTAAAATCCATCTTTAGAGGGGCAATTGCCCTGCAGAAGGCACTCCCGGCAATGTCCTTCCCGTCCCGAGCAGGTTATTCTGTGGAATACCCGGCCAAAACCGCCACGAAGGGTAGAACCTTTATAGGGAGGTAAAGTTAAACCTCCCGCCCCGGCCTCCATAACAATTTCATAAATGGCGACCTTGAAATTTTTCAGCATTAGTCTGCTCCTACCATGTTCTCGCGCGCCGCAGTACTTCCCCGGCAAAGCATCCTGTAGCCTGTCCATCTTTTACTGCCACCTGGCCGTTTACCAGGATCCAGCGTACCCCGGTGGCCAGCTGGCTGGGGTTAGCCCGGGTGGCCCGGGAGGCAATGGTTCCCGGGTCGAAGGCTACTACATCGGCTTTATAACCGGGTGCCAGGAGACCGCGGTCCTTTAACCCCATCCGCCGCGCCGGCATGGCCGTCATTTTATGAATGGCCTGCTCTAAAGAGATAACCCCTTTATCTAAAACGTACGTACGCAGAATATGGGGGTAGTTTCCGTAAGCGCGGGGGTGAACGGCCCGTCCCAGGTTGTCCAGCCCGCTGTCGCTGCCGATCATTACTGCCGGTTGCTGCAGGGCAAGGATTAAGTCTTCTTCATTAATGGAATTATTTTTGCTTCCCAGGTCCCAGCTAGAAAAAGTGTAGCCGTAGACATCGGCGGTTATGTCCAGCCCTCCCTTGCGGGCGCCATCCAGAAGGTCCATAACCCGCTTCATTTTACCCCAGTTGCGCTGGAAGGATGTCTTAATATGGGAATACTGCACCGGGACACCTGCCTCGTTCCCTATCTCTAAAGCCTCCTCCACTGCCTCCAGTACCCGGTCGCTCTCGCTGCGGATGTGGGTGGCATAAAACCCGCCGTACTGTTTTAAAACCTGGCACAGGTCAACCAGTTCCCGGGTCGTGGCCAGGGTCTGGGGCCAGTATTCCAGCCCCACCGATAGACCAAAGGCCCCCTCCTGCAGAGCCGCGGCCAGTTTTTCCTGCATAGCTGCCACTTCTCCGGCACTGGCCTGCCGCCCTTCCCTGGCAACAGCAGCCTGCCGCAGATGTTTGTACCCGGCCAGAATACCCAGGTTGACGGCCAGTTTATGAATACCTCCAAGGAAGGCGCCTACCCTGTCCACCGAAGTGCCGCAGTTGCCGCCCAGGTGGGTCGTTACGCCCTGAAGTAGCAGCATCTCCGCTCCGCCGCCGGCGGCCAGGTACTGTTCGGTGTGGGAGTGGACATCAATAAAGCCGGGACAGAGAACCAGGCCCCTGGCATCTATTTCTACCGCTCCCGGCGCGGCCTGGAAATCTCCTACAGCAGCGATTTGTTTCCCCTTAATGCCAACACTGCCGGGGTACGCTTTATCTCCTCTGCCGTCGATAATAAGGCCATTGCGGAATACAATGTCGCAGTCTACCGGCTCGGGCAAAGGGGGGCTTTGCCCCGCCAGCGTTCCCGGTTTCCCTGTCCCGTTTTTATTGCCAGCTGATATAGCCCCTGGCATCAACCCTAACCAGGACAGATAGCCCAGGGCCATCAGGGAACCAGTTCCTAATAAAAACTGGCGTCTGGATATTTGCTTGCTCATAGTAATGCAAGTATTCGACGCCAGCAGGCAAAAATCCTACCCTATTGACAATCTGTATGAGATAATTGCTAATTATGGCCAGCTTTGCTCGTAATAGATTGTGAAACGCTTTGCCGGGGTTTCCTCAACACTACATGTTCAAGGAGTATACTTCCAAGGGTTCCTACAATAACGCCGTTGCTCAATATGCCTGCCGCCCACCCCGGGATCTGCTCCCACTGCGAGTGCGGCAGGAGCATGACGCCGATGCCAGAAAGCAAGCTCAGGCCGATAATAAAATTCTCCCGTAAAGTAATCTCCTCGCGTACCATATCCCGTAAACCAATCATCGCCAGGGAGCAACCTGATACCAGCAGTACTGCTGCCGCAACAGGTTGGGGCACACTCCCGGCCAGGGCACCCAGCGGGGGAAACAACCCCATGGCTATAAATATAACACAGGAAAGTATAAAGGGCTTTGGCGATTTATTTCCCGAAAACGAGATTAAACCGGCGGATATGGCGAAAGGTATAGTGCCTATCCCGCCAAAAACGCCGGCTAAAAAATTGGCCGTACCGCTCACGGCCAGCCCAAGGAATGAAACAACGCTTCCAATTTCGAAGCTAGGTGGCCCCCACAGAAATAAGGACGGCAGGGAAAACCATGTGGTACCACCCGGCAGGATAACTTCACCTGCTAAAAAACTTAGCAGCCAGCCAAAAGCTACGCTCAATATAATGGCGCTGTTTTTAAGCAGCCCCCTGCCATGAAGGGTAAGGTAGATTACTATCAGCAGTACCAAAAGACCGATTATAAAAAGCTTTAGCCCGCCGCCGGCCAGGCCTTTGATCCCCTCCTCCCATCAGCCATCCAGAGGCTGGAGGCAAATATTGATACTCAGGGGCTTTGATAAATTGGAATAAGCCGGTATGAGTTTATAATACCTTAAATTCTACACCTCCATCAAGGAAATAGAGGTGGGCTTCCTTGACATCACGTTTAAAGATAACTGATACTGCCCGGGCGTACAATTGCACCTGCTCCCAGTAGGCGGCCAGGGGGTCGGGGGGGATTCGGCCCGTCTTGAAGTCCAGGAGCAAAAAGCCGTCTTCCTCGTCTACCAGGCAGTCGATAATGCCCTGGACCAGGATGATTTCGCCTGCAGCCGCTTCCGCCGGCAGGCCGGGGTAGAGTCCGGCGGCGGGCACGGCCAGGGAAAAGGGCAGTTCCCGCTTTACCTTCTCCGGCCGGGCCAGGAGGCGCCGGCCCAGGGGACCGGTAAAGAAAGTGACAATGGCGCTGGTATCGACGGCGGCCGCCTGCTCCGGCGTCAGGATCTCCCGCCCTACCATTTCCTGCAGCAGCCCGGCCAGGCTTTCCCCCGTCACCGGTTTGCTTAAGTCCACGTGCTGCAGGACCAGGTGGGTGGCGGTGCCGCGCTCGGCGGCTGTCAGGCCCTGGCTGGCCTGGAGGAAAAGGGGCCGGCGGGTAAAACCGTCGCCCCCGGGGCGTACGGGGGTATCGCCCTCATTAAAGACATCAAAGCGCCGCTTCAGGTCGGTGACGGCCAGTTTAACCGGCAACGCCGTCAGGGGCTGCCGCGGATATACCCAGGAAAGGCGCCGGTCTACCTCCTGCCGCAGCCGAGCGTGGTCAGCCTCTCCCCCGGGTGCTTGCTCTTCCATTCCGCGACAATTTACCGGGCTGTATCCTGGAACGGCGGCAGGTTCCCGGGGCACCTCGCCCGTAACGGCAGACAGTGCCGATGCCTTTACCACTTCTACCTGCCAGCAAGACGGGTCATCCAGGAGACAGCCTTCATCTATCCCCGCCAGCTGCCGCAGGGGCGCGCCGTGGGCATGACGGGCCAGGGCGGCTGCCAGCCAGTCCAGGGGGCTTCGCGCCCGGGCCGTGAGCATGGGGGGAAGTTGCTCTCCACCAACAAACAGGCCGGCGCACCAGTTTTCTGCCTGTTTGGGCAAATTTCTGGCCGAGCCCACCAGGATGAGTTTTTCCCGCGCCCTGGTCATGGCGACGTAGAGAATGCGGACCTCTTCGCTTAAAGCTTCCAGGTGCAGCCGGTGGGCTGCCGCCAGGTAGGGCAGGGTGGGGTACTTGATGCCGGCAGCAGCATCAAAGTACAGGGGCAGGAGGCCCAGCCTGCCGTGGAGGAGGACATCGCCGGTGAGTTCCTGGAAGTTAAAGCCTTTGCCCAGGTCGGCCACGATTACCACAGGGAATTCCAGCCCCTTGGCTTTATGAATGCTCATGACCCGGACGACGTCTTCATTTTCTCCCAGGGGGCGGGCCGTACCCAGGTCGCCTTCATTCTCCCGCAGCCGTTCGATAAAGCGTAAAAAGCGAAAGAGGCCGTGGCGGGCAAAGCCCTCGAATTGGCGCGCCCGGTCCAGGAGGGCGCGTAAATTGGCCTGGCGCTGGGCGCCTCCCGGCAGGCCGCCGGCAAACTCCAGGTACCCCGTTTCCCGGTACAGCTGCCAGATAACGTCCCCCAGGGGCTGGCGGCGGGCCATGGTCCGCCACCTCTCCAGGCGGGCTAAAAACTCCCGCAGGCGGGCGGCAAGGTCCTGTTGCCCGGTTCCCGGGCTGGAACCATCCTCCCCAGCCCCGGCGGCCTTCATCACGGCGGTGAAAAAATCTTCCCCCGGGGCCGCCAGGCGGATACGGGCCAGTTCCGCAGCCGTCAGCCCCACCAGGGGGGAGCGCAGCACGGCTGCCAGGGGGATATCCTGGTGGGGGTTGTCGATCACCCGCAGGAGGGAGAGGATAGTTTCAACTTCCGTGGCGGCAAAGTAACCGCTGCCCAGGTCGGCATAGGAAGGGATTCCCCACTGCTGCAGGGCTTCCAGGAATACCGGCGCCCGGTCCTTGGTGGCCCGCAGCAGGATGACTATGTCCCGGTAGCTTAGATCCCGGTAGGTTTTGCTTTCCGGGTCCCAGACCTGGAACTCCGGCCCGGGCCGTTCCGGGGTCCCGTGAACCAGCTGCCGGATGCGCCGGGCTACGAGCCACGCCTCCCGCTCCAGGGCCGTTAATTCTTCCAGGTCTATTTCCCCGGCCGCCGCGCCTGCCGGTTCCATCGCCCTTTCCCCGGCACCAGCCGTATCCTCTCCATGATCTGCCCCAGCCTCTCCTGCCAGCTGTCTCTCCTGGAGATAAACTTCTATAGCCGGCGTTGCCGCCGCCGGGTGCTCCGGATAGCCGGCCCGGCCCACCAGGGCCGCGGCGGCGTCGTACTCCAGTTCTCCCACCAGGCGGGAAAAGACCTGACGGAAAATGAAGTTAACGCCGTCCACTATCCCCTGGCGGCTGCGGAAATTGGCTTTGAGGATAATGCGGCGGTTTAACGCTCCTTCCCTTTCCGGGTACTGGCTGTATTTGGCCAGGAACAGCTCCGGGTTGGCCAGGCGGAAACGGTAGATGCTCTGCTTGACGTCACCGACCATAAAAAGGTTGGGTTTGGCAGCCGGCTGGTTCCCTGCCTGGCCGGAAGCCCCTCCCGGCCCGACACAGGAACAGGCTGCTTCCTGCCGGGAAACCAGGGTCAGGATGGCGTCCTGGATGCTGTTGATGTCCTGGTATTCGTCTACCAGCACCTCCTCAAAGCGCCGGCGCAGTTCCGTGGCTACGGCCGAGGGACGCAGCTCGCCGGGGGCGGCCTTTTCGTCCAGGAGGACTTGCAGGCACAGGTGCTCCAGGTCGCCGAAGTCCACCAGGCCACGGCGGCGTTTCAGTTTTGTGAAGGCCGTGTCAAAGCGGCGGACCACCTCCACCAGGGCTGCAACCAGTTCCCCGGCCCGCTCCAGTTCGGCCCTGATGGCAGCTTCATCGCGGCAGAATTCTTCCTGCAGTTCTTGCAGCAGCTTTTTCGCCTGGTCCCGGTACTGGACGGCCTTTTCCTTCAGCCTTTCATCCACGCTGCTGCCCCGGACGGCTTTCAGCCTGCCGAAAGTAACGGACGAAATCCTCTGGTACAGCTGCTCCCAGGTAAGACCGCCCATTTCATCCAGGAGGCCCCTTACCTGAGCTTCCTCCCTTTCCAGGTTGTCCAGGTAGACGGCCGGGCCGCCGGGACTGGCTGCCAGCCTGGAGGCCTGGCGCAGGTAATAGGCCGCTTCCTGCAACCGCAGGGCAATTACTTCTTTAATCTCCCGGTACCAGGGCAGCGCCTCCAGGGGGGTACCTTCAGGTACGCGGTAAACTGCCGCCGCCTCCGCCAGCCAGGCTTCCGGCCAGGGGAGGCTCCGGGTAAAATGCCAGACCTTCAGCACCAGGTCCACCAGGTTGGCATCACCGCGACCACCCAGGCTGTCGGCCAGGTCGGTTATGGGGCCTCCCTCGGGTTCGGCGGCAAAGCACTCTTCCAGCACCTGGTCCATAACCTCCAGCTGCAGGAGGTCGGCTTCGGCCGGGTCCATGACCTTAAAGCCCGGGTCGAGGTCCAGGCGGTAAAAATAGGTCCGGACGACCCAGAGGCAGAAGGAGTGGATGGTGCTGATGTGAGCGCGGTTCAACAGCAGGAGCTGGCGCCTTAAGAATTCATTTTCCGGCTGCCGGGCGGCGGCCGCTTCCAGGGCGGCCCCTATCCGCTGGCGCATCTCGGCAGCAGCGGCCTCGGTAAAGGTGACCACCAGCATGTTTTCCAGACTAATCGGCGCTGCCGGATCCGTCAGGCGCTGGATAATCCGTTCCACCAGGACGGCCGTCTTGCCGGCACCGGCAGCGGCAGCCACCAGAAGGTTGGCCTGCCGCGCCTGGATGGCGGCCAGCTGTTCCTCCGTCCAGGAACGCTTCTGATATTCACCCATCACTTCAGTTCACCTTCCCCTCCGTCCCCCGTCAAGAAACTCAGGGCTGCCTTCCAGAAGTCTTCGCCTTTCAAGCGCGCCAGGCGGCGGTAGGTACCTCCTGGTATCTGGAGGTCAAAGCAGCATACCGGCCGGTAGGGACAGAAATCACAGCCCGTGGCCTTATCCTGGCGATAGGGGCTGATCTCTATCCGGCCGGAAAGGATGTCCCCGGCCAGACTTGCGGCCCTGGCCAGGGCCAGGGCCAGGAGCAGCGTTATTTGCTCCCGGGTGGCTGCCGGCGCGCCCCGCCGCAGGCTCCCGTCTTTGTTCAGCCGCACGGGCAGGAGGTCCGGGGTCAGGTCAACTGCTTTATCCATGAGCCTGATAATCTCCGGCTCTGCCAGGAGCAGGCCGCGCATTTTCAGGGCCTGGCGGCGGAGCCTTGCCACCTCGGCAGTCTCCCGGACCGGCGCCCGCTGCCTTAAAATGGGGTTTCTGACGGCAAAATAGAGGATGCCGGCCGGTTCGGCGGCTTCACCCAGAAGCGCCGGTGCCGCTGCCAGGGCCGCCTGCAGGTACAGGGGCAGCTGCAGGGAAAGACCGTGGTAGACCCTGTCCAGTTCCAGGCCGGTCTGGCTGCTCTTGTAGTCGATGACCCGCACGTAGGCCCGGTCCTGGTAGCGGGCGACGTCGATGCGGTCCACCCTGCCTTCCAGGATGACCTGCCTGCCGGGTACGGCCTCCAGCACCAGGGGCGGCAGGTCTCCCCGCATGCCAAAATAGGCCTCCACCGCCAGGGGCCGGAATTCTCCTCGCCTGGCGTGCTCGTTCAGGACCTCCAGGACCCGCTTCAGGGTCTGCTCGAGCTTTTTGCGGAGGTAGTTGTAGCGGGCGCTGCTGCTTAAAATCTCATGCTGGAGGGCCGGGGCCAGTTCCTCTATCACCCGGCTGAGGATAGTCGCCGCCTCCTCGTCGCTCACCTCGCCCCAGTCGCGGCCGCTGCCCGCTAATTCTTCCACAAAGAGTTTTAAGGCCGCATGGTAAAACTGGCCCATTCCGGCCGGGTCCACCCGGTACATCTGCCTTTCCTGGAGTTTGAGGCCGTAGGCCAGGAAGTAGCGGAAGGGGCAGGCGGCATAGGTCTCCAGGCGCGAGATGCTGCTCCTTAAAGGCCCGGGGAAAAGCTGCTCGACAAGCCCGGGCTCCAGGGGCTCGACCTGGTTATAGTAATTGACGCCCCCCAGGAGGGCGAGCCACCTTTCCCTTTCCCGGTCCTGCTCCAGCCAGCGGTAAACCTCCTGCCAGAGGGCGGGCAGGGGGCGTCTCCGGCTTAAAATACGGGCCAGGTGGCCGGCCGCCTGGCGCGGCGTGGTGAGATAGACCAGGTCGGCTTCACCGCCCGGTAAATCCGGGCCAATGTTTTCTTCTTCTAAACCCGGCAACAGCTGGCGCAGCCGGCGAACCAGGGGTGACGGGGCCAGGGCCCGGCCCCCGGCGTCGGCCAGGGGGTAGCTCAACCAGAGAAAACGCCGTGAGCGGGTCAGGGCCAGGTAAGCCAGGAACTCTTCATGGAAAAGCCTTAACGAGCCGGCCGGGGCCAGCTCTACCCCGGCCGCCTGCAGCTCCTCCCTTTCCCGGTCGCTGAAGGTGGCGTCTTCCGGCAGTCGCGCCGGCAGCATCCCTTCCCCCACACCCAGGACCAGGGCCGCCTGAAGTTCCGGCTGGCGGGAACGGTCCAATGTACCCACCACCACCTGGTCCAGGGCCGGGGGAATGAGCCGGAGTTTCAAGCTTTCCATGCCGGCCTCCAGGATGGCGGCATACTCCGCCAGCTCCATGGCAGCATCCCCCAGGGCCGTGATTAGCTCATCCAGCAGGTCCATGAGGCCGTCCCAGACCTGCTCGTGTTCCTGGGCGGCATCGAGGTCCCCGGCGGCCAGGGACTGCCGGTGCCATGCTTCCAGCTGCCGGGGCACCTGGAGCTCCTGCAGCAGGCTAAAAAGAGCGGCCGTGATCTCCCGCGCCGTTAGCGTCCGGCCCTGGACGGCCCGGTAAAAGCGCCGCAAATGCCGGGTGGCCCGGTCCCGGGCGCTATTGACGGCTGCCGCCACGGCCTCTTCCCTTTCATCCGCGCCTGGGGGTTCCAGGTCGCGGCGGCTTTTAAACTGCCAGGGACGCTCCTCCAGCCACTGGCGGCCGCGGATGCCGTGGGCCAGGACATAATTTTCCAGCAGGTCGACTTCTTCACGGGAGACGGGTACCAGATCGCTTTTAAGATAGCGGAAGACGGGATCGTAGGCCCAGTTTTCCAGGACGGTTTCCAGGGCCGCCCGCACCAGCTCCAGGAGGGGATGGTGGCCTACCGGCCGGCGGCGGTCAATGAAAAAGGGGATGTTAAAGTCGCGGAAAGTATTGACAATGAGGTCGTGGTAGGGCTCCAGATCGCGCACCAGGACGGCCATTTCCCGGAAACGCAGGTTCTCTTCGCGGGCCAGGCGCAAAATCTCCCTGGCTGCCGCCTCGACTTCCAGGCGGGGGTTGGCCGCCGCTACCAGCCGGATGCCGCCCGGCGAACCTTGAAAAGGTTTCAGGGGCCAGCGGCCGAAATGGGCTTCCAGGTGGGCCAGGGCCGGCGCCTCCCGGAAACGGGGCGGCGTACCCGTAAGCAAAACGTCGGCCTCGATATTAACCCCGGCGGCCCGGGCCAGGCGCTGCAGGCGGTGGTAGGTGTCGCCGGTGGGGTGGAAGAGCTCCGTCTCGCCCAGCTGCCGGTGCCTTAAGGCCGGGTCCAGGCAGAGGGTGACCGTCACCCGGCCGGCTGCGGCCATTAAAGCCTGGAGGACAGCCTCTTCCTGGGGGGTAAAACCGTTGAACCCGTCGACCCAGACCAGGGCTCCTTTAATAAAGCTTGCTTCCGGCAGCCGCCGGGCGAGTAAAGTCAAATAATCGTCGGGATCCAGGTAGCGGCCGGCGAGATATTTTTCCAGGTCGCTGTAAATGAGGGCCAGATCGTGAAGCTTGCGGCCCAGGATGGTTTCCCCCCGGCCGGTCGCCCGGTAATGCTCGGCTACCCGCTTGAGCTCGCCGGGCTCAACCCGGTAGAGCTTTAATTCAGCGATGGTATGGGCGAGTTGCTCAACAAAGCCGGGACTGCCCGCCAGGGAAGCGAAAAGGGTCAAATCCCCCTGGCGGGCATTAAGAATGGCCCGCAGGGCCATACGCTTGCCCATCTCGCCCAGGTGGGGCCGGGCGGCGCCGCCGGCCTCCTGGAAGACCCGCCAGCCCAGGCGGCGAAAGCTTAAGACCTGGGCGCGGCTGAAACCCGGGCAGGGGACGGCTCGATGTAAATCCAATTCCATCTGCAGGGTGGCCTGCTCCGGGGTAAGGATAATGAGGGCCGGGCCCGCCGGCCCCTCCGCCAGGGCGGCCTTTATTTCCTCCAGGCAGAAGCGCGTCTTGCCCGACCCGGCACGGCCCAGGACGAGACGTAAAGACAAGTTCAACACTCCCTTTTATGAACAAACGGGTCATTAAGTAGCACTTAACAGGTTCCCTGGCTTTGGATCTGCACCGGGGTTCCCCAGGGGGCAAAATCCGGGTCGTGGGATAAAAGAAGCAGCTGCCGCTCAAGGGCCAGGGCCGCCAGGCTCTCCCGGATGCGCTCGCGGCGTTCAGCGTCACAGTTAACAAAGCAGTCGTCAAAGATAAAGGGCAGGGTTAAATCAGCGCTCAGAAGGTCGCCAATAGCCAGGCGTAAGGCCAGGTAAAGCTGGTCCTGGGCGCCGCGGCTGAGCTGGGCCAGGGCTACGGCTACGCCTCCTTCCCTGACCTCGACCTGGAAATCTTCAGTGATCTCTACCCGGCGCTCCTGCCGGCCCGTAAAGAGGTTAAAATAGCGGCTGGCAGCCAGGGCCAGCTCGCGGCGGTAGTTCTGGCTGTAATCCCGGGCCGCGGCTGCAAGCTCACGGTAGGCCAGGGCCAGGGCACCGGCCTCCAGCTCCAGGCGCTCCAGCTCCTTTTCCCTGGCCGCGAGGGTCTCGGCAACAATGGCCATGTTGGCGATCTGGCCGCCTTCCAATTGGGACTGGCGGCGCAGGAGCTGACGTTCTTCTTCTTCCAGCCCCTGCAGCCGGCCTTCCATTTCTATTATCCCTGCCTGGAGGGCCCTGTACTGTTCTTCCAGTTCCTCCCCTTTTGTTTCCCCTCCCGGTTCGGGCAGGCCCGGGTGCTCCCGGACCAGAGCCTGCCATTCCTGCAGGACGGCCATGGTCCGGTTGGCGGCATCCAGGTAAGCTGCAGCCAGATCTTCCAGGCTGCCTTCGCCCAGGAGGCCGGCCAGCTGCTCCTGCCAGCCCTGCGATTCCCGGGCCAGCTGTTCATAGCCCTGCCGGCGCTCCAGGGCTTTACCGGCATCACCACCGGCCGGTGCCAGGAGGGCGGCCAGATCTTCCCGCAAGCCTTCCGCCTCAAGTTCCAGCTCCTGGATTTGCCCCCGTAAATCCTTAACTCTGCTCCCGGCAGCCTGCTGCTGGCCGCCCAGTTCCGCGAGGCGCTCTTTTATCCTCGCCGCCTCTTCCAGCAGGGGTGCGATTTCCCCGGCTGCGGTTGCCGCCGTAAAGGGGGCTATATGTCTTTCCCGCCCGGTGATCTTTGCCGCCAGGCGTACCAGGGCCGTCCGCCCCTCTTTATCCGGCTGCAGGAGCTGCTCCCGTTTTTCTTTTACCTGCCGGTCCCGGGCCGTCAATTCCTCCCACCGCCGCGCCCGGGCCAGGAAATCTTCCCAGGCGGATTGGTCCAGTTCCTTTAACCAGGTCAAAAGCTCGCCCGCCGTGGCCGGGGCCTGCCCGGCCAGCCGCGCCAGGCGGGCCAGACCCGGCCACGGGGTTCCAAGACCGGCCAGGGGTGCCGTTAAAGCTGCCGGCGGCGGCGCTCCCACGGCCTTTATGGTAAAGGCCTCCATCTCGGCTGCCAGCCGCTCCATCTCTTCCCTGGCAGCCAGGTAACGGCGATAGGCTGCCGTCACATCGTTAAAGCGGGTGCTGATGGCGGCGGTAGCGGCCTGGAAGTCCCGAAGCGCCTTCACGGCTGCTTCCAGAGCCTGCCGGGCCGCCTCTTCTTCAGCCGGACCGGGCAAAGAAGCGGCCAGGGCTGCCAGTTCCGCCCGCGCCCGTTCCCGCTCCAGCAGGCGCCGGCGCAGCTCGCCCAGTTCAGCCGCCGCAGCCCCCGCCCAGGGGCCTAAGTTGGCATCCAGCTGCGCCAGCCGCTCCTGCAGGGCGGTGATTTCTGCAGTCAGGTCCAGAATGTCTCTGCCAGGACGGCCCAGGTAAGCTCCTGCGCCGCAGCCCAGGCCGCCAAGGACCAGGGCAACCGCCGCTGCAAGAAGCCAGCTGCCGGTGGCCAGGCCGGCTGCCAGGCCCGCTAGCAGGCCGGCGGCGGCCAGGGCCAGGGTTAAAACCTGCCTCCGGCGGCGGCCGGCTGCCAGGGCCGCCTGCCTGGCCGCTTCCCGGGCCTGGAGTTCGGCGAGAAGCCCGGGTTTATCTGTGGCGGCGTGGAGGGCTTCCTCTCCTAAAGCGTCCAGGTCGCCGAATTCCCGCCGGTACTCTTCCTCGCGGCGCCGATAGGCCGCCTTTTGTTCCTCCAGGCGCCGGCAGGCTTCCCGGGCCTCCTTTTCTTCCTTTTCCAGGGCGATCCTGGTTGCCTCATAACTGGCCACCATGGCTTCCTTTTCCGGCGGCAGCCCGACAAAGCAGCTTAAATCCCCGGCCAGTTCCGCTTCCAGTTCCTCACAGCGGTTTTGCTGCTCCTGAAAGCGGCCCCAGTCCTCCAGGAGCTGGCGCGCCGCTACCTGTAAACCCTCCAGGACTGCAGCCGGGCTGTTTCCCAGCACGCTGAAATCAGGCAGGTCGGCCAGTTCAGCAGCCACCTCTTCCGCCCGGGCAGCCAGTTCCTGTACCTGCCCGGCCAGCTGCTCCTGCTCTTTGAGGAGGCCCTGGAGGTCCTCCAGGTCCCGCAGGATGTCCGGGTGATTGGCCACTGCTGCCAGCTCACCCTGCAGCCTGGCCGTTAATGCTTCCTGTTCTTCATTTAAATCCCGGAGCTGCGCCTCCCAGTTCGCCGCCTCGCCCTGTAAGCGGGCTATTTCCTGCTCCAGCTCCACCAGGCGGTCGAGCTGGCCGGCGCTGCCGGCCGGGGCCGCGGCCCACTCGGGATACAGCCGGGCTGCCTGCTCGCGGTGCCGGCGGATCTTCTGTTCCAGCTCCCGGGCCCTCTCCTGGACCGCCGCGGCCTGCTGCTGTTCGCGCAGGGCGCTTTTGTACCTCAACTGCAGGGCCCGCCACCTATCCCAGGCCGCCCGCAGGTCCTGCTGTTTTTTTAGTTGCGCCCGGACGTTCTTAATTTCTGCCGCCAGTTCCTGGAGCCGGGAACGCACGGCAGCCAGCTCCTCGATGGTGCTGCCGGCTGCCTGCTGCTGCGCCCGCAAAGCGGCAATTTCCGCCTGCAGCTCCTCCAGCCGGGCATCCTTGCGCCCGTTGTTGCCCACGCCCCGGTCGCCGCAGTAACGGGTCAGGGCCCTTAAGTCGCCGGCCAGTATTTTCAGGGCATCCTGATAGTGGCCGCCGCTGCCGGAAAGAAGCTTTTGCACCTCACTGCTTAAAGCCCGCCCTTCCGGCAGGGGCTGGCCCAGGCAGAAGGTGGCTTCAAAGAGCTCCCGGGAGGTAATGCCCAGAAAAGCAGTAAGGTGTTCGACATAAGCGGGGATTTTCTTATGGGCGCCGGGGTTGTGGTTCCCCCCCCAGACTTCCTCCCAGCCGTGAACACCCCTGCTCCTGATGGTCACCCGGTTGGTGTTAAACTGGCGCTTGATGGCGTATACCCGGCCGTCAACCAGGAATTCCACCTCGCCTTCAAACCGTTCCGGCTCTTCCCGGTTGGCAAAACGGGCGCTGCCAAAGGCTTCGGGGTTAACAGTGTTGGGCAGCCCGAAAAGGACGGCCTCCAGGCCGGCAACGAGAGTTGATTTGCCCTTTTCATTGGGGGCCACCAGGACGTTGAGGCCTTCCTGGAAAGTAACAGTCACCTGCTCCCGGTAGCAGCCAAAACCTGCCAGGCTCAGCCGCCGCCAGGTTACAGCCGGCATGACCCGCCGCCTCCCTTCAGGGCCAGGAGCCCGCGAAAAAGCGCCCGGCGCACTAATTCCGCTTCCCCGGGTCCCGCCGCGCCGGCAAGCTTTGCTTGCAGGCGACGGACAAAAAGGCCCCTGATGGTCGGCTCGGCGGCCAGGCTCTCCAGGACTTCCGGCGCCCACCCTTCCGTATCATTCACCAGTTCAAAGTAAGAACAGAGATGGCCCAGGCGGGCCTGCAGGCCCTCCAGATCCAGCTCAAAGGCGATCGTCCCTACCAGGCGCACCTGCATCAGGGCACCGGGGTCAAGGGATTCCCTGATTGCCGCCTCCAACTCCTCCGCTTCATGAAACGCCGTAACATCCACCTCAACTACCCGCCAGGGCGTTACCTGCGCCGGTACCTGCTCCACCCGCGCCGGGCCGTCTCCCAGGGTGACTATGGTCCAGGAGCCGGTGCCGGGGTCGGCAAAACTTCTCCCGGCCACCATGCCCGCATAGCAGGCCTGACTCCTGCCAAGGTGCTTTTGTCCCCCGCGGTGGATGTGGCCCAGGGCTATATAGTCGTAGCCGGCGGCCGCCAGGGCTTTCCCATCCAGGGGCAGGCTCCTTTCTCCCCCATCCCAGTCCAGGGAGCCGTGGAAAACCGCCAGGGTTACCCCGCTCCCCTCAGCCGGGGGGAAATCCTTTAACGGGCCGTCGACCCGGCTGACGCCGCCCGTGTAGGCCATGGCCACCAGGTGACAGGCATCGCCATTAATATTTAAGGTAGCCACTTTCGCCGGCATAGGTTCAGTAACCAGGAGGCCCGGCCAGCGCCTGGCTTCGCGACGGTAAACCGCATCGTTATATGTAATTTCGTCATGATTTCCCGGCACCGTCACCACCCGGATACCGGCAGCTTCCAGCCGGCCCAATTCCCGGATGGTTTCTTCCACCAGGAGAGCCTCCGGCCGGTGGTGGTCAAAGAGGTCCCCGGCAATGAGGACCATGCTGATCTCCTGGCGGGGATCCAGGGCCAGGTCTACGGCCGCCTTTAAAACCCCGTTGCGCTCCCGGCAGACTTCCTCCTGGAGCGGTGCCGGCAGGTCGGGCCGGTAGCCCAGGTGCAGGTCCGCCAGGTGCAGGACGCGGAACAACGGCGCCACCCCCCCACCTTTCTCATATCTAAAGATCACTTTCGCCATACCACCTGGATTTCCTGCAAAATGGCTTATTGCTGCCGGTCCCTACCGGGTATATATATTGGAGGTGTAACGTTTTTCAGCTTTTCAACACCCTTACACTATTGGCGAAAATATCGTTCTGTTCATATAATTGGAATAATGTTACCCGTAAGAAGGGGTGTCCTGTACCGAAAAATGAAAATCAACCCACCCCCCCTACGACAAGGGGTAACGGCAGCTTCTGGGCGGCAAAAGGGTATTTCAGCGTCTCCTTTTGGACCGGAAGCTACGTCCGGAAGAGGCAGCTGACTGCAGAAAGTATCAGGGATTTTGAGGCGGCTCCCATCTGATGAGTTTCGCTTTTCAAAACCTGGCTTAAAAAGATCATCAAACCCAGAAAGCTAGGAGACTTGAGGGGAAAATCGAGCGTATGCTGGACGCAAGCAGTCACTGGAAGGTGGAGCGGATGATTTACAACCTGGAAATACCCCTAGAAGAAATGCAGCGGCAGGCTTTTTTGAAAGGCAAGATGGAGGGCCACGTAGCTCCTGACCCGGCCCAGGCCATGCTCTCCGCCTGAAGATGAGGAGCGAGTTGCCTGGATCAATTTAGGTTCCCTGGCAATTCGCCCTCAGGCTGGCAGCTGGAGAGCCAGGTGCGGTGAAATTGCAAGCCGTTCATAAAAAGGCATGGGATAACCGGCTTTAGCCAGACATCCCATGCCTACTTCACCAGGCTGAGTTTGGGAAAATATGTCGCAAAGTCGGGTTGTATCTAAATCTTCAACTGTTAACCTGTGTTAACCTATCAGCTTTAATAGTCCCGTTCCCAACTACCTTTCTATTTATAGGTGAGTAGTCTCAGGGTAAGAAAAGCTCATTTTTTACCTACTAGCAGCAGTTAATAATTCCTCAACCTTTGTTGCTAGTGTTTCAAGTTTCTTCAGGCTAACTTCAAAGGTTTCGGAAATCCGCTTAAGATCAGTATAAGATGGAATGGTAATAGATGGCGGTGCGACTGATTCGGCCAATGGAATAACATTTTCATTAGGCGTAGTCTTTACCAGCAACCTTGTCACATCTGGCCGGGAATAATGGCCCAATCCATCAAAAAAGGCCTTTACTGCCTTGATATCGTTAGCATAACAGTCAGCGTAGAGAATTGTTTCTTGGTTAAATACGGGTTCAGCGAGGTATTCCCCAAACGGATTCACAATTGCACTTCCCCCCACTGCCCATTTGAAATTCATATGATCGCTCGTGATAAAATCTTTGAATTGTGGCTCAAAGTCTTCTTCTCTAAGCAAACCGCTTACACTAATTACAAAAGATCCCGCTTCAAAAGCATATTCTCTGATGGCAAATTGAAGGTCACAAGGATATCCCAAAGAATTAGTAGAGCCCTCCAATACCGTCCCTCTTTTTTCTCCGGGTTTTCCTGAACCGATCGACCAGTTACCGGGCCAATTAGAAATATGAAATTCTTCACCCATTAACATTTGGGCGGCACGCACCAAAATCGTATGGTGTTCCCAGCATATTAGGGAACCTATTCGCCCGATATCGGTATCGTAGACTTTCAGGTCGCTCCCGTCACCCCATCCCCAATACGTACGTTCTGTATATGTTGGCATTAACTTCCGGTGTCGACCAAGTACTTTTCCATCTTTACCGAACATAATTTGAGTATTATATAAGGTCCGTGAACCCGTCTTATCATCTAGTTCGTTAACACCCATAACACAGTAGACACCCGCCTCTCGGCACGCTTGCCCGATAATTTCCGTGTCTTCGCTAGGAATGACGACTGAGTGATCCTGCAAATTCACATTCCAGGCCATCCATTCTTCAAGTGGAGATTCCCAACCTCCAGTATAATAAGCAGGGTAAACCGGAATAAAGGTTTCAGAAAAAGCCACCAATTCTGCCCCGTTGGCACCTGCTTCTTTGATTAAACGACAAGCCTTTTGAATGGATTTCTCTTTATTGAATACAATCTGGGAGGCCTGAATTGCTGCAACTCTTACTTTTTCCTTTCCGCCCATAACTTTCTTATTAATTTTTTGTGTGTTTACTTCCAACATAATTTTTTCCTCCTTTTGTAAATATATAATTTAACTTAAACCCGACTTTGCGACATATTTTCCCATACCCAATCCTGTTGAGATGCTCACTAAGAACCCAAACCTCCTCCATTGCCTTGAACTCACGGAAGCCCCCGCCTTTCTTGAAGTGCGATATTGATGGGGATGAAAATCATCGTGACTCTTTGATGGGAGATGAAATCATTGTGTAAGTAGAAGGCTTACGGTCTTTTAACTGGCAGAGCCCAAGAAAATCGATGGTCTTAGCTTTAACAATCTGTTCCTTTACATCTACAGTTGTTACTGCGAGCCCTTCTTCCATACCAGTTTCAACAATAACTCTTCCGTTAGGACCAACGATTCGGCTGTGGCCAAAGAACTCGTGATCGCCGCTAACGCCAACGTGATTTGAAGAGATGAAGAAGCACTGGTTTTCGGCTGCTCTCACGCAATCATAGAGGTCATAGAGGTACTTACAGTAATCGGTTTTATAGTCAGCACCAACAGTTGTGAGAGGCCAAGCGGTTGGCATGACCAGGATCTCAGCTCCTCTTAAGGCGAGTTCCCGCGAAGATTCTGGAAAAGACTTGTCGTAACATATAAGCATGCCAATCTTTCCTATCTTGGTGTCAAAGACGGGCCATTCGTGTCCATCGAAATAGATATGTTTCTCATCCAGAGGCTGGTGTACCTTTCTGTATACGCCTAAAAAACCCTCGGGACCCACTAGGACAGCTGCGTTATAAAGAACGTCATATCTTTCCTTATCTCTCTCTGTCATCCCCCAGATTATATACATATTCTTCTCCTTGGCTTTAGCAATGAGAGCTTGTGTGCTCTTTCCCTCGGGTACTACTTCCGCATTGGCATGCTGGTACTCCATAGTTTCCAGCTTAAACTGCCCAAGGTTGTGTAAATACCCCTGCAGCGATTGCTCTGGGAAAGCAATCAGGTTTGCGTTTTTTGCAGCTGCTTCGTCGATAAACCGAAAATACTTTTCCAGATTTTTTTTCTTATCGAACACCACGTTCATACACACAGTCGCCAAAGTAACGGTACTCATTTCGCATCCTCCTTTTGAAAAGGCAGTTTAGCCTCCCTCTAAAAGAAGAACTTCTAGCTACAGTTAGTTTTTTTAAGCAGGACTAAGCCTCTTAGGACGGGAGGTGTAATTTACTGTTACCCTTATAAAAGTGGCTTTAAGTAGGGGTTTTAGTCCATATAATCAACATTACATCCAATTCAATGTATCAGCAGATGTTAAATATAACTACTAGTACTATTTAATGTTAGTACAAGCCTCAGCCGGTTGTTATTATCACGGATTCAGGTCTATACTCATCGCCCGGGTGTGAACGGCGCCTATTCATCCCGGGACGTTGCTTCTATACATGCAAATAAAGAAAGGGTACCTGGTAAAGTACTTTCATCCAGGCACCCTTGCCTTTCGTCCGGCGTCGGACCATAGATTTCATAACTAATAAAGCTTAAACAACAAAGCGCCTCTTGGTGAGAACCAGCTCTCCAAAAGGCGCCTTTGCCTTTTATTCCTTCACCATTTGTGTTCTTGTTATTTTTATTGTGCTCAACGCCAGGTTGATTGTCAACAAAGCTTACCGTTTACCATAAGAGACCTCTCTTCTTTTACGGCGTTTATCTTCCTGTGAGGTCTCTTTCCTCATTTTTGCTCCTTTTCTCTTCCGCCTATTGTAATTTTACACTGCACCTCTCATGCACCTCCAAGTAAATACCTATGCCGGGCGCACAATAAAATACCCGGGATTATATCCGTAAGCGTCAAACCCAACCCACCTAGCACCAAAGCAACATTTATAGGATAATCTCCCTCAAGAACATCAATGGAGGGGGATTTTTTATGACCAAAGCCGAACGGCAAGCACTATGGGAAACCCGGATAGCTGAATACAAGAAGAGTGGGCAGAGCGTAAAAGAATGGTGCTCCTCCCATGAGGACGTTAACCCCAAGCAATTATGGTACTGGCTGCGGAAGTATAAAAACCAGGATGCGGTTTCCCCGGGAAACTCAAACCGGTGGTTGCCGGTAAAAATAACCGAGCAGGCTTCTATAGAACAGGGCCACGCTTTACTGGTTAATGTAGGACCGGTCAGCATCGAAGTAAAGCCCGGCTTTGATCCCGCCTTGCTTTCTCAGGTGGTTAAGGCGCTGGTGGCTTTATGCTAAACGAAACAGGCATCGACCGGGTTTATCTCGCCTGCGGTGCAACGGATCTGCGCAAGTCCATTGACGGCCTGGCGGTGCTGGTCAAGGAAGGGTTTGAACTGGACCCCTTCTCTTCTTGCCTTTTCGTTTTCTGTAACCGCAATAGGGATAAACTAAAGATCCTCCACTGGGAGCACAACGGTTTCTGGCTTTATTACCGCCGGCTGGAGAAGGGCAAATTCCTATGGCCTCAAGATACCACTTCGGCAACCATCACCATAAGCCGTCGGGAGCTGCGCTGGCTGCTTGACGGCCTCCCCTTAAAACAGCCCCAAGCCCATCCCGAGGTAAAAGCGCGCACCATCTTGTAATATAAAGTACCAGAAAGAAATATTTTCTGTTTATGGTTGATTCTAGAGGAATTCGAAGCGATTCGTCGAATCATTAATGCATGAACACTTCTCAATCTATCGCTGCCATGACTATAGAAGAGCTGCAAGAGCGCTGTGTTCAGCTGGAACGGGAGAATGCCGAACTAACCGCCAAGCTAAACTGGTTTATGGAGCAGTTTCGTTTAAGCAAGAAGCGGCAATTCGGTGTTTCCAGCGAACGGACCAAGCCTTTAGAAGAGCAGCTTTTACTTTTTAACGAAGCGGAAGCGGAAGCCCGGCCGGAGGCACCTGAGCCGGATTTGGAAACCATCACCTACCAGCGCCGCAAAAAACACAGCCGCCGGGATATGAACCTGGAAGAACTGCCGGTAGAAGTAATAGAGCACCGCCTGCCGGAAGAAGAGCGGGTCTGCCCGTGTTGCGGCGGCCCTTTGCATGAAATGAGCACCGAGGTGCGGCAGGAACTCAAAGTAATCCCCGCCCAGGTGAAAGTGGTCAAACATGTGCGCTACGTCTATTCCTGCCGCCGCTGCGAGAAGGAGGAGATAAGTACTCCCGTTATCACGGCACCCATGCCTGCTCCTGTACTTCCCGGCAGCCCCCTATCTCCCTCCCTCCTGGCCTACATCATGACCCAGAAATACGGGGCAGGCCTACCCCTCTACCGCCAGGAGCAGCAGTTTAAAGGTTTGGGGATAGACCTTTCCCGGCAGACAATGGCCAACTGGGTGCTCCATGGAGCCAACACCTGGCTAACCCATATTTATGACCGCCTCCATGAATACCTGCTTAAAAGAGATATCCTCCATGCCGACGAGACCACCTTACAGGTGCTGCAGGAACCCGGGAGGGAAGCTACCACCAAATCATATCTTTGGCTTTACCGTACCGGGCGGGACGGACCCCCCATCATCCTTTACGACTACCAGACCACCCGGGCCGGCAAACACCCCCGCCGCTTCCTGTCAGGTTTTAAGGGTTATTTGCACGTTGACGGCTATGCCGGCTACAATGAACTTCCAGATGTCACCCTGGTCGGCTGCTGGGCCCATGCCCGGCGCAAGTTCGATGAGGCGCTCAAGGCCCTGCCGGAGGCGAAACGTTCGGCAGCCGTGGCTGCCAGGGAGGGGCTGGAGTACTGCAACCAGCTTTTTGCCATAGAGCGTGACCTGAAAGAAGTTCCACCAGAGGAACGATATCAAATCCGCCAGGTGCGCAGCCGGCCCATGCTGGACGCCTTTTTGGCGTGGCTAAAAAAACAGAAAGCGCAGGTGCTGCCCAAAAGCTCCTTTGGGCAGGCGATTTACTATTGTCTTAGCCAATGGGATAAACTAACCGCTTTTTTACAAGACGGGCGCTTGGAACTCGATAACAACCGGAGTGAACGTTCCATCAAGCCCTTCGTCATCGGCCGCAAGAACTGGTTGTTTGCCAACACCCCGCGGGGTGCCAAAGCCAGCGCCATTACCTATAGCATCATAGAAACGGCAAAAGAAAACGAGTTAAATCCCTTCCAGTACCTTATTTACCTCTTTGAAAAATTACCCAACCTGGACCTCCAGGATAAAGATGCCCTGGATCAACTCCTGCCTTGGTCGGAAACTTTGCCTCCTGTTTGCCGTATGCATAGTTAAGCTTGTTTTTGCCCCCACCTCGGTGATAGGTGGGGGCTATTTTACGCTTACTTATATCCCGGGTTAGAAGGTATAATTTTACAATTCATGCCCCACGCGCATGGCTTCGAAGATGGCCTGGGTTATTCTACGTGGACTGACGGCATCGCCGATTACATAATAATCGATACCGGAACCTTCCATTGCCTGAGCCAGAGTATCTTCAGGCCTGGATCCGATGGCCAACACAACTGTATCAATATCGGCCAGGTCTTCTTCCCTGTCATTATAGGCAAAGGTGATGGTCCTACCTTTAATGGCTTTAAGTTTAGCCCCAGTAATTATTTTAACCTGCTGTTTCAGTCGTTCCATCAGCATAGCACCTACCAGGGGCCCGATGTCACCCGCGACCTGTGGTAGCATTTCGATAATAGTTACTTCATGTCCCTTTTCGGCCAGATATTCGGCCGTCTCGCAGCCCACCAGGCCGCCACCAATCACTGCCACTTTTTTACCTACCTTGACCTTCCCTCGTAAAACATCCCACGAAAGCACGACATTTTCTGCTTCTACCCCCGGCACATTCAAGGTAGCCGGGCGGGCGCCGGTAGCTATTACCACTACATCAGGTTTTTCCTGGCAGACGGCCTCCGGGGTAGCTTCCTTATTAAGCTGGACTTTTACTTTGAGTTTGGCCAGTTGTCCTATCAAATAATCCCTGAAAGTGGCAATCTCGCCCTTCTGAGGCGGTGTAAAGGCGAGGAGGAGTTGGCCGCCCAGGTCGCCGGACTTTTCCCAGAGGGTAACCTGGTGTCCACGGAGGGCTGCTACCCTGGCTACTTCCATCCCGGCCGGCCCCCCGCCGACAACCAGGACCTTACGAGGCCGTGATGCCCGGCCCAGGGTAAATTCACGCTCATAACCTGCCCGGGCGTTGACTGTACAGCCAATGGCATGGTCCCGGAACAGTTCATCGATGCAAGCCTGGCAACAGGCGATACAATGGCGGATTTCATCTAACCTGCCTTCTATTACCTTTTTAGGCATTTCCGGATCAGTGATCAGTTCCCGGCCAAAAGAGATTAAATCCGCTTTACCTGCCTTCAGGATATCTTCAGCAACTTCCGGATCGTTAATGCGCCCGACGGCTATAACTGGAATCTTAACAACCGACTTGATACCCTGAGCCAGGTCTACCAGGCAACCCCGGGGGAGATACATAGGCTGGATAACCCACTGCGCTGACGCATAAACACCAGCTGAGACGTGGAGAGCGTTAACTCCCTCTTGTTCAAGCCTCCTGGCCACAACCTTAGTTTCATCGAGGGTAAGCCCTCCCGGAACCTTTTCATCTGCACTCATCCGGTAGATTATGGGGAATTCCGGCCCGACAGCCTGTCGCACCGCCCGTACAACTTCCAGTGGGAAGCGCATCCGGTTTTCCAGCGAGCCGCCATATTCATCTGTGCGTTTGTTGGAAAATGGAGAAAGAAATTCATCCAGGAGGTAACCATGGGCACCGTGGATTTCTATGGCATCAAAGCCGGCCGTTTTAGCCCGCCGGGCAGCCTCAGCAAAGGCCTTTACCAGCATATTGATTTCGTCTCTGGATAACTCTTTTGGTATCTCCCCCACAGTCGGATCAGGTATGGGTGAAGGAGCTAAAAGGGGCTGGCCGGTATATTCCGAGTGGGCCTGCCGACCACCGTGGAAGAGCTGGATGGCTATTTTGGCCCCGTGGGCATGGACGGCCTCCACCAGACGGCGTAGCCCCGGAATCAGGCGGTCGGAATAGATACCCAATCCGTTTTTAAAACCTTTACCCGTAATGTGGACATAAGACGCTTCGACAATAATCAAGCCTACGCCACCACGGGCCCTTTCTTCATGGTAAGTCACCAGACGGTCAGTCACTGACCCATCGCTATAGGCATAATTGGTTTCCATTGGTGGCATTACCATCCTGTTTTTGAGCTGCAAATTACCTATTTTAGTTGGGCTGATAAGTAAAGGAAATTGCTGCATGTAATCCTACCTCCATTTGGTTTCTGGAAAATTAGCGCTGGACTCCTGTCATTATACATAAAATTAATTCAGACATAATACCCAGGGTGAAATCCATTTGTTAATCCTCAAGGACTGTCGCAAAGAGGTACAATACTCTTGTGAACCCTACCGGGAAGGTAAAGTGGAACTACCTAAGCCCTATTGGCATCACTCCCCACGACGGGTCGGTAACCCAGTCCGGCCGAAACCTCGGCTGCCGTCCGAGTAATACTATCTATGACCAGCTGCAGCCTCTCTCCGTCCATCCGGGCTGCCGGGCCGGAGACGCTGATGGCCGCGCAAACCTTGCCATTGTATTCCCGCAGGGGTGCCGCCACGCAGCGAAGACTGTCCATGATCTCTTCATTATCGATGGCATACCCCTGGGAACGGATCTTTTCCAGTTCCGCTTCCAGCCGGTGCGGGTTGGTAATGGTATTCTTGGTGTAGCGAGGCAATCCCTTAAGGGCGATGATGCGCTTTACTTCGCTGGGGTGAAGATAAGCCAGGAGCACCTTGCCGACACCAGTACAGTGGGCCGGCAGGCGCATGCCCACCTGGGAAACGATACGCAGGGATTGACGGCTCTCCCGTTTATCGATATATAACACCTCCCCCTTATCCAAGATAACCAAGTGCACCGTCTCTTCCAGCTCTTCTACCAGGTGCTGGATATAAGGGGCGGCCACCCGGCGGACGTCCCAGTTGTTGGCCACGGCGTTGCGGATCTCAAACAGGCGAACCCCCAGCCGGTAACGGCCGTCAAAGGCCGACTGCTCAATATAGCCAAAATCGCCCATAGTTGACAGTAAGCCGTGGAGTGTGTTCATGGGTAGGTCCATCTTTTGCGCTATCTCCGCCAAGGACATTTCTTTCTGAGTAGTTGCCAGCAAGTCAAGGATTTTTAATGCCTTGGCTACTGAACGAATCTGCCCCGTTCCACCAGCACCACGTGATCTCACTATGTGCCAGCTCCATTCTACGGATTATTAGCCATCTCGGGCATAATGATCGCCTGCTATCTTTGTTAGAATTGTAACTTTCACTTTCAATATTAACGAACAATGTTCTCTTTTTCCTAGGAGGTGATATTCTCCATTTAAATTCGGTATTCCTGCAGTAACAGAATTTTTTCGTTCGACATTATCACAAAATTGTTGGTTATACCAAACATCGGACGCGCTTCCTGACCGCCCCCTGTATCCCACATTCCGCACCTTTGGATATAATTACCAATGTTTACTTGGAGCACTAAAAAATACTCCTACCCACCACCGCGGGGTGGGAAAAGGTAAATTTCCTTGCCGAAACCAGCAAGTTCAAGGGCTCTAATCACCTCCGACCCGTGATAGTTGATTAACGCCCGGTCCGAACCCTGTTTAACTACCAGGAGATAATCAAACATCTCCAGGAGTGCCCGTGCTGTAGGGTTAGTACTCTTACGTTTCCCCGGCAGGATTAAGGGGGACTCCTCTTGCTCCAGATTTTTTCTTACCCGATACTCCAGGTAAGCTGCCACCAGAAGGGCTAGCTGGAAAACAAACGACATGGCTTCTACCCGGTTCTTGTTCTTAAGGAAGATGGACCCCAGGAGGACCGGCTGTTTTAAGAAACGGAACTGCCTCTCAACAGCGTTCTGTTCCTTATACTCCTTGAGCACCGCCCGGTCGGGGTAAGCTTTGGTATCCATGAGATTGGTAATGAGGACAAAGGTGGAAGCCAGGTCTTTTTCATGGGCCATTGCTTCCCGGTCTTCCTCTATTCTAATATGGGCATGGTAAACGACTGTGTTCTGGGGCTGCTCTCCTTTTTTGGGCCGCCCACGTCGGACGTAGCTGCTCGCTATTTCTTCATCAACTGTGCCCTTTAGGATGAAAGGTTGGTGGCGGTATTCCCTCAAGAAGAGTTCTATGGCTTTTTTGGCGTCGGCCTCACAGGCGAAAGGGCGCCGGGAAAGAGCTTGGGCGGCCTTTTCCAGAACTTCTCTTTGCTTGGCCCACTTTTTCAAGAGACTATTCTCTTTGCGTTTATCCAGGGTTGTGGAGTGGACCACGATTAAACGAAAGTCATGGCCGCCTATTTCCCGGACAAAGCTCTGGCTTTTATAGTAGGCAGCATCTTTCTTTGAACTCAGTTTTCCGATCTCCTGCCAGGTGCCGGTTCGGAAGGCTTCGGCCTTAATCTCTTCGTTAAGGCCGAAGTTCTCCGGTAACAGGGAGATAAACTGGAGGGCGGGTTTGTTATCTTCCTCCTGCATCAAAAGAGCCAGGTTATCCTTAGTTACCAGGGCGCAGTCCGCCACGAAAATGACCTCTTTAAGCTTTGCCGGGCTCAATGTTTGGACCAATTCTTCAATAACCTCAGGGTACCAGGATTTATCACTGGTATTGCCGCCCAGACTTTGACCCAAAATGGGTAACCCATCTTTGTTTACGGTCAAGCCGATGAGAAACTGCTTGAGGTCAGGACGATGATCCTTGCTAAAACCGAAAGTTATATCTAAATCTCCTTCGCCCTCATAGGCGCCCTGTACGGAAATGGAGGTGGTATCCACATGGATGCCTGTAATGGGCACGTTGTGGGTAGCGGCGGCAGTTAAAGCAATGCTGGAGAACAACTTCTTCAGCTGGCCGCTGGCGAAGAGTTTATCCAGGGCCCGGCCCAGGGCATCATCGTTAAAATCTCTAGGCCGGACCTGTTGCTCAGCTCCAAACAAAACCTCCAGGTCCTGGTTCTCATAAAAGCGCTCCACATGATAGAGGGCCTCTCGGTCTACCAGGAGATTAATGATCAGCGCCTTAACCCGATTTCCCGGGGAAAGATGGCACTGGACCGGGTCCCATTCGACTACGGCATCAATGATTTCTGCTATCTTCAGAACGTCACATAACCTGGCGATAAGGGCTGCGGGACCGGCCCGGAAGAAGCGCATATTATCGATGGCTACAGGCATCGAACATTCCTCCAGAATTCTCTTAGAGGAATGATTCGATACTCAATTAGAAATTCCTGGTTAGAAGATTCTCTCTACTTTTATTTCCTTCTGCACCCTGTAAAAATTATTTTTGGGTTGCTCACAGGGTGCGGAAGATGGGCTGTATACTATTCGAGGCAACAAAAAAGCCAGTACCCCTGAACGAGGTGCCCGGCCCCATAACTTAAATTAGAAATGGCTGCTAAAGAAACATCACAACTATAAGAAAAACATATCTGCTCTTTGATTTAATGAAATTCTTCACAATCTCTTACCCCCCGCTGACCGCGGGGAAGAAAATAACCTCATCTCCCTCAACCAACTTATACTCTTCTCCTACCATTTTTCCATTAACTGATACAAAACAAACCTCCTTCAAAGGCAATCCTAAACGTTTTCGCAGCCCTCTAATTGTCTCGCCTTCTTTTAGTTGAATAGGATGAAACTTGCTAAATGCAGGGTAAGAAAAAGAAAGAATACCTAATAACCTTACTGTCACCTGCATTTATATCAAAACCCCTTTTCTTCAACTAAACACTTTACTCTTTTATGCCTTCCTTCAACCATAGGTAGCAATATTTCAATATTAGTTATCCGTGGGAAACATTGCTGTTCATCCCACGGGCAGGGCCATGGAATGAACAGCGGTACTAAAGCTGCCATTTTTTATTTAGTTGATCGCAAATTCCAGACCTAACTCCCTCAGCTTTTCAGGAGTAGGAAGTCCGGTTTGTTTGTCCCAACCCATGGCTTCATAATATCCATCCAGCATTAAATCAAGGCTTTCTACCCGTGCGCCAGCGGAGGGGCCGTCAGGAATAGCATTATAAATACGTTTAGGCAACCTGTCCTCCTTGCGGGTAAAGCCTTCTCGGGCATTAAAACACCGCTTCAAATTCCAGGAACGTTCTGCTGCTGTCAATAGTTCTGCGGCCGTTACGTTCCATCCGGTGAGAGCACTTACAATCTCAGCATAAAGTTGCGGTGTGATGCAGTTGCCCTCTCCGCCCCAAGAATAGAAGATGCAGCCTCCCAGGATTTCGGTGATTTCACCCTGTAAGGCGACATACCTATAGGCTAGACCTCTTTTTAAAGATTCTTCCTGCGGCCCTGCCGGCCACGAGGGCAAACCAAATTCTTTCATGCCGCAGTCAATTTGAAAGTCCCATACACTGGCCCAGTTGGGATGCATGTGACAGGCTCCCCGTGGGGAAACGGCATACTGAAGAGCCAAGGACTTGGACTCCGAACGGGGCTCATGGGCGGCTAATTCAAGACCTTTGACGTGTATAGCCGCTTCTTCGGCAGCAGGGCCCAATTTCTCAGCCATCCGTTTCACACCCTGGGCCAGGAAAGCTCCAATTCCTTCCCGATGGGCGATCTTTTCCAGCAATTTCAACATGACCTCGGCATCTCCCCACCGTAAAGGAAGCCCTTCAGTGTCTTCATCTGTCAAGAGACCCTTTTCGTAGCACTCCATGGCAAAAGCAATGCTCATCCCGGCGCTAATCGTATCTAAACCATACACATTGCACAGGTAATTACCTTTGATGATAGCCTCGACCTCATCGATTCCGCAAAGGGGACCCAACATATCAACAGTTTCGTATTCCGGGCCCTCCATGGGAGGCGTGGCAAATTTTCCACCATTTACATGAGTATAGCGGCCGCAGGCAAAACTACAGCCGTAGCAGGCCCGCCGTTTAATGTTATACTTCTCATTAATCAGTTCACCGGAAACTTTATCGACGTTTTCAAAATGGGCTTTCTGGAAATTCTTCGTGGGGAGGATTCCCAGGGTGCTGTTCGGCACCATCATATTGACTGTACCGAGGGCGGGAATAGCGGCAAAGAGATAATTCTTTAACCACTGCTCCGCTTTCTCAATGGCCTCTACAAATTGCTTCGGGTTAGCCACTTTAATGCCTTTGCTGCCTCTTACCACGACCGCTTTTAAATTTTTACTGCCAAAAACCGCCCCGATACCGCCCCTGGCAGCTGCACGTCCTCTGTCATTAATCAAAGCAGAGTATAAAACGCCATTCTCCCCGGCCTGGCCGATGGCAGCTACAGAGACCTCAGGATCATCCAGTTCCCGGATTATAATATCTGTGGTTTCTTCAACATTCTTGCCCCAGAGATGTTTGGCCGGTTTGATTTCCACCTTGCCGTCATTGATAAAAATATAGACAGGATCCGCCGCTCTACCATCAATAACTAAAAAGTCAAATCCGGCATACTTCAATTTGGGACCAAATGCACCCCCTGACCGCGCCTGGTTCCAGGTCCCGGTCAAAGGAGACTTGTAGCACACTTCATAGCTACCGCCGCTGGGACAAAGGGTTCCGCTTACCGGGCCGGTAGCGATCACGACTTTTGCCTCAGGGGACAAAGGATCCGTCCCACCGGGCATCTCTTGATAAAGGAGTTTGGCTGCATAACCTGAGCAACCCATGTATTTACGTAACTCTTTTTCATCCAGTTCTTCGACCGTATACATGCTATTAGTTAGATTAACTCGTAATAACTGGCCGGCAAATCCGTACCTCATTACATAGCCACCTCCCATTTAAGCTCTGTTCTTAGCCGCTAGGGCAACGGCCCAGGTTTCACGGCGTTTAGCGGCAGCTTTACTGGCATCCACGTACCGGATGGCTTCATGCGGGCAATGGGCTGCACATGCCGGTGAACCGCCGCATAAATCGCATTTAGCCGCCACACCTGTTTCCGCATCAACCCTGAGCACACCGTAAGGGCAAACCTTCACGCAGATGCCGCAACCGGTGCACAGTTCAGCATCTACAACTACCGCACCGGTCTTCCTAACGCGCTTTAGCGCGTTGCGAGAACATACATCTATGCACAAGCCGCATTGAATGCAAACCATCGGCACGTCCACCGCTGGCTCCCGGCGTATCACATAAATATTGCTCCGGAAAGGATTAATCTCGTCGTATTTGGTCAACGAACACCACATTTCACAGCGGTGGCAACCCGTACATCTGGACGGATCAACTGACAAAACTTTAGGCACACAGATCGCCTCCCAAATACTGCCTTGGTTTCAATTATAAAGTTGATTAAAATATTCACCTTACTTTTAATTAATGAAATTAGTAAAGCTTCTCACCCGGATGTTCCTCACTAGCTTCTTGCCAGAAGTTCAAGGACCCCCTCCATTGTCATCTGCCGCTTGGGCCAGCTATAAAAAGCGGTATTGCTAGATGTGCAGTCTACGCGAAATCACTATGTGCCAGCTCCATTCTATGCCAAATTTATTCGCCATCTCTGGTATAATGATTGCCTAATAGCCTTGTTAGAATTAAGGCTTTCGATATTGACGAATACAGTTCTTGTATTTCTGTTTATATATATTCTCGCTTAAATTCGGTATTCCTCCCGTACCATAATCCTTTTCATTCGACATTATCGCAAAATTGTTGGTCATACCAAACGTTGGACGCTCTTCGTAGAGTAGTAGAACACTATATGTCAGCTTTTAGGTCCGACTATCCGTTTGTCTTACCGCTTCCTCCAGAAATGCCTCTACTTACCAGACCACAGGTGACATGCAGATTACCCCTCGTCAAACCGTACTAATACAGTATGGATGTCCACAATTTATGGTAAGGGTTATTCATCAAAAAATTAAAGATGCGGTATTATCGAACAGTATTTTATATGGTTTTGAAGGAAAACCATATTTTTTAACGAATTAAAGCTACAAAATGATGAATTGTATTCGCCATTGTCGAATCATAAAAAAAGGAATGATATAGCTTTACTGATCCAACTTTAGCGATAATATTTTTCAATGTAGCGGGGCAAATTGAGCATTCACATACCATCTGACCATTAGAAGAAATGCCTATTATTGAAATGTGAATGCATAATTAAGTCCCAATAGGTAAAACTAATATAAAAAAGCCCGAGTACTAGCTGGAATGACGAAACCATTCTTTACGATTGCATTAAACCCTTTGTATTATCTATGGTTGGTAATTTTTACGTCAAGCTTGGGTTAAAGAATTGTTTCTGTATAATCTTTTAGGAGGGTTTAAATGAGTACTTTTGTATTGGTCCACGGGGCTTGGCACGGTGCGTGGTGTTGGTATAAAATAATTCCCCTTATTGAACGAAATGGTCATAAGGTAGTAGCTGTAGATCTTCCTTCTCATGGGCGCGACAAAACGCCTCCCGAAAAAATAACACTTCGCGATTATGTTGATTGCGTATGTCGGGTGTTAGATGCAGAAACAGAACCTGTAATCTTAGTAGGGCATAGTATGGGAGGCGTAGTGATTACCCAGGTAGCCGAAGAACGCCCTGATAAAATTAAACGATTAGTTTATCTTACTGCATTTCTACTCCAAAATGGCGAGACTCTTCTACAGGTATTGGGTGACCAGACACTGGTTCTTCCCAATCTCGTTATGCCCTATGAAAACAGTCCCTTTTCAGTAAAAGAAGACGCTATAAAAGAAGTTTTTTATGCAGATTGTCCTGATTCTGATATAACTTTAGCGAAACTTTTACTTGTACCGCAAGCACCTGAACCATTCAATGCCCGTGTGCAAACATCGCCTACGCGATTTGGGAGGGTACCAAGAGTTTATATTACCTGTACCAAAGATAATGCAATCTTTCCTGTAGTTCAAGAAAGAATGTATACCAATTTACCTTGTGAACGTGTAATTAAAATGGAAACAAGCCATTCTCCTTTCTTTTCGGCTCCAGAGCAACTAACCAAAAATCTTCTTAGCTTAATTTAGAGGCATTCATCCCTAAGCAGGTTTTAACAGATTTTAAAGTAAATCTTTTCATTTGAACCCCAAGTTTGGCATAACGTAAAAATTTACCAACCATAGATACATCAAGGGTTTAAGGCATCGTAAAAAATAGTTTCGTCGTAAGCGTCAAACTCAACCCACCTAGCACCAAAGCAGTATTTATAGGATAATCTCCCTCAAGAACATCAACGGAGGGAGATTTTTTATGACCACAAAGCAGAACGGCAAACACTTTGGGAAACCCGGATAGCCGCATACCAGATCAGCTGGCAAAGCTTAAAGAAAGGTGCGCCGCCCATGAAGACGTAGCCCCAGGCAATTATGATAACTGGCCGCTTGATACATTAAAGCATGATCACTTCGCAATCTATCGCCGCCATGACTATAGAAGAGCTGAAAAGCCTCTGCCTACAGCTGCAAGAGCAATGTAGAGAGCTGTCACAGCAAATGCTGAACTGACCGCCAAGTTAAAGTGGTTTATGGAGCAGTTCCGTTTAAGCAAGAAACAGCAATTCGATTCTTCCAGCGAACGGACCACACCTTTACAAAAGCAGCTTTTACTTTTTTAACGAAGCGGAAGCCCGGCCGGAAGCGCCTGAGCCGGATTTGGAAACCATCACCTACCAGCGCCGCAAAGGGCGCGGCCGTCGGGAGAGGAAACTGGAAGATCTGCCGGTAGAAGTTGTAGAGCACCTCCTGTCGGAAGAAAAACGGGTCTGCCCGTGCTGCGGCGGCCCTTTACATGAAATAAGTACCGAGGTGCGGCAGGAACTTAAGGTCATCCCGGCCGTCTATTCCTGCCGCCGCTGCGAGCGGGAAGAAATAACCACCCCGGTTGCCACGGCGCCGATGCCGGCTCCCGTGCTTCCTGGCAGCCTGGTATCCCCCCTCATGGCTTACATCATGACCCAGAAATATAGAGCAGGGTTACCACTCTACCGCCAGGAGCAGCAGTTTAAAGGTTTGGGGATTGAACTGTCCCGGCAGATTTACTATTGCCTGGGTCAGTGGGATAAACTTGTAGCCTTCTTGCAAGACGGGCGGCTGGAACTCGACAACAACCGCAACAAGCGCTCCATCAAGCCCTTCGTCATCGGCCGTAAGAACTGGCTATTTACCAACACCCCGCGGGGTGCTAAAGCCAGCGCCATTACCTACAGCATCATAAAAACGGCTAAGGAAAACAATTTAAATCCCTTCCACTATCTCATTTACCTTTTCGAAAACCTTCCCAACCTGGACCTCCAGGATAAAAATGCCCTGGATCAGTTCCTGCCGTGGTCGGAAACTCTGCCTCCTATTTGCCGGATGAATTAAGATAGTTTATACCCCCACCTTAAGTGTTAGGTGGGGGTTATTTTACGTTGTTACTCGCCAGTTAAATAAGGTAAGAAAGCCGCTCCCAATACACTGCTATAACTACCAAACTTTGATGCAACTACTTTTACTTTTTCCCTTTGCGATCGCATTACCCTAATAGTTAAATTCTCCCTTAATGGTTTAAATAAAAGTTCTCCTGCTTTGGCCACACCGCCACCAATAACGATTACTTCCGGATTTAAAATATTCACCAGGCTAGCCAGGGCTACACCGATATATCTACCTGATTGGTAAACTACTTCCCCAGCAAGTGAATCGCCGTTGGCAGCAGCCCGATAAACTATCTCTCCTGTTACTTTGTCAAGCTCACCTTCTACCATTTGTATAATAGCTGAAGTCTCCCCCCTGCGTATACGCTCTACCACCCTTCTTGCCGTTGCCGGACCAGAAGCAACAGCCTCAACGCAACCCCGGCTGCCGCAGTTGCACTCTGGCCCGTCAATTTCGACAATAATGTGGCCTATTTCACCCGCAGCAAAATTGGCACCGCGGTAGATTTGCCCTCCCAGAATAAGGCCGCCGCCTATTCCTGTACTAACAGTAACATACACCATATCCTTACTTCCAGCACCGGCACCCAAACGGTGTTCCGCTATAGCCGCGGTATTGGCATCATTCTCTACATATACTGGTAACTTAAACCTATCCTCCAGGATTGATTTCAGAGGGGCGTTATCCCAGCCCAGGTTAGTACCCTGGACCAGGACGCCGCTTTCCGGATCTACCGGTCCGGCGCAGCTTACACCTATACCTATTATATCTCTACCGAGATCCAGTCCCGCCGATACTTCATGAACACTTTGGGTTATTTGCGCGATTATTCTATCCTTGCCCTCAGTTACAGCGGTAGAATATCGAGTAGTCTTGACAATATTTCCATGGGAGTTTACCAGCGCCGTTAATATTTTGGTGCCTCCCATATCAATGCCGATAGTAAATCCGGTATTATTCTCTGCCAGCATACTCTCTTTACTCACTATGCCCACCACATTTCACCGGCAGGCTCGCGAAACAGGCAATCTTTGAGGCAGCTTACCGCTTTTGAAAAGCCTTCCTGGGAAGATGCCAGGCAATCCTCATGTTCGATACTGAGAACGTAATCATAGCCAACCACCCTTAAGGCGCTGATAATGTTTTTCCATACCGCCTCGCTTAGCCCATAGCCTACGCTCCTAAAGGTCCAGGAACGCTCCGCTACCTGATGATAGGGTTTAGTATCTAAAACTCCATTTACCTTTATATTACTCTTATCAAGGTAAGTATCCTTGGCGTGGACATGGAAAATGGCGTTTTCTTTTCCCAGCACCTTAACTGCTTCAACCGGATCGATACCCTGCCATACTAAATGACTGGGATCAAAATTAGCTCCTATCTCCGGCCCAACCAGGTTTCTTAATTTCAATAAAGTTTCTGGGTTATAGACCATAAATCCAGGATGCATTTCAAAAGCTATTTTACGCACCTTATGTTGGGCAGCATAGGCTACTTCTTCTTTCCAGTAAGGTACAAGTTTGGTATCCCATTGCCAGTTTAAAACTTCCAGGTAGTCAGGTGGCCAGGCACAGGTAACCCAGTTGGGATGCAAGGAATTATCCGAGTCACCCGGGCAGCCGGAGAAAACATTAATGCATTCCACCCCCAACTTTTCAGCCAGCAGGACCGTCTTGCGCCAGGTTTCATGAAACCTGCGCGCAACCTCCTTTTGCGGGTGTAAGGGGTTGCCGTGGCAACTGAGGGCGCTTATGATTAATCCTCTTTCCTCAAGTGCTTTAGTAAAAGCGTTGAGCTTTTGGGTATCTGATAGTAGTTCGTCGGGATTGCAGTGAGCGCTGCCGGGATAATTACCAGTACCCAATTCCACGGCTTCCAGGCCATAACTTTTTACAATATCCAGTGTTTCCTCAAACGGTTTACTCTGAAAAAGGACAGTAAATACCCCTAGTTTCAAATTACTCCCTCCCAGCTGCAACTAAAAGCTATTATTTACTTTCACCCATTTCTGGGTGGCATTGCTTTCTAAAATTGCTTCAATTATACACATAGCCGCATGACCATCGGCAAAGGTGGCAAAGTTGGCAGCATCTGCCAGAGGGTCTTTCCCTTCCAAAATAAAGCTATAAAAATTATGCATCATATTCTTTAAACCATCAGGCCAGCCTTCGTTATGGCCGCCTGGATGATGGATATAATTTTGGGCTTCCGGTGAAAGTAAGGCAGGGTCGGCCATAAGGATTTCGTTGGGCCGTTCGCGGTGGCCAATCCAGAGATGCTCTGGTTCCTCCTGGTTCCAGAAGGCCGACGATTTGCTGCAATCGATTTCAAAACTAAGCCTATTTTTCCTCCCCGCACTTACCTGGGAAACGGTAAAGACCCCCCTGGCGCCACCGCTAAAACGCAAGAGTACGGTCGCATAATCCTCTGTTTTTATAGGTACTTCCTCATACTGCCCTGCCTGTAATTCCTGAACCCCAAAAGTTGCCACACTTTGCTTGGGTCTTTTTCTTACAGGAATTATCGTGGCCAGGTCGGCAAATACTTCAGTAATACGTTGTCCGATCACGTGCTGCACGGTGTCACACCAATGAGATCCGATATCGGCCACCGCCCGGGAACTGCCCCCGACTTCCGGTTCAAGGCGCCAGTTGTAATCTGTATCATAGAGTAACCAATCCTGCAGGTAGCTGCCGTGAACCAGATTAACTTTACCTAAAGTACCCTCTCTGATCATTGCCCTTAATTGTTGCACTAAAGGGTACTGCCGGTAGTTAAAGTTAACGCCATGAACTACTTTATGTTCTCTTGCTAATTTTAGGAGTTCGGCAGACTCGCTGCTGGTCATGGCCAGGGGTTTCTCCGATAAGACATGTTTACCGGCCATAATGATATCTTTGTTAATCTTATAGTGTAAATAGTTGGGCGTACAGTTGTGTACCACCTTTATGTCAGGGTCCGCCAGTATTTCTCGATAATCGCCGTAGGCTTTGGCAATACCTAATTCAGCCGCCCTTTTTTCGGCCAGTTCTTTATTTGCTTCTGCCAGGGCGACGACTTCGACAAAACCCAAACGGCGCACAGCTTCAATGTGTTCAGGGCCAATAAAGCCGGTACCTATTACGCCTACTTTGATTTTTTGCATTATTTCCCCTCCAACTTATAGAATACCTTCCCGCTTTAAAAGACTTAACAGCTGTTTAGCCACCTCCTTCGGTGGGCCTTCCAAACGGTCTGTAGCCCGCTTGGAAATCCCCCCCGAAAGTATCTGCTTTATTCGATCACTTGAACTAAGATTGCTGTCAGGAGTAAAAATTTTTTTGGGCCTTGGGGTTGGCAGCTGAAGCTTGATACGTTCAGAGCTATAGTGTTTCACCATTGGTTTAAATTCCTTTATTTGTAACTTAGCAGCCTGGATTATTTCAGGTAAAGAAGAATACTCAACAGTGCCCATGGTACGATCACACATAACTAAAGCAGGTAAATTAAATACAACCTTCTGACGGCGACCGCGCCCTAGTGTCCGGATTACTATACATTTTCCATGCTTAGATGACAGTTCAATGGAAACCGCCGCTGTTATTAACATTAAGCCAATAAAATTGGCTATAGCCTGCCCGGTACCATCTCCTCCAGCCCCGTATTGGCCAGTCAATATCAGGTTAAATTTTTCATTTTGAAGAGCTTCGGTAACTATTTGAGCAGTCGTTAGGGCATCTAAATCATCATCAACTTTTATCATTGTTGTTTCATCTGCTCCTACTGCCATAATGGAGCGTAAGGTGTAAATATTTTTACCAAGGTAATATAAGTTTATAGTCGTTCCAGGTACTTGTTTTTTTATAGCAACAGCTGCTCTCATGGCTGCAAGATCTGAGACGTCTGTAAAATTAGTTACAGTAACGTCGCTCAAATTTCTATTATCATCAGCAAAAATTGGAGACCCTACAGGCACTATTTGTTCTCGAGTTAAAACTGCAATTCTCACTTCTTGTCGCCCTTTCACTAAACATCTTTATCCTAAACGGAAACGAACACCAAAGCCACCTCGAGGATAACTCCAGGTTATGGCTCCTGATTTACAAGAGATACGACACGCACCACATTCCAAACAACCATCAGCAATAAATTGAACACCTTCAGCTTCTAAGGTATAGCGTTGGGCTGGGCAAACATGAAGGCATTCTTTGCTGGAACATGATTGGCAGATAGATTTATTAACCGTTATATGGGGTCTTTCATCTGAAATAAAATATACACGCATTAGCTTTTCCAGTATGTCCATAGTTTACATGTACCTCCAGATATCAAAACCATCTCTAATAACTTGCCACATTGATACCTTTTTTCCCGTTATGCTTTTAACCATCTTTGCTAGTTTGGGGCGCGGTTTCTCATCAAAGAGAAATAGATCTTTTGCAATTTCTTCAATAATTTGAGGGTATTCCTTCCTCAACCGAGGGTTACCTAAAACGTGGTAAACTTTCCTGTACGTTTCAAGGTTTTTACCAATAAATGATTCGTTAATTTTATCCTTGTATACTGCCAAAGCCTTTGCTGATACGTCACCGTTCTTGATAGCGTGTACAGCAGTATGGCCTGCAGCTTTACCAGAGGCAAGAGCATAATTCATCCCTTCAAAAGTAAAGCCATTAGTTACAACAAAACCTGCAGCATCCCCTGCTACCATAACGCCATTACCGTATAATTTAGGCACCATTTCTAAACCAATCTCCGGTACCATATGAGCAGAATACTCCACTAACGTTCCGCCTTCTATAAACTTTTGTATTTGGGGTTGACCCTTAAATTCTTCTAAAAGCATACTAGGTTGCACGGCTGCTTTTTGTAATGAACCTAAATTAACAACGATTCCTAAGGATAAAGTCTTTTTGTTGGTATAAAGGAAGGCCCCACCATGCACCCCATTTAAAAAGGTCCCAATAAATTCATAGGCACTACCCTGATTATCCTCAAGCCCAAAACGTTCATTAATTTTTTCGATAGGTAATAACCATACTTCTTTTATCCCTATCCCAACCTCATGGGGGGCAATATCTTTTTGGCGCAAACCAGCTTTTTGAGCTAATAAAGAATTTACACCATCGGCACAGATAACGATATCTGCTTCCAACTCACCATCTGGCCGTTGTGTCTTTACCCCTTTCACATAACCGTCCTTAAAAATAAGATCTTCAACTAAAGTATTGGTTACTAATGTAGCTCCTGCTTCCTCCGCCTGTTGAGCTAACCAAAGATCAAAATTGGCCCTATTAATGGTGCAAGAGTTATAAGGTGGATTATAAAAGTCCTTGGTCTCAAATTGAAATAAGGTTAAAGATTTAGATGTAACTATTCCGATACCATTCTTGACAATCCATCGTTCAATGGGAGCTTTATTTTGCCAATCTGGAATCAAATCATCAAGTACTTTTCCATATAATACGCCGCCAGTTACATTCTTCTCTCCAGGGGCTGTAGCCCGTTCAATTAAACATACATTTAAACCCGAACGTGACATTGTCAACGCTGCAGCACTACCCGCTAATCCAGCACCAACTACAATAACATCGAAATGCTTTACCATCAGAGTTCTCCTCCTAATTCTTCGATTAGTGCGGGTAGTATTGTATAAGCGTCACCTACAACAGCAATATCCGCAGCTTTTAGTAAAGGAGCGTTTGGATCTTTGTTTATCCCGATAATTACCTTGGCATCTCGAATACCATTCAGATGATGGGGAGCTCCTGAAATACCTATACCAATATATATCTTAGGGGCTACCTCATGCCCAGTTAGGCCGATAAGACGGCTGTTCGGGAGAAAGCCTCGATCTACAGCAATTCGACTTCCTCCAAGTGTAGCACCTAAAAGACTTGCAAATCTTGCTGCCATGTCATATCCTTTTCTATCTCCTACGCCTCCTCCAATAGCTACAATAAACTCGGCTTCCGTCAGATCAATTTCATCAGGAGGTGCCTTGAATTCTCCAGTTATTTCAGGTACCGCGCCCTTTATTAAAGTCAACATCTCTCGGTATTCTACACTTTTATTGCCCGTAAAACGCTTACGACCGGTACCGCTTGGGATGATAGTCCCCAAACAAACGCTCGAAACAAGGGTGCGTATTTCATCAACTTTGCCCCCGCATGTTATGCGGTGGATATTAAAGTTGGCATCCTTAATTGAAATTTCCCTGCATGAACTGAAAAATGTTCCTCCCAAAGAAGCTGCTGCGGTTGCCAATACACTTTCCCCAAGCATAGTATGTGCTGCTAGTATAAGCCTAGCCTGTATATTTTTTGCTAACTCTGCTAATGCTAGACCTGCTAATTGCCCGCAGGGATCATCAGTCATACCTAATGGTAATTCCCAGCATTCATCCAGTTCAGTGCTATTCAATTGATCTTTTAATATACTTTCACGGTGGGTGGCACCCACTAAGGTGCCACCCATTTCATCAGCTAATCGTCTACCTTCCTTCAAAATACTTTTACTGTCTTCACAGACGTGTCCTTCTTCTCCTTCTATAAAGACAAGGACATTATTACTCAACTCATGTTCACTCCTGTTTACAATTTACGCCCGATTTCTTCTCCATCCCAAATGGCCTGTTCAATCATACGTGGTGCCACACAATCGCCAACGCGGTAAAGCTCCGAACATTTACCTTTTAGGGCGTAATATAATTCCTCATGGGAACGGTTGTGAATAACGTAAATAAAGGTATCATAATCACCTACTTCGATTTCCTGGCCCGAGTAGACATTCTTTAATGTCGCAGTCTTTCCTCTTATTGCAGTTACCTCATGATGGGGCGTCATTTTAACATCCATTGTGAATAACCTTTGATAAAGCATAACTCTATTACTGGGCTCTAAAGCTTGTCCAAAAAATACTAGAGGTGTTACTACATTCACATGTTTGCCTTGCGTTGCCAAATATTCAACCAACCCCGCTGCTTTCCAATGACCATTAAGGTCAATTACCATAACTCTATTACCAATAGAAGCATCCTCTTTGAGGGCATCGTAAACACTATAAACATTTTCTTGTTCTGCTCCAGGTATATCCAATCTGGGTGAAAAAGAACCTGTTGCGACTACTACAGCATCGGGTTTTAAAGCTAATACATCTTCGGGAGTTGCTTCGGTATTAAGTCTAACTTCTACTCCTAGACGATTTATTTGCTTAATTAAATATGAAGCAACTTCTATAAGCTGGTCTCTCAGCGGATACTTACTGGCAAGGATTACTTGTCCTCCCAATTCATTTGTCTTTTCAAATAGGATAACCTTATGCCCACGCAATGCCGCTATCTCACTTACTTTTAGACCTGCAACGCCACCACCAATGACAGCAACTCGCTTTTTAACCTCAGCAGGTCTTAAAGTTCCGATACCTAAGATTTTTTCTCGTCCCGCAGCGGGATTTTGAATGCAACGTATCGGCTTTTCTTGCATCACCTGATATATGCAACCATCGTTACAAGCTATGCAATGACGAATTTCTTCTAAACGACCTTCGCGAGCCTTATTGGGAAATTCAGGATCAGCTATTAATTGCCTAGCCATACCAATTAAATCAGCGTGCCCGTCAGCTAGGATTTTTTCTGCTTGAACTGGATCATTGATACGCCCAAACGCTATAACAGGTAACTTAATGTTCTCTTTTAAGGCTGCACTCATATAGACAGCAAACCCTGCGGGAACTGCGGCGGGTGGAATTTCCATATAGAAACTAGAAAAAGTGCCAGCATCGGTATTAATGTAGGTAACTTCGCCAGTTTTTTCAAAAGCCTTGGCCAGTTCAATTCCATAATCAAGGTTATATCCCCAAGGTGTAAACTCATCCAGGCAAAGGCGTATACCAATTGGGTATTCGGGACCAACAGCCATACGAATTTCATGGATAATTTCCATGGGCAGTCTTAAACGGTTTTCAAATGATCCACCATATTTATCTTTTCGTCGGTTAAAAAACTCCGAAACAAAGGAGCGCAATAGCCCGTCATGGGCAACTTTTATTTCAACTCCATCAAACCCTGCCTTCTTAAAATTTTGTGCAGTTTTAACGAAACCATCAATTACTTCTTCAATATCTTCGACCTCCATTTCCTTCGTATTAAATTGGCTTGATGGTTCTGGCATTTGTGTTGGTGCAAACAAAAGTTGTGGTGGATTCATTAATGTTGTATGTCCCCCATGGTTTATTTGGCCAAAGATTTTGCAGTCATATTTATGAACAAGCTCAGCATATTTACTTAAATAAGGAACAATTTCCGGATCCCACCCGTGAATAAAACGAGTTGACATTTTACCAGAATAGGTACACGCAACCGCGTACATAATAATTAAACCTGCTCCACCTTTTGCACGTTCTGCAAAATATAAAGCATCTCTTTCGGTGGGCATACCCTCTTCACTACTTAAAGCATTAAAATGTGGTTCAAAAACAATTCGGTTTTTCAGTTTAACGTTGCCAAGAGTAAACGGAGTAAATAAATATTCAAATTGATTCATTTTAACTAACCTCCCAGCAGTAATTTAATATGTTATAAAATTTTTTTAGACGATTAGCTGTCTGTACGTCTAACCCAAATATCTAATATAACTGCTAAGGCTATTATTATCCCTTTTATTATTAATTGATATGCATAAGTCATGCCTAGCAATGTTAATCCATTGCTAACGACCCCCATTATTAACGCTCCTCCTAAAGTCCCAATCACCGAACCTTGTCCACCACTAAATTTGGTTCCACCTAAAACTGCCGCTGCTATTGCGTCAAGTTCCCATCCTGTCCCAGAATCAGGTACTCCAGCCGATAAACGACCGGCTAAAACTAGGCCACTAAATGAAGCTAATAGACCACTAATAACAAAAACCATCATCTTAATAAATTGAATATTGACGCCTGCCAACGCAGCAGCATTTGCACCACCTCCCGTTGCATAGATATGCCTACCAAAAACTGTTTTGTTAAGAATAAAATGTAAGATGACTAAAATAGTAATTAGGTAAATTAAAACAATTGGGATTGAGCCTATATTAGTAGTTGTGATCTCAACAAATAAAGGAGAATTTATTGTTACTGGTGCAGCTCCAGGAGTCGATGCCAATGATAATCCTCTTAAAACAGACATTGTAACTAACGTGGCAAGAAAAGCCGTGATTTTAACCTTTACTACCATTAATCCATTCAATAAACCTATTAAAGCTCCTAATACTAGTGCCCCTGCTATAACAATAATAGGATTTAATCCGTTTTTCATGCTAATAGCTGCTACCATTCCCGTTATACCGATAATGGATCCTACTGAAAGATCAATTTCGCCTGCAATTATAACAAAAGTCATCCCAAAAGCTACTATTGCAATCATTGACATTTGACGGACTATGTTCATGAAATTCCTTAAGCTAAAAAAATGGGGAGATAGATAACTAAAAATTGCTACCGTAATGATAAGCCCAAGAAAAATAATTACTTGTGATTGCGTTGTTAACTTTGTCATTTTTGATTTATAATCCACTTGCACCAAGCTCACTTTTAAAAACCTCCAGTTGCAAAATATAAAATCTTTTTTTCGTTGATATCTGCACCTCTAAGATAAGCTCTAACTTGTCCCTCATAAAGAACTACAACATTATCAGCTATAGATACTAGCTCGGGTAACTCAGAGGAAACAATGATAATTGCCATTCCCTTTTCCGCCAAGGAACGAAACAAAACATGCAATTCAGCTTTAGCTCCTATATCAATTCCTTGAGTAGGCTCATCAAGCAACAAAATTTTAGGATTATGATTAAGACATCTTCCAATTACCACTTTCTGTTGATTACCACCACTTAATTTCCCGACTAATTTATTTGGATCAGCAGGTTGTATATTTAAGTCTTTGATATTTCGGTTGGCGAGATGATCTTCATCTTTAAATTTTATTATACCGTTGGGAAACATATCAGAAAGAGCAGTTAGACTTAAATTCGCCTTTACTGACATTCCAGGAATTATGCCTTCATTTCTTCTATCTTCAGGAACTAAAATAATTCCGAGACGCATTGCATCCTGTAAAGATTTTATATTACATATTTTGCCATTCACTTTTACGTTTCCTGAAATATAAGGATCTAACCCACTAATTGCTCTTAATATTTCTGTTCTTCCGCTACCCAAAAGTCCTGCCAAACCTAATATTTCACCGCTATGTACACTAAAACTTACATTAGTAAATTTTTTTCCTGTAAGCTTTTCAACTTCCAAAAGGGGTTCCCCGAATTTCTTACTATACTGTTTACGTTGAGATAATTCATCAACTATTTCCTTTTCGCCTATCATCATACTTATAATTTCTTTTTTATTTACATCTCGAGTTAATACAGTGTTAATCTTTTTACCATCTCTTAGTATCGTTATACGATCGGCTATTCTAAAAATCTCATCCATACGATGTGAAACATATATTATAGCCGTACCTTGTTTTTTTAATTTATCTATAACGCCGAAAAGCTTTTCCTGTTCATCCTGCGTTAAAGCTGAAGTTGGCTCATCCATTACAATTATTTTTGCATTACTTGTAATGGCTCTTGCTATCTCAACAAGCTGCCTTTCACCAACACTTAAATTCTCTACAATAGTTTTGGGGTTTAATTTTAATCCTAGATATTCTAATATACTCCTAGCCTCATCTTCCATTTGTTTGTTATCTAATAATATTCCTTTCTTCTTTTCTCTAGCTAAAAACAGGTTCCCTGCAATATCAAGATTAGGTAAGACACTTAGCTCCTGGAAAATCATTGCAATTCCTAATTCCTGAGCCCTTTTCCTCGAGTTTATTTGAACCTTTTGCCCATTTAAATATATAGTTCCTTTTTCGGGGCGGTATACTCCAGCAAGAATTTTCATTAGGGTTGACTTGCCAGCCCCATTTTCTCCTAATAAGGCATGAACCTCTCCTTTTTTTACGGAAAAAGTAACGTCATCTATTGCCTTTACACCTGGAAATATTTTTGTTATATTTTTCATCTCTAATACATATTCTTGCAAAATATCTCACCAACCCCCTAATGCCCAAGGAGCAATAAATCTCCTGCAATATTTTATGTAAAGCTATGTGAACGGTTTTAATTCATTGATATGCTACACGAGGAGTACCTCTTGTATTTTTACCTTTATGTAGGTTAGCCCATGATCGGGCTAACCTACATAAGTTTGTCTAATAAACTTCAATAACAATTAATTATATGGCCAGGGCTTGTTAAATACTTTCTGATACATTTCTTTAACGTTAGATGGGGAAGTAGGCAGAGTTGGTATGGTTACATATTTAGGCACTTTGCCACCTGCCAGCGCTTTTAATAATGCCAGAGCTTTATATTTACCTTCAGCATACAGGTCCTGAGAGGAAGTGAATATTACTGCACCTTTCCCCTGGGCAAATTGTTGTGCTAGGTGTTCACTTAGATCATGGGTAACTATAAAGACATCATTTCGACCCAATGTCCTAACTGCAGCTTCCATTCCAAGGGCAGGCGTTTCATATACTCCAAAGGCACCTACAACATCAGGATGAGCAGTTAATATATTTTCAAATTCCTGTTGTGCTTGATCAGCAGTATCAGCTTGACCCCTTGCAACTATCTTATATCCTTCTTCTCTTACAGCATCCTCAAAGCCACGAGCTCGTTGTTCGCATGTCAAAATATATGCCCTTAGTCCTATCGTTGCCAATGATTTGCTTTGTATCCCTTTTTCCTTTAATGTTTTGATTAACATTTTTCCAGCTGTAAAACCGCCGCCATAACCATCTGGGTCAACTAAACTCACAAATTCTCCTTCATTAGGAGGACCACCACCAAGAACAACTGGTATTTTAGCTTCATTTAATCTTTTTACCGCAGGTCCAAATGCAGCAGTATCAACCCCGATAGCTATTACCCCATCCACCTTTTGTAATATCATCGATTCGATATCGGACATCTGTTTATTCAAATCGCGTTGGGCGTCTGTCATAATATATTTTCCACCAAAGGATTCCACGGTTTCCTTAATAGCCTGACCTATTACTTTCTCAGAAGCAATGTCTCCGTAATGTACAGAGTAACCTACGAAAGGCTTCATTTCTTTTAATTTGGCAATTTCTTCTGGGGTAAGTTCAAGACTTTGTGGTCCTGCAGGTTTTCCTAAAACTTGTTCTTCTTTTAAAGGCGGTAAAGGCGGTAAACCCTTGTCTTCACTGTCTTTACTTTGAGTAACTGCTTGCTGCTGGTCTTTATTAGGCTGGGCCTTTTGTTGACCGCAAGCACTTATAGCTATACTAAGTATAAACATCACTAAAAATAAAGCTATTACGTTTCTTTTCTTCATAAATAAATATCCTCCTACCTTGAAGTTTGAAGTTAATCTTGTAATTGTTAATTTGGAAATCTCGATAACATGTATATATAATTTTATAAAGTAAATATTGACACCTCTCTATTGTTAAATTAGATTTTTAAGATATCGATAGCTAATTTCTGCGCCTTTTTTAGGAATATCGTAGGCATCTAGTTCGACAATTAACCATCCTTCGTACCTAGTATCTTTTAAAACTTTTATTATTGATTTAATGTCAATTTGCCCTTCACCCAAGGGTAAAAATACTCCGTCTCTATAATCCTTAAGATGAATATATTTAATCCTATCAATATATTTTTTTACAATCGCTAATGCGTCTCCTCCTCCAGCTACTAAATGAGCTGTGTCAGGACATAAATTTATTTTTGTAAACTGCATAAGGATATCTAATTGTTCCGGGGATTGACAAAGTGTTCCTAAATGTGGATGATAACTTGCTATGAGATTATGCTCTTCAGCTATTTTAACTACTTTATCTAATCCTTCTGCTAATAACTTATAATCTTCTTTTTGGGGACCTGTGGTTCTTATTCCACCACCTCCAACCACTAAATGTTCGGCTCCAAATATGCTCGCTAATCTAGCAACTGCCTTGATTTTATTTAGTTCCTCAGGTAAAATTTCTTTATAAATAAAATTAGCGCCTGAATAAACACCTACAAGTTTTACATTGTTCTTTTTTAATATCACATTTAAATTTTCCGTTTCCGTTTCGTATTGCATTAAATTTCCATCAAAAATCTCAACACCCTCAAACCCCACTTTAGCTATTTCTGTGATTGCTTTTTCTGTAGAACCGTTAGCAAGGTAATATGCATCTTTTACAGATGTCACTCCTGCAGGGTGTCCAATTACACCCCCCCACGTATTTGTTTGATAGCCCAATTTCATTCTCATATTTCCCTCCCGTAAAAAGTCTTCTGTTACATACTTGTTATTTTATTTTCTTCACCTTCACCTCCCTCCCTAAATAAATTATAACCGCAAGATTCACGTACCACTAAATGATGAGCCAGGACTATCTGTTTATTAACAAGCTCTTCCTTCTTAATTATTTTAAGTAACATATCCATAGCATGGGTACCAATCTCATACTTTGGCTGTGCAATCGTTGTCAGTTCTGGTTCCACAAGGGTACACAACGGAATATCATCAAAACCGATCACAGCTACATCGTCAGGAACGCGCATTCCTTTATGTTTTATTGCCTTCATCGCCCCCACAGCCATTTCGTCATTGGAAGCAAACACTGCTGTGGGCGGTGGATTTACCGCTAGAAATTTCATCATAATGTCATATCCTGATTTTACGGAAAAATCTCCTTCCTGGATTAATGATTCATCAATAGGAATTTCGTGAAGCAATAATGCTTGCCGATAGCCTTTTAGTCTATCCCTGCTAAGAATAACCCCCAGTGGTCCAGTAATAAATCCTATTCTTTTGTGCCCTAGATTTATAAGATGTTCTGTGGCCTGGCGGGCAGCGCTGATATTATCTATAGAAACAGTAGGTATATCATAACCCTCTACATACTCACAGGCTAAAACCACCGGCATTTCTTGGCTAATAGCCAATATCTCTTCTTTTCGGATTCTCGCCGTGGCTAAAATCAACCCATCAACAAATCTCTCTCTAACTAGATCTATGAAATCCTTTTCAAGTTTAAGGTTATTACCAGTATCACCGAGGAGAACGTGATAACCATTTTCGCGGGCAACATCCTCAAGCCCTTGCAGTATTCTGGCAAAAAACGGATTGGTAATATCAGGCAGAACTACTACTATTGTCTTCGAGGACATTTTTCGAAGGTTACTGGCCAATCTATTGGGTTTATACTCCAGAAGTTTAACCGCTTCCAGAACCCTTTGCCGAGTTTCCTCGGATACATATGGACTGTTAGATAAAACCCTTGATACCGTCGAGGGAGAAACCCCCGCAAGTTTAGCAACCTCAGTCATTTTTACCATATAGCTCTGAAATCCTTTTCTCGATATATTTATACATATCTCAGCGATATTTCTGCAATCGATTTTAATTGTTTTATTCGACATGTTTTATTAAATTCCTGCTGGCCTAATAAAAAAATTTTTCCTTTCTCACTCTACAAATGTATTATGACTATTTTGTTAAGCACCAGTTAATAACTATTGCAACAAAAAAGCCGCCAGCAGGCGGCCTCCAGCATTTTTGCGAGAGTTGCACCGTAATGCTGCCCCGGGTTAAATCTTCGGTCCAGATGGTACTGCAGTCTTGGGCCTGTTGCAGTGCGACCGGGAGTTTAACCAAAGCGGCCGGTTATATAATCCTCGGTCCGCTGGTCCCTGGGGTTGGTGAAGATATCCGACGTCGGGCCGTACTCTATCAGCTGGCCGTGGAGAAAAAAGGCGGTATAATCGGCCACCCGGGCGGCCTGGTGCATATTGTGGGTCACTATTACAATTGTATACTTTTCTTTCAGTCCTTTAATCAATTCTTCTATCTTCAGAGTGGAAACCGGGTCGAGGGCCGAGCAGGGTTCGTCCATGAGTAAAATTTCCGGCTCCACAGCCAGGGCCCTGGCGATGCACAGGCGCTGCTGCTGGCCCCCGGACAGGCTGACACCTGAATCCCGGAGGCGGTCCTTGACTTCATCCCACAGCCCCACCATTTTCAGGCACCTTTCCACCACTTCCTCCGCGGTGGTCCCGGGGGGCAGGCCGTGCAGCCGGAGTCCTGCGGCGACGTTATCCAAGATTGACATGGTAGGGAAGGGATTGGGTTTTTGGAAAACCATGCCCACCCGGCGGCGTATTTCCGCCGGATCGACTTTATCATCATAGATATTCTCGCCGTCCAGAAGCACCCTGCCCCTGGTACGGGTCCCCGGAATTACCTCATGCATCCGATTCAGGCAGCGGATAAAAGTAGACTTGCCGCAACCCGAGGGGCCGATAATGGCGGTCACCTGGTTGGCGTATACCGGCAGGGTGACGTTTTTCACTACCTGATTCTGGCCATACCAGGCGCTGAAATCCTCGGCCATCAATCTGGTGTCCATGCTCTATCTACCTCCTCCACTGGCCTTGCGGCCGGCCAGCCGCGCCGCGATGCTGGTAACCATGACCATGGCCACCAGCACCAGGGCAGCTCCCCAGGCCAGCCGGTGCAGGTCCCCGTAGGGAGTGGTGGCATAAGTGTAGATATATACCGGCAGGGAAGCAATACGCTGGTCCAGGCCGGTATGCCAGTAGCGGCTGTTCAAAGCCGTAAACAGGAGGGGGGCCGTTTCTCCCGCAACCCTGGCTACCGCGAGGAGGGAACCGGTAATGATCCCTCCCATGGCGCTGCGCAGGACAATGCTGTAAGTGGTACGCCACTGGGAGGCACCCAGGGCCAGGGATGCTTCGCGCAGGCTGTTGGGTACGAGTTTCAGCATCTCTTCCGTTGTCCTGGTTACCAGCGGCAGCATGATAATAGCCAGGGCTACTCCCCCGGCAATGGCGGAAAAACGCTTCATGGCCAGAACAATGGTACCATAGACGACGATACCCACAATGATTGAGGGGACACCGGTCATGACATCACAGATAAATCTGACCAGCCAGGCCAACCGTCCCCGGCCAAACTCCGAGAGGTAGATACCTGTCAGGATGCCCAGGGGAATCCCCATTAAAGAAGCCAGTCCAACTAAAATTAAGGTGCCGACAATGGCATTGGCCAGGCCGCCGCCGGGTTCGCCAACAGGCTTGGGAAGCTGGGTAAAGAAGTCCCAGTTGAGGGCCATGAGGCCCCTGGTGGCTACGTAGAGGAGAATGCTGCCCAATGGAATGAGAGCCAGCACGGTCGCACCCAAGGCCAGCACAAACATCAAGCTGCGCATAAACTTGCGGCGGTGGTTTCGTCCCGCAATCATTCCCTGATCATCCCTTCCGGTACCCTGCCCACGCGCCACACCAGCAGGCGGGCTATTATATTCAACAACAGGGTAACAATAAAAAGGACCAACCCCGCCATCACCAGGGCCGACAGGTGCAGATCGTCAAAAGCCTCGCTGAACTCATTGGCGATAATACTGGCAATGGTTTGGGCCAGTTCAAAAACCGACGGGGAAATCTGCGGCCGGTTGCCGATGACCATAGTTACGGCCATGGTCTCGCCGATGGCGCGTCCCAGCCCGAGAATGACGGCACCCAGGAGGCCCGAACGGCCATAAGGGAGGACAGCCATCTTTATCGTCTCCCAGCGAGTAGCACCTAAAGCCAGCATGGCTTCCCGCTGGGAGTTAGGAACAGCCAGTAAAACTTCCCGGGAAACTGCGGAAATAGTAGGGATAATCATGATGGCCAGGATAATGCCGGCCGCCAGCATGCCGAAACCATAAAAAGTCCCTTGAAAAAAAGGCAGCCAGCCCAGGAACCGGTGCAAAAGCGGTTCTAATGATGTGCGTATCCAGGGCACCAGAACAAATATCCCCCATAAACCGTAGACAACGCTGGGGATAGCAGCCAGCAGTTCGACCAGGAAAGAAACGGGAGCCCGCACCCATTGGGGCGCCAGTTCAGCAAGATAAATGGCAATCCCCAGGCTCAAAGGGACGGCAATGATCAGGGCGATGAGTGAAGAAACAATCGTACCATACACCAATGGTAAAGAGCCAAAGCTGCCGTGGACCGGATCCCACCTGGAACCGGTAACAAACCCCAGGCCAAAGCGGGTAAAGGCCAGCTGGGATCCTCTGATTAATTGTACGGCAATAACCACTATCAGTCCTACCATTACCAGGGCCGCCAGTAAGGTAAGGCCGCGAAAGACAGCATCGCCCAACCGCCTGCTTTTGTGGCTTGGCTTTTGCATTTACAATCCTCCGCCAGCTCTAAATATATAAGCATTGTTGATATTCGCCGTTTGCTGTCTGAAATCCTCTAAATTTAACGTACCTCCAGGGCAAATTCTTCCCGCAAGCAAAGATAGGGGAAATCATGGGGCCGGACCCATGATTCCCCCCCTGCTGCCTGTTTTCCTTAAGACACAACCAGGAATTACTTATAAAGAGGTTCGCCCTTGTAATTGATCTGCTTGATCTTGGCTTCCGCCAGTTTCACGACGTTATCGGGAAGCGGCGCATAGAGCAGGTCTTTGGCGAACTTTTCCCCATCATGAATAGCCCACCACAGGAATTTAACCAGTTCCGTACCCTTGTCCCTGTCCATCTGGTCTTTATACACCAGCAGGTAGGTATAACCAGCAATGGGATAGGCGTTTTCGCCGGGAGCATTGACGAGGGAAACCCGCAAATCTTCGGGCATATTGGCAGCAGCTCCGGCGGCAGCGGCAGTCGTGGTATCCAGGGTGGGCTCAACAAATTTACCAGCCTGGTTCTTGATGAAAGCATAAGGAAGCTGGTTCTGGACGGCATAGGCGAGCTCTACATAGCCGATCCCCCCCGGCGTCTGCTTAACGGTACCGGCTACGCCTTCATTGCCCTTGGCGCCAATGCCAACAGGCCATTCAACAGAAGTACCTTTGCCTACCTTTTCTTGCCATTCCTTGCTGATGCTGCTCAGGTAATCGGTGAAAATGTTGGTGGTACCGCTGCCATCCGAACGGTGGACGACAGTAATTTCTTTATCAGGCAGCTTGACCCCGGGGTTGATGGCAGTTATGGCCGGGTCATTCCATTTCTTAATTTTCCCCAAAAAGATATCGCCTATAACTTCCGGTGTCAGCTTGAGGCCACTCTTGACGCCCTCCAGGTTGTAGGTAATTACGACAGCACCCATAACCGTGGGAATGTGGAAGATCTGTCCCGGTGCCCTGGCAAGCTGTTCATCTTTCATGGGGGCGTCACTGCCGGCGAAATCTACTGTCTGCTCGGTGATACCTTTGATACCACCACCGCTACCGATGGATTGGTAGTCGATGGTTACACTGGGAGCCACCTTGTGATACTCGGCAATCCACTTGCTGTAAAGGGGGTAGGGGAAAGACGCACCGGCACCATTCAAGGCAACGCTTTGAGCCTTGCCGTCGCTGCTACCCGCCGGCCCTTTGCCGGTTTCACCGCTCTTGCCGCAAGCGGTTACCAACATCAGCAATGCCAGCGCCATTACCAGCACAACTACCCGCTTGCTTTTCTTCGCCACTTAAAATTCTCCTCCTATTTTTAATATACCACCAGCAGGTTGCTGCCTGTCCACAGATTATTATAAAAAACTGGTGTTATGTTTAAATTAGCTCTATGTTAATATCATGTTAAGGTAAAATTAAAAGCGGGGTCCCCATTCTGAAGCCGGACCCCGCCGCTAATATTTTTTATGCAACTTTTTTGCCCTCGCTTACCTCAAAATTGGCCCGAACCTGCTTCCGGCCTTTAAGTTCAGCGATTTTGCGTCCCACCTGCTCCTGCAGCTGCCGCAGCTCCCGCGGATCTTCAACTGTCTTTTCCAAGAGCCAGTAACATTCTTGAAGCAGGGTAACCAATTTTTGCCGCAACATTTGTCTTACCTCCCTGGGATTTTTCTTTTGCAATTGGAATTATATCTCTCCCAGGTTAAAAACAAATGAAGCTGAGATTATATCTCAATTAAATTAAATAAAGGTGTCCCCTGCCCGCCTTCATCGGCGATACTTTACCCTGGCGGCCCGGCGCGAGCGCCGCATGAAGTAATAAGCCAGGAGCAGGATGGGAGGGGTGGTAAGCTGGGTCAGGGTAAAGAAGCCCAGGCCCCAGTGGGGAACAATATAACCCCACACGTCCAGAGGGTTGTCCCGCACTGTTTCCTCAATAACAGCCCGCAAAACCTGGTGATAAAAAATAAAGGACCAAAACTGGTAGCCGTGGGGGGGATTTTTGCTCTGGACGTAAAAATAACGGGCCAGCAGAAGGAGGCCGATGGCCGAACCGATGACCTGAGCCGGCCAGCGGCCGAACCAGAAATCCGTGGGCCGACCTAGAACCTCCTGGTTAAAGATGTTGGCGATACGCACCAGGAAATAGCCGAAGGCCAGGCCCGGCACCACCAAGTCCGCCAGCTGGTTGGCATCGGCTCTTTTCCAGCGGGCATAAAGCCAGCCACCCAGGAAGCCCCCCAGGAGGCCGCCGTGCCAGGAAAGGCCCCCTTCATAGATTTTAAGTATCTGGAGGCGGTCTGTTATAAACCATGTCGGATAATTGGCCAGGACGAACATCAACCGCGCCCCGATAACGCCGGAGATAATGACAATAATGGCCAGGTTGAGGAGGAAGTCTTCCTCCAGTCCCCTTTTCATGCCTTCCCGGTACAGGTACCAGGAACCTACCAAAAAAGAGATGGCCATAAAGATGCCATACCAGCGCACTGCTACAGGTCCCAGGTGAAAAGCGATGGGGTTGAGATCTACTAACAATTTCATTCCTCCAGAGTCAAAAAATGGTACCCGTTCTATCTGTAGTATAACCGCAGCTTTGCCCTTACGCAACCGCTAAATAATGATGTCGCTTTTTTTGTCGTTCCGCACGGCCACCCGGCCGCCCTTAATAACACAGACCTTTTCAGCCTGCCCGATGATGGCCTCCGCCGGGCTGGTAGCATCCAGGAGGACCAGGTCCGCCCGGTCACCGGCTTTAACACCGTAAGCTTTAAGGCCAATGGCGGCAGCGGCGTTATAAGTTCCCATTTTCAGTACGTTTTTGAGCTCCAGGGGCGTTCCCATTTGCAGTACCTGGGCGGTAATCAGGGCCTCCTCCAGCATATTGGCGTTACCAAAGGGGCGGAAGGCATCGCGGATATTACCGGAAGCATAGGCTACATTTACTCCCGCCGCCTGGAGTTCCCTGACCCTGGTAACCCCGCGCCGCACCAGGCCCTTATCCCGGCGGCCCATGAGGTAGAGATCGCATGACGGTAAAGTAATAACGCTGATGCCAGCCTCTTTCACGGCGGCGATGGTCCGGATAGCCTTGTCTTCGTCCACAGCCGCCAAGCCACAGCAGTGACCGGCCACCACCCGGCCCTGGAAGCCGGTCTGGATGGTTTTAGCCGCTATATACTCCAGGGAGGCAACCGAAGGGGCATCCGTCTCATCAACGTGGAAATCAATTAAGACATTATATCGTCCTGCAAGATCAAAGATATAGTCTACCCATTCCTGCATCCTTTCCGCCAGGTGGGGGGCACCGCCCAGGCCGTCTACCCCCAGGCGCAGGGCTTCTTCCAGGAGTTCCCTCAAAGGTGGCGTCGGTGCCGGTTCCAGCTCACCGGCCATGGCAAATACTTGCAGGTCAACTCTCCCGGCAAATTCTTCCTTGAGTTCCAGAACCGCTTCCACCCCCCGCAGGCCCAGGGCTTCGCTGACGGTAATATGAGTGCGCATGGTGGCCGTCCCATGGCGCAGGGCCATTTTAAGCACCCGGCGACCGCGGTCGATAAAATCATTTTTATCCATCTTGCGGCTGCGCCGCTGGAAATCTTCAATGGCTTCGGCCAGTGAACCTGCGCCTTCCTGGGACGCCGTCAGTGCCCTGTCAAGGTGGGTATGGGCATCGACAAAGGCCGGAATCAGGAGTCTCCCTGCCGCATCGACCATTTGCCGGGCCGAACCGGCCACTCCTCCCCCGGCGGCAACAATGTACCCGTCTTTAATGGCTACATCCACAGTTCCCGGCTCATCCATGAGCCGCGCGCGTCTGATTAACAAATCATTCAATTTTTATCTTCCTTCCTGATAATTACATTGGTTTATATTTAACCCAATCTTAATCCTACCACAGGAAAATTTAACGGTCAATGGACAAGGATTCTCTTGCTTCATGCCGAATATTGCTAGATATTCTGGTAAACCATGGTCAGGTATGAAGAAAGCATTCCTGTAATGATTTAAGGTAGGTGTTGCCAATAAAAAAGCCTCCTGGTAAAAAGAAAATAGACCAAAACAAACAAACCCACCAGGAGGCGAGAAACCGTATGAATGAAGTGCAAAAGAAATTACTGGTCCATGGTGATGTGATAATTGTCGGTATCGACGTAGCCAAACACAACCACTGGGCACGGATCTATAACCAAATCGAACTAGATGTGGTCAAACCCTTCAAGTTCCATAATAGCAAAGAAGGCTATTATCGTCTAGTGGCTAAAATGGAAGAAGCCAAAGAAAAAGCCAGGGCAACAAGGGTAGTAATCGGCATGGAACCCACCGGCCACTACTGGAAACCCTTAGCATGGTTTCTCCAGGAGCAGGGTTATACAGTAGTGATAGTCAATCCCTATCACGTCAAAAGGCGGAAAGAGGAAGTGGGTAACTCCCCCACCAAGAACGACCGAAAAGACGCCGGGATAATAGCCAAAGTAGTCAAGGACGGGAATTTCCTCCACTGCCTTTTGCCCAAAGGAAAATATGCCGAACTAAGGAACCTGACCGTAACCCGGCGGCAGCAACGCCGGAAACTAAACAGCGCCTTAAACCAACTCCAGGCCATCCTGGACGAATACTTCCCCGAGCTGGGGCAAGTATTCAAAAACCTGTTAGGCAAAGCAGCCCAATGGGTCTTAAGGAACTGTCCCTTCCCCAGGTTAATATTAGCCTATAAACTCGAAGAATTAGCCGCCGCATTAAAAGAAGCCAGTAACCACCGGGTAGGGATGAAAAGAGCCCAGGCCCTCTACCAGACGGCCCAGGGGTCCATAGGAGTAACCGAAGGATTAACCGGAGCCCAACACAAGCTAAACGCCTGCCTGGACGAAATAGCCTTTTACCAAAAGCAGATCGAGCAAACAGAAGCAGCCATGGCCGACATACTAGCAGGAATAGATATCGCAGGCAATTTATTAAGCATCCCCGGTATAGGCCTGGTAACAGTAGCCGGCTTTTTAGGCGAAATAGGCGATCCCCAAAATTACGAGCACTGGAAGCAAATCCAAAAACTCGCCGGACTGAACTTAAGCGAACAAAGTTCCGGGCAGAAGAACGGGCAAAGCAAAATATCCAAACGCGGGCGAGCCGAATTAAGGAACCTGTTATACCAAGCCAGTCTAACTCTAGTAGCCAAGAACCGTGAATTTAAAGCGTTGTACCACTACTTCCTGACCAGGCGGGAAAACCCCTTAAAGAAAAAGCAGGCCTTAATAGCCATAGCCGTAAAATTGCTACGGGTGATGTACGGCCTGGCCAGGAAGAAAGAAAACTACGACTCTGACAAAGTGTTAGGCGACTATCGCCGCGCCCAATTACAGCAAGCAGCTTAAGAAGTAAAAACCCAAACACAAGGTAAAAAGTCTTGGGTGGGGGAAGCCTTAATCACCACCATAAGGGCATAGACCCTGCTCATAAGTACCAGGCGCAACCCACCCGCCCTCAAAAGGCCGAACGAAGGAATGAAACAGGGCATAGACCCCGGGAGACATGATAGGGTAGCCGAGGGCCAGGAAGTGGTGAGGTTACTACCCAAGACTTAAAGATTAAACCATCGTCTTGTTGTTGTGGACGATGATGGAGGCTTAGTCTGCCCTCTTGAACTTTATCGTAAAAAATTGAAAATCTAAGAGAGCAGGCGATTTAACGAGATAGAAGCAAATTATTGAGATAGGTGGTATGTTTATTTGGATCTTAATGTCGTCCTGGGCTTAATTATTGGTTTCGGCTCCCTGATTGCCGCCTTCATCCTGGAAGGAGGCGAGCCTGGCGCCCTCCTGGCCGTGACGGCAGCCATGATCGTTTTCGGCGGCACTATCGGTGCCACTATGATCGGCTTCAGCCGGGAAGAAATCCTTAACGTCCCGCGTTTGCTAAAAATAGCCTTCCGGGAAAAGCCCTTTGACTTGAACCAGACTATTGAAACCATCGTTAATTACGCCATTTTGGCCCGCAGGGAAGGTTTTGTCCGGCTGGAAAAGGAACTGGACACCATCCATGACGCTTTCCTGAGGTCCGCCCTGCAGCTGGTGGTGGACGGCACCGACCCCGAACAGACCCGCAATGTCCTCGAACAGTATATTTACGCCGCAGAAGCGCGGCACGCCACCGGCATCAGCATTTTTGAAGCCGCCGGCGGCTATGCCCCCACCATGGGCATCATCGGTACCGTCATGGGACTGGTCCACGTCCTCAGCAATATCAGCTCCCCGGATAAGCTGGGGCCTTCCATAGCCATGGCCTTTATCGCCACCCTCTACGGCGTCTCTTCCGCCAACCTCCTGTGGCTGCCCATTGCCGCCAAGCTCAAGAATAAAGCCAACAAGGAGCGCATCTACCAGGAAATGATCCTGGAGGGAGTACTCGCCCTCCAGGCCGGCAGGAACCCCACCCTGATCCGCAGTACCCTGATGGCTTTCCTGTCTCCCGATAAACAGCGGGCCGTCCTGGACGAGGCGGCAGCAAAGGGGGTGGCCGCCGGTGCCCAGGCGCCAGGCCGAAAAGGTTAGTCATGATAATAAAGAGCGCTGGCTTTTAACCTATTCCGACTTGATTACCCTGCTTATGATCTTCTTCGTGGTAATGTACTCCATCAGCACCATCAACGCGCAAAAAATGGCTGCCCTGGCCAGTTCCCTGGCCCAGGCATTTATAGGGTCACCAGCGCCGGGCCTGTTTGATGCCGGGGGCCTGCCCTCCCTGGTTCCCGGTGTAGCCCCGGCGCCGGGCGGCCAGGGTACGGAAGGGCAGAGCACTGAAGGAGCAGAACTCGCCAGGATCAAGGTTGAACTCCAGCAGTACATCCAGCAGGAAGGCCTCCAGGACCAGGTCACCCTCAAAAACGAGGAGAGGGGGCTGGTGGTCAGCATGGCCGATACTATCCTCTTTCCCAAGGGATCTGCTGAACTAACCCCCGCAGCCCACGCCCTTCTCCAGCGGGTGGGCCAGGCCCTGGCCAAACTCCCCAATTACCTGCGGGTAGAAGGACATACCGACAATTTACCCATTCACACTCCTCTCTTCCCTTCCAACTGGGAGCTGTCGACGGCCCGGGCCACTAATGTCGTTAAAGTTTTGGTGAACGATGCCGGTATTAACCCCGAGCGCCTGTCGGCTACCGGCTACGGTGAATATCGCCCCGTGGTGCCCAATGATACGGAAGCCAATATGGCCCGCAACCGGCGCGTCGATATTGTGGTCCTCAAGGAAGCCTACAACGTCACCGAGCCCCATCATTAAGAGGAGATAAGCGGGAAAGGGTTTTACTAGGAAGTGGCCCGGCCGGCTGGATTATAATCTAAAAAAGCGCCGGTGTCAGTCCCGGCGCTCAGTTTTAGGCCCTGGCCCGCTTGTCCTCGCGGCCCAGGTTGGGGTAAAAGAGGGTCCGCTTTTCCCAGGTCCGCAGGATGACCTGGTCGTCATTGCAGGCCAGCACATATTGTGGTAAGATGGGCGTCTTGCCCAGCCCGTGGGGGGCGTTGATTATATAGGTAGGTACGGCCAGGCCGGAGGTATAGCCGCGCAGCTGCTCCATTATTTCCACGCCTTCCTCAATGGAAGTGATAAAGTGGGTCGTCCCTTTAACCGGCTTGGCGTGGAAGATATAATAGGGCCGTACCCGGATTTTCAACAGTTCCTGGTTGAGCTTCCTCATAACAAAGGGATGGTTATTGATGCCCTTTAATAAAACCGCCTGGTTTCCCAGGACCACCCCGGCCTGCACCAGGCGGTCGCAGGCAGCTTTCGCCGCCGCCGTAACCTCCCTGGGGTGGTTAAACTGGGTATTGAGGTAAAGCGGCGGGTGCTTGGCCAGTACCCGGCACAATTCCGGCGTGATACGCTGGGGCAAAGTAACCGGCACCCGGGTGCCCAGGCGCTTAATCTCCACATGGGGTATATTATCCAGTTCCGTCAACAGCCAGTCGATTGTGGCGTCACTCAGCATTAAAGCGTCGCCGCCGGTAATCAGGACATCGCGTATTTCTTTATTGCGGCGAATATACTCCAGGGCCTGCTCCAACTCCCGGCGGCTGCGGCTCCGGTCAACTTCACCGATATTGCGGCGCCGCTGGCAGTGGCGGCAGTACATGGCGCACTGGTTGGTGACGTTAATAATCAAGCGGTCGGGATAACGGCGGGTAATGGCCGGTGCCGGTGACGTCAGCTCCTCATCCATGGGATCAAGTACCCCGATGTTGTCCTCCAGCTCGGCGGCGCTGGGTAAGGCCTGCCGCCTGATGGGACAGCCGGCATCTTTGCCCATGAGAGAAAGGTAATAGGGTGAAACGGCCCAGCGGTAGGTACGCTCGACCCGCTTGATGGCTTCCTTTTCCTCTTCAGTTAAGGGAATTAATTCCTCCAGAACGGCAACCGAGGTAATCCGGTGCTGCAATTGCCAGCGCCAATCTTGCCAATCATCTTCACTGGCACCAAAATAGGCCATAATCCGCTGCCGGTTGGCTTCAATCTCCGCTGCGGCTTCCAAACCGCTGGGAATGGCATCCCTGGCGTCCAGGTAATCAATAATTCGAGCCTTCAACTCAGCTGCCCTTTGCAGGGCAATTTCCCTTTTGGTTTCTCTACTCATCAGCCTCCCTTTGTTGGGATAGACACTCATAAGATTCTACCTCCCTTCCTGTTATAAAGTAAAACCCCGGCCTGAACCGGGGTTTTGGGTGCAAGAAACTAAAGGGGTACGATACCTCTTTCACTTTCCACGCTTACGAAGTTAGCTGCCGGGTTCGGGTCGAAAGCTAACCCTACCCCGCACTCAATTATCCAAAATATCCTTTAGGATAAGAGGATTTTACGGAAGAAGTAATAACTACTGAGTGCGGGGATTCACCCCAAAAGATTGGTTCCCCCGTTCCCTGAAGAGGGATTCAGCGTTCGGTTTTATTCAGTTGTTAGAAATAATTTTAACATAAGATACGAGGATTTGTCAAACTTATTTTTTGCCATTTCCTTCCATGCGCCGGCGCCAGCAATAATAGATGGAGCCGGCAGTAATGGCCAGCAGCACAAAGATCAACAGGGCATCCATCCACCAGGTAGCATACCGGCGGTAAAGCTGCCACCACCCAAGGAGATAATGGGCCCCCTTCCAGCTGGCATACTGCCAGGCCAGGGTCCAGGTAAAGGCGCCCAGGGCTGAATAAAGGGCATAGATGCCGGGATTCATTCCCAGGACCCCTGCTGCCAGGATGGCCGGGGTCCTGATGGGGCCGAACCAGCGGGCAAAGATAATTACCGCCGCTCCATAGCGGCCCAGCCAGTCCCGGGTTGTAGCCAGGCCGTCCGGACCCCAGCCCCGGTGGAGAAAGCGTTCGATTAGGCCTCGCCCCGGCCTGGCCCCCAGCCAGTAACCTATCAAGTTGCCCAGGAGATTGCCGGCGCTGCCAACCGTCACTGCCCCCCAAAAGTTCATCTCCCCGCGCTCGATTAAATAACCGGCGGCCAGGAAGACCGGCTCAAAGGGGATGCCCGGGACCCCCATACCTTCAACGACCAGCAGGCCAAAGAGAGCCATATAGACGTGGACGGCCGTCACTGCCCTGCCCCGCCTGCCGCCCGGTAACGGGCCACCACCGTCCGGGCGCCGTAAACCTGCTGGCCCACCCGGACGGCAAACTCTACATCATCCCTGAAGATAACCAGGTCTACCTGGGAACCCCGTTCGATAAAGGAAACCTTCTGGCCCCGGGTAACGGCCTGGCCGGGAGTGATAAAACATTTGATTTTATTGACAAACTTATCGGCAATCTCCACCATGGCCAGCTGCACGTCACGGCCCCTTAAGAAGATGGTCAATCGTTCATTTACCAGGCGGTAGCGGTGGCTGAAAAGATCTACCGCCCGCCGGAGATAGGTGAGGCGAATATATTCCCACAGGTCGACCATGGGCAAATTCACCCTGGCCTGGGTATGGACCATATTCTCCACCCGGGCATCAATGGGAGCATAGTTAAAGTGGACATCCAGGGGAGACATGTAGATACCAACGATCCAGCCCCTGTCACTAAGGCCCGGAGCTTTCATTATTTCCTCAATGGGAATGGGCCGGCCCAGTTTCTCCGCTACCACCCGGCCATCGCGAAAGGGCTTGATATAGACCACCTTGCCGTCGGCCGGGGCCAGGATGGCTCCTTCCTCTTGCGGCGCCACCCGCACCGGGTCGCGATAAAACCATACCTTGCGCAGGTACCAAAAGATGCCGCCGCCGATGACGGCAAGGCCCGCCAGGATCTTAAAAAAGGTCACCATTCCGACCACACTTTCTTGATATTATAGGGCATTTTGGGTAAATAATAACCGCAAAAGCCGGCCAGCATCAAGGGCCAGCTCACTTTTACCGGTCGCAGGGGCCGGGGCTTCAAGACCCCATTGCGGTAGGCATTGTCCAGGGCAGCATAAGTGGCCAGAGTACCCTCCCGGAGCCAGAGTTCCTTGACGGTGTCGGCCGGGGTACGGCGGAACAGGTCTTCCGGCACCGGCAGGAGCCGGGTTAAGTCACGGTAAACCGGACGCAGTTCCTCAATGTAACCCTCCCTGGCCGCCTTCAGGCGCAGGCTGTTGTAAACCTCTATATCGCCGGGATAATCTTTACCGGCTTTGAGGACGGCCTGGATACACTCCAGTAAAATCCGGATGCGTTCCAGGTCCCACACCGGGTCGAAAACCCGGATCTCCAGGGTACCCAGGCGTTTGGATACAATAAGATCCTGAAAACGGTAGCGCCTGTCATCCCGTAAAGGGCCGATGGCAAAAGCCTCTGCCCACCGGTAGGACTGGCCGTAACAGCGGTTGCCGGCAACGGGAGAGTTAATTACCAGCAAGGCCAGGAGAGGTAAAAAGTAGACCAGGTTGCGGTAGGCCCGCTCGCGGTCCGGGAAACCGCTGATATGAACGTGCATGCCGCAGATATTGGTAGGCTCCTCCTGGTCGAAGAGGTGTCCCACCGGGACGATCAGGCCGGAGCAGACGCCCGCCAGCTCCCGGCGACGGCGCTGCAAATCGGCCAGGAGGTCTGGTATTGCCGCAAAGGCCCCGGTAGAAATCTCAATGCCGCTCATGAGGCCGAAACGCAGGTCCTTGCCCCGGGTAAAGTTACAAGCAGTATGGGTATAATAATCGGCCGGGTCCCGCCAGAGGAGGCGGGCCAGGTAGTACAGGGACTGGAGGGTTGGCCGGTCCGGTTCGGTAATAAAGACTTCTTCTTCCAGGCCAAAGAGGATGGAGGCCATTTACAAACCGCCCCCGTCTACACGTAAAAGGCGCCACGGTATCCGGTCCAGGGGTATCTTACCGATAGATGTGGCGGCGGCAAACATCAGGTAATGCTCTCCCGGCGACACCAGGCCCGGTAAAGCTATTTCAATACTGTGCTCCCGATAGGTCACCCGGACAGACCCCGGGTTATAACCGGCCGGCCGGGCCAGCCATCTGACTTGCCTTTCACCGGGGGCCACCTGCAAGATGAAACGCTGGACCTGGCCCTCAGGTTCTCCGGGCAACAGGTAGATGCTGGCTGTATAGGTCACTGGAAAGCCGGGCCGGCCCCAGGTATCCAGACGTACATAGGTAGTTTTACCGGCCTGCAAGAGGTAAGCTGCCTTTAAATCGCCACCATTCTCCAGTTTCCTGGTCAGCTGATCGCCAGCCGGATCTAGTGCTACCCGAGCCGAATCCGGCCAGTAAGCTGGCTCGCCGTCTCCTCCGGCACTGCTATCATCCTGTACCAGCTGCTGGTCTGGTAGGTGAGAGAAAACTTCATTGGGCCTTTCAAAATTGGCCAGGAAGATCGGCATAACCAGATCCTGAGTTCGATAAGCGGCAATGGCCCTTTTTTTTCGGTCCATGGCTTCCGGCGACAGGGGCAGTTTATACCAGGGCGTGCCCCGGGCGAGGAAATACCCGGGTGGCAACAAGGGTTTGGCTTCCCGCTCCAAGACTGGTAGTATTTGCCAGGTGCCGGTATGAATAACAAAGGTATAAAGGCGTGGCCTGAAAGTCGGATCTTCTCCCATGACTTTTCCTGTGGCTGCCAGGGTAAAGGCCCCCGTAGCCCAGTGATCAGGGTGGCTGTCATTGGTATCAGTTACATAAATATCGGTGGGCCGGTAGTCTTTGAGGATTTCTACCAGAGTATTCAATAAAGCCGGAGCAGTATAAGGCTCACCCGGAGCAAAGGCCAGTTTATAGGGTACTGCCGCCTGGCGGGTATAAACGGAGGTATAGGGCCTGTCCTGCCCCCAGTAACCCAGCCAGATGGGGGCCAGGCCGCCGTCGGGATAACCCAGGAACATAACATCATCGGCTTTAACTCCCAGGACCCCCAGGGCAGTGATGGCTTCCTGCTGCCGTACCCGTCCGTATTGCAAAAAGTCACTGGCCCCTGCCAGCAAAGGACCGTTGAACTTTTCCACTCCCCGCCGGAAACCATCGCCGTTGGTCATAATAACTACCTTCACGGCATCCCCCCGATCCCTGGCCTGAGCAATAAGGCCCCCGGCTCCGAGGGTTTCGTCATCAGGGTGGGGCGAAATAACCAAAATCCGGTGGCCTCCGGCCGGGAGTTCCAGATCAGGCATCCGCCGGGCTGCAGCTGCCGCCGCCCGCAGGGTCAGGATATCATAATTCAAGGCTACCGCCAGGAAAAGCAGTAAAAACAGGAGCGCTACCGGACGCGTTTTTATTTTTTTGCGCGTCAGGCGCAAGATATAGCCCAGGATGTCTTTATACATCCCCATACGGGCGATTACGCCCCGGTACAACCCTCGCTTTTCCTCCTTCATGATGTGCGTCATATTGATTAAGGGAATTTTCTTCACCCGCCAGCCCCGGGCGCGGGCTTCGCTGGTGAGCAATACTTCAACCTCAAAACGGCTTTTTTCTGCCCCCACCGCCAGGAACAGCTCTTTGCGGATGGCCCGCTGGCCGGAAAGGTGGGGAGCCACCACCTGGGCCAGGTCCGTAAGCGACCTCCCCCGGCTGAAGATGCCCACCGTCATATCGGCGCTGCCTTCCAGCAATGGAGCAATCAGGGCCTCGACGTGGGCTGCCGTCAGCCCCTCCAGGTCGGCGTCCAGGAATAGCAGGATGTCCTCTCTGGCCGCGCGGGCACCGACGGTCATGGCCGCTCCTTTGCCGCCATTGGTTGCCAGCTCGATGACACGGGCGCCATGGCGGCGGGCAACACTGGCCGTAGCATCTTCCGAACCGTCGCTGACCACGATGATTTCGGTAATGCTGGCTACTTGTTTTAAAGTCTCAATTACTTTACCTACCGTAGCCGCCTCGTTGTAGGCCGGGATAACGGCGCTGGCGCCCCTTTGATAGCGACCTGCAACTGTCACTGTTTTTCTCCCCTGTACCTTTCTGGCTATTTCATAGTTCCTGGTTATTTCGCCACAGCATCAAATTTTTCCTCCCTCTGACAATATTATTGCCCTGGAATTACTCCAGGGCAACATCGGGCAGGTCTTACTAAGCGATTTTTTGTTGTTCTTTCCTCAGATCTTCTCCGGCCTTAAGTTCCCGGTACCAGCGGCCGTGATGTTCGCGGGCAAACCTGGCCGATACCTTACCAGATAGCATACCGTTGATAGACTCGCGGGAATTGGGGTGACCCAGGGCCAGGTAAATATGACCCAGGATGACCCCGCCCATGACCAGGGCCCCGGCCGAGTGCAGGGGCAGGGCCCAGGCTACCAGGGCAGGAGCAACGCTGTCCCGCAGGAGCAAGATCCAGCCGGTAGCGGCCATTAAAATAGAGCCGGCGATGGTCAGGAGGGAATTGAGTTTTTCCCCGGCGTTAAATTTGCCCTGCTCCGGCAGCTGTACCTTCAGCCCGAAAAATTCCCGCGGGAAAGCGGCAATAAAGCGGAAGTCTTCCCGGCCCCAGGTAAGGCAGTCCTTAAGCCATTGCCATGTACTCCGCGGCGTACCAAAAAGGAGGATAATTACTGTCAGGAAAGTAAAGGGATAGGCCATAGCGTGATGAATGCTGCGAAAGAGGCGCAACCCCTCAGGTCCTATCAAGCTGGCGTAGCCGCGGAATACCAGGGCTGAACCAGTGAGCAGCAGGACGACAAAGGAGATCCCATGACTCCAGTGACCCAGGCGCTCAGCCAGGTTAAAGCGCTCCACCCTTTCTTCAGGCATTGTTGCCGCCCCCTTTAATATTATTGATTACTAAACTGGCAATTACGGCGCCGGCAGCCAGGCCCATAATGGTCTTTCCGCCCGGGTGGACAATATCCTGCCAGATACGTACCGCCCCTGGCTCCTGGAAATCCGCGGGCAGGAAAGAGGCGTCCAGGTTCCGCGGCGGTACGTAAAAGATAGAAGTACCTTTGATCTGGACGGCTTTCCTGGCGGCTATGGCCCGGGATAATTCGCTCCCTTTATCTTCCAGATCGCCAAAAATCCTGGCCGCGGCCATACAGGTTTCCACGCAGGCCGGTTTTTGCCCGTTCTCGACAAAATCATAGCAAAAATAACACTTCTGGACGATATTCTTTTCAGGGTTAAAGCTCCGGGCGTCGTAGGGGCAGGCCGACTGGCAGTAACGGCAGCCGATACACTCCTGCTCATGAACTACAACAATACCGTCGTCACGTTTCCGGGTAGCTCCGGTAGGGCAGACCCGGGCACAGGGGGGATCGTCGCAGTGCATGCACTGGGTGGTTACCACCCCGCCTTTGACCTTGGGGAAAGTACCCACCTCATAACGGTGGACTTTAGTAAACTGCACCTGGGGTAATAAGTCCCACCTGGCCTGGCAGGCCACGGTGCAGCCGTGGCAGCCTATACAACGCGTCAGGTCTACGAGCATACCAAACTTAGCCATTCTAAACTCACCCTACCTTCCGTACCGTCACCAGGGTTTCACACTGGGCCGCCGCCCCGGATACAGGCGCCGTAATAACCGGTATCAAAGCGCTATCATTGGCTCCTTTGTTATAGGCCAGCTTTTTTAAAGGAACACCGCAGCCAAAGCCATGGGCCAGGAAAACCGCCTCGGGATGGATGCCCTCCGTCACCCGGGCCTTCACCTTGACCTTACCTACCCTGGAAGCCACTTCGACCAGATCCCCCGTCTTGATGCCCAGCTTGCCGGCGCGGCTGGGATGGATCCAGAGCTCGTTCTCCGGCATGATGGCGTGCAGGTAGGCGTTGTTGTCGGTAGTGGTATGGGTGTGCATGGGTACATGGCCCTGGATAAAGCGGAACTCGTCTCCTCCCGGTTCCACCAGGGGCGGCTCCCAGGCCGGGGTCAGGGTGCTGCCGGCCTTGACGAAAGCCTGGCAGGCCAGCTCAATTTTACCGGAAGGTGTCTTGAGTTTGGTATAATCGGGCGGTTGCGCTTTCACTTCTGCAACCCCCGTCCGGGCCAGCTGCGCCTGGGTCAGTCCCAGGGGAGCCAGCAGGGCGTCATTATACTGTTCCAGGGTAAAGTTAAAGTACTCGCTCAAGCCCGCCGCTTTAGCCAGGCCGGCGATGATTTCTTCCGCACCTTTGGTATCAAAAAGAGGCTCTACTGCCGGCTGGCGTAAGATCACTTTGTTGCCTGCCGTCATCAGGGGATCGTATCTTTCCAGGTAGGTGGCTTCCGGCAATACATAATGGGCATAGTAGGCCGTATCGTTCATCTGGATATCGATGGCCACCACCAGCTCCAGCTGCTTCAACGCCTCAATGAAGGCCCCGGAATCCGTACTGGAGCGTACCGGGTTCAGGTGCTGGATGACTACCGCTTTGATGGGGTAGGGTTTATCTTCTTTGACCCTCTCAGGGAAAATCTGGATTATGCCGTGGGCTTTATTGAGAGGCCATTTCTCGCTGCCGGCCCCATCCCAGCGCGGCCCCGCTGCCGCCGGCGGTTTGGGACCCATAATAGGGGAGGGATCGCCAAATTTAATCCCGGGCGGGAAGGTCAGGCCGCCTCTGGCGCCGAGATTCCCCAGCAGGGCGTTGAGGGCGGCTACGGCCCGGGCCGCCTGGACGCTGTTGTAATACTGGGAACCGGTAACGGCATGCCAGCCGGGATCGACGGCCGCTGCCGGTTTGGCCGCCGCCAGTTCCCGGGCAATGCGGGTGATGGTCCCTGCGTCTATTCCCGTGATTTTTGCCGCCCATTCAGGGGTATAAGTAGCCACGCCGGCTTTCAATTCTTCAAAGCCAACGGTACGTTCGGCGACAAAGGAAGCATCATACCGGTTTTCATTAATGATGACGTTAATCAGGGCCAAAATCATGGCCAGATCGGTACCCGGCCTGATGGGGAGCCACTCATCGGCGAAGAAGGCAAAATCACTCAGGCGCGGGTCTACGGCCACCAGGTGAGCGCCTTCTGCCCTGGCGGCGACTATCTTTTGAATATCAGGATTTTTAATACCTCCTGTGAGATTGCGGCCAAAGGCAAGGTAGTACTTCACATTGCGGTAATCCACCCCGGGAACGCCGCCGTACATTTGCTCAAAAGCAACGTTGCGGCTGCTGTAGCAGGTCGGCCCATGACCGGTATAATTGGGGGAACCGAAGGCAGCCATAAAATGTTTCTCTAAGGGAGAAATAAGCTCCGGGTGCGCCAGCCAGACCAGGGTCTGGGGGCCGTAACGGCCTTTCAATTCCTGTAATTTGGCGCCAATTTCCTTAAAAGCCTGCTCCCAGCTGATGGGCTGGAATTTCCCGTCGCCTACCCTCTTCATGGGGCCCTTCAGGCGGTCGGGATCATAAAGGGTTTTGGTGCCGGCATTGCCCCGGGCACATAAACGGCCGCTGCTCTGGGGGTCCTTGGGATTACCGGTAAGGCGCCAAACCCGGCCTTCCCGGACATGGGCCAGGATACCACATTTAACCCCGCACATTTCGCAAATAGTGGGGACGGCCCGGGAAGCTTCCGGGGCTGCTGCCCCTGCCGCCTCCGCCTGCGCCAGGGGGACCAGCCTGCCGCCAAAGGTGGCCAGGACACCGGCCACCAGGGAGCCTTTAAGGAAGGTTCGCCGGCTTATTCTTTGTTCTAACATCCCCTCACCTCCATCATCTAATAAAAGAACCTGTTGCTATTAACACATGCTTTCCGGCAGCTATTTGCCCTCAATGTTACTTTCACAATATATTTTACTAATCGTCTACCCTTTCTCCTGCCACCATGAAGGGGCCCATGGAAAGCCCAAGGGGAGCTGCAAGAGCTCCCCTTGGGCCAGGAATCATGCGGCCTTGCGGCCTTCTATTTAATTAATTGTCTAACGGTATTTTCGAGGGCCATCAGACCTTTCGATAGTTAAAGTTTTATACCAGGAAACGGAGGAGAAGCTTGCTCCCCAGGTAAGCGCCGCCGGCCAGGCCCAAACCGAAGAGCCAGCCGTGAAGGGAGAAGGAAGCAATGCCGTTGAAAAGGGCGCCGATGTTGCACCCCATGGCAATCCTGGCCCCGTAGCCCATCAACAATCCGCCTGCCAGGGCGGCCGGTACCAGGGGCCAGCGCCGCGGCCAGTGGAGGCGAAATTCCGAACCTGCCAGGGCCGCTAAAAGGGCTCCTCCCATAAGCCCCAGGTCCAGGAAAGTACGGGGCTCGGCCAGGAACCCCAGGTTTAAAGCCCGGCTGTGAGCCGGCAGGGAAAAATAGTACCAGCCCGGCGGCGCCCCGGTAAAAGCCTCCCAGATCCAGGCGCCCCAGTAGCTGAAGGCGGTGGTAATACCCCAGGGCTGGCCCCCGCGCCAGGTTAAAGCTACATCCAGGACCGCCAGGGCCAGTCCTCCGGCCCAGTAAGGCCAGGGATGGGTCCACAGGCGGCGCAGGTGAAAGGGCTGCCGCGGTTTACCGGCGGGGATAAAACCAGGAAAGGCTCGTTTTTCCAGGTGCTTTAAACCCAAGTAGATCAGTCCCAGGGCCAGAAGCTGGATAAGAAGGGCCGGCCCCCACCCCAGCACTTTGGGGAGAAACAGGGTGGGAGAACGACTGATGCTTACCTGCTGCCACCAGCCGAAATCATGGGCTCCCCAGAGGGAACCACCAATAAAAGCGCCCAGGACCAGCCACTGCAGCAGGTGCCCCTCGCCCACCCGCATTAAATTGCCGCTGGCACAGCCGCCGGCCAGGACCATCCCCACGCCAAAAAGGAGGCCGCCGGCCACAGTGTGCCAGCCTGCCGGGTGAACATCGGCCAGGGTAACCCCCGTCCAGGCTACCAGGGCCATCCCCGGGACTGCTGCCATCAGGGCGATGACCACCGCCCGGCTCAGGGAAGTGTTGCCGGTAATAAAGGGATCGCGGAAAGCGGCCACAAAACAAAACCGGCTGCGCTGGAGGACGAAGCCAAAGCCCAGGCCAAAAAGCCAGGCTTCCCCCAGGCCCGGCCCACGCCCCTGCAGCCACCAGTAGATCACGACAGCGAGCAGGGCCGCACCAAGGGCGTAAGGTTCCTGGGAGCCGAGATTGAGCTTAACCTGTTTGGCCACTTGTAACTCCTTTTGCAGTTCCTTTGCCATGGCGCTTACCGCCTATCCATCAGGAGATGGTGATATGTTATAATAAAAACCGTAAACATCGATCAGGGAGGTCTGGTCCATGAACCTCAACCACCTGCAGGCCTTCTGCACGGTAGCCCAGGTCAAATCCATTTCCGAAGCAGCCCGCCTCCTGCACATGTCCCAGTCTTCCCTGAGCTATCAAATCCAGCTGTTGGAAAATGACCTGGACGTCGAACTCTTCACCCGCACTACCAAAGGTGTGGAGTTAACGGCCCTGGGGGAAATCGTTTACGAGTACGGCCAGACCTTTCTCCAGCTGGCAGAGAATCTAAAACGCGATCTCAACAACTGGAAGAGCGGCCACGAACGCCTCATTGTCGGCGCCAGCAGCAGCATCGGCAGTTATGCCCTGCCCTGCACCATTTACAGCTTTAAAGAAAAATATCCCGATGCCAATATCAAGCTGCTGGTCGGCAACCGGGAAGAAACCATCCAGAAGTTGCTGGATAGAACTATTGACATCGGCCTCATTGAAGGGCCTGTCGACCAGCCCGGCCTGGCCACCAGGGGAATAGCCGAAGATGAACTCCTTTTAATCGTACCTCCCGCCTGGCAGGGCCCGGAACGGGTAACTTTAGAAGAACTCTGCCGCCTGCCCTTGATCCTCAGGGAAGAGGGCTCCGGAACCCGCGGGGTGATTGCCCGCGCCCTGGCCGGGCAGGGTCTAACCATTGCCAACCTGAATGTTGTCCTGGAGTTAAATTCGAACGACGCCATTAAATCGGCCATTACCGCCGGCCACGGGGTCTCCCTTCTCTCCCGCCTGGCCATCCGGCGGGAAATTCATGCCGGCACTTTAAAGGCCCTGCAGGTGGACGGCATTTCTTTTCGCAGCACCTTTAATATTGTTTACCCGGCCGGCAAACCGGCCACCAGCTTGCAAAAGAAGTTTTTTCGTTTTCTGTTGACCAATAAAAAGGCTTTCTGCTAAGCCTGCCGGGGGCCCTTCTCAATTATAACTTCCCAGATGCCGTGGGCTACCCCCCTAACCTCGACGCGGTGCCCCATTTTTTGAACTGTCTCGGCCAGGGACTGGCTGGTGCAACTGTGGTCACTGGTAACGATGAGAACATCGCCCCTGGCCAGCTGCTTGAGCTTGACCTTGGCGCGCACAATCGGTATCGGGCACATTTCCCCGCATGTATCCAGCCGGTAAACAGCCATACCAGTTCCTGCTTTCATATTGTTTTATAACGTTTTCAGCTTAACATTAAATTTCGCTCCCGGCCCATTGAATCCTGCCCGCGAGCGGCCGGCCTGCCAATAATCATTCCCTAGCTTGCAAGCAATTGAAAAATGCGTTCTGAAACATTGAGAAAGGCCGTAACAATTTCTGGATCATATAGGGTTCCGGCCCCTCGCCGGAGTTCTTCCAGGCAACGGCTGACAGTTAAAGCCCGGCGGTAGGGTCTATTGGTTGCCATGGCATCAAAGCTGTCCACCACTCGTAAAATCCTGGCACCAAGGGGTATAGCCTCACCTTTCAGCCCGCATGGGTAACCTGAGCCGTCAAAATTCTCGTGATGGGCAAGAATAATGGGGGTGCACTTGCCCAGCAGGGGTACGGAACGAATTATTTCCGCCCCCCAGACCGGGTGTTGCTGAAAAAGCAAACGTTCTTCCTCGTTTAAAGGAAGGGGGTTGTTTAAAAGTTCACGTTCTATTTCTATCTTTCCAATATCATGGAGGAAAGCGCTGAGCCTCAGGGTATTTAATTCTTCTCCGGGTAACTTGAGATATTCGCCAACAACTACTGCATATTCTGTAACCCGTTCGGAATGCCCTCGTGTATAACGATCCTTGGCCTGGATGATACTGAGCAAAGTCTTCAAAGTACTAAGCAGGTCCTCGCCCGTACTGTTATATGCGGCGCAGAGCTCGTCTAAAACGGAAAAATAGATCTCCGTCCTGTTCTTACGTACTGATTTGGCCCGGAAGAGGGCATCATCGGCCCGGCGAATAAGCTCCATGGATGTTTTAGCATGAACGGGGTAAGTAGCAATACCCAGCGACAGGGTGATCTTTTGGGCCGGTTGGTACTCTTTGCCAAAGAAAGGGTAGTTCTCAACTTCTTTGCGAATCTGTTCCGCTACAGCTAGCGCCTGCTGGCTGGAGTAGCCGGGCAACAGTACAGAAAACTCTTCGCCCCCGTAACGTGCGGCCACAGCCCCCGCTGGAACTTCCCGGCCGATAATCTCGCCAATTTTCTTTAACACCTTATCTCCCTCAAGATGGCCCAAAGCGTCGTTATACGTTTTAAAGTAGTCAACATCGGCAAGAACCAGGGAGAGGTTGGAATTTTCCTTTTTAGCCTGAGTAAACATGTCTTCCAGGGCGTAGTAAAAATAGCGTTTATTCCATAAACCTGTCAGGTCGTCCCTGTTTGCCATATCTGCCAGCTTTTTAATGGTTTCCCTTTCAATATCCAGAAATCCCCCGATGAGCCAGGCGGCCAGAAAAATAATTAAGCTGAGGACCAGGTCTGCTTCCAGGGCTTTATTGACCCCTTCAGGAGAGTAATGCAGCAAGTCAGGAATAATAAGGGGTATGACACATAATAAAGAAAATATAAGGCCATATTTTTGCCCGTGATTTATAGCTGCATAGATCACCGGGACAAAGTAAAGGACTTTAAAGGAACTGCCGTGTAAGTCCGAAATAAGGACGATAGCTATGGTAAAAGCCCAGATAAGAAAGCTAATCAGCAAGCTGATAGTGCGTGGCGGTTCGCTCGAGGTAAGAACTGTTACATAATCTTTGGTGAGATAAATTATTCCTGCTAAAGCAAACGCGCCCAGGATAAAACCGCTTACTGGATAATTTAGGTACATTCTTTGGGGAAAATATGTTATTTCAAGGGCGCTTAACAAGGATATAGCCATAACAGTTAAAGCACACAGGTAAAAGAATAAGACATATTCAGCTATCTTCCGACTCCGTTCTTCCTTCCATTTCATGTTAAACCTTCTCCATAAATTTTAGAGAGGTGATAAAATCCACCTCTCTAACTTTATGTTTTACTTTCTTAAACTTGGGGGTACCTCAGGTTCATAAAAACCATAATAACAGGCCGAGGCGGCATTTATATAGGCCAGAAAGGTAGCCATAAAAGCAACCGCCGCCAGGAAGACCATCGCCAGGCGCTTCATCCCGGCATCACCTCCCTATTCTGAAATATACCGGCAAGATAAATAACAGCACCCTGCCAGGCCAGGCCGGCAGCCCCGGCCAGGGCCAGGGTAGGCCACCGCCCGCCCATGAAAAACAAAATTAGCGTCACTATTGCCGACGTGCCGACGGCCACCCGGTGGAGCTTGCGTCGCAAAGCAGGAGAGTTTATCGGCTTGGCCGGGCTTGTCACCGGGGCCAGCCAGGCGCTGACGGCCAAACTTAAAAAGCCGCTGCCCAAAACCACCCAGGTTATGTGCTGCTGCACAAATAAATATCCACCCACCCGGCGAGCCAAAAAACCCATGATACTAAAAATTAGCGCTGTAAAAGCTAAACATTTAGCCGGGGAGCTTAGATGCATTCCTCCTCCCGGAAGCCTTATCAAGCTGGCACACAATAAAGCAAACAGGGTTTCCGCAGGGGCCCCGACCAAATAACCTGCGAGAGCGACAGCTATTAACCCCGCAGCTCCCAGGATAAGCAGCTCCAGCCCGTAGGCCAGAACTTCTTCCTGCCACCTGGCTGTTTTTAATTCCGCGACCAGATACCGGGCCAGGCTCCCTGCCACTTTATTGATACTCACCTACCTGCCCAGCCCCTTTACCTGTTTTCTTCCTGTTAACAATCCTGGTGGCTGCTACTGCCACCACAAAAAGAAATGTCACGTTAGGCCATCCAGCTATAATGCGGAGCCAAAGATTATTATAAATATATTCAGGGCTTAACCCTGTAACTAATACCAAAAATTTAATAAAAACGTTTTCACCTATAACCACCGTAACCAAAACAGCCAGTCCACTTCTTATAGCTATTGATAAATTACATGAGGTGATCTTTTTAAAGACCAGGATAGTAAACAAAAAGTTAATAAGGGTATTAATACCAAAAGCGATAGGCAGCCACCGTATTAGATAAAAAAAGACGCCGAAAATCAGACCGGTAGGCAAAATGGAGCGCCAGGGGAGACCATAGCCTGCCACTGCATACATAACGGCAGCAATGCCGATAGCCTCAGGTATCCCCTGCAACAGCCAGGCTATAAAAGGAATTCTCATTTTCTCTTCACCAGGAGGTAACTATTCGACGCATACCGCAAATTTCCTGCCCTCCGCGAAACGTTTTTTACCAGCAATGACGCGGGTACGGCAAAGGTCGCTCAGGAAAGCTTTACAGGCACGGCAGCATCGACGCAGGCCGCCTCCGGGCCGATACGGCAGCGGTAGGCGTAAACTTCGACCCCGGCAGCCGCCGCTTCCCGCAAAGTCCGGGCAAAAAGAGGATCGGTGGCTTCATTGGGAGCAAAGATCAGGGCGTCTTCCCGCTGGATTATAAACACCACCGCCGCCCGGCAGCCCCTGTCCCGCAAAGCCATCAGCTCTTGCAGGTGGCGGCTGCCGCGGCTGGTGGGGGCGTCGGGAAACAGGGCCACCCTATGGCTGTTTACCAGAGTTACCGACTTAACCTCAACATAACACGGTGGTAGCCCTTCACCAGGTAGTCCCGCCTCCTTCTCCCCTCCCACCGTCAACAAAAAATCCAGGCGGCTGGAGCCGACCCGGACTTCCGCCGTTAGCTGCCGGTAGCCCTGAAAAGCCTCCAGCCAGCCGGAGCGGAAGGCAGCGGCAAAAAGGCGGTTGGGCAGGCGGCTGTCCAGGGAAATAAAGGTGCCGTCCCGGTGTACCAGGACCACATCGTAGACAGTTTTCCGCTTTTCCCCGGCTTGCACCGGGGCCAGGTAAAGTTCGGTTCCGGGCAACAGCAATTCTGCCAGCCGCCCGGGGTCGGCCAGAAAAGCTGTTAAATGCCGCCCGCCATTTTCCGCTACTACGGTAAAGCGGTTGGGCCGGATGAGGAAACGAGCTTTGATCAGATTTTCAGGCAGCTTGACCATAAAATCCTTCCTCCCGGAACCTATACTGCTATTTTCTCGTGATAAAAATAAAAAATGCCGCTTCCTCACGCGGCATTTTATTTTCTGGTGGAGCTAAGGGGAGTCGAACCCCTGACCTCTTGAATGCCATTCAAGCGCTCTCCCAACTGAGCTATAGCCCCACAGCAATGTTTATTATACTGGCCCTTGATATGTTTGTCAAGGGCCAGTTGCATAATCTTTATTCTTCCTCATCCAGGTATAAAACTTCACCTTTAGTATCATAACCGATAATCCCGGCATACCGTCCCCAGTCCACAATTGTTTTAAACAGGAGTTCGGCATCCTCATCAGACATCCTGCGGGCAAAACGGCTGATAACCTGCTCCCGCCGTACCTGCCGGCCACGCCTGGAATTAATTAGCTGGAGGACCTCTTTAAAGACCGGCAGCTGCTGCAGACGGCCGGCAATTATATCTTTACGCTCGTTGATGCCGGCATTTAGCAGCCGGGAACCCAGCCCGGTGAGGGTAATATCACCGTTGGTAGTTTCAATAAAGCCCAGCACCTTAGCCGCTTCTATAACCGGCCCGATATCATCCAGTTCCATCGAAAGGCTGCCGGCCAGTTTAAAGATATCTTCCCTTCCCCGGACATCCTCCAGCATTTCGAGCAGGCCGATGACCATCCCTATACCTACCTGGGGTAAAGGCCCGGCGTCCACAGTGGCTATGACCCCCTATTTAGATACCATCTTCAGGTACCACTATTTTATCATATTATACCAGATCTTAGAACAGGATTCAGTACCTGAGGCAAACTTTTATTGCCGGGATTTAGCTAGAAAATAACTGTATCCAGGGAACAACCCGCGGTTTTTCTCCCCCGGGCTACCCGGGCCTTCAGGAGCAGCTTAAGCCTATATTTTCCCTCTCCCCCAAAAAAGGAAAACAAGTTTTGGTGAAGAATATATAGAGGATAAATAACTTTATCTTTGTAGTAGAAAGGATGTATCAACGTGCAGATAGAAGAAAGGACCTATCTAGAACGACTTGCTTTACTGGCTGAAAAAAATAATTACATCGAGCCCACTTTATATGAAAAATACAATGTAAAACGGGGCTTGCGCAACAGCGATGGTACCGGTGTGCTGGTTGGGCTTACGGAGATCGGGGAAGTCCACGGTTATATTCTAGATGAAGGTGAAAGGATTCCCGATCAGGGACGGTTGCTCTACCGGGGAATTGACATCTGGGATATTGTCAAGAATTTCCAAGCGGAAGGGCGCTTCGGTTTTGAAGAAGTTTCTTATCTCCTTCTCTTCGGAGAACTGCCTAACCGCCAGGACCTGGATAATTTCTGCAATCTCCTGGCAGAAAACCGCTACCTTCCTGATGGATTTGTTGAAGATATGATTTTAAAAGCTCCCAGTAATGATATTATGAATAAATTAGCGAGGAGCGTTTTAGCATCTTATTCCTATGATAAAAACCCGGATGATTTAAGTATCAAAAACGTCGTCAGGCAGAGTATTGAGCTGATTGCCCGCTTCCCCATCATGGTGGCTTATGGTTACCAGGCTAAAGCCCATTTTCATGGAAATCAAAGTTTGTATATTCACCTGCCACAAAAAGAACTGAGCACTGCCGAAAATTTCCTGTACATGATCAGGCCCGACAACCAGTACACCCGGTTGGAAGCCGAATTGCTGGACCTTGCGCTGGTACTCCATGCCGAGCACGGCGGGGGGAATAACTCAACCTTTACCGTCCATGTTGTTTCCTCTACGGGAACCGATATATACTCTGTTATTGCGGCCGCGGTCGGTTCTCTAAAGGGTCCCAAGCACGGCGGCGCCAATATTAAAGTTATGGAAATGATGGATGATATAAAGAACAATGTAAAAGACTGGGCCGATGAAGAAGAAGTTAAATATTACCTGACTAAAATTCTCAACAAGGAAGCCTTTGACAAAAAAGGATTAATCTATGGCCTCGGCCATGCCGTTTACACCCTGTCCGATCCACGGGCCGTATTATTAAAAGCCAAGGCTGCTGAACTGGCGAAAGAGAAAAACATGGAAGATGAATTCGGCCTCTACCTGACCATAGAAAAAGTTGGACCCGAATTATTTGCCTCAAAAAAAGGAAATGAAAAGATTATCGCTCCCAATGTGGACTTCTACTCGGGTTTTGTGTACAAGATGTTAAATATTCCCGTGGAACTTTACACCCCAATTTTTGCCATAGCCAGGATCTCCGGCTGGTGCGCCCACCTGCTGGAAGAGCTGGTAAGTGGAGGCAGGATTATCAGGCCGGCTTACAAGAATGTGATAGGTAAAAGAAAGTACATTCCCCTGGAGCAAAGGTAAACTTCCCTGGCTAACAGGGAAACAGCCAGGGTTTTGTAAAGTTAAAAGGGGGCGGTTACCCGTCCCCTTGTTTTCTTCTTCTTTAGAATAAAAGCGAGTATATTTTATCCGTAACCCGGGCGAAGGCTTCATCCTTCATGTTACGCGGGCGGGGCAGGTCTATGCGGACATCGGCCAGTATCCGGGCCGGCCTTTTGGACAGCACAATCACCCGGTCGGCCATGAAAACGGCTTCCTCTATGCCGTGGGTCACCATGAGGACCGACTTGACGGGCAGCGTTACATCCAGCCAAAGGTCCAGGAGTTCCTCCCGCAGGTTCTGGGCCGTAAAGGCGTCCAGGGCGGAAAAAGGTTCATCCATGCAGAGGAGTTCCGGTTCCATGGTCAGGGCCCGGGCAATACCCACCCGCTGTTTCATGCCGCCGGAAAGCTCCCGCGGGTAAGCATCTTCAAAACCATCCAGGCCCACCTTGTCAATATATTTGCTGGCAATGGCCTCCCTTTCCGGCCGGGGTATACCTTTCGCTTCCAGGCCCAGGGCTACGTTGCCCATGACCGTCAGCCAGGGCAGCAGGGCAAAGGACTGGAAGACCATGGCCATCTTGTCCATGACGCCGTTAACTTCCTGGCCGCGGTAAAAAATCTGTCCCCGTGACGGCCGATCCAGCCCAACAATCATCCTCAACAGAGTGCTCTTACCGGAACCTGAAGGGCCCACCAGGCAAACAAATTCACCTTTATTTATGGTAAAAGAAATATCATCGAGGACCGTCAGGGAACGGTTGGCATCGGTATAGGTTTTAAAAACATGACTGACTTCAAGCAGCAGTGCCATGGACACCACCCCCTTCAGGTTTCTACTTTAAACCGCCGGGCAGCTGCTTCATAAAGACGCCGCCAAAAGAAGCGGTTCATGAAGACGATAGTTACCATCATGGTTATTAGAGTGGACCAGATTACCTGGAAGCTGCCGCTGCTATAAGTAGCCGTATCCAGCAAGGAGCCAATACCAAAGGCCGTATAGGTCTGGCCGGCATAGACCACATATTCGGCAACAATCAGGGCATTCCAGCCACCGCCCCAGGCGGTAATACTGCCGGTGATCAAGGACGGTACCATGGCCGGCAGGACTACCCGGCGCAGGTAGCCAAAACCTTTAAGGCCAAAGGCTGCCGCGACTTCCCTTAAATCTCTGGGAATGCTTTTCACCCCGGCAATGAGGTTAAAGAGCAGGTACCACTGCATACCTGTCAGTACCAGCAGTACAGCCGCCAGGTTCATGCCCCCCGTCAGGCTTACGAGCAGGAAAACAATAATGGGGAATAAAGCCGTTGCCGGCACGGAAGCCAGAATTTCAAACACAGGTGTCATGATTTCGTAGGCCCGTTCGTTGTGCCCGATCCAGATGGCCACCGGTACCGTCCAGATGAGGGACAGCAGGTATGCAGCCAGCAGGCGCAGGAAAGAAAACAGAAGGGCCCTGGGAATGCTGAAGACCTCCGGCTGCCAGGGCATCAGGAAAAGATTACCCAGGGCCACCAGGCCGCGGATAAGAGCGTAGGCCAGCAGCAACAACAGGCCCCAGGAGATCAGGCGCCTGATGATCTCCACCAAACGCTGCCAGAAATACCATCCAGTTATTTTCCTTTCAAGTTTAGAGGCATAACTTTCTAAAGCCAGTGCCAGGGCCGCGCCGCCCTTTAAAGCCAGCAGCCTTATTTCCCGAAAGCCCGGCGCCTGCCACCAGAGGCGGTAACCCCACCCCTCCGGGCTACGGTTACCACCGCCGCTGCCAAATTCATATTTGAAGTTCTCCGCCCAGGTAGAAAGGGGACGCCAGATAAAGATATTCATTAAAGTAATCAACGTGATCAGGGTTAAAAGGCCGGCCGCCGTGAGCAACAGCTCGCCCTTCTCCGTGGTCCTGATGAGATAGCTTCCCAGGCCCGGGAGGGAATATTCCACCGGTCCGATGGCAATAATTTCCGCGGCAATAAGAAAATACCAGCCGCCGGCCCAGGACATGATGCTGTTATATACCAGCTTGGGTATACCGGCGGGGAAGTATAGTTTCTGGAAACGGCGCCAGCCTGTCAACCGGTAGGCGGTCGCTGCTTCCTTAAGGTCCCTGGGTATAGTCGTCAGGGACTCATAGAAACCGAAGGTCATATTCCAGGCCTGGCTGGTAAAAATAAGAAAGATGGAAGCCAGCTCCACCCCCAGGAGGCGGCCCTGGAAAAGGGAGACAAAAAAATAAACGGCGGCAGGGAAGAACCCCAGGATGGGCACTGACTGGAGGATATCCAGGAGGGGAATGAGCCAGCGCTCGGCTCGCGGGTCTGTCCCGGCTTTATAGCCGTAAGTTAGCGTAAAGATAAAAGACAGGATATAGGCGCCCAGCATCCTTAAAAAGGACCGGAAGGCATAATAGGGCAGGATACCGATGCTGGTAACAACTGTTGTCCCTCCTGCCAGGGCAACAGCCCGGTGGCCCTGGTAGGCAAAGTAGGCAAAGGCGATTAAAAGGGCCGCCATAATCATGGTCAGGGCCAGGTTCGTTGCCCGCGCCACGGGGTTCACCTCCCAACCAATAAAATAGTCTTCCCAAGTGGGAAGACATAGAGTTCATAAATAGCCCTATTAACCCCCACTCGTTGAGCTTTGGCACGTGCATAGCTAGAGAAAACTCTCAGCCACATTAGGTAAAACCTTAAGCCGGTAATACCTGTTGACCCATTGGCGTCTTTCGACGTTTCCGGGCAGTGGCGTCTGTCTATGCAGAAGCCTCACCTAACGAAGGATTGTGAAATAACAAATTTTAACCGTTACTTTCATTATAAATAGGGTTTTTTTAAGTGTCAAGGCTGGGGATGGTAGGTATTTTTACATTCCCGGCGAATATTTACAAGCAGGATCTTGCGACTGGAGGTCAAAAAATGAAGCGCATTGTCATTGCCCCCGATTCCTTTAAAGAAAGCCTGGACGCGCCCGCCGTTGCGGCGGCTATCGCTGAAGGTATCAAACGGGTTTTCCCGGAGGCAGAAACTGTCCCCGTTCCCATGGCAGACGGCGGTGAAGGTTTAACAACCACTCTGGTAGCCGCCACCGGCGGCCGGGTAATCACCACCACCGTCACCGGTCCCCTGGGGCAACCGGTTCATGCCGCCTGGGGTATCCTGGGGGACGGTGCCACCGCCGTGGTGGAAATGGCCCAGGCGTCGGGCCTGCCCCTGGTACCCCGGGAAAAGCGCAACCCCCTCTTTACCACCACTTACGGTACCGGTGAGCTCATCCGCCAGGCCCTGGACGCCGGCTGCCGGCGATTGATTGTGGGCATCGGCGGCAGTGCCACCAACGACGGCGGCGCCGGTATGGCCCAGGCCCTGGGGGTAAAACTTCTCGATGCCAGGGGACGGGATATCGGGCCGGGCGCTGCCGGGCTGGAGGAACTGGAACGCATTGATATCCAGGGCCTGGACCCGCGGGTAAAGGAGGCGGAAATCCTGGTAGCCTGCGACGTGGACAACCCCTTATGCGGCCCCCGGGGGGCAGCGGCCGTCTACGGTCCCCAGAAGGGTGCCACGCCGGAAATGGTCCCCCGTCTGGACGCCGCCCTGGCCAGGCTGGCGGATATCATCGAACGCGATCTCGGGAAAGACGTCCGGGAGCTGCCCGGAGCCGGTGCCGCCGGCGGCCTGGGGGCCGGCCTGGTAGCCTTCCTGAACGCCAGCCTGCGGCGCGGTATTGAGCTGGTTATGGAAGCCGTTGATCTCGACGGCATCCTGGCCAAAGGCGCCGACCTGGTCATCACCGGCGAAGGAGAAATCAACCACCAGACGGCCTTTGGTAAAGTTCCCGCCGGCGTCGCCCGGGTGGCCGGGAAATACGGCATCCCGGTGGTTGCCCTGGTAGGTTCTATCGGCGAAGGCGCCAGCACCGTCTATAACCACGGCATTAAAGGCTTCATGAGCATCGTCCCCCGGCCGGTACCTTTAGCATACTGCCTGGAAAACGCCGCCACCCTCCTGGCCGACGCTGCCGAACGCCTGATGCGGCTGCTGACAGTGATGAATAAATAAAGGCATTAAAAGGCCTCTTCCCCGGCAAAACTAAAGAAAAAGTCAGGGAGGAGGCCCCTTATGCCTGATATTTCTTTAAGGATGGGTACCGCCATTACCGGCAGCGATCTGGCCCGGGTGCGGGACGTCCTGCCGGAACTTAACCCGGGAGACCACCTTACTATTACCATGGAGGCCGCCGATGCCCACCAGGCGGACCTGTTAATAAAGCTTTTAGAGGATTACGGCCTCGACTATCAGGGCCGCGGCGACAGCGACGGCAGGACATATCATGTCATTGCCCGCCGCCGGGAAGCCACTTAAGGGGGTAACTCGATGGATACCCTGCAGGCAGTCAAAGAAAAGTACGCCGCTGATAACTTTCCCCGTTCCCTGGGAATTGAGCTCCTGGAACTGGCCCCCGGCTATGCCCGGGTGGCCATGACCCTAACGGAAAACATGGTCAACTTCCACGGCATCGGCCACGGTGGCGCCATTTTTACCCTGGCCGATACGGCCTTAGGGTTAGCCAGCAACTCCCACGGCGACCCGGCCGTAGCTATTTCGGTAACTATCAATTATCTCAGCCCGGCCCGGGCAGGAACGCGGCTTGTAGCTGAAGCCCGGGAAGAGCACCTCACCAGGCGGACGGGCGTTTACCGGATTACTGTAAACAGCAGCAAAGGCGAAGCCATCGCCGTGGTACATGGTACCGTTTACCGGAAGGATAAAATAACGGGTTCCTGAACAAAGCAGTTAAATGGCGGCAATGGCCAGGTGCCTTTTAAGCCAGTAATTGCCTTACCATTTCGTTGGCTTTCTTGCCGTCGGCCCGGCCGCGGATTTTGGGCATCAGGGCGGCCATTACTTTCCCTATTTCCTTGCTCGACTGCGCGCCTACTTCGCTGATTGTCTGCTGGATGATGTCTTTTAGTTCGCTGTCGCTCAGCTGCTGGGGCAGGTAGTCTTCCAGGACTTTGATTTCCGCTTCAGCCTGCCGGACCAGGTCTTCCCTTCCCCCGCGGGCAAATTGTTCTAGAGCTTCTTTTCTCATTTTTATTTCCCGCTGGATAACGGCAGCCATTTCTTCGTCTGAAAGGGAATGCATTTTTTCGATCTCCGCGTTTTTGATACTGGCCAATACCATGCGGATAGTCTGCAACCGGATTTTATCATGGCTTTTCAAGGCTTCTTTCATGTCCTGCTGAAGTTTTTCCTTCACTCCCTGACTGGCCTCCCTTAAATTCAGGTAGCTATTGACAATATGGTAAACCATATTTTTACCGGTGTCAATTTCTGCGGGGTTGTCCGAGAATTAACAGAGGCCGCTCAGGTTGTTACTTACTTTTCCTAATTTCCACTTTGCCCTGTCCTTTAACCTCAATTTTAAAGTAATCTTCTTCTTTCCATTTAAGCTCATCCAAAACTTTTCGTGGCAATTGAACCTTTCCGTTGTGCCCTATGTAGGTCAAGTATATTATTCTACCCACGAAAAAAGCCTCCTCAACCCACTTGCTTCAACGCTATCCGACTTAGCACTCTATAAGTAAGGTCGTCGTTTGAATGCAGGAGCCACCCGCGTCGCAAGGCTTCGCCAAGAAACCTCAAGGCACCGCCGTCAAGCTTCAGGGTACCGGGTACGAAGTCGAGGACGATACGTTTCCCCTTCGATTCCAGTACACTTACATATTCTTTATATCTCGTCCAATCGGTTTCCCGTACTTCCACCATGTACCTAACATCGACGTCTGTTACGTCCGGATATCCAGCTATACACTCATAAAGATCTTGATCCTCCATGTCGCCTTCTACAACTACTAGCATGGCATCGGGAACTACCTGCCCGCTGAGCAATTCGTTCTCCGAAGGCCGCGAAAACTTCAATCTGCCCATGTCTTCCAGCCGTTTCAGTATCACAAACCCTCTGGCGGCACGCATTTCTGAAGACCGGTCAAGCCCAACCCGCACGAACAATTTCACACAGGCGCTGTCATTATCCCGTGCAGAAATGAAACTTCTAGCAAAGGTGCGCTCAAGCTCGTTCACTATCGTACTGTATTCCGGAGGAACATAATTCTCCAGCCCTTCCTCAACACCATGTATCAGCGCCCTTAAGACATCTCCGGATTGAAGCAAAAGGTTGCAGACACTTTCGCTTATCACCACTTCACCTTTCCGAATACTGTCAAGCAAAGTTTCCATCTTATGGGCGAACTCTGCTACATCTTTAAGTCCTGCACAAGCGGCTGAGCCTTTGAGGGTGTGGGCAATCCTGAAAATCGCATCAATGGTCCTATTATCGCTTTCCTCTAACTTTAAAAACAGTTGCTCTAACATGTCCAATTGCTCGTGAGCTTCGTTTAAAAACTCACGCAGCAAGTCAATCTCCACAGGAGTTTACACCATCCTTCCGACGACACTAGTATCTAAAATCAGAGCAATGTCCCCGTTCCCTAGTATTGCCGCACCAGTAAACAACTTCAAATGGTAAAGCTGGGACGGTAGGTTCTTCAACACTACATCTTGTTCGCCTAAAACTTTGGGCGCGGCTATTGCAACACCTGCCAGCAGGACTATTAGTGTAAGTTCATCGCTTTCTACCCCCTCTACCTTAGTGTCAAGTACACGAGAAAGCCGGACCACGGGGTATATAGTTTCCCTCAAGACAACTACTTCACTCTTTTTTAAGGAGTGAAGCCTTGAGGCTTCTACCTTTACTATCTCTTTGACCTCCCCTACCGGGATTCCGTACAGACCGCCGCAATCCAAGAGTACAACCTTTGTTATGCTCAGCGAAATAGGCAGTTCCAGGGCTACCTCTGTGCCAACCCCCACCTCGCTGCGCACCTTTACCTTCCCACCTAACCGTTCTACCGTTTCCCGGACTACGTCCATGCCTACACCCCGTCCGGAAACCGCACTGGCCTCGTCCTTTGTACTAAAACCAGGTGCAAATATGAGTTCCAAAGCCTCGTTAAAGCCCATCATCTCTGCCTGTTCTTCAGTTATTAACCCACGGCTCACCGCCTTACGCTTGACCACCTCAGCGTCAATCCCCGTACCGTCGTCCTTCACCGTAATAACCACGTGCTCCCCCTTGCGTTCCGCTCTCAAAAGCAGTTCTCCTTCCGGGGGCTTCCCTGACCGAATTCTGTCTTCGGGCCCTTCTAAACCGTGATCAATAGCGTTACGGACTAGATGGAGAAGAGGCTCGTATATAGTAGCGGCAACGTTGCGGTCTATCGTAACTTCATCGCCGAGCACTTTAAACTGTACCTTTTTCCCTAGCTCCTGCCCCAGTTCTCGTACTACCCGGCGGAACCGCTCAAACACAAAACCCACCGGCATAAGCCGCATATCCATAATTACATCTTGAATCCCCCAGCTTGTTCGATTAAGCGCCGACTGGTATTCTTTGAACTCCCTTACCATTTCAACCGGCAAACCCAGCTCTTCAAGACGTTTTATTAAGTGAGTTAGCACGTTGGTGCTAACTATAAGCTCGCCCGCCAGAGCTAAAAGCTTGTCTATTTTACCCTGTTCTACCCTGACCGTCTTGGTTTCTACCATCTCCCGGCCCATATCACGCGCTATACGGGTAGTATCGGCCACGACCGTTTTGCCATCTAAGTAGTCCCTTATTAGCCGCTCGGATGGTTCTATGTTTTGTTCGGACCTGACTACAATTTCCAGGCCGTATTCTTCGCCGTAATCCAAGAGATTTATCTGTTCAAGCCACCCTTTTTCCTCCATCTCCCGCAGCAAAGGCCACACATCGCGGCTCCCAAGCTCGTGAGCCGTAATCCTTAAAGTTTTGGACCCCTTCTCCATATTACGCTCCCTCGCCAAATGCCGGCTTAACCTTCCAGGTTGCTACTTCTGGTATATAATAGCATTTTTAAACCGCACCGGCTTAAAAACTGTTGTTATCCGGCTCATAGACTCCGAATGTCCTAAGAACACATAACCTCCGGGCTCCAGGGCCTGATAAAAGTGCAAGACCACCCGCCGCTGGGAAAGGTCGTCAAAATATATCAGGACATTGCGACAGAATATAGCGTGAAAGCCCTTCATCTTGCGCATTCCATCATCGTCTACAAGGTTTAAGTGGGAAAACTTCACCTTTCGCTTCAACAAGGAAGATATGGTGTATTTATCACCCAAAGGGCTAAAGTATCGCTTGAGATAGACTTCAGGCACCTGGCGGACAGCATAGTGATTATAAATGCCTTTTTCGGCTTTATCTAATACCTCCGTATCTATATCGGTAGCGTATATCTCCCAGTGTATGTCGGGCGCCATCTCCTGCATTACGATAGCCAGGGTATAAGCTTCTTCACCGGAGGCACATCCCGCACACCATATCTTGACGCCGCTGCGTCCTACACCGTTCCGGCACCAGAGAGGTACGATTTCTTCCGCCAAGCACTTCAACTGTTCATACTCGCGGAAAAAGTAAGTTTCGTTAACGGTAATACTGTTCAGCAGTTCCTGCCGCATCTTGCCCGTACTGTCAAACCTCAGGGCTCCCAGGTAAGCTGTAAAATCCTTGAACCCGTACTTCTCCACCTGCTGCCTGGCGCGTTTCTCTACATAGTAGACTTTGCTGTCCTCAAAGTAAATACCTGATTCTTGATATATGTACTCCCGCAGGCGTTCAAACTCTGCCTTAGTCATCGCCCTTCTCCTTTGATACCCCTAGCAGGCAATTTTACGCCCGTCATAAGCTCCCAGGACACCTGCTTCGGCCTAAAGCATGAACCGTTATTACCCTCCATCGCGGCCAGTATCCCGAAGGAGGGCCGCAAAAATACCTAAAGCCTTCTCCCATCAACACCTACCTGTTTCCGACTTTCCGCCGTATAATGTCCGCTATCTCATAACTGGGGGCTACTACGTCCGCGCCCCCACGTTCTATCGCGGCACGGGGCATGCCCCACACCACCGCCGTCTCCTCGCTCTCGGCTACAGTCCAGCCGCCGCGCTTTCTTAATTCTACCATCGCATCCGCACCGTCGTCTCCCATTCCTGTAAGGAGGACCCCAATGATACGCTTGGGGTCGAACGCCTCCATCAAAGCGCGCAAGGTTACATCTACTGAAGGCCGAAATTCGTCGTCCTCCGGCCTGAGAGATAAATAGCAGGTAACAGCCCCACCCTGCCGCCTGAACATAAGATGGTAGCCCCCAGGAGCAATTACCGCCAAGCCGTTGCTCAATCTCATCCCCTCCTGGGCTTCACGCACATGCAGGTTGCTACAATGATCGAGGCGTTGCGCAAGGCTGGCGGTAAAGCGCGGCGGCATGTGCTGTACTACTACCACTCCGGCAGGCAGGTCCCCGGGCAGGTACGGCAGTATATCCTCCAGCGTCCTGGGCCCTCCCGTGGATACGCCTATCATTACTACCCAGTCCAGGTCCGTGACAGCAGTTACCGGGACCTGTTTTTCCACACGGGGAACCCTTCTACCAGGCGTTCTCGTACGCACCCGCGCTTTAGCCGCCGCCCGCACCTTACCTATGATCTCATCCGCAAGCCGCCTTATACCCAGCGATATGGTGCCGTCCGGTTTCGTTATAAAATCCACCGCCCCCAGCTCGAGGGCCTCTAGCGTTATAAGCGCGTCCTTCCTGGTTAACGAAGAAATCATGACTACTTTGGCCTTTGTCTTCGCGGTTATATGCTGCAGGGCGGTAAGGCCGTCCATCCCCGGCATATTGATATCCATGGTAACCACGTCGGGCTGGAGGGTAATGGCCTTCTTCGTACCCTCCAGCCCATCCCGTGCCACGTCCACTACTTCGATATCGGGTGCTCCTTCTAATATTTGCCTTATAACTCTTCGCATGAAAGCCGAATCGTCTACTACGAGTACCCGTATAGGCTTCATCTGCCGCTATCCGTCTCCTCCACCGCTTCTATAAGTTTGTCGCGCTCTTCCCAGGACAGTACACGCGCCGGGTCTAAAAGTATTACGTTACGCTCGCCGCCAAACTTGGCTATCCCTGCAACGAAAGACTGGATACTGTCTTTCACTAAAACTTGAGGCGTGGCTTCAATGCTGCTCATACTAATTTTGGCTACTTCCTTTACGCCGTCGACCATCAGGCCCATCACTGATGTATTCCCTTCGCAGATTAAAATTCGTACCTGTTCATCTATTTCTCTCTCGGGATAGCCGAATTTGCACCGCAAGTCGATAATGGGCACTATACTCCCTCGAAGATTCAATATCCCCTTCACAAAGTCCGGCATCCTGGGTACGACGGTTATACGGCCTGCGCGAATTATCTCACGGACGCTGTCTATGGGCAGAGCAAACTCTTCCTCATCCAGGAAAAAAGTCACAAGCTGCCGCTCCTCTTCCAACACCCTCCGGCTAGAAGCACCTGCTTCCTCTGCTACTCCCTGTTCCCATTCCGTAAGAAACGCAACATCTCGCAACAGCCTGGAGGCGTCAAGTACAAATAACATGCGCTCGTCTGTCAGCCGGCATATGGCAGCAAATTCATCCCCGGCACAACGCACCACGGAAGGCACCGGTTCCAATATCCGCTCTGCCACTCTCAAAACTTCAGCTACGCTGTCCACTACTAGACCGACGGCTACTCTCTTGCCTTCCCCTACGTACGCTACTACTATTCTGCCACCAGGAACATCACCCTCCTCCGGAAGGCCGAAAAGCCTCCTCATACTGATGAGGGGTAAAACCCTGTCCCGCAGCGACACCAGTCCCAGGACATAGGGAGGAACATCAGGTACTACATTCCAGTTTTCCGGCAAATGCACTATCTCTTGAACGTCAGCGATGTCCAAAGCGTACTCTTCTTTTCCTACCTGAAAGGTCAGAAGCTGTTGCTCGTTTTCCTCGGCACTGCTTTCTTCTTCTTTAGCACCAGGGTTCTCGTAATCTTTATTGCCTTCGATAGAAGTTATCCTGCTGTCGTTTAAACCTATATCTTTAAGCATATTGTCCATATCTATAAGAAGGGCAAGCTTGCCCTCGCCCACACGGGCTGCCCTGGTTACGTAACCTCCAGTATCACCTTTTTCCCGGAATTCCTCTACGGCTTCCCTGGGAATATCTATAACGCCTTCTACCCGGTCCACTACATAGCCCGCCTGCTTCCCTCCAGCATTAACCACTATCACCCGGTTGCTCTCGTCATCATCCGTAGCGTTTATACCTAACCGCAGGCGGGTGTCATAAATCGGGAGAATGTTGCCCCTCAGGTTGGCGAGCCCCCGCATGTACGGGGGCGTCAGGGGCACCTTCACCACGTAAGGAACGCGAATGATCTCCTGGAGGTACTCTATCGCTATGCCGTAGCTTTCCTCGCCCAAGCGAAAAACCACGTATTGGTCAGAGCTTGCAACCGACCCACCGGCTACTGCCATATACTTTCCTCCTCGTTTACCCCTATTCCTTTAGCCCTGCTGGAGCTCGTCCGCCATGGCTGCAATCTCCTCGATAGCCTGGGCAAGCTCCTTCATGCCTTCCGCTTGCTGGCGGCTGGCGACGGCTGCTTCCTGTGCCGCCTTACTGGCTTCCTGGGCAGACGTGGCTATCTGTTCTACTCCTTTGGCTGCTTCTTCCACCCTCAGGAGGCTTTCGTCTGCCTGCTTTTTAACCGTTTCCACCCCTTCTACGACCACCCGCATATCGGCTTCGATTATGTCAATGTCGGACGTTGTCTTTTGAGCTTTTTCCGCTTCCTTCTGAACCACTTCTCCAATAGTAGTAATATCCCGGAGTACATTCGTCACCTGTTCTTGAATACCTTTTACCATTTCCTTGATCTGCTCGGCGTTGCGGGCACTTTCCTGGGCAAGGTTACGAATGTCTGAAGCTACTACCGCGAACCCCTTGCCGTATTCACCCGCCCGGGCTGCCTCAATAGCGCCGCTTACTGCCAGCATGTTGGTCTGGATGCTTACGCTCGCAATGGTGTCTACTATCTTGTCGATCATGCGGGCGTTCCGCTCCAGCTGGTTAACTTTCTGTACGTTCTCAAGGTTGGTTGCTGCTGCCTGCCTGATGCCTTTAATCAGCTCATTTACCCTGACTTTATTTGCAGCCAGCAAGTCGCTGAGCTCCTTTGCTGCCGCTCTGGAATCATCGGCCTCCTTCGCAATTACTCCCATCGATTTTTCGATCTGCTTGATGGCGACGGAGGCTTCCTCGGACGCTGAAGCCTGCTGCTCTGCCGATTTCGCCATCTGATTTAGGGCCGCATTAATCTCTTCTGCCGAACGGCTGGCCTCCTCAATGGCCGAGGATAGTTCTTCTGCCGCCGCCGCCAGGCCCTCGGCTGATTTGACCACATCGGTCGAATGCTTGAGTTCATCAGCCAAATCCGCTAAATTATTGCTATTATTGCTTATTTCGTTTAGTGCCCGAACCTGTTGTTGAACCCCCTGCAAGGCCTGCTCGGCGGCGCTGGCCTGCTCCTCAGCATTGGCAGCTATCTGTTCACTACCTTTCTGGAACTCGGCTACCGCTTTTTCTACTTCCGTGACCAGTTGCTCGATTCTGGTAGCTCCTTCCACTACATTGGCTACAGAAGCGGCTATCTTCTTAAGCTCTTCCGTAATGGCCTTGCCTTTTTCCGTCTCACCCCTGGCTACCTCGGCCGCTTTGTTGATGGCTTCAGCCACCGTTCGCACGTCTTCCTGCACGCTACCGACTATCTTCCTGATGTCGCTGGCCGCTTTCTCGGAAGTCTCTGCCAAGGTTCTTACTTCGTCCGCCACTACAGCAAACCCGCGGCCGTGCTCCCCAGCCCGCGCCGCCTCAATGGCAGCGTTCAGGGCCAGAAGGTTGGTCTGGTCGGCTATCCTTACCACGGTGCGGACAATCTCGCCAATCTTGGACGCTTCTTCTTCCAGCTTCGCTACCAGCCTAGCCGACTCCTCGCTCCTGGCGGCGCTGGCGTCTACCCCTTGTATCAGGACCTCAATATCCTCACTCGTGCGGCTCACCAGGTTTCTAATGGCTTCACAACGAGTGAGGGATTCCCGGGTCTGCTTTACCGACACCTTGGCAGCTTCGCCAATAACCTGAATAGCGGACAGGGACTGCTGGGTAGCACCGCTGGCCTCTTGTGCTCCGCTGGCTATCTGCTCCATGGCAGTGCGCAATTCTTCTACTGCATTGGAAGCCTCTTCTACGCCAGAAGAAAGTTGTTCCGTCGCGCTGGCTATCCGCTCGGCAATCTGTTGTTGCTTCGCAAAAGTACGTGCCTGCCTCCTCCGTAACTCCATTTCCTTTTTGTCCCCTTCTTTGACCGCTCCACTCTTACTGGTATCGCTGTATATCCCTCGACTAGCAGAAGGTAATGGTTCCAGTGTTTTGGTGGCATCAATAGCCATGGTTATCAGTCCTCCTGAATTTAATATTTTAAGTGTTATTAAATTAATTTAAGTGCTATTTTCAATTATTTATCCGTTTATTTCCATTTTTATGTAGCCATCCCTCCTTCGAGCCCATTTCTCCAAAAACAATACCTCGGCGAACTGTCCTGTTAAAAAACTTATGAGCCTTCTAACCTTAAGCAGCGATACTTGTCTGCTTCGCGAAAATAATTTCCGTCTAACAAAAAAAATAAGGGGACAGGTTACCTGTTCCCTCTAAGAGCAAACATAATTCCCTTCGTCTCCCAGAAGGTCCACCGGCAACCTGGCAGCCATAGCTCTTACAAGCCTTAGGCCCACGGCTTTGCGCCCCAGTCTTTCGACCGGTTTGCCCTTAACGGTGTCTGATAACAACCCTTTTAACTTTTGGTATTTACTGGCTTACTTACAAAAATGTACACCCTTTATTCCCAGGAATAATTCTTATTCACCGTTTCTTCAATAGACAGATCCGTGAGCGGTAGAACTTTGCCCTCTCTAATCCGGCTTGTTAGCTCTTCATACGCAGCTAACAGCTCGTTAATTTCTTCTTCAGTTAATGGGCCATCAACCATATTTCGCTCCCCCTTAAAATGTCCAACGACTTCTAGCAGTCGACGTTGCCCAGTCTGATACCCCCTTTAAAAAGCTCAGGGCTTTATTTAAGGGTGAGGATGCCGAAGTCCAGCCCATGGTTCGGCTCCAAGGTGTTGCTCGAGACCGGGGCCAGATGCATAATCCGCGGCAGCAATGGCAATATTTACTTCCGGCGGTCAGCCGCCCATCGCCCTCCTCCCGCTCCTGGCACCATGGACGGCATAGAACTCGTCGGCAAAGAGCTCCTCAACCGGTCGGTTAAGGGCCCGGGCGATGCGGAGAGCGGTACTCACGGAAGGGTTTTTGTGCCCCTTCTCAATATTGGTGTAGGAAGCACGTCTCAACCCCACCTGGTGGGCCAGTTCTGATTGTGTCAGGCCGGCCTTGAGCCGCGCCTTGCGCAGGGCAGTGCGCATAGGCTGCCTCCTTTTCAGGCGTATCACTCGCCTTTTTGTGCCTTTAGGAAACATTATATGTGCTCTTTTGGGAACTTGTCAATAGAAGATGGCTACCCACATAAAAATCTTGTCGAACGATGAAGGCTCATGAATTCTAGTGGCAGGTGTTCGGCAACCGGCCTCGTATCCTTATTGGCAATGGCACCACTACTGCGGCCAGCTGTGATTTAAAAGGGTTTCTCACAACACTTCTAAAAGGTTATAATTGGATAAGTATATTTATGTTGCGGCTCCGGGACGGTTTTTCATCCCAATCATTAACGCTAAACTGTCCCTTTATTAATATTCCGCTGTGAGCGAGCCGTTCTCTATGGGTTATATTTTAAGTAAGGGCGGGATTCTATGCATATAATGTTTCTATTGGAAACCTAGACTCGCGTAAAATATCAAGACCCTGAATTGGAAATGTTATTGTCTCAAAGTGTAAAAAGGCAATAGGAAGTGCAGGAGGTGATGAAACTGCCCCGCTATTGGTTCTACCGTGATTGTCCCAAAGGTACCGCAAGGATCAAACACTTTTTACAAAAACATAAATGAGCAGCTGGAAATTTAACCATGGGTCATATCACACAAGCCGCGGGTAAAACTCACATAGGCCTTGGTTTTGCGATGCCCGCATTATTCACAATAACTGGGCTTCATCTGCCCTCTTGGACCTCATCATAAAAAATGAAACTCTAAGAGAGCAGAAGATTTAACAAGCTAGAAGCAAATTATTGAGATAGGTGGTGATAATTATGCTGAAGTTTGGAGAGTCTCTAAAGCAGTTACGCCAGCGGAGGGGCCTGCGGCAGGAAGACGTGGCCAGGATGGTCGGCGTAGAGCGTCCCACCGTCGCCAACTGGGAGCGCGGGACAAAGCAACCAGGCCTGGAAACGCTGGTTAGACTTGGCCAGCTCTTTGGTGTTTCCTTGGACGAGCTGGTAGGGCTGGGTAAAGCCACCAACCATTTACCCCTGGCCAACTATTTTTCCCTGGCCGACGACCCGCTGGTCAAACTGCTGGCCGAACGTACCGGCGTCCCGGCCAAAAACATCGCCGCCTTTATCGCCGCGCTCCAGGTCTCAGACGATGTTTTACCGTAACTCTTTAAACCTTCCCATTTCATTTCCGTCCAAGCGTTCTGTTTGCAAGTAATCCCCCAAGAAACACGGCATAATCACCGATAGGACGGCAGAGTACGAATCTCCGCTATAGTAAGTTTCTGCCCATGGTATTTTTCAATTTTTCGCCAGCTTTTATCGCTGGTCATAATGAGAACTTCCGCAATATCACCATAGATTTGAGGCAGTATGCGGGGTGAGTATCAATTTTGGGGGATATCGCTGCTACATTACAATAGAAGCAAATACCAAGCCCTCTGGTAATCCTCCAGAGGGCTTGATTTCACTACAGGGTAAAACCCTTAGCTTTATAACTACAACTACAGGGGTATGGGTAGCTGACCTGCACCCTCTCCCGGAGCGGGCTGCAGGGCCGCGGAGGAAGTGGGCGCGTGCTTTTCGGCTTAGGGTTCTGGTTAAACAATTCCGCGCTGACATTTAGGTGTGAATTTATTATAGGTTATCCCTTCGTTCTTATAAAATAGAAATATGCCATTATGGGTAGAAGCGCCAACTTCCGGGGGATAATAGACTCGTAATTAATCTTAAACTGCCCGATAAAGAAGTAGGAGAAGAAGGAATATAGCGGCTGCTCAACTTCAACCCGCAAATTCTCAAATTCCTCTCCCCAGCGCATAATGGGGGCCTGAGCAAGGCATCTTGCCTTGATTGGTTATCTTTTAACTTGTACCCAAAATTTCCCGTGTCAGAGAGGAAGGACGAGGAAAAATGTAGAATAAAAGTTATTTCGGGAGGGATGTGGTTTGGCTGCCAGCCAGGCAGACCTCTTGCTGCCAAGTGAAGTTTACTTAGGTGTGGGGGATATTTTGTACTATGAGTGTTAGTGCAAACCTACCGTTAGCACGGGAACGTTTAATTCGCATCTACAGATTTCTGCGTGAATATGCGCGCATCCGCCACTTTTTCCCAAAACATATAGACGACCAGCCCTGGCGGCTCTGGCTCTCCGAACTCCCCAACCATCCTGCAATTCACCGCGGATTCGTTCTTTCGGCGAAACAGCGCGTAGAAGCTACTGCACAGGAGACCGAGACGTCTGAATTCATTCTCACAGTACAACGCCCTCGGCTTACGAAACCTCCTGCGCCTCCTCCTTCTCTTGAAGGATGGTTGCAACCCGGTTGGGAAGACCCCCTAAAACACGACGTAATTCCATATTCGAGCCGGAACGTAGAACAGCCAAACAGAGAAACGCAAGTAATGCGTTTTGAGGACGATGAGCAGCGAGTGCAGGATTTTGAACGTTGGCGAGTATTGTGGAAAGAATGGGCAGAAAACGAGCGTCCAGCGCGGCAAACTATGAAGGTTTTTGAAACCCTCTACGAGCTATACGGACGCTTGGGTCGCGAAGGCGAGCGAGTGGAGCTGGTAGTTGGAGATGGTATCCTCAGCTGGAAAATTGAACAAGAAATCATCTATCATCCTTTGCTATTACTTCCCGTTCAATTAGAATTCGATGCTGATATACCGGAGTTTCGCATTGTCGACATAGGTAGAAATCCCGAGCTTTATACTGTTGTACTTCGTGATGCTCCTGTAGTCAACCCGGAGCAACTCGGCAGTGTCCACGAGGAATTGGAGCATGTAGGTTTTCACCCGTTGGGAAGTGAGGATACTTCTGGTTTCTTCCGGCGTTTGGTGCAAATCCTTTCCCCACATGGTCGGTTCATTGGGAATGAGTTGCCGCCAAAGGAAGCACTGCAACCAATTATCGGACGATCTCCGGTACTCTTTTTACGCCAACGCACGCAGGGGTTTGCCCGTGCGCTGGATCTGATCTTGGAAGATCTACCTGAACGTGAAAATCTGCCATCATTTTTATCTGGGATTGTGGGCGTTGAGATATCCGAGAATAACGATGAACCAGAAGAGAGGTTACATACCCTACTGCCTGGTAACGAGCCAGAGGGAGTCCTTTTTAGCAAGTCTTGGAACAGAGAACAATTGCGGATTGCAGAGAGACTAGATCGGTATGGTGGGGTACTGGTACAGGGCCCACCGGGTACCGGTAAGACGCATACCATTGCCAACCTAATTGGTCATCTTCTCGCACAGGGTAAAACTGTACTGGTTACTGCCCATACCTCCAAAGCTTTACGTGTGCTACGTGATCAGATCGTAGACCCACTACGGCCCCTTTGTGTGAACGTTCTCGATGACGATTTGGAGAGCCGCAGGCAGCTTGAAGAAGCCGTGAATCATATCGCAGAACAACTCAGTCAGAGTGATGCAAGAACTCTAGAAGAAGAAGCAGCCGGCTTGGCCGTCCAGCGGCGCCAGCTACTACAAGAGATTCAGTCTTTACAACAACGCCTTCTGGAGGCCGTTGGGAGTGAGTACCGGGAAATCGTCGTTGCTGGGGAAACGTTTGAACCCTCCAAAGCAGGACGGTTAGTTGCTGAAGGGAAAGGACACCACGATTGGATTCCAGAACCTGTAGAACCAGGACACCCATTACCTCTCTCTATAACAGAATTGGCTGAACTCTATCAGACCAATGCCACCGTAACACCTGAGGATGAGCAGGAAATGGTTCTTGGCCTACCTGCACCTGAGAACCTTCTAGTGCCGGAGCAATTTGCTGAATTGGCTGCTATACTTGCCCGCCCGGTAGAGGCTGTCCCTTCAGAACTTTGGGAGTCTGGTTTAGAATTTGAGGAGTCGGCAGAAACTCTCGAGGCTCTCGCACGGGAAGCAAAAGCGGTTGGAAAACAGTTACTGCAAGCCGAACTTTGGGAACTTGCCGCAGCTGAATCAGGATTTAAAGGAGAAGCTCATTGTGCACCCTGGCAACACTTACTGGATTTGACTGGACGCGTTGACCGACAGGCTGCCGAATTCCACGAGTTGTGCATTCTTCACCGTCCACAGTTAGCACCTAATATTCCCCTTGACGAACAAGAACGCCTAGCTGTAGAGTTGGCAGCAGAAGCAGAACGTCGCGGTGGAAGCATTAGGGGACTTTCCCTTCTTTTACGCCCGGCTTGGCGGAGATTTGTGCAAAGTACTAGTGTAGCTTCAGGGCAACCCAGGTTAGCCGAACACTTCCGCGCTTTGGCTGCGGCTGCTGGACTGGCACAGCTACGCAACGAACTATTGGCACGTTGGGAGTATCTGATTACCCGTCGTGGAGGCCCGTCTCCTGACTATTTGGGTGAGGAGCCGGAGCGTGCTGTGGCACAGTACGCACCCCGTTTCCGGCACTGGCTGGAACTTAACGACCGTGCCCTCCTGCCCCTAGTAGAAACCTTACAGCGACACGGTTTTCGATGGGAAGCCTTTCGCCGGCAACAACCTCCTGATCCTTCGCCCTTCGGCGAATTGCGTGTTTTAGGGAGTGCTCTCATGGAGCAACTACCGCCAATTCTGGAGGCCAGGGCCCAGCTTATCCGTCAGTCTAATGCCCGTACCAAGCTGGAAGAGTTTGCGAGGCGGTTGGAGGCATTACGGGGACGAAAGCAGAGTGTGATAACTGAGCAACTATATGGAGCTGTACAACACCGTGACGTAGAAACCTATTGTGCATTATACACGCGGCTCACCGATCTTTATCGGCGGCAAGCCCATCTCCAGCGTCGTCAAGAACTTTTAGCACGTCTGGAACGGGTTGCTCCTGGTTGGGCGGCGGCCATCCGTAGTCGGCAGGGCGTGCATGGCCAGGCTAAACTACCAGGAGATCCTATGGGTGCCTGGCGGTGGCGGCAACTCCATGATGAGCTGGCAAGACGCGCTTCGCTATCAGTACCAGAGTTACAGGAGCACCTGAGAAAGCGAATGGATACGCTGCGCCAGGTGACAGCTGAACTGATCAAGTACCGAGCTTGGGCAGCACAGTTACGGCGCACAACTCTTAGCCAGCAACAGGCGCTAGTAGGGTGGCTTAATATTATAAGGCGACTGGGAAAGGGGACGGGCAAGCGAGCTATCGAATTGCGCGCAGAGGCTGCACGCCAACTCAGTCGTGCCCGTGAAGCGGTGCCGGTCTGGATTATGCCGCTTGCTCGTGTTGTCGAACAGTTTAATCCCCGCACCACTCGATTCGATGTTGTGATCATTGATGAAGCTAGCCAGTGTGATGCTCTGGCCCTTGTGGCCCTCTATTTAGCCGATCGCGCTGTAGTAGTAGGCGACCACGAGCAGGTGAGCCCTGAAGGGGTCGGACAAGAGCTGGAGCGGATAGAGGCCATTATTACCGAGTACCTGCGTGACATACCTAACGCCATACTTTACGATGGTAGACGTTCCATATACGACATCGCCCGGGAGTCCTTTGGTGGTGCCATTATGCTAGTGGAACACTTCCGGTGTGTGCCGGAGATTATCCAGTTCAGCAACCTCCTTTGCTACAACGGACGAATCAAACCCTTAAGAGAGTCCAGCAATGTAGTGCTTAAGCCTCATGTGGTACCTTACCGGGTGAAAGAAGCGTATGTAGAAAACAGGGTAAATCGAAAAGAAGCCCTGGAGTTGGTTTCGTTACTCGTAGCGGCCGTACAACACCCGGCCTACGAAGGAAAGACGTTTGGTGTCATCTCTCTGGTTGGCGAGGAGCAAGCACGGTTTATAGATTCTTTGCTACGTCAATACTTACCTGAACGAGAGTACAAAAAGCGCCGCATCCTCTGTGGCACTGCAGCTCAATTTCAGGGAGACGAGCGGGAAGTGGTATTTCTTTCACTTGTGGACGCTCCTACTGGAACCCCACTGCCTAAGCGAGAAGATGATCGGTTCCGGCAGCGGTTCAACGTAGCAGCCAGCAGAGCAAAGGATCAAATGTGGGTAGTGTATTCCCTTGACCCACATGTGGATTTGAAACCCGGAGATCTTCGTCGTCGGCTGATCGAGTATGCTTTAGATCCAGAAGCAGCTACACGTGCCCTTATAAATGAAAGTGCCCGTACTCAATCTCCATTCGAGCGTGAAGTGTTACAACGGTTGGTGGCAGCCGGTTACCGCACATATGCCCAATGGCCGGTCGGTTACTATGTTATAGATCTGGTTGTGGAAGGATCTGGTCAGCGGGTAGCCATTGAATGTGACGGAGATCGGTGGCATCCGTTGGAAAAGTTACCGGAGGATCTAGCCCGTCAAGCTGTCCTGGAGCGCTTGGGTTGGAAATTCATTCGCATCCGCGGGAGTGAATTTTATCAAGAACCGGATCGGACTATGGAGCGAGTCTTCGAACAACTTCGGTCACATGGTATAGAGCCAGAGGGATACCTTTCCGAAGGAAGCTCGAGTAATGTACGAGGCGAGCTAATAGAAGAAATTATCAATAACGCAACTCAGTTGCGGTGTGAGTGGGAGGCAAGCAAAAAGGTGGAATCGGTATAACCACGGTAAAGAGGTGTAGCTATTTATAATGTTAAGATACAGTCTAAAGGAGAACTATTTTCACGGGAGCTGCCGTCCGTAACCCCGGAGGGGTTGGGGAACATTCCCACCTTTTTCGGTATGGACGCTATCCCTGGGTGGCCTGTTAAAACTAAGAAAGGGAATAAGTACCTACCAGCGCAGGCATCTCCAGGAATTCGAACTTTACCTGTTTTTGCTGTCAAAATGCCGTAAGCTGGCAAATTTAGAGGCCTCCCGGTCCCGGGAGGCCTTACTATACCTGGTGGGCACGGCAGGGATTGAACCTGCGACCTCTTGAATGTGAGTCCCAGGCAACCCGTCCATAATATCTCACTAGTGCTTTCAAATCCGGGTTTATCAGGGCTTTTCGCTCATTAAAGACTCTCCAATCCGGCACCATCTCAACCCATCCGGCGCCAATTGGGCACCAACTGAAGGCGCTGTATATGTTTCCTCTGATAAGCAATAAAAATTGCCGCCACGTGACTGGTGGCCGTGGCTAACTGCCACGCCGCCGGTCACCTGGCGGATCCCGGCCGACGGCTGACGGCAGGAAGGCCGGGTGGCGCCCACAACAAAGAGGGCCTTTATTGCTTTTCGTTAACCCTTGCTTCAATGAAAAAAAGAAACCTTTCGAGTTCCCTTCTTGTGCGCTCCCAAACTTCCGCAAGGTTATACAGTAAAGGCTTTATGCGGGCAGGAGAAAGACGGAAGGTATATATATTGCGCACAACGTGACGGAAGCCCCTGTATTCATCCAGGCTGATCCTGGTTTCCCTGGAGATGACAGGGGGACGTATCAGTTCAATCTCAACCGCCATCTGGTGCAAGAGCTCCTGATGCCAGTTTTGCCCCTCCGGCTTACTTTGCTCCAGATTGATGGCAACTAGTTCAAAAATCCTCTCCAGCCCCGTATAAAAGCTGTGAAGATTAAAAGCTACGCTGTCAAGGTAAAAATCATCGCCTGTAAGTTGATAGCGTTCCCATCCGGTTCGGGCGCGGTCGACGGCCTGCTGGATTTCAGCGAGCTCCTCTCGGATGCGGCCGACCAGGGCAAGGTACTTCTTTTTCATAGCTCGACCCCTTCGCTTTCTATAGCCCTGCGTAAAGATGCGCGGCAGTCTTCCGGGTCAACCAGGTCAACTTTAAACTTTTCACTAAGACCCGTCACCGCCCCCACTGCGGCGTAGAACCGGTCGTCCGGGATGCCCCACGCCGCCAGGTCAACATCGGACCAGCGCGAAAAGCGGGATCGATCAACCAAAGAGCCGAAGGCCACCACTTTTTGGGCACCATATCGCTCTTTTAAGATGGCCGCAGCTCGGGCAGCAACCTGCCAAGCTTCCCTATAAAGCTCGGTTAGGAAGGGGTCAGTTTTTGAATAATCGTCGGTAAAAGTCAAAGGGTATTTCTTAGCGTAATAAGCAGCCAGTTCGTCAGTTTGGGTACCCATATTTTAGTAACCCTCCTCTAAAACAGCTTTATATAGCCTCGTCCCTCATTCTCTTTCCCGCAATTCTAGTAATTTAAGTATACCACAGGTTAATTATATTATGGAGTTATTTTCCATCGCTTGAGCCAGTAAACTCATCAGCGGTAGCCAGAACTGTCCATTTTAAGCGAGTATATGAACCATAAGGAAACAGGGATCTACAAAGAAGCCGCCCGGGAAAGGTCTTCGCCTTGGAAGACGGTCACGCCGCCGGACACGTGGCGAGATCCGGCCGACGGCTGACGGCCGGAAGGCCGGGTGGCGCCCGCGGCCAAAAAAACGGGCGTTATGCCCTTACCACAATTAACGGGCTATAGGTAGCTACCAGCGCCCTCTCCCGGAGCGGCCCGCAGGGCCGCGGAGGGAGTGGGCGTATATCTTTTGCCCCGGAGCCAGCGCGAAGCAGAGCGGGCCGGAGCTGGGGCCGGGCCGCAGGCCCGGCCGAGCGGAGGCCGGCGAAGCCGCGCGGGCGGAGGGGCCTGGGCGCCGCAGGCGCCCAGATAAACTCCCCAGCACTAATTGATTATCATATAGCGTTAGCTCACGCCTGAATTTAGTGTTGTCTTAAAGGCCTAAAGATAATTTTGTAGATCAAATGTCGTTTTGCATTCGGGGAAATTACTACAACCTACAAATAATCCATTTCTCCCTTTTTTAGCTATTAGTTTTCCGCCACATTTAGGACAATAAGCCTCAATAAATGAAAGATATTCATTAGCAATATCAATTTCCAACCACCTTATACCATCACATGATGGATAAGTTGTGCAGCCCAAAAATACTTTTCCTTTCTTACTTAATCGTGCAATCATAGGTTTTCCGCACGAGGGACACTTGCATCTGTTTTTTACAAAATCTCGTAGTCCAACAACCTTCCCACCATTTGATTTGAGTTCTAAGTCTAATAGTCCTGATATACTTAGGACGCCTTTTGGCCCTGAATATCTTACCCATAGATACCTATTCTCTCCTCTTACCTGCGCACCACACCAAATTACCTTATTATCAATTAATAAAACAGCAGAATATGGAATAAAATTTTTGATTATAATATTTTCTTCCAAGAAAGTTCCTTTTAATGGGGAGGCGCTATTACATCTTATCACTACATTCTTATCAGGTTTAACTAATTCTTCTAATATCGCTTGACCGATTTCACTTGCCAACCAATCGCTTCTAAATTCCCCCATTATTTTCTTTGCATTTTTAATTTCTTCTTTTAGTTTTGACCTGACCTCTTTTTCATTTTCTAACCAAATAAGATGATTATTAGTAGATTGCCTTGTTAAATCCAAATTAAGAGCATTTAACAAACGATAGTGTTTCCCTTTTTCTTTAGTGTATTGGATTAACCAACTGATTGGCATATTTTTACTAACACTATCTTCTAAGTACGACCGTTTACAAACTAAAATAAACTTACCCCTAGCCCTTGTTACAGCTACATTGATAAGACGAGAACTTTCATTAATACTTGAGACAAGTGTACCTGGCCTTCCACTACTGTCTACTGTATCAAAGATTACCAAATCGCTTTGGGATCCTTGAAACTTATGTACAGTTGAAGCCCGACATTTGGGAGTGGTGTTACCCCCCTTAAACGGAAACAAATCGCTAATCAAGGCTCTGAGCAGCCGTCCCTGGGCTACATATGGTGTTATAATGGCAACATTACTTTTCCCAGAATTAGATGCTAGGCTTATTGACGCAAAAGCCGAAATCAAATTAAATCTTGAATGATCTGGTTGAATACTACTTCCAATATCAAGCCCAGAGAGATCAAACATTATAAGAGGTTCTCCGGGAAAGGGCTCATCGTTTACAATAGAATCTACATTATTCGCTACATCTGGCGCATTATCAAGCCGTCCACCGTAAAATCGTATACTAGGAAAACCCGCAATCCGGGGATGCATGCGGTGTTGTATAGTTAAGCTAGCCAGGCATGGGTGATCCTTTCCGTTATCTACGGCTTCAACTATACCTGCTTTCTCAAATATGTCACGCTTCAACCATTTGTCTACTAATGGTTCTGTAGCCATTGCTATAGGAGCAAGCTGTCGGAAATCACCTACAAGTACAATACGTCTATCCGCCAAACTAGCCGCAAAGATAACATGGGGTATGTATGCCATGCTTACCTCGTCGACGATTACTGTATCCCACCGTGAGCGGAAGACTGCCTCATCAACAACTGATTTTGACAACGTAGTACCAACTGCCTTTGCGGCTCCTATAACCAGTCCCTCCAAAGCACGAATTTCCTGGCGGCAATTACTAAGCTCTTTCTCAACCCTGGCAAGTTCTTCCTTGGGACCACTTTTTTTAAGCTTTTCACGCTCTGCCCTTAGCTGTTCATAGCGATGCAGAAGTTCCGGTCGCTTTTTTGCTGCAAGGTAAAATGAAGTGAGGTCACGATGTTTTGCCAAAAAGGTAGGTTGGGCAAAACCATACCGAACAATATCCCCTTCTCTATAAGTTAAGGCAACACTTGCTATTCTAGCTACAGCTTCATCAACAGCAACATTACTATGTGACAAAATAAGAACGCATTCTTTTTTTGAAAGCAATTCGTTAGTAATACGGGCCAGGGTTTCCGTCTTCCCGGTACCAGGTGGACCCCATATGAAAGCCACTGCATTATTTAAGACAAAACTGCATACATCAGAGTTATTACCATGCTGATTTCTTTTAATTGGTTTTAGGTTTTTAATCATTACTGGGGTACCTGTTAACACAGCAGCAACTAGAGAAGCATTTTTTTTGTATATTTCCTTTAATCTTTCTTGGAGGGCTTCTAATAAACCCCACGGCTCACAAAAAAGGTGAGCCTCTTGTACCTGAACACCAAGATACTGATCTAGCGTAAGTATTAAATCGAAGCCTTCTAAAGAAATAACGTGCCCTGTAACTTCTTTTTCACCAATTTTAACTCGCACTGGAGTGCCATCAGGTAAGCTGACTTCTTGATCTATAACAAAGCGATAAATAAAGTTGTCCCCATCAAGAAGCATACCTTCTTGAATAATATAGAGACGACCTCCTGTTTCTTTTTGATATTTTATCTCTAAATCGAGAGCACGGTTAAAGTCTTCAATATAATTTTCTAAGAGTAGCATTTATTTGCCCCCAATCAAAAAGAGTTTTTTAAAGTAGCGATTTGGTTCAGCCGTTCCTGGCTTTATCACTGCACTTCCCGCATATAATGCTAGCAAGATATGCCATTATTAACGTGTTATTCTACAAATCTACAAACATTCGTACGTTTCCTGTAATTAGAGAAAAAGAATTGCAATTCTTGCCTGCCGTAGGGGAATATATGTCCTATGATAGATACTTTTTTCTTGCTTCTTCTATAAGTCGGTCGATCTCTTTGGCATTTTCCTTACCGAAAAGAAAAGCTACCAACATATCCCGGGCCGGCGGTATAATTTTATCCCGGATCCATTTTGTTATTTTGTTTGGATTTTCTATTTCTTTTATATCTGACAGTAGCTTTGCAATCGGTAATGCTATTATAGCCTTTATACCAGCCCCTGGCATAAGATTTGATTGCTCAAATGCCTCCTGATATATTCCCTTGAGGAACTTATCAAACTCATATTCCTTTTGTGCCATTTCTCGTTGTGCTTTTTTCAACTGTTCCTCTTCATACATTTCTATAATGTCAACACCGCCGCAATCCGTATAGATAAATTCTAAAATTTCCCCTAGCTCTGTTGTAACTACTTCTCCTGTATCAGAAGATAACAACTGCCCTTTAACAATATCATTGTTAGGATCGATTTCCAAAATCACCTTTTTGGCTACCCTTTGCTCCATAAGCGTTACCTCCCTCTTTTTAAGCGGCTTATCATACCGCTGTTTTTACCTCCTAACCAAAATGGGCGGCAAACCTTGAAGGCCTTGAGCCGCAATAGATTTCGGTCTTTGAACTTTTTTCGAGGCGTTTTGTAAACTAAAAAGCAGCAGTTTTTAAATAGATAAAAATCATGCCGCTGCTAATTACCCCTCTATTAATACATGGCACTATTGCCTAAAAACCCTGGGCCACAAGGCTTTGAAGCCATTTGTTCCTTTTGCCGCCCCATATAGAACTATAATAAAACATATTTAGCCAAATATATCTAAATATAAACCATATAGACCAGTAATTTTATATATTACTTAATTAACAGCCCACCCCATACTTTGCCAGATACGCCTTGCCCATCGCCTTAAACAGTGGCCCGTGATTAGATATCTTTAAATGCAGCAGTTCGTGCACAATTACCTCAGCCCGGAAGGCTGCCGGCTGTTTTAACAACTCGGGATCAAAGGTTAAGCGGCCTTTACTGGAGCAGCTCGCCCATTTGCGTTTCATGGCGCGGATATGTATTTCTTTGGGCTCAACGCCGATCCTCTTGGCCCAGGTTGCTACCTCAGCCCGGAAAACTGCCTCCGGAATAACTTCTTCCAGTTTATCAAGGGTCGCCAAAGTAAAAGCGCCTTCATATATAGCGCCGCCTTGTTCCCATACCAGATAATCATCTAACCCCAAGCTCATCGCCTGGCCCCCTTTAGCAGTTGCAAAATCTGGTCTACGATTTCTTTCATCTTTTTACCTGCTTCCAATCCAGTTTTCTTGAGGTTTTTATAAAACTCCCACACGATTTGCCGTTCTTGGCTCTCACTCTCCTGCCAGTAGGGATAATCAGTAAAGGCACTGGCCATATTCCGCGCCACAGCTTCGGCGCCTTTTATCTGCTGTCGTTTCAAGTACCAGTATACAGCATAAGTTTCCGGTGTCATGTCCTTCTCGGCCCGTTCTTTCTCGGAAACTAGATATTCTTTAATTAATTCTTCCAACCGGCGTAAAGCTTCCTGGGTATTTAACTGTCTCTCCTGGTAAGCTCTGGCTATTCTTTCTGCTATTTCGCCTATGGAGAGCAAATAGGGCGCTTCTTGCTTTTTCACCGCTATAGTGTTTTCTATGCTTTTCAGTAAGTTAAACACTTCAATGGTATAACTAGCCTGTGTCTCAGCTAATTTATCCAGGACTTCCTCGTTGATCTTATAAACCGTCACTGCATCCTGAATAGCACCAGGAATGGTGTGTTCCTGGACCAGGCGGGCCGTTTTGCGCATTAGTTCATGGTCCAGGTTGACCCCCGGTTCAACAGAACGCAGCAGTCGATAGAGCCGGGCTAACTGGTCGTAATCGTCTAGATACTCCCTTAAAAAGGGATCCGGCGATATAATTTCAAAAAGGTTGGCCAGCTCTTTAAAAAAGGTATAATACTCCTGGCGCATCTGGGGCTCCCGGAAGTGTTCCAAGGCCAGTTCTGCCGCCTTATCCTGATGATACCCTGCGATGATGGCAAGGTATTTGCTTCTACCTTCGGCCATTAAGTCTTGAAAACGGTTTTTAAGGATATCCAGGTCTACAATGGTACCTTCTACGTCTTTAGAATCAAAGGCCAGGGCCTTCTCTAAGTTTTCAAAGATGCCGACAAAATCGAGAACAAAGCCAGCCGGCTTCTGGTGGCCGTTTTCATCCTCGTAGGGACGGTTTACCCGGGCAATGGCCTGCAAAAGGACATGGTCGCGCATGGGTTTATCCAAGTACATGCAGTACAGCACCGGGGCGTCGTAGCCGGTAAGGAGTTTTTCGGTAACAATGAGGATTTTGGGCAATTCCCCGGGTTTACGGAAGGCCTTGCGTAACTCCTTTTCTTCTTTTTCAGGAAGATAATAGCGGGCTAGTTCCGGCGGATCATTGTGGGCCCTGCTGATTACCACTGCTGAATACTCGGGCGGCAGGTATTTATCCAGGGTCTCTTTATACATAATGCAGGCTTCGCGGTCTACTGCCACCAGGAAGGCTTTATAACCCATCGGTTCGATATAGTCCCGGTAATGGCGGGCGACATAGGCAGCTATTGCCTCTACCCGATCCTGGTTTTTTAGCATATTCCTTAGGGTAACGGCCTTCTCTAATACTTTGTTTAGTTCTTCGATATCGCTAACTCCTTCGGCTGCCGCCAGATTTAGAAATTCTTCCTCCAGGGTCTCGCGGTCCACCCGCAGTTCGTTGGGAGCCAGGGAGTAATGGAGGGGTACTGTAGTGCCGTCTTCAATGGATTCGGCTATGCTGTATTTATCCAGGTAACCGTGAGGCTGGTCGTCGCAGCCAAAAACTTTAAAAGTGCCTTTGCCGTAGGCGGTGCGGTCAATGGGGGTGCCGGTGAAGCCGATATAGGTAGCATTGGGGAGAGCCCCCATGAGGTAATTGCCCAAATTGCCTCCGGTGGTACGGTGGGCCTCATCTACCAGGACAAAGATATTGTCCCGGCAATTAAGCTTAGCCGGAATGTCGTCAAATTTGTGGATCATGCTGACGATGAGGCCCCGGCGGTCGGAAGCCAGAAGCTCTTGCAAGTGGCGTTTGCTCCGGGCTTGTTCGACCATACCCAGTCCACAGGCGGCCAGGTTAGTGAAAAGTTGCTGTTCCAGCTCATTGCGGTCTACCAGCATGAGGACGGTGGGATTATTAAAACGAGGGTCTTCAATCAGCTTTTTGGCAATGGTGATCATGGTGTAAGTTTTACCCGACCCCTGGGTGTGCCAGACCAGACCCCGCTTTTTGGTAGGGTCTAAGGCACGGTTAAGGACCCGGCCAATGGCCCGCATCTGGTGCGGTCGCAAGATAACTTTACTTAATTCATCATCCCGGCGGACAAACATGATAAAGTCGGTTAGGACCCGTAACACCCGCTGGGGATGGATGAAGCTTTTTACCAGGGTTTCGTAATCCTGCCCTGTGCTTTCGTCCCGCCAGTTGAAGAGGTCTTTGCGGCTCAAACTCCAGGTGGCCCCATAATAGAAGCGAACCAGGTGGGTCAAGACATAAACCTGCTCAAGGGCCATGAGCGCCGGCGCCTCCCGGTGGTAGCGGCGCATCTGGTCCAGGGCTTTGGCGATGCCTTCAATCTCGTTGGTGGATTTCGTTTCTACCACCAGGACCGGGACGCCGTTAATCAAGAAAACGATATCGGCGCGGATGGTGTAGGTGCCATTGGTGTAGGTAAATTCGTCGGTGACTTGAAAACTATTGGCCCGCCAGTTATCCAGGTCCAGCAGGCGGATATTGCGCTCCCTTTTCTCGGTCTCCACGTATACCGTCCGTAAGCCCTTCAGGTACTCCCAGGCCTGGAGGTTCCCCTCAATATTTGGCGGTATCCGCTCCACCCGCTTTAATACCTCTTCAGCCCGCAGGTGGTCCACCACGCCAGGGTTTAACCTCTGGAGCTGGCTGATAAATACCTGGCGGTCGATTAATCCCCCCACTCCACCCCGCCTGAGCTCTAAATCCTCAGGTGCTATGTACTTCCAGCCCGCTTCGGTGGCATAGCGGATGAAGGGATTTTGCACTGTGGAGCGTTCACCGCCTAAGGGCATCTTCTTTCACCTCCAGGTCTTTAACGCGCACACTGCCGGTCATGAGCAGGTGGAGCATGGTTTGGAAGAGGGATTGGAGAGCGGATTTGCGTTTTTCCTCGGCGTTAATTTTGTTGTCGACGGCTGTAAGAATATGGGCAATTCGATTTTGTTCAGTGATTGGGGGAAGAGAAATAACAAATCCTTTTAATTTGGTAGCACTTATATTTGATTGACTCACACCTCGACTTGCAAGCAGTTTTAACCTATGCTGTGTTTCGTCCCAATTAAGATAGTAATTTAAAAACCCAGGTGCTAAGCGCATTTTATTGGTAATGATTCTTATTAAATATGATGCAAAGACAAAATCCCCTTCTAATGCAAATAGAGATGCTTTGCCTACTAACTCAAAACTGTTGGTCCTATTAAAGAGTATATCGCCTTTATTTAAACGAAATCGTTCAAGTTGTTGTAAATCTAAGTTTACATATTGCAAATCAGATGTATTAATAGAGCCCTCTATAAGGTTATTCATTCTTAGTATTGGATACTTGCCGTTTGTACTTCCACGTAACGAAAGCCCATATTGTGTATTAATTATTGCTTCCCCTAACCTCACTACTTCCCAATGCTCCGGCACCATCCCGATTTCCGTTTCCTTCAAGGGTATGCGGTCAATCTGGTCCACAGGTACCGGACCATAGGTAAAAAGGTGGCGCATGAGCGACTTTTTCAGTTCCCGGGTGGCGGCGATAATCTTATCTTGAAGCTCGATAGCTCTTTGGATGGTTGAAAGTACATAGGCAATCTTGCGCTGCTCAGGGAGTGGGGGGAGGGGGATAAACAATGACTTTAGTTTGTTCTGATTAATTGATGACTGATTTACTGCTCTCGCAGCTATTTTTATAAATATCCCTGTAGCTCGGTAATGCATAAAAAGATAATTAAGCCACTGAGGAACAACAGAAGAATTTGAACGCAAAAGGAGCAAATTCATTCCATGCAATAATATACTTGGCCAACCTTCATAAACAACTGAGCGCCCTATTTGTGGTTCACTATTTATATGACTAAAAAGAACGTCCCCTGGCCTTAATTTAAATTTTTCTACTTCATCAGATGTGAGATTATCTATAAATCCCACTTTATTAGGGTTAATTCGGCCTTCTGATATGGTCTCGATTCGTGTAACTGGATATCCGCTTTTAAAATCGTTACTTTGCTTTTTGGAAATCCCATTACGTATTAATGAAAGACAATTTTCCAACCTCACCACTTCCCAATCCTCGGGCAATACCCCAATCTCCGTTTCCTTATATCCCTCTATCACCTCATTGATTTCCTTATCCATTCAGCCAACCTCCAAAACCTAACTTGCCCAGGATATCATTCAGTTCCTTATCTACGGCCTGCCGTTCTTCTTCGATTTCGGCCAGCTCGACTAAAATCTCCTCTACGGGCCGGTATTCTTCTTTGCCGTTAATAGATACGTAGCGGGAAGGGCTGAGGTTGTAGTCATTACGGGCTGCTTCTTCAATTGAAATTATTTTGCTCAAGCCCTCTTCTTCCCGCCATTCCCGGTAAAGGCTATAGACCTTCCTTATATGCTCGTCATCCATGTAGTTCTTCGGGCGGCCCTTGGTGAACAATTTGGAGGCGTTGATTAATAAAATCTCCCCTGGATGCTTTTTTGCCTTATTTATGATCATGATTATACCCGGGGCGGTAGTATTATAGAACATGTTTTCCGGCAGTAAGATGACGCACTCTACCAGGTCATTTTCCACAAAAACTTTGCGAATATCCCGCTCGCGGTTAGATCCCTGGTTGCCACTACCCCGGGAAACAGATCCGGTGTCCAAAACAACGGCCATCTTGCCGCCTTCTTTCAATGAGGCATACATATGCTGGATCCAGCCCCAGTCAGCACTTGACGCCGGCGGGATGCCGCCAAACTTAAAACGATCAAAGGGGTCTTCTTCGTACAATGAAAGAGGAAATTTCTGGTTCCACATGGGATTGGCAGTTACCTTATCAAAGATACGTAAAGAACCGTCGGGATTGGTAAAGGCCGGTCGGGCCATAGTATCACCCAGGCGGATATCTGCCTCCAGGTCGTGGATAAAGGCGTTCATTTTGGCCATTGCAAAGGTGGTATAAAGGATCTCCTGGCCATAGATCTTAACCGGCGCTATTCTAGGGTCATCGCCATAGGCTTCCTTAAACACTAATACGCTTTTAATCAGTAGACCGCCGGAACCGCAGGCCGGGTCATAGATCTTATCTCCTGGCTGGGGTTCTAAAAGGTAAGCCATCAGCCAGGTAACTTCCCGCGGAGTATAGAATTCGCCGGCGCTCTGGCCCTGGCCTTCAGCGAATTTACGCAACAGGTATTCATAAGCCCGGCCGAGAATGTCTACCTCCACGTCCTTCAACCCTAAACGATGGCGGGAAAGGACCTGGATTAAGTTATAAAGCCGGTCGTTATCGATAACCGGCTGGCCGGCCATCTGGGCATTGAAGTCGATATGCTCGAAAATGCCCTGGAGTTTGGGGTTTTCCCGAGCTACTGCCAGCACGGCATCGGTGAGGTATTCGCCGATGTTGGTCGTCTGCCGGGATATGGCTTCCCAGCGGGCCTGGGGCGGGATGTAAAAACGCACCAGGGAGTGGTCTTCTTCGACCTGCGCCAGGGCTTCTTCAAAGCTGTCAAAGATCTCTTCGGCCAGCTTAGCTATTTCATCCTCAAAAACGTCAGACAAGCGTTTTAGGAAAATTAGGGGCAATATGTAATCCTTATACTTAGGAGCATCTACGGGACCGCGAATTATACAGGCTGCCTCCCACAGCCAGTTTTCCAGGGTGCTAAGATCTAGATTAGTGTTTTCTGTCATGGCTTGTCCTCCGATTAACCATTGATTTCTCTTTTTAGCTTCTCCCTATCAACCGCCAAATCTAAAATATGCATCTTACGATGACAATTAGGGCAAGGGGCGACGGTATTATTTATTGTATCTTCCCCGCCGCGGGAAAGCCAATCTATATGGTGAACTTCTAAATAAGGCTCCCCATCTGGGTTTAAAAATGGCGCAGGTTTATGGCAAAGTTGACATCTTCCATTAGCGCGCCGCCTAGCGTATTCAGCTACATAAGGGTTACGTTCATAGGTGGTTATGGTCACCTTTCTTGAAGCTGCTTCTGGACGAGAAAAGTGTATGCGGCGCCGGAGTTCTTGCTCGTCCAACCTTCTGGCTTGCTTCTCTTTTTCTTCCAATCTCCTGTTTATTAGTTCCGCAGGGATAGCCACGGGAGCTACCACATCCACTACCCGCAGGGGAAAAACCCATACTTGTCGCGGGTTACCAGCGGCATCAGGTTGGCGCTCCTGATAGGGTTCCCCAGTTAATTCTACCCGACCTATATAGGTATACTGCCCTGGCTCAAACACTTCAAAAAGGTGTACTTCCACCCCATTATGGCGCGATTCAGCCAGGGTTTTATTCTGCATAAAATTTATGTCCTGATCACACCGTTAGACGTTGGTTATCGATAATATCGCCAGGATGAAGACCAGGGTTAAAAACCATCGCTCTCACCTTTCGTTTCAATTCGTCATCTTCCCAAATTTTCCTGCTAATTATCGGGTGTAACAGATTATCTTACTGAAAACTGCCAGACGTTAATCCTGGCGGTTTCTATTATGATTAGCAAACTTCTTGAACGTGATATCCCTGGCCTATTTATTTTATTCTCCATCCAGGCTTACCGTCCCCTATAGTCGGGTCAAAAACGTATTACCTGGCGGACACTTAAGATACAGGGGCGGCCCGGCCGTGAGGGGCCGGACATAGGCCCGGTGGGCCGACGCCGCGGTTAAACTACTGTAGGCAAAGAAAGAAAAGGAAGGGTAAGCGGCGGCTGACGGCAAGGCGAGGCCGCAGTTAAAACCATTTTTGCGGGCCACAGCCGGGGGTGCTGTCCGGTGAGCAAGATTGATGGTTTGGATCTGGTGAACTGGAAGCCTGACTGGAGCAAAACGTTAGAGGAAAATAGAGAGGAATACCGCAGGCGGCATTTTGAGGTTTACAGTTAATACCCGCCGGAACCTGCTAAAGAAAAGGAAGGTGCAGTTGGGCAGAAGGTTAACTGCCCATTGTTTAGAATTACCGCGGAAGGAGGTGGAACATATGAGCTTTGCCGCCCGGCTTAAGTTCTACCGGAAGAAAAAGGGCCTTTCCCAGCAGGAGCTGGCCGATGCCGTGGGTGTATCCCGATCGGCGGTGACGAAGTATGAAGCCGGAGAGCGGTTCACCGACGAGGCTATACTCCTCAAACTCGCCAACATTTTGGGGTGCAGCCTGGACAGCCTCATGGGGCGTGATTATGACAGTGCTCCCGGCGGCATTTACAAAGAAAGCGATTTTCTGCCGGCGCGGGACCTGGTCCCGGTGCCGGTCCTGGGGGTGATCAGGGCGGGCGAGCCTGTCATGGCCGAAGAAAAAATCATCGACACCAAGTTCCTCCCCGCCGAGGAGGTGCGGGGTGGCGAGTACTTTTACCTCAAAGTCAAGGGCGACAGCATGGTCGGCGCCCGCATTTACGACGGTGACCTGGTCCTGGTGCGCCAGCAGGACACCTGCGAAGACGGGGCGATCGCCGTCGTCATGATCAACGGCGAGGAAGCTACCCTCAAGCGCGTCTACCGCAGCAACGATTCGGTGATCTTAAAGCCGGAGAACCCCGCCTACCGACCGATTGTGGTCAGGGGCGAGGACGTGCGCGTCATCGGCGTGGTGAAGGAGGTGAGGTTCAAGCTGTAGGGGCGGGGTTAGCGGCAAAAAGGCGGTGAGCACGGCCGCGGTACGGGCAGCGGGGCCGGGGCTGCAGCCGAGGTGGTGGGGATGGCCAGCCCACCGCATTTCCCCCGCGCCGTCCGCCGCCCCGGACGCCAGGAAACCCGGCCCCCGGGGAGGTAGAAGATGATGAAGGATATGGCCCCCTTTTAAATTATCCTGGAGGTGACTGTATGCCGGGACATTTAGAAAAACGAAGCAAAAACACCTGGACCATCGTCATCGAAGCCGGGAAAGACCCCAGGACGGGGAAAAGGAAAAGGATCAAGCGGGCCTTTAAGGGCAGCAAGAGGGAAGCCGAGAAGGAAATGGCCCGCCTGCTGCTGGAGCTGGAGCAGGGGACCTACACGGACCCTAGCAAGATGACGGTGGGAGCCTGGCTCGACACCTGGCTGAACGAATACATGAAGCCCCACCTGCGTCCTACCACCTGGGACAGCTACGAAACCCTGACCCGCCGGCACATTAAGCCGTCTATCGGTAACCTATTGTTAAAGGATCTCCGCCCGAGCACCTGCAGCACCTTTACAATGAAAAGCTGAAGCAGGGCCGGGCAGACGGTAAAGGTGGGCTCTCCCCCCGGACGGTGCGCTATATCCACACCGTTATCCACGAGGCCCTGGACCAGGCGGTTAAAAATGGCCTCGTGGCCTGCAACGTCAGCGAGGCGACCGTGCTGCCGGCCGAAGAGAAAAAAGAAATTTCCCCCCTCACCCGGGAGCAGGTCGACTGCCTGCTTACTGCCGTAAAGGATGACAGGCTCTACCCCGCCATCCTGCTGGAGGTAGCCACCGGCCTGAGGCGGGGCGAGCTTCTGGCCCTGAGGTGGCAGGACGTGGATCTGAAGGCCGGGGTGCTGAGCGTAAAGCAGAACCTGGTCCGGGTGCGAAACCACGGGGCCGCCCCCGGTGAGAGGAAGACCAGGCTAGTATTCCAGGAGCCGAAGACCCCCCAGTCGCGACGCACCGTCTCCATTCCCGAGTACGCCCTGACCGAGCTGAAGCGCCATAAAGCCAGGCAGAACCAGGAATAGCTCCTGCTGGGCGGGTCCTACGAGGACAACGGCCTGGTATTCTGCCTGGAAACCGGCCGGCCTATCGACCCGCGGAACTTCACCCGCCACTTTGAGAAAATGCTAGCGCGCGCCGGCATACCCCGCGTGCGGTTCCACGATATCCGGCACACATTTGCTACCCTGCTCCTGGAGCTGGGTGAATCTTTAAAGACCGTTCAGGAGATGCTCGGCCACAGCAGGATCGCCGTCACTTCGGATATTTACACCCACGTCTCCCTGGACCTGAAGAGGCAGGCGGCGGCAAAGCTGGATCTGCTGCTGAGCGCCGGTGAAAAGCCGGAAAATAATTTGGGCACCAATCGGGCACCAAACGCCGATTTGGAAAAGAAAAAAGCCTCCCGGTAAACCCGAGAAGCCTTGATATACCTGGTGGGCACGGCAGGGATTGAACCTGCGACCTCTTGAATGTGAGTCAAGCGCTCTCCCACTGAGCTACGCGCCCCTATAAAACCTTTTGGTGGACGTGAGGGGATTCGAACCCCTGGCCTCTAGAGTGCGATTCTAGCGCTCTCCCAACTGAGCTACACGCCCTTACTATCAATGCAGGTTTTATTATAATCTTTTCATACAAGCCTGTCAAGGTCGACTTAATGGATGCTAAAATTTACATTTTTTTCCATTGCCAGCAGGATTTAACCTTTCCCTGGCGAATATAATACCCCGGGAGGGAGAACAATGCGCCGCCGGATAGTTTGGCTGACGATTTTCTTTTTTTTATTACCAGTTAATATCCCCACCTCCGGGGCCGTGGATATAAAAGATGCCTTACGGCAGCGCCTTCAGGACAGCAAGAACCAGGAAAACCGTATCCTGCAGGATATCCTGCGCCTGGACGCGCGGTTGCAAAAGACCGCTGCCGAGAACCTGGAGCTGGCAAAGCGCCTGGAAATCGTCCAGGAAGAGCTGCGGGCTGCCCGGGCCGCCCAGGACCGGGCGGAAGCTGATCTGGCTGCCGGACGCCGTGATTTCGGCCGCAGTTTACGCTTTTTTTACATCTACGGCTCTTCTCCCTTTATAACGGCTGCTTTTTTCAGCAACAACTTGCCGGATTTTTTTATCCGCTGGGAATTATTAAAGCGCCTGGCCGGTCACTTCTACGGCATCGTCCGTCATAACCTGGCCCTGGCCAGTCTGGCCCGGGAAAAAAGCAACCTGGTGGCGGCCAAAGAAAGGGAACTGGAGCAGGCCCGGGATGCCTGCCTGGCGGCACAAAAAACTCTGGCGGCGCTAAAGGAAGAACAGGAAAAGAAGCTTAATGCCCTGCGCCAGCAGAATACCACCTGGGCCCGGGACCTGCTGGCCCTGGAGAAAGCCTGGGCCGGGGCCCTGCCGGCTTTACATTATCTTTTGCAGCAGTTACCAGCCCTGCCCTGGCGAAGCTTGCGGCCGGATTCCGTTCAGGTTGATTTAGGCCGGGGCGAGGTAGTAGCTGTCTTCAGCCAGCAAAACCTCAATAAAACCCTGCTGGGTTCGCAAGAACAGTTGCAGGACATCCGCCTGGTCCTGCCAGGTGAAGTTATAAAAATCCCGGGACCTGACTTTGAGATCCAGGGTGCCCTCAGCGTTTACGGCCCCCACCAGCTCCTATTTACACCGCAAAATGTGGCCTTTGCCGGCCTGTCCCTTGATCCCTCCACCTGGACCGAGCTCCTGCCGCGGGACAACCTGACCCTGAATTTACCGCCGCCGGATTATGGTCTAAAATTTAAAAATATATTCCTGGAACCGGGGAAGATGGTCCTGGTCCTGGAAAGATAGCAACCAGCACGAAACCCGGCTTCAGTGCCCAGCCGGGTTTCATATAAAGCCCTTCGCAGGCTTCCCAAGCTAACGGTAATTCCTGTACCTCATGCTGCTGTAGCAGTCGCGGCAGTATACCGGCCGGTCGCCACGGGGCTCAAAGGGCACTTCCGTCGTGGAACCGCACTGGCTGCATATGGCCCTGTACATCTGCCGGGGACCGGTTCGGAAATCGTTGCGCCTCTGGCTACCGCCCTGGCGCGCTTTCCGGGCGGCCCGGCACTCGGGACACCGGGACGGCTCATTGGTAAAACCTTTCTCAGCAAAAAATTCCTGCTGTCCGGCCGTAAAGATAAACTCTTTGCCGCATTCTTTGCAGGTCAAGGTTTTGTCCTGATAAAGCATCTTACTTCTCCCCACAAGATAGTCTCCCTAAAGCCAACGGGGCATGCACCATACTTACCAGGACTATCCCAGGGGAGATAGTTAGTAGTAGGCCAGGCCAACGTTCTTTAGAGGCTCTTTTAGTATAGCGCAGCTCCTAAAATTTTGCAACTCCGTTTAAGCCTGTAATCTTAAAAATCAGGGATATAGGCCGTTGTAGCTGCCTCTAACTCCTGATAATAGCCATTTTCGAGGCCAAGGTTTTCAAAGTAGTCGAGGACAGTTTCATACTCGGCAGCCGTAAGCTTGCGGTTAATCTCGGGGCAGCGCGCGGCCTGCCAGACGGGCACATACTGGGCCATCAGGCTGATATGCGTCTCCCGGGGCAAAGTGGCCTTGATCCAGTCCAACACCCGGCAGGCGGCCCTGGCGTGGCCGGGTAAGACAAGGTGGCGAATTAAAAGACCCCGCCGCGCCAGGCCGTCATTATCGAGGACCAGGGTGCCGACCTGGCGCTGCATCTCCAGGATGGCTGCCGTGGCCACATTAAAATAGTCAGCCGCATGGCTGTAACGCCCGGCAGTTTCCGGGTCCGGATATTTAAGATCTGGTAAATAAATATCCACCAGGCCTTCCAGGGAACGTAAGGAGTCTGTGCTTTCATAGGCATTGCAGTTATAAACTACCGGGATTTTTAGCCCCTCTTCCCTGGCCTCCCGCAGGGCGGGAATTAAAAAGGGGCTGTAGGGTGTCGGGGATACCAAGTTGATGTTATGGGCCCCGCGAGCCTGAAGTTCAAGGAAAAGGGCCTTCAAACTCGCCACCGTTATTTCCTGGCCCCTGCCCTGCCAGCTGATGCGGTAGTTCTGGCAGAAAATACAGCGCAGGTTGCAGTGGGAAAAGAATACCGTACCGGATCCCCTGGTCCCGCTCAGGCAGGGCTCTTCCCAGTGATGCAGGAAGGCTTTAGCTACCTTCGGCCGGGCTCCGGCCCGGCAAAAACCGCGTTCACCGGCCAGACGGTTAACCCCGCAGGCCCGGGGACAGAGGTTGCAGTGTTTTAAAACGTCCACCTGCCGCTTTTCTCCTCCGATTTTGGCAAATAAAAGGTAAGCAGCCGTGGCATGCATTCAAATACAGCCACCTATGAAAGCCACGGCGGCGAAGTTTTTGTAATAGTCGTCAAAAAATGGCCGGCAGCAGGCAAATATCCAGTGCAACACAGGAAATTAAGGGCGCGGAGCAACCAGGGATACGATAGCCCCGGCTATGGCCGGCAAAGGCAGGACCTGGTCGGCCAGGCCGGCTTCCACCGCTGCCCGGGGCATGCCGTAGACGATACATGTCTCTTCATCCTGGGCTAAAACCTGACCGCCCTGTTCTTTAATAGCCTTGAGGCCGCGGACGCCGTCGTTCCCCATACCCGTAAGTATCACCCCCAGGCTCCTTTTGCCGTATATCCTGGCCACGGAGAGCAACAGCACGTCTACCGACGGCTTAAAGAGGGTGGGCACTCCGGCCTCTTCAGCCAGCTGCACCCGGACGCTGCCGGCGTGCCGTTCCAGGAGCATTTGTTTACCTGCCGGGGCGATGAGGGCCAGTCCGGGCCGGACGACATCCCCTGCCATCGCTTCCCTGATTTCCAGGGCCGCCAGCTCATTTAAGCGCCGGGCCAGGGGGCCGGTAAAACCCGGGGGCATGTGCTGCACAATTACGATGCCGGCAGGCAGGTCGCCGGGCAGGGCAGTCAGGATCTGCTGCAGCGCCGCCGGCCCTCCCGTGGAGGTGCCAATGGCGACAACCTCTACCCGGCCCTGCTGGGGAGAGATAAAAGGTGCCGGGATAATTTCCCGGCAAGGTTTACCCCGGCAGAGACGCCCTAGCGGCACCCTGGCCGCAGCCTTGATTTTTTCCGGCAAGATCCTGGCAAGGTCTTTTATGTCCCCGGGTTTTACCGGTTTCAGGACAAAATCTACAGCACCCAGCTCCAAGGCTTGAATGGTCACTTCAGCCCCGGCGGCCGTATGGGCGGAGAGCATGATGACGGCCACCGGAGTGCTGGCCATGAGGTTTTTCAGTGTCTCCAGGCCGTCCATGACCGGCATTTCCAGGTCCAGGGTTACCACCTGGGGCTGCAGGGAAGCGACTTTTTCCAGGGCTTCCCTGCCGTTACGGGCATAACCCACCACCTGGATGCCGGGGTCGGATTTTAAGATGTCAATCAGCAACCGCCGGCTAAAGGCGGAATCGTCAACGACCAGTACCTTAACTGGCCAGTTCACGGCTCGCCTCCACCCCCAGGTTATCCACCAGGCTGCGGACATCCAGGATCAGGGCTACGCTGCCGTCACCCATGATGGTGGCCCCGGCAATGCCCGGTATCTTGCCGATAAAATTCCCCAGGGATTTGATGACAATCTCCTGCTCGCCGATAAGATTGTCGACAATAAAGCCGATCTGTTTTTCCGCCAGGCCGACAATAACTACGGCATAACTTTCCCCCGCCGGTACAGCCCCGGCCAGGCCCAGGGCCTGGCCCAGGTATATGAGGGGAAGCACCCGGCCGCGGACGACTACCACCTGCTGGCGGTGGACGTACTGGATGTCGGCCGGGGTGATGCTGATAATTTCGACCACATTGGCCAGAGGGAAGGCATAAACTCGCCCTCCCGCCTGGACCAGGAGGGAACGGTTAATGGCCAGGGTCAGGGGCAGCTTTATGGTAAAACACGTTCCCTTGCCGGGGGTGGTGCGGATGTCAATGGTGCCGTTGATCTTTTCCAGATGGTTTCGTACAATATCCATGCCCACACCGCGGCCGGAAACATCAGTGACCTTATCTGAAGTGGAAAGGCCCGGCAGGAAAATGAGATCCAGGGCTTCCCGGGGACCCAGCCTGGCGGCCGCCTCACGGCTGATCAGCCCCCTGGCTACGGCCCTGGCTTTTATCTTTTCCGGGTCCATACCGGCGCCGTCGTCTTCTACGGTTATGACAATTTGGTTTTCCTGGTGGAAGGCCCGCAGGCGAACCGTGCCGTGACGGGGCTTGCCGGCTTTCAGTCTGGCTGCCGGCTCTTCAATGCCGTGGTCAATGGCGTTGCGCAGCAGGTGGATGAGGGGATCGCCGATTTCCTCAATAACCGTGCGGTCCAGTTCCGTTTCCCGGCCTTCAATAATAAAGTCGATCTCTTTGCCGGCCTTCCGGGCCAGATCCCGGACCATGCGGGGGAAACGGTTGAAGACCTGGTCTATGGGAAACATGCGCGCTTTCATGATCTCTTCCTGGAGATCGGAAGTAATGCGGCCAATGTGCAGGGAGACTTCTTCCAGGGTTTCCAGGAGCTCTTCGTTGCCCAAGCGGCTTTTTAACCCATTGCCCACTTCGGCCAGGCGGGTGCGGTCGATAACCAGTTCGCCGACCAGGTTCATAAGGTTTTCCAGGCGCTGGACATCCACCCGTACTGTCTGGGTGACGCGGAGTTCCCCTGCTCGTCCATTGGCCCTGGCGCCGGGCGCAACCCGGCCCTGGCCGGCGGCAGGGATTCCCGCTGCCGCCTCATGTTCCTCCGCGAGGATAATAGGTCGCACCGTTACATCTTTAATTTCTGATATAGACTTGACGATATTGGCCAGGGTATCGGCATCTTCCCGGCTGACAATGAGCAGGGTAAAAGTATCGTCAAATTTCTCGGCTTCCAGCTCCTGGGTATGGGGAACGCTTTTGATTATCTCACCGGCGTCCTTGAGATTGTTGAATACCAGGTAGGCCCGGGCCGCTTTCATCTGGCAACCTTCTTCGAGCTGCACCCGGATCTCATAAGGCTGAAACCCTTTCGCTTGAGCTGCGCGGATGACGTTCTCCTCAACATCGTCAAGGGTGAGGGCCTCGCCGCCAGGCGCCTTTTCCCCGTGACTGGCCCCCGCCTGGCCGGCCAGGACGGCTTCCAGGCGGGCGACTATATCTCCTATCTCCCCCTCTTCCCCGTTGCCGGCAGCAATGCTGTCTTTTAACATCCGCAGCCTGTCAAGGCTGGCCAGGAGGATGTCAATGATCTCCCGGGAAACGGCGAGTTTCCCCTGGCGTAAGAGTTCAAGGACGTTTTCCATGCGATGGGTGAGGGTGGCCAGACGGTTAAAACCCATGGAGGCAGAAGAACCCTTCAGGGTATGGGCCGCCCGGAAGATGGTGTTTAGCAGGTCAAGGTCATCGGGGGTTTGCTCCAGCTTGACAATGGCTTCATCCAGCTGCTGGAGCTGCTCCCCGGCTTCATCGAGGAAAATACCCAGGTACTGGGACATATCCAGCTCGCTCATCTTGCATCCACTCCGGTAGCTATTTCCTGTTCCAGCTGGCGCTGCTCGCTCTCACGCAGCACCCGCTCCAGGTCCAGGAGAATAATCAGCCGCTCATTCCACTTGCCCACACCCTTGAGATAGGCCACATCAATGCCGCTTATCATGGGAGGAGGCGGCTCAATGCTGGCAGCCGGTAGGCGCAACACTTCGGACACGGAATCGACAATCATGCCTACCGTCACCCGCCCCAGTTCCACCACCATAATCCTGGTATTATTCGTGATGTCGGCCCGTGGCAGGTCAAAACGTTTATGGAGGTCAATCACCGGGATGATGCGGCCGCGTAAGTTGATTACCCCTTCGATAAAAGCCGGGGTTCGAGGAATCTGGGTAATGCTTTGCATGCGGATGATTTCCTGGACGTGGTTAATATCAACGCCGTAAGTTTCACCGGCCAGCTGGAAAACAACCAGCTGGATTTCCGCTGCTGTTTCCGTTGCCATTTATATCTCACCCTCTTTCTCTCACAGGTAAATTCTACATCGTAAGGGAAATTCCTCTGGGAGCAGGCATATTTTTATCCTTCCCCGGTCAGGCTAAAGTTACTGGGCAAAGCCTGTTTCCAGGTAACCGGGCGTAAGACTGGGTTTACCTGCCTGGTTATAAATATGGATGGAGTGATGAATATGCCTCCTAAAGTCAAGTGCCGGGTGGCCAACTGCATCTACTGGCAGGACGGCAAGTGCCAGGCCGATAATATTACCGTAGCCGTCCAGGGAACGCCAAATACCTCCAGCGCCCACAACGACCGCGATACCGAGTGTGAAACCTTCCAGGCCCGCGTCTGAAGCAGAAGGCGAAGCCAGAAAAGCCGCAGCCAGGCACTATATTATAGTTTGAACCGGGCCACCGCCCTTTCCAGGTTACCTGCGGCGACGGCCAGCTGCTGGGCCGCCTGGCTGATCTGGTCCACGGCAGCTGTCTGCTCTTCCGTGGAGGCGGAAACCTGCTGGGTGCTGGCAGCCATTTCTTCAATACCGGCGGCTATACTTTCGACCCGTCCTTTGACCTGGCGGGAGCCAGCATACATCTCTTCCGCCTTAGCAGCTACATTTTTAATCTTGCTTACCAGGGTTTGGATGGACTGTTCAATGGCGACAAAGGCCATACCCGTCCGGCCCACCACTTCCGTCCCCTGGCGGACATCCTTAGAGCCTTCGGCCATGCTGTTGACCACGCGCTCTGTCTCCCGCTGGATCTCCTGCACCAGGCTGACAATCTGCTTGGTGGCTTCGGCGGACTGCTCGGCCAGTTTCCGCACCTCATCGGCCACGACGGCGAAGCCGCGTCCCTGTTCCCCGGCCCGGGCCGCTTCAATGGCCGCATTCAGGGCCAGGAGATTGGTCTGCTCGGCAATGCCGGAAATAACACCTACAATCTGGCCAATCTGCTGGGAACGGGCTCCAAGCTCCTCTACAGCCCTGGCCAGGCTTTCCATGCGCCTGGAGATGGCCTCCATTTGCTGGGTGGCTTCGGCCACCGCCCGGGCACCTTCGCTGGCCTTAGCCGCGGCCTGGTCGGAGGCGGCTGCCATATCCTCGGTGTTGCGGTGGACTTCTTCCACCCTGGTCACCTGGGCGTCAGTCGCTGCGGCCGTCTCACTGACCTGCTGGGCCTGGTCTTCGGCGCCTTTAGCCATTTCCTGGGTGGTGGCAGCCACCTGGCGGGCGGCGTCTCCCAGCTCCTGGGACATGCGGGCCAGGTCCTGGCTGGCCGAGGCCACCTGGTTAGTCATATCCCGCACCTGGCCGATAAGCTGGCGCAGGTTTTCTCCCATAGTGTTGAAGGCGGCGGCCAGCTTGCCCACCTCATCGTTGGTTATAACATGAAGGGGTTCGGCAGTGAGATCACCGCCGGCGATCCGCGCAGCGTAGGCAGCTACCTGGCCCAGGGATTTACCGACCATGCGGCTGATAAGCCATGCTACCAGCAGGCCCAGGAGCAGGGCCAGGACTAAACCGCCAAGTAAAGTAACCTGGACGCGCCTGACGGCCGCTAGCAGCTGAACTTCCGCTCTGGCTGTTTCCTCAGCTATACCTCGGGCCATGTGGTTACCGATGTTATTGATATTATCCAGGGATGCCCCCATCTGGAAGCTCAAAATGGGCAGGGCCGCCATGCGGTCTTCCTGGCTGGTGTTCAAGATACTGTTTTTAAAGGTGTCAGTAAAACTCTTGGAGGCCTGGTTCATGGCGGCGAGATACCCGGCTGTCTGGCTGTCGAGTTGTTGTTGTTCCAGCCGGGCGCGGGCGTCGCTGAAACGCTTCATGGCATCGTCAAAGGCCCCCACATGGGTCTGGGAACCGTTGATTATGTAATCGGTGGCCCGGCGATAGGCATCCCAGACGGCGTTGGTCATCTCGTTAAAGAGCATGTTCTGCTCATTGGCCAGGGTTACTTCCTGGGTAAGCCGGTCTACCTGCTGGAGATTAAAATTGACGTCGACTACCACAGCGACAAAGATGGCGATGATAAGAATAAAGCCGGCTGTTAATTTGGCCCCCAGCCGCCAGCGGCTGAAAAAACCTGCCCGCGCCCTTCCCGGGCGGGGTGCTCCGGGCGTCTCTTGCCCTGCCGGTTGCTTTGCCCGGCCCTTTTTTTTAAATAAGTGCAGACGCATAAATGGAAACTCCCTCCTCCAGCTGTTTAATAAATAATAAAAGCTACCCCCTGGGTAGCCCCGTTCCACCCGCGGCAACTGGCTGTCCTGGCCCGTAGCCGGGCTTTAGACCCTGTAGCTTTGCGCCCCTGCCTTTCGGCAGGTTTGCCTTTTCGGGGAATTTTTTCTATTTTCACCTTAATTATACCGCAGGAGGTCGCTATTATGCAAGATATACCAAATTAAGAAGTTCTTCTATTGGGTTTCCGCGGCAGCAGTACTATTACCGGTTTTTTCGCCCCGGGCTATCAGCTCGGATATGGTTACCAGTTCATAGCCTTTATCCCGTAACCCTTTAATCAGGAGCGGCAGGGCCACCAGGGTGCCGGGACGGCCTTCATGAAGGAGGATGATGCTGCCGTCCCGGACGTTAGCCAGAACGTGCCGGACGATGGCCCCCGGGCCGGGATTGGACCAGTCGCGGGGATCTACGCTCCAGGTAACTATTGGGGTGCCCAGCCCGGCTGCTGCAGCCAGCAAATTCGGTCCCATGGCGCCGTAGGGGGGACGGAAATATTTTACCGGCCGGCCGCTTATTTTCTCCAGGACAGCAGCCGCCTGCCGGAGGTCGGCCTCAGCTTCAGCCCGGGTCACCTTTCCCAGGTTGGCATGACGCCAGGAGTGGCTGGCTATTTCATGGCCGCCGTCCAGGGCTGCTCTGACCAGCTCCGGGTAGGCTTCAGCCTGCCGCCCGACCATAAAGAAGGTGGCCGGGGTTCTGGTAGCTGCCAGTACGGCTAAATAACGTCCTGTCCACTGGGGAAAGGGGCCGTCGTCAAAGGTCAGGGCTACCCGATGGCCTGCCCCCGGTACCTGACGCAGGGGCTGGAGAAAGGGCTTGGGTCCCGGCTCCGGAGCGGCTGGCGCCGGCCGGGGCGGGGGTGGTGGTACAGCCACGGGTTCAACAGGGGCGATAGACATTCCCGGATTGCCACCGGCCATCTGGTAAGGTTCTAAAGAAGGCGGGGAGCTTATCTCCGGCCCGGCAGTTCCAGCCTGAAGCCAGCCAGCACCGCCAATGGTGGTTACAACTACCATTAAAGCAGCTATTGCCACCAGGTACCCTAGCCGCAGCAACGCAACCGGCCAGGCCGCCCGCGGGCACCTGCCAATCCTGGCCACCCAGGGCCAGTGCCCTACCACAAATTTACCTGCCTGGCTCATATACCGGTTCGCCCCTCCTGCCCGCTTTCTGTGTTCTTCTACTTTATTAGACGTTTTTCAGGGCCGTTAGTTCCGTAAATATGACGTAAAATTGGTCGCTGCCAGCTTACCATAATATGTAAGAATAGTAACCATAGCTTGCGGAGGGACGATTTCATAGCGGTAATAACGTTGGACATAAGCCAGGGCCTGCTGCAGCCTGGCTGTACCGGCGACGGCTTCCAGCTCCAGCCAGAATATGGCTCCCCGGTTATAGACGGCCTGGCGGTAGGCCTGCTCACTGCTGTATTCCTCAAGGGATAAGTTAATGGGTTGAGCTGTCCGGCCTGCCAGGCGCCCGATCTCGGCCAGTTTAGCCTGGTAGAGGGCCGGGTCGCGCTGGCGGTAAAAAAGGAGAGTGCTGTACTCGGCCAGGCCTTCGTCAATCCAGGCCGCATGGATGCTATCGTTCCCCACCAGGTTGTACCACCACTGGTGGGCAACCTCGTGGACAACGGTCGCAGGACTATAACTTTTGCGGTTACTTATAATAATAAAGCCCGGGTATTCCATCCCGGCCAGGTTGTCAAGGGGGACAAAGGCCAGGTGCAGGTAGCTGTAGGGATAGGGGCCATAAATTGCCTGGAAAAAGTCTAAAGCCCGTCCGGCTACCTCCAGGGCGGCCGCTGCGTGCTCTTCCCGGGAGACAGTCACCAGCTGGACCGTTCCCACCTGGCGGGTGGTAAACTGCAAGCCAGGACCAGCCATAAAGGCAAATTCCCGGATGGGATACTCGCTGTTAAAAGTCCAGACAGCCTCATCACCTTCTTCCCACCTCCCTGTTTCCCGGCCGGTGGCCAGGACCAGGTAACCGGCGGGCACAGCCAGGCGCACCCGGTAATAGGCAGCACCGGCAAAATACGGGTCGCCATAAGGTGTAGAGGCCACCCCTGCCCAGTTGTCCCCGGTGTAAGGGGCGAGAATTGGGTACCAGCCGGCCGCCATCAGGGTGTCTCCGGTCCGCCCCAGGCGTTCTGCCCCTGCCTGTACCCGGGTAATGAAGGAAAGGGCCAGGAAAAGAGTTTCCCGGGGAGCAAGGCTTAAAGGCAGGAATACTTCCAGGGAACTACCCCGGGAATTGAAAGGAACGGGCCGGTTATTTATAGAAACCCTGTTAACTATTAATTTCGCTCCATTACCATACAAGGCATTGGCCGGGAGGTTAAAATATAGTTTCCGCAGGGGTACGAGATAAGGATTTTGGTAAGCCAGGAGGAGTTCGCCTGCAAGCTGTCCCCTGGCAGGATCGTACCTGGCCTGAAGGTCATACACGGGATAATAACGGAAATGCAGGCCGGCCCGGCCCTTCAGGGGAGGAAGGCGTATATCAATACTTTCCTGCTCTGGAGCAACCCCCATTCTGCCGGCGTCAGGCAGACCCAGTACCTCCAGGGCCAGGTTTAAGGGTATGTAAAGCTTATCGTCTACCAGGACCGGGGCCGTGTCAAGCCGCCGGGGTACTCCATCGACCTCGGCTGCCAGGCTGCCGGCGGCTACGACAGCTCCTTTGCTCCCCCTTAAAATACCCCTGTTCTTGTACCAGTCGGCACTGCCGCCGGCCAGGGGTAAAAAATCCCCCGCCGATACCAGTATATGCCCCCCTGCTTCCAGGGGTGGCGGGTCCAGGACCACCTCTTTATATGTGGTCTCTTTAAGAGTGACTTCCGGCAGGGGTTGCATTGGCCCCGGCACTGCTGCCGGGCCGGAAAAAAGGGCCAGGGCCAGCAGGCCGATGAGGGCGCCAGTGAGTATTTTTTTGGGCATCGCTTCACCGCCTTGCCCTTTATTTCGACAACATCACCCTTTCTCCTGCAACACGCATAGGGAAGAACGCCGGGCGCATAATAAATTTAAGCACATCAAGGGAGTGAGCCGGATGAGTATCTGGCGGACAAAAAATATTAAAGACCTGATGCAGGAAGACCGGGAAAATGAAAAGTTAAAACGTAGTATCGGCACGCCGGAATTAATCGCCCTGGGAGTAGGAGCTATAATCGGCTCGGGTATTTTTGTCCTGACAGGAGTAGCTGCGGCCAATTATGCCGGCCCGGCCCTGGTTTTTTCCTTTATCCTTTCAGGCATCACCGCCGGGCTGGCGGCCCTGGTCTACGCCGAAATGGCCGCTATGATCCCCGTGGCCGGGAGCGCCTATACTTATGCCTATGCTTCTTTAGGTGAAATTATTGCCTGGATTGTCGGCTGGAACCTGATCCTGGAGTACATGGTAGCCTCGGGGGCGGTGGCCGCCGGCTGGAGCGGTTATTTCACCGATATGCTCCGTTCTGTGGGTATTTCCCTGCCTGCGGCCCTGGTTAATTCTCCTGCCAGCGGCGGCCTCATTAATTTACCGGCCATACTTATTACCGCCCTCATGACCCTGGTAGCCGTAATCGGCACTACTACCAGCGCCAGGACCAACAAAATTATCGTAGCCATCAAAATCATGGTGATCCTGGCCTTCCTGGCACTGGGCATTCCCCGCGTTAACCCGGCCAACTGGCGTCCTTTTCTTCCCTTTGGCATCGCCGGTGTCATCCACGGTGCGGCAATTATCTTTTTTGCTTATATCGGCTTCGACGCCGTTTCTACGGCCGCCGAAGAAGTGCGCCATCCCAATAAAGACCTGCCACGGGGGATCATCGGCTCGCTGGCTATCTCTACTTTATTATATATCGCCGTAACTATAGTCCTCACCGGCCTGGTAAGCTACACCCGGCTCAATACCCCCTCCCCGGTAACTACCGGTCTGCTGGCTGCCGGTGTAAGGGGTGCCTCGCTGATTGTCGGCAGCGGCGCCCTGGCAGGTTTGACCAGTGTCCTCCTGGTAACCATCTTTGCCCAGAGCAGGGTCTTTTTGGCCATGGGCCGCGATGGCCTCTTGCCCTCCTTTTTTGCCAGGGTCCACCCCCGGTACCATACCCCGTCGATGACGACCATGATTGTCGGCACCTTTGTCGCACTCATCGGCGGCTTTTTACCTATTAATATAATCGCCGAACTGGCCAATGTCGGTACCCTGTCGGCCTTTTTCGTCGTTTCCCTGGGCGTCCTCATTTTGAGGCGTACCCGGCCCGACCTGGAACGGCCCTTCAAAGTGCCCTTCATGCCCTGGACGTCCCTGGTGACCATGGCCTTTGCCCTTTACCTCTTCTTCAACCTGCCCCGTTTAACCTGGATTCGTTTCGCCATCTGGATGGCTCTGGGGCTGGGGGTTTATTTTGCTTACAGCCGCCACCACAGCGTCCTGGCCCGGGTAGAACCGTCACCCCTTTCCCGGCCGGGCCCGCTGACTTTTTCCCCCTTACGACCGCTTTTAATCCCCCGGCCGCCCCTGGCTCCCCTGTTTTTGCGCCTGCGCCTGCCCTGGCGGCGGAAATAGGAAGGGAAATACAAAACCCCGGGAAGAAATCTTTCCCGGGGTTAAACCTTCAGGACCAAGCCGGACGTTTGCTATTATACTTTTACTGCCATTACTGTGACGGCTTTTCACCCAGGACCACGCTGATATCCAGGAGCTGGCCGCGGCGGAAAATCTGGAGCTGCACCTGCTGGCCGATTTTCATGGCCTGGACTTTATTTACCAGATCATTGGCATCCTTTATCTTCTGGCCATCCAGCTGCAGGATCACGTCATATTTCTGAATGCCGGCCTTTGCCGCCGGGCTGCCGGCCACTACCTGGCCCACCAGGGCACCTTCGGCACTCTGGAGGCCCAGCATGTCGGCCACATCCGGCGTGACCGAGGCCAGGGCTACACCCAGCCAGGGCCGGGCAATTTTGCCTTTATTCATCAAGTCGTTCAAGACCGGCTGCACCGTGCTGCTGGGGATGGCAAAGCCAATCCCCTGGGCGCTGGCGTTAACGGCGGTATTGATACCAATCACTTCTCCCTTGAGGTTCAGCAGGGGACCGCCGCTGTTGCCGGGATTAATGGAAGCATCCGTCTGCAGCAGATTTTCATAATGGCGATTCTGGACATCGATGGGCCGGCCCTTGGCACTGATGACGCCAACCGTTACCGTATGGTCCAGGCCGTCAGGATTGCCGATGGCGATGGCCCATTCACCAACGCGGACCTTGTTGGCATCACCGAGGGTTAGATAAGGTAACGGTTTGCCGGTATCGATCTTCAGGACAGCCAGGTCCAGGGGGGCATCGGCGCCCACTACCTTGGCGTTAAAGGGTTTGTCATAGCCGACAACGGTTACTTTTACCTGCTTGGCCCCGTCAATGACGTGCTGGTTGGTCAGGATATAGCCGTCCGGGGAGATAATGAACCCTGAACCCAAAGCGCGCTGTTCCTGGGGACCGATGTCAAACTGGTCGCCAAAAAACTGCCGGAAGAAGGGGTCGTTAAAGGGGGTGGCCACCCGCGTCTCCGTAATCGTATCGATGCGCACCACTGCCGGGCCGGCTTTATCCACAATGTCGGCAATAGCCTCCGGCCCCAATCCCGCCGGGATGCTGGCGGATACCGCGTCGCTGGCGGCCACCGCGTGCTGGTATGAGGGCTGCTGGGTCCCCGCCGCCGCGCCGGTGATTTGATAAAAACCTACCGTGGCCGCCACGCCGGCGAGAAAGACTAATAAGACTACCAGGACGGTGATTCTGGCTCTACCTGAGCGTTGCCACATTTTTCATACCTCCAATCCTTTCTTTCTGGGATAATTATAAAATAGAAATTTAAAATAAAGTTTAAGACAAGCTAAGAAAAACTTAAGAAATTTAATCTGACACCCGGTTCCTCCCGGGCAAGACGCCATAAGAATAATTTGTGTCGGAACAAAAGTTTTTATCAACCAGCATTATATAGCCCCATTCATGCCATTGCAACTGGTAAAAGCCTCTGGTATACTTGTTGGCAGGAGTGTAAGCTGCAACACAGAAAGGTCGGGGAGGCAATATGAAAAGGTGGCAGTTAGTACTTTTCCTGGCCGGCTGGCTGATCCTGGGGTTCCTGGTAACTGCCGTCAATAATCTGGGCGCCGCCGCGGAACACGGGCCCACAACTGCAGCTGCTGAAACTGCCCATTAAACTTTTAAGCGCCAGCATCCGGGCGCTTTTTTAAGTTTGGGAGGAGGTATCCCTTGCTCGCTGAAGCCATTTTCACCGGTACGGAAATGCTGCTGGGCCAGATCGTCAATACCAACGCCGCCTACTTGAGCCGGCAGCTGGCCGCGGCAGGCATCAGCCTTTACCGCCAGGTGGTAGTCGGCGACAACCTGGAGCGCATCCGCGAAGCTATCGATAACGCCCGCCGGCGGGCCGACCTGATCATCGTCAGCGGCGGCCTAGGACCGACGGAAGACGACCTCTCCCGGGAGGCCCTGGCCGCAGCCCTGAATTTACCCCTGGTGGAAGATCCGGCCGCCAGGGAAAACGTCACCCGCTATTTTGCCGCCCGCCAGCGATCCATGCCGTCCAGCAACCTCAAGCAGGCCCTGCTCCCGGCCGGAGCCCGGGCCCTGAACAACCCCTATGGGACGGCAGCCGGGGTTTTCCTGGAACATGAGGGGAAAATCTATGCTTTATTACCAGGGCCGCCGCGGGAGTTTGAACCCATGGTGGTTGACCAGCTCCTGCCCCTCCTGGAATCCTACGGTGCCCGGCGGGAGGTTATCTTTTCCCGGGTATTGAAAATCGCCGGGATGGGGGAATCTGCTGTGGAAGAAGCCCTTAAAGATCTGCTCCACGGCAATAATCCCACCCTGGCGCCCCTGGCTAAACCCGGCGAGGTGACATTACGCCTGACGGCCCGGGCCAGCAATCGGGAACAAGCCCGGGAATTAATCCGGCCCCTGGAAACAGCCATCCGGCAACGCCTGGGTGAGTATATCTTTGGCAGCGACGCTGACACCCTGGAAGGGGTCATTGGGTCCATCCTCGCCGGGAGAAACCTGACCCTGGCTATAGCGGAATCCTGTACCGGCGGCCTGCTGGCCCACCGGGTGACCAATATCCCCGGCAGTTCAGCTTACTTCCTGGGAGGCATGGTTACTTACAGCAACGAAGCTAAAATAAAGTTTCTTGGAGTAGAGGAGGAAACCCTGGCCGCTCATGGTGCCGTCAGCCCCGAAGTTGCCGCCGCCATGGCCCGGGGCGTGCGCCGGGCTTTTACAGCAGATATCGGCGTGGGCATTACGGGCATTGCCGGCCCCGGCGGCGGCACCCCGGCCAAACCGGTGGGGCTGGTTTATATAGGGCTGGATATCCAGGGCAAGGTAGAAGTACAGCGGGAGCTCTTTGTCGGTGAGCGGGAAAACATCAAGTGGCAGTCTACCCAGAGCGCCCTTTATCATTTATGGAAGGGCCTGCGGGGTAACTTGGCCGGCCCGGCTGGCACATAGCGGTTTGACCGCTTTTATCAGCGTGTAAAAATATGATTTCCGATCCGGGTAATCTGGGGCCGCGTCCAGATCCAGGCACTGGTGGCTGTGGCCGGATTAAAGAAAAAAAGGGCGCCGTTGCTGGGGTCCCATTCATTTAAAGCGTCGTGGGTAGCCGCATAATCCCGGGGACGAACCTGTACCTCCCAGTAACGGCCGTTGGCTACGCTTTCAAAGGCCCAGGGTTCAAAGATAATATCAGGTACAGTTTTGGGAAAGGCCGGGTCCCGCAGGCGGTTTAACACTACAGCCACTACGGCCACCTGCCCGGCATATGGTTCATCTTCGGCTTCGGCCGCTACCAGGCGGGCCAGGAGATTGGTATCGTCTGTCCTCACACCGGCTGGCAGGGGTTGGGCCGCCGGCGGCGGAAGAACCTGGCGCCCCAGGTAGTAGACACCCGGAATTAGAATGGTAAGAATTAACAGTCCCAGTAAAACGCGGGCCTGCCAGCCTGCCGGCAGGTGCAGCGGCTTGAGGTTCTGCCAGGCGCACTGCATTTCGCGCCAGGTGGCCTGCCAGGCTGAGCGGGCCCATCTCCCTGCCGCCGTTATAACAGACCGTGCCTTGGTGCCACCTGGATTGTGCCATGCCATTTCTCTACCCTTCCTTACCAGGATTTAAGTATAGTTTGGCAAGAAAGGGCGGCAAACTTGCACAGGGGGCTATCCTTTATCACCATGCTATCCAGCTTCATTCTTTAAAAAAGGCCTTTAATCCAAAAGCGGCTTTCCCGGCACCGTTTCCCGGACCTGCCCCAGGGCCGCCAGGGGAACGGCTACCTTTAAACGGACCTCCGTACCATAGTCAGCTGCCAGCACCTTGCCCCCGTGGCTGTTTATTAAATACAGCAACCGGTCCAGCTCGGCATAACTGCAGGTTAATTCTAACTCACGGGTCACGACCCGCCGGATACTTCCCGCCTCTTCCAGGACCCGGCGCGCCGCCTGGCCGTAGGCCTCAATCAGTCCCCGCACCCCCAGCTTTTTGCCGCCAAAATAACGTGTCACCACTACCGCCACGTTGGTCAGGCCCAAGCTGGTAATGGCGCCTAAAATCGGCCTCCCGGCCGTGCCGCCGGGCTCGCCGGCATCGCTGTAATAGATTATTTCTTGCTTCCCTATCCCCACCCGGTAGGCATAACAATTATGGGTCGCCTGGCGGTGTTCGGCCTGGATTCTGGCAATGAACTCCCTGGCTGCATCTTCACTATCTACTTCGCGGACGTGGCCGATAAAACGGGAACGCTCGACTTTAATTTCGGCCGTAGCTTCCCGGGCGACGGTAAGGTAGGAAGCGCCACTTTCGGCAGATAAGCCGCGCCGATCTTCTTCTTTCTTCATAAGGCAAATAGCTCCCTAAGCGCCTCTTGCAGGGCATAAAAAAAGGAAGTGCCTGCTACACTGCCCTGGTATTCTTTGAGCCGACGTTTATCCACAGCCCGGAGCTGGTCCGGCAGAGCCCTGGTTACCTTACCGTGAAAAGATATTTCCGGCCGGAAGGTAGCAGGTAGCCTGCGCCATCCGCCCGGCATAGTCAGCCAGATCAGCTTCAGCATCTGTGATCACTTTCATTCTAACATTTTACCTGCCAAGATCAAGTGGAATCTAAATCCCCACCGATGGGGAAACAACAAATCCAACGGTGGGGATCTGGTGTCATATCCTCTATCAGGTAAATCCTATCAGGTTAAACCCGCGGCTGGCTGGCTGCCAGGACCCAGACTTCCGTTTCCTGCGGCAAACTCTCGGCCCGCAGGTCGATCTTCCCCTCCCCGAAGCGGCGCACGTTGGCCCGGCCGGCCGTAAATTCGTCTACACCGGCAATGGGGAAACCCTGCATGCCCGGGACCAGGTAATGCATGGGCAGGACTACCCGCGGCTTTAGTGCCGCCACCACCTGCCAGGCCTGGCCGGCGTCAATGGTAAAGTACCCGCCCACGGGGATCATCAATACGTCCACCCGGCCAATTCTCTGTACCTGTTCATCATTAAGAACATGCCCCAGGTCACCCAGGTGGGCCAGGCGTAAATCACCGACCTCCAGGACGAAAACAGCGTTTTTGCCCCGTTTGGCCCCGGCGGCGTCGTCGTGGTATGTAGGTACCGTATAGGCGTGGACGTCTTTAAAGGTCACGTCCACTTGCGCCCAGTCTCCTTCGGGCGTCAAACCCCGCCAGATTACCGGGTTGCCCTTGATATTATCCAGGTAATTGTGGTCGAAATGTTCATGAGACACGGTCACCACGTCAGCTGTGACCACCGGTGCAGCCGGAGAAACCTGGGGTCCATAAGGATCAGTTACCAGCCGTACCCCTGCCGGGGTTTCCAGGTAAAAACTTGAATGACCTAACCAAAGCATACCAAATCCTCCTTGCCGATACTCCCGGGAAATGGCGGCCTCTAAACCGCCCTTTCCCGGTATAAATTGCGAATTTTAACTTCATGTTCGCCCAACATTGCAAACATGGATTTTTGATTTTCGCTGATTTCATTCAGCTTTTTCATAACTTAGATTCGAAATTCCGTCAGCATACCTACCTGCTCAAAGGTTGCATTCAGCCGCTTCTCCACCCGATCAAGCCTTTCAGTAAGCTCCTGCCGGGTACTGGAAATCTCGGTGCGAAGTTCCTGCCTGAAGCTGCTGATTTGATCATTAAGCTCTTGCCGCACACCGCCAATCTGGTTGCTGAGTTCCTGCCGGGTTTGCTTGAGCTCCCCGGCAATCTGGGTTACTAGTTGGTATAAAGCATTACCCTTATCCCCCATTATTCCCATCTCTCCCAACCGGTAATCGCTGCATCCTTATTTTAACAGAGCTTTAAGGACCTGTCCATCCTACCGTTAAAGCTTCTTGGCTCCTTTACTGACGCATCCCCCATCTCCAGGTCAGGTAACATCAAGCTGCACTAACTTTTTCCTATAACTACTGGCTCTATTTAAAATATAAAAATATCCAGTTATTAGACATTAAAAGGCTGGAAAAAATCCAGCCTTTGTTCATAATTTTATATTGCTACTCTAAGTTATCTTCGGCTAGCAAAAGTAACGTATCAGCACCGTGGGTTAAAACTGTTACTCTAGCTTCTTTCCTCAAGCGTACCCAGGACTGGTTCAAGCTTTTTCTACTGTATGGAGTATATTTAAAATCCAGGGTCATAGGCCTATGATACAGGGTAATATGAGAACGATCGGGAAAATGGGATTGGCCGGCGTTAGGCGGATGTTATGTTTGGATTTTCTACTTTAATGTCAGTAGAAGGTGCTTTTCCAGGATAAGTATTGTTATTTAAATAAACTAGCGATCAGTTGCCATACCGACCAAAAGGTTAAAACTATTAATATGAAAAGAAGTAGATTCTCCCACCATTTATTTACATATTCTCCTAATAAATCTTTTCTATTAGTAAGAACTATTAACCCTATAGCTACGGCGGGCAATAGGATTATTTGCCAGGCATTCACCATTACAGTTAGATAAACGAATCCCGGCATAGAAGGCAGAGCCCAAATTACAGGTAAAACAACAGTGATAAACAGCGATAATTTATAAAGTGGGTCTTTAGCATGCTGATAGCCATACTTTCGGGCTCTTTCAGGAAGAGTAACAAACAAAGAGTCTACAAATAAATTGCCAAAACCTAGTCCATAACCAATGACTGTACTAAAACAGGCCCCGAATACACCTAAATAAAATAGTATGCCGCCTAACACCCCCAGGGTACTGGTTAACATCTGTGCCATATCAGCTACAGTTTTTACAGTTAAACCTTTGGGATGCAAAATTTCGGCCCCCAGCACCCATACTGCCAAATCGATTATAATGATCATTAAAATACCGAAGAGTAAATCATAGCGCTGTAGTTTTAAGTATTTGGGGCCACGCCAGCCTTTTTGATCAAATAAATAAGGATAAATGAGGTTGGACATTGAGCCTGCTACTGCGCCGATTAACGAAACGACAAAAACTAGAGTGTCAATACCGCCCACATTTTTCGGTACACTAAAAGCAATGGTCCCTTTTAATAAAGCCGGTACATTGGGTCCTGCCCATATGGCGCTGCCAATCAGACTGATGACCATGAGAATTAAAATGCCTTTTATGGTTATCTCAACGTAGTTATAAACACCCTTACCTAATAAAATCACTGACACTATGACGACTATAAGCGACCATATAAAGGTGTTGCCGGTATTGGTGAGGTGCCAGAGGGCTTCTCCAGCTCCTTTGACCAGGTAAGAAGCATAAAAGTGAGCTAAAAAGAGGCTGGCTATGCCAAAAATTAAGGGTAAATATTTGAATAAGCGCCTGTAACCCTGGAATATAGTTTCGTGATGAACATTGCAGAGGGCATACTTTGATATAACATTAACTAAGATATAGCGTAACACTAAAGCTAAAACTAACCCCCACATCAGGTCATAACCATAATGGGCACCAGAAACAGACATGTCCACTAGATCGCCGGCGCCCAGCCAACTTAGAACCATGACAATACCCGGACCGAAGGAAAGGATATATTCCCAGAAGTTTGCGGGGATGTGAGCAAGCTTAGTTTTATTTTCTTCTACTGAAATGGCCATTATATTTCACTCCTTTTCCTAAAATTGTTTCAAATTATGGGCTAGCGGAAGGCATTCTCAGCAAAGAATGCTTCCATAACTTGTTCCTAAACTTAAAAAGGCTTAAATTAAATAAGAACACCCTGCAACACAAGTCTTTTTTGTAGTTCCTCCACATTTACTTCTCTCGGGCTAATACCTCCTTGCGCAGCTATGGCCGCCGCCACCCCAGCTGCCTGACCAGTGACCATACATCCTGCTTGTTGGCGGATAGAGCCGTTGGCTAGATAATCTGAGGACACGCACCTCCCTGCTATTAAAAGTCCTTCAATATTTCGGGGTAGGAGAATTCTATAAGGCACATGATACCACCCCTGGCCGCCCACCTCGCTCAAGTTAATAGGTTTTTCGCCGCCGTCAATATCGTGGATGTCTATGACGCTACCGTTACGGCCTACGGCGTCTGTAAAAGTCTGGCCCTGGATGACATCCTCATATTTTAATATATAATCACCTGTAATGCGCCGCGTTTCCCGTACGCCCACCATACTGGCCGTTTGAAGTAAATAAGAGTCTTCGTAGCCAGGGATGTACTTTCTATAAAACTCTGCCATTCTCACAGCGACATCGCGCATGGCGATCGTAGCTTTTGTAAGCTGAAAAGTATCTATAGCATTGACATAGTAGGCCATATCAATATTGTGGGAGGTAATTTCGTACCTAATCTTGCCATTCTTGTAGATGGGCCTGGCGATACCAAAATGGGTTTTGGGGTTAACTTGCTTAATGCCATACGGGAGGGGAAAGTCGCCGTTCTTCAAAGCCTCTTCCATTTGTCTTCTAAATCCCAATAACGTCAGGGGTAACCCTTTGCTCCTTGCCTCTAACAAAGCTTCTACATAATCGCTACCATAAGCATCGATATTCTCTTTCATGACCTTCAGGGTCCGATCGATATTAACGCCGCCAATCTGGAAATATATAGATAAAGGTTGGGTCAGATTGTCTGTAGGGCGGCCGACTTCGTAGGCAGCACCTGCAGATACGGCAATATCGCCATCGCCGGTACAGTCAATGGTTACCTTGGCTTTAACGTCCATCAAACCCAGGCCATTTTTTAATCTAACGCCTGTCACCCTGCTGTTTTCCATTACGGCCTGATAAGCTTTGGTGCACAGTAAAACGTTAACCCCCGCTTCCAGAACCATCTGATCAATTACCCACTTGGCGATCTCCGGATCAAAAAGCACCCTTACCGTGGCTTTTCCCTGTTTCCCATAGGCAGCCCCTACGGCAACCATACGGTCGACAAACTCCTGGGCTATGCCGTAGACAACCTGTTCATCAGCATAAGATATCTCCTGCTGCGAAAACTTTTTATTCGTTTTGACGCCCTGGTGTCTGAGGGAGCATAGGCCAAGAACAAGGCCTGCGGTCATGGTGCCGCCCAGGCAGGAGCCCTCTTCTACCAGGAGAACATCTGCACCATTACGGGCTGCCGCTACGGCAGCTACCCACCCCGAGGTACCACCGCCTATGACAACAACATCCTTTACCAAGTCCTTCAACATATCTACCTCCAAACTTTGGTATAAAATTTATCATCTTAGCTTAACCCAAAAGTTTTTACCTTCCTGACCTCATTGGACACCCCCCTCATTTCGAGAGCTTTAATAAAAAGCAAAAGCCAACCCTTCTTTTTACAGAAAGGCTGGCTCCCACTCACGAAACTGGCCAATGCTACTTGGCCACAGCGATTGGGTCAGCTCTATAATTTCTTGTTGTCTTTAAGATAGTTATATTGCCGGTAAATATCTTTTAACGCCGCAATCAAGGCAGGTAAAGCATTTCCGTGATAATTTTCTTCTATCCGCCTGCAGATTTCGTCTATCTCTTCTAAGCTAAGCCCTACTATTAGCCGCTTGATAAAATCGCGACCGCTTTCAATAAGGATGGTCGGCTCACAATCAACTATAACCCCATACTTACGGTCGATCTCTACCGAGAAAGCGATGCTTTCATATACGCTACGGCTGGCCACATCTCGCGAAATTTTTGCATGGCCGACTATTAAAACCGTCTGGTGTTTCAAACAATCCCTTCTTTATTTTTGCTGTTACTTATATATTCGACATTATTGCTTATTTTCCTTCTCACTAAGTAAGGTTATTTTAATATTTTAAATAGGTTTTAACAAACTGGGCAAAGGATGCTACCGGGGAATTTACCTCTGCAAAACTACTGCAGATTGTCATCTTCCGGTAATAACGGTAGGGTATCAGCTCCATGGGTTAATACTGTCACCCCGGCTCCTTTGCCCAGCCGCGCCCAGGCCCGGTCCAGGGCTTCTTCTACTATAGCAGCGTGTTTAAAGCCCAGTTTGGTCGCCATCTCGGGGCCGATACCATGGGAAACCAGGCAAACATCGGCATGCTGGCGCACCTTGGCCCAGGCCAGGGCCAGTGCCCCCGCCACCTTATCCTTTATAATCCCCTCCTCAATCTGGGCGTCAATATCCTCCGGGCTCTGGCCGGCAAATTCCAGCAACTCCGGATGGGTGACCGCCACTCCTTCCGGGCAGGGAGTGACAATAATTATACTGCCACCCTCTTCCACCAGCATATCGCACGGGTATAACGTCTTGTGGGCCTGCCAGAACTCCAGGTCGCACGGGTAAGAGCTGGCCACCACAATAGGTGTCCGTCCCTGGGCAGGAATGCCATAAACCCGACGACTGGTCTCCACCCCTGCACGGAATGCTTGGCGGATATCGCCGAAGAAGGCTTTAACTACCCGCCCCCGGGGGTCCAAAACCGTATTAAACACGTATTTTACTCCCGCTTTATCAGCTATAGCCTCCATTTCTTCCCGCACCTTATTTTCCACTATGCCTAGCATATTGCGCCGGGTGCGCACACTCAAGAGATGAGTGGCTGCCGTGGTATCCTCTCCGCAAATTCCCGGCTGCACGATCTTGGCCCCCCCACTATATCCGGGTATATGGTGGGGAACGATGCTGCCAATACCGATAACGATATCTGCTTCCAGCACCAATCTGTTTACCTTCACCGGCGTACCGTTTTCTGTCAGGCCGAAATCATATAGGACTGCTGGATTTCGGAAGTCATGGTTTATTACTTCCACCTGCTCTACAATTTCGTCACCTAATTTTTGTTTCAGCTCTTCCTGTGTCATGGGCCGGTGGGTACCTAGCGCCATGAGGATTTTGATATTTTCCTTGCGGACGCCACCGCTTGCTAATTCCCTGAGAATGATGGGAACAATGAGATTGGCTGGCGTCAGGCGGGTGTTGTCGTCACAAAGAATCACTACCTTGCTCGTCGGTGATACTATCTTGCTCAGTGTCTGGCAACCGATAGGATTTGCTAAAGCCTCCTGGATCTCTTCTTTCATAGGGGGTATTTCTTTTATAGATAACGGTGATAAAACCTTCACTAAGTCTTCTGCGGAAAAATTAATGGTAAGTTTACCATTACCATAAGGTAAATCTAAGCCGTATCCCACTCAGAAACTCTCCTCTCTCAACCGGAACAATAAACATCTATCTAAACAAGTGTTGAAATTTAATACTACTTTCTTCAAACAGGAGTTTCGGATGCCACCTCTATTAAGATTTTTATTTTTTCAGGAGGTGTTTCTGGAGCCATCCCACCAGCAGTTGATAGCCAAAGACCCCCGCCTTTACCTGCGCTTTTAATAATTTCTTGGCACCTTTTGCGAAGATCGCTCGCACTCCCTTCCAACATTTCTATGATAGGATGGACATTGCCCATCAGGCATTTTCCCATCTTCTCTTTGTCTTCCCTCAGGTTATGCTTATAGCCAATATGACAGACATTGGCTCCAAGGTCCTTAATATAGTTTACCAGATGGGGATAATTATTTTCATTATGATAAAGCCTTATCTCAGCTTCCTGAGTAAGTATAAATATTTCGTTTAAATAAGGATGAATAAACTCCTTATACATGGGAGCTGAAATCATCCCCGGGAAATGATCTACCACGATGACCCGTTTGGCAGGGCCAACTATCTCCATTTGCGCTATTAAATATTCTTTCACGAAGTCTGTAACCTTTCGCAAAAGCTCATGGACTAATTCTGGATAATCAACCAGAGCATAGCAAAATTTATCATATCCAACCATTAAAGCCGAAACTTCCCCTGGACCCATGCAGAAGAGATGTCCATCCAAGTAGCCATATTCGTCCTGAAGTTTTTGAGGTAGATATTTTTTAAAATACTTGAGGTAGTCCAACACCTGGGAAGTATATGGGGAATTGCGAGGATCGGGAATAGCCAGATTTGAAACTTCTTGAATATCCTGCAGGGCAGGATGCCGAATTTGGGGAGGAGCATTATTGGGGAATTCAACTATTGCACCTAAAGCACCAAGTTCAGGTACAGTACCTAAATCAGGCCATATCCCTGGAACGGTAAATACGTCTGCAAACTTTTCATGAAACAATAACTGCGCATTCAACATTTTATCAGGATCGCCATAATATTCATCATCAGGAATTCCAGCAAAAGGAGCGTATGTCTGTCCTATCGCCCACAAAACAACAGGCACTGTTGTGGTTTGCTTAAATCTAAGAGCTTGTAAGGCTTCCTGGTAAGTTTTCAAATTGCGACATCCTTTCTCCTTTTTATATAATTATCTTTTTGTTCCATAAAGGAGGCTAGACATTTATCTGCCTAGCCCCCTTTTTCATATCTTGTGTCATTTTATAGCTTGAACTTTATCATATAACCCCTTGGGCCAGATACCTTTCTCTTCTAACTTGTAGGCAACATCTTTAACCGCATTACGCATTTCATCTATATTAATTTGACTTACAACAACGCCGGCGGCTTTCATTTTTTCTACACTATCCATCTCTAACTTTTTGACAGTCTCATTATTATATTTCTCGGCCTCTGAAGCGGCATCCTGTAATACCTTTTTCATATCGTCTGGTAAACTTTGATAAAATTTTTCATTTATAATAAGCATACATGTAGCAAAAACATGACCTGTAGAGGCGTAGTTTTTAGCCACTTCGTAAAATTTTTGGGTGTACATACTATCCGTATTAATTTCTAATCCTTCTACTACCCCTTGTTCAAGCCCGGTATACAATTCTCCTAGAGCCAGAGGCGTAGGAGCAGCCCCCATGGCCTTCCACGCCTCCACATACGCAGGCATTTCAGGAACACGGAGTTTCAATCCCTTGAGATCGGCAATAGATTTGACCGGCCTAGTTGTCAGAAGGTTTCTCGGTACTCTATCGAGGGTATGGGTAAGGACCCTTATACCATGCGATGTAATAAGTTTTTCTATCATTTTTTCCCCTTCGGGGCCTTTTAAAAATTTGTGTACATGGTCTTGATCCCTGAAGGCAAATGCTAACCCCAGGATATTATACTCAGGCACATATGCCCCTAACCAGTCGGTGGCGTCGGTAAACATTTCCTGGCTACCCAGTTTCACACTCTCAATCTGCTCTTTTGCGCTACCTAGTTGCGAAGCAGGTAATACCTGGACATCCAATCTACCGCCGCTCTTTTCTTTGGCATACTCAGCAAATTTTATAGCAGTTTGAGTTACCACGTTGTCCGGTGCTTGAATAGTGCCCAGGCGGATTGTCCATTTCTTTTTTTCCTGAGATTTTGCATTCTGCGTATTACCTGAACCGCATCCTAAAACCGTCACAGCTAGAAAAACGAGCATTAAAAGGATTATACCCTTTTTCATCTTACATAACCTCATTTCAGAAAACCCTCCTTAAAATTTTAGTTTTTGTGGCCCTAATCATAGAATTATTAACTAAACTATATTATATCCCCCCTATCATAAAATTGCCTCCTACCCAAGCAGCCCTGCAATTTATTTGAGCAGTAGCGTAGGTAAAATCAATGTGATTGCGGGGATAAATGTCACTACCAATAATGCACATATCAGTACCAATAGATAAGGTAAATAGCGTTTAGCCAAGGTAATTACATTAATTCTTGCTATAGTACAGGCTATAAATGCGCCCACGCCGACAGGTGGCACGAATATACCTATACCGGTTGCACCGATAATAACGACAGAGTAATGAACCATATTAATTCCTAACTTACCAGCTATTGGTATAAAAATGGGGGCAAGAATCAGGATTGCCGGGAGACCTTCGAGAATACCGCCTAGTACCATAAAGATTAATACAGATAACACAAGAAATAACCATCTGCTATTGGTGAAATTTGTGATCCACATGCCTATTGTTGCTGGTACTAATTCATGGGCAAGTACCCAAGAAAATATTGATGCCGCGCCGATCAACCATAAAATCATCCCCGAAGTAACTCCCGCTTCAACAAAATGCTTAATCAATTCTTTAATTGAAACCTCTCTATATATGAGCAACCCTACTATGATGGCATAAAATACCGCTACAGCCGCGCCTTCCGTTACAGTAACTACACCGCCACGAATAGTACCAAATATAACAACGGGCATCATTAAAGGAATTATAGCATTAATGGTCGCCCTCAGTCTTTCCCTCCAGGGCAAACGTGGTCCACTTGGCCAATTTTCGCGACGGGAAATGAAATAAATTAAAATCATAAGAGGTATAGCCAGGGTTAACGCGGGTAAAATGCTACCTAAAAAAATAGCGATAATACTGATATTGAAATAAGCGCCTATGACTACCATCCAGATCATGGGAGGAACCAACACTCCCATAGCGCAAGCTGCACTAATAATTGCTGCAGAATCTACTCGTTTATAACCGGCTCTTTCCATAGGAGGAATAAGCATCGACCCAACTGCAGAAACATCTGCGGAAGCAGAACCCGATATACCGGAAAACAAGATCTCGGTTACGACAGCTACTTGTCCCAACCCGCCCCTCAAATGACCAACTAAAGCGGAAGCAAAATTCACCAGGCGTTCCGATATGCCCCCACTCTCCATAAGGTTGCCAGCCAGAATAAAGAAAGGCAAAGCGAGGAGAGCGAATGAATCAACACCCGCCACCATACGTTGGGGAACAATAATAACAGGTGTTTGCTGTTTCAATAACAGGTATGCGAGCGATGCCGCGCCTAACGATAAAGCTATAGGAGTGCCAAAAAGAATAAGAAGAAAAGAAACTACCATTAATATTATCAAAGGATTTATGCTTTGAAATAAAGAAATACCTGAAACAGCAATGCCGATTATTATCGCTCCAACTATAATACCTATAAGTGCTCTAAGACCATTCTTTCTTACACTTGTATATATATCCATTACCATCCAAATTACCATTATTATCGTACATAAAGGGACCGGGGCAATAAACCAACCCATAGATATAAGTAAAGCTGGCGAGGGTTCTGCAAGTCTCACTATGACTAGCTCATAACCCTTAATAGCCAGGAAAATTAAAAAGCTAATTTGTATAATCTGTACTATGCCGTCAATTACAGAACGCCATTGGTCAGGTAGCTTAGAAACAATTGCGTCCATATTCATATGGCTATGCCTTTTTAAGGCAATACATCCTCCTAAGAAAGTAAGCCAAATAAGAAGAAGACGCGCAACTTCGTCTGCCCATGGCAAGGGATCGTGTAAGATATAGCGCCATATTACTGCCGCACCTACTACTATAACGTCTGCTATAAGCAGTATTCCCGTGGTTATTTCTAAAACGCATGCCAGTAAATCAACCACCAAAGGTTTCCCAAAAGAATTTATAATACCTTCTGTATTCATTGTATCGTTCATTTCACCAAATGACATAACAATTCTCCTTCTGATAAAATTAAATTTTGGGATACAGTTTTCTAATGCCTAAACTACCAGCCTTATTGCCATCTTCAATGCATCTACCATACTTTCCGGGTTGGCCGTACCTTTTCCCGCCTTGCCGAATGCCGTGCCGTGGTCCACAGAGGTGCGGATGATAGGCAGGCCCAGGGTGATGTTGATGCCGGCAACAGAGCCCCACTTTCCGGTGGCGTCGTCGTACTGGAAGCCGATAACCTTGGTGGGGATATGCCCCTGGTCGTGGTACATGGCTACAACGGCGTCGTACTGGCCACCATGGAGCTTGACGAAGATGGTGTCCGGGGAAACGGGGCCGTCTACCTGCATACCCCGGCTACGGGCGGCGGCGATGGCGGGGGCGATCTCTTCGATCTCCTCGCGGCCGAAAAGGCCGTCCTCGCCGGCATGAGGGTTAAGACCCGCCACGGCTATGCGGGGGCTGGCAATGCCCATTTTCAACAGGGCATTATGTGTAAGCTCGATTACCTTCAGCACCCGCTCTTTTTTTATCAACAGCGGCACCTGGCTGTAAGCTACATGGGTGGTTACATGGGAAACCCGGAAATTTTTATCGATGAGCATCATGCAATAATCCCGTGTCTTTGTTAGATCGGCGAAAATCTCCGTGTGCCCGGCGTAATGATGCCCGGCCAGGTTGATGGCCTCTTTGTTAATGGGACCGGTGGTGACGGCGTGGACTTCTCCCGCCAGGGCAAGTTCGATAGCTTTCGCTATATACTGGAAACTTGCTTCACCCCCCATCCGGGTCACTTTGCCATATTCGAGCTGGCTTAAGTCTACATTCTGCAGGTCCAGGACATCAATGGTACCGTAGTCATAACGCCCTTCAGCGGGACTGGTTACCGCCCTTACGGCCAGGTTTACTCCGGCAATCTTGACGGCTTCGCACATCAATCCGGCGTCGGCTATAACCAGGGGCCGGCATTGTTCGTAGATTTCCGGCAGGGCCAGGGCTTTAGCCGTGATCTCCGGGCCGATACCACAGGGGTCACCTGCTGTGATAGCAATTAGAGGTTTTACCATTTCCATTCAACTCCGTCTCAGGGTTTTATTCCTGGGTAAGATAGCGAAACACTTCAATAAAAGCTTCCGGGGGACCAAAACCGCCAGCTTTGGTAACAATGGGCAGGCCGTCGGCCGGGCCGCCTTCCAGGTAACCCATGGGGATGCCGGGCAGAAGATCGGCACTCAGGTTAATTCCCCGGGCTGCAAGGGCGCGACAGACATGGACGGCAGTATCGCCGCCGGTAACCACCAGGCTTTTTATTTTGCGACTACCAAGGAGGCGGCTAGTGATAGTCCCCAGGGCTGCCGCGATGGACTTGCTGTTTTTTCCCGCGCCTGCATCCGTTCCTGCGAGCTGGAAGAGGCTAGCAACGGCGATTATGAGCAGGTCCTTATTTTCACGGTCTGCAGCCTCCTGCAGTACTCGCTTTATTTCTGCTTCCTCATTACCGGCCAGGATAGCCGCCGTGTCTACCTGTACCGGCAAGCAGGCGCTAAATTCAGCCAGCCGTTGGACCTGGGCAGCAGTAACCGGATTACGTGAACCGGCTACTACCAGCACCGTCCCCTCTCTTTTAAAGGAGCGAAATGTCAAGGGTTTCAGATTCCAGGCCATTGTTAAATGGGCGGCTAAACCGGCAGCACCGGCCACAATGACATCCTGCCGAACGTGGCTGATGGCCCGGGCGATATTCATCAGGTCCTCTTCGCTGGTAGCATCCAGGACCAGCACCTGGCTGTTTGCCCTGGCGGCTTCCAGGGCGTTTGCCAGTTCTTCCCCTCCCCGGCGCACCATCGCCAGGTTAATCTGCCCTACCTGACGGTTCATTTCTTTTTGCAAAACGGTGGGAATATGGCAAAGAACTTGCCCGCTACAGTCAGGAATACAACTTGCGGAAGTCGCAGCCATAGCTGTACTTTCACTTATCAACAGGTGGCCGTCTACCACCACCCGCCGGTTGGCCGGAAAGGCCGGTACTACCAGGGCAAGCCCGGCCTGCCAGGCATCCATCACGGCTTCCAGCTCGGCGCCGGGGTGGCCGCGCAGGGTAGAATCAATTTTTTTATAAACCCGGCTGACAGCCGCCTCTTTTAGCTTTAAAGCAATCTCGTAAACGCGTCGGTAGGCTTCCGGGACTGTCATGTGGCGGGTGTCGGCGTTAATCGCCCAAACATCTTTGTCTCTACCCACCTGCCCCACGTTAGCCGCATCTATAATCACCATGGTGCGGAAACCATGCTTGCAAAATTGGACGCCGGTGTCGTTGGCCCCGGTTAAGTCGTCGGCGATGATGGCTATGTGTTCCATTTAATACCCTCGCTCCGGTGCGGCAGTCATCATGATATTATCGCAAGAAGCGTGCCATTGCAGTATTGGCGTACAATTTTGAAGCAAGGGGATTATGTCATGCTTTATGGCTAAGTGGAATATTTCATTTTGAAAAGGGCAAAAAACTATGGCCAGATAAATTATTACTCTGGCCATAGATTAGGTAGATTTCATTTTGGATTGACATATTTCATTTTGAATTATAAACCCCGCCTGAGAAAAAAATATTTCAACTGCCGCTAACCTGTCGAGGTTTCCCCTCCTGCCAGCTTTTCAGCCGCCGCCAGAGGGTAGTTTTACTAAGCCCCAGGCGACGACAGGTTTCGTCTTTATTGTTATTGGTGAGGGCCAGGGTCCGGCGGATGATTTCCGCCTCCATTTCCTCCAGGGTTCCCCGGAGGGTCAGCTGCAGTCCGGGTTCTGGCCGGCTTTCTGCCGGCCCTATAATTTCCTCCACATCAGTAGGCTCCACCCTCTGGCCGCTGCGCAGGACCACCAGGCGCTCGATGATGTTTTCGAGCTCGCGAACGTTGCCTGGCCAGTTATAGGCCTGTAACCGGGCGATGACATCCTCGCTGAATAACGGCGGCAGGCGCCCGGAACGCCGGCTGACTTTTTCGACCAGGGCTTTGATGAGTAACGGTAAATCTTCCAAACGTTCTCGCAATGGAGGCAGCTTTATATGCAGCACGTTCAACCGGTAATACAGGTCACGGCGGAAGGTTTCCCTGGCCACGGCCTCTTCCAGGTCGCGGTGGGTCGCGGCGATGATGCGCACGTCCACCGGCAGCACCCGGTCACCGCCGACGCGCATGATGGCCTTTTGCTGCAGTACCCGTAGAAGCCGCGCCTGCAGGTTTAAAGAAAGTTCGCCGATCTCGTCCAGGAAAAGGGTACCCCGGTGGGCCAGTTCAAAGAGACCCTTCTTACCACCTTTGCGCGCACCGGTGAAAGCTCCTTCCTCGTAGCCGAAGAGTTCGCTTTCCAGCAAGTTTTCCGGCACGGCGGCGCAGTTTACCGCCACAAAAGGTCCTTCCCGCCGCTGGCTGGCGTTGTGGATGCTCTGGGCCACCATTTCCTTACCGGAGCCGGTTTCGCCGGTGATTAATATTGTCGCTTCGGCGGCGGCAAACTGGCGCGCCCGCTCGATAACGCGGGCCATGACCGGGCTACAGGTAACGATATCATCGAAGGTAAACTGGGCCACATGGCCTTTGAGGTACAATTCCTGGCGGGCTCTGGTTTCCACGGCCTGGAGATGGCTGACATCCTGGAAGGTAGCCACAGCCCCGACAATTTCCCGCCCGGTAATTACCGGAACCACGTTCTCGGCAACCAGGGTATTGCCGGCCCGGTGCAGTTCCCCCAAGCGCTTTTGCCCTGACTTCCGCACCTGGTCCAGGGGAACGCCTGGCAGAACCTCCCGCGCCAGCCGTCCCACTACCCTGGATGCCGTCAGGCCCAGGATCCTTTCGGCTGCCGGGTTGACCAGGGTAATGCGGCCTTCCTGGTCGGTGGCCACAATACCCTCATAGGCAAAATCCAGGATAGCTTTGAACTGCTCGGCCCGAGCCCGTTCCCGCCGGCGCACCAGCGCCACCTCCCGGGCCTCGCGTATGGCCTGGCTGATGGCCTCTTTGCCTGAAGTGACAAGTATCGCCTGAAGGCCCAGTTTCTGTGCTGACCGGACGGATACGGCATCGCCAACGATAACTTCCAGCCCCATAGCCTTGCCTTCAGCAATAATCCCGGCCGCATCCTCTTCAGCCTCGATAATTAACTCTTCAATATGGACCCCCAAGACCGGCTCCAGGCTTTTGGTGCCGTAGATGACGTTGCGGAAGCCGGCAACTCCTATATAATGGCCCAGTTCCCTGGCCTCAGCCAGGGCCCGAACCAGGTCAAAGGCGCTCACGGCAATCTCTACCACCGGCACCTCCACATGGCGGCTGATAAGGGTGGCGGTGCCGCCGCGGCTGATAATGACCTCCGCACCCCTGGCCGCCAGTTCTCTGGCCACCTTTACCCCTTCCGCCAGGTCGCCGGCGGCAATGGCAACATCCTCACCCAGCTCAGCGCACACCTGCCCGGCCAGTTCGGCCAGGTCGGCATAGGGAGCTACCAGGCCCAGGTGGGACATAATATCACTCCCAAAGACGCCTATCCTGCTACCATCAAACTTATTAAATGGCAAGGGCCATTTTTAAGGGCGGGCAAGTAAAAATGCGGAATAACAGCTATTAGTTTCTTCTTTTCTCTTCTTTCTCCCGGGCGATCAACCTCTGCTCTACCTGTTGCTTGAACTGCTCCATATTAGCAATACCAGTAGCTAAAAAATCTTTGATCCGTTCCCATTTTATGTCCAGGTACTGGTGGGCTAAAATATTCCTTGTCCTGGCCTTTTCTGCAAGGGCGAGGGCCAGTTCTTGATCAATAATACCTGCTTCACCGAGCTGGATAAAGGCCTGGCGGTAGGTTTCCGGTACTTCCAGGTCTTCACCGGCGATAAGAATTTTGGCAATATCCAGGGCGGCGTTGACCAAATTTTCGATAATCCTCTCCACATCTCGGCGGCTCTTGCGATCACTCTGGTATTGAAAATAATCCATTTCTTCATAGGCCTTCAGATCCTCTAACTCCGTAGCTAAAAACCTGAGGCGGCGAATGATGGAAATCACCTGCTCATCGGTAATAGGTGCCATTTATACCGACCCCCTGATTTTCATCCGCCAGCGCCACCAGTCAAGTAAAAACTGCTGGAAATCTTCGGCTTCACGGGAAATATCCAGCATATACTGGATATAAAAACTTTGATCCCGGATAAAGAGGGGCTTCCCCTTTAAAACCGTCCATATCAGAGAGGGCGTTGCTTCATTTAGAACCAGGAGATCCACTTTAAGGCCCAGCATATCCTCAAGTTCATTCCATATCCGGTAAATATCCTGCCTGGTATAGCCTGGCTCGAGGTATACTCCCACATCTGCATCTGACCCCGGCCGGGCCCGGCCTTTGGCCCGGGAACCAAATAAAAAGGCCATCCGTATATTTTGTTGCTCATTAAAGTAGCTTTTTAATTGCTCATAGATTTTTTTATCCATCCTGGTCACCTTAACAATAAAAGGGGTCCTGTTATACCCGTCCCTATTCAGCCAGAAAGACTTTCACCAATCCGTAGAAAAAAGCCGCCCGGCCTATCCAGAAGGCGCATAACCTCCACGTCAGCCGTGTTTCCAGGGCTGAAATTCTGGCCTCAATATCAGCTTTCGTTTCTGCCAGTAGGCGTTCTATCCGCTCAGCGACAAATTCCACAGTATCCTCTTTACAATACTCATGCAATTTATCACGCTCCTTTTTTTAGTTTAGCATAATTTCCAGCTGAATAAAACGTTACTTACAAACTGAGAGCGGGTCCCGCCCCGCTCTCGTAAGTCACCGCCCGACCATGGACCAGGTAAAGCTGCCGTCCAGGAAACTGGCGATGTATTTATCTTTTACTTCCCGTCCGATGAGGGTTTGGAAACCCCCGGCGCCGCCAGGAGGACCTACTGCTACCATACCAACCAACCGCCGGCCCTGGAGAACGGCTTTGCGGTAATAAGAACGACGCTCATCAAGGCGGGTAACTACCTGGTATCCCTCTCCCGGCGGGTTGACGATGCCGCCGCTGATGACTCCCAGGCCGTTCACTACCAGGGAATTCCGCCCGATGCCGCCGCAGTAAGCCGTATGGTGCCCGGCCATATTGAACCCGGCCAGGCGGCCCTGCTCCACGGCGTTGCCCCAGATAGCGTTGAGGCGCGGCTCCTGCCAGGCGTAGTCATAGGCCTGGGCCACATCCCCGGCGGCATAGACTCCGGGAATGTTGGTGGCCAGGTATTCATTTACTAGAATACCCCGGTCCACCTTTATCCCGCTCCCCCGCAGGAAGGCCACATTGGGCCGCACCCCTTTGCCCACAACCACTACGTCCGCCGGTACCGTAACCCCCGAGCGCAGGACGGCGGCCGTCACTTTTTCCCGGCCTTCCAGCGCAACGACATCTTCCCGCAGGTGGATGGTAAACCCGGCGTTAGCCATGGTCCGGCGCACCAGTTCCGCGCCGGTATCATCCAGGGCCTGGGAAAGGAGCCGGCCTGAAGATACCACCAGGCGCACCTGCAACCCTCTGGCGTGAAGGCCTTCAGCCGCCTTAATGCCCACCAGGCCGCCGCCGATAACCACCGCCTGACCCCCGGGCCGGGCGAATTGACGGATGGCGACAGCATCGTCCAGGGTGCGCAGCGTGAAGACCCCGGCCAGGTTGCTGCCCGGTATGTCAATTTGCTGAGGGGAAGCCCCGGTGGCTACCAGCAGGCGGTCGTAGGGAAGCTCCCTGCCGTCGTCCAGGCCTACCCGACGGCTTCCAGTATCGACTGCTACCGCCCGCCTCCCGGTGAGCAGCTTTACCCCCTGCCGGCGATACCATTCTTCACCCGCCAGCCAGAGTCTGTCACGGGTGACCAGCCCGCCCAGGTAATAAGACGTAAGAACACGGGCGTAATAGGGGTAGGGCTCGTCGCCGACAATTGTAATTTCCCCGGCCGGGTCGGCGCGGCGGATGGTTCCGGCCGCGGTCACCCCGGCGGCGCTGTTACCAAGAATTAAATAGCGCATTGCGTCAGCCACCAACTTTCCCTGCCACTCCCCCAAAAAACTCTATCGCGGGCTGGCAATGTCACACTCGCCTCCGGCCAATGCCAGCCAAATATTTTCATGTCCTTTCCGGCGGCTGCGGACCGCCAAAAGGGTTCCTAATTAAATTCCGTCTGCTTCCGGAAACAGAAGGGACGGGCACCAAGAGGACCGCCCCTTCTGTTCCGCCCTGTTACCCGCCGGCAGCCGGCGGAATTATAGTCACTTTATCCCCGGGACTCAAAGACGTTTTCAGCCCATGGAGGAAGTTGATATTGCGGCCGTTCACCAGGATGGCGATGCCGGCCTTTAGCTTTCCCTCCGGGGTCATGAGTTCCCGGCGGAAAGTTTCCCCATAACGGGAAATAAGGGCAGCCAGGAGCTCCTCGACAGTAGCTGCTTCTACATTTACCCGGCTTGCCCCGGCCGCCCGCTGTAAGAAACTTAGGAGTTCTACTTCCATTACTTACAACCCCAGCCGTTCCCGGGTGGCTGCCGTTACCCGGCCATCCTCGTCCCAGCCGCGCAGCTGGTAGTACTCGGCCAGCATCTGCGCCAGGGCGGAAGTCTTGCCTCTGGCCGGTCCTTCAGGCATAGGTTCCTCCAGCAGGCGCGGCGCCAGGGTATCATCGGCCTTTGTCAGCCCTGCGGCAAAGTTAAAGAGCCGCTCCAGGTTGAAGATGCGCTCGCCGACGAGAAGGCCGCTTTCCTCAGTGTAGGGTACGCCGGTAGCCGGTGCCAGCATGCCGGCGACATCCGGCGCTCCCAGGGCGAAAGTGGTGAAGAGGCATATGCCGCTGGCATCCACCAGGGCGGTAAGGTCCTGGAAGGCTTTCACCAGGGCCGCCTTGCCTTCAGCGGCAAGGGGATCAGCCTGCACCGGTATGCCCATCACCTCCGCGGCGACGGTATAGCCCCGTACGTGGCAACCGCCGCGGTTGGAGGTGGCGTAATTCAGGCCGATGCCCTGGATGGCCCGCGGGTCATAGGCCGGGTATTCCTGCTTCTTGCTGCTCATGGACAGTTCCGGGTGGCCGTAACGCTCGGCCAGGCGGTAGGAACCCTCGGCCAGGAGGTCGCCGATGCCTTCGCGGTAACCTACCTTGCGCGCCGTCTCTACCAGCACGGCGGCGTTCCCAAATTCCAGGGGCAGCTCGGTGTCCTGCGCCGGCAGGTAGCCCTTCTCATAAAGTTCCATGGCGCAGGCCAGGGTGGCGCCGAAAGTAATGGGGTCGTAGCCCAGCTCATTGGCCAGGTAGTTGGCTTTGGTTACTGCCGCCAGGTCGTCAATACCGCAATCGGCGCCCAGGGACCAGAGGGCCTCGTACTCCGGACCTTCACCGTGGCCGGCATAGGCACCGGAGGGAACCAGGGTGGCGCGACCGCAGGCGATGGGGCAGGCCAGACAGCCCTTCTTGCGTACCAGGTAATTCTCTGCCAGGGCCTCGCCGCTGATTTTGGCCGCCCCGGCAAAGACGCCCGTCTGGAAGTTGCGGGTCGGGAGACCGCCGTGGGCGTTGATGACATTGACCAGCACGCCGGTACCGTAGGCCGGCAGGCCGCCATGGGTAACGTCATTGGCCTTGATCTTGGCCAGGGCCGCCAGGACCGCCTCCCGGAAGGCCGGCCCGTCCGCAACCTTAACGCCGCCATGGCCGCGGACGGCGATGGCCTTCAGGTTTTTCGAGCCCATGACGGCGCCCACGCCCGAACGGCCGGCAGCCCGGTGCTTGTCATTGATAACGCAGGCAAAGCGCACCAGCTTCTCCCCTGCCGGGCCGATGCAGGCCACCTTGGCATTGGGGCAGGTGGCCGCTTTGATTGCATCTTCCGTTTCGTGGGTACTCTTGCCCCACAGCTCCCCGGCCGGTCGCAGCTCGCAAGCGCCATCTTCGATCCAGAGGTAAACAGGTTCGGTCGCCTTCCCCTCCAAAATAATCCCGTCAAACCCCGCATATTTAAGCTCACCGCCAAAATAACCGCCGGAGCTGGAGGCGGCAATGGCTCCCGTCAGGGGTGATTTCGTGACGACGTTATAGCGGCTGCCGGAAATGGCCGCCGTCCCGGTCAGGGGACCGGTCATGAAAATGAGCTTGTTTTCCGGCGCCAGGGGGTCGACACCGGGATCGACCTCGTCATAAAGAATCTTGCTGGCCAGGCCCCGGGCGCCGACATAATCCCGGGCCAGAACCGGATCCAGCTTCTCTACTTTACACTTGCCGCTGCTTAAATCAACCCGCAGCAATTGACCAACCCAGCCGTACATCCTAGCCCACCTCCCGTAGAGCAGCCTGGACCCTGCGGGCCATTTGTTGCCGCTTGCTCAATGCCTGACCGGCCGGTTCTTTATACTCCAGGGCTCCCCAGGGACAGTTAAGGACGCACTCCGGTTCGCCCCCGCAGAGATCACACTTGACCACCTTCTGTTCGGATACTGAATAATCGGTCCCGCCGAAGGGACAGGCCATAATACACATGCGGCAGCCTATGCAGCGGTCCTCGTTGATCACCACGGCATTTGTTTTGCCGTCGCGGCTGATGGCTCCAGCCGGGCAGACGGCCTGACAGGCCGGCTCATCGCAGTGCTGGCAGACTACCGGCAGGTAATAATCATCATCAAGGAAGGCTGCCACTGACAGCCGGGCCGCTGCCGGGTTGAATGCACCGGTATTTTTAAAGGAACAGGCCAGTTCACAGCGGCGGCAGGCAGTACACTTGTCCTGATCGACGACCAGCACTTTAGCCAAAATAATTCCTCCCTTCATGATTTTCAGCATATATTCGTCATTTTTGCGGTCTCCCCGGCGGCATCCCCCCTCTCGCGGCCATTTTTCGACGCAGTAAAAACAAAAAGGTACTCTCACGTCACAAGAGTACCTTCCTTTGCCCAATAGCAGGTCAAGGGATTGCTCCCCGGCCCTGACGTTTGCCCTTCCCGGAGGGAAGCGGCAACTCGGAAGCAATTTATCTTGTTTTCTTGTTTCTATATATTTAATTTCGCCGTCCGGTAAAAAAATCCTGCTGACAGGTCGAAAATTAATTTAAAAATTCAATCTGCCCTCCGTTTAAACTGCCGATCTGCACGAGGGACTCAACCCGGATGCCCTGCTCCCGCAGAGTCTCGCCGCCGCTCTGGAAGACTTTTTCAATAACAGTACCTATGCCCACCAGGGTGGCCCCTGCCTGGTCGATAATCTTTAACAGGCCCCGGGCCGCCTCTCCGGAAGCCAGGAAGTCATCAATAATCAACACCCGGTCCTCCGGTCCCAGGTAGCTACCGGCCACTACTATGTCTATGACCTCCTCTTTGGTAAAAGAACGCACCCGGCCGCAGTAAGTGTCGCCATCCATGGTTGAAGGTTGCTTTTTCTTCGCAAAAACCACCGGTACCCGGAGGCTCAAACCTGTCATGAGGGCTACAGCTATCCCCGAGGCTTCCACCGTCAGGACTTTGGTAATACCGGCGCCGGCAAAGCGGCGGGCAAACTCCTTGCCCACCTCCAGCATCAACACCGGGTCAATCTGATGGTTTAAAAAGGAATCCACTTTAAGAATATCGTCGGAAATGACCCGCCCTTCCTGACGAATTTTTTCTTTTAACAGTTCGACCACTGACAAAGCTGCTTCGCTCCTCCCCCTGTTCTTTAAACGGTATTAAGATAAGGCTATTATAGCGTAAGCCAGGCCAAAAGAGAAGGTTGTTATCTACCTGCAAGCCTGATATAATTATCAAAAACGCCAGCAGCAATCAGCAGGCAGCAGAACGTTTGAGGAGGAGAAACCCGCTTGGAAAATCTTCTAGCGTCCATTTTTCGTGCCATTACGGAGTTTATTGCCACCCTCGGCTATACAGGTATAGCCATAGGTATGGCCATTGAAAGCGCCTGTATACCTCTCCCCAGCGAAATTATCCTGCCCTTTGGCGGTTACCTGGTAAGCACCGGCAGGCTCAGCTTCTGGGGAACCGTCATGGCCGGTACCATTGGCGGTACGATCGGTTCCATTGTCGCCTATTTTGTTGGTCTCCGGGGCGGCCGCCCTTTTTTAAAAAAATACGGCCGCTATGTCTTTTTCTCCGAAAAAGAATTCGCCGTAGCAGAAAAGTGGTTTCAACGCTACGGCGAAGCAACCGTTTTCTTTACCAGGCTGATGCCCGTTGTCCGGACTTTCATTTCTCTGCCGGCCGGCATTGCCGCCATGCCCTTCGGCCGTTTTGTCATTTATACCTTCCTGGGTTCCCTGCCCTGGTCCATCCTCCTGGTCTATGCCGGCCGTAAGTTAGGGGCCAGCTGGCAAGCCCTGGGCCCCATTTTCCACCGTTTCGATGTGGTTATCGTCGCAGGTCTCATCGTGCTAGTGTTCCTTTACTGGCGGCGGCACCGGAACCGGTAGGTTAATCTTAATGCCCTGATAAGTATAACTGTCTACCTGGTAGCGCAGCTCCATGGCCGCCATGGGTGCCGGCTGCCCCCGGTAAGCAGGGGAAAAGGCCATGACAAGGTTGATAACACTTTTGACAGGTAAAAAGGTCCGGGGATTGACGTAAACTAAACCCCAGTAAGAGAAAGAGCGGATAAGTTTTTCCGGCGGGTTCAGGTAGGCTGCCAGTCCATCACCCAGGGCTGCCGGTGGTAAGAGTTCGGCAACAGGCCCGGCTGTATGCAAGCGGGCATAAAAACTGATCCCCAGGACTTCCTGGCCGGCAACATTGCTTATTCCCAGGTAACGATAGCGCAAGTAAGGAAAGATGTTTGCCGGCAGCCCCAGATTTTGCTGCTGGCGCATCAGGAGGGAAACATCAGGAGCCAGGCTCAACCGCTCCCAGTCTCCGGTCCTGCCAGAAGCATCAGCAACCCGACGATACAGGTTGCCGTTACTGGCGACCTGTTCAATGTGCAGGGCCTTACGGCCTTCCAGTTCCACAGCAGCAACCTGGTGCATTTGCCCCGGCAGGAGAACTTCATTGAGAACCTTTCCCTTAATGGCCAGCCGGTCTACTTCTAACGTAACCGGCAAACCCGGCCGGCTGTGAAATTTAATGCTGGCCTCCCCGCGGGTAGCAATACCCTGCTGCCTGGCCAGGGCCTGGCGGCATTTGTCCATTAGATCTTTGGCCCGTGGGTCAGAGCTGAAGACTTCAGCCAGCCAGCCGGCGGCAGCGGCCGGTGTTAAGAAGGCCATTGGCCCCCCCGGCGGCAATAACCCCTGGCGCTGGAAAAAGGCATACTGGTTGAAGCCGTAGGGTATATCGCCGGGCTGCAGTTCGGTAAGGGGCGAGCTGATCTCATTGGGTAGTCCAAGTACCCGGGCCGTAAGAATAACCGCCTCCAGATTGGTTATCTCCTGGTCGGGACGCAGGTTGCCGTGGGGATAGCCGTGGATCATCCCCTCCTGCCAGAGAGCTTGTAAAGCCGGCGCATACCAGCTACCGGCAGGGACGTCCCCGGGCAGGTTGCCGCTGCGAGCCTCACTTTTGATGCGGGCTGCCGCCACCAGCATAACAGCAAATCCGCCCCGGGTTAATGCTGGTGCCCTGGCCTGTTCCGGCGGTAACAGGGTCAGAAGTGAACTCGCCGCCGGCCCGGCCCAGGCTGTTCCCCACGGCAGCAGCATAAAAAACATAATAAGCCCGGCCAAACTGGCTTTACGCATTTTTCTTCCCTCCCCCGTAACAACTCTGTCGCAGGCTGGTACTGTTGCGGCATGTTCCACCTTTGCTGGTGGCAGTTCGCCGCCAAAGATGCTTCTCCCCACTCCCTTTCTTGTATTTTTTTCCTATTATAACATAACTTTCCATGTCACGCCAGCAAAAAGCAGGTATCTTTAAGATACCTGCTTTTATAGTGCCTCTACTTTTATCTTAACTGAGATGCCGCGGGTAATCGGCAAAAAGGCTGCGGGCCTCTTCAAAGGTGGTGTCCGGTGCCGGCAGGATGAGGTCCGATTCTACCAGTTCGGTATCGGGAATACGGCTGCCCCGACCCCGGATCAAGGCCAGGACCTCGCGGAAATTAGTATCATATTCCTCCCGGTTACCTGCCGCCAGGGCATCCAGCAGCTTGTCATCCAGACGGTCGAGTTCGCTCAGGGCCTCCCCTTCCAGCCGGTACTGACCTTCCGATAAAATACGGATAATCAAGCTTTGCCCACCTCTCTCTTCAAGCGCTCCAGGTCCGCCTGGACCTGGGTGGCAGCGCCAGCCTGCTTCAGCTCCCGCTCCAGAGGATCGGCCGTTTCCAGGGCGTCTTCCAGGACCCCGGAGTTTACCAGCTCGTCAATGGCTGCCGCCCGGGCCCGCATTTGCTCCGTTTTTTCTTCGGCGCGCTGGATGGCCAGGGAGACGTCGGCCAGCTCTTCCGACAGGCCGGTGGCCGCCTCGCCAATTTTGACCTGGGCCTGGGCCGCCGAATACTGGGCCTTGATTATTTCTTTCTTGGTCCGGAAGGCTTCCACCTTGGCCTGGAGCTTGGCCTCTACGGCAGCAAGTTTTGCCTGCTCTGCCTCCAGCCCTTTAATCTGCTCTTCCAGCCCTTCCAGCTGCTGCTGAATGGCTGCTTTACGCTCCAGGGCGACGGTGGCCAGATCCTCCCGCCCCAGCTGCAGGGCCTGGCGGGCCTGATCTTCCAGCTTTTTCTGGCTATCCTTCAACTTGACGGCCTGGAGTTCCAGGCGTTTTTTGGAAGCAACTACATCAGCCAGGTTACGTTTGACGTTCTGGAGCATTTCCAGCTGGCGGTTGTAGGAATACTCCAGGGTTTCCTGGGGGTTTTCTACCTGATCGAGGATCTTGTTCATCTTGGATTTGAAAATTGTCGACATGCGCGACAGGATGCCCATAATACAAAAGCTCCTTTCGTAGGTTATACCGGGCAACCCCAGAGGGGATACCAGCGGGTGATATCCTTTTCCCAGGGAAGTTCCTTCTCCATTAAAGCCGCCAGGCGCATTTCCCCGGCATTATCCCGCTTCTTATTCTGCTCGTCAACGGGGATGAAAGGATAAAAGGCTCCCCGCTTATAGCTGAATATGAGATAAAGGACCTGGTCCTTTTTTTGCAGCTTAAAAACTGCCGCCAGGAGGCGGTCGCCGGCACCCCTGTCTGTAAAATTCTGGCCGACCATGTGGGCCAGGGCGACCAGGTCCTCCCAGTCGCGGTCGGTGAAGATGAGCCAGTGGTAGCCATATTCATCCTTTTTACTCTCCAGGCGGCCTGCCATTTCCTGGGCAGCCAGGGCTACCAGTTCCTCGGTCTCTTCCTGGGTGGTAGCGTAAAAACTGTCTTCTCCAGGCCGTAGGACTACCCCCGCGCGGCTGCCGGGCTGCCAGCCCAGCTCGCTTTCCAGGGCAATAATGGCCGTGCTCAGGGCAAAAAGAGGCTCCGTCCGCGCCGGGGGTACCCGGGTCCGCCCCAGAAGGGCGTCCCAGAAGCTCACCGCCAATCCTCCATTTCCCGCTCCAGTTTACGCAGGTAGGCCAAGCGGCGCTCCAGGGACGGGTGGGTAGAGAATAGCTCCATGATGCTGTTGCCGTTTAAGGCCGGGATAATGAAAAAGGCGTTAAAGGCCTCGGCCTGGCGCAAATCCCGGTCAGGGATGCGCGCCATGCTGCTGCTGATCTTTACCAGGGCCGAGGCCAGCTGGCCCGGCGCACCGGTAAGGATGGCCGCCCCCCGGTCGGCGGCAAATTCCCGGTAACGGGACAGGGCGCGAATGAGGAAGTAACTGACCAGCCACACCACCAGGGATACCAGGTAAACCAGCATGGTATTGTTGCGCTCGTCCCGGTCGCGGCCGCCAAAGGCGCCGCCCCAGTAGAAAAAGTTCTGCACGATAAAGGAAGCGACGGTGGCAAAAAAGCTGGCCAGCGTCAGCACCGTCATATCCCGATTTTTGATATGGCTCAATTCATGGCCCAGGACAGCCTCCAGTTCCGGTGGATCCAGGCGTTCCAGAATCCCGGTTGTCACCGCTACGACGGCGTTGGCCGGATTGCGGCCGGTGGCAAAGGCATTGGGCATGGGAGTATCAACAATAGCCACCTTGGGTTTGGGTAGATCGGCCAGGGCGGCCAGCCTTTCCACCAGGGCATGGAGTTCCGGCGCTTCCCGGGGCGATACCTCCCGGGCGCCCATGGACCAGAGAACCATGCGGTCGGAAAAGTAATACTGGACGGCCAGCATGATCCCGACAAAAATGATAATCCCTGTATAACTCACCCCGGCCTGCCACAGGACAACCAGGAAAAAGAGATATACAGCGGCGAGTAAAAACATGGTTAAAAACATCCGCGCCGTTAAACCCGCGTCACTACCAAGTTGGCGTCGCATAGCCACCCTCCCCCGAAATAGGAAGTTACAAGCAGCGGAGGCGGTTGATGACCGCCATGAGGAATATATCACTCCCTGAGTTCCTCGCGCATGCGGTGGTACTCGTCGGTGGTGATTTCACCCCTTGCATAGCGTTCCTTCAATATCGCCAGGGGGTCGGGACGCAGCGCGGGCTGCTGGCCGGTGCGGCGGTTAAACAGGCTTACCAGGCCATAAACCGCCAGGACCAGGATGCCGATTACTAACACCCACCAGACCAGCATCCAGAGGCCCATCCCCCAGTTGCCATAATATCCCCACATCATATATAATAACCTCCTCAACTATTTTTTGCAAGTTCAGGGTAAAGTTTGACATACCCCCTGCCTGTAGTTATTTAAGTCCATCTTATTTACCGGCTTCACCTTTGTCAAGGAACTTCACTAAAACTTCAAAATTAGTATATACCGGCGGGCTATAAATTATATCAAAGTACAGCAGCGCATAAAAAGGCTCTCTCAAGGAAATTGTATTAAAAAACAAATCAATTCTTTGGAGGTGCCCTTCATGCCGCGTATTACCTGCAGTGTTAACAACTGCCATTACTGGTCCAGCGGCAACGTCTGTGACGCTTCGCAGATCCTGGTTACTTCCGATGCTATGAGCAATTCTCAACCCCAGAATGTCGATGCCCCTATGGCCGGTAGTATTTCAGCTACCCCCGTGAAGTCTTCGGCGGAAACCTGCTGCAAGACTTTCATTGCCAGGGGTTCTGCTGAAAAGAACGCCGACGGCATCACCCGCAAATAGCTCCCGGTGAAATTAAAGTCAAACGGCAGGTAAACCCTGCCGTTTTTATTTTAGGGGAGCATATATATTGGACCAGGGGGCCTGCTGCAACCCCGGGATTTCAACTACAAGCAGAGGGAAGCACCATGTCCGCAACTACTCCCATTATTAAACCGCCGGCTCTTCAAAGAGGCGATACGATTGGCATCATTGCTCCGGCCAGTCCCCTGCCAGACCCGGAGTACCTGGCCAGGGGTATCAGCTTCTGGCTCAGCCTGGGCTACAGGGTCCGTACCGGCACCCATATCAGCAAGGCCACCGGTTACCTGGCAGGCAGCGATGCCGGACGCCTGGCCGACCTGCACCTAATGTTCCAGGAACCGGAAGTAAAGGCCATATTCTGCCTGCGGGGCGGTTACGGCACCCTGCGGCTCCTGGATGACCTCGACTACAACCTTATCCGCCACCATCCCAAAATTTTAGTGGGCTACAGCGACATTACCGCCTTGCACCTGGCCCTCAACAGAATGACCGGCCTGGTAACCTTCCACGGCCCCATGCTCTATCCCGAACTGGGCGGCGGCGACCTCCCCCCCTATACCCGGGAAGGCCTCTGCCGGGCCCTGGCGGTTGCTTCACCCCTGGGCAGCATCCCGCCGGCGCCGGGATTACCCCCACCGGTGGCCATTACTCCCGGACGGGCCGAGGGAATAGTCACCGGCGGCAACCTGTCCCTGGTAGTTGCCACCCTGGGTACACCCTTTGAAGTCGACACCGAGGGGAAAATCCTTTTCCTAGAAGAAGTGGATGAGGCACCCTACCGCATCGACCGCATGCTCACCCAGCTCAAGCTGGCAGGCAAGCTGGAGGCCGCAGCCGGGATCGTTTTTGGTTTCTGTACCCGCTGCGGGGATTCCTCCCATCAACCCGGCCTCCTGGAAATCATAACCGGCCACCTGGCGCCCCTGGGTATTCCCTGTTTCTACGGCCTGCCCGCCGGCCACCTGGCCACCCAGGCCACCCTGCCCCTGGGTATCCGCGCCCGCCTGGATGCGGCAGCGTGCACCCTGACTTACCTGGAGGCGGCGGTAGCGCCACCCTAGTCGTGGACTTCAATTTTTCCATCCGTTAGGCTGCAGCGGCAGTTCCTTTCCCGGGGGATCCTGGGAATAGTTTGCATGATGAGCTCCCGCAGGTTTTTGCCGTTCTGATCCATAATCTCCAGGACCTCGGCGTGGCTTAAAGGAGTGGCGGAAATACCGGCCGCCATGTTGGTTACCATGGCAATAAGTCCGTAGCAAAGGCCCACCTCATGGGCCAGGATTACTTCGGGGACGTTGGTCATTCCCACCAGATCCCCGCCCAGCTGCCGGATCATGCGGATCTCGGCCGGGGTTTCAAAGCGGGGTCCCTCCGTACAGGCATAAACCCCGCCGTCGTGGGCTTTGATCCCCAGGGCAGCAGCCGTCTCCACGAGCAACCGCCGCAGCTCGGGGCAGTAAGGCGTGGTAAAATCCGTATGGACTACCCCCGTCTCGCCGCCTTCAAAAAAGGTATAAGTGCGGGTTTTGGTAAAGTCCAGGAAATCATTGACGATGACAAAATCCCCCGGCCTGTAGTCGGGGTTGGTGGAACCGACGGCGGCCGTGGCCAGGACTCGTTCTACTTTCAGCATTTTCAGGGCCCAGATGTTGGCGCGGTAATTCACCCTGTGGGGAGGCACAGTATGCTTCTCCCCATGGCGGGGCATGAAACCTATTTCCTCGCCCTGATAAGTGCCGACCTTAAGCACGGCCGTGCCATAAGGCGTCTCAACCCTTTCTTCCCTGATATTGCTTAAAATTCCTGGATCATAAACCCCGGAACCCCCGATAATAGCTATGCGCACCAGGACAATGCTCCTTCCTATGTAGTATACAATCCACTATTAACAATTTTATCATAGAACGATAAATACTATAAGAGGCCACCTGCCGCCCAAGTGCAAATGGCCCCTTTTTTCGTTACAGTTTCTTGATGGACCCGGTCTTCAGGTCGTGGAGGAATTTCTCCCTTTCAGCAGCTATGCCTTCCCTTTCCCGCAGGATACTGCGGACGAACTGCTCCCTCTTTTGTTCTTCTTCCTCCCCCAGGGCTTCAGCCAACCGCCGCTGCTCGTCAATTTTTCTTTCCTTATCCATCTGCACGCCCGGCCTCCTTTGGGGTGAGTTTTTTATATTATGCTCCTCCGTCGCCCAGGGTAAACGGCTGTCACCTGCTTTCACCGGTTAGCACGCGCGGGATATTCTCCTTATACGGGGGCCTGATAATGCCTTTTTCGGTAATAATAGCTGTCACATAACGGTGCGGCGTCACGTCAAAGGCCGGGTTAAAGATGTTGATGCCTTCCGGCGCCGTAGGCCGCAGGCCAAAGTGGCTGACTTCCGCCGGGTCCCTTTCTTCAATGGGAATCTGTTCACCGCTGGAAAGGCTTAAATCAAAGGTAGAAGCCGGAGCCGCTACATAAAAGGGAAGGCCGTGTTCCCTGGCCAGTATTGCCACCCCGTAGGTGCCGATTTTATTGGCCACATCGCCGTTAGCGGTAATGCGGTCGGCACCGACGATGACCGCCTGGACCAGGCCCCGGGCCATAACGGCGGCGGCCATATTATCGGTAATCAGGGTAACCGGGATACCGGCCTGATGCAGTTCCCAGGCCGTAAGCCTTGCTCCCTGGAGAAGGGGCCGGGTTTCATCGGCAAAGACCTTCAGTACTTTGCCCCGGGATGCCAGGTAATATATAGGCGCCAGCGCCGTACCGTAGCGGGCGGTAGCCAGGGTGCCGGCATTGCAGTGGGTGAGAACGGCTTCGGCATCCTGGAGGAGGGCAGCGCCATTTTTCCCAATGGCCCGGCATGTGGCTTCATCTTCGTCGCGGATGGCCAGGGCTTCTTTTAACACCAGATCTTTCAAGGCAGAAACATCATCGGTGGTGGCGGCGGCAACGGCCTCCTGAACCCGTTTCAAGGCCCAGAAAAGGTTGACCGCCGTTGGCCGGGACGAGGCCAGGTAAGCGGCGGCCTTCTTTAACTCGGCCTCAAATTCAGCCCTGTCCCTGGCCCGGGAATCCTTGATGGCCAGGTAAAGACCCAGGGCTGCAGCTATGCCGATGGCCGGTGCCCCCCGTACCTTTAGCGTTTTAATAGCATCCCACATTTCCTCTACCGTCCGGGGCCGGATAATGACCAGTTCTTCCGGCAGGCGCGTCTGGTCAATCATTTCCACCTGGCCGTCCTGCCAGCAAATAGGCGCAACAGGTTCGTACTGCAAAAAGGACACCTCCAGGCAAGTTCTGGCTCTTTAATATTTTGTTCCTCCGGGCCGGTACAAGTTAAAACCGTGGCCCCTCTACGGCTGCCACGTTTTCCCTCCTAACCAAGTTCTTCCACTTTTGCCGCCAGGGCTTTGACTTTAGCCACAATTTCCGCCGGGCTCTTTCCCAGGACCAGTATCAGGCGCTCTAAATTAATGCGGTCCGGTATTTCAATCACATCGGGCAGTTCCCGGCAGCCGGCCAGGGTCTGGCGCAGGTCGCGGTAAAATTCGGCATCCGCCTGGCGATAGCCATCAGGTACGGGCATGCTGGCAATTTTGAAACCCAGACCGGTGCAGGCCTGGCGGATGCGCGGGTTGTGGCGGAGGTTAATCACACAGCGTGCCGCCGGGAAAAACTCGCGCACCGTCAGGATCGCGCCGCCCATATGGGTGGAGCAGCCCATTTCCGGCTCACCCAGGGCGGCCACCCGCCCTTTGAAGCGCAGCAGGCGGCCGGGTATGGCGGCGACGTCCTTCAATTCCCTGGCTTCCGGCAGACAATAGGCCAGGTTGGCGCCTATTTCCGGGATTAAGGCGACGATATTGGCTTCCTGGAGTTCCCTGACGGCCTGTCCCAGTTCCCGGCACAGGGCTGCCTCGGCCGCCGTCCGGGTATCGTCTTTTAATGCCAGGGCGTTAAAGAAGACGTCCCAGAAGCGGTCTACCGGCGGCGGCAGGAGCTTCTCTTCCCGGCCGCCATCTTCAACCCAGAGGCGCCCTTCGGCCAGCGGTACCACCCGGCCAATCACGGCTGCTTCCAGGCCCGCTGCTTGCAAAGCAGCCAGCAGGGCGCCGGCTTTTTCCGGGGCACATGCCAGGACCAGGGTGCCTTCGCTGATGATTTCATAGGGGTTCAGGTCAAAGTGGGCACACACTGCCCTTACGTCCTCCGGTACCGGTACCCGGGAGCGTTCAATCCTGAGGCCTACAGCAGAGGCTTCGGCCACCTCCCACAGGCCCCGGGCCAGGCCGCCTTCCGTGGCGTCGTGCATGGCATGGACGCCGCCAACTTCCATGGCAATCCCGGCCTCGGCCACCACCGACATCTCCCGCAAGCGCTTTTTAGCACGTTCTACCAGCCCCGGCTCTATTCCTGCCGCCAGCAATTTCTCCTCCAGCTCGCAGGCTAAAAGGGCCGCCGCTTCAATGGCGGCACCTTTGGTAATAATCACGGCGTCGCCGACCCGGGCCCCGGCCGGGGTGACTACCTCCCGCCCCAGGCCCCAGACGGTTATACCGCCGATGGTCGGAACGTTGACGGCCCCGTAAAATCCCGTATGGCCGCCAACGATGGTAATCCCAAGCTCCCCGGCGTAATTGCTAATGCTTCTTACCAGATCGGCTATGTAACTTTCCGGCGTTCCCGGGGGCAGCAGCAGGGAATAGGTCATAAACTGGGGCTTGATACCCATAACGGCCACGTCGCTGGCGCCGATGTGGACGGTGATCCAGCCAAAATCATCGGGGGACATCGTTGGCCCCGGGAATATGGGGTCTTCGGCAACAGCCAGGTACTCCTCTCCTATTTTAAGGACAGCCGCATCCACGCCCATGCGCGGCCCTACCACTACCTCGGGAGCTCCAGCCCCTGTATGGGGTAAAATGGCCTGGCGGAAGAAATCGTCATTGACTTTACCGATCATGCACCGGACCCCCTCTAGCTAATATAATCCGTTGTTAATAGCTATTATTATAGCACACCGATGGCAAAAAAAGAGCCCGCTCCCTGGCGAGGCTCCCCTTCGATTATTTTCCCTATGCTTTTTATAAAGGCTGCACGGAAGGTAGAGGTTATTCAGACCGTTTTTCCTGGCTCGGTGCTGCTACCGCTTGGGGTGCGGATCTTGCCCCGGCGGCCTGGTGGAGAAGGTAGTCCTCATATAAATAAATCAATTCTTGGTCGCCAAGGGAGCGCTTTAGCTGCACCGCTGCCGCCCGCACCCGTTCCAGTATGACTGCGGCGTCCTCCTGGCTCAAAGCGATGCCGTATGCGGCAAACTTCGCCTTGAGGGCGGCGGTGCCGGAGTGCTTGCCGATTACAATCTGCCGCCTAAGGCCGACTTCTTCAGGCGCGAATACCTCATAAGTCCGGGGATCTTTGAGGGTGCCATCGACATGAATACCTGATTCGTGGGCGAAAATGTTACTGCCGACGATCGGTTTCCACGCAGGCAGTTGCCGTCTGGAAGCGCGGGCCACATATGCGGCGATTTCCGGTAACCTTTCCGTCTTGAAGCCGAGATCGACCCCGTGAAGGTGCTTGAGGGCCATGACCACCTCTTCCAGGGCGGCGTTCCCTGCCCTTTCCCCCAACCCGCCGATGGTGGCATCCACCCAACCAGCACCGGCCTTGACGGCCGCCAGGGCGTTGGCCGTGGCCAGGCCGAAGTCGTTATGACCGTGAAACTCCAGCTCCAGGTCTATTTTTTCTTTCAACCAGGCAAGACGCTCAAAGGTGGTGAACGGTTCCAGAACACCCACGGTATCGCAGTAACGCAGCCGTTCCGCCCCCAATTCCCGGGCCAGGAAAGCAAACTCCAGTAAGAAAACTGGGTCTGCCCGGGATGCGTCCTCCGCTCCCACTGTCACCCGCAGGCCGTGGTCCATGGCATAGAAGCAGGCCTGCTGCAAACGCTCCAGCACCCACTGATGGCTTTGCCCCAGTTTGTACCGGATTTGAATGGGCGACACGGGAGCGGAAATATGCACATCCCGTACCCCGCAGGCCAGGGAGGCGCGGATATCCTCCCATACCATCCTGTTCCAGGTACTGACCCGGCATTTTAAGCCCATCCGGACGATGGCCCTGATGGCCTGTTGCTCCATTTCCCCCATGGCCGGCGTACCGGCCTCAATCTGCGCTACGCCAAGCCGGTCCAGCATCCGGGCGATGGTTACCTTTTCCTCAAGGTTAAAAGCCACCCCCGGCGCCTGCTCCCCGTCCCTCAAGGTCGTATCCACAACCCGCACCTGCATCAGCCTCACCTCCAGGGCAGGGCATAAAATCTCATCCCAGCCTCCCCGCCGCGTCCGCCCGGCAACGCCGGCAGTGGGCCATCTGGTCAATAATGGGCGACAATTTCCGGCGCAACAGGTTGACCCGCGCCGCCGGCGGTGGCAGCAGTCCGGCAAATTCCCCCTGGGGAATCAGGGGAATTATGTTCATGACATGCGCCCCGGCCGCCTTCACCGCCCGGGCCACCTCTTCCAGGTGATGGTCATTGATTCCGGGAATGAGCACGCTGTTTACTTTAACGACCATGCCCGATTCCCGGGCCCGGCGAATGCCCCCGCTCTGGGCCTGCCACAGCAGTTCCGCCCCGGCAGCTCCCTTGTATACCCGTCCCCGGTAAGATACGTAATCGTAAATCCGGCTGCCTACCGCCGGGGAAACGGCGTTCACCGTCACCGTCACCGCCCGCACCCCTGCTTCCCGCAGCGCTGGCAGGCTTTCGGTCAACAACAAGCCGTTGGTGCTGATACATTTTATCAGCCCTGGAAAACGGCGATGTACCAGCCGCAGGGTATAGATCGTGGCCTTATTGGCCAGGGGCTCCCCGGGACCGGCAACGCCTACCACCCGGATGCACCTGTCCCTTTCCACCAGCCGCTGCACGTGCTGCAGGGCTTCCCCGGGGGCCATCAGGTGGCTGGTCACGCCGGGGCGGTTTTCATTGGCGCAATCGTAAAGCCGGGTACAATAGCGACACTTTATGTTACAGTCCGGCGCTACCGGCAGGTGGAAGCGCCCGAACCACCTGGCAGCGGCTTTGTTGTAGCATGGATGTTCCCTGGTTATCTCCTCATAGGCTGGATCTCTCATTCTCCTTTTTCCCCCTCTCCACATACCGCACATATTCAGCCATCTTTTCTTCTCCTTCTTCCCGCAAAAGCTCGTTGTTGCTCAACCGCCACACCGGCGCTCCCACCAGGGCCGCCGCTTCCCGGGCCAGATGCACAAAACCGTTGAAGCCGGCATAAGGGCTTGTTTCCTGGGGAAAGACCAGGAAGGGTATTCCCATCTTATGGGCCACAAATCTTTCCCTGGTACCCCCCACCAGCAAATCCGGCCGGTAGCGGTGCCAGAATTCCTCCAGCTCCCGCTGGTGAGCGTCGTCGATCAGCGTCGTTCCCCGGCCCAGGCAGCGGCGGGAGTCGGTATAATCTTCCTGACAGCCGAATTGGGAGCCGCATAAAACCACCTCCATACCCAATTCCCTGAAGGCCCCGGCCATGGAACCCATACGTGAAGCGCCAAAAAACAGGGCCACCCGCTTACCTGCCAGGCGTCCCAGGTAAGGAAGCGCCCTCTGCCGGGCGGCTTCCGCCTCCTTTTCTACCCACGCGGCCGCCTCCGGACGGTTAAAGAAAGCAGCGATGGCCTGCAGTGCCGCCGCGGTTGCGTCCAAACCGAAAAAGGATACCTTCTGCCAGGGAATACCGAAGCGCTCCTCCATCCTCCGGGCCAGCCAGCGCCCGGTACGCCCGCAGTGGACGATATTGAGCCTGGCCCGGTGAGCCCGGGCCAAATTTTTTACCGTTGCCCGGCCGGAAACGGCGCAGATGATATTCAAACCGAGACACTGCAATAGCTGCTCAATTTCCTTCAAATCGCCCTGAACATCAAACTCGCCCAGGATGTTCACACTGTTTTCCAGGGGCGTCCCGGGAGAACCGCGCCCGATAAAATGCTCTAGCAGAGCTGCCGCAGCGACATCGTGCCCGTCACCCTGGCTCACCCCGCCAAAACCCGGGCAGTTGACCGGCACCACCGGCAGGCCCAGGGCAGCCGCCGCCTGTTTGCAGATTGCCTCCACGTTTTCACCGATCAGTCCTGCCGCGCAGGTAGTGTAAACCAGCACGGCTGACGACCGGGGAAACAAACTTACTGCTTCCCTGATGGCCTCTTCCAGTTTTTCCCCGCCGCCAAAGATAATCTCCTTTTCTCCCAGACCGGTAGAAAACACCTTGTAATTCTTTTGTCGTACCGTCTGGCTGTAGTAGGCACAACCCACCGGCCCGTGGATGAGGTGAACCGCGTCCCTGATGGCCGCCAGCATCCAGCGGGCTCCGTAAAGCAGGCAGGCCCGCTGGGAGATCACCCCGGGTAAGGTCCGCCGCTCACACGCGGGCAGGTTCGCCGGCTCCAGGTGCCCGGCCCGTTCGGGCATTATTTCAATGAGCATTTGCCTCCCTCATCTCCTTACAGCTGCTGGGTACGGTCATCCGGGTACTGGTAATCCAGCATGCTGTTGACAATTTCCGCCAGGAGCATCTCCCCACCCCGGTAACCGACAATGGGGCGTTTTTGATAACCGAAGCGGTCATAGATAGGAAAACCTACCCGCACCAGTGGTACCTGCAGCTCACGGGAGATGTCCACGGCCCGGGAATTACCGATAATCAGGTCCAGGCGCGGTTGTTTTTTCAGGTACTCCTCAAACTCGAACAGGTCACCGCCGTTGATGATCAGCGGCGGTTCGCCTTCATACCCTGCCTCGGCCAGGATGGCCTCTACATCGTGGACGAAGGTCTTACTGGCCGTACCACCGGCCAGGGCCACCGGCTCCATCCCCATTTCCAGCACGAAGCGGGTGACACCGAGCACGATATCAGGGTCCCCCATAACAGCCACCTTTTTCATCATGGTGTGATGCAAGGTGTCGGCCAGGGAATCAACCAAACGTCCCCTTTCCTCTAAGAGGCTCCGGGGGATGGGTTTTCCGGTTATTTCCCGCAACGCCTTTAAAAAGGCATCGGTGCCCTGCACTCCCACCGGCGGCGGCCCCACCACGGCACGCACGCCGTATTTGCGCTCCAGGTAGCGGGCCCCGGCCTGGCCGGCGTGGGGCTGCAGGGCAAAGGTGGCCAGCGAATTGGCCATATCTTTAATTTCCTCTACCTCAGTGCCGCCGGGAGCCCAGTAGGGGACGGACGTCGGCGGCTCCAGGGGAGCGTCCAGGGTATCGGAAATATCAAAGAGCACTATCGCTTCTATACCCATGTGGCGCAGCAGGTGCTTGATCTCCCGGATATCGCCCGGGTAGAGCAGGCCGGGGATGATATTCACCTTGCCGTTGGGCTCCCCTCTGGTGGTAGCCAGGGTCTCCACAAAGGCACGGGAGGCGCGGTCATAACCTTCCACATGGGACCCGGCAAAGCTGGGGGTGTTAACCAGCACGATGGGGATCCGGTCTGCTTTTTCCGCCCCGATCTCTTTGCGCAGGTTGGCCCTGGCCATTTTGATAAAGCTGACCATATCGTCGCCGATAATCTCGCTGGAACAGGTGGTCACCACACCAATCAACTCCGGCCAGTAACGTACCACCAGGTTGCGAATGCCCTCCACCAGGTTGCGCCGGCCGCCAAAAACCGCTGCATCCTCATGGAAGGAAGCGGTGGCGATAACGGCCGGTTCTTTAAAAATACGGCTTAAAGTATAGCGCACGTAGGTGGTACAGCCCTGGGCGCCCTGGACAAAGGGAACTGCCTTCTTTACTCCCAGCACCGCCCACATGGCTCCCAGGGGCATACAGGTGCGGTTGGGATTGATCACCACACTCCTGCTCGTGGAGGGGATCAGCTCCGCCGGCCGCTCACAATACTCCGGCGTGGCCGGGACTTTGGCGATTTTTATTTGATCGTAAGGTATGCCCGCAATAGGAATTTCCTTTAGCTGCATGCCCTTCCCCCCTCGTCTTTTAATGGAGCACCGTCAAGGCCCCACTGGAATTGCCAAACCGGTGCATAAAGGGCCTGGTAAATATCCCTGGCGAAATTAACCATACCGACAAAGCCGGCATAAGGACCTTTTTCGTAAGAATGGGAGTTTACCGTGGGAATACCCATCTTGCGCGCGATATACTTTTCTTTTAGACCCGTTAAAAACAGGTCCGGTTTTTCGCTCTTGAGCATCTCTTCGATTTCAAACTCGTTGGGGTTGTCGATAACCAGCATTCCCTCCGGCGCCCGGGCGTTGATCTTTTCATAGTCGTCTTCGTGGGCAAAGGTGCAGGCGACGGCCACCACGGTCATCCCCAGTTCCTCCATCAGCTTGATCCAGTGCCAGACCCGCGGCCCGCCGACGTAAATGGCCACCCGCTTGCCTTTTAACTTTGCCCGGTAGAATGCCAGGCTCTTCTCTACCCGCTTCATTTCTTCAGCAATTACCTCCTCGGCCCGCTCCTCCAGGCCAAAGAAGGCGGCCGTTTTCCGCAGCGCTTCCGCAGTCTGTTTAATCCCGAAGAGGGAGACGCGAATAAAGGGAATGTTAAACCCGTCTGCCAGCATGTGGGCGATATACTCGGCCGAACGCTGGCAGTGTACCACGTTTAATTTTACGTCGGGCATCTTGACCAGGTTTTCGATGCGCTCGTTGCCGCTAAAAACGGCTGCAACGCGCACGCCGATTTTTTCAAAGAGGGGCTTCACCACCTTTAAATCCCAGTCCATGTTGTACTCGCCAATCAGGCAGATGTCATAGGGCGTTTTTTCTTCTTCGCTCATTTTCAGCTCCGGCCGGCGCTCCCTTAACTGCCGTATCTGCCGGTAAAACTGGGTGTTAAAATCGTGGTGGCCTTTTGACTGGCTCACCCCGGAGCAACCAGGTGATTCGGAAGTGAAGATCAGCTTGCCCGTTTCCTTCGCAACCTGCCGGGCTATCGCCTGCACGTCGTCGCCGATCAGGCCGGTGGTGCAGGTGGTAAAAATAATCAGGCCCTTTGCTTCAGGGAACAGCCGGATGGCGTCCAGGCAGGCTCGTTCCAGCTTTTTCATGCCTCCGAAAACAACGTCTTTTTCCTGCATGTCGGTACACACGCAATAGCGGCGGTTGAAGGCCACATTGGTCAGGCGAGTGGGCGTAGCCCAGGGATAAAAGTCGGACAGGTGGCGCCGCGTACCCCACGTGTACCAGGCACAACCTACAGGTGCGTGAACTAATTGGATGACGTCGGCAATTGGTCCGCCCACGACCCCGCGGGCACCGGCAAAGGCTCACCCGCGCTCGGTCATATCCCCGGGAAGGGTGGCGATATTACAGGCCGGAATTATGGATTTCTCCTTTTCGGTGCGGTAAATATGCTTATCCCGCTCGGGAATCGTTTCGTTGCACTTCATTTTTACCATAGGCATGATGTTCTTCCCCCTTCTCAATCAGATGGCCGCCTCTCCCTTTTCCCCCGTACGTATACGTACTACTTCCTCAACAGGACATATAAAGATACGCCCGTCGCCAATCTGGCCGGTACGGTTGATTTTGATGATTGCCGCCACAACCAGGGACACGTCTTGATCGTCTACCACCAGGGAAAGCATCCTTTTGGGCACGTATTTCATCCCACCCTCCTGGTTTTGCAGTTCGGGGCTGACGGTGAAGCCTACTTCCCCAAGAATGCCTTTCTGCTTACCCCGTCCGACTACCTTGCAGGCGGTCATACCCGGAAAACCTAACATATCAAGGGCTTTTTTGGTAGCGTTAATTTTATTCGGCCTGATGATGGCAACTATTTCTTTCAAGGAGATCACCCTTTCCCTACAGCCCGGCGGAACCTGTCCGTACGGTGTAGGCTTCTTCCACCGGTGTGACAAAGATCTTGCCGTCACCGAAGTTGCCGGTATGGGCTGACCTGGAAATGATCCCCACCACTTCTTCCACCTGGCTGTCTTCCACTACCAGCATGATCATTACCTTGGGCAGTTCGTCGTAGTAGATACTGCCCATATGAATTCCTCTTTGTTTACCCCGCCCGACCACATCCATTTTGGTCAGGGCCACGTATCCGGCTTCAGCCAGGGCATCTGCCACTTCTTCGCTTTTTTCGGGACGAATGATAGCCCGGAGCATTTTCATAGCTATACCCCCACGTATATAAATTTTCGTTTTCTCTCGAGGCTTCCGGTTTTTAGTCCAGCAGCCCGAATTTGACCACCAGGCTCTCCATTTCGTCCATGGTCATCGGTTGCGGAATGACGAACATATCGTTATCAATGATTTTTCTGGCCAGCTCTTTGTACTCCCGGGCCTGGTTGCAATCCGGATCGAACTGGGTCACCGTCTGGCGGTTAAATTCCGCTTTCTGGACGATATTGTCCCGGGGAATAAAGTGGAGCATCCGGGTGCCGATGCGAGAACAAAACTCTTCCATCAATTCCCTCTCCCCATCAACGTTGCGGCTGTTGCAGATGATACCCCCCAGCCTGACGCCGCTCTGTTCGGCATACTTGACCATACCGCGACAGATGTTATTGGCGGCATAAAGGGCCATCATTTCCCCCGAAGCCACAATGTAGATCTCCTGGGCCTTACCTTCACGCACCGGCATGGCAAAACCGCCGCAGACAACGTCACCCAGTACGTCGAAAAAGATGAAATCCAGGTCCGGCGTGTAGGCACCCAGTTCTTCCATCAAACTGATAGCCGTGATTACACCCCTGCCGGCACAACCGACGCCCGGTTCCGGCCCTCCGGACTCGACGCACTTGATCCCGCAAAACCCGGTCTTTACTACCCGGTCGACGGTCACCGCATCTTCTCCGAACTCCCGCAGGGTATCCATCACCGTCTCCTGCGGTTTGCCGCCGAGAATCAACCGTGTGCAATCCGCCTTGGGATCGCAGCCGTGAATCAAGACTTTTTTCCCATAGAAGTAGGCAAGGGCGGCAGCGGTATTTTGCTGGGTGGTGGATTTGCCAATCCCACCCTTTCCGTAAATGGCGATTTTTCTGGTCATAATCAACCCTCCATATTTATTGTTTTTAATGCAAAATCCTATACCTACACTTGTTTATACACCCCAGCCGCTGCAGTCTCCGGGCCTGCTGTAACGGCTGAAGATGACCTGTATCTTGTCGTCCGGCCGGACGTTTCCTGCAAAACGTAAAAAGGGTGCTTTCCTGGAGCTGCACTGCTCCTTTAAAGCACCCTTGCCTCGATCTTTTGGTTTAATAATCCTGGCTATTAGAATAAAAAAGCGCTATTTCAGAAGTCGGAGCTCCTGAAAAGCGCCATTACCTTACCTCCACCATTGGATAACATCCTTGTGCACGATGAAGCGCCTCTTGATAGTATCTACCGTCAATAAGCGTCCTTCTATGGATCAATACTCCTTTCCTGCCTTAGTTGATATTTTAAGCCAGGGAGGAACTTTTGTCAACCCATTTTTTCATTCCCCGAGGTGCTTATTAAAGATTGGTATGAAGAACGGCCTCTTGCCCTTGAAGTTGACTCGTCAACTGATGCTTGATAAAGGCTGCACGGCCACCAGGTTGCTGCCGTCATAATAATCTACTTTAGCATTGAATTTTTCCATGACAAATCTTAAAGGGACGAGGGTACGACCGTCAACCACCCGGGCCGGGACATCCAGGTAAACCGTCGCCCCGTTTACCAGGGCTTTATTGCTCCCTATCGCCAGACGAATGGTGGAGCCCCTATTGGTAATTATTACAACACCATTATCATAATTTACCTCTGCACCCAGCCCCTCGGCCAGGAACCGTACAGGTATCAAGACCCTGCTGTTTTCAATCCGGGGCGGAACGTCAAATTGCAGCGCCTTCCCTTTGATAAAAACCTTTACCTGCAGTTCACCGCTGGCCGCATAAGCCTGATCTAATTGCCGGTAAACCTCTTCGTCATCGGGCTCCTCCTCAAGGACGTCTTCCAGCAGTTCCCGGGCGTCCTTAAACTTGCCGGCCTTAAAATACATCATGCCCAGTTGCTTCTTAATTTGCGCCCGGTTGGCAGCATCAAGGGTCGTATCGGCTTCCACGGCATTTTCCAGCTGCTCCGTGACGACGGCAATCTCCTCTGCGTCCTTCCAGGAATCAAGCTGTGCCCTGGCTTCATAAACTGCTTCGGCTACGCTCCGTCCTTCCAGGATTGCCGTCAATGCAGCACGTGCTACCGGATTTTTCACATGTAACAGGGCATTCTCAACGCCTCTGTATACGTGCTCCGCCACACTTTTTCCGTTCCTAACTTTTATTTGTTCCCTTTCGCGTTCCCTTTCCCTTGTTCTTTCCTGCTCCTGGTCAGCATCCTGCTGTACATCATCCTGTAACCCGGCTTCCAGTTCCAACTCATACTCCCACGTCCTGCTCTTTTCTTCTCCTCCCCTGGCCCAGGCAGGCAGGACAAAGGATAACACCAGAATCAGACCTGCCATCAGAGCTAGAACCCTTTTACCTTTTTGCATATCGACCCTCCCAGCTTTAAAGGTTTCACCATATTTTTCGCCCCTGTATTCACTTTTGGGAGGGTCCTGCCAGCCAGTTGCGGCCTAAAGCAAGGAAAATACCCGTCATTACACCCAGGACCAGGGCGACAGCCGTATTGAGTAACAGACGGGGCCTGACCTTTTCCGGCTCGCTGATGTCATCGATAATCCTGGCCGGGTGCATGGCGGCAAGCCTGTCCTGGAGGGAAAGATATTGCTCTATCAGTCCAACCTTCTCCTGGGCCTGGATTCCCTGTAACTGGGCCAGCTGCAGGGTATAAAGTTTCTGCTCGACTTCGCTTAAAGGTGCCTTTTCCAGGCCGGCAATAAGTGCATTAATTTTTTCTTTCTCAGCATTGGACTGTTCCAGATCATGGCTTATTTTTTGTAGATTTTCTTCCAGCGGCGCCCGACGCTCCTCATACACTTTATTCCTCTCTCCAATAAAAAGGGCCACCATTTTAGCCGCCACGGCTGCAACCTGACTGGGATCCCGGCCCTCCAGGGAAAACTTGAGGTAGTCGGTATCTTTGATCGCTTCCCCCCGGGTTTTAAAGCTTTTAGGGTCCGCCGGGACTGCCAGCTGCTCCAGGGCTGTGGTTAAGAGAGCCTGGCTCTCAAGTATTGCTTTTCCCTCATTTTGTTGTAAGGCTTTTGCGTCAATCCTTTCTAATTCTATCAGAGCTTCTACTCTATAGACCGGAGGCAACACTAGACTGGCAACGATAGAGGCTAAGACGGCAGCCAGGGTAATAAAGGTAATCATCCAGCGCTGGCGCCAGAGGACCAGTAAAATTTCCCTTAAATCTATCTCGTCTTCGTATTGCCGGGCAGGTTCTGATAAAGGTACGTCCATTGTTGCGTGTTAGATGCTCCTTTCTATATTCAACGGCCTCTTACTATCCCTGGCAACTATTTCGTTTCTATTCGACAGTTACAGGAAATTTCCTGCCCAGTCAAACATTAATTAATTCTAACCGCTCCATGCCTCTTCTTCATGTGATATAATTCACTAATGTAGCTAACGCGGAACCGTAAAATGGACTAAAATGGGGTGCCTCCAGCTACCCGTTAACATTATTTAACGATGGGACCCTCGCCCGTGCCCTGGCTAAAGTTCTTGAGCCTACCGGGCTTGACCGTTACCTGACAGGCCAGAACACCGGGCCGATATTGTTTCACCACAGGTTCAAGGTGGCCGTGGCCGGTTGCCCTATGCCTGCTCACCAACGCAGCTTCGTTCCCCCGCTTCCGGCGGTTCAGTGCGATGCCGGGCGCACATAAATAAAGTCAGCCTTCATACCCGGGCTGACTTTATTACATTGATCTTTTTTCCACCAGTCAGGTTGCGGTAAAAATACCGGGATCCTTTAAGTTTGAGTTTGGGTAAGCCCGCGTAAGTTCTCCAACCGGCCCGTTGCATAAAGATAAGACATTATCAACAGGTGGATGCCTAAGGAGAGAATAAAAGTTAAGGGCAGGTTCCAGTTGCGATAAAGCAGCATGCCGTTGGCCCGCAGGAGCAGATGGAGCAAGGTGGCACCCAGAGGAAAAGCCAGCAGGATAAGCACCACCGGCAAAATGCTCCTGTACTGGGCCAGGAGATGGCTGAAGACAATTATTAGCGGGAACCAGCTTGCCGCCAGGAAAAAAGGTATCCCGCTGATACTGACCAAATCAACACGGCGGAAGGTCCAGAAACCGAAGTAGTTTTGCATCAGGTAAACTACCAGGAAAGCCAGGGCTAATCCGCCCACCAACCCGATGAGGGCCAGTTCCTTAACTCGCTCCCAGGGTACAACCAGAAACATGAGAATCAACCCGCCCAGCAAAACAATTGGTCCCGCCAGACCTTCTAAAACCATTAACCATCACCTCAAGGATATTTTCCCCGGAAAATCTATAAATATACATCATGGCGGACAAGAAACTATCATTAGCCGCGCACTAATCTGGCGGAAACACCCTTAAACCACATATATCATACAAATATAACGTATCTACTAAACTTGAGGGAGTGAATTCAATTGGCTGCCCAACCTGTTTGTCCTGGGGGTACATTATATACAATTAGACCAGGAGATTCCTATTTTAGTTTAGCTCGCCGTTTTAATACTACGATTGACGCTCTAATAGCCGCCAACCCCGGTATTAGCCCGACGAATCTCCAGATAGGCCAAACCATCTGCATACCTGTTCCCCCTGTCCCCGGTCCCTGTCCAGGAGGTTTCCTTTATGTTATTAAACCCGGCGATACTTTCTTTAGCCTGGCCCAGCGCTTTGGCCTGGCCGTAGAGGCCGTAATCGCTGCCAACCCGGGAGTAGACCCACTCAACCTGCAGATAGGACAGCAGGTCTGCATCCCGGCACCGGCACCATCTCCCCCCTGCCCCGGTAGAATTTATACAATTCGTGCCGGTGATACTTTCTTTAATCTGGCCAGGCGTTTCGGTACTACAATACAGGATTTAATTGCCGCCAATCCAGGAGTTGACCCCAACAATCTTCAAATAGGACAGCAGATTTGTATACCGGGCTAATTAATTTTAGCTTCACTGGTTAACCCCCTGGCTAAGGCGGGAATAAGTATTTTTGCGATATCGACCTATGATACGGATTATTTGCTGGTTAAAGAGGAACAACTTGGTTTAGCAATCCATGGCCTTTAAGCAGAGTGGCCACCATATTGAGTGATTGACCGCTTCCTATCGCTCAGACTGACAGTTTTTTCTCTCCTGACGTAGACTACAGAAATACCTCTGTGGGGTACATCATAAACAACATGCCCCAAATTACCATCTCGTCTTTATGCCGGTTTGGTTGCCTGAAAATTTATTATAGACAGGTATAACCCCTTGATTGTAAAAAATAGTGGACCGCTTGGTCCACAAAATTATTGTCTATCAGGATAGGATTGAGGTAATCCTGAAATTTAACCCACCAATTCCGGATAAGACTGGTGGAGGCGGGCCTCTTAGTATCATATCCCTGTCCAAAAGGGAGGAAGTCTATAATCTTGTCCAGCATAATGCCCCGATCTTACGGTCGGGGCCAGCCGACAAGTTAACCGAGTAATCTCCCGCTACCAAATAGTATATTACATCATCATTTAGTCGAAAGTCAACGATATGATCAAACAAAACCCCCGGCCTGCCCTGGATCAAATAAGCTTATTAACTATAAGTTTATTATAGTCCTTTTACCCGGCTAACGATAGTGGCCCAAAGCTTGCCCCTTTCCTCTGAAGGCAATTTAAAAAGCAGGGATATAGTTTCTACTCTTCGGGTCCATCCATCAGGCCTTCCCTGGCCGCCCAGGGCCTCATATAAACATCGTCTCCCATGGCAGTCAAGCAGGCTCATTATTTTTGTCCAGGCCACCGGGGAGTCATAAGGTGGCCTTGGCCGTTTTATTTCCGGCGGCTTGCCTATAAGCTCTATAAATCTCCCGGCTGGATCTGCTGGAGGCTGGTAACTCGCTCGTTTATCCTTGTTTTGGAGAGCATACGCCATATAAGCCATTGGAACCATTCCTCCTCCTGCATATCATTTAAGGCCTCGAATAATTTAGCCTGCTTGCTGGCTAGTAATATTTGGTCCTCTTTGCTGCTAATCAGTAAAGGTCCATGATGCCGCCCCAGGGAAGCCAAAGCGTTTTCCACCAGGCATTCTATATCATGCCTGGTAGCAGGAAGATAGTAGGGCGTTCCCTTGTGGCGTACATAAAAGCCGCCCGGGAATTGCGGGTCATATTCCACTACAAAGCAACCTCTATTCCTGGCGTTTATTTTAGGCCAGTCTATCCCTTGTAACTTTATCATCTTGTCACCCCTCATCTTCAACGGCTTTTTCCAGGTCCGCCCATCCTGGCCTGGTATATTTGGCCGTGGTATCCAGTCTGGCATGTCCCAGGAGGCCAGCCACCCGGAGCAACCTGGTAGCAAAGGTATGGCGTAACACGTGAGGCGTTACCCCATCCACATGGGACAGGTAAGCATACTTGCTGATAACGGCCTGGGCCGCCCTGGTGGTAAGGTGGCCCTCCCTCTGGCCGGGGAATAACCACCTGCTACCCAGAGGCCTTGCGGCCAGCCAGTCCCTGATAGCTGCCCTGGCACCTGGTCCTAATGGCACTTCTCGCCTTTTTAGTCCCTTACCTTTCCTTACCACCACTTTCCCCTTACGTTCGCTTACCTCTACATCTTCAACCAGGACCCTTACCGCCTCGCCTACTCTGAGTCCAGCATGGACCATCAGGGCCACCAGGGCCTTGTCCCTGGCGCTCCCCTCCCTTTCCACCGCCCGGAGAAACCTGGCCAGGGATAGCTTGTCTAATGCTTTTGGTGCTGCCCTGGCTTCGGCCACCCGGCGGGGAAAACGTGGTAACTCGGCCAGGTTGCCCCGTTCAACTTCCCACCGGAGCCAGGACCGGATAGCTGCCAGGCGGCGGTTGACGGTGGCTGGCTTTAGGCCTCTGACCGTCACCATATGCCCCTGGTACTCCCGGAGGTCTATGGAGGTTACCTGGTCCGGCGCCGGCGGCCTCCCGTTAGTCGCTGAAAACCACCTGGCAAAGTCGGCCAGGTCCTCCCCGTAAGCTTTCCTGGTGCTGTCTCGGAGGGTATTCAGGTAGTCATCAAACATCCAAAATACCTCTTTCCGCGTTATACGATAACGGCGGACCTAACCGGCATAACCTGTACCGGATGGCCGCCTTTTTTACGCCTAATGCCTATTAGACGCAAACATTAGGCGAAATGTCCTCATCATCTTCTAACTCATCCCGATACTCTTTTAGGGCCGCCTGGAGATCCCGGCAGAAGGCATCATACCGCCTGGCAAGGCCCGGCGTCATTTCTTCTCGCTTTATAAGGATAAAGCTACGGCCATAAATCTTTACTCGCCTTGCCGCCCAGGGCGCCGTATGGCGGTAGAAAAGAGATGCCGGGACCAACTCATAGCCGGTAATCTTTGCAATGCGCTGGATGGCTTTATATAACCTGTGGCCAGTATACCGCTGAGTCCAATGAGCGAACCATTGCATGGTCTGCACCCCGGAGGGGTTATGATACAGCCACTTGTAGGGGTTCACCTGCGGCCTGGCTAGTTCCAGGGCAGTTTCTACTGCCTGCTCTATAACCCTTTCTTCTGCATACCTTTCATTCCTCAAGGGCATCCTCTTGCCCCCCTTCGTCTTCTCCATCCGTACCCTCTTTTATCGCTTCTATCCGGTCAAGGAACTTACTAAATTGTCTCTCGTTCTGCGGGAATTCCACGGCTCTTACTATCGTATGGGTATCATACATACCAGCCTTAAAAATTTCCTCAGCTAGAGCTTTAGGCAAAAACTTGCGTCTTAGCAGTCTTTCTCCTTGGTAATCGTAAATATCGTATTGGAACCCGGACGCGGTTTTATGGCAGTCAACCAGGATATTTGTTAGAAGTCGCATCCGGCTATCCAGGTTGCGTATGCTCGGAGTGGTCATAAACAGGCTTGCATTTAGCTTGCGAAGATAAAAGAAAAACTGGGTCATATAGATATTGCCGCCCTTGTGAAATAACCGGGCGTCAAGGTTAACGTGGGCCTCGTCAAGTAGCACAATACTGGCCTCCGACCGGGCCACATTATAAAAATCCCTGTAACTGCTAAGAGGCTTGGCCCCCTTCAGCCCATAGTTGGCGTATAGGTCCACCTTTATCCCGGCTTTCCTGGCCCTGGCGGCGAAGTAAAGGGCCAGGACACCCATCCCGAAAGTCTTTCCTTCCCCCAGGTTGCCCTGAAAAACCCAAACATACATCACTTATCACCGCCAAATACCTTAGACAGCCTCACCTTGCCGGTCACAAAACCGCCCAGGGTCATCTTTTCGATCACGTCGATAAATACATCAGGCGGCGTAATTTCCTTAGCCATACCGGTTGCTGTAGCTATAATTGGCTCATAGAGCTTGTGATGCCTTTGGGCCTGGAGGGTCCGGAGCAGAGCAATCGCCGCCACCTGGCGCTCACTTAGTGGCGTTCCATGCTTTTCCATGAACCGGAGGGTTTCCACCAGGTCACCCCTGCTGGAGGCAAAAAGCTCCCCGGCCATGATGTCCTGAAGGCTGCGGCCACCACTACCGCCGTTATTGTTTTCTTCAGCCATTCATCTCACCCCCTAATGCCTTAAAAGGAACACCGTTATTATTAACGCTGCTATCATAACGTAAAACTGGATATTTGCCGTCCGGGCGGTACTGCCGTAGTCAAACAAGTTGCGCAGGACCACCGATTTTTCCAGCCTGGCGATATTTTCACTCTCGGCCAGGTAGTTGCCCTTGTACCCGTACACATAGGCCCGGCCGCCGCCAGGGAAGTACCTGACTTCCGCATCTGCTTTCGGGAGGACCATCCCTGCTCCGGTAACCGCTTCCTCATCCTCGCTTTCAACAGGTATGGTCCTAATCTCCCTATCATTCATGAGGATAATCAGGTCATAGTTATCCTGCTTACGTTTACCTATGCCTAATACCATTCCTTGCCCCTCCCTGGCTAATCCTGAAATATAGCCATGTAGCCGGTATCACTACGGCAGCAATTCCGGCGGTTATACCAAAGGCCGCCTGGAAGAAAAATTGAAATACCATGCGTTATCCCTCCTAATACCATGATAATCAACCTTAAACTTCGCACAATGAACATTATCTGAAATTCCGGGCCAAAAAAGAGGTCCACAATAAAAATTACTATCGTGGACCTCGAAACGGCTTTCATATTTGACTTATGACGGGCGAAAATGTGCCGCCAATACATTTATCCCTAAACGGGGTATTGACGCAATACAGGGCAAATATGGGGCTCTGAAGGGCATGCTTATTTTTACCACCATTTGACACCTTCTTTAAAGGCAAGATATAGGCTATAGGTCTTTCTCGCCACCAGTACCCCCAGGATGAGGAAGGCGCTGGCTACTATGCTGCCTATAAGTGCCCTCCATTCAGGTGATAGCATAGAAAGAGGACCCAGGAAATAATCAAGATTTAACCCCCTGGCGGCAACCAGGGAAACTCCCTCCAGGCGGTCCCGCGCTGAAGTCAGGATCTGGATTACCGGGTTAAAGATGCTGTCTACTATCCGCTGGAACATTACTTATCACCCCCGGCAATTTTAATGATGGCGTAGGCTGTCATCAGCCATATAAAGACGGCCATTATAACCGCAATTGTATTAAAGCCTGTCTGGTTTAGGAAATCACCCACGGCGTTCCATCCTCCCTGGTAGGCCCCAGGCATGTAATAATACTGGGTGCTGCCAGAAAAGCCCAGGAGTTGACCAAAAGTATTAAAGACCCCGGCAATTACGCTTCCCACCAGTTTAAAGAGGCCAAATAATATCTGTATTACCAGGACTACTATATCAAAGCACTTGCTTAACAGGTAAGTGAACCCTGTTACCAGCCATAAAAAAGGCTGGAAAAGTGCAACGACAAACTGTTTTAGGGCCTCCCAAAGATTAGAGATCAAGCTACCTAACCAGCCAAACAGGGTTCTTATACCGTTAAAAAGCCCCTGTATTATGCCCGAGAAAAACTCATACATAGATCTTCACCTCAATTCAAAGGTGGATCTGGTGTTAAAGGCGGATCTGGTGTTAAAGGGGTATCTCTAGTAAGGGGCGCATCTTTAGAGATTGGCGCATCCCTGGAAGCCGGCGGGTCCATGTAAACCGGGTCAGGCTGGCGGGGCGCATCTTTGATTACCGGGTCCGGGCTGCTCGGCGGATCCATGTTTACCGGATCTGGTACTTTAGGAGCATCCATGTTGACCGGGTCCGGTGTCCTGGGAGTATCCGGCGCTTGAGCTATATCAGGATTTAACGGGGTATCGACTGTTGCTGCCGGGTCATGAGCCATAATCGTTGGATCGGGCACTGCCGGTAAAGGGCCAGGGCTATCTATTGGCGGCGGCATAGTTGGTACGTTCCGGTCATAAGTATAGGGCTGCTGAGGAGGCTCCGGTTGGGTCGGGGGTGTTGGGTTAAATGTTGGCATAGTAGGTGTGCTAACGCTTATATTCCCGCTTCGCGGGGTTGTGAGGTAATCGTTTATATTCCCTACCGTACTATTAATCTGCTGCACCTGGCCATATATCTGTTGAATTTTATTATATATCGCCTGTACCTCACTTGATAAACTATCCAATTGGGAATGAACCTGATTGATGGCGCTTATTACGCTGCTATTCTGGTTCACAATAGTCTGAAGCTCGGTAACTACCGGGCTAAAGTCTACGTTACAAGTTCAAGTAGAACCGTCGGAAGGAGGTGGTGTTGTCCCGCCGCTACCCGCATCAGAAGTATCTGGAGCAGGAAATATTGTTGTATCTCCAAAGGTAGTTGTTACCTGTGAAAACCATACATACCTTTTACCAAGATCACTTCCTGTTGTAAGAGATATTTTAACCCCCCAGGCATTGGCAGGAGCAGCTATTGTTTGACCGCTGGAGGTAACACTAGTTTCAGACATTGGGGCTAAATTTACGTCATAAAAAATTAAGCTTACAGAATCGCTAGAAGTAACGCCGGCCCATTCCACTGTTACAGTTTGCAAGTAAGGGGGATAAGTATTATTGATGTTGGCAACCACCATATCGCTCAAAGCGCTGCCATTTTCATAAGCTGAAACATATATGGGATTAGGAGCATTGTAAGTTGTAGCCCATGCCGGAATGGCCCGGCTATATATCAAAGGTATTAAAAGTGCTAACACAAGCCATTTTTTCATATTATCCGCAACCTCCCCCCTCGAAAAATTGTTCTCGCAGCTCTAGCCACCATAAAGGCGGCGCCAATAGCGAAAACAATTGTAAAAGCAGGCATCAAATCATTTAGATAGGGGTTTATAGCGCCAATAAATGAGTTTATGGTTATCTCTTCTGGCGCTGGCGTTGTATAAGCCTGGATAGTAGCAGTATTAGAGACGTTCCCATCCGAATATATCGCCACCAAACCCACCTGATAAGCCTGGCTTGGCTGGAGGCCTTTGACCATAAAGATGTTTGCCTCTGTCTCCCCTATTTTCTGGCCGTTGATAAGCACCTGGTAGCTGGCTACCCCTTCTGACTTATCCCAGGTCAACCAAAGGGTATCTGCGGAATGATTATATAGCTGTAATCCTGTAGGGGCAGGTATTGACCGGATATTGAATTGTGCTGTTGTAGATCGGGGGCCCTCCCCATAGTCGTTCACTCCAGCTACCGCTACCGAGTGGACCCCTGGTGTCAGGTTCTGCAAGCTGGCAGCCTGGAGGCCCCCGGCCTGTGGCTGCACATCGGCCACCGGCTGGCCGTCCACATATAAGCGGTAAACCTTAATTTGCTGGTATGGCGGCAGGGCTTCCCAGGTTACTGAGGCGCTACTATCTGTTACCCGGCTCACTACCGGGGTATTAGGCATGGTTGGCGGCGGTGGCGAGGTCATAAAAGATACTGAAGAAGATGGACCGCTTTCGCCTAAATCGTTAGCTGCTGTGACATAAACGCTATACTGGCTATTGGGCTGCAAGCCGGTTAACTCCACACCCGGCCCGGTTGTTCCCATCCACCTGTTGCCGTTCACATAAATGCTATACTGCGTAGCATAAGGAACCGGGTCCCAGGCTACATAGGCTGTTGTATCCTTCACCCCGGATACGGTTACCCCGGTTGGTGAAGCCGGCGGCGCTGTCGGGTCTATAGCATAGGCAGGGACCAGTTTAATGAGGGTTAGAAATATAGATAGAATGATTATCGGTGTCATTTTTCTCATTTACTTTTCGCCCCCAATAATCTCCATTACCCTGGCTATATAGCTAACAGTTTCTTTAAACGGCGGTATACCTCCATACTGCTTGACCGCCCCGGGGCCGGCGTTATAGGCGGCCAGGGCCAGGGGGAGGTTGCCAAACTGGTCCAACTGTTGCCGGAGGTACATGGCCCCGCCCAGGATGTTTTCCTGCGGATTATAAGGGTTAACCCCCAGGGACTTGGCGGTTGCCGGCATAAGCTGCATTACCCCCACTGCCCCGGCAGGAGAAACGGTATTATGATTACCCCCTGACTCGGCCAGGGCAACCGCCTTCAGCCAGGAGGCTTTAATGCCCACCTTTTCGGCAGCCCAGGAGATCCATTGCTGTATTTGCTCTCCCATTTTCTGCGGTAATGATGGCCTGGAGAAGTATGTTATTTGTATTCCTTGAGGGCTATAAGTTACTTCAGGCTTTTTAACATCAACTTCAGCTATATTTTGGGGCTGTTTTATGCCCTGGCAGTCTATTTCCTGCGGCTTCACCTGGGTAATAGTAGCCACTTTTATAACAGGCGCGGCAGGGCTGGCTATTGCCGCGCCTGCCAGTATATTAAAAGTGGCCGTCCAGATAACGGCGGCCACAATTACTTTTTTTATCACGGCTACAACCTCCTTGCAATAAAGGCTTTTATGGCTTCAATCAGGAATGGAGAGGCTTTAAGGCCGAAATACAGGGCCAGCAGACCACCTGTCGGGACCATTACCATTCCCATATTCGAAATTAAGTCGCTGGCCATTTGTGAGGCGCCGGGGGTTGTAATGGAGGATATAGTCACTCCTACCTTATCTGATGGGTACTGCTCCCCCGATGGAGCCACGGCCACTACCTGGACCGTGTAATATCCGGGATTGCTGGCCGTATAGTTATAAGTCGCTCCGTCGGTGGTATTGACTTCTTGATCATTTACCAGCACCTTGTAGGTGTAGCCGCTCCCGGAACTTGTCCAGGATATTTTAATGGTCCTGCCGTCCACCCTGGCCGTCACAACCGGCTTAGGCGAGGCCGGCGTGGTCACGGTGGCGGCATTGCTAATATCGGAAATGAAGCCACTAGTAGAATAGGCCTTTATCCCATAAATGTAAGTAGTATTTGGTTGGACACCGTTATCTAAGTAACTGGTCTCTGAAGGTCCTACCCTGGCTATCTCCACATAATCCCGATAAATTATATAGCCAGCAAGGCCGGGATCCGTGTTGGGCTGCCAGGTAAGCTGGACCTGATTATAGGAAATAGCTGTGGCCGTTAATCCCTGGGGTGTAGATACTATAAATTGTGGCGTAGTTACTGTAGCCGCGTTGCTCATATCACTGGTAACATCCCAAATATTATAGGCCCTGATGCCGTAAGTATAAGAAGTATTAGGGCTCAAGCCGGTATCAGTATAGCTGGTCTCCCCTGCCCCCACCCTGGCTATCTCCACATAGTCACGGTAGATGATATATCCGGCAAGGTCCGGCTCGGTATTTGGTTGCCAGGTTAATGTTACCTGGGTAGGTCCTATGACCGTGGCTGTAAGGGAATTTGGAGTAGCCGGAGTAGGCGGCGGGGGAGTATTAACCGTTGCCGCATTGCTTATACCGCTTTCCACACCGGAAGTATTATAAGCCTTAATCCCATAAGTGTAGGTCGTATTTGGCTGAACGTTGCTATCAATATAACTGGTTGCATTAGCCCCCACCCTGGCTATTTCTACATAGTCACGGTAGATAATATAACCTGCCAGGTTCGGTTCGGTGTTAGGTTGCCAGGTCAATTGAATCTGGTTCGGCCCGGCGGCCGTGGCAGAAAGGCCTGTCGGAGGTGCTGGAGGAGAGGCAGGATCGATAACTTCATTTGTATCAGATACTATGAGTCCAGATTTAAGATACAAAGCGGGACGCACTCCAAAAACAGTATTGTTGGCGAGGGCGTTGCCCAGGTTACCATTCGCATGGATGATCGCCACGTAGCCTAAGTAGCCGGTATAACAAGTTCTCAACCACCACCCATATCCGGTACCGTTGGCAGGAAATAGGGAACGATAGGCATTGTATTCTGCGTAGCTAAGTAGAGCGATTTTACACGTTACATTCGGCTGGCTGCCACTGCCATCCTGGTATTTTCTATCCCACGAGTGACTAACTATTAAATCCTTTTGAGATAGACTGTTGTAAAAAGTGTTATTCAGGTAGTAGCCTATATTGTTCGTGTCGAGGGGGTCGAATAACTGGGTGTTATCAGGATCGAAAGCCCTGTTACCATCATTGGAGTTCAGAATGATGTATGTGGTGCCGTCTGGCTTCTGGTCAAGAATCATCCACTGCTTGCCGGAAAATGTAATAATGGTACCCGGGGGTTTATCATGCAAAGGAGTTGCGGCAAAGGAAAGAGAGGGAAATATCAACAATAGCCCCAATAAGAGTAGAGCCCTTTGGAAGCATATCACCATATTCTTGTTAATGCGGCGTCCGCCACCAGCTTTTTTCTCCACAAGTCACCACCCCATAAGCCGTAACCGGCAGCCAGGTGAAGAAGAAGGCCCCGGCGGTTACCAGGTAAACCCAGGCCCGGCCGTTTTTTACCCGTTCTGCTACCATCGGCAGTATAAACATTATTGGCGCCGTCACCAGGACACTCAAAAGGTACTGCCACCCGAACAGGGCCAGGGACATCCCGGCTGAGGCCAGGACCACCAGATGCATGGGCACCCACATTATGCCGTCCATAGCCTGGATAGCTGCCGCTGGCTTCCCGGCCAGCAAGGCCCTTACCGCCTGGACCGCCAGGCGGGGCAAGTACCTCATAGTTACCTGGGTCTGGCCCCTTATCCACCTTAACCTTTGCCGCATTGAGTTTCCCAGTAACTGCGGCTTCTGGTCATATACCACGGCTCCGGGAGCAAATTTAATCCTTTCGCCGGCAAGGATTAGCTGGCAAGTATATTCCACGTCATCCGTCAGGGTTTCCACCTGCCAGCCGATGCGCTTTATAACCTCCGTGCTGATGCAGAAACCTGTCCCGGCCAGCCAGCTTGATAGGCCCATTAATGACCGGGCCATATTCAGCCGGCATATGTACCAGAACATATAGGCGTAGTTGGCTGTTATCCAGCTATCGTTAGGGTTAAGGGTTTCTAAATACCCTTGCACTACTTTATGACCCTTCTGGAGTTCACTATCCAGGGTGCTTAAAAATCCAGGGTCTACCCGGTTATCTGCATCCAGAATAACTACCGCATCATACTTTTCAAGGTCTATCGCATTAAAAGCCCATTTAAGGGCATGTTGTTTTCCACGGTTGGGGTCTTGCCTTTCCAGGGCTATCGCCCCTGCCTGCCGGGCAAGTGCGGCGGTCCTATCGGTGCAATTATCGGCTATAACGTAAACGTCGAATAACTCTTTAGGGTAACGGCAGTTTTTAACTGAGGCTATAGAGGCGGCAATAACTCTTTCTTCATTATGGGCCGGAAACAAAACGGCAAAGCGGCTTTTCCCCTCTCCCGCCGGCCTGGTCGGTGGCGTCCTAGTAATTGCCAGAGAGATGAAAAGCCATACCAGGTGATAGAAATAAAAGAGAGTGATGATTGCTAAAAGTATCATTGACCCTTACTCCTGAGAAAGGCTGTAATGCTATAAAGAGCCCTATCAAAGGGCTCTTTATAGCATTACTTCGTAAGGATTAAGCCCGGCGGCGAGAGAAGACGGTCTTGGCGGCCCCGATAACCAGAGGAGTGGCCATGATGCCCAGGCCTATAGCTAGTAACGGCCAAAGACTGCCAAACACCTCGCCTATATACTGCAAAACATCGGTAGGAACAATATTAAGACTCATCATTTATACCTCCCATATAGGTGTAATTTATAGCTATCCGCCCGAAGGACGGTAGGCTATCCCCGGTGATCCTCGATAAATTTTCTAAACGCATTAACAATCCCCTCAAGTAACAGCGTTGCTAACGCTATTCCTATGGCAGCAGCCAGGATAGGCCAGATGGAATAAAAGCTATTAACAAATGACTGGTAAAACAAGCTAATATCGTAATTAAGCTGCCATTGTGGCATCTAACCACCGCCCTTACCTGGCGTAATGGCGGAAGATCATAATTAACCCACCAAATACGAAAAGGGCTAACAAAGCACCTATGAAGGGCCAGAGCAAAGGCGTGAGGCTGCCGAAAACATTGGCAAACTGGTGATATACTTCGCTCATATCTACGTTAAAGGACATCCCTCACCCCTCCTACCTTAACAGGACCAGGCCCATCGCCAGCAAAGATAACCCTGTTATGGTAAAGAATACGGCTTTAATCATCCAGGGATTGCTGAAAAACCACATTACGGTGTAGGCGAAGTTATAATCCACGCCACCACCCCGCTAACCTTAGCACCAGGTACAAGGTGGCAAACGGCGCCAGAAAGGCCATGCCGTATATTGCTACCAGCGAATGACCGGGTATTATCTGCCACATCAGATAAAGCCCTCCCGGTCTGCTATGTCGTAGATCACCTTAAAACTCACTACGGCCAGTATCAGGGCAAGCAGGCCGCCGATAATCATATCGCCGTAGCTTAACTGCTGGAGAACCTTGAATAATCCGTGGGGCGTCTGTACTAAATATTCCATCAATGCCACCCCTTGCTTACAAAATAAGCCATGATTGACAGAAAAACAATGAAGAAAAAATGAAAAGGCCGGCGGCGGCCTTATTAGACTATCTTCCTCATCGTCCGGGCTAAAATCTCATTTTCGCGGCTTACCACATAAACCTTTAGCTTTTCCAGTACCCGCTGGCGTATATGGTAAATGGTCCTCACCGTATAAGACATTTCTTCCGCTATCTGCTCATAAGTGGCGCTATCTACGTATTTTCTTTTAGCGAAATATTGTTCGCGCTCTGGCAGCAACGAGATAAACTTGTCTATCATGCGCTGTTGTTCCGGGCTCAGGAAGTCATAGTTTTTTAACAGGTAGTCGTAATTGGTTAAGGGCATATAATTATCCCTCCAAAGAGAGTTTAAGTTTTAACCAACCTCGCTCAGGGTATTTTGCTGTGACAAGATAAATAAAACTGTCAAATTAAGGCCCACCATACTCAGTTCCTACCGCCCTGGGCAATATTTCCGTAACAGGGTTAAGGTCGCTCCCCCTGCCGGCAGCAGGTAATTGCTTTACGGTTCCCGTTATGAGTTCTTTAACCTTTGCTGGCAATAAAGCTTGCTCCTGCTCCCTGGCGCGGTATTGTTCATAGATCCGCATGAAGTGCGCCCGTTCTACGCCCGGGTCCGTGCTAAGGCAAATATTTTTCCACCCCACGGTGTCAACGGCTTTTTTTATGGCTTCGTGGGAAAATTGCGGCGTGCCGTAGCTTCCCACGCGCTTGATTTCCCTGATAACCTCACCCCAGGCTTCCCCGGATTGGGGTAAAGCATCCTGGGTAGCGAATTTTAAGGCTTTAGTCCTCAGTTCGGCCACCGTTGGATAATACTGCGACTCTGCTATATGGGCCAAGGCCGCGGCTTCTCCTAACTTTGCAGGTATATCGGCCAGCATTTTGATATAAAGTTCCCCTGTTGCTTTTGGTAAATTAAAGTTCGGGTAGGCAGCAGAAAGTATTGCAAGTATTTTAATTGCTTCTTCCCTGGTCATGGATACTCGTCACTCCTTGCTAATTGTCTCAGCGTATCCCAGGCTTTGGGCTCTATGGCATCAGGGCTGGCTCTTAGGGGCATATCAGTACCTTGCCCGGGCTCTGCCCTGGCCCTGGGAGGGGATAGATAGTCCTCATAGGGCCTGGATGGCCCCAGGAAGGTTGAAGCGTGTTTTATAAACCGCTCATCAGTGCCATTCTGGCGGCAGTATTTGGCATAGTTTTGGGCAGCAGTTATCAAGTCATCTGGCTTGACACCTTCTTTAAGCCTGGCCCGCCAAGCTTTATAGGCAGCCCTTTTTTCTAGCTTGCGCGGATAAATAGCCCAGAAATTCTCAAATTCGGCTGTATAGGCTTCTTGTACTTTGCTTTTAGCGGGTTTATCGGTTTCCTCATGTGTCGGCGGCTGGACAGAAACCGCCGAAGCCGCAGGCGAAGGCGGATTTTCTCCCCCCTGCACCCCCCTAGATTCTTTTTCATCCCCTGGGGTTATTATCTCTGTATCAAGATCCATGTTAGTTTCTGAAGGAGAAGGAGTAGGAGAAAGAGAAGGAGAAGGAGAAGGTCCACTGAGTGGCATTTCTCGCCGCTCAATGGCACTTTGCGGCACTGAATTATAATCAGTGGCATTTTGCGGCATTGTGCGCTGTTCATTAATATTAGGCGGCGCTGGATATTGGGATTTATCCTCTCTTCTCTTAGCGGCAGGTATGTAAGTCTGGTACTTATAAAATGAGTTTTTGAAGGACAGATATTGCTTACCGTTAACCTGGTACAGGGTTATAAGCCCTACATCGGCTATAGCCTGTAGAGCATCCTGAATTTCTTTGGTTGTGACGTTGAAGGCAGGAAAGACTTGCAGCTTTATTTCCATGGGGTCCGCCGTAAATCTTCCCCAGTCGTCTGCATGGGGAATAAGCCAGGTGAAGGCCAGGACCGCGAAGGGTCCGGCCTTTTCTGCTAATGCAGCCACCCTGGTATCTGTAGAAATATCGGTAGATATATTCCTTTTCCTGGACATCTTGGCACCTCAAATAGTCTTTATTACCCTTCATCTTTGGAATGTGTAACTATGTCGCATGTATGCGAACAACTATAACTTTTTCCCAATCATAGTTATCAACGAGTTTACGAGCTTCCTCTTCGCTAATTTCGGATTCTGCTTCATCCAAGATTTCTTCCACCAACTCGTCAAAATCCTCAGATTTGATATAGATTCTTTCTCGGTTAATGTTTGACCAAATATACTCTATATCTGCTTTGCCCCAATCAGCTACCCAAGAATTAAAATCATCAGAAGGAACACACTCAGTATCTACCAATGGAACAATTCTTAACTCAGGATTAGCCTGTATTAGTTCCAGTAAATGTTTAATATTTTCTTGATGCGGTTTCACAATTTTGAACCCCCTATCTCAATAATTTGTTTATGTCACATTCTAAACAACATGCGCCAAATTACCATCTCGTCCTTATTCTAGGTGCCCAGTTCCTTCGTTTGATTTCGCCCTGCGGCCCGAGTAATATTACTCCCCCTTGCCGCATCTTTTCATATTCTCGTTCATATATAGCTAGTGCTTTTTCCTCGCTCTCCCCTTTAAATACCTCTCGCCAGCGATCACAAGATCGCCCACCGTGGCGTATTACGATAAATGTCATATTAGCCTCGCTCCTCATATCTGCCGCCCTGCCGCCAAGCGACTCCCGTTCCCACGTCGCCCTCCCTCCCCGTACCGAGGGCCAAGCCCGTCGCGGACATGGCAGCAGTCAGGTTATTCATCTTGGGTGCCGATTGGAGTCGAACTCCAGACGAACCGGCCAGCCAAATTCATTGTCTTTCCTGTTAATCAGTGGTATAATTAAAAAACAAGCCTTATTTTGCCTCCGCTACTTCGGGAGCTTTTTCTTTCTCGTTATTTTGGGCTCCATAAAGCTCCTTTTCTTTTTCATCAATGTATTTATCAAACATAGTTATAGCTTGCTTTATAGCCTTTTCTTTTCCGCTGTAACATTCATAAAGTAGCTGCCTAATTATTTCTCCTTTCTCTTCATCCTCTGATCGATAAACTAATTCAATCTTAAAAATGCAATCATGATGCTGTGTAACAGATATGGTCACCCAATCATAACCTAATATACATTCATCTCTATATAACTCCACTTCAATAAACTCTGGCTCAAACATTTTTCCTTCCCTTAGCTATTTCCCCGCTTTCTATTAAGTACCTCAATGCCACGGCCAGGGTTGTGGCGTCTACTTTATTATCAATGCCGATATATTCTTGAACGTCATAAAGGCTGCAATCGCCCGGGACCACGCCGCAACGCTGGAAATTAGGAATACTAACCAGATAGCCGCTATAAGTTTCAGCCAGGTAAACATCCATGCTGGTGGAACGCCCGCTGACCTCGAAATACTCACCGGCCATTAAGGTAATACGCACCGGCCACTTTTCTTTACCTCTCGTCGCCATAACGGTGGCGACATGCTCTTTCATGTTGGCCCGGCGAATATGCTCCAATGCTTCTGTCCTAAACCTTTCCCGCATTTCTTGAGTTAACATAATTCTGCTTCCCCCTTTTTAATTTGGAGCGATAATGTAAAAAAATATATAAGTAGAGGCCAGCAAGGTAATAATAGAAATAGCATCCAGGATGTAATCACGAATTTTCATTGTTTATCCCTCTAATCGACTGAATTTGATGCATTGTAGTGGTATTATTTTGTAGAGAGCTTCATTGAGCCGTCACCTTCATTGATTGATTCTGTTCTGGCCCCAGCAACAAACCCTCAGCTATCATCTGATCCAGGAAAACTTTTACCGCCGCATCCCAGTAGTGCGGATCGGGCGGGAGCTCCTGTACCACCTCCTCCCTCGTTGTGGAGATCTGGCTCCCTTCCCGTTTGGCGGTGACTTTAATCAGGTAGAGAGGCATGGTGTTCGCCTCCTTATTGGTTTACCGCCTCGGCAGGGGCGGGGTCTTCAGAGTTTCTGGACGAATTGTCCAAGTCATAGGTACAAAAAAGCTCATCAATGGTGCTTTCAAGAATATCCGCTATTGCTTTCGCAAGGTCTATAGTAGGATTACGAATGCCTTGTTCAATTTTATAGTAGAATGAGGCTGAAATATTGAGCCGGCGTGCCATTTCAGAAACTGGAATTTTCTTGGCTATACGCGCATCCCTAAGCACCTTTCGCATCTTCGATCACCTCCCGCCTGGACATTTCGTCCTATTGCTAAACTTATTATAATGGACGTTTCGTCCAAAGTCAATAACAATTTCCCCCTCCGTCCAAAATATTTTTTGACTGGACATTATGTGCTAAAATTATTTCAGCAGGAAATTTATAGTAGGTGAAGTCTGTGGCTAACTTTAAAGAACGCCTTAAAGAATTACGAGAAGAAAAACAGATTAGCCGTGATGAATTGGCTAAGGCTGTTAAATTATCATACTGGGCCATAGCTAAATACGAGACAGGCGAACGTACTCCCGACCCCGAAACCCTCCAGCGCCTCGCCGACTTTTTCGGCTGCAGCGTGGACTATCTTCTTGGCCGCACCGACGACCCCCATACCCCCGAACAAAAAATCGAAGCCGCTATATCCGACGACCCCGAGCTTATGGCCTTCTGGAAGGAACTGACCCATCGCCAAGACTTACAGCTTCTTTTTAAACAGGTCCGCCCACTGTCGCCTGCCGCTATAAAGAAAATCATTAAGGTAATAAAAGCCATAGAAGATGAAGAGGACGCCATGGAGTAGGGGTAACCGCCTTGACCAAAGACGAATTGCAAACTCTCCCTAAATATCAATTGGTCCGGGCGCTGTTAGATGGGACAATCCCTTTTGACGAAATAATGCGGGCCTTTGGTATATTTACCGGCCAGGAGGATCTTCCCGGGGAAATATATGCTATGGTTTATTATTGCCGGCGAGGTCATTATCATATTATTTTCAATAATAGCCTGGCGCCAGAAGCCAAAGAAAAAGTGCTTTTTCATGAGGTTCACCACATTATTGAAACGATGCCCAAAGGGATGTACATAGTAGGCATAGATTGCCAGCATCTTGGGTTTGAGCAGGATGCTGATTTGTTTGTGAGGGAAATAGCTGCAGGATTTGAGGCGGGGAAATAAAAATAGATAGCAAGAAAATTAAAAAGAGGACATGCCAATGGGACAAATAATCACTTTTAAAATGATCATGCAATTACTATGGATTATATTGGAATTATCGGCTATACCTTTAATGCTCCTTATTATTAAGTATTTTATTGAATACCTAATAGACACCATTAGATATAACAGGTTAAAAAGCACTGGAATATTAGAGATAGATCAAATGTCTGGCCGCGACTTCGAGATCCGTTTAAAGATTTTATTTAATCACCTGGGTTATAAGGTTGAATTAAAACGCGGGTATAAAGATCACGGGGCGGATCTTATTCTTATTGGCTCTGGAGGTGCCAGGGTAGCGGTACAAGCAAAAAAATTGTCTAACAGAAATGGAAGAGTAGGGGCTAAAGTAATAGGAGAAGCTTTAAGGGGTAAGCAGTATTATAATTGTCATTATGCCATGATAATTACTAACCAGTATTTTACGGAACAGGCGATAGAAGAAGCCAAAAAGACAGGAGTAACCCTTATGGATAGAAATGCCTTGCTAAAATACCTGGAAAAAGAGAAGGGTGTTTCTGCATGAAAGCCGTCTTATATGCCAGGTTTTCAAGTAATAAATGCTGATTTGTTTGTGAGGGAAGTGGCGGCGGTGTTTGAGGTAGGAAGGTAATTATTATTAAAAAGATATTAGGGGAGGAACCTTTTTGCCATCGGAAAATCGTGAGGTTATCCGGGTATTTTGTGATGAAAGCCGGCAGACAAAAGCCAGGTATATGATACTCGCTGGCATTTGGGTACCTCAAAAATATATACCTGAATATGAAGATGCCTGCCACACATTCCGAGAAAATTATGGGTTACAAAATTCCCACCTAAAATGGACCAGAGTACGAAAACAAAAATTCAAAGAATACCAGGGTTTTGTAGATATATTTTTTGATTTCTTTAACCAACACAAAGTAGCCTTTAAAAGTATCGTCATTGATACAGTAAAATATCCCCTCGATGCCCCTATAAATAAAAAAGACGCCGAACTCGGCTTTTACAAATTTTATTACCAACTATTGCTTCATGGCATTATAGTTAAACACAATTATATAATCACTTTAGCCGATAGACCAAACGAAAAATCCACCAGGCTATCTGCTTTGCAAATTGTTCTTAATAGAGGTTTACGCAAGATGCATGGCTTAGATAAAAGCATAGAAGTAGTAAAAAACATTGAAGCAAAGCCAGCAAAAGCCTCTAATTTAATCCAAATAGCAGATATATTAATGGGCGCTATAGGTTATCATTACCATGATTTTCATCTTGTGCCCAATGCTTCTGATGCCAAAGTTAATTTAGCAAATTATATAGCAAGGCGCTTAGGATGGTCCGATCTAAAAATACGCACTATGCCCAATCACTTATTTAACATCTGGCTATTTAATGCAAAAAAATAAGAGGCGTCCTACTTCCTATTCGAAAATCGAATAACCATATGGTATAAACCATAGGCTTCGGAAGCAGTGACGCCATCTTCTCTTTTTTATTATTCCCTTATCTTAATTGTACTATACCTAAAATAAATACTCAAAGTCCAATAAATAACGTTACGTTACATATTCTTGATAACGCTTGCTTGTATCACCTGTATTGCTTTTATGCGTAGTAAATCTATTGGGGGTAATAAACTTTAATGAAAGCCGTGGCCTATGCTCGTTTCTCTTCTGACAACCAGCGCGAAGAAAGCATCACCGCCCAACTCCGAGCTATCCGGGACTACGCCCAGCAAAAAGGCTATACCATCATAAAAGAATATACCGACGAAGCCCGCTCGGCCACGACCGATGACCGGCCCGCCTTCTTGCAAATGATCCGCGATATAACTTCCGGTCTCCTGCAGGTAGAGGTGGTCCTGGTCCACAAGCTGGATCGTTTTGCCCGGAACCGGTATGACAGCGCCTTTTACCGGCGGGAATTAAAGAAAAATGGGGTACGGCTAGAAAGTGTCCTGGAGCCCCTGGACGACAGCCCGGAATCCGTCATCCTGGAAAGTGTCCTGGAAGGTATGGCCGAATACTATTCAAAGAACCTGGCCAGAGAGGCCCGGAAAGGCATGAAGGAAAACGCCTATGAGTGCAAGCATAACGGCGGCCTGCCTCCCCTGGGTTATGACGTTGACCCCCAAACGAAAAAATACGTTATCAACGATAAGGAAGCCGAAGCAGTCAGGCTTATTTTCCAGCGAGTGCTGGAGGGGGTAAGCTATACCGCCCTGGCCGAAGAATTAAACCTCAAAGGATACCAAACTAAAGCCGGCCGGCCTTTTAACAAAAACTCCTTTACCGAGATTCTTGCTAACGAGAAATATAAAGGCGTTTATATATGGGACCGTTCCAGGGCGAAGGTGGCCGGCAAGCGGAATAACCATGAAAGCAAACCCGAAGAGGAAATCATAAAGATACCTGGAGGTGTGCCGGCAATCGTGGAGGAAGAAGTTTTTGACGCCGTCCAAAAAAAGCGGGCGGCTAGGAAATATAAAGGGGCCGCAAATAAAGCAAAATTAGACTATCTCCTGTCCGGGAAAATATTCTGCGGCCTCTGCAAAAGCCCTTATGTCGGCGATCCGGGTACTACCGGGAAAAAACTTCGCCAGCCTACTTATAAATGCAGCCGGCGAAAAAGGGAAAAGGACTGCAGAAATAAGTCTATAGGGAAAAAGGCTATTGAGGCTTACGTCATCCAGGAGATAAAGGACCGGATTTTAAGCGACAGGGCCATCCCGATCCTGGCCTCTAGAATAGAAGAGCAATATAAGACAACCATTGATAAGTCCCGGAGGGAGATAGATGGTATTACCAAAGAAATAATTGACACCCAGAAAAAGATGGACAACCTTATCGCTGCTATTGAAAGTGGCGCTGTGGGTCTGGATTTAATCGGACAGAAACTACGGGAACATAAAAATAGGCTGGCAAGGCTGGAGGCCCTGAAAGCCGACCTGGAACAAAAACTTTCCCTCCCCGCTTTTAGCCAGGAAATGATAATTAGATATCTGAAGCTTGAACGCAAAAAAGCCTCGCAACCTGAGGGTTACAAGGCTTTAATAGATCGCTATTTGGATAAAGTTGTTGTTTATCCAGAAGAAATCCAGGTCGTCTTAAAGATTGACCTGAACGGGGATATGAGTGGTGGAGGCGGGGGGAGTCGAACCCCCGTCCGAAGGTGCACCCACAGTAGCTTCTACCAGGATAGTTTCCGTTTTGCTTCTCGCCATCGGGCCTCCCGGAAACCGGATGCCCTCAGGCCAGCCTGATTAGGATTTCCCTTGAGGCCCCCAGGCCGGGGCCTTGCCGGTAGCCTGCTAGATTTGACACCCGCTACTGGTCCCCGCAGGCCGGGACCAGGCGGATGGGCCGCTTTAAATTAAGCAGCCAGAGCTAAATTATCTTCGGCACTTATAGCCTTTCCACCGTTTAACGAGCAGGTGGGATCTCGCCTGGCTACTACTGCCAATGCTACCCCCGTCGAAACCATTACGCCCCCATGTTAAAACTTCTGCCGTTCACGCAAGGCTTTAGCGATTTCCCGCTGGGCATCGCGGGCGGCGATATCTTCCCTTTTGTCGTAGAGGCGCTTGCCTTTGGCCAGGGCCAGCTCAACCTTGGCCCGGCCGCGTTCATTGAAATATACCTTTAACGGTATCAGGGTCAAACCCTTTTCCCGGATCTTGCCGTACAGGCGTTGGATCTCGTAACGGTGCATGAGCAGGCGCCGCGGCCGGCGCGGTTCGTGGTTAAAACGGTTCCCCTGTTCATAGGGGCTAATGTGCATATCATGGAGAATCAGCTCGCCATTTTCGACCCGGGCGTAGCTATCCTTGATATTGGCCTTACCGCTGCGCAGGGATTTAACTTCAGTACCGGTAAGGGCAATACCTGCTTCATACGTCTCTAAGATAAAATAATCGTGACGGGCACGACGGTTGTCCGTCACAATTTTTACCTGGCGGCCCATCGATGTCACTCCTGCTCTCCCGCCTGTTTATTATAACACACCAAACAGGGGTAACTCAAGGGGCCGCCCAGTTTCTACCTAATCTTGCAGCTGCAGACGTTCTTTCACCATAGCTGTAATTTCATCCGCCGTCCTGCCTGCAGCTTCAATTACCGGTACCTTTGCTTTTATATCTTCCATACCCATAAAGTTGGTTGTCTGCCCGCTAACAACGACGGCCCCGTAGCCCTGCAAGCGGGACGGCGTCAGGTCGGTCATATCCACCCGCTCGACCTCGAGTCCGTTTTCTGCCAGGTGATCGCCAATAGCGCTTAGATCCTTTTCCACTGCTACCCGCCGGGGCATAACCCTGCCTCCTTTGCTAGAAAGAGTAATATCTATGGCTATTATAAACGGCCCCGGGGGGCTTTATTCCGTTTACGCCGGTTCTGGCCGCAAATTTTACTCCCGGTCTTGCTCCCCACCGGGACAGTTTCCTTTCTTCGCGATTTAACCTTCCGCCGGCCTTTCATTGCGGCTACCGGCCCGCGCCCGGTCTCTACCGCAGCTTCCGGTTTGACCAGCTCAAAATCCACCTGCCGGGCCTCAACGTTGGCCCTCGCCACCACCACTTCTACCGGCTGGCCGATGCGGAATACCCTGCCGGTGTGCTCGCCTACCAGGGCCAGCTGGTCTTCCTGATAATGGTAATAATCGTCAGTCAGGGTAGATACATGGACCAGGCCTTCGACGGTATTTTCCAATTCCACAAAGAAGCCATAGGGTACCACACCGCTGATAACTCCGGGAAAGGTCGCTCCCACATGGCGTTCCATATACTGGACCTTCTTCAAATCCAGGGCTTCCCGCTCGGCTTCCTCAGCCACCTTTTCCCTTTCCGAAGCCCGGGCCGCAGCCAGGGCCACAAAGGCGTCGAGTTTCGCCATGCGGTCCGCCGTTAAACCTGCCGGGGACCAGGTCTCCCGCAAAATGCGGTGCACAACCAGGTCCGGGTAGCGGCGGATGGGCGAGGTAAAATGGCAGTAGTAAGGCGAGGCCAGGCCAAAGTGTCCCAGGCACTGGCCGGCGTAACGGGCGTGCATCATGGAACGCAGCATGACGGTACTGATGACCCGCTCCTCCGGCCGCCCTTTGACGTTAAGGAGGATTTCCTGGAAAGCGCGGGGTTTAACGCGCCCATCCCGCCCGGGCCTGATCTGCAGCCCAAAGAAGGCCAGAAACTTATTCAGTTCTTCCATCTTATCCGGCGCCGGTTCCTCGTGGACGCGGTAAACGGCAGGAACGGCCAGCTCGTACAGGTGCCGGGCCACCACTTCATTGGCGGCGATCATAAATTCTTCAATAATTCCTTCGGCCACCGAACGCCGGCGCGGGATAACGGCCACCGGCAGGCCCTGATCGTCAAGTTCCACTCTGGCCTCCGGGAAATCAAAATCAATAGCCCCCCGTTTCTCCCGCCGCTGCCGCAAAATTGCCGCCAGCCTGGCCATGAGCCGGAAATCCGGCACCAGTTCCCGGTAACGCTCCAGCAGTTCCGGATCGCCGTCTTCCAGGATGCGCCGGACAGCGTCGTAGGTCATGCGCTCGCGCACGCGGATAATTGAAGGGAAAAGCTCGTAACTTTTTACTGTACCCCGCGGCGTGATCGTCATCAGGGCCGTTACGGCCAGGCGGTCTTCCCCGGCATTTAACGAACAGAGGTCATTGGATAACCGGGGCGGCAGCATGGGGATAACCCGGTCCACAAAGTAGACGCTCGTGCCCCGGTTGAAGGCCTCCCGGTCCAGGGCACTGCCTTCCCGGACGTAGAAGCTGACGTCGGCAATATGTACTCCCAGGAGGTAATTACCATCGGGTAAAAGCTCCACGGACACGGCGTCATCCAGATCGCGGGCATCAGCACCGTCAATGGTTACCAGACGCCATTCCCGCAGGTCCCGGCGCCCGGCCAGCTCCGGGGGGCCGAACCCTTTGCTTAAGCCTTCGGCTTCGCGTAAAACCTCAGGGGGAAACTCCGACTCCAGGTCGTACTTTTTGATAATGCTTAAAACGTCCACTCCCGGCCGGCCCGCCTGGCCCAGGATTTCCACCACCCGGCCCTCGGGATTGCGCCGGGCCTCCGGCCAGCGGGTAATTTCCACGACGACTTTATCCTTTTCCCTGGCACCCTGAGAATTACCGGGAGGAATAAGGATATCCTGGTTTAAACGGGCATCATCGGGCACTACAAAGCTCAAATGACCGGCAGCGGTAAAGGTTCCCACTACTCGCTTGTTGGCCCGCTGCAGGACGCGGATGATTTCTCCCTCCTGCCGGCGCCCCGTGGTCCCGGGCAAAATTCTGGCCAGAACGAAATCCCCGTGCATGGCCCCGTTGAGATTAAGGGCGCTGATATAAACATCGGCCTGCTCCTTTTCCCGGGGCACGACAAAGGCGTAACCTTTTGTTGAAGCCTGGAGGAGGCCGCTGACCAGGCCCATCTTTTCCGGCAGGCCGTATTTATCCTTGCGGGTGCGAACAATATAACCCTCCTGTTCCAGGGAATGGAGCAATTCCCGGAAGGCTTCCTCATCGTCCGCTCCCAGGGCGGCCATGAGCTCCGCCGCCGTCATAGGCCGGTAAGAACGGGTACGCATGAGGGACAATAATTCTTCTTTGTCCATACAGGCTTCCTTTCCCCATGTTTCCTGGACGGGATATATCCCTCGCTATATTATTTCCTGCTGCACCGGTAAAAAGATACCCGGATGCTTTCCGGGTATCCTGTCTAAAGGCCCAGTTCGCCGGCAATTTCCTTCATGGCTTCCAGGCCGATATGCATGAAGTCTTCCAGGGAGAGACCAAGCTCGCTGCAGGCGGCTATAGTCTCCCGGCTGGCCCCGCGGGCAAAGGATTTCTCATGGTAACGGTTAAGTAAGAAAGGAACGTCCACGATGGCCAGTTTCTTTTCGGGGCGAATGAGGGCCGCGGCTACAATCAAGCCCGTCAGGGGGTCGGTAGCATACAGGGCCTTGCTCATCAAGTCCGTCCTGGGCAGGCCGTGGCGCTCGTTATGAGCCTTAACGGCGTAAACCACCTCTTCAGGCAAACCTTCCCGGGCCAGCATTTCCGCCCCCACCAGGCTGTGCCGGTCGGGATCGTCCTTGGTGCTTTCATAGTCGATATCATGGAGCAAACCGGCCAGGCCCCATTTTTCCTCATCCTCGCCAAAGTGCCGCGCCAGGGCGCGCATTACTGCCTCCACGGCGAGTGCGTGCTTGCGCAGGTTTATATTTTTTACGTGCTTTTCCATTAGTTGCAGTGCTTCCTGCCGGATCATTGAAACATCAACCTCCATGAAAAAAATTGGGCGCCGCCGCCCATACAGTTTCATTTCACCAAGGAATGTACCCGGCAAAACAAGCCTCATGCATGTTGGGGAAAAAATTTAACCGACCCCGGGTGATTGCCAATTAAATAACCGAAAGGAGCAAAGTCAATACCAGGAACAAACCGGCCAGGACTGCTGAAACCTTGTTGAGAAAGGTATCGAGACCCTTCTTCTTGCCAAAAATAGCTTCCGCGCCGCCGGCAATGGCACCGGAAATACCGGCACTGCGACCGGATTGTAAAAGGACCGTAGCGATCAGTCCCAGGGCTACCAGTATATCAATAATCAGGATAATGGTATGCAGCAACAACTTCACCTCCCTGCTGCGCTGCCGTGACGTCATAATTTTAACAAATAATCGCCCGGTTAAGCAAGGAAAAACGTAAATCTTACCGCGCGACCAAAACCTCAACCTGCGAGCCGGAAAACCCAACAAATCATGGTAAAATAGACTGTGAAAGCATTTGGGGATTTGGTGTATACATGATACAATATCCTCAGAGGGGGGAGGGACGATGCTCCAGGAGGTTTATAGCAACAGTGGGAAAGATGTCTTCGATGGACAAAAGGTTATGGTGGCGCTTCCCCAAAGTAAAATTATACCGTGTGAAATGACAGAATGTATATACTGCTTAGACAACAACTGCTGCGGCCGCATTTACCCGCCACGCAACGGGGATGGTTATTGTAAAGACTTTGTATCCATTAATGACTAGTGCCGGGAGGCACTTTTTTTATGCCATCCGGGCGGTTACCCCCTTCAAAGGTAAATATGTTAAAATAATGCTGTAGCGTGTTACCACTGTACCAGAAAGGAAAACTAGCAGAGTGGAACTAATAAAAATTCACGGCCATACCTACTATATCCCCGGCGCCACCAATGCAGGCGTGTATAGTACTAAAAGCGGTTACTGCCTGTTGATAGATTCGGGAATCAACAATACCATTGCCCATAAAATCAAGGACGCCCTGGCGGCCAGCGGCCTCAAACCCAAATATCTCCTGACCACCCACGGCCACGCCGACCATTACGGCGCCCACCGGCTGTTAAAGGAATTTTATCCCGGCCTGAAAATCCTGGCTTCCCCCGGGGAAAAAATATTTATGGAAGATAACCTGCTGGGAGTAAAAACCCTGTACGGCGCTCAGCCTTTGGCGGAAATTAAAATCCCTCTTTTATTCGCCCGGCCGGTGGAGGTCGACGGTACCATCGATCCCGGTCCTTTGAAGCTCCTGGACCAGCGCCTCCAGGCCATCGCCACCCCGGGGCACACCGCCGGCCACCTGGCTTTCCTGACCCCCGATGGTGTCCTTTTCAGCGGCGACGCTGTCTTTCATCCGGCCATCCTGGCCAAATATCCTTTGCCCTACCTGCAGGACATCAAGGCCCAGCTGACCACCCTGGAGTGTCTCACCGGCCTGGAGATTAAGTATTTACTGCCGGCCCACAGCCCGGAGGTTATTGCCGACCCGGCCCCCGTCCTGGCAGAAAACCGCCGGCAAATCAGCGCCTGCCTGGACCTGATTACCGAACTCCTGGCCCGCCCCCTGACCCGGGAAGACCTGCTGGCAGAGCTGGCCGTCCAGGTGAATATCCCTATGGACATTCCCCAGTACTTCCTCAACCTGACCAGCGTGTCGGCATTTTTAAGCTATCTAAAGGACCAGGGCCGGGTTGCCTGCACCCTGGAAAAGGGGAGGCTTTACTTTTACACCCTTTAAACCCCGGCCAGTAATTCCTTCAACATCCTGGCGTTGGTTACCGCCTGGGAGTGGTAGTGGTTGTTAAAGGCGACAAAGACCTGATGAGCCCGGCCGGCCAGGTAAGTTATGCCCGGCAGCCATTCTTTTAATTCATCAGGAGTGTAAAGGTAGTCATAGCGCTCATAAGCTTCCTCATGATGCCACCACTTTGCCGCGTTACGACCGTGAAAACGGACGTAGGCCACTGCTGCCGTACAGCGGACCACCGGCCCCACCAATCCCGGCAGGGCCGGTTCATCGACACAGGTATAGGCCAGTTCGTGACGCTGTAAGAAATCCCAGACGGCGTCATTCACCCAGCTGTTGTGGCGAAATTCCACCACCAGGGGGACGTCGGGCAAAAGTTCTTTCAGCCTGGTTAAATGCTCGCGGTTGGCCTGGTTATTGCGGAAAGAAAAGGGGAACTGGAGCAGGACGGCCCCCAGCTGGCCTCGGTCCACCAGGGGCTGGAGGGCCTGGCGTAACTGCCGGCTGTCGCCGGCCAGGCTATCACCCCGCTCATGGGTCAGGGTACGATAGGCTTTCACGGCAAAAATAAACCCGTCCGGCACCTTGCGGGCCATTTGCTCCAGGTTCTGGGGCCGCGGCAGGACATAAAAGGAGGAATTGACCTCGGTAAAGTTGAATTCCCGGGCGTAATAAGGCAGCATATCTTTCGCCGCCAGCCCCGGCGGGTAAAAGAAGCCCCGCCAGTCGCGGTAGCTGTAACCCGAGGTGCCGATATATATTTGGTATGCCGCTACTTTTTTGGCCGCCATGTTTCAATTTCCGCCCATAATAAGTAAATAATTCCGCCTGCCAGGGCTATTTTAGCCCAGGCAGCAATGCCGGGAGCCGTATAGCCGAGCATAGAACGGAATAGATCATTACTCCAGGATGATACTCCCGAACCGAAGATAGCGGCCGCCAGGTAGTGAATCCCATGGAGAAAAGCGGCAATAGCCAGTAAGCTTATACCCGCAGTACGTTTGGACAATAGTTTCTCTCCCCTATGATTTTAATTACCCTTGCTACCATCTACCATTTTAACACCCTCTCCCCCGCCGGAACAATATTGGCAGGGGAAATATTCAGCAGCCCGGTACTTGACAGCCGCTCTTGTGGTAAACTAAAGAAAACCCGACTACAGGTGATAATCATGCAGCGCCTCTTAATTTTTCACCCGCAACAGGGACTCAGGGAAAATCCGCCCCCCGGTTTCCGGCCCCGGCAGGGTGAGGAGTTTACCTGGCTGGACCTGGTACAGCCGACCCCGGCGGAACTGGACCGTTTGACGGAGTTCTTCCATTTTCACCCTCTGGCCATAGAAGACTGCCGCCACCCCCATTACCGTCCTGGAATCGCCCAGTATGATGAATATGCCTTCCTCACCCTGCGTTGTGTGAAGGCCGGCCAGCGCTCCCTGACGGCAGCTCTCAATGTCTTCCTGGGTCCCAGGTTTATCGTTACCGTCCACCAGGAAGAACTGGAATTCGTGACCAAACTCTGGCACCAGTACCGCCAGGACCCGCAGCTTTTCCAGAAGGGCACCGACTTTATCCTTTACAGCCTGCTCGAACCCCTGACGGAAACCTTTTTTACCTTTTTTGACCGCACTGAAGGCAAAATCGAATACCTGGAGGAGGAAGTCTTCCGCCGTCCCACCCGGCAGATTCTCAATCAAGTCTTTACCCTGAGGCGCCAGGCGATTAAGCTGCGCAAAATTCTTGGCGCCCAGCGGGATATTTTGAACCTCCTGGCCTATCCCGAGTTCAAGCTGGTAAAGCCGGAAAACCGGGTCTTTTTCCTGGATATCTACAACGAAATGCTGCGCCTGATCGACCAGGTGGAAACCTTCCATGACCTGGCCAGCTCCACCCTGGAAATCTACCTTTCCCTGACCTCCAACCGCCTCAATGAAATCATGAAGGTCCTGACGGTGATCACCACAATCATGATGCCTTTAACCCTCATCGCAGGCATCTACGGCATGAATTTCCGCTACATGCCGGAACTGGAATGGCGCTACGGTTATTTTACCGTCCTGGGGGTCATGGCTATGCTGGCCGGGGTAATGCTCTTTTTCTTCCGGCGCAAGGGCTGGTTCTAAGGTAAGTTTACCCATAAAAGTTAAAACCCGGTATTTCCGGGTTTTTATTACTGGTACCAGTTATCGGTTTCTATGCCAGTTCCAAAATTCTTCCTGGGGAACCTCGAGATATTTTAATATTTTAGCTAATTTTTGCGGAGTTACACGTTTACTGGGGTGATGATGCACCGTAAAACTATTACCTTTACGATTTTTTCCTATGATGATCGGTGAACCTTCGCCACGTAAACTAAGGCTAAAATGCTTCAGTAAGTTGACGAGCTGTTTGTAGGTAAGTTCTGGTAAGGAAGCTATTTAAACCACCTCCACCAGAACTCTTTTTTTACCCGGGCCGGTAATCTCTTCGCCATAATGTTTTAGCAACTCGGCTATAGCCGCCTTTAAATTATTTAGTGCTTCCTGTTCGGTATCGCCGCTGGCGGTAGCTCGCAATTCATCACAATAAGCAAGGTATTCATCCCCGGTTTTCTCAATGACACAAAAAACCTGCATCCACCATCACCTCACCCATATTATACATCATCAATTAGCGCTTATCCAGTTATCTTGTGAAATCGGATATATTAAACCCCGGTCATGGTTTACCATGCCGGGGTTTCTTTTCTTAAAAGAGGTTACTTCTTCAGGTTGTAGAAGGCCTTCAGGCCCGGGTAGAGGGCGGCGGCGTCCAGCTCTTCTTCTATGCGCAGGAGCTGGTTGTACTTGGCCACCCGGTCGGTGCGGGAGGGGGCGCCGGTCTTGATCTGGCCGGCGTTTACGGCCACCACAATGTCGGCGATGGTGGTATCTTCCGTTTCCCCGGAACGGTGGGAGACAACGGCCGTGTAGCCGGCTTTCTTCGCCATCTCAATGGCTTCCAGGGTTTCCGTCAGGGTACCGATCTGGTTGACCTTGATGAGTATGGCATTGGCCGCACCCATCTCTATGCCGCGGCGCAGGCGTTCCGTATTGGTAACAAAGAGGTCGTCGCCCACCAGCTGGACTTTATGGCCCAGGCGTTTGGTAAGCTCCTGCCAGCCCTCCCAGTCGTCTTCGGCCAGGCCGTCTTCGATGGAGATAATGGGGTACTTCTCTACCAGATCGGCCCAGAATTCGATCATCTCCTCGCTGGTGCGGGTGACGCCTTCGCCGGCAAAGACGTATTTGCCGTCCCGGTAAAGCTCCGTGGAAGCCGGGTCCAGGGCAATAAAGCAGTCTTTACCCGGCTCATAGCCGGCTTTGGTTATGGCTTCCAGGATGACTTCGATAGCTTCCACATTGGAACGCAAATTGGGGGCAAAGCCGCCTTCATCGCCGACAGCCGTACCCAGCCCTTTAGCCTTCAATACGGCCTTCAGGCTGTGGAAGACCTCGGCGCCCATGCGCAGGGCCCCGGCAAAGTCGCCGGCGCCGGCGGGCATGACCATAAACTCCTGGATGTCGACGTTGTTATCGGCGTGCTTGCCGCCGTTTAAAATGTTCATCATGGGCACCGGCAGGGTATGGGCGTTGACCCCGCCCAGGTAACGGTACAGGGGCAGACCCAGGGCATCGGCTGCCGCTTTGGCCACGGCCAGGGAAACCCCGAGTATGGCGTTGGCCCCCAGCTTGCTCTTGTTGGGCGTACCGTCCAGCTCGATGAGCTGCCGGTCCACTTCCCGCTGGTCCAGGGCATCCATGCCCACCAGTTCCGGGGCGATGATGGCATTGACGTTGTTGACGGCGTCCAGGACGCCTTTACCAAAGTAGCGCTTTTCGTCTTTATCCCGGAGCTCTACGGCTTCATAGGCCCCCGTGGAAGCTCCCGAGGGCACGGCCGCCCGGCCCCACCCGCCGCCTTCCAGGAATACCTCCACCTCTACTGTGGGGTTACCGCGGGAGTCGAGGATCTCCCGGGCGTAGATATCGTTGATAATGGTGGTCACTAAGAAACACCTCCGTATTTACTCGCTTTTTCTATCAAACTTTTCCCCGTCATCTCCGCCGGCTGGGGCAGCCCCAGGATGTCCAGTACCGTTGGGGCCACGTCCTCCAGAGCCCCTTCCCTTAAGGCAGCGCCCCGGTAGCCAGCATCGACCAGGATAAAGGGTACGAGATTGCTGGTGTGGGCCGTATGGGGCTCACCGTTAGGTTCCCGCATCTCTTCGGCGTTGCCGTGGTCGGCCGTAACCAGAAGGGGCGCCCGGCGTTCCTCCATGGCCGCGGCAATGCGGCCGAGACACTCGTCCACCGTTTCCACGGCAGCAACGGCCGCCGCCAGGTCGCCGGTATGGCCGACCATGTCGGGATTGGCAAAGTTCAAAACGATAAAGTCATATTTGTCCAGGCGTTCCAGGACGGCGTCCGTAACTTCCCGGGCGCTCATGGAAGGCTTTTGATCATAGGTGGCCACTTTGGGCGAAGGAATGAGCAAGCGGTCCTCGCCGGGGAAGGGTTCTTCCACGCCGCCGTTAAAGAAAAAGGTGACGTGGGCGTACTTTTCCGTCTCGGCAATGCGCAGCTGCTTCAACCCGTTATTGGCTATGACCTCGCCCAGGACGTTGGTCAAAACCTGGGGCGGGAAGGCTACCGGCGCCGGGATGGTGACGTCGTACTGGGTGAGGCAGACAAAATCGATATCCAGGCGCCCGCCGGGACGGTCAAAGGGCTCGAACTCCCTGTCCACAAAGGCCCGGGTCAGCTGCCGCGCCCGGTCGGCGCGGAAGTTAAAGAAAATCACGCTGTCTTTGTCCCGGACCAGCGCCACGGGCCGGCCGGCGCGGGTGATTATGGAAGGTTCAACGAATTCATCGGTAATGTCCCGGTCATAGGAAGACTGGATGGCCGCCCCTGCCGAAGGGAAGCGATGCCCTTCTCCCACTACCAGGGCCCGGTAGGCCTTTTCCGTCCGCTCCCAGCGCCGGTCTCGGTCCATGGCATAGTAACGGCCCATGATGCTGGCGATAGCCCCTATGCCCCGCTGCCGGCACTCCGCCTCCACCTGCTCCAGATAGCCGGCGGCACTGGCCGGGGGCACATCGCGGCCGTCCAGGAAGGCGTGGATGTAGACTTGCTCCAGTCCCTCCCTTTGGGCCAGTTCCAGGAGGGCATACATGTGCTCCAGGTGGCTGTGGACGCCGCCGTCGGAGACCAGGCCCATCAGGTGCAGGGCACCGCCCCGTTCCTTCGCCGCCCGCACGGCCTTGAGGAGCACTTCATTGGTAAAAAAGGAACCGTCGCGGATGGCCCGGCTTATGCGGGTTAATTCCTGGTAGACAATGCGGCCGGCGCCGATATTCAGGTGGCCTACTTCGGAATTGCCCATCTGGCCTGCCGGCAGGCCCACGGCTTCCCCGGAAGCCTGGAGGCGGGTATGGGGGTATTCGGCCAGCAGGCGGCGGTAATTGGGTAAACGGCCCCGGCTGATGGCATTCCCTTCGCCCGGATGACCCAGGCCAAATCCGTCGAGGATCATTAACATTAAAGGACGATTAACATTTACCAAGATAGCTTCTCCTGTTCCCTGCTTTTATTGGGGAGATACGGGATAAGCGGCGCTGCTGGCACCGCCCGGTCCCCCCTCTACCGGCTAGTGTTCCTTGTAGTTGACTATGGCCGCAAAGGATATAGCATCAAGGCTGGCGCCCCCTACCAGGGCACCGTCAATATCCGGCTGGGCCATGAGTTCGGCAATATTTTCCGGCTTGACGCTGCCGCCGTACTGGATGCGGGTGGCCTGCGCCTTTTCGCCATACATGGCGCTTAAAGTCTCCCGGATAAAGGCGATGACCTCCTGGGCGTCGGCTGCGGTAGCCGTCCGGCCGGTGCCAATGGCCCAAACGGGTTCATAGGCCACCACCAGGGTTGCCACTTGTTCCGCCGCCAGCTCCTTTAAACCCTCCTGGACCTGACGGCGGACCACGTCCAGAGTCTTACCGGCTTCCCTTTCAGCCAGGGTTTCGCCGACGCAGACGATGGGGACCAGCCCGTGGCGCAGGGCGGCATGGAGCTTTTTATTGACGGTGGCATCAGTCTCGCCAAAGTACTGGCGGCGTTCGGAATGGCCGATAATAACATAACGGCAGCCGAGGTCTTTCAGCATAGGGGCGGATACTTCCCCGGTATAAGCACCCTCGTCTTCCCAGAAAAGGTCCTGGGCACCGACAGAGATATTGGAACCGGCGGCAGCATTGACTGTTGCCGCTATGGCCGTGAAGGGCGGGCAGACGACCACTTCCACGTCGGTGGCTCCTACCAGGGGCCTTAGCAGGGTAACCAGCTCCCTGGCCTTTTCAGTCGTATTGTGCATCTTCCAGTTGCCGGCAATAATCGGTCGGCGCAAGCTAATCACTCCCTCACCCTATTTTTCCGTTAGGGCCACTACCCCGGGAAGGGCCTTGCCTTCCAGGAATTCCAGGGAGGCGCCGCCGCCGGTGGAAATGTGTCCTATTTTTGCCGCCACGCCTACCTTTTCTACCGCAGCCACCGAGTCCCCGCCGCCGACGATGGTCATGCCGTCCACGGCCGCCACTGCCCGGGCCACAGCCTCGGTACCGTGAGCAAAGGGCTCCATTTCAAAGACGCCCATGGGCCCGTTCCAGACGACGGTGCGGGCACCGGTCAAAGCAGCGGCGTATTCCCGCGCCGTTTCGGGGCCGATGTCCAGGGCCATCCAGCCGTCGGGGACAGCGCTGGCAGCCACTACCTGGTGAGGAGCATCGGCCTTGAAATCCTGGGCCACCACCAGATCCCGGGGCAGCAGCATCTTCACCCCCTGCTGCTCTGCCGTGGCCATAAGCTCTTGCGCCAGGGGGACCTGATCTTCTTCCACCAGGGACTTGCCCATGGCATAACCTTTCGCCCGCAGGAAGGTATTGGCCATGCCGCCGCCGATAATCAGGGTATCCACTTTGGTAAGGAGGTTACGGATAACGCTGATCTTGTCGGATACCTTGGCCCCGCCGATAATGGCCACAAAGGGCCGTTCCGGGTCGGCCAGAGCCTTGCCCAGCGTTTCGATTTCCTTCTGCAGCAGGAACCCGGCCGCCGCCGGCAGGTAGTGGGCCACGCCTTCGGTGGAAGCATGGGCGCGGTGGGCGGCGCCGAAGGCGTCGTTGACGTAAAGGTCGGCCAGGGAGGCCAGCTTCCTGGCAAATTCAGGGTCGTTTTTCTCTTCTTCCGGGTAAAAGCGCAGGTTTTCCAGCAGGAGAACCTCGCCGGGTTTTAGAGCCGCTACCGCGGCCTCAACTTCAGGGCCAATACAATCGTTGACTTTATGTACCGGTCGGCCGAGGAGGCCTTCCAGTTCTCTAGCCACCGGGTCCAGGCGCAGCTCTTCCTTGACTTTGCCCTTGGGGCGCCCCAGGTGGGACATAAGGATTACCCGGGCGCCGTGGTCAATAAGGTACTGGATGGTCGGCAGGGCCGCCCGGATGCGGGTATTATCCGTTACCCGGCCTGCCTCCAGGGGAACGTTGAAGTCGACCCGTACCAGGACGCGTTTATTATGAAGCTCCAGGTCTTTGAGGGTTAACTTGGCCACCAGTCAAACCTCCTCCGGAAATAACTTTGTTCCAGGCTGGCATTGACGCGAGGGGATTGTGCCCTCCTACTTCTTTCATTATGCTACCCTAATTGCCCCGGCATGCGAAACGGCCGCCTTGCGGCGACCGTCCCTTTACAGCCCTTTAGCAGCCATAAAGGCCGCCAGGTCGACGACCCGTTTGGAGTAGGCCCATTCATTGTCGTACCAGGCCACCACCTTGGCCAGGGTGCCATCGATAACCATGGTGGACAGGGCATCGACAATGGAGGAACGCGGATCGCCGTTGAAGTCGCGGGAAACCAGGGGTTCTTCGCAGTAACCCAGGATGCCCTGCAGGGGACCCTCGGCGGCAGCCTTCAGGGCGGCATTGATGCTCTCTACCGTAGCCGGTTTTTCCAGGTCCACTACCAGGTCCACGACGGAAACGTTGGGGGTCGGCACCCGCATGGCCAGGCCGTTCAGCTTACCTTTCAATTCCGGCAAGACCAGGCCGATGGCCTTGGCAGCGCCGGTGGTGGTAGGAATGATGGAAAGGGCGCCGGCCCGGGCCCGCCGCAGGTCTTTATGGGTCAGGTCGAGGATGCGCTGGTCGTTGGTATAGGAGTGGGCGGTAGTCATCAGGCCCCGCAGGATGGTGAAATTTTCATGGAGAACCTTGGCCACAGGAGCCAGGCAGTTGGTGGTGCAGGAGGCATTGGAAACAATGTGGTGCCGGGCAGGATCGTACTTGTCATTGTTGACGCCCATGACGATGGTGATATCTTCGTTTTTGGCCGGGGCGGTGATAATGACCTTTTTGGCTCCTGCCTGGCGGTGAGCCGCCGCTTTGGTAGCATCGGTGAAGACACCGGTAGATTCAATGACAATGTCTACACCCAGTTCCTTCCAGGGGAGTTTGGCCGGATCCCGTTCGGCTGTGACCTTAATGGAGCGGCCGTTGACAACAATGCTGTCTTCCCGGGCCTCAACGGAGGCATTGAGGCGACCATGGACTGAATCATACTTCAACAGGTGGGCATTGGTCTGGACGTCGGTGATGTCATTGATGGCTACAACTTCCAGTTCGGGTTTCTCCAGGGAAGCCCGAAACACCAGGCGGCCGATACGCCCGAAGCCGTTAATACCTACCTTTACTGCCATTATGTATTATTCCTCCTTCTAGTATTTATGGCAAGAATGGCTCCTCAGGAGCAATCAATCCTTGTCCAGCTAAACCAACGTTATTATACCATAGGTAAGGAGAATTTATGATTATAACACGGCTTGTAACTTTAGTCACTATTCAACACAAATCGCTAAAATCCTCCTCTGAAAATAGAGACAATTAATGTTTCAGGGGACACCTGCCCCCTGAAAGTTAATAACGTTTTCTTTTGGCTGCTGGGGGGATACCCTGCTCGTCGCGGTACTTGGCTACCGTCCGCCGGGAAATTTTGATCCCCTGCTGCAGGAGCAGTTCCTGCAGTTGCAAGTCCGTAAGGGGGTTGGTGGCATCCTCCTTGCTGATAGCTTCAGCGATTATTTTTTTGATACTTTCGGCGGCGGCAGCGCCGCCTTTTTTTGCTACACCACTGGCAAAGAAAAATTTTAATTCAAAGACTCCCCATGGCGTCTGGACATACTTATTGGCCGTCGCCCGGCTGACGGTCGATTCATGGATGCCTAAGGAGGCGGCTACCTGGCGCATGGTCAGAGGTTTCAGGTATTTTAAACCTTTATCCAGGAATTCCCGCTGCTCCTGTACCAGGCAGTTGACCACCCGGTAAAGGGTCAGCCGGCGCTGTTCCAGGCTGCGAATAAGCCAGGCCGCGGCATTGAGCTTGCTTTCTATAAAACGCCGGGTTGCCTGGTCGCAGCTTCCATCATGACGCATTAAGGCCTGGTAAAAAGGGTTGATGCCCAGCCGCGGCATGGCCAGGTCATTGACCAGGACCACGTAATCCCCGCCGACCCGCTCAATGATTACATCGGGTACAATATAGCGGTTCTCCTGGCCGCCGCCAAAGGAGCGGCCGGGCTTGGGGTCCAGGGTACGGATATAATCTACCACCGCCTGGACTTCCGGGAGACTCAAGTTCAGGCGCCGGGCAATCCGCTTCAGCCGTCCTCCGGCGACATCGGTTAAAAAATACCGGATAATTTTTTCTGCTGCCGGCGGAGCGTCTTTCCGCTGGCGCAGCTGGAGCAGGAGACACTCCGTAAGATTCCTGGCTCCTACCCCCGGTGGGTCAAAACGCTGGATTAACTGCAGTACCCGCCAGACGGCCGCAGGGGAAACCTTTAAACAGGCCGCTGCTTCCTTGAGGCTAATCTTCAGATAACCGTTAGCGTCCAAATTGCCGATCAGAAAGGTGCCAATCTCCAGCTCGCTGGTTGAGGTGGCCGCTATTTTTAACTGGAGCAGAAGATGATCCTGCAGGGTAGGCTGGCCGGTCAGGAGGTTCTGGTAATTCCATTCCGGACGTTCCTCCCGGGGAACGCTGACATAACCCAGGTCGCTGCCGTCCTGGAAATATTCCTGCCAGTCAATCTCAAAGGATTCCGGGTCATCTATCAATTCATCGGTTGCAGCAACTTCTTCTTCATCCCTTAATTCCAGTAACGGGTTTTCCTGTAGTTCCTGCTGGACGTATTCAGCCAGCTCCAGGGTGGAGAGCTGCAGGACAACAATGGCCTGGCGCAGTTCCGGTGTCATGATTAGCTTTTGCGTCTGTTCCAGGTTAAGTCCCAGGCGTTCGCGCACCGCTCTCCTCCTCCCGGCAAATATTTTTAATTTATACTATTCGTCCTTTACGGCTATTTTTCCTGCCCCCGAGTCTAATTTAATGCCCGGGCCAGGTAAAAGCTTAAAGCCAGGCTGAGGGTAATGGCCGTTACCAGGGCCAGGCTTTCCTGGCCGGGGCTGAAAAGGTACGGGTGCATCCCCAGGCCATAATCAACGAAATCATTTATCCCCAGCCACAGAACCACCAGGGCCAGCTGCCGGGAAGATACCGACCAGTGCCGCAGGAAGAGGAAGCCTTCAACCATCATACCCAGGTGGGAGAGCCACAGGCCGGCCTCTACCACCGTCACCGGTGCCCCCGACAGCCAGTAGTCACTGATTATTACTACCGCCCACAGCCCGTATTTAATCACTGCCGCAGCTGCCACCACCCGCAGCAAGCCGCTTTCCCGGCGATAGCAAGCCATGATAAGGGCCAGACCGAAAAGGGTTGTCGCCAGGGGACTGTCGGGGGTAAAGGGCCACCATATTAAAGGAGTGCTGGCCAGCTGCTCCCGGTACCAGTAGTAACCATAAATGGACCCCAGGAGATTGATAACCGCCAGGGTGACCAGAAACCAGTTCTGGTAGGGCGCTTCCCAGAGTAGTTGTTTTAACCAGTTATTTCCCATTGTCTTCCTCCCCACCGGTCATCTCCTTCCAGGGAGCAGTTTCTACCCTGAAAATAACTTCGCTCCAGGCTGGCATTGTTTTTGCTCGCTCCAAACAAATGCCAGCCCGTTATTTTCATTCTTCTGATGGTACCGCGTTAGCGGCATGAGGATCTTGTTCCAGAGAAAGAGGCGGCCCCGGGCGAGATGCCCGGGTATCACCATCCAACCTGCCTATCACCCGCGCCGGGACGCCGCCGACCATGGTCCCTGCCGGGACATCCCGGGTAACTACCGCTCCGGCACCGACAATAGCTCCGTCGCCAATGCGCACCCCCGGTAAGATGGTGGCATTGGCGCCAATAAGAACCCAGGCACCAATTTCGACTGCCCCCAGGCGGTAGGCGCGGGGTAAAAATTCATGGGTCAGAATAGTAACATTATAGCCAATAATACTCTCGGGGCCGATATGGATGAGATCCGGCCTTAAGATATCGGGCATGGCCATCAAACCTATGGCAGCCGTCGGCGCTACATCCATCCCCACCAGGTGGCGTAAAAGCCAGTTTTTCAGGCGTAAAAAGGGTAAAAAACGGCTGAGTTCAATCCAAAAAAAATTCCAGGCCACGCGCCATAAAGGGGCAACCAGACGCCAGGAGGCCATGGCATTGTGCCCGCTAACAGGGCAGGTGGTCGTTCGCCGCATCTGTCCCCCCCCTCCGGGCCCGCACCTGCCTGGTCAAGTATTCCAGGCGGCGCAGACGGTGGTTGACCCCTGACTTCCCTACCGGCGGCACCAGCATTTCCCCCAGCTCCTTTAAACTTGCCTCCGGGTGCTGGAGACGCAAAGCAGCTATCTCCTGCAGGCCGGCAGGTAATCCCTCCCAACCCAGAGTCGCCACCAGGTAGCGAATATTTTCCGCCTGGCGTAAGCCTGTCTCTACGGTCTTGCTCAAGTTGGCCGTCTCGCAGTTTACCAGGCGATTGACCCGGTTGCGCATCTCTTTAAAGATGAGGACGTTCTCATAAGCCAGGACGGCACTATGAGCCCCCATCAGGCTTAAAGCCCGGACAATTTGCTGGCTGTCTTTGAGGTAAAGGACCAGCCCGCGCTGGCGGCGGCTGAGACGGGGCTGGAGCTCCAGCTGCTGCATAATGTCCTGGAGGCGGGCGGCTTCCTCGTCCCCTTCGAGGAGAAATTCCAGGTGATGGGTTGCCGACGGTTTATTGACGGAGCCGGCTACCAGGAAGGTACCGCGGAGGTAAGCAGCCCGGCAACACTGGTGCGCCGGCACTTCGTTCCTGGCGGCCAGCCAGGCCTTTAACGCTTCCCTGCCGGCCGGAGTTATCACCTTAAAAACCGGCCGGCCTTTACCACTCCGGCGCTCGGTATTTACCTGGACCGGCAGGCCCAGCACCGCCCTGGCCAGGGAGTAAACCCTCCTGGCAATGGCCGCATGGGTGGTTGCCAGCAGGATTCCTTCCTCTCCTGGTAAAGGGGCCGGTTTACCCAGGCGTAAAATGGCGACCAATTCGGCCTCGGCACAGCAGGACCGCCGTTTTTTCACCCGGGCCAGTTCTTCTTTAGTTTCATAGGAGAAAGATATGGCCATAAACCCCACTCCGTAATTGCGAGGTTAGCAATGAGAACCGGGAAGGGAAAAGGTGGCGGTGAGCGTAAGGCACTGCTTAAACGCCCAGGTTACGAAACTTCTCCCGGATCAGATAACCAAAACGTTGCCGGCGCCGGGAATGGTGACGGTAAAACTCTTCCATAATCAGGGCGGCCAGGCGTTCAGGGTGGTGCCGGACCAAATGGGTCTCGTCCACCAGCCAGCCCGTACGCAGCTCAACGCCCATCCTGGCCACCGCCTGTCCATTGATCGGGACCGGGCGCGCCCCCTTTTCACCGTAACGCCGCAGGGCACCGCGGGAAATAGGGCCGCGATGGGCAATAACTACATCCACCAGCCCCGGGCCGCAGTGATCAATAATAGCCTGCAGGTGATCGGCAACTGTATAACCGTCAGTTTCTCCCGGCTGGGTCATGATATTGCAAACATAAAACACCGGTGCCCGGGCCTGGCGCAGGGCCTCCGTCAAACCGCGCACCAGTAAATTGGGCAGGACGCTGGTATAGAGGCTCCCGGGGCCGATAATAATAGCATCGGCCCTGGCTATGGCTTCCAGGGCGGCGGCCGGCGGCCGGCAGGTGGCCGGCTGTAAAAACACCCTTTTAATCTGCTTGCCGGCCCGGGGGATATTGCTTTCCCCCAGAATGATGGTACCGTCGGCCATTTCCGCCCCCAGGACGACATGGCTGGTAGTGGAGGGAATAACCCGGCCGCCAACGGCCAGCACCCGGGCCAGTTCCTGGATGGCCCGGTCAAAATCGCCGGCCATATCCGTCATGGCCGCCAGCAGGAGATTACCCAGGCTGTGACCGGCCAGGCCCTCGCCCTGATGAAAGCGGTAACTGAACAGTTCTTCCATGAGGCTTTCGGTATCGGCCAGGGCCACCAGGCAGTTGCGAATATCCCCCGGCGGCGGGATTTTTAACTCCTGGCGCAGGCGGCCGGAACTGCCGCCGTCGTCGGCCACCGTTACAATGGCCGTAAGATTCCGGGTGTATTTTTTCAGCCCCCGCAGGAGGACGGCCAGACCCGTTCCCCCGCCGATAGCTACTATATGCGGCCCCCTGGCCAGGTACTGGCGCCGGTAAAAAAGCTGCCAGGGATTACCGGTATTGCCGGGCAACAGGACCTTAAAAACCGAGCCGGCCAGGCGCTGGACCCCCAGAACCATAAGGGCCACGCCCAGGCCGGCGACCACCACCCCACCCAGTAAAGGTGAACCCAGGGCTCCCAGGGTATGGAGGATAAACCAGGTAACGCCCCTTTCCGCCGAGGCTAATAAAGTAACCCCCAGGATAACTGTCAACCCCGAAACCAGCAAAAACATGCCCACGGCAGCCAGCAGCAGCCAGCGTTTAATCTTTAAACCGGGGTAAAGCCACTTCAAACCCTCCACCCGCCTGCCTACCTCCTGCCGCCGCTGCTCAGATAACGTACTACGTCGCGGTGCTTGACTACTACGTCGTAATTATCGCCCCGGAGTATTTCTCCCAGTCTGTTGGCCAGGGTCACCGAGCGGTGCTGGCCCCCGGTACAGCCAATGGCAATGACCAGGTGGGACTTGCCTTCCTGCTGGTAATGGGGGATCAGGAAGCGCAGAAGGGCGGCAAATTGTTCGATAAACTGCCGGGCTTCCGGAGTGGACATGACATACTCGGCCACGCAGCGGTCATGACCGGTAAAGGGGCGTAAGGCGGGGTTATAAAAAGGATTGGGCAAAAAGCGCACATCCATAACCAGATCGGCATCGAGGGGGATGCCGTATTTATAGCCGAAGGAAACAATGTTAATCAGCAGCTGCCGCCGGCTGTCGCCGAAAAATTCGCTTACCTGCTCTTTAAGCTGGCGCGGCGTGAGTTCGGAAGTATCAATGATCTTGCTGGCCCGGCCCCGCAGCTCTTCCAGACGCCGCCGTTCGGCAATAATGCCTTCTAAAATCTGGCCGCCGCTGGAGAGAGGGTGACGGCGCCGGGTTTCTTTATAGCGCCGCACCAGGATTTCATCGGCTGCCTCCAGAAAAAGGATCTCGTAGGGGATACCCCGGCCGTCCAGGTAGGCCAGGGCTTCCTCCAGGCCGTCAAAAAACTGGCCGCCGCGGATGTCCATAACCAGGGCTACCTTCTTTATCCCTTCCCCTTCTTTGGCAGGTTGCCCCAGGAGATCAACCAGCCCTGGTATCAGGGAGGGGGGCAGGTTGTCAACGCAGAAAAAGCCCAGGTCTTCCAGGCAACGCACGGCCTGAGTCTTGCCGGCGCCGGAAAGGCCGGTCACAATGACGAGACGAGGATAGTTGCTTGCCGTCACTAATCTCCCCTCCCTTAAAAGCATCAATGACGCAAGTTCATTACTTGCTCCGGCGGTACCCCGGCGGCGCGCAGGAGCTGCCACCCCTCTTCCAGGCGGCCCACAGTGGCGGGCTGGTGGGCGTCGCTGTTGACGACAAATTTCACCCCATAACGGGCGGCCCGGGCCAGCTCTTGCGGCCGCTGGTAGAGGTGGCCGGTATTTACCTCCCACAGGGTCCCCGTGCGGGCACAGGCCATGGCCAGGGGCTCGATATCCACCGGCATTCCCAAGCCCGGGTGGGTAAGGCAAAAGACGGGGTGCTTTTCCAGGGCCGCCATCAAAGCTCGCGTGTTGGCCTCCACGGCCCTTTCCCGCCAGCGGCGGCTGCGTCCCTGGAGCTGGTTGGCCAGCACCAGGTCACGGGCCGCCGGCCAGTCCCGGGGGAGGACATAGGGATGGAGCCCCACCAGCAAGAGATCCAGCTGCCGGTAAACGGCGGCCGGGATATCGATTTCCCCGTTTAAACCGACAATATTGGCCTCGGCCCCCACCAGCACCCGGATGCCCGGGGAATCCCAGGCTGCCACTTTCCTTTTCAGGTATAGGAATACGCCGGCGGCATTGACGCCCACGCCGATATTGCGGGGACCGTGGTCGGTCAGGGCGACTTCTTCCAGCCCGGCCCGGCGGGCCGCCGCCACCATAGCCCTGGCGCTGGCCCGGCCGTCGCTGCGCCGGGTATGCACATGGTAATCAGCCCGGAATGACTGGAGCAAAGGTCAACCTCCCAGGATAAATTTCTCCAGAGCCCTGGCCACACCGCCGTCATTGTTGCTGCCGGTGACATAATCGGCGGCCGCCCGGACTTCCGCCGGGGCGTTGGCCATGGCCACCGCCAGGCCGGCATAGCGGAACATCTGGAGATCGTTGTAGCTGTCACCAAAAACCATGATCTCTTCCGGCCGGATACCTTCCCGGTCCGCCAGGGCCTGGAGCCCCCGTGCCTTATTGACCTCGGGGTTGAGCATTTCCAGGTAATGGGGCAGTGACCGGGTGAGGTAGACCCCCTCCCCCACCTCCCGGCGGATGGCTGCTTCCAGGGGATCCAGTTCCGGGCCGTCGCGGAGGGCGACGATCTTCAAGGGCCGTCTTTTCTCCTCCTGGAGAAAGGTTAGCATGTCCTCCACCCGGTGTAAATCCACCCCGGCCCGCCAGGCATATTCTTCGTTCTCGGCCTGAACCTTTTCTACATAGAGCCGGTCATCCAGGTAAACGTTATAGGCATAACCAAACTGGCGAATGTGCGTGATTAAACACCTGGCCAGGTCCAAAGGAATGGTGCGCTCAAAAAGGATTGCCCCCGTCCCTGAGTGGCGCACCTGGGCGCCATGGTAAACAATAAGCGGTAAATCCAGCCCCAGCTCCACGGCGTAGGGCCTGGCCGAGCTGAACATGCGCCCCGTAGCCAGGGTTACAGTTATGCCCTTTTCCCGGACTCTCTTTATGGCTTCTTTAGCCCGTGGCTCAATAACCAAATCGTCGGTTAACAGCGTCCCGTCCAGGTCAAGGGCTACCAGCCGGATGCTCCCCATTATTTTTCCTCCCCAGGCCTTCCAGGATGCGGGCCGCTACTGCCCGGTTCATCCCCTCTACGGCCAGCAGTTCTTCTAAAGTTGCCTGGCTTATCCTGGCAACAGACCCGAAATGGCGCAGCAGAGCTTTTTTGCGTTTGGGACCTACGCCGGGAATGTCATCCAGCACCGAGCGGTAAGCGCCTTTTTCCCGTTTCTGGCGGTGGTAGGTAATGGCAAAGCGGTGCACCTCATCCCGCAGGTGCTGCAAGAGCTGCAGGGCGCGGCTATCCCGGGGCAGGCGTACCGGTTCGGGGCTGCCCTCCCGGAACAGCAGTTCCTCCTCCTTGGCCAGGGCAAAGGTGGGAATGGCCGCCACACCCATGGCCGCCATCACCTCCCGGGCGGCGTGAAGCTGGCCCAGGCCACCATCAATCAGGACGAAATCCGGCAACTCGGCAAAACGCGGGTCCTGCCCGGCGGCGCGGCGGAAACGCCGGCTTAAAACCTCCTGGAGGGAGGCAAAATCATTGGGGCCTTTGACCGTCTTGATCTGGAAGCGGCGGTAGGCCGACGTCAACGGCCGGCCGTCCACAAAGACAGCCATGGCCCCCACCGCGCTGCTCCCCTGGAAGTTGGAAATATCATAGGCTTCCATGCGCCGCGGCAACCGCGGCAGGCCAAGGGCCTGTTGCAGTTCCATCAGGGCCGCCCTGCCACCCTCCTCCTGGCGCTGGCGGACCAGAAGGTGCTCCTGGAGGAGGCTGACGGCATTTTCATGGACCAGCTGCAGCAGCTTTAACTTGCTGCCCCTTTTGGGTACCTTCAACTCGACCCGGCCGCCGCGCAGCCGGCCCAGCCAGCTGGCGATGGTGGCGGCGTCATCCGGTTCGTCATGGAGGAGGATTTGCGGTGGAATTTCCACCCCCCGGCTGTAATATTCTTTCAGCAGGGCTGCCATAATTTCGCCCCGGGATAAGCCCTCTGTCCCCGTCAGGAAAAAATGGTCGCGGCCGATAACCTTACCCCCCCGGCTGAAGAAGATGAGGCCCAGGGCCGCTTCCCCTTCCCTGGCGAAAGCTACGGCATCGGCATCATCGCCGCCGGCGTCAGTAATTTTCTGGCGGGCACAGACCTCCTGCACCGCCCGCAGCTGGTCCCTCAACCTGGCTGCCTTTTCAAATTCCAGCCGTTCGGCGGCGGCTTCCATCTTTTCCTTTAATTCCTTTACCAGGGTGGTATGCTTCCCTTCCAGGAACAGGATAATATTGTCTACCGCTTCCCGGTAGGCCTCCGGGCTGACCTTACCGCTGCAGGGAGCCAGGCAGCGGTTAATATGGGCGTTGAGGCAGGGCCGGCTGCGGTGTTGCAGGGGCGTCTCCCGGCAGGTGCGTACCGGGAAAAGGCCGCGCAGGAGTTTTAAAGTTTCCCGCAAAGCCCCCACGTTGGTGTAAGGGCCGAAGTAGCGGGAACCGTCCCGGGCCAGGGAGCGCGTGATCTGCAGCCGGGGAAACTGTTCCTGGGTGGTAATTTTGATATAAGGGTAGCTTTTGTCGTCCTTTAAACTGACGTTGTACCGCGGCCGGTGTTCTTTAATCAGGTTGCACTCTAGAATCAAGGCCTCGACTTCGTTATCCGTCAGGATATACTCAAAGTCGGCAATATGGCTGACTAAGACCTGCGTCCGCGGCGGGTGCTGGCCGCGGAAATAGGAGCGCACCCGGTTTTTCAGGGAAGCGGCCTTGCCGACATAAATGATCTCGCCTTTGGCGTCGCGCATGAGGTAGACGCCGGGGTGATCCGGCAAGCGCGCCAGTTTCTCCTCCAGGTCCATGGTATCCCTTCCTCATCTACTCTTGCCCTACTACCCGGGGCAGGTCCTGATGCCCGCCCGGAGGCCGGTGCTCCGGGCTTCCTTCCAGGTCCCGGCCCGCCTGCCTCTCTTTATCCCGCTCCAGGATGGGGGCCAGGAACTGGCCGGTATAGGATTCCGCCACCCGGCAGACCTCTTCCGGCGTGCCGGCGGCCACCACCCGGCCGCCGCCCTCGCCGCCCTCGGGGCCCAGGTCGATGATATAGTCCACCGACTTGATGACATCCAGGTTGTGCTCGATAACCACCACCGTATTGCCGGCATCCACCAGGCGCTGCAGGACGTTCAACAGTCGCTCGATGTCGGCCATGTGCAAACCAGTGGTAGGCTCGTCCAGGATGTACATGGTCCGGCCGGTGCTGCGCCGGGCCAGTTCCGCCGCCAGCTTCACCCGCTGGGCTTCCCCGCCGGAAAGGGTGGTGGCCGGCTGGCCCAGGGTTATATAGCCTAGGCCCACGTCCTGGAGGGTGGCGAGGCGCCGGTGCAGGCGGGGAATGGCGGCAAAGAATTCCGCCGCCTCGTCCACGGTCATGGCCAGAACGTCGGCTATGGATTTGCCCTTGTATTTTATGGCCAGGGTCTCCCGGTTATAACGCTTCCCCTGGCAGACTTCACAGGGTACATAAACGTCGGGCAGAAAATGCATCTCAATCTTAATAATACCATCGCCGCCGCAGGCCTCGCAGCGGCCGCCCTTGACATTAAAGCTAAAGCGCCCCGGTTTGTAGCCCCGGGCGCGGGCTTCCGGGGTGGCCGCGAAAAGGGCGCGGATGTCGTCAAAGATACCGGTATAGGTGGCGGGGTTGGACCGCGGCGTCCGGCCGATGGGCGACTGGTCCACCTCGATGACCTTGTCCAGGTGCTCGGTGCCGGTAATGGCCGCAAAGGCCCCGGGATTGGTCCGGGCACCGTTCAGGCGCTGGGCCAGAGCGCGGTAGAGGATCTCATTGACCAGCGTGCTCTTACCGGAGCCGGAAACACCCGTTACGCCGATAAACAGGCCCAGGGGAAAGCTGACGTCGATATTTTTCAGGTTATGCTCGCGCGCGCCTTTAACGGTCAACCATTTGTCGCCCGGCCGGCGCCGCTTTGCCGGCACCGGGATACGCCGTCGGCCGCTCAAATACTGGCCGGTGAGGGAGCGGGGATTGGCCATTACCTCTGCCGGGGTACCGGCCGCCACCACCCGGCCGCCCTGCTCGCCGGCCCCGGGACCGATGTCGATGATATAGTCGGCGGCCCGCATGGTATCCTCGTCATGCTCGACGACGATGACCGTGTTGCCTAGATCCCGCAAGCGCTTCAAGGTGGCAATCAGGCGGGCGTTGTCCCGCTGGTGCAGGCCGATGCTGGGCTCGTCCAGGATGTACAGGACCCCCATGAGCTGCGACCCGATCTGGGTGGCCAGGCGGATGCGCTGGGCTTCACCTCCGGAAAGGGTGGCCGCCGCCCGGTCCAGGGTCAGGTAGTCCAGACCAACATCCAGCAAGAACTGCAGCCGCGCCAGGATTTCTTTTAAAATCTGGCGGGCGATTATCTCCTCGCGTTCGCTTAAATTCAACCTGCGTAAAAACCCGGCCGCCGCCCGGACATTCAGGGCCGCGACCTCGCAGATGTTAAGCCCCCCCACCCGGACGGCCAGGGCTTCCGGTTTCAGCCGCGCCCCTTTGCAGGCCGGGCAGGGCTGCTGGCTCATATAGTTTTCAATCTCCGCCCGCGACCACTCCGACTGGGTTTCCTGGTAGCGCCGCTCGAGATTGGGGATGACCCCCTCAAAGGGAGCTTCGTAAGTGCGCCGGTCGCCAAAACGGTTGGTGTAGCGAAATTTAATCCGCTCCTGCCCGGAGCCGTAAAGGATGACCTGCAGGTGCTCCGGCTTGAGCTCCCGCACGGGCACATCCAGGCTGAAACCGTAGTGTTCGGCCAGGCACTCCAGTATCTGCTGGTAGCCGTTATTGCTGCGGCTCCAGGGCGCAATGGCCCCTTCCCTTAAAGTCAGATTGCGATCGGGAATGACCAGGTCGGGATCGACCTTCATGGTTACACCCAAACCGGTACACGCCGGGCAGGCGCCGTAAGGATTATTAAAAGAAAAGAGACGCGGCGTGATTTCCGGCAGGCTGACGCCGCACTCGACGCAGGCAAATTTCTCGCTTAAAAGCAGCTCTTCCTGGCCGACGATATCGATAAGGACAATACCATCGGCAAGCTTCAAGGCCGTTTCCAGGGATTCGGCCAGGCGCGGGGCCACCCCCGGACGCACCTGGAGGCGGTCCACGATTACTTCTATGGTATGTTTTTTATTCTTAGCCAGGTTAATCGTCTCGCTCGTTTCCCGGATCTCGCCATCCACGCGGACGCGCACGTAGCCCTGCTTGCGAATCTCCTCCAGGACGTTGCGGTACTCCCCTTTGCGGCCCCGGACAATGGGGGCCATCACCTGGAAACGGGTCCCTTCCGGGTAAGCCAGGAGACGGTCCACCATCTGGGAAACCGTCTGGGGCGTAATGGGCCGGCCGCACCGGGGGCAATGGGCGCGGCCGATGTGGGCAAAGAGCAGCCGCAGGTAGTCGTAGATCTCCGTCACCGTACCTACCGTGGAACGGGGGTTATGGCTGGCCGTCTTCTGGTCGATGGAAATGGCCGGGGAGAGTCCCTCGATTACGTCGACGTCAGGTTTGTCCATCTGGCCTAAGAACTGCCGGGCATAGGAAGAGAGGGACTCGACATAACGGCGCTGCCCCTCGGCATAGATGGTATCAAAGGCCAGGGAAGACTTCCCCGATCCCGACAGGCCGGTAATGACGACAAGTTTATCCCGGGGGATAGTGACGTTGATATTCTTCAGATTGTGGGCCCGCGCCCCCTGGATTACAATTTTATCGGTGGCCATAATACACCCCCTCGGGAAATTATTAAAGCGCATCGCCAGCGTACAACCTTGCCGGAGTAATATCCTGCTTCTCGCATGTATTATACCATAAACGCCAGTAAGGACATACCTTGGGGGAATAATTAGGATGCTGCTATTGAGTGGACGGCACCGGCCGGACACATAAAATCAAGACCGGCTATTTACCCGGCCGGTCTTGGAATCAATTTACTTACCGCCTCAGCCTTTTCAACCTGTCACTGGCTCAGAAAATTCCCTGCCAGTCCCAGTTTGTCAGCCGCAATTGCCGTTCCAGGGGCAAGCTTAATTACCTCGTCGCCTTCGCCATGCAAAAGGCGAGCCAGCCATTCCAGGCTACCTTTAATTTCATCCGGGATAAGATTAAAAGTTGTGGCAAATAACCTGACAAACTGGCGATCTTCCTCGCCAGACTGCAGCCCGGTATCAATATAAGTCACCCGCTTATAGGCCTTGAGTATCTCGCCTATAACCCAGCGGGCCGTTTCCTCTCCGTAAAGGGATAGGCAGCGCTGGTATTCAGTATAAGCGTTCTCACTGAAGGCGACCCAGCCGGGGCTGAAGTAGTAGGTGTAGCCTTTCAAAGTATCTTCCTGGCGGGCCTGGCAGGAACCCAGGAGGAGGTCGATGCAGTCATTGGCTCCAGGAAATACCAGGTCGCAGTACCTGGTTTTTAGCCCGGCGATGCCATTGCCGCAAAGCCCGTAGCCCAGGATAATCCTGCCGCGGTAACCCCCGGCTTCTAATTGATCAATATTTTCCTGGATGGTAGCCCGCAGCCGATCCGGGGTCCGGTGCAGGCCCTGCTTTAAAAATATGGCTTCGACCGGCTGCACGCCCAGGCTTTCCAGTTCATAGCGCAAAACTTCGCAGGCAATTATGCGTCGCTTCAAATAAATGTTCCCTCCCCCTATGGTAGTCTTATAAACATGTTACTATAAAAAAGCGACCCCGGAAACCCTTGAACAACCGGAGAAAACGATTAAACTTCAGCGGGGGGCATTGCCCCCCGCTTTGAGCTCACACTTATACTAATCTAACTCAATAGGATACTTGCCATATTTCTTAATAGCATCGCGCATAGCCAGGGCGTTTTCCAGCTTGGCGTAGCTGGGCAGGCTGTTGGCGCTGCTGCAGATATATCCGCCGCCCGGCGCCGCTACCCGGATGCGTTCCTTAACCTGGTAATTCCGTTGAAAGTGCTGGTTTTAAAGTCCCATATTTAAAACAGGCTAAGTTGTTTATATTTCCCTTCGTCATCATCCTGCTTCCCCCGTACCTTTCCTCTCCAAACCTTTTTCTCCAGGCACTCCGCAGGTATTTCCAGCAGGAAAGGAGAGGTGCGGGAAGGTACCTTTCTGCCACCAATAGTCCTGTTGCGGGATGATACCAGAATCAATATATCCCGCGCCCTTGTCAGGCCGACGTAGAACAGGCGGCGTTCCTCGGCCAAACTTTCCCCGCTTCCCTGGGCAGGGCTCATCACCATAGAAGGGTCCACGTGAACGTCTTCTCCCTCCGGAGCGACGCCAGGGCGTTCTTTGAGGGGCAGCAGCCCATCTTCTACACCGGCAATAAAGACAACGGGAAATTCGAGCCCCTTGGCGGCATGGAGGGTCATCAGGCTAACTGCTTCGGGGGTGGTAACATTGCTGCCCCAGCGCTCATGGTCTGCTTCCCCGGCCAGGACGATACCGCGCAGGAAGGCATGGAGGTCGTCAAAACGCGCCGCCACCCGCAGCAGGCGGTTCATGCTGGCTGTTCCCCGGAGGTTGTGCTCCTCAATCCAGCGGGCCAGGAGGCGCTCAGGAGGTTCCGCAAGCATTATGGTTCTCCAGGTTTCCACGGCATTCTTGAAGGCCCGCAAGCCCTTCCCGGCTGCCGCCCCTGGCGACGCCTCGCCTGCCGTGAGCCTTTCTATGGCCTGCCAGGCCGGGCAATGCATCTGCCTGGCCGTCTCCCGGACCAGGGCAATACCTTTTTTATCCCGGCCGAAGGCGCCGCTGCTGAGGCAGCGATAGATATGGAAATCGTCTTCCGGGTTGACCAGGCACCAGCAAAAAGCCAGGGCCTCCCGTACCGGCCGGTCTTCCAGGAAGCTTTCGCGGCCTACCACCCGGTAGGGTATCCCCTCCTTCAGGAAACATTCTTCCAGGGTCTCTAACTGGCGCCCCGTCCGGGCCAGGACGGCTATATCGGCAAAACCGAGGGCTTCCCCTTCCCTGCCCGCCGGGACTTCCACGGGTGCCATGCCTCCCTGGCCGTGGGCCTGGAGCATGGTCGTGCCGCCAACCAGGCGGCCGATCTCCCTCACAATGGCGATGCCCGCAGCCATCTCGCCGGGGACTTCCAGGTACAGCACAGGCGGGCCATCTTTCCTGGCAGCAACCAGCCCCTGCGCTTCAGGCAAAGCGGTATCGCCGTGAACATTTTGCGTATAGAGCTCACTGGCTGCCTGCAGGGGTTCCCCGGTATGCTTATAGTTATGGGCGATTACGGCCGCAGCCGCCCGGAGGATGGTGGGCGTGGAGCGATAATTGCGGGTTAGCCGGAAAACCCTCGCTGCCGGGAAGTCCTCCTGGAGCTGCCGGAAAAAACGGTTGCTGGCCCCGCGAAAGCCGTAGATGGCCTGATCGGGGTCGCCGATGACAAAGAGATTGCCGCCGCCGCTCCAGAGCCTGATCAGCCGGTACTGGACCGGATTAACGTCCTGGAATTCGTCAACGAGGAGGTAGGTAAAACGGGCCAGCAGCCTTTTAATCTCCAGGGTGTCCTCCCCGGAAGCCATCCATCTCTCCAGCAAATCCACCGCCAGGAGCAGGAGATCATCGTAGTCGAGGACACCGTATTCGGCCAGCCGCTCCTGGTAGGCGTTGTAAACGGGCCGCAGGTCCTCCGGAACCCCGGTAGATGAGGGAAGCAGGCCACGGCTTTTGAGAAGGGAAATCTGCCGCTGCAGCCTGGCAGCCTGCCGGGAGCTGCCCCACCTCCTTTCCTGGAGGATTTCTGCCAGGATGCTCCTGGCGTCGGTTTCATCAAGGACGGTGAGCTGCTCCCGGCCGGCAAAGATCATTGCCCGGTCCTGCCCTGGCCAGCACCGCAGCAGATCCAGGCAGATGCTGTGAAAGGTACCGATGGTTAAACCCTCAATCCCGGCGGCCTCCCCCAGCAGTTCTACCACGCGCTGCCGGATTTCGGCGGCAGCTTTATTGGTAAAGGTGACGGCCGTAATCTGGGCGGGAGAAATGCCTCGCACACCTATTAAGTAGGCCAGGCGGTGGACCAGGGTGCTGGTCTTACCCGTACCCGGTCCGGCCAGGACAATAACCTGGCCTCCTGCCGCGGTGACTGCCAGCCGCTGTTCCTCATTGAGGCCGGCCAGGAGAACCCCGGGGCCTGTTACCGCCTTAACCGGAACAGGTTCCCCACCGGCAGAGTCTGCGGTCTGGCTTGGATCCTCCGCTATAGATGGCGTCACCCCTCCCAATGCCGGCACGGCTAACTCCTCCGGGGCTACCCGCCGCCTCACCTGCGCTGCCGCATCGCTGCCCTTTGCCGCTGCCTTCTCCTTTTTTACTTCCTTACCGGCTTTGGTCTTTTCCCCGGCTCTACCAGCCCGGCAGCCACTGTTAGCTGCTGCGGCAGCAATCTCCCCGGCTTCCTCAAACAGGGTAGCCTGCCCTGCCAAGTACTTCCTCTCCTCCGGCCGGATCAGGATGATTTTACCATACTCGCCATCAAAACCCGGCCGGGTTTCCACTTCACCGGCGCGCATGCGCCGGATGGCTTCAGCCACCGCAGCCCCACCCACCCGGGCAATGGCCTCCAGGGGGGCCTCCCGCAGCACTACCAGCTCCGGGCCCAGACAGCGGAGCAGGTCAAAGTAAAGGGCGGTGACTTTTTTAGATGCGGTACCCACACCCAGGGCCGACGCCAGCACCTCCGGCAGGGGAACCAGGCTCTCATATGGGCGGGCGCCCTCCGGGCGAACCCCTTCTTCCCGGTCGGCCAGTTCCTCCACCCGGTGCAGCACGCCGACGGTCACCTTGCGGCCGCAGGCGGGACACACTCCACCTGCCGCCCGCGTACGGGCTGGCGGCCAGCAGATATTGCAGGCGCGGTGGCCGTCATAGTGATATTTACCTTCCTCGGGAAAAAACTCCAGAGTACCCAGGAAACCGGCCCCTTCCCGTTCCTGCAGGGCTCGACGGATGGCCGGGTAGGAAAGCTCGGTGTTGAAGATGTTGGCCTCCCTGGCCAGGTGGCGAGGAGAATGGGCATCGGAATTGGAAACAAGGGTAAAGCGATCCAGAGCGGAAAGGCGCCAGTTCATGGGCGGGTCGGAAGAAAGGCCCGTTTCCACGGCGCAGATGTAACCGGCCAGGTCCTCAAAGCACTCTTCCATACTATCAAACCCCGAGTTGGCGCCAAAGAGGGAGAAATGGGGTGTCCAGATGTGGGCTGGGATAAAGACGGCTTGCGGGCAGGCCTCCAGGGTCATCTCCAGGAGCTTGCGGCTGTCCAGGCCGAGGATGGGCCGGCCGTCGGAATGGAGGTTGCCGATCCCCTCCAGGCGGCGGCTGAGGGCTTCCGCTGCCTCAAGATCGGGCAGGAGGATGAGGTGGTGGACTTTACGGGTGCGCCCGTCTTTTTTATAAATGGTGCTGATTTCTCCACTTATGATGAAACGCACAAGGGGCCGCCCGTCCAGGCCGGAGGGAACGTAACTGGATCCGCCGCGAAAAATGCCTCGAAGCGGGTCTCCACCCTTAAACCAAGCCTCCGGCATTCCGGCGGCGGTATCTTCCTCTACCGCCCGGCAGAATTCCTCCTTCAGGCGGTAAAGGCCATCCTCAGCCGGCTCCAGCCTGTCCCGCAGTTCCTCCCGCCAGGCCGGATGGGTAAAATCGCCGCTGCCCACCAGGGTCACGCCTTTATACACAGCGTAGCGGTAAAAGTTCTCCGGCGTGGCATCCCTGCTGGTGGCCCGGGAATAATGGGAGTGGACGTGGAAATCGGCGATAAATTGCAACACTAATCACCCATAATTATTTTAGCACCTTTCCCCGCTACCTGACAGCCAGAATTAAAAAATCTTTTTATCGGGTAAGTTGTTGTCAAAACCACTTACCGGTCGTATAATAGTAAGTAAGAAAATGATTTGGAGGAAATAAAATGGATCAAGCCATCATAAAAATTTCCAGTAAGCGCCAAATAACCATACCCGCCGCCATTTATAAAAAGCTTGGTATCCAGCCGGGACAAAAATTATTGTTGGAAGTACATGGGGATAAGCTTATCATTTGGCCCAAAACTAAAAGTTATACTGAATTGCTAGCCGGATCATTAAAGGGTATCTACGGCCAAACCAAAGAAGAGATAGACGTCTATGTCAGGAAGGAACGCGAAACATGGGAAAAGACGCCTTCTTAAACAAGATTGCCGGTTTCCAGCGCTTACTCCTCGATACAAATACCATAATCTATTTTTTGCAGGGTATTAGCCCTTACGACACTATCTTAAATCCTTTATTCGGTCTTTTTGAACAACAAAATTTAGAAGCTGTCATTTCTGTAATTACTGAAACAGAACTCTTGGTTGGGCCTCTAAAGGAAGATAATAAAGAAGCGTTAACTATGGTAAAACTATTCCTACACGAATTTCCAGGTCTCAAGGTAATCCCTATTTCGCGCCAGATTGGCCAAATGGCTGCAGCCATCAGGGCAAAAACAAACTTGCGTCTTCCTGACGCCCTTATTATTGCCACAGCAAAAACAGCCGGGTGTGGGGCAATTATCGGTAATGATCATGCCTGGTCTAAAATTAATACAGCGGTAGCAGCTATGCCGGAAGTAATTCTACTTGACCTCTATGTCGAGGGTTGATAAAACCTTGTCCTGCCGTGCCCGGGATGCGGCAGCTCGCCTCAATTTAACCGGCTTGTAGCCGTAGTTCCAGGATGGCATCACGCAGTTCTGCGGCCCGTTCAAATTCCAGCCTTTTGGCTGCCGCCCGCATCTCTTTCTCGAGCTGGCTGATGAGAGACTTCAGCTCCCGTTTCGTAAACCGGCCCTTTTGCTTTTCCTTAGCCTGAGATTGGCTCGCCTGGTACCTGGCCGGCTCCTCGGCCACCGCGGTTTCAATAATATCCCGCACCGGTTTGCTGACGGTCCTGGGGATAATGCCGTGCCGGCGGTTGTACTCTATTTGCACCTGGCGGCGGCGGTTGGTTTCATCTATGGCCCGCCGCATGGAGGCGGTAATGGTATCGGCGTACATGATGACCTGGCCGTTGGCGTTACGGGCGGCCCGGCCGATGGTCTGGATCAGGGAGCGCTCCGAACGCAGGAAGCCTTCCTTATCGGCATCCAGGATGGCCACCAGGGAAACCTCCGGCAGGTCCAGCCCCTCCCGGAGCAGGTTAATCCCCACCAGGACATCAAAAACCCCCAGGCGCAGGTCGCGGATGATCTCCATCCGCTCAATGGCGCCGATATCGGAGTGCATGTAACGCACCTTGATGCCTACTTCCCGCAGGTAATCGGTTAGATCCTCGGCCATGCGCTTGGTCAGGGTCGTCACCAGGACGCGCTCATTTCGGGCCACCCGCTTATTTATCTCGCCCACCAGGTCGTCAATCTGCCCCTTTACCGGCCGCACCATGATCTCGGGATCCACCAGGCCGGTGGGCCGGATGATCTGCTCCACAACCTGCTGCGAGTGTTCCAGTTCATAGGGCCCCGGCGTCGCTGAGACATAGATTACCTGCTTGATGCGCTGGCAGAATTCCTCAAAAGTCAGGGGCCGGTTGTCCAGGGCCGAGGGCAAACGAAAGCCATAATCTACCAGAGTCTGCTTGCGGGAACGGTCGCCTTCATACATGCCGCCGATCTGGGGCACGGTGATATGGGACTCATCGATGATCAACAGGAAGTCGTCGGGAAAGTAATCCAGCAGGGTATAGGGCGGCTCCCCCGGCGCCCGGCCGGTCAGATGGCGGGAATAGTTTTCGATGCCTTTACAGAAGCCTACTTCCCGCATCATCTCCAGGTCAAAGCGGGTCCGCTGCTCCAGGCGCTGGGCCTCCAGGAGCTTCCCCTGCCGCCGCAGTTCCTGCAGGCGTTCCTCCAGTTCGGCCTCAATGCTTTTTAATGCCCGCTCCATCTTGCTTTCTTCTACCACATAGTGGCTGGCCGGGAAGATGGCCACATGCCGGCGCCGGGCCAGGATCTCCCCCGTCAGGGTGTCGATCTCCAGCAGGCGCTCGATTTCATCGCCAAACATTTCCACCCGCACGGCCTTCTCATGGTAGGAAGCCGGGAAAATTTCAATCACGTCGCCGTGGACGCGGAAAGTGCCCCGCTTGAAGTCGTAGTCGTTGCGGCTGTACTGGATGTCCACCAGCTTCCGCAAAATGGCATCCCGGTCATATTCCTGGCCCTCCCGCAGGGAGAGCATCAGGGTGCTGTAGTCCTCCGGCGAACCCAGGCCGTAGATACAGGAAACGCTGGCTACAATGATGACGTCCCGCCGCTCAAAGAGGGCGGCGGTAGCCGAGTGGCGCAGCTTGTCGATCTCGTCGTTGATGGAGCTGTCCTTTTCGATATAGGTATCCGTCTGGGGCACGTAGGCCTCCGGCTGGTAATAGTCGTAGTAGCTGACAAAATACTCGACGGCGTTGTCGGGAAAAAACTCCTTGAACTCGCCGCAGAGCTGGGCCGCCAGAGTCTTGTTGGGTGCCAGGACCAGGGTGGGCCGCTGCACGGCCTGGATAACCTGGGCCATGGTGTAGGTCTTGCCGGTACCCGTCGCCCCCAGCAGGGTCTGGTGGCGGTAGCCTTTCTGCAGCCCCTCCACCAGGGCGGCAATGGCCTGCGGCTGGTCACCCCGCGGCTGGTAATCTGACTTCAGGACAAAGGGTGGCATGGCGCTTCCCCCTTCCGGGAGCTATTATAACACAGCGGCCCTGGGTATACTACCCCGGGCCAGCCTTACCGTTAACATTGCTTAAGCCATATGGTTTTTATTTATTATACCATTTAAGTATCATAAAGTTGGATTTAACTTCACGCCTCGCTCAGGCTTCCTCCCCTTCACCCTTCAGCACTCCCAGGGGCTGCAGCCTGGCCACCGGCCGGGTCAGCCCGGCCGCGGCCAGGGTGGCGACAACCGCATCGATATCTTTATAGGCCAAGGGCGCTTCATCTTTTAAAAAGTTGATGTCCCTGGCAGCGACAACGACACCGCCGATCTGGTTCAATAAATCCTCCCGGGAAAATTCCTGCCGGGCTTTTTTACGGGACATAACCCGGCCGGCGCCGTGGTTGACCGAGCAGAAGGTCTTCCCTATTGCGCCGGTCCCTACCACTACATAGGAGGCGGTGCCCATGCTCCCCGGGATGATGGCCGGGTGCCCGGTTGCCATATAACAGCGGGGGTTATCCCCATGCCCTGCGGGCAGGGCCCGGGTCGCCCCCTTGCGGTGGACTAAGAGCCACCTTGCGCCATGCTTTTCTTTTTTGGCAATGTTATGAGCCACGTCATAGAGAAGGTCCAGGCCCAGTTCTTCCTCCGGCTTTTTTAAAACTTCAACAAAGGCTTCCCGGACAAAGTGGGTGATGAGCTGGCGGTTGGCGAAAGCGTAATTGGCAGCCAGGGCCATGGCCTTGAGGTAATTCTGGCCGTCGCGCGAAGGGATGGGGGCGCAGGCCAGGCCCTTGACCGGCGCCGGCGTGCCGTTTCGTTCCGCATTGGCCCACATGAGGTTGCTGTAATCGGTGCAGATCTGGTGGCCTAAGCCCCGGCTGCCGGTATGGATTAAAATGTAGAGGTGGTCTTTATGGAGCCCGAACCTGCCGGCCAGGCCCTCCTCCAGGACGGCCGCCACCTTGCCGATTTCTACAAAGTGATTGCCGCCGCCGATGGTGGCCAGCTGGTCGGCCCGCTCCCGCGCCGCCTTGCTCACGGCAGCCACGTCGGCACCCGGGAGGCAACCGCCGTCTTCTATTCTCTCCCTATCTTCCCGGCGACCAAAACCCTCCTGGATGAAGTATCCAGCGCCGCCGGCGGCAACGGCTTCCAGGCTGGCCTGGCGCAGTTCTTTGACCTGGCTGACACGCCCCACCCCCGCCGGAACCCGCCGGGCCATGGCCGCCAGCAGTTTGGTAAGTATAGCCCGATCTATAGCTGCGGCCGGGATTCTCGTAGTCAATAATCGCACGCCGCAGTTGATGTCCATCCCCACCGCCCCGGCGGAGACGACGCCACGCTCATAGTCGGCAGCCATCACCCCGCCGATGGGCAGGCCGTAGCCGGTATGGATATCGGGCATGCCGATGACCGGCCCCACTACCCCGGGTAAAAGGGAGGCATTATAAAGCTGCTCCAGGGCCTCAGTCTCCGTAAAAGCGGCCAGGAGTTTTTCACTCAGGTAAACATGAATCGCTACCGGGCTGTCTTCTCCGCGATATACATAACAATTTAGATCTACTTTTTTAAGCTTTTCCCTCATGGCTACCTGCTCCAGAAGCCGTCCTGTGCTTTGTACCAAATGGCCGGCCTCATGATTATTCCGAACCTTTATGCGACTACCTGGATACCTAAAATGCTCTGCATCTGTTCCAGGGCAAATCTATGCGCGGCAGAGTCGAAGGAAGCCATGCCCCGGGCAAAGGCTTTAACAGGAATGTCGCGGTTGGCGAGCTCTTCTGCCGTATAGAAGCAGCAAATGTTGGTGCACACGCCCACCAGTTCGACCTGGCTTACTTTTTCCTTAGAACTGCCCGGCGTTAGCCCCAGCCAGACATCTAAATCTGTGTTAAAGAAAGCGCTATAGCGGTTCTTCTTGAGAAATTTAATCTGCCCAGTCTTCTCATAAGGCGCAATTAGCGCCTGTAACTCAGGTATCAGGGCCTGGCCGGGGGTTCCCTCTAAACAATGGGGCGGGAATTTTTGAAATTCGGCGTCACCGGGAACATGGGTATCAAGGGTAAAAAGCACTTCCTGCCCCTGGGACAGGGCTTCTTTCACTTTGCTTGTTATAAAAGGTATTATTTCCCTGGCAGCGGGAAAACTTAAAGCCCCACCTTCGGCGACAAAATCATTCTGCATGTCGATGACAAAAAGGATACGGCGCATATCAGTTTTCCTCCTCCCTGTGCCGGTTATAAAAAAGGGGGGCACTATCTAAAATTATAACATGTGCCCCCGGGGAAGTCCTTTTTCTCTTCCGAATAATTATCTGCCCTGCCGCCGGTCACTGGGTTCTCGAGATTCTTTCCGGAGTATACCCTATTTCCCCAGCACCTCCAGCGCCTTCTGCAACTGGACATCCCGCTCCAGGTCCGGAGCGCGGGCCAGGACCTGCTGTTCCAGCTGGGGATCCATGGGGACTACGTAATCGGGGGTAATCCCCTTCTTATTTATATCCTGCTTCCCCGGCGTTAAGTATTTGTGGGTGGTAATCTTCACCGCGGCGCCGCCGGGTAAAGGGAAGATCGTCTGTACTATACCTTTACCAAAGGTCGTTTCGCCCACCAGGATGCCGCTGCGCGTATCCTTAATGGCCCCGGCCACAATCTCCGCCGCGCTGGCGCTGCCTTTATTCACCAGGACCACCAGGGGCAGGGGCCGGGCATACCCCCGCGCCATGAGGGCTTCGGTATTTTTCTGGTCGGCGATATAAACCACCGGCCCCTCGGCCACAAAATAACTGGCTACATCGACGGCTGCCGGCAGGGCGCCGCCGGGATTATTGCGCAAATCAAGGATCAACTTCTGCATCCCCTGCCGGCGCAGCTCGTCCAGCTGCCGGCCCAGATCACCGGCCGTCTGTTCATTGAACATGGTCAGGCTGATATAACCGGTGTCGGGATGGCCGGGGAGTATTTTGCCGTCCACCGTCGGCACCTTGATAATCTCCCTGGTCAGGGTTACCTTACGGGGATTGCTCTCGCCTGCAGAGAGGATAGTGAGTTCGACCCGGGTACCAGGCTGCCCCTGCATCAGGTTGGCGGCCGTCTCCAGGTCCATGCCGGTGGTATCGCGGCCGTCGATGGCCAAGATATAATCCCGGCTTTTAATCCCCGCCCGCTGGGCCGGCGTACCCTTAAAAGGAGAAACCACCATCAACCTCTTATCCTTATCATCCAGAGTGATAAGAAGGCCGACGCCGCCGTAACTGCCGCTAACGCTTTCCTGGAGGTGCCGGTAGGTTTTAGCGTCAAGATATGTAGAATAAGGGTCATCAAGGGCATCAACCATGCCCCTGATGGCCCCCTCCATGAGCTTGTCCGTGTTGATGGGCTCCAGCGCCTGAAAACGCAGCAGGGCATAGGTCTTAACCAGCTGCTGAACTTCCTGAAAGTGGGTGACCACTCCCAGCCCCAGAGTAAGGGTGACAAGGACACAGAAAGCCACTAACCCGCTCTTAACCTGCCGCCATATCTTTGGCAAGCCAACCACCGCCTGCTTTTAACTTGACCTTAATCCTTACCCAATTATATGTAGGAAGAGTAAGGATTAGTAATAATTCATGGGGTTGGTGGGCTCACCCTGGAGGAGGACCATAAAGTGGAGATGGGGGCCTGTACTCCAACCCGTTGAACCTACTCGGCCAATTACCTGGCCTTTCTTGACCTCCTGGCCATCCCGGACCAGGATCGCCGACAGGTGGGCGTACATGGTGGACAATCCCCCGCCATGGTCGATGACAATGTGATTACCGTACCCCCCCAGGTAGCCGGTAGATATGACCTGGCCGTCTAGCGGGGCAATGATCTCCGTTCCGGCAGGAGCCGGGAGATCAATGCCGTCATGGAAGCGACTGGTCTTCAGCAGGGGATGGATGCGCCAGCCAAAGGGAGAAGAAATATCCGTATACCCCGGCAGCGGCCAGAGCATGCCTTTAGTGCCGCCAGGTGCCAGCTGGCGCTTGCTTTTGGCCTGCTCGGCCCGGATTTTGGCGGCAATCTGACGGGCCAGGGCTTCCATTTCATCCAGGGCCGCAGCGACCCGCTTTTTCTCCGCCTCGACCTGGGCCAGCAGCTGGCGCCGGCTTTCCTGGCGGGAAGCCAGTTGCACCCGCTCACCGTCGGCCTGGCGCCGAAGCTGGGCGATCTTATCCCGCTCGGCTTCCAGCTCCGCCTTCCGAGCGGCAATCTTTTCCCTTTCAGCCTTGATTTCCTGTACGAGCTTCATATCACCCTGGGCAATCTTGGCCAGGAGTTCCATACGCACCAGGAAATCTTCCAGGCTGGTGGATTGGAGGAGGACTTCCAGGTAATTTACCTGGCCCACCTGGTAAATATCCTTGAGGCGTGCTCGCAATATATCCATGCGTTTTTCCTGGGCCGCTTCGGCCTGCTGGAGCTCAGCCGTCACCTTACGGACGTTTTCCTGGGCTGCCTCCAGTTCCCGGTCCAGCCTGGCTATCTGGGCCTCTTTTTCCTTGATCTCCTGTTCCAATTGCTGCAGCTGCCGCAGGAGGGCTTCCCCTTCATCATTCTTCTGCTCCAGGAGCCTTTGCTGTTCCTCGATATTCTGCTGGATTTGCTGCTGCTGCTTTTTCAGTTCATCAATGGTAGCACCGTAGGCCGGCGCCATACCCATGGCAAAAACTGCCAGCACCAACCATGCCGTAATTTTACCGCGCATGGCTTCACCTCCCTTCTCTGTTTGGTCAGGCTTTTAGGAAACGCCTGATGGAAAGAAGGCTGCCCACGGCACCTACCAGGGCACCCCCGGCCACCAGGCTTAAAACGCTGTTCAACAACAGTCCCCGGTCATTGAGGAGGGGTATGAAAACCAGGGCCGCTCCCGCCCTGGTTAAGAGCAGGCTGTAACCGGCATAAACAGCCAGGGCCGCACACCCTGAACCCGCCAGCCCTAAAAAAAGGCCTTCCAGGAAAAAGGGCCAGCGAATAAACCAGTCGGTGGCGCCGACATACTTCATGATGCTGATTTCCCGCCGGCGGGAGTAAACCGTCAGGCGGATGGTGATGATTATCAGGAAGAGGGCTCCCAGTCCCAGGATGAGGACAATACCCGCTCCCAGCCAGCGCAGCCAGCGCACCACCGCAAAAAGGCGTTCGACAACCTCCTGGCCGTAATTTACCTTTTCCACCCCCGGCAGGTTTGCAATGGCCCGCGCCACTTCATGAATGGTTTCCGGGTCGGCCACCCGGACCCGCAAATAGTCGGGCAGGGGGTTGACGCCGCCAGTAGCCCCTAAGAGTTCCTCTTCGCCGCCAAATTGCTGGCTTAATTGCTTCAAACCTTCTTCTTTAGGTACCAGGGTTACCTCCGTCACGCCGGGCATGGCCTTGACCTGGTCCCGGATCTGGTAAGCTTCCTGGCGGGGGGTATCAACCTGGAGAAAAACGGCGATTTCAACATTGGACTGGAGGCTAGAGGCAATATAGTTGACATTAAAGACCAGAAGCAAAAAGGCTCCCAGGAGAAACATGGAGATGGCCACGCTGGCCACCGCCGCTAAACTCATCCAGAAATTGCGCCACAGAGATATGCCGGCCTGCTTGAAGAAATAGCCAGCCGTTCTAAGCTTCATAACCGTAGGCCCCCTCCCGGTCGTCCCGTACCAGCCGGCCCTGTTGCAGGGCAATAACCCGCTTGCGCATGCTGTTGACAATATCCCAGGCATGGGTGGCCATGATCACGGTGGTGCCCTGGTAATTTATCTCTTCCAGGAGCTTCATGATTTCCCTGGACGTTGCCGGGTCGAGGTTGCCGGTAGGTTCATCGGCCACCAAAATGCGGGGATTGTTGACAATGGCCCGGGCGATGGCCGCCCGCTGCTGCTCGCCCCCGGACAGCTGGTGGGGAAACATCCGCGCCCTGTTGCTCAAACCTACCCGTTCCAGGGCTTTTTCGACCCGCGGTTTAATTTCCCGGGGGGGAACTTCGATTACCCGTAAGGCGAAGGCTACGTTTTCAAAAACAGTCCACTCCGGCAGCAGGCGGAAATCCTGGAAAACAATGCCGATATTGCGCCGCAAAAATGGCACTTCTTTCCTTTTCAGGCGGGTAATACTCCGACCGCCAATGAGAATCTGCCCCCTGGTGGGCGTTTCTTCCCGGAAAAGGAGCCGGATGAAGGTCGTCTTCCCGGCCCCGCTGGGACCAACCAGAAAGACAAATTCACCTTTTTCTATTTTCACGCTGAGATCATCGAGGGCGGTAATATGCGGCGGGTAAACCTTGGTCACATTATAAAACTGTATTAAACTCAAACCACCACCTCCAGGAAAAAGAAAAAACAACCACATGGGTTGTTTTCGACATAACCGGCAAGAATCCTTTTGGTTGGTGGTTATTGGTATAATTTGTCTAGCCCTTCAATCTCTTCACCGCCGCCGCGATGTCTCGTGCCGTAAGGCCGTATTTGGCCAGCAGCTCGTCCGGCTTGCCGGACTCGCCGAAAGTGTCGCGGATGCCCACCATGGCCAGGGGAACGGGTTTTTCCGTGGCCAGGACCTCGGCCACGGCGCTCCCCAGGCCGCCAATGACGGTGTGTTCTTCGGCTGTCACCACCGCCCCGGTGGCCGCCGCCGCCAGGACCGCCTCCCGGTCCAGGGGCTTGATGGTGCTCATATTGACCACCATAACTTCTAAACCTGCTGTCGTCAGTTCTTCGGCTGCCTTTAAGGCTTCATGTACCATGACGCCGCAGGCGATAATGGCCGCATCCTTCCCCTGCCTTAAGACATGGGCGCGGCCAATCTGGAATTGATAATCCGCGTCATAAATAACCGGTATTGCCGGGCGGCCCAGGCGCAGGTATACCGGTCCCTGGTGGCCGGCGGCCGCGAAGACGGCCTGCCTGGTTTCTTCGCCGTCGGCCGGAACGATGACCGTCATATTGGGTACGGCCCGCATGAGGGCGATGTCTTCGATGGCCTGGTGGGAAGCCCCGTCTTCGCCTACGGTGAGGCCGGCGTGGGTGGCGGCAATCTTAACATTTACTTTGGGATAGGCAATGCCGTTCCGCACCTGGTCATAGGCCCGGCCGGCGGCAAAGACGGCAAAGGTGCTGGCAAAGGGGATCTTGCCGCTCAAGGCCAGGCCGGCGGCCGTGCCCATCAGGCTCTGCTCGGCGATGCCCATATTGAAAAAGCGCGCGGGAAATTCTTTGGCAAAATAAGCCGTCATGGTGGATTTAGACAGGTCGGCGTCCAGGACCACTACCTGGCTGTTCTGCCGCCCCAGCTCCACCAGGGCCTTACCGTAGGCTTCCCGCGTAGCAATCTTGGTCATATATATCTTCCTCCGTAAAATGCTATCAAAATAGCGTTTCCTGGTTGATTTGTACTTTGTTCTTTGGAGCTTCAGCCTGCATTTTCATAGTTCGCCGGCAAGTATTAGCACTGGGGCAGCGTTATGCCAGCTCGGCCAGGGCTTTTTCGACTTCTTCGGGCTTGGGGGCTTTGCCGTGCCAGCCGGCCTCGTTTTCCATGAAACTGACCCCTTTGCCCTTGATGGTTTCGGCGATAATTACCGCCGGTTTGCCCTTTACTTGCCGCGCCCATTCCAGGGCGGCCAGGATCTGGCCGAAATCATGGCCGTCAATGGTCCTTGTCTCCCAGCCGAAGGCACGGAATTTATCGGCCACCGGCTCCGGCGACATGACGTCTTCTACCCGGCCGTCAATCTGGAGATGGTTGTGATCGACAATGGCCGTCAGGTTGTCCAGGCGATAGTGGGCGGCGGCCATGGCCCCTTCCCAGACCATGCCTTCTTCCAATTCGCCGTCGCCCAGGAGGACATAGACGTGGTAATCCCGCCCGTCCAGGCGGCCGGCCAGGGCCATGCCGTTGGCTACTGCCAGGCCGTGGCCGAGGGAACCGGTGGAAACTTCAACCCCAGGCAGGGCTTTACGGTCCGGGTGGCCCTGCAGGGGACTCCCTAACTGCCGCAGGGTTGTGATCTTTTCTACCGGAAAAAAGCCCCGCTCCGCCAGGGCGGCGTAAAGGACCGGGGCGGCATGGCCCTTGGAAAGGACAAACCGGTCCCGCTCCGGCCAGTCCGGGCGGGCCGGGTCCAGGCGCATGACTTTAAAATAGAGGGCCGTCATAATTTCTACCGCCGATAAAGACCCCCCGGGGTGGCCGGAACCGGCCGCACCAACCATCCTGATGATGTGCTGCCGCAGCCGCCGCGCCGTTGCCGTTAACTCTGGAAAATCTGCTGTCAAACCCATCATCTCCTCCACTGGCGAAAACCTTCGCCCAGAACTTCATGGATATTGCTTACAATAACAAAGGCCCCCGGGTCAATGGCCGCCACCAGGCTTTTCAGGCGGCTGACCTCGGACCGCTGCACCACCACCAGTAAAACTTCCCGTTCCTTGCCCGTATAAAGGCCGCGGCCGGCCAGGCCAGTTACGCCGCGATCCAGCTGCTCCATTACCTGCCGGGCTATTGCTCCGGCATGGTCGGAAATTATGATAGCTGCCTTGGCATAGCCGCCGCCTTCCTGGATGGCATCAATGGCCCGGCTGGTTAAAATCAGGGCCAGGAGGGCATACAGGGCCAGTTCTACATTAAAGGTGAGACCCGCCAGGCCGATTACCATGGCGTCAACCAGGAGCAGGCCCACCCCGGAGCTTATATGGAGAAAATGGCCAAATAGAAGGGCCGCCAGGTCGGTACCGCCGGTGCTCCCGCCGGAACGGAAAACAACTCCCAGCCCCACACCGCTCATGAGGCCGCCGTAAATAGAAGCCAGCAGGGCATTGGCCGTGGGCGCGTGGAGCCGCAGGGCCAGGGCATCGGTAAAAACGGAAAGCATAATGGTGCCGTATAGGGTCTTGAGGCCGAAGTTCCAGCCCAGGACCTTGAGACCTGCCAGGAAAAGGGGGATGTTGAGGACCAGCATGGTCAGGCCCACCGGCCAGCCGAAGACGTAATGGAGAACCGTGGCCAGGCCGCTGACGCCGCCGGCGGCAATTTTATTGGGAACCAGGAAAAGCACCAGTCCCAGGGCGGTAATCAAGGTGCCGGTTGTAATGCCCAGGTAGTCAAGCCATTCCTTGCGTCGCAAAGCCACTTACCCCCTGGAACGTTATTACTTTTCGTCAGAAAAAACCATTTTCCTGCCCGGCAACAGCAATTTTGTCTGCTCCACATATTCCCGCTCGCCTAATCCTGCCAGATAATGGCCCCGGCCGGGCAAATCTCCCGGCAGCAGCCGCAAAAATCACAGTCAGCCGTTATCCGGAAAAAAGCGGCCGGATTTTCATGGGAACCTGTCATAACCCCGCCGGCATTTCTTTCCCGGGAACTGCAGCCGCTGTCACCATGGGTCCTGCCATCCTCCACAATGGCCTGCCTGGGGCAAACAACGGTACAGTCACCGCAGGCAATGCAGGCATTGGTTATTCTATAAGGCATGGCAATCCCCCCGCTTTTTACCTCCATTGTTCGCCTTTACAGGAAACATTATTCAATCACGGCCACCCCGCCACATGGCCGCCAGCAGCCACAAAAGCATTAAACCCGCAGCGCCAAAACCGAACTCCAGGGTGGGCAGGCGGAAAAAGAGGCTGTTACCCGGCGCTCCCAGGGCCGTACTGATAATCAGGCTGGCCATGATGATGCTAAAGGCCAGCAGGACTACGCTCATGGTTAGTTTATTAATAATCCTGTCCATCTGCCGCACCAGGGAGCGTAAATTGAGGAGTTCAATTTTAAGGGTTAATTCTCCCCCTTCCAGCATATCCACAATATGCTGGAGCTGACGGGGCAAGTGCTGCAGCATCTCCCACGTGAAAGAAAGGTTATCAGCCAGGGCCTGCCAGAGGGCCCCGGCGCTGAAGCGCCGGCGTAAGAGTTCCCGGCCATAGGGCTCGGCCAGTTCGGCTAGCTCCAGGGTGGGGTCCAATTTCCGGGCCAGTCCCTCCAGGGTAATAAGGGTCTTGGCCAGCAGGGTTAGTTCCGGCGGCAGGCGTAAACGATATTTGAAGGCCAGCTGCAGCAGCTCTTCAACGGCCCGGCCCAGGCTGATCTGGCTCAAAGGGAGGTGGTAATAGCGATCGCGCAAGGTTTCAATGTCATGCTTCAAGGCAGCCCTATCCACCCCGTCCGGCACCACGCCCATGGCCAGAAGGGTTCGCAGGACATCCTGACTGCGCCGGCGGATGATACCCAGCATCAGGTTGATAAACTGCTCCTGACGCTCTTCGCTTAAAACCCCCATCAGGCCAAAATCCATGAAGACAATCACTTCCCCCGGCAGTACCGCCAGGTTCCCAGGGTGGGGATCACCGTGGAAAAAGCCATCCACAAAGATTTGCTGGTAAATGGCCCCGGTCAGATTGATGGCTATCCGCCGGCGGTCATAACCCCGCCGGTCGATTTCTTTCAGGTCGTTTAGTTTTACCGCCTCTACATATTCCTGGGTAAGCACCCGCACAGTGGTATAATCCCAGTAAACGGCCGGAATATAGACCTGGGCGTTGCCGGCCAGGTTTTCCCGCAGGCGATCGGCATGGCGGCCTTCCCGAGTATAATCGACTTCTCCCTCCATGGACCGGGCAAATTCTTCTACCATCCGGGTAAAGTCATAGATCTGGCCGTAAGCCGTATGGCGCTGGGCCAGGCGGGCAAGGTCAAAGAGAATTTCCAGGTCCACCCGCACCTGTTCTGCTATACCCGGCCGCTGTACCTTGACGATGACCTGGTCGCCCTCAGGCAGGGTGGCCCGGTGCACCTGGCCAATGGAGGCGGCCGCCAGGGGCTCGGGATCAAATTCGTGAAAGAGCTGTTCCAGGGGCTGGCCCAGCTCCTTTTCTACCGTCTGTTTAACTTCAGCGAAGGGAAAAGGCGGCACCTGGTCCTGGAGGCGGGCCAGCTCGGCAATGATCTCCGGCGGCAAAAGGTCGGGACGGGTGCTCAAAATTTGCCCCAGCTTGATAAAGGTAGGCCCCAGTTCGGCCAGGGCCAGGCGCAGGCGAGCTCCCGGAGATAGGGGGGCTTCCCGCCGCGGTTGCCTTAAGATTAGCTCGCCCAGCCCCAGCTGGTCAAGGAGATAGCCAAAACCATAGCGGGCCAGGACATTCACTACCTGGCGGTAACGGTGCAGGTGGACATAACGGCGCCGCAGGGACATAAGCTTAAGCCTCCATTTAGTTTAAAAAGCCCGGGCTGATACAGCACCGGGCTTTTGCCTTTTAACTGGCCCGTTCCAGGGCTTCATGAAGAAAATCCAGCAACAATTTGTGCTCGCCACCGGTTAAATTTTCGATTTGCTCCTGGAGGTAGTTCAAATAACCGGCCAGCTGTCCGGCCAGTTTCCCCTGGGGCAGCATATTGGCGGCCAGGCCCCAGCCCGTACCCGTCGCCAGGAGCAGGCCGGCCTCCGGCCGCGGCGCTTTCTTCAGGGCACTGCGCACCAGCTGCAGGGCCTTTTCCCCCAGGGATTTCAAATACACCAACAGGATAGTAAGGATGTAGGCGCTGGTAATTACCGGATGGGCCTTGCCGGGCATCTCTTCTAATAGTTCCCGCGCTACCTGGCCGGCCTCCCGGGGTAAAATGTTGCTTAAGGTTTCCAGCAGCCTGGAGCGGGCCTGCTGCCAGTCGATGGCAAAGGTAGCATGACTTTCGGCCAGGTGGGTGGGAACAAACATAATCATGGAGCGGCCCGGCGTTTTTTCGTTGCTGTTGACGACATACTGCCGTTCCAGGAAACCTTCCTTCTCCAGCTCCAGCAGGACATCGTAGGCCGTCCACTTGCTGACCTGCAGGGCTTCAGCCACGGTAATATAATGAACTGGCTCCCCCGTTTCCTGGTAGATTTCCCTTATCCTTTCCAGGAACTGGGACCGGCGTCTGGTAAGCATAGGCGTCCCTCTCCCATAACTTGCTACCCCCAGCATATCCTTTTATTTTCCGGCTGTCAATTCTTTTTCTGTTTCCACCGGATGGCGTTCCTGCCAGATTTTATCGGCAACTGCGGCCCACCGAGCGGCATTGGTATCCAGGTAGGCGCCAATGGGTCCGCTTAAAGCCGTTTCCGCTCCCTGGTGGGTAGGCCTGGCTCCCGTGGCGGCAACGATCTCCCTTAAAGCTTCGGGAACGTCGATTAAGGGGCAGGGACGCAATAAATTATCGCTGAAAGGCTGGCGCTGCTGGTAGGCCCGGAAGAGGGGCGACTGGAGCACCTCCATTAAACTTTTTTCTTTGATATTATCCAGGGAGAAGTGGATAAAGGCGCAAGGTTCTACATCCCCGCTGGCGGTAATATGGAAATAGCGGCGGCCGCCGGCGATGCAACCCAAGGTCAGCTCGCCGTCATTCCAGAAATCGGCCAGCTGCAGGCCTTTTTGGTTGCGGATATAGGCTACACGCTCCACCAGGTAGGCCCGCTGCTCGGGAGTGATCATGAGCTCAGGATTGGGTTCCCGGCCGATGGGAATGTAGTGGAAACTCCAGCCGTAAACAACACCCTTCTCCAGCAGGAAATCAATAAAGGCATCGCTGGTCACTTCCTCGACGTTTTCCCGAGTAATGGTAAGGGAAACGCCGAAAACCAGGCCTCGCTCCCTTAAGGCGTCCATGGCCTTCATGACCCGGTCAAAGACGCCTTTACCCCGGCGGGCGTCGGTGCGTTCCCGCCACCCTTCCAGGCTGATGGCCGGCGTGATATTGCCAACTTCCGCCAGGCGGTCGGCGACGGCCTCATCTATCAGCGTGCCGTTAGTGTAAAGCATGAAGGCCATATCCGGGTGCCTTTCTGCCAGTTCAAAGAGGTGGGGCCAGCGGAAGGGTTCGCCCCCGGACATGGCCATCCAGTAGATGCCCACTTCTTTGGCTTCCCGGCAGAGGCGGTCCACCAGGTCCAGTTCCAGGCTGTCATGGTGGGCATACTCCCCGGCCCAGCAGCCGTGGCAGCGCAGGTTGCAATCACTGGTGGGGTCCAGGAGGAAGAAGTTGGGGATATGGACCCCAGTCTCCTTTTCCACCTGCTGCTGGCGGGGGATACCCAGGAGCATCGCGTTTACGAACCAGTTGTAAATGAGGCGCTGTTTGACGTTGGGGTGCAGGTTAAAAAGGCGGTTCACATAGGCGTGAATGCTGGGGTTTTGCCGGTAAGCCTCCAGGACTTTGGCGATCTGCTGCTTATGTACCTCTTGGCGGGCCAGCATCCGGGCCACATGTAAGAGGCGGGGGAAATTCTCTTCTGGATTTTTTTCCATGTAATTGAATGCTTCCCGTAACACTTTCTCGGCCACGTATCTCTTGGCCAGGTCCAGGTTGGCACGCACGGCGACCATTGCTTAACCCCTCTCCTTTCCTGGTACAATTTCCTTTAGCAATGCCCAAAATCCCAAATATTATACCCAAAAGACCCAAATGACCCAACTTCATCCTACCTTAAGCATGCCGTTATGTCAAGGTAAAAGCCCGGCTTTTATGCCGGGCTTTTACCTCTTCTGGCGCCGCTGCCAGTGTAAATAGGCGTGAATAAAGGGATCAATCTGGCCATCCATAACAGCCTGGATGTTGCCTGTTTCCACCTCGGTACGGTGATCCTTCACCAGGCTGTAGGGGTGAAAGACGTAGGAACGAATCTGGTTCCCCCAGGCTATCTCCCGCTGCTCACCCCGGATCCGGGCCAGCTCCTCCTCCTGCTCCTGGCGTTTCAGGGCCGCCAGCTTGGCCTGGAGAATTTTCATGGCTGCTAGACGGTTGGCGTGTTGAGAACGCTCGTTCTGGCAGGTAACAACTATGCCAGTAGGCAGGTGGGTAATGCGCACCGCCGAGTCCGTCTTGTTGACGTGCTGGCCACCGGCACCCTGGGAGCGAAAGGTGTCGATCTTTAAATCGTCGGGATTAATGACCACTTCCTCATCGGCCGTCACCTCGGGGATAACGTCGACGGAGGCGAAGGAAGTATGCCGGCGACCGGCGGCGTCAAAGGGTGAAATGCGCACCAGGCGGTGGACGCCCTTCTCGGCCTGGAGGTAGCCGTAAGCATTCTCGCCTTTGACGAGGATGGTGGCGCTTTTAATCCCCGCCTCCTCCCCTTCCAGGTAGTCCAGGAGTTCCACCTGGTAACCATGATCTTCGGCCCAGCGGTTGTACATCCTGAGGAGCATGGCGGCCCAGTCCTGGGATTCCGTGCCCCCGGCGCCGGGGTGCAGGGAAAGGATGGCATTGTGGCTGTCATAGCGGCCGTTCAAAAGGGTGGCCAGAAGCTCTTTTTCTACCCGGCCTTCCACGGCCGCCAGTTCCCTGGCGATCTCTTCCTCCAGGGAAGTATCTTCTTCGGCCAGGGCCAGCTGCCAGAGTTCACGGACGTCGGTGTATTTTCTCTCCAGTTCCTGGTACCGGGCCAATTTTTCTTTAAGGTAGTTGAGGCGTTTCCCCACAGCCTCCGCCCGTCCCCGGTCTTCCCAGAAGCCTGGCTCGAGCATCTCCTTTTCCAGGCGTTCTATTTCTGCTGTTGCCGCTTCCAGGTCAAAGGGAAACCCTCAATTCTTCCAGCCGCCGGGCTAAATCCTCCAGGCGGCCTTTATAGTCCTGTAGCATGGTAAAATCACTCCCCAAAAATAGCTTCTTTGCTGGCTAGCTTTGTTTTCGCTCGCTCCCTGACCCTCGCGGAGCGGCCTAAGGCTCAGCCTTCGGCTCAGGCGGGGTTCCCGGCCTATTCGGCATCCTTGCCTCAAAGGCCGGCCGAAGGCCTCGCTGTCCTCGGCCCCGCCATCGCTCTCCGGCACAGCCTGCGGCCGCTTTGCCACTCGGGCCAAGTCGCTCGCTCCAAACTAAAGCTAGCCCTAATTTTCATTGTTCCTAGCGTAGGCATTAGCTCTATAAAAGTTTCCCCTCACTTCCCTGCCCCGCAGCATTTTTTGTATTTTTTGCCGCTGCCGCAGGGGCAGGGGTCGTTGCGGCCTATCTTTTGCTCCCGGCGCACCGGCTGCCGCGGGCCAGTTTCTTCTCCGGCATAACGGTTTTCTACCACGTGACGGGGCCGTTCGGTCTCCGGCTGTACAACCTTCACGCGGTAGAGATAGCGGACTACGTCTTCCTGGATGGAGGCAATCATGTCGTTAAACATCTGGTAGGCCTCAAACTTGTAGGCCACCAGGGGATCCTGCTGGCCGTAGGCCCTGAGGCCGATGCCGTGGCGCAGCTGGTCCATGGCGTCCAGGTGATCCATCCACTTGACGTCTACTACCCGCAGGAGAACCAGGCGCTCAATGGTGCGCAAATTTTCCGGGCCCAGTTCTGCTTCCCGCTGCCGGTAGGCCTCCATCGCCTTTTCCCTTAAGAACCCGTAGACTTCTTCCTTTTCCATTTCCCGGATGGCCTGGATTAACGCCTCGCGGTTGCAGTTGGGTAAAAAGAGCTGTTCGGCATAGTCCAGCATGCCGGCCAGATCCCACTCTTCGGGATACTTGCTCTCGCCGGCAAAGCGGTCGACGGTCCGGTCCACGACGGTGTTAATCATGTCTTCAATAGTTGGGCGCAGGTCCGCGCCGGTTAAAACTTCCCGCCGCTGGCGGTAAATAATCTCCCGCTGCTTATTGATGACGTCGTCATATTCCAGGACGTGCTTGCGGATGTCAAAATTATGGGCCTCCACCTTTTTCTGGGCCTGCTCCAGGGAGCGGGACACCAGCGGGTGATCGATGGGTGTCGTGTCATCCATCCCCAGGCGGTCGAGAATCCCGGTTAAACTCTCGGAGCCGAAGAGGCGCATCAAGTCGTCTTCCAGGGAGACGTAGAAGCGGCTGGAGCCGGGATCGCCCTGGCGACCGGCGCGGCCGCGCAGCTGGTTGTCAATGCGCCGGCTTTCATGGCGCTCGGTGCCGATAATGTGGAGGCCTCCCAGGGCCACAACCTTTTCCCGTTCGGCTTCTGTCTCCTTCTGGGCCTGGGCCAGGAACTCCTGGTAGACCCGGCGGGCAGCCTCTACCTCCGGGTCTTCTCCTTCCGCTTTAAACCCCGTTGCTGCGGCAATCACTTCCGGGCTAAAACCGGCCTTCCGCATCCTTTCTTTGGCCAGGGCTTCCGGGTTGCCTCCCAGAATGATATCGGTACCGCGGCCGGCCATATTGGTGGCAATGGTCACCGCGCCCAGCCGGCCGGCCTGGGCAATAATCTCGGCTTCCCTTTCATGGTACTTGGCGTTCAGCACCTGGTGGGGTATACCCCGTTTTTTTAGCATCTCGCTCAGACGTTCTGATTTTTCAATAGAAATGGTACCCACCAACACGGGCTGCCCTTTAGCATGCCGCTCGCAGATCTCGTTTACTACCGCCTCGAATTTACCCTTTTCCGTCCGGTAGACGACATCAGGGTAATCCTTGCGGATCATGGGCTTATTGGTGGGAATCACCACCACATCCAGGTTGTAAATCTTCCGGAACTCTTCTTCCTCCGTGGCTGCCGTACCCGTCATACCGGCAAGTTTACGGTACATCCGGAAGTAGTTCTGGAAGGTAATGGTTGCCAGGGTCTGGGACTCCCGTTCAATTTTGACGCCTTCCTTGGCTTCAATGGCCTGGTGCAGGCCTTCGCTGTAACGCCGGCCGAACATGAGGCGTCCGGTAAATTCATCGACGATAATAACCTGGCCGTCCTTGACCACGTAGTCCCGGTCCCTTTTCATGAGGGTGTGGGCTTTGAGGGCCTGGTTGACGTGGTGGGAAAGCTCGATGTTGGCATCGTCGTAGAGGTTGTCCACCCCCAGCATTTCTTCCACCCTGGCCACCCCGGCTTCCGTCAGGGTGGCTACTTTGGCTTTTTCGTCCACTGTATAATCTATTCCCGGCCTTAAACGGGGTATGATCCTGGCCACGGTATAATACATTTCCGTGGGCTTTTCGGCCATGCCGGAAATAATGAGGGGCGTACGGGCCTCGTCGATTAAAATGCTGTCCACCTCGTCGACAATGGCATAATTCAGCTCCCGCTGGACCATCTCCTCCGGGTGGAGGGCCATATTGTCCCGCAGGTAGTCAAAACCGAACTCGTTGTTGGTGCCGTAGGTTATATCGGCGGCATAGGCTTCCCGTCTGGCGGCCGCGTCCAGACCGTGGACAATCAGGCCCACCTTCAGCCCCAGGAAGCGGTAAATACGGCCCATCCACTCGCTGTCCCGCCGGGCCAGGTAGTCGTTGACGGTGACAATATGCACCCCCTGGCCGGTGAGGGCGTTAAGGTAGGCGGGCAGGGTGGCCACCAGCGTCTTACCTTCACCGGTCTTCATTTCGGCAATGCGACCCTGGTGGAGGACAATTCCCCCCATGAGCTGGACATCAAAGTGACGCTGGCCCAGGACCCGCCGCGAGGTTTCCCTGACCACGGCAAAGGCCTCCGGCAGCAGTTCATCCAGACTTGCGCCGTTGTCCAGCCGGCGGCGAAACTCGGCCGTTTTGGCCTGGAGGTCGCTGTCCGCAAGGGCCTGTATTTCCGGCTCCAGGGCGTTGATGGCCTCGACCTGGCGGCTTAATTTTTTTATCTCCCGGGCATTATCATCAAGCAGATTACGCAATATTCCCAGCATTATTTATGTCACCTCAATATAAAAGGAACCATGCCGGTTCCTTTCCATAAAGGATAAACCTTATCGTTTATATTGTAACACGAATCGGTTCCAGGAGCAATTAAGGTTTGGCCTGGCCTGTGGAATTTTTATCTTTCCAGCCTGTATCCACAAGAGCGACACTTAAGGGCCTTCAGGATAGCCTCAGCGGCGGCCTGGCGGTCATCCCCTTTAACCAGGGCCACACCGGCCAGGTATTCATATCCTGCCTGACTAACTAAAACAATTACGCACACGACGGCCCGGCGATGAGCTACTTCCACCAGCACCAGGTCTTCCAGGGCCAGATGCCACATGCCGCAGCTCGACTTTTCAATGGCATTCAGGGTAGCATCTGCCACCAGCCAGAGATGACGCGCCGGTGTATTGGGCCCGCAGGCATACCCCTGGTAAATAGCACCACCAAAAACGGCTTCCAGCTCAACTGTCGCCTCGGCTTCCAGGCCCCGGGTAAAGAAATTTATGCTCACAACGCGCAGGGGTATACATGTTGCCCGGTAAGGGGCCTTAGCTTCAGCCACCTCTCCCGTTAACTCCCGTTCATCTACCTGGACTACACTGATTTTTTTATGGTCAACGGTAACTCCCAGCTGAATAAGAAGGGCCGATTCTACGTCGCGGACAATCTGCTTGGGATTACGGTTGCTCGCGGCCATGATATGTATTTCGCTGATAGTCCCATCTGGAGCTGTTACCAGCCGCGCTCCCAGGACATCCTTTATCTGACAAATTACCCTTTCATAAGCGGCAACTTCCGGTGCCTGCTTCGCCTCCGTCAAATCCCTCACCTATCTCTCTAATTTCCGGATCTATAATTCGCGGGCGGGATAAAATTCCCTGCTACACAAGGGAAAAATATGGACAAAAAAAAGAGATATGGTTAAAATGCGACCAATATCTCCCAAAATCTTCAAATGTCTTTTGTTATTGTATTAATATTCCGGCTCAATTAAACCGTAGTTACCATCCCGGCGGCGGTAAAGGACGTTAACCTCTTCCGTTTCCGCATTGGAAAAGACAAAGAAATTATGTCCCAGCAAGTTCATCTGCAGGATGGCTTCTTCCACCGGCATGGGTTTGATGGGAAAGCGCTTGGTCCTGATTAATTTCGGTTCGGAAGTGGCTTCTTCTGGATTTTCGGCCGGTAATTCCTTTAAGGTGCCGTTCTTCAGCTTCCTGGCCAGTTTGGTTTTATATTTTTCAATCTGCTTTTCCAGCTTTTCCACTACCAGGTCAACAGAGCCGTACATGTCACCGGTGGCCTCTTCCCCCCGCAGCAGGTAACCATTGAGGGGAATAGTTACTTCCACAACATGGGAGTCCCGATTCACCGATAGATTAACCTGGACTTCCTCCACTCCTTCCAGGTACCGCTCAATTTTGCCCAGCCTTTTTTCGATATACTGTTTTAAGGCGTCGGTTACCGGAAAGTTTTTGCCGCGGATGATGATTTCCATCCTTCCCAAAGCACTCCTTTCTGGTCCGTATAGATATTATTCCCCACAGGAGGGCAAATTCCTGCCGCCCGCCTTTAAAATACCAGCAAGGCCCCGGCACAAGCCGGGGCCTGGTAGGCTACAGTTTAATCACATTGGCTGCCTGGGGACCGCGGGGCCCTTCGACAATGTCAAATTCCACCGCCTGCCCCTCAGTCAGGGTTTTAAAACCTTCGCCCTGGATGGCGGAGAAGTGCACGAAGACGTCCTTGCCGTCTTCCTTTTCAATAAAACCGTAACCTTTCTCCGGGCTAAACCATTTAACCTTGCCGAGCATTATATCAGCATTCCTCCTAAAATATTCTCCCTTGAGGCCGGGAGCACCCTCAAGCAATTCCATCTTAACATGGTTATAGTTGGCTGTCAAATATCACCCTTAACTGATTTTGCCATTTTTTGGATGTCGAAATCAGCTTTCGTAAACTTGTTTAGTGGTCTCCAAACCTGTGGATAAAGTGGATAACCCTGTTAATAAGTTGCAATCTCTGCCCTGGAACTGTGGACGGAGATGTGGAAGGCCTAAAATTTTGTCGAGGTAAGTATTTGCTATAGCTAACTATGCTGAAAAGAAGGGAAGATTTTCGATCCCCGTAGCCAGGGTAACCACAGCCACACCGGCGGCTCCCGCAGCCAGCAGGGCACGGGTACAGGCGCTGGCCGTTGCCCCGGTGGTCAGGACATCATCCACCAGGAGCAAGCGGCGCCCTGTTATTTTACCCGGTGCTGCTACCTGGAAAGCGCCGGCCAAATTCTGCCACCTGGACCTCCGGGAAAGGTTGACCTGGGGCGCTGTTTCCCTGATCCTGAATAATACATCCCCGTCAACCGGCAGGCCCAGTTCCCGCCCCAGGACCAGGGCCAGGAGCTCAGCCTGGTTAAAGGCCCGCACCCGCAGGCGGGCACGGGTGAGGGGGACCGGGATTACCAGGTCAGGACGCCCCGGCCCCAGCTCCCTGACAACTACCCCGGCCAAAAGGTGTCCCAGGGGGATAGCCAGGGAGCGACGACCCTGGTACTTGAAGGCCCAGATCATTTCTTTCAATAACCCCTGGTAAGGGCCTGCAGCCCGGGCCCTCTGGAAGGGGGGCAACTCCTCCCGGCACTGAGAACAGGCCGCCTCCTTTCCCAGCGGCAGAAGGCGGCCGCAGTAAAGGCAGGGACGATAGTGCTGCCGCCAGGCCAGGAGCTGCTGCCGGCAGCCGGTACAAAAGCCTCCCCCGGGTGCCGGCCGGCCGCACCAAACACAGGATTTAAGCCGGGGAAAGAGCCAGGAGAAAAGCATCAGACGCCTCCCCTCACTTCTCTTCAGCCTGCAAGTATCCCCGCCGGCGGGCGAGATGGTTGAACTCCTGGATCTGGCGGCGGGCTGCGGCCATGGCCGGGCTAATGCGCCTGGCCAGAAACCATACCCGACCGGTGGGGTAGACCGGTGAACGACCGACGCGCCCGGCCATCTGGATCAGGGTATTGACAGTAAAAACCCTTTCTTCATCAGCATAAAGCACCAGGACATTAAGGCGAGGAATGGTAATCCCCCGCTCCATAACAGTAGTCGCCACCAAAACGGAAAACTCTCCCCGGCGAAAGGCGGCGATAATTGCATCCCGCCTGGGGTGGGCGGCATAACAACCCTGCACCCAGGGCCGGTTGGGGTCCGGCCCCGGGCGTTCCTGTAAGAGCCAGGCAGCTACTTCTTCTACCAGTTTAACAGCCGGGACAAATATAATAAGCCGGGCATTTTCCGCCATGGTCTGGTCCAAACAATTGACCAGGATGCGGGGGAGGGGCCTGGCACCAGGCTGGCTTAAAAAAGGATCCCGGAGGATTTCCGGTACCGGCAGGGGATGGCCGTGGTGCCTGGCCGGCAGGTAAATCACCTTCACCTGCCGGCGCCTCACCCGGTCTACCAGCCCGGGCGGTGGGGTAGCGGTCAATAACAGGGCTTGGCCGTCTTCCCGACGGGCCCGTTCAACAGCATAATAAAGCATGGGGTCCTCGGATAGGGGAAAGGCATCGACTTCATCGAGTATTACCAGGTCAAAACGGCGGTAAAAGCGTAAGGATTGGTGAGTGGTAGCCAGGATAATGTCAGCCTCGCCGAATTTACCCGGACTCCCGCCATAGAGAGCAAGGATACGCAGCTCCGGCCAGATAGATGTTAGCCGTGCCTGCAGCTCCCGGATTATCTCCCGGCGGGGACAGGCATAAAGAATGGTTTTCCCCAGGCTCAAAGCCGCGGCAATAGTTCCGCAGGCCACCTCCGTTTTACCGGCGCCGCAGGCGGCCCAGAGTAAACACTCCTTTTCCCTTCCCCGGAAAACAAAGTTTTCTGCTTCCCGGTAGGCGTCCACCTGGGCCGGTGTCAGGGGAAACTTGAGACGGGGACGGGCATCCAAGCCGGGCCTTCCCGTTGCCCGCCGGGCCGGCCAGGGACGGGCATACAGGGGGCGGCAACGGCGGGCCTGTCCCATGGTAAGGCACCCTTCACAGACAAGGCAGTCCCCACTCCCGCAGGCACTGCAGGCTACCTTTAATAACCTTGAGGCCTGGCCACAACGCCGGCAGCGGGGCTCACCATTGGGGTCATAACCAACTCCCGGCAGGAGGGTTACCTCCCCCGCCAGGTAGAGCCAGTGAAGAAGGTCTTCCAGGGGAGTAGTTACTGCCTCTTTCTTTTCCGCCAGGGCCATGGCTATTTCTTCCCGCCAGAGGATCCGGCCGGCCAGGTTTTTTTGCACCAGGGCCAGCTCTGCTTGCGCCGGCGCCGGGCGGGGGGAGGGCAAGTCATTAACCGGCAAAGGCCAGGGAGGCAGGCCCAGTTTCAACCGGGCTTTGTTTATCAGGGCCCTGGCCTCCTGCCACGGTGGCTCCCCTTTTAAAGGCAGATAGCGCTGCAACCATGCGCATAAAAAAGCCGCCGTACCCAGGGGTAATGGCGGCGTTAACAACGCGAAGTGCCGGTAGCCGTATTGCAGCCAGAAGGTACGGTCCAGCCCGGGGTTATGGCTGATCCCTACCCGGCCGGACCGGTCTCCCCAGACCAGGTACACAACCCCCAGCCAGCAAAAAACCGGCGCATAACTCCCCTCCACCGTCAACCCGCCCTCCTCGGAAATAAAGCGAAATGATTCCTTTGAAAAAGTTCTCTCACAGGCTTCTTCAAAACAAGCGGGTTTAAGGCCCGGCTTCGGTTTTTATCAGCCGGTACGGGCAGACGCTGTTGCGCCCCCTGGTCTTGGCCTGGTAAAGGGCAAGATCGGCCCGGGCGACCAGTTCCTCCTTAGTAAGCCCGTCTTCTGGCCAGACGGCCATGCCGGTACTTACTGTCAGGCGAACGGGCGCCCCTTCTTTATTGAAGCTATGTTCAGCTATGGCCCGGCGTATTCTTTCCGCCACCTGAAGGCCCCCCCGGTAGTCGGTACCGGGCAGAATAATGGCGAATTCTTCGCCGCCGAAGCGGGTGACAATATCCTGTTCCCGGGTGTGTTCTTTTAAGATGGCCGCTATCTCCGCCAGCACGCGGTTACCAACCAGGTGGCCGTAAGAGTCGTTGATTTCTTTGAAATGATCAACATCCACCATTAAAACAGCGAGGAACCGCACCTGTTGCTGGGGGCTTAACAACCGCTCCAGGCTCTGCTCAAAGTAGCGATAATTAAAAAGCCCGGTCAAGTCGTCGGTCACGGCCATTAACTCCACAGCAGCCAGCTGGGAAAGGGAGCGTTTATATTCCCGACGCCAGTGGTCCACCTCGGCCTGCAGGGAAGAAACCTTAAGAGCTTCCTCGAACATTTTGAGCCAGGCGAAAAAGCAAAAACCTGCCAGGGTAATCCAGCCTCCCCAGAGGGCCAGGGAATTACTGTTTAATGGCAGCCCAGCCTTAATATACCAGTACAGTCCAAGAAATAGAACCATCACCAGGCCTGCAACAACAACCTGCTTCTGGCCCAGGTAAAGGGGCACTAGCAGGGGCAAAAGCAGCAGGAAAGGAAAAAGATGGGTACCCGCCCCGCCCCCGGCAAATAACCAGCTGCCGGCCAGGACGAGGTTGACTCCCAGGAGGAAGAATTGCCCCTGCCGGCTTCTAAAAAAGGTTCTGGTTACCAGGACCAGACCGTTGATTATACTCCAGCTTAAACCCCACCAGACAGCCGGGCCCGGTGGACCTGCCAGGGTTAAAAGTACCCCTCCCACCGTCAGGGTTAAACCCGCCAGCCACCCCTCCCGGCTGCGCCCTACGTTCATGAATCCGCTCTCCTTAAACTTGACTCTGGCAGTCTATTTCGCCACCAGGGTTATTTTTTCCTTCCGTCAATTTATTTTTTTAGGCAGGTCCGGCAGATCCTGGTCCAGGTAGAATTAAAATCTCGTTCTGTCCGAATATCTAAAAAATACGCCTGCCGCCCGCCAACGCCAACCGTAAATTCCAGCGTTAAAAGCGCTTCTTCCCGGGCGTAAATTACCCGGAAAAAGGGATAGGGATAAAAAAAATGGCGCAAGATAGCAAGAGACGCCTTTGCCTGAGCATCAATAATCACCACTAACCTCCATGGCAAACCGTACCAGTAGCACCACCACCAGAAACGACGCAAGATCCCTTCGAGAAATTCTTCCTGGTTACCCACTAGCAGGGCCAGGGATGGATAGTTTACGGTTAATTCTTTTTGCTGCCGCCAGAACGACCCATAGGCCAGGACCAGGAAGACAACAGCAGACAGCAAGATTACCGGTGCCTGGTAGCCCACGTCACTCACCCCTGCTCCATCCTATGCGGCAGGGGTAGCCTGTGGTGAAAGGAGGTGATCTAGATGCCGGCCGCCAGCGATGCCTGCCTGCGCTGTGGCGCTTCTTTAAGCTTTATGGAGCGCTTCGGCCTGGAAAATGCCGTTGAAGTTCCCGGCAAAGGGGCATTATGTCCCAGCTGTTACCGGGAACTTTCGGCCGACGAATATAACAGGTACTTTAAAGCTTAAGGGCGGAAATTATGTCTTCCTGGAAGAGATGGAGGCGCTCGTCACCGGGTGCCTCCACATATAAACGCAGGAGAGGTTCCGTGCCCGACGGCCGGAGCAAGATCCAGCTGCCGTCAGCCAGGAGGAATTTAACCCCGTCAACTGCCAGGCGCCCGGTCACCGGGACGCCGGCAATTTTGGCCGGGGTAAAATCCGGCAGTTCCTTTAAAACCCGCGCTTTGACATCCGGGGCTACCTTGAGGTCCAGCCGCCGGCTGACCAGCCGGCCGTGGCGCTCCTGTAAATCCGCCAGGATACTTTTAAGGCTGCGTCCCTGGACGGCCCGGAGCTCGGCGACCAGGGCCGTGGCCAGGATGCCGTCCTTTTCCGGGATGTGGCCGCGGATACTCAATCCCCCGCTCTCTTCGCCCCCCAGGATACAATCATGCTTCCTCAGGGCCTCGCCGATATATTTAAATCCAACCGGGGTTTCAATAACTTTCAGGCCATGGGCCGCGGCCAGGCGATCCAGGTTATGGGTGGTAGCTACCGTCCGGGCTACCGGTCCCCGGTATTGCCGGTGGAAGATCAGGTGGGCCAGGACCAGGTAAAGGACTTCATTGGCCGTAAGATACGTACCGTCCCCGTCGACAACACCGAAGCGGTCGGCATCGCCGTCGAGGGCCAGCCCCAGGTCGGCTCCCGTTTCGCGCACCTGCCAGGCCAGCTCACTTAAACCGCGGGCGCTGGGATCAGGCAGGGAACCGCCGAAAAGGGGGTCACGGTAGTTATGGATGGTATGTACCTGGCAGCCGGCCCGCTGCAAAAATTCATCCAGATAGTCGAGCCCCGCGCCATACAGGGGGTCGACGACAACTTTTAACCTGGCCTGCTTGATGGCTGCCACGTCAACTAAACCCTGCAGGTATTCCAGGTAGGCTTCCCGGGGTTCTAATTCCTTTACCAGCCCCCTTTGCCTGGCTTCCTCCAGTTCCAGGCGTTTAATATTACCTCCTGCCATTACAGCCGCTATTTCTTTTTCAATGGCTTCGGTGATCGCCGGCACGGCCGGCCCGGCATAATCGGGTATAAACTTGAGCCCGCAGTAAGCAGGGGGGTTATGGCTGGCCGTAAGCATTAATGCGCCTAAAGCCCCATTTTTTTTAATAGCCCAAGCCGTAACGGGTGTTGGTACGGCCCGGGAAGGCAGGTAAACGGTAAAACCGTTACCCGTCAATACTTCGGCTGCAGCAGCGGCAAATTCCGGTGCCAGGAAACGGTTATCATAACCGATAACAACTTCCCCCGGCCCTTTTTCACCCCGCAGGTAATTAGCTACGGCCTGGGTAACCAGGCGGACATTGGCAAAAGTGAATTCCTCGGCGATGATCGCCCGCCACCCATCGGTACCAAATTTGATGGTCATTACCACCACCTCCGAAGATAACTTTGTCACAGGCTGACATTTTCCGGCTCGTTCCGTATCCTCGCGGAAGCGGCCTGAGGCTTTAGGATGGCCTATCCTGTTCTTCCTTCTCCTGCTTCACCGGGCTTTCCGGAGCGTCGGTAATATCCACCGGGTTGATTATGTCGTCTTCTTTCAAATTGACATAGAGGGAGCCGTCGCTCCTTAGAACGGCATAGTCAACCTGGCTGATATCCTGGACCCCCTGGGCCTGGAGCTGCTGGATGAGCCACTTTTCATCCAGTTTATTTTGCTTCAGGTTCTGGAAGAGGATCTCCCCATCCATAATCAGTTCCGTCGGTATCCCCTCGTACTGGGTCGGCAGCTGGAGATCGGCCGGTGTCAGGGGGCGTTTCTGGGATTTCAGCAAAACACTCAGGTCGCCGTCAGGCTCAAGAATAGCATATTCCACATCGGCAATATCAAATACATTTTTTTGCCGCAGCTGCATGGCCAGCTCATCAAAATTATACCGCATTTTTTTCATATTTCCTTCCAGGATTTTACCGTTATGCACGACTACAGTAGGTTCGCCGGAAATAAGCTTGCGGGCCGGCCGGCTGACCAGAACGGCATAACCGGCCGCCCAGGTAAGAAAGGCAAAAAGGGTAAGGCCCAGGAAGTGCATCCCTGTACGTCTGGGTTCGATGTCAGTGGCCAGCACGGCAGCTATACTGCCAAAGGTGATGCCGTTAATGTACTCAAAAAAGGTCAGCTGGCCGATCTGTTGTTTGCCGAGAATCCTGGTGTAGATCAGGATGGCCGCAAAGGCCAGGATGGTCTGGAGAAATACCTCGAGGTACTCCACGAATTGAACCCCCCTAACTTAAGTAAGTTTAAAGTAATTCTCGCTTGTGGAGATAAAAAAGGAGGCCAATGCCGGCCACGATAAAAGCCAGGATTAAGAGCGCCTCAATGAGCAAGTCGTTCATCTGTATTCCCCCGTTACGCCAAGACTTCATTTCCGTATTATTTCCCAATAAGCTCCATAAATGCAAAAAGGCCGCGAGTTTAAGCTCGCGACCCTGTCAGTATCGTTCTACGGCACCATGGTATTTACCCGCTGCTGCAGGGCGGCCAGGCGCTGCTGCGCCCCTTCGATTTCTTGCTGCAGGGGTGCCAGGCGGCTGTCGACGGCTTCCTGGACGTAACTCCGGGTAACCACCGGGTCAGCCTGCAGCCCGGCCGTAGGGGCCGTCGCACCAGCGCTGCTCGCCAGGCCGAGGGCCAGAACCAGGAGGAGAATAACAACGAGTAAATAATAGTGGCGCACAGCCATCACCTCACCCCTACAATATATGCAAAGAATTATGCCGGGCCTTAACCCTGGTGAGGTGCCCTCTACCAAGAACCCCCAGTTTATCGCAACCCACCAGGATTATCACGGCCAGGCCCACCAGGATAAGCATACCCTGATCCGTGGCCAGCCTGGTAAGGAGTACAGCACTGCCCCCCAGGCAGGCATCCACCAGGTAGATGACACCGACGGCCTGGCGCTGGGTTAAACCCTGGGCCAGCAGGCAGTGGTGCAGGTGGCCTTTGTCGGGGGCAAAGATAGGTCGGTGGTTGAGAAAGCGACGGATAATGGCCAGAGTGGTGTCCAGGATAGGTAAACCTAAGATGACTACCGGTATAAAGAGGGATAACACTGTCGCGCTCTTGGTCAGGCCGATGGTCGCCAGGGCCGCCAGGTTGAAGCCCAAAAACATGGAGCCGCTGTCGCCCATGAAAATCCGTGCCGGGTGAAAGTTAAAGGGCAGAAAGCCCAGCACACTGGCCGCCAGGGCCAGGGAAAGAAGGGCTACAACCACTTCTCCGTTAAGCCAGGCCACCACGGCAATGGTCACGGCGGCGATAAAGGAAGTCCCGGCGGCCAGGCCATCCAGGCCGTCCACCAGGTTTAAAGCATTGGTAACGCCTACTATCCAAAAAATAGTTACGGGAATGGCCAGTTTGCCCAGGATAAAAAGCCCGTCAAAGGGGTTGGTGAGAAATTCCACCCGCACCCCGAAGGCTACCAGAATGGCTGCGGCGACAATTTGACCCATTAATTTCAGCCTGGGACTTATATTTTTAATATCATCGACCAGCCCCACCAGCATGATAAAGGTACCGCCCAGCAAGAGGCCCAGGTATTTCTCCCCATGGTAACCGAGTAAGTAAAAGGCTGCCAGAAAACCGGCGTAGATGGCCACGCCTCCCAGCCGGGGCATGAGGGTGCGGTGAACTTTACGCGCATCGGGTTTATCGACAGCCCCCAGGCGGGGCGCCACCCGGCAAAGTACAGGTGTAAGCCAAAAACTAATTACCCCCGCTAGAGCAAGGGCCAGGATATTCACCGGCGGTTCCTCCTCCGAAAATAACTTTGTTGCAGGCTGGCACTGTCACGTACCAAACTACTCTATCTTTTCTCCCACAGCAAAAAGCAGTTCCCCTTCAGCCGCCAGTTCTTCCTCCACCCAGGCGCGGCCGTAGCCTTTGCCTACCCGTCCTTTGAGCTTAATAATCTCCGTCTCCAGCTTTAAAACATCGCCTGGAACTACCTGGCGGCGGAATCGAACCCCGTCCATGCCGCCAAAAAGGACCACCCGCCCCTGGAATTCGGGAAGGCTCAACAGGGCCACCGCCCCGACCTGGGCCAGGGCCTCCATGATTAAAACCCCGGGCATTACCGGCTGCCCGGGAAAATGGCCGCTAAAATACCATTCGTTGCCGCTGACGTTTTTTTGTCCTACCGCCCGCCGGCCTGCCTCTACTGCCAAGATGCGGTCAACCAGCAGAAATGGATAGCGGTGCGGTAATACTTTCTGAATTGCCGTCAGGTCCATGACGTCACTTCGCTTTTAGGTCTTTTAATTTGGATAGTATTAGTAGTTCTATTCGCCATTTATCCCCATATTCCTGCTTGTCTAAAAAACCCTTTGCCACCGGCGGCGGAGCATAGTGCTGATAAAATTAACCTCTTCGATCTGCAATAGCAGGGCCAGGCCCCAGAAGATGAATATCCCGGCGGCTATTAACCCGGTTAACCGGATAAATAAACCCGGCAAGGGCTGTGACAGGGAAAAAACACCCAGTCCCCTCCCCGCCAGCCAGACCAGCAGGCCCATTGCTGCTGCTGCCAGGCCGGTGCGCAGCGTAGAGCCCAGCAGGGCAACCGCCTTTAGCTCCGGCAGGCGGCGATACAGGGCCAGGTAAAGCATCAGGGCATAGAGGCTGGCAGCCAGGGAATTGGCCAGGGCCAGGCCGCCATGTCCCAGGTACGGTACCAGCAGGTAGCTGAAAAGGATATTTAACGCTACGGAGCAAAGGCCCGTTGTTACCGGAACGACTACTTCCTGGAGGGCATAGAAGGCCCGGGTCAGTATGGGATGCATGGCCTGGGCCAGGAGGCCCAGGGAATAAAATAAAACTGCCACTGCTGTCATGGCCGTTGCCAGGGGATCAAAGGCCCCCCGCTCAAAAACCAGCCGTACCAGGGGTTCCCGGAGGACAATGAGCCCGGCAGCAGCCGGCAAGATAGTCAGGGCCACCAACCCCAGACCCCGGTCCACCAGGTGGGCCATTTCCCGGCGGTCCTGCCGGGCCGCCTGCTCGGCCAGGGAAGGAAAAACGGCGGTGGTAACGCTGGCCACAAAGATACCCAGGGGTAAAGTTACCAGGCGATTACCGAAGTCCAGAGCCGTAATACTCCCCGCTGCCAGCCGGGAGGCAAAAAAGCGGTTTGTGGCCAAGTATAGCTGGACCACCGCCAGGCTTAAAGATACCGGCAACAGGTGGCGGCCTATTTTTTGCACTGCCGGGTGATGGGAAAGCAAGCGCCACGTGTAGCGAAACTGCAAACGCGGTAAATCGGGGAGCTGTATAGCCAGGTAAGCGGCAAAACTTAATACTGTCCCTACAGCCAGGCCGGTGATGCCAAAGGTTTGCCCGGCCAGGACTGCGGTAGCAATGATGACCACGTTGCTGACCGCCGGCGCCAGGGCCGGGGAGGTAAAGATATAGCCGGCGTTTAAAATGCCGCTGATGAGCATCCCTGTGCCCATAAAGGGCAGGGAGAGGAACATGATGCGGGTAAGCTTCACTGTCAGGCCATAAACAGGTGCTGTAAATCCGGGGGCCAGGATCTGGACGAGCCAGGGAGCCAGGCCGGCGCCGGCAACCGCCAGCAGGGTCATGATTAAAAACGTCCAGTTGCCGACAGCGCTGGCTACCGCCCAGGCCTGGTCGCGGTCATTCTGGACCAGGTAAGCAGTCACTACCGGCACCATCACCGTGACGAAGGCCATCCCCAGGATGGTCTGGAGGAAAAAAGGAATAGTATAGGCTACCAGGTAGGCGTCGGTAGCCGGGCCGGCGCCAAAACGGGCGGCAATGCTGGCATCGCGGACAAAACCCAGCACCCGGCTCAACAGGTTCAAAAGCAGGACAATACTCGCCGCCCTCGCCATGCGGGCCACCGGTGTCCCTGCCGGTCCCCGGGTATACTTGCCGTTACTTTTTGCTGCCATTTTATCTGGCTGTCAGCCGCCTATGGCTCCTTTCTTCAGGTACTCTGCAACCAGGCGGGCGGTATCCAGGGCCCGGGGCCGCAGTTCGGCCGCTGCCGCCCTTACCCTCTGGCCGTATTCTTCCCGGCGAGCCAGGGCTTCCTGGACTGCCGTCGTGAGGCCCTGACAGGTTAACCCGGCCAGGGAACCCACGGCCGGCTGTTCCACCAGCCTGGCAAAGGCAACCACCTTGGGATCGTAGGGCAGCGCCAGGAAGGGTACCCCCATAACCGCTGCCAGGATCAGGGCGTGCAAGCGCATGCCGATTAAAAATTGCAGCCGGCCTATAAGGCCCACGAGTGTTTTTAAATCCATATTTTCCCTTAAAACTGTCGCCCGATTTTGCATCAGCCGGGCCACCTGGCGGCAGGCATCGACATCGGTGGGAAAGTGGAAAGGTAAAAATAAAACCTGCCACCCGCCGGTCACCAGGTCATCGGCCACCTTGGCCAGGGCCGGCCAGCAGTTCCCGGCCCCTGGCCAGGAACGGACAGAAATACCAATTACCGGATCAGTCAATCCTAGCTCCTGCCATTTTTCCTGTCCGGAGCGCAAATCCAGGTTCTCCGGTTCCAGGCCCAGAACCGGGTCGGCCGTAACATAGACCGGCGGCCGTCTCACCCCGAGTTCCTCCAGGAGCTGCCGCGACCCACTGTCCCGCAAGGTTATAAGCTGGACGCTATTTAAGACCCTGCCGGTCAGCCGGCGGCTAAAAGTGCGCTTTAACGGTCCAAGCCCCTGGGCATATACCAGTACCGGCTTCCGCAACAGCCGGGCCAGAACTACCACGCTCAGGTAGTAAAGAAGGCTCTTCCATCCGGTAACATCCTGGAAAAGACTGCCGCCGCCGCTGATAACCAGATCGGCCTGGCGCATGGCCCCGGCTACCGCCGCCAGCTGCCAGCGGTTTACCGCATCAACGTTCAGACTCGCTGCTGTTTGCTCCGGGCAGTGAGATAAAACAGTGATTTCCAAACCGGGGACAAAGGAACGCAGGGCCTGGACCATGCTGTAAAGGACGGCTTCATCCCCGGCGTTCTGGAAGCCATAATAGCCGGAGATAACTACCCTGGCCACGCCCTGTTCCTCCTTAAACTTGCCGCCCCCAGTTTTACGGCTATAACCAGCAGCAAACCAATCAGAAGCCCCAGCCACAGGCCGTTAAAGGTCCGTAATAACGAAATAAGGAAGGGGATGTGGATATGGGAGAAGGTGTTAACAAGGGAGATCTGCCCCACCAGGCCCAGAAGCCAGAAGAGAAGATAACGGTGCTGGTAACCCAGGCTCAGGCTTAAAAGCAAAAAGGGGTAACCGAGGAGGAACTCTTTGGTCCGCGGCCGGGCAAGTAAAACGTTCCCCAGAAAAGAGCGCATCTGCCCTTCAAAAGGTAACAGCCCCACCCCTTCATTACCGCTGCGGCTGAGGTAAAGAACACCGGCAGCGGCCACCACTGCAGCCAGGAGTACCAGTTTCACAGTGAGGCCGGTATCAAGCCAGTTCTGCACGGTAGCACCGGCCCGCCGTCCCTCCTGCCGGATAATCACGGCTGCCGTAAACAAAACCAAGGGAGCGACAAAGGCAATTTTAACGCCGCTGAATTCATTAATCTTTAAGATAAAGGTATTATCGGCCAGGATGGCAGCAATAGACAACGCCCCCAAGAAAGAGATCAAGGCTGTGCGCATGGTAACAGCTATCGCGGCCTTTAAACTGCGCGATAGCGGGGTCCAGGCCTTAAGCACGGCCAGGGTGGGAAAAATAATGGCCGCTCCCAGGGCCATTACCTTGCGGGCCATAAGCACCTGGTGATTCAGCCCCAGGGTCCCAGTCCAGACCGCAAGGCCCAGGATACCTAAAGCCAACCCCACACGGGGTAAACCAAACTGCATCATTAAAAGAACCCCGGCGGCCAGGACACCCAGGCCGGTTAAATACAGCCACAGGCGTGAAAAAGGAAAAGGTAAAAAGGGCTCCGCGCGGCCTATGGTCAGGCCGTCGTCCAGGATTACTTTTCTTAATTCCCCCACGTAACGGAGGTTATCTTCCAGCCAGTTTGTCGATCCCGGGGCAAACTTAAAACGGGCAATGAGGACGCGGATATTCCTTTCCCTGGCTGCCAGCTCCAGGCGCTCCAGGGCCGCCGCCGGGGTTAGACCGGCCATTTCATCCACACTGATACTGTGCACCCGGACGGCCCTTTTATCCAGAAGCATAACCAGCTGGCTGAGGCCCTGCTGCGGGGAAAATTCGATCAGGCCCACCGGGACTTTGAGCTGCTCTACCTGGGCCGCCAGGTTAGACAGGTAATGGGGATAACCGGGAAGGCTCTTATCATTGAAAAGCAAAGCCACGATGCTATCCTGGTAGGCCAGCAGGGGCCTTAAAGTGGCGGCCAGGGAAGCGGCGTTGGCGCCATACCACCACCGTACCTGGGGAACGAGCAACAGGCCCAGTTCCCGCGCCATGGCCATCTCCCGGTCCGGGAAGCCCAGGCCCACTTCCTTTAGCTCTGCCATGGAGAGGGGTATACCCAGGGCTATGAAGTCGCTGCCGGCCAGCACCTGCACCCCGCCGGGGATTTTATTTTCCAGCTGCAGTTCCAGGCGCTGCGCCAGTTCCCTGTCGCTGGTAAAAAGGTAGGTATACTCGGGGCGCACTTCTTTCTGCACTGCAGCCGGGAAGGATAGGACAGCCTCACTTCCCGGCCGGACCCAGACCTGCTGCTGGAGATCCTCTACGGTCTGCTCCTTAAAAAGGACAGCGTTGGCTCCCTGCTGCTGCAAACGGCTGAGAGTTTCCCTGGTAGTCAAACCACTCCACTGGGCTAATTTTTGCACCTGCTGGAAGTCAACCGCCAGGGTAACCGTCCGGTTGGCTTCTTCCAGGCGCACCCGGTTCGTAATTACCACCCCGGCGGCCAGGGTAGCGATAATCAGCACCGCCCAGAGGACTGGCTGGTAACGCCAGCGCAACAAAAAAGATCCCTTCTTCCCTTGAGGTTACAAAAGGGATATATTCGCCACCCGGTGATTGAATCCTCCTGGAGAAGGCCGGCAACTTGTGGTTACATTATACTATAACCCGCCTGTCAAGGCGGGTTGCAAGGTCGGACAAACATTAAACTATGATTTTTCCTTGAGAAACGACCAGTTTCCCGTCCAGGTACAGGTCGGGAGCCATAATAACACCGTCAATATGCACCCCTGCCCTGACCGTGCCGCCAAAGGTCGTATTATTACCAAAGGCAAGATGAACGGTCCCGTATACCTTCTCGTCTTCTAATATGTTGCCTGAAACCCTGGCGCGGTCATTGGTGCCTATGCCCAGTTCGGCCACGTTTCTGGCTTCAGGAGCACTCCCCAATAGCTCCAGCAGCCGCTGCCCTTCCGGGCCCTGAGCTGCCGTTAAAACCCCCTGGCGAATAGTTACTCTGACAGGACCCCTCAGCTGGCCGATACCAGCCACGGAACCGTCAATAATCGTTTCCCCTTCCGCGCTTCCCTCCAGGGGGGCGATGTATGCCTCGCCGGAAGGCAAATTACCCGCTTCACCCGGCCGGCGGTACAAGCCGGTACTGGCTATACCCCGGCGCCCGGCCAGGGAAAGCTGCAATTCCAGGCCATCTTTCACCAAAACGGCAGTCCTGGCTTCTGTAAGCAGCCGGGCAAGTTCTGTAGCCCGCCGGGCCACCTGTTCATAGTCGGCCGCCACCGCCCCCGTAAAAAACATATCCTCGGTAATACCGGGCATGGTAGCCACCCGCGCCCCGGCCTGGCAGGCCTTTATCCGGGCCTGGGTATGGGTTAAGGAATTCCTGGTAGGACAAATAACCACGTCGGCCCTGGCCATAGCCGCCGCCACGGGCGGGGGCGGCTCGGCTCCGGGCCTGTCCGTGGGAGGCATCTTGATAAGTGCCGCGAGGGCGCCGCTTTCTTCACCGGCCTGGAAAATCGCTTCGCCAATAGTGCTCGTTGCCGTATCGGTCACCACCAGCAAAGTTTCGCCCGGCTTTAAAGCCATATTGGTACGCAAAAGCTCCCTGGCTACTGTTTTCAGGTCTTGCAAGCCGGCCGCCTCCTCAGGATAATAATTCCAAAATGAAACGCGCGGCAACCGTGCGCGGTAGTATGGTTGGAATGCCGGTACGCTTCACGATTTCTTTTTTCATGTCCATATTGAAGCCCATGCAATCAAGGACAATTATTTCCGCCTGCCGCTCTTGTAACCTGGCGGCTGCCTGCCAAATGGCCTCTACAGGTCCGTAGGGCGAAGCGGCTTCTACTGCCAGGTCGTTCCCCAGCCCGGCCCAGCGCACCCTGGCCTGTTCTACCTGGCCCGGATCAGGAACTATTATCCCCAGCCGTCGTCCAGCCGCGACGGCAGCGGTAAAATGCCGCAGGATTAGCTGGGGCTGCAGAATCAACCGCTGGCAGGAAAAAGGAGGAAATTTCCCTGTGCACAGCAGCAAGACAGCCTGGGCGCCGGCAGCAACCACCTCGTCAATCCGGGCCTGCATTAACGATAAAATACGCTGCTCGGCAAGCTTTACTGAACTGCCGTCCCGCAGCCTGGTCACCAGGACGCAATCACCCGGTCCCGGCGCCAGGGCTGCTATTTCTTCATGGCTTAAACCGTCAAGGGCTCCCGCTTCTATTATTTCTATCTTGTCCCCAAGAATTACCTTTATTTCCGGTACGACATCGATGCGGGGCGACTGCCCGATGGTGATAGCACCTACTTTGCGTACCATTCCAGGCCACCTCCCTTGCTCATTTTCCCGGTACAGACCGGGGTCCAGTAACACCATTGTACGGAACAGCATCCCGTTATTTGCACAAGCGTACTAGCTTTTAGCTTGCCCCAAGGTCTGCAGGTGGTCCATAGGGCCATAAAGGTCCTTCAACCGTTTAAATTCTTCCTCATCGTAGATGCGGCATTTACCCAGGCCGAAAGCCTTGGCCACTTCGATACAGAACCGCACGGCAGCCTCAATATCTACCAGGTGACTGGCGCCGGTGGCGCAGCCCGGGACCGGTACTTCGGCGGTAATGGCTACACCCACTACCGGCGCTGCCGTGGCTACGCAAGGTTGTAAGATGCTGTTCAGGTGATAAAGGCCGTTGCCATAGGGCGTAATGTCCTGGGTAGTAACCGGGAAAACTACCGGTAACCTGCCGGTGACAATCTGCATCAGGTCAAGCAGATCTTCACTAACCCGCAAGATGTATCCCTCTTTTACTGTGGGTGAAATAGCAAAACCGCGGTGATTGATAACCCGGTTGCCTTTGGTTGTGTCAATGGAAAGAATGGCGTCCATGGCCGGGTCGACTTCATGGCGGTTCATTGCGGCAATATCCACCGGCGAATCCATGAAGGGTACGGGATCATGAGGCCTAGTCGGCGCATTGGGGCAGATATGGGTAGCAATAATCACATCCCCGGCCAGTATATCCCCCTTCTTCTGCATAGCCCCCAGTTTCAAGGCGGCAGCCACCGCAGCCAGGGCGCCGTCGCCGTCGGACACAAAACCTATCCTTTCCGGCCGGGCGCCCAGGCCGCCCAGCCGGCCGATTATCCCCAGGGTCGGCGCGCTGCCGCCTTTAACCTTACCACTGCTCCCCGGTATCCTGATCTTGATAAAGTCCGTAGAACCCTTGGCGCCGGCAATCCGCTTTACCTCTACGTCTTTCAGGCCGGCCTTTTTAAGCAAGCCGGCAACCTCATAACCGTCAACATAAGCGCTGTCAAGGAGTTCATACGCTTCTATTACCTGCTTAAGAGCCATCCTGTTACACCTCTCCTCCAGTGAATACATATTTGATTACTTCTTTTCCAGTAGCCTTTTCTACTACATGAAAAAGGTCGGGATCTTTCATGCCGCTTCCCAGAATTAGTCTGTCACGATGAACGTGCAAAATGGCTATCTCCTGCCCTTCCTGAATTTCTGCCGAAGACAGGGGCAGGCCGCTATTGAGGTCCATAGTTGCCAGCAGGTCTGGAAAAGTGCCTTTCCTTTCGCTATCTATTTCCAGGGTGATATATTCGTTCCAGAAGGTGAGTTCCGCCATCTGCCGTTCGCTCTGGACTACCACTTTACCAACATCAAACCCGCCGATGGTCTCCAGGCTGACGGCAGCCACTTTCCCGGTAAAAATGACGGCGCCGCCTAGAACTTCCGCTGCCGCTTCGATTGCCGGCAGGGGGCCCTGAGCGCGATTGGCCAGGATGGCTCTGCCCACAGCGATACACCTGCCAATGGCGCCGGGGGCAGCATTTTCCTTCGCATACCCTGCCGTAACCGGATTCCTGGCTACGGCCACCAGCCCGCCGGCTTGTATTGAAGCCTCCCTGACCATACTGGCGGTTGCCTCCAGGGAACCGCTGGCAAAAACCTCAATATAGCTATTGGTTTGGGGATTGCCGCCGATTGCCACCTGCCGGGAGATATACCCGGCAACTTTATGCAGGCCCATGGAACCCATGACCCCGGTGGGATGGGCCCTGCCGTTACAGGGGGCATCGATCACGGGTATGCCCAGGGCCGCGGCCTGCAGCCACCCGTTGACGCTGGCCAGGCCGCCACATTCGTTGGTAATTAAACCGTGAATCTTCTCCCCTGTATATTTACTGAACAGCTCCACGGTACGTATATAATCCACCGGTTTGACAAAGGCCGTCTTGGCCGCCGGCGCTCCAACAGCCGAAACGGTAAGCAGCACGGCATCGTCAGCAAGGGCATCAATTGGTATTAATACGGGGGTGCCCAGCTCTAGAGCCAGGCGGGCGGCCTGGCGTCCCAGCTCCATGGAACCGCCACCACCGCCCCCCAGAACAGCCCCGCCCAGCACAGCCGCTTCCATAACTTCGTAATCTAGCGTCATCTTCAGGTCCATTGCCGGGTCCCCCCCTCATTACTTCCATTTAGCCTTGAATACCGAGTTGAAGAAGCCATAGAGGGCATCGCCGGCGATAAAACCGGCAGCAAGAATGGTCATGGGCGTTTCGGCTTCCTGGCCCATAAACTTGAGAACCAGGACGCGGATAATAATGCCGGCCAGCACGGCATAACCCGCCAGAGGATTGAGGATTAATAGACCGGTAGCTAACATTATCCCTATCTGTCTTTCGGAGCCGCCCAGGGCCTGGATGAGGGCTCCGGGAATGGCCCACAGCACCAGGTTTTTGATGATAGCAGCATCTACGCCAGCCTTGATGGTAGCCGCGTACACCCGGTCGACGGGAGGAAACAAATCCTGGCGGAAATATATATCATGGAAGAACGTAACCATTACCCAGGCCACCGCCAGTCCTACCAGCCCGGCCAGGAACTGCTGCCAGCGCCCTTCCAGCTCAAAGTCGCGGTTACGTCCCTCACCCCTTAAAATCCAGCCGGCCTTCAAGTCGTAGCCGGCGTCGGCAAAGGCCGGTCCCCCCGAGGCGACAAATCCCACCAGCAAGGCCAGGGCTGGAGCTGGAAATCCCAGAGCCATACCTAAAACGAGAAAAATCAGCGCCGTAGCAAAAGCCGGGAACCAGCCGGCGTGCATGGCGGAAAGGCCAACGATGAATTCCGCCAGGATACAGGAAACGGCAGCAAAGATGGCCCAGAAAACAAGCTGCCAGGCCGGCATTTCCGTATAGAGGCCGCCGAGGAAAGCCAAAATAAGGGCGGCAACTACATAAAGGCCAAAACCGCGGACTAAACCTTTGCTGACCTGCTCTTCACTCCGGGTGTAGTCGCCGGGCGCAGCAGCGTTTGCATGAACCTTTCCTTCTTTTCTTCCTTTTAGAAGAATGAGGAGAATCTGGATGCCCGCCACCAGGCCAGCACCGATCATCATCCCGTGGGGGATGTAGAGCTTGTTGATATCCACGCCAAAAAGGGTGGTAGAATAACCCCTGAGCAGCAGGCCAATGCCAAACATGGCCAGGGCCCAGACATTGCCAATAAAGGCTACGCCAAAAGCGGACATGGAAACCTTAAAGTACGAGCCGATAACACCGATGATAGTCCCCCAGACCAGGAGCAAGGCCCTCCTGCCGCCTTCGTCGCCGGCGTAGATGGCTTCGGCTGCAGCAACGCCGGGCGGCCAGGCCGCTTTGCCGGGGAAAATGCGGGAATCGAAGAACCAGTACAACATGGCCAGGTCAATAAGCATGCCCATGGTCGCACCAATCAGCATGGGAATAACCAGATCGGGCCGGCCAAACAGGTAAGGAATTCCTATCGGGAGCAGCAAAGAATTGGCTGCACCAAAGGTAGCGCTGGAGATATTCGACTGGACCAGATTCTGACGGTGAATGGAACGGTATCTGGCCAGCCACCCCGCCGGGATCCGGGACAGGGCAATGGCCACCAGCACGCCGATAATGGAAGTATTCGGGGTCACACCAAGGGTTGTTAATATTTGCAGGCCTATAATTGCCCCGATAACCGAAAGAATAATATTTAATATGAGAACGACAGGTTCAAAAGCGCGGGGATGTTTTTCTGTCAGCATCTTATCTTCCATATTTTTTCCTCCTTTTGCTATTTCTGTAAAGTATACCAGGCAACCAGTCCGCCCGCTTCCACGGCATCCACAATCCTTACCCCGAGGCGTTCTCTGATTTCCCCGGCCAGGCCGATGGTGGAGTAACCCGTGCAGGCGAAAACTATGACTTCGGCCCCTTTACCAACCAGTTCGCCGGCAGCCTCAACGGCTTTTTCTTTACCCGCCGGCGTCAGCAAATCCCTGGTATTTTTTACCCCCTCCGGCCTGGCTTCAGCAACCATGTGGGAGCCGAGGAGAGAAGTTACCGCTGCCGGTGTAGCCTCGGTGAGGTTTAAGACGCCAATCCTCCTGCCCAGAGCCATGGCTACGGCCGCGGCCGCTGAACCGGCGCCAATAACAGGTACTTGGCATTCCGCCCGTACCTCCTGCAGGGCCGGATCAGCCGCACAGCTGATAAAGATCGCTTTAGCCCCTTCTTCCTCCACCTGGCGGGCCAGACGCACTATCTTGGGTATGGCAATCCTTTCAGTCTCTTCATTGTAAATGCCCTCGGGCTGGTCAGGTATACAGTAGCTCCGGGTTGGCAGCCCGTATTTTGCCGTGATTATGCGCCCATGGGCATTCAGTAAATCTTCGTCCTGGGTAGTGAGAACACGTATAACTGCCAGCACGTTAAAACCTCCCGCCAATGCTTAACAATAATACCTGAAGCGAGATTATATAAAAATAACCGTCTGGCATCTATGGCCAGGCGGTATGAATAAAACGAGTTCTTTTTTGTGCAATCTGTACAGATTCATTTATCAGTTCGGAGAAGCGGCCTGGCCTTCAGGGCCAGCCAGATGGCTAGTCTTTCGTCGGGCGAATCCAGATCGCGCCCGAGAAGTTCTTCAATTCGCTGCAGTCGGTAACGCAGGGTATTACGGTGCACGTACAGCTTTTCGGCTGAAGCCATTACGTTTCCCTGCGATTCGAGATAAACGCGTAAAGTTTCCAGCAGGACCTCACGATTTTTTACTTCCGGGCGGTCCAGCGGTCCCAGCACCGAGTGGTAAAACCTGGCCAGGGCCTGGCCCGATTGTCCCAAAACATGGTATAATTCTACATCCTCCCAGAAGGCCACGGCGCCCCTTCCTTTTATACGCCTGGCCATCCTTATGGCGTTGCGCGCCTCCTGGTAGCGTTTGCTGATATCCATAGGGTCGTGGGCTACAGAGCTTATACCCACGGAAACAGTTACGCCATTCAATTCCCTGGCAATTTTCTGTTGAATTTCCACAGCCAGTTCCTGGAGCTTAATTCTTAAATTGCCCCGGATCCCTCTGGCTTGCCCTTCCTCTCCTGAAGCCGGTAAGATAGCTACAACGCTGTCGCTGCGCTGGACCGTTAGAACCCGCCTTTCGAAGGCTGTAAGGCAGGAATTTACTGCCCGATAGAAATTGCGTTTTAGCTTTTCCACGTTTGTTTCATATGCTCCGGGCTGGTGCAAGAGATAACCGCTAAAATCATCTATGTCGATGGCTAGGATCACCTTGGGTTCTTCTAGAAAAATACCCAGGGCTTCAGCCCGACTGACGGCCAGCTCACGATGGCGAAAGGCACCGGCTATCAGGTCCTCCAGCAGATCCCGCCGCAGGCTCCGCTGGACTTCGGCTACAGCTTCTTCTTTGACCATTTGCAGGGCAGTTACCGTTACGGCATGCTGGAGAGCGATATGGTTTAGTTCACTCAAGGGCGTTTGCCCTTCAACCAGTACGTAGCCATAACGCCGGCCCCGAACGTCAACGGGAGAGGCAAAATACCGCCGCCGTGTCCCTTTGTGCCAGAGGGCTACTTCTGCCGCTTCCTGGGTCAGATTGAGCTTTTGGGCTTCTTCAGGCGGCAGCTGAAAGGTTTCCGAAGAGGGACCCTTACCTGCCTCTGCCAGGGGCTTGAATTCCTCATTGCAAATAACTACTTCCCGCTCCACCAGGGCGGCCAGGGCTGTGGCTACGGCCTGGAGATTGCTGGCCTCCAGGGCCACCTTGGTGAGTTTACGGTGGACTTTCTCCGAATACTCAAGCTGTCTCGCCTGTTCATTGACGATAGCCGCCATCAGTGGATTGGTGATATCCACATACGGTACGTCATCAGGCACACTCAATAGGGGCAGCTTTAACTCGCCGGCCAGGCGGCACATTTCCTCCGGAACAGCGCCGATAAACCGCCCGAATTTCATGGCCAGGCCGGCTCCACCCGCCCTTGCCAGCTCCCGTAAAAGATTCAACTGCGCTTCCAGGTCGTTCTTTAATGCATATCCTGTTGTAATAATAAATTCGTTGGGCCGGAGCCACCCGCGCGGATCGGGTATCTCCAGGATATCTACAAATTTAATAACATTATCTAGCCCTGCTTCGCCAGCCAGGAGGGTGGCCCTCTGCAGGCCCCCCAGCTTTAAAGCCTCTCTGACGGTTATGCCCATAAAGCTTCACTCCATATTTATCCGGGAACAAAAAGCTTAAAAGTCCGGACAGCAAATATAATGATAACATAAAAAAAAGGCAATTCCAGGGGTAAAAAAGCGGAAAAATGGCTATATTTTGCATCAGGCCCGGTAAAGGAACGGATGCTCCTTTACTCCGGGTATGACCGGCCCGCCGTGACATGTAAAGAGGCTATCGGCTCTATAATAAAAAGTGTGGGAAGGGATAGGTAGATATGGAAGGACAGAGGAGAAGAGATTTTATTAGGAGCTAAAGGAGGAAAAAGATGGGGGCACATCCAAATCAATATTAGCAAACAAAACCCCAACAGGAAAGGAGTGCCCCCATGAATAAGAATAGCACGATCACCCTCAATGGACAAGAGAATTTTGATAAAATACTCCCGTCCATTTTAGGAGAACAGCAGGAACGTAAAGATATTGTGTTAAGGGTGACGCTAGACCCGCCAGCATTATGCCCTGCATGTAACAAAGGCAAATTACATAAGCACGGCATTTTAAAGAAGAACCGGAAGCCCCAAGAAAGGAAAATTCGTCACGCTTTTTTATACGGGAGATGGATTTTTTTATCCTGGGTTCCTGTACGGTATAAGTGTTACCATTGTCATAAGACTTTTACCCTTCGTCCTCCGAATACCATCCCCTGGGCCAGATTTACAAAACTAGGAGTGCAGACAGTAGTGTATTATGCCCAGAGGATGAGCTTTACCTATGCAGCCCGAATATTACACCTTACTCCTAATAGGGTTATAAGATTACTAGACAAGTATATCCAGTCCGGTCTTCCAGCAGATGATACTCAAGAGCCCATAGTCTTAACCTTAGATGAACTGTCCTTTAGCGGGAATGATTATGTATGCGTAGTAGGGCGCCTGGAACCGGATAAGAGGCCTTTGACGATTTTGGGTGATGACAGGAAAGCAACTATAAAGGCTTACCTGGAGGGGCTCAAAAAAGCCGGGGTTAAAGTAGAAGCAGTAGTAATTGACATGAAAGACTCCTGGCGCAAGTTAATAAAAGCAATCTTTCCTTCAGCTAGGATAATAGTAGACCCTTTCCATGTAATTCAGGATGCCAACCGTCGCTTAAATGAAGCACGCAAGATAGAGCAAGAAGCAGGCAAGGAGAATATACCTCGCCTACCCTTGCTCAAGGCTAAAGAAAAACTTACTCCCAGACAACAACAGCAGCTAGAAGAAATTAAGAATAAATACCCGTCCCTCTATGAACTGTACCAGCTAAAAGAAGATTTAAGACAAATCATAAAGATGGACCGGGTTGAAGAGGCAGAAATTGTCTTAAGCCGTTGGCTTATAAATGCAGAATGCGCTGCAAATCTAGAGGGACGGGTATGGGCTCGTACTATTAAGTCCTGGAGGTCAGAAATATTAAACCTGGTTAGATACACCCAGCAAGGCCGCCGGTACACCAATGGTTATATAGAAGGCAAGAATACTTTAAGTAAAATGCTCAAACGCTTAAGTTTTGGTTTTAGGAATCGTAATCATTTCATCAAAAAAATTTTCCTGGGATGTTGCCCCCAAAATTTAATCCCACAACTATTGACATAGAGCCGAGGCTATCTTGACAAATCAGGCTTCCTGACGTATAACCAAAGCTGGAGCTATATACAGACAAGCGGAGGTGGTAACGATGCCAATCTATGAATACAGATGTGCCCAATGCGGTGTCTTTGAACAGGAACAGCGCATTACCGCCCCTCCCCTGGAGAAATGCCCTACCTGCGGAGGGCCTGTACACCGGCTGATCGGGCATAATATCAGCGTAATCTACAAGGCCGGCGGTTTCTATACCACCGAAAACCGCAGCCAGGAATATAAGGATAAGGCTAAAGAGGAAAGCAAGGCCAGCTAAAAAGAAGGGCCGGTCCCTATGAAGGGGATCGGCCCTTTACCTTTGCCGGCCTATCAGTTCCCGGGCGGCCGCCTTTCAGGGCGAGGAGCGGCAACCCCGGTCAATTCCAGCACCTCTAACATATACTGGCAGCAAAGGAGGTGTTTCCCTTGCCGTCAGAATGCCCCCTTAATATCGATGCGGTTGAACTCCACGTTGACAATGCCGTCATCCGGATAATCCGCCGCCTGGTTTACGACCTTCCCCACGAAGTCTCCGCTTTTATCCCCAGGGCCGAAATCCGCCGCCGCCGCTACGAAAACGGCCAGCTGGCCTGGGAAGAAGAGGTAATCTTAAACAGCCTGACCGTCGTCCACTCTCCCCAGCGCCCCCCCACCGGCGAAAGGCCGCCGGCTGCCGGTTCCAGCCCGGGGGCACCTGCTGCCACTTCTTCAGGAAATCCCCGGGATAGTGGGCCGGCCCGCGTCCACCTGAGTTATTCTTAACCACGCTTCCTGGAGAGGAGCCGGGCCCGGGGAAGCTGCCGGTGGACAGTAGCAATAAAATTAGAATTAAAAAAAGAGAGAAAGGGTCCCGCCCTCTCTGGTTGTCATCTCATTTATCGCCAGTTTTTTTAGCCTTCGCTGCCTGCACTGCCATTTTGTACTCCTGGCGTAAACTCTGTAATTTTTCCTGGACCCGCCGGGCCTGTTCGCTGGCTAAAATCTCGAGCAGCGTTTCGGCCACTTCGGTACACTGGAGAGCCCGGCTGCTCATATAGGGTTTCAGGCTCTGGATAACGGCCAGGAGATTGGGATCGACAATATAATCGGCCATCTCGCTCCCTCCCGTTTCAGTTTAAAAAGCGAAAATCAATCCTCTATAGTTAAAAATATGCAACTAAAACAAGTTTGGTGCAGCGCTGGATTGATTACCTGGCGCATATATTAAAGGGAGGGATTTGGGGAGGTGGCCGCAGTGGAAAAAACCAATCTGCTTGAAGTCATGCTCCAATTACTGGGCCCCCAGCAGCAACAAGCCCTAAACTTTAATGAGCTGGCCGGACTGTTAGGCCTGGTCGATCTGCTGGGTATCTTAAATCTTCTGCACGGTAATGTCGCCATACCGGCCAGGGCCGGAACCGGCAACGCCATCCAGGAAGCCTTAAATGCCGTCCTGGGCCAGGGAAGCGGCGGGAATGTCAAAGCACCGGCCGAGCTGGCCGGCCTGCTGGGCAAAAACCCGGCTTTAATCACCAGCCTCATGAATTTGCTCATGAGTGCCAAAGAAAGCAAGGGCGCCAAAGAAAAAGAAGCCCAGGAAACAGCTCCCGCACAGGAAAATCCCCCGCCCCAGCATAACCGCAGCAACCGTTTCCGCAGTAACTAAAAAGAGCGCTATTCAGCGCTCTTTTTTACGTATAAGGCCCTGGCTACCCATCCACACTAAAGGCGGAATAAGGAAACAGGGAGGAAAATCTATGAATCCTTTCCGCCGCCGCTTGATCATGCCGGTTCTACTGGCTGTCATTTTAATCAGTACCGCCCTGTGGCAGTTTTATCGCCAGGGGCATGTTCCCCGGGCCCTTCCCACCCAGGCCGGGGTACCGGTTGCTGTGGGGGATGAACTTAATCTCCTGGCACGGTTAATTGCTGCCGAAGCCGGTAATGAGCCTTATGAGGGCCAGGTAGCTGTAGGGGCCGTCGTCTTGAACCGGGTGCGCAGCCCTCTTTTTCCCTCCACCATCAGCGGGGTGATTTACGAGCCATGGGCCTTTGAAAGCGTAGCCAACGGCCTCATCTGGCAAGTCACCAACCTGGCTTCACCTACCGCGGCTGCCGCTGATGCCTTGAATGGCTGGGACCCCACCTACGGCGCCCTTTTCTTCTGGAACCCGGCCAAGCCCGTCAGTCCCTGGATCTGGAGTAGGTCCATTATTACCCAGATCGGAAGCCACGTCTTCGCCCGTTAAGACCTGAAAGGATGGTGTTTAATTTGACACGCAGGATTTCAACCATTGTCCTTACCCTGGCCCTGCTAATGGCTGTCGGCTGGGGCCTGTGGGAGAGGGCCAACCGTTTAACCCTGGCCAACGCCGTGGAGGCCGGTGGGCAGCGCGACTTCTATAACCTTTTGAGTTACGTAGAGCAGGCCCAGGTCAGTATGGGTAAATCCCTGGCCAGCAGCTCTCCCCGCCAGCAGGCCGTCCACCTGACCGAAGCCTGGAACCAGGCGGCTGCCGCCCAGCTGTCCTTAAGCCAGCTGCCTACCCCGGGCATAAAGCCCATTAATACCAGTAAATTCCTGGCCCAGACCAGCGACTACAGCAACTACCTGGCGCAGAAACTGGCCCGGGGCGGGGAAATAACTCCCCAGGAGAAGGAACAACTGGCCAGGTTGCGGGATGAAATGAAGCGGCTGGCCACGGACCTCCGCCAGACGGAAAGCCAGGTGGCCAGCAAAGGTTTGCGCTGGAGCAGCTTCTACAGTACGCGGATGCCGCAGCCCTTAAAGACCATTGCCAGGCTGGCCGTTCCCGTCCAGGCCCAGCCCGGGCCCCTGGAGGGCTTCGTTAACGCCGACCGTCGCCTGCAAACTCTGCCCAGTCTGAACTATGACGGTCCCTTTTCCGATCATCTGGAAAAGCCGCGTCCCCTGGGCCTTAAGGGCGGCGAGATTTCCCAGGCTGATGCTGAACGCAAAGCACTTGCCTTCGCCAATGACGCCAGCAACGGCAGTTACCGCGTCCAGGCCGCCCGGACCAGCAACGGCCTCCTGCCAACCTTCGCCTTTAACTTAATAGACAACCGGCGTCCCAATGTGACGGTGCACATTGATGTCAGCAAACAGGGCGGGGAAATCATTTCCCTCCTCAATACCCGGCCGGTAGACGCCCCCACCCTCGACGCTGCTAAAGCCCTGGAGCGGGCCACGGCTTTCTTAAAGGCCCACGGCTTTGCCAATATGCAGCCCACATATACCGTACGCACCGGTAATAACCAGGTAATTACCTTCGCCGCTCAAGAAGGCGATGTCCTCCTTTATCCCGACCAGGTGAAGGTCAAGGTAGCCCTGGACAACGGGGAAATTACCGGCTGGGACGCGACGCCTTATTATATGGCCCATCACAACCGCCAGCTGCCCAAACCCAAGCTAACCCCGGCCGAGGCCCGGGCCAAAATTAACTCCGGCCTCAAGGTTGCAGGCGTCCGGCTGGCCCTGATACCCCTGCCCGGGGGGATAGAAAAGCTCACCTATGAAGTTAAAACCAAACTCGATGATACCTATTACCTCTCATATATCAACGCCATCACGGGTGAAGAAGAAAAGGTCCTGCAAATAATTGACGTCCCTGGTGGCCAGCTGACCATGTAGCCTAAAATTTAACCCCGGCCCAGCAGCCTTCAAGCTCTGAGCTAAAATTCAACATTCAGCTGCTCCAGGACATTTTGAATGCGATTGCCGACAGAAGTCTGATCTGAACCGGCAAAAAGGAGGCCGACGGCGTAATTTTCGTTGTCCAGAATTAGGGAGCCGCTGTCTCCCGGCTGGGCAAGGGGTCCGGTAACGAACTGGTCGCTGAACATACCGGTTAACCCTTCTTCCAGGATCACCTTGACGGTGGCCTGGAGAACCTTAACGGTGGAGCGGGTGATGCCACTGGAACGCCCGCTCTTTACTACGTTCATGCCCAGTTCGGGCTCCCGGATGCCCTTCACCGGCCCCAGGTCCAGGATTTCCGTTAAGATAACATCTTTACTTACCGGCCGGGCCACGGCGCAATCGACAATATTAGTTGTCGCTGTCAGCTTTTGCATCCTGACCTGGTAATTGGGCCGTACCAGATGCACCAGGCGGTTGAGGATTTCCTGGAAACGCAAAGCTCGACTGCAGGTAACCTCCTGGACGACGGGATAAATAGGTACAAAGCGTTCCAGGTAGCCGATTACCTGGTCCCTGGTGCCGCCATCATAGGGACCGGGCTGCAGGATGGGATCACCGATGCTGGCCCGGCCGTCGCGGCCGCTTGTAATGTTGGCCAGGACGTGGTTATTGGAAAGGATGAGGGGTTCCCCCGTTTGCCGGTCTTTCACCACCGCCCCGAAGGTACCGGCGGTAATTTTATAGTGGCCGATACTCATCCCCGGCCGGGCCGGCCGCTGGTAATCGGTACGGCCCAGGAGCCGCAGTTCCCCTACCTCCAGGACATCGGTGTCCGCTTCATCCAGTACCTGGGGTATCCTGGCCCCCCGCTGTAATTTAGCCACCGGTAATTTCTCCTTGACTAAGACTACTACTGCCGGCTTCCTGGTTGTCTCGCCCCGGACGCTCTTAAATCCCTTCCCTACACCCACCACGTTAGGTAAACTCAAAAGATCCTCCCGGTACCTCGATAGGGCTCTTTCTACCCTTTGCATGAGCGCCACTCCTCAAAGGTGACGATTTTAATTTACAATATGCTTGCACCCCCGGAGTGGTGCCACGGGCCTTTAAGTCGCGACCATTTGTTGTATAATACTAGTGAGAAACAGCCATTGCCAAGGGAGGATTTGCCGCCTTGCAGCCAGCCATTTACCTGGATAACAGTGCTACCACACCCGTCCTGCCCGCCATCGCGGCTGTAATGCATAAAATGCTGGTGGAAAATTACGGTAACCCCTCTTCCCTCCACGGCCTGGGTATTGCCGCTGAAAAGGCCCTGGCTCACGCCCGCCGCCAGGTAGCCGGCCTGATAGGCGCCCGGCCGGCAGAGATCTACTTTACCTCCGGCGGCACCGAAGCCAATAACTGGGCCGTATGGGGCATCAGCCGCGCCCGCCGGCGCCAGGGTAAACACATCATCACCACGGCCGTCGAACACGCCTCCCTGCTGGCCGCCTGCCGGCGACTGGAGGCCGAGGGTTACGAAGTTACCTACCTCCCGGTGGACTCCCGGGGCGTCATCAGTGCGGCCGATCTGGAAGCCTCCTTGAGGGAAGATACTATCCTGGTAAGCGTTATGAGCGTTAACAATGAGACGGGCGCCTTACAGCCTGTCGAGGAGGTTGCCCGCCTGGTCCGCAGCAAAAGCCGGGCCGTCCTGCACGTCGACCACATCCAGGGTTACGGCAAAATTCCCCTTAACTGTCAGAAAGTCGGTATTGACCTGCTGTCCCTGAGCGCCCATAAAATCCACGGGCCCAAAGGTACAGGCGCCTTATATATAAAGGAAGGACTGCGCCTGGAGCCACTCCTCGTGGGCGGCGACCAGGAAGCCGGCCGGCGGGCGGGGACGGAAAATACGGCGGGTATTGCCGCCTTTGGCCTGGCAGCCGAGCTTGCTGCCGCTCACATGGAGGAACGGGTGGCCAGGATGCGGAAAATAAAAATCGAGCTGGCCACGAGGCTGCTGAAATCCATCCCCGGCGCGCAAATTAACGGTCCCCCTCCGGAGGAAGGCGCCCCCCATATTTTGAATGTCTCCTTCCCCGGCGTCCGGGCGGAAGTCCTGGTCCACATGCTGGAGCAAAGGGGCGTCTACGTCTCCACCGGTTCGGCCTGCCACTCCCGCAAGCAGGAGGCCAGCCACGTCCTCAAAGCCCTGCACCTGGAACGCTGGCGCCTGGAAGGAGCCATCCGCATCAGCCTGGGGGCCCTAAATACTCCTGATGAAGTTACCCCTGCGGTCGAAGCTATAAAGGAATGTGTAACGGAACTGTGGGCTTTGTAGGAAAAAGGCTGTTTACGCATAAAAGATTGCCTTGTGCGGAGGAATTTTCATGTATACATCCTTGCTGGTGCGTTACGGCGAGATCAGCCTGAAAGGCAATAACCGCCCTTATTTTGAGGACAAACTCCTGGCCAACATGCGCCGGGCCCTGGGCGACCTGCCACCCCGGCGGATGCGCAAGACCTTTGGCCGCGTCTTCGTTGATCTCCATGACGACCTGGAAGCCGTAGCCCGGCGCTTGCAGCGCGTCTTCGGTATCGTCTCCATGAGCCCGGTAGCCGCAGCTCCCCTGGAGCTGGAAGCCATCAAAAAAGCCGCTCTGGCCGTTTTAAAGGATTCACCCGGCACCACCTTTAAGGTCCAGACCCAGCGGCCCAATAAACGCTTTCCCCTCGCCTCGCCGGAGGTCAACCAGGAGCTGGGGGCCTATCTCCTGACCCACAGCCAGGGCCAGCAGGTAGACGTTCACCATCCCGACCGGGTTATCCATGTGGAAATCCGTGACGAAGGGGCCTACATCTACTCCCGCGTCATCCCCGGACCCGGCGGCCTGCCCGTGGGGGTCACCGGCCGGGGACTGCTCCTGATCTCCGGCGGCATCGACAGCCCGGTGGCCGGCTACATGGGTATGAAGCGGGGCCTGGAACTCACGGCCCTCCATTTCCACAGCTTCCCCTTTACCAGCGAGCGCTCCAAGGAAAAGGTCGTCGACCTCTGCCGGGTCCTGGCGGGCTACAGCGGACCTTTCCGCCTGGTGGTAGCCCCCTTTACCAATATCCAGAAGGCCATCCGCCAGCACTGCCCCCAGGAATTTTACGTCACCATCATGCGGCGCATGATGTTCCGCATCGCCAGGGCGGTGGCTGCCAAAGAGGATGCCCTGGCCATCCTCACGGGCGAAAGCCTGGGCCAGGTGGCCAGCCAGACCCTCCAGAGTATGGCCGTCATCAACAAGGTGGTCGACCTGCCGGTCTTAAGGCCCCTGGTGGCCTGGGACAAGAGCGAGATCATCGAGGTGGCCCGCCGCATCGGCACCTACGCCATCTCCATCCGGCCCTATGAAGACTGCTGCACCCTCTTTGTCCCCAAACACCCGGCTACCAAACCGCCCCTGGCCCGGGTGGAGGCGGCCGAAAAGAACCTGGCCGTGACGGAGCTTGTCGAGGAGTGCCTGGCAAGCCTGGAAATCCTCACAGTAGAGCCCGAAGCTACGGGCATGTAAGCCGGCGTACCGCGCCAGCGGCACGGGTGTCTTGTTTCTGACTTCTAATTTACGGGGGTATACCTTTGCGGGTCCTGTTAACCACCCTCAACGCCAAGTACATCCACGTCAACCTGGCCCTGCGCTACCTGCGCGCCTGCTGCCGCGACCTGCCCCACACCTTTATCCTGGATGAGTTCACCATCAACGACCACCCGGAACATATCGCCGCCGCTATCTACCGGTACCGCCCCGACCTGGTGGCCTTCTCCTGCTATATCTGGAATATCGACCCCACCCTGGCCGTGATCCAGATTCTCAAAACCGTCCGCCCGGATCTCCCTATCCTCTGCGGCGGCCCGGAGGTTTCCTTCGACACGGCCGTCTTCCTGGCGCAAAACCCCCAGGTCGACCTGGTAATCACCGGTGAAGGAGAAATCCCCTTCCGCGTCCTCATGGAACAACTGGCTGGACGACAGCACCTCCCGGCAGGGAGGCGGGAAGAACTCCTTCCCGCCTCCATAGGCCGGCCGGCAGCAGGGAGGTTTGCCGCAGGGCCCGTACCCGGGCCGGCAACCATTCCCGGCCTGGCCTGGCGGCGGGGAGGCGAGATTGTCGTCAACCCGCCGGCGCCGCTCCCCCGCAACCTGGACGCCATACCCTTCCCCTACCAGGAAGACCTGGACGCCGCGGGCAACGACTTCCGCCAGCGTACGGTATACTACGAAACCTCCCGCGGCTGCCCCTTCGCCTGCGGTTTCTGTCTCTCATCCACTACGGAAGGCCTGCGCTACTTCTCCCTGGAACGTGTCCGGGACGACCTGGAACGCCTGCTGGCGGCCGGCGTCCGGGAGATCAAGTTCGTCGACCGCACCTTTAACGCCCACAAAAAACGGGCCCTGGCCATCTGGGAGTTCCTCCTCTCCCGCAGTCCCCGCGCCCGTTTTTACTTTGAAATCGCCGGCGACCGCCTGGACGACGAGATGCTGGCCTTTCTAAGCCAGGTGCCGCCGGGTCTGTTCCAGTTTGAAATCGGTGTCCAGACCATTGACGCCGGGATAAACGCCCTCTGCAACCGCCGCCAGGACTGGGAGCGCCTGGCGGCCAATGTCCGCCGCCTGCGGGAAATGGGGAACATCCGCCTGCACCTGGACCTCATCGCCGGCCTGCCCGGGGAGACTTACGCCGGCGTGGGCAAAAGTTTCGACGCCGTAGCGGCCCTGAAACCCCATGAAATCCAGCTCGGCTTCCTGAAACTCCTGAAGGGGACCGCTTTGCGCACCCGATCCCGGGAATTCGGCTACCTTTTTCTCGACCGCCCCCCCTATGAGGTAATGGCCAGCAGCACCATTACCTATGAGGAAATGCTCCGGCTCCACAGCGTGGAAACCATGCTCCGCCTTTACGGCAACAGCCACCTTGCCGACCACGCCCTCGGCTACCTGGCCGCGACCGCCTTTGGTGGCAGCTGCTTCACCCTTTACGAGACTCTGGCCGCCTGGTGGGAGGCCCGGGGCCTCCTGCGCCGGGGCCACAGCCAGCGGGACCTTTTTGAGCTCCTGGCCGCCTTTGCCGCCGGTATGGCCCGGCCCGCCGCGCCAGGAGGACCGTACCTGGAAGAACCGGACGCGCAAAGGGAGGCGGGACACCCTTCTCCACCGGGCGCGGTATGGCCGAAACGCTTTTACCCCCTTACCGCCCGCCAGTTGGATCGTTTCTACCAGCTCCTTAAATTCGACTTTCTCTGCCGCGACCGCAGCCGGAACTTCCCGGGCTGGATGCCGCCCTCGCCACTGACACAGGAAGAGCGTACAAACTACATGGCGCAGATAACCGCTCCCCGGTCCATAGAAAAATATATGCCGGGGCTCGCGAAAGAAGCCCCGGCAAACCTGCGCCGCCACGGCTTTATCGAACTCTTCCCCTGCCACCCGGAGCAACCGGAACACGACGAAGCTACCCTCGTCTTCTTTTACTACGGTCCCCCTGGGAGTGAGGCAAGGGTATATTATTTACCCCGCATTGAAAGCTAGCCGCAAATTTTTTAAATCAAGTATCGCGCCTGCTTGCATAAGTAAATCAAGGCTTACTCTTCCCTATCATTGTTCACTTGGCTATGGAACATATCCTCCAGGCTCATTTTCTCTTCCCCTACCTTAACCTGGCTCACCACCCGGGTCACGCCACGGGCTTTAGCGGCCGCCTCCCGGGCCGCTTCCACTTCGGCCGGGTCTTCCGTCCGTCCCTTCAAAACCACAGTGCCGTGGCCGTCAACGCTTTCGGCGCCAATATGGCGCAGGTCAACGCGCGGATCTAAGTCCAGTTCTTCATGGACTTCCATGGTTACGTCCTCATCCCTGATGGCCCCGTCGGTGCTGATAGCCACGGCATTGGCTACCCCTTTTACCCCCGGAACCTGCCGCACCAGCCTTTCGGCCCGCTCTTTCTCCTTCAGGGTATCGACGATCCCCTGGAGCTGGATCTCACCCGCCACCACGTCGGCGTTAAGGCCGTAACCGCTCAGGTCCTTGTCCTCGCGCAAAATCTGCCGCACCTTTTCCCGTAAAGAAAAATCGTCCATCATGCCCACTCCCTTGCTGTCAGTCACATCTAGTATACCCCGGCAACAGCAAGTTCATGGGTAGAAGCCGCCATTTAGAGCGCTTCCGCACCCCGCTCACCGGTGCGGATTCTCATCGCATCTTCAACGGGGCAGATAAAAATTTTGCCGTCGCCGATGTTGCCGGTACGGGCCTCGCGGGCGATAATAGCCACCACATCGTCAACGTATCTATCTTCCAGGACGATCTCCACCTTGACCTTGGGCAAGAGGTCGATGGTATAAGCCGTGCCCCGGTAGACCTCGGTTTTGCCCTTCTGCTGGCCGCAGCCCAGGGTGTGGGTTACGGTCATACCATGGATGCCGTAGCGACCCAGGGCTTCCTTGACGGCCTCGAATTTTTCCGGCCGGATAATGGCCTCGATTTTATACACCAGCTCAACCCCCGTTCCATTTAAAGCCATAATTTAACCGCTCCGCTGCTGCCGCGATAACCATTAAGTCTATTTTAGCCTGTACCGGCAGTAGCCGTCAAAATTTTTTGGCTGTCAAGGGACAGTGAAAATGTCACCCCAAAAAGGCCTTAACGGGACAGAGAAAATGTCACCCCCCTTGACTGGCGGGTAAGAGATTATCGTGGGGTAAAGGTACCGCTTTTTTAGCCGGGTTAATAGGCATACGGCGCCAGGGATGGTCTGGCGCTGGCTTATGAGCCCTGCTTGCCAGGGCTTTCTTGGGCTCTTTAGCCATCACCTTTGGCGACTGGGTAAGCTGCCGCAATAAGTAGCGATTACCGCCATAGATGGCACTTAAAGAACCATCCAGGTGGGTAAGCACCTCCACTGAAGCCCCCGGGCGCAAAGGGACCACAGACCCCCTAGTATCAACCAACTGATAGGTATGACCCAGGTAAGAGATAGAAGAACCCCGGGAAGCCTTGCGTTCTTGCCGCCAAGATAGAATTTGCTCTAACCTGGCCGGAGGAGGGCAAGGGCCGTAAGCCGGTTCCGGGTTGGCTGGTGTAACGGCAAAACGCCGGTTAAACCTCTGGATAAAACCTGGCAAGAAGGCATTAGCCTCCTCCAGGGTGGAGATACCAGCCAGGCGGAGTTCAACCACCAAGCGGCCCTGGAGAGTGCCCCAGAGGCGCTCAATACGCCCTTTAGCCTGGGGAGAGCGAGCGGGGATATGATTAATACCCAGCTCGGCAATGGCCCGGCCAAACTGGGTTAAAGGGGCAGTTTGGCCGGCCAGCTCCTCCTCAATAGAGAGTCTGTCCCTCTTGGGAGAGAAGAAAATAGTATGGCGGTCAGAGTATAAACTTCTGGGGACACCGAAGTTTTGCACCACCTGAAACAGCACCTGGAAGTAACCCTCAAGGCACTCATTAAGGGTAAAATACAACCCCTGAACTTTGCCGGTAGCGTCATCAATAGCCCCGTGCAAAGTAAGTTCCGGGCCGCGATCCTCCAGCCAGGCAAAAGGGCTGGCATCCAACTGGGAAAGGAGGCCCTCCTGGGGCAAACGCTCCCGTGACTTCTGGCGTTTAGGCGACCTGTGGGTATGAGCCAGGGGAATACCAGCCTCCTTCAAGATGCGGCCAACAGTCTTAGCAGAAAGGGTTATGCCATAGAACTCCTCCAGGAGTTCGGCTACCTGCTGACAGCTAGCATCACGAAGAGGGCCCCGGGCCAACAAAACAACCTTTTCTTTAGTATCTTTAGGCACGGCATGCTTGGGAGTTCGGCCCCTGTTTTTATGAGCCAGGCCCGCAACACCTTCAGCTTTCATCCTCTCCTTCAAGCGGATAACCTGGCGTTCACTCAATCCCAGGACCTCAGCAGCTTGCCTGTTGGTAATCTTGCCTTTGATGGCTTGTTCAATCACAAACACCCTGCGGGACTCTTTGGCACTCAAAAAGATTTCTCCCCTCATAGTGACATTTTCTCAGTCCGCTTACAGGGTGACAATATCACAGTCCGGTGACATGTCAAAAGTTTTTGGCTTGACGCGGCATGGATGCTGAATTAAAATGTAACTAAATAAATTTGATCCGTGGTTACAAGGGTGTAACCCGTGTGTCGCCAAAGAAGGCACAGGAGATAACCTGTCTCCTGTGCCTTCTTTATTTCAGAATGAAGGAGGGCAATGGCATTGAAGCAAAGGAATGTCAGCAACGTAAGGGGCAGGTCAAACATCCTGCTCCGGCCTGTAGTAACAGCACTTTTACTATTATTATTCCTGGCCGCCGGGACCGTCCTGGCCCGGCCGGCGCTGGCGGCAGCCGGGAACGCGGTTGATACCGGCGATACCGCTTTTCTCTTAGTAGCCAGCGCCCTGGTCATGTTGATGACCCCCGGCCTGGCCTTCTTTTACGGCGGTATGGTCCGCCAGAAAAACGTCCTGGGTGTCATTATGCAGTGCCTGGCCGCCATGGCCCTTATTTCCGTCCAGTGGGTCCTGTGGGGCTATTCCCTGGCCTTCGGTCCCGACCACCTCCACTTGCTGGGGGGGCTGGACTGGGCGGGGTTCCGGGGCGTCGGCCTGGAACCCAATCCCGTTTACGCCGCCACCATCCCCCACCAGGTATTTGCTATGTTCCAGCTCATGTTCGCAATAATCACCCCGGCCCTGATAACCGGTGCCTTTGCCGAGCGCATGCGCTTCCCGGCCTTCCTGCTCTTTACGTTAATGTGGGCTACCCTGGTCTATGACCCCCTGGCCCACTGGGTGTGGGGCGCGGGGGGCTGGCTGCGGGAACTCGGCGCCCTGGACTTTGCCGGCGGCACAGTGGTGCATATCAGCGCCGGCGTGGCCGGGCTGATCTGCGCCCTGGTCCTGGGACGCCGGCGGGATTACGGCCGGATCCCCCTGCCGCCCCACAACCTCCCCATGACTGTTCTGGGCGCCGCGCTGTTATGGTTCGGCTGGTTCGGTTTTAATGCCGGCAGCGCCCTGGGGGCCAACGGTCTGGCCGGTAACGCCTTCGTCACGACCAATACGGCTGCCGGGGCCGCCATCCTGGGCTGGCTGGCGGTAGAGTGGCTGCTCCACGGCAAACCCACCGCCCTGGGAGCGGCCAGTGGCGCGGTAGCAGGCCTGGTCGCCATCACCCCGGCGGCCGGTTTCGTCACTCCCCCGGCAGCTCTGGTAATCGGCGGTATCGGCGGCGCCGTCTGCTGCCTCGCGGTGGCCGTGGCCAAGGTCAAACTGGGCTACGACGATTCCCTGGACGCCTTTGGCTGTCACGGCGTCGGCGGCACCTGGGGGGCCATTGCCACCGGCATCTTTGCCACCAAAGCCGTGAACCCCGCCGGGGCCGACGGCCTGCTATACGGCAACGCCCATTTGCTGGGGGTACAGGTGGTAGGCGTAGCGGCGGCCTGGATTTTTACCGCCGCAGTGACCTACGGCATTCTCAAGGTCGTCTCCCTGCTGACACCTTTACGGGTCACAGCCGAGGAAGAGGAAGCCGGCCTGGATCTCTCCCAGCACGGCGAAAGCGCCTATCCCGACACCGGCCTGGCAGCCCTGGATGTGGCACAAGGTAAAAGGGTTACCGCCCCGGGAGAGCTGGCGGTAAATTGGATGGCGAGTCAGGGTAACCCGGCCGGAGCCGGCCTTTTCCGCCAGGAATAAAAGGACAACATAGCGTCGCGTCCCGGTAATCGAACACGGTGCGGCTACCTCCCCCGGGAAGTCTTTCCCGAGCTTACTTTCGGAAACAGGGCTTGCCAAAAGCACGGTGGTAGATTATATTAATAATTGACAACCATATATGAAAAAAATGGACAGGTGCCCCCGGGAGGGGGAGAATAGGGAAGTCCGGTAACCGCCTTTTCAGGCGGCGATCCGGCGCGGTCCCGCCACTGTGAGCGTGGAGTTGGCGATATAACGCCACTGGGATAGTTCCCGGGAAGGCATCGCCAAACGAGGAAGCGCGAGCCAGGAGACCTGCCTGTCCATACGACCTCTCACCTTCGCCAGGAAAGGGGAGAAGCAACCGGGGATGATGGCAAAGTCCCCAGCCGGAAGACGGCTGGGGACTTTTTTGTTACGGGTGGCCCGGCCCCATTTCGCCCCTGACAAAGTCTTCTTTAGAAAGGAGAAGCAAACATGGCAAAACCGGAACTTTCCTCCCCGGCCGTTAAGGCAAGCCGCTGGACGGCCAGACGCCTGGCGACCCTGGCCATGCTCATCGCCCTGTCAACTGTGGGCGCCAATCTAAAAATACCCAGCATCACCGGCACCCCGGCCTTCGATTCTTTTCCCGGCTTTCTCGGCGCCCTCATCCTGGGTCCCGCCGACGGGGCTCTCATAGCTTCCCTGGGGCACCTGCTCACCGCCTTTACCGCCGGGTTCCCCCTCACCCTGCCCCTCCACCTGGTAATCGCCGCCGGCATGGCCGCCGTCGTCGCCCTTTTTGCCCTCTTCTACCCCTTTTCCCCCTGGCTGGGGATCGCAGCGGGAATAGCCCTCAACGGCCTGTTACTCCCGGCGCTGTTTATCCCCCTGCCGGGGTTCGGCAAAGCATTCTTCCTGGCCATGGTGGTGCCCTTATTGATCGCTTCCGCCCTGAACATCGTCCTGGCCGCGACGGCCTTCACCAGCCTGCGCCGGGTATTTCCCGCCAGCTATGCCGCCGGCCGGGGGAAAGGTGAAGGTAAATGACCCCGCCCGCCCTTTTCCCCCGCCGCTACCGGGATTTGACCATCCTGGACCTGGAGGCGCAAAGATCCCTGGTGATCGCCTGCGATTCCGCCGGCGCCATCGGCCCCAAGGAAGCCGACGTGGTGCGGGTGCCGGGATACGTCCTGGGCCGCTTCACCGCCAGGGTAGCCTTGATGGAAGTCCTGGCGGTAGGCGCCTGGCCGGTCTGCATCGTCAACACCCTCTGCGTGGAACCGGAACCTGCAGGCGCGGCCATCCGGGAGGGGGTGGCCGACGAGGTCCGCTCGCTGGGTATCGACCCGGAGAAGGCCCTCACCGGCAGCAGCGAAAAAAACGTCCCCACTATCCAGTCGGGGATAGGGATCACCGTCATCGGCCTGGCGACTACCGCAGAGCTGCTAATAGGGCGTCTGGCCGCCGGCGACGCCCTGGCCCTTTTCGGGCGGCCCAAGGTCGGAACCGAGGTCTTCCTCGACGATCCGGAAATCGCAGACCTGCAAACCGTGCGCCTGCTCCTCGACCAGCCGGGCATCCGGGAAATCGTTCCCGCCGGTTCCAGGGGCATCCTGGCCGAGGCCCGGGATCTGGCCGCTTTATACAGGCTGCAGATCAACTGGCGGCCGGGCTTACCGGAGCCGGACTTGCACAAATCGGCCGGCCCCGCCACCTGCATCCTCGCCGCCGGCGAGCGGGCCGCCCTGGAGGCTGCAGGGCTCCGGGCGGGAAAACCCTTCCGCCTCCTGGGGACCCTGGAAAAAACAGTCCCCTGGCGGTGGAAATAAATAAATTGCCCGTTACAGCAAAAGAGAAAGCACCCGCTGCGCGCGAGTGCTTGTAAGGGTCTACCCTGCCCCGGATTAAGCCGCTTTCTCCAGGACAATTTTGCCGTCCCGGGCGACGGCCCGGACTTTGTCGCCGGGAGCAATTTTCCCGGCCAGCATCTCGTCGGAGAGCTGGTCTTCGATGAGGGTTTGGATGGCGCGCCGCAAAGGCCGGGCGCCGTAGGCCTCGTCAAAGCCTTCTTTAATAAGAATTTCTTTGGCTTCATCAGTTACTTCTACCGCCAGCTTATTCTCCTCCAGGCGGCGGTTCAGATCGGCCAGCATCAAGTCGACTATCTTCCTGATATCGTCCCGGGAAAGGGCATGGAAGACGATCAGCTCGTCGATGCGGTTGAGAAACTCCGGCCGGAAGGTCCGCCGCAGCTCTTCCATAATGTGCTTTTTCATCTTGTCGTAAGACTCGGCCGCCACTTCGCTGGTGGAAGCTTTAAAGCCCAGGCTCTCACGCTTGATGGTGCTGGCGCCGATATTGGAGGTCATGATGATCACCGTGTTGCGGAAGTCGACGGTGCGACCCTTGGCGTCCGTAAGCCTGCCGTCGTCCAGGACCTGGAGCAGCACGTTAAAGATGTCCGGGTGGGCCTTTTCAATCTCGTCAAAGAGGACGACGCTGTAGGGCCGGCGCCGGACGGCTTCCGTTAACTGGCCGCTCTCCTCGTAGCCGACGTAGCCGGGCGGGGCGCCCACCAGCCGGGAGACGGTGTGCTTCTCCATGTACTCGGACATATCGAAACGGACCATGGCATCTTCGTCACCAAAGAGGGCTTCGGCCAGGGCCCGGGCCAGCTCGGTCTTGCCGACGCCGGTGGGCCCCAGGAAGATGAAGGAGCCGATGGGCCGCTTGGGATCTTTCAGGCCCGCCCGGGCGCGGCGTACGGCCCGGGCCACGGCGCGGACGGCCTCATCCTGGCCGATGACCCGCTGGTGCAGGATATCTTCCAGGTGGAGGAGCCGCTCGCTTTCCTCCTGGGCCAGCTGGGTGACAGGGATTCCCGTCCAGCTGGAAACAATCTGGGCGATATCCTCCGGCTCCACCACGGACTTCTCCAGGCCCTTTTCCTTCTGCCACTCGCCCTTTCTGGCTTCTAGCTCTTCTTTAATTTTCTTTTCCTCGTCTCTCAAGGCAGCCGCCTTTTCAAACTCCTGGGCATGGACGGCGGCCGCCTTTTCCTTCTCCAGTTCTTCCAGGCGCGCTTCCAGTTTCTTGACGTCGTCGGGCGCCGTATATACTTTGAGACGCACCCGGGAAGCAGCCTCGTCAACCAGATCGATGGCTTTATCCGGCAGGTACCGGTCGGTGATATAGCGGTCGGAAAGCCGTGCCGCCGCCTCCAGGGCCGCATCGGAAATCTTCACCCGGTGGTGGGCTTCATAGCGGTCCCGCAGGCCCTTCAGGATGGCAATGGTTTCTTCCACCGTGGGCTCGCCGACCATAACGGCCTGGAAGCGGCGCTCCAGGGCCGCGTCCCGTTCGATGTGTTTGCGGTACTCGTCAATGGTGGTGGCGCCGATGGTCTGCAGTTCCCCCCGGGCCAGGGCGGGCTTTAAGATATTGGCGGCATCGATGGCCCCCTCGGCGGCCCCGGCACCAATCAGGGTATGCAGCTCGTCGATAAAGAGGATGACGTTGCCGGCATCGCGGACTTCGTCCATAACCCGCTTGAAGCGTTCTTCAAACTCGCCCCGGTACTTGGTGCCGGCCACCATGCCGGACATATCCAGGGCCACCACCCGTTTGTCCCGCAGGACTTCCGGTACCTGGTTCTGGACGATTTTCTGGGCCAGGCCTTCAACGATGGCCGTCTTGCCCACGCCGGGATCGCCGATTAAAACGGGGTTGTTTTTCGTCCGGCGGCTTAGAATCTGGATGACTCGTTCAATTTCCTTTTCCCGGCCAATAACCGGGTCCAGCTTATCTTCCCGGGCCAGGCGGGTGAGATCCCGGCTGAACTGGTCCAGGGTGGGCGTCTGACCCGGCCGCTGCTCCCGCACCTTGGTGCCGGCCATCCCCTGGGGTTGGAAGGCCATCCCTCCCGGGAACCCGCTCATGCCGAAGGGCAGGTTGCCGAAAAGCAGGGTCCAGCCGCCGGCCTGGGGCTGTCCCCCGGCACCCCCCAGCAGGGCGATGACCTGCTGGCGGATTCTATCGGCGCTTAAGCCCAGGCCGCTCAAGACCTGCGCCGCCAGGCCCTCGCCTTCTTCCAGCAAGCCTAAGAGAATATGTTCTGTCCCCACATAGTTTACGCCCTGGCGGCGCGCTTCTTCATTAGCCAGCTCCAGGACTCTTTTCGCCCGCGGTGTCAGGCCGATTTCCCCACCGGCAGGGGCTTCCCCCGGCCGGATAATTTTACGCACTTCATCACGTACAGCTTTGACGTTAACCCCTAAACTGGCCAGGGCGCGGGCGGCGACGCTGTCGCCTTCCCGTAAGATCCCCAGCAGGATATGTTCGGTCCCAATGGCCGGGTGATGCAGGGCCCTGGCTTCCTCCTGGGCCAGGCGCAGGACCCGGTTGGCCCTTTCGGTAAAACGTGGTGACATGATTAATCCACCTCCTGTAGGTTTTCTGCTAGCCTGCTAAAAGTTCTCGAACCATGGCCGCCCGGTGCACATCGCGCTCAAAGGGCGTCATCTCTTTACCGGCGGTAAACTGCAGGTAGGCCGGCTGGATGCGCACCATCAGCTGGTTTATAAGCCGCTGGTCGATGCCGCGTAAAATTTTCATCTCTACTCCCAGGCGGACATCAGAAAGGAGCTGCAGGGCTTCCTGGGAGCTCAAGATGCGGGCGTTGGTCAGGACCCCGTAGGCCCGGCCCACGCGGTCTTCCAGCTGCCAGCGGCTCTGTTTGCGCAGTAATTCCCTGGCTTCCCTTTCCTGGTCGGCCAGCCGCACAGTTACCGCCGAAAGGTTATTGATAATCTCTTCTTCAGAACGTCCCAGGGTAATCTGATTGGAAACCTGGAAAATATTACCTTGGGCTTCGGTTCCCTCGCCGTAGAGGCCCCTGACCGCCACCCCTACTTTGGTCAGGGCCGTCAAAACTTGTCCGGCCTGCTTGGTCAGCACCAGGGCCGGCAGATGCAGCATGGTAGAAGCCCTTAACCCGGTACCGACATTGGTAGGACAGGCGGTAAGGTAGCCCCTTTCCTGGTCAAAAGCAAAGTCCAGCTCGTTTTCCAGGGCATCGTCGGCAGCGTCGGCCAGGCGCCAGGCTTCATGGAGCATCAGGGCCGGTAAAAGGCACTGCAGGCGCAGGTGATCTTCTTCATTGACCATGATGCTGATGGCTTCATCATCCCGTAAAACTACGGCCTTCTCCCCTTTACCTTCCGCCAGATCCGGGCTGATGAGGTGTTTCTCCACTAGTATTTGCCGCTCCACCGGCGACAATTCTCGTAAGGTCTGGAGCTTTAATTCACCAACGGCCTGAAAAACCCCTGGCGCCCGGATGGCTTGGCCCACCAGACGGATAACCTTGGCTTCCTGGGCTTCGTTCATCAAATTGGGAAAGGGCATCCCCTTCAGGTTACGGGCCAGCCGGATGCGGCTGGAAATGACGATGTCGGCCTGGGGCCCGGACCCTTCCATCCATTTGCTGTTACGCTCCAAATTCAGGCTCATTGCCAGCCCCCCTGTTCTCCCAGGCGGTTTTCTAAATCGCGAATGCGGTCCCGGACCTGGGCAGCCTTTTCAAATTCCTCCTGCTCCACCAGCTGCTGCAGCTGTGCCCGCAATTTTTCAATTTCCCGGCGCACCCGGAGGTTGCCACCGGCCCGGCGGGGTACTTTGCCGCGGTGCTGGCTGCTGCCCTGGATGCGCCGGATCAGGGGATCCAGGCGCGCGGCCAGGTAATGGTAACAGTCCGGGCATCCCAACCGCCCCGTCTGGTGGAATTGCTCGTAGCTCAGGCCGCACTCCCGGCAGCGTTCTACTGCCGGCGGGGCTTTGACCTCCAGGCCCGGGTCATAATCCAGCAGCCCGGCTAAAAATTTGGGAATGGAAAAATTCAGCTGGGGCTGCATTTCCCGGGCACATTCCTGGCAAAGATAAAGCTCCGTCTTATCGCCGTTGATAATCCTGGTGACGTGGACACTGGCCGGCCTCTCCTGGCATCGTTCACAAAGCATTTTCTAGCCCCCTCTTATCCTGCGCTGGGGAAATCATTGCGCATTAAGGTTAAAATTACAGCCTTCATGATACAGGCCCGCACCTGGTCGCGCCCGGGTAGTTCAAGGGGTAAAGATTGGCGATTAATGGCTGCCGCCAGAAGCAGTTGCTCCCGCCGGGTTAATAACCCCTCCTCCCTCAGGCGCTCCAGCAGCTCCACAGCTGCCTCCTGGGAGATATATTCGCCCAGGGCCTTCTGCACCCAATCTTTAAGCCGCGCTTCGGCATTTAAGGGTACCCTGGCAATGCGGATATAGCCACCGCCCCCCCGGCGGCTTTCCACCAGGTATCCCTTTTCAATAGTAAAGCGGGTGCTGAGGACATAGCTGATCTGCGAAGGTACGCAGGTGAAGCGCGCGGCCAGTTCCTGGCGCTGTAACTCTACTATTCCATCGGCACTGCTTTTTAACAACCATTTGATATAGTTTTCGATACGATCGGCCAGGGTTTTACCTTCCATTCATCGGCCTACCCCCTCGGCATATCCTTCAATTTGACCTTCTTTTTCCTTTTGACTTTCCTTGACTTTT